>JAWKPL010000001.1:332500-2615142 GCA_041390685.1 Dehalococcoidia bacterium | reverse complement strand
CGGAACTCGGCGGACAGATCGAGGTTGAGGACCTCGTCTCGCTCGACGACTTCACCTGCTACGCGCGCTGGTGGGACGGCCACGGCCGCCCGCCGGCGTTCTCATTCCGGGTCGATCCGCCGCCGCGGACAACGCCGGGGCGAGCGGCCGCGATCGCGCAGCGGTCCGCCCTGCGCGTCGGCCGCGCTCGAGACCAGGTGGTCGAGGAGATCACGCAGGTCCTTTCGGAGCGATCGCCAGCGGACGGGTCGGGCCGGCGCGAACAGAAGTCCGCTCAGGAGCTGGCGGTCGGCGCAAGCGAGGCAGATGCGGCGGAGGAAACGCGCCCTGCAAGCAGCTCGGCGCGCGACGAGGCGGTGGACCCTGCCGCGGTGCAGGGACCACCGAAGCGTCAACGGCTGCGAAAGCCGCGCTCATGACCGAACTCATCGACCGCCTGTCGGGCACGCTCGATTGGATCGTCCGCCTCCCCCTGCTCGGCGACCGGGAGTTGGGGCATCTGCTGGGCGTTCACGAACGCGATGCGCACCGGCTCCGTCTCGACCTCGAGCGGCGCGGATGGGTCGAGTCCATCGTGCCTCGCGTCGAGGGACTGGAGGAACGCCGCCTCGCGGTCTTGCGCGTGGAGGCGATCTCGCCGCTCGCCGAAGCGCTGTCGATCGGGACAGACGGGGTCGCACGCCTGCTCCCGGTGCGCCGGAGGGACACGCTCGGGCGACTCGCGACCCTGCAGGTGTCGGCCTGGATGAACCGATTCGCTGCCGATCTCGCAAGCACGCACGGGCTCCCGGCCGTCATTGCCGACGCGCGTTCCCTGCCGCTGGCGGGACGACCGAGTGAGCGTTGGTGGCTTCCCGGCACGTCCGCGTATCTCTGCCTGCGAAGCGGACGCCAGTACGCGCCGTCCCTGCTGGCCTGGGACCGCGGCGCGGCGCCCAACCAGCACCGGCGCCGGCAGGTGCCCAGCTGGTACGAGGCGCGGGCGCGGTTGGCGGCGATCTGGCAGGGGAGCGGGCTCCCGCCGCTACTCGTGGTCGCGGCAGGTAATGAGGCGCTCGACTTCTGGGAGCACGCGTTACTGCAGGCTGGCGAGCGCAGCGAGGGCCGGCCGCTCGACGTCCTGCTCACGACCGCCCACCAGGTGGTGGAGCGGGGACCGACCGGCGCCATCTGGAGAGAGCCAGGATCGAGTTCCCCCGGCCTGCTCGTGGAGCGCATCGGGTGGGGCGAACCGCCACCGATCCCGAACCCGCGATTGCATCGCGACATCGCAAACGTCGAGGTCCCAAGGTCCGCCCCGACGCTGCGTGCCTGGGCGTCGAGCGCCGCGACGGACCCGGACACAGCCCCTCGTGACCGGATCGCGGCGATCGGCATCTGCATCGACCGCCAGCAGCGGAAGCTGATCGAGTGGATCGGACGGCACCCGCTCCTGTCGGTCTCGGATCTGGTCGCCCTCGTGAACGAGCCGGCCGTCACGCTGGGGTCGCGCCTCGAGGAGCTGGTCCGATACGGGGTGATCCGGGCCGCGCCGCTGGATCGGCGGAGCGAGCCGCGGGGTCGGGTGCCCGAGCAAGGGTATCTGCTGACCGAGCTGGGCCTGCTGCTGCTCGCGGCTGAGGCCGGCGTCACGACGGCGACCTTCAGGCGGTTCGGGGGGATGACCGTCTCCGACGACGACGAACCGACCGGCGCGAGCCGGTCGCTGCGGCACCACGATCACACGCTCGGCGTCAACCGGTTCTTCGCCCGTCTGGCTCTCGACGCACGTCGCGCCGGGTGGCAGCTCACGGTGTGGAGCAACGAAGCCGAGTCCACGCGTCGGTTCAGCTCCGCCGATGGCCGCGTCTCCTGGATCCGGCCGGATGGGTCCGGGGTGCTGGCGTCGGGCATGCGAGCCGTGCCGTTTCTCCTCGAGTACGACCGCGGAACGCTCGACGCCGGTGACTACGCCAAGAAGCTCGACGCATACGTCCGCTACTTCGGGGCGCGGGAATGGACTCGCGACTTCGCGGTCGAACCGACGTTGCTGTTCGTGTGCGCGGATAACCGCGCTGAAGCACGGGTGCGACGAGCAGTGGCTGGGGCGAGCCGCATGCCCACCGTGCTGACGACGACCGAATGGCGCCTCGAACCTTCCACCGGTGACCGGACCGGGGCGTTCGGCGCCGTCTGGCTGCAGGCAACGGCGGAGCGTGGACATCTAAGCGGCTGGCCGATCTCCGACTCGGATCGAGTCTCGCCAGCCGACTGCAAACCGAGAAGGGATGGAACGAGTGGATGATGAGAAGACGATGCTCACCGTTCCGGAAGCGGCGAAGCTGCTGCGGATCGGACGGAACCACGCCTATGAGCTCGTTGCACGGGGTGAGATCCCTTCGGTGCGCCTCGGACGGCTGATCCGCATCCCGCGCGCTGCCCTCGAGCGCGAGATGGGCGCACTCGGGGGCGACGACGCTCCGGGGCAGGCTTAGTCCCGGTGGCGCGGACTCGCCGCGCGAGGGCGGCTACGGCCGATCGCCGCCCGCGCCAGCCGCGGCGACACAAGAGCCGCGAGCAGGCGCTTCCGCCGGCCGTGGAGTACCTTTGCCGCGAGTACGCTGCGGTCGTCCGCGCGATCTGGGAGCGGAGACGCCTGAGCGGCGACGGCGCGGACGGGAGGCGGGATGCCTGAGCGTCTTCGCGCGGTCGGGTACGTCCGCGTCTCAACCGAGGAGCAGACCGAAGGTCACTCGCTCGACGCCCAGCGTCGCGAAATCGCCCGTCACTGCGAACGACACGCGTTCGACCTCGTTCGGATCTACGCCGACGAGGGAGTCAGCGCTCACACCGAGAAGATCGAGAAGCGCCCTCAGCTCGTGGCGCTGCTGGACGACGCCGCCCACCGCGAGTTCGACGTCGTCATCGTCCACACCATCGACCGCTGGGCGAGGAACGTCGGCGTCCAACGCCAGGCGCTCCAGCGTCTCGGGGATGCCCACGTAGGCTTCGCGAGCGTCACCGAGAACATCGACTTCACCACCCCCGCCGGGAAGCTGATGCTGACCATGATCGGCGGGGTCTCCGAGTTCTTCTCCGATCAGCTCGCGGTGCATGTCAGCAAGGGGCAGCGAGAGCGGGCGGAAAGCGGACTGCCGATTGGCCCTGTCCCGTTCGGTTACATAACGCCCGGTCCAGGTGAGGTTCCTACAATTGAGCCTGAAGAGGGCAGGGCGGTTCAGATCGCCTTCGAGCG
This sequence comes from Dehalococcoidia bacterium, assembly GCA_041390685.1. GTDB lineage: Bacteria > Chloroflexota > Dehalococcoidia > UBA2979 > UBA2979 > JAIBBD01. The sequence continues at coordinate 2,611,907 of JAWKPL010000001.1, read as the reverse complement.
GCGAGCCGCGGGCGCCTCGTACGGGGAGATTGCCCGCTGGCTCAACTCGCAGGGGTTCGAGCCGCGCGGGAGCAACGAGATCTTCACGCCCTTCGCGGTGAAGGACATGCTCAAGAACGCGTTCTACACGGGAATCGTGAAGTACCGCTCGGACCTCATGCCGGGGCAGCATGAGGCGATCGTGACCGACGAGCTCTTCGAGCGCGTTCTGGCGAAGCGCCACCAGGCGCCGACATCGCGGCTGACCGAGAAGCCACTTGGCCTCCTGCAGGGGCGGCTCCATTGCGGCGGCTGCGGTCGGAAGGTGCACTCGGAACGCAACCGCCGCCACGAGCCACGCTATCGGGAGCGCCACGGCTCCACGTGCCAGACGAACGGCCGGAGCATCCTGGCGTCGCGCGTCGACTGGCAGCTCGCGGAGCTCTGGCGATCGATCGAGTTCCCCGCCGACTGGCGGGAGCGCATCGCGTCGATCGCCTCACGCTCCTACGACGGCCCCGACGTCACCGCGCTTCAGGACAAGCGGCGGCGTCTCGGTCGTGCCTATACCGAGGGCGCCTACGGGGACGCGGAGTACGAGGCACTGCTGCGCGGGATCGACGACCAGATCCGATTCGCGGCCAATGTGGCCGGCCCGTCCTACGAGGAGGCGGCCGAACTGCTCGCCGACATGCCAGCGCTCTGGGACAGCGCGGAGCACGAGGAACGCGGTCGGCTCCTGAAGCCGTTCCTCGAGCGCGTCTACCTGAACATGGATATGGGTCTGATCGGCGGATTACGGCCGACCCCAGGCTTCGGCTTCCTGCTGGACCACGCCGTCGAGCGGGTTCGAGGTGCTCGAGTTGTAATCCTGACCTCTGAAGAAACGCACAATAATGCGTCGCGTGTAGGGTTGGTGGAGACGGGGGAGAATTGAACTCCCCGTCCAGTGAACCTTCGTCGAGGATCTACTACGGGTGTAGCCAGCGGTTGATCTCGCTGCGTGTACTCCACTGGCCAGGGGCCACGCAGCCAGTCTCAGTGGTCTTAGCCGCCTGGGCCTGAGGCGCACCTCGGCGGAGCGGCCCGGCTTGTCGTCGCTTCCATCCAGCCCACCGGGCTGAGGCTGGCGGAAACGTCACTGCTTAGTTAGGCAGCGAGGGCGAGTTTGCGTTCGCCAGTTACTTTTTGCCACCTGATTAGCGAGGGTGATGGCACCTCGACCCGCAATCCGCGTCCGTTAGCCCCTGTCGAGTCCTTTCGTCCCCAGGTTGGTGTTGCCTCGATCGTTGCTCACCGCTGTGCGTGGCGCAACGCGCGCTGCATCGAGCGTTCGGACTCGCGTTTGGCGATGGCCTGGCGCTTGTCGTAGCTCTTTCGCCCTCGGACCAGGCCGAGTTCCACTTTGGCGAGGCCTTCATGCAGGTAGAGCCTGAGCGGGACGATGGTCGTCCGGGGCTGTTCCCGCAGTTCCTGCTCCAGCCGGTCGAGTTCACGTCGATGGAGGAGCAGGCGCCGAGGCCTCAATGGCTCGTGGTTCTCGCGTGCCGGGAGGTACGGGGCGATGTGGACATTATACAGCCAGAGGTCCGCGTCTCGAAACCTGGCGTAGCCTTCCGCGATGTTCGCCTTGCCCTCGCGGATGGACTTGATCTCGGAGCCGACGAGGGAGATGCCGGCTTCGAGTTCATCGAGGACGTCGTATTCGTAGCGGGCGCGCCGGTTGGCGGCGACGGTGGTGCCCCGAGGCTCACGCTTTGGCACGGGTCCCTTTCGGGGAGGGCAGGGGAGCCCTCCCGGCTATATCACGTTAGCGGGCGGTCTGGGCCGGCGTGCCGCCGCGCAGGGTGTCGATGGCGCGGTGGACGGCGACGTCGCGCTGCTCCTCGATGTCCTCGGGGGTGAGGGTGACGAGGACGTCCGGTTCGACGCCAGCGCCCTCGATCTGGTTGCCGTCCGGAGTGAGCCAGCGGGCGATGGAGACGTAGACGGCGCCTCCGTTGTCGAGTTCGCGAACGTGGTTCACGGTGCCCTTGCCGAAGGAGCGGGAGCCGACGACGGTGGCGCGGCCGTTCTCCTGGAGGGCGGCGGCGAGCACCTCTGAGCCGGAGGCGGAGAACTCGTCCTGGACGATGACGATGGGGAGGCTGGTGATCGTCCCGGGACGGGCATCGAAGCGCTGCTCGGTGCCGTCGCGGTCAACCTGGGTGAGCATGGCACCGCGGTCGAGGAACATGTCGGCGATCTGCAAGGTCTCGTTGAGGAGGCCGCCGGGGTTGCCTCGGACGTCGAGGAGGAGGCCTTTCACGTTGCGGTCGAGGGCGTTGCGGATTTCGGTCTGCAACTCAGCGGGGGTGCGGGAGGTGAAGGAGCTGATGCGGATGTAGGCGTAGTCGGTCACCTCGGCGCCGGAGGCGTCGCGGAGGGTGCCTCCCGGAGGCAGGGTGTCGACCGAGGCGACGAGGACGTCGTCGCGGACGAGGGCGTAGGTCTGCACGGAGCCGTCCTGGTGCTGCAGCTTCAGCTCGACGGTGGAGCCGCGGGGGCCGCGAATTTTGAGGACGGCCTTCTCGACGCTCCAGCCGGTGGCATCCTCGCCGTCTACCTCGAGCAGCCGATCGCCGCCCTGGATCCCGGCGCGGTCGGCGGGGGTGTCGGGGAGGGGCCGGACGATGACGACATAATCTCCTTCTTTGGCCACGGTGGCGCCGATGCCCTGGAAGGCGCCGGAGAAGTCGTCCTTGGAGAGGGCGTAGGTCCGGGGGTCGATGTAGGTGGAGTGGGGGTCGTTGAGCTGCGTGAAGATGCCCTGGATGGCGCCCTGATAGAGGAGTTCAGGGTCGATTCGCGAGGGGTCGACGAAGTCGTCCTGGAGGATGGAGATGATCTCGTCGAGGATCACGGAGTCGACCTCGCCGGGCTCGAGGGCCTGGCCGGCGGTGGTGGCGGGGGCGGCGTCCTGTTGGTCAGGCTCGACGACGACGCGCGTCAGGAAGCCGACGGCGAAGAGCATGGTCGCGATGAGGACGGAGATGACCGCCAGCATGACGTTACGTACGCCGTTCTGGCCCATACGGGTGCTCCTTTGGTCGGCGGCGCCGAGCGTGGGTGCGGCCTCTTGAGTCTAGCACTCCTTTCTTGTGGGGCAGCGGGAGTCAGGGGCCTCGAGAAGTATTGCGCCCTATCTCCGTTATGTGTGATTGCAGAGAACGAGATGGCGGGTGGGGTGGAACCACGGGCTGATCCGCAGCCATCGGTCTGACGGCGACGTTGTCGATCGCCGGCCGCGTGGTCCCGGTCCACGCAACGGCGATTTCCGTCGAGGTCGTGGCGTGACGTCGGGCTGAGCCGAACTCCGCACGACCCCGGAAGCCCCGATGCGCGGCTGCCGGACGGTGGGCTGCGGAGGCGGCCCGCCACCGGCCCCCTCCCCTGCCGCCGATGCTGCCCGGGGGTCTTGACCCAGTACCCCGTAGGGGTATAATCGCTCCATACCTATACCGGGTACCCGGTGGGTACGAACAGGAGGAATCACGATGTGGACATTGCGAGGTGAATTGCGGTGCCTCGCCTGTGGGCGCTACCTGGGGGACTTCGAGTCGCACCCCGAGCGACACGGCAAGGATGACCTGCATGTAGTGGAGCCGGCGTTCGGTGCGCTGCGCGACCACGCGGTGAAGACGACGCACGGTCTGCAGTGCTCGCACTGCGGCGGGCGTGTGCTGACGGAGCTTCACGAGCGGATCGCGGCGTAAGCCACCGCCCATGCTGACGATTGCGACGCCGGCGCCCCACGCGCCGGCGTTTGCGTTGCCTTCCACCGGCCAGGTCGCGGCTCAGGCCCGCGACAGGAGCGCGGTAAGCACGGCGTCGCCGTGGCCCTCAGCGCGGGCGCGCTTCCATACCTTCTGGAGCACACCATCCGGGCCGATGATGAAGGTGGAGCGGGTCATGCCGATGGAGCGTCGGCCGTAGAGCACCTTCTCCCCCCAGGCACCGTAGGCGGACGAGACCTCGGCGCCGTCGTCGACGAGGAGAGGGAACGGGAGGGCGTGCTTCTCGCGGAAGCGCTGGTGGGACTGCGCGGAGTCGGCGGAGACGCCGAGGATGACCGCGCCGGTGGCGCGGATCGCGGGCTCGTTGTCGCGGAAGGAGCAGGCTTCCCTGGTGCAGCCGGGCGTGTCGTCCTTCGGGTAGAAGTAGAGGACGACCGTCTGGCCTCGGTAGTCGCGCAGGCGGTGCCGACGCCCGTCCTGATCCGGGAGATCGAAGTCGGGGGCGTGGTCGCCGGCCTCGAGGGTGACGGGCATAGGGCTACTCGTTCGGGAAGGCGACGAGCGAGGTCGTCGACTGGATGCCATCCACGGTGCGAATGCGGTCGGAGAGGATGGGCGGGATGTCTGTCAGGGTGTCCGTGACGAGTTCGACGACGATGTCGTAGGGCCCCATCACCTCGTGGACGGACTGGATGCCCGGCACGTCGCGCAGGCGGTCGAGGACGGCGCGTGTGGAGCCGGGGTTGGTGACGATGAGAACGTAGGCCTTGACCATGATGGGGCGCCTCCGGGGGGTCTCTTTTGCGCCAACGGGGCGGTGTTATGATAGCCGCGCCATCGGGTTCCGGCATGTTGAACGTAATCTGCCGGGAGTCCGATACTTGCGGAGTTTGGGGGGAGCCTCGCGGCTCCGCGGCGTGTAACGAATGGTCAGCCGTACCGGCGGCCGAGAGGCTGAGCGGTTCGTGCTGGCCACGCGTGCGATAGCCGGTCCCGAGGCGCGTTTCGGGTCATCAGGTAAGGTCAGAGGGATCCATGGGTACAGACCTCGTAGTCCGTTTCGCCGGTGAAGGTGGACAGGGACAGGTAACCGCGGCGGAGGGCCTCGCGCAGGCGGCGGCGCGTGTGGGCTATCACGTGCAGACGTTCGCGACGTACCCCTCGCAGATCGAGGGTGGCCCCGTATGGGCGCAGACGCGCGTATCGACCAACAAGATCCTGACGCAGGGCGACCAGCTGGACGTGCTCGTGGCGCTGAACCGGCAGGCGTACGAGACGCACATCAGCGACCTGCGTGACGGCGGGGTGCTGATTTACAACTCGCGCGGCTTCGACACGGAGCCGCCTGGGAACGTGATCGGTCTGGACGCTGAGGCGCTGGCGCGCGAGACGGGCAACCCGCGCGCGGCGAACATCATCATGATCGGCGCAGTCGCCGAGCTGGCGTCGATGCGTGCGGACTACTTCGTGGACTGGATCAAAGAGCGGTTCACGCGAGGGCGGCCGAACGACGCCGAGATCATCGGCGGCAACGTGAAAGCGCTCGAGGTGGGCATCCAGGCGGCGCGGTCGAGCGGGTACTCGGTCGAGGCGCTGGACGAGGCGACCCCGAGCGAGCGGCAGCGCATCCTGGTCAACGGGAACAGCTTCCTGGCGCTGGGCGCGCTAGCGGCCGGCCTCGAGACGTTCTACGGCTACCCGATCTCTCCAGCCACGACGATCCTCGTGTACATGGAGAGCAACCTGAACGGGCCGGACAGCTTCGTCGGTCAGGCGAGCTCAGAAATCGAATCAATCGCGGCGATCATCGGCGCCGGGTACGCGGGCCGGAAGGCGATGACCTCGACGGCCGGCCCCGGGCTGAGCCTGATGGGCGAAGGCCTGGGCCTCGCGTGGATGGCCGAGATCCCGTGCGTGGTGGTGGACGTGCAGCGCGGCGGCCCGGCGACGGGTCTGCCGACCAAGACCGAGCAGTCCGACCTGTTCACCGCGCTGAACCCGGGCCACGGCGACATGCGCGTCCCGGTGATCGCGCCCGGATCGGTCGCCGAGTGCTTCCAGGCCGGCGTCGATGCCCTCAACTGGGCAGAGCGCTACCAGGGCCCCGTGATCCTGCTGACGGAGATGTCGATCGCCGAGCGCAACGAAGACGTGGACCGGCCCGACTTGAGCCAGGTACAGGCCGAGCGGCGGGTCGTCTCGGACGGATCGATGGGCAACCGGCGATACCAGGGGCGCGAACTGACGCCGTTCCCGGTGCCGGGGAACCCTGGTGCTTATGTCGCCAACGCGAGTGAGCACGACGAGCAGGGCGACACGACGCACCAGCCGCACGTGCACGTCGACATGATGGAGCGGCGGTTCAACAAGCTGAAGCTGCTCGAGGACGGGACGTACGAGGCCGAGCGGACCGAGGCGAGTGTGGCGATCATGCCCTGGGGCGGCTCGAAGGGGCCGGCGCGGGCGGCGTTCAACCGGCTGGTGGAGGCCGGCGAAGACGTGGCGTGGTACTTCACGATGTACCTCAACCCGCTGCCCCCGGCGCTGGTCGAGGAACTGAAGAAGAAGGACCTGGTGATCGTGCCGGAGCTGAACTACCTCGGGCAGTTCTCTAGTATCCTGCGATCGATGGGAATTAACGCAGTCTCCGTTACGCAATACACCGGACTGCCCTTCAAGGAGCAGTTCCTGGTTGAGCAAGTCCGGGAGCACCTGCGGAGCACAAGCGGAAGGCTGGCTGCGGTATGAGCAAGCGCAATCCCGAGTACGACTTCAAGTGGTGCCCCGGCTGCGGTGACTTCGGTGTCGTGCGCGGCATCGAGCTGGCGCTGGCGGACCGCGTGAACCGGCTGAAGGAGCCGATCGAGAACACGGTGCTGATCGCGGGCATCGGGTGCTCGGGCAACCTCGTGCACCTGCAGGAGGGGCCGCAGCCGTACGGGTTCCACGGCATCCACGGGCGCACGCTGCCCATCGCGTGGGGCGTGAAGACCTCGCGGCCGGACTTGAACGTGCTGGTCGCGGCGGGCGACGGCGACTTCCTGAGCATCGGCGGCGAGCACATCGGCCCGCAGGCGAAGCGCAACCTCGACGTGACGGTCGTGGTGATGGACAACGGCATCTACGGCCTGACGAAGGGTCAGGCTTCGCCGACGACGGCGTTCGGCGAGATCACGCCGACGACCCCATACGGGAAGCTCGAGGAGGCAATGCGGCCGCTCGACCTGTACCTGGCGCTGGGGGTGTCGTTCGTGGCCTCGGCGGTGTCGTCGCGGCCGAAGGACCTGGCGCAGTACATCTCGCAGGCGATGGACCATCGAGGGTTCTCGATCGTGCACGTGCAGTCGCCGTGCACGACGTACAACGACACGTACGAGGCGCTCAAGGGCAACCCGGCGAAGGGGATCGAGCCGGCGGCGTACCCGGTGCCGGCCGACCACGACGCAGGCGACCTGGAGGCGGCGATGCGGCTGGTGCGGCAGAAGGGCATCCCGGTCGGCCTGGTGTACCAGAACCCGGATAGCGTGCCGCTGCAGGACCGGCTAGCCGAGGCGCGCGAGCGCACGAAGGTGCGCGTCCGCGACGTCGATGCTCTGCTGACGGGGCTGCACATCTAGCGGGCCGCGCAAACGCACGTACCGCCCATTCACACGAGGGCAGCTCAGACGAGCTGCCCTCGTGTTGTCTGAACGGCGCCGAGGGGCGAGGGCGCCACTCTCCGATCGGGGTTGGACCGGGAAGTCGGGAGGCGAGCCGATGAGCGAGCTGCAGGGCATCGTGCGGTTCCGGTTTCATGCGGGCATGGTTGAGGAGTTCAAGCGGCTCTCGGCGCAGGCGATGGAGATCGTGCGGTCGCAGGATCGCGGGACGCTCCAGTACGAGACGTACTTCAACGCGGACGAGTCCGAGGCGCTCGTCCTCGAGCGGTTTCGGGACTCGGACGCGCTGATCGAGCACGGGGAGCACATGGCCGCGCTGATGGAGCCGATCCTGGCAACGGGCACGGTCACGGGCGAGTTGTGCGGGGAGCTGAGCCCCGAGCTGCGCGCGCGGATCACGGGTGTCAACCCTCAGCTCTTCACGCTCTTTATGTCGCTGTGAGCGAGGTGGCGATGACCTCCGAGTATCACGTCACTGTGGAGGGGGTGCGGCTGCGGTTCGCGGCCGCGCATATGGCGACGCTGGGCGACGAACTGGAGCCGCTGCACGGGCACAACTACGAGGTGCGCTGCCGCGTGGAGGGCGGGCTGACCTCGGACCGGTGGGTGATCGACTTCGGGGTGCTGAAGCGGCTGGCGCGCGAGGCGTGCGAGGCGCTGGACCACCGGTTCCTGCTGCAGCGGGACTCGACGCTCCTCGGCATCGAGGAGGGGGACGGGCGGTGGACGGTGCGGTTCGGGGAGCGGACGTACGTGTTCCCAGCCTCGGACGTCGCGGCGTTGCCGATCGAGAACACGACGGCGGAACTGCTCGCGCGGTGGATCTGGGAGCGGGTGGCGGCCGGGCTGACGGCGGCCGGCGGGCACTCAAACATCGCGGTGCTGGCGGTGGATGTGGAGGAGATGCCGGGGCAGGCTGCGGGGTTCCGCGGGGCGCTGGGCGGCGATTGAGCGGCGCGGGCGAGGGCTAGGCTGGCCCGAACTCGGCGTCGAGCTCGGCCAGGAGGTCGTCGCGCTCGATGCTTTGCCAGGCGTCGCGGCCGATCCGAGCGTAGAACGCTTGTCAGCGTGTGTTACGAGGGTGTCCGGCCTGAGACAGCGGCTCGTGTCGTCGGCTCCGGTGTCACGAACCGGCGACGGTGGTCGACGCCACGCGGGAGGACCACCTACCGGAACTCGAACACAATCGTCTCACCGATGCGAGGAAACGAGATGTAGTCAAGAACGTCCCAGACCAGCTGCGACGGGCGTACGCCGTCGTGCAGCTCGAAGTATGTCAGAACCTCCACCGTCTGCCTCAGGTCGATGGAGAACGGCGTGGGACGACCGTCCGAAAGGACCAGGATGGGCGTGTGCGTCGCGCCGTGCTCGTCGATGAGACTGAATGCACTGCCCCGAACCGGGACCGCAGAGCCGACGCCCCCGGGAGACCCTGGGCGTTGATTCGTCACGGTGAATGCGAAAGCCACGATCCTTTTGCCGGCATCGGGTCGCAGGAACCAGTCCGCTTGCTGCATTGGATCGGCTGCTGCGTGGAGGACCACATTCGCAGAAATCACTTCTGCCTGAACGCTGATACCTTCGGTCAGCAGACCCTGGTAGCTCACGGCGGCCACCGATCGCTCACCACCAAATGCCACGAGGCCGGCGAGCGCCGTGAACGACAACCCCACAAGGGTCACGCCCATCGTTGATCCGGCCACAGTTGCGGCGGTTGACGCTGTTGCGTCGGAACGGAACGAGAAGGGGGGGTAGTCGTCCGTCAGAGATATCAGATACGCCTGCAGTCTCCCACCCCACCTCAGCACCCCGACCCCGTATCGATGAAGACCGTCGGGGTTGCTGCCACGAACAAGGCAGACGAGCCAGCCAACGACGGTGACTGGCACCAGCAGAACCGCGAGCAGCGCGAGTAGGAGGCCGTGAGGGATGGCAGATATCAGTTTCCAGATCACGACACGCCGCCTCGATATTGGATGCGCGCCTACCACCTCATACGAGACGGGATGTTCACCTTCGAAGCGTGCATACTCGTCGGTCAGCAGGAGCAGGTAGGCAAGAGCTCTGGTGTTTCAGCGATTCACGTTGACCTGGAACTCGTAGAGCCAGCGGGGAACGCGTCCGGTCACGACCAGCGCGGCGACGAGCGCAACGGGAGCACCTCCCATGAGAAGCACCGACCAGACCACGGCCGGCAGCGCGAGCGGGAAGCGAAGTGCGACGCTCAAACGCGGCTGCGACACGGGGCGAATGGCATCGATGGAAACCGGGTACCCCACCTAGGACGTCACTCGTGCCCTTTCCAGGCGGCGCTCTCACCGGCGCCCGCGAGAAACGTGGTTCGGGCGTCGGGAGGCAGGGGCCGCGGGTTCGATGGGTCGGCCCACTGCACAGCGGCGTGGAGGAGCGGGCGCGCCGTGCTGCACAGTCCACTCACTCCTACGGACTTTCTAACACATTCGGCGTACTGCGGCAGAGGCGAGCGGCAAGAGGGATACGGGGCAGGCGGCGGGGTCCCGCGGGGCGCCCGGCGGCGATTGACACGAGGTTGGCCCGCCGTAGGATCGGAGAAACGGGCTGAGGGAGCCGAGGATGCAAATCAACTGGGAAGAAGCGATCAATCGGATCTTCGCGGACCATCTCGTGTGCCCTCGGTGCGAGCAGACGTTCGAGACGCTCGTGGTGGGGTATTCGCGGAAGCCGACGCTGAACGCGTTCGCGCCGCGGCACCGGAACTGTCCGCGGGGCGAGGAGTGCGAGGCGCGGAAGTTGATCACGCTGTGCACTGAGTGTGCGCGGATCGAGCGGCTGCGCGGCACGCCCGTCGATGCGTCGCAGGCCCTCGAGACGTACATGCTGGACTGCCGGCGGGACCTCGAGGAGTCGCTGGACTACCTGGCGGAGTACTGGCGCGACGAGGTGGAGCTGCCGGACGAGGACATCGACCGTCCCCTGGAGGAGGTCGATCCGGACGCGTTCCGGGAGGAGACGGAGTGGCGTCAGCGGCTCGAGGAGGAGTACCTGATGTACCACCACGAGTTCCGCGAGCGTAACCGCCGCATCCCCTCGCCGGGCTGGCGGTCGGAGTACGTGGAGGAGATCCGCGACCTGGGGTACGACACGCTGCTGGGGGACTAGCGGGCGACTGAGGGCCGGGGCTGACGGCTCGGCGGCCACTCCCCTGCCGAGAAGTAGAGACAGGCCGCAGTCATGCGGCCTGTCGCGTTATGTCATCCTCCGCCGATGGCGGGGAGGATCTGGACTTCGGCCTCGTCAGGGACTCTGGCCATGAGGCCGGTGGTGGCGATCTCTCCGTTGATGGCGAGGGCGAGGCCGGGTCGGACGCGGCCGTCCTGCACGACGAGTTCCTTGATGCCGGGGTAGCGCGCGTCGAGGTTGTCGACGACCTGGCGCAGCGTGGCGCCTTCGACCTGCACGCGGTCCTGGTTCTCGGTCATGTTGCGCATCAGGGATGGGATGAAGACGAGCGGCATGGCCTCAGTGTATCTTCTGCGCGCGCGGGGCGGGAGGCGCGGGCGACCAAGATCCGCGGGCCAGTGATTCAGTCGGAGCACGCGGGTGGCGCTGGGAAAGGGAAGGCGTGATGAACATCGAGGAGGCCACACGGTTGGCCAAACACCATGAAGGTGTCTACAACACCGACTTCGACCACTACATCGACCTCTACGCGGACGATTTCGAAGCATACCGGCCTGCACAGGGCATCACGCACAATCGGACGCAGATGTATGAACTCGAACAGCTCGCGACTGCCGCATGCCCCGACCGGAAGACGGAGGTGCTTCGGGTGCTCGCCAGTGAGGGCGACTGGTTCGGTATCGAAGAGCTCTGGACCGGGACGAACACCGGGGGCAATGAACGCTTCGGGCCGCCTGGCACCAAGGTTGCCGTCTACGCTTTTAGCCTCTACGAGGTGAAGGACGGCAAGTTCTCACGGGCAGTAGCGTGGACCGGACGGCCCGGCACCGCGGCCCTCGGTCAGGGAAAGTAGGCTTCGGGAACCGGCGTAGGCCGATCCTCCTTAGCCGCCGCTCTCGACCCGACGCGGCCGCGTCGCGCGCACGATCAGGCAGGCGGCGGTCCGTGGGGATCGCGCGAGGGGCACGGCTGCTGCCATGCCCCTCGCGGTGTGTTCCCGAGTGGAACGTCGACGACCGACTAGGCCTCCGGCGGGAGCAGCTCCTCGAGGAGGTTGCGCGGGTTCGCCGGGAGCTTGTGCACGCGGACACCGGTCGCGTGGTAGATCGCGTTGGCGACGGCCGCCAGCGGCGGGACGATCGGGACTTCACCGACGCCACGGACACCGTAGGGGTGGCCGGGGTTCGGGACCTCGACGAGGATCGTGTCGATCATCGGGAGGTCGAGCGCGGTGGGCATGCGGTAGTCGAGGAGGCTCGAGTTCCGCATGACACCGTTGTCGTCGTAGAAGTACTCCTCGCTGAGCGCCATGCCGATGCCCTGCGAAGCGCCACCCTGGATCTGGCCCTCGACGTAGGAGGGGTGCACCGCGGTGCCGACGTCCTGGACGGCGGTGTAGCGGAGGATGGTGACCTTGCCGGTGTCGGGGTCGACCTCGACGTCGCAGATGTGGCCGGCGAAGGCCGCACCGACGGTGGTCGGGTTGACGTCCGCGTGGCCGGCGATGGTACCGCCGGTGTGCGGCAGCTGGGCAGCGAGCTCCTTGAAGGTGAACGTCTTGCCCTCGGGGCCGTGGACGGCACCGTTCTCGTAGCGGACGTGCTCGCGGTCGACTTCCCAGATCTTGGCGGCGCGCTCCTCCATCTGGACACGGATGTCCATGGCGGCCTCGTAGACGGCCCAGCCGCCGGCGAAGGTCGTGCGGCTGCCGCCGGTGACGCCGGTCCAGCCGATGGAGTCGGTGTCGACCACGTGGGGCTTGACGTCCTCGTAGGGGATGCCGAGGGTTTCGGCGAGCTGCATGGCGTGGGTGGCGCGGGTGCCGCCGATGTCGGTGGCGCCGGTGACCAGGGCGACGGTGCCGTCAGAGACGACGGTCGCGTAGGCCGCGGACTCCATGCCGGCGTTGAACCAGAAGCCCATGGCGACGCCACGGCCGCGGTTCTCGCCCTCGAGTTCCGACTTGTAGTGGGGGCTGTCCTTGATGGCCTCCATGACCTGGACGTTGCCGATGACGCCCATGGTGGCGCCGTCCGGTCGCCGGGTGCCCTCGACGGCCGCGTTCTTCAGGCGGAAGTCCATGGGGTCCATGCCGAGCTGTTCGGCGATCTCGTCGATGACCGACTCTACGGCGTACTCGGCGGCGGGGGCGCCGGGGGCGCGGTAGGCGGCAACTTTCGGGCGGTTCACGACGACGTCGAAGCCCTCGACGAAGGCGTTCGGGATCGTGTACGGCCCGAGGGCGCACATGGCGCCGGCGCCAACGGGGGAGCCGGGGAAGCCGCCAGCCTCGAAGGCAAGGTGGACCCTGGCGGACACAAGCGTGCCGTCGCGCCTGGCGCCGATCTTGACGCGCGCGAAGGTGCCGGAGGTTGGACCGGTGGCCTCGAGGACTTCGTCGCGGGTCATCCACATCTTGACGGGGGCGCCGCCGGTCTTCTTCGAGAGGAGCGCGGCGTGGGGTTCCAGGTAGACCGGGATCTTGCCGCCGAAGCCGCCGCCGATCTCCATCGGGACGACCTTCACGCTGGAGACCGGGACACCGAGGATCATGGCGCTCGCGGTGCGCACGGAGAAGCTGCCCTGAGTGCTGGTCCAGATCGTGATGTCGTCATCCTGGTTCCAGATGACGGTGGCGTTGTGGGGCTCGATGTAGCCCTGGTGGTACATCGCGGTCTCGAACTCGCGCTCGACGACGACGTCGGCCTGAGCGAAGCCGGCCTCGATGTCTCCCATCTCGAACTCGACGCGGTTGGCGATGTTGGAGGGGCGCTTGCCCATGTCAGCGGCGGTGAGGCCGCCGGTGAGCTCGTTGCCGTGGATGAGCGGAGCGGACTCGAGCATGGCGTCGCGGACGTTCATGACCGGGGGGAGTACCTCGTACTCGACCTCGATCAGGTTCATGGCGTCCTCGGCGGTGTGGAGGTCGGTGGCCGCGACGGAGGCGACGGCGTGGCCCTTGTAGACGACTTTGTCGCCGGCGCAGACGTTGTCGAGCATGAACCTGAGGTTGACCGGGGGCCCTTCGCCGATGTCGATGAGTCCGGGGCCAGCCTCGCGGAAGTCGGCGCGTGTGACGACGGCCTTGACGCCGGGGAGGGCGAGGGCCTTCGAGACGTCGATGTTCTTGATGATGGCGTGGGCATGCGGGCTGCGCTTGACGCGCGCGTAGAGCATGCCGGGGAGCTTGATGTCCGAGCCGTAGTTGGCACGCCCGGTGACCTTGTCCACCCCGTCCGGGCGAACAGGACGCGTGCCGACGATCTTGTATGGCTCAGTCGCGACCATGCAGGAGTCTCCTAACGTCGAATTGAGCGAGTGCCGGTTCGATAGCCGACATTCTACTGGATATGGTGCGTTTATTCGACGCACCATATCCATACACTACGGATGTGTTGCGGCCGCTACGCGGAGCGTTCGGCGGCGTGCTGCACGGCGCGGATGATCTTGTCGTAGCCAGTGCAGCGGCAGAGGTTCCCGGCGAGCCAGTAGCGGATTTCGTGCTCGGTCGGGTGCGGGTTCACGTCGAGGAGCGCGGTGGCGGCGACGAGGAAGCCCGGGGTGCAGATGCCGCACTGGAGGGCGGCGTCCTCGAGGAAGGTCTGCTGGAGGGGGGTGAGCTCGCCGCCCTTCGCGAGGCCTTCGACGGTGGTGATGTCCGCGCCCTCGACCTCGGCGGCCATGACGCAGCAGGAGTTCACGAGGCGGCCGTCCATGATGACGGCGCAGGCGCCACAGTTACCGTTGTTGCATCCCTCTTTGACGCCGGTGAGGCCGATGCGCTCACGTAGCGCCTCGAGGAGGCTGTCGCGCTCGTCGGCGAGGAACTCGGTGGGCTCCCCGTTGATGACGGTGTTGATGATGATGCGGTTGCTCAAGGCTTAGTGCTCCAGGGTTTCACCGCGGGCGCGGCGAGCCGCGTCGCGGATGGTCCGCTCGGTGAGGACGTACGAGAGGTGCTTGCGCTGGCGGACAGAGCCGCGCATGTCGTCGATGGGCGTGGCCGCATCGCGCGATGCGTTGGCGGCGGCTGCGATTGTCTCGTCCGTCAGGGGTTTGCCGACGAGGGCAGCGCCGGCGGCCGGGACGAAGAGGGGCGTGGGGGCTACGGCGCCGATGGCGATGCGGGCGGCCGCGACTGTGTCACCCTCGAAGCGGAGGGCGGTCGCCGCGTTGACGACGGCGATGTCCATCTCGTTACGGGGGATGAAGCGGAGGAAGCGAGCGCCGCTGTTCGGGTGCGGGGCGGGGAAGCTGAGCGAGACGAGGATCTCGCCGGCCTCGAGGACGTTGCGGCCCGGGCCGGTGCAGAAGTCCTCGACCGCGACCGTGCGCTCGCCGTTGGGTCCGACGATGCGGGCCTTGCCCTCGAGGACGATGAGCGAGGGGATGCTGTCCGCGGCGGGGCCGGAGTTGCAGAGGTTGCCGCCGAAGCTGGCGCGCCCCTGGATGGCGGTGCCGCCGATGAGCGACGCGGAGTCGACGAGGCAGGGGTAGAGCCGCTGAATCGTCTCATTGCGGTAGACCTGGTAGAGAGGCGTGGCCGCGCCGAGGGTGAGGCCCTCATTCGCATCGAAGCGAATGCCGGTGAGTTCCGGAATGGCCTTAATATCGACGAACATGCTGGTGTCGCGACGCCGCTCACGCGCCATGACGATGATGTCCGTGCCGCCCGCGAGGACGCGAGCCGTGGGGCCGTTGTCCTTGAGCAGTTGCACCGCCTCTTGCAAGGTGGCGGGCCGACGGTAAGTGACGTCCTGCAAATCGCCTCTCCTTCTCGTGCTGCACGGCCCTCCGGGCCGCCGCGCAGCATACACCGATCTGACCTGAGTAGTACGACGCGCGTAGTCTGCCACGTCGACGCATCGTCCGCTACTGACGTTCGTCCCCCCGTCGCGATCGCTGTACGCGATTGCCTGCCGCCCGTACGATGAGGCAAGGGAGACGACGTGAACGAACGACAGCAGTTGCGCTTCGCGCTGGCGGCGCTGGCGGCGGGATTGGCCTGGGGCTACCTCCGACATCGTGGCGGACGGCACCCATTCACGCACGCCGTGCTGCAGGGCGTGGAGTGGTTCGTGGCATACGGGGGAGCGGTGGCGCTGATCTCCGGCCTGCGGGAGCGGCTGCAGGATGTGGAGCCGGAGATCGAAGAGCGGATCACGCACTTCCGGCAGGTGATCACCGACCACACCGGCACTGACGGTTAGAACATGACGGCGACGGTCCTCGTCCTGTACGACAGCCGCGAGGGACTGGTGGCGGAGTTGGCGCGCGCCGTGTGCGCGGGTGTGGAAAGTGTGGCCGGCGCCGAGGTGCGGGCGCGGACGGTGGACGAGGCGCGGCCGGAGGAGCTGCTGACGGCGGACGGGCTGATCCTCGGGTCGCCGAACTGGACGGGGATCACGGGGAAGCTGAAGGACTGGATGGACCGGAGCGGTGACGTGTGGGAGTCGGGCGAGCTGGCAGGGAAGCCCGGGGGCGCGTTCACGGCCGGGTGGTCGCCGCACGGCGGGATCGAGGCGACGCTGCTGCAGCTGATGCACCTGATCCTGGGCCACGGGATGGTCTTTGTGGGTCTGCCGTGGTCGGAGCGGATGCGACGGTCGGGCTCGTATTACGGGGCGACCGCGCACGCGGAGGTCAACGATGACGACCGTGAGCAGGCGCGCGTCCTTGGGCGGCGGGTGGCGGAGTTGGCAGTGAGGCTGCAATGACGTCGACCGAGGAGCTTGCGGAGCGGCGGGCGGCGACCGCGGAGGCGGCGCGAGCGCTCCTCGATGGGGCGCCGTGGGACGAGGTCGCGACGCGGGCGCTGCTGGTGCTCGTACGGCCGCCCGCGGTGGAGTGGGCGCGCACGGACGCTCCCGCCCTCCTGTGGCTGATCCTCGATGGGCCCGAGGCGCGGTCGTTGCGGCCCGAGTTGCGGAACCCACTGGTGCGAGACGGGTCGACACTGGTGCACGTGCGGGCGACTGACACGGTGCCGGCGATGCAGCTGGCGGTGCTCACCTCGGAGTCGGCGGGGCGGCACCTCGAAGGGGTGACACGGCGGTCGCTCGAGATGAAGTGGCTGGCGCGGCACGGGCAGGCGCTGCACGACCCGCTGCACCGCTTCGACTCGCTGGTGGGGATGGCAGCGCGGCTGCCGGCGGACGCGCTCGAGCGCGTGGCACGACCGCTGTACATACAAGCGGCGCAGTCGCTGGAGGCGCTCGCGGGGGCGCCGCTGGGTGAGGAGGACGCCGACCGCGGGGCCGTGCTATCGGCGGCGGAAGCGGCGGCATCGGTGTGCCGGCTGGCCTGCGTCCTCGATGGAGGTTCGCACCCGCCGGCGGAGTGGCTGCTCGCCGCGGCGCGAGAGACGGCGCTGGGCAGGCGTGTCGCGTCGTGGCTCGACGACGTGCCGTCCGCGTTCGCGGGAGAGCCGCGCGCCGCGAAGTGGATCCGCGACAGCGGCGGCGGTGTCCTGCGGGAGGCAGCCACGGCGCTACGCGCAGAGTTCGCGGGGCGGGACTGGCTCGACGACCCGATCGCGCAGACGGTCCGCGCCGCGCGGTAGGCGGGCGGCAGCGGTGGATGCCGCGGACCTCGACTGGCTGCAGACGGAGGGCGGCCGCACGGCCGCCGGCGAGGCGTCGATGCTCCTGGAGCGGTCGGGCGAGTTGACGGCGCTGCGACAGCTCGGGCGGCGCTATGGAGCTGAGCGTGCGCGGGCGGCGATGACGCTCGCGGCCGGACGACGGGCGGCACGGGGGAAGATCGAGGACGCGGACTGGTTGTTCTGCGACCGCGAGGCGGGGGAGCAGGCCAGCCCCGACCTCGTCGCGCGGCACATCGCAGAGCGGTTCGCAGGATTCGAGACGGTCGCCGACCTCGGTTGCGGGATGGGCGGGGACGCGCTTGCCATCGCGCGCGTCGCGCGGGTGCTGGCGGTCGACCGTGATGAGACGCGGCTGGCGATGGTGCGGGCGAACGCCTCAGTGCGCGGGGTGACGGGGCGCGTCGAGACGCTGCGCGCGGACCTCGACGAATGGACTCCCCCAGCTGGCATCGAGGCGGTGTGGGCGGACCCAGCCCGTCGCGACGCGGCCGGGCGGCGGCTGGAGCCGGAGCGCTGGTCGCCGTCGCTGCGGCGCGTGACCGAGGTCGCCTCGGGGCGGCGCGGGGCGGGGATCAAGCTGGCGCCCGGGATCGACCTCGAACGGCTGCCGGCGGGGGGCGAGATCGAGTTCATCTCGGCGGGTCGTGAGCTGAAGGCCGCGGTGCTGTGGCTCGGGGAACTGGCGCGGTCGCCGCGGACGGCAACGCTGCTGGAGCCTTCGTGTTCGCTGTCCGCGGAGCCGGATGACGGGCGGACAGCGACCGGGGAGCCGGGGCTGTACCTGTACGACCCGGACCCGGCGGTCGGACGTGCGGGGCTCATCGAGGCGCTGGCGGAGCAGCTCGGGGCGTGGAAGCTGGATGAGCGGATCGCGTATCTCACCGCGGACGCTGCCGTGGAGTCGCCGTTCGCGCGACGGTTCCGGGTGCTCGAGTGGTCCGCGTTTTCCGCGCGGCGGATCGAAGAGCGGGTGCGGGCGCTGGGGTTCGGGCGAGTGGAGGTGGGGCGGCGCGGGTCGCCGGTGGATACGAACGACCTGGAGCGGCGCTTGAACCGCGGGTTGTCGAGGCGACCGAAACCGGAGGTGAGCCCCCGTCCCCGGGAGCGGGGGAGGGGAATTGCGGAGCCGGAGGCAGGGGTGGCGAGCGTGATCCTCACTCGGGTGCGAGGGGAGCATGTGGCGATGATCTGCGAGCGCGAGCGGGACTAAGCCGGGGCCGCCACCTCGGGGCGGACGCCGAACATCTCGAAGGCGAGGCGGCGGCGGAGGGCGTCGATGCCCCAGCCTTCGGTGGCGGAGACGAGGAGTGCGGCGCCGGGCGCCGGGCTTGCGACCTCGACGTGCGGCAGGTCGGCCTCGGAAGCGACGGGCTGGCCATCGGGACGGGTGAGGCCATCGGCCTTGTTGAGGACAGTGAGCATCGGCCTGCCGGCCAGGCCCAAGGTGTCGAGGGTCTCCATGACGGTGGCCCATTGCGCCTCGATGGCGGGCGAGGTGGCATCGACGACGTGGAGGAGAAGATCGGCGCTCTCCAACTCCTCGAGCGTCGCGCGGAAGGCTGAGATGAGCTGCGTGGGGAGCTTCTGGATGAAGCCCACGGTGTCGGTGACGAGGATGGTCTCGTTGCCGGGAAGCGCGACGCGCCGTGTGAGCGGGTCGAGCGTCGCGAAGAGGGTGTCCGCCGCGAGTACCTCGGTGCCTGCGAGGGTGCGCAGGAGGGAGGACTTGCCGGCGTTCGTGTAGCCGACGAGTGCGACGACGGGGACGCCCTCGCGGGTGCGGCGTCGGCGGTGGAGGGCGCGCTGGCGGCGGACGGCATCGATCTCACGCTTGAGACGGGCGATGCGCTGGCCGATGAGGCGGCGGTCGGTCTCGAGCTGGGTCTCACCGGGGCCACGGAGGCCGACGGCACCTTCCATGCGCTCGAGGTGTTGCCACTGGCCGCGCAGACGCGGCAGGAGGTACTCGTGCTGAGCGAGCTCCACCTGGAGGCGGGCTTCACGGGTGCGAGCGCGGCTCGCGAAGATGTCGAGGATGAGCGCGCTCCGGTCGAGGACTTTCACCTCGAGCGCTGATTCGAGGCGGAGCTGCTGGGCGGGCGACAACTGCTCGTCGAAGACGACGAGGCTGTAGTCGGTGCGCTCGCGGGCGTCCTTGATCTCCTCGAGCTTGCCGGAGCCGACGTAGGTCGCGGGGTCGGGGTGCTGGCGGCGCTGCACGCTCTGCCCGACGACGACGGTGCCCGCCGTCCGGGCGAGGCGGGCAAGCTCGCGGAGCGACTCGTCCTCGGACATGAGGCCGTTCTGGCCGTGGTCGAGGCCGACGAGGTAGGCGCGCTCTTTGACCGGAGCGGTGGAGACGCCGTCGCCGCGGGCGCCGTTGCTCCTCGAGACGCGGGCGCGGGCGCCGCTGCCGATGGCTGCTGTGTCGTTGGTGCGAAATGGGCGACGTCGAGGAATCAGCGGCCTCCGCAGCTCATGGGTTGCCCTCGATCGTAACGCATCTGGTCAGGCGTCGAGCACCTGTTCGCCGCGAGCGAACGCGGAGAGGCGGCGGAGGCCCTCCTCCACGCGGTCGTCCGGAAGGGTCAGCGAGAGGCGGATGTAGCCCTCCCCTGCCGCACCGTAGCTGACACCCGGGGTGACGACGACGCCGGTAGCGTCGATCAGGCGTCCGGCGTAGTCGGCGGAGGAGCGCTCACCCTCGGGGAGGCGGGCCCAGACGTAGAGCGAGGCCTTCGGCGGGTCAACGCGGAGTCCGAGCTGGCGGAGCACCTCGACGACACGGTCACGGCGGCGACGGTACGTATCGTTATGTGAAGTGATGGCGTCGGGCGGGCCATCGAGGGCGGTGATGGCCATCTGCTGGACGGCCTGCGGGACGCCGCTGTCGAGGTTCGACTTCACGCGCCGGAGGGCGTCGACGAGGGTGGCGTTGCCGACGGCCATGCCGATGCGCCAGCCGGTCATGTTGAAGGACTTGGAGAGCGAGTTGAACTCGATGGCGACGTCGCGGGCGCCGTCGACCTCGAGGATGGAGGGGGCGACGTAGCCGTCGTAGGTGACCTCGGAGTAGGCGAGGTCATGGGCGATCACGACGTCGTGTGCCTTCGCCCAGGCGACGGCCTGCTCGTAGAAGGCGAGGTCGGCGACGGCGCCGGTGGGGTTGTTGGGGTAGTTGAGCCAGATGATCTTCGCTCGGCCGGCGATATCGGCGGGGATGTCCTCGAAGCGGGGCAGCCAGCCGTCCTCCTCGCGCAGGGGGACTTTGACGGACTCGCCGCCGCAGAACATCGTGCCGATCTCGTAGACCGGGTAGCCCGGGTCGGTGATGAGGACGACGTCACCGGGGTCGACGAGACAGAGTGGGAGGTGACCGATGCCCTCCTTCGAGCCGATGAGCGAGACGACCTCGCGCTCGGGGTCGAGCTGGACGCTGTGGCGGCGCTCGTACCAACGCGCGACGGCCTGGCGAAACTCGGGCAAGCCCTCGGTCTCGGGGTAGCGGTGGTTGACCGGCACGTCGGCGGCGCGCTTCAGGCTGTCGAGGATGTAATCGGGCGTTGGCAGGTCGGGGTCGCCGATCCCGAACGAGATGACATCGACGCCCGCCGCGCGCTTCTGGGCGATGAGCTCGGAGATGCGGGCAAAGAGGTAGGGCGGCAGTTGCTCGACGCGACGAGCGAGTTTCATGGTGCCTCCGTCAGTGAGACCTCGATTGGTGCGACGAAAGAGTGCCTGAGCGGGCGAGCTGACGCCAGCGTCGCCGGCGGCCGCGATGAGTTACTGCGGCGCTCAGCGCCAGTCGCCGAAGCGGACCTTCATGCCCTGGATGTGCCGCTGTTCGCGACGCTCCTTGTTCGCGCGCTCGTCGAGCGAGCGGCGGAACTCGGTGCCGCTGTGGCCGGGCCGGTACCCGACGCGGCGGGCGGCGTCGATGGAGCCGGGGACATCGGGGCGAGCGGTGGCGGCGAGGCGGCGCGCGCCGGTGGCGGCGAGTTGATAGGCGGCGGCCTGCAGCATGGTGGAGCCGAGCTGCTCGCCGCGCGCCTCGGGGGCGACACCGAGCGAGAGCGTGCGGCCGAGGTTGCCGTCGACGGCAGCGTTGATGGCGTATGCAACGACCTCGCCATCCTCGTCGAGCACACCGGTCCACGGGGCGGCCTCGAAGCGGGCGGCCGTCACCTCGGGGCCATCGGAGAAGGGGCCGTACGAGGCGGCCTCGATCTCCAGGATGCGGGGGAGGTCATCGGCGGCGGCCCGGCGGATGCGGATGCCGGCTGGGGGCTCGGGCGGGGCGATGTCGGCGGGGTCGCGGTGCTCCATCTCGGTCCAGCCGCCCTGGAGGAGGAAGTCGGCCTCGTCGAGCATGTGGTCGATCCACTCGCGGACGGGGAAGGCGACGAGGTCGAAGCGGCAGTACTGGTAGGACTTGAAGCGCTTGAGCTTCGGTTTGAGGGCGGTCCACATCGGGTTGAAGGCGGCTTTCATCACCTCGTTGGAATCGAAGGCGAACATGAGGTGGAGTTGCCCACCGCGGACGACGAGGGCCATCTCGCCGCCATCGACCTCGACGGCCTCGGTATCGTCATCGTCGAGGATCGACTCCCAATCGCGCGGCTTGAGGGGCGTGTTCCGTACGGCGGCGCGGGTCTCGATGATGCGGCGGTCCTGGGTCACTCGGCGTCCTCCCAGACGGATTCGAAGACTCTGACGGCGGGCCCTTCGAGGTAGACATCGCCTTCGCCGTCCCACTCCAGCCGGAGCGGCCCGCCGGGGACGCGCACCTCGACGGAATCGCTGACGAGACCATGGAGGCGGCCGGCGACAACGACGGCGGCGGCGCCGGTGCCGCAGGCGAGGGTGATGCCCGCGCCGCGTTCCCAGACGCGCATCTCGACATGGTCGCGGTCGAGGACGCGTGCGACCTCGAAGTTGGTTCGGTGAGCGAACAGCGGGTCATGCTCGACGGCGGGGCCGATGCGCTCGAGGTCGAAGCTTGCGGGCGCGGCGTCAAGGAAGGCCACGGCGTGGGGGTTGCCCATCGAGACGAGGTTGAGCTGGAGGTGCTCGCCAGCGGCGGTCAGGGGCAGGTTGAGCACGGGCGCCGGGGCCTCCACGAGCGCGCCGATGTCCTGGGGCCGGAAGCGAGGCGGGCCGAGGCTGACGCGGACCGACTCCACGCGGCCGGCGTCGTTGCGGGTGGCGCGCGCCTCGAGGATGCCCGCGCCCGTCTCTACGGTGAGGACGCCGTCGGGGGCGTCGACGATGGCCCGGTCGAGCACGTACTTCACGAAGCAGCGGATGCCGTTGCCGCACATCTCGGCCTCTGAGCCATCGGGGTTGAAGATGCGCATGCGGCGGGCGGCGACCTCGGAGGGGAGGACGAAGATCAGGCCGTCCGCGCCGACACCGAAGTGGCGGTCGCAGACGCGCCGCGCGAGGGCAGGCCATGCGGCGTCGTCGGCCACATTCGCCTCAGCGAGGACGAAGTCGTTGCCGGTGCCGTGGAGCTTCCAGAAGGGGAACGCCGTCACCATCGGATCATCCTACGCGCGAAGCGGCGGCCTCCTCAACCGCGCGCACGACGTCGTCGACGCGAGCGCCATCGACCCAGCGGATGCGCGGATCATCGGCGCGGAACCAGGTGGCCTGCATGCGGATGAGGCGGTGCGTCTCGATTCGCGTGCGCTCGATGGCGGTCACGAGATCCCATCCAGCTCGAAGGACGCGGGCAGCCTCGGCGTAGCCGATGGACTGGAAGGCTGGGAGGTCCGGTGGGTAGCGGTCGAGGAGGGCGCGCGTCTCCTCGAGCAGTCCGGAGGCGTACATGGCCTCCACGCGAGCGTCCGCGCGGGCGTGCAGCCGCTCGCGGTCCCAGCGGAGGCCCACGACCGCCGACGCGAACTCGGGCGCCTGGACGGCGGGCGGAGGGCCGGCGCCGGCGGCAGCGGATCTCGCGACCTCGATCGCGCGGATGAGACGGCGCGGATTGCGCTGGTCGACACGGGCGAGGGCGGCGGGATCGAGCGCCCGCAGCTCCTCGATCAGGGGGGCGGGGCCGCAACGCGCCGCCTCGCCCTCGAGGCGGGCGCGGAGGGCGGGATCAGGGGGCACAGCAGGCGGCTGCCAGCCCTCGAGGAGCGCCCAGACGTACTGGCCGGTGCCGCCGACGATGAGCGGGAGCCTGCCACGGCCCCAGATGTCCTCCAGGGCCGCGCGGGCGCGAGCGAGGAACTCGGCGAGCGACCAGGGGGCGTCGGGGGCGACGACGCCCACGAGGTGATGGGGGACGGCGGCGAGTTCCTCGTCGGTGGGGGCGGCGGTGCCGATGCGCATTGCCGCGCGCACCTGGCGGGAGTCCGCCGACACGACCTCGACGGGAAGGCGGCGAGCGACCTCGATGGCGGCGGCCGTCTTGCCGGAGGCGGTGGCGCCGACGAGGGCAACGACGCGGCCTCGGAAGGAGGCGATCACGAGCCCTTCGTGGCGGCGACGGCGCGGCAGATCGTGGTGAACGCCTCGGCGTTCAGGGACGCCCCACCGACGAGGAGGCCGTCGATGTCCGGCGCGGCGGCGAGGGCGGCCGCGTTCTCGGCGTTCACCGAGCCGCCGTACTGGATGCGGCACGCCTCGGCTGTGGCATCGCCGAAGCGCTCGGCGAGGATGCGGCGGACATCGGCGCAGGCCTGCTGCGCGGTCTCCGGCGTGGCAGTCAGGCCCGTGCCAATCGCCCAGACCGGCTCGTAGGCGACGACGAAGTCCTCGGGGAGACGGTCGACATCCGCGAACGCGGCGAGCAGCTGGCGCTGAAGCACGTGTGGCGTCTGGCCGGCCTCGCGTTCCTCGCGCAACTCGCCCACGGCGAGGATGGGGCGCATGCCGAGGCCGAGAACGGCATCGAGCTTCTTCGCGGTCTCCTCGTCGGTCTCGCCGAAGACGTGGCGACGCTCGGAGTGGCCGATGATTACGTAGTCGACGAGGCCGGCGAGCATCGCGGCGCTCACCTCGCCGGTGTAGGCGCCGTGGGGCTCCCAGTAGACGTTCTGTGCGCCGACCTCGAGCGTGCTGCCCCGCAGGCGGTCGGCCGTGTCGGGCAGCCATGGCAGCGGCGGACAGAGCACGACGTCGATGCCGGCGAGGCCGTCAAGTGCGCCTCGAAGGGCCGCGACAAGGTCGGCCGCGGCGGAGCGGTCGAGGTGCATCTTCCAGTTGCCGGCGACGATGGGGCGGCGGAGCGGCATCAGGCGCCGTACTTCGTCATGCGGCCGGCGTGGGCGAAGGCGAGCGGGAGGACCTCCTTCGCGGGGAAGGTGCCGAAGCCTCCGCGCGAGCACTCGACCTCGTTGAAGCGGTTCGCCGCGTCAACGCGCACGTTGTCACCTCGGAGGAGGAAGGGGACGGGGTGCCACGAATGCGCGGCCATCATCGAAGGCGTGGAGTGGTCACCGGTGACGACCATCACGTTCGGGCGGAGTGTCTGGAGGGACGGCACGCAGGCATCGAAGTCGCGGATGGCCTGTTGCTTGCGCGCGAAGTCGCCATCCTCACCGGCGGAGTCCGTGTACTTGTAATGGAGGAAGAAGAAGTCGTACTGGTCCCAGTGGCGGCGGAGCGCCTCGATCTGTGACTCCATGTTCGCGCCGGCGTCGAGGACGTCCATGCCGACGAGCCGGGCGAGCCCTCGGTACATCGGGTAGACGGCGACAGCGGCGGCGCGGAGCTTCCAGAGATCGGGCATCTGCGGGAGGTCGGGTCGCTTCGCCCAGCCGCGCAGGGTCATGCCGTTGGCCTGGTCGCGCTTCGCGAGGAGCCGACCGGCGTCGGCGACGAACTGGTTGACCAGCTCGGCGGTGCGGGAGGCCTCGATGGCCTTCGCTTCCGCGCGGCGGGGGCGGACGCCCTCCCGCTGGGGGTCGGTCTCGGTGATGGCGTCGCTCAGGCCCTCGCCGCGGAGGACGAGGACGAAGCGGTGCTCGCGGACGGGCCGGACGAAGACGCGCACGCCGGGGAGCGAGATCGACGACTCGAGCTCGGCGCAGATCTCCGCGGTGACCTCGGTGGCGACGCGACCGGCGCGCCGGTCGACGATCACGCCTTCTGCGTCGACCGTGCAGAGATTGCCGCGGGCGGCGAGGTCGTCGCCTTCGAGGGCGAAGTCGATGCCGGTGGCCTCGAGGACGCCGCGGCCGACCTCGTACACGAGCGGGTCGTAGCCGAAGAGCGCGAGATGCCCGGGGCCGGAACCAGGGGTGATGCCGTAGCCGACCGGGATCGTCTGGCCGACGGCGCCTTCCTCGGCAAGGCGGTCGAGGTGGCGCGGATGCGCTTCCTCGAGCTCGCTGCGGCCGCGGGGGCCGGGGAGGCCGCCGAGACCGTCGAGCACGCACAGGAGCACTTTGGACTCTCCCGGGATGGAGAGCCGGCGGATGAGGTCAATGTCCATGGCGCTATGCTACCGGGCCGTCTCGGCGGGCGTCACGCATCGAGCAGCGCGTCTACGGCGGGAAGCGGCTTGCCCTGCAGCATCGCGAGTGACGCGCCGCCCCCGGTCGAGACGTGTGAGATGCGCTCCGCGACGTGCGCACGGCGGAGGGCGGCGACCGTCTCGCCACCGCCGACCACGGTGGTGGCGGAGCGGAGCTCGCCGAGGACGCGGGCGACGGCCATCGAACCGCGGTCGAAGGGCTCGCGTTCAAAGAGGCCCATGGGCCCGTTCCAGACGACCGTCTTACAGCGCTGGAGGGCACTGGCGAAGGACTGCACCGTGCCGGGACCCACATCGAGGATGCGCCAGTTCACCGGCACCTGGGCGACGGAGACGGTGCGCACGAGCGCGCCCTCGGCACCGCCGAAGGCGACGACCACGTCCGAGGGGAGGACGATCTCGATGTCACCTCGATGCTCGGCGAGCGCCATGATGTAACGGGCGCCGGCGAGGCCGTCGTTCTCGACGAGGGAGTCGGCGACGTCGATGCCGCGGGCCTTCAGGAACGTGTTCGCGATCGCGCCACCGATGCAGATGACATCGGCGCAGCGGGTGAGGTTTTCCAGGATGGCGATCTTGTCGGAGACCTTGGAGCCGCCGAGGACGATGCCGAAGGGGCGTTCCGGGCTGTCGGTGACCTTCGTCAGGTAATCGACTTCGCGCTCGAGCAGGAGCCCGGCGACGGAGGGCAGGTACTTCGTGACGCCGACGGTGGAGGCGTGGGCACGGTGGGCGGTGCCGAACGCGTCGTTCACGAAGACGTCGCCGAGGCGGGCGAGGGCGCGCGCGAACTCGTCGTTGTTGGCTTCCTCCTCGGGGTGGAAGCGGACGTTCTCGAGCATCAGGACATCGCCGGGTCGCAACGCAGCGGCCTGAGCCTCGGCCTCGGGCCCGATGCAGTCCTGAGCCGTGCGGACCGGGACGCCGAGCATCTCGGTGAGATGGAGGGCCACGGGGGCGTTGCGGAGCGACTCGTCGATGCCGCCACGGGGGCGCCCGCGGTGCGAGCAGACGATGACGCAGGCGCCCGCCTTACGCAGCTCATGGATGGTGGGAAGGGACTCGCGGAGCCTCGTATCGTCGACGATACGGCCGTTCTCCACCTGGACGTTGTAGTCGACCCGGAGGAGCACGCGCTGGCCCTGCAGGTCGATGTCGCGGATGGTCTTCTTCTTCACCACGCTCTCCAGCATCCAGCGGCCGAGGCCGCGACCGTCTCGATCGACGCTAGCACATCGACCGCTACTGGCCAGATTGTCGGGGTGCTGTCCACCACACTCGAACCGTGCGAGCGCCGATCAGCGGACGCGCGCGGAGGCGAGACGCGCGAACTCCTCGAAGAGGGCTTCTGCGGCAGGGGAGAGCGCCGCGGCGCCGAGTGCGGCGAGGGCAGATTCGACGGCGCTCTGCATGAAGTGCTCGGTGTGAGTGCGGCCCTCGCCCTGGACGACCAGCTCGCGCAGGGATTCGACCGTAGCGGTGGGCTCGGCGTAGGCCTCGACGAGGGCGGCGCCGACGGCGGGCGATGCCATGGCGGCGATGACGGGGTAGGTCATCTTGCGGGAGGCGAGGTCGTCGCCGACGGGCTTGCCAGTGACCTCGGGCTCGCCCCAGATGCCGAGGATATCGTCCATGGCCTGGAAGGCGAGGCCGACGTGGTAACCGAACTCGCGGAATGCCGTGACGAGGTCACCGGAGGCGCCGCCGAGGAGCGCGCCGATGGCAAACGGCGCGGAGAACATCGCGGCGGTC
This sequence comes from Dehalococcoidia bacterium, assembly GCA_041390685.1. Taxonomy (GTDB): domain Bacteria; phylum Chloroflexota; class Dehalococcoidia; order UBA2979; family UBA2979; genus JAIBBD01. Next base: position 2,584,490 of record JAWKPL010000001.1, on the reverse strand, counting down.
TTACCGGCGGTCATCGCGAGGTACTCGGCGCGCGTGACGTCGTTGCGGTCCTCGAAGGAGATGTCGAGGTACTGCCCCTCGACGAGGCGGAGGCATGCCTCGTCGAGTTCGCGCATGGACTCGAGGACGCGGCGTTCCTCGAGGCCGGCCTCGAGCAGGCGGTGCATCGCCAGGCGGGCGAGGGTGTACATGCCGTCGCCGGTGTTGATGGCCTGAGGCACGCCGGCGAACGTCCACAGAGCAGGGCGCCCGTGACGGCGTTCGCTACGGTCCTCGACGTCGTCGTGGAGCAGGGAGAAGTTGTGGACCAGCTCGACGGCGGCCGCGGCGGGCAGTGCCTCCTCGATGGAGCCGCCAACGAGTTCGGTCGCGAGCAGGAGGGCGGAGGGGCGCAGCAGCTTTCCGGAGGCGCCATCGAGGGGCCGGCCGGCGGCGTCCTCCCATCCGAGGTGGTAGCGCATCCAGGCAGACAGCCGCGTGGTGTCGTCGCCGACGACGGCGCGCATCTCGTCAATGACCAGCGGCCGGTAGCGCTCGAAGCGGCCGGCGAGGGAGTGAGTCATGCGGGCTCCAAGCGCAGGCGGTGCTCCAGCGCCGCCTCGATCGCATCCGGAGCGTACAGCAGCGAGCGGTAGCGTCCGGCGACGAACTCCTCGATGCAGTCGTCGTAGCGAGGGTGGCCGGGGATGCCGGAGTTGCCCGTCGAGAGCTGGAAGACCGAGCGATCGAAGTCCGCGAGGTCGATGACCTGCCGGTAGCCGGGTAGCGTCGTGACGCGGCCGGTCCCGGCAGCGACGCCGTAGCCGGCCTGGAGCACGGTGTTGCCGTCGCCGGGGAAGGGGTAGGGCCCTCGCGAGTACCAGCGGCCGAGGCCGGGGACGTGCTCGAGGAGGTGGGGCAGGCGCCAGCGGTGGGCGTTGCCCCACTGCCAGTGCGAGCGTGCGGACCCTTGTTCTCCCTCGAGGGAGGCGAGTGCGGCGTCGAACGCGGCCCTGAGGGCACGGTCGCGGTCGGCCGCGCCGGCGAAGCGGGGAGGCTCGGGGGTGGCGAGGGCGTCGAGGACGGCGCCCTGGAGGCGGTAGCCGAACGAACCACCGCCGATGATGCCGAGGCCACTGCCGAGGGCTGTCGAGGCGTAGGGCCCGGCCAGCCGCGTGGCGAGGCTCCGGGCGAGATGCTGGTAGGTGCGCGCCACGAGGGCCGCGGCCGCGCTGTCCGTGCCCAACGTGCCATCCCAGGCGGCGAGGAAGCGGCGCGTCTCGTCCTCGGACGGGAGGGCGTCGATGAGGAGATCGCGCAGGCGGGCCAGCGCCCCCGAGTACACGTCGACCTGGATGGCCTGGAACGAAGCAACGGAATGCACCGGCGTGGCCTCGAGGAGCGCGACGACGCGCTCGACGCGCCATGGCTCGCACCAGTCCGCGCCCAGCTCGTAGTCGCCTCCGGGCGCGTTGTTGCTGTTCGCCACGAAGCCCGCCGCGGGGTCGAGGAGGCGGGGCATGTCCTCGGGGTTGAGGCAGGGCGGCGGGCCGGGTGAGCGCGCGCCATCCTGAGGCAACAGACCCTGACCGTGCTCACGCTTCGGGATGCGGCCCGACATGCGGTAGCCGATGCGGCCATCGCGGGCGGCATAGACGTAGTTGAAGGGCACGCCGGGCCGCCGCGCGACGGCGGCTTCGAACTCCTCGACGGTCGTGGCGCGGCTGAGGTCGAGCACGGGGCCGAGCGGGTCGCCCGGCTCGAGGGCCGTGGAGCGTAGCGCCACCGCCCGGTCTTCGCCTCGGACGGCGGGACCGATGACCGGCCCGTGTCGCGTCTCCAGGACGCGCTCCTCGACAGTACGGCCGCCGCGGACGCGGATGCGCTCGATGCGGGTGCGCCCAGTACGCCAGCCGTCGGGCGTGAGGTAGCGCGTCGGGTCGGCGGGGTCGACGGTCTCGATGTAGCAGTCGCTGACGTCGGCGAGACCGGCCGTGATGCCCCAGGCGATGTCGCGGCTGTGGCCCATGGCGATGCCGGGAATGCCGGCCACGCCCGCGCCGATGCAGTCGAAGCGCCCGCCTCGCACGTGGGACACGTGCAGCAGGCCGGGCATGCGGGACTCCAGGTGGGGGTCGCTGGCGAGGAGCGGGGCGCCGGTGGTCGTGCGACGTGCGCTGACGGCCCAGGCGTTCGAGGCGCCGTCGACGTCGAGGCCCGCCTCGAGGGCGGCTTCGTAGGCCCCCAGCAGCCGCTCGGCGGCGGGGCCAATCGGGACGCCGGCCGAAGCGTACGCGTGCTCGGGATAGGCCGGGTCGATGAGCGCGGCGCGCTCGGCGCCGAGGCCGCGGAGGAGGCGCTCGCGGAGCAACTCGGTGTCCCAGTTCACTGCGAACGAGAAGAGCACGAAACGTCCGAGCAGCATCGAGTGTTCGGGATGCCAGGGCTCCGGCTTCGCGCCGAGGACGGCGTACTCGGGCGGCAGCGCGGGGAGCGTGCGAATGGCGGCGTTCACGCCCCGGGCGTAGGCGAACAACAGGTCGCGCTCCTCGTGACCGGTGGCGGCGAGGTCGCGGCCGGCGATGTCGGCGAAGCCGAGGCGGCGCATGAAGCGGTCGGCTTCGAGGCCCGCACGGCCGGCCCACTCGGAGACGCGGCCGGCGGCGGCGTGGCGCATCGCGTCCATCTGGAAGAGCCTGTCCTGGGCGTGGACGAAGCCCTGGCCGAAGAAGGCATCGCGCTCGGTGGTGGCGACGATGTGGGGGACGCCGTAGCGGTCGCGTAGCACTTCGACGGGTGCGTCGAGGCCGGCGACTGCGAGCGTGCCGTCCTCGACGGGGTGGGCGGTCTTACGGAGCGTCACGTACGTGGCGCGTGCGACGCCGGCAGCGAGGCGGGCGGCGTCGAGTCCGCGCGACCAGTCGAGGGGCACCGTCAGTCGGGGCGGTCGACCGCGTTGATCTTGTCGACGCGTCGCTGGTGACGCCCACCCTCGAAGGTGGCGTCGCGGAAGGCGCGGAGGATCTCGGAGGCGGCACCGCGGCCGATGGCCCAGGAGCCGAGGCAGAGGATGTTGGCGTCCGTGTGCTGGCGCGCACGTTTCGCGGAGAAGACATCGTGGCAGAGGGCGGCGCGGATGCCGTGGACCTTGTTCGCGGCGATGGACGGGCCGACGCCGTTGGAGCAGATCAAGATGCCGAAGTCGTGCTCAGCGCGGGCGATGGAGTTCGCGAGCGGGAGGGCGATGTCCGGGTAGTCCACCGAGTCCTCAGAGTGGGTGCCGAAGTCGGCGACCTCGTCGCCGAGGGCTTCGAGCTCCCTGCGGAGGATTTCCTTGAGCGCGAACCCCGCGTGGTCGGCGCCGATCGCGATGCGCATGCCTGCCTCGTCCGGTGTGAATGTGGGCTGACCCCGATCGTACACGAAGTGGGCTCAACGGCCTCGGTGGTATCGCGGGGCCGCGTGGGACCCCCTACCCTCCTCCGCCGACGGGGGCGGGGGCCGGACAGTCAGGGTGCCCCTTCCTTCTCCGGCGCAAGGCCGAGCTGTGCGGCGGTGAGGGGGCCCTCGCGGAGGACGCGCGGCGACGCCTCGGTGAGGTCGATCACCGTGGAGGCGGCGTCGCCCCTGGGGCCGCCGTCGAGGACGGGGAGGTCGTCGCCAAAGGCGGCGATGACCTCGGCGGCGGTGGAGGCGGCGGGCTGGCCGTGGAGGTTCGCGCTCGTGACGGCGAGCCGGCCGCCGCAGCGGCGGAGCAGCTCGCGGGCGAGGGGGTCGTCGGGCTGGCGCAGGCCGATGGCACCCCTCGGGACGAGGAGCGGGACGAAAGCGTCCGGACGGGCCGGGACGATCAGGGTCAGCGCGCCGGGCCAGAACGCGGCAAGGCGGTGGAATACCTCGGGCGGGTCGATGAGGGGGGCGACCGCCTCCAGCGCGTCGAAGAGGACGGCGATTGGCTGCTGCGGGTCGCGGCCCTTCAATGTCGCGAGGCTGGTGATGGCCTCGGGATCGTCGACACGGGCAGCGAGGCCGTAGACGGTGTCGGTGGGAATGGCGACGACCTCGCCGGCGAGGAGCAGGCGAGCGACGTCATCGAGGCGGCCGGGGGAGATCAGCGGCACCGGCGTACCGCGCGGAGCGTGGCTACAGGGTTCATTGACCGCACTATAGGGCCTCGATACGATCCGGCCCTAGCGGCGTCTTCCCCTCCGAATCCGAGCGCAATGACTGACAGCAACGAGGCAGCAGGCGCGCCTCCCAGGATTCGCGCTTCCGGCGACAGCGAGGTCGGGACGTATCTCGAGATCGCGTCCGACCGGGAGCCCGGCCAGATCTTCACGCCCGCCCCGAACGCGCCCGAGGCGATCGTGGTCCTCGACTACGGGTCGCAGTTCTCGATGCTGATCGCGCGGCGTATCCGCGAGGCCGGCGTGTACTCGGAGCTGGTGCCGTGGGACACGAAGCCCGAGGACCTGAACCACCTGCGCGTGAAGGGATTCGTGCTGTCGGGCGGACCGGCCTCCGTGTACGAGGAGGGCGCGCCGACGCTGTCCCCGTACGTGATCGCCTCGAAGCTGCCGGTGCTAGGCATCTGCTACGGGATGCAGCTGCTGGCGCACACGCTCGGCGGGCGGGTCGTGCCGGCCTCGGTGCGGGAGTACGGGCACGCCGTGATCACGCTGTCTGACAGCTCGAACCCGCTGCTGCGGGGGCTGCCGTCCTCGATGCCCGTCTGGATGTCGCACGGCGACCACGTCGCGGAACTGCCGCCGGGGTTCCGCTCGATCGCGCAGTCGGAGTCGTCGCCGGTGGCGGTGATGGCGGACGCCGGAGGACACCTCGGGATCCAGTTCCACCCGGAGGTGGTGCACACGCCGCAGGGCGACCAGCTGATCCGCAACTTCGTGCTCGACGTCGCGGGGTGCAGCGGCGACTGGACCGCGTCGAACTTCATCGAGGAGTCGGTGGAGCACATCCGCGAGCGCGTGGGCGACGGCAAGGTCATCTGTGCGCTGTCGGGCGGGGTCGACTCGGCCGTGGCGGCGACGCTGGTACATCGGGCGATTGGCGACCAGCTGACGTGCATCTTCGTCGACAACGGGCTGCTGCGCCTCGGCGAGGCGGAACGCGTCGTGAGCACGTTCCGGCAGCACATGTCGATGAACCTCATCCATGTCGACTCGACCGACCGGTTTATGTCCGAGCTGGCAGAGGTGACGGCGCCTGAAACCAAACGCAAGCGGATCGGCGAGACGTTCATCCGCGTCTTCGAGGCGGAAGCGACACACCTCGGCACGGTCGACTTCATCTGCCAGGGGACGACGTACCCGGACGTCATCGAATCGGCGTCCACGGGGAGCAGCGCGGCGGCGAAGATCAAAACGCATCACAACGTCGGCGGGCTGCCGAAGGACATGCAGTTCACGCTCATCGAGCCGCTGCGCAACCTGTTCAAGGACGAGGTGCGGCGGGTGGGCAAAGAGCTGGGGCTACCCGACGAGATGGTGTACCGGCAGCCGTTCCCCGGTCCCGGCCTCGCGATCCGCGTCATCGGCGAGGTGACGCGGGAGAAGCTCGACATCCTGCGGGCGGCGGACTGGATCGTGATGGACGAGATCCGGAACGCGGCGCTGTACTACGACCTCTGGCAGTCGTTCGCGGTGCTCACGGACACGAAGACAGTGGGCGTGCAGGGCGACTTCCGCACGTACGGCTACTGCGTGGCGCTGCGGTGCGTGACCGCCGAGGACGCGATGACGGCGGACTGGGCGCGGCTACCGTACGACCTCCTGGGGCGGATCTCGACGCGGATCGTGAACGAGGTGCCGGGGGTGAACCGGGTGGTGTACGACATCACCTCGAAGCCGCCCGGCACCATCGAGTGGGAGTGACGGCTGCGATGTTCTCGGTGGAAAGCCAATTGAGAGCGCTCGATCGAAAGTGTCTCTCGATTCTGAGTACGAGAGATGTTGCTGATCCAGCAAAAGGGTACCGTCTCATTTATTCTCACCCAAGTACGTTTATGTCACACGACTTCATGCTACTAGGGATCAATCCTGGCGGAGATCCTGACAACGCCGATCCGAAAGATCCTGGGAAGCCCTACCGAACGAGAAGGAAGCCGTACTCTGCGTTTCTCGATGAGTGTTGGTCAGGCAGGCCACGCGGTCAGTATCCCCTACAAAAGGTAGCGTATGACGTAGCCGAAACTTACGGGCTCGCAGGTGGGCGCACTAAGACAGGCGAGCAACTTCTTCGGAATTCACCCACGGGAAACGTAATCCCATTTCGATCATCATCCGTAGACAAGTTACCAAGAGATCTATTCTGCTCTGGAATGCCTATCGGTATTGAGCTAATACGGATTGTGAAGCCGCGTGTCCTGGTGCTCCTAGGAAGCAGCGAATCCACTTGGTACCCAGTACTAGACCATTTCGGATCTCGTCCCAGCATTGAAACCCACAAGATTTCCTACGGAAATCAGCACTACCGCGACGCGGTGGTTACAACCGGCAGAACGCGGCGCTTTGTTTTTGCGCTGCCCAGACACGCAATTCGAAAAGCTCTTAGCGATCTCGCTGACCGCTTAACCGAGCTTGAAGTATGACTGCCCTCAACGTCGTCCTCCTCGGGTCGGGCGGGCGGGAGCACGCGATTGCGTGGAAGCTCGCGCTGTCCTCGATGCTCGGGAAGCTGTGGATTGCGCCGGGGAACGCCGGGACGGCGGAGCTTGGCGAGAACGTCGAGGTGCGCGCGACGGACGTCGAGGGGGTCGTGGCGCTGGCGCAGCGGGTGCGCGCGGACCTCGTGATCGTGGCGCCGGACGACCCGCTTGCGGCGGGCGTCGTCGATGCGCTGGCTGCCGCGGGGATCGCGGCGTTCGGGCCCACCAGGGCGGCGGCGAAACTCGAATGGTCGAAGTCGTTCGCGAAGCAGGTCATGCGGGACGCGGGCATCCCGACCGCCGAGTCGCGCGTGTTCGAGGACGCGGCGGAGGCCAGACAGTACGTCGAAGCCCTCGGCGGGCCGTGTGTGGTGAAGGCGGACGGGCTGGCGCTCGGGAAGGGCGTCACGGTGTGCGACGACGTGGCGCAGGCCCTCGCGGCGATCGACGAGACGATGGTCGGGCGAGCGTTCGGGGACGCCGGCGCGCGCGTCGTGATCGAGGAGCGGATGCGGGGGCCGGAGACCTCGGCGCATGCGTTCTCGGATGGCGTGACGGTGCGGCACATGCCGTTCTCGTGCGACCACAAGCCGGTGTTCGACGGCAACCTCGGACCGAACACCGGGGGGATGGGCGTGTATTCGCCGCCGGGCTGGCTGAGCGCCGAGTACGCCTCGTTCATCGAGCGCGAGGTGACCGAGGCGACCGTGCGGGCGATGGCGGCCGCGGGGCGGCCATATCGAGGGGTGCTGTACCCGGGGATGATGGTGACCGACGCGGGGCCGCGGGTGGTGGAGTTCAACTGCCGCTTCGGCGACCCGGAGACGGAGGTGCTGCTGCCTCGACTGCAGTCGGACCTCCTCGCGATCTGCGATGCGGTCGCGCACGGGCGGCTGGCGGACGTGCCGGTCGAGTGGAGCGGGGCGGCGACAGTGGGCGTCGTGCTGGCCTCGGGGGGCTACCCGGGGGCGTACGAGACGGGCTTCCCCATCGAAGGCGTTGGGGACGTCGACGCGGACGTACAGGTGTTCCTCGCGGGGGCGAAGCGCGACGACGCCGGGGTGCTGCGCACCTCGGGCGGGCGGGTGCTGTGCGTCGTGGCGAGCGGTGCGACGGTCGCCGACGCACGGGCGCGGGCATACGACAACGTGCGGCGCATTCGCTTCGAGGGGATGCACTACCGAACGGACATCGGGGCGACCGCGGAAGATGCCGTGCATGCGAAATGACCTTACCCGTCCGGTACACGAGTCACGCCCTCGACAAGATGGACGACGAAATCACCGTGGACGAGGCAGCGGCTGTCATCGCTTCACCTCATACCGTGACGCCCGGCGAAACAGCGGTCGAATACGATGGAATCGTTGGTGGGCGAGCGTTGCACGTGATCGTCGTCCGCGACTCGGAACCGCCGCACCGGTGAGTCAACGATGCAGGTGAGCTACGACCAGGAATCCGACGCGATGTACGTGCGGTTTCGACCGAAGTCGGGCCGGATCACCTCGACGCGGATTGATGAACAGCGAGTGCTGGACCGCGGCGACCAGGGGGTTGTCGGCGTCGAGTTCCTGTTCGTGAGTCGCGGCGTGCATCTCGAGGGGTTGCCCGATGCCGGAGCGATCGCGGAGGCGATCCGTTCGGTTCCGCAGCCGGCGAGTACGCAGTGACCTCGGTGCGGTGCCCGATGCGGGAGTGCCGGCGGTCGACTGACCTCGATGCGCTGCCGGCGTGGCCGGAGCAACCGGCCTCGGCGCCGTGCCTGCACTTCATTGCGGCGTGGGGCGAGGGGCGCGAGTCGATGGGCCTCGAGGTGCTGCACGCGCTCGAGGGAAACCGGGAGCTGGTGATCCGCAACGTGCGGCCGCCGGAGATCCCGCGCGCTCTCCTCGAGGCGCACCGGGAGCGCATCGAGGGGGCGATCGCGGCGTTCGCGCGCGTCGTGGACGGCGTGGCGCTGTTCGGCGACCAACATGAGCGGGACGCGGTGAGCCGCGAACTGGCGCAGATACTCATCGGGCCGGACCCGATGGTGAGCAGACTGGCGGCAGGATGAGCGAGTTTCGGACGAAGACGTACGCGGCGGTGCCCGTGCACGACGCCTTCCCCGGCGTCGTGCGGCGCACGCTGGCCTCGGGTGAGCGGCTGACGATGGTGGAGATCCGCATCGCGCCGGGGTCGAACGTGCCCGAGCACACGCACCCGCACGAGCAGGCGGGGCACGTGGCGGCCGGGCAGGTGCGCTTCCGCATCGGGAGCGAGGAGTTCGAGCTCGAGGCGGGGGACTCGTACCTGATCCCGAGCGGGCTCCCGCATTATGTCGAAGCAGTCGACGCGGCGATCCTCATCGAAGTGTTCTCGCCGGTGCGCGACGACTTCGTGGACGACGCCCCGTGATTCCTCGATACAGCCGTCCGGAGATGACGGCGATCTGGGCGGACGAGTTCAAGTTCCAGCGCTGGCTGGACGTCGAGATCGCGGTCGTGCAGGCGTGGGCGGATGCGGGCGTCGTACCCGCCGAGGATGCGCGGCTGATCGCCTCGAACGCACGGATCGACATCGGCGACATCGACCGCTACATCGCGGAGACGCACCACGACGTGACCGCGTTCCTGCGATCGGTGGCGGACTCGCTGGGGCCGGAATCGAGGTGGGTGCACCTCGGGCTGACGTCCTCGGACGTGTGGGACACGGCGACGAGCCTCCAACTGGTGGCCGCGACCGACCTGTTGCTCGGGCAATTGGCGCGGCTGCGCGAGGTCGTCGGACGGCGGGCGGTGGAGCACAAAGACACGATCTGCGTCGGACGGACGCACGGCGTGCACGCCGAACCGACGACGTTCGGGCTCAAGCTCGCGGTGTGGGTGGCAGAGATCGCGCGGCACGAGGAGCGCCTGCGCCAGGCGCGCGCGACCGTGGCCGTGGGGCAGATGTCCGGCCCGGTGGGAACGCACGCCACAGTGCCCCCGGCCGTCGAGGAGCAGGCGTGCGCGCACCTCGGGCTAGCGGTGGCGGAAGTGACGACGCAGATCATCCAGCGCGACCGACACGCGCACTTCCTCGCGGTGCTCGCGGGCGTGGGGGCCTCGCTCGAGAAGTTCGCGACGGAGATTCGAGGGCTCCAGCGCACGGAGATCCTCGAGGCCGAGGAGCCGTTCGAGGCGGGCCAGACCGGGTCGTCCTCGATGCCGCACAAGCGGAACCCGGAGCTGTGCGAGCGCGTGTGCGGGCTGGCGCGGACGCTGCGCGGGTACGCGGTGACGGGCCTCGAGAACGTGGCGCTGTGGCACGAGCGGGACATCTCGCACTCGGGGGCGGAGCGCATCATCCTCCCCGACGCGACCGGGCTGCTCGCGTACATGCTGCACATCTTCACCGGGGTCATGGATGGCCTGGTGGTGTACCCGCCGCGGATGCGCGCGAACCTCGAGCGGACGCAGGGGCTCGTGTTCTCGCAGAAGGTGCTGCTCGCGCTCATCGAGACGGGGCTGACGCGCGAGGCGGCGTACCAGATCGTGCAGCGACACTCAATGACGGCGTGGGAGCAGCAGACGCCGCTGCGCGGGCTGCTCGAGGGGGACCCCGAGGTGACCGAGCGCCTCGACGCCGCGCGACTGGACGCGGTCTTCGACTACGGGGCGTACCTCGTGCACGTCGACGAGTCGTTCCGGCGCATCGGACTGCTGCCGCGATGAGCGAGGTGCTGCTGACGACGGAGCGGCCGGGGCTGCTGCATCGCGGCAAGGTGCGCGACCTGTACGAGCTGCCGGGCGACCGGATGCTGATGGTGGCGACGGACCGCATCTCGGCCTTCGACGTCGTGATGCCGCAGGGCATCCCTCGGAAGGGGGAGGTGCTGACGCGGCTGTCGGCGTACTGGTTCGACCGCACGGCGGCGGTGGTGCCAAACCACATGGTCGCGGTGCTCGAGGCGTCGAACGCCTCGGCGCTGGGGGCGGACGCGGACGCGTCGTTCTTCGGACGGTCGATGGTCGTGCGGAAGGCGGAGCCGCTGCCCGTGGAGTGCGTGGTGCGGGGCTACCTCGCGGGGTCGGGGTGGGCGGACTACCACGCGACGGGGCGGGTGAGCGGCGTGGAGCTGCCGCCGGGGCTGGTGCAGAGCGACCGGCTGTTCGAGCCGATCTTCACGCCATCCTCGAAGGCCGCCGTGGGGGAGCACGACGAGCCCATCAGCTATGCGGACGTCGAGGCGCTGGTGGGGCCGGACCGCGCGCACGTGATGCGGCTGCGGTCGCTGGCGCTGTACCGCTACGCGGCGGAGGTGGCGCTGGAGCGCGGGATCATCATCGCGGACACGAAGTTCGAGTTCGGGATGCTGGACGGCGAAGTGACGCTGATCGACGAGGCGCTGACGCCGGACTCCTCACGGTTCTGGCCCGTGGACCAGTACCAGCCGGGGCGCGACCAGCCGTCGTTCGACAAGCAGCCACTGCGCGACTGGCTGACGGCGTCGGGGTGGGCGAAGCGGCCGCCGGCGCCGGACCTGCCGTCCGAGGTGGTGCAGGCGACCTCCGAGCGCTATCGCGAAGCGTACCGCCTCCTCACGGGGGCGAGCCTGCCGGACTAACGACACACAAACAGCGAGGAGCCCTCGTGCCGACCTTTCAAGCGCGAATCAATGTGATGCTGAAGCCGCTGGTGAACGACCCGCAGGGGCTGGCGGTGCGCGACGGCCTGCACACGCTGGGTTTCGAGGGGGTGAGCACCGTGCGCGTGGGCAAGCGCATCGAGGTGACCCTGGAGGCCTCGGACGCGGGGGCGGCGGAGGCGGCGATCCGCTCGATGTGCGAGCAGTTGCTGGCGAACCCGGTGATCGAGGACTTCAGGTATGAGGTGGGGGAGGTTGTGGCGGGGTAGGGGGGAGGACGAGCGCAGACGCGGGACTCTGACCACGTCGAAACGGTGGATTGTGGGTCCACCGGCTATCTCCGATGCTGCGCGCCGGCGCCCCCGACCTCGTCCTCTATCGCCCTTGGGGACCACTTCACTTCTCGCTCCCGCACTGCCCCTGCCTGGAGTCGGGAGGCTCTGGCACCGATCAGCTCCACCCGGTCGCCGGTGAGGATGTACGAGGCTGTCGCGCTGACCCAGCGATGGTCGTCACCGGGAATTGAGTAGTCGCTGCGGTGGAGCTCGCTGTTAACGACCACCGTCCAGAAGAGGGTCAGTCCAGCGTGTGCGAGTCGCGCCACGAGATCGCGCCGCATGATGAGGGCCGCTGGGCCACCTGAGGTCGCGCTGGGATCGCAGACAGCGACGCCCAAGGCATCACTCCAAGTGAAATCGACTCCACTGGAGAGATCGGTTAGCTCGAGCAATCGTTTACTCGGAACGTACCCCAGTGTCTTGTCCTCGGCAGACAAATCCCGCGAGGTGCCGGTACCGGCGTACCATGCAGCAACTTCTATGAGCTCGACGGGCGGTATGTGCCCGTCCCTTCCGCGCCACCCGTCGACCTGTCCGTCGGCCGCAGCCCACGCGGGGTCGTCCGGATGCGCACCCAGCAGCACGTTGGATACATTCGGAAGCGCGGGCATCCACCCATCCGACCAGTCCTTGTCCCCAGCCCACGCCCGCAGTGCAGCCATGTCGGCGAGCGGAACGAGGTACGCGCGAAGGCCCATCCATAGTTGGCGGCGCGGTACGCGCAGTGCCTCGATCTCCACCGCTAGTGGCTGCTTCCAGTCGGGCTCGCTGACCACGACTAACCACTGTGCGGTGCCAGGATCGGAGACTGCGATCAAGTCCAATGGATCGGGGGCACCGCTCATGTCGATCGGGTAGTCGTCAGAGACGCCCGGCGGAAAACGCGCCTCGACCGGCGAAAACCACTGGTGCTCCTGCGTAGGTGACTGCGCGGGCTTGCGGACGAGTACGGTCGGGTCAATGTCGCGCCACACGAGTTGCTCCGGATACGCGTACGGCCCCCGTTCTTCGTCGCCCCACCTCGGCTGTATGCCGTGGTGGTCAGCGATGCGGCCCAGTACCTCGTAGAAGCCGATCCACTGATACTTCTTACCGACTCGCTCAACTACGCGATTGAACCTGGAGGCCCCTGGTCGCGACCGATCGATTTCGCCGAAACGCTCTGGGGTCCAGCCAAGCTCGAGCACCCGATCGAATATCGCTTGCGCCGCCTCTCGCTGCAGTGCTCCCGCATCCTTCGTTTCGAAATTACGAAGCGCGGACTGCAGGATATAACGGCCAAAGTCGCCCATGCCGGTGAGTGAGTGCCAGATCGACGCGTAGGCATAGTCCGGTGGTCCAGCGAGGACTTCGATCTCGTCGGCTGGGGTCGTCGGAAGCGGCCAAGTCGCCCCGTACGGTGGCAGGGATGCCGGGCCAGACCAGCCGCGGGTATGTGCGACGGCAAAGGTGCGTCGCGCGTAGTCCCGCGTCATCAGGTGCACGGGCCATCCATCCGCAAGGAGTTCCAGCACGCCGTCTGCGATAACGTGCACAGTGCTCGCATCGCTGCTCCTCAAGACCACGCCACATCCAGCTGCCACCAGTCGCTCTAGAATGTATGGGTCGCTCGTTCCACGGAATCGCTTGAGGGCGCTGGCGAAGGCCTGCGGCGCTCGTTCGCCGACGCTCACGAGCGCCTTGGTCGCACGATCTCGCACGCGGCGATCAGTGGTTGTCAGAAGCCAGCCAAGCGTAAGCGTTGCGAGATTAGCGATATCGTCGGGGACTGGGGCGCGACTTTCGAGGTCTGCAGGCCACGCCCATTCCAGCAGACGGCGGACGGGACTCTCGTCATCGGGACTCGCTGAGTCGACAAGCCATTCAGACCAGATCCGGTCACGATCCGCCACTTCATAGCCAGCGAGACGAGCATGAAGCCATTCGGCGTTTAGTGGATTGCCAGACACGCAGGCGAGACGGAACAGGCGATCCCAGATCTCGCCTACGCGGTGTCCGTCATCCAGCAACCGTTGAACGATCTCGACCGCGCGTGGTGATATCGACTCCGGGGCGCGAAGGAGCAGGCTCTCGAGAAAGCTGTCGACGATGTGGTATGAGACCCTACCTTCGTCATCTGCGGCGAGGATGACGAGTTCCTGGCCGTGGCGCTCCGGCACGATCACGGCCAGCGCGGCCAACACCCCCGCCTCGCGCCAGACATCGTCGTCGAGCTGCTGGAGCCACGCGCGCACGCCATCTGGACCCCTCTCGGCGATTGCGCCCGCGCGCGTCATGTCTCCCAACCGCTGGTACCCGAAGACGATTCGCCTGTCGTAGATCTCCAGGAGGACTCCCTCGGAGATCAGCCCGTTCATCAGCGATCGAGACCACGAATGGCCGGGCAAAATCCTATCGGTGATGCGTTGCACGTCAGCTCGATCAAGCGGACCGGGGCCGAGGAGCGCTATCTCTCGTATCGCTTGGCCAACTGCGTCGCTGTGCTCGTCATAGTCGCAGCGATGGGGTTCGGAAAGCCGCTTGTTCACAGCCTCCAAGAAGACCTCGTATATCGTAGTGAGGCCGGCTGAACCAAAGGGAAAGCGAGTCCTCCCAAGCGTTGAGAGGGCCTCACACGTTAGCTTGAGGAAGAGCGGGTTGCTGAACTCCGGGTTGAGCAGAGGGAACGTCGGTGGCTCCAGCCCAAATTCCCGGGTAAATCGTTGAACAGCAACGTCGGTCGCTTCTGCAAAACCGACGTGCTCGACCGTTGGCAGTCGGTGGTCACCAATGACCTTTTCAACGAACTCCAAGCGGCAAGACAGCACTACTGCTATGTGAGAAAATCGGGTGGCAGCGGCGAGTAGAGCTCGAGATTCATCCCTCCAACGCTCGGCACGTTCGCTCTCGTTTAGCGCGTCGATGATCAAGAGCGCAGTGCAGCTGGAGGCTTCCGCCGCAGCATCGAGCACACCCAGGATGTCGTCCAGTGTCCCACCGAGTTGTGTCCGTTCGCTGATTTGCGAGAGTAGCGACCTGCCATCGAAGTCCTGCCCGAGAAGGACAACAGTTGGGTACCCGTCAGCAGTTCGCCGAGTCGCCACATCGCATAGGAGATGCGTCTTTCCGACGCCAGCGCGTCCTGTTACGAGAAGCACCTTGTCACGTGCCGCGTGTGTCGCCGCGGCGTTCGCGAGTTCTCTGGCCTGCCACAGCGCACCGATCGCATCTCGTATGTGCGAGTACAGGGAGGCAGCATCTCCAACGAAATAGCCGCCTTTGGTCAACGAGTGTCGGTGAAGGAGTTCTTCCGCCTCGCCTACGGCTTCCATCGCGAGGTTAAGCGGGCTCTCGATCCGAGGAAGATCCTCCGTCGACCGGGCCGCGGTAATCATGAGTCCAAGTGCCACGTCGGCCTCATCGAGTGCGGCTTCGCACTTAGGAAGTGCCTCGGCAAACTCGTCAGCGGCGTCCTTCGGCGGCCGCCAAGTCCATCGTCGGGCTTCCCTCAATTCGGCGAGGATCGCCTGCCATCGTGACACGTAAGCATCGCGGCGGCCGACCGCATCGAGGGACCGGACTGCCTCCACTTCCACGTGGAGGCTTGGCGTATAGCGGCGCCCCGCCTTTGCTTTGGCCTCCTCAAGGCGACGTTCCTGCCATTCGGGGGTCAAGATGTCGAGGCCGAACCAGTACCGTAGGCGCCCAGCGTGCTCAGCCTCAGTTAGCGTCGTGACGAGCTCATGGGCGCCGACGAAGACAAACTCCACGTTAAGGTTGTTCTTGCGAGCAAGCTGCTCCCATTCAGAGACCTTCTCAGTCCAGCGCGTGTGCGCCGACGTGCGGTCTTTCGTGTCGCCTGCTGGCATGTCTAGCGGCATAGCGACGAAATAGCGCTTCAGGTCCGGTTCACTCTCCAGAACACGGCGCACTGAGGAAGTCACCTGTCCGGCCGCAGACGAATCGAATTCGAATAGGTACTTTGCCTGCCATGCCCAGACGTCCCCATTCGGGAGCACAGCCTTCGCCTCACGGCCGCCATCGGGGTTCCCGAAGCGGTGAAATCGTGTGCCGCTAGGCCAGTCGACCGCGCCATGCTCGATCAAGATCGACGCGAGCTCCTCGAACCCGCTCGATCGGGAAGCTGGCTGCCCATAGGGCCGAATCTGTCGGAAATCGACATTTGGGAGACGATTAGTCATGGCGCTAACGATATGGTATCGACGTCGAGACCGCCAAGCACTCGTCTATGCCAGCGCCCCCAGCACTTCCTCATGCACCACGCCGTTCGTGGTGATGCAGTGCCCCGCGTGGATGCGCGCCACGCCCTCGATGTCGGTCATGCGGCCGCCGGCTTCTTCGACGATGACCATGAGAGCGGCGATGTCGCAGGGGGGGCGATTTCGCCATCGAGCATGACTTCGGCGACGTGGAGGCGAGCACCATGTCGCCGATCGCTGCTTGCGGCGAGGGCGGCAGCACGGTAGCTTTACTTTCATGAGTGAAGTAAAGAATGGTGGTCGCGCCACACAGCGTACCCGCATCAGTCGCAAACACCAGGTCACGATCCCCGTGCGCGCCATGGAGGAGGCAGGGCTGCACGTCGGTGAACGCCTCGTGGCGACCGTCGAGGGGCCCGGGCGCGTGGTGCTGCAGCGTGAGGCCGATGTCATCGCGGAGTTTGCCGGCCGTCTCACCGGTGTCTATGAGCGCGACGAGCTTGAGCGCTTGCGGGGCGAATGGGCCTGATCGTCCTCGATGCCGGCGTCCTGATCGCGTTCCTCGACGCCGCAGACACGCACCATGCCCCCGCCCGAGAGGCCCTCGCGGCGGCCAGCGCCGCAGGGGACAGTCTCGCGCTTGCAGCTTCAGCCTATGCGGAGGTGCTGGTCGGACCGAGCCGGCGTGGCGATGCAGCAGTCGAGCAGGTGCGGGCGTTCGTTGGCCGCTTCCCTGTGCGTGTGGTGCCGCTCGACGAGGCGGTCGCGGAGGCGGCGGCCGTGCTGAGGGCGCGGCACGGGTCGCGGCTACGCCTTCCGGATGCGCTGGTGATCGCGACGGCGGTGGTGCTGGACGCGGACGTCATCCTGACGACCGACCGGAGATGGCCCTGGCGCTCGGCGCTCGGGCTGCCGGCCCGGATCGTACACGTGTAGTCAGCGAGTAGGCGGCGGGCGATGTCGGCCCGTCAACGCCGCAGCACCCCCAGCACTTCCTCATGCACCACGCCGTTCGTGGTGATGCAGTGCCCCGCGTCGATGCGCGCCACGCCCTCGATGTCGGTCATGCGGCCGCCGGCTTCTTCCACGATGACCATGAGGGCGGCGATGTCGTAGGGGGCGATTTCGCCCTCGAGCATGACTTCGGCGACACCTTCGGCGACGAGGCAGTGGCCCCAGAAGTCGCCGAAGCCGCGCTGACGCCAGCTGGCGCGCAGGAGGGCGTCGGCGCGGCCACCCCAGGCGGCCGTGGTGAGGGTGTAGGAACCGTAGAGGACCTGGGCGTCCTCGATGCGGGCGCGGGTGGAGACGTGGATGCGCTCGGTGACGCCGGTGAGGGCGTCGCGGCGGTGCGCGCCCTCGCCGCGGGCGGCCCACCAGCGGGCGCCGAGGGCGGGGGCGGAGGCGACGCCGACCTCGAGGCGGCCGTTGACCTCGCAGGCGATGAGCGTGGCCCAGACGGGCGCGCCGCGGGCGAAGTTATGGGTGCCGTCGATGGGGTCGACGATCCACTGCACGCGGCCGGGGGGCGGGGTGGCCTGGGCGGGGTCGTCCATCGGCATGGGGGGGAGGCTCAGGCCTTCCTCCTCGCCCTCGATGGCGTGGGCGGGGAAGCGTTCGAGGATGCGAGCCCGGATGGCGGACTCGGCGGAGGTGTCGGCGAGCGTCACGAGGGTGCCGTCCGCCTTCCGCCAGACGTCGCCGCCGCCTCGGTAGTGGCGCATCGTGATGCCGTCGGCCAGGTCGGCGAGCTCGAGGGCGAAGGCGAGCAGGTCGGGCGTCATGCGGGGGGCGCGGCGGGAACGAGCGACAGCGGGAGGCTGGCGATCTCGCCGCCGTTTACCGTGACGTGGACGGCGTAGTCGCCGAAGGCGGCGAACTGGACGCCGGCGAAGGCGACGATGAGGCGCGCGGTGTTGGTGCGGGCGCCCTCGGGCGAGGGGAAGGGCACCGTGTGGTCGACGGGGTTCACGACGTTGCGGCCGTCGGCGTCGATGAGGCGGACGGAGAGCGCCTTGTCGCCGGCCTCGGCGACCGAGTAGCGGAGCTGAAGGACCACGGTGAGCAGGGGGTGGGTCACGGGGGCCCCGGCGGCGGCGATGGTGTCGAAACCGATGCCGAGGGCGTGGACCTTCCCGCCGCCTTCCTGGGCGCTGTCACAGAGAAACGCGTAGTCGAGGTTCATCGAGCGGGCTGACCTTCCTCAGCGCGGCCTGATTCGGCCGTACTGCTACGATCTGGCCTCGACTGGCGTTGTGTCCAGCCAACGAGCGGGGAGCGTGCGCCGATGACCAACGGCGACCAGATCGAGGTGGTCGGGCGGCTGTTGCTGGCGCTGGTCCTCGGCGCGGCGATTGGCATCGAGCGGGAGTATCGCGGCCACGAGGCGGGGGTGCGGACCTCGGCGCTGGTGTGCGCGGGGGCGGCGCTGTTCGGGGAGACGAGCGTGCTGTACGGGGACTCGCGCGTGGCGGCCGGCGTGGTGCAGGGCATCGGGTTCCTCGGCGCGGGGCTGATCTTCCAGCGGGGCCATGACGTGCGGGGCGTGACGACGGCGGCGACCGTGTGGGTGCTGGCGGGCATCGGGCTCGCGGTTGCGGAGAACATGTGGCTGACCGCGGTGTTGATCACGGCGACGGTCGTGGTGCTCCTCGAGCTGTCGCCGCTGTCGGACATGATCTACCGGCTCGGGCTGGAGCGGCATGGGGACCCCGACCGGACGCGACGGGACGAGGCGCGAGAAGACACGGGGAACCCTCAAGGGCCGTTCGAGGGCGAAGGGTAGCCGTCTCGCGTGTTGCCGGCCGGACGGATGATTGAGCAGGTTCAGGACGATCGGTTCCCGGAAGCAGCGACGAAGGGGGCGGCAGTCCTCGATCACCGCTGTCATGATGGGCATGGCGTCGAGGCAGGTGGCGCGGCCGATCCGGCCGAGCGATGACTATCGAACCTCTGAACCCCTCGACCGCCGGTGACCGGGGAATTCCTCGTCGCTGCGCTCCCGAGCGCATGCGGTCGCGGACCTGGCGGGTGCGGATTCAAGGAGGGACACCACTGTGGTCGACCGACAGGACGTGGCGACTGGCGAGGCAGCGGCCCGCGCCGCAGTCGCCGAGGCGCTGGGTCCCGTGCTCGCGGATACGTTCACGCTGTACCTGAAGACCCACAACTTCCACTGGAACGTGACGGGGCCGCGGTTCCGCGAACTGCATCTAATGTTCGAGGAGCAGTACAACGAGCTGTGGCTCGCGACCGACCTGGTCGCGGAGCGGATCCGAGCGCTGGGAGCGCACGCCCCGGCGACGTACCGGCAGTTCATGATGCTGACCTCGATCCGGGAACCGAATGGAGTGCCGGACGCCGGCGCGATGATCGAGGAACTGCTGGCCGGACATGAGGCTGTCGCTCAGACCATTCGCGGCGCCTTCGCGCCTGCGGAGTCTGCCGACGATCAGGTGACCGCAGACCTTCTTACCCAGCGCTTGCAGGTGCACGAGAAGACGGCCTGGATGCTCCGCAGCCTCGTCGAGTAACGACGCGTCGGAGTCCCGGCCGGTGGAGCGCCGTGCTGTGCTGCGCGCGTGGTCTTGCGCGACGCGGGACCGTGCCAACGCGCGAGGTCGCGTGTGAGTGAGCTCGCCTGGATCGTGGCGGGCGGGCTCGCCATGTCGGCGATCGCGCTGAGCGGTGCGGTGACGCTGGTGCTGCCCCCGCGGTGGCTCGACCGGTTGCTCAACCCGCTGGTGGCGGTGGCCGCCGGTTCGCTGTTCGGCGGGGCGCTCTTTCACCTGCTGCCGGAGGCGGTCGATCACATCGGCAACGAACTGCCGGTGTACGGATCGCTCGCGGCGGGGTTCGTCGTCTTCTTCCTCCTTGAGCAGTTCCTGCACTGGCACCACTCGCACCGCCTCGTGGCTGCCCACGAGCCGCTGGGTTATCTGATCCTGCTGGCCGACGGGCTGCACAACCTGCTTGGAGGCATCGCCGTCGCGGGTACGTTCTTGATCGACGCCCGCCTTGGCATCGTTACGTGGTTCGTCGCCGCGGCCCACGAGGTGCCTCAGGAGCTCGGCGACTTCGGCATCCTGGTCAGCCGGGGCTGGAGGAAGCGGCAGGCGCTCACGTACAACCTGCTCTCCGGCCTCACGTTCCTCGTGGGCGCGCTCGTGGCTTACGTGGCATCGGGAGGGATCGACACGGAGCTGCTTGTGCCGTTCGCGGCGGGGAACTTCATCTACATCGCCAGCAGCGACCTCCTGCCCGAGCTGCGCGAGCCCATTGGTCTTCGCGAGAAGCTGGTGTTGACCGGGCTCTTCGCGCTGTCACTGCCCGGCCTTTACGGCCTCGCCTCGATGGAGGTGGCGTGATGCAGGGCGGGCCGTCTCGGGAGACGGGGGCGCAGCGACGGCGTGCGCTCGTGCGACCGCTGGCACTGGCCGTCGGTGTGCACGCGCTCCTGGCGATGGCGCAGTTCGGCGGCGCGTGGTTCACCGGTAGCGCCGGGATCACGGCCAGTGCGGTGCACGTCACGATCGGCGCGGCGGCGCACGTCTCGTCGCTGGGCGGCATCTGGCTGAGCACGCGACCGGCCGACGCACGGCACCCCTACGGCTACGAGCGCTTCGAGTCGCTGAGCGCACTCGTGATCGGCATGTTGCTCCTCGCGGCCGTCGGGCTGATCGCGGCGGTCGCGATCCCCCGACTGATCCATCCGGAGGAGGTCTCGCGGGGCGGGTGGGGGATCGCGCTGATGGCCGCGTCGGCGGCGGCCAACGGCGGGCTGTTCCTCGTGCTCCGGCGAGCAGACGCGCACCTGTCGAGCCGGATCCTGCGTTCCGAGGCGACCCACAGCCTTGCCGATGCAGTGGCGGCGATCGCTGTGCTGGCGGGCATCGCTGCCAGCTACGGCGGGCTGCTGCGCTTCGACCCCCTCGTCGCACTCGTGATGGGCGGCGTGGTGGCATGGCGCGCCTGGTCGATCGTGCGCGACGCCGCGGCGACGCTCACGGATGTGACCCCGCTGGATGTGGAGCAGCTGCGCCTCCTGGCGTGTGGCGTCGCCGGTGTCGAGGACTGTCATGCCGTGCGGTCGCGCGGCGAGCCGGGGCAGGTGCGCGTCGACCTGCATATCCACGTCGATCCCGGACTCACGGTGCAGGAGGCGCACGCGATCGCTCAGGCCGTCGATGCGAGGCTGCGCGGGGAGGTGGGCGGTATCGCCGAGGTGCTGGTGCACATCGGCGCTGCGTCACGCTGACCGGTTATGTCGTCAGGGTGCCCTTCGTGCTCGGGACTTCGCCGGCGATGCGGTCGTCGGGGCGGGTGGCGGCATCGAGGGCGCGTCCGAGGGCCTTCATCGTGGCCTCGGCGATGTGGTGGTCGTTGGCGCCGGAGAGCTGGCGGACGTGCAGCGTGAGGCGCGCGCCGACGGAGAACGACTGCAGCACGTGCGCGACCATCTCGGTGGGGGCCTCGCCGATGCGCTCGCCGCCGAAGGCGAGCGAGATGGCGGCGAAGGGGCGGCCGGAGAGGTCGATGGCGGCCTGAATCAGCGCCTCGTCCAGGGGGACGAGGGCGTCGCCCATACGCACCAGGCCGGCGCGGTCGCCGAGGGCGCGGTCGAAGGCGGCGCCGAGGGCGATGGCGCAGTCCTCCATCGTGTGGTGCGCGTCCACCTCGAGGTCGCCTTCGCAGGTCAGTTCGAGGTCGAAGCGGCCGTGCTTCGCGAAGGCGCTCAGCATGTGGTCGTAGAAGCCGATGCCCGTGCGGACGGTGGCGAGTCCGCGGCCGTCGACCTGGAGGTCGACGTGGATGCGGGTCTCCGCGGTCTCGCGGTCGACGACGGCGCGGCGTCCGAGGCTATTCGTCACAGCTGTCCCTCGATCTCGTTGAGCGCGGCGAGCAGCCGCTCGGTGTCCTCGGGGCGTCCGGCGGAGATGCGGACGTGATTGGTCAGGCGGGGGTGGTCGAAGGTGCGGACGAAGATGCCGCGACGACGGAGCGCCTCGCGGACGGTCACACCGTCGGAGCGGAGGAGGCGGCAGAGGACGAAGTTCGCCTCGGAGGGGGCGGGTTCGAGCCAGCCGAGGGCGCGCACGGCCTCGGCCATGCGATCGCGCTCGCCGGCGAGGGTGCAGGCTCGTTCATCGAGGAGCGCCACATCCTCGAGGGACGCGAGCGCGGCGGCCTCGGCGGCGACGTTCACGCCGTAGGGCTGCTTGACGAGCATGAGCGTCCGGGCGACCTCGCGGGGCATGATGCCGTAGCCGATGCGGAGGCCGGCGAGGCCGCCCCACTTGCTGAAGGTGCGCAGCACCACGATGGAGCCGCCCGCAGCGGCGGCGGCGGCCAGCGACTCGGCGTGCGAGAACTCGATGTAGGCCTCGTCGACGACGAGGAGGGCTCCGGAGCCGGCGATGGCCTCGGCGAGGTCGCGTGGGAGCAGGTTGCCGGTCGGGTTGTTCGGGGAGGGGATGCAGGCGAGACGAGCGGTCGAGGCCGCCTCGACGAGGGCCTCGGCGTCGAACGCCCAGCCATCGCGCAGCGGGACGTCGACGACCTCGGCGCCCTGCAGCTCACCGTCGAAGGCGTACATGCCGAAGGTGGGGGAGGCGACCACGACGCGGTCGCCGGGGCTGACGAAGGAGCGGAAGAGCAGGTCGATGATCTCATCAGAGCCGGCGCCGGCGACGATGCAGTCGGGGTCGACGCCGTGGCGGGCGGCCAGGGCCGCGCGGATGGCGCGCTGGTCGGGGTCGGGGTAGCGGTTGGCGCCGACGAGGGCGCGGACCGCCTCGAGGGCGCGCGGCGATGGGCCGTACGGGTTCTCGTTGGCATCGAGCTTCACGATGCGTTCCACGGGGATGCCGTAGCGGGCGGCGACCTCCTCGGGTGGAGCGATCGGGCTGTAGCCCTGCATGCCGCGGAGGGCGGGGCGGAGGGCGGCGGCGAGATCAAAGGGCGGCATCTAGCGGCCCTCGAGACGGAGCTCGATGGAGCGGGCGTGGCCGGTGAGGCCCTCAGCGCGTGCGAGGGCGGCGGCGTAGGGGCCGATGCGGCGCAACTCGTCCTCGGAGAGGGCGATGGTGGAGATCGTCTTCAGGAAGTCGTTGACGGTGAGGGGTGAGGCGAAGCGGGCCGAGCCGCCGGTGGGCATGACGTGGCTCGGGCCGGCGACGTAGTCGCCGAGCACCTCCGGGGAGGATTCGCCGATGAAGAGACCGCCGGCGTTCTCGATACGCGCGGCCACGGCCTCGGGGTCGCGGGTGACGAGGCAGAGGTGCTCCGGGGCGAACTCGTTCGCGAGCATGATGGCCTCGTCGAGGGTGGCGGCGACGACGGCGCCGCCCCGCTCGATGGCGGCACGGGCGACTGCGCCGCGCTCAAGGTCTGCAAGCTGGGCCTCGAGCTCCTCGGCGACCTCGCGGGCGTGGTCGAGGCTCGTGGTGATGAGGACGGGGCGGGCGAGCGCGTCGTGCTCCGCCTGGGCGAGGAGGTCAGCGGCACAGAGGTCGGGGGCAGCGGAGTCGTCCGCGAGGACGACGGTCTCGGTGGGGCCGTAGAGAGCGTCGATGCCGACCTGGCCGTAGAGCTGTTGCTTGGCGAGGGTCACGAAGATGTTCCCGGGGCCAAAGACCTTTTCGACGCGGGGGATGGAGTCCGTGCCGAAGGCAAGGGCAGCGAGCGCCTGCGCGCCGGAGGCGCGGAAGACGCGCTGCACGCCAGCCAGGCGGGAGGCGACGAGCTTGAGCGGGTGGACGGAGCCGTCCTCGCGCGCGGCGGTGACGCCGACGATCTCCTCGACGCCGGCGGCGACGGCGGGCGCGGCAGTGTGGACGACTGACGAGGGAAGCACGGCCACGTTGCCGGTCATGTAGATGCCGGCGCGCTGGATGGGGCGCACGATCATGCCGAGGCCGTGCTCGGTGAACGGCTGCGGGCCGTGCTCGCGCTGGTGGACGTGGAAAGCGCGCACGCGGTCGGCCATGAACTCGACGGCTTCGAGGAGCTCGGCCGGCACCATCGAGAAGGCAGCGTCGATCTCCTCGGGGGTGACTTCCATCGGCGCGTCGGCGGAGCCGTCGAAGCGCTGCGAGTAGCGCTTGACGGCGGCGTCGCCCTCGCGGCGGACATCTTCGATGATGCGGGCGACGACCTGAGCGGCGGTGAGCGGTTCGCCGAAGGTCTCGATGATCGAGCGCTGTACCGCCTCGGGGAGGGTCGTCTCGGCGGCCTCGCGCCGGAGGACGGACGCGCGCGCGGCTTCTGCGCCCTCGACGATGCGAAGCGCGTACCCGGTCACTGGAGGTACTCCCGCAGGCGATCGGTGGTGTCGTCCACGGTCAGGTCGATGAACTCGCGCATGCGCTCCTCGGTCACGTGGTCGATGGTCTCCTTCAGGAGGTCGGGCAGGTCGCGGTAGAACTGCTCGAGGGCTTCCTCGGTATCGATGCCCGCCGCGGGCAGGTGCCTACTGGCGATGCGCTGAAAGCGGTCCCACGTGGGCGGCTGGCCAGCGATATCGCAGGCCACCTCGCGCCACTGCTGCAGGGTGGCGCGCTCGATGAAGCCGACGTCGGCAGCGGCGCTGGTGCCCGCGAGGGCCTCGCGGATTTCGGTCATGGCGTCGACGTCCTCGCGCTCGCGGCGGTCCATCTCGTACTGGAGCAGACGATCGAGGACGTTGCCTCGCGGGTCCTGGGCATAAGCAGACGACGCGCCGAAGAACTCGCGGTAGATGCGCTCGATGTACCGCTGATCCATGAGCAGGTGGGTCAGGTAGCCGGCCATGAAGGCGCGGGTCGTCGCGTCGAGGACGACTGCGTCGCGCAGGTGCGGGTGCTCGGCGAACAGGCGCGCGATGGAGTCCTGATCCTCGAAGTCGTCGAGCGTGAAGAAGTGCGTGTGCTCGCGGTCGAGGCGCGTGAGGACACGGATGTCGGGCGCGGTCGCGCCGAGGTAAAAGGCACCGCGGTCCTCGTCGATGCCGGAGTGGGCGAGACGCCCGGCGAGGAGGCGCGCGCTGGCCAGGTGCGACCCGAGGGAGGGCACGGCTATGCCACCACCGAGGCAGCGGCGCGCAGCCGCTCCACGAACTGGTCGCGCATCTCGCCGCGTGCTCCGGTTGGGCGCTGCAGCGCACCGATCGCGCAGTTGGTCGACTCCATCGTGATATCGATCATACGCAGCCGATTGGCGCGCAGGGTGGTGCCGGTCTCTGAACCCTCGATGAGGATCTCGGCGTCGTCTGGTACGAAGCCCTCGGAGGCTCCGGCGATGGGGATCACCTGGTAGCGGCCGAGGCGCCGTTCGCGGGCGTAGTCGTCAGCGAGCGCGACGTATTCGGAGGCCACGCGGATGGGCCTGTTCGGGTCGTCGCGACGCCAGTACGCGATGGCCTGGTCGATGGTATCCGCTGGCAGGTCATCGGGCACGACGGCGCCGAGAGAGTAGCGGCTGCGGCGGAGGTCGGCGAGCTCGATGACCGGCGAGCCGGGGAAGGCCGAGAGGTGGGCAGCGAGCCAGTCGCGGCCGGTGAGGGCCAGGTCGTACGCGCCCAGGGCGACGGCCATCGGCATGTCCTGCGGACGGATGACTTTCACCTCGACGCCGGGCAGCGACGAGCGAGGGCGGCGGACGGCGGCGCGCTCCTCGTAGCCGTCGAAGCTGATGCCGGCCTCGGCGAGAGCGGCAACGGTGTGCCGTTGCGCGTGACCGTCCGGCACGGCGATACGGAACGCCGTGCGCTCGGGCGGCGCCGCGAGGCGCGGGGCGCGGCCACGCGGCAGCGGCCGGGGGTCGACCGGCCCGACCGGCGCCGGCTGCATCGGTAGACGGAGCAGGGCATCGAGGGCGCTCGCGAGGTCGCGGGTGGCCAGCGAAGCACGGTTCGCGATGAGCATCGGCGAGCCCTCGTGCACGGTGGCGAGGGCGACCAGGTCTTCCCCGGCCAGGGTCTGCTCCGGCACGGCGGCGAGGTCCGCGTCCTCAGGGGGCCAGGCCTGAGCCTGTCCCCAGACCTCATAGAGGCGGTAGGAGGGAACGCGCAGACGGTTCATGAAGCGAGACGTGAGGTGGGGGTACTCCGTGGCCACGCGCACGACTCGTGAGGTGGCGAGCGCATCGAGATCCGTACCGGGCGGGGCGGCGATGACGAGGCGCTCGCGTCCAAGGTCGAGCGGGCGGAGCGCGACGATCGAGTCCTGCGCGTAGCGTACGAGGAGTTCGTCGACCCAGGCGCTGCGCGTGATCCCGAGGTCGTACTGCCCCAGCGCCACCTGGATGGGGATGTCGCGGTCAGAGAAGACGCGCACGACCACGCCGGGGTGGCCGGTGACGGTGAAGCGGTACGCGCGCGAACCCTCGCCGTAGCCTTCAGCGACGAAGCCGACGGCGCGCAGCTGCTTGGCGAGCGCCTCGCGCAGCTCGCCGCGAGGCAGCGCGACACGAATCTCGCCGCTCATTCCTCGTACGCCTCAAGGAGCGTGGCGAGGGCGACGAGGTCGGCTGCGAAGCCGGAGGCGGGCGCGGAGCGGTCGCCGAGCGCACCGCCGAGGCCATCGTAGCGGCCGCCGCGAACGCACTCGGCGCTGCCGGCGCTCAGGCGGAAGGTGAGGCCGGTGTAGTACTCGAAGTTGCGTGCCGTGGCCGGGACCAGGCGATACGAGTAGCCAGCGTCATCGAGGGCCGCGGCTGCCGCTTCGAGTTCGAGGAGCGGGCCCTCGGCGCCAGGGACGGCCGCGCCGAGGCTCGACCGCAGGTTAGCGATGTAGCCGCCGCCCGTCCCGTCGACGTCGAACAGCAGACGCAGCGCCGCTCCACGGTCGGGGTGAAGCGCGATCAGTTCGGTCACGACTGTCGGGTCGCCCTGGAGGAGGCGGTCGTACGTCGCAAGCTGCGCGACCGGATCGAGGCCGGCGGCATCGAGGATGGCACGCACGAGGCCGGCGTGCGCCAGTTCGAATGTCAGGTCGCTCAGACCAAGGGCGGCGAGCACATCGGCGCCCAGCACCAGAAGCTCGCGGTCGGCCTCGAGCGCGCCGAGGTCGAACAGCTCGACGCCGCACTGCCATTGCTCGCGCTCCTCGTCGCCGGGCTCGAAGCGGTAGACGGGCTGCACGTAGGAAAGGCGGGCGGGGCTGGCGCCGTGCCAGTGGGCCTCGTACCAGCGGGCGGCGGGGACCGTGTTGTCGGGGCGCAGGACGACGCGTTCGCCGCTCCATCCGTCCCAGTCGAGGAATGAATACACGCGGTCGAGGAGTTGTGGGGACAGCGAACCGGTCGCGGTGAAGAGGTGGAGGGGCTCAATGGCGGGGGTGCGGATCTCGACGTAGCCGCGGCTGGATGTCACATCGAGGAAGGCGCGCTCCGCGCGACGGAAGCGTCGCATCTCGTCGGGGCCGAAGTCGCGCATGCCGCGGCTGCGCCAGACGTGATCCATGTTGTCTCCTGAGGCGCCGGAGGGCGCGGGGGTCTCCTCGAGGGATTCTACGGTGCTCAATGGTCGCGTTCCTTGGTCTGGGGGCGGTTCGCACAACAAAACGCCGCGGGAGTCGCCGCGGCGTGTTATCAACCGGTCCGATGTGGTCTATGGACGGAGACAACCTCGCGGCGGCGCGACGTGGCGGGCATGGGCATGCTCGTGGTGCGCGTGGAGCGTCATGGTGGTCGATTCCATCGAGAAAACGGTAGGTCCGCCCCGTGCCACGATCAAGTGACACGGGACGGACCCACGAGCTACCGATGCCGCTCGACTACTTGTCGAGCCACATGTCGATGACCTGCTCGCCCCAGTCGTAGAAGTAGCTGCTGCTGCCGTTGGGGCCACCCGAACGGAAGCCGCGGAGCCAGGGCTGGTACAGCTCGAAGGCGTACCCACCGCTCTGGGGGATGCGGTACATCTGGTCGGTCCAGATGCGGTTCCAGATGTTCTTGAGCAGTTCCTTGCGCTTCGCCGGGTCGAGTTCGACGCGCTGCTGCTCAGCCCACTGGTCGATCTGGGCGTCCTTGATCTGGTGCCGGTTGCCGGGCGACGTGGAGTGGACCTGGTTGTAGAAGTAGTTGTCCGCGTCGAAGCCCGGCGCGCCCCAGCCACTCGTGGTGGCCTCGGCGAGCTTGGCGCCGACCCACTGCGAGTTGAACTCCGTGTACTCCACCTTCTTGGCGTTGAAGTTGATGCCGGCGCGGCGGAACTGGTCAGTGAGGACCTCCGGGCGCGTGGCGTCGTAGCCGGCGTAGGTGTAGTACGTGGCGTCGATGGTGAGGTTGGACGCGCCGGCGGCCTCGAGGAGCTTCTTGGCCTCCGCGGCGTCGCCGCCCCACTTGTTCCACTGACCGAGGTCGCCGTTCTGGATCGACGGCTCCGTGTCGTAGACGAAGGTCCAGAACTGGTCGGGCAGTGCGACGCCCAGGCCCTCGTAGATGAGCTGGAGCGTCGTCTGGTGGTCCTGCGCGAGGGCGATGGCGCGGCGGACACGCTCATCCTTGAACTTCTCGTTCTGGACGTTCATGCCGAAGCCGTAGCCACCGGCCTGGCCACCGGTGATCTGCATCTGCAGGCCGCTCATCGACTTCTCGATGTTCTGGGCCTCGCTGAGCTTCGCGGCGATGCTGTACGCGTAGTCCAGCTGGCCGGCACGGAAGGCAGCGGTACGCGCAGCGATGTCCGGCATGATCCTGAAGACCCAGCCGTCGAGGTGGATCTTGCCCTGCCAGTAGTCGGGGTTCTTCGTGAACGTCACCTGCTGCTGCGGAGTGGCGTCCTTGAAGATCATCGGACCGGTGCCGATGGGTGTCTTGGAGATGGCGTCGTTCTCGACCAGCTCCTTCGGGAAGATGGTCTGGTAACGGCCGCCGAGGTTGTTGATGAAGTCGACGAGCGGCTTCTTCAGTGTGATCTTCAGGGTGGCGTCATCAGGCGCCTCGATCTTGTCGACATCCGACCAGATCGCGGTGTGGACGCCTTCCTTGCGGTAGCGCTCGTACGCGAACGCGGCGTCGGAGGCGACGAAGGCGCGGCCGCTCAACGGCGCCACGTTCTGCCACTTCACGCCGGGGCGGATCTTGAATGTGTAGACGAGGCCATCCGGGCTGCGCTCCCAGGAGCTGGCCAGCTCCGGCTTGAGCTCGAGCTTCAGGCGGTCGTAGTGGATGCCGGACTTAAAGCCGATGAGGCGGTCGTAGACGATGTTCGGGACAGTGATCGTGCCGCCGGCGGCGGACTTCGTCGGGTCCATCGTCGAGACATCCCAGGCGACGCCGACGGTCATGGTGCCGCCGTCCTTGGGGGTCTTGTCGGGCTCCTTGAAGTTGAACGGGTACGGCAGGCCCGGGCCCTGGTCGACGTTGGAGGCGGCGGCGGTGCCGGTAGCCGCGGGGGTGCCGGTCGAGTCGCCCGAGCCGGAGTCCGACTCCTCGTCGTCACTGCCGCAGCCGATGAGGGCAGCGGCGGCGACGCCGGCGACGGCGAGCGAGCCACCCCGAAGGAGAGCGCGTCGGTTCATCGACCAGCGCCCCTCCTGCACCTCGAATGGATCTGACATATGGTCTCCCCTCTGGAAATGCGTGTTGCCGCGCGAGAAACCGTAATTGCTGCGGATGGATAACTTCAAATCACGATCGACGGTTGCGGTGGTTTACCCATCACAAAGTCAAATATTCACCATCGATCGTGTTGACGGAGATGCGTTTCTTTATCACGTCCGCACTTCGGGCGCTGTGCGATTACTTCCGACATTTCTATCCGTGTTGTTGTGCCTGGCGATGAGACCTCGTCCGACGGCCTGCCGGACTAGAAGGTGAGGCTTTCGCCGCCGGTGCAGCCGAGCACATCGATGCGGTGTTCCTCAGTCGCGGAGCGTGCGAGCGAGGTGCAGCGGTGGGTGAGGATGCGGCGGCGCGCAGGGCCGGAAAACTCATCCGCGCGGTTGTCGATGGTGACCTCGATGTCCCCCCAGGCGAGGACGCGGACGCGCCAGTATACGGGCTGGCCCTCGACAGTGAAGCGGGTGGTGGTGAAGTCGACGCGCTCGCCCGTGGGCGCCGCGGCAAGCAGACACTCGCGGGCCGCGAGGTTCAGTTCGGAGCCAGGGCTGTCGACCTCCTCGCCGCACACGCGGACCGCGGCGGAGGTTGCGGCCGGCGTGGCGGTGGCGGCACCCGCGGCGGGCTCGTCGTCGCCGGGGGCGAGCGCGAAGCGCCATGTCACGACGGCCAGGAGCGAGAGCAGGAGTGCGAGGAGCCAGAGCAACTCGAGGCGGATGCCGGACTGCGCGTTCGACTGCGCCATGCGGTCCCCGGCGTCAGAACTGAGCGAGGAAACGGAGGTCGTTGGCGTAGAAATGACGGATGTCCTCGACGCCGTACTTGAGCATGGCGATGCGCTCGACGCCCATGCCGGCAGCGAAGCCCGTGTAGCGCTCGGTGTCGTAGCCGGCGGCGGCGAGGATCTCGGGGTGCACCATCCCGGCGCCCATGATCTCAAGCCAGCCGGAGCCGCGGCACACGGAGCAGGCGGGATCGGTGCCGGGGCAGGCGAAGCAGGAGACGGCCAGCTCGACGCCGGGCTCGACGAAGGGGAAATACGAGTTGCGGAGGAGCACGCGGGTCTCGGCGCCGAAGATCTGACGGGCGAACTCCTGGAGCGTCCCCTTCAGCTGTGCCATCGAGACACCCTCGCCGACCACGAGCAGCTCGACCTGCTGGAGCATCCACTCGTGGGTGGCGTCCGTGGCCTCGTAGCGGTAGCAGCGTCCCGGGACGGCGATCCGGATGGGCGGCTCGTGGGTCTCCATGTGGCGGACCTGCATGGGCGACGTGTGCGTGCGCAAGAGCATGGGACGGACACCGCCGACCTCGTAGGAGAGCCAGAAGGTGTCCCACATGTCGCGGGCGGGGTGGTCGGCGGGGATGCGCAGGCGCTCGAAGTTGTACTCGTCGAGCTCGACCTCGGGGCCCTCGACGGTATCGAAGCCCATGCGGGTGAAGGCGGCGAGGATCTCGCGCCTGGTGCGGGTGACGGGGTGCAGGCCGCCGCGCATCACGGGGCGGCCGGGCAGGGTGACGTCGACGGCGCCCGCGGCGACCTGGGCAGCAAGCGCCGCGGCACGGAGGGCCTCGCGGCGCGCCGCGAGCGCTGCCTCGAGTTCGTCCTTCACGCGGTTGGCGGCCTCGCCCACCGCCCGGCGCTCCTCGGGCGGGAGGCCGCCGAGACTGCGGAGGACCGAGGTGAGGGTGCCGCTGCGACCGAGCGTGGCGGTGCGCCACACTTCGAGGGCGCGTTCGTCCTCGGCGGCTGCGAGACCGTCGCGGGCGTCGCGTGCGATTTCCTCGAGGCTGGCGGCCGGACCGGTGGCAGTCATCGAGGGGCAGTGTAGCGGCAGCAAGCCGTTGGGGGCAGGGCGCGGGGGACAGCGGCTAGAGTAGACGGCATGCGCCGCTCGCTCGAGATGAACATCCGCCTGTTCTACCTGTACCGGTTCCTGCGCGACGCGCAGGTATGGATCCCCGTGTGGATCGTGTACCTCACGGTCGAGCAGGGCTTCTCGCTGGCCGAGGTGACGGGTGCGGACGGGCTCTATTTCCTCGCGACGGTGCTACTCGAGGTGCCGACGGGGGCCGTGGCGGACCGCTGGGGGCGGTCACTGTCGGTGGGGCTGGGCTGCGTGGTGCTTGCGCTCGCGCTGGTGCTGTTTGCGTTCACGACGTCGTTCCCGGTGCTGCTCGCGTCGTTCATGTTGTGGGCGGTGTCGGCGGCACTGATGTCGGGCGCGGACCTCGCGCTGTTGTACGACACGCTGCAGGCGCTGGGCCGGGAGGACGAGTACGAGCGTCACGCGGGGCGCGGGGAGGCGCTGGTGTGGGTCGGCGCCGCGGTCGCGACGGCGATTGGCGGACCGCTGGCTGTGCTGACAAGCGTGCAGTTCACGATCTTCGCGGGCGTCGGAGTGACCCTCGTCGCGGCGGTCATCGCATTCGCGATGATCGAGGCGCCTCACCGCGCTCCGGCGGGGGTGGTGACGCGGTACTTCAACAACATCGCGATCGCGTTCCGGCTGAGCTGGCACGATCACGCGCTGCGGTGGCTCGTGGCGCTGGGCGGGGCGCTGAGCGCCGCGATGGGGGCCGTGATGTACCTCGTTCAGCCGCTGCTGCTGGACCGCGGCGTCGAGGTGGGCGTGGCGTTCTCCTCGTTGCAGGTGGTGCCGTGGGCGGCGGCCGCGGTGGGGGCGTTCGTGGTGGCGGCGGTGCTCCGACGTACAGGCGAGGTGACGTTCCTGGCGATCCTCGGGGCGGGCGGGGTGGCCGCGTACGCGGGCCTCGCGGCGACGCCGACGCTGGCAGCGTTCGCGTTCATCCCGGTGCTGGCGCTGCTGGAGTCGACAATCATCCCGCTGACGACCGGGTATGTGAACCGGCGGGTGCCCTCGGAGCAGCGTGCGACGGTGCTCTCACTCGAATCGCTGTCGCGGGGTCTGTTCATCGCGCCGCTGGGTCCGGTCGTGGGCGCAGTGGCGGACCGGGAGGGCCTGCCGGCGGCGTTCGCGCTGCTCGGCGTGTCGCTCGCCGCCGGCGCACTGGCCATCGGACCGCTGTGGCTACGGGCACACCGTCGCAACACCTCGAAGGGAGCGACCGCGGCGTTCGCCGGGTGAGCGCGGTCGGGGGCGGGAGGGGCGGTCAGGCGGGGGCGGCCTCCCGTACAATCAGCCAGAGACAGCCATGACCACTGAAAGGTCGCTTGATGCCGATTCGGGGCTACATCCTGGTAGAGACGGAAGTCGGGCGGACACAGGCGGTGGGGCGCGCGATGCGCGACCTCGCGCCGACGCTGGCGCGGGTGCTGGCGGTGGACACCGTCACCGGCCCGTTCGACGTGATCGTGCAACTCGAGGCGGACGACCTCGACCTGCTCGGGAAGTGCATCACGGAGGACATCCAGCGGGTGCCCGGCGTGCAGCGGACCACCACGTGCCTGTCGGTGCAGCTCGGCTAGCCCAGCCGCTCTGATGACCGCGCCCACGAGACACGACGGATGACGACGATCGCGCACCATGGGGCGCCCGGGCCGAGCGGGATGATCTCGGTCGAGGAGGCGCGCGCGCGCATCCTGGAACACTTTGCGCCGCTGCCGACTGAGCAGGCGCTGCTCACGGAGGCCCTCGGGCAGGTGCTGGCCGAGGACGTGCGGAGCGGCTTCAACATCCCGCCGATGGCGAACACGAGCATGGACGGCTATGCCGTGCGCGCCGCCGACACCGAGGGGGCGACCACCTCGACGCCACGCGAACTGCGCGTGACGGGCTACCTCGCGGCAGGTTCCGTCTTCGAGGGGACTGTGGGTGCGGGCGAGGCCGTGCGCATCATGACCGGGGCGCCGATCCCCGAGGGCGCGGATGCGGTCGTGCCGTTCGAGGAGACAGACGAGCAGGAGCACGGGCGGTGGAGCGAAGCGCCTCGTGGGCGCGTGCGCATCGACGTTGCGGCCGGGGCTGGCGCGAACATCCGCCACGCCGGCGAGGATGTACGGGCGGGCGAGGTGGTGCTGCCCGCAGGAACCGTGCTGGGGCCGGCGCAGATCGGCGTCCTCGCATCACTGGGCCTCGACTGCGCGCCGGTGCACCGGCGGCCGCGGGTGGCAGTGCTCTCGACCGGTGACGAACTATTGCGCCCCGGGGAGCCGCTGCAGCCGGGCAAGATCTACGACTCGAACGCGTTCGGGCTCGCGGCGGCGGTGCGCGACTGCGGCGGCATCCCGACCATCCTCGAGGTCGCGCGCGACAGCGTCGAGGCGCTCACTGAGCGCATTCACGAGGCGCTCGAGACGGCCGACCTGCTGATCACCTCGGCGGGGGTGTCGCGCGGCGACTTCGACGTGGTCAAGGAGGTCCTTGCCCGCGAAGGGGAGGTCGGCTTCTGGACCGTGCGGATGCGCCCCGGGAAGCCGCTGGCCTTCGGGACATTCCGAGCGGGCGAGCGGACGGTCCCCCACCTCGGACTGCCGGGCAATCCGGTGTCAGCCTTGATGACCTTCGAGTTATTCGGACGACCGGCTCTGTTCACGCTGCTCGGCAAGGCGGACGGGTGGGCGCGACCGATGGTGCGCGCGGTCACTCGTGACCGCATCGTGAATCCGGACCCGCGGCGATTTTTCGCGCGCGCGATTGTCAGGTCCGACGGTAACTCTTACGTCGTGAATCTCACGGGGCCGCAGGGTTCGGGCGTGCTGACTTCGATGGCACTTGCGAACGGGTACGCGATCGTGCCGGAGGACGTCGCGAGCATCGAAAGCGGCGGGGAGTGCGACGTGATTCTGCTCGGTGCGCCCCTGCCGTTATGACCGGACCGTCGTGAGCGGGCCGGCGCTGGTCTGCATCGTTGGGCCGCCCGCCTCCGGGAAATCGTTGCTGACCGTGTCGCTGACCGAGGCGTTTCGGCAGCGAGGCAGGCGTGTCGCCTCGGCGGTGCTGCGCGATGCCTCGACGACGGTGGCGACGCTTCCGAACGGCGGGCGCGTGACGGTGGCGCGAGCGTTCGAGGCGGGCGAATTGCCTTCGTTCGTGCGCGCGCTCGACCCGAACCTGGACCTGCTGATCGCCGAGGGGTTCAGCGGCCCCGGCCTCCCGACCGTCGAGATATCGGGGGGAGGCGGCGGGATGCCGGCCACGCCGCGAGAGGATCTCCTGGCGGTCGTCTCGTCGGCTCGCCTGCTCGGGGACTTCGCGGTATTCGGCCCAGGTGAGACGGGCGGGCTCGCGGATCTCATCGAGGCGCGCGTGCTGGATGCAGGGAACAGCGAACCCCCGCCGACGAGCCGCCGGCGGGGGTTCATCGACCGTCTGCGCGGCCGGTAGGGCGAGCGGGCTACGACGCCTCGCACTTCTCGGGGCGGCTGATGCTCCCCTCGCCTTCCGCCACGTGCGTCGCGGCGCGGTACCAGAAGTACTCCCCGTCCTCGCGGCAGACGGCCCAGAAGTCGTAGATAGCGATGTCGCGGTCGCCCGCGGCGTTCAGCTTCGTCGGGCCGGTCAGGCCCTCGTGCTCGTTGGCCACGGAGACGAACTCGCGCTTGATGTCGTCGATGGCGGCATCATCGCCGCCAGCGTCGGTCAGTGCCTCGCGGGCGACCATCAGCGCGTCGTACGCGGCGAGGGCGAAGCTGTCGGGCTGGCGCCCGAGGGTCGATGCGAGTTGCTGCTGGATGGGGCTCCACCGAGCCTCATCGGCCTCGTCGAGGCCGAGGATCGGGTTCGGGTAGTAGGCCGCCATGGCGAAGGCCGCCGCGGTCTCGTCGGCGACGAGGTCAGCGCTCAGCGCGACGCTGTCGCTGCCGTACCACTTCACGGTCTGCAGGGCGGGAATCGTGTTCGCGGCATTGAAGACGCCTGTGACCTCTGCAAAGGCGGTGAGGTAGATGCCGACCGTCCCGCCGGTCCCGTTCGCGCCGGAGAGCGCCTGCGCGACGGAACGCATCTCGTCCGAGAACTCGGTCTCGGATGCGGGATAGGTCACGCCCGTCACGACCTTCCCGCCGAGCTTCTCGAAGGAGGCCTTCATCGCGGTCTGCAGACCGAGATTGCCCTCGTCGTTGCGGCTGACGGCGATGATGGTGCGGATACCGTCCGCCCAGGCGAGCGCGGCGGCGGCGTGGCCCTCCTTGTCGTCATCGGGCGTGAAGCGGAAGACGTTGTCGTCCGGGACGGCGAGGGAGCGCGCGGTGCTCAGGGGGCTGACGAGGACGATGCCGTTGTCGTCCGCGAACTTCTTCACGGCGTTCACCTCGGAACTCGCGAAGGGGCCGATGACGACCTTCGCACCACGTCCATGGAGGGATTCGAGCTTCGCGAGGGCGGTCTGCGGGTCGGTCTCGGTGTCCTCGATGAGGAGGTTGACCTCGGAGCCCGAGCCGCTGTTGATGGTCTCGGCGGCGAGCTTGAGGGCGGCCTGGCTGGCTGCACCGTACGAGGCGAGCGAGCCGGTGAGGGGGACCAGCGCGCCGATCGTGAGCGGCAACTCGTCATCGCTGCCGTCGTCGGAACAGGCAGCAGCGAGTCCGAGGACGAGTGCGAGCAGCGGAGTCAGGAGCAGCAGCCGGCGGGCACGTTGGACGAGCATTCGATCCCCCTTCGAACTTGATGCAGGTGCGACGGCGAATGGCGCGAAGGGGAGCCTACCACAGCGACTGACTAACCGGGTCAGCGATCGGGGCGCAGCGAGCCTCAGATGACCGCTTCGAAGCCGACGAACTCGCCTGTGGATTCTTCCCAGCGGAACGTGACGCCAGCGACATGGGCCATCGACGGGCCTTCGCGCAGACGCTCGACGAAGGTGCGGAGCGTGGGCTCGTCCGCCTCGGCAACGACCTCGACGGTGCGGCCGTCCGGGAGGTTCTTCGCGTAGCCCTCGATCAGCAGCCGCGTCGCCTCGTGGGCGCAGAAGGCGCGGTAGCCGACGCCCTGCACGCGGCCGGTGGCCTTGGCGACGATGCGCCGGCGCCGACGGTACGCCGTCACCGACGGGTCCCCGCGACTGTCACGAGCTTGCGACCAACGCGCGCACCACCTCGCCTACGAGATCCTCCGGGACATCGTCGCGGATGACCGGACGGCCGATGTCTTCGAGCAGAACGAAGCGGAGCTTCCCGGCAACGACCTTCTTGTCCATGCGCATCGCTTCGAGGACGGCGCTGGCGGAGACGCCAGGAGCCGTCAGCGGCAGACCGAAGGCACGGAGGACATCTCCCTGACGGGCGAGGATCTCCTCGTCGAGCAGGCCCATGCGGACGGCGATGCGCGCGGCTCCCATCATGCCGACCGCGACGGCTTCGCCGTGGAGGTAATCGCCGCCGTAGCCGGTCGCGGCCTCGATGCCGTGGGCGATCGTGTGGCCGTAGTTGAGGATGGCGCGCAGTCCGCGCTCCATCGGATCGGCCGAGACGACGAGGGCCTTCAGACGCGCGGAGCGCGTGAAGACGCTCGCGAGGACCTCGGGCTCGGGGCTACCCGCGGCGAGCGACCCGGCGTGACGCTCGAGGTCGCGCAGGAGCATGGGGTCCAGGATGAGCGCGTGTTTGATCACCTCGCCGAAGCCCTCGGTGTAGGAACGCCTCGGCAGGGTGCGGAGGGTGTCGGTGTCGGCGATGACGGCATGTGGCTGGTGGAAGGCGCCGACGAGGTTCTTGCCGGCGGGCAGGTCGACCGCGACCTTGCCGCCGATCGCCGCGTCGTTCATCGCGAGCGTTGAGGTTGGAGCCTGGATGAGAGGCATCCCGCGAAGGTAGGTGGCGGCCACGTACCCAGCGAGATCGCCGACGACGCCGCCGCCGAGGGCGAGTACGACATCGCGACGTTCGGCGCGCTGGCTGGCAAGCCAGCGGTACAGTTCGTCGGCGACGCGGAGCGTCTTCGACGCTTCGCCCGCGGGGACGATGTAGGAGGCTCCCGGGATGCCCGCACCGTCGAGGGCCTGGGCGATGCGCATGCCGTGCGCCTCGATGACGTTAGCGTCGGAGACGAGGAAGACGCGGCCGCTGAGACCGAGCAGGCGCAGGCGTTCGGGGAGCCGGCCGAGCTGTCCCGGGCCGATCCAGATCGGATAGCGGTCCTGACCGGTGTCGACGAGCGCCTCGGGGACAGCCGAGGGGCGTGGCGCGCCGAGGCGGTCGAGGCGGAGCGGCGTCGCGCGGAGGCGGTCGGACTCGGTGGCCCACGTGTGGAGGATGCGGGCGGCCGCGGCTTCCGCATCGAGGCCCTGGACTGGCACCCAGAGGTCGGCGTGGCTGTAGGCCTGGCGGCGCTCGGCATCGAGTTCCTGCAGGCGCGCCTCGACGTCCTCGCCCGCGAGGAGGGGGCGGTCGCTGGCCTCGGGGCTGGACTGGAGGCGACGGGCGATCTCGCCGGGGGTGGCGTCGAGGTAGCAGATGAAGCCCCGCTCACCGAGGACGCGCCGTGAGGCCGGGAGCTGGAACGCACCGCCGCCGGTCGCGATGACGGCGGGCGTGCGCTGCGCCGCCTCGTGCACGACGGCACGCTCCATCTCACGGAAGGCGGGCTCGCCCTTCGAGGTGATGAGCTCGGCGGCGGAGCTGCCGTGGCGGTCTCTCACCAGGTCATCGGTATCGAGGAGCGGCCAGCCGAGGCGGCGCGCGAGGATCTCGGCGATCGTCGACTTGCCGACGCCGGAGAGCCCGACGAGGACGATCTGGCGGCAAGGTTCGGCCGGGGCGCTCGTCATGGCAGTGAGGCCTTCCGTTCGCGGGGACCGACAGTGGCGAGGTACGAGGCGCAGTTGCGGCGGAACTCCTGGACGTGGTCGCCGCCGAACTTCTCCAGCGCGGCTTCGGCGAGGACGATGGCGAGCATCGCCTCACCGATGACGCCAGCCGCGGGCACGACGCAGGCGTCGGCGCGCTCGTAGAAAGCAGTCGCCTCAGCACCCGTCAGGAGGTCGGTGGAGGGAAGACGGCGGGGGATCGTCGAGATCGGCTTGAGCGCGGCACGGACGACGATCTCTTCGCCGTTCGACATGCCGCCCTCGAGGCCGCCCGCGCGGTTGGTGGCGTGCTCCCAGGGGCGGCGTTCCCAGGCATCGGCGGCCAGGATGAGGTCCTGCACCTCGGAGCCGGGCTTGCGGGCGTTGGCGAAGGCATCGCCGATCTCGACGCCTTTGACGGCGTTGATGGAGAGCATCGCCTGGGCGATGCGCGCGTCGAGGCGGCGGTCCCACTGCACGTGGCTGCCGAGGCCGATGGGTACTCCGCTCGCGCGCACCTCGAAGACGCCGCCCAGGCTATCGAGGTTCTCCTTCGCCGCGTCGATGGCGGCGATCATCCTCGGTTCGGCGGCGGCATCGGCGACGCGCACGGGCGATGCTTCGACGGCGGCCCAGTCGATGCGGTCCGGGACGCGCGCCGCGACGTCGCCCACCTCGAGGACGTGCGAGTGGACTTCCATACCGATTTCGGCGAGGAGGGCGCGTGCGATGGCGCCGACGGCGACGCGCTGGGTCGTCTCGCGGGCGCTCGAGCGCTCGAGGATGGGGCGGACGTCGTCGAATCCGTACTTCTGGGTGCCGGCGAGGTCTGCGTGGCCGGGACGGAGCAACGTCACGCGCTCGACGTCCTCATCCACGGGGCCGACAGCCATGCGCACCTGCCAGTTGGCGTTCTGGTGGTCCGCATTCACGACCCACATGGCGATGGGCGCGCCGGTGGTCAGGCCATGGCGGACGCCGGCGGTAATCTCGGCGCGGTCCTTCTCGATCTGCTGGCGGCGACCGCGGCCGTAGCCGCCCTGACGCCGGGCGAGGTCCGAGGCGATCTGGTCTTCGGTCAGCGGGAGGCCGGCGGGGATGCCCTCGACGATCGAGGTGAGGCCTTTGCCATGGGACTCCCCGGCGGTGAGGAATCGAAACACGCTCACAGGCTGACGTCCTCCGGGGGCAGGCCGCCCTGCCCGTTCGTCGATGGCATCGGCGCGATCAAAGCACCCTCCTCGGGGTCCAGACGCTGGCCCGACTCGCGCTCGCGGGTTCGCCAGTCGGCGAGGATCGCGGCGACCTCGAGCTCATCCCAGTCCGACTCATTGGCCATGAGCCGCGAAACCTGCGTGGTGAGCAGGCATTCCGTGGCGATCTGGCCCTGCGGGCTACGGTACTCGGTGTACACGTCTACCTGCACGGCCTGAAAGCGGGCGAGCGGGATCTCATAGAGGAGGCGTTCCACCATGCGGACTGCGACGCGACGGGCGACGCTCTCGGCCGGTCCGACCTCTCGGCGCTCGGTGCCGATCACCCGCACGTCCGGCTCGACGATCAGGGAGACGCGCGCGCGGTCACGGTCCGCGGCCACGAGGGCGGCGGACTGGAGCCCGCGCCAGTCCGCGGGGGGCGTGCCGCGCGGCGCGCGCATGCCGCGAAACGTCTCGAGTGCCTCCTCGACGGCGGCGAGCAGCGTCGGCTGATCGCCCTGTGCGATCACCCTGCGCCAGTGACGGTGCGAGAAGGCGGACTGGATGATGATGAAGCCCAACACGAGGCCCAGGACGAGGAAGATCAGGACGCCGACGGCGATGAAGCTCACGTCGTGGCCCGCTCCGCCATCGCGGCCCGAGCGGCGGCGAACATGACCTCGAGCGGAGGCTCGGCGGCGGTCCAGAGACGGAACGCCTCGGCACCCTGATGGACGAGCATGGCGAGTCCGCCGAGGGGGCGGGCGCCGGCCGCCTCCGCGGCGCGCAGGAAGGGGGTGCGTTCCGGGTTGTAGACGAGATCGAACGCAGTCTGGCCGGAGCGGAACCAGGCCGGGGGGATCGGGATCGAGGCCACGTCCGGGCCATGCAGCATCCCGACGGAGGTCGACTGGATGACCACGCCGGCGGCTATCACGGACGCCTCGAGATCGCGGTCGGTCGCGTCGAGCGGACACGCGGTGACCTCGACGCCGGGCGCGAGCGCCGCGAGGGCGCGCGCGCGGTTGAGCGTGCGATTGGCGATCGTGAGCCGGGCGACGCCGGCCTGGTGCATCGCGACGACGACCGCGCGAGCCGCGCCTCCGGCGCCGAGCAGCACCACCTGCGCGTCCCGCAGCGGCACATCCTCGAGGGCCGCGAGGATGCCCGTGACATCGGTGTTGGTGGCATGCAGCCGGCCGTCGCGGCGGACCACGGTGTTGACCGCGCCCACACGCTCGGCGATCGGGTCGAGGCGGTCGACCAGGCGAACAACGGCTTCCTTGTGCGGCACGGTGACGTTGGCGCCCAGCCAGTCTGCGGAGCGCAGGCGCTCGAGGGCGATGGCGAGGTCAGCGGGCGGCACATCCCATGCCTCGTACCGGGCGTCGATGCCGAGGGCGTCGAGCGCGGCCTGCTGAAAGCGCGGCGAGATCGAATGGGCGACAGGGTGCCCGAGGAGCGCGATGTGCTGCGTCATGGCAAGAGGTAGCGTTCCACGTTCGCGTTGTGCTCCGCGAGCGTCGTCGCGAAGGCGTGCGAACCGTCCCCTGTGGCGACGAAGTACAAGTACTCCGTGTCCGCCGGCCGGATCACCGCGAGAATGGCATCGATGCCGGGGTTTGCGATCGGGCCCGGGGGCAGTCCCCGATTCAGGTACGTGTTGTACGGAGAGTCGAATTGCAGGTCGTCCTCGGTCAGCCCGGTCTTCCACCAGACGCCGTCTCCCTCGGGAGGGCTCGTTGAGGCGATGGCGTACTGCACGGTGGGGTCGGCCTGCAGCGGCATACCCTCGGCGACGCGGTTCAGGAACACCGAGGCGATAACGGGCTGCTCGGAGCGCACGGCGGCCTCGCGCTCGACGATAGACGCGAGCGTGACGACCTCGTGGAGCGAGAGCCCCCGCTGCTTCGCCTCTTCGACCAACTCGGGCGTCACCTGAGCGGCGAATGCCTCGAGCATGGCGCGCACCATCTGCGGCGCGTCGGCCTGGCACTCGACCGGGTAGGTCGCGGGGAAGAGATAGCCGTTCAGCGAGTCGCCCGGCGGAATCTCGGGCAGGATGTCGCGAGGGGCCTCCTCGATCGCGACCCGCCAT
The DNA here is from genome assembly GCA_041390685.1 of Dehalococcoidia bacterium. GTDB lineage: Bacteria > Chloroflexota > Dehalococcoidia > UBA2979 > UBA2979 > JAIBBD01. Next base: position 2,543,162 of record JAWKPL010000001.1, on the reverse strand, counting down.
GCCTCGGCGGTGGTAATGCCCGCGCGCTCGAGGGACGCGCCGATCTCCTCGACACGGCGTCCTTCGGGGACGGCGAGTGAGCGGAGCGAGGTGATGCCCTCGCGCAGCCGCACGATGACCTCGGCGGACGGCGTGCGCTCCGCGAAGACGTAGCACCCGGCCTTGAGGTCGGCGCTACCGCCGGTCAGCTTCGCGAGCGCCTCGAAGCGGTGGCGGTCGGAAATGACGCGGGCCTCCTCGAGGGCGGCTGCGATCTGGCTGCCGGAGACGCCCGCTTCCACCTCAAAGGTCACGGGCTGCCCGGTCCCGAAGCTCACTTCGGGCGGAATGCCCTCGAGTTCGCCCGCGACGGCATCCGGCGACCCGCGCAGGACGGAGAGCACGATGAACGCGACGACAAGCGCGTACGCGAGGGACGCGGCGAGCAGGACGAGCGGATTACGGAGCGAGCCCGGCATCGCGCCTTCTCCGGTCAATGAACTGCTGGAGCATGATCGCCGCGGCGATGTCGTCCCGTGGCCTGCCCCCGCGCCCGGGATCGCCCGCGGCCACCGAGGTGAACCGCTCGTCCTCGTATTCTACGGGGAGACGGAGTACGCGCCGAACGCGCTCCCCGAGGCGGCGCGCGGCAGCGGCTGCGGGACCCTCGTGCCCATCGAGGGAGAGCGGCAGCCCGACGACGACGCCGCCGACGTCATTGCGGGCCGCGTGGCTGCGGACGGCAGGGACTGCGGCAGAGGCCGGGACCACCTCGAGGGGAACGGCAAGCCGCTCCTCCTCGTCGCAGACGGCGATGCCGACGCGGACGGCGCCGGGGTCGACCCCTAGCCAGCGCACGGTGTCGTTATGTCGCCGAGTCCAGCTTCTCGAGGGCGGCGAGCCGCGCGGCATAGAGTGCCTCGTCGAGCTTGCCGGCGTCCCTGCCGCCCGCCTGGGCGAGCTGCGGACGCCCTCCTCCTCCGCCACCGGCCACGTTTGCGGCGGCCTTCACCAGGTCGTCGGCACGCAGCCCACGCGCGACCTGGTCGTCCGTCACCAGGGCGAGGAACGACGGTCGGTCGCCGATCACTGCCCCGAGCGCCACTACCGCGCTGCCGAGGCGCTCGCGGAGGCGGTCGCCGAGCGCGCGCAGCGCGTCGGCGGAGTCCGCCTCGACGCGGGTCACGAGCAGGTGGGTGCCGGCGACGGTCTCGGCCTTCGCGGCGAGGTCGTCCGCGGCGCCTCGCGATGCGCGGGCGGCGAGCTGCTCGGCCCGGCGGCGCTCCTCGCCGAGCTGGGCCTCGAGGGAATCGAGGCGGCGGAGCACCTCGTCGGCGGGGACGCGGAAGCGCTGCATCAGCGTGTCAACCAGGTCGAGCCGTTCCTCGACGTAGCGTTCGGCCTCGGGGCCGGTGACCGCCTCGATACGGCGGAGGCCGGCGCCGATGCTCGAGTCGCTGACGATCTGCAGCATGCCGACGCCACCGGTGGAGTGGAGGTGGGTGCCGCCGCAGAGCTCACGACTGAAGCACTCGCCGTGCGCGTGGCCGTGCTCAGGGTTGTGGGAGTGCGCCTCGCAGTACTCGACCATGCGCACGCTGGCCGTGTAGCGGTCCTCGAAGAACGCGATGGCGCCGCGCGCGATGGCGTCTTCGTACGGCAGCTCGACCGTCTCACGCTCGATGTCGTCCCGGACACGGGCGTTCACCAGGCGCTGCACCTCGCGGAGCTGCGCCGCGGTCGGCGACTCCGGGTGTGTGTAGTCGAAGCGCAGGCGGTCGGGACCGACGTAGGAGCCAGCCTGCCGGACGTGCTCGCCGAGCACGAGGCGAAGCGCGGCGTGCAGGAGATGCGTCCCCGTGTGGTTGCGCGCGCTCCCGTTGCGCCACTCGGGGCTGACGCGCGCCTCGACGGGATCGCCGACGGCGATGTGGCCCTCGACGACAGAGCCGATATGCGCGATCGCCTCGCCGTAGCGCTGCGTGTCCTCGACGAGGAGGCGACCGTCGGGGGTGACGAGTTCGCCGTGGTCACCGACCTGACCGCCGCCTTCGGGGTAGAAGCTCGTCACCGGCAGGACCACTGAACCTGCCTCGCCGGCGGTGAGGCGTTCCACGTTCAGTCCTTCGGCGACGATTGCGGACACGTTGGATCGGACGTCGAGCTGCTCGTATCCGGCGAACACACTTGTAACGCCGAGGGCCGCATAACGCTCGGCGACCGGATCGTCGAAGTCCTCGAAGGCGCCTTCTCCGCGGGAGCGCTGGCGCTGGGCGGCCATCTCGACCTCGAACGCTTCGCGGTCGACGGTATAGCCGCGCTGGCCGGCGACCTCGACGGTGAGCTCGGGCGGGAGGCCATGCGTGTCGTAGAGGGTGAACATGTCGCGACCGGGGATGCGCCTGGTGGCGGTCTCCCGCTCGAAGACCTGTTCGAGGAGCTCGAGGCCGCGCGCAAGCACCTGCTGGAAGCGGGCCTCCTCGCGCGCGGCGACGCGACGGATGAAGTCGCGCTGGGGCGCCAGTTCCGGGTGGGCGGTCAGGGAGGCCTCGATCGCCGCGTCGACGACCGGTTCGAGGAAGGCGTCACGCAGGCCGATGGTGTAGCCGAAGTACACGGCGCGGCGGAGGACGCGACGCAGCACGTAGCCGCGGCCCTCGTTGGCAGGAAGCACCCCATCGGCAACGAGGAACGCGATGGCGCGGGCGTGCTCTGTGATCGAGCGCATGGCGCGCGCCGTGTCTGGGTCGGCGACCGGGTCGTAGCGGTACTCGGGCGCGAGCTGCTCGACCTTCGCGAGGATGCGGCGGAGCTGGTCGGTCTCGTAGACCGACTTTGCGTCCTGCAGCACCCAGGCGACGCGTTCAAGACCGGCGCCGGTGTCGATGTTTTGCGCCGGCAGGGGCTGCAGCGTGCCGTCCGGCTGGCGGTCGAACGCCATGAACACGAGATTCCAAATCTCGAGGAAGCGGCCGCATCCCACGTCCGGGTGGCAGGTGCCCTCGCCGCAGCGGGGGCAGTCCGGGTTCACTCCGAAGTCATAGTGCATCTCAGAGCAGGGACCGCAGGGGCCGGTGTCGCCCGAGGCCCAGAAGTTCCCCTGCTCGGCGGAGTAGCGGAGGATGCGCTCCTCGGGCAGGCCGCGCTGCTTCCACAGGTCGTACGCTTCGTCGTCATCGAGGTAGACCGTGGCCCAGAGACGCTCCGGAGGGAGGGCGAGCGTGCCAGTGAGAAACTCCCACGCCCACGCGATGGCGTCCGGCTTGAAGTAGTCACCGATCGAGAAGTTGCCGAGCATCTCGAAGAAGGTGAGGTGGGACGGGTCGCCGACCTCCTCGACGTCGGTAGTGCGGAAGCACTTCTGGACGGAGGTCATGCGCGAGGCGGGGGGCTGTTCGAGGCCCATGAAGTAGGGCTTGAACTGCACCATGCCGGCGGAGGTGAAGAGGAGTGAGGGGTCGCCGTGGGGCACCAGCGGCGACGAGGGGATACGGCGGTGCCCGCGCCCCTCGAAGAATGCAAGGAACGCATCGCGCAGCTCGTCGACGGTCACAGTCTGGCCTCGGAGTCGTTCGTGGATTGGCCGGCCGGATGGCAACAGGGCTCTGGCGGAGTGTAGAATGGCCTCGTCTGACGAGTCAATTTGGGGGCGTACACCCCTCGACGATCACTTCATCGACGGTCGGAGAGACAACCATCGACACCGCCGAGCCTTCCCATAGCCGTCCCTCTCCCGTGACTGATCCAGACGCGCCTGGCCTCGACGGCTGGGTGGCCATCGTGCTGGCCGCAGGGCGCGGGACGCGCATGCGATCGAAGCTGCCAAAGGTGCTGCACCCGGTCGCGGGGCGGCCGATGATGCTGCACGTATGTGACACGGTGCGGGCGGCGGGGATCGGGCGCATCGTCATTGTGACCGCGGACGCTGAGGGCGAGGTCGCCGAGGTCGCGCGGACGCAGGTGCCGGGCGCGATCGTGGCGCCGCAGGGCGACCCGCTGGGCACCGGGCATGCGACGCTTGCAGCGCGCGGCGCGGCAGGCGAGGCACCGCTCCTGTTGATCCTCAACGCCGATCTGCCGCTGATCACCGAGCGGACGGTGCGCGAACTCACGCAGCGTCACCTGCAAGAGCAAGCGGTGCTGACGTTCCTCACGGCCTACCTCGAAGACCCGACCGGGTACGGCCGGGTCCGGCGCCAGAACGGGCGCATCCAGGGCATCGTCGAAGAGTCGGATGCGGACGCCGTCACGCGTGGGCAGCCCGAGGTGAACGGCGGGCTGTATGCGGCCGAGGCGCAGTGGCTGTGGCCGGTGCTGGCAGGCCTCGACCCGAGCCCGCGCGGCGAGGTGTATCTGACCGACGCGATCGCGCGCGCGGTCGAGCATCCACGGGGGGCCGACGCGTACCAGGTGGTCGAGTCGTCTGAGGTGCAGCAGGTCAACACGCGCGTCGAGCTGGCGCGGGCCGAACAGATCATGCGGGAGCGCATTCGTCGTCGCGTGATGCTCGAGGGCGTGACGCTCGTGGACCCGGCGACGACTTACATCGATGCCGGCGTCTCCGTCGGCGCCGATACGACCCTGCTGCCAGGGGTGCACCTGCTCGGGACGACGAGCGTGGGCGGCGGGTGCCGCATCGGACCGGCCGCGGTGGTGCGTGATTCGCGCATCGCCGACGGTTGCGAGATCGGCACGTCGACCATCGAGGGCGCGGAACTGGGTGAAGGCGTCCGCGTGGGGCCGTATTCCCACCTCCGCCCCGGGGCGCGCATCGGTGCGGAGGCGCGGGTCGGCAATTATGTCGAGATCAAGGCCTCGCGCGTCGGAGCGCGCACGCGCATCGGGCACTTCTCGTACCTTGGCGACGCGGACGTCGGGGCGGACGTGAACATCGGCGCGGGTACCGTGACTGCGAACTATGACGGGGCAGACAAGCACCGCACGGCGATCGGCGACCGCGCGTTCATCGGCAGCGACTCGATCTTGATCGCGCCGGTGGTCGTCGGCGCGGACGCCCGCACCGGCGCGGGGGCCATCGTGACGCGGGACGTGGCGCCCTCGGCACTGGTCCTCGGGGCGCCAGCGCGCGCCCGCGAGATCGAAGCGCGCGACGAGACCGGAGAGGGGGTCTGAGGTCCCGTCCGGGGCCGAATACGCTTGGATACCAGCCTTCTTCTCGCCCTCGTACTGCTCATCGTCTCGGCCGTGCTGCTCGTGCTCGTTTCGGCCGCGGAGGCGAGCGTCAGCGCCATCACGCGCAACCGCGCGCGGCACGGGCAGCCGAGTCAGAACGCCAGTCTGAACACCCTGCTCGACAACTACATCCGACAACGGCAGCGCGTCCTGCGCTCGCTCAGCGTGGCCGTGACCGTGAGCACCGTGATCACGGCGCTGGCCCTGACCGTGTTGATCGTCGACGGCGACGAGCTGAGCGGGTGGCGGATGGTCGTGGCGGCGGTGGTGTCCGTCCTCGTGGTGGGATTCCTGCGCCAGACGGCCCGCACGTTCGCGCTGCTCGATCCCGAGGCGACCGGGGTACGCCTCGCACGGCCCATCCTCGCGATTCAGACGGTGTGCGCACCGCTCGCATGGGCCGGGAGCACACCGGCAGCAGCGGTCGCGCGCGTGGTCGGGCGGGACCCGGACGTCCCGGAGGCCAACCCGGCGGACGAGCTGCTCTCCGTCCTCGAGCGGACTGATGGGGGCGACTCGGGGCGCGCCCTGTCCGAAGAGCGGCGGATGATGCGCGGCATCCTCGCGATGTCCGAACAGACCGTGCGCGAGGTGATGACGCCGCGGCCCGACATCCAGGCGCTGGCCCACGATGCGGGGACCGGCGATGTGATGCGGATGATCAACGAGACGGGGTTCAGCCGGGTGCCGATCTATGAGGACTCGATGGACCACATCGTGGGCGTGGTCTACGCCAAGGACCTGCTGGCGTACCTGCGGGCGGGGCGGCTCAACCAGAGCCTGCGCGAGATCGCGCGCCCGCCGTACTTCGTCCCAGAGACGAAGCACGTGGACGAGCTCTTGGCTGACATGCGGCGCGACAAGGTGCACATGGCGGTGGCGGTCGACGAGTACGGCGGGACGGCCGGGGTTGTCACGGTTGAGGATCTCCTCGAGGAGATCGTGGGGGAGATCGCAGACGAGTACGACGTGGAAGCGGTGGACGTGCAGCAGCTGTCCGACGACGAGGCGATCGTCGACGCGCGGCTGCCGATCGACGACCTGAACGAGCTGTTCGGCATCGAGATCGACAGCGAGGACTTCGATACGGTGGGTGGGTTGATTCTCTCGCTCCTCGGGCGGCTGGCGGTGCCCGGGGACGAGGTGACGAGCGACGAGTACCAGCTGCAGTTGCGGGTGCTCTCGATCCTCGGGCGGCGGATCAAGAAGGTGCGGGTGACGCGGCTGGCGGTGGAGTCGGCGCCGGCCTGATCAGACGCGATCCTCGATGGGGACGTACGGCAGATCCATGTCGCCGACGTACTGCGTCAGCGGTCGAATGAGGATGTTGTTCTCGTATTGCTCGACGACCTGGACGGTCCAGCCCGGGATGCGGCCGACGGCAAAGATGGGGACGAAGAGGTCCGACGGGACGCCGAGCAGGTAGTAGATCACGCCCGCGAAGAAATCGACGTTCACGTGCACGCCGAGACGGGCGTAGGGACGCATCGCATCCTGCACGGCTTCGAGGATGGCGTACCACTTCGGCTCCTCGCGCTCGATACTGAGGCGGCGGACGCCCTCGCGGAGGTGCCGCGCTCGCGGGTCCTCGGCTTTGTAGACGCGATGGCCGAAGCCCATGACGGGCTTTCCCTCGGCGCGCAGCCGCTGGACGTACGCCGCCGCGTGCTCCGGTTCGCCGATCTCCATCGCCATCTGCATGACGTTTTCGGCCGCCCCGCCATGCGACGGGCCCGAGAGGGCTCCGATGGCGGCGACGACCGCGGCGTGGAGGTCCGCCTGCGTACCCGCCACCACTCGCGCCGTGAACGCGGAGGCGTTCGGGCCATGCTCAGCGTGGAGGATGAAGTCCCGGTCCATGAGCTGCGCCGCGTCGTCGCTCGGCACCTCGCCCGTGAGCATGTAGAGGAAGTTCGCGGCGTGAGACAGCGTCGCGCTGGGCGGGACCGGGTCGCGGCCGTTGCGGATGGCCTCGTGCGTCATGACGATGGTCGGGACCTGCGAGGTGAGGCGGATGCCCTTGCGGACGGTAGCCTCGACCGAATTGTCATGAACCTCGGGGTCGAACGCCGCGAGCGCGGAGGTGGCCGTCCGGAGGACGTCCATCGGGTGAGCGTGCTGCACGGCGCGGATGACGTCGAAGATCTCGGGAGGCAGGGGGCGCGCGGCTTTGAGGTCGGCTTCGAACGCGTCGAGGTCCTGACGACCGGGGAGCTTGCCGCGGAAGAGAAGGTAGGCCGTCTCCTCGAACGTGGAGCGCTCGGCGAGGTCGTGGATCGAGTAGCCGCGGTAGAGCAGCTTGCCGGCACGCCCGTCGATGTAGGAGGCACGCGTGCGGTCGAAGTAGACGTCCTTCAGGCCACGGCGGATGGTGACCTCGGGGGCCTGCTCGGCGTCGGTCGTGGTCACTCGTCCCTCCGAACGATGGGAGCCGGGCCTCGTCCTACGGGCGCGACGGATCGCGGCACTACCATCGTACGCCGAGCCCCCGAGGGGCGCGGCGGCGGCTGGCGCGCGGTCAGTCCTCCAGCGTCGACGTGTCGCCTTCCGGCAGCCCGAGTTCACGCGCTTTCAGCAGGCGCCGCATGATCTTGCCCGAGCGTGTCTTGGGCAGCGAGGGCACGAAGTCGATCTCGCGGGGAGCGACGCCGGGTCCGAGACGCTGGCGTGTGTGGCCGATCAGCTCGCGGCGGAGCTGGTCGCTTGGCTCGAAGCCGTCCTTCAGCGAGACGAACGCCTTCACGATCTCCATCGCGATGGGGTCGGGCTTGCCGATGACGCCGGCCTCGGCGACGGCCGGATGCTCGATGAGGGCGCTCTCTACCTCGAAGGGACCGACGAGGTGTCCGGACGTGTTGATCACGTCGTCGTCGCGCCCGACGAACCAGTAATAGCCGTCCTCGTCACGCTTGGCGCGGTCGCCGGTGATGTACCACTCGCCCTTGAAGCGGGAGCGGTAGCGTTCCTCGTCGCTCCAGTAGGTGCGGAACATCGACGGCCACGGGGTCTTGAGGGCGAGCTGGCCCTCACGCATCGGTTCGGTGACCTCGTTGAACTCGTCGTCGAGGATGCCGGCAGTGATGCCGGGGAAGGGGCGGCCCATGGAGCCGGGCTTGATGTCCATCGAAGCGTAGTTGGCGATCATGATCGCGCCGGTCTCCGTCTGCCACCAGTTGTCGTGGAAGGGGAGCCCGGTGGCCTCCTCGCCCCAGACGACGCCCTCAGGGTTGAGAGGCTCGCCCACGGAGGCGGTGAAGCGCAGCGAGGACAGGTCGCGCTCCCTCGGGACGCCCGAACCGGCCTTCATCAGCATGCGGATCGCGGTGGGGGCCGTGTACCACACTGTGACGCGGTGACGCTCGATGATGTCGAACCAGCGGCCTGCACCGAAGCCGCCCTCGTAGATGACCTGGGTCACACCGTTGCTCCAGGGGGCGAACATGCCGTACGAGGTGCCGGTGACCCAGCCGGGGTCAGCGGTGCACCAGTAGATATCGTCCGGGTGCAGGTCGAGGGCGTACTTGCCGGTGGCGTAGTGGTTGACGACCGCGTCATGGACGTGGGCGGCGCCCTTCGGCAGGCCCGTGGTGCCCGAGGTGAAGTGCATGATCGACCAGTCCTCGGGTCCGGTGCGCTCGATGTCGCAGTCGTCGGAGGCCTCCGCCATCAGCGCCGCGTAGTCGAGGTTGGCGGCGTCCACCTCGGCGCCCGCCCGGTGGCCGATCACCATTACGTGCCGCACCGAGGGCAGCGCCGCACGGATCTGGTCGATCTTGGGGAGCAGATTCGGCGTCGTCACGATCATGACGCCTTCGGCGCGGCGGACACGCTCGGCGACGGGCTCGGGACCGAAGGCGGAGAACAGCGGCGCCGAGATGGCACCGGCCTTGAGCGTGCCGAAGACCGCAAAGTAGAGCTCCGGGATGCGGTCCGCGAAGACGAACACCCGGTCGGCCTTCCGGATGCCAATGCGCTTGAGGACGTTGGCGAAGCGGTTCGTCTGGCGTCGCATCTCCTCGAACGTGTAGCGCTCGATGGAGCCGTCTGCACCTTCCCAGAGCATCGCGACCTTGTCGGGCGTGGTGGCGGCGTGGCGGTCGATGCACTCATGGGCCTGGTTGACGAGGCCATCCGGGAGGTCGAGCTCGGCGCGGATAGCGTCCCACGTCCAGCTTCGGCGAGTTGCGTCGAGATCCATCAGATTGGGGGCCACGGGCGCCTCGGCGGCGCGCTTCTGGATGACGGCGTGGCTCATGACCATGGCGTGGCTCCCTCGTGGCGGAGTGACGTCGCTTCGAGGCCGAGTATAGCGCGGGGCCAACTGCGGGCAGGCGGGGTTGAGTGAGTCACGACGTACGGTGACGGGGAGGCGCTGAACCACTATTGTGATTGCCGCGCCGCGCTGCGGGCCGGTGACGAGCGGAACATTCCGGGGAAGACGAAGAATCCGACGCCATGCCGAATCCGGTCGTGCATTTCGAGATCAGCGGTGAGGACGGCGCCGGGCTACGGCAGTTCTATCACGACGCGTTCGAGTGGACGGTTGAAGCCGAGGACGCGCTGGGCTTTGGCGCCGTCGACGGCCAGCAAGCGGGAATCGGCGGGATGATCGGGCGCGGGGCAGCGGCGGTGACGCTGTACATCGAAGTCCGGGATCTGGCAGGGACACTGGAACGGATTCGAGACCTCGGCGGCATCGTGGTGCAAGACGTCACTGAGGATCCGGAGATGGCGCCGATGGCCCTCTTTGCAGACCCGGGTGGCAACGTCCTCGGTCTGATCGAGGCCGACTCGACCGATGAGGCTATCGCACCTGGAACGGCGAACGACGAGCGCTCGGCGGCGCATACGATGTCGAGCTGGTTTGGCGACGCATCAGAGCCATTCGTTCTTTCGGAAGAGGATGTAGAGCGCGCCTGACAGCAGGAGCGCCAGCGCGGTCGACGCGATGACACCTGACGTCTCTCCCGATCCCGGGAACGGGACGTTCATTCCGAAGTAGCCCGTGATGAGGGTCGGCACGGCGATGATCGCCGCCCAACTCGTCACCTTCTTCACGATCTGGTTTTGCCGATAGTCGCGCAGGCTGAGGTTGGTCTCCACGATCGTGGTCACGAGGTCGCGCAGGGCCTCAGTCGACTCGACCACGCGAAGGATATGGTCGTACACGTCCTGGTAGTACGGGTACAGCTCGGGGCTGACCTCATGCTCGCGGCGAAGGAAGGCGCTCACGGCCTCCCGCATCGGGAACGCGGTGCGGTGGAAGCGGACGAGCGCCTGACGCATTTCGAACCAGTCGCGCTGCTGGGCCGGAGTGAACGGGGTTTCGCTGAAGATGCTCTCGCTGGCCTCGTCGTAGTACTCGTCGAAGGCCTCGACTGCATCGAAGTAGCCGTCCACCACGACATCGAGCAGGCTGTAGACGAGGAAGCCCACACCGTGGGCCAGCAGGTCGGGCGAGCGGTCAAGGCGTTCGATCAGCCGGTCGAGGGGGAAGGTCCCGCCTTTGCGGACCGTCACCAGCCAGCGGTCGCTGATGAAGGCGTCCACTTCGGTGCGCTGGAGCTCGTTCGTCGTGCGGTCGAGGCGTACGGCCTGGCAGGAGAAGAACTGGTGCGTCGAGTAGTGGTCGAGTTTCGGACGCTGACTGCGCGTCAGCGCATCCTCCACGGCCAGCTCGTGCAGCCCGAGTCCCTCCGCGAGCGACCGCATCTCCGCGTGGCCGGGATCCAGCAAGTCGACCCACACGGACGTCCCGGGCGACCCGAGGTACGACGAGATGTCCGTTAGCGGGAAGCCCTCGGCTGCGAGTGCACCGCCACGGTAGGCTCGGGTCAGCAGTGCGCCTGGATCGCTCACGCCTCCATGATGCCCCGGGGCGGTGCGAGACGCATGGTGTCCCTGTTGCCAGTGGGGGCAGGCGGGTGGAACCTCGATCGAGTGATGGCAACCGAGTCCCCCTCAGCCCCGGCACGCGGCTTTCGGTTTCGGCCATCGTTGCCGGTGATGCTCGCGCTGCTGGGCGCGGCGTTCCTGGTGCTCGTCGCGCTGGGAGCGTGGCAGTTCTCGAGACAGCGCAGTGCGGACGCCGCCGAGCGCGAACGCGGCGCGAGTGTGGCCGCGGCACCCCTCGAATGGCGCGTCGAACCCCCGCTGACGGCCGCGGAGGTCGATTTCCGGCGAGTGGAGGTGAGCGGACGGTGGGACCACGCGCACACCATGACGCTCGCGAACATCGCGCGGTACGGCACGCTGGGCGAGGAGGCCGTGACGCCGCTGCTGCCGGACGGCGGGGGGCCCGCGATCCTCGTGAACCGGGGGTGGTACCCGCTTGCCCTGCGCGAGGGCGTGCTGGCTGATCTCGCCGTTGAGGAGCGCGGCGTGGTCGAGGGGCTCGCGCGCACTGCGCCCAGGCCCGAGGGCGCGTCGGTGATCGTCACAGGGACCACGGCGGGGAAGACTCCGGACGGATCCTGGGCATGGTTCGACATCGCCTCGATGGCGCGCGAGCTGCCGTACCCCGTGCTCGACTGGCGGTTGATCCAGGGGACGCGCGACCCGGGCGACCAGGCACCGCCGCCCGACCTGCCGGTGCGCTACTGGGGCACCGAGGTCAGCACGGCGCCGCACATGGAGTACGCGCTGACGTGGTTCGGGCTGGCGGCTGCGCTCCTCGTGATTGCCACGGTGCGCATCCGCGCTGAACGCCGGAGCAGCGAAGACGCTCGGTATACTGCGACCTGAGCTCGCGCCGTCCTTCCTCCGGCCGCGCGCATCCGCATCAGCTCGAGAGCGAAAGGAATTGGGATGACGAACGCCGCGCCCGCGCGAGACGTGCTGACCCAGGCGGAAGCGGAAGCGCGCGCCGCGGACGTCAACGGGGTGAGCTACGAGCTGTCCATCGACCTGACGCGGGGCTCCGAGACGTACCGCGGCGAGGCGACGATCCGTTTCCGTTTCGACGGCAGCGGCGATACGTTCCTCGATTTTCGCGGGAAGCGGATCGACCGATTCGAGGTGAACGGCGGCGAGCTTGACCCAGCGCTGCTCTGGACGGGGTACCGCCTGACCATCCCGGCAGACGCCATGGCCACGGACAACGTCGTGCGTCTGACGTACGAGAACGAGTACGACCATACGGGTGACGGGCTGCACCAGTTCGTGGATCCGGAGGACGGCGAAGAATACCTCTACTCGAACTTCGAGCCGTACGAGTCGCACCGGTTGTTTCCGAACTTCGACCAGCCCGACCTGAAGGCGACGTACGCGCTGACCGTCGTGGCGCCGGCGGACTGGGAGATCATCAGCAACGGGCGGGCGAGGCGTCACGAGGAGACCTCGGATGGCCGTCGGCGCTGGCTGTTCGAGACGACCCGGCCGTTCAGCACGTACCTCTTCGCGCTGATCGCCGGACCGTACGTGGCAGTGCGTGACGAGCATCGAGGCATCCCGCTGGGCCTGTTCTGCCGGAAGTCGCTGGTGCCGCACCTCGATACCGAGGAGCTGTTCACGGTGACGAAGCAGGGCCTGGACTTCTACGAGGAGTTCTTCGATACGCCTTATCCGTTCGTGAAGTACGACCAGGTGTTCGTGCCGGAGTTCAACGCGGGGGCGATGGAGAACGTGGGCGCGATCACGCACTCGGAGCGGATGGTCTTCCGCGACCCACCCACCGACCGGCAGCGGGAGAGCCGCGCCGAGGTCGTGCTGCACGAAATGGCGCACATGTGGTTCGGCGACCTCGTCACGATGCGCTGGTGGAACGACCTGTGGCTCAACGAGAGCTTCGCGACGTACATGGCGTACCTCACGCTCGTGGAAGCGACGCGGTTCAAGGGGGCATGGCAGGACTTCAACTCAGGCATGAAGAACTGGGCCTACCGCCAGGACCAGCTCGTGACCACGCATCCGATCGCCGGCCAGGTGCCCGACACCGACCACACGTTCCTCAACTTCGACGGCATCACGTACGGCAAGGGCGCCTCAGTCATCAAGCAGCTCGTGGCGGCGATGGGCATGGACGGCTTCCGCGAGGGAATGCGCATCTATTTCCGCCGACACGCGTACCAGAACACCACGCTGTCGCAGTGGCTCGACGCGCTCGGCGAGGGGGTTGGGCGCGATCTGCACGAGTGGGCGCGCCTGTGGCTCGAAACACCGTCATTGAACACGGTCGCCGCCCGGGTCGAGGCCGCGGACGGCAGCATCGGACGGCTCACGCTGACGCAGAGTGCGCCGGACGAGTACCCGACGTTGCGCCCGCATCGCCTCGACGTCGCGCTCGTGCGGAACGACGGGGATGTCGCGCGTATCGATGAGGCGCCCGTGCAGCTCGACGGCGACGAGGCCGAGGTAGCGGAAGCGGCGGGGCGACCGTTGCCGGACTTTGTGTTCCCGAACCACAACGACCACGGGTTCGTGAAGGTCGCGCTCGACGCGCGGTCGCTCGCGTACGCGCAGCAGCACCTCGACCGCATCGAAGACTCGCTGCTGCGGCAACTGATCTGGCAGGCGCTGTGGAACATGGTGCGAGACCAGCAGTTGAAGTCGCCGGAGTACCTGCGGCTGATCGCGGCGCAGATCGGCAGCGAGCCGAGCCACGAGTTGATCGAGACGATCCTCGCGAACGCGCAGGCGACGATCGCGCGGTACGTGCCGGACGAGCAGCGTCTGGACGAGGCGCATCGCTTCTTCGAGCTGGCCTGGGGGCAATTGCAGTCCGCGCCGCAGGGCGACCTGCAGATCATCTGGGGCCGCACGCTCATCGGGGTCGCGATCAATGCCGAGGACATCGTGCAATTCGCTCGTCTCGCGGACGGCGAGGTGAGCGTGGCGGGCTTCACGGTCGACCAGGAGATGCGCTGGGAGCTGGCGGCGCGGTTCGTGGCGTACGGGCTCGATGGGGCCGAGGCGCGGGTGGCCGCCGAGCGCGAGCGCGACCCCTCGGACCGCGGACAGCGTGCGCTGCTGCGGTGCGAGACCTCGAAGCCGGACGCCGGGACGAAGGCCGAGGCGTGGCGACGGTTCCACGACGAGGGCTACGGCTCGCTGCACCTCACCTCGGCGGCAATGAGCGGGTTCCAGTGGTACGTGCAGCGCGAGTTAACGCGGCCGTACGACGAGCGTTTCTTCGAGGCGGTGCCGGCCGTGTTCGAGTCGCGTCCGCACGAAGCCGCGAGCGCGTACTTCGGCGGGCTCTTCCCGGGCCGGGTGGATCAGGCGGTCCTCGAGCGGTCCGAGCGGCTGCTCGCCGAGGTTGGCGAGCGGCTGCCGACACTGGCGCGCTCGCTGCGCGAAGCGAACGACGACCTCGCGCGTGCGATCCGCTGCCGGGCATTCGCGGCGTCGTGACCGGGGACGCTCTCGACGAACTGCGTCGCGAAGCGATCGCGCAGCTCGAGGGGACGCCGGACGCGGTGCGCGCGCTGATCGAGAGCGCCTCGGCAGCCTCGATGCAGACCGCGGCAGATGGTGGGTGGTCACCGCACGACGTCGTCGCGCACCTGCTCATCACGCAGCGCATCGGAGCGCTCGACCGCATCCACTCGATGGTCGAGCAGGAGCGGCCCTTTCTGCTCAACCGCGACGAGAACGAGGAGCTGGCGCGCTCCGGGTACGGGGCGCGGACGCCCGCCGAGCTGCTGGATGAGTTCACGGAGCGCCGGCGGGCAGATGTCGAGTGGCTGCGGACGCTCGCGCCTTCGGCATGGGAGCGTGACGGCGAGCACTCGGCCGCTGGGCGCGTAACCGCCTCCGAGATGCTGTTCCACGCGGAGCACCACGACCTCGTGCATCTCGCGCAGCTGGCGCGCATGCTGTCGGAGCGGTTCGAGCCGCATCGCGGCGGGATGCGGATGTTCTAGCGACCGACGGCCGCGCGAATGGGCGAGACTCGATTGATGCGGCAGGTCAGACGATCGCACCGGCGCATGCCGATCGCGCGGGTGGTCTCGCTCCTCATCGTCGCCGTGCTGGCAGGCGGCTGTGCGGCAAACGAGTCGCGCGACGACGGTGGCGAGGCCTGCCCCCCTGCGCCCTCGCTCGTGCGCGGTGTGGGGCTGTCGCCCCGGGGGATGGGACTGACGGGCGGACTCGACCCGGCCTCGCTGCTGGCGTTCTACGAGGAGGTCGCCGGCATTGGGGGGAGCGCGGTGCTCTGGAACGGGGCCTGGCGCGACGATGCTGCCGGGGGCGCTGACGCCGGGGCGGTCCCGGCGGGACCGCGCGCGGTGGCGTCCGAGGCCTCGGAACGCTGCTTCACTCCTGTGCCGGTGTTCGGGTGGCGTTCCGGTGAGATACCGTTGATACGGACCGCCTCGGACCCCGCGAACGACTGGACGAACGCGGACGCGCGCCAGCGGTACGCCTCGATGCTGGGCACGTTCGCGGCGGAGTACCAGCCGCCGTACGTATTCCTCGGCAACGAGAACGACTTCTACTTCGAGCAGGCGCCCGAGGACTACGCGAGGTGGGTCGTCGCCTACGACGAGGCGTACGACGCGATCAAGGCGGCATCACCTCAGACGCTTGTCGGACCGGTGTTCAACTACGAGCACCTCGCGGGCCTCGGAGGGCTGAACGGATGGTCGACGCCGCTCTGGGGCGCCCTCGACGCGCACGACCTGACGAAGGTGGATATCGTCGGGCTGTCGCTGTACCCGTTCTTTGGCACCGCCGAGCCGAGTGCGGTCGCGGTCGACTACCTCGAGCCACTGTCTGCGCGCATCGGCGGCCGGCCGATCGCGATCACGGAGACGGGCTGGCCGGCCGAGCATCCCGCGGGGTTTACCGCGCCCTGGAGCGCCGGCGAGCAGGCGCAGGTCGCATACGTCGAGCGGCTGACGGCGCTCCTCGACGGGCGCGACGTGCGACTCGCGAACTGGCTGTTGTTGCACGCGCTACGGGACAGCGGGCCTGAGTCGCAAGCATGGCAGGTGTTCGGCAGCGTGTCGCTGCGGGACGCCGCCGGGGAGCGGCGCCCCGCGTACGAGGCGTGGTTCGCGAGACCCTAATCGCCGCGCCCGAACGGGCGGGGACTCAGTCCTGGTAGCCCTTGTTGCGCTCCTGCTTGAAGGCGGCCCAGCCCTGCTCCTCGCGGATGCGGACGCGCGCCTCGGCGACTTCGTCCTTCTGCTCGGAGAGCGCGCGCAGCGCGTAGTCCTTGCGCCAGTCGAAGCCCTGCTGGAAGCCGGCGAGCTCGTAGATGCGGTTGATGAGCAGCTTGTTCAAGCGAACCGCCGTCGCCGGAAGCGCGGCGAGCTTCTTCGCCATCGCGTCGGCGGCGGCCTCGAGCTCGTTGTCGGGGACAACGCGGTTGACGATGCCGATGCGGTAGGCGTCCTCGGCGGTGACGGCGTCGCCGAGGAGCATGAACTCCTTGGCGTGCTTGATGCTCATCAGGTAGGGCGAGATGAGCGTGGGCGGGAAGAAGCCCTGGCGGATCTGGATCTCGCCGATGCGGGCCGTCTCCGAGGCGATGGTGAAGTCGCACACGTTGACGAACTGTGCGCCCTGTCCGAGGGCGTGACCGCGGACGGCAGCGATGACTGGCTTGGGCATCGACCAGATCTTGCCCTGCACCTCCGCGGCCTCGGGGGCCGGCTGGTCGTCCGGGTAGAGGGAGGACCACATGTCGCCGCCGGCGCAGAACGCGCGTCCTGCGCCAGTGAGGATTACGGCTCTTGCGTCATCGTCGGCGGCCGCCTCGTCGAGGGCGGCGGCGAGCAGCCTCGTGACGTTCTTGTTGACGGCGTTCAGGACGCGCGGGCGGTTGAGGGTGATCCAGCCGATGCCGTCGCGGTTCTCATACAGCACGTCCTCGGGGGACGGCGGCGGGATGGGGATGCCGTCCGGCGTCTGCTTCCAGCTGCTCGTGTCGACGTCTTGCTCGGTGGTCATCGTGAGGCTCCTAACGCGCGAGCAAGTCGCGCAACACGTACTGGAGAATGCCGCCATGGCGGTAGTAGTCCGCCTCGACGGGGGTGTCGATGCGGCAGCGGGCGGTGAAGCGGGTCTCGCTGCCGTCCGTGGCCACGGCGCGCACCGGGACGTCCTGCGCGGGGCGCGCGCCGCCCTCGATGCCCTCGATGTGGAAGACCTCGGTGCCGGTGAGGCCGAGCGAGGCGGCCGACTCGCCGTCCGGGAACTGCAGCGGCAGGATGCCCATGCCGATGAGGTTGCTGCGGTGGATGCGCTCGAAGGATTGCGCGATGACGGCGCGCACGCCCTGGAGCATCGGGCCCTTCGCGGCCCAGTCGCGCGAGGAGCCCGAGCCGTACTCGCGACCGGCGAGGACGACGAGCGGGATGCCCTCGGACTGGTAGCGCTGGGCGGTGTCCCAGATGGAGCCCTCGTCGCCCTCCGGGAAGTGCTTGGTCCAGTTGCCCTCGCGGTCGACCAGCGCGTTCTTCAAGCGCACGTTCGCGAACGTGCCGCGCATCATCACCTCGTGGTTGCCGCGCCGGGAGCCGTAGGAGTTGAAGTCACGCGGCTCGACGCCGTGGCTCGAGAGGTACGCGGCCGCGGGGCTCGTGCGTGCGATGTCGCCCGCCGGTGAGATGTGATCGGTTGTCACCGAGTCGCCGAGGACGGCGAGCACGCGCGCGCCCTCGATGTTGCGCACGTCGCCGGGCTCACGAGGCAGGTCCTCGAAGTATGGGGGGCGGCGGACGTAGGTGGAGTCGGGATCCCACTGGAACAGCTCGCCGGGGGCGACGTCCATGCCTCGCCAGCGCTCGTCACCGGTGAAGACGTCTGCGTAGCGATCGCGGAACATCTGCGAACGGATCGAGGACTGGATGATAGCCTGCACCTCGGCGGTGGTGGGCCAGATGTCACGCAGGTACACCGGCTCACCCGCGGTGTCGGTGCCGATGGGCTCCGTCACGAGGTCGACGCCCATGTGTCCGGCGAGAGCGTACGCCACGACGAGCGGCGGCGACGCGAGGTAGTTCGCGCGCACCTGGTTGCTGATGCGGGCCTCGAAGTTCCGGTTGCCGGAGAGGACGGCCGCCACGGCGAGCTTGCCCTCGGTGACGGCGTTCGAGATGGGCTCGGGCAGCGGGCCGGAGTTGCCGATGCAGGTGGTGCACCCGTAGCCGACGAGGTTGAAGCCGAGTTGGTCAAGGAACGGGGTGAGGCCGGCCTCGTCGAGGTACTGGGTGACGACCGTCGACCCGGGGGCGAGGCTCGTCTTCACCCAGGGCTTCGCGGCGAGGCCGCGCTCGACTGCCTTCTTCGCGAGGAGTCCCGCGCCGACCATCACCTCTGGGTTCGAGGTATTCGTGCACGAGGTGATCGCGGCGATGACGACCGAACCGTTGGTGAGGTCGTACGCCACGCCATTCTCGCCGACGTGGACGGGATCGGGCCCTGCGCCCGCCTTCACTTCGTCGGCGATGGTCTGCTCCGCCGAGGTCTTCGCGTCCTTCAGCGCGATCCGGTCCTGGGGGCGCTTCGGGCCGGCGAGGCTCGGCTCAATCGTGCCGAGGTCGAGCTCGAGCACCTCGGAGTATTCAGGGTCCGGCGTGGCGTCCGTGCGGAACAGCTGTTGCTCGCGGCAGTACGCCTCGACGAGCGGGACGATCTCGTCGCGACCGGTGAAGCGGAGATACGCCAGCGTCTCGTCGTCAACGGGGAAGAAGCCGACGGTCGCGCCGTACTCGGGGCACATGTTGGCGATGGTGGCGCGCGCAGCGAGCGGCAACCCGCTCAGCCCACTGCCGAAGAACTCGACGAACTTGCCGACGACGTTGCGGCCGCGGAGGAGCTCGGTGACGCGGAGCACAAGGTCGGTGCCCGTGGAGCCCTCAGGGAGGCGGCCGGTCAGGCGGACGCCGACGACCTGCGGCAACAGCATGGCGACGGGCTGGCCGAGCATCGCTGCCTCTGCCTCGATGCCGCCGACGCCCCAGCCGAGGACGCCGAGGCCGTTGATCATCGTCGTGTGGGAGTCCGTGCCCACGAGCGAGTCGGGGTAGGCCGCGCCGTCGCCTCGGAAGACGACCTGCGCGAGGTACTCGAGGTTGACCTGGTGCACGATGCCGGTGCCGGGCGGCACGACGCGGAAGTTCTGGAACGCCTGCTGGCCCCAGCGCAGGAACTGATAGCGTTCGCGGTTGCGCTCGTACTCGCGCTCGACGTTGTGCAGAAACGCCAGGCTGTTCCCGAACTCGTCGACCTGCACCGAGTGGTCGATCACGAGGTCGACGGGCTGCAGGGGATTGATGCGTTTCGGGTCGCCGCCGAGGGCGACCATCGCGTCGCGCATCGCGGCGAGGTCAACGATGCAGGGGACGCCAGTGAAGTCCTGGAGCAGCACTCGGGCCGGGCGGAAGGCGATCTCGTCGGTCGGCTCGGCGCGCGGATCCCACTGGGCGAAGGCGCGGATGTGGTCGGCGGTGACGTTGCTCCCGTCCTCACCTCGCAGCAGGTTCTCGAGCAGGATGCGCAGCGTGAAGGGCAGGCGCGCGAGGTCGAGACCGAGCGCTCGGGCGGCGGTGTCGAGGCGGTAGATGGTGTGGTCCTGACCGCCGACGCCGAGCGTCGCGCGCGTGCCGAAGCTGTTCAGTGAGTCGAAACCCGCCATGGGGCGTCTCCCCCTTCAGGTGTGCGTCATCGTCGTCTGTTGTCAGTGTAGCGAGGAAGCCGGTGGGGTCGGCGGCCTCGGCTCGGCGTATCCTAGCCCAATCCGGCGCACGGGGAACCTCGTGGGCCTGCAGGAGCCAACGTCGAGGCCCTCGCAGCGGCTATCCTCGACGTATGGCACTGGATCCGGCCGTCGAAGCACGCGTGCAGGAGATCGGTCGCGCGCTGATCGAGCGCGCGGAACGCTACCGCCCGGGGCTCGCCGAGCGCATCGAGGACTGGCTGCTCACGAACGCGGTGGCGGATGAGCGGTTTCGCACCCAACTGCTGCGTTACATGGACGTCCTCGCATCGCTCGACCATGACCGCCACGGGCATGAGGCGAAGCGGCTCGCCGGGGAGTACTTCGGCGACGACTTCCCGCAACTGCCGCGGCCCCTGCGGTGGCTGCTTCGCGTCGGGCGCGATGAGCGCCTGCCGGCGCCGGTCGTGGGCGAGACTGCGACGCGGGCGGCCGAACTGTTCGCGCGGCGCTTCATCACTCCACCGGGCGAGGAGCGCGTCCGCGAGACGCTTGCGTACCTCGACCGGCACGGGCGAGTGCCGTCCTTCGACCTGCTGGGCGAGGCGGTATTGAGCGAGTCCGAGGCGCTGTCGTACGTCGAGCGCTATCTCGCGATGGTCGAGCAACTCGGACGCGAACCGCAGGCGGGCAGACGGACCGCTGGCGACGCTCCCATGCTGCAGCTCTCGATCAAGCTGTCGTCGCTCACGTCGCTTTTCACGCCGGTCGACGCGGCGGGGACGGTCGCCCGCGTGCGTCCGCCGCTGGAGGCGATCGCTGAGGCGGCTCGGCGAGCGGGCATCGGGTTGACAATCGATATGGAGCAGCACGCCTACCGCGACCTGACGTGGCGGGTCTTCCGCGAGACGTTCGCGCGAGGGGAGCAGCTCGGGGACTGGGCGGACGCCGGCATCGTGCTGCAAGCCTACCTGCGCACCGCCGAGGCGGATGCCGCTTCGATGGTTGCGTTTGCGAGCGAGCGGGGGACGCCGTTTCAGGTGCGCCTCGTGAAGGGGGCGTACTGGGACTACGAGACGATCACGGCGGCCGCGAACCAATGGCCAGCGCCGGTTTGGACCGAGAAGGCCGCGACCGACGTCGCGTTCGAGCGGACGATCCGCGTGCTCCTCGGCGGGCATCCGCGTCTGCGGCTGGCGGTCGCGAGCCACAATGCGCGGTCGCACGCCGTCGCAGAAGCGCTGGCGCAGGCGCGCGGACTGCCGGCGGCGACGGTCGAGCATCAGACCCTGTTTCGCACCTACGAAGGGATGAGCCGCGCGCTCGCCGACATGGGATGGCCCGTACGGGACTACGTGCCGGTGGGGGAACTGCTGCCCGGTATGGCGTACCTCGTGCGCCGCGTGCTCGAGAACTCCTCGCAGGCGGGGTTCCTGCTGCAGAGCCGCGGGGGCGCCGAGCCCGAGGACTTGCTGCGTCCGCCTCCGGAGCGATCGGACGCCTCGGCGGCGGCGCCGGACGAGGACCGCGGGTTCGTCCGCATGGCCGAGGCGCGGTGGTTCGACCCCGCGTTCCGGGACGCCTTCGAGGCGGCGCTCGCCTCGACGCGCGCGGAGTGGGGCCGGACGTACGAACTGCGGCTGGGCGACAAGGTGTTGCCCGGCGAGCACGTCGAGATCCGCTCGCCGTCGCATCCTGACGCGGGCCCAGTCGGGGTCGTGCCGTTCCTCGATGCTGGGACGGCGCGGCGCGTGGCCTCGGCGGTGCGCGAGCGGTGCGGGGCGTGGGCGGCGACCCCGGCGGACGAGCGCGGACGCGTGCTGCGGCGGGCCGCGGACCTCCTCGAGAGGCGCGCCCACGAGTTCGCGGCGTGGATCGTGCACGAGGGCGGGCGTGACCGTGCCGGCGCATGGGCGGAGGTCGTCGAAGCGGTTGACTACCTGCGCTACTACGCGGCGCAGGCGGAGGAGCTGTGGCGCGACTTCGGCGGGCGGATTGCACCTCGCGGGGTGGTCGCCGTGATCCCGCCCTGGAACTTCTCACTGGCGATCCCGTGCGGGATGACCGCGGCGGCCCTCGCGACGGGGAACGGCGTCGTGCTGAAGCCCGCAGGTCAGACGCCGCTCATCGCGCTGCGGCTCACGTCACTGCTACAGGAGGCAGGCATCCCGCGCCGGGCGCTGGTATGCCTGCCCGGGCACGGCGCCGACGCGGGCCAGGCGCTCGTCGACAGCCCGGACATCGCGATGGTGGCATTCACGGGTTCGCGGGCGGTCGGCGCACGGATGCGCGAGGACGTGGCGCGTGTCGCACCTCGGGACGGCGTCGTGAAGGCGCTGGTCGCGGAGATGGGCGGCAAGAACGCGGCGCTCGTGTTCGCGGACGCTGACATGGACGAAGCAGTCAACGGCATCGTGCATTCCGCGTTCGGGCACGCCAACCAGAAGTGCTCCGCGGTCTCGCGCGTGCTCGTCGAGCGATCCGTCGTCGGGCGCTTTCGGGAGCGCCTCGTCGAAGCGGCACGCAGCCTGCGCGTCGGGCCGGCCGACGAGGCGGCGACGCAAGTCAACCCCATTATCGACCGGCGCGCGTGGGGACGGCTTCAGGGCGCGGCCGAGGTTGCGCGTCAGGAGGGCGTGGTGCTCCTCGACCTGTTCGATGCCGTGCCGCTGCTCGCCGGGCCGCTGATCGTGGAGGTCGCCCCGGAACGCGCGCTCGCTTCGGCGACCGCGACCGAGGAGTTGTTCGGCCCGATCCTTGTCGTGATCCCATTCGACCGTGAGGAGCAGGCGTACGAGATCGCCAACGGGACGGCGTATGCGCTCACGGCGGGCGTGTTCTCGCGCAGCCCGGCGACGGTCGAGCGCTCGACCTCGGCGGTCCGCGCGGGCAACGTGTACGTCAATCGCGGCACGACCGGCGCACGCCCCGGCATCGAACCCTTCGGCGGTATGGCGATGTCGGGGACGGGGCCGAAGGCCGGTGGTCCCGACTACCTCTGGGCCTTCGTACGGCGCACCGACACCCGCAATGACGAAGAGCGAGCGGTCAATGGCTCAGAGCCGACGACGCCGCCGACGCTGGCAGCGCGCTGGGAAGCACCGCTGGATGAGCGCATCGCGATCCTCGAGCGGGCTGCCGTGCGCATCGGGGGTGGCGAGACCGACGAGGCGCTGCAGATTCTGGACATCGTGCAGGCGGCGCGACGCGAACTAGGCCGGCCTGCGCCGACGCCACAGGCCGCGGGCCAGCACACCGAACTCCGGTACGACTGGCCGCGCGGGCGGGCGCTCGTGGCGGCGACAGGTCCGGGCGCCGTGAGCTGGCTGGTGGCGACGCTCGTGGCGGGAAACAGCGCGGCCGTCATCGAGGCTCCGCGCCTGCGCGAGGTCGTTGAGGCGCTACGCCGCGACGGGGTGCCGGGGGATGTGGTCGCGCACCTCGAGGGAGGCGATGATGCGATCCCTTCGCTCGCGGGACAGGCCTGGGTTGACTTCGTGGCCGCCGATGCCGGCGTCCGGACGTGCAGCGCGGTCTATGGGGCGCTCGGCCCGACGGAGGAGGGGCCAGCCTCGCTCAAGGCGCTCGTCTCGCCCCTCGACGGACCGCAGCCCGGCGAGGCGGGGTTCGTGCGGCGGTTCGCATGGCCGCGGGCGATCGCGGTCCGCACGCTCAGGCACGGCGCCGACCTCGCACTGGAGCGCCGCGAACCGCATCGCGGCTGAGGCGCGGCGGCGACGCCGCGAGGTACGCTGTGCGCCGATCCCGCCCCACCGCTCGCTGGAACCTCGAACGCCAGAAGTGGAACCAGAGGCGTCCGGACGGAGGCTGCGTGCGCGTACTGATCATCGAGGACGAGGTCGATCTCGCGGCGGCGGTGGCACGCGGCCTGCGGCGCGAGCGCTTCGCGGTGGACATCGCCGGTGACGGCCTCGACGGGCTAGAGAAGGCGCTGGCGAACGACTACGACGTCGTGATCCTCGACCGCAACCTGCCGCGCCTGCATGGCGACGAGGTGTGCCAGCGGCTGCGCGAGGCCGGCGCCGGCGCCCGCGTGATCATGTTCACGGCGTCCTCGGACGTTGCCGACCGGGTGAGCGGCCTAAACCTGGGTGCGGACGACTACCTCACGAAGCCGTTCGCCTTCGAGGAGCTTGTGGCGCGGGTGCATGCGCTCGCGCGCCGCTCGGGGCCCGCGCGTCCGCCGCTCCTGGAGCGCGCGGGGATCCGCCTGGACCCCTCGACGCGCCAAGTCTCGCGGGACGGCGCCCCTCTCGATCTGTCGCCGAAGGAGTACGCGGTGCTGGTTGAGTTGCTGCGCGCCTCGGGCGCGGTGGTGACGAGCGAGCAGCTGCTCGAGCGGGTGTGGGACGAGCATGCCGACCCGATGAGCAACGTGGTGCGAGTCACGGTGATGACGCTCCGTCGCCGCCTCGGCGCGCCGCCGGTGGTCGAGACGGTCGTGGGCGCGGGATACCGGATCCCCTGATGACGACGATCCGGGTCCGGCTCACGCTCTGGTACGCGGCCCTCTTCCTCCTGGCGGGCATCGTGCTGCTCGTGCTTGTGAACGTGCTGGTCGAGCGCGCCATGCCGGCCGCCGACCGCGCCTTCGCCGAGCGCGTGCTCAACCGCCCGCTCGGCCGCGCACCGCTGGGCGCGCTCGCGCGTCAGGAGGCGCTGCAGGTGGCGGAGCAAGCACGTGTCGAGGCACGTGACGAGGCGCTGGACACGCTCCTGGTGCGCTCCTCGATGGCGTTGGGGGTCATGCTCGTGGCGTCGGTCGGGGCCGGCTGGTTCATCGCGGGCCGGATGCTGCGACCGGTGGCGTCGATCACGGAGACCGCGCGGCGCATCGACTCGAGGCGGCTCGATGAGCGGATCGCGTTGCAGGGACCGCGTGACGAGTTGAGGGAGCTGGCGGACCAGTTCGACGCCATGCTCGACCGCCTCGACGGGGCGTTCCGCGCGCAACGCGAGTTCGTCGCCAACGCCTCACACGAGCTGCGGACGCCGTTGTCGATCATCCGCACGGAGCTCGATGTCACGCTTGCCGATTCGCATGCCACCGTGGCCGACCGCCGCCAGAGTGCCGAGGTGATACGGCGTGCGACCTTGCGCTCCGAGGCGCTCATCGCCGCGTTGCTCACGCTCGAGCGGGCGGATGCGCCCCGGCAGGCCGACGAAGAGGTCGATCTCGCGCGGATGGTCGTGGAGGCGCTCGAGCGGCGGACGGGCGACCTCCAGGCGCGCGACATCGAAGTCGCGCGCGCCCTCGGGCCGGCCCATGTGCGCGGTGACCGGGTGCTGCTCGAACAGCTTGTGGAGAACCTGCTGGCGAACGCGACCGCGTATTGCGAGCCGGACGCCGCAGGCCGGCGCTGGCTCGCGGTGCGTACCGGGATTGAGGACGGCATGGCGGTGCTGCGCGTGACGAACAGCAGCCGAGACGTCGACGCCGCGGCGCTGGACGGGCTGTTCGAGCGCTTCCGCCGCATCGACGATGGGCGCAGTCGCGCGAGCGGAGGCCATGGCCTCGGACTGTCGATCGTGCGCGCGGTGGCGCGCCACCATGCCGGCGACGTGCGAGCGCGCGTCCTCGATGGTCCCGCGGTGGAGTTCGAGGTCGCGATTCCGGCGGCGATGTAGGCCTCGGCTCGCTTCCTTACGCCGTCCTTATGCCGACTTCCCTATCGTCGGAGTTGCCGAAGGGCCCCGGCAGCAACGAAATCGGGAGGAATGGGAGTCGTATGAACATCAGCAAGACGAAGCTCAGTACCGGCATTGCATCACTGGCATTGCTCGGCGTCGCGATCGTGCCGGCGGTGAATTCGATGCAGACGCCGACCGCATCGGCGGCCTCCGTGCAGCCCGCTGTCGCGACGGCGGATGCGACCGACGACGGACACCTCGGTCTGCGCTTGGGTCGCGGGGAGGCCCTCGCGGACGCGCTCGGCATCCCCTTGGAGACGTTGCGCGAGGCGGTGCAGAGCGTGCGCGAGTCGATGCGCCCGGACGAGAAGCCGGCGCAGCCCCCCACCGACGAGGAGCGCGAGGCGCGGCGCGCGGAGTTCAACGCAGCGCTCGCCTCGGAGCTGGGCATCAGCGTCGACCAGCTTGAGGCGGCGCAGGAGACGGTCAAGCAGCAACACATCGACGCCGCGATCGCGCGGATCGAGGAGAAGGTGGCCGACGGGACGCTCACGCGCGAAGAAGCGGATGCCGCCATCGAGCGGATCCAGAACGGCGAGCGGCCGTTCGCGAACATGCACGAAGGCCCGCGCGGGTTCCGCTTCGGCTTCGGGTTCCGCTTCGGCTTCGCGGGTCGCGGCGGCCACTGACCGCCAGGTATCAGGCTGGATCATGCTCCCATCGAAGGGCAGGCCCGCGCGGGTCTGCCCTTCGTTTCACGGCCGCCGCGGCCCGGAGTCAGGCGAACGCGAGATCAGTTGAACGGCGTGTGTCTGGGCGATACGCTAGGGATTCGCGAAGGCGTCAGACGCGGGCCGTTAGCTCAGTTGGTACGAGCGCTCGCTTCACACGCGAGAGGTCACTGGTTCAAGTCCAGTACGGCCCACCAGTGAAAGGACGCAGGACGCGAAGTTCGTGCCGAAGTGGCGGAATAGGCAGACGCGCTACGTTCAGGGCGTAGTGAGGGTAACCTCGTGCGAGTTCAAGTCTCGCCTTCGGCACCATGTTGACGCGCGCTCGTAGCTCAGGGGATAGAGCGCAGCCCTGCGGAGGCTGAGGTCGTAGGTTCAAATCCTACCGGGCGCGCCACTTCAACCGTCTCGTCAGCGGTCTCATCCGTCCTCGAATCGAGGCGCCCGCGGCGGCGCTACACTTGAACTCGTGACCGATTCTGCAGTCCTTCAGCAGGTGCGAGCGCTTCCGGAGCGCCCGGGCGTCTACATCATGCGAGACGCCCGCGGCGACGTGCTGTACGTCGGCAAGGCCACGAACCTGCGCTCACGCGTGCGGTCCTACTTCGGGTCGTCGCGCAGCCTCGAACCGAAGGTGCTGGCGCTGGCGCAACTCGTGGTGACGGTCGACCACGTGCTGACGCGCAACGAGGCGGAGGCCCTGCTCCTTGAAGCGACGCTGGTGAAGCGTCACCAGCCGCAGTACAACGTGCGGCTCAAGGACGACAAGCACTACCCGTACCTCAAGGTGGACGTGCAGAACCCCTGGCCGCGCGTCACCATCACGCGCCGCGTCGAGTCGGACGGCGCGCGCTACTTCGGGCCGTACGCCTCGGCGGGGTCGGTGCGGCGCACGCTCGACGTGGTGAAGAAGCTGTTTCCCTGGCGGTCGTGCACGAAGCCGATCACGGGCACCGACCCGCGCCCCTGCCTCGACTACTACATCAAGCGGTGCATCGCGCCGTGCACCGCCTTCTGCACGAAGGAGGAGTACGACGAGGTCGTCCACCAGACGGTGCTGTTCCTCGATGGGCGGAGCCGCGAAGTGCTCGACCATGTCGAGGCGGAGATGTTGACGGCCTCGGACAACCTCGAGTTCGAGCGCGCGGCGCGGCTGCGCGACCAGGCGCAGGCGATCCGGCGCGTCACCGAACGACAGCAGATGGCCACGACGACGCCACTCGACGCGGATGTGTTTGCGCTCGCGCGGTCGGGCGATGAGGCGTGCGTGCAAGTGTTCTTCGTGCGGGGCACGGCAGTGGCCGATACTGACTCGTTCATGCTCGACGGCACGCAGGACGCCTCCGACGCGGAGGTGCTGTCTGCGTTCCTGGCGCAGTTTTTCGAATCGGCCACGTATGTGCCGCGCAACGTGCTGCTGTCGACGCGTCCGGCCGACCTCGAACAACTGCAGACCGCGCTGCGGGAGCGGCGAGGCCGCGCGGTGGAGATCCGCGTCCCGGAGCGCGGCGAGCTACGGCAGCTCGTCGCGAGCGCCGAAGAGAACGCGCGCTCGACGCTGGCGGCGCACCGTGTGCGCTGGCTGTCAGACCGCGACAAGACGCACGCGGCGATGACGCTGCTCCAGGACGAGCTGGACCTCCCCGCGCCCCCGAACCGGATCGAGTGCTACGACATCTCGACGATCCAAGGGACGAACACGGTCGCATCGATGGTGGTCTTCGAGCAGGGCGCGCCGGTGAACAGCCAATACCGTCGCTTTCGCATCAAGACCGTCGAAGGGCAGGACGACTTCGCCTCGATGCGGGAAGTGCTGACGCGGCGCTTCTCGCGGCTCGCGGCGAGCCGCCGGCGGCGACGCGAGGCCACGATCACCCAGGCTGAGACCGCTGAAGTGGACGAGGCCGAGGAGGAACCGACCGCGTGGGACATCGTCCCGGACCTCGTGATCATCGACGGCGGGAAAGGGCAGCTGGGGGCGGCGCTCGACGTGATGCGCGACCTCGAGCTGGCGGACGTGCCGGTCTGCGGACTTGCGAAGCGTGAGGAGGAAGTGTTCGTCAAGGACGTTGACGAACCGATCGTGCTGCCTCGCGACTCGCAAGCGCTGTACCTCATCCAGCGCGTGCGCGACGAGGCGCATCGCTTTGCGGTGACGTACCACCGCAAACTGCGCGGGCAATCTGCGCAGCGTTCGGTCCTCGATTCGATTCCGGGCGTGGGGCCGAGGCGCAAGCGTGCGCTGCTGCGGAAATTCGGCTCGGTGCGGGCGCTGCAGGAGGCGAGCATCGAGGACATCGCCTCCACAGTGGGGTTCACGCGCCGTCTCGCGGAGACCGTGAAGCGGTCGCTATGACCGGCCACAGCGATAGGGACGCCGCCGCCGAGGGGATGGTGCGCCTCGTCGCGCGCGTTGTGCGCGACCAGCGGGTGCTCGATGCCATGCGCGAGGTGCCTCGTGACGAGTTTGTGCCGGAGCGGCTCCGACGTTACGGGTTCGAAGACCACGCCCTGCCGATCGGCGAGGGGCAGACGATCTCGCAGCCGCTGATCGTCGGAATGATGACCGAGGCGGTGCACCTCGAGGGCGACGAGCATGTGCTCGAGGTGGGGACGGGATCCGGCTACCAGGCAGCCGTGCTGGCGAGGCTGGCGCACGACGTCGTCAGCGTCGAGATCGTGGGCGTGCTCCGGGAGCGCGCGTCGCGGACGCTGGAGCGCCTTGGTGTGACGAATGTGACAGTGCTTCCGGCAGGCGCCGAGCTCGGGGCGCCCGAGTCCGCGCCATACGATGCCATCCTCGTGACCGCGGTGGCGCCCTCGATCCCCGACGTGCTGGTGCGCCAGCTGCGCATGGGCGGGCGGATGGTCGTCCCCGTCGGACGCCACGAGGACGACCAGGAGTTGCTGGTCGTCACGCGCACCGAGGACGGGACGGACATCGAGTCGCTCGGCGGCGTGCGGTTCGTGCCGCTGCGCGGCGCCGGCGGCTTCGAGGACGACCGCGCTTCAGTGCTTTGAGGCGACCTCGGCCTCCCAGCGGGCACGCGCGGCGGGCCACTCGTCCTCGATGATCGACATGAAGTGTGTGTCGGCGTAGCGACCGTCCTCGAACCGGTCGTTATGTCGCAGCACGCCATCGAAGCGAAAGCCGGCCTTCTCGTACGAGCGGATCGCCCGGCGGTTCCCGACCTCGGGGTCGATTGTTACCCGGTGCAGGCGCTTCACCTCGAACAAATACTGAAGCAACGTGCGGACCGCTTCAGTCCCGACGCCGCGGTCGCGGGCGTCGGGCTCCCCGATGAAGATATCGATGCCCGCCGTCCAGAGGTAAATCAGTGTCGGCATAGGGGTGGCTGTACTCGATATTGCCGACTCCCCGGCCGTCCCACTCGATGACGAAGCGCCACACCGGGACGGTGTCGACGTCAAGAAACTCCCCACGGCAGGCATCGAGGTCCTCCGGGGCGACGTCCCAGAAGCGCACTACCCCGGGATCCTGCCGCCAGCGTAGGAGCGCGGGGAGGTCGGATTCAGCGATCGGGCGCAGCGAGACACCATGGGTACCATGGACAGGTTCGTGGTCGCCTGGCGGCGAGGGCTGGAAGTGAGTCATTATGTCGACACTTTCGGCATTGCGCAGGCCGGAGACGGCGGCTTTTACGCGACATTATGCTCGCCAATGCGGTGGACAGTGACGGAACGGCGAGTTGTATACTGCGGCGTCCCGCAGTCGGCTATGTAAAGTCGACATATCAGCGAGCAGGAGAGCGTACGTCGTGGAGCAGCGCATCGAGGCATTCCTGCACTACATGTCCGCGGAGCGGGGCGCCTCGAAGAACACGATTGACGCATACCGGAACGACCTCACCCGCTTCGGTGAGTTCGCGAGCGGCCGGCGGGCGAACGGGCACGCCGAGGCCAAGGACATCGACCGCGAGCTGATCACGGACTACATCCTCTGGCTGCGGCAGCAGACGTACGCGGCGGCGACGGTCGCGCGCAAGGTCGCGGCTGTGAAGTCGTTCTGCGCCTTCCTGCTCGACCACGGTGACCTCACGACGAACCCCACGGCGGCGATCGACTCGCCGCGCGCCCCGAAGCCCGTCCCGCGGCCGATGACGACGGCGGACGTGGACGCGCTGCTCCGGGAGCCGCAGCGCTTCAACACCGCCGAGGCGATCCGCGACTGCGCGATGCTGGAGCTGATGTACGCGACGGGGATGCGCGTGACCGAACTCGTGTCGCTGAACGTCGACAGCATGCACCTCGTGCCCCGTCCGGCGTATGTGCGCTGCCTCGGCAAGGGAGCGAAGGAGCGCACGATCCCCGTCTACGAGCAGGCTGTCGCCGCGATCGAGCGGTACTTCGACGACGCGCGCCCGCAGCTGCTCAAAGACCGACCCCAGGTGGCGCTGTTCGTGAACCGCCGTGGCGAGCGCCTGACCCGCCAGGGGTTCTGGCTGATCCTCAAGGGCTACGCGAAGTCCGCCGGGATCGAGTCGCACGTCACGCCGCACACGCTGCGGCACTCCTTCGCGACGCACATGCTGCGCGGCGGCGCCTCGATCCGCGACGTGCAGGAACTGCTGGGCCACGCCAACGTCTCGACGACGCAGGTCTACACGCAGCTGGCCGACGCTCATCTGCGCGAGGTGTACGAGCAGGTGCACCCGCGGGCGCACTGACGGCGCGGCATCACCGTCCGGACCGAGGGCGAAGGCATCCACGGCCGACTGCCCCACGAAACACGCGGTTCGCGGGCGGTCTTCGCGGCAAGTTGTCCGCGGCGTCGCCCCATCCGATCATCGGGACACAGCGAGACGCACGAGGAAGGCGAGCACCCGCATGGACATCGAGGACATCCGCGCACGCGAGATCCTGGACTCGCGAGGCAACCCGACCGTCGAAGTCGACGTGATCCTCGAGGACGGGTCCGTGGGGAGGGCGGCCGCTCCCAGCGGCGCCAGCACGGGAGCGTACGAGGCCATCGAGCTGCGCGACGGCGATCCAGAGCGCTACAAGGGCCGCGGCGTGCTGCGCGCCATCGAGCACGTGCAGGACCAGCTCTCGGACGCCGTGCTGGGGCTCGACGCGACGAACCAGGCTGAGGTCGACGCCGCCCTGATCGAGGCAGACGGCACGCCGAACAAGGCGCGCCTCGGCGCGAACGCCATCCTCGCGGTCTCGCTGGCGGTAGCGAAGGCGGCCGCCGAGTCCACGGGACAACCCCTGTACCGCTACCTCGGCGGTTCGGACGCGAGGCTGCTGCCGGTGCCGATGTGCAACCTGCTGAACGGCGGGGCGCATGCGGCCGGTTCGACCGACTTCCAGGAGTTCATGGTCGTCCCCCTCGGCGCGACCACGTTCTCCGAGGGCCTGCGCTGGGTCGCGGAGATCTACCACTCGCTGCGCGGGCTGCTCCACGAGCAGGGCTATGCCACCACTGTGGGCGACGAGGGCGGGTTCGCGCCGAAGCTGGCGGCGAACCGCGAGGCCCTCGACCTCCTGATGCACGCTATCGAGCAGGCCGGGCGGCGTCCCGGCACCGAGATCGCGATCGCGCTCGACCCCGCGACCACGGAGCTGTACCGCGACGGGCAGTATCACCTCGAGCGGGAGGGCCGGGTCGTCGACTCGGCGGCGCTCACCGAGCTGTGGGAGGAGTGGGCGAACGACTATCCAATCCTCTCGATTGAAGACGGCATGGCCGAGGACGACTGGGAGGGGTGGGCCGGCCTGCGGCAGCGCATCGGCGACCGCGTGCAGCTCGTGGGCGACGACCTGCTGGTGACGAACATCGAGCGGCTCGCGCGCGGTATCGACGAGCGCGCGGCCAACGCCATCCTGATCAAGCTCAACCAGATCGGCACGCTGACGGAGACGTTCGAAGCGATCCGCATGGCACACGCGGCCGGGTGGTCGACCATCATCTCGCACCGGTCCGGGGAGACCGAGGACACGACGATCGCGCATCTCGCCGTGGCCTCGGGCTCGGGGCAGATCAAGACGGGCGCGCCGGCGCGCTCGGACCGCAACGCGAAGTACAACGAGCTGCTGCGCATCGAGGAGCAACTCGGGGGCGGCGCGCTGTACGCGGGCTCGATCGCGTTCCGAAAGTACGGTCGATGAGCGACGGCCCCCGTGACGTCAGGGCGGACGACTTGCCCATCCTCGACCCGCCGCAACGGGTGTCGGGGATGCGCGTCCCCGACGGCTGGACGTTGCCCGGCAAGCCCTCCGGACTGACAGCGGCCGCTGAGGACGCCTGGCGGCAGAGCGGATTTCTGCTCGCCGAAGACCTGCGGCTGATCGAGGCGAACCTCGAGCTGCAGGTCCGGCTTGCGGGCGCAGGATATACGCCGAGCGCGCGGAACATGCGGATGGCAGCGTTCGCGTCGCTGTGGAGCCGGGCGTTCTCGTGCACCTCGGATGCGACGGGGCTGATCCGGCGCGGCGCATACCAGAGCGCGTTGCCGCTGCTGCGGCAGGCGGTCGAGCACGTGGCGGCGCAGTCGCAACTCGGATCGGAGCTCGACGAGTTTCGCGTATGGGCGCATCGAGCCTACGCGCGCCACGCTGAGAGCCGCTCCGAGGAGGTGGGCCTCGGCCACTATTTCGCCGGGGAGGCCATTGCGCGCGACGAGGAGTTCCGCGTCATCTACCGCGGCGCGTCGGACCTCGGCCGGCCGAACTTCGGGCCGACGGCGCTCTTCGTGGCGAACGAGGCGTCCCACGCCCGCTATCCGCTGAACTTCGCCGACGAGGCGTTCCACCTCGGGTGGGGGCAATTGCTGCTCGGCTGGGCGCTGCGCATCGGCGTGAAGCAGCTGCACTTCGGGATGCATGCGCGCGAATACTTCCCGGCCCCTGATGCGTTGCGTGAGCGCGTGGTGGCACACGTCCGCCAGGCGGAGGCGCACATCGCCGACGACGCCCGGTGCAGCCTCCAGGAGTACGTGGACGAGGAGGGACGGCGGCGGCATCTGCTGGTGCAGTTCCGTCGGATGCCGTCGGACGCGGCGAAGCGGGTGCTGCTGTAGAAGTTTCTTGGGGGCGACATCCGCAAGCACCCGACGATTGACGGTGCCCTCCCAAGCCGGCATCACCGATCGGCGCTTGTTCCCCGCGGGGATGCTCCCCCCGTCCCTTGCGCTCAGCCGCGCTACACGGCAGCGTTTACAATCGCGTCAGCAGGCACCCCGCACTCCCCGCGGCAGCATCACGAGGAGAGATAGGACGATGGCCAACAAGCTGCGAGTCGGCATCAACGGGCTTGGCCGGACCGGCCGCCAGACCGTGCGAGCCTGGTGGGAGCTGCATCGCGACGACTGGGATCTGGTCGCGATCAACGGCCGCAGCGACGTCGCCATGCACACGCATCTGCTCCGCTTCGACAGCGACTACGGGCGCTTCCCGGTGGAGATCGAGGACGGGAAGGACAGCTTCTCGATCGGAGGGCGCGAGGTGCGCGTCTTCCGCGAGGACGACCCCGGCCAGATCGACTGGAACTCCGTGGGCGCGGACATCGTGATCGAGTCCACGGGTGAGTTCGAGTCGCGCGAGATGGCCGCGAAGCACCTGCGCGGCAGCGTGAAGAAGGTCGTGATCTCTGCGCCCGGCAAGGACGAGGACTGGACCGTCATCATGGGCGTGAACCATCTGGACTACGACCCGGCGCGCCATCACGTCATCTCGAACGGTTCGTGCACGACGAACTGCGTCGTGCCGATGGTCAAGGTGCTACACGACGCGTTCGGGGTGCGGCGCGGCTTCATGACCACGATCCACGCCTACACGCGCGACCAGAATCTCGTGGACGCGAAGCACCGAGACCTGCGGCGCGCGCGGGCGGCAGCGCTGAACATCATCCCCACCTCGACGGGCGCCGCACGTTCGGTCAGCAAGATCATTCCGGACCTCGAGGGGAAGATGAACGGCGTCGCGTACCGCGTGCCGACGCCCACGGTTTCGGTCGTCGACCTGGTGACCGACCTCGCGCAGCCGGCCTCGAAGGGCGCCATCAACGAGGCGTTCCTGGCAGCCGCCGAAGGCCCGATGAAGGGCTTCCTCTACTTCGAGAAGCAGGAACTGGTGTCGACGGACTTCCGGGGTCACCCAGCGTCCGCGATCTTCGACTCGCCCTCGACGATGGTGCTCGACGACGACATGGTGAAGACGATGGGCTGGTACGACAACGAGTACGGCTACGCCTGCCGCATCACTGACCTCGTGGCGTATCTCGGTGAGCGCGGGCTCTCGTAGAGACGGACGTGCGAGCGAGCGACGAGGGGCCTCACGGCCCCTTCGTGCGTATGGGGGAACTCCGAAGGCTGCGCGGTCGTCTGACTGACATGCGCGCTTTGTTCGTCCTCGTTGCGGTATCACTCCTCATCGGCGGCTGTGACGGCGGCGACACGGAGACCGTGACGGGCGAACTCGCACCGATCGAGTCTGTGGACATCCGAATCGCGGAGTCGTTCCCACCCCAATACTTCCTCGATGTCGTGTCCGGGCTGCCGAGTGGTTGTGCCTCGTTCGACCACTACGAGGTGACCAGGTCCGGCGACAGCATCGAGGTCGCCGTCTGGAACCGCATCCAGGCTCCGCCCAACGGCGCCTGCACGGCGATCTACGGGATGGTCGAGCACTCGATTGCGCTCGGATCAGACTTTGAGTCGGGCCGCATCTACACCGTCCGCGTCAACGACGAGGTCAGGACGTTCACCGCGCAGTAGGCGGGACGTTCGACCCTCTGCGCGGGGACGGCGGTGCGTCAGGATGTCCATCGGCTAGCTCACACGTTATCGTCAGACGGCACCAGGGAGGTGCGTATGGTCGACGAACGTCCGAACGAGGAGCGCAAGGCGCCACCGAGCGAGAATCTGGACGACGGAGCCCAACCACCGGCCTCCGAGCCGGTTGCGGGTGACGAGCGTCTGGTCAGCCCGTCTCCACCCCTAGCGGAAGCCGGCGCTGCCGCACCCGCGGAGGGCGCCCCGGTCAGCGAGACGACCGCACCGATGCCCCCGCCTCCGGCGCCCCCACGTCGGCTCATGCGCAGCCGCGTGCACCGCGTCATCGGCGGGGTCGCGGGCGGCATCGCCGACCGGACCGACACAGACCCGGGGTTGATCCGCGTCCTGTTCATCGTGCTGGCGCTGGCGACGGCGGGACTCGCGCTCGCCGTCTACGTGGTGCTGTGGATCGTCATGCCCCTGGAGCCGACAGGTGCGACGCACCAGGGACGCGAACACGCCGGCGACGGTCGGGGCGCGGGTATCGTCCTCGGGCTGGTGCTCGTGGCCGCGGGCGTTATCTGGCTGCTCGAGGCGACCGACGCCGTGGACCTCGATGTGACGGTGGTGCTGGCGGTCTCGCTGATCGTCGTCGGCGGGCTGCTGGTCCTGACGCTGGGCAGCGTCGCGCGTGGCGGCCTGATCACGCTTGGCGTCGTCGCGGCGATCGGACTGGTGGCCGTGAGCGCCGTGGACATCGACGTCGACAGCGGATTCGGCGACCGCATCGAGCGGCCGGCATCGGTCGCGGAGCTGCAGTCGGAGTACTCGCACTCGTTTGGCTCGATGACGCTAGACCTGTCCCGGGTGCAGTTCCCCCAGGGGACGACGAGGGTGAAGGCGCACACGGCGTTCGGGAGCATGCAGGTGATCCTCCCGGCAACAGGCGTCGCCGTCCGCATCGATGCCGAAACGACCTTCGGCAGCATCAATGCCCCGGACGACGAGTTGAATGGGGCCCGCTCGAGGCGGGTGTTCACCGATCCCGGCTACGACAGCGCCCCGGTGAGACTCGACCTCGAAGTGGATGTCTCGTTCGGCTCAGCGGAGGTGGTGGGACGATGATCCGCGAACGCTTCAACGCATCGGGCGTGATCGCCGGGCTCATCTTCATCGCGCTGGGGGCGGCGCTCCTGTTGGAGCACCTCGACGTGTGGGAGCTGCGGCTCGAGGTCGTGCTGCCGGCGTTCCTGGTCGGCATCGGGGTCCTGGTGGTGCTGGGGGCGCTGCTACGGCGGGCGTAGGAGGGCTCGCGTGGTGGGGAGCTCGGGGTGTGTTTCCTCGCACGATGGGACTATGCTTGAGCCATGAGTGACCTCCGCATTGACAGCCACCCGGAACTGCGGCGCCCGATCCTGATCGCAGCCTGGTCCGGGTGGAACGACGCCGGCGAATCCGCGACCGGCGCCATCCGCTTCATCCGGCGGCGGTGGCGCGAAACCCCGTTCGCGAGCATCGACTGCGATTCCTTCTACGACTTTACGCAGATGCGCCCGAAGGTGCGACTCGAGAACGGTGAGCGCGTCCTCGCCTGGCCCGCGAACGACTTCGTCGGCCACCGCCGAGAGGGCGATGGGCCTGACGTGATCCTCTTCCAGGGCGCCGAGCCGCACCTCGCCTGGCGGGCCTACTCCGAAGCGCTGCTCGAACTGTGCAAGACGTTCGAAGTCTCGGCCGTCGTGACGCTGGGGGCCCTGCTCGCCGAGGTCAGCCACGCACGGCCGGTACACGTGCAGGGCACCTCGGAGGATCCCGAACTGCGAACACTGCTCGGGCTGCCGGGGCCGACGGTCTCGCGGTACGAGGGGCCGACCGGCATCGTAGGCGTGTTCAACAACCTCGCCAAGGAAGCGGGACTGCCGACGGCTTCGATGTGGGCGAGCGTCCCGCACTACGTCAACGCGTCACCCAACCCGAAAGGGACGCTGGCGCTGCTGGAACAGCTGAACCGGAATCTGCGGCTCGACCTGCGGCTGCACGACCTCGAGGTGTTCGTCGCGCGCTTCGACGCGCAGGTGGCGGAGGAGATCGCGAAGAACCCGGAGATGATCGAGTACGCCCGGCGCATCGAGGAGCATCAGGACGCCGAAGAGGCTGCGTTGCTCGGACAGGCGCCGGAGCCCGAGGACGCCGCGGAAGAATTGCCGGACGCCCAGTCGATGGTAGACGAACTCGAACGCTTCCTCCGCGAGCAGCGCGGCGGCGGTTCGTAACCGCACTCCTCGACGCGGTTTTGCGCGAGGATTCACCTTGGTGGTACCCTGAGCCTAGCGACCCCAGCGCGTGTCTTTAAGACCGGCCCCGTGAGGCCGGAAAGGACGCAGAGATGCAGCATCACGGCTCGCACCGAGAATCATCGCGCGCGCAGTTGATCCCTCCTCCCTCCAGGTGCTCCCGGGGGGTTTTTCATGTCTGACACGTCGGAGCGGACGAGGGGCACGGTCCTCGACGCCGAGGGCGTGCGCCGGACGCTGACGCGGCTCGGCCACGAGATCGTGGAGCGCAACGGGGGGCTGCAGGACCTCGTGCTGGTCGGCATCCAAACGCGCGGCGTGACGCTCGCCGAGCGGCTCGCCGGCATCATCGAGCGCTTCGAGGGCGAGCGGCCGCCGGTGGGCGCGCTCGACATCACGCTGCATCGCGACGACCTCGCGGCGCGCGGGCTCGATGCCCGCACCCGGCCGACGGCGCTGCCGGACATCGAGGGGCGGAATGTGGTCATCGTGGACGACGTGCTGTTCACCGGGCGCACGACGCGCGCTGCGCTCGATGCGCTGAACGACTTCGGACGGCCACGGGTCGTGCGGCTCGCGGTGCTCGTGGACCGCGGCCACCGGGAGCTCCCCATCCGCGCGGATATCGTGGGCAAGAACGTCCCGACCGCGCACCTGGACGACGTCCAGGTGTTGCTGCAGGAGGAAGACGGCCGCGACGCCGTGATCGTGCGAGCGGCAGGAGACGCGCCATGACGACGACGGTCGAACCACCGACGGGAACGGCGATGCGGACCTGGCGGCACGACCACGTCCTCGACCTCGATGACTTCAGTCGCGACGAGATCGAGGAAGTGCTCGCGCTCGCGGACCGCATGCGCGAAGTGCTCGACCGGCGCATCGCGCGTGTGCCGGCGCTACGCGGACACACGGTGGTCAACCTCTTCTACGAGAACTCGACGAGGACTCGCGCCTCGTTCGAACTAGCGGGAAAGGTCCTGGGCGCTGACGTGATCAGCCTCAGCGCCAGTTCATCATCCGTGCAGAAGGGCGAGTCGCTCATCGACACCGTACGGACGCTGCGCGCGATGGGCGCGGACGTGATTGTGATGCGCCACTCCTCGGCGGGCGCGGCCTACCTCGCAGCCGGCCACACGGAGGCATCCATCGTCAACGCCGGCGACGGCGCGCATGCACATCCGACCCAGGCCCTCCTCGACCTGTACACCATGCGCAAGCACTTCGGGGACCTGCGCGGAAAGCGTGTCGTGATGGTGGGCGACATTTCGCACTCACGAGTAGCGCGCTCGGACATGTGGGGCCTGGCCGCGATGGGCGCCGAGGTGGTCGTGTGTGGCCCGCCCACGCTGCTGCCTCGCGGGCTGCGGGTGCAGGACCGTCCCGCGCACGCCGAGTCCGCGCTGCCGCTCGTGCGCGTCGAGGCAGACATCGACCGCGCGATCGAGGGCGCCCACGTCGTGATGGCGCTGCGGCTGCAGAGCGAGCGTCAGCAGGGCGGCCTGCTCCCCTCACTCCACGAGTACGCGGCGCACTACCAGGTCACGGCGGCGCGGCTCGCCCGCGCGCATCCGGACCACCTGTTGATGCACCCCGGTCCAAAGAACGAGGGCGTCGAGATCGCGGGCGACGTGGCCACGGGCAGCCACTCGATCATCGAGGAGCAGGTCACCAACGGCGTCGCCGTGCGGATGGCGCTGCTCTATCTCCTGGCGGGCATGGGCGGGCGACCGGCTCCGGCGCCGATGGAGGCGCTGCGGTGACCACCCTCGCGATCCACAACGCGCGGGTGATCGACCCGGCGCTCGGCCGCGACGGCATCGCGGACATCGTGATCGTCGACGGGCGCGTCGCGCGCGTTGGCCCGAACGAGGGCGACGCCGTGATCGAGGCCGACCGCATCGACGCCACCGGCCTGGTGGTCGCGCCCGGCTTCGTCGACCTGCACGTGCATCTGCGCGAGCCAGGATTCGAGTACAAGGAGACGATCGCAAGCGGGACGGCTGCCGCGGCGCGCGGTGGATTCACGACCGTCTGTGCCATGCCGAACACGATGCCGCCCCTCGACAGTCGGCCAGCTGTCGAGTCCGTCCTGCGCGAGGCGGACGTCTCAGCCCGGGTGCGGGTGCTGCCTGTGGGTTGCATCACGCGTGGCCGCGAGGGCAAGGAACTGGCGCCGGCGGGTGAGCTCGTGCGTTCGGGCGTGGTGGCCCTCTCGGACGACGGCGACGCCGTGGCCGACCCGAGCCTGATGCGGCACGCTCTCGAATACTCCACGGTGTTTGGCCTGCCGATCGCGCAGCACTGCGAGGACCCGCGCCTCGTGCGCGACGGGCACATGCACGAGGGGTGGGTGGCGACGCGCCTCGGATTGCGCGGACGCCCTGCGAGCGCCGAGGAGACGCTCGTGGCGCGGGACATCGCGCTGGCCGAACTGGCGGGCGCGCACCTGCACATCCAGCATGTGTCGACGGCCGGCTCGGTGGCGCTGATCCGGGCGGCGCGCGCGCGTGGCGCGCACGTCACGGCCGAGGTGACGCCGCACCATCTCACGCTGACCCACGAGGAGGTCGCCTTCGGGGCCGGCGACTACCGGCGCATCGCCTACAACGCGAACGCGAAGGTGAACCCGCCGCTGCGCGAGCAGGCGGACGTCGAGGCGTGCATCGCCGCGCTCCGCGATGGCGTCATCGACGCGGTGGCCACGGACCACGCGCCGCACGCAGTGAGCGACAAGGACATTGAGTTCGACCTCGCGGCGGCGGGCATCAGCGGACTGGAGACGGCGTTCGGGTTGCTGATGTCCCTCGTCCATGCCGGACACCTCGACCTCGTGACGCTCATGGAGCGACTGACGGCCGGGCCAGCGCGGGCGTGGGACCTCGACCGCCGCGCTGGCCTCGAGGGCATCGGGACGCTAGCGCCGGGGGCGCTGGGCGACCTCGTGGTGCTCGACCCGAACGCGGAGTGGACGGTCAACCCGCGAGAGTTTGCCTCGACGGGCCGGAACACACCGCTGGCGGGCCGGCGCCTGCGGGGACGGGTGGTCGCGACGGTGTACGGCGGGCGCGTAGTGCATGCACTGGAAGGTGTCGCGATATGACACCAGTATATGCGCAACCTGTCTGGCAGCTGATCCGTGAGGGCGTCGACCAAATGCCCGAGACGTTTGGCATCACGGACATGCTTCGCTGGTTCGCGGTCAACTACCCGAACGTTCAACCGATGACGGTCCGGATGCAGTTGCGCGGAGCCTGCGTCAACCTGCCGGCGGGACAGACGATGCGCTCGAACCGTCCTCGACGACTGGTCGTGTACCGGAAAGGCCACGGTCAGTACACACGCTACAACCCGGAGTATCACGGGCTCTACGACGACTTTGGGCGACGTATCAATTCGGGGGACGATTCCGAGGCCAGCGACGAGGTCTTGGAGTTCGACCACGATAATGCCGACGCATACAGGTCAGACACCGAGGCCGCCGAATTCGCCCTTGAGATGCATCTTGAGGAGTTCATGGAGGCCAACTGGAATCGCCTCGGCTTTGGCATCCCGTTGACGATTCTGGCCGAGGGAGGCGCGCAAATCGGACGTCAGTACCGGACTCCGATCGGCATCATCGACTTCCTCTGCCGGGACGAATCGACGGGGGACTACTGGGTGATTGAACTCAAACGCGGCCAATCCTCCGACGCGGTCGTTGGGCAGGTGCTTCGATACATGGGGTGGGTTAAGGCGAGTCTCGCCCATTCCAACGAGGTCCGCGGCCTCGTCATTACGCACGAGCAGGACGAGCGACTCCGGTACGCCGTGAGCGTTGTGCCCTCGGTGGAAGCGTGGACGTATCAGGTGAAGTTCGAGTTCAACCGGGAAGGTGTCGCGATATGAGTCGACGGCCGCCCGCGCGGCTCGTCCTGGCGGACGGGCGCACGTTCGAGGGCGAAGGGATCGGGGCGCCCGTACGGGCGACCGGAGAGGTCGTGTTCAACACCTCGATGATGGGCTACCAGGAGGCACTTTCCGACCCATCGTACGGGGGGCAGATCCTCACGATGACGTATCCCCTGCAGGGGAACTACGGCTGCAACGCGTTCGACGACGAGAGCGCGCGCATCCAAGTGCGTGGGTTCGTGGTGCGCGAGTTGACGGACCTCCCGTCGCACTGGCATTCCAACGGGACGCTGGACGCGCATCTCTCGCAGGCGGGGGTGCCCGGCATCGCCGGCATCGACACGCGGGCGCTCACCCGCCATCTGCGGTCGCACGGCGTGCTGATGGGGACGATCACGCGGGACGAGACGCCTGCCGAGGCACTTGGCCGCCTGCGAGGCGAGCCCGCGTACGGTGTCGAGGATTATGTCGCTGAAGTCTCTACTGCCGAGGTTTACGACTTTAAAGCGGACGCCCTCGGAAGGGGCGAGGGGCCGCCCTCGCACGTCGTCGTCCTCGACCTGGGGGTGAAGCGCAGCATCATGCGCAACCTCGCGCTGCGTGGTTGCGAAGTGACCGCTGTCCCACACGATACGTCGGCGGAGGACATCCTCGCGCTGCGGCCGAACGGCGTCGTGATGTCGCCGGGGCCGGGTGACCCGATGCTCCTCGACCATGTGGTGACGACGGCGCGGGGGCTCGTCGGACGCGTGCCGCTGATGGGAATCTGCCTTGGGCACCAGGTGCTTGGCCGCGTCTTCGGCGCATCCACATACAAGCTGAAGTTCGGACACCGGGGGGCGAACCACCCCGTGCGTGACGAGGTGACGGGCCGGGTGTACATCACGGCGCAGAATCACGGGTACGCCGTGGACGGCGACCACCTCGAGGCAGCCGTGCGCGCCTCGCAGGTGCATCTGAACGATGGCACCGTGGAGGGGCTGGAGCATCGCGAGTTGCCCCTCTTCACCATCCAGTACCACGCGGAGGCTTCGCCGGGCCCGCTGGACACG
The DNA here is from genome assembly GCA_041390685.1 of Dehalococcoidia bacterium. Taxonomy (GTDB): domain Bacteria; phylum Chloroflexota; class Dehalococcoidia; order UBA2979; family UBA2979; genus JAIBBD01. Next base: position 2,501,027 of record JAWKPL010000001.1, on the reverse strand, counting down.
GAGTTCCTCTTCGACCGGTTTTTAGCTACCGTCACGGACAGGTAACGAGGAGCGGAGAGCCATGACCGCAGAGTTTCGTCGCGCAACACAGGATGACGCCGCACAGATTTCCGAGGTGATCGCTGAGGTCGTCGCGGAACCGAATCCGGTCGGCATCGACGGTCCGATGAGCCGGGAAGAGGTCGCGGCCTGGATCGACCGACAGGGCAAATACGGTGCCATGTTCGTCGCCGTCGAGGAGGGTCAGATCCTCGGCTTCTCGGCAGTCGACTTCGACTCCAGCCGCGCGGAGGAGTGCACGATCGGGGCGTGGATCCGTAGCGCCGCCCGGCGGCGAGGGCTGGCCTCGATCTTGTTCGAGGAGGCGCTCGGGTTCGCGGGCGAGCAGGGCTACAAGCGCGTGCGTGGACGTCTCCCCGAGTCGAACGAGGCCGCGCTGTCGTTCCTCTCCACGATCGGCGCGCTCGTCCCGATCATCAATCCGGGCGCGCAGTACGACATGCCTATCTACGAGGTGCGCCGTGACGAGTAACACCACCACCGACGCCGCCGCCGAGTACGCGGCGCGCCGTGCCGAGGACTGGGCCGCCTTCACCTCGAAGTCGGGGCCGGGCGCCGACCGCTGGGCGGCCTGGGCCGAGCTGTCCTACCAGTGGAAGAACGCGGTCGAGTTCCTGCAGCCCGTGGGCCTCGACTACCCGTCCTACCTCGAGCCGCTGCAGCCATTGCTCGACCGTCTCGGCGGGATGGAGGAGGTCGACCTGCCGCCGGCAGAGTTCACCCACCTCACGGTGCTGCGCCTCGGGTTCCTGATGTCCTCGGACATCCTGTGGTCGCAGACGGAATCGTTCTACGTGAACGCCGCGCCGCGCATCCACCGTGTTTCGCCGTTCTCGATCCGCATCGGCGGCATCTCGGCACGCGAAGACGTGCTGTACCTCGGCGTGGACGATGGCCATCAGTTCCGCGAGGTGCGGCGTCAGATCCGCCTCGGCGTGATGAAGGCGGCGGAGACGCTGAAGGCGGACCCCGAGTGGTCGCCAGAAGCGGACCGGTTCATGCCCGTGGTGCCGTTCGCGTATTTCACGGGGCGGGGCGACCGGGCGCGCGTCATCGAGGCGGTCGAGCCGCATCTGGACGCTCAGCTCGGCGAGCACCCGGTGAGCCACATCAAGATGGGGCGCGTCGCGAGTGACCCGGATATCCACTACCCGGGCATGGACGTGATCGCCGAGATCGGCCTGCTGGGCCAGGAGTACCGCAAGGGGTACCACAACTGACGACACCAGACCCTGAGGCGCCGCTGCGGAAAGTCCTGATCATCGGCAGCGGCCCGATCGTCATCGGCCAGGCGGCGGAGTTCGACTACGCCGGTACGCAGGCGTGCAAGGCGATGCGCGAGGAAGGCATCGTTTCAGTGCTCGTCAACTCGAATCCGGCGACCATCATGACGGACGAGGACGTTGCCGACATCATTTACATCGAGCCGCTGTCTGTGGAGGTGCTCGAGCGCATCATCGAACGGGAGCGCCCCGACGGCCTCCTACCGACGCTGGGCGGCCAGACAGGGTTGAATCTCGCGGTGCAGCTCGCGGAGGCGGGCATCCTCGAGCGCTATAGCGTGCGCATGCTCGGCACGCCTCTGCGCACGATCCGCCTTGCCGAGGACCGCGAGCTGTTCCGGCAGTTGCTCACCGACATCGGGGAGCCGACGCCCGACAGCGAGATCGTGGAGAGCTGGGAGCAAGCGGTCGTCGCGCGCGCGCGCCTGGGACTCCCGCTCGTCGTGCGGCCGGCGTACACGCTCGGCGGCACTGGCGGCGGGATTGCGCACACGGACGAGGAGTACGAGCAGATCGTGACCGGCGGCCTCGCGGCGTCGCCGATCACGCAGGTGCTCGTCGAGCGCTCGCTGCTCGGGTGGAAAGAGCTCGAGTACGAAGTGATGCGCGACGGGGCCGACACGTGCATCACGATCTGCAACATGGAGAACCTCGACCCGATGGGGGTGCATACCGGCGACTCGATCGTCGTGGCGCCCTCGCAGACGCTGTCGGATCGCGACCACCAGATGTTGCGCAGCAGCGCGCTGAAGATCATCCGCGCTCTGGGCATCGAGGGAGGGTGCAACGTGCAGTTCGCCCTCGCGCCGCGACCGGACATCGTGCCCTGGGCGGGTTCGGACGACACGACCGTGCCGCCGTATTACGTGATCGAGGTGAACCCGCGCGTGTCGCGGTCCTCGGCGCTGGCGTCCAAGGCGACGGGCTACCCGATCGCACGCATGGCCGCGAAGATCGCGATCGGCAAGCGGCTGGACGAGATCAAGAACCCGGTCACGCAACAGACGAGCGCGGCGTTCGAGCCGGCGCTGGACTACTGCGTGGTGAAGATCCCGCGCTGGCCGTTCGACAAGTTCGGGTTCGGCGACCGGCGCCTCGGTACGCAGATGAAGGCCACGGGCGAGGTGATGGCGATCGACCGCAGCTTTGAGGCCGCGTTGCAGAAAGCGGTGCGCTCCCTCGAGATCAGCAACCGGTCGATGCTGTACCAGGACCCGCGCTGGTCCGAACGCGACATGCTCGAAGAGCCGATCGAGGCGACGGACGAGCGGCTGTGGAAGCTCCTCGCGGCGCTGAGGCAGGGGGTAACGCCCCTCGTGCTGTCGCGCCGGACCGGGATCGACCCGTGGTTCACCGAGCGGCTCGCGCGGATCGTGCAGATGGAGCAGCGCCTGCTCTCCGAGGAGCTGACCCCCGCGCTGCTGCTCGCGGCGAAGCGCATGGGCTTCGGTGACGCGCAGATCGGCACCCTCGCCGACCGGCTGCCGGAGCAGGTGCGCCAGATGCGCGAGCAGCTCGATTTGCGGCCGGTGTACAAGATGGTCGACACCTGCGCGGCCGAGTTCGAGGCCGCCACGCCGTACTTCTACAGCACGTACGAGGAAGAGAACGACGCGGTCCCCGACCACAGCGAGCGCGTGCTCGTCATCGGATCGGGGCCGATCCGCATCGGCCAGGGGATCGAGTTCGATTATGCTTCGGTACAGGCGGCGCACGCGCTGCAGCAGGCGGGCGTGCGCGCCATCCTCGCGAACTCGAACCCCGAGACCGTTTCCACCGACTTCGACACCTCGGACCGGCTCTACTTCGAGCCGCTCGACGAGGAGTCCGTACGAGACCTACTCGAGAACGAGGCCGGCGGCGCCGAGGCGCCCCCCTCAATCGTGCAGTTCGGCGGCCAGACCGCTGTGAATATGGCCGGCGTGCTGCAGCGCGCCGCGTTGCCGATCGCTGGATCGTCCGCGGACTCCATCGACCTGGCCGAGGATCGCGGTCGCTTCGAGGCGATCATGTCCTCACTCAACATCCCGCAGCCGCCCGGATCCGCGGTACACACGCTCGCCGAGGCGCTTCCGACCGCCGAAGCCGTCGGCTATCCGGTGCTCGTGCGGCCTTCGTACGTCCTTGGGGGCCGCGCGATGGAGGTGGTGCAGGACGCCAATGAGCTCGTGCGTTACTTCCAGGCGGCGTTGGAGGAGCGCAGCGGCCCCGTGCTGATCGACAAGTACCTCGAAGGGCTCGAGGTGGAAGTGGACGCGATCTGCGACGGCGAGCAGGTGCTCATCCCGGGGATCATGGAGCACATCGAGCGGGCGGGTGTGCACTCCGGGGACTCTATGGCGGTCTATCCGCCACAGAACGTCACTGAGGAACAGCGCGCGGCGATCATCGACTACACCACTCGGATGGCCCTGGCGCTTGAGGTCCGAGGGCTGATGAACATCCAGTACGTGATCGCGCCGGACGCAGAGCCGGGCGGCCCAGGCGTGTTCGTCATCGAAGCGAACCCGCGTGCCTCGCGCACGGTGCCCTTCATCTCGAAGGTCACGGGTGTGCCGATGGTGACGCTCGCGGTCAACATCATGCTCGGCCGCACGCTGGGCGAGCAGGGCTACGAGGGTGGCCTGTGGCCGGAGCGAGGCCTCGTCGCGGTGAAGGCGCCTGTTTTCTCGATGTCGAAGCTCATTGGCGTCGATACATACCTCGGCCCTGAAATGAAGTCGACGGGTGAGGTGATGGGCGTCGACGTGCGCTTCGAGCCTGCCGTGCTCAAGGCGCTGATCGCCGCCGACCTCGCGGTCCAGCCCGGCACGCCCTTCCTGCTCTCGCTGTCGAACCGGACCAAGCCCGAGGCAGTACCCCTGATCGAAGAGCTTCACCGGGCGGGCTGCCGCCTGTACGCGACCGACGGCACAGCCGCGCTGATCCGCGGCCTCGGCATCCCCTGCGAGGTGATCCCGAAGCGCCTCGACGAGGGCCATCCGAACGTGGTGGACGTCATCCGCGACGGCACGGTGCGGGCGGTGATCAACACCATCGAGGGAGGGCGTTCCTCGCATATCCGCGACGGCTTCCAGATCCGGCGCGCCGCGACGGAGACACGGATTCCCTGCTTCACGTCTATCGACACCGCGCGCGCCGCGATCCGCGCGCTCTCATCGCCGGGCTCCTACGCAGTGCGGCCGCTGGCGGACTACCGTGAGGGGCGGGTGCTGTGACGCGCTCGATGGGTGGAGGGCCGGCGCGATGAGCCTGCGAGCGGTGCTCTTCGACCTCGACGGCACGCTGGCCGACTCTGAGGCGCTGATCGCGGAAGGCATCCGGATCGCGCTCGCCGAGCACGGGTACGAGGTGACGTTTCGGCAGGTGATGGACATCCTCGGCCCGCCGATGACCGAGATGGTCCCGATGCTGGTGGGGCCAGTCCCTCAGGGCGAGTACGAGAGCATCCGCGCCGCGTACGTCCGGAACTACCACGAAGTGCAGCTGCCGAACATCCAGCCGCTCCCGGGAGCGGTTGAACTCCTCGATGCGCTCGAGGCAGCCGGTGTGCCGATGGCGGTGGTGACGAACAAGGTGGCGCAGGGGGCGTACGAACAGCTCGACGCCATGGGGTGGACGGCGCGTTTCGCGGTGGTGGTCGGGGCGGACACCGCAGCGCGCGCGAAGCCGTTCCCTGACCCGGCGCTGTACGCTCTCGAGCGGCTGGGGTCGCCTCCCGAGGCGGCCGCATTTCTGGGGGACACGGGCGCCGACATGGAGTGCTCAGCGTCCGCGGGCATCCCCGTGCGCATCGGCATCGTGCACACGCGTGCGCCGCAGGCGATGGAGGCGGCGGGCGCGACCCATCTAGCGCCCCACCTCGACGACGCGCGCGCGGTGCTCCTCGGCCTGCTGTCCGACCGCTGATGCGGAGCCTCGAGGTCGAGGTCACAGAGAGCGCTCGCCTGTACGGCGACACGCACGTCCTCTGGATGACGCGCCCGCCGCACCTTGCGAACGCGACGCCAGGGCAGTTCGTGATGGTCTACATCGGGGAGCACACCGATCCGCTACTCGGGCGCGCCTTCTCGATACACCGCGTGCGCGAGGGCGAGCGCGGGCCGGAGTTCGCGGTGCTCTACGACATCGTCGGGCGAGGCACCGAATGGCTCTCGCGACGCGAGCCGGGCGACGGGGTGCGGGTCGTCGGGCCGCTCGGACGCGGTTTCGAGCCCCGCGAGCGTGTGCAGCGCATGCTGCTCGTCGGCGGCGGCATTGGCTGCGCGCCGCTCGTCTGGCTGGCCGACCGGCTCATCGAGGAAGGGCGAGAGGTCACGCTCCTTCTCGGCGGACGGAGCGAGGCGCAGATTTTCCCCGCGACACAGCTGCTCCCGGCCGTGGAACTCATCGCAACGACCGAGGACGGGTCGATGGGTGCGCGTGGCCTCGTCACGAAACCGTTTGAGGAGCTGCTCCCCTGGTCTGACCAGGTCTTCGCCTGCGGGCCCAACCGCATGTTCGAGGCCATGCACGACGTCGTGCGGCGCAGCGGACTACGGAAACCGGTACAGGCGCTGCTCGAAGGGACGATGGCCTGCGGGATGGGGATCTGTTACTCGTGCGCCGTCTTCCCTCGGCGCGGCGGCGTGCGGCTCATCTGCACGGACGGGCCGATGTTCGATCTGCGGGACTTATACTGATCGCATGCAGCGCGAGCTGGTCTCGTCGTACGTCCTGGTCTTCGGCGGACTCGTCGTCGGATTGCTTGTGGGCGTGCTGGTGATCGACTACGAGCCGGCGTTCCTCGGCTGGATCTTCGGCGCGGGCGGGGGTCTCGCCCTTGGCGCGTTCTTCGCCGCGCTGGCGAGCAACACCCCGCTCGTTGGCAACCCGGGCACCGGCCAGCGTTACGCCCCGCTGGACGATGAGGACGAGGACTGGCGCGATCGGCGCTGAAGTGCCTCCCGGGAAGTTGAGCCGCCCTCGGCTGCTACTTGAGCAGCAGGTGGGTGATCGCCCCCACCTCGACGTAGCGGTCGGCCAGCGCGCGCATCTCCTGCGAGGTGCTGCCGGCGAACGCGACGACCTCCACGCGCACGCCCTTGCTCTGGATCTCCTCGACGACGCGCGCAAAGTCGGCGTCGCCTGACACGATGGCGACGACATCGAGGCGGTCGGCCATCGTCAGCATGTCGACGGCCATCTCCACATCGAAGTTGCCCTTGATCGAACCATCGGCGAAGCGCTTCAGCGGTTTCGTGACGATGCGGTACTCGTAGGGGACGAAGGGGGCGACGAAGCGCTGCTGCTGGACCGGCTCCATGGGGTTATCGGAGACAGGCGCGTACGCCGTCGCCCGGACCACCTCGCGGCCATCAGACAGATAGTCGAGCAGCCGTCCCATGTCGATGGGCCGGTCGGTGCCATACAGCAGGTTGGGTACGTCGACAAAGATACCGAGGCGGGCGTGGCGAGCGGAGCGCTCTACCTGCTCGCCGAGTGAGCTCAGTTGCTGCTGCAGTTCCGTGAGCTTCTGATTCTGCTCGGCGACCACGGCCGCCAGCTCAGCGATGCGCTCGGGGAGGACGCCGTCCGCGGCAGCGGCTGCTGCCGCGGACGTACTTGCCCCCCGACGGCTGGTTGACGTCCGCGCGGATGGGGCCGGGGACGAGGCACGTTCCTCGGAGGGCGGCGGCGCTGCTTCGGCGGCGGGCCGCGACGGCCGCTCGCGAGGCGCCTCCGCGGCCGGCCCGAGAGCGGGACGACCGGGCCGTCGCCCGACGATGCGCGGTTCGTCCGCCGACGGGGCGGATGTGCGTGGAGCCTCGGTTTCTGAACGGGCGCCGCGCCCGCGACCCCCACGCGTCCCGCGGCGGCGGCGAGCGTCTTCGCCGGCGCGCTCGTCGGACTGGTCGTGCGGCTGTTCGTCGATCATGCCTGCCTCTTCTTCGTGTTACGCGACGGCGCCAATATCGCTCGACCAGCGCAGCACGGAGCAGCGCGCGGCCACCTGCTCGGCGAGGTGCCGGAAGGCGCGTGCCTGCGCCGAGTCCGGTGCGCCCGCGACCACCGGCACACCGCTGTCGGCTCCCTGCCTCACACTGGCGTCGAGCTCGATCTCGCCGAGAAACTCGATGCCGAGTTCGTCCGCCGCCGCCTCGGCGCCGCCTCGGCCGAAGATTTCCGACGACATGTTCTCGACGATCCCGAAGATAGGGACGCCCATACGGTCGAACATGCCCACGGCCTTCGTTGCGTCCTCGACGGACACCTTTTGCGGCATCGAGACGATGACCACGCCCGCGATCTCGGCCTCCTGGGCCATCGACATCGAAGCGTCCGAGGTGCCAGGCGGGAGGTCGACGATCAGATAGTCGAGTTCGCCCCAGTCGACGTCATGGAGGAGCTGGCGGACGCCGGAGCCGATCATGGGGCCACGCCACACGACGGGGGTCCCCGGCGGCAGGACGAAGCCGATGGAGATACAGCGCACGCCGTGTGCCTCGATGGTGTGGAGGCCGCCCGCGCCCTCGGCGAGCCCTCCCGCCTCGATGCCCATCATGGTCGGGATGTTCGGGCCGGTGATGTCGGCGTCCATCAGGCCGACACGCGCTCCGAGCTGGGCCAGCGCGACAGCGAGGTTCACCGAGACGGTGGACTTGCCAACCCCACCCTTGTTTGAGCCGACCGCGATCACGTTCTTCACGCCCTCGACGGGCTTCGGACCGCCCTCCCGCATCGGGCCGCCGCGCACTTCAGCGTCCCAGTGGATGTCGATCTCGGTGATCTCAGGGAGCGCGGCCAGGGCCGTACGGACATCGCGGTCGATGGTCTCTCGCAGCGGACAAGCCGGCGTCGTCAGTACGAGGTTGAAGGCGACGCGCCCTCCCTCGACGGCCAGGTCACGCACCATATTGAGCGAGACGATGTCTCGATGCAGCTCCGGGTCGCGGACGGTCTGTAATACGGCCAGAACGGCCTCCCGATCAGCCATGTGTCCTCCGTAACGACGGCGAGGTCATGCTGAGGGAACCAAACGGCCCCTCGCGACGTTCTATAGGTCTCAGCAGTACAGGGGAGGCGGCGCGCCGGAATGCAACGCGCCAGCACTGTGTTGGAGATGTATCCACCGGAGCTTCAGTATACGCGCCTCCCCCGACAGCCGCTGCGAACCTTATTTCACTTTACAACTATTTAATGAAAAAATGCTTGACCTGACACAAAGTCCCAGTTAGAGTATCAGGTGTCGGGAATGGGTCGGGCGAACAAGGTTCGGTCTCCGATCCATCGCCTCGGCAAGCGGAGACAACAGCGATTCGCCTACGCGGGGAGCGCGCGTCGCTGCAGGAGGTGAAACTATGACGAGCGAAGCACGCGAGCGCACCACTCCGGTGAGCACCTGCGTGCATCACTGGATCATCGAGGCCCCGAGCGGGCGAGAGAGCGTCGGCCGTTGCAAGCGCTGCAACGCGACCAAGAACTTCGCGAACTCGACCGAGAGCGTGATGTGGGAGCAGACGAACACTCTGCGCAACCCGCTCCGCAGCGGCGTACGGATCTCGAAACCATCGGAGATCCTGCTCTCCGACGAGATGGGCGAAGACGCCTAGCCCCTTCGCGACACACCGCAGCAACACAGAGAGGCGCTCCCAGGGGAGCGCTTCTCTGTGTGTTGCTGCCCCTTCGATGCCCGGGGCGGGATGGTCTATGCTCGCGTCGACGTATCATCGAAAGATGCGACGACCGGGAGCCGTTTGATGGCGCACGTTGACCTATCGGTGGCGCTCGCCGCGGGGCAGAAGCAGGAACTGACGCTCAAGAACCCGGTGATGGTTGCCTCGGGGACGTTCTCGAACGGGATCGAGTTCGCAAAGCGATTCGACATCGAGGCGCTGGGCGGGCTCGTCTCCAAGGGCACGACGCTGCGGCCCCGGAAGGGGAACCCCGTACCGCGTACCGTCGAGACACCGAGCGGCATGATCAACTCGATCGGGTTCCAGAACGTCGGCGTCGGCGCTCTCGTGAGCGAAGTGGCGCCCGTGTGGGAGCGCTGGCAGACGCCGGTGCTCGTCAACATCATGGGCGAGACCCTCGCGGAATACGGGCAGCTGGCGCAGCGGCTCGACGGGGTGCCTGGCGTCGCAGGGCTCGAAGTGAACATCTCCTGCCCGAACGTGGAGGCGGGCGGCCTCGAGTTCGGGCAGGACCCCGCGCTCGCCGCTGAGGTCACGCGCGAGGTGCGACGGCACACGTGGCTGCCCATCAGCGTCAAGGTCACGCCGGGAGTGACGGACCTCCGGCCGGTGGTGCAGGCCGTCTCCGAGGCGGGTGCAGACGCCGTCACCGTGATGAACACGGTCCCCGCGATGGCCATCGATGTGCGCGCTCGGCGGCCGGTGCTCGCGACCGCCTTCGGCGGGTTGTCCGGCCCCGCCGTGAAGCCGATCGCGCTGCGGCTGGTCTACCTTGCGGCCTCCGTCACCGATGTCCCGATCCTCGCCGCGGGCGGGATCTCTTCCGGCCTCGATGCAGTCGAATTCATCATGGCCGGCGCGTCGGCCGTGCAGGTGGGCACGGCGACGTTCCGGGACCCGGAGGCACCGTGGAAGGTGCTGCAGGAGCTTACGGACTGGTGCGAGCAGGAAGGCGTAAACGCCATCAGCGAGATCGTCGGCGTGGCCCGGCGGAGAGACTGAATGGTGAGCTGGTGGATCGGACGGGCGCTAGCCGTACTGGCGGCGCTCGCGACCGGCGCGATCTGGTTCGTGGCCGCCTCGCGATTCGTATACCGTGTCGGGCCGAACGAGGCCGCCGTGGCCGTGGGGTTACTGACCGGGGTGGCGGTCGCGCTCACGATGTGGCGATGGACGGTCACGCGGTGACGCGGGGCCGGTGGTTTGACGCTGCGCCGCCCTCGCGGGTAGCGTCGAAGTGCGACGGGGTGTAGCTCAGCCTGGTAGAGCGCTGCGTTTGGGACGCAGAGGCCCACAGTTCGAATCTGTGCACCCCGACCAACGTCGAAGCGTCTCCGGCAGGTTCGAGGGTGATGACCGATGCCTGAGGGCGTTCCCGCCTACATCCTCGTCGTGAGAATCGCGACGATCCTGGGTATGGCGTTTTCGATTGCCATTGGCCTGCTGCTGCTCATCGGCGGCTTCATCCTGCCGTCGCTCGTCGCCTTCGCGCTGTTCGTCCCCTCGATCGCTGCGATGATCTACGCCGAGAAGCGGGCGGCACTGACGCACGCCCGCTCCCGGTCAAGCTGAGTACCGAAGCGGGCTAGCGCTCGGTAATCTCGACCGACAGAATGCGGTCCCCCGGCGGTTGCGCTGGCTTCGTGGGGTCGCGCAACGTGAGCGACTTCACGACGTCCATGCCCTCGATGACACGCCCGAAGGCGCTGAAGCCGTTGTCCTTGAGCGCGGGCTGCGGGCTCATCGTGATAAAAAACTGCGACCCGCTCACGCCCTGCGACCCTGCGGCCATCGAGACGATGCCCTCATCGAAGGGGACGCTGTTCAGCTGCGGCTCGAGGTTGTAGCCGGGCCCCCCCTGGCTGTTCCCAAGCGGGTCGCCGGCCTGCGCGGCGAACCCGGCCAGAACGCGATGGAACGTCAGCCCATTGTAGAACTGGTTGCGCGCCAGAAACACGAAGTTGTTCACGTACTCCGGGGCGGCTTCGGGCAGTAGCTCGATGCGAATGTCGCCCTTCTCCGTGCGGATCAGCGCCTCGTAGTCCGCGTTCTCGTTGATGGTCATCGGCGGAGCGGAGGTGTAGGTGCGGAAGACGCCATCCGCGGAGGGCGTGCCGGTCGGTCCGAACGTCGGCGTGGCGGTCGGACTCGCGACGGGGGTCGCACTCGCGCTCGGCGTAGGTACCGGATCCGAAGTCGGGTTGGTGGTGTTCTGGTTGGCGGCAAGGAACCCGCCACCGAGGCTGAGCAGCAAGACCACCACGCCGAGCAACGCGAAGATGCGTCCGTTTCGCTGTACCCAGCCGAACACGCCGGGCAGCTGCATCGGGCCCGTGGGGCCCTGCTGGAGGGGCGGCCGGCTCGTCGTCCGTCGGCGCTGCCGTTCGCGCCGCTGCTGCCGCCTGCGTTCTTCGCTCATGCCGGACCTTCCTGGGTGCGGCCTTCGAGGATCGCCGCCGCGAGCGCCTCGGGCCGTTGACTGGACGTGTAGTAGCGCGTGCCGCCGGCCGTCTCGATCGCCACCCCCGTACGTATGAACGGCACCGAGTAGGCGCGGACGGTCCGCCCGGAGACACGGCCGAAGCGAATGCCCCACCCACCGAACGCCAGCCAGCGATACGGCGAGGGCTCCGCAGAACGGACGTCAGACAGCTTCAGAGTGGGGCCAAACGGGCCGAAGTGGAAGCGCATCTGATCGCGCGTTACATCGATCCGCAGGCGCATGAAGGTGAACTCGACCAGGCCGAGAATGGCGCCGGTCAGGATGAGCGATGCCACCACGAACCACTTCGAGCCGTCGTCACCGAGCACCACCGGAACGGTGGCGCCGATGGTCGCCAGCGCGGACAGCGCCACGAGGAGGCGCATCCAGCGCGCCGCGTACACCGATTCCTGGTACCGCTTCAATCGGTTCGGTCTCCGGTGGGAGCCCCTTGCGAATGCATCTCGACCAGCGTGTCACACCGGGGCGCTGATCGCCAGCGGGGGAAGCATTGGAGGAGGGAGCTGGTACCCTCGGCAGGACTCGAACCTGCGCCCCCGGCTCCGGAGGCCGGTGCTCTATCCACTGAGCTACGAGGGCAATGCGCGCCGTGGCCTCAGAGCCCGGCCTGCCCGGCTGTCCCATAGTAGCAGCGTCCCCCGCTGTCCGCTCCGTGACCTGCTTCGGTCAGAGATAGTAGAACAGGTGTGCTACCCTGCCCTCGTAGCGGGGGAGTCGAGGTGCTGTACGCCTGTCTAACCGTTCCCGCGCTCGCGCTCGAGCAGCGGCTGGCCGAGCAGCCCGCGCTGCGCAGCCGGGCCGTGGCGCTCGCCGACGACAGCGGGCTCCGCGTGGCGGAGGTCACCGCGGAGGCCGCCCTGCGCGGCGTCCGGCGTGGCATCACCTTGCGCGAGGCGGTCGCATTCTGCCCTCGACTGGCCGTGCTGGAACCGCGGCCGGCGAGCACGCGGTGGGCGGCCGGGCAACTCGTGGAGGCAGCGGCAAGCGTGAGCCCGCTCATCGAGGAGGCAGAGCCGGGGACGGTGTTCGCCGACCTCCGCGGCCTCGAAGGGCTCTATCCGCAGCCAGGCCAGCTCCAGGCCGCGCTACTCGCGGCCGCTCCCCGGGAGCTGCCGGTGCGTCTGGGGGTGGCCGGACAGCGGTTCACCGCGCTGGTGGCGGCGAAGACGGCGGCGCCGCAGAGCGCGACATGGGTGCTCGAAGGAGAGAGCGCGGCGTTCCTCGCGGGGCAGGCAGTCGAGTGGCTGCCGTTGGACGCCGACCACCTCGAGCGGCTGCGTCTGTTTGGCATCACCTCCCTTGGAGAGTTCGCGGCCCTGCCCATGCAGGCGGCGCAGGCGCAGTTCGGGGCGCAGGGGCGGCGGGCCTGGCTTGCCGCGCGCGGCGAGGATCCCGAGCGCCTGCATCCCCGCCGCGTCACTCTCGACAGCGTGCACGAGCGCGTGCGGCCGGAAGCTCCGCTCATCAGCCGCGAGGCGATCCTGCAGGGGGCGCGACAGCTGCTGCGGCACGCCCTGCGGCAGCCCCGAGCGGCCGGACGCTTCGTGCGGCAGATCCGGCTGCGCGCGATCTCCGAGGATGAGCAGCTGTGGGAACGTACGCAGCCGCTGCGCGAGCCGACGAACGACCGCACCCGCCTCTGGACGGTGGTCCGCACGCAATTCGAGTACGCGGAACTGCCGGGGCCGATTGCGGAGCTGGATATCGAGCTCGGCGGCCTGACCACGGAGACCGGCCGGCAGCCGGGCCTGTTCGTCGACCACCTGCGGCGTCGGGAGCAACTGGACGAGATGGTGCGTCACCTGCGGATGCGGTTCGGGCATTCGCCGGTGGCGCAGGTAGTCGAGGTGGAGCCATGGAGCCGTCTTCCGGAGCGCCGTTACGCACTCATGGACTACGACCCCTGAACCTGCCGCGCCCGGTTGAGGTCGACCTCGACCGGCAGGGACTGCCGGAGCGCGTCCTGTCGGGGCCACCCGGCACGCTGCGTGTGTTCGCGGTGGAGCGAGTACAGGAGGTATGGCGGGTCGCGGAAGCCTGGTGGCGGCTGACCCCGGTGCGCCGCACGTACTATCACATCGTCGTCGACGGCGGACGCACGCTCATCCTGTTCCACGACGACGAGGAGCATCCTGCGGGTGGCTGGTACGAGCAGCGGTATTGAGATGGCGATGAACGGTCGCGCCCCGTCCCCGCACCCCCAGCACCATAGCGCCGGTCGCTGGCCGGCATACGAGGAGCAACGTCGCGAGGTCGAGCGGCTCGTGGAGCCGGACACACCGCGCTCGTTGGCGCCTCGCGACCCACTGGAGCCGATCCCGCTCGACGTGCTCGATGGGACGCCATACGTCGAGCTGCACCTGCATTCGAACTACTCGCTGCTCGAAGGGGCGTCGAGGCTCGACGAGCTGGTCTGGACGGCGGGAACGCAGGGGCATCGCGCGCTGGCGTTGACCGACCACAACGGCATGTTCGGGGCGATGGAGTTCGCACGCGCCGCCAAGGAGGCCGGACTGCGGCCGATCACTGGCCTCGAACTGACGGTCGCGGAGCGGACGCGCGAGGGGGACGTTCGCTCCCACCTCACACTGCTCGCGGAGACGAAAGAGGGGTACTCGAACCTCTGCCGGCTCTCGAGCATCGCCTTCGGTCTTCTCGAGGACGACCCGCGCGCGAAAGAAGTGCGCCGCCTCGACCCTTGCCTGGCGATTGAGCACCTCGAGACGCATGCGGAGGGCCTGATCGTCCTCACCGGGTGTCGCGAAGGGCACCTCGCGCGTCTGGTCGAGGGCGGCCGCGGCGACGAGGCGCGGCGCTGGCTCGACCGGCTGATGGCATGGTTCGGACGGGACGACGTCTTCGTCGAGTTGCAGGACAACCTCGTGTTCGGCGACCGGCCGCGAAACCACGCGCTGGTGGCGCTGGCGGAGCGGGCCGGGGCCGGCGTGGTGGGCACCGGCAATGTGCACTACCACGAGCCCGACCGGCACCGCCTGCAGGACGTGCTCACCGCGATCCGCCACCGCAAGACCCTCGATGAGTCGCATCAGGAACGGCGGCCGAACGCGGAGTTCTACCTGCGTCCGCCCGCGGAGCAAGCGCGACGCTTCGAGCAGTACCACCCGGAGGCGGCGGCGAACTCCGTGCGCATCGCCCGGCGGTGCGCGTTCGACCTGACGGAGGACCTCGGATACCGCCTGCCGCAGCCGCCGATCGAGGCGGGCGGACAGCCGATCGACGAGCTACGTCGGATCTGCCGGCAACGCCTCGAAGAGCAGTACAGCGGGCCGCGGCAGCGGTACCTGGAGACCGCGCGGCAGCGCCTTGACCACGAACTGACGCTCATTGAGCGGCACCAGCTCGGCGGATTCTTCCTCATCTACCACCAGATCTTCGAGCTGGCGAAGGACGTGGCGCGCGAGGTGCGCGGGCCCGGAAGCGCGCGTCAGTTCGCGAAATTGCCGCCGGGGCGGGGGCGAGGCTCCTCCGTCGCCTCGATCGTCTGCTACCTGATCGGGCTGTCGCACATCGACCCCATCGCGAACCGGCTGACTGTGGGCCGGTTCTTGAACGAGGACATGCGCACGTTCCCGGACATCGACCTCGACTTTGCGCGCGATATTCGGCGCGTACTGATCGAGCGCGTGCACGCGACGTGGGGGAAGGATCATGCGGCCCTTGTCGCGATCTTCCCCACCTACCGGCTGCGCAGCGCGCTGCGCGATGTCGGCAAAGCCCTCGGACTGCCGATGTCGGAGCTGGACCGGCTGGCGAAGCGGGCCAGTCCCCACGACGGCATCTCGCAACTCCCCAAGGAGCTGGCACGGCATCCCGAGTTCGCGGACCGGCTGGAGGCGCAGGGGTGGCGCGACCTCGCGGAACTGTCGCAGCAGCTGGCGGGCTTCCCCCGCCATCTCTCGCAGCACGTGGGCGGGATGGTCATCTCCTCGGAGCCGCTCATTGATTATGTCCCGTGTCAGCCTGCGGCGTGGCCGAACCGCTACCTCTGCCACTGGGACAAGGACAGCGTCGACGACGCGCGCATGGTGAAGATCGACTTCCTCGGCCTCGGCATGCTCTCGACGGTCGAGGAGACCGTCGAGCTGATCGCGGAGAGCGGCCCTCAGCTCGACCTCTCGACCATCTCCTTTGAGGACGAGGCGGTCTTCGACGACATCCAGCGTGGCGACACCGTGGGCGTCTTCCAGATCGAGTCGCGGGCGCAGATCGCGATGCTCCCGCGGACGCAGCCGAGGAACCTCGACGACCTCACGGTGCAGGTGTCGATCGTGCGGCCGGGCCCGATCGTGGGCGGTGCCGTGAACCCGTACGTCCGGGAGCGTGAGCAGCAACGCCGGCTCGGCGATGCGTACCGGCCGCCGAGGGTACATCCCTGCGTCGACGACGTACTCGGAGAGACGCTGGGAGTCGTGCTGTTCCAGGAGCAGGTCATCGACGTCGCGCGGGGGATGGGTGGCTTCACGGCCGGGCAGGCGGAGCAGTTCCGGCGCGCGATGAGCCGGAAGCGCTCCCTCCTCGCGATGCAGCAGTACGAGCAGGCGTTCATGGCCGGCGCGCGGGAGCGCGGCGTGCCGCAGGCGACCGCCGAGCGTATGTTCAAGAACCTGCTCGGCTTCGCGGAGTTCGGCTTTCCGAAGAGCCACGGCGCCGCCTTCGGCCTGCTCGCGTACCAGACGACGTGGCTCAAGCATTACTACCGGGCGCCGTTCTTCTGCGCGCTGTTCAACAACCAGCCGATGGGCTTCTACCCGCCGCACGTGCTGACCAATGACGCCAAGCGCCACGGCGTCGAGGTCGTGCGGCCGGACATCAACCTGAGCCTGGCCCGTTGCTCCGTCGAACGGGCGGGAGCGGGACACGGCGCGGTGCGCGTGGGCCTCGGGTACGTGCGTGGCGTGGGCGAGGCGGCCGCGAACCGCATCGAGAGCGAGCGGCGGCGTGAAGGGGCCATTCAGTCGCTGTTCAACCTCGTGCAGCGGACGGGACTGAGCCGCGAGGCGGTCGAGAGCCTGATCCGCGTGGGCGCATGCGACGACTTCGGGTTGAACCGCCGCGAGTTGCTCTGGCAGCTCGGGCTGTTCTGGGGCGGCATGCAGCAGGCGGCACTCTCCGTGCCTCGCGACCGGCAGCTACGACTGCCGCTCTCGGTCGACCAGGACCAGGTCAGCCTGCCCGACTTCGGGGCGTACCAGCGGATGGCGACGGACTACGAGCTGTTGTCGCTGTCGCCGGACAGTCACCCGATGCAGTTCCTGCGGAGGACGCTCGGCGAAGGCGTCGCGTCGAGCCAGCACCTGCGATCGATGCCGGGCGGGACGGAGGTGAACGTCGCGGGCCTCGTGGTGTGCCGCCAGCGGCCGATGACCGCAAAGGGGATCACCTTCCTGCTCCTGGAGGACGAGTTTGGGATGGTGAACGTCCTGGTGAGCCGCGAACTGTCCGAGCGATTCAAGGATCAAATTCGCACGGAGCCGTTCGTCCTCGTGCGCGGGGTCCTCGAGCAGCGGGCGGGCGAGCAGCGGACGCTGGTTGCCTCGCACCTGCGCGAGTTGGTGCCGTCGGAGGTGTTCCGCACGCCGATGGGCAAGTCGTGGGGCTAGGTCAGGCTCCATCTGATACTTGATCTCAGAGATACTTCATCTCACCATGGCGGAACTCGGCGCCCGTGCGTAAGGAGGTTTCGCCATGACAACCATGAATCGCCGTCGCTTCATCCAGATCGCCGCAGTCGGCGGCGTGATCGGTATCTCACTGCCTGCACTGATGGCCTGCGACGATGATGACTCATCGGAGGTGCCGGACGGCGCATCTTCAACTGCCACAGCCACCACAGCGACGACAGCACGGCGTGGGCCCAGCAACGGAGAACTCCGCATCTCGGAGCCTTTCCTGCCGGCGGCCCTGGACCCGGATTCGGGGACAGCGTCGTTCAACCTGATGGCGCTCGGGGTTGCCGAGTCGCTGATGCGGTACACCCCGACGCTCCAGGTCGAACCGTGGCTGGCGAAGGGCCTCGAGCGGATCGACGACCTCACCTGGCGCGTGACTCTGCGCGATGACGCCACCTTCTGGGACGGAACGAAAGTCGACGCACAGGCGGTACAACTGTCTCTCACCCGCTCGATGGAGAAGCAGGCGGCTGTCGCCGACCTGCTCCCGAAGGGCACGGTGTTCACTGCAGATGGCCTCAATCTCACCATCGCAACGCCCACGCCGGTCGGCCTCATGGCGCGGAATCTGGCCGCGCCGAACCTCGCGATCAAGAAGGCTGTGACGGACACCGACTTCCAGTTCACCGGGCCTTTTCAGGTCACCGCCTTCACTCCTCGCGACTCGATCGAACTGACAGCGTTTGAGGGCTATCGAGGTGGGCCTGCGGGAATTAAGACGATTCAGGCACGGCAGGTCGCCGATACCGGAGCCCGATCGCTCGCGCTGCAGGCCGGCGATGTCCAGATCGCGCAGGCACTCCTGCCGTCGGACGTCCCGAAGCTGAAGGCGGCGAACCTGAACGTCTTCTCAGCACCCTGGGCGCGGCAGCACATGATCATCCTGAACGTCCAGCAGGCCCCTCTCGACGACGCCGTCGTACGGCGGGCCTTCTCTCTGGCGATTGACCGAGCCGCACTGGTGAACGGCGTCCTTGAGGGTGTGGGCGCGCCGGCGTATGGCATCGCGCCCGAGGAGATCGGGTTCAAGAGCATCGTCCGGACCCAGAAGTCCGACGCCGCCGAAGCGCGGCGGATCCTCGACGCAGCCGGTTGGAAGACGGGCGGTGACGGGATTCGAGAGAAGGACGGGAACCGGCTGTCGTTCAAGCTTGGGACCTACGCAGGCCGGGCGGAGCTGGAACAGTTCGCCGTGGTGATCATCGACATGGCGAAGGCGGCCGGTATGGAAGTCACCATCGAGAAGTTCGCCGATGTCGAGCAGACCCTCGCGGCGAACGCGTTCTCGGCCACCACGTACTCCATCGGCAGTGCCGCCTTCGGTGACCTGAGCCGGCTCCTCGCAACGCTGTACACGCCGTCGCCGAGGAATAAGGACCGCTACTCGAACGAGCGAGTGAACACGGCGTTTCAGGAGCTGCTTCGGTCGTCGGACCAGGCGCGACAGGACGCATTGCTAAAGGACATCCAGGCCTGGATTGGAGAGGATGTGCCAATCGTGCATCTCGTGAATCCATACCAGGTCGTTGGCGCATCGAAGCAGGTACGGGACTTCGAGCCGCATCCGCTCGATTCCTACAAGTACCACGCGGACATGCAACTCGGCGGGTAGCGGGATGCCGGACGAGATACGGGTGCGCGAGGCCGTGGCGGACGACCTTGGGAGCGCGGAAGCGCTCCTGCGATCAGAGATCGAGTACGACGCGCGGTGGCACACCGACCTTGACGATCTCGGCAGCTCGTACCTCGGCCGCGAGGATCAGACGCTCTTCGTGGCTGAGGTGGAGGGCCAGGCGGGAGTGATCGGCACCGCTGCGGTGCGGCACCGGATGCCGACCGTGGTCGAGGTGGCGCGCCGCTTCGACCCGCAGGTTAGCGCCGAACTGGGACGTGTCGTGGTGGCGCCGTCATGGCGGCGACGCGGCGTCGCCGTGCGGTTGTCGGAGGCGGCGCGAGTCTGGGCGTTCTCACATGGCTACCAGACCCTGCATCTCCATACCGAAGCTGTGAACGCGCCTGCGCTCGCGTTATGGCGTTCGATCGCGAACGAGATACCGAGGCCCGAACGACCTGAGCATGAGTCTATCTACTTCGAGATCCCGATCGCGTTGCCCGTGCGTCCCCGGGAACCGGCGCGGCCGGGCGGATACGTCGTGCGCCTTGCCAAGCGGCGCGACCTGCCGGCCGCTCGCGCATTGATGCTGCGAGTGCTTGACGAGGACTACGGGTACGGGTACCAACCGGAGATCCACGCCGATATGGATGACCTCGAGGGTTACTACCTGCGGCATCCAGGGCAGGCGTTCGCCGTCGCGGTGGACGACGAGAGCGGCGAGATCATCGCCGTCGGGTGCGTGCAGGCGGGCGGCCGCTTTCCGCCGCCCAGACCGGATGCGCTGGTGGCCCGCTTCCCGAGGGAGGCGACAGGCGAGATCGCACGGGTGTTCGCCGCGCGAGAGCATCGCCGACGAGGAGCGGCTCGCGACATCGTTGAACGCCTCCGCCGATGGGCGGTCGACGATGCGCGATACGAGCATCTGGTGCTGCACACGAACACTGCGCGCGATGGCGCCGAGGCGTTCTGGCGTTCGATGGCCGTCGAGCTATACGACGCACGGCCGACCACCTTCAACACGGTGCATTTCAAGCTGCCGCTCGACCAGCCCGTCGCCGGCTCGCATCACGAGCGGATCGTCGAGTAAGGAGGCGAGATCGTGGACGAAGCAGCTGTGGGACGTCTCGCCGGCATCAATTGGGCCGACTGGTACAGGCGGTGGGAACGGCAGCAAGGGGGTTACATCTCGGAGCGGGAAGCGCGCTTCGGTGCGATGTTCAGCGCCGTCGCGCACTTCCTCGGTGAGGAGTTCGTGGCGGTGGACGTTGCAAGTGGCCCCGGCGGACTGACGCGGCGTCTCGCGGAGCGCTTCCCGAAAGCGCGCGTGTTCGCGGTTGACCTCGATCCGGTCTTGCTCGCGATCGGCCGCCAGGCCGTGGGAGCGTTCGAGGGGCGAGTGACGTGGGTCCAGGCCGACCTGAACGACCCGAACTGGGTGCGCACACTGCCGGTCACGCATGTCGACGCCGCGTTGAGCACGACCGCGATCCACTGGCTTTCGACCGGCTCGATCGCCGAGCTGTACCGGACGCTCGCTGACCTGATCCGGCCAGGTGGCGTATTCGCGGACGGCGATCAGATGCGGTTTCCACCGAGCCGTCCGGCGCTGCGCACGTTTGCCGAGGCGACGCGAGCGTGGCATCGCGACTCGGCGCGTGCTGCAGGCGTGGAGTCATGGGAGGAATGGTGGAGCGCCCTGCGGCAGGAGGCAGCGCTCGGCGAACTGTTCGCGGAGCGTGACCGTCTCTTCGCATGGCGGGGAGACGTGGATCGCAACATCGGATCCCGCATCGCGAGCGGGCCGTCGGTTGTGCACACAGGTTACGAGCTGCACCGTGCCGCCCTGACCGAAGCCGGATTCGGGGAGGTAGAGACGATCTGGCAACACCTGGACGACCGCCTGCTCCTCGCGATTCGATAGCACAGCGTCGTGCTGGTCGCCAGGCGTCTCGTGCATCTGCCCCCGATGCTGCTCGTCGTTTCACTCGTCGTGTTTCTGCTCGTCGTCGTCTCACCCATCGACCCAGCGCGCAGAGCGCTGGCGGTCTCGGGAGCGGCTGACGCCATCGACGAGCGCGAAGTCGCGGCGAAGCGCGTTGAGCTCGGGCTGGACCGTCCCTTGGCCGAGCGATACGCCCGCTGGCTGGCGGGAGCGGTCCGGCTTGACCTGGGAGATTCGTTCGTCTCGAAGAAGCCTGTTTCGGAACTGATCGCGGAGCGGTTGGTGCCCTCAGCGGTGCTGGCTGGGGTCGTCATCATCACGAGCGTAGCGCTCAGTCTGCCGCTCGGGATCGTGGCGGCGGTCCGTGCGGGCAGTACTCTCGACGCCGCGATCCGGATACTCACGCTCATCGGGGCATCGCTTCCAGGGTTCTGGGTGGCGTTGCTGGCGATGTGGCTGTTCGCCGTCGAACTGCGCTGGCTTCCCGCGCTGGGATCGTATTCAGTTGCCGGGATCGTGCTCCCCGCCTCCGTGTTGGTGCTGCGAACGACGGGCCTCCTGACGCGGCTGACGCGCGCCACGGTCATCGAGACCTGGCACAGCGAGTACGTGCGGACGGCGCTGGCGAAGGGACTGACGCCCCGTCGCGCGGTGCTGCGGCACGCGCTGCCGAACGCGATGATCCCGATCCTCACCGTGATCGGGCTGGACTTCGCGGGGCTACTCGCTCACGCGGCGGTGATCGAGTGGGTGTTCGCGTGGCCGGGAATCGGCCGACTGGGCGTCGAGGCCGCACTTGCCGGTGACGTGCCGGTGGTAACGGGATTCGCGCTCACCGTGTCGGTGATCGTCGTCTGCACGAACCTGCTGGTGGACGTTGCGTACATGGCGCTCGACCCGCGACTCCGCGCGAACGAATGAGACGGTTCACGTATCGGGGTGCACGCAGGACGCTGGGGACCGAAGGGCTGATCGCTGCTGCATTCCTGGCGGTGCTCGTGGCAAGCACCACCGTGGGGCCCATCTTGTGGAGCGCGAGTCCGACGAGCACTGACCTGCTGCAGCGGTTCCGTATGCCTGCGCTGGATGCGCCGCTCGGCACGGACGCGTTCGGGCGCGACCTGCTGGCGCGGATCCTGCACGGGGGACGAATCTCGCTGTCAGGTGCGCTCATCGTGGTCGCGGGCGAGACCGCGCTGGGAATGGGCATCGGCCTCCTTGCCGGCGCCGGCCATCGGCGCCTCGATGCGGTGCTCAGCCGTGTCATCGACGCGATGCTCGCGTTGCCGGCCCTCGTGATGGCACTGGCCATTGTCGGCATCCTGGGACGCTCACTTCCCAACGTGATCATCGCCCTCATCGCCACCGGATGGCCATGGTACGCGAGGCTGTACCGGAGTCTCGCGATGCAGCAGCGCGCGCAGGACTACGTGCTGGCAGCGCGCGCGTGCGGATGCAGCCCATCACGATCGTCTGGCGACACATCGGACCGAACATCATCGGGCCTGCGATGGTGCTCAGCACAATCAACCTCGGCAGCGCCATCCTCGGTCTCGCCTCGATGTCGTTCCTCGGGCTGGGTGTCCAGGACCCGAGGGCAGAGTGGGGCTCGATGGTCGATGACGCGCGTCAGCACTTCCAGGTGCATCCGTGGCCAATCGTCGTTCCGGGAGCGGCGATCGGGCTTACCGTGGTCGCCGTGAACCTCCTGGGAGACGCGCTTCGAGACGCTACCGACCCTCGACGGCGGCGGCAGTGAGGGCGAGCAGTCCGTGGCGATGGAGCGGCCGGCTCACCGCGCGAGAAACCAGCGCTCTCAATCGCCGACGCGAGCGACGACCGTATCCGGGTGGAGCGGACGGCGGACGAACATGATGACGACGGCGGCAATGGCCCAGCCCGCAGCAACACCGTAGAGGGCGCCCTCGTAGGCGCCGAAGCGGTCGTAGCTTGCCGCGACCACGAGCGGCCCCGTGGCGGAGAACAGCATCGTGAGCGGCATCGCCGCCGAGCGGACGGCGCCGATGTAGCGGCGCCCGAAGTACGTCGCCCAGATCGACTCCTGGAGCGGGATCTGCCCGCCGATCCCAGCGCCAACGAGGACGTAGCCGACGATCAGCGGCCATTCGGCGTGGGCATTCGTGGCCGCGATGATCAACACCAGCCCACCGGCGTTCAGTGCGAACGTCGCGGCAGTGGAAAGCCGCTCCGACCAGCGGTCGCCGAGGTAGCCCCACATCGGTTTCGTGACGGCGGCCGGGATCGCGAGCGTCGTGACCATGAGCGCCGCGAACCCGCGGTCGAACCCAGAGTCGCTCAGGTACGGGATGGTGATGATGATCATCGTGCTCAGGCCCAGGCTCCCGAGCCCGAAGGCGACGACGAGCACGTAGAGAGTGCTCGTCTTCAGCGCCTGCCGCCTCGTGAAGGAGTTCGCGTAGTCGGCGATGGCTGCGGCACCGGCGCCGGTCGCCATGTCGGCCGCGCTCTTGCCGTCGGGATGGAGGCCGAAGTCCTCCGGCGACCGGCGCATCGTGAGCGCGGCGGGGATGCCGAGGGCCAGCACGAAGCCCGCGAGGAACCGCCATCCGGCCCGCCAGCCGTACTCGTCGACGATTAACGTCACCAGCGACGGCAGCACGATGCCCGCGAACGAGACGCCCATGGAGGCCAGGCCGACGGCCTGGCCGCGCTTCTCCACGAACCACTTCGCGATGGTGACGTTGACGACCAGGTTCCCGAGGAGAGCCGTGCCCAGCATCGACAGGGTGCCGCGCAACAGGATCCACTGCCACAACTCGGTGACCATGCTGACGAGCACGAGCGTCGCCGCGAGGATGACGGCGCCGGCGAGCATGAGGGGCCGTGCCCCCCAGCGGTCGACGTAGGCGCCGATGAAGAAGCCGGCGAACGCCATGAAGAACTGGCCCAGCGTTTGTCCGTACAGGAACTGGGCGCGCGTCCATCCGAGGTCGTCGCTCATCGGCACGAGGAACGCGCCGGCGACGTAGGCCTGGACACCGGCCGTCGTGAAGCTGGCGACGAAGGCGGCGCCGACGATGCGCCAGCCGTAGAAGAAGCGCGGCCCCGCCGCAGCGGCAGCCGATGCGTCAAGGGTGAGGTGGACGCCCTGCTCGGGCGCCTCGATGGGTTCGACGGTCACGGCCGACCTCCGGTCCGGTGCCGAAGCTCACTATAGCCACGGCACCAGCGGAGGCAATCTCGTGACGGGAAGCACGAGCGGGGGACGCGCCCTCTATCGGCGGACGGACCAGCGCGGGCCCTCGGGTGTATCCTCCACTTCGATGCCTACTTCCGCGAGGCCGCCGCGGATGGCGTCGGCACGCGCGAAGTCCCGGGCCCTACGCGCCTCGGTGCGGTTGACGAGCAGCGCCTCGATCGTCGACTCCGCGTCGGCGCCCCCACACTGCACGCCGAGACGCGAAGCGAGTTTGGACAGCGCGACGACGTCGAGGTCGGCGGAGGACGTTGGCTCCGCCAGTGTGAGCCCGAACACCCCGGTTAGCTCGCGAAGCATCATCTGAGCGGCGCTCACGTCTTCGCCGGCATCGCGGGCGCGGTTGAGTTTGCGCACCAGCTCGAAGAGCGCGGCGAGCGCCTGCGCGGTGTTGAAATCGTCTTCCATCGCGGCGACGAACCGACCGTGTTCCTCGGAGCCGTCGAGGGTAGAGGGAGCGCCACCCTCGGAGGGGCGGAGGGCGCCGGTCAGGCGCTCGACCCCGCGCTCGGCGGCGGTCATCGCCTCATCGGTAAGGTTGTTGGGGCTGCGGTAGTGGCTGTTGAGGACGAAGAGGCGCAGTGCGTCCGGCGACCAGCGATCGAGCGCTTCGCTGACGTTGACCACGTTGCCGATCGACTTCGACATCTTCTCGCCGTCGCGCTGGACCAGGCCACTGTGCATCCAGACACGGGCGAACGGCTTCCCGGTCGCTGACTCGGACTGCGCGATCTCGTTCTCGTGATGCGGGAAGACGAGGTCGAGGCCGCCGCCGTGGACATCGAAGGTCTCGCCGAGGTACTGCTGCGACATCGCCGAGCATTCGATGTGCCAGCCGGGCCGGCCGCGGCCCCACGGCGACTCCCACGAGGGTTCGCCGGGCTTGGCGGCTTTCCAGAGCGCGAAATCGAGGGGGAACTCCTTCTCGTCGCCCGGCTCGAAGCGGGTCCCGGTGCGCAACTCCTCGATGTTGCGGTGCGAGAGCTTGCCGTAGTCCTCGTCGGAGCGGACGCGGAAGTAGACGTCGCCCGAGGGCGTCGCGTACGCGTGGCCGGTGTCGATGAGCCGCTGCGTCAACGCCACGATGGGGGCGATGTGGGTGGTGACGCGAGGACGTACGTCGGGGAACGTCAGGTTCAGGGCGCGCTGCTGCTCTTCCCAGAGCGCGATGTTCTGCTCGCCAAGCTCGAGCGGGTCGACGCCCAGCTCGCGGCCGCGGTCGATGAGCTTGTCGTCGACGTCCGTGTAGTTCGAGACGAACGTCACGTCGTAGCCACCGGCGGGGTTGCCCGACCAGCGCAGGTAGCGCACGAAGACGTCGTACACGATGGCGCTCATGGCGTGGCCGACGTGACTTTCGGAGTACGGCGTGACGCCGCATGCGTAGATGCCGACACGGCCGGGCGTGACCGGCGTGAGTTCCTCGATAGCGCCGGTGAGGGTGTTGTAGAGCCGCATTCAGCCTCGCTCCTCGGGTCGGGGGGTGGGGGATCCTCCGTCGAAGCCGCCGCCGGTCGGCGCCGGCGCAGGCGTCCCCGCCTCGAGGCGGGAGACGCGGCGCTCGAGGTCCTGCAGGCGGTCCCACTCGGGGTCGGGCAACCGCTCGACGGTGTCGTTCGTGGCGTTCGTGATGGCGACGATGTGGCCCGGGACACCGACCACCGTGGCGTGCGGCGGCACGTTGGAGACGACCACGCTGCCGGCACCGATGCGCGCATGCGAGCCAAGCGTAACCGCACCGATGATGATCGCGCCGGCACCGACGGTGACGTGGTCCTCGAGGGTCGGGTGCCGCTTCTCGCGCCGCGTCGAAGTGCCGCCGAGCGTCACCCCCTGGTACAGGTGGCAGTCGTCGCCGATGACCGCGGTCTCGCCGATGACGATCCCCATACCGTGGTCAATGAACAGGCGGCGCCCGATCTCGGCGCGCGGGTGGATCTCAATGCCGGTGACGGCGCGTCCGAGGTGAGCGACCAGCCTCGGCAGCACGACCCAGCCGCGGACGGCCAGGCCGTGCGCGATGCGATGGATGAAGAGGGCGTGAATGCCTGGATAGGTCAGCAGGATCTCGAAGGAAGAGCGGGCGGCCGGGTCACGCTGTCGCGCGACGCCGATATCTTCCCTGAGGTGTGCGAGCCAGCCCATTGGCGGCCCCTTTCCGCGCATGGTTCGGGTGGGCAGTTCCTGCGGGGCGCGTCCCGGACTCGGGGCGCCCCAATCGACACGCGCAGGTATCCGGACCAGACGACGCGGATCGTACCGTCATCGCGTTATGGTACTGCTTCTTCGAGCAACGCGACGGCCATCGCGGCAAGCGCCTCGCCGCTGCCGAGCGAATCGAGCCGCTCGTTCGTGGTGGCTTTCAGGTTTACCGCCGAGGACGGGACGCCGAGGCAACGCGCAACCGCATCGCGCATGGCCGCCAGGTGTGTCCCCAGCCTCGGCCGCTCCGCGACAACGGTCGCGTCCACGTTGTGCACCCGGTAGCCGCGCGAGGCCACGAGGCGGACGACGCGGGTCAGCAACTCGCGGCTGTCGATGCCCGCGGTCATCGGGTCGCCCGGCGGGAAGTGCTGGCCGATGTCGCCCTCGCCCGCGGCGCCGAGGAGGGCGTCGATGATGGCATGGATGAGCGCATCCCCGTCGCTGTGTCCGTCAAGCTGGGGGGCGTCCGGCACTTCGATCCCACCGAGGCGAAGCATGCCGCCCTCCCGGAACCGGTGGATGTCGTAGCCGATACCGACGCGCATGTGCTCCGCCTTTCGCTCGCCCGCCCGCATTGTCCGGGGCGAGTGAGGGCGCGTCGAGGGTGTTGACGGGCTCGGAGGCCGGACGATATTTTACCGTTCAGTTAGGCAACCGATTGGTAACATAGATGCGGTCAGACAGCCCTCCACGCGACCCGCTCACCCTGACGTTCGCCGCGCTGGCCGACCCGACACGGCGCGCGATCCTCGCACGTCTCGTCGAGGGCGAGGCAGCGGTGACCGAGCTTGCGCAGCCGTTCGAGATGACGCTGCCGGCGGTGTCGAAGCACCTCAAGGTCCTCGAGCGGGCGGGCCTCATCGAGCGCGGTCGCCAGGCCCAGTGGCGCCCGTGCCGGCTCGCGCCAGCGCCGCTGCGCGAGGTGGCGAGCTGGGTCGAGCGGTACCGGCGGCTGTGGGAGGACAGTTTCGACCGGCTGGATGGGTACCTTCGAGAGTTGCAGGTGACGGGCGAAGGCGACGACGTCACCAGCGAACACGCCGAGCGGTGAACGGGAGGACGGGGCGATGACGGGCCATCTGACCGAAACGACGCACGAGGAGGAGCTCGCTATCGAACGGGTGTTCGCTGCCCCTCGCGCGCTGGTGTGGCGGGCGTGGACCGAGCCGGCGCGAATGCAGCGCTGGTACGGGCCCCAGGGAATGACTCAGCACGTCTGTGAAATCGACTTCCGGGTTGGCGGCCGCTACCTGTACGGCCTCCGCTCACCCGACGGCTGGGAGTACTACACGACCGGGACGTACGAGGACATCGTCCCGCTCGAGCGGTTCACGGCTTCAGAATCGCTGTCAGACGCGGCCGGCAATCCAGTGGCACCATCCCACTACGGGATGCCAGACGGGACGCCCGCGACGATGACCATCATCGTCACCTTCGAGGATGCGCCAGACGGCGGGACGAAACTGACATTGCGGCAACTCGGATGGCCGGATGCCTCGATGGCTCAGGGCGCGGGCGGCGGCTGGAACCAGGCGTTCGACAAGCTCGAGGTGGTGCTTGCCGAGACGGCGTAGCTCCTCCTCGAGGGCCGCTACTGTTGCCCGATCACGACGAAGCGCGCGGTGGCGTCGACGAGCGCCTGGGCGTACGCAGCGGAGACCAGATCCGCGCCCGAGGTGTCACCACCGCCGAAGCACCAGATCCAGGCGCCGTAGACGCGTCCAGGCTCGACCGGGAAGTAGGGCGCCTGGTGTTGGAAGTTCAGGGCCGTGTCCACATCGCGGCCCGGGACTCCGGGATTGTGGTGATCCTGGTACCACGATGTGCCATCGGACCACATCCAGTACTGGTGGTCCTGTTCGATGCGGGACGGACCGCCATCGAGCGGCGCACTCCAGACGAAGACGCCGAACCCGGCATGCTGATGCGCGGTGCCGAGGTACGAGAGGTTGCGCCAGGCGAACTCGTACGGGGTGTGTGCCCGCACCTGGGCGAGACCCGCTGGCCCGTGCCCGGGGGGCGAACCCGGATGGTCGCGCATGAACAGTACCTCGACGCCGGCCCCGGACCACGCGCGGCCGCCTTCCTGGCCGATCGTGTAGACGAAGCCGAAGCCGCCATCCGCACGGCGCGCCCATGCACGCTGTTGTTGATGCCGGCCGCCCTCGAGGTGGGTCCACGCATCGTTGTAGGGGGGCACGCGCACCTCGGCGCGCGTGTCCT
Source organism: Dehalococcoidia bacterium (assembly GCA_041390685.1). Classification (GTDB taxonomy): domain Bacteria; phylum Chloroflexota; class Dehalococcoidia; order UBA2979; family UBA2979; genus JAIBBD01. The sequence goes on along the minus strand of JAWKPL010000001.1, from coordinate 2,472,592 downwards.
TACCCATCGTCAGCGCCATGAGGCTGCCGGGACGGTGTTCCACCGCGTGGATGCCACCGCCGGCGAGCAGACTGACCGCGGTCTCGCGCGCGCGCGGCGGTGCCGCCAGTCGTTGGCGCTCATCGAGATCCATAAACGTGTCGCGTGACCGAGCGATGACCGGCGCGATGCGGCCGCGGTAGTCCTCGTCGCGCTGGAGCAGCCGGCCCAGGGTCGCCTGTGCAATGGCGGAGCCGTCCCGGACACCCGCGGTGAGTGCCGAACGATCTCGCGCCAGCGAAGCGAAGTGTTCAGCGAGGCGCGCGCGAGCTTCTTTGCGGAATGTGCGCTCGAGTGCGCGGAGGTCGGGCGTGCGATCGACGGGCTGAGTCATGGCGTCCTCCAACGATGGGCTCAGGAACGCGACGAACTTACTCCTCGAGCAGGCGCTTGAGGAGCGCCTTCATACGTGGGGTGTGGTCGAGCTCGCGGCGCAGGGCATTGAGTTCGCGTTCATTGATGATGAGCGGCCGACGCTCGAGCTCGCCCTCGGGGTCATAGGCGGCGAAGCGGACCGCGAGCTGGCCCTTCTTCTCACCATCGTCATAAGCGAGGAGCTGCAGGGCGGGCGCGTGGAGGCCTCCCTCGATGGCCGCCTCCTCGATGACGCGGCCACTGCCCCAGAGGAGGTTGAAGGGACGGGGGACTCGTCGGTGTGGCATCGGGACCTCCTTCACCGCGGGTCTGCACTGCTTCCAGCCATTCATATCACAGCGATGATGGCCCGTGTCCGAGGGATCGCCGCGCAGGATGATGGAGCAGACGTTAGGCTGTGGCCGCACCGGAGACGCCAGGGAGAGGGGGCCGTAGCAATGGCTGACTACACAATCCGCAGGATGCGGCCGGAAGAGGCGCAGTTGGCCATCGACTGGGCCACCCTAGAGGGGTGGAACCCCGGTTTGCAGGATGCTGACGCCTTCTACCGGACGGACCCGGACGGCTTCTTCGTCGGTGTCCTGGACGGCGAGGTGATCGGCACGCTCTCGGGAGTGGCGTACGACGGCGCCTACGGGTTCCTCGGGCTGTACATCGTGAAGCCGGAGCATCGAGGGAACGGGTACGGGCTGGGGCTGTGGCACGACGTGACCGCGTATCTCGGCGACCGGAACGTGGGGCTGGACAGCGTGGTGGCGCAGGAAGCGAACTACGAGCGTTCCGGGTTCACGCGCGCGTACCGCAACGTCCGATACGAGGGACAGCGTCCGGACGTGAGTGCTGACGAGGACGGCATCGTCCCGCTGTCAGAAGTGCCGTTCGAGGAGGTGCTCACGTACGACCGCGCCGTGTTCCCGGTCGAGCGGCGGGACTTCCTCGAGCGGTGGATCGCGATGCCGAACAGCGTCGCACTGGGACTGCAGCGTAGAGACCGGCTCGCCGGCTTCGGGGTGGCGAGGAAGTGCGGCGCCGGCTGGAAGTTGGGGCCGCTCTCGGCGGACGACGAGGGAGTGGCCGACGCGCTCTTCCGGGCGCTCTGCGCGCGCCTCGACGACGATCTCATCTACCTCGACGTGCCTGAACCGCATCGTGAGGCGGTGGCGCTGGCTGAGCGGTACGGGATGCACCCGTCGTTCGAGACGGTGCGCATGTACAACCACGGGCAGCCACAGGTAGACCTCGCCCGGATCTTCGGCGTGACCACGTTCGAGCTGGGGTAGGCGGACCCTCGGCAGCGCCGAGGCGGGCGGGAGCCTGCCGGCTCCCACCCGTAGTCTCCGGTCAAGCGACGCGGATTGCCGCCTTCGTGATCTCCAGGTGCTCGGAGGGCTGACCGCTCTGCGAGCCGCGTGCCTCGAGGGCCTGCAGGGTGTCCATGCCCTCGACGACCTCGCCGAAGATGGTGTGGTTCCCATCCAGCCACGGGGTGGCGACAAAAGTCAGAAAGAACTGGCTGCCATCGGTGCGCGGACCGGCGTTGGCCATGCTCAGCAGGCCGGGGCGGTCGTGCCGCACGCTGCTGCTGAACTCACCCGCGTACTGGTAGCCGGGACCGCCGGTGCCCGTGCCGAGCGGGCAGCCGCCCTGCGCCATGAACTGGGTGATGACGCGGTGGAACGACAAGCCATCATAGAAGCCGAGCCGGGTGAGGTAGATGGTGCTGATGACATGCATCGGCGCCACGTCTGGCATCAGGCGGATGCTGATCGAGCCGACGTTCGTCTCGAGGTCCCAGAAGTAGCTCGAACTGGCATCGAGTTCGACCATGGGCGGCGGGTTCAGGCGGGTGCGCCAGTTGGACTTCGAAGTATCGACTGCCTGCTCGGCGACGAACGCGTCGATGGCTTCCACGGCGGTATCGGGCACGATGATCTCCCTCTCACCCGCCTCGAGGGCGGGGTTGCTCTGCTCTCGACTTCGTTGATGCGACTAGTCGCCGATGACGACCGGGCCAGCCTCGGCGGATTTCGCCGGCGGGATCAGGTTCGGATGGTCCGTGACCCAGGCGGCAGCGCGCCGGTTCGACTCGGCGGTGCCCTCCTCAGTCTCGAAGATGCTTACGGCGACCATACGACCACCCGCGTCACCGACATCGACGAAGTAGTAACCGACGAACCCGGGGATGTCCCGCTGCACCGGGAGAAACGTGTCGGTAACCTGGCGAACCAGCTCGTCGGGGTTCTCGACGCCCTCGTACTGCCTGACCGTCGCGTACACGTGCCCTCCCGATCCTGATCCGCAGATGGTGCGATTCTACGGCAGGATCGCAGGGGCCTCGACCCATGCCTCGTCAGTCCGCTCCGCGGCGCAGCTCCTCGTAGACCGCTCCCGAACGAGCAGCCGCGTCGAGCTCACGGCCGGGCGGCACGTCCCAGGCGGGACCGCGGAGCGCCATGCCCTGAGGGAGGTGGCTCACCACCTCCTCGACCGTCAGCTCGATCATGGCGTTTTCCCTTGGCGTCGAAGGCATGTGCTCGCGCACGATCCTGGCCGCGCCGCGCGCGCCGATGGAGAAGCCGTCGCCCACGACCTCCATCGCGAGGCGCCCGGTCTGGCGGACATGGGCGACCGTCTCGGCCGCATGCCGCACGGCGAACCGCACCGTCCGGGTGTCGACCGCGACGACCCACGACACGACGTGCGTCGCGGGTACGCCATCGCTCGACGCCGTCGCGAGCACGACGAGCCGTTCCGACTGGAGCCAGTCGACCACTTCGGGAGGGAGTTCCGCTGCGGTCACCTGCGGCTACCCGACCGCACCGCAGGCGCGGAGCGCCGACACCTCGGCGGCCGTCAGGCCCAACTCGAGGAGCGCTTCGTCGCTATGTTGACCGAGGGCGGGCGACGGCCGGCTGGTGCCGGTCGGGAAGTTGCGGTGGCGAGTGACTGGACCCGGCCAGCGTTCCGGCCCAGTGACCGAGTGGTCGACCTCGATCATGTATCCCATCGCCTGCACCTGGGGGTCGTCGGCCATCTCTTCGGGGATGTTCACTTTCGACGCCGGTGCGCCGACTGCATCGAAGGCCTCGATCCATTCGTCCATCGTCCTCGTGAGCATCGTTTCGCGGATGTACGCAGCGAGGACCTCGACCTTCGCCGCCCACGCGGGATCGGCGGCATTGAAGTCGGGATGCAGCATCGGGTCATCGGTAATGCCGAGGACGCCGCGCATCTGCTGGTGGTTCCGAGGGGTGAGGGCCCCGAGTGTGATGGCGCCGTCTTTCACTCGATACGTGTTGTAGTAGTTGGCGAACGCGCCACCGGTGCGGCGACGGGAGTCGCGCGCCTGCACGATGTCGGCCCACGGGGCGCCCTCGGCTCGCAGCCGCGCTACGTCCTCGAGGATCGGGCGCTGGTAGATCTCGTCGGAGACGGGGAGTTTGCCAACGTTGCCCCCCTGGATGGAAAGGGCTGTTGCGAGCAGGGAGGTCTTGATGTGATCCCCCTGCCCGCTGAGGGAGCGGCGGTAGAGGGCGGCGCAGATGCCCATGGCGGCCGCCAGCCCGGTCGCGAAGTCGCCAATCGCCGTGCTTGTGATCTGCTTGGGAGCGCCGTACTCGTTGACTTTGCCTTCACCGGCCATGAGACCCGAAAAGGCCTGCGCGACGATGTCCGAGCCGGCGCGCTGTGCGCTCGGCCCCTCGTCCCCGTAGCCCGTGTTCTCCATATAGACGAGGTCGGCCCTGACCTTGCACAGCGTCTCGTAGTCGACGCCGAGGCGTGCCGGTACGCCCGCCCGGGAGTTGATGATGAACACGTCGAACTGCGGGATCACGCGCTGCACGAGCGCCTGCGCCTCGGGACGCTGGAGGTCGAGCACCAGGCTCCGCTTCCCGCGGTTCAGGGCGTGGTAGCTCTTCGATTCGCCTGGCATGAAGCCACCGATGAGACGGCCGCCCTCACCGCCGGGAGGTTCGATCTTCAGTACTTCGGCGCCGAGGTCGGCGAGCATCATGCCGCAGTAGGGCCCGACGACGATCTGACTGACCTCGAGCACTCTGATCCCATCGAGCGGCCCCGGCATCGTGTCCTCCCTCGCGCTCCGTGGCTTGAACGCACGTTGTACCACAGTCGTGAACGGCCGCGCGCGCCGCCGCCGAGGAGCGGTCACGGCTCGATGGAACGCCCCTGCGATCGCAAAACGGTTGTCTCTGACTGAGCGATTCACCCGGGCCGGATAGTGCAGCATCGCTGGTGCGCATGGGCGAGGCGCGCATAATGGCGCCCTATGACAAACGTCGCCTCGTCGAGTGAACACCCGCCTGCGGGCGCGGCGGAGTCGGTCGCTGTCTTGAGCGACGACAACTACAAGTGGAAGGCGTTCATCGCCATCGGCATCTCGTTCGTCACACAGGTGACGAGCATGTCGATGGTGTTCGTGGCGCTCTCGTCGATCGCGGACGACTTCAACGTCACGCTGCGTGCGGTCGCGTGGGTGGTGGTGGCCCAGGCGCTGGTCATCAGCGCACTCATGATGCCGATGGGACGGCTGGCGGACATCATCGGCTGGAAGCGAGTGCACCTGGGCGGGTTGGCGCTCTTCGGGGTCGGAGCGCTGCTGACGGCACTCGCGCCGACGTTTGCCATCCTGATCCTGGCGCGCGTCGTGATGGCCGCGGGCGCGGCGATGGGGCAGGCCGTCGGGACGGCCATGGTGGTCTCGGTATTCCCGCCGGGCGAGCGCGGGACGGCCATCGGGAGCCAGACCACCGCCGTGTCCATTGGGGGGGCCTCGGGACCGATCGTCGGCGGTCTGATGCTCCAGGTGTTTCCATGGGAAGCCCTGTTCTGGGTGTTGATCCCGCCCGTCGTGATCGCGTTCGTCGCGGGGTACTTCATCCTCGACGACCGCCGGCTGAACCAGAACCGAGCCGGGATACGCCCGCCGTTCGACGTTGTGGGGGCCACGCTCTCGGCGACGGGCATCGCCCTGCTCGTGATCACGATCAATAACCCGCTGGGCGTGGCGTGGCTGTCGCCGCTCATCCTCGGGAGCCTCGTGGCCGTGGCCGTCCTGATGGCCGCGTTCGCCTGGTGGGAACTGAATCACCGCTCGCCCATGCTCGACCTGCGGATGTTCTCGAACGCGGTGCTCAGCATGGCGGTGGTGGCGCGGTTCCTCGGATTCCTCGGCACGACGGTGACGCTGCTGCTGATGCCGGTGTACTTGATTAGCGTGCGCCAGCTCGAAGAGGCGGCAGCCGGGGGCATCCTCTTCCTGACTTCGCTCGGGATGGGCATCGCCGCGCAGGGATCCGGTCGATTATCGGACCGCTTCGGGCCGAGACGGTTCTCGCTGATGGGCTTCGGCGTGATGGTGTGCACGGCGTTCCTGCTGTCCACGATCGGTCAGCGGACGCCGTTCCCGCTGATCATGGCGGTGCTGTTCGTGAATGGCCTGTCGATGGGGCTGTGGAACGTGCCCAACAACACGATGATCATGAGCACTGTCCCGGCTTCTCGCCTCGGCGTCGTCGGGGCGCTGTCGAATCTCACCCGGAACGTGGGGAACGTCGTGGGCCAGGCCGTGGCGTCGGGGGTGGTCGTCGCCGTGATGGCCTCACAGGGGTTCGACGTACCACTCAGCAAGATCGCGGAGACGGACGGTGCTTCGGACGCCTTCATGGATGGCTGGCGCGTCGCGTATCTTCTCGCCACGTTCTACGTCGGACTGGCGCTTTTGATGACGTTCCTCACCAGGCCGACGCGCGAGGGGTACGAGTACCGGTAGCCGGCGGCGAAGACCGCTACCGGTAGTTGCCGAAGTTGAGCTCGATGCCCCAGTCCTCTTCGCGGAGTGCTCGGATAGCAGCCTGGAGATCATCACGGCTGGGGCCGCTGACGCGGACGGCGTCGCCCTGTACCTGTGATTGCACGCCCTTGAGCTTCCGGTCGCGGATGAACTTCACCATCTTCCTGGCGGTATCGCTCTCGATGCCCTGCACCAGCTTGACGGTCTGACGCACCGTGCCGCCGGCCGCCGGCTGCGGCTCGCCTCGTTCGAGGTTCTTCACGGGCACCTGCCGCGCGACGAAGCGGCCGACCATGATGTCCCAGATCGCATCGAGCTTGTAGCGGTCGGTCGTGTGGATCGTGATCGTGCCGGCCGCGAGATCCGCCTCGATGTCCGCCAGCGTGCCCTTGAAGTCGAACCGGCCCGTGATCTCGCGGCGCGCCTGATTCAGCGCGTTGTCGACCTCCTGCAGGTCGCAGCCTGTTGTTATGTCGAATGACTCTGTCTTTGCCATTTCCCACCCTCGATGCTGCGTCCGTGAGCGTAACGGTCGCGGGCCGAGGATGCGACCCGCCCCGCGACGCAACGCAGCGCTTGGGCGCAACGTGGGCCGGGCGCTATCCTCGGGATTCTCGGGGCGCCGCTCGACACCGAGGGGTATCGCGGGGCCATCGCGCGCACGGGATAGGCTCGTCAGGTGATCCGACGCACGTCGAACTCGGTACGGCGCGGAGTCCGGCTGCGCATCCAGCCACCGGTCGCACGGTCGCCGGTGCGCGCACACTCGTCGTACCTGCTGCTCGGGTTCATCGCCCTGATCGCTGCGGGCACGCTGTTGCTGTGGCTGCCCGCAGCGAGTCGCGCCGAGGGGGCCGCCCCGTTCATGACCGCGTTCTTCACGGCGACGTCCGCGGTGTGTGTGACCGGACTCGTGGTCGTCGACACGAACGACTACTGGAGTCCGATGGGGCAAGTGACCATCCTCGTGCTCATCCACCTCGGAGGGCTCGGGTTCATGACGAGTTCGACGCTACTGTTCATCCTGGCGGGACGCCGCCTGTCCGTACGTCAGCGGCTCCTCGTGGGCGATGCCCTCGGCCGCACAGGTACGACGGACGTGGGACAGCTCGTGCGGCGGATCGTGCTCTTCAGCGTGAGTATCGAGGCGATCGGGGCCCTCCTCATCTTCATGCTGGACGGTCAGCTGAACGGGCGGGCGCTCTGGAGGGCGGTGTTCACAGCCATCTCGGGCTTCAACAATGCAGGCATGGACATCGAGGGCGGCTTCTCGAGTCTCGTCGGGCGGCGGGACGACGAAGCGACCGTGATCATCGTCATGGCGCTCGTCATGCTGGGTGGGCTCGGATACGCGGTCCTAGCAGACATCTCCCTACGGCGGAGCTGGCGGCGCCTGGCGGTCGATACGAAGATCGTGCTGGTGTCCAGCGTCATCCTCTGGGTGGGCGGCGCGCTGGCTTTCCTGATTCTGGAGCACCCGTGGAACCGGCAGCTCGCGGGCAACGACGTGCTCGACGCGTCCGCGATGTCGGTCTTCGCGCGGACCGCCGGGTTCTCCGTGGTCAACCCCACATCTCTGGAGCCGGCAACGCTGTTCATGCTCGCGGGGTTGATGTTCGTCGGCGGTGCTTCCGCCTCAACGGCCGGGGGGATCAAGCTCTCGACGTTGGCCACCCTCATCGCGACGGTGGGGGCGGCGTTGCGAGGGCACGAGCGCGTCACGCTCTTCGAACGGGAGATGGCGCCCCACCACGTCTACCGCGCGCTCAGTGTCGCGCTGCTGTCACTCGCCGTGGTCTTCATCCTGACGTTCACGCTGGCGAGCCTCGAAGGGCTGCCGTTTCTCGACATGATGTACGAAGCGGTGTCGGCGTTCGGGACGGTCGGGTCCTCCACCGGCATCACACCCGAACTCTCGACGGGAGCGCAGCTTGCGCTCATCGTGGGGATGTACATCGGAAGGCTGGGGCCGCTGACCGTCGCGCTTGCCCTCCTGCAGCGGTCTCGCACGGAGCCGTTGCGGTACCCGACCGAGGAGATCAGCATTGGGTGATCCGTCGCCGTGAAGCGCCAGCAGATTGCAGTCATCGGCCTCGGGCGGTTCGGGTCGGCCGCTGCCGCGGCGCTTGAGGCCGCCGGTCACGACGTCATCGGGATCGACCGCAGCATGGAGGCGGTGGAGGCGCTGGCGCCGCTACTCTCGCACGTCGTGGTCCTCGATGCGACCGATGAAACGGCGCTCCGGCGGGCGGGGCTCGCGGAGATGGACGCCGCGATCGTGAGCATTGCCGAGCACCTCGAGGGCAGCATCCTTGCGACCGTGTTGCTCAAGCGGCTCGGCGTCAACCGTGTTGTTGCGAAGGCCGGCAGCGCGTTGCACGGTGAGATCCTGAGCCGCGTGGGCGCGGATCAGGTCGTACTGCCCGAACGCGATACCGGCGTGCGGCTCGCCAACGGGTGGCTTTCCGCCTCGATTGCGGACTCGCTCGATGTCGTGCCGGGATACGGCGTCTACCGTGCGGTGGCGCCGGCGACGTTCGTCGGCCGGAGGGTGCAGGATCTGGACCTCGAGGGACGATTTGGCGTGCGTCTCTTCATCATCGCGAGCGGCAACGAGGTGAACGTCGACCCTGCGGACGACCGGATGATCGGCGCGAGCGACCAACTCGTGCTGGGCGGACGCCCCCAGGACATCGAGCGCGCGCTGAGCTGAACGGGCGGCTACCCAACCTCGCGGCGAGCTACCAACTGCCGGTACGCCCACAGGAGGATGATGCTGCCAAGGACGGCGATCAGGATGCCGCCGATGTCGAAGTCACCGTAGCTGTCGTTCCCTGTGAACGCGTTCCAGATGAAGCCGCCCAGCATGGCGCCGGCGATGCCGATGAGGATCGTTACGAGCACCCCGCCCGGGTCGCGACCGGGCATCAGCAACTTAGCGAGCGCTCCGGCGACCAGCCCCAGCAGTATCCAGGCAATGACGCTCATCGCGTGACCTCCCTCGGCATACGGCACCTCGCGCTCCATCATCGAGCCGCGGGCGCAGCAGGGGATGCACGCAGCATCCTGCCGCCTGGCCGCGGCGTTTCGGTTTCGATGCGAACCAGCGAGGTGAGCGATAATGGAGGGCGACTGGCGCCCCCTGCTCGACGAGGAAGCCCATGCCGGATTCGAACTCGCGACTCGTGTACACGACGGACGGCGGCCGGGTGCGCGCGCCGGTATCACGTCGTCCGGATGCGCCGGCCACCACGCGCCGGTCAGAGCCGAGAGATGGATTCGTCCGCGTGCGCAGAGAGACGAAGGGGCGAGGCGGCAAGACCGTGACCACGGTATCGGGGATGGAGCGAAGCCCCGACGACCTCGACCGCTGGCTGCGGACGCTGAAGGCCCACTGCGGCGCCGGAGGCACGCGAGAAGGCGACGTGCTGATCATCCAGGGGGACCATCGCGAGCGCATCCAGGCCCGGCTCGAAGCCGATGGGTTCCGCGTCAAGCAAGCAGGCGGCTAGGCGACGACCGCCTTACCCCGTCCTGCGCGGGAGCGACTCGACCGCGTTTAGAATCGCGGCGTTCGCCGGGTAGTCCCCACCACGCTCGCTCCGATAGGCATAGTGTATCGACCCTTCGGGGAGGATCAGAAACACGCCGCCGAGCTGAGCGGCGTCTCCCTGCACCCGACGCGGCAGATAGCCTCTTGCAACGGCGCGCGCGCCATTCAGCCACACCCGGGGATCCAACAGAGCCACCGCCGATGGACGGCGAGCACCTAGCGCCTCGTAGACCTCGCGGCCGGGATTCGTGAACAGCGGCACATCGAGTCCGGTCTCTTCGACGAACGCCTGAGCCATCAGAGGGGTGCCGTTGCCGATGATCGCCACGCTGACGCCGGCCCGACTCAGATCCGGGATGATGCGCCGCAACTGAGCAACCTGCTCCCGGCAGAACTGACAGCCGTAGTGGCGCACGAGCACCACCAGCGTCGGTCGCTCGTCCCAGAGTGAGGCAAGCGGCAGCGGCTCGCCTCCAGGTGTCAGCACCAACAGCGCGCGGGTTGCATCGCTGACGCGCTCCAACCTCAGGCCTTTCACCGATCCTCGTCCAGTGTACCCCGTCCACCAGTGGGGTTCGGTGCCTGAAATACGCTGATTCCACACGCACGAACAAGGGCGGGCGGGTCCTGATGGCGAATCGAGAGTCCCAGCGACGGTTCACGCGGCTCCGCTGGTACAACGCCGCGATGGGTGTCCTTCATCTGGGGCAGGGCCTCGTGATCCTCGCGCTCAGCAATGACTTTTCGCTGCCCGTGTACGCGACGTTCATGGAGGGTCCCCCGGGCTCGACTCCGCCCGAGCTCGATGTGCTCTTCGACCTCCGGATCGGTCCCGCGGTAGCGGCGTTCGTGTTCATCTCGGCGCTGGCGCACTTCCTGCTGGTGATGCCGGGCATCTTCGGCTGGTACACGAGGAACCTGGGCCGAGGGAGGAACGACGCTCGCTGGTACGAGTACTCCCTCAGCGCGTCGATCATGATCGTGCTGATCGCGATGCTGACGGGTATCGGTGACATCGCGGCGCTGGTGGCGATCTTCGGGGTCAACGCAACGATGATTCTGCTCGGCCTCGTACAGGAGCACGCCGAGCAGCCCGGTCAGGGGAGGATGCTGCCGTTCTGGGTCGGTTCGATCGCCGGTATCGTCCCGTGGATCGCAATCGCGATCTACTTCGCGAGTCCCGGTTCGGCTGCCGACCCGCCAGCGTTCGTCTACGGGATTTTCATCTCCCTGTTCGTGTTCTTCAACGTGTTCGCGCTCACATGTGGCTCCAGTACCGCCGCATCGGTCCATGGCGTGACTACGTGTTCGGCGAGGTCGTCTACGTCTTCCTGAGCCTCACGGCGAAGTCCGCGCTCGCGTGGCAGGTGTTCTTCCCCACCCTGGTCGACTGAGCGATCGGCCAATTGGGACGCCTAGCGCTCGTCGAAGTGGCGGCGCAGATGAGCGCCGTCGCAGAACGGCTTCTGCGCCGAGCCGCCGCAACGACAGAGCGCGACGCGGTTCCTCGTTTCCCATTCGGTGCCGTCCGAGCCAACAACACGGACTCCGCCGCGAATCCAGAGCGGCCCGCCCGGCACGACTCCGACCTCCGGAGCGAGATCGGGTTCGATGTCGTGGCCATCGAGATCCTGAAGGACGAGCCGACCGGATGGGCAGTTCCAGACCATTTCTCGCAGCCGCCCGGCGGCGGCCGCGTCGCCCCCGAGCGCCAGCAGATCCCACACACTGGTCGTCCGTGTGCGGCAGAACCCTGCCTGCAGACAGAGCGGCTTGTCGTCGAGGAGTTGCTCGCGCTCTCCGGTCATCGTCACCGCCCGCTCGGCGAACGGGCGAGGGTCGGCCCGCTCGGTGCCCACGAAGCCGTTCGTCTCGTGGCTGCTGTCGCAGAACGGCTTGTTCCTCGAGCCGCCGCAGCGGCACAGGTAGGCCGGCCATTCGTCCGACTGAATCTCACGCAGTGCGTGCCAATCGACCGGCTCGCCGTTCAGGGTGTGGACGGGCGCCATCTCAGTAAGCGGCAAGGGCCCGTTGACGATGTACGGTCCGTTCGCCTCGATTTCGATCTGCAGCTGGTCGTCCACGCTCGCCTCCGTCCGATCGCTGGCCTCGGAAAAACACGCCCAGCATAGTCCTCGGACGGCCATGGCGTGTGGCCCGGACTCAGGGGACGCGCCCGCGGTTGCCTCGCGCGGCCGCCCGCAGTAACGTCCGTTCGCGCCTCGCCGGATTTTATCGCTGGGATCCGGTCCAGAGGGCGCCTGCGGCCGAACGGAGCTCGATGATGACCGACGTTGTCGCCTCGCATCGTGACGAACTCGTCTTCCTTCTCAACCAGGCAACGGAGCTCGAGCACAGTCTGTCGTGCAGCTACCTCTTCGCGGCGTTCTCGCTCAAGAACAGCGAAGACGAGGGGCTGCCGGCGGACGCGGTCGAATCGGTGCGACGCTGGAAGCGCAGCATCATCGCGGTGGCGGTGGAAGAGATGTTCCATCTCGCGGTGGTGAACCATCTCCTGACGGCACTCGGCGCAGCGCCGAACTTCGACCGTCCGAACTTCCCACACGACTGCGCCTTCTATCTGCCGGACTTCCAGGTGGAGCTGCGTCCATTCAGCGAGGACGTGATGCGACACTTCATCGCCGTGGAGCAGCCGGACGGATTCAACGTGCCGGCCCTCACTGCGCCCGACCGACTTCAGCGCGTCGAGGGCGACCTCGACAACAAGATCGGCGCGGACCCCCAGCAGTTTGACTCCGTGGGCGATGTGTACACGGTGGCCCGCCGCACGCTCGAACACCTCGTGGAGCGGATGGGCGAGGCGAACGTGTTCATCGGCCCGCCCCCGCGCGCAGCCGTACGCCGCTTCTTCGAGTCGAGCGGCTGGGAACCGATCACCGGACTCGCGCCCACCTTGCGCAACATCGAGCACGTCGTGGAGCAGGGCGAGGGTGACTCGCACGACAACCCGGACTCGCACTACGCGCGCTTCAACCACATCCTCGATGAGTACCTCGCGTTCTGCGAGACACACCCCGGCTTCGAGCCCGCGTACCCGGTGCTCGACAACCCGTTCGCGCGGACGCCGCCGGAGGCTTCGGGACCGGTCAACATCTTCGACCACGAGCCATCGATCCGGCTGAGCGACCTTTTCAACGAGGCGTACGTCTCGATGCTCCATCTCCTCGCGCGGTTCTTCGTGATGACGGACGAGACCGACGAGGAGGCCGACACGCTGTGCAACACGGCCATCGAAACGATGGCGAGCGCGCTCGTGCCGCTGGGCGAACAGCTCGCACGCCTCCCCGCGGGGCCAAGCCACCCGGGCAAGAACGCGGGGCCGAGCTTCGTGGTACGCACACTCCACCCGCTTCCGTACAAGGAGGCCGCGTGGCACCTGTTACGCGAGCGCTTCGACGAGCTGGCCGAGCACACGGAGGACCTCCGCGACGCGGGGATGTCGGAGCTCGATGGAGTGGCGAAGACGTTTCGCGGCATCGTGCGCCAGCTTTCCTGAACGGGCGGGCCGAACGGCCCTGTTCTGTCGATCGGTTCAGGTGGATACTCCCGGCGCGCCGGTGAACGAACGCGACTCGCGGCCGCGTCTCGTCTTGCGAAGGGAGTGCACCCGTGACCCGACAGTACAAGTACCTGTTGCCCGAGGATCAGCTCCCGAAGCGCTGGTACAACGTGGCGGCGGACCTGAAGAACCCGCCAGCGCCCGCGCTGCACCCGGGCACCAATCAGCCGCTCGGCCCTGCCGACCTGGCACCGCTGTTCCCGATGGCGGTCATCGAGCAGGAAGTGTCCTCCGAGCGCTGGATCGACATCCCGGAGCCGGTACTCGATGTCTATCGGATGTACCGTCCGGCCCCCCTGATCCGCGCACATCGCCTCGAGGAGGCGCTCGGGACGCCCGCGCACATCTACTACAAATATGAGGGAGTGAGCCCGGCCGGCTCGCACAAGGTGAACACGGCTGTGGCGCAGGCGTACTACAACCACCGCGAGGGCGTGCGACGCATCACGACCGAGACGGGGGCCGGGCAGTGGGGCACCGCCCTCGCGTACGCGTGCCAGATGTTCGGCATCGACCTCAAGGTCTACATGGTCCGGGTGTCGTTCGAGCAGAAGCCATATCGCAAGGCGATGATGAACGTCTACGGGGCATCCGTCGTCCCGAGCCCGAGCCAGGACACGAACGCCGGCCGCACTATCCTCGAACGCGACCCGGCCTCGACGGGATCACTCGGGATCGCGATCTCCGAGGCGGTCGAGGACGCGGCGACGCACGATGACACGAAGTATGCGCTCGGCTCCGTGCTCAACCACGTGATGCTGCATCAGACGGTCATCGGCCAGGAGGCGATCGCGCAGATGCAGCTCGCCGGCGAGTACCCGGACGTCGTGATTGGATGCGTTGGCGGCGGCTCCAACTACGCGGGTCTCGCGTTCCCGTTCATGCAGGAGCGGCTGAGCGGGGGACGGCAGACGAGGTTCGTAGCCGCCGAGCCGGCTTCGTGCCCCACGTTGACCAAGGGCGTGTACACGTACGACTTCGGGGACACCGCCGAGCTGACTCCGCTCGTGAAGATGGCGACGCTGGGCCACGGTTTCATGCCCCCCTCGATCCACGCCGGCGGCCTGCGCTACCACGGGATGTCACCACTGATCAGCCAGCTGCACGAAGAGGGCTACATCGAAGCAGTAGCGCACCCGCAGCTCTCGGTCTTTGCCGCGGCGGTGCAGTTCGCGCGCGCGGAGGGCATCGTGCCGGCGCCGGAGTCCGCGCATGCGATCCGCTCAGCCGTCGACGAAGCGCTCGCGGCAAAGGACGCCGGGGAGCAGCGGGTGATCCTATTCAACCTCTCCGGACATGGCTTCCTCGACCTCGGCGCATACGAGCAATACTTCAACGGGGAGCTCGAGGACTACGAGTACCCGGCCGAGCTGGTGCAGGAGGCACTCGCGGGACTGCCACAGCTGGCCTAGTCAACACCCGCCTGGCGCTGGCCCAGTGGGCCAGCGCCAGGCGTCTCACAGCGCAGCATCCCGATCGGCGTCCGCCGAGAGCAGCTTCCCATCGCGGAACGCGATCAGGCGGTCCGCTCGGCGCGCCATGCGCTCATCGTGCGTGACCATGATGCAGGCCTTGCTGCGACCGTGAATCTCCTGCTTCAGGGCGTCGACCACCCGTGTGCCGAGCTCTGTGTTCAGGCTCGCCGTCGGCTCGTCGACGAGGATCAGCACCGGGTCACGCATCAGCGCCCGAGCGATGGCGACCCGCTGGCGTTCACCCCCGGACAGTTGCGACGCGAGCTGATCCCGCACGCGCCCGAGCCCGAGCTCCTCGAGCAACTCGTCCGCCCGCCGACGCAGCGCCGCTCGGTCCGCACCGCCGAACTCGCCAACGATGAGCAGGTTCTCCCGCGCGGTGAGGAAGGGCACCATGTTGCTGCCCTGAAACACGAACCCAACGCGGTCGCGGCGGTATCGCGTCCGTGCGCCGGTGCCGTGTCTCGTGATGTCCTCGCCGTCCACGACGATGGCCCCCGCGCTCGGCTGGAGCAGTCCACCGACCATCGCGAGGAGCGTGGACTTTCCCGACCCCGACGGTCCGACGAGTGAGACCAATTCGCCACGGTCGATGTCCAGCGTGACGTCCTTGACGGCGTCGACGCGCCGTTCGCCTTCGCCGAACGACTTCGAAACGCCGCGCAGTTCGAGGATCGCGTCCGCAGTCATTGCTGCTGCATCGCCACGATGGGGTCGATGGCCGCCACCTGGCGCACCGACAGGGCGGCGCCTACCAGGCCGGCAACCAGGACCGACACCGCCGTCGTCACGATCGCCCCAGTCGTGAACGCGATCGGGATGGTGTCTGACGACAGCACGGTGGCCTCGAGGAGCAGGGCCAGGCCCGCCGCAAGCGCGGTTCCAATCACGGAGACAACGAACACCTGCAGCAAGCCCTGACCGACGAGGTAGAGGCCGGAGGCGCCGATGGCTTTCAGGATGCCGAGCAGCGACACCTTTTGTAGCGTGATGACGTAGAAGAACACGCCGATCACCATGGCGCCGATGAGCAGCCCCATGTACCGGAGCGCGTTCACCGTCGATTGCTGCGCCTGCACGCCCTCGATGTTGTCGAACGCGGCCTGTTTGCTGACCACCTCCCAGCCGTCTCCACGGTCACCGACGATGTCACCGCCGCTCAGCAGCACGACGCTGGCCGCGGGGCGCTGGTCAGGGTCACCCTGATACGCGATGCCCTGCCACGCTTCAAGCGGGACGTACACCGCGGGCTGAAAGAAGAAGTACCCCTCGTCGACGATGCCCACGACGGTGAACTCGCGGCTGTCGAAGCCGACAGGGAGCGGCAGCACGTCGCCGACCTCGGTCCCCGCGAGGCGCGACCAGGAGCGATCGACCAGGATGTCGGTGGGCGAGGCCAGAGGACGGCCCTCGACCACGGATGGGACGGCAAAGGAATCGGGGATTACCCCCACGACCGCCGCTGTCTCGTTTTCGTCGGGTGCGTACTCAACCGTCGCCGCCACGTAGCCGATGGGGGTCGCTTCCTCGGCGCCCGCATTTGCCTCGATGTCTCGCACCTGCGCGTCTGTCAGCCGGGAGCGGATCAACGAGATGTTGGCGTTGTCGGCGTACGCGAGATGGTCGCCGTTCAGTGACAGCAACGCCGTGCCGGCGCGCTCGTACAGGCCGAGGCCGAGCCCGGTGACCATGATGATGAGGAACGACACGAGCGCGACGACACCCGTGACCAGGGCGAACTGGACCTTGCGCCGCCGCATTTCTCTCAACGCGAGCACGGGCGATCGGACTCCTTACACACTGCCGGTATACCAGCATGCGAGCGCGAAACGCAGCCGGTGTGCAGCGAGGCACCGCACCGAGGGCTCAGATGCTCCCACTAAACGTATCGCAGCTGGCACGCGTCCCCTGGTCGTAGCCATGTTGGAACCAGTGCTGACGTTGCTCCGCGGAACCGTGTGTCCACGACTCGGGGTTCACGCGTCCCTGGATCGACGACTGGATCCGGTCGTCCCCCACGGCCGCCGCGGCGTCGAGTGCGTCCGCAATCGCCTCGGGCGTGAGTTCTTCGATGAAGCCCGTGCCGACCGCGTTATGCGCCCAGACGCCGGCCAGGCAGTCCGCCTGTAGCTCGCTGCGGACGGCGGCACTTGTTGGGCCGCTGCGGTCGCCGCCGATGCGGTCAAGGTCGCCCGTAAGGTTCTGCACGTGATGGCCGTACTCGTGCGCGATGACGTACGCCTGGGCGAACGGGCCACCGCTCGCCCCGAAGCGGCTGCGCAACTCCTCGAAGAACCCGAGGTCGATGTAGACCTTCTCGTCCGGGGGGCAGTAGAACGGCCCGACGGCGGAGCTCGCCGCGCCACAGCCGGTCACGGTCTGGTCGACGAAGAACTGCGTCTGCGCCGGCGAGTAGCGCTGGCCAGCCGCCTCGAATTCCGCTTCCCACCAGGTCTGGACGCTGTTCACCACGGCGACGATGCGGCAGTCCTCTCGCGCGTTCGCGTCGGCGCCGGTGCGGCAATCGTCCGCCAGCGTGGACGGGACTTCGTTTCCGGTCCCGGTGGTCTGATTCAGCAGCTGTTCCAGCTGCGGGCTCAGGGCGAGCGACCCGTCGCCCCCGCCACCGGACAACGCCACGATGATCCCGATGATCACTGCCACGATGCCACCGGCTCCGCCCGCTGCCAGGCCGCCGCGTCCTGCGAGCCGCCTGCCTCGACGATCCTCGATCTGCGACGTATCGAGTTGAGCGTCATCATCGAAGCGCACGAGCCATCCTCCTCGCATTGCCACCGGCATTAGCCATGATATCCACGGAATGGGCCGTCGATTCGACCGGAACGCGCGGCTAAGATCGCACGACGACCAGCCGGGACGGCGCAGGTGGAGGAATCATCGTGGAGCGTGAGCGCGGAACACTCTATCTCGGGCACGTACTGGACGGCCAGGGACAGCGGACGGGCGAGGCCCTCAGCTACGACGCGTCCGACTTCACGACGCACGGTGTGATCCTCGGAATGACCGGCTCAGGGAAGACCGGGCTCGGCATCGTCACGCTGGAGGAGCTGCTGAACGCGGGGGTGCCCTCGCTGGTGATCGATCCGAAAGGGGACATGGGCAACCTCGCACTGGTGTTCCCTGCCCTCAGCGGCGCGGACTTCCGCCCCTGGGTGAACGCGGGCGACGCCGAGCGCGCGGGCCAGACGGTCGACGACTTTGCCGCCAGCCAGGCCGAGCTCTGGCGAGGCGGACTCGAGCGCTCGGGCCTGGGACCCGCAGATGTCGAGCGACTGCGGGCCGCTGGCCGCGTCACCATCTACACGCCGGGATCCGAAGCGGGCATGCCGTTGAACGTGATCGGGGACATGTCACCGCCGCCCGCCGGTTCGGGCGCCGAATCAGTGCGCGAGGAGGCGGCCGCGATCGCGACGGGTCTGCTCAATCTCGTGGGGATCGAGGCGGATCCGCTCGCGAGCCGCGAGCACATCCTGCTCGCCAACCTCGTCGAGGCCGCGTGGGCCGCCGGGGAACAGGTTGACCTGGCCACGCTCATCGCCCGGACGCTCGATCCGCCCGTACGGAAGCTCGGCGTATTCGACATCGACACGTTCTTCCCACCGAACGACCGGCGGACGCTCGCGCTTCGCCTCAACGCGCTGGTCGCCTCGGCGAGCTTCGCCGCGTGGACCGTCGGGGAGCCTCTCGACATTGGCCGGCTGCTGCGGGACCCCGATGGCCGTCCACGTGTCTCGATCCTGTACCTGGCACACCTCTCCGATGCGGAGCGGCAGTTCGTCGTCTCGCTGGCCCTGACACGGTTCATCAGCTGGATGCGCGCGCAGTCCGGGACGACCGACCTCCGCGCCGTGATCTACATGGACGAGCTGTTCGGATTCGCCCCGCCCACCGCGGAGCCGCCGGCGAAGCGACCGTTGCTCACGCTGCTAAAACAGGCGCGGGCCTACGGCGTCGGACTGCTGCTCTCGACCCAGAACCCGGTCGACCTGGACTACAAGGCCATGTCGAACGCGGGGACCTGGATCATCGGACGGCTGCAGACGGAACGCGACAAAGAACGAGTCATCGAGGGACTCCGCTCGTCCGCGGCCGGGCTCGAAATCGGCGACATTGACGCGGTCCTGGCGGGAATCGGGCCGCGGCAGTTCCTGTTGCACAACACGCATGACCGTGGCGGTCCCCGCTTGTTCACACCTCGCTGGGCGATGTCCTACCTGCGAGGGCCCCTCACACGAGAGCAGATCGCGGCGTTGACGACCCGTGGTGCCGTCACTGCATCGGCACCGGCGCCCCATGCCGCAACGGCTCCCGCGCCCGTTTCGCCTGTCGTCCCCGACGACGCGAGCCAGGTGCGCCCTGAGGTTGCGCCCGGGATCCCTACGTACTACGTCGATCCGGCGGCACCGTGGCTCGAGACGATCGGAGGACGACCCGGGAGCCGCCTCGCGCCGGCCATCGTCGCAAGGGTGCATCTGCGCTTCGACGACACCGCGCTCGCCCTCGACCATGCCGATGAATGGGAGGCGGTGCTCTTCCCGCTTGGCGAGCGGGTCGACGTCGCGACGGCGCACCACGTCGACTATGACGCACGCGACCTGCGCGTCGACGCACCCAGCAGCGCGTCGTACGCGATAACGCGGGCGCCGATCGCGCAATCGACCTTTTTCCGAGCAGTCGAGCGCGACCTCCGAGACCTGGTGACGCGCGAGCAGCGGCTCGAGATTCCGTTCAACCGCAAACTGAAACTCGCGGCGCGTGTGGGCGAGTCCGCGGAAGACTTCGCGCGCCGCTGCGACGATGCAGCGCAGACAGCGGCCGACGCCGAGGCAGCGAAGCTGCGCGACCGCTACGACGCGAAGGCCGACCGCGTCCGCGCCGCCATCGAGCGCGCCGAAGACCGTGTGGAAGTCCTGAAGACCGACACGTCGACCAGGCGTACCTCGGAAGTGCTTGGAGCGGCGGGCGACCTCCTGGGGTCGTTCCTCGGTGGGCGGCGCACAACGCGCTCGATGGCCGCGGGGGCCAGTCGAGTCCTGCGTGGCGCCACCTCGCGGCGGGGTCAGAGCGCCCGGACATCGCAGCGGCTCGGCGTGGCGGAATCGCAGCTCGCGGAACGCGAGCAGGACCTGGAGGAACTCGAGGCGGACCTCGCGGATGAGCTGGCGGAGATCAACGACCGTTGGGAGGAGATCGGACAGGACATCGAGATCGTGTCGGTCCCGCTCGAGAAGACGGACGTCTCGGTGCAGGAGGTTGCGCTGGCGTGGGTGCCGGTGGGGGCCTAGCCGGACCTCAGCCTCTGGTCGCGCCTCGGCTGATGTGGCAGCATTTCGGCGTCATCGGGGCGAGCTTCGAGGAGGAACACGCAATGCCGTTCGAACTCACGACCACCAGCAACGGGCAGTACCGCTTCAGCCTCCGCACGGCGGATGGTGACACGCTCTTGAACAGCGAAACGTACGTGCAGAAGTCCTCGGCCCAGAATGGGATCGCCTCCGTCCAGGCGAACGCGCCTCAGGACGGTCGGTACGACCGCCTGACGGCCAGCGACGGCCGAGCCTACTTCAACCTCAAAGCCGCGAACGGGCAGGTGATCGGGACGAGTCCAATGCACGCCACAGAGACTGCCCGGGACGCCGCCATCGAAGCGACGAAGACCGAAGGGGCCTCGACCCGGGTCGACGACAAGACGTAGATCGACGGTCGAACCTGACGGGCATCGGGGGGCTGGCCGGGGCCAGCCCCCCGATGCCGAGGGCTACCGGTTCTTGAAGACCGCCGGCCGCTTCTCGGCGAACGCCTTCGGCCCCTCGAGCGAGTCCTCCATCCCGCGCAGATTGAACTCGAGCGCGCCGGCGAACGCCTGCGCCTCGGGGATGGTCATGTTGAAGCACTGGTAGATCATCTGATGGAAGTTGCGCACCGTGCGCGGGGCCATACGGCAGATGGTGCGCGCCCAGTCGACCGCCTCGTTCACACACTCGCCCTTCGGCACGACTTTGTTCACGAAGCCCATCTCGTACGCGCGCTGCGCGCTGACGCGGCGGTCACCCATGATGCAGACCTCGAGGGCGTGACTGGTGTTCATGAGGCGCGGTAGCCAGGCCACAAACCCGGCTGCCTGATTCCAGCGCGCCTCGGCGATGTTCATCTCAGCATGCTCGTCGGCGATGCGGAACGTGCAGTTCTGCGCGGTCGCCCAGCCGCCGGCGATGGCGAACCCGTTGATCGCGGCGATCGTTGGCTTCCAGCAGCCGAGTTTCTCGCCGATCGGCGTGACGTTCGGAGCGCGCCGCTGGTATGGCGCATCGCCGCCCCGCTCTTCGAGCTCCGCGCGGATCTTGAGGTCCTGGCCCGCCGAAAACGCACGGTCACCCGCGCCGGTGACGATCGCAACCCACTGCTCGTCGTCATTGGCGAAGCGCGTCCAGGCGTCATACCAGCGGAAGCCCATGTCCGGGTCACTCGAGTTCATCCGCTCGGGCCGGTTCATGGTGATGAGGGCGATACGCCCGTCATCGATGGTCTCGTAGAGCAGTTCCTCGTGCGGCCAGTCCGGGAGCGGGACGCGCTCGATCGGAGCCTGGACGTTCGAGCCGAATCGGTCGCTGGTCAACGCGGTCTCCTTCCAATCATCTGCCGTGCATCACGATCGTGTATCGCGCGCAGTGTAGCGAAGGCGCGCGGTCTCTGCAGGCGTTGACAGCGGCAGCGAGGGCCCTTATAAACCACTCAGTTAATGAACCGCGAGGTTTATTCATGACCGATGGCCTCAGCCTGACCTTCGCCGCCCTCGCCGACCCAACACGCCGGGCCATCCTCGGACGTCTCGCGGAGGGTGAAGCTCCGCTCAAGGAGCTCGCGCGTCCGTTCGCGATGAGTCTGCCGGCGGTGGCGAAGCACCTGAAAGTGCTGGAGCGCGCGGGACTCGTCGAACGGGGTCGAGAGGCGCAGTGGCGGCCGGCACGGCTGCGGGCCGACGCGCTGCGCGAGGCAGCCGAGTGGATGGAGCCGTACCGCCGCTACTGGGAGACGCGGCTTGGACACCTTGACGCGTACCTCGACGAACTGCAGACACGGTCTGCCCACACCGCAGACCGCCGGGACGAAGGGACGAGCGGATGACTGCTGATGAGCTGGTGCTGCGTCTCCCATCCGACGTGGAGATCGTCGTGATGCGTCAGTTTCGTGCCCCGGCCACGCTCGTCTTCGACGCGTGGACCACACCCGACCACCTGCGTCGCTGGTTCGGGCGCGACGGGTGGTCGCTGCCGGTCTGCGAGATCGACCTGCGTCCGGGCGGTGCGTGGCGGTATGTCCACGTAGGCCCCGATGGCGCGGAACTCGGGTTGAGCGGCGAGTACCTCGAAGTTGAGCCGCCTCGACGGCTGGTGTCGACCGAGCGGTTCGACGAGCCGTACTTCGATGTGATGGGCGGAGGGACGGTCAACACCCTGACGTTCGAGGAGGACGCCACGGGCGTGACGACACTGACCATGCGCGTTGTGTATCGGTCGAAGGACGCGCGTGACTCCGCCCTCCGGACTGGCATGGAGGCGGGCATGGCGGAAGGGCTCCACCGCCTGGCCTCGTTGCTGGCGGACCTCACCTGAGCAAGACCCGGCGTTCAGATGTCGGTGGAAGGGAATCGGTGATGCAGAAGGTCCACCCCGTGCTCTGGTTCAGCGACCACGCGGAGGAGGCAGCGGCGTTCTATACCTCGTTGCTCCCGAACTCGCAGATCACGAACGTTGCGCGCTTCGCGGAAGGGAGCCCGGGAACACCGGGGAAGGCGATGAGCGTCTCGTTCGAGCTGGCCGGGCAAGAGTTCACCGCGCTCAACGGCGGCCCCGAGTCGCACTTCACCGACGCGGTGTCGCTGTACGTGGACTGCGCGGACCAGGCCGAGGTTGATCGGCTGTGGGACGCGCTGACCGCGGGCGGCGAAGCGAGCCAGTGCGGATGGCTGACAGACCGGTTCGGCGTCTCGTGGCAGATCATCCCCTCGGTTCTGGGCGAGCTACTGGGCGACGCGGACCCTGAGCGATCCGCACGCGTGATGCATGCGATGCTCGGGATGTCGAAGATCGACATCGATGGCCTGCGACGAGCGTGGGCCGCCGACCCCGCGACGTAGGCGAGACCGGAGGAGCGATGCGAGCGACATCGCGTCAGCCATCCGTTACGAGCCCTAGCGCGCCTCCGAGCTCTCGGTCGTGGGGACGGCTCCGGCCGCGAACGCTGCCTGCGCCTCCCGCCGGTTGGTCCGGACCGACGCCAGGATCGCGATCGTCAGGATCGACAGGATCACCGCAAGACTGGCGAGCGGATGGATCTTGTACACATCCGTGAGCAGCATCTTGATGCCGACGAACACGAGAATCGCGGCGAGCGCGGGCTTCACGTAGCGGAAGGCCCCCAGATATCCGGCGAGCACGAAGTACATGGCGCGCAGACCGAGGATGGCGAAGACGTTCGAGGTGAACACGATGAACGGGTCATCCGTCACCGCGAAGATCGCCGGGATCGAGTCCACCGCGAACACGAGGTCGGTCGCCTCGATGAGCAGCAGGACGAGGAACAGGGGGGTCATGTACAGAATGCGGTTCCGGCGGACGAAGAAGTGCTGCCCCTCGTAGTTCTGAGTCGTCGGGAGGTAGCGCCGCGCGATCCGCACCAGCCAGTTCTTGTCGAGCTCCGGGGTGTGCTCCTGATCGCGCAGGAACTTCAGCCCCGTCACGATGAGCAGCGCGCCGAACAGGTAGATGACGAAGTGGAGGGTGTGCAGCAGCACGCCGGCGACGGCGATGAGCGCCCCGCGCATGATGAGCGCCCCGATGACGCCCCAGAACAGGACGCGATGCTGGTACATCGGAGGGACCTGGAACGTGGAAAAAATCAGGAGAAACACGAAGACGTTATCGACGGCGAGGGACTTTTCGATCAGGTAGCCGGTCGTCCATTCGATGCCATCGCCGCCTCCCCGAGTGGCGTACACCCCGGCGTTGAACAGCAGCGCGAGGCTGACCCAGACTGCGGACCAGATCAGGGCTTCGCGCCGGCGAACCTCATGCGCTTCGCGGTGGAAGAACCCGAGGTCGACCGCGAGCATCCCCAGCACGAACACCGTGAACAGCACCCATGGCAGCAACTCCATCAATGTTGGGTCCCTCCTCGATGTCCATGCCGTCGAACGACGTCAGGCCGAGCGTATGCTCGGCCTGACTGCTCTGGCGGGTGCTTGTTAGTCGTCGAATCCGAAGTCGGTGTCCCGGCGGCGGCGGGAGCGGTCGACGTCGTCGCGATCGTCCCAGTCATCGTCGGAGTGGCGATCGTCGGGACGGCCTCGACGGGAATCGGGGCCGTCGTCCTCGCCTCCAAGCATGCGGCCGAGCAAGCCGGGGCGCGAGCCGTTCCGGCGCTCGCGTCGATTGCGGTCGAACAGATCGAGTATGTCGTCGAACATGGGATAGCGTTCCTCTCAGCGGTGCGCTTGCGCGACCCAACGGCTGGATGCGCAAAGTCTCACCGGTGAGCGAGGACGCTCATTCGCGGCCGGGGTGGAGCCCGTACTGACGACCGCGATCCTCGGCGCGGGGGCCGAGTCGGTTACTCCCTCTACAGAAGTCATAGTCATGAGTTCGTCAGCGCGTGTCAAGGCACCGCGGGCCCCGGAGGGTTGCCGAGCCCATCGCTGCCGGGCGACCGCTACAATACGCGCGTGTTCAGGCCGTCGCCTGTGCTCGTCACGGAGGGATTCTCATGCCCACGCCCATGCCCCTGGAGGGCATCCGTGTCATCGACCTTACCTGGCTCACGGCCGGGCCGTTCTGCACGCGCCTGCTCGCGGACTACGGGGCCGACGTCATCAAGGTCGAGCCACCCGGTGGCGACCCGGCCCGGAGGCTCCCACCGTTCTTCAGGGACATCCCCGGGCCCGAGCGAAGCGGTCTGTTCCTGTTCCTCAACACGAGCAAGCGGTCGGTGGTGCTGAACCTGCGGGACCGGGCGGACCGCGACCGGCTGCTGCGTCTCTTAGGGGACGCCGACGTCGTAGTCGAGAACTTCAGCCCGGGCACGATGGAGCGACTCGACCTGGGCTACGACGTCCTGCGAGGACTGAATCCGCGTGTCGTCCTGACCTCGATCAGCAACTTCGGGCAGGATGGACCCTACCGAGACTGGCACGGCACCGACCTCACGCTGTATGCGATGGGAGGCGTCATGTACGCCTCCGGAGAGCGCGAACACGAGCCGCTAAAGGTGGCGGGCCGTCAGACCGGGTTCTACTCCGGGATGGTGGCAGCGCTCGCCACGTTGACGGCCTTACGAGCCGCTGAGGAAACGGGCGAGGGCGAGCACCTCGATATCTCGATCTTCGAAACGGCCGCGCATTCGATCGACCTGCGGCTGGCTCGGCTCATGCAATACCAGTTCAGCGGCAAGTACTCCGGACGGCCCGCGCTCGCGTCCAACATCGGCGGTGGCGTCGTGCCCTGCGCCGATGGCTGGTTCATGCTGGGCGCCGGACCGGCGCGACTGGACACGGTGATCCGGCTGATCGGCATGCCGGAGCTCCTCGACACCCCCGAATACGCGACGGTCGCGGCGCGCGTCGAACCCGGGCGCGCCGAGGAGTTCCTCGGCTACCTGCTTCCCTGGACGCTGTCGCACACGAAGACCGAGATTCTGCAGGGCTGCATGGAGCACGGCGTGCTGGGTGCGCCCGTGAACACGATCGCGGACCTCCTCGAAGACCCGAACTTCGTGGAGCGTCGGTTCTTTCAGGAGATCGACCACCCGGAAACAGGGCCACTCCTCTACCCCGGGTACCATTTCCAGCTCCGCCGTCCCGACGAGCCGATGCCACCCCGTCGCCGTGCCCCGCTCCTGGGGGAGCACACCGCGGAGGTGTTTGCGCGCATCGGGCCGGTGCCAGAGGCCTCGGAGGCGGTCCCGCGGGAGCCGGCGCGGCCCCGCGCCCGGCTCCCGCTCGAAGGCATCCGCATCCTCGACTTCACGGTCGTGCTGGCCGGGCCGTACGCGACCATGCAGCTTGCCGACTGGGGCGCCGAGGTGATCCGCGTTGAGTCGCTGCAGCACTTCGCCCCGTCAACCCGAGGCCAGCTGGCGCATCCGCCTCCGGAGATGGTGGCCGCCCTCGCCAGCGGGGCCGCCGGCACCGGCTACGCCGACGGCCCCCTCGAGCCGCGTGCCTGGAACCGGTCGTCGGCGTTCAACGCGCATGCGCGTGGGAAGCGTTCGATGACCGTCGACCTCTCGCGCCCGGAGGGCCAGGCGGTCTTCGAACGTCTCGTCGCGATGGCGGACGGTGTCATCGAGAACAACCTGCCGCCGAATATCGAGAAGCAGGGCGTGACCTGGGAACGCCTGTCCGCGATCAACCCGCGGCTCGTGATGCTGCGCATTCCGGGCTTCGGGATCGAGGGACCGTATCGATCCCTGCGCAGCATGGGCCACTTCATGGAGGCCATGGCGGGGCATCCGGCGATCCGCACGTACCCGGGCCTCAGCTATGAGTACATTCCCCTCGGCGTACCCTCGGACGCCGCCTCCGGGATCGCCGGTGCATTCGCGTTCCTGTGTGGACTGCGCTATCGCGACCGCACGGGGAAGGGGCTGTTCGTCGAACAGGCGACGGCGGAGAACTTCGTTCCGCTCATCGGCGACTTCGTCATGGACTACACGATGAACCAGCGCCTGTGGTCGCAGATGGGAAACGACCACGCGTGGCTGGCCCCGCACAACGTCTACCGATGCAAGGGCGCCGACGACTGGGTCACGATCGCGGTCCGGGACGACGGCGACTGGCGTGCGCTCTGCCACGCGATGTACCGCGAAGACCTGCTGGCCGACGACCGATTCGACACGATGGCGCACCGGCACGAACACCGTGCGGAGCTGGACGCGATCCTCGGTGACTGGGCGGCGGAGCGAGACGCACACTGGGTGATGAACCGGCTGCAACGGGCCGGGGTGCCGAGCGGCGCCGTGATGACCGAGGCCGACATCTTCGAGGACCGCCAGCTGAACGCCAGAGCGTTCTTCCGGCCGGTCGATCACCCGGAGACCGGCACACAGTTGCACCTGGCGCCCGCGTGGCGGGCGAGCGCGACGCCACGTCCGATCCCGCGCCACGCGCCACGCCTCGGTGAGGATAACGAGTACGTCTACCGCGAACTGCTGCGGTACTCGGAGGCCGACTACCGTCGCCTTGAGGAACTCGGCCACATCGGCATGGACTACGCGCCGTCCGTCGCCTGAGCCCGACGGTGCGCGCTCCGACATCGGACACATGGAAGACGGGACGCCGGAGCGGCGCGCGAGGCGCCGCGTATCGCTTCAGGCGGCGGTGCTCAGCCCTCGAACGCGGGCGGACCTCCAGCGGGCTGCTCCAGCCATTTCAGCCACGGCTCGTCGAGCGCCTCGTGCGTCCACAGGAACTCGAATCCGGCCTGGCCCGCGAACTGCTGGTCGAGGTCACGGTCGCCGATGTGCAGATAGCGGTCAGCCGGGTACTTATCCTTGACCGTTTCGAGCTGGTGCTTCGGCGCGACAAAGTCGGGGACGATATTGGCGTTGTCCCACACCCGTTGCTGCGAGGACGGCGACCGGTCCGACGAGCTCCCGATGATGAAGCCCATGTCGCGCGCCTTGCGGACCATGTCCAGCGTGATGCCACCCGGCGGATCGCCGACCTCGAGAGTGCCGTCGATGTCGAAGCTGATTACGAACACCGCCAAGGGAGCGCCTCCACTACTGCTGCTCGGGCCGGGACCGGCACGCTCATAGCTACCCGGCGGCCGGGCGGCCACCGGGTAGCTAATCTAGGCTGACCGCAGGCTCAGGTCTAGTCGGGGTTCGCCCCCCAGACCGTGAAGTTCCCGCCCGTCGGCATCGGACCGCCGGAGACGCCGATCTCCGCCGGCTTGGAGATCTGGCGGTCGCCGGCGCGGCCCTGGATCTGCTGGATGCAGTCGGTGTGCTTCCAGTACCGAGTCCGGCCGCTGCCCACATTGCCGCCGCTCGGCGAGATCGGGTTCGGGCCGTGGATGCTGATGTCCTCGGACGAGAAGTAGTCGAGCGCCTCGCCGGGCTGGATGTTCGCGAAGCGCAGCCCTTCCAGGTGGAACACGTGGAACAGGCTGAAGCCGTCATACATGTTCTCGAAGCTGAGGTCGCTGGCCTTGATGCCTGCCGCCTCGTACAGCTGGCGGCCCGTGGTGGCCGTCGCGTCCTCGCACTCCTCGAGCGTCGGCTGTCCGGAGCGCACCTTGGTCGCGTTGGTGGCGTGACCGAGGATGTAGACCGGCTTCTGCTTCATGTCCCTGGCGCGCTCCGCCGTCGTGAACAGGTACGAGGCGGCGGCCATGATCGGGATGTCGTTGTCGTACAGGTTGGCCGGCTTCGCGACCCACCGCGCGTTCACGTAGTCCTCGTAGGTGAGTTCCTCCGGCCGGTGCTGGTACCAGTAGCCCTCGGGGAACATCAACCCGTTCTTGCGCGAGTTGATCATGAACGGCGCCATCATGTCGTGGCTCTTGTTGTACTTGTGGAGGTAGCGCTGGAACTGCGTGGCCGTGCCGAACGAGGCGGGCCCTGCCCAGTTGCTCCACTTCGCGTAGCCGGCAATCGTCGTCTCGGCGTTCGCGCCGCCCTGGTAGTAGCGGCCGTCGAGGTTGTGCCAGGCCTTGACGACAAGACACGTGTGCGCGAGCCCATCGCCGATTGCCTGCGAGGCCACGACGATCGCGTTCGAC
Source organism: Dehalococcoidia bacterium (assembly GCA_041390685.1). Classification (GTDB taxonomy): domain Bacteria; phylum Chloroflexota; class Dehalococcoidia; order UBA2979; family UBA2979; genus JAIBBD01. The sequence continues at coordinate 2,443,956 of JAWKPL010000001.1, read as the reverse complement.
ATGCAGCCCGGCCCGACCATCGTGAACTTCACGTTGGTGAGCTCGGGCATGTTGTTGATGAGCCACTCGGCGCTCAGCTTGGCGATGCCGTCGAGCGGGTCATCGGTGGGCTTGAACGCGTTGACTACGTCCTGCGGGATGGGCCGGCCGGCCGGCCAGTGGGCGCCGGTGGTCGTCGTGGTGTCGAGGACGATGCCGTCGATCTCGCTGGGCGCGACGCCGGCATCCTCGATCGCCTTGCGCATGGCGTCGATGGCCCACGCGCCGACGCAGTTCTCTGGCGTGCCGTCCCAGCGGCGAGCGGTGCGGGAGTGCCCGACGCCGACCGCGGCGACCTTGCCCTTGTGCTCCCAGAGCCCGAGGCCCTCACGGGTCCGGTACATCGACGCCGGAGCGATCGGAGTAACCATGGTGTCCTTCTCTCTCCCGCCCGCGGGGCGGGCAGGCTGAAGCCTAGTTCACGACCTCCCACTCGACGACCTTCTGGCCGGTCGCCGGGGTGGGCTGGAAGACGGCGCGCACCGGCGCGTCCATGGGCACCTCGTCCACGGGCGTGCCGGGAAGGTGCGAGAGCATTTTGATGCCGGGGTCTTCGTCCAGCGCGATGATGGCGCAGTTGTACGGCTGGTCAGCCTGGAGCGATGCCACCGGGGTGTCGTAGACGACGGCGTAGCTGTAGATCGTCCCCTTGCCGCTCATCTCTTTCCACTCGAGGTTGTCGCCCGAGCCGCAGCTGCTACAGGCGGGCTGCGGCGGGTGCTGCAGACGATTGCAGGCCGTGCAGTTCTGGATCACGAGCCGGTCCTGGTTCGCCGCCTCGAAAAACTCCCTGTCGACGTCCTCAGGAACTGGTGACTGCTTGGGCATCTCTTCCCCTCGTCTCTTCACTGCGCCCGTGTGTTGCTGTGGCCCGTATGGTGCCGTGCACGTCGGCGACGGGAACCCTGCACGATGTAGCATCCCGGCTTCCGAATGTCAAAGGTGATGGCCCCGCCGCCCAGCCACGGCACCGCCCTCCGGCGGCGGGCCGTAAGCGGCGGGACTTGCTACGATGCTCGTGTGAACGCGTGGTCCGCCGACCTGGTCACCGTCCGAGTCGCTCGCGACGAGTGCGAGCGCTGCGGGCATATCGAAGAAGTACACGTCCTCGAGGACATTCCGGGCGAACTCAGCAAGCGCGGGCTCTGTGCGGAGTGTCCGGACTGGCACGAGTTCACCTCGCAACAACAGGACTGAAGCACCAGCCGAGGCCGTCCGATACGACGGCGGCTCAGCCGCGCGAACGGCGCTGCCAGGCTGAATGCAGCCACGACGAGGACGATGCGACGTGAGTGAGCACCCACTGGACCCGATCTTCCACCCACGCGCCATCGCGCTGGTGGGCGTCCCCGAGAAGCTGGACGGCCGAGGGGCGGACTTCTTCCTCGCCCTGCTGGACCAGGGATTCCATGAGCGCAAGCCGATCTACGTCGTGCACCCGCGGGCGACAGAGATCCGCGGCATCAAGGCCTACCCCACGCTGCTGGACTGCCCAGAGCCGGTCGACCATGTGATCTCGCTGATTCCCCGTCACCTCGTCGCGACCCTCGTCGACCAGTGCGTCGAAAAGCGCGTGCGCTCACTGCATTTCTTCACCGCGGGGTTCTCTGAAAGCGGCGAGGAGGGCATGGCCGCGGCGGAGCGCGAGCTCGCGGAGCGCGCGCGCGCCGGCGGTGTGCGTGTCCTGGGCCCCAACTGCATGGGTCTGTACGTGCCAGACGAGCGCATCTCGTTCAGCCTGGGCTTCCCGACCGACGCCGGGAACGTGATGATGATCTCGCAGTCCGGCGCGAACGCGGGCGGCGTCGTGAGCGGACTGGCCCCGCGCGGGCTGCGGTTCTCGAAGGTCGTCTCCTTCGGGAACGGCTCAGACATCGATGCCGCCGAGTTGTTCGAGTACGCCAGCAGCGACGCGGACACGGAGGTCGTCCTCGCGTACATCGAAGGCGTGCCTGACGGACGCCGGTTCCTCGAAGCGGTTCGCCGCTGTGCGCGTGTGAAGCCGACGATCATCCTCAAGGGCGGATTCACCGCGGCCGGCGCCCGCGCCGCGAGCTCGCACACCGGATCGCTCGCGGGCTCCGCCGCCGTGTTCGAAGCGATGTGCCGCCAGACTGGCGCCCTGCGCGTCGACTCCCTGGATGAGATGTTCGACATGGCGGTCGCGGTCACCACGCGCATGCGCGCGGTACGCGGGCGCCGCGCGGTACTCACGGGTGGTGGCGGCGGGTTTTCTGTGCTCTCCGCGGACGTGATCGCTCGCGCTGACCTCGAAATGCCCGACCTTCCGATCGAGACGCAGGAGCGCCTGCGTGAGTGGGTGCCCGTCGCCGGCAACAGCGTCCACAACCCCATCGATGCCGGGTTCGTGGGCGACCGCCACGGGGTGGCGGACGAGGTCACGGCCGTCGCCGCCGAGGCGCCGGGCTACGACTTCGTGATCGCGAGCCGCGGCGACTTCCGCATGAGTCCGCCGCGCCCCGGCGATGAGCCGTCCGACCCCCAGACGCGCGCGGAGCGCGACGAGCGGCGTCGCGAACGCGCCCTCGAATCCGCCCGTACCCTGGCCGCGATTCAGGAGCGGACCGGCCGCCCGGTGATCGCCGTGCGTCGTGAATACGCGCCCGAGCCGGCGGGCGACTTCCACGTCGAGGCGCAGCGTCTCGGCCTGGCTGCGTTCTTCTCCGTGCCCGCCGCCGCCCACACCGTCGACACCCTGTTGCGCTGGCGCGAGCGGCGCGAGGACCTGCCTGAGATCCTCTAGTCCGGATCCCGCAGCCGCGTCAGCGGCGTCCGAACGAACGCGCCAGCGCCTCGCGGCTGACGTGCACCAGGGTCGGCCGTCCGTGCGGACACGTCTGCGGCGTCTCCGTCTGCTCCAGCGCTAGCAGCAGCGCGCGCTGCTGATCGAGGTCGAGGCGGTCGCCCGCCATCACCGCCGCCCGGCAGGCGAGCGACGCGACGGCGCGGTCCGGGCCGGACAGTCGCGTCTCAGCCTCGAACCGCTCGAGGTAAGCCAGAAGCGCACGAGCCGGATCCTGTCCGCTCAACAATGCGGGGACCGCACGCACGATGACCGCAGTGCCGTCCGCTCGCTCGATGGTGAAGCCGAACGCCGTCAGAGTGTCTGCCTGCTCCTCGACCAGCAGCGCCTGCGTTGCGGAGAGCGTGACCGGGATCGCCGTCAGCAACGGTTGCCGCTCCGCCTGACCGCCGAGGCGCAGTGCCGCGATGCGCTCGTAGAGCACCCGCTCATGGGCAGCGTGCTGGTCGACCAGGTACAGCCCGTCCGGGGCCTCCGCCACGAGATACGTCGCGTCGACCTGCCCGAGCGCGCGTAGCGCCGGCAGGCGCTCCGCCAGTGGCAGCGAGTCCTGCTGCGCCGACGGCGCCGGGGACGCCATGCCCGACCATCGCCTGGCCTCAACCGTTTCGTCGACGGCGCTGGACTGCGCTCCGTCCGGTGGCCCTTCCGGCAGGCTGGCGCCGGGAAGCGCGATCCGCGCGGCTGCGCGCGCGCCCTGGAGCACGCGCCCGGCCGCCCAGGGAGATTGCTCCGGTGCCGCTGGCGCGGTCCACGCCGGGGCAGGGGCGCCGCGAAGCGCCTCCCGCACGGCCGTGGTCACGACCGCGTACACCAGACGCTCGTGGCGAAAGCGCACTTCCGCCTTCGTGGGGTGCACGTTCACGTCGACCTCGTCGGGCGGCACGTCCACATGCAAGATGCCGATGGGGAACCGGCCCGTGGGCAGCAGCGCGTGATACGCCTGCTCCACCGCGTGGCTCAAGGCGCGGGAGACGATGGCGCGGCCGTTCGCGAACAGGAACAGCCCGCGACGGTGCCCCTGGTGCTCCGACGGCGCCCCCACGAGTCCTGATACCCGCGCCGAGCCGTCTTCATCCGCGCGTTCCCCGCGTACCTCGAGCAGCGCGCCCGCCCGTCGCTCGCCGAAGAGCGCGGCGAACGCTGCACGGGGGTCTCCCGAGCCATCGGTGACGAGCATGTGGCGGCCGCCAGCGGTCAGACGGAAGGCGACATCCGGACGCGCGAGGGCGTACGCCTGCAGTACTCCGGCGACTGCCCGGGCCTCGGACTGCGGCGAGCGCAGGAAGCGGCGTCGCGCCGGCAGGGCCGCGAAGAGGTCGCGCACCTCAACGCTCGTCCCGGCGGCGGCACCCGCGCTGCCGAGGCGCTCCCGCCGCCCGTCCCGGTATCGCGCCAGCGCTGCGGCGGACTCACCCCGTGGGCGTGTCACGAACTCGACGTCGCCGGCCGCGACGATCGCCGCCAGCGCCTCGCCGCGGAAGCCGAGCGTGCGCACCGCGAAGAGGTCGCGCTCGTCCCACAGCTTCGAGGTCGCATGCCGCTCGAACGCGTCCGCGAGCTGATCGGCCGGGATCCCGCAGCCGTCGTCGCGCACCCGGATGCGGTCGCAGCCACCGCCGTCGATCTCCACGTCCACCGTGCGCGCCCCCGCATCGAGCGCGTTCTCGACGAGCTCCTTCACGACGGACGCGGGCCGTTCGATGACCTCGCCCGCGGCGATCCGCGCCGCGACCTCCGGCGGCAGCAGCCGGATGCGGGGCACCGCGACCGTGTGCTCGTTCAACCCTCCACCGCCAGGCGCCTGCGCGCCTCGCGACGCAGCTCGTACAGCCGTTGCAACGCCTCCAGCGGGGTGAGCGCGTCCGGGTCGAGCGCGGCCAGGTCCGCGAGGAGCATCGAATCCGCCGCCGCGAGCAGTGACGGCTGGGCCGGGGGCGCGGGCGGCGCCGTCGCCTCCGCTCCCCCGCGCAGCAGTTCGCGTGCCCGTGCCACGACCGCCCGCGGCATGCCGGCGAGCGCGGCGACATGCACGCCGTACGATCGGTCCGCGCCGCCCTCGACGATCTGATGGAGAAACACGACGTCGCCGCCCTCTTCCCGTACGGCCACCGAGCGATTCACGACCCGTGGCAGCAGCGTGGAGAGCGCGACCAGCTCCTGGTAGTGGGTAGCGAACAGGGTGCGCGGACTGCCCCCCGGACGATGGTGCAGATACTCGATCACCGCGCGGGCGATCGCGAGTCCGTCCTGCGTCGACGTCCCCCGACCCACCTCATCCAGGATCACGAGCGACCGCTCGGTCGCACCGTGCAGGATCGCCGCCGTCTCGAGCATCTCCACCATGAACGTCGACTGGCCGGCGGCGAGGTCATCCTGCGCGCCAACGCGCGTGAAGATCCGGTCCACCAACGGGACGCGCGCCCGCTCCGCCGGGACGAACGAGCCGCACTGCGCGAGGAGCGTCACCAGCGCCACCTGCCGGAGGTACGTGGACTTGCCTCCCATGTTCGGGCCGGTGAGCACGACGATGTCGCGGCCGTCCCCGAGCAGGCAGTCGTTGGCCACGAATACCCCGCCGGGTAGCTGCGCTTCCACGACCGGATGCCGTCCTCCGACGATCTCCAGGGCGCCCTGGTCCGCGAGCAGCGGACGAACGTAGCGTGCGTCTGCCGCAAGGTCCGCCAGCCCCGCCGACACGTCCAGGCGGGCTACGGCGTCCGCCGCGCGCTCGATGGCGGCACCCGAGGCGGCGACCTGCGCCCGTACGCGCTCGACCAGCGCGCGCTCGCGCTCCTCCAGCCGCTCCCGCGCCTCGAGGATCCGCGTCTCGAGCGCGCTCAGTTCCGCGCTCCGATACCGCTGCGCGTTGGCCAGCGTCTGCCGCGGCTCGTACTCGGCGGGCGCGCGCGAGGCTTGCGACTGGGGCAGTTCCCAGTAGTAGCCGAACACGCGGTTGAATCCGACCTTGAGCGACGTCAGCCCGGTCCGCGCCCGTTCATCCGACTCCAGGCGCAGCAGTGCGCTCCGCGCGTCCCCCGCCAGTTCGCGGAGTTCGTCGACCTCCGGGTCGAACCCCGGTCGCGCGGTGGTGCCGTCGCCCGGCTCCGCGGCCGGCGCATCCGCGATCGCGGCCGCGATGCAGGCGGCGGCCTCGCCCGCGCCGGTCAGCCCGGCCGTCGCCGAGGCGCAGGCCGGACCTGCGCTCTCGGCGTGGCCCGCGAGCGGCGGCAGGCGGTCGAGCGCCTGACGGAGTTGCACGAGCTGGCGCGCCGTCGCCGATCCCGCGCGTACCCGGCCCAGCAAGCGCTCGATGTCCGGCATCCCGCGCAGTTCGCGCCGCAGCGCCAGTCGCGCCAGCGGCGCGCGTACGAGTTCCTCGACGGCATCGAGCCGCGCCTCGACCGCCGCCCGCGAGCGCAGCGGACGGCCGAGCCGCTCCCGCAGCAGCCGCCCTCCGCCGGGCGTCAGCGTCCGGTCCACCGTCTGGACGAGTGATCCTTCACCCGACCGGCGCGACTCGAAGAGGTCGAGGTTCCGGCGCGTCTGCGGGTCGAGGTAGACGTGGTCGGTGGCCCGCACTGCCCGCGGCGGACGGAGGTGGCGCAACGCGTCCGGCCACGCCTCCTGCAGGTACGCGACGAGCGCCCCGGCGGCGCGCATCCCCTCCTCGATGCCTTCCAGCCCGAGCCCGTCGACCGAGCGCAGGGCGAATTGAGCCGCCAGCGACTCCGCGGCGCGTGCCGGAGCGAACCAGCGCGCGGGCCGCCGGGTCAGCAGCGTCCCGCGCATCACGGGCGCGTCCGGCGCCGTAACGTCCTCGGGGACGAGGGCCTCCCGCGGACGCAGGCGCGCCCACTCACCGGGGAACTCACCCGCCTCGATCGCCTGGCACTCGAATTCGCCCGTCGTGACGTCGCAGGCGGCGAGCCCCCACCGCCCCCCCGCGGTGCCGTCGGGCACGACGGCGATCAGCCAGTTGTGGCCGCGCTCCTCCAGCAGCGCCCCGGTCTCGACCGTGCCCGGGGTCACGACCCGCACGACACGGCGCTCCACGAGCCCGCGGCCGGCGGGGCCAACCTGCTCGACGATCGCGACCCGATGCCCGGCGGCGACGAGCTGGTCCAGGTAGCGCTCGAGCGCGTGGTAGGGCACGCCGGCCAGGGGCACGCGCCCTTCGCCACGACCCATGGGCCGTGAGGTCAGGGTGACACCGGTCACACTCGCCACGACCTCGGCGTCGCCATCGAAGGTCTCGTAGAAGTCGCCCATGCGGAACAGCAGCAGCGCGTCTGGATGCTGCTCCTTGAGCGCGAAGTACTGCGCCCTGGCGGGCGTGAGCTGCCGGGGGCCGGTGGCGGGAGCGCTCAGGTGCGCCCTCTCGTCCCTGGGGAGACGCCGTTCAGTCTACGCGTGCCCCGAGGCCGCCTCAACGGGTCTTCGGCGCGATGGCCGGGCGTACAATGCCCGCGCAGCACGAGATCAGCAAGGGAGAAGGGACGCATGGACTACCGCTTCGTCACATCCGAGACGCTCGACGATGGCGCAATCGTGCGCGTGATGTTGAACCGGCCGGACTTCCGCAACGCACAGAGCCGCGGCCTCCTGGTGGAACTGGACGACGCGCTGTTGCGCGCCGAGCAGGACGACCGCGTGCGGGTGATCATCCTCGGGGGCGCCGGGCCCACGTTCTCGGCGGGCCACGACATGGGCACGCCGGAGTCAATCGCCGAGCGCACCCGTGGTGGACCGGACGAGCATGCGACGGTCCGCGGCTACGGCGGCACGTACGCCGGCCTCGAGTCGCGTATGCGCCAGGAGTGGCACTTCTTCTTCCAGAACACCCTGCGCTGGCGCAACCTGCGCAAGGTCACGGTCGCGCAGGTGCAGGGCAAGTGCTACGCCGCCGCGCTGATGCTGGCCTGGGCCTGCGACCTGATCGTGGCCTCCGACGACGCGGAGTTCGCGGACGTGGTCGGCACGCGCCTGGGAATGTGCGGCGTGGAGTACTTCGCCCACCCATGGGAGTTCGGCGCCCGCAAGACGAAGGAGCTCCTGCTCACGGGAGACTCCCTGGGTGCGGAGGAAGCGCACCGCCTCGGCATGGTGAGCAAAGTCTTCCCGCGTGAGCGCCTCGAGGAAGACACGCTCGAGTTCGCCCGCCGCATCGCGAAGCTGCCGACGGTCACGGCGCTGCTCGTCAAGGAATCCGTCAACCAGACGATGGACAACCAGGGCTTCTACAACGCGTTGCAGGCGTGTTTCACGCTGCACCAGGCGAACCACTCGCACTGGGCCGAGGTGCACGCGGACGGCATGCCCATCGGCGCGCCCGATGACGGCATCCCGCATTGGTCCGTGGCCGCGCCGCCGGTGCCGCTCTCGATGACCACGCCGTAGCCACGCCTCCCGTGGACACATGAGGCCGCGAGACCCCGCGGCCTCATGTGCACACGGCGCCTCCCGGCCCCTGTTGGCGGCGGCGCAACAATCGTGGTAGCGGAGAATCGTCGCCGCCCGCCATAATGGCGCAGCACTCGGCACCGACCGGCTTCCGGCGGAGATCGAAAGGCACAGCCATGCTCGGGACACGCCGCCGCAACGGCGCGACCGCCGCCGCGGTCGCCGTTCCGGTACCCCGACGGGGTCCGCGCTTCGGCACCGCCTTCGAGGCGCTGCGCATGCGGGACTTCCGCTTCCTGTTCTTCAGCACAGTGAGCGGCGGATACGCACAGTGGGCACAGAGCATCGGCATGGGCTGGCTCGTCTACGAGCTGACCAACCGTTCTGCCATGCAGCTGGCCGCGATCTCGGCCACGGGCGGCGTCGTGCGGCTCATCGTGAGCCCGTTTGTCGGCACGGTGCTCGATCGCTACAACCGGCGCCAGGTACTCATCACATCGACCCTGCTCAGCGCGCTGCAGGGATCGCTGCTGGCCGCGCTCGTCGTGAGCGGGTATGCGCACGTCTTCCACCTCTACATCTTCATGATCCTCGACGGCATTTTCTCGACGACCAACCAGGCGTCCCGACAGGCGTATGTCTATGACATCACGACGGATGAGACGATGCCGAACGCGATGGCGCTGAGCGCGATCGCACAGAACCTGTCTCGCATTTCTGGACCGCCGCTCGCCGCTGTCATGATCGGCTTCATGGGCAAGTCATCGCCGTTCATCGTGCTTGCGGTGCTGCACGTCCTGGCCGCGTCGCTCACACTGCCGATCAGCCGGCAGAGCCGTCAGGCCGCTCGCGTGGCGCTCCATCCGTTGCGCGGCCCATGGGAGGGATTCGTCTACGTCCGCCACGAGCATGCGCTGCTGGGGCTGATGGTCATCGGCACCGTGCCCGCGCTCCTCGTTTATCCGTATGTGCAGCTACTCCCGGTGTTCGCGCGCGAGGTCCTCGACGGGGGTGCGGTTGAGTTCGGACTGCTGGCCGCGGCAATCGGCTGGGGTTCGATCATCGGGCTGCTCGGACTCGCGTTTGTGGCAGGGAACATCAAACGTCGAGGCTTGATCGCGATCTGGGGCATGGTGGGCTACGCGATCGCACTGATCGCGTTCAGCCAGTCAACAACGCTGGTGCTGGCGCTCGCGCTGCTGACGGTTGCGGGCGTCTTTCACGGCGTGTCGCTCAACCTGCAGCAGATGCTCGTGCAGATGCTCGCCCGCAACGACATGCGCGGGCGCACGACGAGCCTGTTCCAAATGGGATTCGCGCTTATGCCGATCGGCGTGTTGCCGATGGGGTTCGCCATCGAGGAGTGGGGCGCCGCGCACGCGATCGGTGGCTTCTTCCTCGTCTCCGCCGCGATCTTCGTGTTCATGCTGTTGTTCTGGCGTTCGTTGCGCGAGGTGTGAGAAGCCTCGCGCACCGGCGCTTTCGTCTCGCTTGACACTGCGCACGGGGTCAGGCGAGGCTCGCGTATCGACTGAGCAAGGAGGAGTGGATGACGACCGAGCAACCGGTCTTCGAGTACGACGAGAGCATTATCGGCAAGGAGTTCGAGCTGGGCTCGCAGGAGATCACACGGGAGCGCATTCGGCGCTTCTGCGACGTGCTCGGTGAGACCAATCCCCTGTTCACGGATGACGAGGCGGCCGCCGCCGGTCCGTACGGCAGCGTCATCGCGCCGCCGGGCCTGGTGTATTCGCTCCAGCTCGGGCAAGGCCCGGACGCCAAGGTGAAGTTCGGGCAGGCCACCTTCCACGCGGGCGAGCGCGCCGAGCTGCACGACGTCGTGCGACCGGGCGACACCGTGACCGCGCGCCAGAAGGTGAAAGAGGTCTTCGCCAAAACCGGCCGCAGCGGCACGATGGTGTTCGTCGTACGCCGGACCGAATTCACAAACCAGGACGGCGTACTCGTAGCCGCCGTGGAGCAGTCGATGGTGCACCGGGAGGTCAACCGTGGCTAATCAGCCCTACTTCGAGGAGGTCGACCCCGGGGACGAGTTCGAAGAGTCCTGGCTTGCCGAGACCGACCACGTGGCGGCGTACGTCGACATGAACATGGGTGGCGCAGGAGCGGCGGCCGGTCGGTTCACCAGCCAGGAGGGCGCCGAGTCTGTCGGGATGCGGAAGCCGATCGTGCCAGGCGTGATGAGCATGTGCATTCTCACCCGCCTGGTCACCGACTGGATGGGGCCGCAGGGGAAGCTGCGCACGATCGACGTGGACTTCCGTCGCCCCGTCGAGCACGGGGACCAGCTGCGGGCCCTCGGTCTGATCACCGACACCGAGGAGCAGGACGGCGCGGGTGTCGTCAAACTCGACGTGTACCTCGAGAACGACCGTGGTGAGCGGCCGCTCCAGGGCGTCGCCGTCGTCGAACTGCCACGGCAGGGTTAGGACGGCTGCTGAGACCCGGCGTCGCGGCGCCGGGTCTCAGCGCTGGTCATCCACCCAGAATCGCTGTCCGCACCCCCAGATACAGACCAGCATGACCCCATCTCCCGACGTGCGCGGGAGTCCCTGCAGGGGAGCGCCACAGCGCTCGCAGATGTAGAACGGGAAGCCTCGCGGTCCGAGATCGACCTCGGGATAGCCGCGCAGGTACCGCACCGGCGCGTCCCAGCGCGCTGCCTCGTCTTGCGACCCTGAGTCCGGCTGCGGCTCAGCCGCCATCATCCCCACCTCTCGCCATCAGCATACGGCCGAATCCGTGCCCACAATCGCTTGACATCGCGACGACTGGTCAGCTACATACTCCGTATCTAGATACGTGGTATGTAGGTCGCGCACGTGAAATATCCCCTGCTGGCTCTCCTGGCCACCGCGCCGGCACACGGATACGAGCTGAAGCAGCGCTTCGAGGCGCGCTTCGCTCCGTTCCGCCCGCCCGTAAACGTTGGACAGGTCTACAGCACCCTCCAGCGGCTCGAGCGCGACGGACTGGCGCAGCGCCGTGGTGTGGTCGAAACGGGTGAGGCACCGGCGCGGCACCTGTACGAGATCACCGCGGCCGGCCGGCGCGAGATCGAGCAGTGGCTCAGCGAGCCATCCACCGGCATCCGCCTCCGCGACGACTTCTTCCTCAAGCTCGTGCTGGCGGGCACAGCCGGGCTCGTAGCTCCGGCGGAGGTCCTCGACCGCCAGCGGGCGCTGGTGCTGCAGGAACTCCGCGATCTCAACGACCTGCTGAGCGGGAGCGACCGCCCGGAGGCGACCATGCAATTACTGATCGACGGTGCGGTCCTGCACCTGCAGGCCGATCTCCGCTGGATCGACCTCTGCGAGGACCGCCTGCGAGATGGAGGGCTGTGATGACCGAGCGGTTGGTACGGACGGTTGCGCTCGCCAAGACCTATCGAGCGTTCGATGAGGACGTGCCAGCACTGCGCGGCGTCGACCTCGACGTACGCCGCGGGGAGTTCCTCGCCATCATGGGCCCGAGCGGGTGCGGGAAGTCGACACTGCTCCATCTCCTGGGAGGCCTCGACTCCCCGACCGGGGGCGAGATCCACTTCGATGGCCGGCGAGTCGACGGGTTGAGCGAAGCAGCCTGGGCCATGCTGCGGCGCCGCCACATCGGCTACGTGTTCCAGTCGTTCAACCTCATATCCAACATGTCCGTCGCCGAGAACATCGAACTGCCCGCGCTGCTGGCCGGGCACTCGACCGAGGAGGCCCGGCGCCGGCGTCGCGAGCTCTCGCGGCAGTTGGGAATCGAGGCGCAGGCGGTGATGCCGCCGGGCCGGATCTCGGGTGGCCAGCAACAACGCGTCGCGCTCGCTCGCGCGTTGATCAACGAGCCAGCCCTGCTCATCGCTGACGAGCCGACCGGAAACCTCGACTCGCAGAGCACGCGAGAGGTGCTGGAGATGCTCCGGGAGTACCACGCGCGGGGGCAGACGGTGGTGCTAGTCACGCATGACCCAAACGTGGCGAGCCGCGCCGATCGCGTGGTGCGAATGCGCGACGGCAGCGTCGTCGGCGAGAGCCACCTCGAGGGGCGTCGCCCTTCGAGCGACCTGCTCCGCACGCTCGTGACTGTGGAGGACTGACGATGTGGCGATCGACCTGGCGCAAGGCACGCGCCGACCTGCGCGGCCGCAAGCTGCAAACCGTGCTGGCGTTCCTCGTCATCGCCGCCGCAGCGGCCACGCTGTCGCTCTCGACCAACCTGCGGGCGAGCGCACAACTCCCGTATGAGCGGTTGCGTGAGCGCAGCAACGGCGCGGACGCATGGGTGACGTTCACCTCACCGGCCGACCTCACACAGCTGCGCTCGCTGCCACAGGTGCAGGACGTGGGTGAGCCGTATCCGGTGTCATGGGAGAACCAGGGCATCCGAAACGGCAGCGTGAAACGGCAGGTCGCGCTCGTCGGCCTCGGCCCGACGCTGCCGGCGTTCGACCATCCGGTCGTGACCACGGGGCGGTGGTTGGCAGCAGGCGGCGGGCGCGAACTCGTCCTGGACGCGGGCGCGGCGCAGCTGCTGGACCTGCGGGTGGGCCAGCAGGTGTCGCTCCTGCGGGTCGAGGGCCCTGTCGAGTTCACCGTCGTGGGGTTCGCCGTGACAGCCAGCCGCGCCCCTGACCCTCTGAACGACCCCGCATTCGCGTACGTTCTCCCGGAGACGCTTCGTGAGCTCCATCCGGGGATCGCCTTCGGGAACGATCAGGAGCATACGTTGCGCGTCGGCGTGCGGCTGGCTCCGGGAGTCCCGCTGCTGGCCTTCTTCGAAGCTTTGCGCTCCGACGTGCATGGCGACTTCAATGTGCGCGGGGCCGACGATATCGAGCGGAACATCGAGGAGGCCAACCAGTTCAATCTCATCTTCTTGCGAGTGTTCAGCGTGTTCGCGCTCCTGGCGTCCGGACTGATCGTCGCGAACGCGGTGGGGGGGCAGGTCCTCTCGCAGTCGCGTGACATCGGCGTCCTGAAGTCGATCGGCTTCACGCCGTGGCAGGTCACGGGCACGCTGCTGCTCCAGAACATCGCGCTGGCGAGCGTAGCGAGCGTGGCCGGCGGCGCGCTCGGGCTGGCGCTCGCGCCTGTGTTCCTCGCGCAGGCGGCCGACGTACTCGGAGGACCGGCGTCACCGCGACTCTCGGCCCCCGCGCTCCTCATGCCCATCGCGGCGGTGATCGGGATCGTCGCGCTCTTCACGCTGGTACCCGGCCTGCGCGCCGCTCGCGTGAGTCCCCTCGCGGCGTTCGACCGCGGCGGCGTCACAGGTCGTTCGGGCGTATCGAGGGTCGGCGGCGCCCTCGCCGGCCTCCGTCTGCCACACGCCGTGCGGGTGGGGGTCGTGGATCTCACGCGGCGGCCGACGCGCACCGCGCTCACGCTCGTCGCGCTGGTGCTGGCCGTCATCACTGCCACCTTCACGCTGGGGATCGAAGCGACCTTCGCGAAGACGATGAAGGACCCGACTGTCATCGGCGGTCCCCCGTACGACCTCGGCTTCGACCGCGACACGGTCGAGGACGCCACGGCGCGGCGCATCCTCGCGGACGACCCCGACATCGAGGCGGTGCTGCCCGTCTACGGGACAGCCGTGCGCATCGATCGCTTCGGATTCGGCGCCCTGGTCTACGAGGGCGACCTCACCGACGATGGCTGGCCGCTGCGCGCGGGGCGGATGCCGGCCGCGCCGGGCGAGGTGGTGGTCAGCACGGCGCTGGCCAGCCGCACCGGCGCGAGGGCGGGGCAAACGATGACGCTCCAGCATGGAGCCAGCGATGCCGTGACCGTGACGGTCGTCGGCGTCTACGCGAGCACCGAGGGAGACGTGCTCGCTGCCCTCCCGGGCACCTTCCCGATCACCGACCCGCCAACGGACTACTACGCGCGTCTGCGACCGGGTGCGGATCCCCACGCCGTGGCCGACCGCGTCGTGGCCGCATCGGGGGGCGAGCTGGACGCAGAGGTGTTCGCCGACACGGTGGCGGACCTCCGCGAGAGCTGGCGTCCACTGCTGATCGGCTTGAACGCTATGCTGTTCGGCATCGCCGGCATCAACCTCACCTCGAATTTGCTCCTGGCCGTCCGTGAGCGACGCCGCGAGCTGGCGATCCTCAAGACGGTCGGATTCACGCCTCGGCAGTTGACCATCGCGACGGTCACGGGCGGCATCGCCGTCGCCGCACTCGCAACGCTGTCCGGCATCCCGCTTGGCCTGGTCGCGACGCGGATCATGTTCGACGTGCTCTCCAGCGCGGCCGGGATCGGGACGGGCGTCGGTGCGCTCCCTGGCATCGGCTGGCTGGCCTTGCTGCTGCCGCTTGCGCTGGCGACGGTCGCCGTGGCGAGCGCGTTCCCGGCAGCGGCAGCCGCGCGCGTCCGTGTGGCCGAGGCGCTGCGGTACGAGTAGGACAGCGGGCGGCCGCAGTGCCGCCGCCCGCGTCCGTTGTTGCTTCCGTCGCTCAGCGCCCCCGGAACACGGGCGGCCGCTTCTCGGCGAACGCGCGCTTCGCCTCTTGGGCGTCCTCAGTCTTCACGAGGATGGCCGTCTGGGTCTGCTCGAAGCGGTATCCGTTGCGGAGATCCATGTCCTCGATCATGTTGAGGGCCGCTTTCGCCATCTTGATGCCGACGGGCATCTTGGCGGCGATGATGCGCGCTTCCTCGAGTGCTGCTTCCATGAGCTGATCCGTCGGTACGACCTTGATGACCGCGCCGAGGCGGTACGCCTCCTGCGCGTCGAGACGGATGCCCGTGAAGTTCGCCCGTCGCGTCTGCTGGTTGCCGAAGAGCCGCATGAAGTGGCGCGCCCCGCCGAGGAGCCCAACATCGATCTCCGGAAGCCCGAAGACTGCACGCTCGGAGGCGATCAAGTAGTCGCAGGACGCGGCCAACGCCAGCCCGGCGCCGAGCGCCGGCCCGTTGATGGCCCCGATCACGGGGACCGCGCACTCCGTGACGACATAGAAGTTCTCCCGCGAGCGCCGCGAGCCGGTAGTCTGCTCGCCGGGCCGCGGCGGCCCGGCATCGAGGTTGGCGGCTGCCCGCCGCACGTCCGCGCCGGCGCAGAAGATGCGATCGCCCGCCCCGGTGAGGATCGCCACGCGCACATCGTCCCGATCCCCGAGTTCGTCGAACGTCTCCTGGAAGTTCCAGTCCATGCTGAAGGCGTTCACCGGTGGGTTGTCCATCGTCACCACCGCGATGTAGTCGCTGACCTCGACGCGTAGCTCGGCCATCTCGTACCTCCTCGCGACCCATCCGGGCCGTCCGCGGCATTAAACACCGTGGAGGCAAGCCGTGTCGCCTCGCGATCGAGGGCGTCACGCGCTACGCTCGGGAGGCGGCGCGCCTCGGTCGTCTCGAGGTGGTCCGCGGGCCGGGGTGGCGGAACGGCAGACGCAGCGGACTTAAACTCCGCGGCCGCAAGGCGTGAGGGTTCGAGTCCCTCCCCCGGTACCAGTGCCGCCCCCGGTCACCGCTCCTCGGACACCGCGCGCCGGCCCTCGTCGCCCAGCCCGCTCGCCTCGTAGTAGCGGTGGCCCTCCACCGAGGGAGGACGGTACGTCTGTCCCTGCGCTACATGTCCCGGGTAGTCGTGCGCGTACTGATACCCCGCCCCGTACCCCATCGACCGCATCAAGCCGGTAGCCGCGTTCCTGAGATGCAGCGGCACGGGCTCGTTGCGTGAGCGCTCCACGTCCTCCCGCGCCCGCTGATAGGCCGCGTACGCGGAGTTCGACTTGGGAGCGCGGGCGAGGTAGACGGTCACCTCGGCGAGCGGAAGCGCCGCTTCCGGCATGCCGAGGAGATGGGCTGCCTGCTGCGCGGCCACCGCGAGCGGCAACGCCTGCGGATCGGCGAGTCCAACGTCCTCCGCCGCCAGGATGACGATGCGGCGGGCGACGAACAGCGGGTCTTCGCCCGCCTCGAGGAGCCGCGCCAACCAGTACAGAGCGCCATCCACGTCCGATCCGCGGACTGACTTGCTATACGCGGAGATGGTGTCGTAGTGCGCGTCTCCGGCGCGGTCGTAGCGCAGCGTTCGCTGCTGCGCCGCAGCCTCGACGAGCGCCGCGGTGATCAGACGGCGCCCGTCCGCGTGCCCTTCGGCCAGCCCGGCGGCGATCTCCAGGACCGTGAGCGCGGCACGCGCGTCCCCGCTCGCGAACGCGACGAGCGCCGAGCACGCGTCGTCGGCGAGCGCGATGCCGCGACCGCCCAGGCCGCGCTCCTCGTCGTCGAGCGCTCGCTCCACGATACGGGCAACCGCCTCCGGCGCGAGGGCCTCGAGGCGCACCACGCGACTGCGCGAGAGCAGGGGCGCCACGACCTCGAAGGACGGATTCTCGGTGGTCGCCCCGATCAGGGTGATCGTCCCGTCCTCGACATACGGCAGCAACGCGTCCTGCTGCGCACGGTTGAAGCGATGGATCTCATCGATGAAGACGATGGTGGCGACGCCGGTCGCGCGTGCTCGCTGCTCCGCTTCGGTCACCGCCCGACGAAGATCCGCGACCCCGGATGAGACGGCCGACAGGCGTACGAAGTGCCGTCGCGTGCGTCGCGCGACGACCGAGGCGAGGGTGGTCTTCCCGGAACCGGGCGGCCCCCAGAGGATCATCGACGGCACCTCGTCACGCTCGACGAGCAGGCGCAACGGCCGGCCAGGCCCCAGCACGTGCTCCTGTCCCACGAACTCATCGAGATCGCGCGGGCGCATGCGTGCGGCAAGCGGCGCGGAGGGGTCAGGTGGCGACTCGGGGCCGGGCTCGGCGAACAGCGCCGGCTGGGCAGGAGGGCGGCGTCGCGGCGCGGGCATCGTCCGAGTGTAGGCGATCCCTGAAGACAATCGTGCCCCCGGTGGGCGGGGGCACGGGCAGACGGCGGGAGGAGAGGAACGGACTACTGGGCCCCACGCACCTCGTGGTCGGCGGGCATGCGCGGCACCGGCTTCTCCTCAGCATCTTCGATACCCTGGAGGTTCACGCCGGACATGATGGCGGCCATCTCGTTGCCCTGGACGAAGTCCTGACGGAGGAAGATCTCGTCATCTCCGTCACCAAGAGACCAATACAGACGCTGTTCGGGATCGAAGTACCATTTCATGGGCGCGACTATACCACTCGAATGCGTCGTAGGTCGCTCCATCGCTCTCGGCTGACGGGACACGCGCTTGATCCAGTACGCCGCCCTGATTGTCCTGGGCGTGCTCGTCGGTGGATTCGGGACCCTCGTGGGGGCGGGCGGCGGCTTTCTGCTCGTCCCGGTACTGCTGCTGCTCTACCCCGGCCGCGATCCGGGGACCATCACCTCGATGTCCCTCCTGGTCGTGCTGGCCAACGCGACATCCGGCACGGCCGCGTACGCGCGTCAGCGGCGGGTCGACGTTGCGAGCGGCGCCTGGTTCGCGCTCGCAACCCTTCCCGGCTCGATCGCGGGTGCGTTGCTCGTGGGCGAGGTCCCGAGGCGCGCGTTCGACGCGCTGTTCGCGCTGGTGCTCGCGGCCGTGGGCGCCTTCCTGGTGTTCCCCCGGCGCGGCGTCACCGCTGTCCGCGATCCACTGACCGGGCGCGGCGTCGTGCGCCGGCTCATGCGCGACCGCGAGGGTCACACCTACGTCTATGCCTACCGGCGCTGGCAGGGCCTGGCGATCAGCCTGGGGGTCGGCTTCCTCGCGAGCCTGCTCGGGATCGGCGGCGGAATCGTGCACGTCCCCGCCATGGCCATCATCCTGCACTTCCCGGTGCACATCGCGGCGGCAACGAGTCACTTCGTACTGGCGGTAACGGCCCTCGAGGCGACGGCCACGCACGTCTTCTCAGGGACGCTGACCTGGAGCGAGCCGTTCGCGCAGGCGCTTGCGATCGCCGTGGGCGCGGTCGCCGGCGCGCAGGCAGGCGCGCACTTCGCGGCGCGCCTACACGGGCCGCTGATTATCCGCGTCCTCGGTGGCGCGCTCCTACTCGTCGCTGCGCGACTGGCGGTCGTGGCTGTGACGGGCTAAGCGCAGAGCGCCCCCGGACCGAAGTCCGAGGGCGCTCGTAAACTGCTCGTCGCGGCTTCCGCCGCAGCGGGCTACTTGTCGAGCCACATGTCGATGAGCTGCTCGCCCCAGTCGTAGAAGTAGCTGCTGGAGCCGAGCGGTCCACCCGCGCCGCGCCAGCCGCGAAGCCACGGCTGCTGCACCTCGTACGCGAAGCCCGCGGACTGGGAGATGCGGTACATCTGGTCCTTGTGGATGCGGTCCCAGATCTTCTGGTGGAGGTCCTTGCGCTTGGCGGCGTCGAGTTCGACGCGCTGCTGCTCGGCCCACTGGTCGACCTGGGCGTCCTCGAGGTGGTGCCGGTTACCGGGCGACTTCGAGTAAATCTGGTTGTAGAAGTAGTTGTCGGCGTCGAAGCCCGGCGCCGACCAGCCGGACGTCGTCGCCTCCTCGAGCTTCCCGGTCGTCCACGCGGAGTTGAACTCCGTGTACTCGACACGCTTGGCGTTCAGGTTGATGCCCGAGCGCCGGAGCTGGTCGGTCAGCAACTGCGGCCGGTCGGCGTCGTACTGAGCGTACGTGTAGTAGATGGCGTTGATCGTCAGGTCCTTCTGGCCCGCGGCCTCGAGGAGCTGCTTCGCCTGCGTCGGATCGCCGGTCGGCTTGACCCACTGCCCGAGCTCGCCGGTCTTGTAGCTCGGCATCTTGTCGTACAGGAACGTCCACGGGGTGTCCGGACCGGACACGCCGTAGCCCTCGAAGAGGATCTGGATCTGCGTGTCGTGGTCCATCGAGAGCGAGATCGCCCGGCGGACGCGCTCGTCCTTGAACTTCTCGTGCTGGAGGTTCATGCCGAAGCCGTAACCGCCGGCCGTGCCACCGGACATGTACACCTGCACGTCCGGGTTCGTGTTCACGATGTTCTTGACGTCGCTCAGCTTCGCCGCGAGTGCGTAGGCGTAGTCGAGCTGGCCGGCTCGGAACGCGGCGATACGGGCGGCGCCGTCCGGCATGATGCGGAAGACCAGGCCGTCGAGGTTCAGCTGACCCTGCCAGTAGTCGGGGTTCTTGGCGAACGTGACCTGCTGCTGAGCCTTAGCCTCCTGCAGGATCATCGGGCCGGTGCCTATCACTTTGTCCTTGATCGACCCGTCGTCGACGAGCTCCTTCGGGAAGATCGTCTGGTAGCGGCCGCCGAGGCTGTTGATGTAGTCCGCGAGCGGCTTCTTCATCGTGATCTTGAGCGTGCTGGCGTCCGGCGCCTCGAACTTGTCGACCTCGCTGTGCAGCGACTGGTGCACGCCCTCCGTCCGATACCGCTCGTACGCGAAAGCAGCGTCCGCCGCCACGAAGGCGCGACCGTTCAGGGGAGCGGTGTTCTGCCATTTCACGCCGGGGCGGATCTTGAACGTATAAACGAGCCCGTCCGGGCTCCGCTCCCACGACGACGCCAGCTCGGGCTTGAGCTCCAGCTTCAGCGGGTCATAGCGGATACCGCTCACGAATCCGATCAGGCGGTCATAGCCCACGTTCGGGACGGTGATCGTCCCTCCGGCGCCGGACTTCGTCGGGTCCATCGTGGAGACGTCCCAGCTGACGCCCACGTTCAGCGTGCCACCGGCCTTCGGGGCCTTGTCGGGCTCCGGGATGCCGAACGCGTACGGGAAGTCCGGGTTGCTCGTCAGCTGCGCCGGGTTCTGGTTCTTGTTGACGGCGACCGCCGTGCCGGTGCTCTCCGGCCCGGAGGCGCCGGACGGCGCCGGCTCGTCCTCGTCGTCGTCGCCGCCGCAGCCGATGAGCGCCGCCGCGGCGACGCCACCGAGGGCCAGCGTGCCGCCTCGGAGCAGGGTGCGGCGGTTGAGCGCCGCCCGTATCCCGAAGCGCTCGGGTGTTTCGGACATCCGTGGAACCTCCCTCTGGAACCCACATCTCCCGAAGGGTCTCTGCCCTTCGGGCGCCTCTGAATAACGGCCACGATATCACGTCAACACGGCATGAACACGAACGCACAATAACGTTCGATATCCACGAGAGAATCCTCAGTGTTCGTCCGAATCGGCCCGTGGTGATCAGGCGATCGTGCTGACATCCCCTGCTGCATAGTGAGACTCGACGCCGCGATCATTCTCAACCACGAGATCGCCCGTCGCGGTGACGTCGCGGGCGATTCCCTCCTCGACGCTCCCGTCCGGGAGCGCGAAGCGGACTCGCCGGCCGAGCGTCACGAGCCGGGAGCGCCACCGCTCGACGAGCTCGGCCGGGCTGGCCTCGAGCACCTCGCTCCAGTGCTCGAGCGAGGCGGAGAGCGACGCGAGCATCTCTTCGGCCGGCGGAGCGAACCCGGCCGCTGCCTCGAGACTCGTGGCCACGTCACGGACCTCGGGGGGAAGAGCGGCCGGGCGCAGATTCAGGCCGATGCCGAGGAAGACGTCCACGCCCGATCCGTGTCGCGCCTCAGCGAGGATGCCGGAGAGCTTTCGCCCGTCGTGCAGGACATCGTTGGGCCACTTGATGACGGTCTCGGCGTCGGTGCGCTCGCGCACGGCATCGCTGACGGCGAGCGCACCCGCCGCCGCGAAGAGCGGCAGCGTGGGCGCCGCGGACCGCGGTACAAGGTGGTATGTCACGTAGAGGCCAACTCCGGGCTCGGACACCCATTGCCGACCCTGACGGCCCCGCCCCGCCGTCTGCCTGCCTCCGACGTACGCGGCCCCGGCCGATGCATCCCCGTCGCGCGCCGCGCCGGCGCGCGCGTCGTCCATCGTGGAGGTGGTCTCCTCCACGTAGCGGACGACGCGTCCGAGTCGCTTCGTCCGTAACAGGGACGCGTATCGGTCGTGATCGAAGCTCACGGAGGGTCGCCTCCAGGGTCGGGGGACATCGGCGCGGATATGAAGCGGATATGAAGAGGCCCCGGCGTCCGCCGGGGCCTCAAGAGAGTCACGTAGCCACGGGCCTAGCCCGAGTGCACCTCCGAAAGGATGCTTGGGACCAGGCCCATAACCGTATGACTGCCGTCAGACATGAGCATCACCTCCCTTCTCACGATTGACGATAGTGCGTCGAGGCAGGCTCGTCAATCCGCTAGGAAACCCTATCAGTTGCCCGTCACGGCACGGACGGCGCTGTGCACCGCGCCGACGATCTGGTCGACCTCGGCGGCGTTCACCACGAGCGGGGGCGCGAGCACGATCTGGTCGCCGACGAAGCGGGTGATCACGGAGCCTTCTTCGCGCATGTGCGTGGCCACCCGACGGCCGACTCCCTCGGCCGCCTCGTACGCTCTGGAGGACTCCGCATCCGCGACCAGGGACAGGCCCGCAATCAGCCCCACCTGGCGGATGTTCGTGACGTGCGCGTGTCCGCCGAGGGCCGTCCGCAGCCCATCGCCAAGGCGGTCTCCCATCGCCTGTGCGTTCTCCACCAACCGCTCGTCTTCGATGATGCGCAGGTTCCGCAGCCCGACCGCGGCCGCCGTGGGATGGGCGCTGTTCGTGTAGGCGTGCATGAAGCGGGCGTCGGGCGGGAGCGACTTCAGCGCGTCGAGGATCGCGCCACTGACGATGAACGCGCCCATCGGGACGTACCCGGACGTAATCGCCTTGGCGATCGAGAGGATGTCCGGTTGGACGCCCCAGCGCTCGAGGGCGAACCAGCGCCCGGTGCGGCCGAAGCCGGTGATGACCTCGTCCGCGATGAACAGTACCTCGTAGCGGTCGCAGATCTCGCGCACCTTCGCGAAGTAGTCCGGGGAGGGCGTCCAGACGCCACCGGCGCCCTTGACGGGCTCGGCGATGAACGCAGCCACGGTCTCAGGGCCCTCGCGCAGGATCGCCGCTTCGAGCCAGTGCGCACACTCGCCGTCGGTGTTCGGTGCGCAGTCGCATTCCAGGTTCTCGGGCCTCGACGTGTGCACGACATCGGTGGTCAGCGGACCGAAGAACTTCCAGAACACGGGCAGCCCGGTCATCGCCGTCGTCGCCAGCGTGCCTCCGTGATAGGCCCGCTCGCGGGCGATCAGCTTCACTTTCGAGGGACGGCCGCGCAGGTTCCAGTAGAAGCGCGCGACCTTGAAGGCGCCCTCGTTCGATTCGGAACCCGAGTTGGTGAAGAAGACCCCCTCGAGGTTGTCGTAGGCGAGGTCGGCGACTCTGGCAGCGAGCTGGATGGCCGGCACGTTCGAAAAGCCAACGTAGTTGTTCGAGAACGCGAGCTTCCGCATCTGCTCAGCGGCCGCCTCCGCGAGTTCGGTGCGTCCGTGCCCGACCGCGACGTTCCACAAGGAGGCGAGCGCATCGATGTAACGGCGGCCCCGGACATCGGTCAGCCAGACGCCCTCCCCGTGGTCGAAGATGACGGGCGCTTCATGGTCGGGGGCGTAATGCTGCGGGTGGAGGAGGTGCGCGAGGTCCTCGCGGACCAGGGCGTCGATGGCGGACTCGTCGAGTGGCATCGCGTTACTCCTTATGTCGCCTGTTCTCCATACCGGCGCGCGATCTCTTCTCGCGCCACGGCGCGGTCATCCCACTCCTCGGGGCCCTCGGCCCATTCAATCGTCGACTCGTGGCCCTTGCCCGCGATCAGCACGAGGTCGCCGGACTCCGCCGCCTCGAGGGCGCGCGCGATGGCCGCACGTCGTGGGCGCACACGCTCGAAACGCTCCCCTTCTACCGCGCCCGCACCAATCATCGCCTGTGCGATGTCCTCGATGATGGCCTCGGGCGGCTCGCTCCGCGGGTCCTCGTCAGTGAGTACGGCGAGGTCCGCGTACCGCGCGGCAGCGGCCCCCAAACCCGAACGCCGATCCCGAGCGCGTTCACCCGCACAGCCGAACACCACGATCAGACGCCCCTCGGTGAGTGGGCGCAGCATCGTCAGCACCTTCTCGAGCGCATCGGCCGTGTGCGCGTAGTCGACGATCACCTCGAAGGGCGCACCCTCGATTCGCTCCATGCGGCCAGGCACTCCGGCGCACGCAGCCACGCCGGCTGCTGCTGCCATCGGATCGAGGCCGAGCGCGGCCGCAACCGTCACCGCAGCGGCGGCGTTCGAGACGTTGAATCGCCCCGGAAGGCGGACGCTCGCCTCGATTTCGTCCTCGCGCTCCTCGCCAGTGGCGAGCATGAACGTCGCGCCATCCGGCCACAGCATCACGTCGGAGGCGAGCACGTCCGCATCGCTGTCGAGACCGTAGGTGATCTTGCGCGCGTGGGTCGCGCGGGCGAAGAACCGCCACTGCGGGTCGTCTGCGTTGAGCACCGCAGCGCGGCGCACCCGCTTCGAGGTCGGCCCGTCGAGCATGGCGAAGAGCCTCGCCTTCGCCGCCCGGTACTCGTCCAGCGTCCCGTGAAAGTCCAGGTGGTCGTTCGACAGGTTCGTGAACACCGCCACATCGAACCGGCAGTCATCGAGGCGGTGGAGCGCCAGCCCGTGCGACGTCGCCTCGACGACGGCGTGCGTGCATCCCGCGTCCACCATCTGCGCGAGCAGCGCCTGGACGAACGGCGCCTCCTGTGTCGTCAGCCGCGTGGGGTTCGGCACCACCTCGCCGGCGATGCGCGACTCGATCGTGCTGAGTAGGCCCACCCGCGCCCCCGCGCGCTCAAGCGCGGCGACGGTGAAAAACGCGGTCGTCGATTTCCCATCGGTGCCCGTGATGCCGACGACCGTGAGCCGCTCCCCCGGCCATCCCTCGTGCGCTGCGGCGACCGACGACAGCACGCGTCGCGTGTCGACGACACCCACGATCGGGACATCGAGGACTGCGAGGTCCGAGGCCCGCCGGGCGTCGGCGACGACGGCGACAGCGCCGGCCTCGACCGCGCGAGCAGCGTACTCGTGCCCGTCGGCATGCTCGCCGAGGATGCAGACGAACACGTCGCCCGGTCCAACGTCGCGGGAGTCGAATCGAATCGCCCGGACGTCGCCGACCCCCGCGACCGCACCTCGGGCCTCCTCGGGCAGTCCTTCGCGCCAGTCTCCGCGTGACCTCATGGGCCCATCGTAGCGCGTCGCGCGCTGCGCGCCGCTTCCGTCGCTCGGATGTACGATGAACCCCGGCCGGGTTGGGTATACGTGCATGGAGGCCCCTGTGATCGAGTTGACCGAAGACATGCGACAAGCGATTGACAACTCACTCGCGGACGGCCGCCCGGTCGTGTTCGCGAGCGTCTCGCCAGACGGGCAGCCGCGGCTTGGCTTCGTCGGCTCGATCCACGTCCACAGCACGAACCAGCTCTCGATCTGGCTGCGCAAAGCGGACAGCTCCTCAGCCGAGAACATCCGTCGCAACTCGAAGCTCGCCTTCCTGTATCGCAATCCCGACAAGCGCCAGAGCTGGCAGTTTCAGGGCAGCGCTCGCATCGTGGACGACGCCGAGACACGTCAACGGGTGTACGACGACGCCCCGGAGGTCGAGCGAAACTTCGATCAGGAGATGCAGGGCCACGCGGTGGTGATCGACCTCGATCGCGTCATCGAGCGCGGTCAGGTGATCATGGAGCGCTGACGGGGAGTGAGACCAGGGGGCCTGTAAGCCGAATTCTGTACCGCCCATTGGGGCGGCGACGGCCATCCATCTAGGACGGCGGTTACCCGCCGTCTCGAGCAGCCTACCCGGGAGCAGAGCCGGACACCCTGTGCGCTCCCCTATTTGGCCTTGCTTCGGGTGGGGTTTGCCCGGCCGCCCCGTTACCGGGACGCCGGTGCGCTCTTACCGCACCATTTCACCCTTACCTCGAACGCCCGAAGGCGCGCCGAGGCGGTTTGTTTCTGTTGCACTTTCCGTCGGCTCGCGCCGCCCGGCCGTTAGCCGGCACCCCGTCCGGTGAAGTTCGGACTTTCCTCCCGCGACGGCCTCGCGACCGCCGCCGGCGGCCGTCCGGCCCCCTGGCACTCGACATTGTACCGCGAGTACGCGGGCGCTCAGGGAGCCTCGTACTCGCGCAGGCCGCGCACGCGTTGCCACACCGCGAGCACGAACGTCAGCGACGCCGTACCTCCAACGACGAGCGTCCCCGTCGCGCCGATGGCCGCCGACAGCATTCCAACCCACAGCGTCCCAACGTTGTTCGCTGTCTGCGCGGACAGCGTCATCACGCTGAGCGCCCGGCCGCGCATCTCATCGGGTGTCGTCAACTGGGCCGTGGCCTGGCGCATCGTGACGCTGATCGCGTCCGTGCCACCGAGGCCGGCGATGCAAAGCAGCCCGACGGGCAGCCAGTGCACGAGGGCGAACGGGAAGAGCAGCACCGCGTACAGGAGGTGGCCGACCAGCACCATCAACCCGAGGCGCCGGATGCGCCGCAGGCGCAGGACCGCAAAGCTTCCCGCAATCGCCCCGATCGAGTTCGCCGCCGTGAGCAGCCCGACGGTCGCCGCGCCGCCGTTGAACAGCTCGTCCGCCAGCACCGGATACATCTGGCGGTAGAAGCTGACGATCGTCACTCCCGTATCCATCAGGAACAGCGCCGGGAGCAACGGATGACCGCGCACGAACCGCAGGCCATCCCACGTCCGGCGCAGCATCGAGCCCCCCTCGGCTGTCTGGGCCGCCACCCCTCGCACGCGCAGCATGAGCGGCAGCACGACACTGGGGACGGCCACGAGCGCGGTCAGGACGAATGCCGCTTCCAGGTCCAGGACCTGCACGGTCGCAGCGAACCCGAGCGGCGCAACGACGATGGCCACCTGCTGTGACATCCAGTTCGTGGTGACGGCATCGCGGAGTTCCGCCTCAGGCACGGTCGCGCTGATCAACGCCGCACGCGCTGGATTGCCGAAGACGCTGCTCACAGAGAGCACCGCCGTTGCCGCGTACACGTGCCACGGAACGAGCGCGTCCGCCGCCACCAGCACCGCGAGACCGGCGACGAAGAGCAAGGTCACACCCTGGGTCCACCCCATCAACAGCCGCCGGTCGAGGCGGTCCGCGAGTGTGCCCCCAAAAAGAAGTGCCGGTATCTGAACGAACAGTTGGATTAGGCCCAGTATGCCGAGCTGCGCGGCGGACCCGGTCTCCTCGTACAGCCAGACACCCGTGACGACGAGGCGCAGCTCCGCGGTCAGGATCGCGGCGATCGTCGCGAGCCACAGAATGCGGTACTGCGGGAAGCGAAGCGCAGCCCATGTGCCGCGCTGGGTCGTATGCTCATCCGCCGCTGCGCTGCCGCTCGGGCTCACCGCGGCATGATATGCAGATCCGCCGCCGGAAGCTCGACGACCCAGCGGCCGCGCGAGGCGACGCCGAGCACCTCGTACGGCCGCGACGCGACCTCGACCTCCACGACCGGGCCGACGGACTCGGGCGCAAGGTGCAGCGTATGCGTGTTGCCAAAGGCGAGGTCGGTTACGACGCTGGCGACGAAGCAGTTCTCGGGGAGCGCACCTTCGGGGTCGTAGCGGCGGAGATTGCAGCGTTCCGCGCGAATCGCCACGTCCACGTCCGCCCCAGCGCCGGGCGGCACCGTTGCCGCCAGCGACAGGCCATCGACGATGACACGCCCCTGATCGACGCAGCCGCGAAACAGGTTCCGCACGCCGGTCAACTCCGCGACACGCCGCACGCGGGGGTGGCGAAAGACATCCTCGCGCGGCGCGAACTGCAACACGCGGCCCGCATCGATGACGGCGATACGGTCGGCGAGCAGGTGCGCCTCGCGCAGGTCGTGCGTGACGAACACTACGGGCACGTCCAGCTCGCGCCGCAGACGCAGCAACTCCGCGCGGAGGTCACTGCGCAGGGCGTCGTCGAGCGCGGAGAACGGCTCATCGAGGAGCAGCGCGTCGACGGGTCGCGCCAGCGCCCGCGCGAGCGCGACCCGCTGCTGCTGCCCCCCTGACAACTGTCGCGGCAGGCGGTCCTCAAACCCCTCGAGGCTCAACAGCGCGAAGAGCTCGCGCACCCGTGCGCGCCGCTCCGCGGTCGAGACCCGAGTGAGGCCGTAGGCGACGTTCTCGGCGGCGGTCAGATGCGGGAACAGCGCGAGCTGCTGCACGACGTACCCAACGTTGCGACGCTGCGGCGGGACGTTCACGCCGGCGACGGAATCAAAGACGACGCGATCCCCGATCTCGATGCGGCCCGCGTCCGGCCGGAGGAGTCCCGCGATCGCGGCCAGGGAGATGCTCTTCCCGGAGCCTGAGTGCCCGAAGAGGACAACGGTCTCCTCGCCCGCCGCAAACGCGACGTCCAGCATGAAGTCGCCGAGCCGCTTTGTGATGTCGACCGAGAGCATCGCCTATGCCTCGAACAGCCGGTCACCCCGGAGAGCGAGACGGAGCGCGGCCAGCAGGACGAACGCGACGGCGAGGAGGATCACCGCGAGGGCCATAGCGCCCGCCAGCCCCTGGCTCGACTCGAAGGCGCTGATGATCGCGAGCGGCATCGTCTGCGTACGGCCCTCGAAGTTGCCAGCGAAGATGAGCGTCGCTCCCAGTTCACTCAGCGCGCGGACCCAGCAGAGCACGGCGCCGCCCACGAGCGCCGGCCGCGAGAGCCGCAGCGTCACCCGCCAGAACGTGCGCAGCGGCGACACGCCGAGCGTCGCCGACACCTGCTCGTACGTGGGGTCGACAGCCTGGAACCCCGCCTTGAGGCTGCGGACCAGGAACGGCGCTGACACGAACAACTGCGCCAGGACGACTGCCGAGGTCGTGAACGCCAGCTCGATGCCGAGGCGATCGAGCACGGGTCCGAACACGCCCCGGCGGCCGAACGCGACGAGCAGGGCCACGCCCGCCACCGTCGGGGGGAGCACCATCGGGAGGTCGACCAGCGTGTCGACGATCTGCTTCCCTGGGAAGTGCGTCCTCGCGAGCAGGTAGGCGAGGGGAATCCCCAGCACCAGCGCGATCGTGAGCGTCAACGTACTCGTGACCAGGGAGAGCCGTAGCGCCGACTGCACGCTCGATTCCGTGAGGCGTTCAGCGAGGCTCTCGTCTCGTGCGGCTCGATACCCGAGCGCCAGCAGCGGTACAACCACGAACGTGCCGAACAGCAGCGCGGGCGTGGCGAAGAGAGCGGCCAGCGAGGGGCTCGTACGCCCCTCACCAGCCGCCGGTCGGGCGGCCGGGGAGGTCATGCCTCAGAGTGCTCTCTGTGCGAAACGAGGCGCAAGAGCCGCTGGCCCGCCATCCAGTTGAAGGCTTCCTCGGCGTACAGACGGCACTCTTCCTCGCGCAGACCCCGGTACGCGGGCAGCACCGAGCACGAGGCGCAAAAGATTCGGATGCGCTCGGACTGAGGTTCGTGCCAGACCCACAGCCGCTCAACCGTCGTCGAGCAGACAGGGCACGCAAGGCGGGATTCACGCTGGGCGTTAGTCGAGTCGGACAACTTCTAACCTCACTAGATTCGATACGAATCGCCCGGCGGCAATGTCTCCCGGCACCACGATGCGCGCGAAGCCGTCATCCGCACTCAGCGGTTGTCCGTCGCGCGCAATGGCAATGAGGACGGGCACGTTCGCAAATTTCGGGTCGATCTCCCCGCCGACCACCATGCTGCTGTAGCCGTCCGTAGCGATCGCGAGCACGCCGAGCCGAAGGATGTCGTTCTTTTTCGCGGCGTCGAGCTTGAGGCCAGCCGTCTGCAGGAAGTCGTTGAGCAAGACGCCCCGGTAGACCGTCTTCGTCGGGTTGCCCTGTGCGTCCTTGCCGTCAATCGTGACCTCGGACTGTTTCATCGCCTGCAGCTTCGCCAGATCGAACTCACCAGCGTTGTTTACCTGGCCAGCGAGCGTGAATGAGGTGGAGGACTTACGGTCGCCCGGCGGCGGTAACGTCCCGACGTCCTTGACCTCGATTTTGTTGACGTTCGAGACGTACCGCCCCGCCGCCTCGTCGCCGGGCACGATCGTGCGGGCGAAGCCGTCCGCCTCTGGAAGGGGTTGCCCGTCGCGCTGGTATGCGACAAGGACTTGCTTGCTGGCGAAGCGGGAATCGATCTCTCCCCAGGCGAAGGCCGCCACATAGCCGTCGGTGCCGGTGACGACAACGACCTTTCGCAGCGCGTCGTTCTTACGTGCCGAGTCGGTCTTCAGCCCGGCCTTTTGGATCATGTCGTACAGCAACGGCCCGCCGTATGCGTGCTCACCCATCCGAGCCCCGCCAGCGAGCGGGTTGGTGGTCACACTCCTGATGGGAAGGCCCTGGAGCGTCGCAAGGACGTACTGCCCGGGCGTTGTCACGGCGCCGCCGAGTTGGAGGCTCGTCGAAGGCCCGCCCAGTGTCGCCGCGACGGTTGCGGTCGCGCTGACGGTGACCGTCGGGGCCGTCGCCGTGGCGCTCGCCTGTACGGTCGGTGTGGTCGCCGGGGAATCATCGCCGCCGCATCCCGCCACCGCGAGCGTGGCGATGATGAGAGCCGGCAGAAGAGCTGACAGCCTGAACCTGCGCCGTCGCATGACGTGCCTCCTCTCCTCAGCGTGGCGCGGCCGACGGCGGCCGCGCCACGCCTCACCGAGCTACTGGGCCGAGTCGAACCCGGCGTTCCTGAGCAATGTTTGACCGTCCGTCGCGCGGACGAAGGCGACGAACGCGGCGGCGGCGGTCTTGTTGTTCGACGCCTTCACGACGGCGATCGGATAGGTGGCGATCACGTTCGCGCTGTCAGGCAAAGCGATCGTCTTCACCTTGTCCCCGGAAACCAGCGCGTCCGTCTTGTAGACGATGCCCGCGTCGCCTTCGCCGAGTTCGATCTTGGCGAGCACCGCCCGCACGTTCGCCTCGTTGGAGACGAGGTTCCCAAGAGCCCCGTCTTTGAAGGCGGCGCCGTACGCCGGGTCGGCTGCGAGTTTGTCGATGATCTGGCGAGCATAGTTGCCAATCGGCACGTCCGGCGCCGCCAGCACCAGCTTGACGCCGGCCTTGGCGAGGTCCTTCGGCGCCGCGATACCGGCGCGGTTGTCCGCGGGGACCACGATCACCGGCAGGTTGCGGGCGAATACGGACGGCGCGCCTTCGATCAGTGACTTGTCCACCAGACGCTGCATCTGTGCCTGGTCGGCGCTGGCAAAGACATCCGCCGGTCCTGCCTGTTCGATCTGAGTCGCCAGCGCACTCGACGCCGCGAAGTTGAACTCGACCGTGACTCCCGGGTGCGCCTTCGTGAATGCTTCGCCAATCGCCTTGAACGAGTCGGTCAGCGACGAGGCCGCGAATACGGTGACCTTTCCCGTCAGCGGTGCGGGCGTTGGCGTTGGAGTTGCGGTCGTGGTTGCCGTCGCCGTCGCGGCAGCCGTGGGCGTCGGAGTGCTGCCCTCATCGGAGTCTCCGCAGGCAACTCCGATGACGACCAGCGCGGCGACCAGCAGCGCAAGCGGCGCGAAGCGCGTCCACCATCGGTTGTGGTTCATACCCCCTCCATTCGCGAACTGAACCAGATTAGTGAGACCGGCCGCCCTCACAGGCGGCGGCGATACTCACGAAGCCACTCCAGCGTGCTCCGGGCGGCGCTCGTGCGGGACTCGGTCACGAGATAGGCGAAGCTCTCAGGGCTCAAGTCCGCCGCCTGCTCCTCGAGGTCGGCGAGGTAGCGGTGGCAGGTCGCGACCTGCGCGTCGACCAGCGCGCGCACCGCTGCGTCGCTCCGCTGGCGGGCGAAGTAGACCTTGAGCAGGAAGTCCAACCGGACCTGGCGCAGCCGCTGGACCGGTTGCCGCATCCACATCTCAAGCAGCCGTTCCCCGCGTTTCGACAGGGCGTAGACCGTCCGAGGAGGCCGCAGCCCTTCTCTGCTCTCAGTCCCGTCAATGAGTCCGCGTCCCGCAAGATCCTTCAGCGCGCCATAGAGACTCGCCTGCTCAACGTGGACGACTCCAGCCAGGTCGCCACCTTCACTGAACGACCGCTGCAGTTCGTAGCCATGCGCCGACTGCTTCCGGAGGAGACCGAGGACCGCGTATTGGACGGGCGTCAGTGGTTCATCTCGGACGAGGGGTACGACTGCACGACGCGCCGACATCGATCACCTCCGGAGGCGTGCGAGGAAGGGCTGCCCTCGACGCTGGATATTGCCAGGTCCAATTACTCAGGTCATGAGTATCAGCAGCGCGATTATGAACACCCCCTGACGATTTGGACAACCCCTCGCGAGCGGGATGCGGTACCGTCGTCCGCGAGACCGCGCGCACCGTGCTCCCGGAGGTCGAGTCATGCAGTATCAGGACGCCGCCATCCGCCTTCGGCCCACTGCAGCGGAGGCGTTCGAGGCGTACACAGCTCTGGTGGCCGCGAACCGTGAGCAGGTCGAGCGGCTACGCGACGTACCCGAGCCGGAGGGCGATTTCTGGGCTCGGCGCGCTCCCCGCTTCCGGCCGGGCGTCCTGGATGTCGAAGAACTGCCGGGGCTCCTGGAACTCGCACGCCCGGACGATACCTGGCTCGACATCGGCGCGGGCGGGGGGCGCTTCGCCATTCCGATCAGCCGGCACGTACGGCGCGTGGTCGCGGTGGAGCCCTCGCCGTCGATGCGCGGCACGCTGGCCGAGAGCATCGCGGCTGCGGGGCGTGACAACCTCGACGTGGTCGACCTGCGATGGCCGCCGGAGGCGGGTGCGGAGGTCCCCCGCGGCGATGTCGCGCTCGTCGCGAACGTCCTCTACGACTGCCTCGTGCTCGAGGAGTTCCTCGCCGCGCTCGAAGCGCATGTCTCGAGGTTGTGCGTCGTCATCGCCTCGGACCGTGCGCCGAGCACCCCTGACCCTGGTGTCTGGGAGGCGTTGCATGGCGAGCCACTCTGTCCGCTGCCTGGCCTGCCGGAGTTCGTCGCGGTCCTCGGCGCGATGAGGCGGCGCTACGAAGTGCGCGCGTTCGGCATGTCAAGCGCGCCGGCGCCGATGACGCCTGACGAGGCGCTCGCCGACTCACGCTGGCGGTACTGGGTCGAGCCCGGCTCCCCCGCGGACGCGAGCCTCAGCTTGCTGCTGGTCGAGCGCTTCGGACTGCCTGACGGGAGCGTCCAGCTCCCGCCGCGGCGCAACTACTCGGCTGTGGTGTCCTGGGAGCCGCCTCGCGAACGGGCCTAACCGGCGAAGTCTACTCGGACGTCCTCGTCCGTGACCACGACTTCGCGTACAACCTCGCGGAGCAGGTCTCGTCGCTCCACGAAGTCCACTTCGTCCCACTCGCGCGCGAGCCTCGTACGTGAGCGCGTGAGCCGCGTCGCCCGCCTGGCCTCGTCCTCGGTTGCGCTCTGGCGGCCGGCGAGAGCCTCCGTGCGGTCCTCCGCAGCAAGGTCTTCCAGCGCCAGCGTGGATGCCTCCGTCCGCAGACGAGCCATCGTCCATTCGCCGCTGGCGTGGCGGTCGAGCAACGAGTCGAGCTGCCGGCGGATACCTTCGCGACGGCTGCGGATCCGGCCGATCTCAGCCTCGGTCGCGTGAAGCTCCTCGGGAGCGAAGCCAGTGGGCGGCCCCTCGCGCACGCGCTCCCGCACGATGGCTTCAAGGTCCGCAGCGCGGCGCGTATGGTACGCGCAGCGGCTCTGGTTCGTCCGCGATTCGCACTGGTAGTAGGTATAGACCGTCGCCGCGTCCTCGGGACTCCGGCCCCGTCGGCTGCGCCGTACCCCGATGAGGGAGTTGCCGCAGTAGCCGCAGCGCGCAAGACCGCTTAAGAGGTACTGGGTTCGCTCTTGCGGCCGGTTGCTCGTCCGCCGAGCGGCGAGCCGCTCCTGCGCGGCGTAGAACCGGGCCCGTGTCACCAGCGCGTCGTGTTCGGTGGCCACGACGACACCGAGGCGGCGGTACGTGCCGGTGTACACGGGATTCCGAAGGACGCCACGGACGCTCACCATGCTCCACGTGCCGCCGCGCCGTGTCGGTATCCCCGCTTCATTGAGGCGCCGCGCGATGACACGGACGCCCTCGCCTTCATCGAGGTAGCGACGGAATATCTCGCGCACCACCTCGCCCTCGACGGGATCGATATGCAGGTGGCGATCAACCACGCGGTAGCCGAACGGCGCGCGCCCGAGAACCTCGCCGCGAAGCGCGCGCCGTCGCATCCCCTCGCGGACCTGCTCGCGGCGCCGCTCTTGCGGCTCCCGATCGAGCCAGGCTGACATGAGCGCGACCTCTGGGTCGCTGTCGTCGGCGAGGCGCAGCGGGAGCGACAGTGCCTGGAGCTGCAGGTAGCGGCGGATGCGCTCGCGGACGGTTGCGCCGAGCACTGCGGTCGAGGCGATCACGATCGTGACGAATGCCCGCCGTTCGCCTCCGAGGTCGCGGAGCAGGTGTCGGAGCCTCGGCGACGTGGATGCGCCGACTTCCTCCTGCACGACCTCCGCCACGTCAAGCGAGTGGCGCGCACAGAAATCCAGGATGAGCCGCTGCTGTTCGACCAGGGACAGCGAGGGGATCGCCCGCAGATAACAGACCGCCTGCACGGCAAGCGACCTCTCCGTTTCCGCCGCTCCGCAGTATACCTGCCCGCGCAGTGCGCCCCGGCGGTGTACGATCAAACGGTCCCGGAGGAATTCAGTGCAGTTCAACGTATCCACCCTGCTTCAAGAGCCGGTCGGCAGCACTCGCCTCGCGACGGTCAATGACGAACCGGTGCAGGTGCCGGCGGCCGGTTACGCCGCCGCCGCCAGCGGCCACGTGCGGCTCATGCGTACGCAGCGGGGCGTACTCGTCCACGCGGACGTCGTGACGCGGCCGGTGCTGGAGTGCGCCCGTTGCCTGACGCAGTTCGAGGCGGAAGTCCGGCTCGTGATCGACGAGGAGTTCGTGCCCTTTCGAGACCCCGCCACCGGGGAAGCGATCGAGGCCGATCCAGACGAGTTCCGCATCGACGGACGCAACCATCTCGACCTCAGCGAAGCGGTGCGGCAATATGAACAGGCTGCGTTGCCGATCCAGCCTGTATGTCGCGATGACTGCGCCGGGCTGTGTCCCGTCTGTGGGCAGAATCTGAACGAACGACGCTGCGAGTGCATACAGCCCGAGCCGCAGGGAGCCTGGGCGGGACTGGCCGCCCTGGCGGAGCGGCTGCGAACGGAGGAACACGATGGCGGTCCCGAAGCGTAGGACCCCGCCCGCGAAGCAGGGTCAGCGGCGCAGCCACCACCGCGTCACCTCGCCCCAGATCGCGCGCTGCCCACAATGCCGCGCGCCGCGTGTGAATCACCGCATCTGCCCCGTCTGCGGCGTCTACAAGGGTCGCCAGGTGCTGGGTTCGTCCGAAGAGCGTTAGGCCGCACCGCCCTCCTCTGGACTCAACGGAGCCGGTACACTCCCCCGGACGTTATTCAGCATGTCATTTCACGACGGGGGTCTCGATGTCCAGCGTCTCCATTCCGGCCCTTCCAGGTTCACCCGCGGTCGCATGGCTGTTCCCCGGTCAGGGCGCACAGGCTGTCGGAATGGGCCGCGACCTGTACGAGGAGATCCCCGCCGCCCGTGCGGTCTTCGATGCAGCGGACGAGGCGCTGGCGTTCCCGCTCTCGAAGCTCTGCTTCGAAGGTCCCGAAGATGAGCTCACGCGCACGATCAATACGCAGCCGGCGCTGGTCGCCCACGCGATCGCTGCACTGGTCGCCGCGGCGGAATGCGGCACGCTCCCAAATGGCCCGGCGTACCTGGCGGGTCATTCACTGGGCGAGTACGCCGCGCTCATCGCCGCCGGTGCGGTGAGCTTTGAGGACGGTATCCGGCTCGTCCGGGAGCGCGGCCGTCTGATGCAAGACGCGTGCGACGCGCAACCGGGCACCATGGCGGCGGTACTCGGTCTCGACCGCGAACAAGTCGCCTCGATCTGCGCCGAGCACGGCGCCTCGCTGTGCAACGAGAACGCGCCTGGGAACATCTCCATCGGGGGGACGCTCGAAGCGGTGCGCGCGTCGTCGGAAGCGGCGACGGCCGCCGGCGCCAGTCGCGTGGTGCCGCTGAACGTGGCCGGGGCGTTCCACACGCCGCTGATGCAGGCGGCGGCCGAAGGCATGCGTACCGTCCTCGCCGGCACGGTGTTCGCCGACCCGCGGACGCCGGTGATCTCCAACGTCAACGCGGTCGCACTCACCGCCGCCGGGCAGCTGGGGGACGAACTCACACGGCAGATCACGGCGCCTGTCCTCTGGGTCGACGGCATCCATGCGATGCTCGCTGCCGGGTGCACCACATTCATCGAGTTCGGCCCCGGCCGGGTGCTCACGGGTGCTCTGAAGCGCACGGAGCGCTCGGCCGACGTCCGCAACATCGGGACCGCGGCAGAAGCTCGTGGCGAGGCCGGCGAATAGCATGCTCTCGACGGCACTCAATGGACGCACCGCGCTCGTCACGGGTGGCTCACGCGGGATCGGTCGGGCCATCGCCCTTGAGCTCGCCGGGCTCGGCGCGAACGTCGCCGTTTCGTACCGCTCGCGGCCTGACCTCGCTCAGACGGTGGTGTCGGACATCGAGGCGGCCGGCGCGCAGGCATGCGCCGTGGAGGCCGATGCGCGCGACGCGGCGGCCGTCGAACGCATGGTGGAGACCGTCCGCGAACAGCTGGGCGGGCTCGACATCCTCGTGAACAACGCCGGGATGACCGACGACACGCTGATCCTGCGCATGAGCGAGGATTCCTGGGATTCCGTCCTGGACACGAACCTGAAGGGGACCTTCCTCGCGACGAAGCTCGCCCTTCGGCACATGACGAGAGCGCGCTGGGGACGAGTGATCAACATCACGTCGATCGTCGGCGAGATGGGTAATGCGGGCCAGGCGAACTACGCCGCTGCGAAGGCGGGCATCATCGGCTTCACTCGGGCGGCCGCACGTGAAGTGGCGTCCCGAGGCGTCACCGTGAACGCCGTCGCGCCTGGATTCGTACTGACCGACATGACCGCCTCCCTGACGGACGAGCAGAAGCAATCCATCCTCGGCGTCGTGCCCCTGGGACGCTACGCTGAGGCCGAGGAGATTTCGCCGCTCGTGGCGTTCCTTGCATCCGAGGCTGCGCGCTACATCACCGGGCAGACGTTCAACGTCGACGGTGGTGTGGTCATGCACTGACAGGGGTGGTAGTGACCTCGACCCACGGCTCTCGCCGGCGCTCCCGGATCGTGGCCTTCCAGACCCTCTTCGAGGTCGACACGGCCGACCGCGATCCCGCCGAGACCTTGCGCCGCCAGATTCAGGATGCGCGACTGACGGAAGAAGCAGCGGAGTTCACCGCCCACCTCGTGGAGGGCGTGCACCAGCACCAGACCGCGATCGACGCGGTGATCCGGGAGCGTGCGCCAGCCTTCCCGCTGTCGGAGATGCCGCCCGTCGACCGCAACATTCTCCGTATTGCAATCTACGAGGTGCTCTTTGATAATCAGCCGGCTCCGCTCCGGACCGCGATTAACGAGGCCGTAGAGCTGGCGAAAGGGTACGGCTCGGAGTCTTCCGGGCGGTTCGTAAACGGGGTCCTCGGGGCGGTTGCGCTCGCAGCGTCGTCTGGCGACGATACCGACACTCAGGAAGAAGTCTGACGTCGCCCGGCGAGGCGAGGGAAAGGAACACTCGGTGGCCACGGTATTCGAGCGCGTCCGCGCGATGGTCGTAGAGCAACTCGGTGTCGACGAGGCGCAGGTGACCTCAAACGCTTCATTCGTTGACGACCTCAACGCGGATTCGCTGGATCTCGTAGAACTGATTATGTCCATCGAGGAGGAGTTCTCGAAGGACGGACCCGCCATCGAGATCTCGGACGAGGACGCGGAGAAGATCCAGACCGTGCAGGACGCGGTCGACTTCATCCACGACGCAGGCATCGAGGACGAGTAGCCGCTCGTCGTCGTCCGACCGCCGCACCCGCCCCGGCGCATCCGTAAGGCTGCCCGGGGCGTATCATTTCTCACATGGAGCTGTTCGGCGTCGGTTGGATGGAGGCCGGGCTGATCCTCGTGGTCACCCTGCTGGTCGTCGGGCCTGAGCGCTTTCCCCAAATCGCCCGCGAGGGGGGCAAGTACTACCGCATGGCGCGGCGCTACGCGAACGAAGTCATGAAAGACGTCCGCGGCGCCATGGAGGAGCTTGAGACCGAGGTCAAGACGCAGACCGAGGATCTGCGCGACATCCGTGAGATCGGGCGTGACCTCTCCTCGTCCGGAGGGGAGACCCTTCGCGAAATCCGCGAGATCGGCGAACGCACCAGGGGGGCCGCCGAGGATGCGACATCCGAAAGCAACAACGAGGACGCGTCCGGCGTACGGGCACGAACCGACTAAGCCGTGGCCACGCAGCTCGATCAGCCGCCGGACTTGATCCCTCCACCACGTTCGGGTGGCGAGATGACCCTCCTTGAGCACCTCCTCGAGCTGCGTTCGCGCGTCATGTGGAGCGCCATCGCGGTCGCCGCCGGCATGATGCTGTTCTTCATCCCGCCGATCGGGTTCCGCCTCGTAGACTTCCTCCTCGAGCCGGGCCGGGAAGCGCTGCCCGGATTCCGCCCTCAGTTCATCGAGCCAATGGAGAACATCGTCACCTACTTCCGCGTCGCGCTTCTCGGAGGCGTGGCGGTGGGCATGCCAATGGTGGTGTACCAGGTGCTGGCGTTCGTCGCACCCGCGCTCACGCCTACCGAGAAGCGGTGGATGTTTCCGCTGGTCATCGGTGCGTCGCTCGCGTTCCTCGCCGGGATGGCGTTCGCGTACTGGATCATCCTCCCGGTGACACTGAAGTTCCTGTTCACCTTCGGCGACTACGCGGACCCCAACATCCGGATCGGGTACTACATCAACTTCGTGACGCGGATGCTCGCCATCATGGGGCTGGTTTTTGAGACCCCCCTGCTGGTCATGGGCCTGGCGAAGCTGGGGCTGGTCGGCGCAAGGCGGCTGCTGAAGCTCTGGCGCTTCGCCATCGTCGGCGCGTTCATCGTGTCGGCGATCGTGACGCCCACGATCGACCCCGTAACGCAGTCCCTCGTGGCGGGCCCGATCATCGTCCTGTACTTCGTCGGCATCTTTCTGGCGTGGCTGGTGCGAAGAAATTGATCATCGGCATACCCTTTGAAGCCGTTCGGGTCATGATGCTACGATGTGCCCGATGAACCCCACCTCGGCGCTCGCCCCCCCTGCCATCGAGCCGGTCTTCGCAGACCTCTACGATGAGATCGCCGACTGCCCGCGCTGCGCGCTGGCGCGTACTCGCTCGCGTACCGTCCCGGGAATGGGTCCGTCGAGTGCTGACGTTATGTTCATCGGCGAGGCCCCGGGGGCGCGCGAGGACGAACGCGGTCTCCCGTTCGTGGGTGCGGCAGGGCGGTTCCTCGACGACCTCCTGGCCGGTATCGGACTCTCGAGGGCCGACGTGTACATTTGCAACGTCGTGAAGTGTCGGCCACCCGGCAATCGCGACCCTGAACCCGAGGAGATCGGGGCCTGCAAGCCGTTCCTCGACCGCCAGATCGCGATCGTGAATCCACGGGTCATCGTCACGCTCGGTCGCTTCTCGATGGCCCGGTGGTTCCCCGGCATGGCGATCAGCCGTATCCATGGGAAAGCGAGCGAGTTCGACGGCCGGACAGTCGTGCCGATGTACCATCCCGCCGCCGCCCTCCACCGCGGCGATCTCCGGGCAGTCATCGAGGCGGACTTCGCGCAGCTTCCTGGTCTCATCCGCCCCGCCTCGAAGTTGCCCGGGACCAATGCCGTCGAGGCGACGGACAAGGCAGATCAGAGGCCTCTCCTTTGACCTCGCTGCGCGTCATCCCCCTCGGTGGTCTCGGCGAGATCGGCCGCAACATGATGCTCTACGAGTACGGCGATGACTCGATCGCCGTTGACGTTGGGCTCATGTTCCCCGAGGAAGAGATGCTCGGGGTCGACCTCGTCATCCCCGAGATCACGCACATCATGAACGACCCGACGAAGCTGAAGGCCGTCTTCCTCACCCATGGGCACGAGGATCACATCGGAGCGCTCCCCTTCCTGCTCAAGGAAGTCAACGTACCGGTCTTCTGCACACGACTGA
This sequence comes from Dehalococcoidia bacterium, assembly GCA_041390685.1. Lineage (GTDB taxonomy): Bacteria > Chloroflexota > Dehalococcoidia > UBA2979 > UBA2979 > JAIBBD01. The sequence goes on along the minus strand of JAWKPL010000001.1, from coordinate 2,404,749 downwards.
CCAGAGGCCTGGTTGAGGTCAAGCTGCGCGAGCACAAACTCCACCAGACGACCCAGGTGAACGTCGTCGAGGTCGGGCAGACCGTGAACGTCGGCGAGTTTTCCGTCGAGTTTTTCTCCGTATCACACTCGATCCCAGACGCCGCCGGGCTCATCATCCATACGCCGCTCGGACCCGTCGTCCATACCGGGGACTTCAAAATCGACCACACGCCCGTCATGGGGCAGCACACGGACCTGCAGCGACTTGCCGAGATCGGCCGCGAGGGCGCTCTGCTCCTCGCGATGGACTCCACATACATCGAGATCGAGGGGTACACGCCGTCCGAGCAGACCGTTGCGGAGTCGCTGGACCGCGCGATCGGAGACGCACCCGACCGGGTGATCGTGACGACCTTCGCGTCGTTGATCTCGCGCATCCAGATGGTCATCGACGCCGCCGAAAAGCACGGCCGTCGCGTGTTCGTCACCGGCCGTTCGATGGTAAACAACGTCCAGATGGCCCGCGACCTCGGCTATTTGCGGGTGCCCGCTGGCATCATGATGACGCCCCGCGAGATGACTGATCACCCTACGGCGCGGACGGTCATCGTCTGCACCGGCTCTCAGGGTGAGCCCACCTCCGCGCTGACGCGAATGGCCAACGGCACCCACCAGCACGTGACGATCCACCCCAACGACACGGTGATCCTCTCGTCAAACCCGGTGCCCGGAAACGAAATGCTGGTCTACCGGAACATCGACAATCTGTATCGAGCTGGCGCGCGCGTCATCTACAACCGGCTCGCGCCCGTACATGTTCGCGGCCACGCCTCGCAGGAAGAGCTGAAGATCATCCACCGCATCGTCCGGCCGCGGCATTTCATCGGCATCCATGGTGAGTACCGCCACCTGGTGCTCCACCGGCAGCTCGCGATCTCCCTCGGGATGTCCGAGGAGGACGCGATCACGCTGACGAACGGCGACGTCCTCGAGATCGACGAGGGCGGCGCCGAGATCGTGGACCACGTCTCGGCGGAGTACGTTTACGTCGACGGCCTCGGTGTCGGCGATGTAGACCACATCGTGCTGCGAGACCGGCAGCACCTCGCCAGTGACGGCATGGTCGTCGTGGTCGTCGCGCTAGACCGCCAGCTCGGCGAGTTGTTACGCCCGCCGGAAGTGATGTCACATGGGTTCGTGGGGCCGGACGAAGAGCCCGAGATCATCGAAGGCGTGCAGGCCGTGGTCGTGAGCGTCTTCGGCGGTGAAAGCAAACACGTCGACTGGACCGGCATCCGTGAGACACTGAAGGACGAGGTCGCGACCTACCTGCATCAGAAGACGCGACGGCGTCCGCTGGTCTTACCCATCACCGTGGAGGTGTAACCCAACGACCGGTCCGGCGCCGCGGCGGGCGGCCCCGGACGAGGAGATAAGAGCCATGGCTCGAGCGAAGGCCCGCCGCTCGCGTGCTGCGACACGCGCTACCACCCAGATCCCCGACCTGTTTTCACTCGGCCGTCACCTGCTCCGGCCCGAGGTGATCGGTACCCTCCTCGTCGTCCTGGCGGCGGCCGTCATCCCGTTCCTGTTCCCGATTGCCGGACTACTCGGCGACGCACGCGACGGATTGATCCGCGCACTTGGCGTCCACGTCTTCACGATCACCCTCCTCGTCGCCGCCGTGGGATCCATGCTCGCGCTTGGCTACACGATCTGGCTCCGCCGCCACATCCGCCATCTGATCGGAGCCGCGCTGCTGCTCGTGTTCTCCGCCGGGATGCTGGGGTTCTGGCGGCCGACGACGTCCGTGGGCGACGTATCACTCGCTGTCCACTCGGCCGGGGGTGACGCGGGACGGGCGATGACCGATCATCCCATGGCGTTCCTCATGTGGGCCTTCCTCCTGCCGCTCGGCTTCACGCTCATCTGGCCGCGGACCGCGAAGACGCTTGCGCTGCAGGCGCCACCCGTTTCCGCGGCCATCGCGAGGGCCAGTTGGACGGGCCTGCGCCGACTGGGACTCCACCGCGCGGCCGGACGCGGCGTCCGCGCGGGCGGGCGCGTGCTCGCAGCTCAGGTGACAACCGTCCGGACGGCACCGGCCGGCTCCACCTACGAGCGTGCGCTGGAGGAGCTTGCCGGTCCGGCCGCGCCCTCCCTCGCCACTCCTCCCGAGGAGCCGGCCAAGCCGCGACGTCGGACGCCGAAGCCGCCCGTCCAGATCGCAATGGATATGGAGCGGCCCCCCGCAGCGTGGCGGCACTCCGCCGACGGCTGGCAACTCCCTACGCTCGAAACGCTCGTTGCCAGCATCGAAGCCGAGGATTCGACTGCGGACAACGAGCGGCGCTCGCGCCTGATCGTCGACACGCTCGCCTCGTTCGGAGTGGATGCGCGGGTCACGCAGATCAACGAGGGTCCGACCATCACCCAGTTCGGCGTCGAGCCCGGGTGGGACGTCCGCACACGCGCCGTCGTCGAGCGTGACGCTGAAGGGCGCGCGGTCCTTGACGAGAACGGACAGCCTCGGACGCGCGACGTCGAAGTCTCGCGCACGCGGATCCGCGTGAACCGGATCACGGCCCTCCAGAACGACCTTGCACTCGCCCTTGCCACGCCCGCGCTCCGGATCGAGGCTCCGGTGCCCGGGAAGCCGATCGTCGGCATCGAGGTGCCGAATGCGAGCGCGCGGGTTGTCACGCTGCGCAGCGTCATGGAATCCGCGAGGTTTCAGGGCTCGCTGTCGAAGATGGCGCTGCCGGTCGCCCTCGGCTCCGGCGTCTCCGGCGAGCCAGCGGTCGCCGACCTCGCCGCGATGCCGCACGTGCTGATCGCGGGCGCGACGGGCGCCGGCAAGTCCGTCTGCTTGAATGCCATTATCACCTGCCTCCTGATGAACCACTCACCGGAGCAACTCCGACTGATCATGGTGGACCCCAAGCGCGTTGAGCTGACGACCTTCGAGTCGATCCCGCACCTCGCGTTCTCGAACATCGTCGTCGACATGGACAAGGTCGTCGGGACGCTGCAGGCGGTCATTCACGAGATGGAGTCCCGGTATCGCCGATTCGCACAGGCGGGCGTGCGCAACATCAAGCGCTACAACGAGGTGGTCGAGGGCAAGGGGTTGCCGTACTGGGTCGTGATCATCGACGAGCTGGCGGACCTGATGATGGCCGCCCCGTATCAGGTCGAACAGCAACTCGTCCGCCTCGCGCAGCTGGCGCGGGCCACCGGAATCCACCTGGTCGTCGCCACGCAGCGGCCCTCCGTCGATGTCATCACCGGGCTGATCAAGGCGAACTTCCCCACACGCATCGCTTTCGCGATGTCCTCGCAGGTGGACTCACGGACCGTGCTCGACCAGGGCGGCGCCGAGAAGCTCCTGGGGAAGGGCGACATGCTCTACGTGCCGACCGACGCCCAAAAGCCGATCCGCCTCCAGGGTGTCTATGTCTCCGACGCGGAGATCGAGTCGGTCGTGAAGTTCTGGTCCGAGGGCCGCTTCGATCAGGCCGTCCCAGAGAAACACGACGACTTGCTTCGCGAGGCAGAACTCGAGCTTGCCGAGCTCGAGCAGCCGTCTGACGACGGCGACCCGCTGCTCGTCAAAGCCATCGACCTCAGCAAAGAGCACCAGCGCATCTCGACCTCGATGCTGCAGCGGAGGCTCCGCATCGGCTACCCACGGGCAGCGCGGTTGATCGACGACCTTGAGGAGCGCGGCATCGTCGGGCCTCCGGACGGCCCGAGCGGCTCGCGCGAGGTCCTGCACGAGGGCGGCGGTATGCCAGAGGTCCAGGACGGGACTGCCACGCCTGTCTCGCTGATGGAACCCGATCGCCGCGAGTGACCGTGGTCACAAGCACATCCGCGAGCGCGATCTGGTCGCAGCCCACTCCGCGTGAATGCGAACGCGGACGCACGTCCTCGTTGGGCCACGTGCGACCGCCGCGGACTTGCACCCGCTCCGCACACTACTCGTAACGAATACGAGTGGTTGCCGCGGAACGGAGGAGCCCGCCCTTGGACAACCCTGATTCGGATAGTCCGCTGCTGTCGAGACGGCTCCTCCCCAGGGTGCCGTGGGATCGCTTCGGCGATGGTCGGCGGCGGACTGGTGAAGAGCGGACCGGTCGCCCTCTTTGACGGGGCTGGTCCGCTCAGTCGCCCGGCGACCGGAACTGCGGCAGGAGCGCGCGCGACTCTTCCATCTCCGCGGCCGTTAACAACGGCGTCGTAATGATCTCAAGCGCATCTTCCCGGCTGCTTACGACCATCGCGAAGGCCATCGCGACCGGGGCCGGCGCATCGACGATGAGCAGCGTATCCGTCTCGCCGTATGCCCAGTAGAAGGCCTCCACAGTTCCGCCGAGATCCTCGATGAGCGAGCGGATGTACTGCTCGCGCGCTGCGAATCCTTCCGTGATCGTCCCGTGCAAGCCCGCTGGCGTGTACCTCGCAGTAAACATGAACTTGGGCACGGTTCTTCCTCCTCTGAGATCCGATGTACAGTCGCTAGCGTCGCGACCGCCGTCCTCCGCGGGCCCGGCCCCCACTGCGAGTCGGCACTGCTGAGGGACTCGAAGACGCGGGCGTCGAGTCTCCGATGAAACGGCCCAGCGCTTCCGGCGTATCCGCGACCAGTTCGCGCCGCAGCTCGACGACCTGGTCACGAAGCAGCGCGGCGCGCTCGAACTCGAGGTCGCGCGCGGCGTTCCGCATCTGACCCTCGAGTTCCCGTACCAGCCGCACGATCTCGTCCTTCGGCAACTCGGAGGCGGTCGTATACGGAGCCTGCTCCTCCGCCACGCGAAGCTGATCCGTGATATCGCGGATGGTCTTCGAGATGCCCTGCGGGGTGATGCCATGCTCCTCGTTGTACTGAAGCTGCTTCGCGCGCCGCCGGTCAGTCTCGTCGAGCGCCGTGCGCATCGAATCCGTGACCGTGTCGGCGTACATGATCACCTTGCCTTCTGCATGGCGCGCTGCCCGTCCGATCGTCTGGATGAGCGATCCCCCGGATCGCAGATACCCCTCCTTGTCGGCATCAAGGATGCAGACGAGCGAAACCTCGGGAAGATCGAGGCCCTCACGGAGCAGGTTGATCCCGACCACGACGTCGTGCACCCCGTGGCGCAGGTCGCGCAGGATCTCGATGCGCTGCAACGTATCGATCTCGGAATGCAGATAGCGGGCCTTCACGCCCATCTCGAGCAAGAAATCGGTGAGGTCTTCGGCCATCTTCTTCGTGAGCGTCGTTACCAGGACGCGCTCCTGGCGCGCGACACGCTCGCGTACCTCGGCGAGCAGGTCATCGATCTGCCCTTTCGTCGGCCGGACATCGATCATCGGGTCGACAATGCCGGTCGGCCGGATCACCTGTTCGACGACTTGCGAGGAGACGTCCAGCTCATACGCTCCTGGCGTCGCCGAGACGAAGACCGCCTGGTTGATGTGCCGCTCGAACTCCCCGAAGTTCAGCGGGCGGTTGTCCAGCGCCGACGGCAAGCGGAACCCGTACTCGACGAGCGTCTCCTTCCGCGCCACGTCGCCGTGGAACATGCCCCGGATCTGCGGGATTGAGATGTGGGACTCATCGATGAAGAGCAGCCAGTCGTCCGGGAAGTAGTCCAGCAGTGTCCATGGCGTCGAACCCTTGGCTCGCCCAGCGAGGTGTCGCGAGTAGTTCTCGATCCCTGAGCAGTACCCGGCCTCCCGCAACATTTCGAGGTCGAAGCGGGTCCGCTCCTCCAGGCGCGCCGCCTCGAGGATCTTGCCCTGGGCCCGCAGCTCGCCGAGCCGCTCGCCCAGCTCCGCCTCGATGTCCACGAGGGCCTGCTCCATCCGATCTTTCGAGGTCACGAAGTGCTTCGCGGGATAGATCGAGTGACGCTGCACCTCGCTCAACAGCTCGCCGGACAGCGGGTCGACTGTGACGATGCGCTCGACCTCGTCGCCGAAGAAGTCCACGCGCACGGCGAGCTCCTCGTAGGCCGGGATGATCGTCAGGGAGTCTCCCCGCACTCGGAACGAGCCCCGGGCGAGGTTCACGTCGTTGCGCTGGTACTGCATGTCGACGAGTTGCCGCACAAGCGAGGCACGGTTGATATGCCGGCCTCGATACAGGTCGACGACGAACGACTCGTACTCCCCGGGTTCGCCGAGGCCGTAGATGCACGAGACGGACGCCACGATGAGCACGTCGCGGCGCTCGAACAGCGAACGCGTCGCAGCGTGACGCATCTTGTCGATTTCGTCGTTGATGTCCGAGTCTTTCGCGATGTACGTATCGCTTCGGGGGATGTACGCCTCGGGCTGATAGTAGTCGTAGTAGGAGACGAAGTACTCCACCGCGTTCTTCTGGAAGAAGTCCCGGAACTCCGATGTGAGCTGTGCCGCCAGCGTGCGGTTGGGCGCAATGACCAGCGTCGGCCGCTGGTAGCGTGCCACAACGTTGGCGATCGTGAACGTCTTCCCCGAGCCGGTCGCGCCGAGGAGCGTCTGCGCGCGTTCCCCGCGCTCGAGGCCCGCCACGAGACGGTCAATCGCCTCCGGCTGGTCGCCAGTTGGTACCAGAGGCGTGACGAGTTCGAAACGCTGGTCGGTGGCGACGGGCACACGCTGTCCTTCGGAGCTACCAGACCATTCTAGCGGCGCGGGGCCCCCACGCGTCCCTTCATGGCGCTAGCCCCCCCCGTGCCTGTTGCTCCAGCACGTGGCGAAGGACGGCCTCCAGGCTGTTCAGGTCCTCGCGGGCGCGGAACGCGTCCTGCACGAGCCCCTCGGCCTCCCGGCGGCCGTACTGCAGCGCGACGAGCGCGTCCACGGCGTCCGCGCGTACATCGGACGGCGGCGGCGACCCCTGACCAACGCGATCCTGCAGCAGTGCCTCCTGCACAAGCTTGCCTCGGAGGTGAGCGACAACGGTCTGAGCGAGACGCTCCCCGATCCCCGGTAGCTGCCGGAGGGCGCGCACATCCTCTGCCTCAACCCAACGGGCGATGTCCGACACGGGACGGGTCAACGCCCGCGCCGCCTTCGCCGGTCCGATATCCGGCACCTCGATGAACTTGCGGAAGAACTCGCGCTCCGCCAGCCGTGGAAACCCGAAGAGCGTCGGCGCCGGCTGTCGTTCACTCGCATACTGGTACGTGAAGACCTGCACTTCGTCGCCAAGCGAGTGCCCGTTCACCCAGTCGGCGGCAAACGCCGGCATCGCGACCTCGTAGGTCACGCCGGCCGCTTCAACCCAGAGCACGGACCGCTCTTCATCCCAGCGAGTGAGCGGCCCTCGCAGCGCGACGATCATCGCGGCGCCGCCAGAAGCGACTCCATCCGCAACGCCGCGAGCCTAGTCAGCGCGACGGCGAGCGCGTCCGACACATCGAGCGGCTCCGGTGGCACGGTCAGTCCGAGGTGCACGCGGACCATGGCCTGCACCTGCTCCTTCGCCGCGCCGCCGAACCCGCAGACGCTTTCCTTCACGGTCGCCGGCGAATACTCGTACACATCGAGCCCACCGCGGGATGCGGCGATCATGGCGGCAGCCCGGGCCTCCCCAATCACCATCGCCGAGCGCACGTTCGCCGCGACGAAATGCTGCTCGATGGCGAGATCCTGAGGAGCGTGCAGTTCGATGAGCGCGCTGATCTCCTCGAACAGTGTCGCGAGGCGCGCGGCGCGCGCGTCACGCGTTCGCGTCCGGATCGCGCCGGACGCCACCACCTGCACTGCCGACCCGTCGCCGTCGAGGATCCCGAACCCCGTGGTCGCCAGGCCCGGATCGATCCCGAGCACCCGGCGCGCTGACGCCATCCTAGGCGTCCGCCGCTGCCAGCACTTCGTCCGGAAAGTCCGCGTTGCTGTATACGCGCGACACGTCGTCCAGGTCGTCGAGCCGCTCGAGCAGCTTGAGGGTCTGGATCGCAGCTTTTTCATCGAGACTAATAAGCGTGCGCGGCACGCGAGAGATTTCGGCCTGCGCCACCTTGAGGCCGGCCGCCGACAGCGCCTCGCGGACGTCTTCGAGGTCGGCGGGCTCGGTCAGTACCTCGACTTCATCTTCGTCGACCGAGATGTCCAGAGCGCCAGCTTCGATCGCGGCCAGTTGCACTTCGTCCGGGTCGGCCCCGGTGGCCTCCACTGTGATCACGCCGCGAGTATCGAACTGCCAGGCGACCGCACCGCTCTCGCCGAGGTTGCCCCCGCCTCGCGAAAATGCGGCCCGCACCTCAGCCACCGTCCGGTTCCGGTTATCCGTCACCGCCTCCACGATCACCGCGGTGCCTCCGGGTCCGTACCCCTCGTACGTGATCTCGATGAGAGTGTCGGTCTCGCCGCCGCCCGTACCGCGCTGGATCGCCCGCTCGATGTTGTCGTTGGGCATGTTGTTGTCTTTGGCGCGCGCGATTGCGAGGCGCAGGGGCGCGTTCATCGACGGATCGCCGCTGCCGCCGCCGCGCGCCGCCATTGTGATGTCCCGGGCGAGCTTCGTGAACAACTGGCCGCGCTTCGCATCGAGCGCGCCCTTCTTATGCTTGATCGAGGACCACTTGGAATGACCGGACACGACGCTACTCCTGACTGCCGTTTCATCCTATCAGCGCCTGCGGACGTGCGGAACGAACCCGCGGCGCACGACTCAGGGGACGAGCGTGAGGTTATCGATGAGGTGCGTGTTGCCGAACGCCACCATCAGCGAGAGGAGGGCGGGCCGGTCCATGCGCCCCTGCACTTCCTCGAGGGTCTCCTCATCGGCGAGCGACAGATAGTCGATGCTGGCCAGCGGTCGCGCCTCGATCTCAGCCCGGCATACGGCACGCAGTCGGTCCGCGTCGCGTTCGCCCCCGTTGCAGGCAGCGGCAGCGGCCTGCAACCCCTGCCACAGCGCCACCGCCTGGCCACGCTCCTCCGGAGTGAGGTACACGTTTCGCGATGAGCACGCAAGTCCGTCCGCTTCACGGACCGTGGGACAGCGGACGACCGTCACCGGCATGAGCAGGTCGCGTGCCATCCGTTCGATGATCAGCAGCTGCTGCGCGTCCTTCTGACCGAAGTACGCGAAGTCCGGTTGCACGATGTGGAACAGCTTCGCCACGACGGTCGTGACCCCTTCGAAGTGCCCGGGGCGCCGCTCTCCTTCCAGCACGTCGCTCAGCCCGGCCACCCGCACTCGCGTGACGTCGCCGGAAGGGTACATCTCGTCGACCGTGGGGAGAATGACGAGGTCTACTCCCGCCCCCTCCAGCATCGCGAGGTCGCGCGCCTCATCGCGCGGGTACCGACTGAAGTCCTCGTTCGGACCGAACTGCGTCGGGTTGACGAAGATCGAGGCAGCGACGCTCGCGCACTCGCGGCGCGCGCGTTCCACGAGCGAGAGATGGCCCTCATGCATGTACCCGAGCGTGGGAAAGAAACCAAGGGGCGCGGCCAACGCTCGTCGCGCCTTGCGGAACTCGGCGACTGTCCGGACGACCTGCACGGCTCTGCTAGCTCTCGGCTTCCGCCTCAGCCAGCGCGCCCTCGAGGTCGATCCCCTCATGCTGCATGTTGGACGGGAATGAGTAGTTCGCCATGCGTTCGATGCGGCGAGCCACGCGGTCGTCCAGCAGGTGTGACTCCGCCGCCGTTGGAAACACGCCTTCCTCGACCGCCTCGCGGTACGTGCGGAACGCGGAACGGACCAGGTCGCCGCCTTCCATGAACCGCCGCGCGTGCTTCGGTCGCAGCTCATCCAGCCCGAGCAGGTCATGTACGACCTGCACCTGGCCACTGCAGTACGGCCCCGCGCCGATCCCGATGGTGGGGACGCGCAACTGCTGCGTGATCTTCGCTCCCAGCATCGCGGGCACCGTCTCGAGGACTACCGCGTACGCGCCGGCCTCCTCAATGGCTTTGGCGTCGGCCATGACACGGACACCGTCACGCGGCGTCTTCCCCTGGATCTTCCAGCCGCCGAACGCGTTCACCGACTGTGGCGTCAGCCCAACATGACCCATCACAGGGATGCCCGCTTCAACGAGCCGGCGCACCAGCTCAGAAGAACGGACGCCGCCTTCGAGCTTGACGGAGCCCGCGCCCGTCTCCTGCATGATGCGGACTGCGTTGCGCATCGCGTCTTCCCAGCCGCCCTGGTACGAGCCGAAGGGCATGTCGACAACGACGTGCGCACGGTGGGCGCCGCGGACGACAGCCTTGCCGTGGTGGATCATGTCGTCCACGGTCACCGGCAGCGTCGATTCGTAGCCCAGGACGACCATGCCAAGCGAATCGCCCACGAGCAGGATCGGTATGTCCGCCTCGTCAGCGAGGCGCGCCGTGTGATAGTCGTACGCGGTAAGCATCGTGATGCGACGGCCCTCGTCGCGCATCTTCTGGAGGTCGGTTACGGTTACGCGCTTCATCGAGACGCCCCCCCGCGTGCGGCGATCGTCTGCGTGAGCTCGGCGTCGCTGCGTGCCAGATCGACGATACGGTTGTCCGCATCGACATGGACGATGTTCGGACGATGCGAGGCGAGATCCTCGTTGGCGACGCCCGCGTACGCCACGATGATGATGAGGTCTCCCGGATGCACCAGGTGCGCTGCGGCGCCGTTCGGGCAAATCATGCCGGACCCTGCTGGAGCAGGAATGGCGTAGGTCGTGAGCCGCGCGCCGTTGGTGATGTCGAGGACATCGACCTGCTCCCACTCGACGATGCCCGCCGCTTCCATCAACGTCTCATCGATAGCGATGGACCCGATGTAGTCCACGTCAGCCTGCGTCACCGTGGCGCGATGAATCTTGCCATGAAGCATCATGCGCATGAGTGCCCACCCTCAGTCGCTTCAGATACAGCAACACCCCGGCGAAGCCGAGGTGCATCGACATGATCGACCATAGCTACCCTCCGTCTCGGTCTCTCGATCCAAGCGGGTTCGTCGGGCTCGTTTCCGTCGTTACAGTCGCCCTGGCCGCCACCTGGTCGGCCGAGCGCCTTCAGTATAGATGTCCGATTATGCCTGTCAATGAGCCCGGCCAGCTCAGGTGCCTCTCCACTCGGACACCGACGGCACCCCGCGCACACCTCGCGCCTGCTCGACGCCTCGCACGATCGCTCGCTCGACCGCCCGTGTTGCCAGGCCCTCGAGCGCGAGATACGCCGGCGGTTCCAGCGCCCGCTCGCCGGTGGCGAGCGTGAAGATCGCGTCACCGTCGCCACGCGTGTGGACTGGCCAGATCGCGCGCGCGAACCCGTCATGACACACCGTGGCGAGGCGGTTGGCCTGGACTTTCGTGAGCTTCGCGTTTGTGGCCACGACCGCAAGCGTCGTGTTCTCGTTCGTTGCGGGCGTGTCTTCCGCGGCCTGAGTCTCCTCGGATGTCCCCTGACGCCTGAGGAACTCCTCGGCATCGAGGAAGCCGCCAGCCTCACCACGCGGTCCGGCAACCGTCATGGCCGTGCTCGGGTCGCGGACGAGCCCCACGGCGTTCACGGCCACGATCGCGCCGACGACAAGGCCGTCGCCGAATCGCTCGCTGGCCGTCCCGAGTCCGCCCTTCAGCCGGCGATCGGGGCCTGCCAGCTTCGCCACGGTGGCGCCGGTTCCAGCGCCGACAGACCCCTCGGCGACGGTCCCACTACGCGCCCGTCGAGCGGCCAGGTAGCCTGCCTCGGCGTCCGGCCACGCCTCATGTCCGACCCCGAGGTCGAAGAGCACCGCCGCGGGGACGATCGGGATCGTGAACGGGCCGAACGCCAGTCCCGACCGCTGCTCACGCAGGTACCGGACCACCCCGGTTGCCGCTTCCAGCCCGAACGCGGAACCGCCCGTCAGCAATACGGCGTGGACCTCCTCCACGAGGTTCTCGGAGCGAAGGAGGTCAGTCTCGCGAGTCCCCGGCGCTGCGCCACGGATGTCGGCCCCACCAATAGCGCCCGCGAGGCAGACGACGGCCGTACACCCGGTGATCGCGCGACGGTCGGTCCAGTGCCCGACCCGAATCCCGGGGACGTCGGTGATTGCGTCCCGCCGAGCCATCCGACCGGGTCCAGCTAGCCGGCAGCAGCGACGGAGATACGGCGAGCGGGAACCGCGCCGTCAACGAAGTCGAGGCAGTGCCGCACGTACGCTTCGGGGCCACGGAGGTAGCTCGTGCAGTGGCCCGCGCGCGGCACACGGTACACGCTCGTGCGGGCGTTTAGTGAGGATGCGGCGATGTTGATCGTGTGCGTCACGGAGATCAGCCGGTCACGATCACCGTGGATGAAGAGCATCGGTGTGAGGTCAGTGGTCGCCCGCATCGCAGCGAGCGGCGCGATCGCATCTGGATCCGCTTGGTACAGGCGCTGCGTGAAGTAACAGGCGAGTTGAAACAGCGGCCAAGGCACAACGGCCCAGCGACGCCGCAAGTACGCGCGGACTGACGTGAAGGCGGAGTCGGCGATCACCGCATCCGCCTGGAAACTCCCGTCCGCCGCGCCGACTACGGCCAGCGCGCCGCCCAGACCGAAGCCGTGGACGACCACGGGTAGCATCGGAGCGCGAGACCGGCCGTACTCGACGGCCGCGGGGAGATCCTTGCGCTCCTGCGCGCCAAGGTAGTCACGCACCCCCCCTGACTCGCCCCTGCCGCGCAGGTCGAACGCCAGTACGTTGAACCCACGACGGATGTAGTCGCGCTGCAACTCGAGCAGGCCGTGAGCCTTGTCCGCCCGCGTCCCATCGAAGTCGTGCACCAGGACGAGCGTACCGCGCGCGCCCGGTGATTCGAGGTACCAGCCGTGCAAGACAACGCCATCTGGGGCGGAGAACTGGACGTCCTCGTAACGCAGGCCGAGGTCACTCGGCGTACCCTCCACACGGCGGCGCTTGGAGCGCGTGAACAACTCCGCGAGGTACAGCGCTGCTGCGACGCTTGCGAGAGCGGCGACGATGGCAACGACGACGATCGCGACGAGCACGTGCTACCTCCTGCCGCGGTGGGACTGACCCTATCAGTGCCGCGAATCTGAGGCAAGCGGTTATGAACAACGCGTTCGTTAGGTTACCGACGCTGACATCGCGGGCAATAGTGTGTCCCTCGGCCCGCGACCCGCACCTTCGCGATTGTGCTCCCGCATCGCTCACAGGGCTGCCCGTCACGGCGGAACACGTGTACACGCACATGGTGCAGCCCCTCGGCGCCGAGTCCGTCGCGATAGTCGGAAAAGGACGAACCTCGATCCGAAAGGGAGTCGGTGAGGGTCTGCGTCAGGGCCGCGCGCAGCGCGGCCACCCGGCGCGCAGAAATCGTCGCGGCGCGGGCGCGGGGGTCAATGCGCGCGATCCAGAGTGCCTCGTCGGCATAGATGTTGCCGACGCCGGCGCAAACAGACTGGTCGAGCAGCACGGCCTTCACGGGCGCAAGCCGCCGGGTGCGGAACCGCTCGCGCAACCACGAGGTGGAGCACCCCTCTGACAGGGCGTCGGGGCCGGTGCCGGGCATGGCGTCGCGCGGGTCTTCCACGAGGTGCCAGGTGCCGAACTTCCGCATGTCGTTGAATCGCAATGACATGCCGTCGTCGAGGTCGATGCACGCGCGTTCGAACCGGCCGGGCCCCTCGGGTGCCCCCCTGTGTACCAGTGAGCCGGTCATCCGCAGGTGAACGACCCACGTCCGCCCATCGTCCAGCGCGATCAAGAGGTATTTTCCGTGCCGCCCGATGCCTTCCACCCGGCGACCCGCCAGTTCCTGCTCGAATGCTCGGGAGGAGTGGGTGATCGTGAGCCGCTCTGCGCCCGGGTGGACGTCCACGCGCGTGATCGTCCGGCCGATCAGCAGCGGCTCGAGGTCTCTGCGGATCGTCTCGACCTCTGGGAGTTCGGGCATGTGGACGCGGCTACCGCGCGGCCTCCATATCGCCCCATGAGTAACCCGACTTCTCGTCGAGGACCAGTGGGACCGCCAGTTCGATCGAAGGCATCAAGCGGCGCGCGATCTCGCGTACTTCATCGAGCTCCGCGCGCGGGAGTTCAAAGATCAGCTCGTCGTGTACCTGGAGCACCATCCTCGCGAGCTTGCCCTGCTGCCGCCGCGACAGCAGCTCCGCATCGATCCGGTTCATCGCGATCTTGATGATGTCCGCCGCCGTCCCCTGGATCGGCATGTTCATCGCCATCCGCTCCGCCGCCATCCGGCGGTTGCGGTCGGGCGAACGGAGATCAGGGATGTAGCGCCGCCGGCCCGTCAACGTCTCGGCGTACCCCCGCGCGCGAGCCTCCGCGACCGTCTGGGTGCGCCACTCCGCCACGTCCGGATACGCCTCGAAGTATGCCTGGATGAACGCCTCCGCCTCGTCGCGGGGGATACCTTCTCTGGTGGACAGCCCGAACGCGGTCAGACCATAGAGCACCCCGAAGTTGAACACCTTCGCACGCCGGCGCATGTCAGGAGTGACTTCGGTGAGCGGCACCTTGAAGACGCGCGATGAAGTTGACGCGTGGATATCGATGCCCGCTTCAAACGCCCGTCGTAACTCGGCGTCGCCCGACACGTGCGCCATCACACGAAGCTCGATCTGCGAGTAGTCGAACGACAGCAGCATCGGGTCGTCGCCGCAGTCGCGCGCTATGAAGGCGCGGCGCACAGCGTTCCCCACGTCCGTCCGCACGGGGATGTTCTGCAGGTTCGGATCGTTGGAGGAGAGTCGCCCTGTCGCCGCCGTGACCTGGGAGAAGACGCTGTGCACGCGTCGCGTCCGCGGGTTCACCTGCAACGGCAAGGTATCCACGTAGGTCGACTTGATCTTTGTGAGTTCCCGCCACTGCAGGACCGCTTCGATCACCGGATGGACATCGCGCAGCGCCTCGAGGGCATCGGCGTCCGTGGTCCAGCCGGTCGCGGTCTTGCGGGTCTTCGGCAGCTGTAGCTCCTCGAACAGGATTTGCGAAAGCTGCTGCGGCGAGCCGATCTGGAACTCGTGCCCGACGGCGTCGTATACGGCGCGTTCGGCGGACGCGATGCGCCCCACGAGGTCTTCCCCCAGCGCGTGTAGGACGTCCGCGTCGAGCGCGAGGCCGAACTGCTCCATCCGCGCCAACACCGGCAGATGGGGCATATCGACCTCGTCGAAGACCGCCCGTACGCCGGTCTGCTCCAGTTCCGGCGCGAGCGCCTCCGCCAGCCGCAGCGTGAGGTCTGCGTTCCCCGCTGCGAACGCCGAGCAAGCCTCGGGCGTTGTCTGGGCGAACGTCAGTGCTTTGCGGCCGGTGCCCAGGAGCACCTTGGGGTCCACCAGTTCGTGGCCGAGCCGGTCGAAGGCGAGCCCTCGTATCGTCACGTTCGCGTCACCGAGCAGATACGCGGCGACCATCGTGTCGAAGCCGATGATGCCGGCCCAGAACCCGCCCTGCGCCTGAGCGAGCGCGAGCATCGCGTTCTTGCCGTTGTGAGCCACGCGCTCGATGGCCGGATCTGTGAACACAGGCGCCAGCGCGGCGAGCACATCGGCCTGAGAGAGCTGGAACGCACCCCCCGCGTGCTCCCCGTCGAGGAACAGCGACGCCTGTACGTGCCCGAAGGGGACGTACCACCCGGTCGCGGGTTCGGCGCTCAGCCCGATACCTACCAGCTGGTCAGCGGCGCGCATCGGGTGTGAGTCGTTCGCCACAACATCGAACGCAACGCGTCCTGCAGCGCGGATCGTGCGTACAACCTCCTCCAGGTCCGCCGCCCGCGTAACGACTTCATACTGAGGCCGTTCAGAGGGCGTCTCCGGCCGCGGCGGACGCTCGGGGAGAGGCGTGTCGGTGACGTGCTCCGGGAGGCGGCTCACGAGCGACCGGAATTCGAGCTCGCGAAACAGCTTCAGGACGCCTTCCCGGTCGTAGTCACGGACGGCCGCACGATCGAGGTCCAGCGCGATGCCGGGCACATCGCAAACTATGGTCGCCATCCGCTTCGAGTGCAGGGCCGACTCCCGGCCCTCGGTCAGCGCCTTCTGCGCGCGTGGCGGCTTCACCTCGTCCAGATGGTCGAGCATCGCCTCGACGCTGCCCCATTGCTGGATAAGCGCGACCGCCCCCTTCTCGCCGATGCCTCGCACCCCGGGGATGTTATCCGAGGTGTCGCCGACCAGCGCCTTGTAATCGACCATCTGCCGGGGCTCGAACTCCCAGCGCTCGCGCACTCGCGCCTCGTCGTAGAGGACGTAGTCGCGCTGGTATGGCCGGAACATGTAGACGCGCACGCCCGGCCCGATGAGCTGCACGATGTCGTTGTCGAGCGTGACGATCACGACCTCGAGGCCCGCTTCGACACCTTGCTGCGCGAGCGTACCGAGAACGTCATCCGCCTCAAAGCCGGGGGCCTCGACAACGGGGATGCGGAACGCGTCGAGGAGCTGGCGGACATAGCCGATCTGTGGCCGGAGGTCGTCCGGCATCGAGACCCGCGTGGCCTTGTACGTCTTGTCGGCCTCGTGGCGGAACGTGGGCTGCGGGCCGTCCCACGCCGCCATGATGTAGCGCGGGCGCAACTCGTCGATCACATGCAGAAGGCTGTTCGCGTAGCCGTACACGGCCGCGACCGGCTCACCGGTACGCCGCACGGTGAGGACGTCCCTCAGCGCGAAGTAGGACCGATAGATGATGCCGTGCGAATCAAGGATGACGAGCAGCGGTTTCTCGACGTCATTCGAGGCCATCACCGCAGTATAGCCGTGCCCGCCGTCGTTGAAGCACCGAAGCGCTTCCCGAGAGCAGGCTCTACGATGCGGTCATGGCCCCCCTGCTGCACCTCGTGGTGGCGACCTTCCGTAGCCACGTCGATCCACCGATGCGGACGTCGAGTATCGAGCAGGGTCGCGACCTGATCACGGCGCCGGGAGTGGAGGCGCAGGTGCTTGGGTGGTCCGAGCGGCAGCTCGTGGTAGGGACGGTCCTGGGGAGCACCACCGACCTCGATGCGTTCGTGGCTTCCTCTGAGCACATGCGATTCGTGATGCGCGGCCTTGCGCCCGTCATATCCGGCATGTGGAGCACCGCCATCGAAACCGCCTCGACTCCGGCGGTCGAGGACGGGGCGGCGGTCTGGGTCTTCGCCCTGTCGGATCAGGAAGGCATCTATGAATGGCAGGTCAGGCAGTTTCTTGATGAGGCTGCACAACTCGGGACCGCCGCCGTTGGAGTGACGGTCGAGGAACGTGAGCGGTTCCGGGCCGGCGGCCTGATCTCATTCGGCGGGATGGACCTGAGCGACATCGAGCGTCTGGTTGCCGCCGCTCGACAGCGGTGGGCCGAAGCCGGTGGCGACATGGAAGACGCCATCGTCCGGACGCCGAATGCTGCGCCTCGGTGAGCTGGATGTCGATGGCACACCGGCATGCGGGCTTCTTCGGCGGCTTGCTGCTCATCGTAGGTTGCTCGCGGGTGGGCACGACCGGCACGGACGCTCATAGCCCCACGGCCCCCGCGGCGGGCGACATCCGTATCGAGCAACGAGATAACGGCGGATGGTACGCCGACCTGGGCGACGGCGTTCCCGTGTCCCCGGTCGTCCGTGTGGTCGACGGCGACACGCTGATCGTGAGGGCGTCCAGCGGCGCGACGGAGCGTGTCCGGGTGTTCGGGATCCAGGCGCCCGAGGTCGACGAGCGCTGTGGAACCGAGGCCACGAATGAACTCGCGCGCCTGGCTGGGGCGTCGGTGCGCCTGATCGCGGACGAACGTACTTCGGATCAGTTCGGTCGCGCGTTGCGCTACGTCTTCACTGAGGACCACCGGTCCATCGACGCCGAACTCGTCCGTCAGGGCGCCGCACGAGCATGGCGCGACGACGGCTCGTTACGTGACATCCTCGTGGCACTCGAGTCGAACGCGCGGCGCGAGGGAGCAGGCTGCCTCTGGGCGAGGTGAGGCGCTCCGGTCAGTCGCGTACGCGCTGGGCCATCTGGTAGATCTTCCCCTCGGTCTTGATCGATGGCGCGATCACCATCCTCGCACCATGGAACTCTTGAATAGTCTGTGCGCCGCAGGTTGCCATCGAGGTGCGCAGTGCGCCCATCAGATTCTCGGTGCCGTCAGTCAGGGAAGTCGGGCCGAACAACAGCTGGTTCAAGCTATGGTTTCGTCCGATGTGTACCCGCACTCCTCGAGGTAACTCGGCGTGCGGCGTCGCCATGCCCCAGTGATACCCGCGGCCCGGCGCCTCCTCAGTCCCCGCAAAGGGGGAGCCGATCATGATCGCGTCCGCGCCCGCGCAGATCGCCTTCGCCACGTCGCCGCCCGTTCGGATGCCGCCGTCCGTGATGATCGGCACGTACCGTCCGGTGCGCTCGAAGTAGAGATCACGTGCGTGGGCCGTGTCGATCGTTGCCGTGATCTGCGGGATGCCGATGCCGAGCACCTCACGCGACGTGCAGGCGGCCCCGGGGCCGACACCGACGAGGATCGCGTGCACGCCCGTCTCCATCAGTTCGAGGGTTGCCTCGTGGTCCACGGTGTTGCCCACGATGACTGGCACCGGGTCGAGCTGCCGCACCAGCTCCTCGAGCCGCAGTCCGCGGAGCGACTTCGAGACGTGGCGCGCCGTGGTCACCGTGGACTGGACGACGAAGTACTCGGCCCCGGCCTCGACGGCGATGGGGGCGAACCGCTTCGTGTTCTGGGGCGTGGTGCTCACGATCGGCACCCCGCCGCCCTGCTTGATCTCCTCGACGCGGCGCGCAATGAGGTCTTCGCGCACCGGCTCCTGGTAGACCCGCTGGATGATCTCGGTCGACTCGGTGAGGCTGGCAGCTGCGATGCGATCGAGCACCTCGTCCGGGTTGTCATACCGCGTCTGCACGCCGTCGAGGTTGAGCACGGCCATCCCGCCGAGCTTCGAGTACGTAATCGCGAACTTCGAGTCGACAACTGCGTCCATGGCTGACGCCATGATCGGGATCGAGAAGGAACGCTCGCCCAGGTCGAACGCAGGGGCGACCATGTCCGGGTTCGTCGTTACCGCGCCGGGAACGATGGCCACATCGTCAAAGCCGTACGCATGTTCCAGGACCTTCTTACCCACCATCTGACCGGCCTCCCGCCATCCACCGAATACGAACAGCCCCCTCGTCCGAGGGGGCTGGACACGCAGAGACCCCTCACTGGGGAGGGGTCTTCGTCAATTCGATCCTCATGGGTTGCTCACACCGCACAACGTGTCCAGACAAGGTAGCGCCGCCCCGATCGGCGGTCAACGCGTATCACGACGTTGAGCGCGGTCTACCCTCGGCCACGGCCCATTCACGTGCTACGATGCGTCCCCATGCCCGAGACCGTGCTCGTCTGTGTCGCCTGGCCGTACGCGAACACGCCCCTGCATGCGGGGCAGGTCGCAGGCGCGTACCTGCCGGCCGATATCTTCGCGCGCTACCACCGCATGCGGGGCAACCGCGTGCTCATGGTGTCGGGATCCGACGCACACGGCACGCCGATCACGGTCCGCGCCGAGCAGGAGGGTCTTAGCCCGCAGGCGATCTTCGAGCGCAATCACGCCTCATTCCTCGATACATTCGAGCGCTTTGGCATCTCCTTCGACCTCTTCACTTCCACGGCCACGGAGAACCATGCCCGAGTCGCCCAGGACCTGTTCTTGCGTCTTCGTGACGCTGGGTATGTCTATCCCGCCGAGCAGACGCTGCTGTACGACCCGAAAGCCGAGCGCTTTCTCCCCGACCGCTACGTCGAGGGCACCTGCCCGATCTGCGGATACGACGGCGCCCGAGGCGACCAGTGCGACAACTGCGGGTCGACTCTGGACGCGATCGAACTGCTCAAGCCGAGGTCGCGCTTCTCAGATGCAACCCCGGTGCCCCGGCCGTCGATGCACTTCTTCCTCAAGCTGAGCGCGTTCAACGAGCCGCTACGCGAGTGGGTCGAGGCGCAGCACCACTGGCGCCCGGCGGTGCGCAACTTCACGCTCGGGCTCCTGCGCGAGGGGCTCCACGACCGCGGCATCACTCGCGACCTCGACTGGGGTATCCGGGTCCCCGTCGAGGGATACGAGGGCAAACGCATCTACGTCTGGTTCGAGGCCGTGATCGGATACCTCTCTGCCTCGATCGAATGGGCTGCCCAATCGGGCGCTCCGGAGGCATGGCGCGACTTCTGGGAGGATCCGGCCGCGCGTACCTACTACTTCCAGGGCAAGGACAACGTGCCCTTCCACACTACGATCTGGCCCGCCATGCTGATGGGGCGTGGCGGCCTCAATCTCCCGTACGACGTCCCTGCCAACCAGTACGTCACAATGTCCGGCGCCAAGGCCTCGTCGAGTCGCAACTGGGCCGTGTGGATGCCCGACTACGTGAGCCGGCACGACCCGGATCCGCTTCGCTACGTCCTCTCAGCAATCATGCCCGAGACATCGGACTCGGACTTCACGTGGGCAGAGTATGTGCGCCGGAACAACGACGAACTGGTCGCGACCTGGGGCAACCTCGTGAACCGTGTGCTCACGTTCACACGGCGCAACTTCGAGGCCCGCGTACCAGAGCCGCCGGTCGAGGTGGCGCCGGAGTCGACCGCCATCCTCGAAGCGGTCGACGCAGCCTTCGCCGAGGTCGGCCGGAACATCGAGGACGTCCGGCTGCGCGCCGCCCTCCAGGCGGCAATGTCGGTCGCCCAACAGACGAACCGCTACCTCGATGAGCGGGCCCCGTGGAGCGCGATCAAACAGGACCGTGCGTCCGCTGCCGAGACCCTTCATACGGCCATCAACGTCATTAGCGGCCTCGCCACCCTGTTGCATCCATTCATGCCGTTCACCTCACCGCGGGCCTGGGCGATGGCCGGCAATGCGGAGGGGGACATCCAATCCGGGGGCTGGCGACGCTCGCCAGTCGCCGGCGGGACACCGCTCCCGGAGCCGTCGCCGCTGTTCAAGAAGCTCGATGACACCCTCGTCGACGAGGAGGAAGCGCGGCTCGGCCGGTGAACGCACCGGTCGTCGACGCACACGCCCACACGTACTCGCAGCAGTTCGACGATGACCGCGACGCCACGTTTCAGCGCGCGTGGGATGCCGGACTCGTCGCCGTGGTCGAGGTGGGCGGCGACGTCGAAAGCAGCCGGCAGGCGCTCGCACTCGCGGACGGGGACGCCCGCATTCATGCGGTTGCCGGTATCCACCCGCACGAAGCCCGACATCTGGACGCCCAGCGCGACGAGCTGCGAGCGCTCATCGAGTCCGGCCGCTTCGTGGGAGTGGGCGAGATCGGGTTCGACTTCCACTACAATCACTCAGCTCGCGAAGCGCAGTTTGAGGCCTTTCTCTGGCAGCTCGAGCTCGCGCGCGAGGCAGAACTGCCCGTCGTAATCCATTGCCGTGAGGCGGACGACGACGGCTATGCCGTCCTCAGCGAGTGGGCCCGCCGGGTCGGGCGATTTCTCGGTCCCGACCGGGAGATCGGGATGCTGCACTGCTTTGCGGGGGACGCCGGCCTTGCCTCCCGTTATGTTGACCTCGGGTTCCTGATCTCGATTCCGGGGCCAGTGACGTACAAGAACAATGACCGCGGCCAGGAGGTCGCGCGCTCGGTGCCGCTTGCGGCTATGCTGGTCGAAACGGACGCGCCATACCTCTCGCCAGCTTCTCACCGCGGGTCGCGCAACGAGCCCGCGTACGTCGTGGAGACGATCCGCATGGTCGCGCAGCTCAGGGGATGTTCGGCGGAGGAGGTCGCAGCCGCGACCGCGGCCAACGCGGCTCGCCTCTTCGGATTCAGCATCGGGTAGGACGCATGACCACGAGGACCGACGTTGTCGCACTCTACGGCCCGGTGGGAGCGGACCTGCCGCTGGTCGACGAGATGCTCAGGTCGCTCCAGCACGTCGAGTTCCCGTGGCTCCGCTCCATGCTCGAAGCGACGCTCACGGGCGGCGGCAAGCGGCTACGACCGGCCATCGCTTTGCTGGCGGGCCGCCTCGGGAACTACGACCTCGAGAAGCTCGTCCCCCTGGCAGCCAGCGTCGAACTCCTCCACACCGCGACACTGATTCACGATGACGTGATCGACGCAGCTCAGGAACGGCGCGGCAAGCCCACTGCCGCCGCGCTCTTCAACAACGCCTCGAGCGTCATGCTCGGCGACTACATGTTCGCCCACGCCGCTGAGTTCGTCGCCCGCACGGGGAACATCCGCGTCATCCGGAACTTCGCCGACACCCTGCGTGTGATGGCGAACGGCGAGCTGACGCAGGACATGAGCGCCTACCAGTACTCCCCAGACGTTCAGCGCTACCTCGACCGCATCTATGGCAAGACGGCGTCACTGTTTGCCACGGCCGCGGAAGGTGGAGCGATCGTGACCGGGGCCCCCGAGGAACTCGTGGGCCCCATGCGGAGCTTCGGCGAGTATCTCGGGATGGCCTTCCAGATCGTGGACGACATCCTCGACTTCACTGCCACGTCCGAGGAACTGGGAAAGCCAGCCGGATCCGACCTGCTCGCTGGCACCGTCACTCTGCCGACGCTGCTCTATATGGAACGGTACCCGGACGACAATCCCGTGAAGCGCGCGTTCGAGGGCATCCGCCGGCGCGCCAACCTGTCACGAGCGGTGACGGAGATCCGTGAGTCGGAAATCCTCCCGGAAGCGATGCGGACGGCAGAGCGCTTCGCGGATGACGCTCGCGCGGCGCTCGTATCGCTGCCGGACGGAGACCCTCGCTCGACTCTCGAGGGCCTCGTGGACTATGTGCTCAACCGGCGTTCGTAGCCGCCGGCTCTGCGGCTAGCTTGCGGGCTTGCTCTTGCCCACGGACTTCTTCTTGCGTGCCCGCACGCGGACCGCGGGCTTCGGCGCGGTCTTCTCCTCGTCGCTGAGGACGGTGCTGGCACGTCGCTTCCGCTCTTCCGGGACGATGTCCTCCTTCGGCGCCTCGCTCGAGGTAAGCGGGTTCTTTAGCTGACCCTCGAGGCCCCACGAAAGCCCCTTGTCGGGAATCCGTCGAGGCATGCCGTCTCGCATGACGAATGCGGCGAACTCGGTCGGCATGATCCGTTTCGACTCGGTATCGCACACGACGCACGGCTGCGGATCCGTCGCCTGACTGATCGGTCGCAGCATCTCGAAGATCCCGTTGCAACGGGCGCAGTAGTACTCATACAGCGGCACGGCTAGTCCCCCTCTGCAAGACTCCTTTGAGTATAGGGGGCAACCGACGGCGCGGTAGCCACGAGGCGCCGGGCGTCGGCGACGAACTGAGCGGTAGCCAGGCCACGCTCGCTGACCGACTGCACCATGGTGTGCATGACGCGTTCGAGGCGGCCGGCCAGCTCGGGGCTCAGGCGGATGCGCCCCGCGTCCTCGTAAGGCCCGTCTTGGATGGCGCGCAGCACCTTCAACGCCGTCGAGTCGATTGCCACCGCGTCATCGTGGCGTTCGCGGCAGCGCGGACACACAACGCCTCCACCGAGCGCCGACCATGTGGCCCGTTCGGCGCTCACCATCTCCCCACAGCCGATGCAGCTCCGCCACTCCGGTCGGAAACCTGTCCTCGATAGCAGATCCATCTCGAACGTGCGGGTTGCGATGTGTACGCCGTCCCCGCGGCTGAGCCGCACCAGAGTCGCGAGCAACAGGTCGTACACGTCGCGCGCATCGGCGTGCTCGACGGTCATGCGGTCGGCCAGCTCCGCGACGTACATCCCTGTGCTCAGCCGTTCGAGGTCGGCATGCAACGCCCCGAACCCCTCGATCATCTGTGCCTGGGTCACGATATCCAGGCTGCGTCCGTGCGCGAGTAGTACTTCGGTCTGGACAAGCGGTTCGAGGTGGCCCGCCAGCCGGCTCTTCGGCCGCAGGGTCCCTTTGGCGACCGCATCCAGCTTGCCGCGCTCCGGCGTGAGCAGCGTGACGATCCGGTCCGCGTCACCAAGACGACGGTGACGGAGCACGATCGTCTCCGTCCGAGTAACGCGAGGAACACGCGCCGGCATCGTTACTCGCGGCGTCCCGGCTCGCGTGAACGGCCGCCGAACTTCCTCGCGGCCAGCCACACGAGTCCGGCAACCAGCGCTGCGGCGATACCGGCGACGCGCACCGACGCCGTGTCACTCGTCCCCGTGTTGTTGAGCGTCACCGTCACGACCAGCCAGGTCACGACAAACGCGATCCACCACCACTTGCGCAGCCCGCTCCAGAGCTTCATCGCTTACTCCACCGACTGCCGGAACTCGAGCGCCCGCCCGAGTGTCACGTCGTCAGCGTATTCGAGGTCGGCGCCCGCGGGGAGGCCTCGCGCGAGCCTCGTCACCCGTATCCCCAGAGGGCTCAGAAGCCGGGCAAGGTACATCGCGGTCGCTTCACCCTCCAGGTTCGGGTTCGTGGCAACGATGACCTCGACGACATCCCGGTCCACATCGCGCAGCCGGGCCAGCAGCTCGGCGATCTTCAAGTCCTCGGGCCCCACTCCGTCGGCGGGCGAGATCACTCCGTGCAGCACGTGGAACAGGCCGTGGTAGCCACGTGTCCGCTCGATCGCGCGGAGGTCGAGCGGTTCCTCCACAACGCAAATCGCCGTCCGGTCGCGTGAGGTATCGAGGCAGATGCGGCACGGATCCTGATCCGTGATGTCCTGGCATCGCGAGCAGAGCACCACGCGCTCCTTCACCTCAAGGAGCGCCTCAGCGAGTGACCGGGCCTCCTCCTCCGGTGCCCGCAGGACGTGATACGCGAGCCGTTGCGCCGACTTCGGCCCGATGCCCGGCAGCCGGTGAAACGCCTCGACGAGCCGTTGGATCGGTGATTGCGACGTCTGCCATGGATCCTGCAACAGCGCGCCCGCTACTCGTCGACCGGCACAGCGCCGTAGCGCAGCGCCTCCTCGAGCAGGTGTCCGCCGCGCGACTGTGGCGGCGGGGGCGGCGCGGCGGCTTCCTGCATCGCGTCCCAGACTACGGGCAGTACCTGAACGGGATGCCCGACAGCTTCAGCGACCGCTTCTCGGATCGCCTGCATCACCTTCGCGTCCTCCTGCGCCTTCTGGACGTGGGTCGCGAAGCGGAACCCGAGCTCGATGCTCTCGCCGTCGAAGCTCTTGATGTCACACGCCGTATTCAGCAGGGCACCCGCCTTGTGCGACCGCTTCCGCACCGCCTCACGGATGCCACCCCATTTCCCGCGGATCTCGCGGAGGGCCGGCGGCGCGTCAGTCGCGTCCGGCGGGACGAATGGCGGTGGGGCCGGCTCACGTTCTGGCGCCGGCGGCGCCGCCGCTGCGGACGCCTGCGGCCGCGGCTGCGGAGGTTGAGGCGTCTTCGGGCGCTGCGCCGGCCGGCTCTGCGTCGCGGCCGCGCGTCGCTCCGTCGCGGCAGCCCGCGTCCCGCGGCTTTCCGCTGCCGGAGGCGTGGGAGTGACCTGGGCTACCGGCGCCGCAGCAAGTCCCACCGCCAGCGAGGCGAACGCGATCTCCGCCGGCAACGAATCGTACGGGTCGCCCGCGAAATCGAGATCACCGAAGGCGCGCAGGGCGGCCACGATGTCTGAGGACGTCACCTCGTTCGCCAGCGCGCGCAGCTCGGTCGCCTGGGCATCGGAAAGCGCCAGCTGGTCCACGGCGCCGGCCCGGATGAGCAACAGCGATCGCAGCGTCCCGATCACCTCGCGCGCGAACGCACGGATGTCGAGGCCGTCGTCCCGTGCGGCTGCCAGCACCTCCAGGCCCCGTCCCAGATCCCGCTTCACCGCGGCGCGCGCCAGTTCCGTCGTCCGATGATCAACGACCAACCCGAGCCCTCGTTGGGCGGCGTCGAGGTCCAGCGTACGCCCGTGATACGCGACGAGCTGGTCGAGGAGGTTCACGGCATCGCGCATTGACCCGGTCGCCTGACGCGCGATCAGGTCCAGACAGCCGGGCGCCACCGTCAGACCCTCCCCGTCGGCGATCACCTGAAGCCACTCGACGGTGTTCGCGAGCGTATGTCGGCGAAAGTCGAACCGCTGACAGCGCGACGTGATGGTCGGGGGAATCCGATGCGCCTCGGTCGTCGCGAGAATGAAGATGATGTGCGGGGGCGGCTCCTCGAGCGTCTTCAGCAGCGCGTTGAACGCCGCGTCTGTGAGCATGTGCACCTCGTCGATGAGGTACACCTTGTACCGTGCGCTGTTCGGCGCGTACCCGGCCGCTTCGCGTAACGCTCGCACCTCGTCGATGCCTCGGTTCGAGGCGGCATCCAGTTCGATCAGGTCGAGAGCGCGCCCGCTCTGGAACGCTTCGCAGGACACACACGTGTTGCACGGCTCGCCATCGACCGGGGCGAGGCAGTTCACGGCCTTGGCGAGGATGCGCCCAGTACTCGTCTTCCCCGTCCCGCGAGGCCCCGTAAACAGATAGGCGTGAGCTGGTGCTCCACTCGCAACGGCATTGCGGAGGGTCGTTGTGATGGGCTGCTGGCCAACGACGTCCGCGAAGCGCTGCGGCCGCCATTTCCGGTAGAGGACTTCCTGGCTCACACGCGTCCCGATACTGCCTCGGGGGAGGACTCGAGGTCAGCAGTGCCAGTGTACACGGTGGGCCGGGCGGCCTCACCCGTCCCGATGCGGCTACTCGTGATCCGTATGCCCGCCGTCCCCGCGCCCCGTATGCACCTCGGGTCCGAGGATGGACTCCTCGCGCCCTCGCATCAGCGCGTCGTCCTCCGGTGTCTCATGGTCGTACCCGAGCAGATGCAAGAGCCCGTGCAGCAGGACGTGACGCAGTTCCATCTCAGCGGTCATACCCGCTGCGGCGGCGTTCTCACGCACGGTCGGAACGGAGATCGCGATGTCGCCAAGGTATCGCGGTTCCCCTGGGATCACGGGAAACTCGGTTCCCTCCGACGCGGGGAACGACAGGACATCGGTCGGCTCATTGATACCGCGATGCTCGCGATTCAGCTCTTGCAGCAGTTCCGCACCCCCGAGGAGCACCGCGACCTCGACTGATTCATCGACGCCCTCTGCGTCGAGCAGCTCGTTCGCGAACCCGAGTAACGCGGCGCGGTCGGCCACCCAGCGGTCGTCGGCGCTGAGGCGCTCATCGAAGTCGAAGGCGATGTCCGCCGCCAAGCTAGACGAGCGTCTCCGCCGCTCGCCGGGCAGCCTCGATCAGCGGCGTCGGCACGACCCCGAGGAACAGGACGCCAGCCCCCGCAAGCATGAGTAGTCCGTTCGTTGCCAGAGATGGACGGAAGGCCACTGTTTCCCGCGGCTCGTCGAGGATCATCACGCGTGCCCATCGCAAGTAGTAGTACGCCGAGATCGCCGTGTTGAGGACCGCAACGACGATCAGCCAGACGAGCCAGTTCTCGCCCGTCTGCACAGCGCTGTTGAACACGTACACCTTGGCGATGAAGCCTGCCGTCGGCGGGATACCGGTCAATGAAAGCAGGCACAGGCTCAGCACCAGCGCTGTCCCCGGAGACCGCTTCAACAGCCCCGCGTAGTCACGGAGATCGTCCGACCCGATCGATTTCGAGACAGCGATCACGGCGATGAATACCCCGAGGTTGGTCGCCGCATACGTGCCGAGGAAGAACAACACGGCGGACGGGCCTAGAGTGCTCCCGCCCGCGACCGCCGCCAGCCCGACCGCGATGTTGCCTGCCTGCGCAATCGAGGAGTAGCCGAGCAGACGCTTCACATCGGTCTGCTGGATGGCGGCGATGTTGCCGAACGTCATCGAAAGGGCGGCGAACACAGCGAACATCTTCGCCCAGTCCTCCGCGACGAACGTGTCGCCGCCACCAAGGCCAGCGTAGAAGATGCGCAGCACGATCGCGAAACCCGCCGCCTTCGAGGCCACGGACAGGAACGTCGTCACGGGCGTCGGGGCACCCTGATAGACGTCCGGAGCCCACGCGTGGAACGGCACGATCGCCATCTTGAACCCGATGCCTGCTGCCACGAGTACGAACGCCAACACCAGCGCGAGACGCGTCTCTTCCGAACCCGTGCCGACGAACTCGGCGATACCTGCGAGTGAGGTCGTTCCGGACAGCCCGAACAGGAACGCGAAGCCGTACAGCAAGACCGCCGCCGAGATCGCACCCGTGAGCAAGTACTTCAGCCCCGCCTCGGACGAACGGTCGTCGCGTGCGATGCCGGCGAGCACGAACTGCACGATCGATGTCGTCTCGAGCGCCACGAAGATCGTGATGAGCTCCTGCGCTTGGGCAAGGAGGACCATCGACGCGGTCGAGGTGAGGAGCAGCGCGTAGAACTCCCCCTTCTGCTCCACCCGCTGCAGTCCGTCGCTCGAGACGATCACCACGGCGGCCGCGACCGCAAGCAGCAGGAACGTGAAGTACAGGCTGAATACGTCGACGACGACCGCGCCACCGAGCGCCGACTCGCCCGCAATGCCGGCCAGCACCTGCCAGCACGCCATGAACGTGGCGACGACCAGCGCGAGCAGGGCGAGCCACTGCACGTCCGTGCGGCGATTCGAAACCAGGTCGGCCAGCAGCACCAGGGCCGCGCCAGCGAGCAGGGCGATGACCGGTGCGATGTGATGAAGCTCTTCGAGGCCGCCCACGGCTAGCCGCCCCTCTGCACGATTGCCGCGATCGGGTCGATCCCGCTCTCGATCACGTCAGTGAGTACGCGCGGGTAGATGCCGACGACCAGGATCGACACGAGCATCGCACCCATTGCGGTCCGCTCCCACCACTGGTTCGCGTCCGGCAAATCCGCCCACCGCTCATTCGGCGGTCCGGTGAAGACGCGCTGCACAGTCCAGAGGATGTAGCCGGCCGCGAGCACCACCCCGAACACCGCGGCGATCGTCGCAACCGGGTGCGCCTCGAGCGACCCGAGGAACACGGTAAGTTCCGCGACGAATCCCGAGAGGCCGGGAAGTCCCAGCGCTGCGAGGCCCGCGACGATCATCACCACGCCGATCAGTGGCATCCGGTGCATGAGACCGCTTAGCTCCGAGATCTGGCGCGTGTGGGCACGGTCGTACACCAGCCCAACCATGATGAACAGCAGCCCCGTGATGGTCCCGTGCGTGAACATCTGCAACGCCGCTCCCGAGAGCCCGACCGGCCCCAGGGCCGCAATGCCGAGCAGCACATAGCCCATGTGGGACACGGACGAGTACGCCACGAGCCGCTTCAGATCCCGCTGGCGGAGCGTGATGAGCGCCCCGTAGACGACACTGAATCCAGCGATCGCCGCCAGAAGCACGCGGAAGTCCTGAGCCTGGTCCGGGAGGATCGGCAGCACGATCCGGAGGATGCCGTAGCCCCCCATCTTCAGCAGCACCCCCGCAAGCATGACCGACACCGCTGTGGGGGCGTCCGTGTGCGCATCGGGCAACCACGTGTGCACCGGGAACACAGGCAACTTGACGAGGAACGCAGCCAGGATGAACCAGAAGATCGCCGCCAGCGGGATGATCGCCTCGGTGGGCGGCGACGCGGTCAGCCGCTCGATGTCAAAAGTACCCGCCGTCAGGCCGAGCACGAGGAACCCGACGAGCATCAACGCCGAACCCGCAATCGTGTACAGCAGGAACTTCATCGCGCTGTACTCTTTGCGGCCCGACCCCCAGATGCTGATCAGGAGGTACATCGGGATGAGCTCGAGCTCCCAGAAGATGAAGAACTGGATGAGGTCGAGCGACAGGAAGACACCCGCGACCGCCGTCTCGAGGACGAGCAGCCAGGCGAAATACTCCTTCGGCCGGAGGCTCACGTTGAACGACACGAGTACCGCGGCCACGGACAGCAGTCCCGTGAGGAGCACCATCGGCGTCGAAAGGCCGTCGACGCCAAGCGCGTACTGGACGGAGAAGCCGGCATCGCCGGCGCGGATCCACTCGAAGCGGTCGACGAACTGGTAGCCCGCCTGATCGCGGTCGAATTGCACGAACACGAGGATGGAGATCGCGAATGCGAGCCCCGAGGCGACGAGCGCCACCCAGCGCGCATCCTGTGCGCGCCCACGGGGCAGCAGCGCAATCACCAGCGCGCCGATCGCGGGGATGAGCAGAAACGCGGTCAGCATCTATCGCTCCAGCACATTCCCGCTCAGCACGAAGATGACGACCACCGCAGCCACCACGCCGGCGAGCAACAGTGAGCTGTACGCCTGCTGCTGGCCGAACGTCGTCCGACGCGAGATGTCCCCGGCCAGCCGCGTGGCGCGGCCGGCCGCGTTGACGGCCGTATCCACGACGTACGTATCGAACAGCTCAGCGGCGCGCGCGATTCCTCCGTACAGCACGCGACGCACGATGATGTCCTCGGCGATGACGTCCATATAGAACTTATTCTCGACAACACCCGGCAACGGCCCGAGGCGTGCGCGCAGCACCTCGGGCGCAGGCATCCGTGCGTGGTAGAGGGCCGCGGCAGCGCCGATCCCCAGCAGCGCGGCGACCGTCGAGCTGACGAGCACGACCGACTGCAGATCGGGATGGCCGTGGCGGAGCGCTTCCGGCAAAGCCCCCTCGATAAGATGCCCGAAGTCGCCGTCCACATTGACCAGCCCGATGAGCACCGCGGGCACCGCGAGGATCGCCAGCGGCGCCCACATCGGCAGCGGCGACTCGTGCGGGCCGCTGTGGTGTTCGTCCGCGCTGCCGTGGTCCGACACCTCGCCGCCGCGGTACTCGCCGAAGAAGGTCATAAAGATCGCACGGAACATGTAGAACGCCGTCATGAACGCGACGAGAACGCCGACACCGAAGAGCAGCCGGTTATGGTTCCAGGCGTCAAGCAGGATCTCGTCCTTGCTCCAGAACCCCGCCAGCGGGAAGACACCAGCCAGTGACAGCGAACCGACGAGGAACGTGAGCCAGGTCACTGGCATCGACGAACGTAGCCCTCCCATCTTCCGCATGTCGAAGGTCCCGGTGGCGTGGTTCACCGAACCAGAACCGAGGAACAGGAGCGCCTTGAAGAACGCGTGCGTGAACAGGTGAAAGATCGCGGCGACGTACCCCCCCAGGCCCAGCGCCATCACCATGTATCCGAGCTGCGAGATCGTCGAATAGGCCAGCACGCGCTTGATATCGGTCGCCACGATGCCCATCGTCGCAGCGAGCAACGCAGTGAGCGCCCCGATGTACGCGATCAGCGTGGTGACCTCGCTCGGCGCAGCCTCGAACGTCGGGAAGAACCGTGCGATCAGATACACACCCGCCGCCACCATCGTGGCCGCGTGGATGAGGGCGGACACGGGCGTCGGGCCCTCCATGGCGTCCGGCAACCAGATGTGCAGCGGGAACTGCGCCGACTTGCCGACCGCGCCCGCGAACAGCCCCAGCGTGAAGCCCGCGAGGACCGCTGCCGACAGTTCCTCGGCATTCGCGTTGATCGTCGCGATGTCGAATTCGCCCGTCTTCGACCAGATCAAGAGCACGCCGAGCAAGAAGCCGAAGTCACCGAACCTCGTAACGATGAACGCCTTCTTGGCCGCCGCCGCCGCCGAGGGCCGGTTGAACCAGAACCCGATCAGCAGATAGGAGGAGAGTCCGACCAGCTCCCAGTAGATGAAGAGCTGCAGCAGGCTCGACGCGAGCACCAGCCCGAGCATCGAGGACGTGAAGAGGCCCATGTACGCGTAGTAGCGGGCGTATCCGCCGTCGCCCCGCATGTACTCGGTCGAGTAGATCTGGACCAACAACGCGACACTGGTGACCACGACGAGCATCACGCCCGTCAGGCCATCCAGCCGGATGCCGAACGTTACCTCGAGGTTGAAGAGCTCCATCCAGGTGTGCGGCGCGAACCCGACGGACTCGCCATGGTGTCCATGCACCGTGTTTAGCGCCCACAGCGCCAGCAGCCAGGAGACGCCAATCGCCAGGATCATCAACCGGCCCGCGTCGCGGGGCCGACCGCGGAGCAGCGCCGCGATCACCATCGCAGCTCCGAGCGGGACGAAGTAGATCGCCCAGACGGCGCCTTCAGAGATGTCGCTCATCAGACCTTGTTCAACACTTCTCGAGCCACATGCGTCTTTCCGTCAGGAACCCAGATCTCTCGCGGGTCACGCATCGACCCGAGTTCCAGCGGCGGCACAACGCGGACGGACAGCGCCTCGGTGTTGAACAACTCCTTCCAGATGACGGCCGCGTAGCCATCGGGGACTTCCATGAACTTCACCCACATCGACGTGCGCTCCGCATCACCAGCGCATCAAGTTGATGCGGTCGAGGTCGACGGTCTCCCGGCGCCGGTACACCAGTACCGCCATTGCGAGGGCGACCGCCGCTTCCGCTGCCGCCACGGTGAGGACAAACACCACGAACACGTGCCCCGCGAGCGGCGCCGAGGCCTCGTCAAACGCGGCGCTGAACCGCGAGAACGACAGGAACGTGAGGTTCACCGCGTTCAGCATCAGTTCGACGCCCATCAACACCGCGATCGCATTCCGCTTCGAC
This sequence comes from Dehalococcoidia bacterium, assembly GCA_041390685.1. Taxonomy (GTDB): domain Bacteria; phylum Chloroflexota; class Dehalococcoidia; order UBA2979; family UBA2979; genus JAIBBD01. The sequence goes on along the minus strand of JAWKPL010000001.1, from coordinate 2,372,379 downwards.
AACGCGATCGCGATGCCGATGCCGAACACGAGCCCGGACACCGCAAGGTAGTGCTCGAGAGTGACGCTCATGCGGGTTCGTCCTCACGCACGAGCAGGATCGCCCCGATGAGTGCCGCCAGCAGCAGCACCGAGGCCACCTCGAAGGCCAGGATGTACGGCTCCAGCAGCGCGGAACCGATCCCCTGCACCGTCGTTGCGAAGTCACGGCTCATCACCGCGTCGCCGGTCAACTCCGGCCACGTCACATCCACAGCCACGAACCCCACGATCCCCGCGAACGCGAGGCCCGTGAGCACGCCCGGCAGCACGAAGAGCGAGTTCGCGTTATCCCTCGACGCCAGCGGTGTGAGCATGACAGCGAACACCAGCAGTACGGAAATCGCCCCTGCATAGATCAACACCTGCGCCACCGCGATGAAGTCGGCGGACAGGGTGACGAAGAGCCCGGCCATGCCCAGGAAGCTCAGCACGAGGAACAGCACCGCGTGCAGGAGGTTGCGGGATACGAAGACCAGCAGCGCACTACCCACCGTCAGGCCGCTGAGCAGGTAGAACCCGAGGACGACGCCATTCGACTCCACTACGGCGCCGCCCGCATCCGTCGCGCCGCCTGCAGGCCGCCCATGGTGGTCGTCAACGTCGGAGCCAGCAGCGACTCGCGTTCGGGGCGGTACCCGAGGAAGCGGGCCCAGAAGCGCACGATCCAGACGGCGAACCCGGCGTTGACGACGGTGAAGATGGTCAGGGGGAGGACGCCCGGCACGTCCCAGCGCTCGAGGATCGACTTCTCCAGCGCGATCAGGAGCACCTGCACGAGCGAGATCGGGATCAGGTACTTCCAGGCGAACAGCATCAACTGGTCAAGCCGGAACCGCGGGAGCGTGCCGCGCAGCCACACCAGCACGAAGTACGCCGCCGAAATCTTGAGCGCGAAGACCAGGTACGGCGGCACCCACTCCTCGAGGCCGAAGAGTGACCACCCCCCGAGGAAGAACGTCCCCACGAACGCCGCGACGGCGACCGCGTTTCCGAGCTCAACGGCGTAGAACAGCCCGAACTTCATCCCCGAGTACTCGGTGTGGAAGCCGGCCACGATCTCTGACTCGGCCTCCGCGATGTCGTTCGGCGTGCGGTTCAGTTCCGCCGTCGAGGAGAAGAAGAACGTGAACAGCGCCAGCGGCATCAGCACGCCCAGCCACATGTTGTGGTCCGCCTGCCACTGCACGATCTCTGACAGCTGCATCGAGCCCGTGAACAGCACGACCGAGAGCAGCGCGATGCTCAGCGGGATCTCGTACGAGATCATCATGGCGACAGTCCGCATCGCGCCGAGGAGCGCGTAGTGGTTATTCGACGACCACCCGGCCATGAAGATGGCGAGCGTCGACAGCGAACTGATCGCGATCAGGTACAGGACCCCCACGTTGATGTCGAGGTACGACATCTGCGGCGCCCAGGGAATCGGAGCCCACACCAGCAACCCGGGAATGAACACCAGCACGGGCGGCAGGTAGAACATGAAGCGGTCCGCACCGCGCGGGATCAGCGTTTCCTTCTGGATCAGCTTGATCGCGTCCGCGAACGGTTGCAGGAGCCCGAACGGTCCCACTCGGTTCGGCCCCCGGCGCACCTGGATCCGCCCGATGAGGCGGCGTTCCACCCAGATCAACACGAGTAGCACAGCCCCCACGAAGGACAGGATGCCAAGCGCCCCGATGAGCGCCGTGACGATGTACGAGAGCCAGTGGTCTCCCAGTGCGTCCGACATCCACTGCGGCTGATCGGCAGTCCGGTCGTCCAGCCACTCCCGCAGTGACTGCACGGCGATGCCGAGGTCGCGGAAGTCGTACCAGTGTCCGTCCAGGCGACCGCTCACGATGACGACGGCAATCGCCACGTTCAGCGCCACGAAGGCGAGCAGGGCGACGGCAAGCGGCGCGAGGACGCGGGGTGAGAGCCGCCGCGCAGGCGTACGCACCGGGTCGAGCCACGCGCTGCGCATCATCGGTCGATCTCCCCGACGACAATGTCGATCGAGCCCAGCGTCACGATCGCGTCCGGCAGCGAAGTGCCAACCGCCATCTCACGGAGCAACGAGAGATTAATGAGCGATGGAGCCCGTATGTGGAAGCGGAACGGCGCCGGACCGCCATCGGAGACGACGTAGAAGCCCAGCTCGCCGCGCGGCCCCTCCACCCGAGCGTATGCTTCGCCGGGCGCGGGGCGCAGCGCGAGCGGGATCTCGGTCTTATGTGGCCCGGAAGGAAGCCCGTCGAGGGCCTGCCGGATGATGCGTACCGACTGACGCATCTCCTCGAGCCGCACCATGAAGCGGTCGTAACAGTCCCCGACGTGGCCCACGGGGATATCGAAGTCAAAGTCCTCGTACGCGCAGTAGGGCTCGGCCTTGCGGAGGTCCCACGGCACCCCCGAGGCGCGCAACACCGGCCCGACGAGCGATCCATTGATCGCGTCCTCGGCCGACACGACCCCGACGCCGCGCGAACGCGCTAGCAGGATCTCGTTGTCGACCAGCAGTTCCGTGTACTCCGCGATGCGGTCGGGCAGCTCATCGATCAGCGCGTTCACCGCAGGGAAGAACTCAGCCGGCGGGTCGAAGGCGACACCGCCGATGCGCATGTAGTTCGTCGTGAGGCGCGCGCCGCTCGTCATCTCGAACAGGTCGAGGATCTTCTCGCGCTCGCGGAACATGTACATCAGCGGCGTCTGCCACGCCCCCGCGTCGTTGATGAACGTGCCGTTCGCCATCGAGTGGCTGGCAATGCGCTGCAGCTCCGCGAAGATCACCCGCAGGTACGAGGCCCGATCCGGCACCTCGACGCCGGCGAGGCGCTCTGCCGCGAGACAGTAGCCGAGGTTGTTGGACATCGACGCGAGGTAGTCCGTCCGGTCGGTGAATGGGATGTTCTGCGTGTACGTGCGCTCTTCGGCCAGTTTCTCCATCGAGCGATGGAGGTACCCAACCACCATGTCGATATCCTGGATACGCTCCCCGTCCATCACCACGCGCAGGCGGAACACGCCATGCGTCGAGGGATGCTGCGGGCCAATGTTGAGGACATACGGCTCGCTGGCAGTGGTCATCGTGCCTGCCGTCCTGCCTCTTCGAACGGAAACTTCGGCAGACCGGGATGGTGGCCCTCGATCTGCAGGAAGTCCTTCCGGAGCGGGAACCCCGGGTAGCCCTCCCACAGGAACATGCGGCGCAGGTCGGGATGCCCCGCGAAGCGGAGACCCATCAGGTCGTAGACCTCGCGCTCCTGGAGCAGCGCTCCCTTGTAGACCGGATACACACTGGGGATCGAGGCGTCGTCGTGCTCGTATACGCGCGCCTTCACCACGATCTGGTGGTTCTGATCGAGCGACTGGAGGTGGTAGACCACCTCGAAATGGTCGTAGCGGTCAACGGCGCACATATTGCTGAGCTGCGCTGCGTCAAGATCCGCGTCGTCGTGAAGCCAGCGCATCACCTCCACCACCGCGCCGGGCGCGACTTCCACCCACTCGTCCGTTGCCGCGACGACCGCCTGCGGCAGCGCGTGCCGGAGTCGACCGGCCACGGAGTGGCCATCGAGCTGACGCGGCCCGCGGGGCAACTAGCGCCACTCCAGCGCACGGCGACGCCACGCGTACGCCAGGCCGAGAGCTAGGATGCCGATGAAGAGAGCGGCCTTGAACAGCACCGCGAAATCCAGCCCGCCATGGACGACCGCCCACGGGTACAGGAAGACCACTTCAACGTCGAAGATGACAAACCCGAGCGCGAACAGATAGTAGCGCGCGTTGAACTGCCCCCACGCGCTACCTTCACTCTCGACGCCGCACTCGTACGTGGCGTCCTTCACCGGGTCGTGGTTCTCCGGGCGAATGCGGAAGCGATAGAAGACGTATGACGCGATCAGCGGGATCGCGGGGAAAAGAAGCGCGAACATGAGCAAGACGCCAACGCGTCCGAACTGCTCTGGAATCACGCGCCGGCTCCCTCAGCAGTACAGGCTGGCGCCCCGACGAGGGCCGGAATCGTTGTAGCACGCGCCCCTGATGGGTGCAATTGAACGAAGCGAATACGCCCGCCCTCGAGCCTGGGTCAGGCTCACTCCGCCGCCGGGCGCTCCCGTCCCAGGTCCTCCACCCGGATCTCCATCTGCTCGAAGTCATGGCCGTCGCGGTGCACCGACTTCACCCTCCGGAAGCCCGCGTGCCCGAAGGCCGCCTGCGCCCGGTGGTTCCAGGACAGGGTGTGCAGGTACACACGTACGACATCCCGCTCCTCGAACAGGTAGCGCACGAGGAGCCCGACAGCGTCGCGGCCGTATCCCCGCGACCAGTAGGCGCGCTCACCGATCGTGATCCCCAGTTCGGCTTCTCGCAGCCCGGCGTCGTACCCGTAGTACATGACGTTGCCGATGTGCGTCCCACCCTCGAGCTCCTCGATGGCGAACGACCGTCGGTACGCGCTGACGAACCGCAGGTCTTCGGCCATCGAAGAGACGAACGCGCGATATGACATCGTCAGCGGACGGGCGGCGTCGAACCGCGCCAGCTCCGGGTCCCGCCGCCACTCGTAGTCGCGTCTGGCGTCGTCCAGTTGCTTTTCACGTAGACGCACCAGCCGCCCGGTCCCGATGACGCGCGGCGCGGTGGCCGTCACGCTCCGAGTCCCCGGATGAGGGCTTCTGCCTGCTCCACGATGGTGCATTCGTTGCGATACGACATGCGCGCCATCGCCTCCTGGATCTCGACCCACTCGACGACATCATACTCGTGGTCGTGACGGCTCACGTCCCCACCGACGGCCGCCATCAGGAAGTGGTGCACCACCTTGTGTACCCGGATGTGCTCCGCGGCGATCGCGTACCAGTACTCGATTGTGCCGATCTCCCGCTCGACGCGGACCTCGAGGCCAGTCTCCTCCGCCACCTCGCGGACGGCGGTCTCCTCGACATTCTCGCCGCGTTCGGGCGTCCCCTTCGGCAGCGCCCACAGCCCCTGCTGCGGACGGGCGACGAGGACGATGTCGATTCGGCTGCCCGTGCGCCGATAGACGACACCCCCGGCAGACATCGCCTGGCGGACCGGGTCGCGCTTCCGCATACGCGTCGGCGTCACCCGGTCTCCGCCTCCTCGTCGAGGTCGGCGGCCATCATTCGAGCTTCGGCAAGCGCCCTGCGCGCCGCCTGCGCGACGTGATCCTCGCGATGCAGTAGTTGCTGCAGCGCGGCCTCCGCCGCTTCCCCGGCGATCTCACCGAGGGCCTCGATGGCGGCGATCTGCACCTCGCTGTCTGGGTCGTCCACCAGCATCGTCAGCGGCTCGACCGCGCTCTCGAGCAGGAGCCCTCCGGCCGCCGTCGCCGCCGCCGCCCGCGTCTCCGCGTCGTCGTCATCGAAGTTGTACACCAGGACTGGCAGCCAGTCGTCGGAGGCGTTCCGCCCCATCGCGCGGATCGAAGCCAGTCGCATCCGCGGCGTCCCGGTCTCGTACTGGTCCGCGATCAGCTCCGCCACCCACTCCTCCGAGGACGCCCCGAGCGACTCGAGCGCACGCCCGCGGACCTCGTCCTCCTGAGTCGCGTCCTCGATGACGTCGCGGAGCACCTCGGAGAGATGCTCCGCAGCATCGTCCGACAGCAGGCCGAACTCCATGCTCACGGCGAACCGCCCCAGGCCAGTCGCCGCCTCCGCGCGCACCGTCCCTTCCGGATCCTCACGGACGAGGTCGGCCAGCAGCCGCATAACGTCCTCGCCCTCATGTTCCCACAGTCCGCGGATCGCCAGAATGCGTGTTGCGGGATCGGCGTCATGTAGGGCGGTCAGGTGGACGCGGTCGAAGTCGAGCGTCGCGTCCTCGTCGGAGAGCCGCTGCAGCGCCGCGAGCAACTCGCGGCGACGCTCCGGCGCGAGGTGGCCCCAGAGCGGGATGAGCTGACTGATCGTCTGGTCGTCGGCCGCCGAGAGCGCGGCGAGATCCTCATAGGGAAGTCCGCGTGAGCCGTCGCCGATGGCCCGCAGCACGTCTCGTGGTTGCGCGGCCGGGGTCCGCCGCATCCCAGCATCGTCGAGATCCCCCGGGGATCCGGTGTCGTCGAACCCGCCAGGACTGCTGGACGCCGGTCGGTCGTGGTCTGTCATGGCCTCAGTGTAGCAGCGGCTGCCGCGGGGCCCCGCGCACATCGAGCCATTCGGATTTCGGATCGCGGTCGAGGAGCGCGGTCACCGCATCCGCGGGCGCAACGCCCTCGTACAGAATCGCGCGGAGCCCTTCGGTGATGGGCATCTCAACCCCCAGGCGCCGCGCCAGGCGCAGCGCCGCCGCCGTGGTTCCAGCGCCTTCGGCCGTTTCGCCGGTCTCCCGCAGGACGTCCTCCAGCGAGGCCCCCTGTGCCAGTCGCTCGCCGAGCCGGCGGTTTCGAGAGAGCGGACTATAGGATGTCGCGATCAGGTCACCGACGCCCGCGAGGCCCTGGAACGTCAGCGGCTCGGCGCCCGCCGCCACGCCCAGGCGGGTCATCTCCGCCAGCCCGCGGGTCATCACCGCCGCCTTGGCGTTATCGCCGTAACCGAACGCGTCGACCATCCCGGCGGCGATCGCGACGATGTTCTTCAGCGCGCCGCCAAGTTCGACGCCGACAACGTCCGTGGACGTGTACACCCGGAACGTCGGACGGTGGAAGGCGTCGCGCAACGCCTCGAGCGGCGCGTCGGCGGACGCGATCACGGTGGTGCCGGGGAGGCCGGCGGCCACCTCACGCGAGAGGTTCGGGCCCGACAAGACCGCGATCGGGTTCGATGGCAGTACGGCTCTCAGTACCTCGGACATCCGGCGGCCAGAGTCGATCTCAATGCCCTTCGAGGCACTGAGCACTACCGATCCGGGCGCGATGTGCGGGGCCACCGCACGCGCGGCCGCGTCCATCGTCTGCGCCGGCACCACAAAGCAGACCAGATTCACGGCGAGCAGCGTGCGGACATCTGCCGTCACCGTCAGTTCCGGCGGGAACTCGACGCCCGGCAGCCGCCGTCGGTGCTCCCGAGCGGAGTCGATCTCGGCAGCCTCGCCGTCCGTGCGTGCGAGCAGGGTCACGTGCAGGCCGTTGAGGGCGAGCAGGACCGCGAGGGTCGTCCCCCATGCCGTCGTCCCGACGACTGCGGCTCGCTCGAACGCTCCCATCAAGCTCGTCCGGGAGTCCGCCGCGCACCCCCATGTCCGATCTTCGGCTCCGTGCCACGGAGCAGTCGCTTGAGGTTCCCGAGGTGGTTCAGCTCCACCGAAGCGGTGACGGCAACACCAAACAGCTCGTACTCGGGGTCGGTCCATCCGAGGACCACGAACGCGGAGAGGAGCAGGAAGCCCGCCAACATCGCGGTCATGGACATCACCGACACATACCGCGTCACGCCCAGGACGATGCCACCGATCACCAGCGTGAGCAGCGCAGCGAGCGGGGCCACCGCGAGGAACGCCCCGAACGACGTCGCCACGCCGCGCCCACCTCGAAAACCGGCGAACACCGGCCACGTATGGCCCGCAACCGCCGCCACTCCCCCGAGGGCCGCGGCGAGCGGGTCGTCAAATACGAATTGCCCGACGAGCACGGGCGCCGCGCCCTTCAGTATGTCCAGGGCCACGACGACGAGCGCCCCACCAAGCCCCACAGTGCGCAACGTGTTCGTGAATCCGGTCTTCCCCGATCCGTACTCGCGGATATCGACGCCGCGCGCGAGACGTCCGACGACGAGCCCCGCCTGCATCGACCCCAGCAGATATCCGACGACTACGACGACCAGCACGCTCATGCTGAAGCCTCGTGCCGGTCCTCGGACCGTCGTCGGAACACCATCCGGATCGCCGTGCCCTCAAACCCGAACGCGGCTCGAAGTCGGTTCTCGAGGAAGCGGCGGTAGGAGAAATGCAGCAGACGAGGATCGTTCACGAAGAACACGAATGTCGGTGGCTCGGTTTCCGCCTGAGTCGCGTACATGACCTTCAGCCGCTTGCCCCGCACCGAGGGAGGGCCGTGCTCGACCATCGCCCGATGCACCACGAGGTTCAGTTCCGAGGTCTGCACCCGTCGGCGGCGCACCTGGTCGATGTGGATGGCCAGTTCGAGGAGTTCACGTATCCCTTCACCGGTCACCGCCGAGGTGAACTGGACGGGCGCCCACGGGACGAACTGATAGCGTTGGTCCACTCTGCGCGCGAACCCGTGACGGTCCCCGCGGTCCTCGGCCAGGTCCCACTTGTTCACGACGATGATCAGGCCCTTGCCCTGCTCCGCCACGTATCCGGCGATATGCGTGTCCTGCGCAACCGTGGGCTCCCCCTGGTCGGTGACGAGGAAGACCACGTCCGCGCGGTCGATAGCGTGCTCCGCCCGCTGCACCGAATGCCGCTCGACACCCCGCTCGATTTTCCCGCGCCGCCGGATGCCTGCGGTGTCCACCAGCAGCAACGATGCGCCCTCGAGTTCGAACGGTGTGTCGATCGCGTCACGGGTCGTGCCCGGCACGTCCGACACGATCACTCGCGACTCCCCAAGGATCGCGTTCACCAGCGATGACTTCCCCACGTTGGGACGGCCGACGACGGCGATACGGAGTCGCTCTTCCCGCTCCGGCGGCGGCGCCGCCGCGACCACATCCAGGACGCGGTCCATCACGTCGGCCACGCCCTGTCCGTGGTAGGCCGAAATCAGGATCGGGTCGCCCAGTCCCAGCGCCTGCAGGTCGACCACGTTCTGCCGCGCTTCGCGGCGGTCGGCCTTATTGCCAATGAGGAGCACCGGCTTTGTAGTGCGGCGCAGGAGGTCGACGATGGCCTCGTCCGCGGCCGTCACGCCCTGCGCGGCATCGACGACGAACAGGATCGCGTCGGACTCCTCGATCGCCTCGATCACCTGCTCGCGAATCAGCGCGGTGAACGGGTCCGCTTCGGGGCCCTCCACGCCGCCAGTGTCGACGACACGTACGTGTCGCCCGCGCCAGTCGAACCAGCCGTAGATCCGGTCGCGGGTCGTGCCCGCCACCTCCTCAACTAGCGCGCGACGTGTCCGCGTGAGTCGATTGAACAGCGCCGACTTTCCGACGTTGGGACGACCGACGACGGCAACCAGCGGGGCAGTATCGGCCGGGGTGGTCATGGTGGTGCCAGCGTAACGGAGACGCTCACGGGCTGCACCTGACGCACGAACACGCCATCAGGCACCTGGATATTCACCCGCAGGTCGTGCGTGCCTGGACCAAGATTCGAGGCATCCACTGTCGCGCGGACGGCCCCGGACGCCAGCGCATTCAAGCGCGGCAGCGGACCGTCCAAGATTACCGAGACACTGCCGGGGGTCACCCGCGCCAGGAGGCCCTGACGCACATTCGTGACCTCCGGCGCCAGCGTCAGCGCGATTGAGCCGGGTATCGCCGCAATCGTTACCTCGACGGTCACCGTTGTGCCCGCCGGGACAATCGAGACTCCTTCGGGCAGGTTGGGGCGTACGGTCGCTTTGACGTCCGTCGTCTGCCCCCCGATGTCGACGCCCGGCAACACGAGCGTATCGAGCGCCTGGAGCACATCGATGTGCCCCTCGATCGTCACCGTGGTCGGCAATACGTCCACGCCGGAGACCCGATACCCTGCCGCCGGTTGTCCGGTCACCTCGGCGGTCACGGGCAGCGTCCGCGTCAGCTGCGTCTGCACAACCGCGACCGAGACGCGCACGGTCTCCGGCCGCACGGTCACGCCCCGTACTTCTCCGCCACCCTCGACGACCGGCACCAGGTTCACCGTCTGTTCGAGGCCCACCGTGAGCCCCGTAACATTCACCGTCGCTACCGCGGCCGTCACACGCGAGACAAGCGACTGCGGCCCCGCGACTTCCACCGTCGTCTGGTCCGGTTGCACGGCACCCGGCTCATATCCCCGCGGCGCGACCCCTACGACCCTCGTCGTCACCGGCACGTCGCGTGTCTCGAGCGGCTCGAGGTTCACCTGCACGCGGCTGGGGATCGTGTCGATCACGCGCACGCGACGGATCCCGCTGACTTCCACCTGCACCGGCGCGATCTGCTCACGCGCCTCGAGTCCGTTGAGGTCCACGAAGGCGCGGAAGTTCGTCACGGACAGCTCGTCCCAGGCGTCTTCCGGCGCTGATACCCGCACCTGCACCGACGGCAGTGACGCATTCGCCACCGCCAGGTCGCCATCAACGTTGACGGCTTCCACGGGAATCTGCGCCGAGAACGTGTCGACGCGCGTCGGATTCTCGACGTCGGTCACGATGACCCACAGAACCACACCGATCACAAGCGAGAACAGCGCGAGCCCCGGGCTGCGCCACACGTTCGCCCTCGTTCGGCGCCACACGCCCGTCGCAATGACTCGCAGATCGCGCAACCATGCGGGCGTGGTCGCTGGCACTACGATGCCTGCCGTTCAACACCGCCGGCTTCATCCAGCCGTGGCGCCTCTGGACTCAACCCCGTCAGGTCGAACAGGCGGTAGAGCTGACGACCGAGGCGCACCTCATCAAGGTCCGGCAGCATGCGTCCGTTCGACGCGAGCGATATCTCCCCCCGCTCCTCGGAGACCACCACCACGACGGCGTCGGTCCGCTCCGTGATCCCGAGGGCTGCTCGATGGCGCATGCCGTACTCGGCGGGCAACGGCGTCTCGGAGAGGGGCAAGGTGCACCCGGCCGCGACGACCCGGTCGACCCGGATCACGGCCGCTCCGTCGTGCAGTGGGGAGTTCGTTACGAAGATCGTCCCCAGGAGCTCAGCAGACAGGTCCGCCCCGAGCGGTACCCCTGTGTCGATCACTTCCTGCAGGCCCGTCTCACGCTCGAGGACAATGAGCGCGCCACGCCCCTGCCTCGCAAGGCGGCTCGCTGCCCGCACGACCGTATCGACGGTATGGAGGCGTTCCTCGCGCCGCATGGACGACCGCAGCCCGGTACGGCCCAGCCGCTCGAGCGCGCGCCGGATCTCAGGCTGGAAGACGAGCGCCATGGCGATGACGATCCCTGTCACCGAGTTCCGGAGGAGCCAGTTCACGACCAGCAGGTCCAGCGCACGACTGAGCAGGAAGGCCCCACCGAGCAGCACAACTGCCCCTCGCAGGACCGTCATCGCCGTCGTGCCCCGGATCAGAAGCAACAGCCAGTACACCGAGACAGAGACGATGAGGATGTCGATGACGGCGGCGAGCGTCAGGCGATCGAGCGCGTCCCCGAGGGCGCCGGACACATCGGGCATTCGCGACGCCTTCCGCGGGCTGGGACGGCTCCGGCCCGGACTACTGCGGGGAGCGTCCCATCAACAGCATCAACGTCGCTTGCTGCGCGTGCAAACGATTCTCCGCCTGGTCGAACACGATCGAGCGGGGAGACTCGATCACGTCGTCTGTGATCTCCTCGCCTCGATGCGCCGGGAGATCGTGCATCACCAGGACGTCCGCAGGAGCCGCCAACAGGAGGTCCGCATTCAACTGGTAGCCGCGAAACGCCTCCAGTCGCGCCTCCAGCAGGTGCTCTGACCCCATCGAGGCCCAGACATCAGTGTAGACCGCCGCCGCGCCCGCGACCGCCGCGAGCGGGTCGTCGGTCTGGGACGCCGACCCGCCGCCGGGCAGTCCGGCCGCTTGGGCCAGATCTTGCGCCGTCAGGCCGTAGCCCGCCGGCGACGCACAAACGAATTCAACCCCCGCGAGCACGGATCCAAACGCCAGCGACCGCGCTACGTTGTTCCCCTCGCCGAGGTACGCGAGCCGCAGGCCGCGCAGCACGCCGAACCGCTCGCGCAGTGTTAGCAGATCGGCCAGGACCTGGCACGGATGCTCGTCATCGCTCAGCGCATTGATGACCGGGACCGTGGACCACGATGCGAACTCATCAAGCGGGGCCTGCGCGAACGTGCGAATCGCGACCACGTCAACCATCCGTGACAGCACCCGCGCGACGTCCCGCACCGGCTCACGAGTCCCAATCTGCACCTCGTCCTTGCTGAGGTAGAGCGACCGCCCCCCGAGCCGGCTCATGGCAACCTCGAAGGACACGCGCGTGCGCAGTGATGGCTTCTCGAACAGCAGAGCGAGCACCTGCCCGGAGAGCACAGGGCCTGTCCCGTCGCGCTTGATCGACAGCGCGACATCAAGAACCCGTTCGAGGTCCTCGGGGGAGAGATCGAGGATCGACGTCAGGTGACGGCTTTGCACAGTTCCCTCGGGCGTTGCGTAGACGGTCAGTATACGTAATCCGTGGCGCGTGGCGACACCCGCGCTCATGCAACTACGTGTGTGGTTGCGCTAGGCTGTGCGCGCCTCGGGCGAGCCACGGGAGACCGCCCATGTCCGCGCGCCGCATCGTCAACTCGATCTTCGCCGTGGCAATCGTCATGGCATTCATGGTGCTCGCGCTGCGGCCCCCATCAGCCGGCCGGGGAATCGAGGTGGAGCGGCGTCACCCGCCGCCCGGCGTCGACGAGATCCGCGTTGCCGTCGCCGGCGCGGTCGCCGCTCCGGGAGTCGTACCGGCCGAGCCGGGCGAGCGCGTCTCAGACGTGATCGCCCGCGCGGGCGGCGCCGCCAGCGACGCCAATCTCGATGCCGTGAACCTTTCCAGACGCGTGAGGGATGAGGACCGGGTGGTCGTGCCGCGCCACGGCGACAGCGGTCCACTCGTCGATCTGAATGCCGCGACCGCGGATGAGCTGGCGGCGTTGCCGGCCATCGGCCCCGCGTACGCTGATGCGATCGTGCGGGCGCGCGCCGCGTCCGGGCCCTTCGCTTCCACTGACGAACTCATCGACCGCCGGGTGATTCCCGAGCGCACGTACGAGCAGATCCGCGACCTGGTGACGGTCCGCTGATGCCGGCGCTTGCCACGGTGGTCACCTCATTCGTCGCCGGAGCGCTCTTCGGCGGCCTGCTTGGGGGCCCGCCCGCATGGAGTGCCGTGGTAGTAGCCGCTGGGCTCATCGCCGCCAGTACGCGCATCCGGCCCGGCCTCTCAGCGGCCGTCGTCGTCGCCGCCGTTGCGTTCGCCGGCGCCGGTCACGCCTATGCCATCGACTCGCGCTCCTCGCCTGAATGGCTCCCGTTGTACGAAGGCACGCGCGAAGTCACCGGCATCGTCCGCGAGCCACCCGTCGTCCGCGGCTCTCTGCTCCGGGCCCGCATCGACGTAGAGCAACTCGACGGCCAGGAGGCGGACGGGCGCGTCACCGTCCTCGTCCCCGCATCGCGTGAGGTGAGTGCCGGAGATCGCCTCTCGCTCGTCGGCGAGATCGAGCGCGCGGAGGACGGAGCGGCCGACACAGCGGGCGTCATCGCCTTTCCCGACCGATGGTCTGTCGTCGGGCACGAACCGCCGGCGGGGGTTGAGCGCGCGTTGCACGCGGTCCGCGAACGGGCCGTTACGAGCATTGAGCGCGTCCTCCCCGAGCCGGAGTCCTCGCTGTCGGTCGGCGTGCTCCTGGGCGTGCAGCAGACGATGCCCGACGAGCTCGCCCGCGACCTCCGCGCTACCGGGACGACGCACCTCGTCGTCGTCTCAGGCCAGAACGTCGCGCTTGTGCTCGGCATCGCGGTGGCCGTCCTCTCATCCGGCCTCCCGCGCCGGCGCGCCGCAGGGATCGCGCTCGGTCTCCTGCCTCTGTACGTCGCCCTCGTCGGCGCCGAGCCGCCCGTCATCCGCGCCGCGATCATGGCCCTCGGCATCACGCTCGTCGAGATGCTCGGACGGCGCACTCCGGGCTGGATCTTTCTCGCGTACGCCGCCGGCGCGATGCTCGCGACCGAACCAGCGCTCGCGCGAAGCCTGTCCTTTCAGCTCAGCGTCGCCGCGACCGGTGGCGTGCTGGTCGTGGCCCCGCCCATTCGAGACGCCCTCCTGTCACGCTCAGGGCTGACGTCATCCGGAGCCATCGCATCGATCATCGAGGTCGCTGCCGTATCGACCGGGGCCGCGCTGGCCGTAGCCCCCATTCAGGCCGCCGCCTTCGGCGTCTTCCCCCTGCTCCAGATCCCCGCGAACGTCCTGGTCGCGCCGCTCTACGAGGCGACCCTGGCCGCCGCCGCCCTCGCGGCCCTGTTCGGCAACTTCCCTCCACTGGAGGAGCCTGCGCGCGTCCTCCTCGCACCAGCGCCGACGGCGTTCCTCGCGGCCATCCGCTTCCTCGCCATGCCACCCACGGTCATCGACGTCCCACCGGTCCCCGGGCCGCTCGTCGTCGGTGCCTACGCAGCCCTGGCGGTGGTGGTGGCGCTGCTCGCGCGGGCACGCCCGATCACGCTTGCACCCGCGGCCGGAACCGGGCTCGCTCTCACCCTGCTGCTCGGCGGCGCAGCCGCCGGACTCTGGAGCACGGTCCTCACGTCCTCCGACGAACCTGCGAGCGTGACGGTCCTCGATGTCGGACAGGGGCTGGCGGTCCTCGTTCGCGACCGGGGAAACGCCGTCCTCGTCGACACAGGTCCGCCCGACGGCAGCGTGATGACCGCCCTGGGCCGGGCGCGGCAGTACGACGCCCTGGACGCCGTCATCCTGACGCACGAGGACGTCGACCACTCGGGCGGCATCGATGCTGTGCAGCGGCGGGTGGGCACCCGTGAACTGCTGGTTGCGGCGGGCTCCACGCGGCCGGCTGACGCTGGCGCCATCGATATCGGCGACCGAATCCACGTGAGCGACCGCACTACCATCGAGGTGCTGTCGCCCCCCCTGCGTACGGGGGCTGCCCTCTCCTCCGATAACGACCGCTCGCTCGTCCTGCGGGTCACCATCGGTGAGCGCCGCATCCTGCTGCCCGCGGACATCGAGTCTGATGCGGAGCAGTGGCTCGTGCACAGCGGGCTGGACCTGCGCGCCGACGCACTCGTGGTCCCGCACCACGGTTCCGCGACCTCATCCGCTCCGGACTTCGTCGCCGCGGTCGATCCTGCCGTCGCTATCATCTCCGTGGGCGCGTCGAATCCGTTCGGGCATCCCGCCGAGGCCGTCCTCGCGAGGTACGCGAGCGCGGCGGTGCTCCGCACCGACGAGGACGGCGACATCACCCTGGTCAGCGATGGCACGGCGCTCTGGTACCGCTCCTCGCGCGGCTGACACCGCCGAGGCGCACTGGCGCGCTCGGTGGTACCGTGACGACACCGCAAGCACAGGAGTCTCGAGATGACGATGCGCGAACGCGCGCTTGGGCGGGCGGGTGACGCCCTCCGGCCACTGAAGATTGAGCCCGGCGCTCTCAAGCACGCCGAGGGATCAGCGCTGATCGAGGTCGGCGACACTCGGGTCCTCTGCGCCGCCAGCGTCGAGCCCGGAGTCCCCGGCTTCCTCCGCGGCTCCGGCTCTGGCTGGGTCACCGCCGAATACGGCATGCTCCCCCGTTCGACGCACACGCGTTCCGCCCGGGAGGCGGCTCGCGGGCGCCAGGGCGGTCGCACGCAGGAGATCCAGCGCCTGATCGGGCGCTCACTGCGCGCCGTCGTCGACCTCGATCGGCTCGGGGAACAGACGATCACCCTCGACTGCGACGTGCTGCAGGCCGACGGCGGCACCCGGACCGCCTCCATCACTGGCGCATGGGTCGCCCTCGCCATGGCGATCGACTGGATGCAGCGCGAAGGCCGCCTGCCCACGCAGCCGCTCCGCACGCAGGTCGCCGCTACATCCGTCGGGATGATCGAAGGCCAGCCGTTGCTCGACCTCGACTACGCCGAGGACTCGAAGGCGGGCGTCGATTTCAACGTCGTGATGCTGGGCACGGGCCAGCTCGTCGAGGTACAGGGGACCGCCGAGGGCGAGCCGTTTACGCGCAGGCAGATGGACGGCCTGATCGACCTCGCGGAGGTCGGCATTCGTCAGCTCTTCGCTGCCCAGCGCGATGCGGTGAACGCATGGAAGGCCGCGCGCTAGCCTAGGAGACGTACTCGCCGAGGTACGTGCCGCCGAGCACGTGCAGGTGCGCGTGCTCCTGCGACTGCATCGCGTGCCACCCGAAGTTCGACGCGAGCCGAAACCCCTGCGGACAGAACCGGCGGCCCATCTCCGCCGCCACCGTCCCTACCTCGCCAACGTTCTGCCACAGCTCCGACTGGGTCATGTGCCGCTTCGGCATCGCCAGGAGCATGACCGGCACCCAGCGCAGTACATTGCGGATCACGATCACATCCTCCGACTCGTAGAGGATCTCGGCGGGCTCCCGGCGCGCGATGATCTCGCAGAACACGCAGTAGCGCTGCATCAACTGACCGGGTACCTTCCGAGGGCTGTGGATCGTAGGCGGCCAGTCTAGGGACGCCGGAAAAGCACGGTCAAACAGACACCTGGCTCCACCCCGAACGGAAGGACGCCGTCCGTGACCGAGATCCGGCCGTTCCGAGGCCTGCGCTACGACCCTGCGATAGCGGTTCCGTCTGACGTCATCGCACCTCCCTACGATGTTGTCGGCGGCGACGACGTGCGCACATTGAAGGCACGCTCCCCCTACAACATCGCCCACGTCGAATCCTGCGACGCGTCGAATGACGGCTACGCAGGGGCCGCGAGCCTGCTCGCGACGTGGGAGCGCGACGGCGCCCTTCGACGCGACCAGCAACCCTCACTGTACGTGTACGAGCAGGTCTTCGAGGTCCAGGACAGTCAGCACGTCCGGCGCTCGTTCTTCGCTCGCATGCGCATCCACCCCCACGAGGACGGCATCATCCGGCCCCACGAGGCGACGATGACCGCCGCCAAAGAGGACCGGCTGCGGCTGCTGCGGGCAACGCGCACGAACGTCAGTCCCATCTTCGGCATGTTCGAGGATGGTGATGGCAGGGCGCGCGAAGTGATGGCGCGCACGGCTGCGACAGCGCCCGCATTCGAAGCGATCGACGCCCGCAACGAGGTCCATCGGCTGTGGACGATCGCCGACACCGACGACATACACACCCTCGTCGACGGCCTTGCGGCTTCGGCCGTCACCATCGCGGACGGTCATCACCGGTACCACACAGCGCTCAACTACCTGCAGGAGCGTGAGGCACGGAGCGAAGTCGCTGACGGCGACCGCTACATCCTCGCCGGGCTCATTCCGGTCGACGACCCCGGGCTGGTCGTCTTGCCGATCCACCGCCTCGTCCAGGCCGACTCAATCTCCGCGGACGTGCTGGCGCGCCTCTCCGACCTGTACGACGTGCAGCGCCTCGATCTCCCCTGGAGCGCCGAGGGCGCCTCGATGCTGTGGGAGCGCGTTGCTCGAGACGCATCTTCTCGCGTGACCTTCGGCTCGATCGGCCTGGAACCGCAGGCCTTCCACCTTGTGTCTGCCCGGACGGAGGACGGGATACGGGGCGCGATGCCGGCGAGTTGGTCCAGCGCCTCTCGCTCGCTGCACGTCCTCGTCCTGAACGAGACCATCCTGCAGCCGGTCCTCCACCTCGACGCCGCGAAACGCGCCGGCGGAGCGGTCGGGTACACCGAAAACGAGGCCGAAGCCTGGCACGAGGTGGACTCGGGCGTGTACGGCGCGGCCTTCCTCGTGGACCACGTGCATGTCGAGCAGATCATCGCCGTGGCAGATGCCGGCGAGGTGCTACCGCAGAAGTCGACGTACTTCTATCCGAAGCTCGCGACCGGCATGGTGCTCAACCCACTGGACTGATCAGGGTCCGGCCACCGCCCCTCTGCGGGGAACGCAGCCGGTTCGATCAGGGCGAGCTGAGGTCGAGCTGCCGCGCGCTGGAGATGTTATCGAGGCCGGACAGCATCTGTATCTCGGCCGGCGAGAGCGGCCGGTTGATTCCGAGCACCATCAGCGCCTGCTCCCGGGCGCCCGGCCGGGAGCCCACCGACATGTACGAGACGTTGACACCCCACTCGCCCAGTGTGGTACCCACACGCCCGATCATCCCGGGGCGGTCGAGATTCTCCACCATCAGCACGTGCTGCGCCGCGTCCGGCGAAATGTCGACCACGTAGTCATCGATGCCCACGACCCGCACGCCCGAGGGCGTGTGCGTGGCGGCGACAGTACGGGCGCCATCCGCGCCGGACAGCTGCACCGCAACGAGGTTTGCGTACGGCTCGCGTGCCGGTCCGCTCTCCTGCTCGATGCGAATGCCGCGCTGTTCGGCGAGCGCGTCGGCATTCACGACCGTCACCTTCTGCGTGCTCACGCGCTCCAGCATCCCGATGATCACGGACGCCCGCAGCGGACGCACCTCGTAGTTCCCGATCTCACCGAGGTACTCGATACGGACCCGCTCGAGCTGGCCCAAGGTAAGCTGCGCGGCGACGCGGCCTGCAAGCTCGGCCGCGTTCAGGTACGGCCCAATGACGGCCATCGCCTCGGGGTCCACCAGCGGTGCGTTCACCGCGAACTGCGCCGGCTTCCCGTCCAGGACATCCATTAACTCTTCGGCAACTGAGACCGCCGCCCGGTCCTGCGCCTCGACCGTCGAGGCCGCGAGGTGCGGGGTGACGACGATACGGTCGGACGTCGCCAGGACGTTCCCGACCGCCGGCTCCTTGCTGAAGACATCGATCGCCGCGCCGGCCACCTGCCCGGACGCGACCGCGTCGAAGAGCGCCTGCTCGTCGATAAGCGCCCCGCGCGCAGTGTTGATGATCCGGATCCCCGGCTTCGCCTGCGCCAGGCGCTCAGCATTGATCAGCCCCCGCGTACCCTCGTGGAGCGCGGTGTGTAGGGTGACGAAGTCCGACTCCGCCAGCAGGGCATCGAGGTCACGCAGTTCCACGCCAAGTGCGCTTGCGCGGTCGTTCGAGACGTAGGGGTCGAAGGCCAGCACGTGCATCTGGAACGCACGCGCGCGCCGCGCCACCTCGGTCCCAATCCGCCCGAGACCGATAATGCCGAGCGTCCGCCCGGCCAGTTCGATGCCCATGTACTTGTTGCGGTCCCAGCGCCCGGCCTGAAGCGCCGCGTGTGCCTGCGGGATGTTCCGCGCCAGCGCCAGCATGAGCGCGAAGGCGTGCTCGGCCGCCGACATTGTGTTCGCCAGCGGCGCGTTGACCACGGTGACCCCGCGCTGCGTCGCCGCCTCGACATCGATATTGTCCACGCCCACGCCGGCGCGCCCGACGACCTCGAGGCGTGGCGCGGACTCGAGCACACGTCGCGTCACCTGCGTTTGGCTGCGGACCACCAGCGCCTGGATATCGGCGACGGCTTCCACAAGCTCGTCCTCCGACAGGCCGACTCGGACCTCGACGTCATGCCGCTGGCTCAGCAGGTCGATGCCCTGCTGAGCCAGGGTGTCAGCGATCAGGATGCGTGCCATGTGATGACCCCGATCAGGCCGGGGTCGGCGTCTTGAAGCCGAGGCGCTCCATCGTCTGCGCGACTGCGCGCAGGCCGTTGTCGACGTCCTCATCCGACACGAGTCCAAGGTGCCCGAAGCGGAAGATCTTGCCGCTGAGCGAGCCCTGGCCGCCGGCCAGGACTGTCCCGAACTCAGTGCGCGCCGTCTTCGTGATCAGGGAACCGTCGACGCCCTCGGGAACCTTCACGGCCGTCACGGTGTCGGACCGGTGGCCCTCTGCGGCGAACAGCTCCAGTCCCAGGTCCTGCAGGCCCCGCCGCGTCTTCTCCGCCAGACGGTGGTGTCGCGCGTAGACGTTGTCCAGCCCCTCGGCAAACAGGATCTCGAGGGCGCGGTCGAGTTGGAAGTACAGTGAAACCGCCGGCGTCCAGGGCGTCTGCCCCTTCTCCGCGCTGCTCCTCGCGCGCTGGAGGTCGAAGTAGAAGCGCGGTGTGGTGCATTTCGCCTGCACGTCCCACGCGCGCGGGCTGACGCTCACGAACGCGAGACCAGGGGCGACCATCCACCCCTTCTGCGAGCCCGAAACCACCACGTCAAGACCCCAGGCGTCCGTCTCCACCGGAATCGAGGACAGCGAGGAGATCGCGTCCACGATCAGGAGTCGGTCGTGCTTCCGCACCACCTCGCCGATCTCCCTGAGCGGGTTCGTCGTGCCGGTGGACGTCTCGTTGTGGGTGACCAGGACCGTCTTCAACTCGGGATCCGCCGCCAGCGCCGCATCGATGCGCGCCGGGTCGGCCGCCGTTCCGAAGTCGAACGCCAGCTCAGTCGGCTGGCCGCCGTACGTCTGTACGATTTCGAGGAACCGCTTGCCGAACACCCCGATCGTGACGACCAGCACCTTGTCGCCGGGCGACACGTGATTCACGACCGCGGCTTCCATCCCGCCGCTGCCCGACGTCGTCAGAATGAGGACGTCGTTCGAGGTCTGGAACACCCGCTTCGCGCCCTCAGTGACCCTGCCGATGATCTCGGCGAACTCGGGGCCGCGGTGGTTGATCATGTCGGCGGCGCCGGCCTCCGCTACCTCCCGCGGTACGGGGGTAGGGCCGGGAATACGCAGGTTCACAGTGTCTCCTTTGGCGAGGGATCCGCACTCGATCCGAGGCAGCGATCGTATTGCTCGCTCGTTCGTACGGTCAACGAAATCGCGCGCTTCGCAAACGCCGCACGTCAGCACCGTACGCCACGCCCGCCTACAATCGAAGAGCCAGGCGCCCACCCACCGAGGTCCATCATCGACGACCGCACCCTGACCGTCCTCGAGTTCCCCGCCGTGCTGGACCGGCTGGCCCGCCTCACATCCTTCTCGGCTGGCCGCGAGACCGCGCTTGCGCTACGCCCACTCTCAGATCGTGACGCCGCGGCCGAGCGTCAGCGTGAACTCGCTGAGGCGATCCACCTCGATCAGGCCGGCGTGGAAGTGTCGCTCGGGGGCGCACATGACGTCCGTGAGCGGGCCGAAGCCGCCGGCCGCGGGCAGACGCTCGCCGTGACCGACCTCCTCGAAGTCGCCGCTACCATCCGCAGCTCCGAACGCGTGCGGCGGGCGCTCGTCCGGGTCACCGAGGACACCCCCCTGCTTTCGACGGTCGCCGGCGGGATGGCCGACCTCGCTCCGCTTCGTGGCCTCATCGAGCGCTCCATCGATGATCGCGGCGAGGTGGCCGATGCCGCGAGCGCCGATCTCGCATCGATCCGCCGCGAGTTGAACGCCGCGCACGACCGCCTGCAGCAGCGGGTGCAGGCGATGCTCCGCGCCGCCGATGTGCGTGCGGCACTACAGGAGCCGCTCGTCACCATCCGCATGGGCCGCTACGTCTTCCCCGTACGCGCCGAGGCCAGAGGCGCCGTCCCCGGAGTCGTCCACGACACGTCGGCTTCCGGCGCGACGGTGTACGTCGAGCCATTCGCGGTCGTTGAGCTCGGGAACCGCTGGCGGGAGCTGCAGCTCCACGAGCGCCACGAAGTCGAACGCATCCTCCGCGAACTGAGCGGCGCCGTCGGCGAGGCCGCGGAAGACCTCGTGGATGTCGTAGCGGGGCTGGCGACGGTCGACTGCGCACTCGCCCGTGCCCGCCTGGCTCGGGAATTGCGCGCGACGGCGCTCCACCGCCGCGGGGCGGCTCAGTCGTGGCTCCGCAACTCCCCCGCCCCACTGCGTCTCGTGAGCGCTCGCCACCCACTGCTGCCGGGCGAGGTCGTCCCTATCACCCTCGAGGTCGGCGGCGAGGCGCATGCGCTCCTCGTCACCGGACCCAACACCGGCGGCAAGACGGTGGCGCTGAAGACGGCGGGCCTTCTGTGCCTGATGGCGATGTCCGGTCTGCCCGTCCCGGCCGAGGAAGGCTCGCAGCTTCCGGTATACGAGGCCGTCTTCGCCGACATCGGCGACGAACAGTCGATCGCTCAATCCCTGTCGACCTTCTCCGGCCACGTCACCACCATCATCGACATCATCGAACGGGCGGGGGACCGGTCACTGGTGCTGCTCGACGAGCTGGGTGCCGGCACCGACCCGACCGAGGGCGCGGCCCTGGCGATCGCCATCGTCGAACGGCTACGCCGGGCTCGGGTCACGCTGATCGCCACGACGCACCACAGCGAGTTGAAGCTGTACGCCCACCACACGGCGGATGTCATGAACGCGTCGGTCGAGTTCGACCTCGAGACGCTCGCGCCGACGTACCGGCTGACGCTCGGCCTGCCGGGTCAGTCGAACGCGCTCGCCATCGCCTCCCGCCTCGGCATGCCCGCCGACGTCATCGCCGAAGCGCGCTCCGGCCTCTCGAGCGAGCAGCAGGACATGGAGCACGTGCTGGCGGACCTTCGCCGCCAGCTGACAGCGGCGGAGGAACGAGCCGCGTCGGCCGCCGCCGCCCGCGACGCCGCCGAGGCCCTGCGACGCGACTACGAAGCGCGCCTCGATGCCCTCACGAATGAGACCGCCGAGTTGCGGGCAGAGGCGCGACGCAAAGTCCGCGCCGAGCTGCGCGAGGCCGAGCGGCTGGTGCAACGCACACGGCGGCAGGTGGAGGCGGCTCGCCTCGAACAGGCGAACGTTGAGCTAACGCGCGCGCGTCGAGCCATGGAGGCGCTCCCGCCCGAGCCCGAACCGCCTCCGGCACCTCCGTCGCCCAGCCGCTCCGAGTCGCGCGAACCCATCGCCCCCGGCGTGCTCGTCTGGTTACGCGGCATCCCAGGTCCCGGTGAGGCCCTCTCGGCCCCGGGCGCCGATGGCGAGTTCGACGTCCAACTGGGCGCGCTCCGCACACGGGTCCGCATGCAACAAGTCGAGCGCAGCGCCCGGGGGACAGGTGCGCCAGCGCCTCGCATCCCGGCGCCGCCACCACCCGCCAACGTCGCCAACGAAATCGAGGTGCGCGGGCAGACGCTCGACGAGGCCATGCCCCGCGTCGAGGAATTCCTCGACCTCGCGGCGCGCGCCGGAAAGCACCGCGTGTACCTCATCCATGGCAAAGGGACTGGGACCCTGCGCCGTGCAGTGCGTGAACTCCTCGACCGTCATCCGCTCGTGACTTCGTACGAGACGGCTACGCGTCATGAGGGGGGCGAGGGCGTTACTGTCGCCTACCTTGCCGGCGTGCACTGAGCACGGGCGCTAGCTGGCGACGCCTTCGCGCAGGTGACACACGTCGTTCAGTCCGATGACCGCGGGCTGTCCGCGCTCGTCTGCCACCGTCGTCATCCCGCAATTCGAGCTGTAGACCTGCACGTGCTCGTGCGGCGCCAGTCCCCACAGCGTCCCCAGCATGGCGCCCAGCACTCCACCATGTACGACCGCGACGGCGAGCGAGTCACGATGACGCTCGTGCAGCGCCTCGAACGCCTCACGGACGCGCTGACGAAACGCCTCCATGCCCTCTTCTCCCGGGACCTGACCGACGCCCCAGTCGCGGTCCGCGAGGCCCCAGCGCGTTGCCGCCTCAGGCCAGCGCAGGCCCTCGGCCTCCCCAAACCCGTACTCGCGCAGACCGTCGATCGCCAGGACTTCCAGACCGGCGCCCTCGCCGATGATCTCCGCAGTTCGCCGCGCCCTCAGGAGCGGGCTCGTGTACAGCGCGACGGCTGCTGTCGTCGCGGCGATTCGTCGCCCCGCAGCCATCGCCTGCGCCTCGCCGCGAGGAGTCAGCGGAAGATCGAGCCAGCCCTGGATGACCCGCTGGACGTTGCCCACAGATTCGCCGTGGCGCACATAGACAACCGTCAACGCAGGACCGCTGCTGCGTCCGCCAGGGGCCCGCCCCGCGCTTCGATGAGCTTGTCGACTAGCTGCGATACCACTCGGGCGGTCGCGCCGAAGATCAAGTGCTCGCCGTGACGGTAATTCCGCATCTCGCCGATCGGCGTGGTCATGTATTCCCAGCCCTCACCGCTCAGCAGGTACGGGACTGGCACTTCGAGGAGCATCTCCATCTCGATGCTCGCGATCTGAAATGGGTATGGCGAGGGCTCCGTGATCGCGCCGACGTATGGGGACATCGCGAAGTTCGTCCGCGTCACCACATCGTCAAGGCGTCCGAACACCTCCACATGCGAGCGGTGCACACCAATCTCCTCTTCGGTCTCCCGGAGTGCCGTCATGAGCAACGACTCATCCTCGGGGTCGCGACCGCCGCCGGGTAGGCTGATCTCCCCCTTGTGGAATTCGACGTGCTGGCTGCGCACCTGGAACAGCAGGTGTTCGACACCGTTGCGCTCGTGCAGCAGGAGCAACACCGCCGCCGGCATGTGGTCCCTCGCCGGATCGACGAGGACGGGCTCGTGGCGGCTCATGACGTCACGGATCAGATCGCGCATGGTGCACCTCGACAGGAACGGACTCGGCAACGTGGTGGGCCCGCCAGGATTCGAACCTGGGACCGATCGGTTATGAGCCGACTGCTCTAGGCCGCTGAGCTACAGGCCCCCGGACGCCGTCGAGTATAGTCGCGCCCGCTCCTACTCACGCCATTCAGGCCATCGAGTCGAGCGACTTCCCGCCGAGGATGTGCAGATGGATGTGCTGGACCTCCTGGTGAGCATCCGGGCCGTTGTTCATCACCAGTCGGTATCCGCGTTCGTCCAGACCCTCCGCGCGGGCGATCGTCGTTGCGACGACGACCATGCGCCCCATCCAGCCCGCATCGGCATCCTCGAGGGCGGCCGGGCCTGTGGCGCCCTCATGGCGTGGGATCACCAGGATATGCACCGGCGCTTTCGGTGCGATGTCCCGGAACGCAATGAACTCGTCGTCCTCGTATAGGCGATCGCTCGGCACCTCGTTCCGCAGGATGCGCGCGAACACATTGTCGCGGTCGTACTCGCCCACCGTGCCTCCCCGCACTACCCCGCCGTTACCGGCAGCTCCCTCAGGCCGCGCAGCACGAACGTGCCTCCCCGCACCGGCGCGCCGGCGAGTTCGATCCGGTCGAAGCGCGCGAGCAGCGAGCCGAACGCGACCTGCGCTTCGAGTCTCGCAAGTGGCGCGCCGAGACAGAAGTGAGGACCGAGGCCGAACGCGAGGTGACGGTTGTCGGCACGCCGGACGTCCAGCCGATCCGCGCCGGGAAAGCGCGCGGGGTCCCGATTCGCGGCGCCCACCATCACAAGCAGGACGTCCCCGGGCTTCAGCGGCTGCCCGCCCAGCTCCACGTTCCGCGTCGCAACCCGGACGACACCCTGCACGGGACTGTCGAAACGCAGGAACTCCTCCACCGCCTCCGGAATGAGGTCAGCCTTCTCGCCGAGCAGCCGAGCCTGCTCCGGCTCGCCCAGCAGCGCGAGCATCCCGTTGCCGATGAGGTTGATCGTCGTCTCATGACCTGCGATCAACAGGACGATGGTGAACGCGAGCAACTCCTCGCGCGTCAGCCGGCTTCCCCCGTCTTCGGCCTGTACGAGTGCTGTGATCAGGTCTTCGCGCGGGGCGCGCCGTCGCTCCTCGATGAACCGGCTGAGGTACTCGATCAGCTCGCTCGACGCTCGTTTGGTGGATTCAACCGACTCGGGCGTACTGAAGATGCTCGTCGCCGTGTCTGCGATCGACGTCGACCACCGCTTGAACAGTTCACGGTCGGCGGTAGGGACGCCGAGGAGCTCGGCGATGACAACGACCGGAAGCGGCTGAGCGAGCGCCGCGACCAGGTCCCACGGCTCGCTCCCGGGAGTGTCATCGAGCAGCTCGTCTGTGATCTCCTCGATGCGGCCGCGCATCCCCTCGATCACTCGCGGAGTGAACGCCCGGCTCACGATGCCCCGCAGTCGCGTATGCACCGGCGCATCCGAGTTCAGCACCGTGGGCACTTCGCCGAGCGGGAACTCGCGACGTTGCTGCTGGAACTGGCGCGCCATCGGGCTCGTGGCCAGCAACGGGTTGTTCGAGAACGTCTCCGCATCTCGAAGCGCACGCTCGCATTCCGCGAACGAGGTCACAACCCACGCCTGGAGCGTCGGACTGAAGTGGACGGGCTCGGTCGAGCGGAGCGTCGCGTATGCGGGATACGGGTCACGTGCGAACGACGGGAGAAACGGGTTGAAGATCGGCATGACCCCCCGATCGTACCGCCTCCGTCCGGACTCCGCCTCGATGTCCGCCGGCGTTTGCGACGCGTTCCGTGGCCCCGTACGCTGGATCCAGTCCTCGACCTCAGGAGCTGCCCCCGCGTGTCCGTTCGATTCGAACACCGTTATGTCCGCCCGCCGTCCGGCCGCTGGCGTCGGTTCATCCCCCTCACCGCGACCATCGTCTGGCTCTGGATCCGGTGGCGGTGGCTCCGCCTCAAGCGTCGCGTCTTCGGCGAAGAGCGGATGGCGGAGGCCACCCACCGCTTCCATCTCAGCGCCGCGCGCGCGGTCGCACGCCGTGCCGTGCGCCAGCAGGGCCTCATCATCAAGACCTGCCAGTTCCTCGGGAGCCGCGCCGACATCCTGATGGAGGAGTATGTCGAGGTCCTCTCGATGCTCCAGGACGCGGTCCCGCCGCGCCCGTGGTCCGAGATGCGTCCCGTCGTCGAGGCCGACCTCGGGGCGCCGATCGATCAGTTGTTCGCCGAGTTCGACACCAACGCCGTGGCGGCAGCCTCACTGGCACAGGTGTATCGTGCCCGCACGCACGAGGGTCATGACGTCGCCGTGAAGGTGCAGTACCCCGGCATCGAGCGCGTCGTCCACTGGGATCTGCAGACCATCCGCTTGCTGGCCAACGTGTGGTCCCGCCTCGAGACCGTGATCGACTTCCGCCCCGTCGTCGAAGAGATGGAGCGCAACGCGCCCGAGGAGGTCGACTTCGTCCACGAAGGCCACGCCGCCGAGGAGATCGCGGGCATCCTCGCGCACCGCGAGGACGTGGTCGTCCCTCGCATCTACTGGGAGCGGTCGGGCCGTCGCGTCCTGACGATGGACTTCCTCGACGGCACCAAGATCACGGACGTCGAGGCACTGCGCGCCGCCGGCATCGACACCGCCGCCGTCGCGGACTCGCTGATCGATCTGTACAACGTCATGGTGCTGCGGCACGGCGTGTTCCATGCCGACCCGCACCCCGGCAATCTCCTCGTACTGCCTCCGGCCACCCCGGGCGGGCCCGCGCGCATCGGACTCATCGATTTCGGCCTGACCAAGCGGCTTCCCGAGGAGTTTCGCCAGCAGGTCGTCGTCCTGACGAGCGCCATCGTCGCTCAGCATCGCCAGCAGGTGACGGAGGCCATGGAAGGCATGGGCTTCCGCACCCGGGTCTACGACGAGGAAACGTACTACGCCCTCGGCGAGGCGTTCCTCGGCGACGTGCTCCGCTCCGGCAAAGCGTACGCGGACGCTGCGCTGTTCGCCGAGGTCAACGTCCGCCTCGGTCGCATCCTCCGGGCGAATCCACTGGTCGAGGTCCCGGGCGACGTCATCCTCATTGCACGGGTGATGGGCCTGCTCTCCGGAATCGGCCGGCAACTCGACTCGACGACCGACCTGATCGACTCGCTCGTCCCGTACCTTGAGGAGGAGACCGCCGGCGAGGCCGCCTCGTAGCGGCGAGCGCCACAACAATCGTTGATCCCTTGCGCGTGCTTGCTACTCTGATGCCCGTGACCGCTCCATCGCGAACAAATGATCTGGCGTACCGCGTCGCCCTCCACCGCGTTCCACGTCTGGGGAGCGTCCGCTTCGCCTTCCTCGAGGCTGCGTTTCCGACGCTCGAGGAGGCATGGCGCGCTGATGCCGGCGCGTTGCACGCGGCCGGCCTCGATGCACGCACCGCCCAGGCAGTCAGCCGTGCGCAGTCCGAGATCGACCCGTTCACCGAACTCGAACGCCTTGACCGCGCCGGCATCCATGCGTTGCCCCCCTCCGACTCTCGATATCCTTCGCGACTGATTGAGATCGGCGACGCGCCCCCGGTCCTGTATGTGAAGGGCGCATGGACTCCAGACGACGAGTGGAGCGTGGCCGTAGTCGGCACCCGCCGCGCCACCGCCTACGGTCGCCAGGCGGCCACCGAACTCGCGCACGGGCTGGCCGTCAGCCGCGTCACGGTAGTCTCCGGACTGGCTCGCGGCGTCGACACCGTTGCGCACCGCGCCGCGCTCGACGCCGGAGGCCGTACCGTCGCCGTCCTCGCGAACGGGCTGGATACCGTCTACCCGCCGGAGAACGCACGCCTGGCGGACGAGATCGCGGAGCAGGGCGCGCTGATCACCGATTACCCGCTCGGCACGAAACCCCGGGCCGACTTCTTCCCACGACGCAATCGCATTATGTCCGGCGTGGCCCTCGGCACACTTGTCATCGAGGGGGAGCCGACGAGCGGCGCCATGATCACGGCGCGTCTGGCGCTCGAGCAGAACCGAGAGGTCTTCGCGGTGCCGGGTTCGATCTTCTCCACACAGTCCCAAGGCCCCCTCGCGCTGCTGCGCGACGGCGCCACCCCCGTCGCCCGCGCGGAGGACGTGCTCGAGGCGCTGAACCTGACCATGATCGGCGTGCAGATGGACTTCGGTCGCGCTCTGCCGCCGGAGGACCCTGAAGAACTCGCCATGATGTCCGCGCTCACGCGTGAGCCACGCCATATCGACGAGATCGTCCGTCAGAGCGGGCTCCCGGCCGCGACCGTCACGGCCACCCTCGCGCTGCTTGAACTCAAGGGTCTCGTGCGCGACATGGGTGGCATGCAGTACGTTCGACTGCGGGAAGACGGCGCTCACTACGCCGTCTCCGAAGGCAGGAGTGACGGTTGACCACAGAACCGCGCCGCAGGAGCCGGACGCGCGCAGCCAGCGGGAAGAGCCTCGTCATCGTCGAGTCTCCCGCCAAGGCTCGCACGATCGCGCGCTTCCTCGGTCCCGAGTACGTCGTCGAGTCCTCGATCGGCCACGTGCGTGACCTGCCGTCGAAGGCCGCGGAAATTCCCGAGAAGTACCGCCGCGAAGCGTGGGCGCGTCTGGGCGTCGACGTCGACCGCGACTTCGAGCCCCTGTACATCGTGCCCGCGACGAAGAAGCAGCAGGTAACGAAGCTCAAGCAATTACTCAAAGACGCCGACGAGCTGTACCTCGCCACGGATGAAGACCGCGAGGGTGAGGCGATCGCGTGGCACCTGCGCGAGGTCCTGAACCCCAAGGTGCCCGTGAAGCGCATGGTCTTCCACGAGATCACCCGCGACGCCATCGAGGACGCCATCGAGCATCCGCGCGAGATCGACCAGCACCTCGTCGAGGCGCAGGAGGCGCGACGCATCCTCGACCGCCTGTACGGCTACGAGGTCTCACCCGTCCTCTGGAAGAAGGTCCGTCCGAAGCTGTCCGCGGGCCGCGTACAGTCCGCCGCCATCCGCATCGTGGTCGCCCGCGAACGCGAACGCATGCGCTTCGTCAACGCCTCCTTCTGGGACGTCGACGCGACCCTGCGCACGGCGGAGGGGTCCGAACTCACTGCGCGGCTGATCGAACTCGATGGCCGTCGTGTGGCCAGCGGCCGCGACTTCGACCCGACCACGGGTCGCCTCGCGAGCGACCGCGACGTCGTGCTGCTTGACGAGGCCGCCGCCGGCGCCGTGGCCTCCGCCGTCGGTGGACACACTGCCACGGTGTCCGAGGTGCAGGAGCGGCCCTTCACTCAGCGGCCCGCTCCGCCCTTCATCACCTCGACTCTCCAGCAGGAAGCGGGTCGCAAGCTCCGCTACTCGGCCCAGCGCACGATGTCGGCGGCACAGTCCCTGTACGAGAACGGCTACATCACGTACATGCGGACGGACTCCACCAACCTCTCGACCGAAGCGCTCGACGCGGCCCGCAACCAGGTCCGGCAGCTGTATGGAGGCGAGTACGTCCCCGACCAGCCGCGCCAGTACACCACCCGCAGCAAGGGTGCGCAGGAGGCACACGAAGCGATTCGTCCGGCGGGGACATCGTTCCGCACCCCGGACAGCGTCCGGGGCGAACTCGACACCGATGCCTACCGTCTCTACGAGCTGATCTGGATGCGCACCATCGCCTCGCAGATGCGCGACGCCACGGGGCGGCGCACCAACGTGCGCATTCAGGCCGATGCGGGCGAGCGCGGCGCCGCCACCTTCGCCACATCTGGCAAGGTGATCACGTTCCCGGGCTTTCTGCGCGCCTACGTTGAGGGCTCGGACGACCCGGATGCCGAGCTGGACGAACAGGAGCGCGTCCTTCCCCCGCTCGCGGTCGGGCAGGCTCTCGAGACAACGGCCACTGAGCCTCGGGGTCACGAGACGCAGCCGCCGGCCCGCTACACCGAGGCCAGCCTCATCCGCGAGCTCGAGGAGCGTGGGATCGGCCGTCCGTCCACGTATGCGTCGATCATCGGGACC
Organism: Dehalococcoidia bacterium; assembly: GCA_041390685.1. Classification (GTDB taxonomy): domain Bacteria; phylum Chloroflexota; class Dehalococcoidia; order UBA2979; family UBA2979; genus JAIBBD01. The sequence goes on along the minus strand of JAWKPL010000001.1, from coordinate 2,342,217 downwards.
ATCCTCGACCGCGGGTACGTGCAGAAGCGCGCCTCAGCCCTCGTACCCACGTTCGTAGCCTTCGCCGTGGTGAACCTTCTCGAGCAGCACTTCCCCGAACTCGTGGATCTCGATTTCACAGCCCGGATGGAGGACGACCTGGACGAGGTGGCGGCGGGAGCGATCCAGGCCACCCCGTGGCTCCGCCGGTTCTACTTCGGCGACTCCGCCGCTCCAGGCGACGGCTTCGCAGCCGAGGGTCTCAAGGAGCGGATCGGCAGCGGGTGGGAGGCGATCGACGCCCGCGAGGTGTCATCGATCCCACTCGGCCAGGATGAGCACGGCCGCACCGTGGCGGTTCGCGTCGGCCGCTACGGGCCGTACGTCCAGGCCGGCGATGACGAAGTGCGTGCCAGCCTGCCCGAGGACACGCCACCCGACGAGCTTGACCTTCCCACCGCCGTGCGGATTCTGGAGCGGGCAGCGCTCGGCGACCAATCCCTCGGCACTGACCCGGACAGCGGGCTCCCCATCTACTCGAAGAACGGGCGTTACGGCCCGTACGTGCAGCTGGGAGAGGACACCGAGAACGACGGCAAGCCGCGGCGCGCCTCGCTCTGGCCCGGCATGACGCCCGAAACGCTGACCCTCGGCGAGGCTCGGATGTTGCTCTCGTTCCCGCGCACCCTGGGCGTCCACCCCGTCACCGGGGAGCCGATCACCGCACAGGACGGTCCGCTCGGGCCCTACGTCCGGATGGGCACGGAGAGCCGCAGCCTCCAGGACCACGACCAGCTTGCCTCCGTAACGCTCGAGGACGCGGTCGCGCTGCTCGCGGAGCCCCGCAAAGGCCGCGCCCGCTCGGCCTCCATCCTCGCAGACCTCGGAGCACACCCCGACACGGGCGCAAACGTCACGATTCGCAATGGTCGCTTCGGCCCCTACGTCACCGATGGCACGGTGAACGCCTCGCTCCCGCGGGGCCGAAACCCAGCCACTGTGACCATCGAGGACGCCGCGGACCTCATCGCCGCTCGCGAAGCCAAGCTCCGCGAGCAGGGCAAAGATCCACGCGCGAAGTCCGCGGCACCCCGATCGCGAAGCACTCGCCCAACGACCGGCGGCCGCCGGACGCAACGGAAGTCCGCGTAGGTCCTCCCGTGCCCCGGGGCACCGTCGCGCCAAGCACCGATCCACAGTCGCGCCGCGCCCTCCGGGAGCACAACGACGCGTTGCTCGGCCGCTACCTCGCCGACCTCAGTGGCGTGCGCGGGCGGTCGGACCTCACCGCACGCAACTACCGAGACGACATTGGGCCTTTCCTCGAGTTCCTCGTACAGCGGGGAACGGCGGCCGAGCGCGCCGGCCGCGACGATGCCCGCGCGTACCTCGCTCGCATCCGAGACGACGATCTGGCCCAGGCCTCGATTCGCCGCCGTGCGACGACGATCCGCGCCTTCTACCGCTGGCTCGACCGCGAGGAGCTGCTCCCCCCGCCGCGCCCCGGCGATTCCATCCTCGGCCTGCGCACCCCGGCCGCGCCTCGACGTCTGCCACACTTCCTCACCGAGGGGGAAGCAAGTGCGCTACTCGATGCACCTCCGCGCGACACCGCGCGGGGCCTACGCGACCGCGCCCTTCTCGAACTGCTCTATGGTGCCGGCCTGCGCGTCAGCGAGGCGGCGCGCGTCGATCTTGCGGACCTCGATCTCGCCAACCGGCAGGTGCGGGTCACGGGCAAGGGCCAGAAGACACGCATCTGCCTCTACGGTCAGCCGGCCAGCCTCGCACTCACCATGTACCTGGAACGAGGCCGCCCCGAGTTGATGACCGGAGCGCAGCCTGCGCTCTTCATCGGTCGTGAGGGCCGCCGCCTTGCCGTGCGGTCGATTCAGGCGCTCGTCCGGCGCTATGGCACGCAGGCCGCCATCCCTCAGCGCATCCACCCACACCTCCTGCGCCACTCGTTCGCCACCCACATGATCGAGCGCAGCGCGGACTTGCGCGTGGTGCAGGCGCTGCTCGGCCACGCGAGTGCCGACACCACCCAGATCTACACTGCGGTGACCGGACAGGGACACGCACAGCTCGTCACCAGCGCTCTGCGTCAGGCGCGTGACATCGAGGACGGCGCTCGTCCGCCGCGCACGGTAGGATTGCCCCGCACGCGCGAACGGACGGACACATGATGCGCATCCTCGTACTCAACGGCCCGAACCTGAACCTCCTCGGCAGCCGCGAACCCGAGATCTACGGCCTCCAGACGCTCGCCGACATCGAGCTGCTGCTGCGCAACCGCGCCGACGATCACGGCATCGAGGTCAAGTGCCTTCAGTCGAACCATGAAGGCGTCCTCGTCGACCTGATCCAGGAGCACCGCGACTGGGATGGCTTGATCCTCAACGCGGGCGCGCTGACGCACACCTCGCTCGCGATACCGGACGCGATCTCGTCCGTCGGCGTGCCGACCATCGAGGTGCATCTCTCGAACATCTACGCGCGCGAGTCGTTCCGCCACCACTCGTACCTCGCTCCAGTCGCGTGGGGCCAAGTAGCCGGCTTCGGATACCGCGGCTACCTGGCGGCACTCGACCTCCTCTATGACCGCCTGTCGAGGGAGGAGCTGGGGTGATGCCGGCCGCGACACGCATCGACCGCCTGCGGGCGCACCTCGACGAACTCGGCGTCGATGCGCTGCTGATCACCACACCCTCGAACCGCCGCTGGATATCCGGCTTCACGGGCACCGCCGGCACCCTGCTCGTCAGCCGCGAACACGCCCGCTTCGCCACCGATGCGCGCTATTTCGAACAGGTCGCCGCGCAGGCTGCCGCCTTCACACTTGTCCCCGCGAACGGCCCCATGACGGAGTGGGCTCCCGCGCTCCTCGAACATCTCGGGGGAAAGCGTGTCGGCTTCGAGCCAGCTGGGCTCACATACGCCTCGTTCGAGGAATGGAAAGACACCCTCGCGTCACTGCCCGATGCCGACCGCCCGGCGTTCGTGCCCGCGCCGCGCGCCATCGAGGCGCTGCGCGCGATCAAGGAGCCTGACGAGGTCGACCTGCTCACGCGAGCGGTGCTCCTCGGTGACGCAGCGTTCACCCACGCCGCGAGTACCGCACGTGCGGGCATGTCGGAACGCGAGCTCGCCTGGGAAGTCCAGCGGTTCGCGATGGAACATGGCGCCGACGACCTGTCGTTCCCAACCATCATCGCCGGGGGGGCATGGGGCGCGCTCCCACATGCATACCCACGCGTTACGGCGCTCGAGCCGGGCACGGGCGTGGTCATGGACCTCGGCGTCGTCGTGGAGGGGTACTGCTCCGACCTGACGCGGACGATCGTCCTCGGCGAACCGGACGCCCGCTTCAGGGAGATCTACGACATCGTCCTGACCGCGCAGGAGATGGCCGAGGAGCGCATCGAGGCTGGCATGACCGGGGAGCAGGCCCATCAGATCGCTGCCCGCGTGATCGCTGAAGCCGGCTACGGCGAGTACTTCGGCCACGGCCTCGGACACGGAGTCGGCCTCGACATCCACGAGGCGCCGCGGCTCGGCCCGCGTTCGGCTGACGTGCTCGCTGACGGCCAGGTGGTCACGGTCGAACCCGGCATCTACATCCCCGGCTGGGGTGGCGTGCGCATCGAAGATCAATGCGTGATGGAGGGCGGACGCTTGCGCAGGCTCTCCACGGCTGCGAAGTTGAACTAGAGACCGCAGTACAGGCAGCGGCAGGCTTTGCCGTCCTGCCCGCGAACGTAGGGAGTCACCGGTGATCAGCACTGGCGAAATCAAGCGCGGCGTGTCCGTTGAGGTCGACGGCAACCTCTATCAGGTCGTCGAGGTCCAGCACGTCAAGACGAAGAAGTCTGCAGTCTACCGCGTCAAGATGCGCGACCTGCGAGGCGGCCACATCATCGAGCGCACCTTCAACGCCGGCGAGAAGCTCGCCGCCGCCCGCGTCGAGCGCAGGGACATGCAGTTCCTCTACTCGGACGCCACGGGTCTGACGTTCATGAACACCCAGACGTTCGATCAGATCACCGTCCCCGAGAGCGTCGCCGGGAACGCCCCCTCCTACCTCAAGGAGGGCGACGTGGTGCAGGTGCTCGCGTACGGCGAGGAAGCGCTCGGCATCGAGTTGCCTCCGGCCGTCCAGCTGAAGATCGTGCAGTCCGATCCGGGAGTGAAGGGCGACACCGCCACCGGCGCCACCAAGCCCGCCACGCTCGAGACCGGCCTTGTCGTGAACGTCCCGCTGTTCATCAACGAAGGCGACACGATCAAGGTCGGGACGTCTGAAGGCAACTACATCGAGCGGGTCTCGAACGCCTGATTCGGAGCCCCATGCCACCCGAGGTCTATCCGGTCAGTCAGGTCACCCGCTACCTCCGCGAGCTCCTGGAGGCGAACCGACACCTGACGGAGATCTGGGTGGCAGGGGAAGTCTCCAACCTCTCGCTCGCCTCCTCCGGCCACGTCTACTTCACGCTGAAGGACGCTCGTGGCGCGCTGCGCTGCGCGTTCTTCCGTAACCGAAACGTCGGTCAGCGCGACCGCCTCCACGAGGGTGCTTCCGTCGTGGTCTACGGGTCGCTCTCGTTGTACGAACAGCGCGGCGACCTCTCGTTCGTCGTGGACTTCGTGCAACCGGAAGGGACGGGAGCGCTGGCCGCCGAGTTCGAGCGCAGACGCGCTCGCTTCGAGGAGGAGGGGCTGTTCGCCCCCGAGCGAAAACGCTCGCTCCCTCGATTCCCGCGCCGCATCGGCGTCGTCACGTCTCCGACTGGCGCCGTCTTCCACGACATTCGCGACGTCCTCGGGCGCCGGTGGCCTCTCGCTGACCTCGTCCTCCAGCCCGCGCCTGTACAGGGCGCGGGCGCCGCGCCCGCTGTGGCGGACGCGATCCGCGCCATCGCCCGGGAGCGAGACATCGATGTGCTGATTGTCGCCCGAGGCGGCGGTTCCGCCGAGGATCTGTGGGCGTTCAACGAAGAGCCCGTCGTGCGCGCGGTCTTCGGCTCGCCTGTCCCCGTGGTCTCCGCCGTCGGTCACGAAACCGACACCACCCTTGCCGATCTCGTCGCGGATGTCCGCGCGCCCACACCGTCCGCCGCCGCCGAGCTGGTCGCGCCGGACCGCGGCTCAGTCGCGCACCGCGTCGACACCCTCCAGCGCCACGGCGAGTTACAGGTCGTGCGCAAGCTCGCGTCCGTGCACGAGCACCTCGATGTCCGCTGGCTGCGACTGCGGCAGACCGCGCCCAACGCGCCCGCGCTCGGGCACGCCGTCGCCCTGCACGCCGAACGCTCCACGATCGCGGCTGCCCGCCGTCTGCATGACGCCGCTTCGGTCCTCCAGCAGCGGACGGGGCGCCTGACCTCCCTCTCCCCGCTCGCGACGCTCGGACGAGGCTTCGCCGTGGTCACGCGCCCCGATCAGTCGCCCGTGACCTCATCCACGGCCGTAAAGGACGGAGACCGGCTGCTGGTTCGCTGGCACGACGGAGTGCGACCAGTCCGCATCGAGGCCGTTTCGTGACCGGAGAACGCCCGTCCGACGAGAGCTTCGAAGGCCTGTACGCGCGCCTCGAGGAGGTCACGAATACCCTTGAGGGCGGTCAACTCACGCTCGAACAGTCCATATCGCTGTACGAGGAAGGGATGCGTCTGGCGCAGCGCTGCCAGGCCCTGCTTGCCGACGTCGAGCAGCGGATCCAGGTACTGCGCGAGACGTACGACAACGGATTCGAGCGATGACGCTTCGGCTCGGTTGGTTCACCACCGCTCGAGGCCCCGGCTCCCGAGGGATGTTCGAGGCCGTCATCGCCGCCCGAGAGGCCGGGCAGCTCCCGGACGTCGAATTCTCGTTCGTGTTCTGCAACCGCGATCCATCCGAGGATCCAGTCACCGACTCGTTCCTCGAGCGTGCTGCCGGCCTCGGCATCCCCGTCGTGACGAAGTCGTCAATTCACTACCGTCGAGCCGTGGGCGGCGAGCGCTCGCGTGCCGGGGAGCCGCTCCCGGCCTGGCGCCTTGATTACGATCGGGAGGTCGAGCGCCTGCTGCAACCCTTCCCGTTCGACCTCGGTGTGCTCGCCGGATACATGCTGATCTTTGAGCGCGAGTTCTCGTTGCGGCACCCGCTCCTGAACCTCCATCCCGCGCTCCCCGGCGGACCGATCGGCACGTGGCGCGAGGTGATCCGCGAACTGATCCGCACCCGCGCCAGCGAGAGCGGCATCATGCTCCACCTCGCCGTCCCCGAGGTCGATGCGGGGCCGGTCGTCTCCTTCTGCCGCTACCCGATTCGTGGCTCCGCCTTCGCTGGCGTTTGGGACGGGCTGCCCGACGACCCCGCCCCCCTGAGCAACGACGCCCTCGATGCCACAGACTTGTTCGCCGCCATCCGCTCGGCCGGCGTCCGCCGGGAGTCACCCCTCCTCGTGGCCACCCTCCGGGCGTTCGCCGACGGCCGCCGTTTCGTGTCCAATGGCGCGCTTCTCGACGCACAAGGTGTGCCCGCCGCGCCCGCTGACCTCACCGCGGAGGTCGAGGTGATCGTCGCGCAGTCGGTGGCGTCGTCACCGCCGGGCCGGTGACCGGCAGTCCGCCAGCCCGATTTGACCCCTGCAAAGTGTGTATATTTGATGTCAATCGTGTTGCCGTGGAATTGCGGCGGCGGAGGTGCACCATGGCGAGAATGGACTGGCTCGGGAGGCTGCTCAGCGGTCCCACGTGGCGCGTCGCGGAACAGGCGGACGCGCAGGCCACGGTGCCGCTCGCGTATCCGGCGACGCTCACCCTCGGTGATGTCGAGGGAGCTTGCGATTCCTGGCCGCCGGCGACCGGGATGCCATCCTCGCCTTCGCCCGCCACCTCCCGCCACATGACCTGCTGTTCCTCCGCCGTGACATCACCGACCCGGATCAGGTTGACCAGTGGATCCGAGACGTCGAGCACGGTCTGTCGCTCACGGTCCTCGCGCTCCGCGCCGACGAGATCGTCGGGTACGCCACCGTGGCGTCGGACGGGCTCAACTGGACTCGTCACGTTCGAGAGCTTCGCGTCCTCGTCAGCCCCACCATGCGCGGCAAGAACCTCGGCCGCCTGCTCACCGAGCAGGCCTTCGCGATCGCGAAGCAGCAGGGCGTGCGGAAGATGATCGCCCAGATGACCACCGACCAAAAAGCCGCGGTCAAGGTGTTTCGTGAGATGGGCTTTGAACCCGAGGCCCGCATGCGTGGTCAGGTCATGGACCGCGACGGTGTCGTCCACGACCTCCTCATCATGGGCCTCGACGTCGACGCGTTCCAGAGCAAGCTGGACGCCGCTCTCATGAGCGCTCAACAGTCGTTCATGAACGTGTGACCGCCGCTCAGCGGTATCTGCTGGCGCATCGAGGTATCATCGGTGCCGACCCACCTCGCATACCCCGACCGCCTCGGCAGGCTCACATGGCCGTCCCTCGCGCCCTCCTTCCCGCCGCTCCCCGTACGCTCGAGCGATCGAGGCGCCCGGTTTCGCTCCTGCGCTCCGGCGCCCTGCCTGTCATGGCCAGCGTGGCCACGGTCACGCTCGTCGGTCTGGCCGCCGAACAGTTACTGCGCGCCGCAGCGTCGCGCCTCGTCGACACGTTGCCAATGGCCCGTGTCAGGCGAAATGCGACGGAAGTCGTCACCGAAATCACCGTCATCGAGCGCTTCCGCCACGGCTGACCGATGCCACGGGAACGCCTGCAGAAGATCCTGGCACGCGCCGGGTATGGCAGCCGTCGGCACGCGGAGTCGTTGATCGTCGAGCGGCGCGTGACGGTCGACGGCCGCATCGCCTCACTGGGCGAGCAGGCGGATCCCTCGACGCAGCACGTCGCGGTCGACGGAAAGCGAGTGCTCCCTCCTCGCGCCACCGCCACCTGGATCCTCCACAAGCCGGCCGGATTCGTGGTCACCGCGTCCGATGAACGAGATCGTCCCACTGTCTACGACCTGCTGCCTCCTGAAGCCCGGTCGCTCCGCTACGTCGGCCGTCTGGACCTCGATACGGCGGGCCTACTGCTCCTCACGGCGGACGGGCAGCTCGCCCACCGGCTGACCCACCCCCGATTCGAGATCTGGAAGACCTACGAGGCCGAGGTCGCGTCACTGCCGGACGAAGGTCGCCTCGACCTGCTGCGCCGCGGCGTCCCACTCGAGGACGGCACTACGTCGCCGGCTCGCGTGCGCATCATCCGTGGCGGCCGGCGGCCGCTCCTCGAGCTCCAGCTCCGTGAGGGTCGCAAGCGGGAGGTGCGTCGCATGCTTGCCGCTGTTGGCGCGCCGGTCATCCGGCTCCGGCGCACCGAGTTCGGTGGGCTGTCGCTGAGCCATCTCCCGCCGGGACGGGCTCGCCCCCTCACTCCGGAGGAGGAATCTGCCCTTCGCGACCTCGTGCGCCTGTCCCCTGCGGTGGACGCCGAAGAACACCCCTCCCTATCATCGTCCGCACCGCCACACGGCCCGCAGCTACGAGGGAGGCCCCCGATCTCCACCGACCCGCTCGCCCGCAGCATCGCCATCGACGGACCCACGGCTTCGGGCAAAAGCGTCGTTGGTCGCATGCTCGCCGAACACCTGGGCCTGGGGTTCGTCGACACCGGGCTCATGTACCGCGCCTGCACGCTGGCGGCCCTCGAACGGGGCATCGACCCGAGTGACGAAGACGCCGTCACGACGCTCGTGCGCGGTCTCGACCTCGACCTGCAGTGGCCTGACCCGTCGCGACCTCGCGCCATCCTCGACGGCGTTGACGTGACAGACCGGCTTCGCCAGCCGGAGATCGAACGCATCGTGTCGCTCGTATCGCGGATCGGCGAGGTGCGCGACGAGCTCGTCCGGCGTCAGCGCGCCCTTGCTGCACGCTCACCCATAGTCATGGCTGGACGTGACATCGGGACGCGTGTCCTAACGGAGGCGCGGACCAAGGTGTTCCTCGAGGCCTCAACCGAAATCCGCGCGCGCCGGCGTCTCGGCGAGGAGCTCGACGCGGGCCGCTCCACCACCTTCGAACGCGTCCTCGAGGAGACCCGCAGCCGCGACGAACTGGACTCCACCGGCAAACGGGCCATCCGCCGGGAACAGGCCGCCGCCGATGCGCTGATCATTGACACCGACATGCTCGGTATCGACGAAGTCGTCGAGGCTTGCCTCGACGCCTACCGCAACGCCAACGGCTCGTGAAGTCGCTGCTCTACCGCCTCGTCTCAGGCTGGATCTACGGCTTCCTCACGGCCTTAACGCGAGTCGTCGTTTACACGTTCGCCCGCTGGACCGTCGAAGGTGCTGACCGCATCCCTGCGTCCGGCCCCGTCGTCCTCGTGTCCAACCACCTGCACCTCCTCGATCCTCCGCTCATCGCGGCATCCTGCCGGCGCCGCGTCCACCCCATGGCGAAGCGCGAGCTGTTCGAGACGCCACTCGTGGGGTGGGTTCTCTGGCCGTACGGGGCCTTTCCTGTGCGTCGCTTCTCCGCCGATATGGGCGCCCTTCGTGCCGCGCGGGGTCACCTACGGAGCGGCCATGTCGTCCTCATGTTCCCGGAAGGCACGCGCTCCAAGGACGCGCGTCTGCATCCCGCGCTCCCGGGCGCGGCGATGGTCGCGCTGCTCGCCGACGCACCAGTTGTTCCGGTAGCCATCACCGGCACCGAGTCGATCCGCGTCCCCGGTACGCTCTTTCGGTGGACGAGCCGAGACCGCTTGCGGATCCGCGTGGTCTTCGGAGAGCCGTTCCAGCTGAGCTATGACAGCACGGAGGCCCGGCACGCGGAACACGCCACCGACGCGATCATGCGCCGCATCGCGGCCCTCCTTCCGTTGGAGTACCGCGGGGCATACGGCCCCGGCAGCGAGGGCCAGCTCGTATTCGCCCGCCAGCCACAGGAACGTTGACGTCTCCGGTTGACCAGAATTCGGCGCCCGCTCCGTTGTCGTGGGAGCATGCGGTACTCTAAGAACGCGGGGGCACCGGAGGCGCAAGATGTGCGGCATCATCGGCTACACCGGAGAACGCCCCGCGGGCCAGATCATCATCGAGGGTCTGCGTCGCCTCGAGTACCGCGGCTACGACTCCGCGGGCATCGCCCTCTTCGACGCGAATCACGAGCTCTACGTCGCTCGGGCGGCGGGCAAGATCGAGAACCTCGTCCGCAAGATCGAGGGCAGCCTCCCTCCTGCCGTGTCTGGCATCGGGCATACCCGCTGGGCCACGCACGGCGCGGCCACGGACCTCAACGCCCATCCGCACCTTGACCCGTCCGGGCGCGTCGCCGTCGTCCACAACGGCATCATCGAGAACTTCGAGGATCTGCGGCGGCCCTACATCGAACGCGGCCTGCTCTTCTCCTCCGACACCGATACCGAGGTGCTTGCCTTCCTCATCGCCGACGAGCTGGACGCCGGGGTCGACCTCGCTCGAGCGGTGCAGAACGTCGTCGCGAAGACGCGGGGCGCTGCAGCCGTCGTCGCCATCTCGTGCGAGGAGCCGGGACGGATTGTCGCCGCGCGCCTCGGGAACGCTGGGGGCATCGTGATCGGTCACGGCGACGACGAACGCTTCGTCGCCTCCGACCTCGCAGCCCTCCTGCCACACACACGTCACGTGACGTTTCTCGAGCCGGGCGAGACCGCCGACATCCAGCCACAACGCGTGACCTATTACGACGTCGCTGGTCGAGGCATCGAGAAGCCCGTCGAGACGCAACCGTGGGACCCGGTCGCCGCCGTCAAAGGCCGCTTTAAGCACTTCATGCTCAAAGAGATCCACGAGCAGCCGGACACCGCCCTCGACTCCGTCCGCGGTCGCTACCTCTCGGCGCCCTACCGCGTCGAGTTGGAGGGTGTCCCCTTCACCCCGGAGCAGGTGCGCTCGTTCACGCGTGTCGTCCTCATTGGTATGGGCACCTCGATGCACGCGGCCATGGTCGGCCGTCACTACGTCGAGCGCTTCGCCCGCATCCCCGCCGAGGTCGACAACGCGGCCGAGTTTCGCTACCGCGGCCCGGTCCTCGACGAGCACACCCTGGTTATCTCGGTCGCACAATCTGGCGAAACCATCGACACCCTCGCGGCGATGGACGAAGCCCGGCGTGCGGGCTGCCCGCAAATCACCATCTGCAACACCCCCGGCGCCCAGACCACGAGGATCGCCCACGGCACCATCTATATGCGCGCCGGCCCTGAGATCGCCGTCGCGAGCACCAAGACCCTGGTCGGGTCGATGATCGCACTGCACGCGATGGCGCTTCATCTCGGCCGCCTCCGCGGCACCCTCGACGACGAATTCTCGCGGCGCGAAATCGAGGCCGCCCTGCACCTCCCGACCGCACTCGGCGAGACCCTGTTGATCGAGCCGCAGATCGCGGCGCTCGCATCGCGGTACGCAGCCTCCGAGGACTTCCTGTTCCTCGGTCGCGGGCTCTCGTATCCGATGGCACTCGAAGGCGCGCTCAAGCTCAAAGAGGTGTCGTACATCCACGCCGAAGGGTACGCCGCGGGCGAGATGAAGCACGGGCCGATCGCTCTCATCGATGACCGCATGCCCACTGTTGCCATCGCCCTCCGTGACGAAGTCCGTGACAAGATGCGGTCCAACATCGAACAGGTGAAGGCACGCCGCGGTCGCGTGATCGCCATCGTCTCCGCCGGCGACCACAGCCTCGACGGTATCGCCGACGACGTGCTGAGCCTCCCGGCGATCGACCCGTACCTGACACCCATCCTCACTGCGGTCGTAGTGCAGTTGCTCTCGTACTACATCGCCGTCGAACGCGGCGCCGACGTCGACCAGCCGCGGAACCTGGCCAAGACGGTGACCGTCGAGTAGCACGGCCCCACCTGGCCCCTCGTCCTCCTGCTAACATATGTAATGAGAGGGAGGTCGCGATGCCTGCCAGACACGGACACGATGACCACTGCCGCGAACTGCACCGGGCGCTCGACCGCGCCAAGGCGATGCTGCACTCCGCGCCCATACGCGAGACACTCGGCGCCGACCCGCACGCCGCGGTCCTCGAGTTGCGCTCCGAGCGCGAGACGGCAGCGACTGAAGAGATCGCGCGTATCGAACAGGCGCTCCGCGAGCACGGCTGCACCCTGAGCGGGATGAACTAGCGTCCGACCGAGTCCTCAGTCGGCCCGAGCGAACCAGCGGAACGCCTCCCGCGCAATGTCCGGTGGGAGCACATGCGGCCCATCGAACTCGCGGTAGGAGACATCGTAGCCCGCACGCTCGAGGTCAGTCGCGACGCGGCGACCGCACCGGTCGATCGGGAGCACGAGGTCCTGCGTCCCGTGGGAGACAAACACCGGCGGCCGGCCATGTCGCACCGGCGCCACGATGAACCCGGGCGACCACCCCGCAACGTGGGTGAACAGATCCCCGTTCACAAGGCCGAGCGAGAGCGCGTACGACCCCCCGTCCGAAAACCCCGCCGACGCAATCCGCGACGGATCAACGTTCAGGCGATCGAACGTCCATCCGAGCGCCCCGTCGACCGCCCGCACGTCCGCTCCAAAGCCCCCGAGGATCAAGTCCCAGGTCCGGTCCAGCGACTGCGGAATGAGCAGGGCGACTCCCGCCTCCGTGGCGGGCTCCTCGAGAAACTCGAGACTGCGAGCTGCGAACTGTGCTGCGCCGTGGAACAGTACCATGAGTGGACATGGATCATCGTGTTCCGGCGGTACGAACAGATACCCAACCCGTCCGTTCGCCTGCTGGACGCGGCTGACGCCACCCTCGATCGACGTCTCCGCCGCCGAGGGCCGTGTCACCAGTCGCGCCGAGTGCGACGGCACGTCGAACTCAATCGCAGCGCGCGCTAGTCCGCCCGCATCATCGCCGGCGTCCCCGCGAGCTTCGCCTGAGCCGCTGCTAGGCGCGCAATCGGCACACGGTACGGCGAGCACGATACATAGTCGAAGCCCGCGTCATGGCAGAACTCCACCGAAGACGGGTCGCCTCCGTGCTCCCCGCAGATGCCGACCTTGAGATTGGCCCGGGTGCTCCGCCCGCGCTCGATCCCGATCCGAATCAGCCCGCCGACGCCATCGCGGTCGAGCTCCTGGAACGGATCCCGCGCCAGCAGCCCGTGCTCGATGTACGAGGGCAGGAAGCGGCTCGCGTCGTCTCGCGACAATCCGAAGGTCGTCTGAGTCAGGTCGTTCGTCCCGAAGGAGAAGAAGTCCGCGTGCTTCGCGATCGCGTCGGCGACGACGCAGGCCCGCGGCAACTCGATCATCGTGCCCACGGTGTACTCCACCGCCGTGCCGTGCCCGGCGATGACCTCCTCCGCAGTCGCGACCACGAGAGCGCGCACGCGCTCTAGCTCCTCCTCGATCCCCACGAGCGGGATCATGATCTCCGGGATCACGTCGACCCCTTCAGCCTTGAGGGCGCAAGCCGCTTCGAGGATTGCCCGCGCCTGGACCTCGTAGATCTCGGGGTATGTGATGGCAAGCCGCACACCGCGGTGGCCGAGCATCGGGTTGAACTCGTGCAGCGCCCGCACGCGCCGCTCGATGTCGCTCGGAGACACATCGAGCGCTGCCGCCACGATCGCGATCTCGTCGGGCCGCTGCGGGAGGAACTCATGCAGCGGCGGGTCCAGCAGCCGTATCGTCACCGGCAGACCGGCCATCGCGCGCAGAATGCCCGTGAAGTCGTCACGCTGCATCGGCAGGATGCGGGACAGCGCATCGCGGCGCCCCGCCTCGTCCTCGGCGAGGATCATCTCCCGGACGGCGAGGATCCGATCCTCACCGAAGAACATGTGCTCAGTGCGGCACAGACCGATGCCCTCAGCGCCGAATTGACGCGCCAGCTCGGCATCGCCCGGAGTGTCGGCGTTCGCACGCACCTTTAGGCGCCGGGTCTCGTCCGCCCACGACATCAGCCGCTCGTACTCAGCAGGCAACACGGGGTCAACGAGCGGCACCGAGCCAAGCATGACCTCGCCGGTGGTGCCGTCGATGGAGATGACGTCGCCCTGTTGGACGAGCACGCGTCCGCGCCCCTCGATCTGCACGGAGAACTGCTGCCGCTGGTAGTCGATCTCGAGCGCACCACAGCCGGCGACGCAGCACTTTCCCATGCCACGCGCGACGACCGCCGCGTGTGACGTCGAGCCGCCACGTGCGGTGAGAATGCCCCGGGACACCCGCATTCCCACGATGTCCTCTGGACTCGTCTCCACGCGCACGAGCACGACATCCTCACCGCGCTCTGCCCACTGTGCCGCGGCGTCGGCGGTGAAGACCACCTTACCGACGGCGGCGCCCGGTGACGCCCCGAGTCCGCGCGCGATCACATCTGTTTGCGCCGCGCGGTCGAACGTCTGGTGCAGTAGCTCGTCGAGCTTCTCCGGCTCCTGGCGCAGTACCGCCTCGCGCTCGTCGATCATTCCCTCATCGACGAGGTCGACCGCGACCTTCACCATCGCGCGGCCGGTCCGCTTGCCGGAGCGCGTCTGTAGGATCCACAGCCGCCCCTGCTGGACCGTGAACTCGATATCCTGCATGTCCTTGAAGTGCGCCTCGAGGCGGTCGCAAGCCTCGACCAGCTCGCCGTGCACGACGGGCATCGCCTCCTCAAGGGACGCCGGACCGCCTGCGACACGGTCCGCCTTGCCGATCGGCTGTGGCGTCCGGATCCCCGCCACTACGTCCTCGCCCTGCGCGTTCAGCAGGAACTCGCCGTACAGGTGCCGCTCGCCCGTCGCGGGATGTCGCGTGAACGCGACCCCCGTCGCGCAATCATCGCCAAGGTTGCCGAACACCATCGCTTGCACGTTCACCGCGGTACCCCAGTTTGAAGGGTACCCGTACATCGACCGGTAGGCGGTCGCTCGCGGGTTCTCCCAGGAGTTGAACACCGCTCCGATCGCGCCCCACAGCTGCTGCCATGGGTCGTCGGGGAACTCAATGCCGAGGCGCTCGCGGATCGCCGTCTTGTACTCGCCGACGAGTTCGCGCAGGTCGTCCGCCGTCAGCTCCGTGTCGAGCTTGACGCCGCGGGCCTCCTTCTTCGCATCCAGGAGCACCTCGAACGGGTCATGCTCCGTGTCCGAGTCCGGCTTCACGCCAAGGACAACGTCACCATACATTTGCACGAAGCGCCGGTACGAGTCATACGCGAAGCGGGCGCTCCCCGAGCGGGCTGCCAGGCCCTCCGCTGTCACGTCGTTCAGGCCCAGGTTGAGCACAGTGTCCATCATCCCGGGCATCGAGACCCGCGCGCCCGACCGCACGGACACCAGCAGTGGGTTCGTCGCGTCGCCGAAGCCCGCCCCGACCGTCCGCTCGATGTGTGCGATCCCCTCGCGTACCCGCGCCTCCAGGCCCTCGGGGTACTGGCGCCCCAGCGCATAGAAGGTGTTGCAGACCTCGGTGGTGATCGTGAAGCCGGGCGGCACCGGGATCCCCAGGCGGCTCATCTCCGCGAGCCCGGCGCCCTTCCCCCCGAGGAGCTCCTTCATCAGGCCGTCGGCCTCGGCGGCTCCGTCCCCAAACAGATACACCTGCTTGCTGGCCTCGACGGCGGGTGAGTCGTTCGGGGCGGCAGTCGTCATCGAGCACCTCTCAATGCCCGCGCCTCGCACCACCCGCACCTCGTCACGCTCACTGTTGCCGGCGGACGCGGGCAAGGGCGGACGGAGGAGTGACTCCCGAGGCTGGCTGGCTGTGCATCGATTATAGAGACGGGGTAAATCAGCAGAAAGCGGCAGCGCAGCCGTTCGTTATCCCGCGCCCGCCTTGTTCCGCATGTGAACGGGAGCCACACTTCCCTCATGACAGACTCGGTTCGCGCGCTCCTCGAACGCCGCGAGGCCGCCCTCGCACCCGCCGCCGCACGCGAATCCGCCTCACACGGGCGCGCCCTCCCGGAGCCGCCCGACCCGCTACGGCTCGCGTACCAGGTGGACCGAGATCGCATCATCCATACCGGAGCCTTCCGCCGTCTGAAGCACAAGACGCAGGTCTTCGTCGTCGCTGACTCCGACCATGTCGTCACGCGTATGACGCACACCATCGAGGTCCAACAGGTCGCACGCACGGTCGCCCGCGCGCTGGGGCTGAACGAGGACCTCACCGAGGCCATTGCCTGGGGCCACGACCTCGGCCACACCCCCTTCGGCCACGCCGGAGAAGAGGCCCTCGCGCGGCTGCTCCCGGAGGGATTCCGCCACAACGAGCAGTCGCTCCGCATCGTCGAGCGGCTGGCCCGCGACGGCCGCGGGCTGAACCTGACGGCCGAAGTCCGCGAGGGCATCCTCAAGCACTCGAAGACACGCGAATCGGTGGCCGCCGAGGCGTGGGGCACTGCCGGGACCCTCGAGGGGCAGATCGTGAAGCTCGCAGACTCGATCGCCTATCTGAATCACGATATCGAAGACGCAGTGCAGGCCGGACTGATCGCTGAGCATGACCTCCCCTCGGACGTTCACCGTGTCCTCGGTGAGACACACGATGAGCGCATCAAGACGCTGGTCGCCGATTGCGTGGAGCAGTCGTGGGCCGCCGCCCAGGGCCACGCTGAGAATCGCATCCTCCTGAGCCCCCCCGTC
Organism: Dehalococcoidia bacterium; assembly: GCA_041390685.1. GTDB lineage: Bacteria > Chloroflexota > Dehalococcoidia > UBA2979 > UBA2979 > JAIBBD01. Next base: position 2,325,637 of record JAWKPL010000001.1, on the reverse strand, counting down.
CTCCAGGTGACCGACGAACTGCGCGACTTCATGTTTCGGCGTGTCTACCTCGTCGAGCCGACGCTCCGTGAGGCGCAACGCGGTCAGCGCGTGGTTGAGGCGCTGTTTCGCCACTACGAGGACCACCCCGACGAGATCCCGGGGTGGTCTCTGGCTGCCGACCCACCGTGGAGACGTGCTGCGGATTATGTCTCGGGTATGACGGACGGCTTCGCCATCCGCCGCGCCGAGGCGCTGGGGCTCACATTCGACGAACGTCGACGCATGGGCTGATTCGCAGTCCGCGGCTCGCTTCAACGACAATGGCCCCGCCAATGGACATCGAACGTCTGCGCCACCAGCTCGTCGACGGACGTACCCGCCTGATCGGGGCGCTCGAAGGCGCCTCAGAGTCGGACTACAACGCCGAGTTGCTTCCCGGCGTGACCGTCTTGACGGCCATGGCAGACCTCGCGCGTCACGAACGGGCCACCGTCGAGGAAGCGCGACGTCTCGTCGGTGCGCCCGTCAGGCCAGCGCCCGCGGTCCACGGCGAACCGGCCCGTCGGCTCACGCCGCCACCTGTCGTCCACGACCTCGCCGGAGCGCGGCATGAAACGCACCTCTTCATCGATACGCTGCTTGGAAGCCACTTGGACATGGAAGGCCTCGGCGCGGCCGTCGCGGCGCTGCGCGCCATCATCGAAGAGGAACAGGACCTCGCTGCCCGGATCGGATCGAGGCTGCCGCGTGGGCCGTTGCCGCCCCCGACCGCGCAATGACTCCGCGTAACGATCTCGCGCTCGCGGTGTCTTATGAAGTGTGACCACTGTCGACCAGGTGAAAGACCAGCTCGATCTCGTCGAGGTCGTGCGAGGCTACGTGCCCGCTCTCAAGAAGAGCGGTCGGACATGGAAGGCGCCCTGCCCGTTCCACAGCGAGCGCACCCCGTCGTTCATCGTCGACCCGGATCGCGGTACGTGGCACTGCTTCGGAGCCTGTTCCACCGGTGGCGATGTCATCGAGTTCGTCCGCCGCATCGAGCACCTCGACTTCCGCGAAGCTCTGCAGCGCTGCGCCGAGCGCGCCGGCATCGAGTTGCGTCCGCCCTCCGCCCGTGAGGTGCGCGAGCGCGAGGCTCACGAACGGCTGCTGCGCGCCAACGAGGCCGCCGCGGTGTACTTCCAGGCCGCGCTGCACGGCCCGGCCGGCGCCGCCGCCCTCACCTACGCTGGGAAACGCGGCCTCGACGCCGCCACGGTTCAGGCATGGCAGATCGGCTATGCCCCGGACGAGTGGCACGGTCTGGTCGAACACCTGCGCGCCCGTGGCTTCACGGAGGCCGACCTGCGCGACGCCGGCCTCGCCATCGATGGTGACCGCGGCCTGTACGACCGCTTCCGTGACCGCTTGATCTTCCCGACCCGGGACGCCCGAGGGAGGCTCATCGGTTTCGGTGCCCGCGCCCTGGCGGCCGACCAGGATCCGAAGTACCTCAACACACCGCAGACCCCGCTGTTCGACAAGAGCGGCACGCTCTACGGCCTCGACCGTGCTGGCGAGGAGGCCCGACGCGCCGATCGCGTGGTCGTCGTCGAAGGCTACATGGACGTCATCGCCTGTCACCAGGCCGGCATCCGCAACGTCGTAGCCTCCATGGGCACCTCAATCACAGACCGCCAGATGACGCTCCTGCAGCGCTTCACACACAACGTCGTGCTCATGCTCGACGCCGACAACGCCGGCTCCGAAGCGACACTCCGCGGCGTCGAGGTCGCGGCAGGCGCCGCCGAGCACGGCCTCGCCCCCACTGTGGACTGGCGAGGGCTGGTCTCCTACCAGGACGTGCTGAAGGCCGATATCCGCGTGATCGCGTTGCCCGGCGGTGAAGACCCTGACTCCCTCGTGCGCTCCGATCCCGACCGCGTCCGCGCCCTCCTCGGCGCCGCAAAGCCCGTGGCTGACCACCTCTTCGACGCGGTGAACGCCACCACCGACTTCGCCGACCCGCGCGCCCGCTCGCGCGCCCTCGAGGCGCTCGCGCCCACGGTCTCCGCGGTGAACGACCCGGTTGTGCGCGCGCATTATGTCCAGAGAATGGCCCGCATGGCCCAGGTCGACGAGCGCACGGTGCTCGCCCTCCTCAACCGAGGACGGAATGCGCGCCCCGCCGCCGTCCCGTCGCCTCGTGACGTCGCGCACGCTGCCGTCCGTGGGACGCCAGCGACGCCCGACGGCGAGACGCAACTGTTGCAGCTTCTCATCTTCCGCACGGAAGCCCGTCCAGCGGGCCGAATCCTCGACCCGGATACGTTCGAGGACACGACCAACCGCCTCCTGTTCGAGGCCTGGCGCGAGCTCCGCGAACTGGACGAGCACCTCGACGACCTCGAGGATGGCGTCCGCGAACGCCTGGAATCGGTCCGCGCTTCGGCAACGGGCATCTGGGATCCGCACGCGATCGACGCGAAGTTCGTCGAGGATCGCGTCTCTCAAATCGCCGACCGGCTCCGTCTGCGGCGCGCCCATGCGCGCCTGCTGCCGGCCGCGGTGGCCGTTGCGAGCGACCTCGCAGCATCCCGCCGCGGCGGCGGCGCGGATGACACGCTCGCCGCTGAACTCGACGAGCTGCACCAGCGTCAGCGCGCGCTCTCGCGTCGCGCGCGGGGCGAAGCCGCCATCGAGAACGAACATGCACCCGCCGTGTGAACGGCGACGACGAACCAGGCGAACGCGTCGACCCGCAGCGGGCGGCGACCATGGAGAGGAACGATATGACTCAGACCTTTGAAGAAGCCGGAATGGAAGAGCTCCTCAACAAGGGCCGCCGCTCCGGCCATGTCACCGCCGCCGAGGTCCTGGCGGCGATCCCCGAAGCCGAAGGCAGCCGCGAGCGCCTCTCTTCGATCGTGTCTCAGCTGTCCGAGAACGGCATCACGGTCCGCATCGACAACGACATGGACCGCGGCGCCGGGGCCGTCGTCGAAGCCGCACGGCGCATCGTTGACGAGGCCATCGGCATCGACGACCCCGTCCGCATGTACCTGCGCGAGATCGGAAAGGTGCCGCTGCTCACCGCCGAGGACGAGAAGCGCCTGGCCCGCGCGATGGAGGAATGGCTCCACGTCGAGGCAATCAAGGACGAGCTTCGCCAGGCGGAGGGCCGCGAGCCCTCACATGTCGAAATACTGATCGCCCTCTTCAGGCAGTTCCACCAGGAGCGCGCCGTCTACCAGACCGTGAGCCGCCACCTCGAGCTCCCTCGACAGTCCATATCCGAGCGGATCGTCGACCAGAAGTTTCGCTCGACGATCGACCGCGAACTCGACGAGGACGCGCAGAAGGCGCTGATGAACGAACTGAAGTGGGACGAAGAGCGCGCCAGCGCCGCCCTGATCCGACTTTCGATCATCACCCACATCATGCGTCCCGAGCATGTGCGCTGGGCTGGCGAGCAGGTAGGCGGCGAGTCCAAGGTGTTCCCGCCTCCCAAGGGCCTCGCGCAGAAGCTCGAGGCGGAGCACGGCAGCGCCATCAAATACTACTTCGACAAGATCGCCTACGACGGCGAACGCTCAGAGCGCCAGCTGACGGAGGCGAACCTGCGTCTTGTCGTCTCAGTCGCCAAGAAGTACATCGGCCGCGGTATGTCCCTCCTCGACCTGATTCAGGAAGGGAATATCGGTCTCATCCGCGCCGTCGAGAAGTTCGACTACCGCAAGGGCTTCAAGTTCTCGACGTACGCCACCTGGTGGATCCGCCAGGCCATCACCCGCGCCATCGCTGACCAGGCCCGCACCATCCGCATCCCCGTACACATGGTGGAGACCATCAACAAGCTCGTCCGTATTTCGCGCCGTCTCGTCCAGGAGTACGGCCGTGAGCCTACGTCCGAGGAGATCGGCCGTGAACTCGAACTTCCCCCGGACCGCGTGCGCGAGATCATGAAAGTCTCCCAGGAGCCCGTGTCCCTCGAAACGCCGATCGGCGAAGAGGAGGACTCCCACCTCGGCGACTTCCTGCCGGACGAGTCCGCGCTCGCCCCGGCAGACGCCGCATCCCACCAGCTCCTCAAAGAACAGGTGATGGACGTGCTCTCATCCCTCACCCCACGCGAGCGCAAGGTGCTCGAACTGCGTTTCGGCCTGGAGGACGGCCGCTCGCGCACGCTCGAGGAAGTCGGGCGCGAGTTCAGCGTCACGCGAGAGCGCATCCGTCAGATCGAGGCGAAGGCGCTCCGCAAGCTGCGGCACCCGACCCGCTCCAAGAAGCTCAAGGACTACCTGGACTAGGCGCCCGGAGGGACGAAGTGCCGATCTACGAGTACCGGTGCCGCAAGTGCGGCCACCAGTTCGAGTTGATGCGCCGCATCGCGCAGATGGACAGCCCGGCACCGTGCCCGGCCTGCCGCTCGAAAGCGACGGGCCGCACCGTGTCTAACTTCGTCCTCGCGGGCCGTGCTCGCATCGATCCCACGTACGATGACGTCGACCCGGACGAGTACCAGCTCGAGCACACTGACCACGGCGACGATCCCGACTGGGCCGATTTCTAGGACGGACTGCCGGCCGCCGGCTCGGCGGCCGGCCTCCGGCCTCGTGTGCCCGCCGGCTCTGGCTGCCTGAGCCAGCGCAGCATCATGTAAGCGGCCCCCGCGACCGCCAGCCCTTGCGCCACCGTCACGACTCCCACGAGGAACGACACGCGGAACCAGAAGCCTTGCGGGAACATCTGCACCAGGTGGTCGACCGCTGGGTCGAGTTCCCAGAAATCGTTCGAGAACGACACGAGGTGGAACTGCCGGAACAGCGAGTCGAAGCCCGCGAGCATCGCCACCGCGGCGACGGCCAGCAGCCCCGCGGTGAACACCCCCGCATACAGGCTCTGCTCCGCAAGCCGCAGCATCGACCGCTCACGTGCCCACAGGAAGACCGTCACCACGTATCCCACGATGTAGACGAACGCGACCTCCTGCAGGAAGAACGCCTGCTGGAACAGCTTCTTCACGTCGCGCATGTGCAGCGTCTCCTTGGCGGAGAACAGTGGCTGCTCCTCCCCGTCGAGGCGCACCCGCGTCGTCAGCAGCGGCTCATCGTCCTTGAAGTACTGGATCATCTCGGCCGCGGCCCGGTCGAGCTGCGCCCGGTCGATGCCCGTCACCGCTTCGACGTCATACTGCGAGAACGAGTAGCCGTACACGCGCTGCTCGAGCGCGGCAACCCGCACGTTCGACAGCAGCAGGAAGACCGGCACAGCGAGGATGAAGAGGGCGGCGGTGATCCAGCGCAGCATCGGCACGGCCCGATTATACCCTCGCCCTGCGCCGGCACACCCGGGCCGGAGACCCATAACGTCCGGTGCTATACTCCGGTTCACACATGCATGGTGAGACCGCGTCCAGGGGGAACGAACCGTATGACCAGTGGCACCTCAGTCGTTACGCCGGAGCGCTTCGCGACCGGCATCCCGACCTTTCCCGAATGGATGGAGAAGATTCCGGAGCGTCACAAGGAGTTCCAGCGCCACTACGATGAGTACACTCCGGATCCGGACGACGCCGAGGCCGTGAAGCAGCTCGTGGACCAGCACGGCGTGAAGGCGCTCGTGCTCGGCGAGCACTGGTGCCCGGACGTCTGGCGCGGCGTCCCCGTCATGGCGCGAATCGCCGAGGCCACCGGCATGGAAGTCCGGTACTTCGCCCGTGACGAGAACAAGGACATCATGGCCGAATTCCTCAACCAGGGAGAGTTCGAGTCCATCCCCACAGTCGTCTTCTACGACCGCAACCACCGCTACCTCGGGCACTGGATTGAGCGGCCCGCGCTGGCCGACGAGGAAATGGTCCCGCTCCGCGCCATCCTCGACGGCGCACCGAAGGAGGACGGCCCCGAGCGGCAGGAAGCGCTGGGCCGCTATCGAGCGAAGACGTGGGATTTCGCCCCAGGCTGGCGGCACGCCACGCTGAAGGAGATGCGGCAGCTGCTGGAGGGCGCTCTGAGCTGAGTTGTCGGGTAGGGTCGCAGCGCGAAGGCTGCGGCCCTACTCGTCCCCGGCCGTGTTCGTGCGAGGCCTCGCCGTCGCTCGGCGCGGTGTGCGCGCCGGCTCCAGAGCCTCGTCGTCCGCCTCGTAGCGGGCGGTTGGGCGCACCCGCTCGGGCGCACGCGCTGGCGCCGGCCGGGGCGTCTCGCAGTACGGGCAGTAGCGCCAGTCCAGCGACAGCAGCTTCCCGCACGAGCGACAACCCTCCCGCAGAGGCGTGCGGCAGTAAGCGCAGGCGATGAAGTCCGATTGCACCTCGTAGTAGCAGGTCGGGCACGAGGTCAGCGCGCCCAGCTCGGACCGGATCGCCTGCTGCTCCAGCTCACGGTCATAAGACTCGGCGAGCGTCTCGCTTGGACGCACGATGAGGTACAGGGCGATGCCGAGGAGCGGGAAGAACGTCACCAGCGCGACGCCAACCACCTGGCTCACCGGGTCGCTGGAGCGCGCCCGGATGTCGCGAAATGCCCACAGGACCGAAGCCAGCCAGATCAACAGGAGGTAGGCGACTGTCAGGGTGCCCGCAATCTTGAGGGTGGTTTGCCAGTCGCCACCTGGCCAGCCGACTAACACGTCCAAGGTTCGGCTCCGTTCCCGTGGTTGCGCTCAGACAGCGTACCATGGGGGTTGTACGAGATCGCCTTGGCGGTCGCCGCCACATCGACCCCTCCCCCCCTGCATTCGGACGGTGCATGACCACGACTAGTGACGTACTCAATCCCGCGCAGCGGCACGCTGTCGAGGTGCCTCGCGGCGCCCTCCTGATCCTCGCTGGCCCAGGCTCCGGGAAGACCCGTGTCATCGCGCATCGCATCTCTCATCTCGTCGAAACCGGCGTCCCGCCGTGGCGCATCCTCGCCGTCACGTTCACCAACAAGGCCGCCCGCGAGATGCGCGAGCGCGTCGAGGGACTCCTCGGCGCTCAGGCGCGCGACATCTCCCTCGGCACCTTCCACTCCATCTGCGCTCGCATCCTCCGGCGCGATGGCGCAGCCATCGGCCTCCCGTCCGACTTCGTCATCTACGACACCGACGACCAGATGGCCCTCGTGCGCAGTATCGTCACTGACCTGCATATCGACCCCAAGCGGTTCACCCCGCGCTCGATCCTCTCCGCGATCTCCTCAGCCAAGAACGAACGCCGTGACGCCGCCACCGTGCTTCGCGAGGCCGGCTCCTACTTCGAGGAGATCGTCGGCCGCGTCTACGATCGCTACGAGGCGGGTCTCGAACGGAGCGGCGCCGTCGACTTCGACGACCTGCTCGGCCACGTCCTCAAGCTGTTCGCCCGAGACCTCTCCATCCGCGACCACTACGCCGAGCGGTACCAGCACGTGCTGATCGACGAGTTCCAGGACACCAACCTCGTGCAGTACACGCTCGCCCGCGAGCTCGCCTCGGCCCACGGCAACATCACGGCCGTCGGCGACCCCGATCAGTCCATCTACTCGTGGCGCGCTGCCGACATCCGCAATCTCCAGCACTTCGAACGCGACTTTCCCGGCGCGCAGGTCGTGTTGCTCGAACAGAACTACCGGTCCACCGGCCACATCCTGCGCGCTGCTCACGCGGTCATCTCGAAGGCCTCCGGCCGCCCCCAGCGCGAACTCTGGACCGAGAACCCCGAGGGCGCCCCTGTGACCGTCCAGGAGCTGTACGACGGCGACGAAGAAGCGCTCTTCTTCGCGTCCGAAATCCGGCGGCTGATCCGCGAGGACGCGCGCTCCTACGCCGACTTCGCCATCATGTACCGCACGAATGCCCAGTCCCGTGCCATCGAGGAAGCGTGCATCGAAAACGGCATCCGCTACCGCGTCGTGGGCGGCACCCGCTTCTACGATCGCCGCGAGGTGCGCGACCTGCTCGCGTACCTCCGGCTCGTCCACAACCCCAGCGACGCGATGGCGTTCCAGCGCGTCGTCAACGTCCCGCCACGTGGCATCGGCGCCCGCACACTGTCCGATCTCGGGCGCGCGGCCCAGGAGCTCGCCCTCCCGCCGGTCGCCGTGGCGGCCCGGGTGGCCCGAGGCGACCGTGAACCCTCGCTCCCCCAGTTGCGTGCCGACATCCGCAATGCGCTGGCCGCGTTTGTCTCAATGCTCGACCGCCTCACGGCGTTGCGTGAGCAGCACAACGTCTCCGAGCTGCTCGACGCGATCCTCGAGGAGACGCACTACCGCTCCCACCTCCAGCGCAGCGACCCCGACGACGCTGAGGCACGATGGGAGAACGTACAGGAGCTTCGCGCAGTCGCCTCTCAGTACGAAGACCTCGCGGGCGAGCATTCCCTCGCCTCATTCCTCGAAGAGGTCGCCCTCGTCGCCGATGTCGACGATCCAGGAGCCGAGGCGCCAGACGCCGTGACCCTGACCACCCTCCATGCGGCCAAGGGGCTGGAGTACCCCGTCGTCTTCATGCCTGGCCTCGAGGAGGGCCTCCTGCCTCATTTCCGTTCCATCGACGACCCGTCGCAGATGGAGGAAGAACGTCGCGTCTGTTATGTCGGCATGACGCGCGCCCGTGAGCGGCTGTACCTCACTCACGCCATGCGCCGCTTCCAGCAGGGCATGTTCCGCAACAACATCGCCTCGCGCTTCCTCGCGGACGTGCCGTCGTCGGAACGTTCGAGGCCCGCCGCGGGACGCCAGCCCGGCGGCTCGCTGACTCCACGCGAACGCCGCGCCGCACTGGCGGCCCGCGACGCCCACGCCGACGAGGGCCCGCAGACGCCGCGGTTCGCCGCCGGCGACCGGGTGCGGCACGGCCACTTCGGCCGCGGCGTGGTCGTTTCCTGCCTCATCCGTGGAGGCGACCAAGAGGTCACCGTCGCCTTCGAGGGCGGCGCGGGCGTGAAGCGCCTGCTGCTGTCGCTGGCCGCGCTCGAGGGGGAAGGCCCCCACCAGTTCGACGAGTGGGAGGGCGCTTAGCTGTTGCCGTCCTGGAACCGCATGCGTATCTCAACCTGGCGCAGCACATCGCCTCTCGTGAGCATCCCGACCAGCCGGCCGTCCTCGAGGACCGGCAACTGGTGAACGTCGTGCTGCTGCATCAGCCGCATCGCGTCCACTAAGTCCGTCTGCGGCGTCACTGTATGCACCTTCGCGGACGGCACCATGACACGTTCCACCGCCGTCCGCGCCCACTGGTCACGCGGCAGGCGCGTGATATCGGTGGCTGTGACAAGCCCGACCACGTGCCCATCGTCCCCCACGAGGTACGCGCGCTCGGCCCGCCGCAGCAACCGCGTCTCCACCAGCTCCTGGACGCTCATCGAGCCGTCCACCGGCGCCGTCGGCGGCTGCATGATCGCTTGCGTCTCAACGTTCCGCAACGCGCGGTCCGCCAGCATCGCCTGGTACGAACCCTCCGCCGCCGACTTCAGGAAGAGCCCGATGAGCACGTACCAGATCGCGCCGAACAGCCCGAAGTAGAACACGCTGACCAGCCCGATGCCGATCATCGCGTACGCGATGAGCGACCCCACCGTGGCGGCCACCTTCGTGGCCTGCACGATGCTCTTCGAGCGGCCCCAGACGATCGCGCGCAGCACCCGCCCGCCGTCGAGCGGGAAGCCGGGAAGGAGATTGAATAGCCCAAGAGCCCCATTGATGAACGCGAGGTAGCCCACAACCCCGCTCACGTCGGAGCCCCGCAGGATCAGCCACAACAATGCGAACGCCGCGGCCAGCACCCAGGACATTAGCGGCCCTGCGATCGCGACCGCGAACTCCTCCTTCGCGTTTCGCATCTCCCCCGCGATGCTGGACACGCCGCCGAAGACGAACAACGTGATCGACGGCACCGTCATCCCGTACCGCTGCGCGACGAACGAGTGAGAGAGCTCATGCAGCAGCACGGAGAGGAAGAACAACCCGCTGGTGACGATCGCCGCCGTCCAGCGCTGTCCACCCGACCAGTCCTCGTACAGGTCGCGGTACAGCCCGTCCGCGAACGACCAGGTGATCAGCACGAGGATGATGAACCACGACCAGTGGACGCGGATTTCGATGCCGCGTACGCGCCCGATGCCGACTCCAGATCCGAGGTTCATGGATCCAGCATAACCGGCCCGGGGTCCGATCAAGCTGCGATGGTCGTGCTATCCGCCAAGAAGGCGTGTCAGCGCTTCGTCGCTGACCGCAGACGCGATCAGCACGCCGATCCGCTCGACTTTCGCGTCACCCGAAAACGCCGAGCGCCCGAACGTCCCCTCGATGTCGCGGACGGTCTCCACGGTCCCCTCGGGTGCGACGAGCAGCGTCGTCCCGCGGCTAGCAGCGACCCGGTCAAGGACGTAGGGACTTGGGTCGCTGCCACCGGTGAGGATCAGGCATTCAGCGTCCGTCCGCAGCGCGGACAGCGCGATGTCCACCTTCTCCGCCCGCGTCACGACCACCTTGCGCGGGAAGCGCGCGAAGTACGGCTGATCCGAGTCATGCGAAATGGCGCCGATCACGATGTGCTCGCAAATCGCCCGCTCACCTTCCGTCGACCGCGCGAGCACGCGCGCCCTGCTCGCCTCGATCAGCGTACCCACCGTCGGCGCCGCCAGCAGTCGGTCTTCAGCGATCCGCAGCTCGCCACCCGCCGGCGCGCGGTTCTCGATCGCCAACGTCATCCCGGTCGCTCCACCGGACCGCCCGGCGAGCACGACGGCGACCCGCACCGCTCGGAGCGCTCCCGCGATCGTGCCGGCATCCGGCGACACAGACGCATCGATGACCGTGACGTCATCGGCAGCTGAGATCGCCCCGGCCTGCACCGGCGTCCCCGCGCTCGAGGCGAACTCGAGCATCCCGAACGTCGCTGCGTCGCGCTCCGCGTTTGCGCCGAACGCCAGCCGCTCCACGCGGACGCGATGGCCGGCATAGGCCAGCCGGTGTGCCAGTCCGGCCGCGACCGTCGTCGCGCCCGCCCCTGCTTCGCTGCCGCTCACCACGATGACCGGCATAGCTCGCTCCCTTCGAATGTCGTCGCGCGAGAACGTACTACGCTCCGGCACCTCGCGCGAGCCGTCGCTACCGGTCGGGCAGCGGCTCGGAGAGCGTCCGCAGGTAGTTCACCAGGTGCCAGCGCTCCTCCTCGGTCAGGCTGTTGGCGAAGGCCGGCATCGCGGTTCCCGGGAACCCGTTCGTGATGAAGTAGAAGACGGTTCCGTCCGTGTGCAACGGGACGTGCGTGGTCAGATCCGCCGGCGGCGGGACGAGGCTCACCGCCTCCGGTCCATCGCCGTGACCGCCGGTCCCGTGGCACTTGACGCACGTCTGCTCGTAGAGCGCCCGCCCGGCCTCGATGGAGCGGCTGTCCGGAGGATACGGATTCGTTAGCGCCTGGACAGAGGATGGCGCGTCGGTGTGCGTATGCCCCCCGTAGAAGAGCACGACGCCCGAGAGCACCACGGCTGTCGCGAAGATGCGCGATCGCGCTCGCGCGGGTCGGCTCCGCCAGAACTTCGGGAGCAGGACCAGGGCGAGGGCACCTGTCCCCATGACCACCCATGACCAGTAGGTCCGGCCATCAGCGGTCGATGGCCCGACCGCCGGCCCGGAGAACGTCACATCCGGACCGTCCCCCGCGGTGACGAGAAACCTCGATGCCGTCCGGGCATCGAATGCGCCCGGACGGGAGACGTCTACCTCGATCTGCCAGGCCCCGGCGATGCTCAGCACCGTCGCAGGCGCTTCGTAGCGGCCACCCCCCACCGATGTGGCGCTCACCTCGATCGGGCTCAGGTCCCGGTCCAGATACCTCAAGCGCACCGTGACCTGCGAGGCGTCGCCCACCGCATCTCCCGAGCGGTCCGCCAGCCGGACCGCAATTCGATTCGCGCCGACGGTCCCCGGCCCGATCTCCCCATCGATCTGCGTGCCCTCCACGGTCTCGCCAAACCTCAACGCGCTTCGCTGCTCCTCCCTGGACTGCACCTGCCGGGCAGGTTCGAGACTGGTGAGCCCGGCCGCCGCTCCAATTACCAGGAGGGCCAGGGCGATTTCGACCGCAACCAGCCTCCGCAACCCGGACTCGCCGAGTCCGCGCGCCAGCCGAGGCCGCACCCATAGGAGATTCAGACCCGCAACCGCGAGCAGACCCAGGACGAGCGCTACTTTCGCCGTGAGTATCGAACCGTATGGCGTATCGAAGGCCGCCCTCGAGGTCACCTGCAGCCACGAGGAGTAGACACCGGTGATGATCACGAGCCCGACGCTGAGCCCTGCGACGAGCGAGAACCGCGCGGCGAGCGCGGTCACGAACAGCCGGCGCTCCGTAGTCGCCACTCCGCGTACCGCGGCCAGCGTGAAGAAGAGCGCGGTCAGCCCGCCGACCCAGACGGCAGACGCGCCGAAATGGAGCCCATCGTTGATCGCGGCCGGCACCTCCAGCCCGCCCACCGCGGCTCCGTGGCTCGATCCACTGACCATCGCCATCGCGACGACGAGCAGTGCGGCAACCGGCACCCACCCGCGTCCTCCGTGCAGCAGGTGTCCATGCGCGCGGGCACGATGCTCGGCAGCCAGCACCGCGATCACGCCGGCCAGGCAGACACCGCGGACCGCCCATCGCCAGCCCCATGCCGACGAGAGGACATCGACGATGTCCCCGGCGTGGAGGCGATACGCCGGCACGTTCGCCACGATGCCCGCTTGCAGGACGAGTTGCGCAATGGATCCACCGAGGAACGCCGCCACACCGGCGACCACGACGCGCCTGATCCGCACCCGTGCGGCCTCGAGGGCTAGGTCGACAGCCCGCCGTCGCTCCCCTTGCACGATATACGTGAGTACCAGCGGCTCGAACAGCACGGCCCCGGTCGCCACCATCGCACCGAGGAGGGTGAACCAGCGCACAATCGGGTCTGCGCGCGACTGAAGCAGCGGGGGCTCGGCGACCTGGCTCGCGGGCGCGTCCGCGGGCCGGCTCCCCACGTAGAAGACGAACGACCCCTGCAATCCGTGGCCGTCCACGGCGGACACGTTCCGCCACGCGACGGTGTAGGTGCCGTCCGCCAGCTCCGAAAGCGATAGTGACATCCGCGTCGTGTCGTTCGGATCGACCTTCGAGTCGTTGAGGTCGACGCGGCGGCCGCGCGAATCGAGCACCTCCGCGCTGCTGCCTGTCGTCGACATCGGCTCGCTGAACCGGATCGTCACGGTGGGCGGCGCCGACGGCACCACGGAGTCCGCCGCGGGATCGGATCCGAGGTAGCTCGCGTGCGCCAGTACGACCCGCGGCGAACTCCCCGCGAGCCCGCCCCAGAGGAGGACCACCAGTGCGGCGAGTGCGGCCAGTCGACGACGACGAAGACGGTTCACGTGGCAATGCCCAGTCGTCGTGGACGGGACCAGTGCGGCCCCGCCCACGACAGATGGATTAGCGGCCCTTCGCCATCACCCGCGTGCCGGCGACCAGCACGGCCGTCACGGTCAGCAGCAACAGCACCGTCGCCGTTGAAGACCGCTGCGCGGCCGCGTCTCCGGACATCCCCGTGCTGGGAGGCCGGACCGTCGTGCTCGGGGCGGCAGTGCCCGTCGGCCGCGCAGTCGGCGCCGTCGCGGTTACGGTGGCGGTGGCAGCCGCCGTCGCGGTCGCTGCCGGGGTGGCGCTGCCCGTGGTCGTGGCTGACGGAGTCGCCGTCGGCGCCGGTGCGGTCGCCGTCGCCTGCACGGGCGCGTAGGTGAACGACCACGAGCCCTCGGACTCGTGACCGTCCTCCTCAGCGGTCGCGGTCCAGTGGACCGTGTACACACCCGCGGGCAGGTCCGACGGCAGCGCCACCGAGATTCGCTGGTGATTCGCCGGGTCCACGACCGACGCCGCTACGTTGACCTGTGCGCCCGATCCGTTCGTGACCACCAGGCTCGATCCCGTCACGGCCATCGCCGCGCTCGCGTCCATGGTGACCTCCGCCGGCAATGACGTCACCGTCGCCGCCGACGCGGGGGACATCGCTACTGGCTCGGCATGTGCTGCGACCATTGACACAATGGCCAGTGCGCTCACCGCGCCCAGGACGAGCGCGCCGGTGCGGCTCCGGGCGGTTGAGACTACTCGTGTGTACATATGAAATTCCCTCCTGACGGCACCTCTGCCGTGGCGTTTCGTTGAGCGCTACTTCCGTCGCATCGCGACCGCCGCGCCGGAGAGTACCCCGGACACAACGGCGACGCCGATGGCGACGATCGCAAGCGTGCGCGCCGACGAGGCGGCACTGTCGGCCTCATCAGCGGCGTCCAGGGCCTCACTCGCCACCCCTTGGACTTCGCGCACCTGCGCGACCTTCTCTGGGAACTGGATGTCGCTCGTCGACTCGATGCTGTCGAACTTCTCACCGGACGTGAACGTCTCGTTGATCTGGTCCCCCTGGATCGTGCCGAAGAACCGGAACGAGTACTGACCGGACACCGTCGGCACGACATGCGCGATGTACCGGCCGGGCGTCCCGAACACGGCCTCGATGGGCAACGTAGTCTGCTGCCCGCTGGCGACGTTCGTCACCTCGACCTGCAACGTCTCCTCGAGGCCCTCGACCGGCATCGGTGGGGAACCCGGCAGCTGCACGCGCAGGTCCACGCCGTTCTTGAGCCCCTCGTAGGCCGGCTCGATGCTCCACCCGACCACGAACGAGTACCCGCCAACAACCCGTGACTCGTGCGCCTCGGCGCCGCCGGGAGCGGCAACCAGCACTACGACCGCGACGGCCAGCGCCGCGCGGACCAGGTGCGTTCGTGACATGACGCGCACCACTCCTCCCGTCCTCGCGACGACACCCGGATACTCCTCCGCTGAGCGCGTCGCATTCGATGTGGATCGGACGAGACCTACGCAGTTCGAGGGGGAGGTGTGAGAACATCGAGCGTGGCGCTGACCCATTCGGCCGCCAGTCCCGACCCTGTGCTGGACTCGTGCCCCGACAGGTCGACTGCGGCGTTCGATGCCGGAGTCAGAGCCGCGGGGACCGAGGAAATCGCTCCTGTGGCGGCCGGGCCGCACGCCACCTGCCGATCCGCAGCAGGTGATGACTCGTCAGCCGCTGCCGGTGAGGGCGCGCACTGACTCCTCGGTTCGTCCCCGGAGTACGGGTGCGCGTGCTCGGGCACGACGCCGCTCAGACTCACATGCACATGTGCGGGATCCCAGGCGGCGGCCGAGGGAACAGCGATGGGCAGCAACGTGGACTGAGCGAGCAGGCACACCGCAGCGACCCCCATGAGCCAGAACGGAGAGCGCTTCGCCGCCCGGTTTGCCGGCTCTCGTCCGACGAACCAGGCGTCGGTCACGTGTCGAAATGTCGCCACGGTAGGATCATCAATGCCGCGGCTCTCCCGTTCAACCGCCGTTCAGCGCGGCGTCTCCGTCAGGCTCTCGAGCAGGAACCGCAACGCGGACGTCGTGAAGGCCACCATGTTGGCCTCCCGGTCCGCGCTGCCGGTCTCGAACACCTGCACACGAGATCGCGGACCGGCAACGGCGACGGTGGTCCGCCCCGCCGGCGCTCCGAAACGGCTCCCGGTCGGCCCGGCCAGCCCGGATTCACCGACGCACCAGCTTGCGTCCAAACGCCGCCGCGTTGCTTCCGCCAGCGACACGAGGAGATCGGCAGTGGTGCCCCGGTAGTCAGCGTAGTCCTCCCGGGGCACCCCTGCCATTGCAACCCGCGAATCGAGCGTGTACAACACACCGCCCCCGGCGTAGTACCTCGATGCGCCCGCGACCGCGAGCAGTGCCGCCGAGATCAGTCCGCCAGTGCTGGACTCCGCGACAGCCACGGTCTCGGCGCGCGCAACGAGCATCTCGCCGATCCGCTCGGCCAGCTCCCGCTGTTCCGTGGCTAGAAACCGCATCATCAACAAACCTCGTATGAGCTGGCGCCGGTGCGCGTGTTATCATACCCGCGGGCGGCTGCGTACCGGCGCAAACCGGCTGAGGAGGAGACTGGCGCAGGCGGTCTCCTTGTTTGTGCCCGCCGTTGCTCGGCATGTCGGTACGGCCCAATACGGATCAGCGAGGATCGGCGCGTCGGATGCTCGATGAGCCAGTCCGCTCTGGAAGGAGCTGTCGGTGAACGTCATGGTCACGAGCGATGGGTCGTGGCGGTCGCTCCAGGCGTTGCCGCATGCAGCCCGCCTCGCGGACGCGACGGGGGGCGAACTCGTCATCGCGCGCGTGCTCGACCCCGCTGCGGACTGTCGCGCCGAGGGCGAGGACGTGTCGCCCGAAGCCGCCGAACGACTCGCCGCCCGCTGGCGGACGGACATGGAGCGGACGCTGAGCGGCTTTCACTTCCGCGGCCGCGCGGCGGTCGGCATGCGGCTCGACCGCGAGGAAGTCACCGACACGGTCCTCCGCATGGCCGCCGAGGAAGGCGCAAACGCTCTGGCAATGAGCAGCCGCGGCGCTGGGATGCTTCGGCACGCCTTCCTCGGCAGCGTCGCCCTCGACGTCCTCGCGCACTCCGAGTTGCCCGTCCTCGTCGCGGGAGACCGGATCGCCTACCCGGACACACGCGCGGCGTATCACCTCCTCGTCGCGACGGACGGTTCCCCCGACTCGCTGCACGCCGTGCGCCTCGCTGCTTCGATCGCGAAGGCCCCGGGTGTACGCGTCACGCTCGTGCGCGTCTACGCCCCAACGCTCGGCGATCGCGGCATCGAGGCTGAGACCGCCGCCGCGCTAGACGATCTTGAGACCCTGTGCCGGTCCTTCCCGAACCCAGGCGCGGTCCAATGCCTGGTGCCGCGCGTCGTGGTCCTCGGAGGCATCGACACGGCGATCCTCAACGTGGCCCACCAGGTCGGTGCACACGCGATCGCACTCTCGACGCATGGACACAGCGCCCGCTACCACGTCTTCGCCGGCAGCACCGCACTCGCGATGCTGAAGCGCTCGCCGCTTCCGGTGATGCTCGTGGGCACGAACCCCGAGCGGGGGACTACGGCCCTCTAGGACCGGCGGTCGCCGACACGCACGGGCATGCGTGAGACACTGACCCGGTGAGCGATGAAGCATCGAGACGAGCCTCGAGCGAACAACCCCCGGCTCGCCTCGATGCCACCACTCGCCTGCCCGGGGACAGACCCGTGGGCGCGCGACGCGATATCGCGCGCGCTGCGGTCCGGCTGCTGGTCGTCCTCGCGGTCGTGGGCCTGCTTAGCCTCGCCGCGGAACGCGTCTTCGACATCTCCGTCGACGACATCGAGGAAGCGATCGACGCCGCCGGCGTCCTGGCTCCCATCATCTACGCCTTCGTGCTCTTCCTCGGGTTGTCGGTCCCGTTTAACCCCGTATCAGACCTCGCGACCGTCAACGTCGCGGCGCTCGTCTTCCCGCCGACGGTTTCGATCCCGGCCACGTTTGCAGCCCACACGATGGCGCTCGCGTTGAACTACGCTGTCGGGCGCTGGTACGGCGATACCCTGCTGCGGCGTGTCGCCTCGCAGCGGGGGGCGGCAGCCATCGAGGCGCTCGGCTCGGACTTCTCGTATCGCGCGCTATTCCTGCTCCGATTCGCGCTCCCACTGACCGCGATCGGCATCGACTTCGTCAGCTACTTCTGCGGGATGCGGCGCCTTCCGTTCTTGCGCTTCTACGCCGTGAGCATGGTGCCGTGGACCGTCCTCAGCATCGTCTTTTTCACCAGCACCTCAATGTTCAAGGACCGGTCGCTCGTGCTCTTCTTCGTGCCCACCGCGGTGCTCATCATCGGTCCGACGCTCATCCTGTTCCTGCGCCGCCGCGCGCGGCGATCGCGGTCTAGGGAAGCGTGAGCAGGCCGTCCGCCCACCCCACACGCTCGCAGCACCACCGCCACAGTTCCCCCCGCCGTGCGGGCGTATCGCTCGCACGCGTCGACCGCGTCCGATGGATGCCGCGCGGGCGGCGGTCGAGCCAGAAGCGCCCGCTTGACGTCGCCGGAGCACCTCCGTCGGCGGCAAGCCAGACCAGAGTGTCTGCCCCTTGCTCGGCGCTGCGGAGGAGCGGGGCAGTGAGGCGGCGGAAGCGAGGCAGATCGCGGGTGAGTCCCGGGGTGTCGACCCAGCCCGGGTGCATCGCATGGAACCGCAGTCCCGTTCCGGCGGTACGTTCCGCCCACACTTCGTTGAGGGTGACCTGAGCGCGCTTCGCCCGCGCGTACTGCCTCGGGCCGTGGTACGAGGCCGCGTCCATCTCGAGGGCGCCCGGGTTAAGCGTCGCCGTGTACATGCCGCCCGACGACATTGTTACGACTCGCCCCGCGGGTGAACGCAACAGCGCCGGCAACAGGCGGACCGTGAGCAGGAACGGGCCGGAGACCTGTACGGCCACGGTCAGCTCCGTGCCGTCCGCGCTGGTCAACCGCTCCGAGTTGAGGACTCCGGCGTTGTGCAGCAGCGCGTCGACGCGGTCGTGCCGCTGAAGGACCGCCTGCGCCGCACGGTCAATAGCGCCGAGGTCTCCCATGTCGGCAATCAGGGGCGTCACGGCTTCGTTGCCGGTCGTTCGGCGGATCTCCTCGCAGACCGCATCCGTCTTGGCCTGATCGCGGCCCAGCACAAGCAACGTCGCGCGCTGGGCGGCGAGCATGCGGGCTGCGGCGAGTCCGATGCCGGACGTGCCACCAGTGAGCACCACCACCCGCCCGCTGAGGTCGTATGAGGACAGGTCCGTCCAGTCGAACAGGCGACGCCGCACACCGTAGCCGAACGCCGAGTAGCTCGGCAGCACGAGCAATTCCATCGCGCCATCCGCAAGACGCGCGCCCCATGAGCTCACCTGCCAGGCTCCTGGAGACGGCGTCGCAGGCCCCGTTCAGCTCGCCGGCCGATGCGGCTCAGGACGGGACCGAGGACCGGGTTCAACAGCCTCAGCACGCCCCGGAAGTGTAACCGCGCGTCGTACGTCACCGCCGAGCCACGCGGAGTCTCCTTGACCTCGATGACGTCCAGGGACTCGATCCATCTCGTTTCGGCACGGACGGTCAGGCGGCGTGGAGGGTCGAACTCGACCACTCGATAACGCAGGGTCATTTCGCCTCGCACGCCATTGACGGTGACGTCATACACGGCGTCTGGCCCGGGACCGTCGCCGGCTACCTGCTCCACGTGCCTGATGTTCGGATCCCACTCCGCGAAGTGGACAAGATGCGACATGTAGTCGAACGCTTGTGCGACGGGGAGCGCATTGTCGATAACCGCCACGAAGCGTGCCACAGCATCCTCCCGCCGAAATCGAGCCCCCGTCGCGTGCTCCGATGATCGTACGCTACCTCGCGAGACCCGCCGTCTCCCGCGACAGGCGGATAGTCTCACTCACGTGGTTCGACCCTCGATAATGGCTGCTGGAGGGGCTGTCGATGCACCGGCCTTCGGCGACGACGACGCAACGGCTGCGTTCGATGGTCGGCAGGGGTGTGCTTCGCCACCGGCGAGCCCGCCCGTTCGTCTACGCCTTCCGCCACCGCGTGTGGTACCTCGCGATCGACCTCGACGAACTCGAGGACCTCGCGGGCCGGATTCGGATCCTCTCGCTCGACCGCTGGAACCTGCTGTCGTTCCACCGCGCGGATCACTTCGCCCCCAACGACGCGTCCCTGGCAGACGCAGTGCGTCAGTATCTCCAGGCGCAGGGAGTGCTTCACGTAGACGGGTCGATCGTCCTCGTCACGTATCCCCGCGTCCTGGGCTACGTGTTCAATCCAGTCAGCTTCTACCTCTGCCATGACCGCAGTGGCGCGCTCCGCGCGGTGCTGGCCGAGGTCAACAACACCCACGGCGACCAAACGGTGTACACCTTTCAGGCGAATGACCAGGCCGATGGTCGGTTCGCCTCGCGGCAGGACAAGAGATTCTACGTCTCCCCGTTCCTGTCGCTCGACGGGCGCTACGAGTTCGTCTACTCACACGCCAGCGGGGGATCCACGTTCACCGTGAACGAGTTCGAAGGGGCCGCCGGTCCTCTGAACCTCCACACGTCACTGACACTCGAATGGCGCCCCCTGACGACGTGGACGCTGCTGCGGACATGGGCGCGCCGGCCGCTCATGACGCTACAGACGATCGGGCTCATCCACCTGCACGCTCTCCGCTTGTGGCGCAGGCGTGCCCCCTTCTTCAAGTACGACCCGACGCGTGCGGGGACGCCAGGGCACAAGGGCTGACGCTACCACTCGACGCCGAGGCGCGCGGCAGCGCGCACACCCGACTGCACGCCATCCTCGTGGAATCCGTATCCAAGGTAGGCGCC
The DNA here is from genome assembly GCA_041390685.1 of Dehalococcoidia bacterium. GTDB lineage: Bacteria > Chloroflexota > Dehalococcoidia > UBA2979 > UBA2979 > JAIBBD01. The sequence continues at coordinate 2,305,402 of JAWKPL010000001.1, read as the reverse complement.
CGCGAAGTACGTCCTGCGCTCCCCTTGCAGTGCCTCGATACGACGCTGCGCGAGGAGCGTCTCCGGGGTGTACACAGGGTGCTCGTAGTCGAACGCTGCAATGATGCGCTCCGGCGCGACCGTCGAGCCAGGGTTCACCGACACGCAGTAGTGCCGGTCGGACGCGGGCATGCCCTGCAGACGCACGAGGTCATAGCTCATCGTCAGTTGCGCGGGGACCGGGCCACAACGAGCGTGCGTGTAGTTCCAGGCGGCACGCGCAGCTTCCCGTCGGGGTAGCACGCCCGGATCGTCGTGCAGCACGACGCGATTCGGAGCATAGACAACGCTGCCAAGCGCGGTGCGGTCCGCGTCCGATGCATCCGTGAGCATCGCGAGCGACTGGCCGGGGTGCGTCGCGAGTACGACGGCGTCGAACGCTTGCGCGCCTCCCTGGACACGAACTGCAACCGCATCAGCGCTCCTCGTTACCGCGCTCACGGGCGTCCCCAGATGTACTCGAGAGGCGCCCAGCCGCGCGAGGATGGCGTCGACATACGCACGAGCGCCCCCGTTGATCCAGCGCCACTGAGGAATCGAGTTGATCGCCAGGACGCCATGCTGCTCGAGGAAGCGGAACAGGTAGTTGCACGGGAACGTGAGGATGTCGGCCGGCGCGTTCGACCACGTCGATGCCGCCAGCGGGATCATCAGGTGCTCCATGAACTCCTGGCTGTAGCGGCGCATCCGCAAGAACTCACCGAACGGGAGGTCGTGAAGCTCGTCGCGCTCGATGGCGCGCCGCGCCTCGCGGTGGAACCGCCACAGGTCGAGGAGCATTCGAGTGTGCTTCGGGCGAAACGCATTCCGAGGTTGCGCCAGGTACCCACGGAAACCGCGACTCGAGAACTCGAGGCCCGTTTCCTCGCATCGGACGCTGAACGACATGTCGCTCGCCTGGGTCTCGACATCGAGCTCCGCCAGCAGCCTCGTGAATCCCGGGTACGTGCGCTCGTTATATACGATGAAGCCGACATCGAGGTGAACCTGATCCCCGCCTGGGCCGGCGACCGTGACCGTGTTGGCATGTCCGCCGGCCCTCGACTCCGCCTCGAACAGGGACACATCATGCGCCCGACGAAGCAGATAGGCCGCGGTCAGTCCGCTCACGCCCGCGCCGATCACGGCGATCCGCACTGATGTGCCTCCTTTCGACCGGTGCGCGCATCCGGCGCCCGCTGGTATCCTGATCCAGAGCTGCCGGTACGAAGACTCGACTGAAGCGCTCGCGGCCACCGTGGTCGGGTGAATCGATTGTGCGGCAGCCCTCATGAACCGTCAGCAAGCGGCACCCTTGACCGCGATGATCGACTTCGGCGCCGTGCGCGTCGGCGACTCGTTGCCTTCCGTCGAGTTCTGCGTCGATCAGGAGGCAGCCACTCGATACGCCTCTGCCACCGCCAACGGGGCTCACTCACCCCGGCTAACGCCGCCGCTCGCCCTGGTCGCGCTCGCTCTCGCGGCGATGACGGAAGTCATGCCACTCCCACCCTCCACAATCCACGTCGGTCAGGACGTCGACTTCACCGCTGGAGTCGCGATTGGCTCGGTCGTCCGCGCCGGCTTCCGGCTCGACTGGCGTCGCTGCACCCGTGATCAGGTCGTGTCCTCCTTCTCGTTCGAGCTCGCCGTGGACCGGAAGCGCTGCGCACACGGTCGCGTCCTCCTTCGGACGGGCGCGGCCGACCTCGAGGCGCATGCTCTTGCCGAGGGCGAACCCGCGATCTAGCGCAACCCCGCATCCTTCGATGCGGGAAGCACCCGTTCGACCGGGCTCGATGCCTGCCTCGTCTACAGACAGCGCTTTCCGGTTAAGCTGCTCCCATGCCATCTCTCGGGTCCGTCCCCCTCTCAGTGCTGGATGTGGCGAACGTCCCGGAAGGCTCGGACGTCGGCACCGCCCTCAACAACTCCCTCGCGCTGGCGAAACACGTGGAGACCCTCGGATACCGCCGCTTCTGGGTCGCCGAACATCACAACATGCCGGGCATCGCGTCGTCCGCGCCGGGCGTGCTCATCGCACACATCGCGGACGCCACAGCGTCGATCCGGGTCGGGTCCGGGGGCGTCATGCTTCCGAACCACGCGCCGCTGGTCGTGGCGGAGCAGTTTGGCATGCTCGAAGCACTACACCCCGGCCGCATCGACCTCGGGATCGGGCGCGCTCCGGGCACAGACCCCGTTACCGCCCATGCCCTCCGGCGGAGCGCCGACCCGCTGTCCGCTGAGGACTTCCCGCAGCAGCTCGGTGATTTGCTGGGGTTCTTCTCCGGCCGCTTCCCGGCGGACCATCCGTATCACCGGATCACCGCGGTCCCCGGCCTGGGTGACCAACCGGCCATCTGGTTGCTCGGCTCGAGCGACTTCAGTGCCCAACTCGCCGGCTGGCTCGGCCTCCCCTTCGCATTCGCTCACCACTTCAGCGCGAGGAACACGATGCCCGCGCTGGCGGCCTACCGTTCGAGCTTCCGCCCCGCGGACACCCTCGACCGCCCCTACGCCATGGTGACGGCCGCGGTCATCTGCGCCGACACGGACGAACGCGCGGACTGGCTCGCTGGATCGTCCATGCTCTCATTCGTGCGGCTGCGTACTGGAACGCCCGGTAGGCTCCCCAGCCCGGAGGAGGCGGCCATCCACGTCTATACCCCAACCGAGCAGCTGGTCCTGAGCACGCGTTCGGCCGGACAGATCGTCGGCGGCCCCGCGAAAGTCAGGCAGGAACTGGCACAGCTCGTCGAGGACACCGGCGCGGACGAGTTGATGGTCACGACGGCTGTCTTCAGCCACGAGGAGCGGATGCGCTCCTACGCGCTCGTTGCGGACATCGCTCAGCTCCGGCCCCTCGCGGAAGATAGGGGCCGACTCTCCTAGCCACGCGCGACAAGCGGCGTGGCCCTGACCATCACGCGGACGGATCCACACGGAAGCGGTCCCCGAAGTCGCCGATGAAGCGGATCTCCGGATGCCCCAGGAGCTGCCGGACTGCGTTGATCTCGCCCGCGTGAAACCACGTATGGAACACGGCGCGGGCCACCGCCTGCGAGGCCGTCTCGGGAGCCCCCTCCCGGCCTACTTCCCCATGGCCGTGCGTGTGCCGCTCGACCGCCTCCACGAGGTCGTCCGCCGCTGCACGGAGGATCGCCATCGCGACCTCGAACGAAGGGGGAGTCCCGTCGGCTGGCGGACGGTCTGCCCGCGGCGGTAGCCCCTGCAGGCGGCACGCCACGGCATGCCAGTGAGCACCGACGTGCTGCACCGTCCACGAGATGGCATTCATCTGGCTGCCGTCGGATTTCGGTGCGCGCCAGACCGCATCCGCCGCCGTGAGCCCCTCCAGACCCCGCAGGAACTCAACAGTCCCGAACGAGACAACATCGCGCAGCGAATACATCCGGCGCCTTCCGAATCGCAGCCGCACCGCCGACGGCCGTGGCATCGCCAGCTCGACCGTGTCCCCCGGAGCTTACCCGAAGCGCGCCATGGCAGTGCACCCGCCCACGCGCGCCGGCCCGAGCGTGGAGCGACCTTCCGCGCGGGACGGGCTCCGGGGTTTCTGCGAATGCGACAGTAGCTCCATGACCCGCACGCCCGTGCACGCCGCCCTTCATGGGTTCCGCGCGTTCGCCGTCACGCCGGCGGTCGCGAACGCCCGGTCGCGTCGAGCCGGACGGGTGACCATCGCCGTGTTGCTGACGCTGCTGGCCGTGGGCTGCGTCGAAGTGCGCCAGCAACACGTGGAGGTCACCCCCGGCGTGATCCCTGACGAATTACGAGGCGCACGGTGGCAGTCGCTCCCGGTCCACTACTGCATCGTCGAGGACAATCGCGGCTTCGTCGCCGCTGAGCGGTTCGTCGAGCTCACGACCGAGGCGTTCGAACGCTGGGGAGTCGCGGCGACATACGACGGTCCATGCTCCGAAGCCGTCGAAGGCAACGGACGCAGCGAGGTCGCATGGGGCTCGCCGGACGATACGACTCGCAATCACCCCGAAGGGGGCGCATATCAGGTCGGCTGGACGAAGCTCGTCTTCCGCCGGTGCCCCTCGGGTTGCCCGGGCGGAGCCGAGACGGAGATTACAGAAGCGGACATCCTGATCTTGCCTACTCCGCCGGACGAGTTTCAGACCGCAGAGTGCCTCTTCGCCTCGCTGCTGCACGAGGCGGGTCACTTCTTCGGTGTGCAGCACCTCGAATCGCCCGCGGTGATGGCGCCAGCGTCTGACGAGTGCGCTCAACAGCTCACTCCCGCGGATACGGAGGCGATTCAGGCGTTGTACCGCTGACCTGAGATCGGGCGTCCGGGAGAGGGCCGGATGGAGGGTTCCGGAGGGAGCCCTCCATCCGTCAGGGACACCGCCAGCCAGGGATTGGGGGGCTCGGCGGTGCAGGCACCATACCAGATATACGCACTCATCGCAGCGTAAATAGGGCCGCCCGCCGCCTCTGGCGCTCAGCAGACCGTCACGAGTGACCAAGATGCGGTATCCGTCTCCCCGCAGAGCTACATGTCGAGGGGCGCGACCTTCATAATCCCCGTGATATCGCCTGTGTGAATGGGGAGGTGGGGGGCCATGTCGGGTCCGTTGGCTGGCATCAAGGTGTTCGAGCTCTCACAGATCGTGGCCGCACCGTTCTGCGGATTGAACCTCGTCGACCTGGGCGCGGACGTCATCAAGGTCGAGCCCCCGGAGGGCGAGGGGTTCCGCCACCTCGGCGCGTTCCTGCCCGGGGAGAGCAAGACCTTTCACACCCTCAACCGAGGCAAGCGCAGCCTCACGCTGGACCTCAAGGTCCCCGCGGCGCAGGCACTGGTGCATCGTGTCATCCCGCAGTTCGATGTCTTCATCATGAACTCGCGTCCGGGCGTCGCGACTCGTCTGGGCGTGGATTACCCCACTCTCTCCGCGATCCGGCCCGATCTCGTCTACCTCGAGAACACCGGGTACGGCGACCAGGGTCCGGGCGCTGCGCGCTCCGGCTCGGACATCGCAGCGCAGGCGTACTCCGGCCTTATGTTCGGCGAGGGCAAAGTCGATGAGTGGGGCGGCCCTGACCTCATCGGTTCGACCGCGATGGCCGACTACGCGACTGGCCTGGCAGCCGCGATGGGCATCGCCGCCGCCCTCTTCCGGCGTGCGACCGACGGGAGCGGCGAGTTGATTCAGACATCGCTGCTGGCTTCCGCGCTCTCGCTCCAGAACCAGCGCATCACTCGTATCCCCGTCGCCGACGAGCTGCGAGAGCGCCCGATGCTCGAGGCGCTCAACGCCGTACGCGCGAGCGGCGGCTCCTACCGTGACCTGGTCGGCGCGCGTGAGCGAGCACTCAAGGGCCAGAACAAGGCATTCCGACTCTACTACCGAAGCTACCAGGCGAAGGACGGCGCCATCACGCTGGGTGCACTCACGCGCCAGAACCAGGACCAGATCCGTCGCGTCCTCGGCATCGACGACGACCCGACGGCCAACCCGGACTTCAACGCCCTCGATACGTCCCTCGACCCACTCGTCGACGCGATGGGCGAGCGCATTCGCCACATCATCGCCACCCGCACAGTGGAGGAGTGGATCGAGCGGTTCGATGCAGCCGGCGCCCCCGTATCCCCCGTCAACGTCCCGGAGGAGATGGCCGACGACCCTCAGGTCCGTGCCATCGACATGATCATCGACGTGGACCACGAGCTGGTCGGCCCGGAACAGCACGTGGGCCCGATCGTGAAACTGCGCAATCATCCGTCCGACAACCGCAGCCCGTCACCGACGCTCGGTCGCCACAACGATGAGGTCCTCGCCGAACTCGGCCTGGCGGCCGCCGAGATCGCGGCGCTGCGGTCCGCGGGTGCGATCACCTGAAACCACCGGCAGCGGCCCTCGGGGCTCGCGCACCTCGGTCCGCGACCGCGACTCGTCCGTCGGCCGCACACGGGATCGTAAGGCTACCTCTATATGTCGAGCGTCGGCCTCGGCCGCCTGATCGCCGTCGCAAGGCATTGCATCTATCGTCGCTCGCCTCGACCGATCACCGGGGGGCCGGCGATCGGATCGCAGCGCACCGATGGCCACGACCCGGTCCGTTCCCCGCACTCGTGCGACCATTCCATCGCTGCTAGCCATCGAGCGCCGGGGCTCCGAGAGCCCTCCCGGGAGCCAGCGATGGACGTCGGGTGATGACGACGAATACGAGCGCCAGGACGTTCACGACGGCGAGTGCGACGAACGCGGGTTGGAAGCTGCCCGTCACATCCCGGATCGTCGTCACGAAGATCGGCCCTGCGACGACGCTGACCGTCGTGACGGGCGCCATCATGCCGCTGATCGTCGCGAACCATCTCCTGCCGAAATAGTCGACCTGCAGCGCAGGGATCAGCGGGAGCACGCCTGAATACGTCGGCGAGTACAGGATCAAGAACGCCACGATCCCCACGGTGCCCTCGAACGCTGTGAAGAGGATGAGGCCCGCCGACTGGAAGATGAGGCACATCCCGATCACAACCCGCTTGTCGATGCGGTCCCCGAGCCAGGCGAAGCCGACGCGGCCCGGCATGCCGATGAAAGCCATGAGGCTCAGGATGGTCGCTGCGTCGGTGAGCGACATATCGCGTTCCTCGAGCAGCGGGATCAGGAACAGCGCCACCGACCCCGTTACGAAATGACGGGCGGCGAACATGAGCGCGATGCTCCAGAAAGCCTTTGTGCGCAGGGCCCGGCGAGGCGAGAACTCAGCTTCTTCCGTTGCTGACGCCGTCTCCGCGGCGCCCCGCTGCCCCGCCACAGCCTGCGTGGCCTCTGGCTCGGGGTCGTACGGCGCGCCCTCAACCAGGTCGCCTGCACGCGGCCGGCGCACCACGAACGCGAGCGGCAACCCGACGATCCAGACGATGAACCCGCCGAGGACGAATGCCGTACGCCACCCGAACGCCGTGATCACCTCTGCAAGCGGCTTCGCCAGGATGCCGCCAAAGCTGATCCCGAGCTGCATGACGCCGAGCGCCGTCGCGCGCCGCTGCTCGAACCAGTACACGATGGCCGAGGATGGCGCGTTGCCCATCCCGGCAGAGATGCCGCCCTGCACCAGGATGATGAAGACGATGTAGAAGTAAATGAGTGACATCGTCTGACCGAGGAGGATGAAGCCCGCGCCCGTCATCGCCACGCCCACGATCATCAGCTTCCGGGGCCCGTAGCGGTCGATGATGACGCCGACGACTGGTGCTAGCACGCCGCCCTGGATGCGCGCGAGCGAGAGCGCCGCGCCCAACGCCGCGGCGCTCCAGCCGAGGTCGTCGCGGAGCGCGTTGAAGAACACGCCCATGCCGTAGTACGAGAGCGCACCGACCAGCGTCATGAGCGCGGTCCCGGACAGGACGACCCACCACCCGTAGGAGACCCGACTCGCCCGAGGCGACACGCCGGCCGAGAAGTCGTCGACCCCGGCGGCCGGGAGCACACGCTCCCCAGGCGCCCCGAGTCGCCGACGAGGGGCGCGGAGCTTCACCGCCCCGCGCCCCTCGGACTCACTGCCATCATCGGCCGAGGAGCCACGTTGAGCGACGGGCGTACTCTCGCGCCGAGCGGAGGGCGATCGCGCCTCGCTCCATGCTCTGGAAGCACGGCAGCCCGGCATCGGTGAACTCGCGTGCCATCGCCGGCACGTCGATGCTTCGACGTACGGTGTATCCGTGCTGAGGACCGTCACGGCCGGCACAGAGGTGGCGCTCGCGGTAGGCCTGCAACACCTCAATGCGGTCGCGGACGGCGTTCGCGTCGCGGCGCACCGAGCCAGCTCCGAACTCGACGACGATGCAGTCGAACGCACCGTCCTCAGCGAGGATGTTGAGCATCCTGGACATGTTCTCGTTCCCGCGTACGCTCGGCCCCTCGATCGGGTTCGCGTAGCTGCCACCGGCCAGCTCCGCATACTCAGCGACCCGCTCGAGAGATCGTCCGCTGAGTGGTGGGACGAGGAACCCCTGGTGCGCGAAGACGTCCGCGATCTTGCCGGAGTGCCCCCCGGAGACGGCGATGAGCGCGGCCCCGAGGCCGGGATCCCTGACGTAGCGCAATGCCATCGCCGTGTCGAGCATCTCCTCGATGCTGTTCACCTTCACCGCGCCGGCGACCTTGAGCATCGCGTCCCATAGGTCTGCGGGGATCGGCGCGCTGCCGGTGTGCGAGAGCCCGGCGCGCGCGGACTCGGGCGTGCTCCCCACTTTCCAGATCAGCACCGGCTTCCGCCCCGCCGCGAAGCGCAATGCCTCGAAGAACTGCGGTCCGTTGCGGACGCCTTCCAGGTACATCCCGATGATCTCCGTCGCATCGTCGTCCGCGAGATACCTCAGATAGTCGGGCGAGTCGATCGTCGTGCCGTTGCCAAAGCTGATGCCCTTGGCGACCGCGATGCCATGTGCGGGTGCAGCGCTCCCGATCGCCATCGACGTAGTCCCGCTCTGTGAGATGTAGCTGAAGTACCCCGGCTGGCCATAGGGCATGTCGCCGCCGGGTCGGATGCCCAGGGCGGGGTGATAGATCCCCATGCAGTTTGGCCCGATGAGGGCGAAGTCTCCCTCGCGGGCGATCCGCCCGACTGTCGCCTCGAGCTCGCGCCCCTCCTCGTTGTCCATCTCCGCGAACCCGGAGGCGAAGATGTGCGCGCCCCCGACCTGCTTCGCGGCGCAGTCTCGCAGCACCAGCGGCGTTACCTTGTTCGGCACAGAAATTGCGACGTAATCGACGGGCTCGGGGATGTCGAGGAGGCTGGGGACGTTGGTGAACCCAAGCTCCTCGGCGCCCGCCCATTCTCGCTGGTCGATGTTGACGTGATAGACCTTGCCGTGCTCGCGGAAGGGACCGTGCGCGCGCAGCCACATATAGTCGTTGTCGCGCTTGGCGCCGACGACAGCGATGACCCTCGGGAAGAAGACGCGGTCGAGCTGTTGCTTGAGATCCACCGTTGCGGGCCCGTCCCTGTCCATGTGCGGGCCTCGAGGGACGTGCGTCCCCTGTGGCCCCCTCAGTGAGCGCCCATATAACAACTCTGTTAACGAGACGTCAAAACGCCAGGGCTGCGGGTGCCGCCGCACCGCGAGGCCACGGACGAAACGAGGTTGCACGCGAGGCGATCGTCAGCCGGTCATGACACTGCCCAGCCCGCAGGCGAGTGACGACGCGCCGACGATGAACGGACTCCCCGCTCTCCCGGCTACGGGGCTGTGCGCGGCTCCACGAGACCGTGCTCATACGCCAGCACGACGAGTTGCGAGCGGTCGCGGGCAAGCAGTTTGCCCATGATCCGGCTCACGTGCGTCTTCGCGGTCGCCGGACTGATCACGAGGTAGTCCGCGATCTCGTCATTGCTCATTCCCCGCGCCACCAGTACCAGCACCTCGCGTTCGCGTTCCGTGAGTTCCTTGAGCTCATCCGACCGCCGCCCAACGTCGTCGGGCCGGCGCGCGAAGTCCGCGATCAACCGCCGCGTGATCCCGGGGGCGAGCAACGCATCACCCCGAGCCACGACGCGGACCGCCTCGATCAGCTGCGCAGGCTCCGTGTCCTTGAGCAGGAACCCGCTCGCGCCGGCCCGCAGTGCCTGATACACGTACTCGTCGAGGTCGAAGGTCGTGAGCATCAGCACACGCAATTCGCGCAGCGCTGGCTGAGCGAGCAGCTGACGCGTCGCCTCCAGCCCGTCCATCTCGGGCATGCGAATGTCCATCAGGACGACATCCGGGCGCTGTTGAGGAACCACCTCCAACGCCTGACGACCGGTCTGCGCCTCGCCCACGACCTCGATGTCGGGGGCGGAGTCGAGCAGGGCACGGAACCCCGCTCGGATCAGATGCTGGTCATCACAGACCACGACACGGATCGTCACGCTCGTCCTCCCTGCGCCCTGGCCGTCGTGGGCAATGAGGCCCGCACCTCGAACCCCCCGTTGTCGAGCCGCCGCGCCACCACGCGGCCCCCAATCGCCTCCGCCCGTTCGTGCATACCCTCGATGCCGTGGCCGTCGCCCGCAGGCCGCACCTGGTCCACCGACGAGCCGTCTCCGCGCGTATTGACGACGCGCAACTCAAGGCTGTCGATGGCGTACTCGATGCGTACATGGACCTCCGCGCCAGCAGCATGCCGGATGATGTTCGTTAGCGACTCCTGAAGGATGCGGTACGCCGATCGGTCGACGTGGCCGGGAAGCTGACGCTCGGCCCCGACCGTCTCGATGTCGACCACGAGTCCCGCCTCCCGCACCGAACGTATCAGCTCGTCCAGTCCGTCGAGGCCGCGCGTCGGCGCCAACGGCGCTTCGTCGTCGAACGGCTCCCGCAACACCCCGACCAGTGATCGCAGCTCCTGAAGCGTGGCGCGGCTCGCGAGACGGATATTCTCGAACGCCTCCCGCGACTGCTCGGGCTGCGAGTCCATGAGGTGCGCTCCCACACCTGCCTGCACGTTGATGATCGAGATGTGGTGCGCGACCACGTCATGCAATTCACGCGCAATGGCCACCCGCTCTTCCGATACACGACGCCTAGCTTCTTCCTCGCGCGTCAGCTCGGCCTCGATGGCTCGCTGCTCCGCGACGGCGTGAAGCGCGCGGCGGCTGTTCGTGTTATCACCCAGCAGAATGGCGGCGGCCACCCAGGCGAAGTCGAGCGCGAGCGTCGAGATGTCCGGTCGCTGCTCGTTCACGAAGTGGCTCCCCATGAAGATCAGTGCGGCGCCCGCCGCCCAGCCAAAGTTGGTGACCCGGCGGTACGGTCCATTCGCCACGACTGTAAAGAGGGACAGCAGCACCGCCGGAAGAAACGCCGGGCTGGCTGCGCCGCCGCCGAGGCGGTAGAGGAGCGTCACTGGGGCCGCTAGCAACGGCAGCAGCGGATATCGGCTGCGTGCCACGACCGGCAGCGCCGCAAGCAGCACGAACAGTTCCCGGTGGTCGGCGGGCCGAGGGGGACCCGGCGGCCCGCCACGGTGCTGCAGAGACTGCGCCAGCCCAATGCCGGCCACGATGCATGCAAGCCCCACGTCGATGACGACGGGCGGCAGCTCCGAACGCACCAGGCTCCGGGGCCGCCACCCGGCCGGCCCTCGACCGCGGTGGGTTGCCGGGCCGCGGCGGCGGGACGTGGAGTCATGCTGCACCATACGTCTCATCTCGTGGTCGACCAGAGCGGGATCGGCGGACGTACGCGCAGCCTAGTCGCGCACCGGTGCCTGGATGCGCTCGACGGTCCACCGTCCACAGCGGTACACGCAGCCTGCGGCGTGGCGCTGCAGCACGGCAATGGCGTCGTGCGCCGGGCCAGCATCCAGGACAACCAACAGCGACTCTCCCGCCTCCGCGTGTCCACGCAACATATCGCGCAGGTCACGGTCCCGCGTCAGACCGTCCAGAGCGCCGTCGCTGCTCACGACATACCCACCTAGCCCGGCTGCCGCGATCAGTGCCTCCCGTGCCGCGATGGCCGCGCCTCGCTCGTCGAATATGGCCACGATGCTGTTCGTGCCCAGGGCGGGGCGCCGCGCGGCGCTCCGGAAGCTCATACCTTGCCGCTGTGCGTTGCTCTGGGTCGTCATCTCATTCCTCCTTGCGGCCTCTGGCGGTTTGACCGTCAGCGCCTCGTCACTCATCGATGAATCAAGTATCGAAAGTGGGCTTTGCCGGCGCGTCCTACCCCGGTCTCGACTCTGGCGTCATACCGGTGGAGTACACGGTCGCCGTCGGAGTACGGCAGTCCGCCATTCGCCCACAGGCGGCATCCGCGGCATCGCGCGCGTCATCGGGAGATCGAGGTCCGCCGCCCAACAGGGGACAACGAGACGAGGGAACCGCCCCGACGGCCAGACGGAAGGGCCCGACGACGCCGGGCCCTTCAATCAGCAACGCGCCACGCTAGGCGGGCTGGAAGATGAGCTGCACCTCGATCGTCCCGTGATCCTCGACCGATAGCACGGACGCGGCGGATGGCTGCTCGATGTCGAAGTCGGCGAACGCGATGTCCAGCGACCCAACGACGACTACCTTGCCGTCAACGAGCTGCCCCTCGATCCGGATCGTGACTGACCGCGTGACGCCGTGCAGTGTCAGGTCGCCGATGGCGTTCGCCGAGACCGCCGCCCCCGAAGCCACATCGTCCGCGATCGCAATCGGCTCGGTCAGCGCGAACGTGGCCGTCCCGTACTTGCTCGTCTCCAGGGCCTGTCGCCGCAAGGCGTTGTCCCGCATCGAGCGGTCGCTGGTCAGTTGCGTGACGTCTGCTTCGACCGTCACCTCGGTGATCTCCGACCCATCGAAGGCAAGCGTGCCGCTCACGGCCGTGGTACGGCCGACCGCCGTGGTCGCTCCGATGCTCGCGAGTTCCTCCTCGACTCGGTACCCGACGAACGACTGGCCGTCCGCCACGAGCTCCCAGGTACCGGCGAGCTCACTCGTCCCGGAGTCGTTGGCCGCGGCAGACGCCGATCCGCCCGCAGCCGTGTTCGCCGTTGTGGCGGCTCCACCCGCCGTCGCCGTCGATGACGCCGCCGCGACCTGCAGTGCGCTATCGAGGCTCACCGGGGGCGGTGCGTGGTCTCGAAACAGGAAGTACCACCCTCCGAGCGCCACCACGGCCACAACGGCCAGTGCACTCATCAGCCCGATCGTGATCCGACCCATCCTGTGCCTCACTTCCAGCCGTCATCGGACGGCGTCTACTGAGGTCAGGTTCAGCGTCGGGCAATTGGCGGTCGTCCTCTCTCGGGAGCAACCTGCGGCTACTCCCGCTGACGCATCCTCGTACTCCGGCGGGCGTACCGCGCTGGAATGAATACGCCTGCGGACGGTCGAAGGCCGGCGGCCCGGAGCGGAGACTCAGTGCACACCCGTTCCCACGATGCACCCAGAAGGCGAAATGATGTCCGACCACGAAACGCACAATGACCAGCATGATCGAGGACTGGCGTACGACCTCCAGACGCTCCTGAGCCGCCGCGGCGCGCTCCGCCTCTTCTCGATGGCAGTACCCGGGGTCGCACTGGCTGCGGTGGTTGGTTGCTCCAGCGACGAAGAAGACGCGGTGGGGACGTCCACCTCGACCGCCGCGACGCCGGCGGCCTCGGCCGAGCGCACCAGTACGCCGCCGTCCGTCGCCGGCGCAACGGCAACGGCGACGCCCTCGCCGATCCCCACCACGGCAACGCCCGCCTCTGCGTGCACCGACGAAGTCCCCGAGGAGACGGCGGGGCCGTACCCGGGGGATGGATCCAACGGCCCGAACGCACTCATCCAGAGCGGGATCGTGCGCTCAGACATCCGGTCCAGCTTCGGCACCTCAACGACGATGGCCGAAGGCATCCCGCTCGACATCGCCCTCACCATTGTCGACGTCGCAAACGGCTGCGCACCCATGCCTGGCGCGACCGTCTACCTCTGGCACTGCGACAGCGCCGGCCGCTACTCAATGTACTCGCAAGGAGCGATGCAGGAGAACTACCTGCGTGGGGTCCAGGCCGCGGACGCCGACGGCGTAGTCCGCTTCCGGAGCGTCTTCCCGGCCGCCTACTCGGGTCGCTGGCCGCATATCCACTTCGAGGTTTACCCCACTCTCGACCAGGCCACGTCGTCCGCCAACAAGCTCGCGACGTCGCAACTCGCACTGCCAGAGGAGGTATGCGACGCGGTATACGCCACAGCCGGCTACGAACAGAGCGTCGCCAATATGGCGCGCACACCGCTCGCCAATGACATGGTGTTCGCGGACGGCGTCGAGTTGCAGATGGCAACGGTGACCGGAGACGTCACCACCGGCTACGAGGCCTCGCTCATCGTGGGCGTCTGAGCAGCCACAGGATCCGGCTTATCGCATCGGACCGCGGGAGTTGGGGCGTACGCTTCGTCCGCCCCGGCGCCGCATTCCGCTGCTGGTCCCTCGACAGACTCACTGACCCTACAAGCACCAACGGGCCCCTCGCCAGGGGCCCGAGTGCTGCGGGCCCGATAAACGCGCGCCCAGGATTCTTCGGCTCCCGTCGCACCCGGTGTTCGCACCGGGTGAGGATTGAAACGACTCGGGCGGGTCGATCACGATCCAGTCGGATGAGTCGCACCGGATGCTCGCACATTGAAACCCGTTAGTGATCACCGAATGGGCGCCGAATGCCGGGTTGGGGTGCTCGCACGCTGCGTACCGGAGCATCTGACCTCCTGCGACCCGCCGGTCCACCCCGCGCCCCTGCTGGCGGGACATCGCAGTCTGCAGCGAGTGGGTCGGAGCCGGCCTAAGGGAATGAACCGAGGGAGACCACGTGGCTGCTCGCACGAAGGAGGACATCACGGGAGCCCTCGGCTTTCCGCGGCGCAGCTCGGCGCCTGCTTCACCGGCGAGGACTGTGCGCCACCTACCCCACTGGACGTTCGTCGCGCTTCGATGAATTCGAGCGCTGCGTCCCTTCCGGCCTGATCGAGAACATCATGCTCGCCGGCGGTCGTACCTCCCGCTCGCGCCCGGCTATCCCGCGAGCGAGGGTCCGCCGTCGACGAATAGCGTCTGGCCGGTGATCCAGCTCGCGGCGTCTGAGACGAGGAAGAGCGTCGCGGCGCCGATGTCCTCGGGGGTTCCCATGCGCCCCAGCGGTACACGCGCCGCGGCTGCCGCCTGTTGCTCCGGCGTCCCAAACAGGTCGGCAACGCCGGGGCCGCTGAGGATGGCCCCCGGGGCGACGGCGTTCACCCGGATGCCGTACGGAGCCCATTCGACGGACCACGACTGGGTGAGGCTGATGATCCCGGCCTTCGTCGCACCGTACACGGCGCGCCTCGGCGAAGGGTGCGTGGCCGCCACCGACGCAATGCTGGCGATCGCGCCACCTCCGTGGTCCTTCATGTACCGGACGCACTCTCGGGAGGCGTTGAAGGTGGTGTTCAGGTTGACCCGCAGGACAGCGTCCCAGCCGCGCTCGCTGATATCCAGGGTGGGGAGGTCGAAGCCGCCGCCCGCGTTGTTGACCAGGATGTCCAGACGTCCGAACTCCCGCGTGGCCGCATCGACCATTCCCGCAACGTCCTCACCGCGGCGAAGGTCGACTTCGTAGGGCAGGGCCTCACGCCCGAGCGATCTGATGTCGGCGGCTGTACTCGTCGCGGTCTCGCCGTTGCGGTCGGCCACGACGATATTCGCGCCGGCCTCGGCAAGCGTGAGCGCGATGCCTCGCCCGATCCCCTGCCCGGCGCCGGTCACGATGGCCAGACGGTCAGTGAGCCGAAACTGATCGAGAATCACCGGGTGCGTCCCCTCTCACTTCGTCGCGATCCTACGCGAGGTCGTAGTCCATCCCGATGTGGCCGAGGCTCTCGAACTGTCGATATCGCTCGTCGGTGAACCCCAGAATGTCTCGGTAGACGTAGGGGTTGTGCTCGCCGAGGAGGGGTGGCGGTGCGGCGCTCGCCCGTGGTGTGCGGCTGGCACGCCACGCGGGTCCGACGTACCGATAGCGACCCACCTCGGGGCCTTCGATCTCCTGGAAGAACTCGCGGGCGGCATGCTGCGGGCTGTCGAGCACCTGCGGCTCATGCATGACAGCGCCCGCCGGCACGCCCTCCGTCTGCAGGCGCTGCATGACCCAGTCCGCGTCGCGCATGAGCGTCCACTCGCCGATCGCGGCATCGAGCGCTCGGCGGTGCCGGTAGCGTCCCGCCATCGTGGCGAACCGCGGGTCGTCCAAGAGGTCGGGGCGCCGAATGACCGTGCACAGCGCGCGCCACTCATCGTCGTGCCGGACCGCTATGGCGACCCAGTTGTCCTGGCCCGCACAGCGGTAGACGTTGTGTGGCGCGAGGAAGAAGTGGTCGTTCGCCATGCCCTCCCACTGCCGGCCGTTCATCGAGAAGTCCATGATGAACTCCCCGAGCATGGGGACCATGTTTTCGGTGGTGGCGGACTCGGCATACATGCCGCGTCCGGTGCGGTCGCGATGGCGTAGCCCCAGGGTCGCCGCGAGCGCGCCGGCGATGCCGGAGAGCGCGTCCGCGGGTACACCACCAGGCGCATAGTCGAGGGCCAGGTCCGGGTAGGCGCGGATCACGTTGTGGCCCGCGATCGACTCCATGTTGTTGCCGAGCGTGCGGTACTCGCTGTACGGCCCGGTGAGTCCGAAGGCAGGGACGCGCACGAGCACGAGCCGGGGGTTCACCTTCGAGAGGCGCTCCCAGGTGATGCCCAGGCGTTCCATGTGCGACGGCAGGTTGTTCTCGACGAGGACGTCCGCCTCGCGCACCAACTGCTCGAAGACCTCCTGGCCTTCCGGCCGCTCGAGGTCGAGCGTCATCGACTTCTTTCCTCGCGCGTGTCCTGTGAAGAGCGCGCAACGGTTCCACGGTCGCGCGCCCAGCACCTCGTCCGGGAAGGCGGTCGTCGGGCCGATGTACGCGGTGGGCGGCTTCGCTGTCGGCATGCGGGTGATCGCGGCGAAGTGCTGCCTGGACTCGACCCGGATCACTTCAGCGCCCCAGTCGGCGAGGTGCATCGTGGCGTACGGGCCAGCCCAGACCACGGTGAAGTCGAGCACGCGGACGCCGTCCAAGGGGAGACGACTTCCCAGCCGGTCCGGAGCCGTCGGCGCGACTTGCGGTGGCGCGGCTTCGAGTTCGGCGAACACCTCCTCGGTGTGTTCGCCGAGCAGGGGCGCGCGGCGACGGGGCGGCATCGGCCCAGATTCGTCGTGGATCTGGAAGTGGTAGCCCGGGTAGCGCAGCGGCCCCGTGGTCGGGTGGTCGATCTCGTGGAACCAGTTCCGCGCGAGGAAGTGCTCGTCCGACATGAAGTCGGCGGTGGTGTTGATGGGGGCGCCGAGCACGCCGAACTGCTGGCACGCGGCGCGCGCCTCGGAGCGTGTCCGCTGGAGGGTCCAGCCGAGGATGAGGGTGCGCACCTCCTCGACGAACTCGGAGTCGGTCAGGTCGGGGTCGGCGTAACGAGGGGTGTCGAGCAGCGCCTCCTGACCGAGCATCTTCACGAGACTGACGAAGTAGCCGGCGCCGGCCCCGACGAAGAACCAGCCGTCGGCACAGGGGAAGACGCCGCCGGCGTTAGCCGCATGCGCGGCGCGCGTTGCCAGCCGGCCGGTGTACTGGTAGGACATCAGCTGCGACAGGCGCTGCTCGATGGAGTGGGTAAACGCCTCGAAGTAACTGAGGTCGACGTGCTCGCCGACTCCCCTGAGCTCGGCAGCGCGCAGCGCGACCGTGGTCGCGAGGGCGGCGAGGTGGCCGACGTGGTAGCTGGCCCAACGGCCGGCCAGGCGTACGGGCTCGCGGCTGGCGTCGCCGGTGGCGATCATCGGACCGCCCATCGCGTACAGCGTGAGGTCTGTCCCCTGCCAGTCTCGCCAGGGACCGTCCTGACCGAAGTTGGTGATCGACGTGAGGACAAGGCGCGGGTTGACGGCACTCAGCTCCGCGTAGCCGAGACCGAGCTTCGACAACGTCCCGGGCGCGGAGTTCTCAACGACGGCGTCGGCGGTGCGCACAAGCTGCAGGAGTCGGCCGCGGCCCTCGTCGGTCTTCAGATCGAGGACCACGCTGCGCTTGCTGGTGTTGAGAAAGAGGAAGGTCCCGCTGCGTTCGAGGCCGGGCTCGTCCTGGTAGAACGGCGGGAGCATGCGGGCCGGGTCTCCCCGGGGCGGTTCGACCTTGATCACGTCGGCGCCATAGTCGGCCAGCACCCGCGTGCAGAACGGTCCGGCACTGTAACGCGTGAGGTCGATGACCCGGATGCCCTCGAGCGGTAGCACCATTGCGCTGGACGATCGCTCCATCACGAGCGCGAGTATAGCGACGCGAACGGTTGTCCGCGGTGAGCGGCGCTCTCAGGAAGCGGCGGCCAACCCCGGGGGTGATCACTCCGCACCCGCTGAACGTGCGAGCGGACGGGTTGCGAGGCTGAGCAGCAGGTTGCGGTCTACCCTCGCTGTCGGGCCGACCGGAACCAGGCGTCCTCCTCGGCGAAGCGCTGCGCGTTCCAGGCGAGGGCGGCATTCAACCCCTGCTCCTGACGGATGGCACGGTACTCAGCGAGATCCGGAAGCGAGTCGGGGCTGTTGTTCACGATCGCTTCGAGTTCGTGGGAACGCTCGATCACGCCACGGATGTTCATTTGCTCATACGCCATGTTGATCAGCTTCTTGTTGTACTCAACGGTCGCTGCGGGCAGCTTGGCGATCGTGGCCGCCAGGCGTTGCACTTCGTCGTCGAGCTGGTCGGCCGGGACGACTCGATTCACGAGCCCGACGCGATATGCCTCCTCGGCATCGATCAGGTTGCCGGTGAAGAGCATCTCCTTCGCCTTCGTAATCCCGAAGATCCAGGGCCAGATGGCCGGAATGTAAGGCCCGCCCGTGCGGATCTCTGGGGCGCCGAACCTCGCATCCTCGGAACAGACGCGGAGGTCACAGAACGTCGCCGTCGCCAGGCCGCCGGCGATGCAGAACCCGTGAATCTGGGCGATGATCGGCTTCGGATTGTTCCAGAAGCGCTCCCACCACGAGACGCTGAACCCGCGCTGCTGCTGCGAGCGGCGGAGGGTCTGGACGGCGTCGGTGCGTGAGGATTCGCCGCCGATATCAAAGCCAGCGCTGAAGGCGCGGCCCGCGCCCTTGAGGACGATAACGCGGATCGAATCGTCCTCCCACCCCGCATCGTGCAGTGCGCCTTCCACCTCTTTCTGCAGTTCGATGGAGAGGGCGTTGAGCTTGTTCGGGCGGTTGAGGGTAATGGAGGCAACGGGGGGCGTCTTCTCGTAGATCACGTTCTCGAATTCCATCGCCACCCTCCTCAAGCGTCCCAAGACGAAGCGCCGACAGCCGGCGCCGCCACTGTACTCCGGAACTTCGATCCGGGGCGGATTGGACTGACGCCGACAGTGGTTCGCCCGTGGAACCCGCACACTTCTGCGTGGGCCAGCCAGCGACTAGCGACTACGCCACCCGGCCCTGCGCCACCACCGGTTCCACGGCCTCTCCGTCGGGAGTGGGGCTCCGCTGGGCACTCCCCATCTCCGGGACGCCGAGGACAAACAAGGCGCTCGCCGCCAGCACGACGGCGAACACCATGAATGCCAGCTGCAAACCCGCGCCGGTGTCCGACGCACGCGACGCGATCAACACCCCGATCGCGATCCCGATGGCGCCGCCGAGGCTCGAGAACATGCCCCGCAGTCCGGTGATCGCCGCGATTCGGTCAGGTGCGAGTTCCAGCGCCGCGTTGTTCATCGATGGGTTGGCTAACCCGAAGAAGGCGCCGGCGGCGCCGATCACCACCAGACTCCACCAGAAACTGCTGATGGTCAGCCCGAGGATCTCCGGGTCGTGCAACCCACGGCCGAGGAGCCCGATCATCAGGGCGCTGCCCACAAGCCCGAACGCCAGCGGTTTGCGCAGTCCGGTCCGCGGAAGCGCCCAGGTGGCGAACCCGGAAGCGACCACCATGACGGCCGAGCGCGGCCCGATGAGTGCGCCGCTCTCGCCGGCCGACATCTCGTAGACGCTCTGCGCGAACAATGGGATCAATGAGGTCACGCCGATCCAGGCAATGCCGAAGCAGAAGGCGAGGGCGTTGCTCGATGCAAACTCCCATCTCCGGAGCAGGTCCAGGTCGACCACCGGCGCGGGCGTCCGCACTTCGTGCAGGACGAGGATCACCAGCGAGATGACGAACACTCCCGCGGCCGCACTGATGAGCCGGTAGTCGGGTGTGGCGTCTCGCCGGCCGAGTTCGGTCAGCGCGAAGACGAGCGCGATCACAGTGAGCGCGATCAGGACCACCCCGAGCACGTCGATGCGTTGCAGTGGCCTGCGGTGTCCGACGGGAAGGAGGGCGAAGCCCGCAACGCAGCCGGCGAGCCCCATGGGGACACTCAGGCCGAATGTCCACCGCCACCCCACCTCGTCGACGATGACTCCGCCGACCACCGGTCCCAGCACGGCGCCGAACGGGATCAACGATGAGAAGAAGCCGATCGCTCGGGGACGTCCCACGCCGTACGCCTCGCCGATGAGGCTCACACCGGCGGGCATGAGGCCGCCTCCGGCGGCCCCCTGGGCGATACGCGCCGCGATCAGCACGTAGACGTTCGGCGCGAGCGCGCAGACGAGCGAGGCTGCCGCGAAGATGGCGAGACCACCAGAAAAGACCAGTCTGGCTCCAAAACGCTCAGCCAGCCGGCCGGCGACCGGCATCGCGATCACCTGGCCGACCATGAAGATCGTCAGTACCCACCCGCTCCAGCGCAGCGGCGCGGCCAGATCATCGGTCAGCTGCCCGAGCGCGACCGACACCATCCCAAACTGCATGATGAACGTGAGCAGCGACAGCGAGAGTAACCCGAAGATCAGATGACGGTCGTCTCGCGGCTGCTCAGGGAACGGTATGTCAGTCGTCACGGAGTGATCCCATCGGCAAGAGCAGGCCCGTGACCTCCGGTCATGCCGGGCGACCGCCCAATTCGCGGACGGGCGTACCCGCATAGAACGCCCAGATGTCCTCGATGGCGTCGCCGTACCAGAGGCTGTAGGTGTCGCGCGTGACGTAGCCGATGTGCGGCGTCAGCAAGATGTTGTCCAGTTGCCGGAACGGGTGGTCGGCCGGGAGCGGCTCGACGTCGAACACGTCGAGGCCGGCGCCCGCGATCCGACCCTCGCGGAGGGCCTCCGCCAGGGCGAGTTCGTCGACGATCGGTCCGCGTGACGTGTTGACGAGATAGGCGGTCGGCTTCATCAGCGCGAGCTCCGCAGCGCCGAGCAGGCCCCGTGTCCGGCGACTGAGGACCTGATGTACGGTAACTACGTCCGCCCGTCTCAGCAGTTCGTCCTTCGACACCAGGGTGGCCCCCGCGGCCGTCGCCCGGTCGGCGGTCAGGTTCTCGCTCCACGCGAGCACTTCCATGTCGAAGGCGTTCGCGACCCTCGCCACGGCGCTTCCGAGGTTCCCGAGGCCGATGACGCCGAGCACGCTCCCTTCGAGCGGGACTCCGAGGCTGACCTGCCATTTCCCATCGAGGACCGCGGCGTGCTCGCGTGGAATGTTCCGCAGCAAGCTGATGATGAGCCCCCAGGTGAGCTCGGCCGTGCCGCGCCCGTGGACGCGCGTCCCGCACACCGTCTTGCCGAGTTCCCGGGCGGCGTCCACGTCGATCACGCGGTTGCCCATACCCGCGGTGACGATGAGACGCAGGTCCGGCAACCGCTCCAGCACGTCCCGAGGGAACGCGGTGCGCTCGCGCATCGCCATGACGACGTCGAACCCAGCGAGCGCTGAGACGAGCGCATCCTTGTCGGCGATGTGCTCATGCAACGCCACGACTTCGGACTCCGGTCCGAGCGCGCTCCAGTCCACCAGACGCAGCGCGACGTCCTGATAGTCGTCGAGGAGTGCTACTCGCATCGCGAGTCCCTTCTCACGTAACTGCGGCGGACACAGACTACCCTGCTTTCGGGACGGCTTGCGTCGGTAACGGGGCAGCGGAGCGTGCTGACCCTGACCTCGCGGGTTCCGAGCGCCACATCGTGTTGTATGCGCCGAAGGGAACCCAATAGGGCGCCGGCACGTTGATGGCGCCATCCGATGCATCGCTACGGGGCGATAGTGCGCATCAAGCCAGGGCAGCCTCCACCTCATCGAGGTGGCCATTGTCGTGCTGCGGCCCGGCCCGGTCGATGAACTCGAGCACGCTGAGTTCGTGCGGCGGAAACGCCACCGGAAAGCGCCGCGCGAGGGTTTCCTCGTCGAGTGCGAGCAGCTCGTCGATCGCCGCACGGTGGCCGTCGCGGATCTCGGTCAGAAGATCGGCTATCGATTGACCGGACCGGTCCCGCAGCTGGCCCGCGTTCTCTTCGTGGATGTCGAACGCCGGAGCGCCACCCGGCGCCAGAGCGGATTCCATACGCCAGATCGACCTCGCCACCGGGTTCGCCCGTGCTGCCAGATGGCTGAGCGCATCGCGCACCCTCCACTCGCCTGTTGCCAACGACCGTTCACCGCCGTCCACCAGACGTTCACGGATGGACTCGAGTCGAGCGTCCGTCTCTTCGATCAACCTGATGATCTCGTCAGGAGTCATGTCACTCTCACCTCGCCGTTTCGCGCCCGTGCCGGCGCTCGATCCTGTCGGTTCCCCGGCCACTGAGCAAGCCTGCGTCCTGCACGATTGTCCCTGACGAAGGGTGATCATTCTCGACGACCGGCCGGCTGCAATGAGCCCGATCGAGCGGGTGGCCGCCACAGCGTTCGATGTGCGCCGTGTCCGAGGGGAGCGAGGACGCGCGTCACCCGTCCGCGCGTATGCTGCAGGGACTGAGACTCGAACGCGGCTGCAGGTCAGTACGGTTCAACGGACAGGACGACATGGATGGCAGCGACGATCCGGGTGGGCATTGTGGGCGCGACGATAACGCCAGGTGGCAGCGGCTGGGGTGCCAACGCCCACGTCCCCGCGCTTCACGCCGTGCCCGACTTCCAGCTGAAGGCGGTGTGTACTGCCCACGCGGACACGGCCGAGGCGTCGGCGCACGCCTTCGGGGCGGAACTGGCGTTCCACGACATCGACGAGATGGCAGCGCACCCTGAAGTGGACCTCGTCGCGGTGTCGGTGCGCGCGCCATGGCATCGCGACCTGGTCATGGCCGGCCTACGCGCCGGCAAGCCAGTGTTCTGCGAGTGGCCCCTCGGCGCGAACCTCGCCGAAGCGCAGGAAATGGCGGACTACGCCCGCGATCAGGGACTGCGGACGGCCGTCGGTCTGCAAGGACGCAGCGACCCGGCGGTGCGGTATGCGTCTGACCTGGTGGCGCAGGGCCGGCTCGGGGAGATCCTGAGCGCCAATTTGAGCGTCATGACGCAGGCGGCATGGGAGCGAGGGAGTGGTCGCCTCTGGCAGCGCCTGCGGGCCAACGGCGCCAACACGCTGACCATCGCCGGCGGACACGGCATCGACGCG
Source organism: Dehalococcoidia bacterium (assembly GCA_041390685.1). GTDB lineage: Bacteria > Chloroflexota > Dehalococcoidia > UBA2979 > UBA2979 > JAIBBD01. Next base: position 2,282,397 of record JAWKPL010000001.1, on the reverse strand, counting down.
ATGTGCGCGGTGCTGGGGGAGTTCAGCGAAGTGCGGGCTCGCGCGACCACCCGAGTGGCTGAGTGGCGCGATACAGGGATGAACGCGATGGTGCCCGTCGACTCCCCGGACACCATCGGTCTCGCCGGCGTCCTGACGACCGGAGTGGAAGTCACCGTCCAGGTCGCGGCTGTCCCCCGCCCCAGTGGAAGCCGGCTCGAGATCTACGGCAGAAACGGCACCCTGACGCTCGTCTCGGGCGGCGCGCTGTCGACGGGGCCGAACCAGATCTTCGCTGCCCTGCAGGACAGCGAGCTCACCGCCCTCCCGGTCCCGGAAGAGTACACGCTCGTCCCGGAAGGCACCCCGTCGGGTCCCCCTCGGAACGTGGCACAGGGTTATGCGCGACTCGCCGAAGTCTGGGAGAGCGACGGGGCGTTCATGCCCGACTTCGAGCACGCGCTCACACGGCATCGCCTGCTGGATGCCATCGAACGGTCATCCGTCGAGGGGCGGGCAGTCCAGCTCTCGGAATAACGCCCGGTGGCCTACGGAAGGACGAGGCTTGGCCGGGCCGACGGGATGGGAATAGGTCCGTCGACCCGGCCGGGACGTGAGGCGGGCGCCGAGGGAAGCGTCCGTGACTGTCACGATAGCGGCGCAGCATTTCGGCCAGATTGCCGCTGGGTGAACTCCGGTGGTCTCGAGGACTCACTTGCCGGTGAGGCGGGCTACGAAGCTCCGCCCGAGACGATGCGCAGGAGCCGCCCTCGGCTACCAGCAGGAGTCACAGCCACCTCGCGCTGCGAGTTCATCCGCCAGCACGATGTGCCTGCCCGTACACCGTTTGACCGCTATCTGCTCAAGAGCTCCGAGCCTGCGGCGCTGGTTCACGAGAGCGGCGGTGCCAGCCGGAGCAACTCGCGGACACGAAGGTAGCGAGGGTCTTTCGCCAACGCCTCGTCCGACTCACTGTCGATCGCTGCGTGGAGGTAGTCGCGGACCGCTCTCCGGTCCTCAATCGGGAGCGTCGCCGCCCATTGCGTGGCCGGTGAGAGACGGGGCCGGGCGGGACCTGTGTCTCCAGCCGTCGGAGCCGGTCGCCGAGACTCATTGTCTGCTCGCCACTGCTCCGGCCCCACGAGCAGAGGAGTATTCAGGCTGCTGTTGAAGCGCGTGGAAGTCGGTCAGCGCCCGATCGTGCTGGAGATCGACGCGGGCACCACGGTGAACGTTACCCCGGCGGACGGAGCCAGGATAACGACGGAACGGGCCATTGAGTTGGCTCCCCGACGAGGACTCGAACCTCGAACCTAGCGGTTAACAGCCGCCCGCTCTACCGATTGAGCTATCGGGGAAGGTCGCCGACTCAGTGTGCAGGATGCCTCACTGCCGGGCAAGCCGAGGCGCAGCGGTGGCTGCCGGACAAGGATTCGAACCTTGACCAAGGGATCCAAAGTCCCGTGTGCTACCGTTACACCATCCGGCACAGACGGCGCGCCGCCTCCCTACCGACGGTAGAGACTGCCGGCACCCGAGGCAAGCGCCAGTCTAGGCCTCGGGCTGCTCGTCCGGCCTGGCGAGCAACTCCACCAGCACGTTCCCGTTCGACAGCGGATGCACCCACGCCGCGTTCGGAGACTCCTCCTCGCGCGTGATCTTCCCGCCGGCGGCCTCGATCCGGGCGACCGTCGCCGCCAGGTCGTCCACCTGCATCCCGACGAGATACAGCCCCTCGCCGTCCGGGTACGCGTCACCCTCGCGCATGTCCATGAACCGCTTGAGCGCGCTGTCCTCCCGCATCGGCGAGATCAGCTCGAGGATCGCGCCTTCGTCCGTCCCCAGCATCACGCCGCGGAACCCCCACCGCTGTTCCATGATCTCGCCCACCGGCTTCAGGCCGAAGAACTGCTCGTAGCGCTTCATCCCTTCTTCGAGGTCGCGCACCGCGACCGAGAAGTACTGGAACCGAATGTCACCCACCGCGTGCCTCCTCACCCCGCGCCCCTCGGCACAGATCATCACCACTGATTGACGATGTCCACCTGCCGGTAGAACTCCGGTGCCGCGGGATCCCGGATCGCCTGCAGCACGTTCTCGTACCCGTACTCCTCGATTCCGTCGAGGTTCCACGCCTGCCGCTTGTAGTTCCAGTTCGCCGGCTCGAGCTGGTGCGCTCGCTTGAACTCCTCCGTCGCCGCCTCCTCGTGCCCCTCGTCATGGAGCCACAGACCGAGGCGGAAGTGTGCCAGCGCGCTCACGTTGTCCCACGTCTGCTCGGTCACGCTCTCGAGACCCGGAGTTCCGCGCACGAACTCGCTGGCCGGGCCCTTCGTCACCCAGTCCCGCACCGCATTCAGATACCCCTCGTTCCGCACGAACTCATTCGTCTGGAAGTTCCGCCGCTCGGCGTAAATCGGGTCGTTCGCGCGCACGACACGGCCTTCCTCGTCGATCCAGAACGCGGCCGGCACGTTCCGCGTGTTGAACAGCTCCGGCACGAGATGCTCAGTGTCGAGCAGCATCGGGTACGACGGCGCCGCCGCCTCCACCCAGGGCAGCGCCGCCTCCGGCCCCTTGCTCTCGCACGCCACGGCTACTACTTCGAACCCCTGTGGATGGAGCTCGTCACGCAGCTCCTTCCAGATCGGAAGGCACAACCGGCAACTGCACCACGACGCCCAGCACAGCAAGAACACCTTCGAGCCTCGATAGTCCGACAGTCGGTGCCGCTGGCCCCCGAAGTCGGGCAACTCGAAGTCCGGGGCCAGTCCCCCCGGCAGCGGGTGCCGCCACTCCCAGGACGGCGATCCGAAGTACGCGGCCGCATGTGCCTCCGCGGTCGCCACCGGCTGCTCGATCAGCCGCGCGAACTCCGTGAGGTTCATCTCCCGCTCATCCGCCGAGAGCAGACGCTGCTCCCGACCCTCCGGTACTGGAATGCAGATATCGCCTCGGCAGATGCCCTCCGGCTTGCGCTCCCATCCGAGCCCGGCCGTCACATCGTCCAGCGGCGCCCAGAGGTCGCCATCGCGGAACACCGCCCGCTCCCAGTCGGACGCACTGTCCCCGTAGATGATCGTCGCGGCCATACCCTCTCCCTCCGGTATTACGAGGGAGCGTAGCATCCGGGCCGGCACACCGTACGCTCACACGGCAGCGAGCCGGGGGCATCGGTGCTATAACACCTCGAATGGCTCGACTCACGCGGACCGCTCCGCTCCGGGTGCCGGCTTCGTTCCGGCGACCCCGCGAGTTCGCGTGCCGTCGCCGGCGACGCACCTCCCCCGACGGACCGCCCCGCGTCCGATCGAGGTGCGGCGATACCGGCTCCGCGCTGGCGCTCGCCGCGATCCGGTTTGCCCCGGCCGCAAGTCCCCACCGTACCGTCTAGCCCGAGGAGGCCCCCCATGAGTCTCGCCGACCGCACACCCCCGACCGCTGAGGAGTACGCGGCGTACCGCGAACGCTTCAGCAACTGGGGACGCTGGGGCGCCGACGACCGCCTCGGCACGCTGAACCACATCACCCCCGACGTCCGCCGCCGCGCGGCAGGCTTGGTGCGCGACGGCCGCACCGTCTCGCTCGCCCTCGAGCTGAACGTGCCCACCCGCGCCAACCTGCCCTCCGGCTTCAAGCAGACCATGCGGGTGAACGAGGCCAGTTCAGGCGACCAGCTCGACCTGAGCTTTCACGGCTGGTCGATCACGCATCTCGATGCCCTCTGCCATATCTTCAGCGGCCCGGGCGGCGCCCTGTACAACGGTCATCCGGCGTCCGATGTGACCGAGGCCGGCGCAAAGAGCGGTGATGTCTCCGCCTACTCGGGGGGCCTCGTCACCCGGGGCGTCCTGTACGACGTCCCGCGGTTCCGAGGCGCCACCCACGTCACCCTCGAAGCGCCGGTCCATGGATGGGAGCTACAGGACATCGCCGCCGCCCAGGGCGTCGAACCGGCGCCCGGCGACGCCATCGTCGTACGGTCGGGCGCGAACGCCTTCTACGCCGCGACCCCCGACTTCGGTATGGGCGACATCGAGCGCATGCCCGGCGGCCACGCCTCGATGCTCGAGTTCCTCTACGAGACGGACGCGTCGGTCCTCGTATGGGACTTGCTCGATGCGGGCGGACAACCCTACCCCGGCGGGCTCCCCATGGGTGGCCGAGGCGTGAGCATCCCCATCCATGAGATCGCGATCCCGTACATGGGCATGCCGCTCCTCGACAACGCCGACCTCGACGCCCTCGCTGCCACCTGCGAGGAGCTCGGCCGCTGGGAATTCATGCTCGTTGTGGCGCCGCTGGCGGTCGTCGGAGGTACCGGGTCGCCTGTCAACCCCATCGCGATCTTCTAGTCGCGAAGCCCGTGCCGCGGCGTCGCTAGAACGCCGCCCACACGCGTCGCGTGCGCGTGTACACCAACACGAGGAGCGTCACCCCCGCTCCGCACCCGGCCAGGATCGCGGCCTGCGGGCTCGCCGCGTCCGCGATCACCCCGGCAACCAGCACGCCCAGAGGCTGCAGCCCCCAGATCAGGCTCGACAGCGACATCATGCGCCCTCGGAATTCCTCGGGTGTCTCGACGAGCAGCACCGTCTGCGTGGTCGTCTCCGTTACCTGGAGGCCCACCCCTACTACGAGCACCGCAGCCAGTGCCACCTCGAGCGACGGACTGATCGCGAACAGCGCGATCGCCAGAAACGCCGCCGTCAACCCCACGCCGTACACGCCCGCCCGCCGTCGCCAGTGCGACACCGCCACGAGGAACGCCGCCCCAATCACCGCGCCGATGCCCGCCATCGTGTACAGGAGACCCAGGCCACCCTCACCGCTGTCGAACACATCCCGCACGAAGACCGGCGCAAGCTGCTGCCAGTTCCGTCCGGTCATCGTCACGACGAGTGAGACCGACAGCAGTGTCAGCAAGACCCGCTGGCCGCGCACGTATCGTAGGCCACTCATGAAGTCCCCGGCCACGCTCAGCCGGCCGGCCCGCTGACGCCTCGGCACGCGCATCAACGCGATCGAGGCGGCGAGTGCCGCGTTCCCAAACCCGTTCGCGATGAAGCAGCCGCCTGCGCCCGCCCATGCCAGCGTCCCCGCGCCGAGGATCGGCCCCGCGATCGTGGTAATCGAGAACATAGAGACGTTCAGCGCCACCGCGTTCGCGACCAGCGACGGCGGCACAGTGTCCGGGATCAGCGACTGCCGCGCCGGGATGTCCGCGGCAAAGGCGCACCCCGCCAGGAACGCGAGCACGACCATGTGCCACACTTCGATGTGTCCCGAGAGAATCAGCGCCCCCTCGACGAACATCAGCACCGCCACCGTGGACCGGGTTCCTACGAGCAGGTGCTTGCGATACAGGCGGTCGGCCATCACCCCCGACAGCGGCGCGAGGAACAGGAACGGCAACGACAACATCGCGCCGACGAGCGTCACGGCCGCCGCGCTGTCGGTCAGCTCGAGCACCAGCCACCCCTGGGCGACGATGATCATCCACCAGCCGCTCAACGCGAGCAGCAGCCCCATCAACAGCAGGCGGAAGTCCCGGTAGCGCACAGGTGACAGCCGCTCAGGCAGCCACCGCACCGGCGGCAGCGGTTCGACCACCCACGCATCGGGCCGCTGCGCGACAGCGGAGCGAGGTTCTTCTGGCATGCGTGCTCCGAGGACGGCCGTGGCGCTTCCCGCGAGTCGCCGGGCGTACCACTCCCACGAATATAATCGGCGCGCTTCCTACGGGACGGGCGCCCCCGGCCGCACCGCCGCCTTTCGCAACAGACGCGCCCGCCGATGCAACAGCGACGGATCGCGGCCTCGCAACGCGAGCGCCCGCTCGACCGCCATCAGCGCCGCGTCGAGGTCGCGCTCCTGGTGCTCGTGGTGCTTCGCGAGCTCCACCAGCGCCGCGCTCGCCGCAACATCGCCCGCCGCCACCTCGCGCCACAGCGCCGCGGCCTCGGATCGCCGCCCCGCCCGACGTAGTAGCCGCGCCAGCTCCATGGCAAGCGTGTGCCTCAGCGTTGCGCTCCGCGCCTGCACGTGCGCCGCTTCGAGGTGCTGTCGTGCCTCATCTTCCCGTCCCTGGTGCGCGTGCAGCCGCCCCAGCAGCAGACGTTCGAGGTCACTCCCCTCCTCGATCCGCCCGTGCACCGCGCCGAGGCGCGCCAGCAACCCGGCCAGTGAGAGCACATCGACCGCGTTGTGCTCCACGATCGGCGCCAGCATCCGTGTGTCGCCCGTGCGCAGGAACCGGAAGTACCACCCCGGCACGTCCGCTCCCGATACCTCTCCCTCAGGCCGCTGCACACCCAGCAGCACGGCCTCGATGTGCGACAGCCGATGCGGACGCAGCGCGTCCCGCATCCCTCGCCGCACTGTCTTCAGGAGGTCGAGGTGTGCCATCCCTTCGAATCCCATGCGGAGGCGGTGCATCGTTCCCCGGGCGTCGAGCATCGGTGCGTCGTACGTCGCGCCGTTATACGTCACGAGCACTGGCTCGCGGCTGCCCGCATGGCAGTCGGCGACCAGGCGGCGCAGGAGTCCTCCCTCCGCAGGCGGCGAAGGCGCGAGGTACTGCCGCAGCCGGAACGCCGCGCCGTCCCACTGTCCCATCGCCACGAGGAACACCATCGCCCCCGCGCCACCGAGCCCTGTCGCCTCGATGTCGAGGAACACGAGATCGGCCACGTGTGCCCGCACGAGCTCGTCGTCCCCGCCGAGGAGCGCGCACAGCCGCCCATCCACTGCTCCGAGCGCCTCGAGGACATGCTCACCGTGGACGTACGAGCCCGGATAGACCCGTTCGCGGACCAGAGCCCCGTCCGCCTCCCACCACTCCGCCTCGAATCGCAACCGCACCGCACTCGGCGGCGCACCAGTTCGCGACGCAACCGACCGTGGCGCGGCGGGCCGCTCCTCGATCTCCCGGATCAGCCGCCGCAGCCGCTCCCGGGTCGCCGCACGGTCCGTCGCCGCGACCACCGTTACGCCGCGGCGTCGAACGCCGAGAGCGCTCGCAACAGCGCGACCACGTCCGCGCGCACACCGAGCCCCGGCGCTGCCGGCGGCCCGACGCACCCGGGACACCCCTCGTAGCAGCCGCACGCTTCGACCAGCTCACGTGCGAACGTCACGAGGCGCTCGGCCTCGCGAAAGAGGTGCTCACTGAATCCAATCCCGCCCGGCACGGTCTCCCAGAGGAACACCGTCGGCAGCCCCGTGTGCGGCGACTTCACCTGCGTCGCCAGCTGCAGATCGTGCGCGTCGCACATCAGCAACAACGGCGCCGCCTGGACAAGGAGCTGTCCGAGTCCCAGCAAGGCCCCCTCGATGTCGCGCACGCCCCGCGTGACGGACGGCTCGAGGGTCAGCCAGAAGGACGCCGTGTGCATGTCGTCCTGTGGGAGTTTGATCTTTCCCCACCCGATGTTCTCGTGCGTGTGCAGCCGGATCTTCTTGAACAACGTCGCGAGGTATGTGATCGACACCTCGCCCCAGGCGGTCGCCGGACCGGCGTTTGTCGCCTCCCACTCCTCGATCACCTTGAGATCCACCGCGAGGTGCGCGTCCGTGTAGTAGTCCACGTCCACCGGCCGCACGTACGCCTTCAACTCCTCCCAGTCGAGGAGGTCGACGTGATACTGGCGTCCGTCGTGGACGTAAATCGCCTCGTCGTGCACCAGCGTCATGGCGCTCGGACGGTCGACTTCGCCAATCACGCGCGGTGTCACTCCCTGCTCGATGATCACGACGTTCGCGTCGGCACCCGTCCGCAACGACACCTCGTGTGCCGGGAATGCCTCGTCTGACCAGTACAGCCGCCCCTCCGCCGACCGATGCACCATCCCCGTCTCGACGAGCGCGTCCGCCAGTTCCTCGGAACGGCGCCCAAGGAGCCCGTACTCCGTCGCCTCCACCGGCAACTCGAACACAGCGCATTTCAGGTGCTCGGCCGCGATCATCGGGTTGTCCGCATCGATGCGCCCCGCCTCCACCGCACCGCCAAACAGGTACTCCGGGTGCATGACCACGTACTGGTCGAGCGGCGACGACGACGCCACGAGCACCGACAGCGACTCCGCCTGCCGCCGCCCGGCGCGCCCCATCTGCTGCCGCAGGCTGGCGACGGTCCCCGGGTACCCCGCCACGACCACCGCGTCGAGCCCGCCCACGTCGATCCCGAGCTCCAGTGCGTTCGTCGCCACTACCGACCGCACCCGGCCTTCCCGCATCGCCGCCTCGATCTCCCGCCGCTCCTTCGGCAGGTACCCGGACCGGTACCCCCGGACCCGCTCCGGCTCTCCCGGCCTCCCGAGGCCACCCGGCGCCTCCCGGAGGTACTGCGTCAGCAACTCGACCCGCGTCCGGCTCCCCGCAAACACCAGTGTCTGCACCCCCGCCTCTTGCAGCTCGCTCGCGATGCTCGTGGTCGCGTTGACGACGCCCTGGCGGATCCCGAGTTCGCGGTTCACGACCGGCGGGTTGAAGAGCCCGACCACTCGCCGCCCGCGAGGCGCCCCGTTGTCATCGACCACACGCACCGGCCTCCCGAGGAGCGCCTCCGCGAGTTCGCCCGGGTTCGCGATCGTCGCCGAGCAGCAGATGAACGTCGGATTCGATCCGTAGAAGTCGCAGATGCGACGCAGCCGCCGGATCACATTCGCCACGTTGGAGCCGAACACGCCTCGGTAGGTGTGCAGCTCGTCCACCACGACGTACCGCAGGTGCTCGAACAGCCGCGTCCACTTCGTGTGGTGCGGCAGGATCCCCGTGTGGAGCATGTCGGGGTTGGTAATCACCACGTGGCCCGCGGTGCGCACCTGACCTCGAGCCGTCGGGTTCGTGTCCCCGTCGTACGTGAACGTTTTCACGTCCACCCCGGCCTCGGTGACGAGGCCATGCAGTTCGTGCAGCTGATCCTGTGCCAGCGCCTTGGTCGGAAACAGGTACAGCGCCCGAGAACGAGGCTCGTCCAGGATCGCCTGCAGCACCGGTACCGTGTAGCACAGCGTCTTGCCCGACGCCGGCGGCGTCACGACGACGACATCGTCTCCCGCCAGCGCCCCCTCGATGGCCGCGGCCTGATGGACGTACGGCGCTCCCACGCCACGCCGCGCGAGCGCCTCCACGATACGCCTGTCCACGCCTCGCCATGCATCGAAGAGCGCTGGCTCCGCCGGGACCTCGCGCCACTCCACAAACGAGCTCGCGAGCGGCCCCCCGTGCTGCAATCGCTCGATCGCCGCCTGGACACCCATGCGTTCCTCGCATTCATCAGAACGCATGGACTATAGATCGCACACTTGTTCTTGTCACGTCCGCCGCGCAACCCCCTCGACAGCGTCCGATGGCCGCGGTACATGTCAGCCATCACGTTCGCGTTCACACAGCGAGGCAGGAGCCGTATGTTCGACCGAATTCACCACGCCGGAATTGCCGTCGCCGATCTGGTCGCCGCGAAGTCCGTCTTCGCCGATGCGCTCGGCCTCCGCGTCGACACCACCCGCTCGCCATACCCCGAGGGAAACAAGCAGCGGGGCGCCGACCCGACAGACATCCTCGACATCCCCATCGGAAACGCCGAACTCGAACTGAACGCCGCCCCCCGTGACGGGACCCGTGCAGGCGGCACCCACCGTTTCGTGGAAGCGCGTGGCGGTGTTGGCGCGCTCCACCACATCTGCCTGCACTCGGACAACGTCGCCGAAGACGTCGCGCATCTCCGTGCCTCGGGCCTCACCCAGATCGCCGCGTCCCCCGAGCAACTGGCCTCCGACGAGCCGTGGACCCAGGTCGCCTTCTTCCATCCCCGCGACTGCCTCGGTGTGCTCCTCGAGATCTGGACGCCGGACAATCACCGCGTCGGCGACCGCTACCAGGGCGCCGGCATCTTCACCCGCCTCCACCACATTGGCGTCGTCACGAACGACCTCGAGGCCGCCCGCCACGTCTGGTGCAACGTGATGGGGTTCCGCGTCGACCCCTTCCGCTCCCCCATCAACCAGGGCGGACGCTTCGTGGAATCCGATGGCGTCCGCGTCCTCAACATCCCCATCGGCCGTGACGGCGGCGAGATCGTAGCCGTCCTCCCGCAGCGCGAAGGCAGCGGTACCGCCCGCTTCCTCGAACGCTATGGCGGACGCAGCAACGGGACGATGCATCACATCGCGCTCGCCACGCGCGATGTGCGCGCCGCCGCGGACTTCGTCCGCGACCGCGGCCTCTAGATCGTCGGCGACGTCGCCGAGGACTTCGCCTGGATTCACCCGGAGAAGGCCGGCGGCGTCCTGATCCAGATCGTCCGCGAGTCCCGCTAGGCTGCAGAGCATTCCCCCCGCGTGATATCATCGCGATATCGCATGGGAGGAACGCAATGACTGCTCGCATCGATGTCCGAGGTGTCGCGGACGAGCGTCCGGCAGGCGCCCTGCCCGGACTCGCCGGGCTCGCGCTGGTGCTCGTACTCGGTGCTGGTGGCGCCGCTGCCGTCGTCCTCGGCATCATCGAGGAACTGCCGCCGCTCTGGATTGCCGGCGTCGTCATCCTCGTGCTCGCGTCGGTCGCCCTGGCGGGCTTCCTCATCCTCGAACCCAATCAGGCGAGTGTCCTGGTCCTGTTCGGCTCCTACCAGGGCACGCTGAAGCAGTCCGGCTGGTGGTGGGTCAACCCGTTGACTGTCGCCGAGCGGCGCAAGCTCTCCCTCCGCGCGCGCAACTTCAACAGCCACACGTCAAAGGTCAATGACGCCAACGGCAACCCGATCAACATCGCCGCCGTCGTCGTCTGGCAGGTCGTCGACACCGCGCGCGCCATCTTCGATGTCGACGACTACCAGGACTTCGTCGTCGTCCAGAGCGAGACCGCCGTCCGCCACCTCGCCCGTTCGTACCCCTACGACGACTACGGCGAGGACCAGTCCGCCCTCACCCTCACCGGTGACGCCGAGGAAGTCGCCGTCACCCTGACCCGCGAACTGCAGGCCCGCCTGGACGTCGCTGGCGTCCACGTCATCGAGGCGCGCCTCACCGACCTCGCCTACGCGCCCGAGATCGCCGAGGCGATGTTGCGCCGCCAGCAGGCGAGCGCCATCGTCGCGGCTCGTGCCCGCATCGTGGACGGCGCCGTCGGCATGGTCCGTCTCGCCCTCCAGCAGATCGAGACCGGCGGCCTCGTCGACCTCGATGACGAGCGCAAGGCCACGATGGTCACGAACCTCCTGACGGTCCTCACGAGCGACCAGCCGACCAGCCCCGTGGTGAACGTGGGCACGCTATCCCGGTAGCACCGAGGCCCGGACATGGCTGAGCGCAAGCGCTTCCTGCTGCGCCTGGATCCCGCGACCTACAACGCCATCGAGCGATGGGCGGGCGACGACCTTCGCAGCGTCAACGCGCAGATCGAGCACCTCCTCAACGAGGCACTGAGGCGATCAGGCCGGCGGCCACCGTCGCGCCCGTCCCAGGACAGGAACGCTGATCGACCGCACGACTGAGTCAAGCCGACCTGGGTCGCATCGCGTAGATCCGTCGCACTTGAACCTCGACCTCGACGGTCTCCGAGTCTTGCCGGACCGCCTCCGTGCCGGGCACGCGACGCGCGCGGCCGTACACCATCGCAACCGCGCCATCGAGGTTCTTCGAGAGCGCCACGCGGTCGTTCGTCTGGATGTCCCGCGCGCGGACGGACCCCGTGAACATCCGCATCGTCAACCGCCCGTCGGGCTGGAAGTCGGCATGCACCACCGCGATGTGCGGCTGCCCTTGCGGCCCCACGGACGCGATGGTGCACCACCGCTGGCCTGACCACATCTCGAGGAAGTCACGCGCCCCAAGCCGCCAGTCGGGCCGCGCGAACACGCGTCCAACCTCCGGCGTCGCCGTCGCCGCGGACCGATCGAGAACATCCTGCACATGCGCGATCGCGTCGTTAGACCAACCCGCCGCATTCACCGTCGACTCCATCCCTTCCGACGACCAGCTCCCGCTTCGAACCCGTACGCACGGCGGCCTGTCGGCTGCCCCCGACTCCCCGTCAGCTCGCGATCTCGTTGATCCGTTTCGTCAACTCCAGGATCGCGAGGTTGTCCGGGGCCGCCCGCCCCGACTGCTGCAGCCGCAACTGGTACTCGATCCCGAAGAGCCGGATCACAGACTCGTCCTGCTCCGGATCGAGGATTCGGTCGAAACACTCCGCAAGCACATGCTGGAAGTGCGGCAGCGAGTTCCCCACACTCGGGTGCGTCCCGAACGGCTCCGCCTGCGCCTCGGTCACCTCGATGCGATACGCGTACTCCGGATTCCGCGCAAGCTCCAGGTTCGGGCCGACCTGATGCTCCCATCCGCGCTTCCGCGCTCGGATGTTCCCCAGGAGCTGTCGGAGCACGGGAAAGTCGGTCATCGGCGGCAGGAAGGGGTAGATATCGAAGCCGCTCGTCAGTCGCCCTCGCAGCGCGGGCCGCTCCCGGTTCAGCATCCGAAAGAACTCGGCGATCCGTCGGAGGTCGAGCCCCTGTGCTGAATTCACCAGCACGCCCGCGTCCGCGAAATGCCGCGAGCCAACCACCGTGTCGACGACCTGGAGGAGGTACGCCTCGCTCATCGTCCACCGGAATCGACCAAAGCCATGGAACGGCTCGTTGAGGCTCAATGCCACGGGCTTCGCGCCCCCATACTCCCGCCCCACGGACTCCACCGCCCGCCCGAGATGCTCGATGCCCAGCCGGGCAACCGCCATATCCGGCCGGATCTCCGCCTTGTAGCTCGGGACGGCATCCAGCCGGTCGAGCACGGGTTGCGGCACGTGAATCTCCGGCCAGCGGAACGTCTTCAGCGGTCCGAAGTCGAGCGCGACCTCGCGAACGCGTGGGTGCGAGAAGCAGTAATCGAGGTACGGCGCATAGAAGCGCGTCAGGTCTGTTCCACCGTCTGGCGCTAGGTTGCTCCAACGCAGTCCGAGCCGGATGTCGGTCATCCCCAGCTCATCGACCGCGGCCGTGAGCAACTGCATGGCGCGCGCATGCCTTCGCTCGCTCGCGCGCCGCCCGTCCACTCCGATCGACTCCGCCGAGAACGAGCAGCCGATCCGGATTCGCCGGCCACGGATCACATCGGTGTACCGCTCCAAGAACCCCTCGAGCGGCAGCTTCGCTTCCGGACGCAGTCGCGGATCGCCGTCCATGTCAAGGTCGCGCACTCCCGGGATGATCGGATGGGCGAGAAGCGGCGCCGCGATCGCGATCGTGGTCGCCCCCTCCAGAAACCCGCGCCGCGACAGAGGGCGGTGAAACAACCTGCTGACGCCAGCATCGCCAGGTGACGGCACACTGATTTCCGGTCTCGACGCGGGGAGCTTAAGATTGGGATCTCGTCTTCAAGGATAGCCCATGACGCACCAGAGCCCACCACGACGCGATACGATTCGCCGGCGCGTCGGCAGGCGGTAGCGGGCACGGAACACCGATCGCGAAGGGAGCAACGGCGATGTCCTCCATCGAGGAGATCATCTCGTACGACGTCGACTACTACGGCGGTGGCATGAACGCGACCGGCTACCAGTACCGTGCCATCATCGGACTTCGCCGTGCCAACGGATCGTTGATCGGAGCCGCATACTTCCACCGCGACCCGTCCACCCTGCCTCCAACGGACGAGCAGAAGCCGGGAGGCTACATATGGTGCCACTACCCGTGGGACAGCTTCGCTCAGGTCCTTGACCTCCTCCGGAACGAGAGCCCCGTGTACCTCCGATACGTCGGCGCAAACTGGCAGGTGGCCTGCATCACGACGTCGATCGAGCCCGTTGGAGAGTCGGAGTAGTTCCGGCCGCCGGTCAGACGCGGCCACTCCCTCCGGCCGCCGGCGCAGCCCTCATCGGATCGACTCCCGGGCGCCACAAGTGGCGGGCGTATCTGTACAATCCCGCGCGTAACCACCGCTGGAGAGTGCCATCGAAGGAGGCCTCGATGCAGCAGTACACCGACCGCCTGCGCGACCGCTACGTGCACCAGCCCGTTCAATGGGCGACGTTGGCTGGGATCCTGCTCCTCGTTATCGGGGTGTTCGGCCCCTGGGCGACGCTCGACTCAAACGTGCTCGGCATCGACCTATCCACCAACGGCATGGACCACAAGGGCGACCTCGTTGTTATCCTCGCCCTCGCGGCCGCCGCCGCCATCGCCGCATATGCGTTCCTGAATGTCCGCATCGAGGAGAGCATGCTGATGTGGGGGCTGGTGGCCGCCGCGGTCATCATCGACCTGCTCGTCCTGCTCGACTTCTTCGACATCATGGGCGAGGACGGCATCGGCATCGGCTGGGGACTCTGGCTCACCATCCTCGGCGCCATCCTCCTCACCGCCGGAGCGGTTGTCCCGATGTGGTCCGAAATCCGCGCGAAAGCCAACGACATGACGGAGCGCGGCTCCAGCACATAGCCGCCTCGGAGCGGGATCGCAGCCCGGGGCCCCGTTCCTCCCTGTAGCGGGAGGGCCGTCGCCCTTCCTCGCGGACTGCTTCGCGCGGTCAGTCGCTGTGCACCGCACCGCCACCGCCCTCTAGGATGGGCGTTGCGGTGCTGGTCGCGGTCAGCCCACACGGTTGAGTATGCTGCCGCCGACATCGATGCACGGGAGGCAACCGTGAAGGCACTCGACCGCATCCGCATCACTGACTTCTCCGGCGTCCTCGCCGGCGCGGGGGCGAGCAAGATCCTCGCCGCGTTCGGCGCCGAGGTGATCCGCGTCGAGAATCCCTCGAACCTCGGCGCATGGGACGTCGTCCGCGGCTCCCCGCCCTACATCGACGAGCGCCGGGGCCACAACCTTGGCGGCGGCTTCAACAACCACAACGCCGGCAAGCTCGGTATCACGCTCAACCTCCAGACGGAGAAGGGCCGCGAACTCCTGCCTCGCCTGGTCGCCATCTCCGACGTCGTCGCCGAGAACTTCGCCGCGGGCGTCATGGATCGCCTCGGCTTCGGGTACGAACGCCTCCGCGCGATCAAACCGGACATCATCTACCTCTCGAACTGCGGCTTCGGCGCCTCCGGCCCGTACGTCAGCTACAAGACCTGGGGCCCCATCGTGCAGGCCGTCAGCGGCCTGACGCACATCTCCGGGCTTCCCGGCCAGCCGCCGGCGGGCTGGGGCTACTCGTACATGGACCACACGGGTGCCTACTACGGCGCGATCGCCATGCTGGCGGCGCTCCACCACCGCCATCGCACGGGCGAAGGCCAGTGGATCGACCTCTCGATGACCGAGGCGGCGGCCACGCTCACCGGCACCACCATCCTCGACTGGACCGTGAACGGCCGGCCCGCCCGCCGCGAAGGCTATCCCGACGCAAATCACAGCGACTCCCCGGCCATGGCGCCACACGGCATCTACCCCGCACTCCGGGAGGACCACTGGGTCGCCATCGCCTGCCGCGACGACGCCGACTGGCAGGCGATCGCCGAGGAGATCGCGGAGCTCTGGGTGCGCGATGACCGCTTCGCGACCCTCGAGGGGCGCCTCGCCAATCAGGCCGCACTCGACGACCTCCTGTCCCGCTGGACGCGCCTCTTCGACGAGGACGAGGTCGCCGAGCGCCTGCAGGCCGCGGGCGTCCCGGCCGCCCCTGTCCAGCGGCCCGAGCAGCGCATCGACCAGGATCCCAACACCGAGGCGTGGGGCCTCTGGCCCGAGGTGAACCACACCGAGATGGGCCGCGTCCGCGTCGAGGGGATGGCCGCGCATCTCTCGAAGACCGACTGGTCGCTCGACCTCCCCGCGCCCTGCCTCGGCGAGCACAACCGCGAGGTGTACGGGGGCCTCCTCGGCATCAGCGACGCCGAGATCGAGCAGCTCGAAGCGGAGGGCGTGATATGACCGGGCCGCTGACCGACCTGCGCGTGATCGAGTATTGCGACGAGGCTGGCGCGTGGGCTGGCAAGCTCTTCGCCGACATGGGTGCCGATGTCGTGAAGGTTGAGCCGCCCGGCGGCAGTCGCGTGCGCGGCTACCCGCCGTTCCTCAGTGACGAGCCGCATCCCGACCGCAGCCTCGCCTTCTGGCACAACAACACGAGCAAGCGCGCCATCACCCTCGACTTCGAGCAGGAAGCCGGCCGCGCGCTGTTCCGTCGCCTCGCGGCGGACGCGGCCATCGTCCTCGAGGATCAGCCACCCGGCCGCATGGCCGAGCTCGGCCTTGACTACCCTGACCTATCGAAGTCGAACCCGGGCTTGATCATGGTGTCGATCACGCCGTACGGCCGCAGTGGGCCGAAGTCCGACTGGGTCGCCACCGACCTCACCGTCCTCGCCGGCGGTCCTGAATGGTCGAACGGCTACGACGACCATTCGCTGCCCCCCGTCCGAGGGCTCGGCAACCAGGGATATCAGACCGCCTGCCACTGGGCTGTTGCCGCTACCCTCGTCGCGGTCCTGCACCGCGACTGGACCGGCGAGGGCCAGCATGTCGACGTGAACATGCACGCGGGCGCCAACGTCACCACCGAGGCGTCCTCGTACACCTGGCTCGTCGCGCGCCAGACAGTCCAGCGCCAGACCGGCCGCCACGCCACCGTCGTCCCATCATCGCCGCTGCAGATCCTGGCGAAGGATGGCCGGTACGTGACCACCGGCGTCGCCCCGAGACGCCCCCGCGAGATCGCCTCTATCCTCGCCTGGCTCGATGAGCTGGCCCTTCGCGAGGCCTTCACCGACTGGCCGCTCCTCGAGGCTGGCGCGAACCTCGACCACAACATCACGATCGCCGCCGTCGCCGAGGGCGGCGAGGAGGCCGCCATCTACGGCGCGGTCCGTGACGCCCTGAACTTCATCGCGGAACGCATCGACTCGTATGATTTCTTCGTCGGCACGCAGTCCCGCGGCTTCCAGTGCGGCATCATCTACTCCCCCGACGAGGTGTTCGAGGATCCGCACTTCGTCGCGCGTGGATTCCAGGTTCCCGTCCACCACCCTGAGCTGGGTCAGACGTTCCGCTACCCCGGCGCGCCGTACGGGTTCGCCGCCTCGCCGTGGGCCATCTCTCGGCGCCCGCCGCTCATCGGCGAGCACACCGCCGAAGTGCTTCTCGAGGCCGGCCTCACCCCCGGCGAACTCGAACGCCTCCGCACGGACGGCGTCGTCTGAATCGCGCGATCGAACGCCTCAGACTCACCTGCCGAGGCGTTCGATCAGCCGGTCCTCCCAGCTGAAGTCGAAGTGCCGCGACTCGTACAGTCCCGCGCGCCGGTACCACTCGTACGTCTGCTCGACCATCGCGGGGAACGTGTACTCCGGCTCCCAGCCGACGTCCTGCCGCAGCCGGTCGATCCCGAACAGCACGCTGCGGTTCCAGTGGTGCAGGTTCGGTGCCAGCCGCTGGATCAGGCTCTGCACCATCCCGAGGTTCGACCCCGGCCGCGGCGGCGCCGTCCGCGTCTCGATGTTCGACGCGATCGTGCGCCCTTCCAGCGAGATGCGGTCGCCATAGATGTCGTCCATCACCGCCGCCGGGATGTGCACCTTTCGGGGCGTGACCCCCAACACCTCCGCGAACGTATCCACATACCCTTCGTCGCTGTAGTACTCCTTGCCGGTGAGGTTGTAGCGCTTCCCGAACGTCTGCGGCTGGCACATCACCATTCGCAACGCACGCGCCTCGTCGTCCACATGCCCCACCTGCCCGAGCGTCGTGCCGTCGCCGGGGATCAACACCGGCCGCCCCGAGAGCAGGCGGCTGAACATCCGCTGCTCCCGCTCGGGGATGATGTTGTTTGGCCCGAACACCATCGAAAACGCCACCGTCGTCGCTGGAAACCCGTTCGCCCGATGCTCCGCGAACAGCAGGTCCTCGACCAGCAGCTTGTTCATCCCGTACTCGGACTGTCGAGGTCCGCGGTCGACCGGCGCCCACTCATGCATCGGCAGTACCTGCGACGGTGCATAGATCACAGTCGAGCTCGCGAAGATGTAGTGCGCCACCCGCCCCCGGAACAGCTCGATCATCGGCTGCACGTCGGCCACCGAGTACCCGTTGATGTCCTGCACCACGTCGAACTCCTCGTGGCGCAGTGTCTCCTTTAGGGCCTCGTGGTCCGTCCGGTCGCCGAGGAGCCGTCGCACCCCTCGGGGCAGCTCGACAGGCGTCTGTCCCCGATTCAGCACGGTCACCTCGTGACCGTGCTTCGCCAGCTCCCGCACAAGCGCGAGCCCGTTGAACCGCGTCCCGCCCATCACGAGTACACGCATCGTCGGCCTCCTCGATCGCGCCGCGACTCTAACACAGCCGTTCCTCGTCGATACCAGACGCCGACCTCCCAAGCGCATACTGCCCTCGTGCTGAGAGACGACGATCTTTGCGCGCTGCCCCTGCACCACCTCGCCGCGCTGCTCCGTGCCTCCGAGGTCTCGCCCTCCGAGGTCGTCGCCGCCTATCTCGCGCGAATCGATGCCCGCAACCCGGACCTCAACGCCCTCGTCCAGCGCTCCGGACACGCCCGCGAGGACGCCTACCGCCTCGAACAGCTCAGCGTCGAGGAGCGCGAGGCGATGCCCCTCTACGGCATCCCCTTCACGGCGAAAGACTGGATCGAGACGAGCGACCTCATCTGCGCCGCCGGTCGCCCCGAGCGCGCCACCTACGTCCCGAAACGCGACGCCACCGTCGTCGCCCGACTCCGCGAGGCCGGCGCGATCCTCCTCGGTAAGTCGAACGTCGGCGACGGCGCCCCGGTTCACCCGCCCCCGAGGCACCCGACCCACCCCGACCACACACCGGGCGCGAGCAGCAGCGGCGACGCGGTCGCCGTCGCCGCCGGTCTGACGCCGCTCGGCCTCGGGAGCGACTCCGGCGGCAGCATCCGCTGGCCGGCGCACTGCTGTGGCGTGTCCGCCCTCAAGCCCACCACGGGCCTGGTCCCGAACACCGGGCACTTCCCCCGCATCGGCCACCTGAGCGACCCGCGCACGACCATCGGGCCCATCGCCCGCTCCGCCCGCGACCTCGCGCTTGCCCTCGAGGTGATCGCCGGCCCCGACGGCATCGACCCCGGCGTCGTCCCCGTGCCGCTCGGCCGCACCGAGGCCATCGACCTCCGCACTCTCCGCGTCGGCTGGTACGTCGATTTCCCCGGTGCCACGCCCGATGCCCCCACGGTGGCGACCGTCGAGGCGGCGGCGCGCGCCCTCGCTGCCGCGGGAGCGCAGGTGCGCGAGGTCGCCCCGCCCCGTCTCGAGGAGTCCTTGGCCATCACCGAGGGCTATTGGGCGCGACTGCAGTCGACGTCGTTTGGCGAATGGCGGCCCGCATTCCCGCCCACCCGTGACGCCGAGGCAGTCGACCGCCTGCTTTTCGAGTGGGAGCGGTTTTCACGCACGCTGCTCGCGTTCATGCGGGACATCGACGTCCTGCTGTCGCCCGTGGCCGCCACACCCGCTCCGCTCCTCGACGGCTGGGGCCGCGAGCAGTACATCTATACACTCCCTTACAGCCTGACGAGGCAGCCCGTCGCCGTCGTCCCCGTTGGCCGCTCAGCCGAGGGCCTCCCCATCGGCGTGCAGCTCGCCGCCCGCCCGTGGGAAGACCACGTGGCGCTCGCCGCCGCGATCGCGCTCGAAGATGCCCTCGTCTGATCGAACAAGGGTGGGCGGAGACGCCCACCCTTGTCGTGCCGAACAGCTCGGGGTTGAGCTACGTGCTAGCGGGCGTCTCCCGTGCCGCCGGAATACGGTCGAGGTCGTCGTTGTACCCCGGCGAGGTGACATCGAACGGCCGCAGCGGCTCGAATCCGAGCCCCTGGACGCCCGGCCGGATCTGGCCCGCCGCCGAGGGCAGCGCCGCCGGCCGCATCGGACCCGCCTCGGCCCAGTGCGCGTGGTTCATCTGGTGGATCGAGAACGAAGCCTTGAGGGCGTTCGTGTACCCCTGGATGTCTTGCGTCTGGTTGATCGTCTCTTTGATCATCAGCGCCGTCGCCATCGGCAGCCGCGCGATGCGCCGCGCGTAGTGCAGCGTCTCCTCCTCCAGCCGGTCCGCCGCAAAAACGCGATTCACCATCCCGAGGCGGTGCGCCTCTTGCGCGTCGATGAAGTCGCCCAGGAGCATCATCTCCTTCGCCCGACGCGTCCCGAACTCCCACGGATGCGACACCCATTCGACGCCGCACATGTTCAGCCGAGGCCCAACGACCTCCGCGAAGATCGTGTCGTCCGCGCACACGATGAGGTCACAGACCCACGCCAGCATCATCCCCGCCGCGATGCACGGCCCGTGCACCTGCGCCACCGTGGTCTTGCGCAGGTCCCGCCATCGCTGCTGGTAGAAGAAGAAGCGTTCCCACTCCCGGTTCCACCGCAGGTGCGTCCCCTCGGTCGCCCCGAAGCGCGATTCCTCGAAGCGCTGCCCCGGCGTCCCCATGTCGTGCCCCGAGGAGAACGATGTCCCCTTCCCCGCGAGGATCACGACCTTGACTTTGTCGTCCATCTCAGCCGCCAGGAACGCATCGTTCAGATCGTCGAGCAGCGGAAAGCTCTGCGCGTTGCGGAACTCGGGCCGATTCAGCCAGATCCGCGCGATGGCGCCGTCATCCAGCGTCTCGTAAATGACGTTCTCGTACTCGGGCATGGGTGCGTCCCCCTTCGGACACCTGCGGCCGACGGCCTCGTTTGCGCCGCGTTGTACCGCCGCCCCCGGGCCGTGTCAACGAGGCACGTCGCGCTGGCCCTACTGGGGGTCGCGCCACATCAGCCAGATCTTCGGCCCTCCGCCCGGGACAACCATCTCCTTCGTGACCTTGAAGCCGTTGCGCTCATAGAGCGGCACGTTCCGCTCCTTCGAGCTCTCGAGGTACGCGGGGATCCCCTCGCGGTCGCACTTCGCAAGGATCGGCGCCATCAGCTGCGTGCCGATGCTTCGCCCCTGCAGGTCCGGTTCCACCCCCAGCGCCAGCAGGTAGAAGTGCGGCGCGTGAGGATGCTCCCTTTCGACAGCGCCGAGGCCCTTCATGATCGTCGGAAGGCGCTTGAACGACGCGACCCGCGCGAACGCTGGCAGCATCGCCAGCTGCTGCAGGAACCCCATCTTCCACGTCTCCGGCGGGTTCCACAGCGCCCCGCCCTCGATCCCGTCCGAGGTGTACACCTCCCCGTGCGGAAACGTGAGCTTCTCGACCGCGACCCGCATGAACTCGTGGATCCGCTGTGACCGTCGAGCGTCCTGGGCAGCGAACCAGTTGGCGATCGGGTCGTCATCGAACGCTCGCGCCATCGCATCGGTGAGCCGTGGAAGCTCGGCCTGCGTCGCCTTCCTCACGTTGATCGCCATCGGGCCCGGACGGCCTGCCGTTGCCGCTTGTTCCACCACGTGAATCACCTCCTGCGAACCGTCGTCGCGACGTCCCCCGCGGTCGACCGGGAGGTCGAGGCGCCGATGCCGCTGTGGGATTGCGCGATTCTATCGATTGCCAACGACCTTGTGTGAAAACCGCCGGCCTCCCGCGAGTGCGCGCCGATCTCAGCCCCGTTACGATGGCCCCACCACAGGTCTCGAGGAGGGCTGCAATGCGCATTGGCGTCGTCTCAGACACCCACGTCCCCGAGGCGGGCCCGGACCTCCCGTCCGAGGCCTACGAGGCGCTCGCGGACAGCGACCTCATCCTCCATTGCGGCGACCTCCACAGCATCGAGGTCCTCGACCGCCTCGAGCGCATCGCCCCGGTCTTCTCTGCCCGCGGCAACGGCGACACCCTCCACCCATGGCACCGCCGTCCGGGCGTCCCCGAGGATCCGCGCGTCTCGGAAGTCCACCTCTTCGAGTTCGAGGGCTTCCAGATCGGGATCACCCACGACCTCGAGACCGTCGAGGGGCGCCCCGAAGAGTACGCTGAAGACCTCATCCGTCGCGTCTTCGGGCAGCGCGTCGATATCGCCCTCTGCGGGCACACCCATATCCCGCTGGGCTGGGGCCTGACCTCTGGTACCACAATCCTGAATCCCGGCAGCCCCACGATGCCCTACGGGTACCCACGCACCCTCGGCACCGTCGGTCTGCTGACGCTGCAGCCCGGCCGCTTCGAGTTCCAGGCGCTCGATCTCTTCACGGGTGACCTGCACGTCGACCTCGCCGGGCCCGGCCCTGCTCCGCTGCAGAAGGGCCCGCGCCCGAAGCACATTTGAGGCCCACCGCCCGCCCTGCCTCCTCTCACCACGTCTGTGCTAGATTGCCCCCGCTGCGGGTGCGTTCTGCCGGTGTGTCACGAGGAGGGCGACGATGACCGACTACGACGTGTACGAACTCGGTGACTGGCCCCTCGAGTCTGGCGAGACACTCCCGAACGCCCGGCTGGCGTACAAGACCTACGGCAACCTCGCGCCCAACCATGACAACGTCGTCCTCTTCCCGACGGCCTACGGCCAGCGCCACATGGACTGCGAACCATTCTTCCAGGAAGGCCTCGCCCTCGATCCGCAGCGCTGGTTCATCGTCGTCCCGAACATGTTCGGCAACGGCCTCTCGTCGTCACCGAGCAACACGCCTCCACCCCACGACCGCGCCCGCTTCCCGCGCATGACCATCGACGACATGGTGCGCGCTCAGCATCGCCTCCTCACGGAGCACCTCGGCATCGAGCGCCTCGCCCTGGTGACCGGCACCTCGATGGGCGCGCTCCAGACCTTCCACTGGGGCGCCCACCACCCCGATATCGTCGAACGGATCCTCCCCACGTGCGGCGCCGCCCGCTGCTCCGTCCACAACTACGTCTTCCTCGAAGGCGTGAAAGCGGCGCTCACATGCGACCCCGCATTCAAGGACGGCGACTACAAGGAGCGCCCCGAACGCGGGCTGCGTGCGATGGGCCGTGTGTGGGCCGGGTGGGCGCTCAGCCAGGCCTTCTACCGCGAGCAGCGGTACCTCGGGCTTGGCTTCGCGGATCTCGAGGACTACCTGGTCCGCGCGTGGGAAGAGCCCCGCCTCGACCGCGATGCCAACGACATGCTCTCGATGATCTGGACGTGGCAGCACGCGGACATCAGCGCCGGACCCCGCTTCAACGGCGACTTCGAGCAGGCCCTCTCGGCCATCGAAGCCGAGGCGATCGTCATGCCCGGCAGCACCGACCTCTACTTCCCGCCGGAGGACAACGCCTACGAGGTCTCTCGCATGCCGCACGCCGAGCTACGCCCGATCGTCTCCATCCTTGGCCATGGCGCGGGAGGACGGAGCGGGCGTAGCCCCGAGGACGAGGCCTTCGTCGACGCCGCGCTCCGGGAACTCCTCGCGAGGCCGTCCCACCTCTGAGTCCCGCCCGGGGCTACGCCCCAAATCGAGGGGCTAGATCGGTGCCGGGTACCGGAGGAACAGCAGACCGCCCAGGCGCACGCCGGTGTAGTACAGCTGAGCGTACGAGTAACACGTCTGACGCTTGCGCTGCTGGAAGAAGTCCCACGGCCCGTTGACCGGCCACAGTTCGTCACAGGACGCCCGCATGTCGACGAGGAACTGCTCGTCGCACAGCACGCGGTCTCCATAGCTGACACTCAGGTCGTAGCACTCATCATGCCCCTGGCAGGCGTCCGTGAAGTCGAAGAACGGCGTGACGTCCGGCACGTCGAACCCTTCGATGCCGCAGTAGTCCACGGTCTGGCCTACGAAGCGGCTTTCCGCCGTGCTGCCGGTCGTTCCGGCCGCCGACGCCGGGGCGCTCGAAGCCGCCATCGCGACCAGGGCCAGCGCAGCGACCACTGCTCCCATCCAGGCGTATCGAAGAGTCATCGCGCTTATCCCGTCTCGAAAGCACCGTCAGGCACCCATTTGCCCGGCACTCTAACCGCTCGTCGCCCCGGAGCCAAGAGCCGCGCTGGCGCCCGCCGACGCCTCGGTGTCCCAGTCACCCGATGCGCGACGGACCGGCGCGTCGTCGATGCGCCCGCGCCACCAGGGTGTAGCCTGCGTCCCGCAGCCGCGCCAGTCCGGGAAGATCGAGCACCCTGACCACGCACCCCCCACGGACTCGACGCAGGGCGCGCGTCATCGCGGCCCCGCCATGGAGGACGCCCTCCTCGCTGACCCAGTGGACACGGCTCCGGTCGGCATCGAGCGGCGAGGGCACCCTGGGGTCGCCGAACGGGACCGTCTCCACGGACCCCGCTGCGCGTGCAGCGATCCATAGCGCTGCCGAGGTACAGAACGCACAATCCTCTTCGTACACGAGCTGCGCGTCAGGCGGTCGCATGGGTTATCCGGAGCCTCGGACGGCCGGCGACTGCGCGGGGATGTCCCGGCAACTGGTCGAGCGCGCTGCGCGCCGCCTCATACTCATCGAGCGCCTCAGGCAGCCACCCCTCGATGTCCGCGATGCGCCGTTCATGGCTCGGGTGAGTCGATGCGTACTCGGGGGGCTGCGGGCCACTCTGCGCGGCCGCCATCTTCGTCCAGAAGCTGATCGCGGCGCGCGGGTCGTACCCGGCTCGCGCCATGTAGATCAGGCCAATACGGTCTGCCTCGGACTCCTGCTCGCGCCCGAACGGCAGCAGCACCCCGAACTGCGCTCCGGCGCCGAACAACGCGAGGATCGCCGCGCGCTGACCGGGGTCCGTCCCGCCCAGACCCGCCGCAAGCGCGCTTCCCACCGCCTGCGCCAGTTGCTGCTGCAGCACGCGTTCCGCCCCGTGCTGCGCGATGGCGTGGGCGATCTCGTGCGCCATCACCGTCGCGAGCTCCGCCTCGTCGCGTGTCACTGAGAGCAGCCCCGTGTACACCACCACCTTGCCACCCGGGAGACAGAATGCGTTGACCAGCGGACTGTCGACGACCGCGTACTCCCACTCGAACCCGGGGTCGTCCGCAACGCGCGCGATCCGCTCCCCCACCCGTCGTACGAGGTCGGCGTCCGGCCCCGTTACCGTCCGGATCCCGGGCTCGGACAGCACCTCCCGAAACGCCTGCGCTCCCAGCGCCTTCTGCTCATCCTCGGTCATCCCCACACGTTGCTCACGGCCGGTGATCGGCACGGTCTGCTCCTCAGCCGTGAAGTACGTGTACGCAGCCCCCGCGACCACCACGGCCGCGATCGCCAGCCCCGCGAGCTTCAGCAGCTCTTCCACAATCGCCCCTGTTCACCACCCCCGTGCCCGCTGGCACCCGACCGCCCGCGTCGCGGCAGCCTCGCTCGCTAGAAAAGCACCGATGCGAGACGCTGCTGATACCGGCGTGCCAGCGGACTCGTGACGCCCACGATGTCGAACACCGCCAGCACAGCCTTGCGCGCGGCCCCGTCGGCAAACGTGCGGTCCAGCCGTACCGATTCCACCAGCTCGCCCAGCGCCTCCTCGTACTGTCCGCGTGCGGCAAGCATGACGCCCCATCGGTACCGCGCACGTGGGTCAAGAGCGCCGCGTCGAGCCTCGCCCTCCAGGTCTTCGGTCGCGTGTCGGTGAGCGAAGCTCGCGAGGAACGCCCGATGGCGGAGCACTTTCGTACGAGCATCCTGTGGTAACCGCTCCAGGAGCTCGTTCGACTCCTCGAACTCGCCCCGCTCGATGAGCACGGATGCCAGCCCGACCGTGGCGTCGATGTCGCCCGGCGAGTCCACGAGGATCGCGCGAAACTGCCGCTCCGCTTCGGCCGGATCGCTCGAACGCAATCGCTCTGCCTCACGGGCCGCTTTCTGAGCCGGTGTCGGCACGATCCGTTCGAAGAACTGCCGGATCTGCGGCTCCGGGATCGCGCCAATGAACTCGGCAGCAACCTCTCCCCCGACGAACGCCTTTACGGCGGGGATGCTCTGGATGCGGTACTGCGAGGCCACGGCCGGGTTCTCATCCGTATTCAGCTTGACGAGCGTGACGTCGTCGCCGTACTCGGAAGCCACCTGCTCGATAGTCGGGCCGAGCATCCGGCACGGGCCGCACCACGGCGCCCAGAAGTCGACCACTACGGGGCGCGTCCTTGATCGCTCGATCACCTCGGCGTTGAACGTCGCATCGGTCACATCCATGGCGCTTGCGCTCACGTCAGCCCGCTCCTCTGCTCCACGGCGCACGCATGTGACGGTCCGAGGGATCGAGTCCCTCAGCCACGGCGCCAGACACTGATCGTAGCGGCTCGTGCCGCGATTGGGGACGCGCCCGATGAGACGACGGGTGGCGCCGAGGGCTGCGTGAAGCAGGAAGCCCGCCGGCTGGCGGGCTTCCTGCTCGTGCTGCCTGCGGTATCGCTCGCTACTTGTCGAGCCAGGTGTTCTCAATCTGAGCGCCCCAGTCGTAGTACGAGCTGTTCGCGCCGAGGATCGCCCCGAAGCGGATCCCTCGCAGCCAGGGTTGCAGCACCTCGTAGGCGTAGCCGTACGGCAGCGGGGGCCGGTACGCCATGTCGAGGTCGCGGTCCCAGATCTTCTTGTGGATCTCGCGCCGCTTCTTGGGGTCGAGCTCCACCGACTGCTGAGTCGCCCACTCGTCGATCTGCGGGTCTTTGAGCTGCCACCGGTTCCCCGGCGAGGTCGAGTGGATCTGGTTGTAGAAGTAGGTGTTCGCCTCGAAGCCGAGTGCCGCCCAGCCACTGGTCGTCGCCTCGGGCAGCTTCGCGCCCACCCACTGCGAGTTGAACTCCGTGTAGTCGACCTTGCCGCCCTTAAGGTTGATACCCGCGTTCCGGAACTGGTCGACGAGCACCTCCGACAGCCGGTCGTACGTCGTCGAGTACGGGTAGTAGATGTAGTTGATCGTGAAGTCCTTCTGCCCGGCCGCGTCGAGCAGTTGCTTGGACTGGGCAATGTCGAGCTTGGTCCATGGACCGAGGTCGGTCGGCCGCGTGTCGAACACGTAGTTCCACGGCAGGATGTGGATGATCTCCTCGCCGATCCCCTCGAACAGGAACTGGTTGACCGCCTTCCGGTCGATCGCCAGTGAGATCGCTCGCCGCACCCGCTCATCCGCGAACTTCGGGTTCGACAGGTTCATCCCGAACGGCAGGATACTGTTGGCGAGGGCCGCGAGGTTGACCTGGATGTCCGACACCGACTTCGTCAGCTGGTCCACGTCTGTCTTGGTCGCGACGACCGAGTAACCGTAGTCGACCTGTCCCGAGCGGAACGCCGCGAGGCGAGCGGACGCATCCGGCATAATCCGGAACTCCACGCCGTCGAGGTGCGGGGCCGACCGCCAGTAGTCCGGGTTCTTCGTCGCCGTCACGCGCTGCCCCGCGGACGCCTCCTGGAGCACCATGGCCCCGGTGCCAATCACCTTCTTATCGATCTCGCCGCTGTCGACCAGGTCCTTCGGGAAGATGGTTTGGTACCGGCTCGCCAGCGGCACCTCGAACTCAGGCGTGGGCTGCTTCAGTTTCACCCGCAACGTCGAGGCATCGACCGCCGTGATCGACTCGACGTTCACGTAGTACGACTGATGGACACCCTCCTTGGAATAGCGCTGCAGCGCGAAGGCGATGTCTTCCGCCACGAGCGCGCGCCCGTTGAGCGGCGCCACATTCTGCCACTTCACGCCCTCCTGCAGTTTGAAGTTGTACGTCAGGCCGTCAGGCGTGACCTCCCATGACTTCGCCAGCTCGGGCTCGATCTGGATCTTGAACGGGTCCGCTTCGGGTCCGCTCTTGATCGCGAGCAGCCGGTTGTAGATCAGGTTCGGCACGGTAATGGTCCCACCGGCCGCCGACTTGGTCGGGTCGAAGGTGCTAACGTCCCAGGTCGCTGCGATCCGCAGCGTACCGCCCGCCTTCGGCTCCTTGTTCGGTTCTGGGTAGTTGAACGCGTACGGGAGGTTCGGGTCCTTTCGGTATCGCGGGTCGTTCGCGGCCGCGGACGTCGCCGAGGCCGCGGCCGTACCGGTCGCTTCGGGCTCCGCGCCGTCGTCCTCGTCGCTTCCGCAGCCGATCAGCGCCGCCGCCGCGACGCCGCCCACCGCAAGTGCCGTCCCGCGTAGCGCCGACCGCCGGTCGAACCTGCGCACGAACAAGTCACGTTCCGTCGAGTCCACTGACATCCCTCCAGTCACCGCGTCGATAACGACCGCCGAACTATATCGACAAACGTACTCGAATTGAACGCTTGTGGTACCTCGTTCGTAATACCACCCGCCCGAGAGCGACCACTCGAGGGCAGCCCGCGCTCTCATCTTCGGCCGGCCATCTGCCCAGCCGGCGGGCATGGCCTCCCCCGCATCGAGGCCC
Source organism: Dehalococcoidia bacterium (assembly GCA_041390685.1). GTDB lineage: Bacteria > Chloroflexota > Dehalococcoidia > UBA2979 > UBA2979 > JAIBBD01. The sequence continues at coordinate 2,254,244 of JAWKPL010000001.1, read as the reverse complement.
GCTTCCGGCGACTGAGACGATGACCGAGTAGAGAAGGTTGCGCTCTCAGGGAGAGGCAGCAGCCGGGCGAGGGAGCCATGGAGCTCTTCGGCGTGAAGCTCGTCGGAGTGTCGCTCGAGAGCGGGCGCAAGGTCGCGTTGACGCTCGGCCTCGTGGTCGTGCTCCTGGTGGTGCGATGGGTCGTGGCCCGGCTGTCGCGCCGGCTACGCCATGAGTCCGCGAGTCAGCGCGTGCGCTTCTGGACCCGCCAGGGCCTCAACCTCGTCACCGCCGGCCTGATCCTGCTCGGGACGCTGTCGATTTGGTTCAACAACCCCGCGCATCTAGCCGCGGGCGCCGGCGTCGTCACCGTCGGGCTCGCGTTCGCGCTGCAGCGCGTCATCGTCGCGGTCGCAGGCTACTTCACCATCCTCATCGGCAAGAACTTCACGGTCGGTGAGCGCATCGCGATGGGTGGCGTGCGTGGCGATGTCATCGATATCGGATTCCTCCAGACCACGATCATGGAGATGGGACAGCCCGCCCCTGAACGAAGCGCCAACCCGGAGATGTGGGTCCGCAGTCTGCAGTTCACGGGCCGCGTGGTCTCGGTGAGCAACGCGCTCGTCTTTGACGAGCCGGTCTACAACTACTCCCGGGACTTCCCGTACATCTGGGACGAGATCACCGTTCCGATTCCCTACAGCACGGATCACGCCAGCGCCGAGCGCATCCTCCTGGCGGCGGCGCGCGAGCGCACCGTGCAACTCCGCGACGTCGGCACCACCGCCCTCCGGACCATGCGGAGGCGCTACTTCCTCCCGGCGACGGAGCTGCGACCCCGCGTCTACTACCGCATGACGGACAACTGGCTGGAGCTCACCGTCCGCTTCATCGTCGATGTACGCGGGGTGCGCGACTTCAAAGACCGGCTCACCCGCGAGATCCTCGAGGGCCTGGAAGACGCTGGCATCCCCGTCGCGTCCGCTACCTTCGAGGTCGTCGGATGGCCCCGCCTCGAAGTCACACCTTCCTCATTCGGGGAAGGGCAGGCGCCCATGCCGCCGTCTCAACCGTAGTCGTGAAAAACCCGGGCGGGCCATCGGCAAACCCTTCGCGCGTTCGTGCCGCGCCCACAACTCCGTTAGTCGATCTCGTAGCCGATCCCGACCGACACATAACCGGAAACCACGGTCGCGGCATCGAGGCCGGCCGTCACCGTCGCGCTGACCACGTTCACCGCGCACGTCCCGGCCGCGATGGGGATCGAGAGGCCTGTGGTCAGCCCGGTGGCAATCGTGCCCACCGCAAGTACGCCCGTCAGCCCGGGCGTGAGCGTGACCGCTGCACCCGGCACGGCCGTGTACGTGTTATCGCAGTTCGATGACGTGTACAGCTGCGCGGTGATCGTCACGGTCGTCCCGACAAGCGACAGCGCCGCAGTCGCGCTGAAGGCCGCGTGCATGTCCGTTACGAAGATGTCCTTCGCGACGCTCCCGCCGGCCGTCAGCAGGCCCAGACCACCGGTGAGGTCGAGGACGCCTCCCGCCACCGCGAATCCGTCCGCGCTTCCCTGACCGGCGAGCGGGAGCACGGCGAATGTGTTGGACAGCCCGCCGAGAGATGTGGTCATTGTGGCCGGCAATCCAGATGAGGCGGAGAGTATCGCCCCACCGCCGGCGGCGCCGGTCGCCCCGGTCGGCCCAATGGCTCCAGTTGGTCCGGTCGGACCGGACGCCCCAGCACCCGTCGCGCCCGTCGCCCCGGCGGGCCCCGTCGCCCCGGCGGGCCCCGTGGCGCCTGTCGGCCCGGCCGGCCCGGTCGGTCCGCCAGATCCCAGCTCGATCGGCGTCTCGTAAAAGGCGCAACTCGTCGACGGATAGCCCACGACCACCCGTACCGTCCCGGTGAGCTTGTTGATGCACGCCGGGGTTGACGCCGGAGCGGGCGTGGCCGTCACCAGACGCGTCGCACCGACCGCCGTCGCGCCCAGCAGTACGGCGCCAAGGACCGCGAGGAGCGCCCCTCGACGCTCAAGGAGGCGTACGAGGCCATGACCCGGCATCCAGCGTCCTTTCGCGTGAGCTGCGATCGGGCCTGCCGATGTTAGTGGCCCAACCTCGCGTTGTCACCGTTCCCAGCTGCAATCCGGCCGAATCGTGATCACCGTGCTCGCCCGGATGGAGAAGCACACCCAGCCGTCCCGCGAGAGCGCCGTATCGCGAGATGAGGCGCGCCGAACAAGCCGAAGTGGGCGGCCGCCTACGGCGGAGCGTCCCGCTCCTGGTTGAGGAACGCCTCAACATCGCGGAGCAGCTCGTCCGGCGACGGCAGCGAGTCCTCATCCTCATCTGCACTGGGTGAGCGGCTCGCGCTGTCCGCCACCATTGCGTCGTACTCCTCCTCCATCCGCCGGAGGGCCTCCGCCAGCTCAGAGGACTCGCGCACCGCCTCGTCGGCCTTCGCCAGCACCTGCTCTGCGAGCTCCCGGATCGCGTCGAGGTCGGTCCGCGTCCGGCAGAGACGGTCGCACGCCTCGATGACCGCCACGATCGCCAGCGGGTTCGGGACCACGCCGAGGTAGTTCGGGACGATCGCGGATAGCCGCGCACTGCGCACCGATGCACCCAGCCGCATCAGCAGCGTCGTGCCGAAGTCCACCGGACCCACGTAGTCGAGTGGTGCGGGCGAGCGCCCCAGCCGCTCGGCGAGGTCGGCATCCTCAGTGGTGACACGCAGGAATACGGGACGCGTGTGCGGCAGCGCTCCCGGCCACGAAGAGACGAGCACCAGCTCGCCGACGCCGGTCTCGCTGATGAACTGATCGAGAGCCCCCGCGAAGCCACCCCAGTGCAGGTGCGGCTCGGTGCCTAGCAGCACGAGGATGTCCCGCGACCCCCCCGCGGGCCGCAGCCGATGGATGCGGTTCTGAGGCCAGACCAGGACGCGCTGGTCGTCCCTGCGCTCGAGCATCGGGCTCGCCACGGTGAAGTCGTAGAAGTCCTCGGGCTCGATCTCCGCGATGAGCTCGCCGTGGTTGGCCGTCACGAGATGGGTCAGCGCGGCGACTGCCGTCGTGCCGAACCCGTTCTTCCGCACGAAGGCAGCCAGCATGATCGGCGCCTCGAGGGCGCGCCGCTCCCCATGCCATCGGAGATGTTCGGCTGCCATTGCCGGCCATCATCGCGCAAAGGCCACACGACCGCCACGGGATGCAACCGGCGACGGGGCGTCCATCCTGCAAGTCACCGGGCTGCTCGCATGCATGACCACCCAGACGCCGCACCTACATACCAGAGGCGAACGTCCCGCTTTTCGTGTATCGTGCCGCCAGATCCCTCCACTACCAGAAAGCGCCCGTCTCGTGCTCCACAAGCCTGCTGCCTCGTCCCTGGCCGCGTTCCTCGTCCTGCTCGCATCCCTCGGTCTCATCGCCTGCGGTGACACTGACACCAGCCCGGAGGCCCTGATCCACGGCTGGGTCATCGCCGATGGCCCGGTGTCGGGGGCGGAGGTCACGCTGCTCGACCATGAAGGCAACCCGATCGAAGGCGCTTCAGACACGAGTTACGAGACCGGCACCTTCGCCCTCCCCGTTGACCACATCCCGCACGAATTCACGGTCGTCGCCGAGGGCGGCACGATGAACGGACAGGCCTTCGCGGGAGAGCTGCGAGCCACCGTGCTGGGCTTCGACCCCGACGAGGACTCACTCGTGCTCACTCTGGGGACGACTCTGGCTAGCGTGTACGGCCAGCGCGCCGATGTACGTCCTGAGGAGGCACACGCCGCGGTTCGGGAATTCCTGGCCATCTACGTCGATGTGGACCTGGGCGAGGGGTTCCGTGAGGAAAGTGCCTACTTCGGCGCACGGGCTTTCCTGGCGGAGGCGCTCGTGAACGGCGGAGTCGACACCTACGTCGGGCAGCTAGCGGACGACATGATGAAGCCTGGCTTTGAGGCCCACTCCTTCCCGGGAACGCAGGAAAATTTCGGCGCGTTAGACCTCGCATCCGGCGTCCTGCAGTGGGCAGGCTACAAGGCTACTCCCATCGTACTTGAGCATTTCGGGATCATGGATCGCGAACCCACGGTCGTCGATCTCAGCCGCCAACTAACTCAAGTCTCCTCGCAACTCGATGAACTCGACCGTCGGATTACCGCGCTCGGGTCGCGGCTTGAGTGCAAGATCTCTCTCGCCAGCGGGCGTAACACAGCCGTCACGATTGGCGACCGGCTCAGCGAATTGCAGCTTGCCGCCCGCCGGCTTCGCGACCTCGTGAATGCCGATCCGGCGAACACACGTCTGATTCAAGACCTCGAAGATAGACTGCGTCGGACGGCGGCAGGCTACGAGAATGCTCCACTGCACATGAACCAATTCTCGATGGGGATCGCTTCACTCCGTGACCCCGGAGCGCTCCGCGATATCAGCACTCAAGTCACCGACTGCAGCCGTTTCGTCACCGACGTGCGGTCCGCCGAGATCTACGACGCGTGGTCGTTCCTCTATCTCCAGCAGCTCACGGCATGCTCCCTAATCATGTGGTACGAGCTGGATCAGGAGAGCGTCCACGAAGCGGAGCAGATTGGCAGCGATTGCGACGCATACAAGGCGCAATTTGTCAGGATGGAACCTGCGCTGATTCCCCGGGGTGCAACGTACGTCTACGACTCTCAGCAGAATCTCGTCTGGGTCTACGGCGGCCGGAGTGAGTACTGGGTGCACGAGAGTAACGCGAACCGGGGGACAGGCTTTGGGCAACTCGGCGTCTTGATAGCTCCAAACGAGGAGATCGGCAACGATGTCCGGACCTTCTTGCGGACCTGGAGAGTGCCCACCCCGACGGAGGCAAAGTCAGCCTTCGCCATTTGCGATGGCTCCGCGGCGGCGAACCTGCGCTGTCTCGGTGAGAACGGGTGGAGCCGATTCACGACTGCCGAATTCAGGATCCTGATCGGGGATCGCGCGATGATCACGTCCTACGATAGCCCGTACCGGGAAGTCCGCCATGGGCAGGTACTCCACTGGAACGGAAGGCTCGAGGACTACGGCTTCCGGACGCCGAGGAATGCCGTCGAGCTTGTCTTCGTACGGCCACCATCGGCGAACGAGAGATTCGTCATTCGCTAGACTCTACCCCGTGCAACCGGTGGGTGGCTGGCCCAGCGCAGCCAGGTGTCGAGCCACTAGGGAGTGAAGAACTCACTGACGGCTATCGCGCGGGTGTCACCGAACGAGGTGCCAAAGGCGCCGACGTGCGACCCCGCCACGCTCGAATACACGCGCCGGTACACCTCGCTCAACGAGGCGCTCGGGGAAGTCGTGGCCGCCCGCCACAGGGCTTCCGAGAACTGATCGGTCACCCACACTCGCTTCTCCAGGTCATACGTCCCGCTGCGCGAGTTCTCCGTCGCCGACGCAGCCGTGAACAGCAACGCACGAGGGAGGTCGAACCCGGCCCCGAACACACCGCTCTTGCACGCCTCGATCGCAATGAGTAACCGCCGGTACGAGGCCGTCGACAGCGCCGAGCGCAACGCGTCCGGGCTCAGCACGCGCGCCGCGTCGTGCGGGCCGATCACGGGCTCGCCTGCACCGAGCAACACGCCATCCGTCTCACCGTGCCCCGCGATGAAGACGAAGACGTTGTCGGACTCGGCGGCGTTGAGCACCGTGGGCGTCGTAGACGTGACGTTCCCACGTAGAATCGCCGTCGCACGCTCGGCGGTCATGCCTGCGATGTCGTAGTCGACCTCGACATCCGCGAAGACGTTCGGCCCGCCCGGTTCGTTCCGGATTACCCCCGGCTCCGGGTTGAGCGAATTCCCCGCTACCGTCCGGTCCAAGATGAGAATGATGCGGTCGTCGGGGACGCCCTGTGCTCGCAGCCTCTGGTAGAACGCGAGCACATCCGCCTGATGGCGGTAGTTCTCCCACCCGACGGACGCCGCGATCAGTACCGCCCACAGCCCGGTGCGGTCCGGCACGGGCGACGCGGACTGATCGGGGACATCTCGGGCTCGCGCGGGGTGTGGTTCCGCGTCCTCTCGATCCAGGGCGCCGTCCAGGAGTTCCACCGTCGCGAACGCTCCGCCCTCGATGCGCCAGTGTCGGTAGACGCCATCGACGGGGTCGGTGAAGGACTCCAGGTCGAAGTCGAGCGAACCGCCCGCGCCCTGCATGTCGAGCAGGCTCCCGGAGCCGATGACCTTGAGGGACGACGCCACAGCGGCAAGGCTCCAGGGCATAGGCGTGTTGCCGCGAAAACCAGCGATCTCCTGCATCGAGTGCGCCAGTGCCATGCCTCCCTCGCCGCCGGAACGTTCGAGACCGAAGGCGATGAGCAGGACTGCGTCGAACACGTTGGCCGCGTACGGAGGAGGCGGGCGCTGGAAACGCTGCTCGAACGCGGCTTCGAACTCGGGCTCGGCAGCCGGGCTCGTCCCTTCGACGCCGCCCGCCGCCGGCCCGAGCGCGTCGATCAAGGCGGGCGTCATAGCAGAGTCCGGAAACAGCAGACGTACACCAGTTCCCGATGCACGCGACGCCCCGACCATGCACCGGCTGGCCACCTCGGCGCCCGCTCCTCCCTGCGAAGCGAGGTCTTCGGGCACCACGATCAGCACGTCGGGTGCAGTCGAAAGCGCCTCGGACATGGCCCGCGTGCACTGTTCGCTGGACTGGTCATAGCGGACGACCGCTGTCGCCTCCAGACCTGACTCCGCCGCCAGGAAGCCGAACCAGTCGAAGAACGTCTGCCCGTATAGCCCGCTCCCGGTGACGAGCGCCACCCGACGCGCGCCGTCCCGCACGGCCAGATCCAGCAGAGCCCGGAGCTGTGAAACGTCGCTTCCGACGGTCCGCCAGAAGAACGCATGAGGCGATAGGGCGCGAAACAGATCGGCCGACGTCGCGGACGGGCTGATCATCACTTTCCGCGCTCCGACGAAGAGGGGTGCCACGGCGAAGACCGCCTCGGACGAGTCCGGGCCGATGACCGCGACGACCGATGGATCGCGGGCGACTCGCCGAGCAGCGCTCGTCAGGTCTTCCTGAGCCGTGTCAATGAACGTCGCGCTCAGCCGCGTTCCATTGACGCCTCCGGCGTCGTTGATCGTCTCGATCGCCCATTCAAGCGGCGTCTTCCAGTCGACCGAGTCGGAGCCTGTCAGCGGAAGCAGAACGGCGATCCTCGCACCCTCGTGCGCCTCGTGCGCCTCGTGCCCGCCTGAGTCCCCCCTGACGCCCAGCGTCATGGCAACGAGGGCGGCAGCGCCGGCCAGCACGATCACCGTGCTCAATGCCAGCGCGACAGAGTAACGGGATGCCACTGCGGTGGAGGCTATCACTGGTGGCCCCAGTACGGATACGCAGGACAACCATGGCCGGCGTGATGTCCTCCAGCCAGCGCGAGGCAACTCGCCACCCCGCTGAAGCCCGGGCCTGGCGCCAGCTAGCCGACGCCCACGGTGCAACCGCTGATGTCTGCCTGCGCGACGGGCTGCGGGGCAGACGGGACTCCGCCGCGATCACAGGAGGTCGTCAGTGCACTCCGCGGCTGCTCGATTGGCATCGATACGCTCGAAGCAATCCCCTAGAGTCGCGAGATGATCCGATCCCCGAATTGCTCGATGCTTGAGATCGCCTCGCGAGGATGCGACCACGGGTTCACGATCAGCCGGTCTACGCCAGCCTCCGCATACGCACGCACCTCCTCGAGGGTCTCGACACGTCCACCTACGGTGACCTCAAAGGGTTCCTCATCCCGACCGGCCTGCCGCCGGAGCGCCGTGAGCCGCTCCGCGTGAGCGCGCGCCCCCTCGGGGGTCGCACCCAGCCCGATCCACCCGTCTCCGAGAGCCGCGGCCCGTCGCATCGCGGGCGGCGATTCACCGCCAATGATGATCGAAGGGCCGCCGGGCCGGACCGGCTTCGGGTCGAAGTAGACGGGGGTGAAGTCGAGGAATTCCCCATGGAACTGGGGCTCCTCCTGGGTCCAGAGCACGCGAAGGGCGCGGACGTATTCGTCCATGATGCGGCCGCGGTTGCCCCAGTCGCGCCCCGCAAGCTCGTACTCCTCGCGCATCCACCCCACGCCCGTGCCGAAGAGGACCCGGCCGCCCGAAAGCGTATCCAGCGTCAGGAGGGTACGCGCCGTCGCGAAGAACTCCCGCAACGGCAGAATGTACACGGCGATTCCGAAGTTGATTCTCGATGTCGATCCGGCCATAAAGGCGATCGAGGCGAGCGGGTCCATCAGCGGCACGTGCGGAGGAAGCGGCGCCTGGCCAGTTGGCGAATACGGGTAGTGAGAGTTGATCTCGGTCGGCAGGACGAGGTGATCCGGCATCCACACGGACTCGAAGCCCGCAGCTTCCGCATGTCGCGCGACCTCCGCGCGTCGCTCGGCCCGCATGAATGCAAGATTGATGCCAAATTTCACCGACGACCTCCTTCGACTCGCCGAGGGCTCGCGGCGAGCACCGACGCACTTCCGCGGCCAGCTTCCCCGGGCGCAAGTCCTTCAGCCAGTAGCGGATCCGATGGTCGAATACGATGGGCCCCGGTGTAGCCAGCCGGCTGCATCGCAACCCAGGTCGCCGCGCGCCCATCCAGCTTGCATCATCCCTCACGATCCCTCTCGGTGTGCTGGCCGGCTTACCTCGACCGGATGGCGCGACTCGCCGGAATGCGGCTCCGAGAGTGGTCGGGGCATTGGAGCAACGCACGCTTCGCCGTCGACAGTCGCACATGTCTCGGTCTGGGAAGGTCGAGCGGCAGACGGTCAGCCTTCGATGTGAGCTGCTGCCCGCCCATCGCGCTGGACCCGTGGCGCGAAAGAATCCGGCGAAACCCCACGGACCGTTCGAACAGCTACATCGATCTCGAGGTCGATCGTCGACCCTCAGCCGTCGCCGCGTGCATCACCCACGAGCGGGCTCTGCTGGTGGATCAGAAGCCGCCACTCGCCGCCGCGGCGCGCGTAGATCGTCGTGGCATGCGCGGAGTAGGGGCCTCCGTCTCGCCTCGCCCGACCCTCGTAGACGAGCGCCGCGTGATCCTCACCGAGTTGGATCAACCTCGCGTGCGACAACTCAATGCCCGTCCACTCACTTTTGCGGAGCCGCCGTCGACGAGATCGCTGCATCCTTGTCCATGACGCCGATTCCGAAGATGGCCACACCATCCTCCGCCATGTGCTCGCGGTAGTAGCCCGGATCGCGGACAGCCTTCCAGAAGCCACGTTCGATATCGAGCAGTTCGTCGATGAGCCCCAACGCTATCTCCTGACCGAGCGCCGGCTGTGCACCGAACACCGTGCGTCCACTGCATCAAGCGGCATGCTCAAGGTGCGGGTGCTCCGACCGGCGCGAGCGGAGCACAGACTGAGTGACAGCCGCCACCGTACCTGCGTCGTCGTTTCCGCCAGCACACCCTGCGCGCTGGCGCCTGTCAGAACAGTGTCGACGCCGAGCACCCCAGGCTGAGTGTCCCGGACGCGGCGGCGAGCTGCGCGTGCTCGGGGAATCGAGATCCTGATCGCGTCGGCCGCGCCAGATCCAGGACGCGCACAGCACTGGCCGCTGCCGCGGCGTCCTCGCCCCGCGACAGACGGCCAAACAGCTCCCCCTAGCTACCTAGCTACAAGGAAGCGCGGCCAGCGCCTTCGCTGCTTCGACTGGCTCGATGCCGCCCAGCGGAACGGGCGGGATCGTCGCGTTGTAAATACGGCCGGATGCGTTGTCCAGCACCTCGGCAATGGCGAACGTGCCGGCAACCTGCACCACCCACGCGCCGTCGCAAGCATCGAAGTCAACTACCTGGCCCGTGGCGCTCGCGCCGGATCTCGAGGCGCTCAGATCGTCATCGTCCCCCGAGCGGAAGAACATGCCAACGCTCCCGTAGGAGCAGGTCGAGCCGTCGGCGTTGCTGCCGGTGTAGGTGTATGTACTGCCGATGACCTCCTGCACCGCGACCTCGGGCCACAAGACGAGGCATTCGGGCCCGCCCGCTGCTGAACCACCGGCCGATGCCCCCGGCGTGCCGTTCGGAGACGCCGTCGCCGTGGCTCCCGCCTGTTGCGTCGTCGCCACCGTCGCCTCGGCGGTCGTCGACTGAGTGACCTGCGGGGCATCGCCGGCAGTATCGGCAGGATCGTCATCACCGTCACAGGCCGTCGCAAGGAACAGCAGACAAAGAGCCAGACCGAACAGACGAGGCATACGTCCCCCTGGAGCGTTCAACAGCGCCACAGTGTACGGGACGAGTCGAGGCAGCGGATCTCCCGCCCTGGCATCACGAACCGGCGCCGGCGGAGGCCTCGTCGAGCGCGTGGATAAGGCTGTAGATAGGGCTGTCGCAGTGCGGTGGCACTGAGCGCAGCACGCGATCAGCGACGCAGCCGCTACTCAGCCAGCTCTCTGCAAACAAGGGGCTCTGATGCCGAAGGCCGGGATCGCACCGGCACTGGGTCGCCCCCAACGGTTGTTGAGTTCCATGACCGGGATTCAGGAGGCCGTCTTCCGTACCGCTGAGTGTCGTTCCGTTCGTGGGAGCCACGCTCCTGCTGCCATCGAGTCGATGTCGTGACGGCTCGCGCCACCCTGTCATAGGGCGCACCTTCATGAGGAAGACGACGCACGTCGATTGCGTCGAGGCGTTCCGGCAGCGAGGACTGAGATTGGCGCGGCTGGATGGGTAGGGCAGAGCGTGTACATCTACCAAGGACATGTTGCTCGCCGGCGGCGTCGACCTGCAGATGGCGACAGTTACGGGAACTGTCACGACCGGCACGAGGTGTCGCTCGCCGTCGGGGGGTCTAGCGCGGGGGACGGCCAGAACGGCGGCGCCCCCGCCCCGGGGGCATCGCTACCGGGTGATAGTACGTGCCACACTGGTGCGACCACCGGGTCGTGCTCACTGACAGCACACCTCGACGTTGAAGCGTGCATCGGGGAGCGGGTGGCGCCGCGAAGCCGGGTTCCAAACGGTCAAGGTCCACGCGCCCCTGTCATCGCAGGCGGTGACGCCGGATCGGCCGGTACTCGGCTGCGATGAGGGGGGGGAAGGCTCGTGCGAGTGGTGGTGGCGGGCGCACTCGGGGGGATCGGGCAGCACCTCGTGGCCAGGCTGCAGGGGGAGCACGACGTAACTGGGGTGGTCAGGTCGCTGCCCTCTCGGTCGGCGAGCCGCAGCCGTGCAAATTACGTCGCATCGAGCGACCGCGATGGACTTCGAGACTGCCTCCAGTCGGCCGATGTGATCATCCATGCCGCTCTCGATCCGCGAAAGCACGGGAAAGCGCTCGTCCGGACAAACAACGCGTTCACGCGAGAGCTCCTCGAGCTTTCGAAGGGAGGGACGGCGCGGCTCTTCGTCTACTTCAGCTCGTGGGTCGTCTACTCGGGCACGCCACAAGGGCCGGAAGGGTATCGTGAAAGCGACCGTCTCGAAACCGACGGGAAGCTCGATAGTTACACTCGGCTCAAGTTGCTCGACGAGCGCACGGTGCGCGACTCCTGTGAAAGCAGCGGAATCGGGTACCTGATCCTGCGGCCGACCGTCGTCGTGGGCCCAGGCATGGACCGTTATGGGCGAGGTGCAGTACGGCTCCCGATTGGCGTCGCGGGCGGCACACTCAACCTCATCCACGTCAACGACCTCTGTGAGACGGTAGACCGGCTCATCGAGCATGGCGTCGTTAACGAGGTCTTCAACCTCGGAGGAGACGACGTTCCTTCTGAGGATTTCTTCGTCGCTGCGGCCCGCGCCGCAGGAACCCGCATGCGCTTTCCGTCGCTTGTGCAGCGGTCGAAACGAGTATTCCCGTCCACGCTGTGGTTCCTGAAATCGGAAGTGCGACTGAGGTCCGAGCGCGTCCGGGAGACGACCGGATTCGTCCCAGCGCGGTCCCTGGATGAACTGGTGGCACCCAACCCGCTGCGGGACGGCGAAGCGGACTCGCTGGACACCATGCGCCGAATCCAGGAGTCGGGTGTGTCCTTCAAAGCGTACGGCGCGGGCTACGCCGCCGTACTCAGCCCACTTCGGCGGGTGGAACTCGAGCGGAGAATTCGTCTCACACCCCATCGCGGCATCGTGTCGCTCCACGGCGATGTCGTCACCGTGAAGTCGGGCACCAGACTGTCCGAAATCACTGACGTTCTGGACAAGGTGGACCTCACCCTGGCGACGATGCCGGAATTCATGGGAGCGACCGCCGGCGCATGCTTCTTCGTCGATATCCATGGCAGCAGCAACGAGTACTTCTCAGTAGCCGACTTGATCCTCGAAGTGAAGTATCTCGACTCGAATGGCGATGAGCGCACGGCCAAACGCGGCGATTCCGACTGGGACGCGCTGCGTCGCCGCGACGACCGGTTCTTTCTGACCGAGGTGACCTTCCAGTGCGAACGGTCCGGATACCTGACGAAGCGGATTGAATTCCTCGACGACGAGAAGTTGACGGCATACTTCGAACAGGAGCACCGGAAGAATCTGTCGACGGTGATCCAGTGGTTCCCTCACTACGGCACCTTCATGGTCCACCACATCAACCGTGCCGATTCGGCTCCGCCGAACGCGGCGCGTCCGACGGGCACTGCACGCGCGATGCCGTATCGCTTCGTGCGCTGGGTCTACGCTGCGAGGCTGCGAGGAAAGGACAACCCTCTACGGGCGCCACGCAGCAATCCTCGGGTCGTTCCGTCGTGCGAGGGGCCTCGAGCTGAGAGACTCTCGGCGGCGAAACCCGCCGGTCTACGACACTGAGATATGTGTCACGCTCGAAGATGCCGGGCGTCTGGTCAACGTCGTGCGTGCATCGCAGCGCCGCGGGGAATCACCGTTCGGGCGTCGCGACAGTATCGGCGTGCGGTTCTCGTACCGAGCCACAGGCGACGGTGGAAAGCGCGGATACGTGTGGCTGGAGCAGGCATCAAGGCGCCGGGCGGCAGTCGAACACTTCGCCGATCTTGTGACATCGGTGGCCTCTGAGGGCGTCCGATTCCACCAGGGGAAGTACGTGCCAGCTCGATTCGTCCGAGCCGAGCGGCGCGCCTGATCGCGTTCGAGCCTCGCGGGCGGCAGAGGTTCGGGAGCCCACGCGCGTCTTGGTACGTGGAGGGGGGGAGGCGTTTCCCCCCAGGCTTGGGTGTCGCTGCGACGTAATACAGCGCCACGAAGGCACCGTGCGACGCCGTCGCCACTCCCTAGTCCCTTGCAAGATAAAGGGTTCTGGTGCCGAAGGCCGGGATCGAACCGGCACGGGGGTCGCCCCCCAACGGTTTTTGAGACCGCCGCGTCTGCCTATTCCGCCACTTCGGCCTCGAGAGTGCAGGGGATGGAGCGGAAGACGAGGGTCGAACTCGCGACCTCCTCCTTGGCAAGGAGGCGCTCTACCACTGAGCTACTTCCGCACCGTCCGCCGAGTATAGACGCCGCCCTGAACCCGAGGCAACGCTCCGGACTCCCTCACGCTGGCATCTCGGCCGCCGCGACGGTCGCAAAGTCCGTCTCGATGCCACGCCGCAGCCCCGCCTCCAGCAACGCCACCTCCAGGCGTGTCAGCCCCTCCGGCCCCGCAACGTCGAGCCGCACCGTGACCCGCGCCACCCCGATCGGCAGACCCGGCACCACCAGCTCGTGCTCCACTTCGATGATGTTCGCGCCGCCCGCGGCCAGTGCGCTCGTGATCCGCGCCAGCTCGCCCGGTACGTTTGCCGCCGCGAAGGTGAGTCGCTGTCGCCGCCCCTCATCCAGAAGCCCCCGTTCGACGATCCGGTCGAGCAAATTGATATCGATGTTCCCGCCAGACAGCACGCAGACGGTCCGCCCCTGCGCTACCGCCGCCCCCGCCAGCAGCGCCGCCACACCGAGGGCTCCAGCGCCCTCGACCACCAGCTTCGTCCGCTCGATCAGCGTCACCACCGCCCGCGCGATCGCGTCCTCCGCTACGTCGACCACGTCGTCGACGTACTGCTCGATGAGCGCGAATGTGAGCTCCGAGGGCCCGGCCACGCCGACCCCGTCCGCGATCGTCCGCACTGCCGGTACGCTGCCGCGCCTCCCGAGTCGCTTCGACTCCACGATCCCGGGCATCGCACGTGCCTGTACCCCGATCACCCGCACGTCGGGCCGCACCGATTTCACCGCGAGCGCCACCCCCGCGAGCAGCCCCCCACCCCCCGCCGGCACGAGCACGGTGTTCACGCCAGGCTCCTGCTCGAGGATCTCGAGGCCCACCGTCCCCTGTCCCGCCACCACGTCGGGGTGATCGAACGGCGGCACGAACAGATGCCCACGCTCCGCCGCAAACTGCCTCGCTCCCTCGATGGCTGCGGCCAGAGGTCCTTCGACCAGCTCAACCGTCGCCCCGTACCCCTCGGTCGCCAGCCGCTTCGCGATCGGTGCCTCGGCAGGCATGAACACCCTGGCCGGCAGCCCGAGCATCGAGGCGGCCAGCGCCACGCCCTGCGCATGGTTGCCCGCGCTCCCCGCCACCACCCCCGCCGGCCGCGGCGCGGAGGCGATCATGTTCAGCGCCCCTCGAGGCTTGAATGACCCCGTCCGCTGCAGGTTCTCGCACTTCAGCGACAGGGGAATCCCGAGCCGCTCCGACAACGCCCGGCTCGGCCACAGCGGCGTCGCCCGCACGCGCTCGCGGATCCGCTCCCGCGCGGCTTCGATGTCGTGCAGTGTGACGAGGCCGACCATTACTTCACGGTACAACGCCCGGAACGCCGCCGCTGAAGCGCTATACTGGAAAGACGTACATCCGTTCGGAGTGCCGCCGATGGTCGCCAAGAGCGCCGCGCCCGACCTGCTCGCCTCGTTCCACCCCGCCGTCCGCACCTGGTTCGAGCGGCGCTTCGGCGCACCCACCGACGCGCAACGCGCCGGCTGGCCCCACGTCCGCGCCGGCCGCGACACTCTGCTCTGCGCCCCCACCGGCTCCGGCAAGACCCTTGCCGCGTTCCTCGCGGGCATCGACTCCCTGATCCGCCGCGCCGAGGCTGGCGCGCTCGAGGCGGTCACCGACATCGTCTACGTATCGCCGCTCAAGGCGCTCGGCAACGACATCCAGCGCAACCTCGAGACACCGCTCGAGGAGATTCGCGCCGTCGCGGAAGAACTCGGATACGACCTGCCCGAGATCACGACTGCCGTCCGCAGCGGGGACACGACCGCCGCCGACCGCCAGGCAATCGTCAGGCGGCCGCCCCATATCCTGATCACGACCCCCGAGTCCCTCTATCTCATGCTCACCGCCGAGCGCGCCCGCCAGACCCTCCGCCACGTCCGAACGGTCATCGTCGACGAGATCCACGCCCTCGCCCGAGACAAGCGCGGCAGCCATCTCGCCCTGTCGCTTGCGCGCCTCGATCACGTCACGAGGACGAACGCCGGTTCGAGGCCGAACCGCATCGGCCTGTCCGCGACCCAGCGACCCATCGAGGAGATCGCGGCCTTCCTCGTCGGCGACCGTGCGCGGGCGGACGGCCCGCCTCACTGCGAGGTCGTCGACCTCGGCCATCAGCGAGACCTCACCCTCTCCATCGAGGTGCCCCCCGCCGACCTCGAGGCGGTCGCATCCGCGGAGCAGTGGGCCGACAGCTACGACCGCCTCGCCGCCATCATCCGCGAGCACCGCACCACGCTGGTCTTCGTGAACACCCGCCGCCTCTCCGAGCGCGTCGCCCATCACCTTGCTCAGCGCCTCGGCGAGGAGCACGTCGCGAGTCACCACGGCAGCCTCTCCAAGGAGCGACGCCTCAAGCTGGAGGAGAAACTGAAGGCCGGCGAACTGAAGGCGCTCGTCGCCACCGCCTCCCTCGAACTCGGCATCGACATCGGTTCCATCGACCTCGTCTGCCAGGTCGGCTCGCCGCGGAGCATCGCGACCTTCCTCCAGCGCGTGGGCCGCTCCGGCCACGCCCTCGGCGCACTCCCCGAGGGTCGACTCTTTCCCACGACCCGCGACGAACTCGTCGAGTGCACGGCGCTCGTACGCGCCGTCCGCGCCGGCCGCCTCGACCGCATCGTCCAGCCCGTCGCCCCCCTCGATGTCCTCGCCCAGCAGGTCGTTGCCGAATGCGCCTGCGAGGACTGGAGTGAGGATGCGCTCTTCGACCTCATGCGTTCCGCCCACCCCTACCGCGACCTTCGTCGCGAGGACTACGACGAGATCGTCGAGATGCTCGCCGCAGGCGTCGGCGAAGGCGCCGGCCGCACCACCCCGCTGCTCCACCGCGACCGCATCAACGGCATCCTCCGAGCCCGCCGAGGCGCGCGCATGGTCGCCATCCAGAACGGCGGCACGATCCCGGAACTCGGCGACTACCGCGTCATCGCCGAGCCCGACGAAACCTTCGTCGGCACCGTCAACGAGGACTTCGCCATCGAGAGCATGAAGGGCGACATCTTTCTCCTCGGCAGCACCTCCTGGCGCATCATGCGCGTGGAGCAGAGCCAGGTCCGCGTCGAGGATGCGCATGGCGCGCCGCCCACGATCCCCTTCTGGCTTGGCGAGGCCCCTGGCCGCACGGTCGAGCTCTCCGAGGAGGTGGGCCGCCTCCGCTCCGACGTGGAAGCCGGGCTGCGCGACACCGAGTTGCTCCACCAGCGCCTCGAGGAAGACTGCGGCCTCGACGGCCATGGTGCTCGCCAGCTCATCGACTATGTCCGTGCCACCCGTGATGGGCTCGGCCTCGTGCCGACCGACCGCGACATCGTCTTCGAGCGCTTCTTCGATGAGTCGGGCGGGATGCAGCTCGTCGTGCACGCCCCCTTTGGTGCGCGCATCAACCGCGCCTACGGCCTCGCCCTGCGCAAGCGCTTCTGCGTCACCTTCGACTTCGAGCTGCAGGCCGCTGCCAGCGACGACGCCATCCTGCTCTCGCTCGGCCCCCAGCATTCGTTCCCCCTCGAAGACGCCTTCTCGTTCGTCAGTCCGAGGAACGCGAAAGAAGCCGTCGAGCAGTCCATCCTCTACACCCCGCTGTTCCCCACGCGCTGGCGCTGGGACGCCACCCGTGCGCTCGCCATCCCCCGCCAGCGAGGCGGCAAGCGCGTCCCGCCCTTCATCCAGCGCCTCCGTGCCGACGACCTGCTGGCCGCGGTCTTCCCGGCACAGGTCGGCTGCCAGGAGAACGTAACGGGCCCTCTCGAGATTCCCGACCATCCGTTGATCCGCCAGACCGTCGAGGACTGCCTCCGCGAGGCGATGGACATCGATGGCCTCCTCGCTGTCCTCGAACGCATCGAGGAGGGCTCCATCCGCCTGCACGCCCGCGACACCACCGAGCCCTCCCCCATGGCGCACGAGATCGTGAACGGCCGCCCTTACACCTATCTCGACGACGCTCCCCTCGAGGAGCGTCGCACCCGTGCCGTCACGCTCCGCCGCGCCCTTCCCACCGAAGCGCGCGAGCTAGGCGCGCTCGACCCGGATGCGATCCAGCTGGTGCGAGACCAGGCCTGGCCGGCGCCCCGCGATCCCGAGGAAGTGCACGACGCCCTCCTCAGCTTCATCGCCCTCCGCCAGGCCGACATCCCTGACTGGCTCCCCGCACTGGAGGAGCTCGCCGCCACCGGCCGCGCCGCCTGCTTCGAGCACCGGGTTCCGGATCTCGGCCTCCTCTCCCTGCAGGGGGAGGGCGGGGGTAGGGGAGCCGATCGACTGCGGATCTGGTTCCCCGCTGAACACATCGAGGCGATCCGCCTCCTCTACCCGTCGGCGGACCTCCCTCCCCTCGACCTTCCGGAGGCCGCCCGCATTCCCGCGGCCGAGCGAGAGGACGCCCGCATCGCGCTCCTCCGCGGCCACTGCGAAGCACTCGGTCCCATGACGCCAGCCGCGCTCGCCGAGCGCGTGGCGCTCGATCTCGGCGACGTCGGCCGTGGCCTCGCCATGCTCGAGGCCGGCGGCTACGTCCTCCGAGGCCGCTTCACCCCCGGCCTGGACGACGAGGAGTTCTGCGACCGCCGCCTCCTGGCACGCATCCACCGCTACACGCTCGACCAGCTCCGGCGCGAGATCGACCCCGTCACGACCCGCGACTACATGCGCTTCCTGCTGCACTGGCATCATGTTGCTCCCGGGGCCCGCCTGAAGGGTCGAGCCGCCGTCCGCCAGGCCGTCGCTCGCCTCGAGGGCTTCGAGGCCCCCGCTAGCGCCTGGGAAAGCGAACTGCTCGCGTCGCGCGTCGAGGACTACACTCCTCCTTGGCTCGACGAGTTGTGTCTGGCCGGCGAGGTGGCATGGGCTCGCCTCACGCCACGGCGGGCTGCCGGCGGCGGTGCCATCGCCGCCTCGCGTGTCACCCCGATCACCCTCGCGCTTCGCCCGGACCTGGCGACCCTCCTCCAGGCCGTCCGCGGCTCCGAGGAGGAGCGCTCTCGTCCGAACGCTGGCGCCGCAGCCGAGATCCTCGAACTCCTCGAGGCGCGCGGCGCACTCTTCTTCGATGAGATCGTGAGCGGCACCCGTCGCCTCGCCACGGACGTCGAGCAGGGTCTCCGCGAACTGGTCGCCTGGGGCCTCGTCGCCTCGGATGGCTTCCAGGGCCTCCGCCAGCTCTCGGGCCTCTGGCGGCGCAGCGGACGCGGCCGCCGAGGCGCCGGCTACCTGCGGGCAGCCGGCGGTCCGCCGGGTCGCTGGGCGCTCGTTGTGGCCACGCCGCCCGGTCAGCACGACCTCGAGTCACTCGCCGAGGAGGTCGCCCGTGTCCTCCTCCAGCGCTATGGCGTCGTCTTCCGCGACGTGGTCGCACAGGAGTCGTTCACCGTCCCTTGGCGCGAGGTGCTCCGCGCCTTGCGCCGCTTCGAGGCCCGCGGCACCGTCCGCGGCGGCCGCTTCGTCAGCGGCTTCGTCGGCGAACAGTACGCCCTCCCCGAGGCTGTAGATGCGCTGCGCCGCGTCCGCAAAGCGCCCCTGACCGGCGACCGCGTCCGCGTCGCGGCGGTCGATCCGCTGAACCTGACCGGCGTCCTGTTTCCGGGGCCGCGGACCCCGTCAGTCGCCGGCCGCACCGTCGACTATCTCGATGGCATGCCTGAAATCGAGCCACTCTTGGTCGCCAGCCGCTCGTAACCCGACTGCCATTTCGGCAGTGCTCGTTGTCGTAACCCGTCCTCTATAATGCGTACTCCATTGGCGTTCCCCGGCCGATGCGAGCGCATCGGCTCCAGCAACGGAGTCGGCCCTTATGCCACGGTCCATCTGGCGCGGCGCGATCAGCTTCGGCATCGTCAACATCCCCGTCCGCCTCTTCACCGCCACCCAGGACAAAGACATCTCCTTCCGCATGCTCCACGAGAAGGACAATGCCCGCATCCGCTTCATCCGCATCTGCTCCGAGGAAGACGTCGAGGTCTCCAACGACGAGATCGTCCGCGGCTATGAGTATGAGAAGGATCATTATGTCGTCCTGACGGACGAAGACTTCGACCAGCTTCCGCTCCCCAGCAAGCACACCATCGACCTCACCGCCTTCGTGAACGCCGAGGAGATCGACCCCGTCTTCTACGAGAAGAGCTACTACCTCGAACCCGAGGACACCGGTGTGAAGCCGTTCGCGCTCCTCATGCGCGCCCTGCAGGAGAAGGGCCTCACGGCCGTCGCGAAGATTGCGATCAGGAACAAAGAGCAGCTATGTGCGCTCCGCCCCATGGACGGCACCCTCATGCTCGAGACACTGTTCTACCCCGACGAGATTCGCGTCGAGCGCGGCGTCGAGGCCCCCGAGGTCGCCGTGAGCGACCAGGAGTTGCAGATGGCTTCCGCCCTCATCGACCTCCTCACCGAGGAGTTCGATCCCGCGAAGTTCCAGGACACCTACCGCGAGGCGCTGATGCAGGTCATCAACGCCAAACTCGAGGGCCAGGAAGTCGTCGAGGCCGAAGCGCCCGCCCCCGCCAAGGTCGTGGACTTGATGGCCGCTCTCAAGGCGAGCGTCGAAGCGACCCGCCGTCAGAAGGAAGCGGCGAGCGCCGTCGGCGAGGACGTCGAGCCTGCGCCCGCCGCGCCGAATCGCCGGCGACGGGCTGCGAGTTAGCGTGCCGCTCCCGTCCAGAACGGGGACGCACTGATGCCCACCCGACGGTTCCGCGTCGAGCCACCATCTGCGGACACGCCGCCACTCGAGGAGTACGACCGCAAGCGCGACTTCGAGAAGACTCCCGAACCGCCGGGCGTGCCTCGTCCGCGCACGGCCGGCGCACTCACCTTCGTCGTCCAGAAGCACGCCGCCCGCCGCCTCCACTACGACCTTCGCCTCGAGTGGGACGGCGTGATGCCTTCCTGGGCCGTCCCCAAAGGGCCGTCGCTAAACCCCGCGGACAGGCACCTTGCGGTGCACGTCGAAGACCACCCGCTCGACTACGCCACGTTCGAGGGCGTCATCCCCCGCGGCGAATACGGCGGCGGCCAGGTCATCGTATGGGACGACGGCACCTACTCCCCCGACGAACCAGACCTCGTCTTCCACGACCGCGAGGAGGCCGAACGCCGCATGCGCGCCGGACTCGCCGCCGGCAAGCTCTCCATCACCTTCCGAGGCAAGAAGCTCAAGGGCTCGTGGGCCCTCGTCCGCACCAACAAGGTCGAAGCCGGCAAGGAGCAGTGGCTCCTCATCAAGCACCGCGACGCCACCGCCGACCTCGACCGCGACCTCACCGCCGAAGACCGCTCCGTCCGCTCGCGCCTCTCCATCGCGGACCTCAAGGGCGGGCTGCTGCCTCCGGCCACGGGACGGAACGGCGTCTCGTCCGTCCGCCCCGAGGACCTGCCGGGCGCTCGTCTCGCCCCCTTCCCGGCTGAAGCCGCGACCATGCAGTCCGAGTCTCGCAACGATCCCTTCGACGACCCGCGCTGGCTCTTCGAGCCCAAACTCGACGGCGTTCGCACGCTCGCCTTCGTCCGCGCGGGCGCCGTCGAACTCCGGTCCCGACGCGGCCTCGACAGCACCAGGCAGTACCCATCGGTCGTCGCCGGTCTGAGACAGCAGCCCGCACATGAACTGATCCTCGACGGCGAGGTTGTCGCCCTCGACGAGCGAGGCGTTCCCTCGTTCCAGCTCCTCCAGGAGCGCATCCATCTGACCGGCGACGGCGAGATCGCCCGCGCCGAGGCCCGCATCCCCGTCATCTACTACGTCTTCGACATCCTCTACCTCGACGGCGTCGATCTCCGCGGTGTCCCGCTCGAGGACCGCCGCGAGACGCTCGCACGCATCCTCCTTCCCACCTCGTCCGTCCGCCTCGTTGAACCCTTCGAGGTCGACGGCATGACCGCCTTCGAGATCGCGCGGACCCATGACCTCGAAGGCCTCGTCGCCAAGAAGCGCGACAGCGCCTACGAGTCGGGCCGCCGCTCCCGCAACTGGCTCAAGGTGAAGGCGCGCAACACCGATGAGTTCGTCGTCGGTGGCTTCAGCGCGGGGCAGGGCGGTCGATCGCGCACCTTCGGCTCGCTCCTGATCGGCCAGTACGAGGACGGCGACGGCCTGCGATATGTGACGCACGTCGGCTCCGGCTTCGATGACCGCACGCTCGCGGCCCTCAACACCCGCTTGCGGGCACTCGCGACGCCCGACGCCCCGTTTGCCGAGCTACCCCCCCGTGACGGCCATCCGCCTGCTACGTGGGTGCGCCCCGAGGTGGTCGTGGAGGTCGAGTTCACCCACTGGACCCGCGACGCTCGCCTCCGCGCCCCCGTCTTCCTCCGCGTCCGTGACGACAAAGACCCTTCCGAGGTCCGCTTCCGGCCCGCGGAGACGGCGACAACCGGGACGCCCGGCAACCCCGCACTCGACGCCCCGGCATCCGACATCGAGGCGGAGACTGCGCGCGTCCTCGCTCAGTTGCAGGGAGCCCGCAAGCAAATCACCCTTCACGTCGAAGGTCACGAGCTCCGCGTGGCCAACCTCGATAAGGTGCTCTGGCCGGCCGTCGACGATCAGCGCGCCCTCACCAAGCTCGACTTGCTCGTCTACTTCGCGACCGTCGCCCCCTGGCTCCTCCCGCAACTCCGCGATCGCCCCCTGACCCTCACCCGCTACCCCAACGGCATCGACGGCCAGTTCTTCTACCAGAAGCACTACGAGGACGCTCCCGAGTACGTGCACCGCATCCGCGCGTACTCCGGCACGAACGTCCGCGACCAGACCTACTTGCTCTGCAACAACCTCGCCACGCTGCTCTGGCTCGGCCAGGTCGCCGACCTCGCGCTTCACACCTCGCTCGCCCGCGTGAATCCCGATCCCGACGCCCGAGGACTGTCACCCGACTTCACCGGCTCCGTCGAGCAGATCGAGGGCTCGCTCCTCAATCACCCGGACTTCGTCCTCTTCGACCTCGATCCATATATCTACCGAGGCGACGAGGCTGCCGGTGAAGAGCCCGAGCTCAACCGCGCTGCGTGGCAGCAGGTCTGCGAGGTGGCACGATGGCTGAAGGAGCTCCTGGACTCGGCCTCGCTGTCATCATTCGTGAAGACGTCCGGCGCCACGGGGCTCCATGTGTACGTGCCCGTCGTTCGCAACGTGGACTACGCCACCGTTCGCTCCATCGCCGAGACATTCGCCAGCTTCCTCATCCACGCCCATCCCTCAGCCGTGACGACCGAGTGGGCGGTCCCGAAACGCGACGGCAAGGTGTTCTTCGATGTGAATCAGAATGCTCGCTTCAAGAATCTCGCCGCTGCTTACTCGCCGCGCGCCAAGCCTGGCGCGCCGGTCTCGATGCCACTGCGCTGGGACGAGCTCGATTCGGTCTACCCCACCGACTTCACCATCCTCACCGCGCCGGACCGCCTCCGCAGCGTCGGTGACCTCTGGGCGAATATCCTGGACGCGAAGCACGACCTGAGTGCCATGCTCGGCAGCTGACCATCTCTCGGGGGCTACCAGCCGTGCTCCGCTCGCCACCGCCGGATCCAGGAGGCGTGTTCCGCCCCATGCCGACTGCGTAAACCCGCTTCACCGTACAGCGACGCGTCGAGGGCGCGCGGCGTAGCCCCTTCGATCGCCTCGATGAGCCGCTGATGGCTCGTGTCCAGCTCCCAGCGTGCCTGTGCGACCGGCATGACCGATCGGCTCCGATGGCCGATCGCGTTGAACGTGGCGTCATCCTCCTCCGTCATGCGCCAGGCCGACTCGTATCCCGCGGAGATGCGCGCCACTTCGCTCGCGCGGATCTCATCCCACATCGCGAGATGCACGAGATGGTCCCTCACTGACCACCCATCCAGCGAAGGGTCGAGCAATTGCTCATCGCTCAGTCCGTCGATCGCGTCGAGCAACTCCTGACGCATCGCGCGGTAGTGCCCGGTCAACTCGGCCCGGTGGTCTGTCACGCCTCTGCTCCCCACCCGCCTCCAACGCGCGACGGGCCGTCGCAGCCCGCATCTGGATGCGGCATCATACCCAATGCTCCGGCCCAGAGAGGACGACCATGCGCCCCACCCGTTCCCTCCTCCCTCTCGGCGCCACAGTCCTTGCACTGCTCGCGGCGCTGGCGGTCACTATGGCGCCACCGCCCGCCCGCGCCCAGGCCGGCGTCGAGAAGATCGACTCCTACCATGTCGACCTCCGCATCGAAGCGGACGGCGACCTCATCATCACCGAGGACATCGCCTACGACTTCGGCTCCCAGGAGCGCCACGGGATCTTCCGCGACGTGCCGACCAGGCTCCGCTACGACGGCGAATTCGACCGCCGCTACCCGATGAAGGTCCTCTCCGTCACCGCCTCTGCGGGGACGCCTGCCCAGTACAGGGTCGAAGGCATCGAGGGCGGCAAGACCCGCATCCGCATCGGTGACGAGGACAGGACGATCACAGGCCAGCACACCTACCGCATCGAGTACCGTATCGAGGGCGGCCTGAATGGCTTCACCGACCACGACGAACTGTACTGGAACGCGATCGGCGCCGACTGGTCCGCCACAATCTTCAACCCCTCGGTCACCGTCCACCTGCCCGCCGCCCTCGCTCCCGACGAGGTGCAGGTCGGCTGCTTCGAGGGCCCCCGTGGCTCCTCGCTCCGCTGTGCCAGCGCCACCATCGACGGCGCGCAGGTGGACTTCACCAACGGCGAGCTCAGCCCGTACGAAGGACTTACGGTGGTCGTTGGCTTCCCGAAGGGCATGGTGCCGGACCCTCAGCCGATCCTGGAACGTCGGTGGACGTTCCAGCACGCCTTCACCGTCGATCCGCTCCGGATCGGCCTCGCGCTCGGCCTCCTCGCGGTCGTCCTCGCAGGCATCGTCCGCCTGGTGTGGCTCGTGGGCCGCGACCGGCGCTGGCGGGGCTCCCCCGTCGAAGTCGTCTTCGGCGGTACCAGTCAACAGCGTGTCCCGCTCTTCGAGGGCGGCGCGTACGCCATCGAGTTCACACCCCCGGAAGACCTGCGGCCGGGACAGATCGGCACACTCCTCGACGAAGTCGCCCATCCGCTCGACGTGTCGGCCACCATCGTCGACCTCGCCGCGCGCGGCTACCTCCGCATCGAGGAGATCGACAAGACCTGGTGGTTCGGAAAGTCCGACTGGCGGTTCGTCCGCCTGCCTGACCCTCCCGCCGACAGGCGGGGCCTGCTGCCGTACGAGAGCACGCTCCGCAACAGCCTGTTCGAGGACGGCGATGAGGTGACGCTCTCCTCCCTGAAGCGCAAGTTCCACACGGACCTCGCCCGCGTCCAGGAGCAGCTCTACGCCGACGCCGTGTCCCGGGGCTGGTTCAACCGCCGCCCAGACTCGACACGCGGTCGTTGGCTCGCTATCTCCATCGGCGCTCTGGTCGTGTCCGGTGCAATCATCGCCGCGACCGCGGCGTGGACAACGTTCGGGATCGTGCCCATTCCGCTCGCTCTCGGTTCGCTCTCGCTGCTGGCACTCCATAGCCGCATGCCGAGGCGCACCGCGAAGGGCACCGCCGCCCTTCGACGTGTGCTCGGCTTCCGTCAATACATCGAGACCGCAGAGACCCGGCGCTCCGAGTTCGCCGAGAAGGCGAACCTATTCTACGAGTACTTGCCCTTTGCCGTGGTGTTCGGCTCCGTCGACAAGTGGGCCGAGGCGTTCGCGGACCTCGCCCTCGAACCCCCTGACTGGTACTCGTCATCGAGGCCGTTCAACGCCGTCATGCTCGGCAACGCGATGTCCGGCTTCTCCACTACGACCTCGGGCACCCTCGCCTCCACGCCGGGCGGGTCGGGCGGAAGTGGGTTCAGCGGTGGCTCCTCCGGCGGCGGTGGAGGCGGTGGCGGCGGCGGCTCCTGGTAGCGGCTGGCCCGCTCCGCTGCCTCGTCGTATCATCCACACCTGCACTCAGCCAACGTGCCGAGGTAGCTCAGTTGGTAGAGCACGCGACTGAAAATCGCGGTGTCGCCAGTTCGATTCTGGCCCTCGGCACCATATCCAGGCATGCACGTGTCGGCCCCAGGGCGCGTGACCATTCGCGAGGAGGGTACCGACGCTCGTGCGCCTCGCCATCCCACGCGCCGCCGCCGTCGCCCTCGCCCTCGCGAGTGCGCTCCTGCTGGCGCTGATCGCCCCCCATATCGACGCCTCCGCCCGCACTGCGCCCGTCATCCCGGCGACCAGCCCCGCCGCTCCCGTCGAGCGTGAACCCGCACCGCCACCTGCCGCGGACCTGCTCCTGCTGCGCGACCGCATGGCCGCTGCGATCGACGCGTACTGGGCCCCCGGTCGCTACGCCGTGGCCGTCACCGACCTCCAGACGGGCGAGACCGTCAGCGTCAACGGTGACCGCTTACAGCTCTCCGGATGCGTGATCAACCTCTTCGCCCTGCTGCATTCCGTTCGGGACGTGTGGGGCGCCCGCTACCCGCAGGACGCCGTCGAGTCTCTCATCGCGGCCACCATCTGGAGCAGCAACCCCCACACCGCGCGTGAACTCTACCGCCTCATTGGCGACGGAGACGTCGTCGACGGTGTGCGTCGCGTCGAGGCGTACGCACGCGAGGATCTCGGCCTGTCGGGCGTCATCCTTGACCACCCGCCCGCCTACAGTGAGAGCATCGGCATCAACCCGGACAACTGGGTCACGGCGGATGCCATGAACGCCGCCCTCACCGCCCTCTGGCGCCACGAGGCCATTCCCGAGCCGTCGTGGCGGGAGTTCCTCCTCTACCACATGACACAGGTCAAGCCGGGTCTGAACTACCTCACGGCCGTCACGCCCGCACTCGTCAGCCACAAGAACGGCTTCCTGCCCGCAAGCACCGGTTATGTCGATAACGATGTCGCCATCGTCCGCTTCGACGCTCGCGACGGCGAGCGGGCCTACGCGATCACCTTCCTTTCCGAAGGCGTCGCCAGCGAGTACGACGACATCCCCCTCGGCCAGCAACTCACCTACATGGCCTACGAGGCGATGACCACCCGGTACCGCTGAAACGACAGAGGCCCGCGCTGTCCGCACGGGCCCCCAGCATCATGACCGAGCTTCGATCAGCTCGTCATGCTGCCACGCGTGTGGCCACCTGGTGCATCCGGGTTCTCGATCTCGTCCCGCCAGGCGCCCGTCTCGGCGCCACGCGACTCGATGAACTCCTCGAAGCGCTCGAGGTCGCCCTCGACGCGTCGCGAAACGAACCCCAGCGTGTCGCCCACGCTCTCGACGGCTCCTTCAGGCTCGTAGCTCATCTCCAGGTGCACGCGCGTCCGGTCGGCCGACAACTGGTCGAACATCACCATCCCCGCGTTCGTACGCCCGGAGGTGTTGCGCCAGATGACCTTCTGATCGGGCACCTGCTCCTGGATCTCCGCGTCCCATTCTTCCTCGCGGCCGCCGATCTCCGCCCGCCAGTGCAGATGCCGGTCGTCCATCTGTCGGACTTCCTTGACACCCTCCATGAACCGCGGAAACTCCTCGAACTGCGTCCACTGGTTGTACGCAGTCCGGACCGGCACCGCCACTTCGATGTTCTTCTCAACCCTCGCCACGGTGTTGACCCTTCCTTCTTCCACTCCGAGAGCGAGCGTACGGATTGACCGCTTGCAGCCGCCGCAGCCCAGACTCCGCCCCCTATCAGAGCCATGCATCCCGCTCCCCCGAGTCCCGCGGCCTCCTACCCGCCACGATCGTGATACGTCACGACGCCAGTGCTGGCGCCGTGCACAATAGTCCGGCAGCGCCGCCCCGCCAGTCCCGGCGTCGAAGACGCCCCCGAGGAGGACTCCATGCACCCGACTGACCTCCGCCGGCGCGTCCTCGCCGCCGCACTCGCCCTTTCGATCGTCGCCTCCTTCGCTGCTGTCCGTGCCGCGGACGCGCAGTTCCTCCCAGCCGTGCTGTACGGCGGCGGCCTCGAGTCCGGCCAGACCGTCGAGGTACTCATCGGCGGTGTCTCGTGCGGCTCCACCACAGCCTCGGAGGAAGGCGAGTGGGTGATCCAGGTCCCCGTCGAGGCTCCATGCAACCCCGAAGCCGGTGACGCGATTACCTTCAAGCTCGACGGCGTCGAAGCCACGTCATCCCCCGCTGCCACCTGGGAGTCGGGCGGCATCCCGACGGGCAGCGTCGCGACCGGCTACTCCCTCACCGCCGCCGCGGGCGGAGGAGCAACGGCGGACGGCGCCGAGGATGGCGACGGAGGCGGCTCGAACGTCGCCCTGTTCATCGGCCTTGGAGTGGTACTGATCGCCGTCCTCGCGGGCGGAGGTTGGTTCATCTCTCAACGTCAGCGCCGCGCCTGACGCCATCCGCTCCGGCGCCCCTCCCCTTCGAGTACGATGAGGCCGCTCCTGACGACCTTGAGGGAGGCTGCCTGTGCCTGACTGCACGGTCATGACCTGGAACGTGGAGAACCTCTTTCCGCCAGGTTCTGCCTCCGGCCCCACTACCGAGGCGGTCTACCGCCGCAAACTGCGTCACCTCGCGAAGACCGTCACCGAGGCCGGCCCGGACGTCATCGCACTACAGGAGATCGGCCACGTCTCATGTCTCGGCGATCTCCAGCACGCCCTCGGCGGGCGGTACCCGCATCAGGCAATCTCCGAACGTCCTGACAACCGCGGCATTCGCGTCGCCATCCTCGCTCGGTTCCCGCTGCGCGACGTCCGGCAGCTCATCGCGTTCACCGAGGACGCCCTGCCACGCATCCCCACCGCCGACGAGTCGACCGTCAGATCCATGGGCCGCGGCGCCCTCCATGCCGTCGTCGACGTCCATGGACGGCCGCTCCGCATCGTCACTGCACACTTCAAGTCGAAGCTCCTGTCGTATCCGGATGGACGGCGTTTCCCGCTGGATGAGCATGAACGAGCCCGTGGCGCTGGATTCGCGCTCCTCCGCCGGACCGCCGAGTCCGTCGCCCTCCGCGTCCACCTCAACGCAATCATGCTCGCCGAGCCGCTGCCGACCGTCCTCGCCGGAGACTTCAACGACGAGGCAGGCGCGATCACGACCGCCCTCCTGCAGGGTCCGCCCGATGCGGACATGCTGCGGCCCGACCAGGGCGACGCCGTCCGCCTCAATAACCTCGCGGACTGGCTGCCTCGAAAGCACGCGTTCAGCCGCACCTTCCGAGGCGAGCCCGAACTCATCGACCACGTCCTCCTGAGTCAGGATCTGCTGCGACAGCTCCGTCAGGCCGACGCCATCGTCGACGGCATCCGCTCCATCTCCGAGGACACGCAGTCTCGACGCGATGCGGTCCGACCCGACCACGCACCCGTGCTTGCGCGCTTCACGTTGCCCTGACGCGACCGCTTGCTGCCCGGCTCTATCGCGGAAGGCATCGGGTCCGCCGCCCAAACTCCTTCGCCGATCTGCTATTACTACTGGTACGGAACGCCACGTCCCACCGCGGTGGCGGCCGAGCCTGGCGAGGAGCACCATGCGGCGTCGCCTTGTCCTTCTGGTCGCATCCACAGCTGCCGCGGTGGCCGGCCTGACGGTACTGGGAGCTGTCGTCCTTTCCGACACGACACCCCCGAACCCCGGGGTCGACACGCAGTCGTCGACCGCTGGGACAACGGCGCAGAAGTCGCTGGGCAACACGGGGAGCTTCGTCGACCTCAACGATAATCCGGTCTCGCTGCCCGCCGAGCGCACGATCTATCCGCCTCGTACTGGCAACGCCGGCATCGCGGCCGTCCATCATGACGCCCTGCTGCCCCTCGCGTTCGTGGGGACGGCAACGCTGCTGCTCGGCATCGCGCGCACCGCTACTCGCCGTCGCGCATCGAGGTAGACCCGGATCGCCGACACGCACTCGTCATCGGCATCACAATTACGCTTCAATCATCCGTTATATTCTTCCTCCGAGGTCGCCGGCTGCGGCCACCGTTGAGGTACGCCTCACGAGGAGGGATACCGTGTTGGACAACCGTGATGTCAGAGCGACGCTCTTCGGAGGACGCGACGCTCGCGTCGGCCGCCGCGCCTTCGTGCGAGGCGCCACGCTCGCGGGTGCGGGCGTTGCCGCTGCCGCGCTCATCGGCTGTGGGAGTGACGACGAGGACGAACCGGGAGGCGCCTCGCCATCGCCCGGCGCAACCGGCACTGCGGCAGGCGCCGCCTTCGAGGGCATCACCACCACGACCGGCCGCCAGGTCCCGTACCAGTTCCCTGAGCCGTCCACGGCTCCGAAGTCGGGCGGCACCATCACCCAGCGCTACACCTTCGATCCGGGCCAGCTCGACCCCACGCTGTCAGCGGCCGGTGGCACCCTCACCGCCGCCAATGGCGCATACGACCGCCTGATCAATGTCTATGGCAAGGCCGACGCCGACCCGCTCAAGATCAACCAGCTCGAGCCCGGCCTCGCGGCACGCTGGGAAAGCAGCCCGGACGGTCTCACACACACCTTCCAGCTCCAGACCAACGTGAAGTGGCAGAACATCGCGCCCCTCAACGGACGCGCGTTCGTTGCCGAGGATGCCCGCTTCGCTCTGAACCGCTACAAGTCGGAGGGTGTGCATCAGCAGTACTTCACCGAGGTCGACTCGATGACGACCCCGGACACGAAGACGCTCGTGATCAAGCTCAAGCGCCCTCAGCCGGACTTCATCTTCCCGCTCAGCACTGCCTACACGACGATCCACCCGAAAGAGATCGTCGACGACGGCAGCATCAAGACCCGTGCCATCGGCACCGGTCCGATGATCCTCGAGAAGTGGCAGGCCGGCACCGGCGGCAGCATGGTCCGCAACCCGGACTACTGGCAGGGCCCCACGCTGATCGACCGCTTCGAGCTGCCGTACATGCTCGACGCGTCCGCCGGCCTCGCCGCCTTCCGAGTCGGCCAGGTGGACTGGGGCGTCTCCGCGGCCACCGAGGCCGACCTCGACTCGCTGCTCTCGACGAATCCGGACGCCCAGTACTACGCATCGCCCCTCTTCGGCGGCACGTTCTCCATCGCGTTCAACAACGAGCTGCCCCTGTGGGCGGATGAGCGTCTCCGGCGGGCCGTCTCCCTCGGCGTCGACCGGGACACCCTCTCGACCCTGATTTACGGGCCGTTCGGACGCGTCATTCCCGTCGTCGACTACCGCTTCTTCTGGGACGAGGAGCCGACCGTCGAGTCCGGCCGCCTCGGCAAGTGGTGGCGATACGACCCCGCCGAGGCGAAGCAACTCCTGAGCGCCGCCGGGCAAGAGAACTTCGGCTTCGAGATGATCTATTACAACTACACGCCGGAAGCGAACCGCCGCCAGAACGAGGTGCTCGTCGACCAGATGCGCGCCGCCGGCATCCAGCTCAAGGCCACCAGCGTCGAGTACTCCGAGTTCAACTCCCAGTGGACGACCAGGAAGGGCAGCGCGCAGGCCTACGACGGCTGGCTTGCCTTCAACCCCACGGCGCAGCACTACGTCTTCGGTCTGCATCACTCGACCTCGTCCGGCAACCGCTACCGCATCCACGACGCCGAGATCGACGCATGGGCGGAGCAGCATGCGGTCGAGCTCAACCCGGCTGCCCGTAAAGAGCTGGCACAGAAGGTCTGGAACAAAGTCTTCGACCAGGTCTACCGCGTCGATAAGCCCACCGGTCAGAGCGTCTCGATCCAGCAGCCCTGGGTCCGAGGCCTGCGCACCGGCCGCGGTATCGGCTCCGGCCAGCACTACCTCGACATCCAGAACCTCGTCCGCTACATGTGGGTCGACAAGTAGACCTGTTCGAGGATCGCCACGAGGCCCGGGTCCGCCCGGGCCTCGTCATCTCCTCTCGCTCACACCCCGTATCCTCGGACGCGTAACCGGACCGCCCGAGGAAGGTGCAGCACGTGGACTACGAGCACGACCCCGCCCTGCCCGCCGGCTTCGAGCAGATGCTCAACCCCACCGGGTGGCCACTGTTGCACATGGTCGCCATGTTCTACACAGGCGCCGCCGGCGACATCGTCGGCGTCCCCATGACCTCCGACGACGGCGACGAGTGGCAGGCCACCGTCCCCTTCGATGGGCGCCTCTTCCGCATCGACACCGTGTACGAGGACCCCGACACACACGCGCAGGCCGTCTTCTGGGGCGGCGACCGCCACGAGGAGTACGCCACCGGCGAGGTGGTCAGGACGCGCGCTTACTCTCCGTACTCCTGATCCAGGAAATCGGGGCAGCGCCCGCTCGAAGGATGCGTCGCTGCCGACCCGCCGGACGCCCTCGAACCGACCGGATCGCTACAAAGCCCCCCGGGACGCATTCTTGCCTCCGGAGGCGGTCTCTGCGAGGAGTACGGCGGCGACCAGCGTCGGGATGCGCCTGCTCGGTACAACCCTGAGCGCCACAGACCGAGAACGAGGAGAAGTGGTACCCCCAAGGGGATTCGAACCCCTGTTTCCACCTTGAAAGGGTGGCGTCCTGGTCCCCTGGACGATGGGGGCGTACCGACACGTTGAGGATACCGTCCCCAGCCCCGACGGTCATGCCCGATCCAGACTCACCCATCGCAGGCCGCACGGCCCCTGTCCAGAAGCGACCTCAGCGGTATAGTCTCAAGCACTATCGTTGCCTGACGGAGCGCGACCATGACCGCCACTGACGACCGCACCGAAGCCCACGTCCACGACGAGTACCAGAGCCCCGTCTCCGGGTACCAGCTGCTCCTGCGGCTCCGCATCCAGAACAAGCCCGGCAACCTGGGCAAGGTCACCACCGCCATCGGCGAGATGGGCGCCGACATCGGCTCCATCGACATCGTCGAGGCGCGCACGGACATGATTGTCCGTGACCTCCGCCTCTACTGCGTCGATGAGGAGAACGCCCGTCAGGTCGTCGCCCGCGTCGCCGAAGTCCCGGGCGTCGAGGTCCAGCACGCCTCCGACCGCACCTTCCAGCTCCACCGCCGCGGCAAGATCGAAGTCCACAACAAGGTCAACATCCGCACCATGGCCGAGCTCGCCCACGTCTACACGCCCGGCGTCGCCCGCGTCTCCATGCAGATCCACGACAACCCGGACGCCGTCTGGTCCCTCACCGTCAAGCCGAACACGGTCGCCGTCGTCACGGACGGCACCGCCGTCCTCGGCCTCGGCGACATCGGCCCCATGGCCGCCATGCCCGTCATGGAGGGCAAGTCGATGCTCTTCAAGGCCTTCGCCGACATCGACGCCTGGCCCATCTGCCTCAATACGAAAGACCCTGACGAGATCGTCCGCATCGTCAAGGCGATTTCCCCCGGCTTCGGCGGCATCCTCCTTGAGGACATCTCCGCCCCCCGCTGCTTCGAGATCGAGGACCAGCTCAAGGCCGCACTCGACATCCCCGTCTTCCACGACGACCAGCACGGTACCGCCGTGGTCGTCCTCGCGGGCGTCATCAACAGCCTCAAGATCATCCAGAAGCGGCCCGAGGATCTGAAGGTCGTCCTCCTCGGCGTCGGCGCCGCCGGCGTCGCCTGCGCGGACATCCTGATGAACTTCGGCGTCAAGAACGTCATCGGCTTCGACCGCGCCGGCGCGATCTACGAAGGCCGCGTCGAGGGCATGAACCCCGCCAAGGAACGCTTCGCGCGCAGGACCAACCGCGAGGGCTTCGACGGCTCGGTTGGTGACGCCCTCCAGGACGCCGACCTCTTCCTCGGCCTCTCCGGCCCCCGCATGGTGACCGCCGACCAGATCGCCCGCATGAACCCGGATGCGATGGTCTTCGCCCTCTCTAACCCCGAGCCCGAGATCATGCCAGAGCTCATCCAGGACCAGGTGCGCATCGTCGCCACCGGCCGCTCCGACTACCCGAACCAGGTCAACAACGTCCTCTGCTTCCCCGGCCTCTTCCGTGGCGCCTTCGAATCCGCCGCTACGACCATCTCCGAGGAAATGAAGATCGTCGCCGCCCGCGCCATAGCGGAGACCATCCCCGACAACCTCTTGAACGAGGACTACATCCTCCCCTCGGTCTTCAATCCGGATGTCGCGGAACGGGTCGCCACCGCCGTCGCCGCCGAGGCCAGGCGCTCCGGGAAGGTCCGTGACAAGGGCTCACGCGTCTTCATCTAGCGCGCGTCGGCACGCCGAAAGAGCAGCGCCCCCGAACCCGGGGGCGCCCTGTTCAGCTGTACCGCTCTTCCTTCCACGGGTCACCGTGGATGTGATACCCGTACATCTCCCAGAACCCCGGGCGCTCCTCGGCCATCAACTCGATGCCGCGCACCCATTTCGCGCTCTTCCAGAAGTACAGGTGAGGGACGACCCCCCGCAGCGGTCCGCCGTGCTCGAGGGGCAGCGGCGCCCCATCGTGGGTGTGTGCCAGCAGCGCGTCGTTATACAGCAACTCATCGAGCGGCACGTTTGTCGTGTACCCCCCGTACGAGTGGAACATGACGTGTTTGGCCTCCGGCTTCACCTTGACCAGCGACAGCATGTCCGCGATCCGCACGCCCTCCCAGTCGTTGTCGTACCGGCTCCAGGTCGTCACGCAGTGGATATCCGAATGGCTCTTGCTCTGAGGCAGCGCGAGGAACTGTTCCCAGCTCAGCGTCACCTCTTCCTCGACCAGGCCGAAGACCCGGAACTGCCACGTGGCGAGGTCGATCTTCGGGACGCCGCCGTACGTCAGCACCGGGAAGCCCTCGGTCAGCCGCTGACCGGGCGCGAGTCGCGGCGTCTTGTCCGTCGAGTGCGGCATCTCCCGCCGCGAGATCTCGAGGGTCAATGCACACCCCTTTCTTCGTCGATGGTGTTGCGTCAGGGTACCGGCTCCGAACACCCCTCTCAATGAAGTTCCTGACGAGCGCACCCCGGATCGCAGCGCCCCCCTTCGGTACGATGGGATCGATGGAAGAGACCGTCCTCCGAGGACCCACGCTCCGCGATCGCCTCGCCGCTCACAGCGCTGAACGGCGGCACCTCGCGCCCTACCTCCTGATCAGCGTCGCCATCGTCGCCGCCGACCAGCTCACAAAGGCCGTCATCCGCGGCTGGCTCGCGGAAGGCGAGGCATGGCCGTCGACCGACGCCATCCTCGCGATCTCTCACGTTGAGAACGCCGGGGCGGCCTTCGGCATTCTCCAGGGAGCCGGCGCCTTCCTCCTCGCGGCCGCCGCGATCGGCGTTGCCGCCATCCTCGTCTACATGTTCCTCGTGCCTCCTGCGCAGCGCTTGTACGTGGCGGCACTCTCCCTGATCCTCGGCGGAGCCATCGGCAACCTGATCGACCGCGTCGCGAAGGGCACCGTGACCGACTTCATCGACCCCACGCACTACCCCGCCTTCAACATCGCCGACTCCGCGATCGTCTGCGGCGTCGTCGCCATCGTCGCCCTCACCCTCCGCGAGGAAGCGCGCCGATGAGCGAGCCGATCCGCCGTTTCCGCGCGGGACACGCCGACCGCCTCGACCGCCTTATGGCCACCGCTGTCCCGGACATCTCCCGCGCGCAGGCCCAGAAGCTCATCGCGCAGGGACACGTGCGAGTCGACGAGACGACCGCCTCACGGCCCGCATACGCCGTCGGCGCAGGCAGCGTCGTTGAGGTGTGCGTCCCCGACCGCGGCGTCGACATGGCCGCCGCCGCGTCCTACCCCCTGCAGGTGCTGTACGAGGACGAGCACGTGGTCATCATCGACAAACAGCCGGGCCTGATCGTCCACCCTGTCCCCGGGCTGACCGGCGTGACCCTGGTCGATGTGATGCGCGCCCGCTACCCCGAACTCGCCGCCATCGATGGCGAACGGCCCGGCGTCGTCCA
Source organism: Dehalococcoidia bacterium (assembly GCA_041390685.1). Classification (GTDB taxonomy): domain Bacteria; phylum Chloroflexota; class Dehalococcoidia; order UBA2979; family UBA2979; genus JAIBBD01. Next base: position 2,219,104 of record JAWKPL010000001.1, on the reverse strand, counting down.
CCGCCTCGACCGCGAGACCTCTGGTGTCCTCGCCTACGCGAAGACTGCCATCGCGCAGCAGACGCTCAAGGACCAGTGGCGTCACCGCGAGACTGTGAAGCTCTATCTCACACTGGCCGCCGGTCGCATCGAGCCCCCCGCGGGCATCATCGACGCCCCGCTTGGCCTCGATCCCCTCGACCCGCGCAAGCGCGCCGTCGTCGAGGAAGGTGACAGCGCCCACACGGAGTATCGCGTCCGCGAGCAGTACAGCGACGAGGCGGCACTGCTCGAGGTCCGTATCTACACCGGACGCACGCATCAAATCCGCGTCCACCTCGAGGCCGTCGGCCATCCGGTGCTCGGCGACACGCTGTACGGACTGCCGTCCCCGCTGATCGCCCGTCAGGCCCTCCACGCCTGGCGCCTTGGCCTGCGCCTCCCCTCCACCGATGAGTGGCGTGAGTTCGAGGCGCCGCTCCCCGCGGACATGCAGGCCGCGGTCGCCGACCTGCGCGACCGGCACGGCTTCGATGCGTCCGATCGCCTCGTCGACGTGCCTGAGGATGGCCGCCCGTGACCGTGCGCCTCCGCTACGCCCCCAGCCCCACTGGTGACCCGCACGTCGGCAATATCCGCTCCGCCTTATGGGCGTGGGCATACGCGCGCCATGAAGGTGGCGTCTTCTACCTCCGCATCGAGGACACGGATCAGACCCGCCTTGTCCCCGGCTCGATCGAGCGCATCGAGGACTCGCTGCGCTGGCTCGGGCTCGACTGGGACGAGGGACCGGACGTCGGCGGCCCCTACGGCCCGTACGTCCAGTCGCAGCGCCTTCACCACTACGATGAGGCCTCCGGTCGGCTCCTCGCCACCGAGAACGCCTACCGCTGCTTCTGCACCCCTGCTGACCTCGAAGCGATGCGCGAAGCGCAACGCGCCGCGAAGCAGCCACCGGGGTACGACGGCCGCTGCCGCGCGATCCCACCCGCCGAAGCGGCGACCCGCGCAGCCGCAGGTGAGTCCTTCGTGGTGCGCTTTGCCATGCCCCGCGAAGGGACCACCACCTTCACCGACCTCTTGCGGGGCGAGATCACGTACGAGAACCGCCTCCTCGATGACTTCGTTATCCTGAAGTCGGACGGATTCCCCACCTACCACCTCGCCCACGCCGTCGACGACCACCTGATGGCCACCACACACGTCACCCGCGGCGATGAGTGGCTCCCGTCCGCTCCGAGGCACGTCCGCCTGTTCGAGGCGCTCGGACACCCAGTCCCCATCTACGTCCATACACCCGTGATCCTCGGTCCAGACGGCGGCAAGCTTTCCAAGCGCCACGGCGCGAAGTCCGTCCTCGAATACGCCGCGGAGGGATACCTTCCCGACGCCCTCTTCAACTTCCTCTCCATCCTTGGTTGGTCCCCGGACGGCGCGACGGAGATCCTCGCGCGCGCTCAGGTGGTCGAGGCATTCGATATCAAGGACCTCGTCGTCCACCCCGCGGTCTTCGACACCCAGAAGCTCGAGTGGATGAACGGCGTCTACATGCGCTCGATGGCCGAGGACGAGTTGGCCGAGGTCTTCGCCCGCGAGCTCGACCGCGCGCTGCCCCTCGATGTTCCCCGCCCGCTCGACCGCGCGCTCGTGGCCGCCATCACGCCGCTCGTCCGCGAGCGCGTCAAGCTCCTGCCGGAGGTGACCGCGCTGGTCGACTTCTTCTTCGCCGCCGAAGTGCCGGCGCCGGAGCCCGAGCAACTCCTCGGCAAGGCGTACCGCAACCGCCCCGAGGCGGCGGCCCCCGCCGTCGAAGCCGCCGTCGCCGCACTCGAGGCCCTCGACTCGTGGGACGCGGCCACCCTCGAGGAACACTTGCGCACCGTCGCCTCGGAAACCGGCGAGAAGCCCGGCGACCTGTTCATGCTGTGCCGGCTCGCGGTCACCGGAAAGAACGTCACGCCCCCGCTTTTCGAGTCGATGGAGCTCGTGGGCCGCAGTCGCTCCTTGGGCCGCCTGACGAGGGCCGCGGAGGCCCTTCGCGGCGCTGCAGTATGACCGGCCCGGATGACCGCACCGCGGAAGCTTGCTAGTCTGGTACACCCGGTGGGGACTCGTCTAAGGGTAGGACAGCTGACTCTGGATCAGTAAGTCGAGGTTCGAATCCTCGGTCCCCAGCCACCTCGTACTGCGATGCGCTTGCAACCCCTCCGTCCCCGCCTCTGAGCGTGGGGCCGCCTCCACGCCCGTACGCTCTCGTTGACCGCAGCGAGCGAGGAGAGCACGCCATGAGCATGGACACCTACGACGTCACCATTGGCGCACGCATTCTGACGGCAGACGGCCACGACATTGGTGCGGTGAAGGACATCGTCGGTCGCTACGTCCACGTCGACGCTTCGATGGCGCCCGACTACTGGCTCCCAGCCTCGCTCATCACCGCCTCCGATCCTTCGTCTGTGACCCTGGCCGCCAACCGCGACGCGATTGGCGGCTACGAGGTCAGCCGCACCGCCGTTGCAGAGGAACGTGCCGCTGAAGCCCTCCCGCCCGACGAGGACCAGATGGCCGTCGAGGCCGCCGCCATCGTCTGGGGCCCGGACGAATGGGCCGTCGTCCGCACGCGCATCCTCGAGCGCGAACAGGGGTACAGCGAGGACGAACTCGACCGGATGCAGAACGAGCGGCCCGAGGAGACTCGTCGCCTCTTCTCTCATCTCTTCGACGACGCCGATCGGTCTGCGGAGCGCCTCGCCCGCACCGTCGAGGAGAACATCTAGCCCGCACCGGCGCGCATGCCCTTCGGCTACCCTGTTATCAGGAGAGCAGGCATGGTCGCGATCACAGTCCTCGAGGCTGCCCAGCGCAGGACGTTGATTGCCGGGGTCCGCCCCGACATGAAGGCCGACTTCGCGCAGGTGATGGCGGACATGCGCGACCAGGGTCTCAACCCCTTCAAGGGCAGCGCTGCCCTCCTCGTTGGGCCCTACCCCTCCCGAAGGTCGAGACCCGGCGGGCGCCCCCTGGAGCGAGCGGTCCTCGTCGTGTCCGGGAGTCAGCCGCACATCGAGTTCGAGATGGAGTTGCTCGTCGGTCTCATCCCCGATCACATCTGGCACGAGGAGCACGTCGCCCACTGGATTCCGACACGCTACGCCGGTCTCCCGAGTGGGTACGGCGTCGACCTCCGCTACATCTCCTGAAGATCCGCCGTCCGGTGGCACAATGGCAGCATGCCACCAGACGCCATCGACGCTCCTCCCGCCGTCCACACGCCCGACCAGGTGTTCATCGACAGCCTCCTGCATGAGGAAGTCGTGTCCGTGCATCCGAACGAGTCGCACTGGTGGAACCACGCCTCGTTCGCCCTTCCGCTGCTCGGCGCCGTCGCCTTCGTCGCCTTCGGCCTGCTGAGCGGGACTGCCGAGGCCACTGGCTTCGGTCTGTTCCTCGCCGGCATCACCGTCTTCATGCTCCCGGTCGTGCTTCTGACCTGGCGCGCGACGGCCACCGCCATCGTCCTCACCGACCGCCGAGCCCTGGCGCTGCACGACGGCCGCATCCTCCGCGAGGTGGCCTGGGCACACGTTGACCGCATTGAGCGCGTCGAGACGATGGGCAACGTCCGCTGGAAGTTCATGCCTCGAGAGGGTCAACACCTGACGGTGGAGGGCGAGATTTCCGACGTCCCCGGCCTGGTCGCGCGCGCCGAGGAGCTGGCGGGCGTCACCACCTCCACTTAGCACACATGTACGGTACGATGCGGCGGTGACCTGCCTCCGCTGCGGCTCGCCACTCGAGGACGGTGCGGTCTTCTGTCCCTCCTGCGGGATCAGGGCCGATGGCCCGGCGCCCCTGCCCGGATTCGAGACGGCCGTGGCCCGCCCGAGCGCTCCTGCGCCGCCACGTCCTGCCGTCGCGCCACGCCCGGCGGCGTCCCCCGATCTCCCCGCTGACCTCGATGTCTATCGAGCGCGTCTGCAGTCCGTGTTCGGCTACCCGGACTTCCGGCGCGGGCAGGCCGAGGTGCTCACCCACCTCGCCCGCCGGGATGTCCTGGGAGTCATGCCCACCGGTTCAGGCAAGAGCCTCTGCTACGTGCTTCCCTCCCTCGAGGTCGGTCGCACCCTCGTCGTGTCGCCCCTGATTGCGCTCATGCAGGACCAGGTCGAAGCGCTCCAGGCCACGGGCGTCCCCGCCACCTTCATCAACTCGTCGCTCGGCCGCTCTGAGCAGAACGCCCGCTACCGCGACTTCATCGAGGGCCGCGCCCCGCTCCTGTTCGTCGCCCCGGAGCGCTTCGCCAATCAGCGCTTCGTCGACGGCCTGTCCGCGGCGGGCGTCAACCTGTTCGTCATCGACGAGGCCCACTGCATCTCTGAGTGGGGGCACGATTTCCGACCCGACTACCTCGCTCTCGGCGCCGTCCGCGAGCGCCTCGGCGCTCCCCGCACCCTGGCGCTCACGGCCACCGCCGACCCCCTCGTGCGCCGCGACATCCTCGCACGCCTCGGCGTCTCCGGCCGCGCCGACGAGGTACTCACCACCTTCGACCGTCCCAACCTCCACCTCGGCGTCGTCCACGTGAATAGCGATGGCGAGCGCCTCGATTGGCTCGTTCGCTACGCCCGCCGCCACCGCGGTCAGGCCGGCATCGTGTACGCCCGCACCCGCCGCAATGTTGAAGATACCGCGGCTGCCCTGGTCGCCGCCGGTGTCCCAGCCCTCGCCTACCACGCCGGAATGCCGGCCGGCGAACGCGCCCGCGTCCAGCGACGGTTTATCACTGGCGACGTGCCCGTCCTCGTCGCCACGAACGCCTTCGGCATGGGCATCGACAAGCCTGACGTACGTTATGTCGTACACACGCACGTGCCCGGACGCATCGAGGCCTACTACCAGGAGGCAGGCCGTGCCGGTCGCGACGGCGACCCCGCCGAGTGCACCCTGCTCTACGCCCGCCGGGACGCGGCGCTCCAGCGCCGCTTCATCGACCAGGCCCACCCGGATGAGCGCGAGCTGCGCCGCATCTGGTGGCGCCTGATCGAGTTGCAGGAGTGGGCCGGCGATCGCCCCGTCCCGTACAACGACGCCCTCGAGGCGAGCTCCACCGAAGGCCTGCCCGTGGCACTGACCGCCCTCCGCGCGAGCGCACTCATCGAGCCCGGAATGCTCCGCCTGACCTCGCGCGACCGCGACGCCGTGCTCGATATCAGCCCCATCGAGGAGCGCCGCCGCTACGCCGAGTCACGCCTCGCCCAGATGATCGAGTACGCGGAGACATCCGGCTGCCGCCGCGCCCTCATCCTCCGCTACTTTGGCGAGGACGCCCCCGACCGCTGCGCCAACTGCGACAACTGCCGCGGACAGGGCATCCCCGCCGCCCCCGACTACCCCATCGACCTCTTCAACGACCTGCTCGACACGCGCGCCGACATCGCTCGCGCCTCGGGCCGCCCGCCCTACCTCGTCTTCGAGGAGCGCACCGCCCGCGAGATCGCGACGTACCGTCCCCGCTCCCAGGACGCCCTCCTCGATATCTGGGGGATGGGCGAGACACGCTTTCGCTGGTTCGGCGACCGCCTGCTATCCGTCGTGGCGCGCTGGGAAGGACTTCATCCCGAGGCCGCCCGAGCCCCCGCCCGACCCCGGGCGGCCCGCCCGACCTCGAACGAAGCCGAAGTCGCATACGACGACCCGCTCTACCAGCGGCTGCGCGCCTGGCGGCTCCAGCGTGCACGCGACGAGGGCGTCCCCGCGTACACCCTCTTCAGCGACCGCACCGCCCGCGAGCTTGCGGCCCGGCGTCCGCTGGACGAAGACGCGCTCCGCGCCGTCTGGGGGATGGGGGACGCACGCGTCCGTGAGTTCGGACAGGACCTCCTCGCCGTCATCTCGGCTGACGGCTGAACCGCGGAACTCTGTCGATCGTGGTTGCGATGACTCGCTCGAAAAGCGCATGCTAGGGTGACTGAACGTGCACACAGGCAGGAGTGAGCCATGACCCTCACCATGACCGTCACCGACAGCGCCGCCGAGCGTCTGCTCGCCATCACCGCCGAGCAAGGCATCACCGCCGAGCAGGGCCTCCGCCTCTTCACGCGCGGCGGCGGTTGCGCCTGCAGCGGCCCCTCCTTCGGCATGGCCATCGATGCCGCCGAGGCCGGCGACAGCGTCCTCACCCTCTCCGGCATCAAGTTCATCGTCGACGAGGTCTCCGCCGACAGCCTCCAGGGCGCGTCCATCGACTGGGTCGATGACGTCATGCGGTCGGGCTTCACCATCGAGGCGCCAAACGCGCAGGCCGGTGGGGGCTGCGGCTGCGGAGGGCACTGAGCAGCACCTCGCCTCGTTGAATCCTCGGCGCTCCGCGCAGCGCCTCGTGTCGGCCCCGCGCGTGCCGCAGGGGGCGACCCCGTACTTCGGCGCGCTCGCGCTGCTCCCGCTCGCACGCTGAGGAGGCCTCGATGCACGAACATCTGCGACTGCTCGGCGAAGTCCCACCGTTGCGCGACCCGGTCCTGCTCGCCGGCATCACCGGCTGGACCGACACCAGCGGCGCCGCCGTCGACGCGCTGGAATACCTGGTACAGCAGTGGCAGGCGACCCCCATCGCCGACGTCGACCCCGAGCCATTCTACGACTTCACCGTGCAGCGCCCGCGTACGCGCCTCGTCGGCGATGACCGCACCATCGACTGGCCCCGCAACCGCTTCTATAAGGCGAGCCCCGAAGGGGCGAACCGTGACTTCCTGCTGCTCACAGGCATCGAGCCCCACCTCCGCTGGCGCACCTTCTCCGAGGTCGTCACCAGCCTCATGGATGCTCTCGGCGTCACCACCAGCATCACGCTCGGCGTACAGCCGGGGGCCGTGCCGCACACCCGCCCGCTGCCCGTCACGCTGTCCGCTTCGGACAGCGACTTCGAGACGCAGTTCGGCCTCAAGATCCCGGCCAGCCGCTACGAGGGCCCAACGGGCCTCATCAGCGTCCTCAACCTCGCGTTCCGCGCCCGCGGCTGGCGGAACGCCAGCCTATGGGCCATCGCCCCGCACTACCTGAACACAGGCCCCAACCCGAATGCGGGCATCTCGCTCGTCAGGATGCTCGACCGCGGCTATGGCACCTCCACCCCGCTCGCCGGCCTCGAAGAACGCAGCGAGGAGTTCGCTCGCCAGGTACAGGAGGCCATGGAGCAGTCCGACGAGGCCTCGACCTACATCCAGACGCTTGAGGAGCAGTTCGACGCCAGCGCGGGCCAGGCCATCGAGGACGAAGGCGAACTGCCCACCAGTGACGAATTGCTCGGAGACCTCGAGCGCTTCCTCCGCCAGCAACGGGAGGATCACTGACCCGCTCGGAGGCGCTCACAGCCCCCGCCTTCACCCTCACGCGTACCGTTGCTACAATCGGAAGTCGCGCAGGAGTGTAGCTCAGTTGGCAGAGCAGCGGTCTCCAAAACCGCAGGCCGGGGGTTCGAATCCCTCCACTCCTGCCAGCAGTCTCGGCGCCGAGGTGGTGGAATAGGCAGACACGCCGTCTTGAGGGGGCGGTGCTCGCAAGGGCGTATGAGTTCAAGTCTCATCCTCGGCACCAACATCGCCGGTTCGCCGGCAACAGGTCAGCGGAAGTAGCTCAGTGGTAGAGCGCCTCCTTGCCAAGGAGGAGGTCGCGAGTTCGACCCTCGTCTTCCGCTCCAGGGGCCACGTAGCCAAGTGGTAAGGCAGAGGTCTGCAAAACCTCCATCACGGGTTCGATTCCCGTCGTGGCCTCCAGCAAACCCAATCTGACCGCCTCCGCGACTCGCTTGTGCCCCGCCGCGTCGCGCTTCCAACCGACAGGGCCGATGTGCCTCGCGACCCTGGGGGATTCGAGTCTCCGCGACGCCCGGGGCGGTCGGCTGCTTCGCGCGGCACGCACCCCCAGCGGCATGCCTCCGGATCCGGCCCACGCGCCCTCCCCATGCCTCTGTTGATGAGGTACGGCTCATCCGAGGGCCGGGTCACCCTCGGTTCCGCACCGGCCGCCCTCTCCGGCACGTCCGGTGACCCGGGGACTGTGAACTCATCTCATCGCAGAAGCGACGGACGTCGGGTGCGCGCGGACGGAGGCGGCACAACAGGCCCGATGTCGCCATCCGGTGCTTCATCCAGGTCCACGATCACCGGCGCATGGTCGCTCGGTCCCTTGCCCTTCCTGGCGGCACGGTCGATCCAGGCCGCCCGTACGCGGGTAGCGACCGACTCGCTCGCAAGGACCAGGTCAATCCTCATCCCGAGATCCCGGTGGAACATGCCAGCGCGGTAGTCCCAGTACGAGAACATGCGCTCCCCCGGCCAGCGTTCTCTCACAACGTCGTGGAGGCCCGTGTTCAGCAACTCGCTGAACGCCGCGCGTTCCCGCTCAGTCACGTGCGTCTGGCCCGCGAACGCGAGCGGGTCGAAGACGTCCTCGTCGCTAGGAGCAATGTTCATGTCCCCGCAAAGCACCACCGGCTCCGACATCTTCGCGACCTCATCGCGCAGGCACCGGAGCCACGCCAGCTTGTACGCGTAATGGTCTGAATCCACCACGCGCCCGTTCGGGACGTACAGAGAGAACACGCGCAGCCCGCCGCAGATCCCGGCTACCGCTCGTGCCTCCTGGTGAGGAAACCCCGGCGCGTCCCGCAGGCCCGCTGTTGCATGGTCGAGCCCGACCCGCGAGAGCAGCGCGACACCGTTCCAGGATGGCTCGCCGAACGTCGCGACCTCGTAGCCCCGTGCGTCCAGTTCCCCTCCCAGGAGCTCGACGAAAGCGTCGTCGGTCACCTTGGTCTCTTGCAGGCAGACGACGTCCGGCTGCCTCTCGTCCAGCCACGGCAACAGCCGAGGCAGACGTTGCCTGACCGAGTTCACGTTCCAGGTCGCGATCCGCACCCGCAGAGCGTACGACGTCACCTGCCCGACGAGGAGAGTCGGGCCGGCCAGTCGACGCATCCAGTCTGCTCAGCTCAATCACAGGTTCGACTCACGTGGCCGCCCCCGTGCCGAGAAGCACGTCATCCGAGCCCCAGCGCCGCAGGCGTGAACGCCGTCCCCACCACTCCCTTCGCCACCAGCTCCCGGTACTCCTCCGCCGAGTAGCCCAGCAGCTCCCGATACACGTACTCGTTGTCCTCCCCGAGGCGGCACGGCGCCCGCCAGAACGGGTTCGGCGTCTCCCTCCAGCGGAACAGCGACCCTGGATGGTCGAACCCGCCGATGTCTGAGCGCGTCAAACGCCGGAACCACTCCCGCTCCCGCAGATGCCTGCAGTGAAACGCGTCCGCGACATCCTGCACTGGCCCCGCCGGCACCCCGGCCCCGACGAGCGCCTCGAAGAGCTGCCACCGGTCCCACGAGGCGCACCCCCGCGACACGATCGCGTCGAGTTCGCCTCGGTGCTGCCAGCGCGAGTCCTGAGTCGCGAAGCGCGCGTCGTCCGCGGCACGATCGAGGCGGAGCACGCGGCACAGCGCTCGCCATTCCGCGTCCGTCCCCACGTCGATCGCAATCCAGCGGTCGTCACCCAGGCAGCGGTAGACGTTATGCGGCGCGTGCGAGCGATGGTCATTACCCCGCCCGGTCGCGACCTCGCCGTTCAGCTGAAAGTCGAGGTAGTCCGCCGCCATCAGCCCCATCATCGCCTCGACCTGGGGCACCTCGATGAGCTGCCCTGCGCCCGTCCGCGCGCGATGCCGCAGTGCCACGGCGGTCGCGAACGCCGCCATCAGCCCGCCAATCGAGTCGCTCGCGTAGTCCTCGCCTGCGAGGTCGGGTGTCGCGTCCGGGTACGCGCGCGTCACGAGGTGCCCCACCATCGCCGCCAGGTGGTTCCCCCAGGCGCGGTAGTCGCGATACTGCCCGCTCAGCCCGAACCCCGGCATTCGCGTGAAGACGATCCCGGGGTTGATAGCCCGCAACTCCTCGTACGAGACTCCCAGCCGGTCGATGGTCTCGGGGACGTTGTTCTCAACGATCACGTCGGACACCGCTACGAGCCGCCGGAACGCCTCGCGACCCTCCGGCGTCCGCAGGTCAGCTGTAAACGACCGCTTGTTGTGCGATGACGAGTTGAACGAGTGCCCGGTGTTCCAGACCTCAACGCCCTCGATCGGGACGGCCCCCGGCCGCGGCGCCAGCGGGCGCGTCATCGGTTGGATCGAGGTGATCGGTTCCAGCTTGATCACCTCCGCGCCCCACTCCGCCAGCAGCTGCCCGCAGAACGGCCCCGCCCACACCACCGCGAGGTCGATCACCCGCACGCCTTCGAGCGGGAGGCGATGCCGATCGGCCGGCGCACCTGACCGGGATGCCGAGGACGAAGAGACGCCGGCCTGCGCGCCCGTGCCCGACGCGAGCGCGTCCAGTTCCGCCATCACCTCGTCGCGGTGCTCGTCGAGGAGCGGCGCGCGCCGCGCCGCCGGTCGCGGTGATGCCGACATGATGAACGGCCGCGCTGGGTAGTCCATCGCGCCCGCCGCAGGATGCTCGATCCGCTCGAACGCCCCACGCTCGCGAAACGTCGGGTCGGCGAGCACATCGCCGATGGTGTACACCGCCCCGCCGAGGACGCGGTGCCGCTGGGCAATATCTACCGCCTCGCGCATCGAGTACTGCGTCGTCCACGCCACGCACGCCGCCTCGATCTCGTCGAGGAGGGCCGCCGGCATGCTGCTGCCATCGCCGCTCGCCTCCGGCCGCGCCGCGAGGTCCTCCCGCCCGATCATCCTGAGCAGCGCCGGCAGTCGCCCGATCGGCGAGAGGTTCACGAAGCCGTCCGTGCAGGGCCGCACGCCGGACCCGACCATGTAGCCCGGCGCCTGCCGCCGCGCGATCTCACCTCCGTACGCGTACCCCATCAGGTACACCTGGCGTCGGTCTTTGCCGCCTGCCTGCGTCTCGTAGATCGAGCAGTCGATGTGCTCACCGTGCCCGGTCGCCTCCGCCCGCAGGACAGCCAGCATCACCGCGTACGCGGCCGCCAGTCCGGCGTGCCATAGCGCGTACTCGCCACCGAGGCGCAAAGGCTCGCGGGTCGCATGCCCGGTGCTGTACATCTCGCCGCCCATCCCCTGCAGCACGAGGTCGCTCTCGGGCAGGCCCGCGTAGGGCCCGTCCTGGCCGTACGGGGTGATCGAGCAGATGACGAGTCGCGGGTGTTCGAGGCGCAGCAACGCCGCCTCCAGCCCCATCGACGCCAGTTTCCCGGGCACACAGTCCTCGATGAGCACGTCCGCCCGCTCGAGCAGCCCACGGAGCAGCGCCTTCCCCTCGTCCGTTTCGAGGTCTGCGACCACGCTCCGCTTATTCGTGTTCAGGGCGAGGAACATCGCGCTTCCCTCGCGGTGCGCGGCGCCTCCCTTGAACGGCCCCGCCCGCCGGGAGCGGTCGCCGCCCGGCGGCTCAACCTTGACCACGTCCGCCCCGTAGTCCGCCAGCAGCTTCCCGGCGTGCGGACCGGCGACTCCACCGGCGATCTCGACGATCCGAATCCCTTCGAGCGGGCCGGCATCTGGCATCCGTCACCTCCGGATCGGTCGTACTCCAACACTTGCCGCGGGTATTCATACCACGTCGGTAATCGCGCCACGTGATCGAGGTCGAACCCACGGCAAGACGTGCTCCGCCCGGACCGCCAGCGCGGTTCCGCGGCTGCCCTGGGCCACCCCATCGCCGTCAGTCACACCTTGAATTGCGTCTGTAATTGTGCGACGCTCGGCCCATTGCATTACGCACGTAGTCCAGAGGGATCGCCATGACCGCCACCGCTTCCACCTCTGCAACGACCGTCGACCGACGACACCTCCTGAAGGGCAGTCTCCTCACCGTGTCCGGCCTCGCCGCAGCCGCCCTGCTCGGTTGCGGCTCCGACGACGACACCGATGTCGAGGCGACGCCATCGACGGATGGCCCGCTGACAACCACGAGCGGGCGCCCCGACACCCTCCCCGAAGGCTGGATCTGGGCCGCGGATCTCCCCTACCCGTACCAGTGGCCGGACCCGTCCGGCACCCCAAAGCGCGGCGGCGTGCTGCGATACGCCTCCGGTTACGACATCTCGACATTCGACCCCACGAAGGCCATCGCGGGCGGGACGCTCCAGATCACCAACCCCGTCTACAACCGTCTGCTGGGCTTCGTGAACGGGCCTCGCATGAACCCCTTCAAGCTAGAGCTCACGTCGGAGCTCGCGACCTCCTGGGAGCGGTCGCCCGACGGCATGACCTTCACCTTCAAGATGACCCCCGGCGTGAAATGGCAGAACGTCGCGCCGCTGAACGGCCGTCCGTTCGTCGCTGCCGATGTCGCCTATGCCTACGAGGCGTATCGCTCCGGCGGCCCATCCGTCTCCAACTTCCTGAACGCCGACCAGATCCAGGCCGTCGACGACACCACGCTCAAGATCACTATGAAGCGCCCCGTCGCCGACTTCCTCCTGCCGCTCGCCGGGCGCTACCTCGTCGTCGTCCCTCGCGAACTCATGGACGACGGCAGCATCGGCACGAAGGCGATTGGCACCGGGCCAATGCTCCTCAAGGACGCCCAGGCGGGCGGACGTGCGCTCTTCGACCGCAACCCCGACTACTGGGCAGCCGACGTGCTCCTCGACGGCTTCGAAATCAGAATCATCATCGAGCCGGCGGCGCGCCTCGCCGCCTTCAGGGCCGGACAGGTCGACTACGCCTACTCCTTCATCCAGACGCCGCAGGAGGTGAAGAACCTCCTCGGCACGAACCCTGACATTCAGGTGCAGATCTCCCCGCTGACCTCGAACACCTTCACCTTTGCCCTCAACCTCTCCATGCCGAAGTTCCAGGACGATCGAGTGCGCCAGGCCCTCTCGCTCGCCATGGACCGCGAGTTGATGGTCACGCTGCTTGGCGAGGGCGTCGGGCGCTCCCTTCCTGTCATCCCCTGGGACTTCGTATTCGACGAGGAGCCGACGACCGCTTCCGGACAGCTCGGCGAATGGTGGACACACGACCCCACGAAGGCGAAGCAACTCCTCTCCGCCGCCGGCGCCGACGGGCTCACCATCAACTCGACCTACTACCAGTACGGCCTCGCCAATACCCGCGGCTCCGAGGCCTACATCGACCAGCTCCGCGCGGTCGGCGTCACACTGAACAACCGCAGCGTCGATTACACGGAGTTCAACTCGCAGTGGACGACCGGCAAACTCGCGGAGGCCACCACCAGCGGGTGGCAGGCCGCCGGCTACGACGCTGACAACTACTTCTACAACCAGATCTACTCCAAGTCGCCGGGCAACCGGAATCGCATCAACGACCCCCAGATCGATCAGTGGGCCGAAGAACAGCAGCTCGAACTCGACCCCGCCGCCCGCCGCGCCATCCACCGCAAGATCTGGGACCACGAGATGAAGAAGATGTACCGCATCACGTTCCCGCAGGGCTTCGCGTACAACGCCTACCAGGCGTCCGTGCGCGGCATACGCACCGGGGGCCGCGGCACCGCAACGTCATACGACGACGGCACGATGGTGGAGAGTGCCTGGCTCGACAAGTAGGAGCGCGACGACCGGGAGCGGCTGCGGCGCGTGTCCCTCCCGGTCGTCCGGCTATCGAGGGGTTCGCCGCGTCCGGTGCCTGCCACCTCCCCCTCCCCGCATCTCACCATATCCGTTATCGTAGCGCCGATGAGGTCGCGTCCCCGCGCCGGAGGAGGTGCTCCATGGACTGGTCTGACACGCCCGAACAGGCAGCGTTCCGCGCGCAGGTGCGCTCCTTTATCGACGGGCACCTGCCCGACTACTACCGCAAGAACTACGCCCAGGGGCACCACGTCGGACCGTTCTCCGAGAACTTCGGCGGGGACCGCAAGTCCGAGGACCCCACCCGGCGCCAGTCCGCCGACGATTGGGCACGCTCGCTCGCCGAGCGCCGCTGGGTCGCCCCCCACTGGCCAGAGGACTACGGCGGGGCGGGCATGACCGCCATGGAGCAGTTCATCTTCAAGCAGGAGATGGCCGCCGCTGGTGCTCCGGCTGTGGGTGGCGGCGGCGTGCAGATGCTCGGTCCCGCGATGCTCGTGCACGGCTCCGAGGATCAGAAGCGTGAATACCTGCCAAAGATCCTCTCGGGCGAAGTCGGCTGGGCGCAAGGCTTCTCCGAGCCTGGAGCAGGCTCTGACCTCGGCTCACTGCAGACCCGGGCCGCCCGCGACGGCGACGAGTACGTCGTCAACGGCCAGAAGATCTGGACCTCCGGCGCCCACGACGCCGACTGGATCTTCATGCTCGCGCGCACGGATCCCGACGCCCCCAAGCACCGGGGCATCTCGATGCTCCTCTTCGACATCCACACTCCGGGCGTCTCCGTGCGCCCGCTGATCTCCGCCGGCTGGCAGCACGACCTCAATGAGACCTTCTTCGAGGATGTGCGCGTCCCCGCGGATCAGATCCTCGGTGAGGAGAACCGGGGCTGGTACGTCGCCATGACCCTCCTCGACTTCGAGCGCTCGAACATCGCCGGCGCCGTCGAGGCCCGCAAGGAGCTCAACGAAGTGCTCGACTACGTGAAGTCGCCCGCCGGCCGCGACATTGTCCAGGACCGCCTCGACCTGACGCGTCACGAGCTGGCGCAGCGCTACATCGAGTCAGAAGTGCTGTTCAACTTCTCGTTCCGCATCATCTCGATGCAGCATCAGGGCATGGTGCCGAACACCGAGGCCTCCGTGTCGAAGATCTTCGGCGCCGACCTGGCGCAGTCGGTCCCGCGCTCGGTGATGAAGGCCTTTGGCCCGTACGCGAACATCTGGGACCGCGATGACCGGTACGCTCCGCTCGCCGCCTCGTTCACGCAGTTGTACGTACACACGATCCCGCGGTCGATCATGGGCGGTTCCTCGGAGATCCAACGTGGCGTGATCGCCACGCGTGGGCTCGGGCTGCCCCGGGGATAGCCGCCAGTCGTCATCCAAGGGCGCGAGCGCCGTCCGGTCCCGCGACGGCGCCCGCAGCCCCAACGCGCCTCGTGCCATACTTCAGGCCGAACCAGCAACCGCCCACGACTTCGAGGAGCACCGATGCCAGCTGCCCTCTTCACCCCCCTCACCCTGCGTGACATCGAAGTCCGCAACCGTATGTGGGTCTCCCCCATGTGCCAGTACTCCTGTGACACGGACGGACTGGCCACGGACTGGCACCTGGTGCACCTCGGCTCTCGGGCGGTCGGTGGCGCAGGTTTGGTGATGGCCGAGGCGACGGCGGTCGTGCCCGAAGGACGCATCTCGCCTCATGACCTCGGCATCTGGTCGGACGCGCACGCCGAGGCGTTGAAGCCGGTCACGCGATTCATCAGCGCGCAGGGGGCCGTACCCGCGATCCAGCTCGCGCATGCCGGCCGCAAGGCCTCCACCAGGCGTCCATGGGAAGGGGTCGGCCCCGCAGGTCCCGATCAGGACGGATGGGAGCCGGTGGGCCCGAGCCCGGTCGCCTACACGGAGGGGTACCCGACACCGCGCGAACTGTCGAAGGATGAGGTCCGCGGCGTCGTCGACGCCTTCGCCGCCGCGGCAGCGCGCGCCGTGGCCGCGGGGTTCCGCGCGATCGAGATCCATGAAGCGCACGGCTACCTCGTGGCTCAGTTTCTGTCGCCGTTCTCCAAC
Organism: Dehalococcoidia bacterium; assembly: GCA_041390685.1. Classification (GTDB taxonomy): domain Bacteria; phylum Chloroflexota; class Dehalococcoidia; order UBA2979; family UBA2979; genus JAIBBD01. The sequence goes on along the minus strand of JAWKPL010000001.1, from coordinate 2,203,475 downwards.
GTCCGTCGGGACGAGTACGGTGGCGCCTTCGATGGCCGCACCCGTCTCGCCGTGGAAGTCGCGGCTGCTGTCCGCGCCGCCATCCCGTCCGGCGTCGCGCTCTTCGTGCGTCTATCCGCGAGCGAATACGTCGAGGGCGGATGGGATCTCGATCAGACGGTCGAGCTCACACGTCGGCTCAAGTCGGTGGGCGTCGACCTCATCGACGCGTCCTCGGGCGGCAATCTGCCGCACCAGCGGCTGCGCGCGTATCCCGGCTACCAGGTGCCCTTCGCCCGTACGATCCGAGAACAGGCCGGAATCGCGACGGCGGCCGTTGGCCTCATCACCGACCCCACGCACGCCGACTCCGTCGTCGCGGCCGGCGACGCCGACGCCGTGTTCGTCGGTCGCGAGGCCCTGCGCGACCCGTACGTCGCCCTGCATGCCGCGACCCAGCTGCGGGCGGACATCGAGTGGCCGGTGCAGTACGTGAGGGCAAAGCCCTGATCACCCTCGGCTGACAGCCCCTCGCCGCTACTCGCGGTGGTGATAGGCTTTGCGCTGGTCCGCGCGCCGCGCGGGCGCCCTCCCCACTGCCGTCCATCTGGCGACCTCACGCGCGAGGTACGCCGCGACGAGGAGGCTCCATGACCAGCCCGGTGGCCCCGGCCGCGACGCAGCCGCGCGCGGACCGCTTCCTCATCTTCGGCGTCCTTGCCGTCTCATTGCTCACGTTCGTCATGCAGTTCGCGATGGTCTCCGTATCGCTGGCGGACGTCATCGACGACCTCGATGCGCCCCTGCGCTGGGGCGGCTGGGTGCTCACGATCTTCATGATCGGTCAGGTCATCGCCATGCCCACCGCGGGCCGGCTCTCCGAGCGCTTCGGCGCCCGGACGGTCTTCGCCGGCGGGTTTGGGCTCTTCGCCGCCGCGTCGTTAGTGGCCGCGCTCGCCCCGAACATCTACGTCATGATCATCGCGAGGGCCGCCCAGGGCCTCGCCGGCGGAGGCCTCATGCCGTCCGGCATGAGCATGATCGCCGAGGCGTTCGCGGAGGGCCGGCAGCGCGCGATCGGGCTCTTCTCCTCGATCCTGCCGTTCGGCGCGGTAGCGGGCCCCGGTGTCGGCGGCCTGATCAGCGAGCACTTCGGCTGGCGCTGGACGTTTGCCTTCCACGCGCCGATCGGCCTGTTGGTGCTCATCGCAGCGTTCACGATCCTGCCGCGCGGCCAGCGGCAGGGAGGTCAGAAGGTCGACATCGCCGGCATCGGACTGCTCGCCGTCGCGCTCTCCTCGCTGATCTACGCGCTCACTGAGCTCGGACTGCGAGACGCCGATCCGAACATGGCGGTGGTCGCGGTCACGCTGGTCGGCTCGGCCGTCACCTGGGGCCTCCTCGTGAGGCACGAGCTGCGGACGCAGGCCCCACTCATCGACCTCGACCTCTTGCGCCGCCGTGAGTTCGTCGCTCCGAACGCCATATCGTTCTTCTTCGGCTTCTGCTGGATCGGAGCGTTCTCCTTGCTGCCGCTATATGTACGCACGGCGTACGACCTGGGTCCGGCCGCAAGTGGTGCGCTGATGGCGCCTCGGGCAGGGCTGATGGGACTCACCTCGATGGCCGCGTCCATGGTGATCCTGCGGACCGGCTACCGTAAGCCGATCGCCACCGGGCTCTTCGGGCTCTCGCTCGTGCTCTTCCTGGTGTCGCTGGGCATCCACGACCCGACGATCCTCGGAGTGTCGATCGAGAGCTTCTGGTGGCTGTTCGGCGTGGTGATCATGGGCGGGTTCTTCTTTGGGATGGCCAACCCGTCGCTCCAGAACGCGAGTATGGACATCGCGCCCGACCGCATCGCTTCGATCGCCGGGCTGCGAGGCATGTTCCAGACCATCGGCGGCACCATGGGCATCTCCATCTCGGTGCTCGTGGCTTCGAGAGCGGCGACGACCGCCGATGGACTGCAACTCGCCTATCGGTCGTACGCGCTCATCATGCTGTTCGTACCGCTGTTCGTGCTGGCGATCGCGGAGTCAGCGCGCCGGCGCTCCGCCGCTCCCGAGGCCAGCCGCGTCACCGCCGCGGACCGGCCGGCGATGGAGCGAGCCGGAGGCGATGGCGCCTGACCGAGGGATCAGGCGCGCCGCCTCCTTGAGCGGACCAACAGAGCCGCCGCTCCGATTGACAGCACGACGAACATTCCGGCGCCCAGCCCGAGGGACGGCCCCGCGCCGCCGCCCGAGCCCATCCCCGTGCGCGGCGGAATCGGGGTGATGCTCGGAGCCGGGGGCGGCGTGCCCGGGGTTGGCGTCGCGGGAGGTGTCGGCGTAGGAGTCTTCTCTGGCGGCGGGGTCGGCGTCGGCGTCTTCTCCGGGGGTGGGGGCGGAGTCGGGGTCGGTGTCTTCTCGGGAGGCGGCGTCGGCGTGGGCGTCGTCTCCGGTGGTGGAGTTGGCGTCGGCGTGGTCTCCGGTGGAGGAGTCGGCGTCGGCTGCGTCTCCGGGGGCACAGTCTCCTCGGGGCATGGCGGCTCCCGGCTCGGATCGGCACACGGCGTAGGCGTCGTGCTCTGAGCGGCGATCCTTGCCGGCGATGTGCTCGTCAGCAACGCAGCTACGACCACGGCGATGACCACGGATACGGCGAGACCGGGCAGGAAACGAGCGCTCATCGGATGCCTCCTCGTCGGCGCGCTCATCATTCCGAACCGCTCCATAGCGTGTCAATGCCGTTTGTAATGCAGGAGGCGAGAGCGTCGATAGGTGCTCGGATGCCGAACGAGGGCGTACGGAGGAGTTCCTGCAACGTGTCCGCCGACCTCTACCCGAAACGGCATTCGTCCGGCGGCGGAGGATGTGTATTCTGATACGCGTCACGAGGGACGCCTCGGACGGGCCTTCTCCCCTCGAAGGGCGCACCGGGCATGACAGCCCGCCCGCTATCACGACGCGACACGCTCCGACACGCCTTCCGCCTCAGTTCGGCGCTCACGGTCGCGGCGCTGGTTGGATGCGACGCGCAGGCCTCGACCGAGCGGCCGCCGACGGCGACGAGTCGGCCGAACGGCGACGCGACGACGGCGCCTCGCCGAACATCGACGCCGCCCGTGACGCCGCCCCCGCCCTCGACATGGCGACTGGACCTGGTGCCGACGCGGTTGATGATGTGGCGGGTGGGCATCGATGCACCGGTCGGACCCGCGGGGACCGTCATCGGCGCCGGCGGTCAGCCAGAGATCGAAGTGCCCGAGTCGGGGGTGGTGACCCCGAACCCATCGCTCGGCGAGCGGTCAGTCAACAACGCGTGGATCGTGGGGCACAGCCGCTGGCACCGGGTGCCGCAGCTGCTCTACACGCTGCCGCTGGCGGAGATCGGCGACCGGATTGAGATCGAGGGGATCGATCGGGCCTCGGGGGATGCTCTGCCCCGCCTGACCTTCGAGGTGGAGTCACTGGTGATCGCGGACACCGAGACGACGGGCCGGCGGGTGTACGGCCCGACGCCGACGCTGCCTCGGGTGATCGTGCAAACGAGCGCACGGCAGACGTACGACCCCGAGTGGATCCTCGACCGGGAGCTGGTCTTGCCGAAGTGCGAGGTCGACCTCGCAGGGCCGATCGATGACCTCTCGAGGTACCTGCTCATGCTCGTGATCGGGCGTATCGCGGACGCCTCGCTGGCGGAGCTGGCGCAGAACTCGTCGTAGCTCGGCAGGCCGCCTTCAACCGCGGGCGTTCGGCCGCTTGTGAACGATCAGCACATATGTTTCACGTGAAACATCGACGATCGGATCAGATCTCGGGCGGGTTCAGCTCGCGGAGGACGCGGGCGCGGACGATGCCAAAGGCGGCGAGCATCCCTTTGACCTCGGGGGAGCCGGACTCGAGGAGGCCCAGGAGGACATGCTCGTCGTGCGGGGGGACGCCACGGGCGCGGGCCTCGTCGCCGGCGATGCGCATGATCTCCCGGGCGGAGGGGGTGAGCTCGCCGCGGAAGCCGTCGCCACGAGCGAAGGACACGATGTCGATGATGGTGAGGCGGGCGGCAGCGACGTCGCGGCCGTCGTCCGCGAGGATCTTGATGAGGATGGAGCCCTCGACGTCGAAGAGGGCTGCGAGGAGGTCAGCGTCGGTGACCCACTCGCGGTGGTTGAGGTAACGGTTCATGCCGACGGCGTTCCAGAAGGGGATGAGGCGTGTGCCGACCCCAGCCTGGTCCTGATCCTCGAGCGGCATGGCGCGAGCGTCCTCCCGTCCGGTGATCGGGACGATACCAGACGCGAGCGGCGCCGGAGCGAAGCGGGCGGAGGCGCCCGACCTCGAAGCGGGTGTCCTGCCGAGGGCACCGGCCCAACGGGAGCGTAGTACGGCCGGCGAGCCACCTCGAACGGGGGGATGGCACACCCGCGATTTATGTCCTGTATCTGGGGGTCAGACGGGGTCAGGCAGCCGGGGGCAACTCGCGCAGGACGCGAGGGCGGTCGATGCCGAGGCGGGTGAGGAGGGCTTTCACCTCGGGGGAAGCGGCGAGAAGGAGGCCGAGGAGGACGTGCTCCTGACGGACGGCGCCGCCGCGGACGCGCTGCTCCTCGAACATGGCGTCGGCGACGCAGCGGGCGGTGTGAGTCAGTCCGAGGTACTCGCCGAGGGCCTCGTGGGCGCAGGCAAAGCAGGCCGTATCGGCCGCCGCGCGGGCGGCCTCGAGGTCGTGCCCGTCGTGCTCGATGATGCGGACGAGCGGGGAGTCCGGGGCGTGGAGGAGGCCGGCGAGCATGTCGGCGTCGGTGATGGCCCGCTGGTCGTCCTGGACCCGGCCGACGGCCGCCCAGAACGGCGCGAGGGGGTCATCGTGCGCAATGATGAGCATCGCTGCTCCCTCGTGGCGGCCCGGGCGGGCGGCCGTCTCTACCGAGCGCCGGCTGGTCGCCGGTTATTGATACGTTATCTCACCTGTCAATACTGCGGCGGCGGGCGACTCAGACGGACCCGTCCGCAGTGGAGCGGGGCGCGGTGCGAGCGACCTCGAGGGGCTTGGCGTCGTCCGGCGGGGGGTCATCGACGACGTAGGCGGGGCTGAGGCGATAGCCGACGCGCTTGACGGTCTCGATGAGGTCAGCTTCGGGGCCGAGCTTCTCACGGGTGCGGGAGACGAGGACGGCGAGGCGGCGAGGGGCACGGGGGACGACGCCGCCCCAGAGGGTCTCAGCGAGGGCGTCGTAGGAGACGACGCGGCCGTTGTTCGAGACGATGAGCCAGAGGACGTTGAACTCCATGAAGGTGAGTTCGATGCGCGAGCCGCCGACGGTGGCGATGTAGCGGTCGCGGTCGATGACGAGGTCCCCAACCCGGATCATCGCGGCGTCCTCCCCAGGCCGGGGCTCCGCCTCGTGCTGCGGGGCACGAGACGGAGCCCGGGCGCGAGCGGCTAGGTGATGGCGCTGTCGTCGCGTTCGCCGGTACGGATGCGGATGGCAGCCGTGACGGGGGTGACGAAGATCTTGCCGTCGCCGACCTCGCCCGTGCGGGCGGCCTCGACGATGCGTTCGACGATGGGGTCGACGTCGGCGTCGTTGACGACCATTTCGATCTTCACCTTGGTGAGGTATTCGACGGCGAAGGTGCGTCCGCGCCATTGCTCGGTGACGCCGCGCTGGACGCCGTGTCCGCGGACCTCGGTTAGGGTCATGCCGGCGTGCGCGAGGTCCTCGAGCGCGGTCTTCACGACCTGAAGGCGGTCGGGGCGGATGATCGCCTCAATCTTCTGCATGTTCTTCCCTCCTGCGGGGGCCGCCCGCGGGCCGGAGCCCGCGGACGCGCACTCTGCGTCTGACGCGTGCTAGGCGTTCGTCTCGATAAAGGTACCGAACGGGTCGCGACCGCCGGTGAACTCGGGGTAGGCCTCCATGCCGTGCTCGTGGACGTCGAGGCCAGCTTCCTCCTCGGCCTCGCTGACGCGCAGCCCGATGGTGAACTTGATGCCCAGGAAGACGACGCCGGAGAGCACGACGGTCCAGACGGCGACGGCGGCGATGCCGATGAGCTGGGTGACGATGAGGTCGCTGCCGCCCCCGAGGAGGACGCCGTAGGTAGAGCTCACGCCATAGGCGTTGTCCATGAGCGCCTCACTGGAAAGCAGGCCGACGGCGACGGTGCCCCAGATGCCGTTGAGCAGGTGCACCGGGACGGCGCCGACGGGGTCATCGATCTTGAGTTTGTCGAGCAGCATGACGCCGTAGACGATGAGCAGGCCCGCGACTGCGCCGGCGACGATGGCCGCCCACGGCTCGAGGGTCGCGCAGCCGGCAGTGATGGCGACGAGGCCACCAAGCAGGCCGTTCAGCGTGAGCGACAGGTCGGACTTCCCGTGCTGGATCCAGGACACGACCATCGCGACCGCGGCGCCCGCAGCAGCGGCGAGGGTGGTGGTGACGGCAACGCGTGCGGCGATCTCGGCGAGGCCGCCGCTGAGGCCGAGCGTGGAGCCAGGGTTGAAGCCGTACCAACCGACCCAGAGGATGAACACACCGAGGACGCCGAGGGGCAATGAGTGGCCGGGGAAGGCGCCGACGCGGCCCTCGCCGAAGCGCCCGCGGCGCGCGCCGACGGTGATGGCGCCGACGAGCGCGGCCCAGCCTCCGACGGAGTGGACGGCGGTGGAGCCGGCGAAGTCGACCATGCCGACGCCGTTCATGGGGTCGTCACCGAAGGCGGAGAGGAAGCCGTTGGCGTCCCAGATCCAGTGGGTGACGATGGGGTAGATGAAGCCAGAGATGCAGACGGTGTACACGAGGTACGCGGAGAACTTGGTGCGCTCGGCCATGGCGCCGGACACGATGGTGGCGGCGGTGGCGGCGAACGCGAACTGGAAGAACCAGGACCCGTAGTCGGTGAAGTCGGTGAGGAACCAGTTGCCTGCGCCGAAGTAGCCGTTGGCGGCCTCGGCGGCGCCGTAGGCGAGACTCCATCCGACGGCGAAGTAGACGAGGCCGCCGAGAGCGGCGTCGAGGACGTTCTTCATCAGGATGTTGGTGACGTTCTTGGCGCGTACGAACCCGGCTTCGACCATGGCGAAGCCTGCCTGCATGAACAGGACGAGCGTGGCGGCGATGAGCAGCCATGCGAGGTCGAGCGCTCCGGCGAGGTCCGCGATGGCGTCCTCGTCGGTCTGGGCCGCGGCGATGCCGAGGCCGGATATGATGCCGAGGCCGGCGCCGACGCCGGCCCCCATTGACCAGGTGAACAGTTTCTTCAAGAGTCGCCTCCTCCTCTGTGTGAGGAGTCTGGGCGGCTGGAGTTGCGTGGCCGTGTCGTGTGGGTGAACGGTCTGTGTCGTTGTCGTTGCGGGGATGTTTCGGAGATTCGGGTTGGGGGCAACGGCGGCGGTCGGGGCGTCCTCGGTGGGTCGGGGGGTGCTGGCTCAGCCCGGGCCCCGCTCTCACATCGCGGGCGAGGGGTGCCTCGGGCGGTGGCTCGTGGCGGGGGCGCTGCTTTGAGGTGAGGCGGGGGTGGCCGCGGGATTCGGGGTGGGTCACTGAGGCGAGCCGCTGTCCCCTCACCCCCGGCCCCTCTCCCACTTCGTGGGCGAGGGGTGGCTCAGGCGGTGGTGCTGTGGCGGGGGCCGGGGCCCTCGAGGTGGGGCGGGGGTGGGCCGCAGGGGCTGGCGCGCTGCGCGCGCCGGTTTGGGCGGGCCGCTCTGCGGCCCGGCTGTTCCTTTCCGGAGAGCCCGCCCTCCCGCCCTGGAGAGGGGGCTTCGCCCCCTCTGGACCCCTGTTCTCCGTCGTGGTGCGGCTCAGCCGCCCGAGACCGCGATCGGCGAAAGCTCTGGTATGATCTCGACAACGGTCTTAGCGAGTGATCGAATGAACGCGATTGTCCTGCGGCTAATCGACCGGCTGCCCTGGACCTCCCCAGCGGGACTGGCCCTATACTCTCTCCTTGCTTTCGCAGTTCCCGCGTACCTGATTCGACTTCTGGGAACCCCCGTGACCATTCAGTTTGGAGGCGGTCTGGCCGGCTCGGTCACTGTGGCACTTGTTTGGTGGCTTCAAAGACGCCCGCCGAAGTTCAAGTCAAATGAGATTGGTATCCTCGTTTCATTTCGCTGCTCGGGGACCATGGCTGAGCGAAACGAAGTCCGCGCAGCCCTCGACGCCCTTGTCGATCTCCTTCACGCTGACGCGCAGTCCCATGATCTGGCACCATTGACCATGGTAGTTAGGAAGCTGCCATACCACGTCCGCGTGGATAGCGCGGAAACCGCCGGGACGATCGCTCTTAGGTCCCGCAGCGTGTGCGTGATTTGGTCGCAGGGGACTGCTGGATCTGTGGCGGGCGATCCGACTATCGATCTCGGCCGAATCGGCTTCTTCGTGCGTCACAGAGAGCTCGCCGCGCAGACTCAGGAGGCGCTCCGGTCAGACTTGCAACTCGTTCACACAGCCGACCGCAACTATAGGGTGAGCCTGAAGAACGACGTCATCGAACTGCCACTGGTAGGTAACAACCTAGCGGCGATATCGAAATACCAAATCGGACTTGCGCTCGCTGTGAGTGGTATTCGGAATCCCGCGATCACACTACTCACCGAATCACTCGAGTTAGACACCAGGGAACTGCCTCATAAGAAGGTTGCTCGACGAGTGCTTTCCGTCTTGCGGATCGCTCCCTGGGCATCGCAGCTCCCGTTGCCAGGCGATGCGACCGAGGAGGTTACGACAGCTCTCCGAGAAGCCGAGACAGCGATTCGAATCGATCCTCAGAATGGGGCCGCGTACTCGGTCTTGATCAGCGCCCGATTCCTCCTCGGTGACTTGAGAGGGGCGATGGCGGCGAACGGCATATTGAAGGGCCTGCTTCGTGAGAAGCTTCCGTCTGCCTTTCTCTTGAATCAGGCAGTGTTTCGCCTGCAGAACAAGCAATTCGACTCGGCACTCGTAAGCTACCGGCAGGCAAGGAAGCGCGGCGTCCCTTATCAGACTGCGGGCGAAGCCATTCTCTGGTTAGAACGGGCCGCAGAAGCACTCGATCCGGTATTCGCGTTTGGCGCGGCAGTCCTCAACGACGACTATTTCGATCCAGAGCGAGCCGTCGCCCTGTACCAAGCCTGCCTTTGCCTCCTACCTGCTGGGTCCAAAGTACGGGCGCACGCGAACGAACGACTGATCAGCCTTCGGGCGGTTGGAACCGCCGCCTAGCCCCCGCCTCGGCTGCCCCGCTACACTCCTAGACATGCTGGACGCACTTTCGGAACGACTGCAGGGGACCTTCAAGCGGCTGGGGTCGCACGGGAAGATCACGGAGGCTGACCTCGATGTGGCGCTGCGCGAGGTGCGCGTGGCGCTGCTCGAGGCGGATGTGAACTTCAAGGTGGTGCGGGACTTCGTCGCGGCGGTGCGCGAGAAGGCGCTGGGCCAGGACGTGATGCAGTCGATCACGCCGGCGCAGCAGGTGATCGGGATCGTGAACGAGCAGCTGGTGGAGATCCTGGGGGGGAACCAGGAGCCGCTGCAGCGTGCCTCGCAGGGGGCGACGAAGATCCTGGTGTGCGGGGTGAAGGGGTCGGGGAAGACGACGCTGGCCGCACGCCTCGGGCTGCACTTGAAGTCGCAGGGGATGCGTCCGCTCCTCGTGGCGACGGACTTCGAGCGGGTGGCGGCGACGGAGCAGCTGCAGGTGCTGGGACAGCAGATCGGCGTGCCGGTGTACGCGGAGGAGCGGGAGGCGCCGGCGCCGGCGGTGGGGAAGCGGGCGCTGCGCGAAGCGGAGCGGCTGAACGCCAACGCGGTGATCGTGGACACGCGGGGGGCAGTGGCCCTCGACGACGATTTTGCGGACGAGCTGGCGGCGCTGGCGGATGAGATCGATCCGACCGAGGTGCTGATCGTCGTGGATTCGATGACGGGCCAGGAGGCGGTGAACCTCGCGAAGGAGTTCGACGAGGCGGTCGAGGGCACGGGGATCGTGGTGACGAAGGTGGACTCGGATGCCCGCGGCGGCGCGGTGCTGTCGGTGCGGCAGGTGACGGGGCTGCCGGTGAAGTTCATCACGACGGGCGAACGCCTCGAGGCGCTGGAGGCGTTCCACCCGGACCGGTTCGCGTCGCGGGTGCTCGGGATGGGCGACGTGGTGTCGCTGGTGGAGAAGGCGCGGGAGACGATCGGCGAGCGCGACGTGAAGGATGTCGCGCGGCGGATGCAGCGGGGGGAGTTCGACCTCGAGGATTTCCTGCAGCAGATGGAGCAGGTGAAGAAGATGGGGCCGCTGTCGGGGCTCCTGGACATGATGCCGGGGATGGGCGGTCTGAAGGCGCAGATGGGCGGCGCGTCCCTCGATGAGGATTACTTCAAGCAGACGACGGCGATCATTCAGTCGATGACGATGGAGGAGCGGCGGCGGCCGGACATTCTGAACGGGTCGCGTCGACGTCGCATCGCGCATGGGTCGGGGACGACGCCGGCGGATGTGAACCGGATGCTGAACCAGTTCAACCAGGCGAAGAAGCTGATGCAGGCGATGACGGGCGGGAAGGGCAGCGGGGGCGCGGGCGGCCTGCGCCGCATGCTCGGCTTCTGAACTATCGGCGCCGCCTCCGCGGCGCGGGCCGCCTCCGGCGGCCAGCCTACCTACGCCGCCCACCTTACGAAGGGCGATTGGCCTGCGGCGCCCGGAGCTGCGTCGATGGGGTGGGGAGCCCTCGGCGTTCGGGGCGTTGCTCGCGCGCGCGGCGGTGGCGAGATCGGCGTTTGGGCGTCCTCGCACGGGCTTCGCCTGCTTGCATCGCCGCTTCTCGTCGATTCGCGGTAGCCCAGAACGCTTGGATCGGTGTCGGCGGGGGCGATTGGAAGGCTCCGCGGAAGGGGAGTCGCGTGGTTGAGGTGGTGGCGTACGACCCTCGGTGGGCGGAGGGGTTCGAGGGGGTGCGGGCGGTGATCGGGCCGTCGGTGGCCGCAATCGGGGCGTCCGTGGAGCACGTGGGGAGCACCTCGGTGGTGGGGCTGGCAGCGAAGCCGATCATCGATGTGGACGTGGTAGTGCGACGCGGCGAGGACATCGGGCGGGCGGTGGCGATCCTCGAGGGGCTGGGGTACCGGCACACGGGGGACCAGGGGGTGCCGGAGCGGGAGGCGTTCGAGGCACCCTCGAACGGAGCGCTTGCGGGCGTGGAGCATCACCTGTACGTGGTGGTGGCGGGAAGCAAGCCGCACCGCGACCACGTCGACCTGCGGGACTATCTGCGGGGGCGGCCTGAGCGGGCGGCGGAGTACGCGCGTCTGAAGGCTGACCTCGGGGCGCGGTACCTGCCGCATGACCGGGTGGGGTACACGGAAGCGAAGGGGCCGTGGATCGCGCAGGCGCTGGCGGACGCGCGGGGCGAGGCCTCGGGCGGTGTTCTCTAGCGGCGAGCGGCTTATACTTGCGTGTCTGCCGCGCCCGCGGGGCGGGGGCACACGAACTACCGAAGATCAGAGGGATTGACCGCATACCTCGGCAGGGCCGGGGTGGCGAGGAACGAGGCTCGACGACCTATGCTCAAGATTCGGCTCCGCCGCACCGGCAAGACGAAGCAGCCCAGCTACCGCGTGGTGGTGGCGGACGCGCGCGCCAAGCGCGATGGGGACTTCGTGGAGGTGGTGGGTCACTACAACCCGCGGACGAAGCCGAGCACGCTGGAGCTGAAGGAGGACCGCGTCCGCCACTGGCTCGGGCAGGGGGCGACGCCCTCGGAGACGGTGCACCGGCTGCTGTACAAGCAGGGGCTGACGACGGTGGAGCCGCCGAAGCGGGCGACGAAGCCCTCGAACGCGGAGGTGGCGGCGCAGAAGGCGGCCGAGGAGGCCGCGGCCGCGAAGGCGGCGGAAGAGGCCGCGGCTAAGGCAGCCGCTGAGGCGGCGGCCGCGGAAGCTGCCGCGGCGGCGGAGGCGGCCTCGGAGGGCGGGGACGCGGACGAAGCGGCCTCGGAGTAGCGGCGAGGGCGAGGAGTCACGATGAAGGCACTCGTGGAGTACCTCGCAAAGGCGCTGGCGCGGCATCCCGACCAGGTGGTGGTCGAGGAGGAGCGGTTCGGCGACCGGATCGTGCTGCGGCTGACGGTGGCGGAAGAGGACAAGGGCCGGATCATCGGCCGTGAAGGGCGGATCGCGAACGCGATCCGTTCGCTGCTGTATGTCGCGGCGACGCGGGCGGGCGTGCGCGCCACGCTCGACATCGAGTAGGCGACCTCCGATAGGGGCGACCTCGTGACGGCGGGCCGGGTGGCGGTCGGCCGCATCAACGGCGTGTGGGGCGTGCGCGGGCACGTGAAGGTGACGCCACTGACCTCGAACCCGGAGCGACTCGTTCAGGGCGCGACGCTGTACGTCGGCGGGGAGCCGCGGCGCGTCCTCGATGTGAGGTACCCGCAGGGGTATCCGTGCATGCGTTTCGAGGGGTTCGAGGATCGGACGGCGGCGGAGGCGCTGCGGGGGGCGCTGATCGAGATCGATGAGGCCGACCTGGCGCCCTTGCCGGAGGGGGAGTACTACCTGCACGACCTCGAAGGGCTGGAGGTGGTGACGGCTGCGGGGGAGCACATCGGGCGGCTGAAGGAAGTGCTGACGACGGGGGCGAACGACGTGTATGTGATCGCGCGGTCGGGGAAGGCCGACGCGTTGATCCCGGCGATCGCGGACGTGGTGCTGTCGGTGGACATCGAGGCAGGGCGGATGACGATCGAGCCGATGCCGGGGTTGCTGGAGTAAGGGGGCGGCGGCCGTCCCGCGTTGTCAGGGTCCTGTTCCCCGACTGGAGCGCCGCCGACTACACTTGCAGCGCCGCCGGAGACCCGACGAGCTGTGTTGGCCCGCAATCGCCCTCAACTGGCGTGGGGCGCTGGATGATCGCCGTGAGCCCACGAAGACGAAGCGATCCAATCCTTCTGACCGTCCTGATCGCGATGCTTACCCCCGCGGTCATCGCAGCGGCGGTTTTCGGATCCTGGTTCCTCGTTGCAGTCGGCGGTTACCTGATACTCCGCTGCGCGTTGAACCTCCAACCAGTCGCGCGGCTCTCGCGGGGTCGCACGCTCTCCCCGCAGCACGATGGCGTCGTCTGGATCGTCGCGCTCGCACTCCTGGTCTGGCTGCAGTCCGGCGTGACGCGAGAGGATGTGCTCCTTCTGTTTCTCGTCGTGTCAGCCTGGTATCTGCTGTCTACGTCGACGCGAGCCCTCATGTCGCGGCGGGGGGCAGCAGACGGGAGCCACCAGAATAAACGCCACTCCTGCGTCGAGACTCGCGCCCGCGCGACCCGGTCCCACGCAACGACCGTTCAGGATCGTCCACCGATCACGTCTTCAGCACGTTCACCCCGCACCGAGCCCCGACCGCGAACCACTCGCTACTCCCGCGCAAGTTGCTCGAGCAGGTCACGGGCGGCTGCGCGCTCGGGAGTATGGCCCGGCCCATGGCGGGGGCTCGAGCGGACGTCGATCGGAACGCACATGACCAGCGAGTGATCCAGATCGGCGGCGAGATGCTTCGACCCAGCCTCAGGCACCACCGGGCAATCCCGGCTCTGCTCCTGGGCACGCAGATCCTCGCGCTAGCTCTTGCGGCATTCCTGAGGCTCTGGACGGGGGTTATCTTTTGCACCTTCACCTCGATCCTATTCGCCCTTGAGTTACAGCCGTCGGAGCGCCTCGCCTCGAGCAATTGGTCGAGAGCACAAGGGAGGGCAGTCTGGGCGCTGTTCCTTACTGGAATGATCGCCGTGCAGTTCGCCCTCACGAACAACCTCACCCTTGTACTTGTGCCGTCGCCACTGCTGGTATGGGCCTGGATCTCTGTCCTGCGGACCCTGCGAAGGGACGGCTGGTCCGGGAAGTAAGGCAGGAGAGGGCGTAGCTCGATGGGGTCGTTAACGAGGGCGATGGGACTGGCGTTGCTGCTGATCGCCTCGGCGGGGTTGTTCCTCGGGTGTGGGGCGGGTGATGACGAGGGCCTTGCGGGGGTGCTGGGGGAGCTGCGGGGGCGGGAGTTCGTTGACCTGACGCATGCGTTCGGGCCGGGGATTCCGCACTGGCCGGGGTTCCCGGACGAGGAGCGGGAGTTGCTGTTCTGGTACGACGACGAACCGCCGGGGCCGGGCGCCCTCGGGACGGGGTTCTTCGCGGAGCAGTACACGCACGTCGGGCAGTGGGGGACGCACGTCGACCCGCCGGCGCACTTCGTCGAGGGGTTGCGGACGGTCGACGAGATCCCGCTGGAGGAGATGATCCTCCCGCTGGTCGTCTTCGATGTGACGCGGCAGGTCGAGGCGGATCCCGACTACACGATCACGATGGACGACGTGCGGGCGTGGGAGTCGCGCCACGGGCCGGTGCCGGCGGGGGCGTTCGTGGCGATGCGGACGGGCTGGTCGTCGCGGTGGCCGGACTCCGCGGCGATGGCGAACCGGGACGCCTCGGGCGTGGCGCACTATCCGGGGTGGAGCCGCCAGGTGCTGGAGTACTTATACGAGGAGCGGGGGATCACCGCGTCCGGGCATGAGACGACGGACACGGACCCGGGCGTGGCGACGAGCCGGGACGACTACTCCCTCGAGGCGTACATCCTGGGGCTGAACCATTACCAGATCGAGTTGCTCGCGAACCTCGAGGCGGCGCCGGAGTGGGGGGCGCTGGTGGTGGTGTCGTTCCCGAAGCCGGCGGACGGGTCGGGGTTCCCGGCGCGGGTGTTCGCGATCTTGCCGTAGCCCGCACGTCGGCGGCGACGCGCGCGGGCGCGTTTGCCGCTGGGCGGAGGGGGTTCATATACTCGGAGTCTGCCTCTGTGGGGGTGTAGCTCAGCTGGGAGAGCGCTGCGTTCGCATCGCAGAGGCCAGGGGTTCGAATCCCCTCACCTCCACCACACTTCGATCCTCGCCCTGGTTGCTACCCGGATGGCCGGTCAGGCCTCGACGGCGCGCGCCCGGCGCGGTCGCCAGGGCATGTTCATGTACACATCGCCGGCGGTGAGTTCGCCGAGCATCTGGTTGAGCCGCTGCTCACGGGTCTCGGAGCGCTGCGCGCGGGCGATCCAGCCGAGGTAGTCGTTGCGCTGGTAGGCGGGGCGAGCCTCGTACGCCGCCATGAGACGGCGCGCCGCGAGAGCTTCGCGGACGGCGCCAGGCATGGGGTGGCGGGGACGGCGGGGGCGTGCCGATGCGTCGGTCATGCCTCGATGGTAGCGTGATTGGTGGGGCGAAGTCCGAGGCGCGGGTATGCGAGAGGGTTGGCGCGGTGCGCGGTGCGCGCCGTCACCGGTCTCGGATGCCCGCGTCGATCTGTACGCGTACCTCGAAAGGGCGTCATGAGGATCTTCCGCACCTATCCGGGCAACCCCTATCCCCTCGGCGCGACGTGGGACGGCAGCGGCGTGAACTTCGCGCTATTCAGCGAGAACGCGGAGGCGGTGGACCTCTGCATCTTCGAGCAGGCATACGGGGCGCCGGAGGTGGCGCGCCTGCGGATGCGTGAGCAGACAGACAACGTCTGGCACATCTATCTGCCGGAGGCGCGGCCGGGCCTGATGTACGGGTATCGGGTGCACGGGCCGTTCGCGCCCCTCGAAGGGCAGCGGTTCAACGCGAGCAAGCTGCTGCTGGACCCATACGCGAAGACGACGACCGGGTCGGTGGACTGGTCGGACGCGATGTTCGGGTACCCGGTGCAGGACGAGAGCCCGGACCGCGACCTCGAGTTCGACGAGCGCGACAGCGCCGAGGGGATGCCGAAGTCGGTCGTGATTGAGTCGGCGTTCAGCTGGGGCGACGACCGACCGCCGCGGACCTCGTGGTCGGACACGGTGATCTACGAGGCGCACGTCAAGGGGCTGACGGCGCGGCACCCCGAGCTCGAGGCGAACGTGCGGGGCACGTACGCGGGGCTCGCGGACCATCGAATCGTGCGGTACCTGCAGGACCTTGGCGTGACGGCGGTGGAGCTGATGCCGGTGCAGCAGTTTGTGCACGACCGGCATCTCCTCGACCGCGGGTTGAGCAACTACTGGGGGTACAACACCATCGGCTACTTCGCGCCGGACCCGCGGTACAGCGCCTCGCGGTCGCCGGGCGCGCGGGTGAACGAGTTCAAGACGATGGTGAAGTCGCTACACCAGGCGGGGATCGAGGTGATCCTCGATGTGGTCTACAACCACACGGCGGAGGGGAACCAGCTGGGGCCGACGCTGTCGTTCCGGGGCATCGACAACCGCGCGTACTACCGCCTCGTGCCGGGGAACGAGCGGTACTACATGGACTACACGGGGACGGGAAACACGCTGAACCCGCTCCATTCACGGTCGATGCAGCTGATCATGGACTCGCTGCGGTACTGGGTGCTGGAGATGCACGTCGACGGGTTTCGCTTCGACCTCGCGGCGGCGCTGGCGCGGGGGCTCCACGAGACGGACCGGCTGAGCGCGTTCTTCGAGATCATCCACCAGGACCCGGTGCTGTCGCAGGTGAAGTTGATCGCAGAGCCGTGGGACGTGGGCGCGGGCGGGTATCAGGTGGGGAACTTCCCGGTGCTATGGACGGAGTGGAACGGCCGGTACCGGGACACGGTGCGGCGGTTCTGGCGAGGCGACCCAGGGCAGCTGTCGGACCTCGGGTACCGGCTGACGGGGAGCAGCGACCTGTACGCGCACAACGGGCGGGCGCCGACGGCGAGCATCAACCTCGTGACGGCGCACGATGGGTTCACGCTGCGCGACCTCGTCTCGTACAACGACAAGCACAACGAGGCGAACGGGGAAGGCGGGCAGGACGGGCACAACGACAACCTGAGCTGGAACCACGGCGCCGAGGGTGAGACGGACGACGTCTCGATCGAGGAGCTGCGGTGGCGACAGATGCGGAACTTCATGACGACGCTGCTGGTGTCGCAGGGGGTGCCGATGATCCTCCACGGCGACGAGTACGGGCGAACGCAGCGTGGCAACAACAATGCGTACTGCCAGGACAACGAATTGAGCTGGATGGACTGGTCGCTGGGGCCAGCGCAACGGCAGATGCTCGAGTGGACGCGGCGGATGGTGGAGTTCCGGCGGCGGCACCCGGTGTTCCGGCGCGAGCGGTACTTCCAGGGGCGGCCGATTCGAGGCGCGGGGACGAAGGACATCCACTGGCTGAAGCCGGACGGCACGGAGATGGACGACGAGGACTGGCAGCAGGCCGACCGGACGCTGGGGGTCCTGATCGCGGGGGCGGCGGCAGACCTCATCGACGGGCGGGGAGAGCCGGTGCGGGACGATGACATGCTGCTGCTGGTGAACTCGGGCGATGAGGAGCGCGAGTACTCGCTGCCACTGCACGTGCATCGGCGGTCGGGGTGGCGGCTGGAACTCGATACGGCGCGTACGGCGGAGCGAGGGCGCGCGCTGCGTGCTCGGAGCTATGTGCTGCAGCCTCGTTCGATGGCCATCCTGAGCCATCGGGCGTAAGGAGACGCGGCCGCGTCATCGACGGCCGGAGCGTGGAAGGTGGTGTGTGATGGCGGAGTATGTGCCGAGCCCTCGGGAGTTCGTGCGGGAGCAGGTGGAGCTGTACGAGCGGTCCGGGGGAACGGAAGGGACTGAGCTGCGGGGGCGTCCGGTCGTCCTCGTGACGCACCGGGGGCGGAAGACGGGGGCCGTGCGCAAGACACCGCTGATGCGGGTGGCGGACGGGGAGCGGTACGTCCTCGTGGGGTCAATGGGGGGCGCACCGACGGACCCGGTGTGGGTGCATAACCTGCGGGCCGACTCGGACATCGAGCTGCGTGACCGGGAGCGGGTGCAGTCGATGCGGGTGCGCGAGGTGAGCGGGGAGGAGAAAGCGCAGCTGTGGGCGCTGGCGGTGGAGGCGTTCCCACCGTACGCGGAGTACCAGGCGAATACGGAGCGGGAGATCCCCGTGTTCGTCGCAGAGCCGGTCGAGGGGTGAAGCGGTCCTGCCTCGGAGGTCGCGCTGCGCGCGTCACCCCTTCCCTCACCCTCCCCCCGAAGGGGGAGGGGATTCCTCAGGCGGGCGCGGGTCGAGGGTGATCAGGCGCTGGCATCGCAGGTGAGTCTGACCTCGACGGCGGCGTAGGCGGTCAGGGGGCGGTTGTCGCACGCCCAGCCGCGCCAGATTTCCTCGACGCGGCGGGTGCAGCCGTCGGGGCAGGCGATGCGGGCGGCGGTGGCGTGGGCGATGGCGGAGGCGGTGGCGGCGACGGGGTTGAGGCCGGAGCCGGGCCCGTCGTAGCCGTCGCAGCTGGCGACGAGCTCGGCCCAGGAGGCGTAGATGACGAGGGCGCCGGGACAGGGGGCGCTCTGCGGGAGTGCGGGGACGCGGCCGGCGGGCACGACGATGTCGTACTCCTCGTACGTCCCCTGCTGGTCGGGGAAGGGGGGCGTCCACGAGCCGGGGCCGGGCGCCAGGTACGGGTTGAGCTCGTCGAGCGGGAGGCCGGGGGCGACCCTCGACAGTCGCGAGGCGAGGAAGCGCCACGCGGCGGCGGCGGCGAGGGCGATGAGGGTCCAGCGGATGAGCCGCCTGAGCATGGTGTAACTCCTCGCGAGGTGGGGGGAGGGCGGACGGGATCGAGGATACGACGGCACTGGCTCGCGCGGGCCGCCTCGGAGGGCGCCGGGCGCGGGGACGTATCATGCTCGACATGACGAACGAGGAGTGGATTCGGCGGCGACTGCTGGGCGAGGGACGCGTGAGCCGCTTCGGGGTGCTCAGCGAGCGGCTCGACGAGGCGGGGGTGGCGCACTTCGAGGTGGTGTGCCCGCCGGAGTACGAGGGCGGCCCGGGGGTGGCGCACGGCGGGTGGACGGCGGCGGTCTTCGATGAGGTGCTGGGGCACGTGCCGCTGCTGCACGGGCACTACACGGTGACGGCGTCGCTGACGGTAGAGTTCATGCGGCCGGTACCGGTGGGGGCGTCGCTGGCGGCGACGGCGCGCGCGGACCGCGTCGAGGGGCGGAAGTGGTTTCTGTCGGGGGAGCTGGCGCTGACGTCGTCGGGGGCGGTGCTGGCGACGGCGTCGGGGCTGTGGATCGCGCGCGAGCACGCGTCGCACTTCGAGGGGTTCGAGCGCTGGCTGTCGGAGCAGGGCGCCGCCAGCCACCAGGGGATGGGGGTAGGCGAGGAGGACCTTCGATGAGGCCTCGGGTGACGGTGATCACGCTGGGGGTGGCTGACCTGGAGCGGGCGGTGGTGTTCTACCGGGACGGGCTGGGGTGGGCGACCGAGGGGATCATCGGGAGGGAGTTCGAGCACGGGGCGGTGTGCTTCTTCGACCTCGACGGCGGGGGGCGGCTGGCGCTCTGGCCGCGGGCGAGCCTGGCGCACGATTCGGGGCTGCCGGTGGGCGCGCCGAGCGCGACGGAGCTGTCGCTGGGGCACAACGTGGGGAGCCGCGCGGAGGTGGACGCGGTGATGGAGGGGGCGCGCCGCGCGGGTGCGCGGCTGGTGCGGCCGGCGCACGAGACGTTCTGGGGCGGGTACGCGGGGTATTTCGCGGACCTCGACGGGCATTTGTGGGAGGTGGTGTGGAATCCGGCGTGGGAAGCCGAGTGACGTCGATGGTCCGCGACGACTTCGTTTCTGCGGGTCGTTGATCGCCGAACGACTCGAAGCTACCGGTTCTCGAGGATCCAGCCGCCGATGCCGCCGCCCGCTGTGATGGCGACCTGGATGGCGGTGATGATCACGCCCCAGTAGATGGCCCTGCTGAATTGCTGGAACGACGCCATGAGATGCGGAATGTCGTTCTCTCGCGTCTGGATGATGCTGGCCAGGTCCCTCAACGGACGCATCCAGAGGAGGCCGAACACGAGCCCCAGAACTCCTCGGAGGACCCATCCGAGGCCCCAGGTGCCGCCCTGGTCGGTGTCCGCGAACAGCTCGACCGCGGCGCTCGCGATGCTCAGCAGGCTGACGGCGATGACTCCCATGGCGAACCACTGGAGCCACTTATGTAACTCCGCGAAGCGGGCATTGTCGGCGTCTGTGAATTCGAAGGGCGACGACATTCCCTCGGCTCCTTCTTACTGACCCAGGTCGGTGTCGAACAAGTAGCCGAACGAGAGGATGAGCCTGAGCACGAGGAATGCGGCGAAGATCCCCGCGGAGACCATGAAGGCCCATTTGAGGTCGTCGGTCACGACCATCAGTTCGTTGATGTCTTCGCCCCTCGTGCGGACGATCCTGCGCAGGTTGTCGAGCGGCCTCCGCCACACGACGCCGAGGGCGCAGTAGAGGATGCCCAGCACGAGCACGACGCCGCCGGCGAACACCTCGTCTTCCTCGACGGCGAGAATGTAGGCGATCACGAGGGTGGCGATGCCGAGCGCGATGTTCGCGAGCGCGAAGAGGTTCAGGCTGCGGTGGAGGCCCTGGAAGACGGTGTCCTGCTGTGCGGAGAACTCGTAGTTGTCAGGCATCGCGGGTCTTTCTCGGCGACCAGTGGTTCATGCGTGCGTCGCTGTGGGGGAGACTGGAGCCCTCGGATGGCTCGGTACCGGCCAGGGGCGTGTAGATAGTGGTCCGGGGCCTTGGTTCTGTCAATTTCGCTGCCGATCGCTTGTCCTTCTCGTCGTCAGTACCGCCAGCGGGGCTCGGGGGAAGGCGGCCGGGGCTATGTCCGCGGACCGGACTGGGGCCCGATGCAGCGCTCCGAATGGGCCGACCGCGACGGAGCTTGCGCTGCGCACAAGGTGGGAGCCGCGCGAGGAATGCAGGCGGCGCGTGACGTCCTAGCCAGTTAAGCACGGCCCTTCGCGGACCTCGCCAGGCACGTGGGTGGTGTGCATTCCGACATGGAGGGGGGAGTCGAAGTTGATCGCGTACGGCCCTCGCGGCGGATGCGCTATACGCGGCGTTCCGGGATGCCGACGTCACGCGAACGACGAGTCCCATGCGGGCCAGAACGTCGACCTATGACCTCGACGGTACCGTGGCGGGGCGTGGAGTTCTTAACGTGCGGGAGACGGAGTCCACAGCGAGACGACATGATCGATCCGCCGACCAGCCGAATGGCCAAGCCACTAACCATCGACCCTATTATCGCGCTATGATTCGACTATGCTACGCGGGAGGGAGTAGGGGGGCATATGGTACAGGGAGACGAGTGGCCGTTTGACGATGGATGGTCCGACAGTGAAACCGATGCACATCTGCGACTGACAAGGTATCTTCGCGAGCAGGGTGAACTCGACGAGTCCGATCTTGACCGGCTCACAAAGTTCTTGGACTCGCATCAGCAGGCCTGGCTCACGCTCGATTGGCAGGAGATTCTCGACGCGCTGCAGCGGCAGGAACAGACTTCTCTGTGGCGTCGACTCGACGCCCGAATCGCCCGACCGGCAGATGTTGCAGCCGGTACCGCCACCCGAATCGCTCAGGGCACCATCGCGACAACACCCTGGGTGATGATGTTAGGTGCAGGAGCCTCGAAGCCTGCCCCAACAAACATACCCCTTGTGTCGGAGCTCCTCGCGATTCTATGGGAGAAGGCGGCCGCGGTGAACGCCAAGTCCCTTCTCCGGATCCGCGAGCGTGCGGAGGATCTAGGGATCACGAATATCGAGGACCTACTTACGGCGATCGATATCGCGCAGACTGTCTCGGGAGCGCCGAGGGTTCGGGGGCTGATCAGGGATCTGCTGTATCCCACAGATCCGCGGCGCGGCCCCCAGAGGCTTGGGAACCGGAATCTCGATCAACTGGCCCCGATGGACGACCTGCGGGAGTCGTCGGAAACCCTGTTTTCGCTGCTCGTCGGAATGATGCGGACGAGCCCAGCCAATCCTATTCATGTGGCGATCGCGGATCGAAGTCGACGTTCGAACCTGACGGCACTCACGACAAACTACGACGTGTGTCTGGAGCGCGCGCTAGGAGCGGATGGGTACTGGTACGTTGGGGTCGAGGAGCGACGTCAGGGTGCGCCGATTCTAAAGATGCATGGCTCGTTGAATTGGTTTGCGTGCCGGAACTGCGATCGAGTGGTAGCTGTACAACTGGCTCATATCGAGTCGGCAATCGAGGCCGGAATCTACCCGGTCGTTTCCCAGTGCCCGTCTTGCGAAGCGCTGGCGCCGCATCTAATCGTCCCACCAATTGGCACTAAGTCAGCCCAACACCCAACCCTCTTAGCGATCCGTCATGAGGCCGAGGAGGCGATCAAGAGTGCCGGCGTCTTCTGCGTTGTTGGGTACAGCTTCCAAGAGACAGACGAGTACATCCTCAGAATGATCTCTCGGGCCGTTTCGGACTCGGATACGCAAATCGTTGTATTCGACACGAGTGCAGCCCCTGCGGCGCGACTGTCGGCATTCCTGAAGGCACACGCGACAGGCTTCACTGTCGAGAGAAACGTGCATATCGTGCAGGGTGACGCCTCGGAGACGCTCCCGGCCTTCATTGCTGCATGGCCCGCCACTGAAGTCGGTTCCGGCGGCGAGACGCCGGTCGCACTCGCCTAGGGGCGACCGACGCAGTCCTTTGCACCGCGATCAGCCGGTACTATCGGATGTGCGCCCCCGTAGCTCAGAGGATAGAGCATCGGTTTCCTAAACCGTGTGCGCAGGTTCGAGTCCTGCCGGGGGTACCAGCGTTCTTGATGCCTCGGAGGGCGGGTGCGCGGCCTCCGAGGTGGTGTGTGGGGTGAGGAGGGGTCGCGATGGCGGCTCGGCAGGCGGCGGGGGTGGCGAGGCGGGGGGGGGGGCCGCGGCGGGGGCGCCGGAGGGGCAGGCGGCGTTCGCGAAGCGGCGGGCGGCGCTGATGCGGCAGTTGAAGCACGGGGGGCACGGGGCGGCGGCGGTGTTCGTGTCGGGGCGGGAGTCGCGGCGGAACGGGGACGTGGACTATGTGTTCCGTCAGCCCTCGACGTTCCTGTATCTGACGGGGTTCGAGGAGCCGGACACGGTGGCAGTGCTGCGGCCGGGGCACGCGCAGCCGTATGTGCTGTTCGTGCGGCCGCACGACCCGCAGATGGCGGTGTGGGTGGGGCCTCGGGCGGGGGTGGAGGGGGCGCGGTCGGAGTACGGCGCTGACCTCGCGTACCCGATCGAGGAGCTGGAGGACCGGCTGCCGGAGGTCCTCGACGGCGTGGACACGGTGTACTTCTCGCTCGGCGCGGACGAGCGGGTGGAGCGGTTGCTGTCGCGGGTGGTGGCGGCGCGGCGGGGCGCGGGGCAGCGCGGAGCGGTGGCCATCGAACGGCTGGCGGACCCGTTCCCGCTCGTTGCGGAGCTGCGGGTGATCAAGTCGCGCGAGGAGGTCGAGGCGCTGCGGGAGGCGATCGCGATCACGGGCGCGGGCATCGAGGCGGCGATGCGGGCGACGCGGCCGGGGATGCACGAGTACGAGGTGCAGGCGGTGCTGGAGGCGGAGTACCGACGCCGCGGGTCGCCTCGGGACGGGTTCCCGTCGATCGTGGCGGCGGGGGCGAACTCGTGCACGCTGCACTACACCTCGAACCGGGCGCTGATCCATGACGGGGACCTGTTGCTCCTCGATACGGGGGCGGAGGTCGACTACTACGGGGCGGACATCAGCCGGACGTTCCCGGCGAACGGGCGGTTCACGGCGCCGCAGCGAGCGGTGTACGACATCGTGTGGGAGGCGCAGCGGCAGGCGATGTCGATCATCAAGCCGGGGGTGCGCTTCAACGATGTGCACGAGCGTGCGGTGCGGGTGCTGACGGAGGGGCTGCGCGACCTCGGCATCCTGGAGGGGCGGCCGAGCGCGCTGGTGAAGTCGGGGGCGTACGCGCCGTACTACATGCACGCGACGTCGCACTGGCTGGGGCTGGACGTGCACGACGTGGGCCGGTACCGCGAGGCGGGGGAGTCGGTGGCGCTGCGTCCGGGGATGGTGCTGACGGTGGAGCCGGGGCTGTACATCACGGACCCGCAGGCGCCTCGAGAGTTCCGGGGGATCGGGGTGCGCATCGAGGACGATGTGCTGGTGACTCGGGACGGGTTCGAGAATCTGTCGGCGGGGATTCCCTCGAGGGCGGATGAGCTGGAGGGCGTTGCGGGGCAGGGGTAGCGGGGGCCTTACGCCTCGGGGGTGGGGGGCACCTCGGGCGGGGTTCGTGCCAGCGGTCGGTGGTTTCTCGCTGAGACTCGTTTGTAGGGAGGCCCGCCCACCCTCAAGGGGGCTTCGCCTTGCATCCCCCGTTCCGGTCAGTCCTCGATGGGCATTGGTGAATGGAGCCGGGCGGTCTCGCCAGGGCGACGTATGCTCCCTCACCCCC
Organism: Dehalococcoidia bacterium; assembly: GCA_041390685.1. Taxonomy (GTDB): domain Bacteria; phylum Chloroflexota; class Dehalococcoidia; order UBA2979; family UBA2979; genus JAIBBD01. Next base: position 2,179,241 of record JAWKPL010000001.1, on the reverse strand, counting down.
TCGGTCCCCCTCTCCCACTTCGCGGGCGAGGGGGAGGACGCGCCGCTTCGCGGCGCGATGCGGACGGTCGCTTCGCGGCCGGCTGTTGTCTTTCAGATGGCCCACCCACCCTGGAACGGGGCTTGACACCCGCGGACGCGGCAGGCCGTGCCTGCGCGGGGATGGTGCTTGCACGTCGGGGGGTGGGGCGGCTGGTCGTGGACGTCGGCGGTGGACCGGGTTACTGGAGGGAGATGCGGGCGCGGTTGTTGGAGAAGAGGGGGTCGTAGATGAGTTCGGTGAGGGTGGCGCCGGGTGGGACTTCGAAGTAGGCGATGCCCTCGAGGGTGCCGCCGCGGACGAGGCCTTTGGTGGCGAAGTCGCCGGGGCAGTCGATGCAGGCGGCGCGCGGGTGGGTGACGCCTTTGGCGTCGACGAGTTTGAAGGCGTTGAGGAGGAATTCGTACTCCCTACCCTCGTCGCCTCGGGTGTTGGTGGCGCGGAAGGCGACGGCGACGGTGGCGCGGTTGGCGCGGTGGTACGCGGCGGCGTCGAGGGACGGGTCGACGCTGGTGATGGTGAGGTCGAGGCTGCCGACGCGCACGAGGTCGCCGATGCGCGCCGTGGCGTCGCCGCCGGTGACGACTGGGCCGCCGGTTGTGGAGCCCTCGGAGGCCGCGGTGCCGGTCGTGGTATCCGTGCGAGAGGCGACGCCACCGGCGAAGACCAGCAGGGTGAGGACGGCAAGGGGGACGCCGACGAGGTAGCGCTTCTTGCGGTACCAGGGGCGGAGGGCCTTCGCGCGGGCGCGCGCGGCCGCGGCTTCTGCCTGTGCCTCGCGGTAGTCGCCGGCGGCCATGGGTGCGCACTCCTCGGGCGAGGTGGGGGCGGGTGTCCGGGGGATGGTACGTGCGGCAACGATGGGGCTACAAGCCGGAGCGGCGTCGAGGCGGGCGGGTGACAGCCGGGGTCACGAACGGGCCGACGTGAGCGTACGCTCACGGCACGCCGGCACAGGCGCCGGGTCGTGAGAGGAGCGTTCATGCCTCGAGTGGTGCATTTCGAGATTCATGCGGAGGACGTGGAGCGGGCGATCGGGTTCTATCGCGCGGTCTTCGGCTGGGAGTTCCCGGAGTGGATGCCGGGGGAGTACTGGGGGGTGATGACGGCGGAGGAGGGGTCCTCCGAGCCCGGGATCAACGGCGGGCTGATGCGGCGGCAGGGGCCTGCGCCTATCTCGGGGCAGGCGGTGAACGCATACGTGTGTACGGTGCAGGTGGACGACCTCGATGACTGCCTGGCGAAGGTGACGTCGGCGGGCGGGGCGGCGGTGGTGGAGAAGCACGCGATCACGGGGATGGCGTGGCAGGCGTACTGCACGGACACGGAGGGCAACATCTTCGGCGTGCATGAGCCGGACGAGTCAGCGGCGTAGCGTACGGCGGCCGGCCGCACCTCGATACCTCAAGCGGCTGGCCGATCCGTCGGAGGGACGGTCAGCCGCTCGAGTCGAGGACTTCGAGAGTGCCGTTGCGGGGGCCATCGCCGGCGCAGCCCATGGTGGTGGTGTCGGGGGAGATGTCGGAGTCGACATCGATGACGGTGAAGGCAATGGAGTCCTGGTCGCCGGGGCCGACCTCGAAGTCGCGGACGTAGCCGCCGAGGTTGAAGGAGCAGGCCGTGCTCGAGCGGTTGGTGAGGTCGAGCGTGACCTGGTCGGGCACGCGCAGGGTCACCGTCGCGGGCTCGATGCGGTCGTCGTGGACGATGACCTCGAGGACATCGACCTGGAACTCAGTCTCGAGGCCAGCGTCCTGATCCTCGTCGCCGCATGCCGCGAAGCACGCGATGGCGAGCATGGCGATGGACACAAGCGCGAGGTGGCGAAGGAACGTGGTGCGCACGGCGATCATGACGGGGCCTCTCCGAGCTCGATGCGGATTTCCTGTTCGTCACCGCCGCGGCGGACGGTGAAAGTGAGCACGTCGCCCGGCTGACCCTCCTCGATGGCCCTGGCGAAGTCCGACTCGCCGGTGAGATCGCGGCCATCGACGGCGACGATGATGTCGCGGGCCTGGAGGCCGGCGCGCGCGGCGGGTGAGTCCTGGGCGACGTCTCCGACGGCGATGCCTTCGCGGACATCGGTGCCAAGCTCCGCGGCGGTGGCGGCGTTCAGGGGGACGTAGCGAATGCCGACGTAGGGATGGACGGCGCGTCCGTCTTCGACGAGCTGGCGCGCGATGCGACGAATGGTCGCGGTGGAGATGGCGAAGCCGATGCCCTCGGCTTCGCCGGCGACGACGGTGTTGATCCCGACCACCTCGCCAGCGAGGTTAAGCAGCGGGCCGCCGGAGTTGCCGGGGTTGATGGCGGCATCCGTCTGGACGAGGTCGAGGAGGTAGCCGCCGCCGCTCTGGCCGGCGGCCGGGGCCTGGATGGCGCGACCGAGGGCGCTTACGACGCCGGTAGTGACCGTCGGGCCGCCTTCCAACGCGAGGGCGTTGCCGATGGCGACGACCCAGTCGCCGGCCTCGACGCTGCCGTCCTCGGCGAGGGAAGCGCGCGGGAGGTCGTCGCCCTGGACCTGAAGCACGGCGAGGTCGGTGACGGGGTCCGTGCCGAGCAGAGTGGCGGTGAAGGAACGGCCGTCAGGGAGCGTGACGAGCAGGCGCTGGGCACCCTCGACGACGTGGTTGTTAGTGAGGATGCGGCCTTCGGCGTCGTAGATGACGCCGGAGCCGACACCGGCCGGGATGGCCTCGCCGCCGCCGAACAGGCCTCGCTGGCCTTGTTCGTTCGTGATCTGGACGACCGCGGGCCGGACTCGTCCAACGACATCGCGGATGGCCTGGGCGAAGCTCGACGAGGTCGCGCGGGCTGTCGACGCCGCGGCAGTGGAGGTCGCTGTGGCAGTCGCGCCGTCCGATGCGGAGTCGCCGTCGCAAGCAGCGAGGGCGAGCGCACAGAGCATGAGCAGAGTGGCAGCACGAGTGCGGACGAGCGTCATCGGAGCCTCCCAGGCTCCTTCTGACGCTACGGATCACCTCGCGAGCCAGGCATCAGCACCAGCAGCGCCGGCTTGCAGCCGCGCTACAGGTGCATACGCGGCGCGGTCAGGATGACGCTAGTTGACCTCGAGCGTGCCCTTCATCGACTCGTGGCCGGGTACGTCGCAGTGGAACTCGTACGTGCCCGCCTGAAGGGCGACGGACACATGACGGGAGGTCGAGCCGGGCAGCTCGACTTTCACGCCCGCATCCTCGATGACGAAGGTGTGCCGGACGAGGTCCTTGTTCTGGATGTACAGGCCGACGTCGCCGGACTGGACGGCGACGGTCTCGGGGAACTCGAACTGCTTCGCGACGACGAGCGTGTCGCCTTCAGCCTGGGCGTCGTCGCTGACACCGAGGGTGGCGACCAGGCCGACGACCAGGAGGAGCGCGGCGAGCCCGCCAGCGCCGAGGGTGATGGCGCGCGCCGGCGCCTCGCTGCGCCGGAGGGACGCCGCGATGCCAGCCAGCAAGGCGACGACGAAGGCGACGACCAGGAACGCGGAGGGGACGAAGGCCCAGCCGGATTCCGGGTGCTGCAGGTCCTCCATGTAGAACGGGGCTCCGCCGACCAGCGCGAGCAGCGCGGCGACCGCGCTCAGGACGAGCACCCAGCGCCTGCCGTGCCAGCGTAAGACGGCGTACGCGAGAGGGGCCGCAATGAGCGCCTGGATGAGCAGCGGCGGGATGAGGGCCCTGTTGATCACCATCACCATGACGAAGACCACTGCGCTGACCAGGAATGCCCCGGCGATCAGCCTGACCCATGCGGAAGCCTCACCGAGCGGCCTCGTCATCCTGCGCCTCCCCCACTTGACTGCGACCTCGGCGACACCATGGAGGAACGGAGGCGGGCCCGCAACCCCTCGACGGTGTCAGCGCTCGAGGTGACGGAGTTCGCGGAGGGCGCGGCGGCGGTCGTCGAAGAGGCGGCCGATGCGGCCGTCGACGACCTCGAAGAAGGTGCGGCGAAGGGTGTTGGCGGGGCCGACACTGTCGGCGACGTAGAGGCCATCGTCGAGGTGGTCGAGGGGGTAGCGGAGCATGCGCCCGCCCTCGTCGGGCATGGCAGCCTCATCGAACGACTCGATGGGCTCCTCAACCATGTCGTCGCCGGCGCGGCGGAGGCGGGCGATGGCGCCCGATGACACGCCCGCGCGATGCTCGGTGGTGACGTGGGGCGCGGAGATGCGCTCGACGGTGCGGACGAGCTGCAGGCCGGCGGTGTCTGCGCTGCCGGCCCCGGGCGCCTCGAGGCGGCCCCAAGCCTCGAGACGCTCGATACGGAGGCGGAGCAGCGGTGCGCCCTCGGCGGGGGCAACGGACCAGTCGGGGTAGCGGGTGCCGAGCGCGGACATCGCGGCGAGGAACTCCGCCTCCGTGGCGCATGGGGCGGCGTGGGCGCGGATCACCACGCCCGCGGACCTGCCACGCACCTCGTCGACATCGTCGACCAAGAGGGCGACGTCGAGGGCGGTGCGGGGGAGATAGGCGGCGGGCGCGGGCGGAGCGGCGACCGCGTACAGGACGTCGTCGACGGCGGTGTCGAGAGCGAAGTGCGCGGGGACGATGGCGGGGAGGCCCTCGGCGGTGGCGAACGCCAGGCGCGCGAGGCGATGGCGCTCGATGAAGCGGCGGGCGGCGCGGTCGAGAGGCATGGGCGGATTGTAGGGGGCTTTAGGGTTAGCTGAAGGCGGGCTAGGTAGGCGGCCGGGGCAGACGTATACTCCGAGGGTGGAGCACTCCTCGGAGGAGGCGGTATGAGCGGAACGTTGATCGTAGTGCTGGTCCTCGTGGCGATCGTGGTGGTCGTGGCGCTGGTCCTTATCGGCATCTACAACGGGCTGGTGCAGCGCCGGCTGCGCGTGGACGAGGCGTGGGCGCAGATCGATGTGCAGTTGAAGCGACGGCACGACCTGATCCCGAACCTCGTGAACGCAGTCAAGGACTACATGGGGTTCGAGCAGGAAGTGCTCACGCAGGTGACGGAGGCGCGCGCCAACGCGGTTGCGGCGGGCGCGCAAGGGCCGCAACAGGCGGCGGCAGCGGAGAACCAGCTGACGGGCGCGCTGCGGTCGCTGTTCGCGGTGGTGGAGAACTACCCGGACCTGAAGGCGAACCAGAACGTGCTGTCGTTGCAGGAGGAGCTCACGACGACCGAGAACCAGATCTCGTTCTCGCGGCAGCACTACAACGCGACGGTGTATGAGTACAACAGCTCGACGGCGACGTTCCCGAACGTGGTGCTGGCGGGGATGTTCGGGTTCCGTCCGCGCGAGTTCTTCGAGGCGGAGCCGGAGGCGATGGAGGTCCCGACGGTCAGCCTCCGCTAAGCGGCGGCGGTCGGGGCGGCCGTGGCCAGTACCTTCTACTCGCTGCAGGGAGCGAACCGCCGGAATTCGCTGCTGTTGATGCTGTCCGTGGCGCTCATCCTCGGGGTGCTCGGGTTTGCGATCGGGTACGGCAGCACGGGGCAGCTCACGGCGGCGATGTTCGTGACGACGGCGGCGGTGATCGTTGCGGGGTTCCTCTCGCTGATCTCGTACTACCGGGGCGACTCGATGGTGCTTGCGGCGTCGAAGGCGCGGCAGGTGACCGAGGCAGACGCGCCACAGCTGATGAACGTCGTGCGCGAGATGGCGATCGCGGCGAACCTGCCGATGCCGAAGGTGTACGTCATCGACGACAGCGCGCCGAACGCGTTCGCGACCGGGCGGGACCCGGAGCACGCCTCGATCGCGGTGACGACGGGGCTGCTCGAGAAGCTGAACCGCGAGGAGCTGCAGGGGGTGATCGGCCACGAGCTGGGACACGTGGGGAACTACGACATCCGGTTCGCGCTGCTGGTGGGGGTCCTGGTGGGGAGCATCGCGCTGATGGCGGACGTCTTCCTGCGCTGGACGTGGTGGGGCGGCCTCGGCGGGCGGGGCCGCTCGCGCAGCGACCGGGGCGGCGGGGGAGCAGGGCAGGCGATCATCTTCGTGGTGGCGATCGTGCTCGCGATCCTGGCGCCGCTGTTCGCGCGGCTCGTGCAGCTGGCCGTAAGCCGCCAGCGTGAGTACCTGGCGGATGCGACAGCGGTGGAGTTCACGCGGAACCCGGCGGGCCTGGAGCGAGCGCTCGCGAAGATCGCGGGCGATACGGAGGTCCTCGAGGTGGCGAACCGGGCGACGCAGCACCTGTACATCGTGAACCCGATTAAGAAGTTCGAGGAACGATCGAAGGGGATGTTCTCGACGCATCCGCCGATCGTGGAGCGCATCAACCGCCTGCGGAGCCTGCACGGCGGGGCACCGCTGACGAGCACGGAGGCGGGGTCGCTGGCGAACCTCGACTAGCGCCAGGTGGTTAAGCTCGCGGCGGCCGTGTGTTAGCTTTGTAGCTGCGGCGCGCTCGATGCTCAGTCGGTTGCAGGCGCGGCTTGTGGAGGGTCGGGCAGCGAGTGACGCTCACCGGGTTCCTACAGGCGTGCGCGGCGACCGTAGGACGATCCTCGGCGGCCTTGGGGCTCCGTCCGGCGCTGGCGGGGGCGCTTACAGTCGCGATCGGGCTGTGCGCAACGTCCATCAGCGCCGCCCCAGAACACGCCGAGCCCAGGCCTGACCAGGTGCAGGTCGGTCTCTTCCAGAGCAACGAGATGGCGATGGATCTGTCGTCGGGCTATCCCGTCCCCTACATAAGCGACTGCGGGCCGGGAGAGTCTCCACCTCGATGCGGGCCGCCCGCGGCCGAATGGTCGATCTCGAAGCGGCCGGTGCGGTTCTGCACGTTCATGCAGCACCGGCCGGCGTGGTTGACGGAGACGCAGTTCCGCGACTTCGTGCGGGAGGCGGCGAACACGTGGAATCAGGTGGAGGCGGCGATCGGCGTCGCCTACGCGGGGGACTGCAAGCAGGCGCGCTGGGAGCGTCGCGACGGCGAGAACCAGATCGCGTTCGATGACGAGCGGAACATCCTGAGCGGGGCGATGCTGGGGCTCACCGAGTCCTCGATCTCATGGGCGCCGCCGACCAACCCCACGATCCGCCGCATCGACGAGGCGGACATCATCCTCGAGTCGACGTTCGCCAACGTGCCGGCGTGCCTGCTGTCGACGATCACGCACGAAATGGGGCACGCGCTGGGCTTCGGGCACAGCACCGACCCGGCGGACCTGATGTACGCGTCGGTGGACCTGTCGCGCCCGGACACGTGTCACCTCGAACCGACGCCGAGCGAGGCCGAGCGTCTGCAGCAGCTATATGGCATCGACCTGCGCCCGACGGCCGAGTTGCCGGCGGAGCTGGCGGTGCCGATCGACTTCCCGGTGGTGCTGCCGGTGGCGGCGACCGACCCAGAGGGACTGCAGCTGACGTACATCTGGGAGCAGCTGTCGGGACAGCCGGTGGAGTTGAACTCGTTCGGTCAGATTATGTCGTTCCAGGCCCCGAACTCGGTGGGGATCATGCAGTTCCGTGTGACCGCATACGACCCCTACCTGCATCCGGCTTCGGCGACGGTGAGCATCACGACGTACCTTTCACAGGGGACGCTGACGTACGGGGAGGTGCCAGCGGAAGGCGGCTTCGCGCTGGTCATCTTCGGCGGCGGATCGAGCCTCGACCTGGTCTACGCGTCGGGGTGCTCGCCGGGGACGGCGGCGTTCTGGACGACGGACGTCGCGGGCCGCTTCGTGATCTACCTTCCCGGGTCGACGGTGTCTGTGGTGAACGCCGCATGGGAGGCGAAGTGGGGGGCGACGGGGATCCCGGAGGGGACGCCGCTCCTGGGTCGCTGCCGGTAGGTTTACGGGACTTCGAGCGCGTCGAAGTCCCGATCGCGGGCAACTGACGGTCTCTGAATAGGCGTAAGCGGTTGCGCCATACGCGCGCGTCTGGCATGTTTCGCCGCGACCTGCGTGCGACGACCTGAGGGGCGTCGGCGGGTTCGTGCGCGAGCGAGTCGGAGGGGCGGATCGCATGACACTCACGTACTTACTTGTGGTAGTCCTCGGAGTGCTCGCGCTGGTATACGGGCTGGCCATGGGCCGCCTGGTGCTGGCGGCCGACGCGGGGTCTGCGCGGATGCAGGAGATCGCGGGCGCGATCCGGGAGGGTGCGCAGGCGTACCTGAACCGGCAGTACCGCACGATCGGCATCGTCGGTGTGGTCCTGGCGGTGGCGCTGTTCGCGTTGCTCGGGTGGCACGTCGCGGTCGGGTTCGTCATCGGCGCGGTGCTTTCGGGCGTCGCCGGGTACGTGGGGATGAACGTCTCCGTGCGGGCGAACGTGCGGACGGCAGAGGCGGCGCGCAAGGGACTGAACCCCGCGCTGCAGCTGGCGTTCCGGGCGGGGGCGATCACGGGCCTGCTGGTCGTGGGACTGGGGCTGCTGGGGGTCGCGCTGTACTACATCCTGCTGCGGCAGGCGTACGACCCGGCCGAGGACATGTCGCACATCATTGAGGGGCTGGTGGGGCTCGGGTTCGGCGGTTCGCTGATCTCGATCTTCGCGCGCCTCGGGGGCGGCATCTTCACCAAGGGCGCCGACGTTGGCGCCGACCTCGTGGGCAAGGTTGAGGCGGGGATCCCGGAGGACGACCCGCGCAACCCCGCGGTGATCGCGGACAACGTCGGCGACAACGTGGGTGACTGCGCCGGGATGGCGGCGGACCTCTTCGAGACGTACGCGGTGACGCTGGTGGGCACGATGCTGCTGGCGGCGGCGTTCTTCGTGGGAGACACGCAGGAGGAGATGCTGCTCTTCCCGCTGGTGCTGGGCGGCGTCTGCATCGCGGCCTCGGTGGTGGGCTCGTTCTTCGTGCGGCTGGGGTCGAACAACGCGATCATGCCCGCGCTGTACAAGGGCTTCTTCGTCACGGCCGCGCTGTCGGCCATCCTGGTTGGGGTCGTCATCCAACTGATGTTCGGCTTCGGCGAGGTCATCGAGGGGGAACTGGGCCGCGAGGTCCACGGCTGGAACCTGTTCGTGTGCGCGCTCATCGGTCTGGTCGCGACCGGGCTGATCGTGTGGATCACCGAGTACTACACGGCGACGGGCTACCGGCCGGTGAAGAGCGTGGCGCAGGCCTCGACGACCGGTCACGGGACGAACGTCATCCAGGGCCTTGCGGTCTCGATGGAGGCGACGGCGCTGCCGGTGATCGTGATCGCCGTGGGCATCATCGTGGCGTTCCTGAACGCTGGTCTGTTCGGTATCGCGGTGGCGGCGACGACGATGCTCGCGCTGGCGGGCATGGTCGTGGCGCTGGACGCGTACGGGCCGGTAACGGACAACGCGGGCGGCATCGCCGAGATGGCGGAACTGCCGGACGAAGTGCGCGAGGTCACGGACGCCCTCGACGCGGTGGGCAACACCACGAAGGCCGTGACGAAGGGGTACGCGATCGGCTCGGCCGGACTGGCGGCCCTGGTGCTGTTCGCGGCGTACACGGAGGACCTCGGGCGGTACTTCCCGGACGTGCCGGTGGCGTTCGTGCTGAGCGACCCGTACGTGGTGATCGGCCTGTTCCTCGGCGGGTTGCTGCCGTACCTGTTCGGCGCGATGGGCATGATGGCCGTCGGCCGCGCGGGCGGCGCGGTGGTGGTCGAGGTGCGGCGGCAGTTCCGTGAGAAGCCGGGCATCATGGCCGGCACGGACCGGCCGGACTACAGCCGCGCGGTGGACATGCTCACGCGGGCAGCGATCCGCGAGATGATCGCGCCGTCGCTGCTGCCGGTGCTGGCGCCGGTGGTGCTGTACTTCATCATCCTGGTGGTGGAGGACCAGTCGGCGGCGTTCGCCGCGGTGGGCGCGATGCTGCTGGGGTCGATCGTGACGGGTCTCTTCGTGGCGCTGTCGATGACCTCGGGCGGCGCGGCGTGGGACAACGCCAAGAAGCTCATCGAGACGGGCGAGCACGGCGGCAAGGGCTCGGAAGCGCACAAGGCGGCGGTCACCGGCGACACGGTGGGCGACCCGTACAAGGACACCGCCGGTCCGGCGGTGAACCCGATGATCAAGATCACGAACATCGTGGCGATCCTGCTGCTGGCGATCATCGCGAACGTCAGCTAACGCTTCCCTCTCACGGGAACTCGATTCGAGGCCGGGGCAACCCGGCCTCGAACGTTCTTCCGAGCCTCGAACGTTGCCCTCGAGGTCGTGCGGTCGGCGCGGCGAGACGAACGGCGTCCCCGACGCGCGTGGGGCCGGCAGCCTCCGGGGCGCAGGCGGCCCATAGCTCTGATGACAGGAGCGGGGGATCAGCCCTCGGCGGGCTCTTCGGCGATGCCGGCGGGCGGTTTGCGGGCGCCGCCTGCGTCCGGTCTCGAAATGCGGACCATGAGCAGGAGCAGCACGGCGGTGTGCAGGACGGAGACGCCGAGCATCTGCATGGCGAGGGTGTTGCGGGAGGTGGACTCGTCGAAGTCGGAGACGACGAGGAGGAGGTAGCCGACGAAGACGAGCGCGGCGACCCTCGCGATGAGCGATCGGTAGTCGTGGTCGAGCTCGCGGAAGCGGATGCGGTAGAAGTAGATGCCGAGCACGAAGACGTGGAGGACGACGAGGCCAACGAGGTAGGCGGTGGCGGGGAAGCCACCCTTCATCCCGACGAGGGGGACGACGAGGAGCGAGAGTGCGAAGACCGCGACCGTCTTCTTGATGAAGAGGGGCCAGTCGGTCATCGTCAGTCGCACGGTTCCTCCTCTCATCACGGTAGGAGGCGTGAGGATGGGGGGCAACGAATTCGGCGCGCGATCCCCTCATTCCTCGCCAAAGCTGTCAGACGGCGAGGGGGTGATGGCGGGCGGCGGGCGGGCGAGCGCGGTGGGTTGAGCGAGTCCTCGAAGGTTTGTTAGGCTGGGAGTCCACTCACGGGGCGCATTCGTCTAGTGGCCCAGGACACCGCCCTCTCAAGGCGGAGATCGCGGGTTCGAATCCCGCATGCGCTACCAACTCCTCCCTTCGACGTTGATTTGTCCGAACTGGGCATCCCGTCCCGGAACTCAACGGGACGTCGGGCCTGGTCGCGCGGTCACGCCGGGCGCCTGGGACCGCAGATCGGCGAGCGTGGTGTTAGGATTTGCACGCGTTTCCGGAGGCGTCGAATGGTAGGTCAGTACCCCGAGTCATCACCCGCCGCGGAGATCACGGCGACACCGCCGCCCGTCGTCGGAACCGACGAGCCGAAGCCAGTCCGTGCCGCCCGACCGCAGGGCGCTCCCAAATGGGAGACGGACGCACGCACCAGGCTACGAGCCGCGATTCAGAAATACAGCCGGCCGCTCGGTGAGCTGGCTGAGCGTGATGCCAATGAGGGTGACACTCGCCTCCTAGTGACAGACTTCCTTTGTGATGGACTGGGATTTGACAAGTACGCCGATCTGACGACCGAGTACCAAGTTCGAGGCGAGTTCGCGGATTATGGCGTTCGCGTCGAAAAGCAGTTGACCGCCTTCATTGAGGTCAAGCGCATTAGTACAAAACTCGGGCCACGACATCTGCGCCAGGTCGAAATGTACGCCGTCAATGAGGGGGTCGAATGGATGATCCTCACCAACGGCGCTGTCTGGCAGGTATGGCACCTATCTCCGGGAATGCCCGTAACGATCGACCTCGTCATCGAAACGGATCTACTGAGCAGCGCCACGCCGCAGCAGAAAACGTCCGAACTCTTCTATCTGACGATCGAGGCGCTCAAGCGGAAGCAGATCGATGAACTTTGGAAGGCCCGAAGTGCCACCTCGCCAAAAGCACTCGCGGCGGTGCTCCGTTCTGAAAACGTGCTAGAGGCCGTGCGGAGAGAGCTTCGCCGCGCCAGCGGGCACCGGATCGAGGCACCGGAGCTTCTGAGGCTCTTGAACGACACTGTCATCCGCGCTGACATCGGCTGATCGGATCACACGGGTGCGTGTTGGTTGAGGCGCATTCAGACCTGGGACGCTGAGGCGCTTCCCCCCGACCTTACCTCGGCACTGCCTCAAGGAGGGCGACGGGGATGGTGCGGCCGGCGCGGCGGGCGTAGCGGGCGACGGCGGGGCGCTGGGCGAGGATGACGTTCGTCCAGGCCTCGTCGCGTTCGGGGCCGAGGAGTTCGCGGGGGCAGGCGCGGTAGCGGGCGGCGCCACGCTGGACCTCGACAGTGGTGGCGGCGCGGAGGTTGCGGAACCAGTCGGGGTCGGTCTTCGCGCCGCCTCCGGTGCCCCAGACGAGGAGGCCGCGTGGCGTCTCGATGGACTGGACGGGAGTGGACCGCGGCACTCCTGAGCGGCGGCCGGGCGCGGTGATGACGATCGTGCCGGAGCCGCCAAAGAGGAAGCGCCCGTTGAGGAGCCGGTAGAGGCTGACGCCGAGGCGGTTGCCGACACGTTTGAAACCGCGGTTCATCGCTCACCTCGGATGGGTCGCACGGTGAGTCTACGCCTGTTCGTGGCCGCATCTGTTACCTTCGAGGCGTGATGCGTATCGGGGTGCTGTCCGACACTCACCTGCCGTCCGAGGTGCCGACGCTCGATGAGCTGGGGGCGCACTCGGCGGAGTTCCTGGCCTCGATGGACCTGATCATCCATGCGGGCGACGTCGTGCTGCCCTCGGTGCTGGACTGGTGCGCGCAATTCGCGCCGGTGGTGTGCGCGCAGGGGAACCACGACCACTTCCACGACGACCGGATGTCCTCGGTGGTGGTGGTGGAGCACGAGGGGTGGCGCATCGGCGCGGTGCACGACGTCGAAGGCATCCCTCCTTATGTCAATACTGTCGAAGACCTGAAGCGGGTGGTGTACAACGACACCTCGCTGGACATCCTCGTGGCGGGGGACTCGCATTACGAGCGGCTGGAGTACCGGGACTCGACGCTGCTGCTCGACTCGGGGAGCCCGATCTTCCCGCACCACAAGTCGACGCGGCTGGGATCGATGGCGCTGATCGAGGTGACGCGGGACGGTGTGCGCGCAGAGATCGTGCCGCTGGGGGAGACCGCAGAGCGGCCGAACCCGTGCACGCACGCGTCGATGGAGTTCGACCGGGGCGGGCTGATGAGCGCGTCCATCGGCGGGGCGGCGCAGGACCTCGAGACGGGGCACGTGCGCTGGCGGCCGCGGGCGGCGCCGCCGCTGCGGGTGTGAGCTTCGTCATATATCGCGGCTCGCCGCGTTGCTAGACTGAGTGCATGGTCAGCGAGGACGTGCGCAGCGAGTACGAGGCGGCCTGGGATGACTGGCAGGCCCAGCTGGCGAAGGTGCACGCCTTCTTCCTCGAAGGAGTGCGGCCGCACCCGACGCAGATCAAGGGGATGCTGAACCGCGAGGCGCGCGCCAAAGAGCGGTACGACGAGGCGCGACGGCGGCTCCTCGGCATCTCCGAGGAGTAACGCGTGACGGCGGCCTCGGACGCGACGAGCGGAGCCGGGCGGCAGGGCTGGCTGCGCGAGGGGTACCCACGCTCGTTCATCATCGGCACGACGTTCGCGGTGGCCTGGTCGCCGTGCATCGGCCCGATCCTCGGCGCGGTGCTGACGATGGCGGCGACCTCCGGGACGGCGCTGCAGGGCGGGCTGTTGCTCGTGGCGTACTCGCTGGGCCTCGGGGTGTGGTTCCTGGCATTCGGGGCGTTCTTCGGATGGCTGGCGCCGCGAATGCGGCGGGTGCAGCGGTACATGCCGTGGGTGTTGATGGTGGCGGGGGCGCTGTTCATCGTCGTGGGGGCGATGATGTTCCTAGGCGAGTTCGGGCAGCTCAACCAGCGGTTCCAGTCGTTCGGGTTCTTCTTCGGGCGGACGTCCGAGGCAGAGGAGCAGTTGTCCTCCGGGACCTCGGGGGCGCTGGGGCCGGCGGTGGCGTTTGTGGGCGGGGTGGTGTCGTTCCTGTCGCCGTGCGTGCTGCCGCTGGTGCCGGTGTACCTCGCGAACCTCGCGGGCGTGGCAGCGATCGAGGCGGACGGCGGGAGCGGGGAGCGGCGGCGGCTGATGCTGCACTCGGCGGCGTTCGTGGTGGGGTTCACGATCGTCTTCGCGAGCGTGGGGGCGTCGGCGGGGCTGGCGGGCGACCTGGTGCAGGAGCAGCTGGGGCTGCTCGCGCGCATCGGGGGAATGGTGCTGGTGGTGTTCGGGCTGCACATGAGCGGGCTGATCCACCTGCCGTACCTGGACCGAACGTACCAGTTGCCGGCGGGCGGGCGGAGCTGAGGATCGGGACGGCCGATCACGACGGGTAGCCCTTGCGCGAGGCGACCGTACAATTGGGTGCATGGACCCGGACTTCGGGATCGACATCGAGGAGATGGGCCGCGTCTTCGACGAGGCGGAGGTCGTGGTGGTGCGCTTCCACGTCATCTCGCAGCGGCTGCTCATCGACGCGCGGACAGCGCCGGGCGACCCGCCGCTGATCCGCCTCGTCCCGCCGGCGTCGTCAGCGGAGGAACGGTACCGGTACCTGCAGCGCGAGCGGCCGGGGATGCCGCTGCCGGAGCAGATCACGGTGGTGGGGTGGCCTCGCTACATCCAGGTGATGAAGGACGTGGGGCTGTGGAACCGCATCGAGGAGCGGCTCGTGCGTGAGGCGGGGCCGGAGGCGATCCGCGACGCGCAGCACGCGTTCGACGACGTGCGTACCGCGGAGCGGAGCGAGGTCGCGGCGGCGATCCGCGGCGGCGAGGGGTACGAGTCGCTGTGGGAGCGCAGTGCGCAGCGATAACCGCCGTCCCGCCCGTACTCGTCTGACCCGGTCCTCCACATCGAGAGCGCTGGTGCTGTTCGTCCTCGGGTTGGCGACGGCCATCGCGGCGGCGTGCGGCGGGGGCGGGTCGGCGGCGGACATCGAGACGTCCCCGGTGGTGGCGCAGGTGCCGTTCGCGGACGGCGAGCGGCTGACGTACGAGCTGCGCGACGACCGAGGCGTCCTCGGGCACGGGGTGCTGACGGTGCGGCGCGACGGCGCGGACTTCGTGCTGGAGCAGGACTACCAGGAGGCGACGGCTCCGGAGGGGGAGCAGGCGACCTCGGATCGGGCGACGGCTCGGGTGGACGCGGCGACGCTGGAGCCGCGTTCGGTAGAGCGCGTGGTGCAGGGGCGTGACGAGACGACCGCGTACGCCGGCGAGTACACGGCGGACGGCGGCAGCGTGCATATGACTCGAGACGGGGAGCACGAGCGCGACATCGAGTTGCCGGAGTACGCGTACGAGAACGAGTCGTCGCTATGGCTGTGGCGGACGCTGCCGTTCAGCGAGGAGTTCAAGACGCAGTACGTGTCCGTGAACGTCATCGAGCGGACCCGACAGACGGTGGCGATCGAGGTGACGGGACAGCAGCGGACGACGGTGCCGGCGGGGACGTTCGACACCTGGCGGCTGCAGGTGCGGAATGGGCGCGCGACCCGGGTGGTGTGGATCAATGTCGAGGCGCCGCACCAAGTGATCCAGTGGGACAACGGGGACGTGGTGTTCCGGCTGGAGCCGAACCAGTAGGGGCCGGCGTCGGACGCCACTGGCGAGGACCCAAATTGTTCGATAGGTTCTAGCTGAGAGTGATGCTCGCGTATATGTGCCCGCTGTCGCGCCGTCACCGGCGCCACGGCGGGCTTCTTAGTGCGCCAATCGGCTCAACGTGTCCGCGCTCAGAATCCGCAAGGTGTCGGCCTCAGCCGCCAGATGAGCGTCAGGCTGTTTGCGCAGCAGACGACCTCGAAGCGCTTCCCCGCAGCCCGGATCAGCCCGGAGCATACCCCCGCCGTCTGACAACCGGAGCAGCTCCAGAAGCGGTGGGATACCGCAGCGGCTCCTCAGTCGGTGCGGAACAGCCAGCCGCTGTCCTCGAAGCCGGGTTCGGTGGTGGGGCAGAGGAGCGCGGGGCTGCCGGCGCGGGCGATGGTGTAGTGGAGGTGGGGGGCCTCGCTGTAGCCGGTGTCACCGGTGAGGCCGATGAGGTCGCCTCGATGGACGTCCCAGCGGGCGACGCGCGTGGTGGCTCGGAAGTCACGCAGCAGGGCGAACTCGGCCTCGTAGTCGGTGGCTGGGGTGTAGCCATCCAGGAACGGGGGCCGGACGGCGTCGAGAGTGGGGCGGAGCTCGAGGTGGGCGTACTCGGTGCGGAACTCCTCGTTCTCCACGCGGACGAAAACGCCTTTCCCGCCGCCAGGGCCGGGGAACGGCGCGATGGGGGCGCGGGCGCGGTCAGGGTTGCCGAGGTAGGGCTCGCGGTCCACGCCGTAGACCTCGAAGGGGTTGGCGAGGGTGATGACGTACAGCGTGGCGACGCCGTCCATGGTCGCGTACACGGGCGTGCCGGGCGGGACGTACCAGTCGACGGCGGGGTTGCCCTCGTATTCGACGTGGACGCGGGCGTTCCAGCCGGAGGCGTTCGCCCGGTCGGGGTCCTCGGCGGGCTGGTCGGTGCGGGAGTAGTCGAGCGCTGACGGGCCGGCGCCCCAGCGAATCGAGCGGGCGCCGATGGAGCCCTCGACACGGCCGCACTTCGTGTCAGGGTCGAGCGGGAAGCCGAGCGGCTGGAGCGCGACGGGACGGGGCGCCGGCGTCGCGGTCGCGGTTGGTGAGGACGGCGGAGTCGGGGTGGCGGGCGGCGTCGGTGACGGGGGCGGGGTTGGCGTCATCGTGCGTGTCGGGGTCGACGTGGACGTGGATGTGGGCGAGGCGGGCGCGTCCTCGTCGCGGCCGCAGGCGAGCAGGAAGGCCGCCCCGGAGGAGAGGGTGAGGAAGGCGCGGCGGTCCATCGTGGATCCAGCGTCGCTCAGTCGTACCCGAGGCGCACCTCGACGACGCGGGCGATGCCGGCGAGGTCGTGGTGCAGACGTGCGGGAGCGTCGAGCCGGGCCTCGAGGAGGCGAGCAACCTCGGGGGCCTGGTCGTGGCCGACTTCGAGGAGGACGGCGCCCGGCTTCGCGAGGCGGGCGGGGAGCTGGGCGATGAGGGCGCGGATGACGTCGAGGCCGTCGGGGCCGCCGTCGAGGGCGGCGCGGGGTTCCCAGTCGCGCACCTCGGGGGCCAGGCGATCGACCTCGGCGGTGGGGATGTAGGGAAGATTGGCGACGATGACGTCGGCGGGGACGGGAAGCGCCTCGAGGAGGTCGCCGGCGAGGAGCACGACGCGGTCGGTCAGACCGAGGCGGCGGCGGTTCCGGCCAGCGATGGCGAGCGCTTCGGTGGAGGCGTCGAGGGCGTAGACCTTCGCGGTGGGGGCGTGGCGGGCGACGGCGAGGGCGATGACGCCGGAGCCAGTCCCGACATCGACGACGTTCACCACACGGCGGACACGGGGGTGCACGCGGACGGCCTCGAGGGCGGCTTCGATGAGGGTTTCAGTGTCGGGTCGGGGGATGAGGACGCCGGGGGCGACCTCAAAGGTCAGGCCGTAGCATTCGCGGCGGCCGAGGATGTAGGCGAGCGGCTCATGGCCGAGGCGGCGGGCGAGCAGCGCCTCGAAGCGGGCGGCGGCCTCGGGAGGTGGTTCGAGGGCGCCGGCGGCGAGGACCTGCGCGCGGTCGAGGCCGGCGGCTTCACCGTAGAGGAGTTCGACCTCGAGGCGGGCTTCGTCGAGGGTGTCGTCGCACCCGGCGTCGAGGAGGCGGCGGGCGGCTTCGTGGAGGAGGTGGCGGACGCTCACGGAGGGTGGTGGAACTAGTTCGCGTTCAACCCAAAGGGTCGTCGACTCAGGAGCTTCTGCTTCCAGGCAGTCTCCATGTCGAGGATCCGTTCGTCAGAGGTCGGCATCGGAACGGCCTCGAGCAAGCTGACTTGGTAGTTCCTAGTTCCAGCCGCCTGCAGCTCGACGTTGCCTCCTGAGCCGCCATTGGCGTAGCTCATGAGACGACCGTACAGGTTGTCCAATCCCGTGGCTGATCCCACGTACGATCTTCCAGATCCCTTGTCCACAAGCAGGTAGACGCCCTTTACAGTCTGGAGAATCTCAGCCCAATTTGGGTAGAGCCCGTCAAGGTCATCAGTATCCCAGATGAATTTTTCGAAACCGGGCCACGGGAGGTAGTCGTCGCGAATCTCAGTGACCGGCTTCTCTCTCTTCGATGCCCTTTGAACCCAAGCGCGCGTGCCCGCCCCCCATTCGATCCGCAGCCTGCCTTCGTATGGACTCAGCCGCTCGTCGTATTCGAGTTCATACAGTTGGAATCCGCTGGCGTCAGTTCCAAGTAACGGATCGACCGTGCCTTCAGGACAGACCGCCGCCGCGCGAACTGCGTATAGTCCCGCGAGGAGAGTCGACGAGTCGAGGGTGACAACGAAGCTCGCAAGTAGGTCGCCCACTCGGAAGCGGTCGCGTCTCTGGATGCGTTGATAGGCCTCGAACGCTCCATCACGTCTCTTCCATGCGGCGTAAATGGCCCCTCGCCTCAATCTCCCGTCCTGGTGCCGAAGGAGCCTCACGACTGAGGGGTCGATAGACTCTGCCCGAAGAATGTCGTTGAAGGTCAGCACAGAGCGCCCTTCCATCCCGTGTCCCGAACGTCGATAGCCGGCGGCTTAGCCTAGCTCACGGCCTGGAGGAGCTGTGCTTGTTCGTCCATGGCGACGGCGTCGATGAGGGGGTCGATTTCGCCGTCGAGGATGCGGGGGATGCTGTGGAGGGTGAGGTTGACGCGGTGGTCGGTGACGCGGTCCTGGGGGAAGTTGTAGGTGCGGATCTTCTCGGAGCGTTCGCCGGTGCCGACCTGGGCGCGGCGGGCGCCGGCCTGTTCGGCGGCGGCGGCGGCGCGCTCGAGTTCGTAGAGGCGAGCGCGGAGGACGGCCTCGGCCTTGGCTCGGTTCTTGGCCTGCGAGCGCTCGTCCTGGCAGGTGACGACGATGCCGGTGGGCTCGTGGGTCATGCGGACTGCGGTGGCGACCTTGTTGACGTTCTGCCCGCCGGCACCGCCCGAGTGGAAGATGTCGATGCGCACCTGACCCCAGTCGATGTCCACGTCGACCTCGTCGACTTCGGGGAGGACGGCGACGGTGGCGGTGGAGGTGTGGATGCGGCCCTGGGCCTCGGTCTCGGGGACGCGCTGGACGCGGTGGACGCCGGACTCGTACTTGAGGCGCGAGTAGGCGCCCTGGCCGTGCACCTCGAAGACGATTTCCTTGTAGCCGCCGGCTGACGCCTCGGACGTGTTGATCACCTCGGTCTTCCAGCGCTGACGCTCGGCGTAGCGCTGGTACATGCGGTAGAGGTCGGCGGCGAACAGGGCGGCTTCCTCGCCGCCGGTGCCGCCGCGGATCTCGACGATGACGTCTTTCTCGTCGGCGGGGTCGCGCGGGAGGAGGGCGAGCTTGAGGTCCTGGTCGAGCTGCGCGAGCTCGGCGACCAGGCGTTCCTCCTCCTCGCGGCCGAGGGTGCGCATCTCCTCGTCGGCGTCGCGGGCGAGGGCGCGGGCGTCGTCGAGCGCGGCCTCGGCGTCGCGGTAGCGGCGGTAGAGGGCGACGACGGTCTCGAGCTGAGAGCGCTCGCGGCCGAGCTCCTGGAGCCGGCGGTGGTCGCTGACGACGTCCGGGTCGGCGAGGAGGCGCGTGACTTCCTCGTAACGGGCTTCGATCTCGGCAAGGCGTTCGAACATGGAGTCAGGATAGCAGGGCGGGCGGTTATGCCCCTCGGGGCTCACTCTGCGGGCCCGGCCACCCGAGCCACAACCGGAACCCCCACCACCGCCCCCCGAGCCGGCCAGGGGGCAGACCTGGATCGGTCAGGGTCCGCACATCGCGTCCGGCACGCAGCTGGGAAACGCCCCGAGGCGAAGCCGGGGACGAGTCGCTACGCGAAGCCGAACAGCGGGGGAAATGCGACCACAACGACGCCCGCCCAGAGCGCGTAGACGGGGATGTAGGCGGTCTGCCAGCGCTCGAGGTCGGTGAAGGGGCGGGTGCCTCGGAGGAAGGCGGCGAGGAGCCGGGCGGACCAGGCGAGGTTCGCCATCAGGACGACGTTGAGTCCGAGGCCGGCGGTGCGGTTCGGGGTCCAGCCGAACTCGGTGATGCGGCTGAGGATGGCGGCGAGGGCGAGCAGGTCGATGAGCAGGGCGCTCACGACGAGGACGAGCTGGAACGCGTCCATGAGCGTGGGCGTCGCATCTGAGTCGCGGGCGGAGATGGAGTAGAGGACGAGGCCCACCACGACCACGAGGAGCAGGTCGAAGAGGATGAGCACCTCGCGGTCCGCGTCGATGAAGCTGCCGGTGACGGCCATGCCGACAATCGCGGCGAGGAGCATGAGGGCGAAGAGCGGCGTGAAGACGGCGGTGAGCACGGGCGCCATGTTCTCGATGACGCTCTGTTTCGCCTCGACGAGCCAGGCGACGACGAGGACGGCTCCGACGGCGCCGCAGGGCAGCACCCAGGAGGCGACGAGCGGCTCGACATCGATGTCCATCGCGGCGAAGAGGCCGATGGTGAGGCCGCTGAGCACGCCGCCTCCGAGGGCGATGAGCGTGTAGTAGATGAACCACTCGCCGGTGAAGCGGACGAAGTCCATGCGCGGGGCGTCGCCTCGCCAGGCGCCGCCGAGGTAGGCGACGCCCGCGACCAGCCAGAGGAGGATCGGCAGGTGGATGGCCGTGAGCGCCTCGGTGTCGCCACCCCGGTCGAGCGGTAAGGCATTCACGACGACCGCGGCGGCAACGAACGGGACGGCCAGGAGCGCGATGACGCGGGCGGGCAGCGTACGCTTCCAGGCGAGGAAACCGATAAGGAACGGCAGCGCCAACAAGGACGCGTTGCGGGCGTAGAACGAGGCATCGGCGTCGGTCGCGCCGTCCTCGAACGGATTCAGCCCGAACAGGGCGGGCAGCTTAAACGCCAGGGCGGCAGCGATGGCGAAGCCGATGGTGACGGCGAGCCCTCGATGCTCGGCGGCAGTCCGGTCGCGGACCGTGTCACCCGCGAGGACGAGCTGCTTCCACAGACGGCTCGAGCGCTCCCGGGCGAACTCGCGGGACAGCTCGTGGATGCCGCCGAGGCGCTTGATGGCGACGAGGAAGGACTCGTCCTCGGTAAGGCCGGCCGCGCCGAGCTCCGACATCTCGGAGCGCAGGTGGTCCTCGAGCTCGTCGACGTCGGTGTGGTTGACGGTGCGGCGACGGAGGAGGTACGACCGCCACTCGCGGATCTGTCCTTCGATGAGCGGATCCATGGCGTGCTGCATGCGCGGTTAGCCCTCGACCGCCCGCGGCTGCGGGGCGACCGCTGGCAACTGGAGGGCCTGCCAGGCGTTCTGGAGCGCGCCCGCGACGACCTCCCACTGGCGGCGCTGTTCGAGGAGCGCCTCGCGGCCGCGGGGGGTGATGCTGTAGTAGCGGCGGCGGCGCGCTCCGTCCGGGGCGTCCCACCTCGCCTCGATGTAGCCGAGCCGGTCGAGGCGGTGGAGGAGCGGGTAGAGCATGCCGTCGGTCCAGTGCATACCACCGCCGGACAGCTCGCCGATGCGCTTGAGGATGGCGTACCCGTAGCTCTCGCCCTCCTCGAGGATGGAGAGCACGAGCGGAATCGCGGAGGCCGCCACGAGGTCCTTGCCGATGCGCGTGTCGCCGCCTGCTTCCATTGCTCCACTATACATCGCACTACGAGGTATCGGTCAACTCGGGGTTGCGCGTGGGGAAGCAGGTCGACGGCAACGCCTTACTGTGCTTCCATCGCCGCCGGAGTGAGTAAGGTGGTCCGTATGTCGTTACGCCAGTTGATCCTCGGGTTGGTGTTCGTGCTGCCGGCCCTATTCATCGCGTGTGCGGATGAGGGGACGCCGGACACGGCGAACCCGTTCCCCGAGCGGCAGCGGGTGCTGGTGGTGCACTCCTACGACGAGGGGTTCCGATGGACCTCGGAGCAAGGGCGGGGGATCGTCGAGGGGCTGCGCGAGGCGGGGATGCACGAGGGGCGCGAGTACGAGCTGCGGACGTTCTTCATGGACACGCGCATCACGTATACGACCGCGGAGCAGACCGCGGAGCGGGCCTCGGAGGCCCGACGGCTGATCGAGGAGTACGAGCCGACGCTCGTGTTCGTGACGGACGATGTGGCGTTGCGCGACGTGGCCGTGGCATGGGTGGAGGAGCACCCGACCTCGGAGGTGGCGTTCGTCTTCTCGGGGAGCAACATCGACCCGAGCGTGTATGAACCGATCGAGAGCCTGCAGCGCCCTGGTGGCCGGATCACGGGGCTGCTCGAACGGATCCCGGTGGCCGAAACCATGGCGGCGGTGCGGCGAGTATTCCCGACGGCGGCGCAGGCGGCGCTGCTGGCGGACGGGAGCGCGAGCTCAGGCGCGGCGATCCGCGACTACGGCTCGACGTACCCCGGAGGGCTCCAGACGCCGGTGCGGGTGACGGGGTGGACACAGGCGGGGACGTTCGCAGAGTGGCAGCAGGGGGTGACGGCCGCAGCCGGCGGCGCGGACGTGATCGGCCTGCTGAACTACCACGGACTGACGGACGCGAACGGGCAGATCGTCCCGCCGGCGACGGTGCTTGAGTGGACACTCGCGAACTCCTCGAAGCCCGTGGTGGGGCTGCTCACGGACTGGGCGCGCGACGGGATGCCGATGGCGGTGGGGAACTCCGGGATGCAGCACGGCGCCGCCGCGGGACGGATCGGCGCGGGGATCCTCCGGGGCGGCGACCCGGGGCAGGTCGCAATCGTGGACCCGAAGCTGGTGGAGACGGCGTTCAACCTCGGGGCGATCGAGCGGCTGGGCTGGTCGGTGCCGGAGAGCGAGATCGAGGCGGCGGGCCTCGTGATCCTCTAGGGATCGACCGTTCCCCGGAAGGCGGAACCCCAGCCCCCTGCCCCGTTCCGGGGAGGGGGCTGGGGTTCCCGAAGGACTCCGCGCGGGGCGTGGCGGCTACTGGCGAGCGGCGAGCTCGCGGTCGAGCATGAGGATGGCGCTGGAGTTGTCGCCGGCCATGCGCAGGCGCTCGACGATGAGGCCGACGCTGCTCTCCTCCTCGATCTGCTCGGCGATGAACCACTGGAGGAGCGGGTAGGAGGCGTAGTCGCGCTCGGCCTCCGCGCTCGTGTACAGGGCCTGGATCGCGGCCGAGACGTGCTCCTCGTGTGAGAGGGCGAGCTCGAAGGCCGCGAGGGCGGAGTTGAAGCTGGTGCTCGGGGCGGCGACGGGCTGGAGGGTGAGGGAGCCGCCGCGGTCGAGGAGGAAGTCGGTGAACTTCAGCGCGTGCTCGTGCTCCTCAGCAGCCTGCACGCGCATCCAGTGCGCGAAGCCGGGGAGGTTGCGTTCCGCGCAGTACGCGGAGAGCTGCGCATAGGCGTACATCGACGCGTACTCGAGGTTGATCTGGTCGTTGTAGGCCTGCTGCAGGGCCGGGCTGAGCTTCACGGGTCTCCTATCCGGTGTATTGACGGCTGCGAGCGGTGCGAACGCCCGACATCGATGTTGCCACATGTCGGGCGTCCGGACGTGCGTCGAAGGGCGAGCGCTCAGACGCCGAACTGATGCACCGCCTGATAGGTCATCAGCAGACCCGCCAGCGCGATGCCGAGGGCGCTCAGCGCGGGGAGGTAGGCGAGGGCGCGGGCGGCGGACGCGTGACGTGTGAGGGCGCCAGTCGGGAGCAGCCTCGACAGGTGCTTGCCCAGGACCAGACTGATGCCGATGGCGGTGAGGACCCCGGCGAGGCCGAGGCTGAAGGCGACGATGAGGAGCATGCCGTAGAGCACCTGGCCGAGCGAGATGGCGGCAAGCATCACGAGGAGCGCCGAGGGACAGGGAAGCAGGCCACCGATGACGCCAAGCGTGAGCAGCCCGCGCCAGGTGACGCGCGGGGGCTGCACACCCGCGTCAGTGTGGGGATGAGAATGCGGGTGGGCGTGGTGATCCTCGTGAGGGTGGGGATGGTCGTATTCATGCTCCTCGACGGCGGCCGGAGCGTGCGAGTGTGGGCGGCCGAACCAGCCGTGGCGGTGCTCGCCCTCGGCAGGGCGGACGCGACGCAGCCGCGCTGCGAAGAGGACGACCCCCATGACGACAACACCGATGCCGGAAGCGAGGCCCAGGTAGAGGTAGAGGCGCTCGGGGACGATGAAGGCAGACGCGGCGATGGTGACGAACCCGAGCAGATAGACCATCGAAGTGTGGGTCGCGGTGACGGTGAGGCCGAGGGCAAACGCGTGGCGGACGGTGCCGCGACTGCCGACCAGATAGGCGGCGACGACGGTCTTTCCGTGACCAGGGCCGAGCGCGTGCAGCATGCCGAAGCCGAACGCGGCGGCGAGGCTGGCGACCAGGACGGACCATGAGCCTCGATGAGTGAGGAGGGCATCGAAGCGGGTGGCGCGACCCGAGTCGGCGGCTGCGGGCGGGGGGGCAGCGGTCACGGGGGCGTCGAGGCCTGTGCCCGGCTGCCACTCGAAGCTGACAGCGAGGCGGTTGGGGGCGGAGCGCAGGGCGTCCTCGGGGAACGTACGGAGGCCGTCGGAGAGATCGACTGTCAGCTCCTCCGCGACACGCGCGAGCGCGCCCGCGGAGGGCCGGATGACCGTCTCTTTCCACCCGAGGCGGTCGGCGTAGTTGCGATCCTCGAAGGAGGCGGGCAGCGGAGCGTCGACGGGCGCCAGCGTGGCACGGTAGACCGCGGCGATGCGGAAGGTGTCGAGGCCGCCCTCGCCGGGGAAGAACGCCGCCTCCGAGGAGAGCGGGACGAGCGGGACGCGCTGGTCCGCGAGCCACACGTGCATGCCGTCCGCGAACTCGGCCGCGGCTCGGACGCGGTAGGCCGCGATCTCCTCGGAGGAGACGGCGCCGTCGTCGTCGGTGTCGATGGCCTCGCGGAGCTGGAACGCGGGGATCTCCGCGAAATCGAGGATGTAATGGACATCGACGGCGTCGCGGTAGAGATCGAGGCGAGCGTAGCGATTCACCGTGAAGTTCCCGAGCGGGTGCGCGGCCGCGTGCCGGGGAGCGGCGATGAGCGGAAGGAGCGCGCTCACGGCGACGAGGAGGAGGGCGGCGAACGAGAAGCGGCGGCCTGTCACAGCGCACCTCCGAGCTGTCCAAGCATAGCGGCTGCTTCCCGGGCGTGGAGGACGTGGAAGCGAGGGTTGATGGCGAGGGCACGACCGAGGTAGTCGCGGGCCGCCGGAGCGTCGCCCTGGGCGGCCGCGATCATGCCGGCGTGGTAGAGGAAGAGCGGCTGCTGGGTGCCCAGGCGCAGTGCCTCCTCGGCATGCGCGCGGGCTTCCTCGAGGCGGCCGGACTTGTAGAGCGCCCAAGCGAGGGCGTCGGCGGATGCGACGCCGGGGCGGTCCTCGACGGCGGCGCGGGCCGCGCGCAGGGCGCGGCCGAGGTCGCGGTCCTGATCGGCGAGGAAGAGCGCGGTCTGGAGGTCGGTGTTGACGCCGCTGGCGCGATAGAGCTGGTCGATCGCGTCGACGAGGGCGTACTGGCTCGCGGCTTCGGCGGTGCGGCCGCTCGCGGCGTACACATCGCCGAGGGCGATGACGTAGTCAGGAAGGGGGTGGCGCGCGATGACCTCCTCGTAGAGGGGGATGGCACGGTCGTAGTCCTGACGGGCAGCGGCGAGTGCCGCCTGGCCCGCGCGGGCGGCGACGTAGCCGGGATAGGCCTCGAGCGCGCGGTCGTAGGCGTCCTCAGCGAGGTCGAGGCGGCCATGAGTGAGGTAGAAGTTGCCGAGTTCTGAGCGCGCCCACGCGGAGTTCTCGGGGCGAGCGCCCCCGTCCACATCGATGGCGTTGCGCCAGCTGCGCTCGGCCTGCGGCAGGTCGCCACGGAGCTCGTACAGCGCGGCGAGGCGGCTGAAGGAACCCAGGCCGGGGGCGGCTTGCGCCATCTCGAGGTAGGTCGCCTCGGCCTCGTCGTACCGGCCGAGCGCAAGCTGTGCGTCGCCGACGATGCCGAGGCCGTAGGGGTCGCCGGGGAGGTCCCGCAACGCCTCGGCGGCGAGGTCGAGGGCGCCTCGGAAGTCGTGGAGCGAGACGCGGACGAACGCGAGCTGCAGCCGGGCATCGGCGTTGCCGCTGGGGAGGATGCGCAGCGACTCCTCGAGCGCTGTCTGTGCGCGGGAGTAGTCGGTCACGTCGCCGGTCTGACGGGCGCGGCGGAGGTAGAGGCCGGCAAGCTTGTTGTAGGCAGTGAAGTCATAGGGGTCGGCCTCGATGCGGCGTTCCCAGAAGGCGATGGAGTCGTTGGTCATGGCGAGGACGGTCGAGGTTTGGGCGGGCGGGTCGCCGGCCGGCGGCCGGGACTCCTCGGAGGAGGAGCACCCGGCGGCCAGCAGGGTCAGGGCCAGCGCCGCGGCCGAAGCGAGGAGGAAGACGGTCCGAGCAACGGCGCGGGTCCGGTACATGGGTTGGTCCTTTCCTCCAGGCCGCTAGCGGGCCGCCCGACGGCGGACGGCGAGCGCGGCACCGGCGACGAACAGGAGCGCGCCGCCTGCCAGCGTGAGCTGCCAGGCGAGGCTGGAGCCCTCGTCCGTCAGGCCGGCGTTGCCGGTCTTCGGGGGCGCGGGCATCGCGGTGCCAGTAGCGCCGGCGGTCGCCGTGGGGGTCGCCTGGGCGGCCACGAACGGCTCGGCGAGGTAGGGGAAGGTCCCCAGGAAGGCCTTGTCGTTCGCGTTGACCGCGTCGGGGATACCCGCCGCACCACCGCGGTTGAGGACGATGCCGAGGGCGGCGTCGATGACGTCGTCCTGCAAGTGGCGACCGTTGGGGAAGACCACATCCTTCGAGAAGTCGATGGTGACCACGTCGGGGATGAGGGCGCCGGCGACCTGCTCCGCAGTGAGGTTGCCGAGCGGACCGCCATCCTCGGCGGGCAGCACGGACTGCACGGCGTCGCGCAGGCCGGTGACCGAGGCCTGGGCCATCGGGCGGTACGTTGCGACGTCTCCCGAAGGGGTGGCCTGGTTGAAGGCGTTCTTCGACGCGCTGGGGATGAGGGCCGTGTTGATGGCCGGGATCGCCATGCGGTCGACCTGGCTGTTGCCTCGAGCGGTGCTGGTCCAGGCCTTGATCGTGCCGGTGTTCGCGTTGGCGGCGCCGGTGAGGGCTGTGATCGGCAGCTCGATGACGAGTGCGGAGACGTTGGTGCCGGCGAACGTGTCGCTCGGCGTCTGGCCGGACGGGCGGAGCCCGTTCGCGGGCGTGTAGGGCGCGCTGGTGAAGTTCTTGAAGCCAGTCAGGTCGAAGAAGAACGGGTCGTCGCGAAGGCCGGCGAAGATCTTGATGCCTCCAGCATCGGTGATCATCGGGGCCGAACCGGCCGGCGTCACCTTGCCGGTGATCGGCGTGTTGCCGAGACCGGTGACGGTGAAGTCGTTGCCGTTGAACTTGACGACGACGGTGGCGTCCGCGTTGAGGTCGCCCGTGTTGTCGACGTGGATCCGGTAGTCGACGCCGCTCGCGAAGGTCGTCGTCGCGTTGGCGGACGGCGGCGTGAGCGGGTTGACGTTCAGGGCGACGACGAGGTTGCTGGCGTTGGTCGGGCTGCGGAACGCGTAGACATCGGTGATGTCGGCGCCGGCGTCCCCCTCGACGCTCGGCGAGTCCTTGTGGTCGGCGCCCTCGGCGCGCATGCCGAGGACCGCGAAGGCGAGGAGCGCGATGCCGACGATGGCAAGCGCCGAGCCTCCGAGGGATGACCACTGTCTGGTTCGTATGTGCACAGGTGCTCCTTTCGCAGCGGACTGAGGTATGCGCCGGCTCCCGGGTCAGCCGGTGGCATGCCCTTAGTTCGGGGCGATGCGCGAAACGGATCAGCGCCGGAGGGTGTATGAGGCAGAAATTTCGCCGGTTGTTACGTTTCTGACAGGGGCGCGTGCCTGGAGCGAACACGCGGGCGCGGCGGGCCCTCGCCGCCAGCGACTACGTCGTGGGGGTCGAAACGAGGGTGTCCAGGAAGGCGTCGATGTCGAGGGTGAGGTCGGCCTCCCTTGTGAGGCCGTCAGCACCCGCGGCGGTCACGCGCAGCGTAACGGTGGCTCCCGACGCGGCGCGGAAGCGGATCGAGGCGCCCTCGAGGTCGCCGATGAGCGTGGCGCCGCTGAGCGTCCACGAGAACGACGGGGCCATCATCTCGACATCAGTGGCGGTCGCGGTGAAGTCGCGATCCGCAGCGTCGCGCACCTGCACGGCGATGGAGACGGCCGCGCGCCTCGGACGGAGCAGGACGAGCCCAGACGCACGGAGAGCATCGGCGGTGATGTCGGCCCTGAGCGCCGTTGTGCCATTGCGGTGTCGAGCGCCGAGGACGACCGTCTGTGTGGAGGGGAGAGGGTTGCTACCGTCATCCAGGGTCGGAGCAAGGGGGTAGGCGCCGAACGGCAGGCTGGCGCCGAGCAAGGCGATTGGACTGGGCAGGGCCGGGAGGTTGCGCTCGGCGAGGCGGCCGAGGACGCCACGGACGGCCAGGCGGGCGAGCTGAGGTGGGGCGATCATCGCGAGGACAGCGGTACGCCACGCGTCGGCGTCGAGCCGCCTGGCACGGGCCGTGAGCGGGTGCACCGCGACGTCCGTGGAGGCGATGCGGCCGGTGATGGAGCTCGACTCGAGCCCGTGGGTGACGCGGACCTGGTCGACGAGCGTCACCGTGGCGGTGGCGGCGCCGGCGAGCGTGGCGTCGATGCGGTCCGTCATGGTGCCGTCCGCCATGACGACACGGGGGTTGGAGAGGACGATCGGTCCGCATTCGCACGGCTCGCCCGCGAGGGAGAGCGGGGTAAGCAACGTGCGCGCGAGAGCGAGCACGAAGGACGGGCGAGCTACGACGCCGAAGCCGGCCGCGAACTCAGCGCCGTCTTCGCTGACCTCGGGAGAGGGGATGTCGATCTCGTCGGCGGCGAGCACGTCGGCGTCTCGAGGCGGTCCGACGGTACCGGCGGAGACGCCGAACCGCGTGCGGCGGGTGATGTTGAAGAGCACCTGAGCCATGGCGGCGAGGGTGAACTCTGCCGGCGTGGGCACGGCGTCGAGGTTGTCGGCAGTGACCTCGGGCAGGTCCGGCAGCGCCGACGCCGGTCCTTCATCCACGAGCGACAGGAACGGGTCCCGCCCGAGGGCGTCGGCGATGCCTGAGCGCAGGGCCTCGGTCACACGCTGCTGGACGCCGGCGAGGTCAGCGAGGGGTTCGGGCTCCGGGACGCCCGAAGCAGCCTCGTAGTCCCGGGCGTAGCGGGCGGCGAGCGCCTGTGCGGCCTCCATGTCCCCGAGGTGCGGGACCACAGCGAGCATCAGATCCATGGAGCCGCGCTTCAGGATGCCCTCGACCGTGTCGCCGATGCGATCGATCAGCGGGTCGAGGGAGAGCGGCGGCGTCAGGCCGGGTTTCACGGCGGAGGCGCGCCGCGGCCTCGCGGCCGCCGCACCGGTCGACGTGGTCCGTCGCGACATCGCCATGGCTGCCCTCCACGAGCCCTCTGGCGGGCGCTTCCGACCCGCCGCGTATGCGGCGCATCTTAGTGTTCTACGCGTGGCAATGCGAGGGGTCTCGAGTCAGAGCTCGATCGCCAAGAGGGGCTGCGAGGTGGGGGCGGGGGAGCCTCCGGCGGGCTCCTCGGTGACCGCGACCGTATCGCCAACCTCGAGCGGGGCGTCGAAGGTCGTGCGGCCACGGCCCGACGCGTCGACGGTGAAGAGGCCGACGCCGACGACCTGTTCACCTCGGAGCATCCACACCTGGTAGACGCGGCCTTCCGCAAGCGCGTCAAGGCCGGCGACGTCGAGGGTGGCACGGTCGGAGGCGGTGTCGTAGCGGAGGGTCGTGCCGGCCGCGGGGCCGCCGGCCACGGTGCGCACGAGGTCCGCGGAACCGCCATCGGAACCGAGCACGAAGAAGCCGGTGATGACGGCGGCGAGTGCGAACAGGGCGAGGACGGCGGCGAGGAGCGCCGCGGGCGCCCGGCGACGGCGCGCGGCGAGCGGCACGGGAGCGCGCGATTCCTCGACGGCGGGCGCGTCAGCTTCAGCGACGGCCGCGAGGATGCGGGAGCGGAGCCGCGCGGGTGGCTCGCGGTCCTCGGGGACGTAGGCGAGCAGGGAGGCAGTCGCTCGGAGAGCGAGCGCGTCCTCATGGCGGCCGCACTCGCGCAGGTGCGCCTCGACCTCGCGGCGCTCCTCGGGAGGGAGCGCGTCGATGGCGTAGGCCCCGAGCGCTTCGCTGACCTGGTCGCAGTTCATGCCGAGTGCCCCACGCCCAGCTCAGAGCGGAGCCGGGTGAGTCCGAGGCGCAGCCTGCTCTTCACGGTACCGACGGGCAGTCCTTCGCGTTCCGCGATCTCAGTCTGAGTCATGCCCTCGAAGTAGGCGAGCCCGATGATGCGTTGCTGCTCGGCGGGCAGCGCGGCGAGCGCGTCGCGGACGGCATCGAGCGTCATGGAGTCGGCGACCGCAGCCAGGACGTCCGCGGCGGCAGGGTCGGCAACATCGAAGTCAGGCGCGAAGGAGCGGGCGGCGAGCCCGCGCTGCCTGCGCAGGAGGTCGATGGAGCGGCGGTGGACGATGGTCATGAGGAGGGAGCCCACCTGTCCGCGAGCGCCATCGAGGCGGTCGACCTGGTTCCAGAGGGCAATGAACGCCTCCTGTACGGCGTCCTCGGCGGCCTCTCCGCTCCCGAGGACGCGATAGGCGAGGCCGAAGGCGCGGCGTCCGTACTGGTCGTACAGGGCCTCGAGCGCTCGCGGGTCACGCGCGCGGAGGCCGGCGAGGATGTCGCCTGCCGCGTCATCGGTACTTCGCATCAGCGGCGTCCTCGGATCACCGGCGGCGATACATCGAGGCCGATGCCGAGCGAGGCGCCGGAGGTCGCAGTGGGCACGTGATATCGGTCGCCTTCCTCGAGCGGTGGCACGGTGCGGGGCGTGCCGGTGAGGGATGACGTGATTGTAAGAGTTTCGAGCACAGCGCCAGCGGATGGGCCGAGGGGGCGGGTGGTCAGGTGACCTGCAGCTCTCGGGCTTCCTCGATGCGGCCGCGGTGCTCGAAGCGCTTCGCGGCCTCGTGTGCGGCGAGCACGACGAGGAGTCCGACGACCATGAGCGCGAGCGTCGCCGGCACCGAGCCGCCGGGCGCATCGATCGCGGTGCTGTCGACACCGCGAGGCCAGGGCCACAGGACGCGGAGGGAGCCTGCCATGAGTCCGATGAGGATGGCCATCACGGTGTCGTAGTGGGTGTTCAGGGCCCAGTGCAGCAGCTGGGAGAAGAGGGCGAGCCCGACGATGCAGCCGACGAGGAACACCCCGATCGCGAGAGCGTCGCGGTCGTTTACGGCGCCGAGCACCGCCCCGTACATGCCGAGCATCACGAGGAGGAACGACCCGGAGACGCCCGGGAGGATCATCGCGCAAATGGCGACGGCGCCGGAGCCGAAGAAGACCCAGAGCGCCGGATCCTCGATGCCTCCCGCGCCGCCGTCGTCGGTGGTCGCCTCGCGCAGGCCGAGCAGGATCCAGGTGGCGATGGCCGCGAGGACGAGCGCCGTCAGGCGGGTGGCGTCGCGTCGGATGAGCAGTTGCCAGGCGATGCCCGTCGAGCCGGCGACCAGACCAAGGAAGAGTCCCGCGAGCGGGACGGGGTGATCCTCGAGCAGGGTTTCGATGAGGTGGGAGAGACTCAAGACGGCGAGCCCGATGCCCCCGAGCAGCGGCACCAGGAAGAGCCACTCGACGCGACGGAGGTGTCCGAGCCCGTGCTGCACATCGAGGCGGGCGAAGTGGCCGAGCGCGCGTGAGCCGGTGCGAATCGCCTCGATGAGGCGATGGTAGATGGCGAGGACGAGGGCGACGGTGCCGCCGGAGACTCCGGGCACTACGTCGGCGGCGCCCATGAGGAAGCCGCGCAGGATGTTGACCGGGACCTCTCGCATTGATCGCAGTGTAGCGAAGGCGCCGACAGGCGCACCCGTGCATACGCGGAGGGCGGCCGCGGGCCCTCCGGGCGCGCCCCCCTAGAGGAGCGCCCGGGCGATCTTCGACATGGCCGCGGCGACGATGTCGCGCTGGACGGCGGCGTTGTCCGGATGGAAGTAGGAGCCGTGAGGATCGCCGCTGCCGACGGCGGGGACGGAGTGGTCCTCGTTGACGGCGAACTTGCCGACAAGCGAGCCGCCGACGAGGTCTCCCTTCGCATCGACGTTGATCCAGTAGTCGCAGCCGCGGGTGCGGTTGTCGAATCGCAGCATCTTTCGCACGGGGAGCATCCACAGGGGGCTACCCAGAGTGCAGTGGAGCTGGGGGATGGCCGGCCCATCGAGCGCGCGGATCGTGTGGTGCGCCACGACCGTGCCCCATGAGTGGGTGACGAGGATGACCGGCGCCCCTGACTGGAGCAGCGGGTTCAGGCGTTCGCTGAGGCGGTTGTCGACGGCGGTACGGATGCGGTCGGAGGCGAGGTACTTCACGAAGTCGCCGATGTATTCGTCGAAGTTGAGGAGCCAGTTCATGAGGCCGCGCTCGGCCGCGCGGTCACGGCTGCCGCCGCCGAGGAGGCGGGCGGTCCCGGGCTCCGCGAGGTCGGCGGCGAGCTCGAGGCGGCTCTCCATGAGCGCGCGGATCTCTTCGGTCAGCTCCTCGGCGCGCACCCGCTCGTCGGCCTCGAGATCCGGGAGCGGCTCAAGGCCACGCAGGCCGCGGGAGCGCGTGTCGAAGACATCGTCCCAGACGACCTCGATGAAGTTGTCGAGGGGGAGGTTGAGGTAGCGGTTGAAGGCCGCTCGCCAGCGGTCGGAGTAGCCGGCGACGTGGTTGCCGATGCCGTGGACGAAGATGACGCGCGCGTCGTTGGGGGCGCCGATCGACTCGGACGGCGGCCGCCAGTCGAAGCCCGCGGCACTGCCCTCGTAGGGACGGGTGTTGAGGAAGGACCAGGCGTGCATGCCGGGGCCGTTCTCGAGTTGCGGCACCTGCTCGTAGCTGTTGACCTCGAGCCAGTTGCCGGCGGTCTCGATCAGGTCGGCGTAGGAGAGCGAGAAGCGCTTGGTGCGCACGGCCTCCACCAGGCTGTAGGTGAGGGCGCCGTGGTAGTCGGAATCGATCCAGGCATCCGCGCTGGTCTGGTCTGAGCGGCAGCCGGAGATGAGGATGGCGTTCTGGTCCGTCAGGGCACTGCCGAACTTGCGGCGCTGGACGTCGCGGAAGCCGACCATGTTCACGGTGCGCTCTGGGGTGCCGGGATCGATGTCGACGCCGGCGGCCATGCGGAAGGCGACGTCGGGCGGGGGGACGAGGAAGCGGGTCTGGTCGCGGCCTCTGCTGCCAGGCTCCTTGTAGAACTGCCTGGTGCCGGTCCCGGAGTGGCAGCAGTCGAGGACGAGGGTGAAGTTGACGCCTTCAGGGACGCTCCCGATGGCCTTCCTGAGTTCGTCATCGGTGAAGGGGTCATCCCAGTCGAGGTCGTAGGGGCAGAGGATCTCGTCGAGGCCGTCCTCGAGTTCATCGCCGTCGCGGTCGCGGACCTGGGAGCCGTGCCCCGCGAAGTGGAAGAGCAGGACGGAGCCTGGGCCGGCGCCATCCACGAGCCAGTGGAGGCGCTCGCGCATGTTCGCGGTGGTCGCCCGCTTGTCGGTGAGCAGGCGGATGTCCTCGGGGTTGAAGCCGAAGTGCTCCGTGATGGTCTTGCCCATCAGGAGGACATCGTTCACGCAGCCTTTGAGGTTGTGGCGGGGGTCGGGGTACTGGTTGATGCCCACAAGGAGGGCTCGCCGGACGGGTTGCGGGCTCATTGGAGTCCTTCCTGCGCGCAGCGCACAAGACCGGTGTGCGGCCTCGGCCCGGTGGCGCCCGGACGGCAAGGAAGGGCGAGGCGTCGGCGGCACTATACACCACCGGCGCGGCTGGTCCGGCACGGCGGGACGCGGTGAGCTAGATCGGCGAAGAGCCGGCGCCGCCTCGCTGGCCATAGAGCGCGCGGATCGCCTCGACCAGATCTGAGAGCGAGTCGAAGGTGTGATCGGGGAGCTGGTCGAGGAGCGCGGCGACCTCAGTATCGAGGCCGCCGTGATCGCGCGCATTGCGGACCACGGCGGCCTTCGATACGGGGTACTCGAGGCCTGCGAGAGCGCGATCGTAGTCCTCGCGCGTGGCTCGAGACTGCATCGTCCGCCGCCGGGTCAGAAGAGCCAGACCAGCAAGAGGATGATCAGGACGATGGCCAGTACCGTGCCGACACCGATGTACATGGGTGCCCCCCTTCATTGAGGGCACCGTAGCTCCGGGGTTCTTGCAGGCGTCGGCGGTCTCCTCGGAATTCCTCGCAAATGCATCGCGTTCTCGGTGCGCGTCGTCCTCAATCGTTTGCGCGAGCCCGGCGCTTACATACTCGTAACCGGAACTTTTCAGGTCGTTACGATTTCATATCGACAACCGGCAAAACCTTACGTAATCTTCCGTTCACCAACTGGTGACTACGCGAAGTGGAGTTCAGTGCCTCAACCCACGGGAGCAGATGAAGAGCAGCAACGAAGCCGCGTGTCCCGACGCACCTTCGTGAAGGGCCTGGGCGCCGGAGCGCTGGCCGGAATGGTCTTCGCGCACGGAGCATGGGTGCCGGAAGCGGCGGCGCAGCGGACGATGGCGGCGCACGGAGCCTCGATGCGGGGCATCAACCTGCCTCGTCGACGGGGCAGGTTCGCGCAGGGGCGGTTCGGGTTCATGTTCCCAGACCTGCCGGCGTTCGACGTGCCGCTGGAGGCGACCGATGCCCTGGCGGTGACGATGCGCGACCCGGCGAACGGGTCCACGACGGGGAACAACAACGACCTGCCCTCCGGCTTCACGTTCTTCGGGCAGTTCACCGACCACGACCTCACCATGGACCGGGAGATGCTGGGCAGCCAGCAGTCGGACCCGGACGGGGCGACGAATTTCCGGTCGCCGGTGTTGAACCTGGACACGCTGTACAACCCGATCCAGCCGGACGGGGTGAGCGCGGGGGCGGTGCGCGACCCGGCCAACCCGGCGAAGCTGCTGCTGGTGGTGAACGAGCACGGCGTGCTCGACCTGCCTCGCAACGCGGACGGGACGGCCAAGCTGGGGGACCCGCGGAACGAAGAGAACCTGATCATCTGCCAGCTGCACATCGCGTTCGCGCGGTTCCACAACCGGCTGGTGGACGAGGGGATGACGTTCGCGCAGGCTCGGCGGGCGACGGTGCACCACCACCAGTGGGTGGTGATGAACGACCTGCTACCTCGGAACGTGGGCCAGGAAGTCGTGGACTCGGTGGTGCGGCTGCTGCCGAATGGCAAGCGGAAGGCGGTCACGCAGTACTATCGGCCCCGCAATCGCCTGCGACTGTTCACGCCGCTGGAGTTCGCCGTGGCGGCGTTCCGGTTCGGCCATTCGCAGGTGCGGAACAACTACCAGATCAACCCGCCGAACCGGGTCGCGATCCAGCAGCCGGTGGCCGGGGACGGGAACCTGAACGGCTTCCGGCCGATCCCGGCGCACCTGAAAGCGGACTTCCGCAACTTCTTCCACTTCCCCGACAGCCCGAACCCGCCGGTGCCGGACCCGTTCAACAGCACGCGGCGGATCGATGCGACGCTGTCGGCGAACCTGCTGAACCTGCCGCCGCAGTCGTTGCCGACCTCGCCGGAGCGGACTTCGCTTCCCGCGCGGAACATGCAGCGGGGCGTCCAGGTGGGCCTCCCGAGCGGGCAGGAAGTCGCGAGGCACATCGGGGCGCCGGTGCTGACGAACGCGGAGCTGGCGGCGGCGACAGGGAACCCGACGCAGGCGGCGATCGAACTAGCGCGGCCGGAGTTCAACGGCGAGGCGCCGCTGTGGTTCTACATCCTCGCGGAGTCGGGGGTGGTGAACAACGGTGAGCGCATCGGACGCGTGGGAGGGACGATCATCGCGGAGACGCTGGCGGGCATCATGGACGCGGACCCGAACTCGTATTTCCAGGTGCGAGGCTGGCGGCCGATGAGCGAGCCGTTCGGAATGCTCGAACTGCTCGAGTTCGCGGGAGCCGTAGGGCGGGACGCGCCGCAGCTGCCGTAGCGGAACTGGATAGACGGAGCGACGAGGAGGCTCGCGCCGCGGCGCGAGCCTCCGTGTTTCTGGTGGCGGCGTCAGGCGGGCCTCGACAGCCTGCAAGCGAAGGCGGTGGTGGATGCGGAGGCACGGGTCGCGTCGACGGCCGCGGAGAGCACCCACGCCGCGGCGGCGTTCGACCACTCGGGCATGCGTACGGCGATGCCGCGGCTCGCAGCAGACAGGGGTCGGTCGAGCGGCGCTTCCGGCGGAGCCACGATGCGGAACTCCGCCGGCACCGTCGCGGACGGCCCGAAGCTGAAGAACGGAGTTCCCGAGCGACCGAGGCGATCAAGGATGTCCAACTCTGCGCGTGCTCGGAGCATCTCGCCGTTGAAGGCGAGGGCGGCGTCGACGGCCGCGTCGTGGTCGTGCGCACTAAACCAGGGGAGCCAGGACGCGTGCGTGGCATCGGAGCGAGAGGGAGCGGGCGACATGCCCACGGCCGTGAGTTGCAGCGCCGACGATTCGACGATGCCGAAGCGACCGAGCGCGTCCTCGAGGCACTGGATGAGTGCGGGCAGCACGCGCACGAGACTCGAGCCTTCTTCGATGCCGACCTGCGCCCAGCCCAGGCGAGCCGTCTCCGAGCCGGCAGTCAGTTCCGCTTCGTGGGTCGACCAGAGCGCACCGGGCCGGGAACTGCCGCGCTCCCAGCCCATCATCTCGGCGCGGGTGCGGAAGACGGACCACAATGCTCCCTCACCTCGGAACGGTGCGTCGGGCGCAGCGGTCAACCGTCCGAACATCTCGAGGAGGAGGATGCCGTCCGGCGGGACGGCCTGGGGGGCGGCGGACCATCCCCCGTGTGGTTCGAGCATGTCGACCGCGCCCGTCAGTCCACGGCGCGGCGGCGGTACTGGACAGCCTCGGCGAGGTGGGGGGCCTCGATGGTTTCTGAGGCGGCGAGGTCGGCGATGGTGCGGGCGACTTTGAGCACGCGGTGGAAGGCGCGCGCAGAGAGGGCGAGGCGGTCCATGGCGGAGGCGAGGAGCGGCTGGGCGGCGGGGGCGAGGCGTTGCTGGCAGTGCTCGCGGACCTCGAGGGGGCCCATCTCGGCGTTGGCGATGTAGGGGGTGCCGTCGAGGCGGGCGCGCTGTACCTCGCGGGCGGCGGCGACCCGGGCGCGGACGCCTGCGGACGGCTCGCCGGAGGGGGCGGCGGTGAGCTCGGCGTACTCGACCCGGGGAACGTCGACGAAGAGGTCGAAGCGGTCGAGGAGGGGGCCGGAGATGCGGCGCTGATAGCGGGTGACCATTGCCTCGGCGCAGGTGCAGGGGTGGCGGTTGTCACCGTGGTAGCCGCAGGGGCAGGGGTTCATGGCGGCGACGAGCAGGAAGCGCGCGGGGAAGGTGGCGGACCCGCGGGCACGCGAGATGGTGACGCTGCCGGACTCGAGTGGTTCGCGCAGGGCCTCGAGGGCGGTGGCGCCGAACTCGGGGAACTCGTCGAGGAAGAGCACGCCGCGGTGAGCGAGGGAAACCTCGCCGGGGCGGATCTTGCTGCCTCCGCCGACCAGGCCGGCGTGAGAGATGGTGTGATGCGGCGCGCGAAAGGGGCGTTCGAGGACCATCGGGTGGCCGCGTCCGAGCATGCCCGCGACGGAATAGACCTTCGTGACCTCGAGGGCTTCGTCGGGGGTGAGGGGCGGCAGGAGGCCGGGGATGGTGCGTGCGAGCAGCGTCTTCCCGGCGCCGGGCGGGCCCTGGAGCATGAGGTTGTGGCCGCCCGCGGTCGCGACCTCGAGGGCGCGCTTCACGTGCTCCTGGCCCTGAACCACGGACAGGTCGTGCACCTCGAGACCGTCGG
Organism: Dehalococcoidia bacterium; assembly: GCA_041390685.1. Taxonomy (GTDB): domain Bacteria; phylum Chloroflexota; class Dehalococcoidia; order UBA2979; family UBA2979; genus JAIBBD01. The sequence continues at coordinate 2,141,433 of JAWKPL010000001.1, read as the reverse complement.
ACGCGCCCTCCGCCGGGACAGCGACCGGCCAGCTGCCCGGGTCTTCCTTGAGCTGCGTCAGCGTCTCGATACCGATGACCTCGATCCCGTCGACGAGGCGGGCTTCGGGGACGTCCTCGGCGGGCACGATGACGGTCGGGATGCGGGCGTCGCGGCACATGGCGACGAGGGGGAGCACGCCGTTTGCGTGGCGGAGGTGGCCATCGAGCGAGAGTTCGCCGATGAGCGAGACGTCTTCGAAGCGTGACTCGACCTGACCGGAGGCGACGAGGAGGGCGACCGCGATGGGGAGGTCGTAGATCGGGCCTTCCTTGCGCACGTCGGCCGGGGCGAGGTTGACGGTGATGCGGCGCAGGGGGAACTCGTAGCCGGCGTTGCGGATGGCAGCGCGCACGCGCTCGCGCGCCTCCTGCACTGCAGCATCCGGCAGGCCAACGATGTTGAAGGCGGGGAGACCGCTGCCGATGTCGACCTCGACGTCGAGGGGGATGCCCTCGATGCCGAGGAGCGCGCCGGAGCGGACACGCGAGAGCGTCACCGAGACAACACGTCCGTCATCGCGGGAGAGCGTACCCGAGCGGGACGTGTTCGTCTCGCGGGATGTCAGTCGACGACGATGATGGTCGCGGTCATCTGGAGATGCGGGCGGCAGAAATAGCTGAACACGCCGGCCTGCGCGAAGGTGATGGAGTAGCTATCGCCCGTGGACAGGAACGGTGAATCGAGCATCGGATCCGTCGAGGTCACGGTGTGGGCGAGGCCGTCGACGTTCGTCCATACGACCGTGCTGCCCGCCGGCACCTCGATGACGGACTCGAACGAAAGGTCCTGAATGACGGTGTGCCGGACGAGCGGCGCGGGGCGGGGCGCCGGCGGCGGGGACACCTCCGGGGCCGGCGTCGCGGCGGGAGTCGAGGTGGGGACGACGGGCACAGGCGTGGCCACGGCGGGCGGCGCGGCGAGCGGCTGCACGGTGGGCGGCGCCGTGAGGGTCGGTGGCAGCGGTGGCGTCGCCTCGGCGGTTGGCAGCGGAGGTGGCGCGGACGGCGTCGCGAGTGGCGTTGGGGTGGGGGTGGCGACCGCGGGGAGGGGCGCGTCCGGCGTGCTGATGGGAGTGCTCGCCGACGCGACAGCGGCGGTGGCTTTCGGCGACGCGACCGACGAGCTGCCGGCGCTCGAGCACCCAAGCACGAGCGCACATCCACCCAGGAAGGGGAGGAAGACCGCGCGCGACCGCATACGGAGGAGCCTGCCGGGACAATGTTAGCGCCGTATGAACGAGCAAGCGCCAGCTACGTTACGGGTTATCGGTGGTACGCTAGCCGTCCGCGCTGGCACGCGCGGATGACCGTGGCGGGGTGTAGACGACGAATGGAGGCCGTGATGGCCGACCTTCCACCTCGCTACGCGTATCGCGTGGGTCCGGGAGAGCGTGACGCCTGGGACGCACACGACGATTCCTCGATGCCTCCGAGTGAGATCGCGACGCGACGCTGGATGCTCGTCACGGCCGCGGTGGGCGCGGGCGTGTTGATCGTGGCGCTGGTCAGTGTGCTGGTGCTGGGAGGACGTGAGCGGGGTTCGGTACCGGCCGAGACGGCGGGCACCGCCGCCGTGCAACAAGGAGCCGACACCGCGGGCGCGGCGGGGACGTCGGTGAGCACGGCAGCGGGAGGCGGCAGTGCGGACGCAGCGCCCGCGAGCGGCGCCGACGCGCGGCAACTGGCCGAGGCGCGCGCTGGCCTCGCGGCGACGGAAGCGCAGCTGCGGGCGACGACGGAGCGCGCCGACAACCTTGAGCGGCAGCTTGCGGCACTGGAGCAGTCCGCGGCGATCACGACGCGGCGGGCCGAATCCGCAGAGGCTTCGTTGACGGCGGAGCAGGCTGAGCGGGCGCGCGTCCTGAGCGACCTCGATGCCGTGAGCGCGGACCTGACCGAGGCGAACGCCGACCGGGCGGCGCTGCTGGTGCAGGTAGAGCAGGCCGAAGCGGCGGCGGCGGTGAGCCAGCAGCAAGCCGCGGTGAGCCAGGCGCAGGCAGGCAGCTACGCCGCGGAGGCGGATGCGCTGCGATCGTGCCTCGCGGTACACGAGGAAGCGCTCTACTACACGTCGCTCGACAGCTGGGGGCTGGTCGCGACCGCAATGCAGGGCGCCGCGGCAGCCTGCGCGGCGGAGGTGGGCTAGCGAGCGGGCATCGAGTGTGAGGCGGAGGCGGCGCGGGCGAGCGCGCGCCGCAGGCCGTCGTGGCCGTGCCGCATCATGCGGGCGTGGTTCCATTTGAAGAACGGGCGGCCGACGGGCGCCAGTAGCGTCATGAGGCGTGCGGGGGTACGCACCGTCTCCTCGAAGACGAGGTAGGTGCCGTTGGCGTAGGGGACGAGCAGCCAGCGCATCATGCCCTCGAGGTCGCCTGCGGAGCGGACCTCGGCCACGTGGGGGCGGTCGTAGCGGACCGACTCGAGCCGGAAGCGCAGGTGGTAGGGCAGGAACGACTTCACGTCCGCAGCGACGCGGGCGCCGACGCCCTCGATGTCATTCTGGCGGCTGACCGTCTTGAACTCGGGCCACCAGTCGGTGTAGGTGCGGGGATCCGCCACGAGCGCCCAGACGTCGTCGGGCGGCGCCTCGACGTACCAGCCGACCATGAAGTGATAGTCGTTCAGCGCCATCGCGCACCTCCCCCGCGGACGAACGGATGGAGTATCGCGCATTCGACGTCGCGCGGCCTCGAAGCGTCGCCCAGCGACGCGAGCCGGCGTCCGACCGCAATGCCGTTGCGAGCCCTCGCGGCGCCCGCGCAACGGCTGTGTGGCGGGGGTGCGCCTACGCTCGCACCGGCGGGGGACCCCGCAGAGGCAGGATGTTATGTCTCGATTGGTGACGGGAGACGGACGTGACTGCTGAGATTCGCGACTGGGACGAGGTCTGCCTGCGCCTCGAGCGGCGCTGGCCGGGCCTGGAGAGAGGGGAGATCGAGGCGTCACACGGGAACCGAGAAGCGCTACTCGCGCTCCTGCAGGGGCGGCTCGGGTACGCGCGCACGAACGCAGAGGAGGACCTCGACGAGGTCCTGCGCGGTGAGTCCGTCATCCCTGACGACATCGCGGATGAGCAGACGCACACCGGCACCTCGGAGCCCGTGGGGCCGGTGTCGGACGCGACGGACTTCACCGGAGGCAGCAGGCAGGAGGTAGAGGAAATGACTTCGAACCAGTCCGCTTCGGACCGCGAGCCGGGGGAACTGCCCACGCAACCGCCCGAAGTGACGTCGATCCCCGGCGGCGGGACGCCGTTTGGGAGCGCGGGCATGGGGACCACGGGGAGCGGCGGGGGCGGCGGTGACGCAGGGCGCTGGCAGAGCAGCGGCCAGGGCCAAGACCCGTTCGACCCGATGCGTGAGATGCACGGACACAACGGCGACGGTATGCCGATGGCGGTCCCGAAGGCGGCTGCGGGCGCGGCGGCGGTCGGGGTCACGGCGCTCGCCGTGGGCCTGATCGTGCGCCACAAGCGGAAGAAGTCGAAGACCGAGGACGTCGCGGAACAGGCACGGCGGCTGATCTCCGATATCTCGGAGCGGATGCCGACCGTCGAGGAAGTGCGGGCGAAGGTGCTCGCGATCGACGAGATGCGCAGCCGCAAGGAGTTGAAGGGGAAGAAGCTGATGGGGTTGGGACGGAAGTAGAGCGACGGGGTTCCCAGGCGGAAGGAGGGACGTATGCCTGCGCTTGGTCTGAGCCTGTTCCTGATCGCGGTGGGGGCGGTCCTGGCGTTTGCCGTGACGACGACGGTGACGGGAGTCGACATCGCGACGGTGGGGTTGATCCTCATGGCGGTGGGGTTCGCCGGAATGCTGCTGTCGCTCCTCTTCTGGACGAGCTTCTCGCCGATGGGCGGGGCGCGGCGGCGTGAGTATCGGGAGATCGACGTGGAGGACGGGCCGCGAGTCGGCCCGTAGTACGAGGTCTTCCCATGCGGCGGGAAGCGAAGGCCCTCGACGTGAGTCGAGGGTCTTCGTCTGTCCGGCGTCAGGAGGCGGCGGTACGGTGCCGGAGTAGACTCCTAGCGAGACGCGAAGGGGTCATCTCGAGATTCCTGACAGCGGAGCGGGATAGCCGATGCAGGCGCGTTCGCGCCACGGTCGCCTGGTCTGGGCACCGTCCGCACTAGCGACGGCGGGTGTCCCTCATCATCTACGCGGGAGCAGGGCGGGGTCCGATCATCCTCGGTCCCGCTGCTGGCGATCTCCGTCGCAGCTTCGCTGATCGGCGGGAGTGCCGATAGCGGTGCGACGAAGCGTACGTTCGCGGCCGCAGCGGCCTGTGGCGCCTTCTTCTCGTCGGGCATCGCCGGCATCGTGAGCTTCGGCGCGCTGCTCCTGCCCGCCGCAGTCGCCTGGGCCGTTGGCCTCGCGAGGGTGGAGCATCCAGCAGACACGACTCAGGTCAGTCTGGCCGGCGTGACGGTCGGCGTAGCCTTTGGGACCCTGGCGCTACTGGCTGCCAGCGCGGTCTGAGTTCCGCCCTCGTTCTGGTCAGGGGGCGGCGGCCGGGTCGGCGAGGACGGTGACCTCGGCGGCAGCGACGCGGGTGGCGGGGATGTCGTCACCGGTCATGAGTCTCGCGAGTACGTCGCGCTTGGCCTCGCCCGTCACGAGGAAGAGGACGAGGCGGGAGGCGGAGAGCACGGGGAGCGTCAGTGTCAGGCGCGGGTGGTCCGTGTGTTCGACGCGGATGACGAGACGGTCGCGCTCCTCGAGGGCCGGGTCGCCGGGGAAGAGCGACGCGACGTGGCCGTCTTCGCCGAGGCCGAGCAGCGTGAGGTCGAACGCAGGGACGCCGGGACCGAAGCGGGCGCGGAGGTTGCGTTCGTAGCCCTCGGCGTCGCAGGTTTCGCCGCGCATGCGGTAGACCGCGCGCGCCTCGATGTGGTCGAGCAGGGCCTCGGCGGCGCGGCCGTAGTTGGAGTCGGGGTGGTCGGGCGGGACGCAGCGCTCGTCGCCGAAGAACAGCTCCATCTCGCGCCAGGGGAGGGGCGTCGTCGCGAGGCGACGGTAGAGCGGCTGTGGCGTGTTGCCGCCGGTGAGGACGAGCGTGCGGGGCTGGCGCCGCTCGATGATGTCCGCAGCGGCCGCGGCGATGTCGGGGACAACCTCGAGGCGGCGCATCGGAGCTACTGGAGGCGCCAGCGGCGGGGCTCGATGAGGTCATCGATCTGGGGCGGGCCCCAGCTGCCGGCGGCGTAGAAGCGCAGCGGCGGCAGGTTCTCGAGGACGGGTTCGAGGATGCGCCAGGCCTCCTCGACACCGTCGGAGCGGAGGAAGAGCGTCTGATCCCCCTCCATCGCGTCGTGGAGGAGGCGCTCATACGCCTCGGGGAGGCGGGCCTCGAAGGCCTCGCCGTAGGCGAAATGCATGCCCACGGGCTGTACGCGGACCTCGGGGCCCGGCTCCTTGGCGAGGAACGAGAAGGTGATGGACTCCTGCGGCTGGATGCGGAGCGTGAGCTGGTTGGGGCGGAGACGGCTCACCTCGGGCAGCTCGCTGAAGAAGCGGATGGGGGCTTCGCGGAAGACAACGGTGACCTCGGTGACGGTCTCGGGCATGCGCTTTCCGGTGCGGAGGTAGAAGGGGACGCCCTCCCAGCGCCAGTTCTGGATATTGAGGCGCATGGCGACGAAGGTCTCCGTGTTCGAGGCGTGGCTGACATCGGGCTCGTCGCGGTAGCCACGGGCCACGGTGTCGCCGACGGCGCCGGTGGCGTACTGGCCTCGGACGACGGAGCGCGGGTCGACGGGCGGGATCGACTCGAGGAGCTTGGCTTTCTCGTCGCGGATGGCCTCGGCGCGAAAGGAGCTGGGGGGCTCCATCGTGAGCAGCGACAGGATCTGCAGGACGTGGTTCTGCATGATGTCGCGAAGGGCACCGACCTCTTCGTAGAACTGGCCGCGGCCCTCGACGCCGATCGATTCGGCGACGGTGATCTGGACGTGGTCGACAGCGTCGCGATTCCAGACGCGCTCGAAGAGGGAGTTGCCGAAACGGAACACGAGGATGTTCTGGACGGTCTCCTTCCCGAGGTAGTGGTCGATACGGAAGATCTGGTCCTCCTGGAACTGCTCGTGGAGCTCGGCGTCGAGCATGCGCGCGCTCTCGAGGTCGTTGCCGAACGGCTTCTCGATGACGATGCGCGTGCCATCGACCAGGCCGTGGTCGGCGAAGAGGCTAACGTAGGTCATGAACGCCGAGGGGGGGATGGCGAGGTAGGCGAGCCGCCTGGGGAGCTGGCAGCGCTCGACGAGCGCGCCGAAACCGCCATCCTCCTCGGAGACGAACGTGAGGCGGCGGGCGAACGAGTCGAAGGCGACATCGTCGAAGGGGCGACGGGAGTGCTCGCGGATCGCCTCGGCGGCGAGGTTGCGGAACTGGTCGTCGCTGAGGTCTCGGCGGGCGTAGCCGATGATGGAGCCCTCGGGAGGCAGCAGCCCGTCGAGCGCGAGATTGTAGAGCCCGGGAATGAGCTTGCGCTGGGCGAGGTCGCCCGAGGCGCCGATCAAGAGCAGATCCTGCGGAAGCGGGGGGGTAAGCGCCATCAACGTCCCTCGCGTGCGTATCGCTTCCCATCCAGCGTATCGGAGTCAGGGAGGGCAGTGGCTACGTGCGAGTAACATCGGCCGCGGGTGACGCACGACGTTCGTGATGCCTCAGCTGATGGGAGGACTGCGATGGGATGGCTGCGAGGCTGGCTCTGCCGGCTACTGGGATGCCCGGGAGAACGGATCGTCATCTCGACCCCCACCTCGGGGGCGACGATCAGCAGCCCGGTGTCCGTGACCGGGATGGGGCAGGCGACACAGCACAATCAGCTGTCGGTGGAGGTTCGGGACGCCTCGAACACGGTGATCGGGACGGGGACGGCGTCGGTGACGGCGCCGCTGGGGCAGCGGGGGCCGTTCTCGGCCTCGGTGACGTTCACGCCCACGACGCCCGGGTCGCCGGGGTTCGTGCAGGTGTACGACTCGAGCCCGGCGACGGGGTCGGTGACGCACCTCGCTGCGGTGCTCGTGCGGTTCTAGAGGCGGGCGGGAGCTACGTCGAGGTGTCACGGTCGCTTGGAGATCGGGGCGTCGTGCGATATTACGAGCGCCATGACACGTTCAGCACTCGCGACGCCCGATGTGATGCCCGCGGGCGTCCGATTCACCGAGGCGCGCACGATCCTGACGCCTGCCTCGGGGTTCATCAAGGCGTACCGGTACACGCTCAATCCGTACTCGGGGTGCCGGTTTGCCTGTGAGTACTGTTACGCACGCGCGTTCGCGCCGACGGAGGAGAAGCGCCGCACGTGGGGGGAGTGGGCGTCGGCGAAGCGGAACGCGGCGAGGCTCATCGCGCGGGCGTGCGCAGACGGGACGTTGTGTTCCGGCGACGCGGTGTACATGTCGAGCGCCACCGACCCGTACCAGCCGGCTGAGCAGCGGCTGAGGATCACGCGGTCGATCCTCGAGACGGTGCTCGAGTGTGGTGTGCAGCCGCGGCTGACGGTGCAGACGCGGAGCCCGATCGCCGCGCGGGACATCGACCTGTTCCGGCGGTTCGAGCGCATCCGCGTCAACATCACGGTGACGACGGATTCGGAGCGGGTGCGGCTGCGGTACGAGCCAAGTGCGCCGTCGATCAAGGCGCGGCTCCGGACGGCGCACGCGCTCGTCGAGGCGGGGGTACCCATCGGGATCTCGGTGAGTCCGATGCTGCCGATGGATGACCTCGAAGGGATCGCGCGCGAGATCGCCTCGCTCGAGGCGGCGGAGTACGTGTCGCAGTACATGCAGCCGCCTTCGAGGGTCTTCGCGGCGGGGACGCGGATCGAGACGCTGCGGATGGCGCGCGAGGACGGGTGGACGCCGCGCGAGTACGCGAAGGCGCGCGCGGTCATCGAACGGGTGCTGGGGCCTCGGCGGCCGTTGCTGGAGGGGGATGAGGGGTTCGCGCCCGTGCCGTGAGCGGCGCAGGAGGCAACGGGACATCCGGCGACCCCCGATGTAGATGCACGACCGGGCCAGCTGTTCGAGTTGACGGCAGTTCGCCTCGTGTATGTAGTGACCCGGCGGATCGGCCCAGGCCTGGAGGGCGAACTTGGCACACCAGCCACCGCGAAATGATGACGCCAACGTCGTTGTGGAGGCCTTCGGTACCTTCGCACGACGTGAGAGCGTCCACATCGCCGAGGGCACCGTGTGGTCGCTGTTCTTGTCTCGCGCGGAGATGATGGGCTGGTCGGTCACGAGCGAGACGGGGGGTGCGCCGCCAACTGGCGCCCGAGGACGTAGCGCGCTGTGGTCAGTACACGAGGCCGAGTTGTCCGACGACCGCGACTCGTCAGACTCGGGGCGGCTCGCCTGGGCTCAGATCGGAGTGGCGGCGGGGGTTCCCGTCGCGGTCGCCCTCCCGTCCGTGGGCGAGTGCCTTCACGATACCCTCCGCCGATTCGGACGCGTCGAGATCTCGGGCCTGCAATTCACTGTGAGTTCCATGCGGCGCGGCGGTGGGTCTTCGCTACGCCGACTCGTGCAGTGGCTTGCCTGGTTCAGCACGACCTCCGGTCCGCCGGCCGTCGCGTTCATCGCGACCGATCAGGACATGCTCGGCGGTCGCGATGGTACCCGGTGGGCCAGTCAACTCGGGGAGGTTGCCGGGACGTTGTTCCGATTCGAGTGGGTCACGGGCACGCCGGCCCACTTCGCTATTCGCCCGCCCGCCGACGCGCCAACCGCCGGAGGTCTCGCTTCCGCCCGACCGGGCGTGAAGGTGCTCCTTCCGGAATGGTCGGTCGCGGCAGCGATCTGGGCGGTTGCCCTCGTCATCGATAGCGCCCTCGCGGAAGCGCCGGACACGAGTGACTTCGCGGTGCGGATCACGCGGCTCGGGTAGGCGCGGCGGTCCGGTCGTTTGGGGCCCATGGTCGACGGGACCACGTCGCCCGCAGCGCGCGAGCGTTACACGATCACGAGGGGGACGCGCACCTCGGCGGCGGTGAGGCCGGAGTGGTGCGACGGCCAGGCGAGTCGGCGGTCGGCGGGGGCGCCCTTCGGGCGCACCTCGAGCGTGTCGTCGCCAAAGGAGATCGCGACGAGGTCACCGAGGCGTCGTTTTGTCTCGGCAGGCAGAGGGGCGGGGCCGAGGAGGCGGAGCTCGTCGACCTCGTCAGGAGTCAGGAGGCAGTAGGCGACGCCGAACCGCTCGCGGAAGCGGTCAGCGAAGGCATCGAGGGCGCCGGGCTGCAGGTGGAAGAACACGGTGCGTGCGTCGCCGGTGGGGGCGCCGGCGAGCATGCCGGCAAGCGCGTCCGCGCCTCGGATCACACGGCGCGACGACGGGCGGACAACCAGGTGGCCGTGGTCGGCGCTGAGCACGATGCGAGCCCGGCCGCCCACCGCGGCCGCGAGGCGTTCGAGGGCGCGCGCGAGGTCGCCCACGGCGCCGACCACCTCAAGGCGCAGCGGGCCGAGTTCGTGGACCGTCTCATCGATGCGTGAGACGTAGAGGTACGTGAACGAGGGCTCGCGGGCGGCGTCGATGAACTCGATAGCGAGATCGACGGCCTCGGTCAGGCTGCGATAGCCGGCGCGCGGGGCGGCTGTCGCGTAGGCGGTGAAGGGGCTGTTCACGACGGCGGCGGGGAGCAGCGAGAGTGCGGGCCGGGGCACCTTCGGGGCGAGCGAGGGGGCGAGGAAGAGGCGACCATCGCCGTTCGCCTCGGGGACAGGGTGGCCGTCGGAACGCGTCGAGCCGTGGAGCGGCGCGACCGCGCCGACGCCATCGAGATGGACGTAGTGGCCGACCACACCGTGCGTCGCCGGCCAGGCAGCGGTGGCGAAGGTGGTGAGGGCAACGGCCGTCGTCGACGGGAAGACGGTGTCGAGGGTGCCGTTGAGGTGGGTCCAGAGGAAGCCAGCGGAGGGCATCGACTCGAGGAGTTGCTGGCCGAGGCCGTCCGCGAGCACGAAGATGAGGTGATCGCGGCCCGCGAGCTGCGCCTCGATGGCGCGAGCGGCCGGGGTGCGTTCGAGCCCCGGGACGCCTGCGACCGACCACACGGCAGAGGCGAGGTCAACGACGTTGGGGCGGGCGGGGTCCGGTCGGCGCAGGGCGCCGCTCTCGAACTTCGCGAGGAGGCGGGGGACGTCGCTGTCCATAGATGAGTGTGTGCCTGTTCGAGGCGGCTGGCGCAACCGGACGAGACCGTGGCGATACGATAGCTGCGATGCAAACACCGCACACGGATGCCATGCGACACGCCTCGGAGGGGCTCACGCCCGGTGCGCTGCGCGCTCAGCTCGGCGCGGCGTACGCGCGATTCGACGATGCGGCGGCGAGCCGGCACGTCGCGTTGCTCAACGAGGTGGGCGCCGGCGCGAGCCTCGCGATGGCGGCGGACCAGATCGATGGCGACCGGTGGTCGCTGGCGATCAGCTGCGAAGACGCCGTGGGCGCGCTGTCCCTCATCGCCGGGCTGTGCACCGCGTGCGGCATCGATATCGAGGCGGGGGACGTCTTCACCGTCGAAGCGCCGGGAGGGACGGAAACGGTCGTGCGCGTGGACGCGCGCACGGGGCGGCCTCGACGCGTGGCGACGGGGAGCGCGCCGGCCCGGCGCCGCGTCCTCGACGTGTTCGAGGTGCGGCGGGAGGCCGCCGACGCAGCGTTCTGGGGCCGGTTCGAGGCGGACCTCGGCGATTTGATGAAACTGATCATCTCGGGGCAGGGGGAGGCGGCGCGCGACCGGGTCATCACGCGGGTGAGCGACGTGCTGAGAGCGGTGCGGTCCGACGAAGCGCCGCTGGCGGCGACGCTGGTGGAGGTCGACAACGCCGCGTCCGAGACCTCGACGGTGCTCCGCATACGTGCGGAGGACGCCCCGGGGTTCCTGTTCGAGTTCACGAACGCGCTCGCGCTGCTGCAGGTCAACATCGAGCGTGCCGAAGTGCGCACGGTGGACGGACAGACGCTGGACACGTTCTGGGTGACGGAGGGGCCGGGCCGCGGACGGATTGGGTCGGCGGCGCGCCTCGACCAGCTGCGCGTGGCGGCGGCCCTGATCAAGCAGTTCACGTTACTGCTGCCCCGCTCGCCAAACCCGGCGCAGGCGCTGCGGCAGTTCAGCGCGCTGACGCGTCAACTGCTGTCGCGGCCTGAATGGACCTCCGAGCTGCGCGACCTGGAGTCCGGGGACGTGCTGCGGACGCTGGCGGAGCTGATGGGCGTGTCCGAGTTCCTGTGGGAGGACTTCCTGCGTATCCAGCACGAGAACCTGTTCCCGGTGCTGGGCGACCTGCCAGGACTGGACGCGGAGCGGCCTGCCGAGGAGTTGCGGCGGCTGCTGCGGGGCCGCCTCGAAGGGGCGGGTGACCTCGCAGCGCGGCGACGGGCGCTGAACGCGTTCAAGGACCGCGAGATGTTTCGCATCGACCTGCGGCACATCAGCGGACGGACCGACTTCGGGGCGTTCGCGGATGAGCTGTCAGCGCTCGCGGAGGCGGTGGTGGAGGCAGCGGCAGCGCTCGCGGAGGAGTCCGTGGCGATGCGGCACGGCCGGCCTCGAGACGCGACCGGACAGCCGTGCGGCTGGGTGACGTGCGCGCTGGGGAAGTTCGGGGGGCGGGAGCTGGGGTTCGCCTCGGACATCGAGCTGCTGTTCGTGTACGAGGGGGAGGGGCTCACGGACGGCCCCGAGCCGGTGTCGAACGCCGAGTACTTCGACGCGTGCGTGCAGGAGTTGTTACGGACGATCGTCACACGCAGCGAAGGGATCTTCGAGATCGACCTACGACTGCGCCCGCACGGGAACGCCGGGTCGCTCGCGACAAGCCTCGAAGGGTTCAAGCGGTACTACGCGGGGGACGGTGAGGCGCAGCAGTTCGAGCGGATGGCGCTGGTGAAGCTGCGGCCCGTGGCGGGTGACGCGGACCTTGCGCGGCGGGTGGTCGAGGCGCGCGACACGTTCGTGTACTCCGGCGCACCGCTCGACCTCGAGAACGTGCGCCATCTGCGCGGGCGGCAGGCGAGGGAGCTGGTGCCCGCGGGCGAGGTGAGCGCCAAGCACAGCGCGGGCGGCGTGGTGGACATCGAGTACTTCGTGCAGGCTCGTCAAATCGAGAGCGGGGCAACCGAGCCCTCGGTGCGCGTCACCGGGACCCGCGAGGCGATCGCGCGGCTCGTCGCCGCAGGAGCGCTCGACGCTGGAAGCGGGGAGCGGCTGGGCGATGCGTACTCGTTCTTGCGCCGGTTGATCGACGGGCTGCGGGTGGTGCGCGGGAACGCGAAAGACCTCACCATCCCGCCGCGCGACTCACAGGCGTTCGCGTACCTCGCGCGGCGGCTGCGTATCGAGACGACCGAGGAGCTGGCCGCCGCGATCGACACGCATATGCGGTCCGCGGCTGGCGTGTGGGGGCACGCTGACGCGGACCTCCCGCCGGGACGGACGGGACGAGGCTAGCGGCGGAAGGGCGGCGGACCGCCCATGCCGCCCTCGGCGCGGGCGATCACGGTCGTCTGGAAGGGCAGCGGGACCCGGCCGGCCGCGGCGGGGACGCCGGGCGGCTTCGGGGCGCGCTGCTCGGGCGTGGCGGTGCCGGGAGGGGCCGCCTCGCGGACGAGGCCGCGCGGGGCGAGGTCGGTGCAGGCGCCGCAGCGGACGCACTGCGCGTCGTCGACCTCGAAGGCGCCGGGCTCGCCCTTGATGGCGCCGGTGGGGCAGATGTCGCGGGCGGCCGGCAGGTTGGGGTCGCTCTGGTCGACCACGCGGAAGCGCGTCATGCCTGCGCAACGGAGCGCGTCGCAGCGGTGGCCGGCGACGTGCGCCTCGTACTCGCCCTCGAAGAGCCGGAGCGTGTTGCGCATGATCGTCGGGCTGGCCTGGCCGTGGACACAGTTGGAGTAGGCGAGCGAGGAGCCAACGAGCTCGAGGTTGTGACGGTCCTCGGTGCGCCCGCCGCCGGCGGCGACGCGGCTGAACACCTCGTGCATGCGCTGGTTGCCATGGTGGCAAGTCGTGCAGCGGCCGCACGACTCCTCTTCGAGGAACTCGGAGAACATCACGTTCAGGTCGACGGAGCAGGAGCCCTCGCCGATGAAGACGATGCCGCCGCCGCCCATGAGGGCGCTGTGCTTCGAGAAGGGGGCGCGCTCGAGGCTCAACTCGCCAAGGAGTGAGCCGGGCAGGTAGCCCGCGAGCGGACCGCCGGCCTGGATCGCCTTCAGTCTGCCGCCGCCAGTCACGCCGCCGCAGACCTCGACGATCTTCGCGAGCGGGACGCCGAAGGGGACCTCCATGAAGCCGACGCGAGGGATGTCGCCGGAGAAGGAGAAGATCTTGGTGCCGATGTCCGTCCCAGCCGGGTTGGCCGCCTGGCGAAACCACTCGGCGCCGTTGCGGAGGATGAGCGGCACGTTGGCGTAGGTCTCGACGTTGTTGACGTTCGAGGGCTTCATGAAGACGCCCGCGGCCGCCGGGAAGGGCGGTTTGACGCGGGGCATGCCTCGACCGTCCTGGACAGAGGAGATCAGTCCCGTCTCCTCACCGCAGACGTATGCGCCGGCGCCGCGAATCACCTCGAGGGTGCAGGAGAAGCCGCTGCCGAGAATATCGTCACCGAGCAGGCCAGCGGCCGTGGCGTCGGCGATGGCCTGGCGCATGCGCTGAACCGCGAGGGGGTACTCATTGCGGATGTAGAAGAAGCCGTGCTGCGAGCCGGTGGCGAAGGCGGCGGTGAGCATGCCCTCGATGATCAGGTGCGGGTCGCCTTCGAGGAGAACGCGGTTTACCCAACCGCCGGGGTCGCCCTCGTCGGCGTTGCAGATGAGGTAGCGCTCCTCGACGGGGGCGCCGGCGAGGAAGTTCCACTTCATCCCGGCGGGGAACCAGGCGCCGCCGCGCCCGGTGAGGTTGGCATCGATCATGAGCTGGCGCACGGACGCGGGGTCCTGATGGCGGCTCAGCATGCGGTCGACAGCGAAGTAGCCACCAGTCGCGAGGTAGTGGTCGAGCGACTCGGGGTCGGTGTGGCCGATGCGGGCGAGGAGGCGGCGGCCCATCGTCTCAGCCGCCAGGAACGGGTGGTCTTCGATGGGGGGGATGCCGGTGCGGCGACCGCTCAGCACGCCGATGGCGAGGCCCGCCGCGGCGCCGATGAGGCCGGTCGCTTCGTCGATCAGGTGACCGACGTCCCCGGCGGTCACGGGACCGTAGAGGACACGTGTGCCGTCGGGCCAGGTGATGTCGGCGAGCGGCTGGAGCCACTGGAGGCCATAGCCGTGCACGCGGCCGACGTCGACGGCTGCGCCTCGACGGCCGATCTCGGCCTCGAGGGCGCGAAGCGTATCGCCGGCCCCGCCGGCGAGGGACGAGGTCTCGATGGCGATCGCGATGCGCGGCCGCTCGGGGCGCTGCCAGGCGGCCCATGCAGCGTCGGCGCGTTCGCGGAGGGCGTCGTAGGCATCAGACACTGGCGGGGTCCGCTCCATCGCGCAGGGCGCGGGCGAGGGTGACGGCGCGGGCGGCAGTCAGACGGCCGACCACACGCTCGCCCACCCAAACCTGGGGCGCCTGCTCACAGCTGCCGTTGCACTGGCCGGCCACGAGACCGACACGACCGTCCGCGGTGTCCTCGCCGAGCTCGATGCCGAGGACGGCCTGCATGGCGTCGCGGATGCCCGCACCGTTCTTGAGGCGGCAGGCGGGGCCGCTGCACCAGGCAACGGTGACCTCGGGGGCAGGGGTCGTGCGGAAGTCGCTGTAGTACGTGGTGACGCCGTAGACGTGCGCCGGGGTCACCTTCAGTTGCTCGGCGATGACGTACATCGCCTCCTGGGAGACGTAGCCGTAGCGATGCTGGACGCGATGGAGGGCCTCGAGCATATCCGCGTGGTCGGGCCGGAGGTCGGCGACGAGCGCGCGAATCTCGGCAGTCGCTTCGGTCTCTAGCGGCATCGCGCATCCGATCGTGCAGCCGGGAGGAGGTGCGGCGCGGGCCGCACGGTCGAAGTCATATTAGGAGCGCACGGGGGGGCGTTCAAGGCGCGCCTGACGCCGTCCCCTCCGTGTGCGCGTGCGCGGCGCCGAGACGCGCGCCGTAATCCTCCATGGCGAGCCTGGCGACCTGCTTGCCGATGCGGATCGAGTAGTTCTGGCCTCGATCCTCGGGGTAGATCTGGGTGGTGTTGGCCAGGTAGAGGCCCTCGATCGGGGTGCGGAGGGGCGGGATCACCTCGTGGTAGCGGTAGTGGACGATCGGCTGGCCGGCGCGGTCCTTGAAGAGCCACTTGCCGCGAATCCAGGATCGGTCGAACGCCGGATTGATGCGTTGGATGTAGGCCTCGTAGCGGTCGAGGACCTGCTCTTCGTCTTCGTCGACGATGGGATCGCCGGGGTCGGTGTAGTTCGAGAAGTAGACGATGTGCTGGCCGCCATACTCAGCGGGCGAGCGGAAGTTCGTCTGCTCGACCGCCACGACGAACGGGCAGTCGGGGTCAGTGATCGTCAGCCAGTAGGTCGACGACAGCGGACGGTCGAGGGCGAGCACGAACACAGTGGCCCACTGGTACTCGATGCTGTCGAGGCGGCGAGCGTACTCCGCGTCGAGGTTGGGGACGGCGCGCTGGAAGACCTGCGATGGCGTGGTGGCGATCACCACGTCGGCGGGGATCACCTCACCGTCCGGGCCGCCGAGGCGGACGCCGGTGACGCGGTCATCCTCAGACAAGACCTCGTGGACGCGGCAGTTCGTCTCCACGATACCGCCGCGCTCCTGGACGGCCTCGCCCATGCGGTCTACGAGGCGGCCGAAGGAGCCGCGCAGGTAGCCGAGCTTCTCGCGGGCGAAGAGGCCGCCGGGGCGCGAGGCGAAGCGCAGGTAGATCTTCCCCCAGAACCAGGTCATGGCGATGTCATCCGCATGGGCGCCGAACTTGGCGCGCAGGAGGGGGCCCCAGACGCGGTTGTAGCCTTCGCGGCCAACGTAGCGCTCGATCCAGGGGCGAGCACGCTTGCCCTCGTAGCGCTTCCAGTCGGACTGGCGGCGCAGATAGAGCGCGGCGAGGCCCAGACGGAAGCGGGTGAGTAGCGAGACCGGCTTGAAGCGGAGGAGGTCGAGGGCGCCGACGAAGGGGTAGATACGACCGTCCGCGAGGAAGCCGACTTTCGACTCGATCCACTCGAGGTCGTCGCCGAGGCCGAGGTCGTGCACGGTCTCGGTGACGAGCGTGTCCGAGTGGAAGATGTGGTGGTAGAAGATCTCGAGGCGGCCGCCGCCGACCTCGAAGGTGCGTACCTGGCCGCCGAGCACATCGCTGGCCTCGTAGATGCGGACCTCGTGGCCGGCGCGGACGAGGTCGAGCCCCGCGCCGAGGCCGCCGACGCCGCCGCCGATGATCACGACCTTCACTAGTCAGCCACCCCTTCCGCGGGCGCGCCCTGTCCGGCCCGAAGCATTTCGCCGAATCCGAGGTGCCGCCGCCACAGGAGCACGATGCCCAGAAGCACCACCGGGATCAGTAGCAGCGCGTGTAGGACGAGCGCGTACACGGTGGCGGCAGCCGCGCCGACGCCGAAGGCGGTAAGCGCCTTCTGCGCGAAGAACTCGAACGGGCCGACGCCGCCGGCGGTGCTCGGCGCGGCGATGGCGAGGTTCGCAGCGCCGGTGACCGCGAGGTAGAGGGGGAAGTCGAGGTCGAGGCCGAAGCCGACACCGACGAGCCAGTAGCAGACGGCCTCGAGGCCCCAGGAGACGCCCGTCGTCCCCAGCACGAGGACCCACGCGCGCTGACCTCGGAGACCGCTCAGGCCGGCGAGGAAGCTGCCGAGCCAGATGCGGGCGCGAGGACGGATGCGCGTGGGGGCCAGGCGCAGAAGGCGGATCGTCCAGATGTCGGAGCCCCGTGGCTGAAGCGCGAGCAGCGCGAGGACGACGGTGCCGACGACGAACGCCGCCGTCATGAGGGCGGCGACGATGCGGAGGAAGTCGCTGCCGCCAGCGAGCGCAATGGTGGCGGCGAGGAACAGCGCGAGCACGAGGCCGTCGAAGATGCGCTCAACGACGATGGTGCCGAGCGTCCCAAGGCGGCTCGCGCCGTGGCTGTCATGGAGTAGCTGCGCGCGCACGAGCTCGCCTGCGCGGACCGGGAGGAGATTGTTCGCCGCGTAGCCGATGATGACGACGGAGAAGGCGTCGCGGGTCTTGATGCGGACGTGCGAATCCAGGATGAAGCGCCAGCGCAGGGCGCGGAACCAGAGCGCGGCGAGCTCGACGGCGAACGCGAGGACCAGCCAGCCGGGCTCGATCTCCTCGAGGGCGGCGGTCAGTTCGTGTCCGTCCACGGAACGGAGGAGGAGGGCGAGGAACACGACGCTGACCAGCAGGCCGATCCACACGCGCCGGTTGCGCAACATCGCCAGGCCCATCAGGACATGATCCTCGCTGTGTTCGTTGGAGGCCAGCAGCGGCCGGTCAGTCTTCGCTCAGGGTATCGAGGGAGGGAATGAGGGCGACCCCGTCAAGGGACCACCCGAGCACCCACTGCTCCGGAATGCGATGAAGCATGAACTCGTACCACTGCTCGACGAGGCGGCCGTTCGACAGGCGCGTGAGCAGATTCGACCAGGTGGTGCCCCGGTACCCGTCCTCCGGAAACGCCCAGCGGTGATGGTAGGGTCGCACCTCACCGGCCTGCTCGCGTAGCTCCGGGATCGACGAGATGGTGCCCTGCATCGCGACGATGACCGTCTTCGGTGTGGCGTACTGCTGGATGTAGGCGGGGTCGGCGTAGGCGACATCGAGGTCTCGGAGGTACCAGGCCCACGGCCATGTGGCGCCCTCGCTGCTGTCGACGAAGATCGAGAGCGCGCCGGGTGGCGCCACCTCGGCCAGGTCGTGGATGTCGCGAGAGAGGTTGGGGATGTCGCGGCTGGTCTGCGTGTAGATGAGCGGCTCGACCGGGGTATCGGGGTGGAGGAACGAGACGGCGTGCGCGTTGCGGACCGAGAGACCGAAGGCGAGGACGAACGCGAACCCGGCGACGGCAGCGACGGCCCAGGTAGCGGACGACGACCGGTTGAGATCGCGGAGCCGCTCGAGCGCGTAGGGCAGGAAGCGTCCGAGGACGTAGGCGGCCATGAACGCCAGCGGGACGGCCATGTGGCTGGTGAGCCACGGCATCTTCTCGCCCGCGTAGCTGAAGGCGAGCAGGCTGCCCAGGAACCACCAGGCAAGCAGCACAGCGAGGGCATCGTGCCGTCTCGCGATCAGCCAGACACCGCCGATGACGGCAGGAATCAGCGTGAGGAACTCATAGAGGGGGACCATCATGAGGTAGTAGAACCAGGGCTGGGTGCCTCGCTGGACCTCCTGCTGGGCCATCCAGTAGTCGAGGGCGCCCCAGAAATCGGACGCGAGGCCGTTCCTCGTGTTGAGGAACTCGGTGGTGAAGAGCGGGATCGTGATCCCGTAGAAGATCGCGGCCACGAGCACCCAGCGCTGCCAGTCCCAGATGAGGCCGACGATGGTCGCGCCGCCGAGGAGCGCGCACACCGTGATGATGCCGACCTGACGCTCGGTGTCGCCAGTGACGTCCACCCCGAACAGGTGCAGCGGGATCTGGACCGCCGCCGAGAGTTGCGGGAGGGAGAGGACCCCGATCACGATCAGCATGTCCGCTGCCCGCGGAAGGGCACTGAAGCCGCGGGAGGCCCGCCATGACTCGAGGGGCTGCCAGAACGCGGCGACGAGCCACGCGACCGGGGCGAGGAAGAGGCCCTCGAGCCAGCGATCCCGGCCGCTCGTGCCTCGTTGGTCCAGGAAGTCGATGGTCAGGCGGACATCGAGGTACAGAAGCAGGATCGCGATCGAGAGGTAGACGGACTCCTTGGTCGCGAAGGAGAGGGCGAGGGCAGCGGCGGCGATGCCCAGCCAGCGGTCGCGACCGTCATCGAGGTAGCGCCACACAGAGACGAAGAGCAGGACTGTCCAGAGCCAGATGTAGATGTCCTCGCGCGCGAAGCGGGAGTAGTACAGCAGCGTCGGGGACAGGGTGAGGAAGAGCGCGGCGGCGACGGTGCCGACCGGGCCGAGCCAGCGGCGCAGGAGCAGCGGCGTCGCGACGAGGGCGGTGCCGGTCAACGCGGCGGGCACGCGCGCCATGAAGTCGCCGTCCCCGAACAGCTTGAACATCGCGGCCATGAAGTGGAACTGGAACGGGCCGTGCATGAGCGGGTCGTGGCAGTAGGCCGCGGCGCAGTTCCCGACCTGGCGACCGATCGAGAAGTACCAGGAATAGGTGGCGTGGAGCGACTCGTCGTGGTGGAGGGCGCGGACCCCGAGGTCGTACAGGCGCAGGACCAGCGCGACGACCACAAGCCCGAGGACGGCCCATGTGACGGCGTCGAAGCGGGGCGCGCGGAGGCGTTGGACGCTCACGGCGCGGCCCCGGGGGGGACGGCCACGATGCGGACGCCGGGCACGTCGAAGGCGACGGGCCACCCGGCGAAACGCTCAGCGACGTCCGCCCCGAACTGGGCGCGCTCCTCGTTGCCAATGAACACGTGCGTCACGCCGTAGCGCCTCGCAAGGGCACGCACATCCTCGGAGGCGCCTTCCTGGTACACGCGCGAAACGGCGTCCTGACGTTCAGTGATGGCAGGTATCTTCCCACGCCATTGAATCTCGTGCCCGGGCCAGCCGAGCAGCGTCGGGACGCCGGTGGCGGCGGAGACCATGTTGCCGCCCTGGTAGTCGGCGCCGACGGCCTCGAGGAGCACATCGTCGTTGTCAAGGTTCGCGTGGACCCAGTTCAGGGCGGCGGCGAAATTCGGGTCGGCGGCCAGGTAACGGAGGCTGTCGAGGCCTCGGACCTGGCCTTCTCGGGAGCGGGCGACGGCGGCGGCGGGGCCGTAGAGCAACGTGCCAGCGGTGAAGACGACGAGGAGGACGGCGAGCGGCGTCGACAACCACCTCGGCTCCAGGTTCGGAAGGCGGTCGTAGACCGCCGCGAGGGCGACGGCAGCGGCGACAGCGAGGATGAGCCACACCGCGTACCAGAACTTGAAGATGCCGTTCAGGCGACCTCCGAGCTCGTCCTGCAGGTAGAGCAGTTCCAGCGCAAGCAGGACGGCAGAGGCGAACGCGGCGAAGGCCAGCCACGCGGCCTGACCGCGGTCGGTGTCTCGATAGGCGTGCCATGCCGCCGCGACGTGCCACACGAGGGTGAGTCCGAGGCCGATGAGGACGAACCAGCCGACGCCTCGGTCGGCGATCGCGCGCGGCTCGTCCGCGACGATCGTGGCGACCATCCACGCGACGACGGCGGCGGTGGCGACGGCGAGAGCGACGATGGCAGCGGGGCGGGCGGGGCGAGGACGCAGCATGACGGCGGCGACGAGCAGCGGCATCGCCAGCGGCAGCCAGACCAACAGGAACCGCGTGGGGTCGCTCCACTCCTCGGTGAGGAGGCCGACGCCAAGCGAGGGCGAGTCGAGGCCGCTCAGGAACGGCCACGCGAGCAGCAGCGCGAGGCCCGTGGGCAGCGCGAGATACCGCACGGTGAGGAGCAGGGCCGGCAGCGGACGCCAGCCGGCACCGAGGAAGGCGACGGTGGTGGCGGAACCCCAGAGCAGGCCGTAGATCAACGTGTCCCACGCATTCGCCATCGCCAGGGCGGCGAAGAGCATGGCGATGAGCAGCAGCGCGCCCGGGCGGCGAAGCCACGAGCGCCAGGAGAGCTGCGTCATGCCCTCGAAGGTGGGGAGCGTGACGGCCACCGCGACAACGGCCAGCGGGAGCGCGAGGACGTGTGCGTGGAGGTCGCCCAGTACGATCGAGAACGCCGGGAACTCCGTGATGGTTCCCGGGAGGATCCGGGTGGCGTGCCACCACCACCAGAACTCGGTGGGTACGCCATCGCGCACAGACTCGGGCGGAGGCACGCCAGGGACGCCGAGATGGGGCCAGAGGCCGCGCCCGACTCCATTCGCGCCGAGGAGGTCGATGAAGCCGACCTCGGTGGAGACGAACAGCAGCCCGGCGACAGCGAGTGCGCCGGCGACCCACACGCTAGCGGGCCGCCTCGGGTGAGTGAGGGCGAAGGCGTCCGCTGCGAGCGCAAAGACCGCCGCGCCGGCCATGGCGCCGGCCATTGCGAGGCCGAGATTGAACTCGACGGCGGGCCCGATGCCGCTGAGGCGGCCGACGATGTCCACCATGACGTGCCCGAGGTGGTAGTACGAAAGGGGCTCGCCGGCGAACCAGGCGTCGGTGGCAGGAAGCGCGTCGGATGCCCGGATCGAGGTCAGCAGCATGAGGTCCATCGGCTTCTCCGTGGCGTAGGCGGCAGGCGCCTGCGCGCGCACGAGCGCGATGAGGAGAAAGAGGGTGAGGAACAGGGCCTCCCCGATGAGGAACAAGCGCGTCCTGGAAACGAGGGCATCGAGGCGGACGGGCGAACGGAGGGCGAGGCCGACGGACCAGGCGAACAGCGCCAGCACGAGGAAGAGGATGAGCGGCAGACCGTACGGGACCGGCGTGGCGGCCGAGATGACCCAGGAGCCCACGCCGAGCCACACGAGGCCGACGGGGCGCGCGTAGAGGATGCCGCCGGAGCGCAGCCGCTCGAACACGAGCGATGCAGGGAGCAGGCTCGCCATGCCCACCGCCAGGAGGGCGATGTACCAGGCGAAGAGGTCCATCACCTCGCGGGGTCAGGCCTCAGCGGCCTGCGGGGCGGCGAGCAGCGAATCAACGAACGGCTCCGCCTCGAAGGGGGCGAGGTCACCCGGCTCGGCGCCAGTACCGATGAAGCGCACCGGCAGCCCGAGCTCGCTGGCGATGGCGAATACGATGCCGCCCTTCGCGGTGCCGTCGAGCTTGGTGAGGATGACGCCCGTGACCTCGACGGCCTCGATGAACGCGCGGGCCTGCGAGAGCCCGTTCTGGCCGGTCGTGGCGTCGAGGACGAGAGCGACCTCGTCGGGGCCGCGGCCGAGGTGGCGCTCGATGACGCGGCGGATCTTGCTCAGCTCGTCCATCAGGTTCTGTTTGTTATGTAGTCTACCGGCCGTATCGACGAGCAACAGGTCGGCACCGCGGGCGCGGGCGGCCTCAACGGCGTCGAACACGACCGCGGCGGGGTCGGAGCCCTGTTGATGGCTGATGACGCCGAAGTCGAGGCGGTCGCCCCAGTGGCGGAGCTGGTCGATGGCGGCGGCCCGAAACGTATCCGCTGCGGCGGCGATGACGCGCTGATCGCGCTGCTGATACGCGTAGGCGAGGCGGGCGACAGCGGTCGTCTTGCCCGTGCCGTTGACGCCGACGATGAGCACGACGGCGGGCGGCGCCACATCCTCTGGGTCATCGAGCCAGAGGCGGCCCTTCGGATGCGCCTCCGGGGCACGGAGGATGGCGACCAGTTCGTCGCGAAGGCGCGCGCGGACGTCCTCGGGGCTACGGGGATTCGTGGCGCGGACGCGGTCGAGGACCGACATGGTCGTCGCGACGCCGGCATCGGCGCCGATCAGGATTTCCTCGAGCGACTCCCAGAGCGCCTCGTCGACGGTGGAGCCGGCGAACAGACCAGAGATGCGGCCGAAGAACGAGCGTTTCGTCTTCGTGAGCGCTTCGTCGGTTGCGGTGTCGACCTGGGGACTGCGTCGAAACAGCCTCATTGGGACTCCCTGCGAGCGGTGGTCGGGCGGATGGTGGGGCTCATCCGATCCTATGCGTGGCGGCGAGCGCCGTCATCCGCCCTCGCGGGCGGTCATGACGCGCGGGGCAGTTCGGCCAGGCTGAGCGAGAGCACCTGCGAGGTGGACTCCTCGCCCATGGAGATGCCGTAGATGGTGTCCGCGGCCTCGGTGGTGCGGCGGTTGTGGGTGATGATGATGAACTGCGAGCGTTGCGCGAGCTCGCGGAGTGTGTCAACGAACCGGCTCACGTTGGCCTCGTCGAGGGCGGCGTCCACCTCATCCATTACGCAGACGGGCGCAGGGTTCACAGCGAGGAGCGCGAACAGCAGGGCCACCGAGGTCATGGAACGCTCGCCGCCGGAGAGCATGTTCAGGGATGCGACGCGCTTGCCGGGCGGCTGCGCGACGATCTCGACGCCCGCCTCGCCGCCGTCGCCTTCGGGCTCGACGATGCGCAACTCGGCGTGGCCACCGCCGAAGAAGCGCTGAAAGTACGACTGGAAGTTCGTGTTCACGACACCGAAGGTCTCGTCGAAGCGGGTGCGGATCAGCTTTTCGAGGTCGCGGATGGCGGCGCGGAGCTCGGCCTCGGCCGCTTCGAGGTCCGTCACCTGGTGCGACAGGAAGTCGTGGCGGGTGCGCTCCTCGGTGAGGTCGTCGAGCGCGTCGATGTTCACCGGGCCGAGGTTGCGGATGCTTGACCGGAGCTCCGTGATGCGCTTGCGCAGCTCCTCGGGGTCCACGTCTGCGCCGCCGGCGGGGGCCGGGACGGCGGTCGACGCCTCGACGGGGTCGGCGTCAGGCGGCGGGGCGGGACGGACGGAGCCGTCCGGCGCGACTTCCAGCCCCTCTTCCGCAACCTGCTGCTGGAGCGACTGGAGGTGGCCCGCAGCCTGCCGCAGCGCGGCATCGGAGGTGAGCATGTCGCGCTCGGCGGCGAGGAGGCGGTTCTGGGCATCGCCGCGGGAAGCGGCGAGCTCGCGCTGCTCGGTGAGGGCGTCCGCGAGGGCCGCGTGTGCAGGCCCGACGGCTTCTGAAGCGGCGGCGAGGGCGGTGCGGTTATTCGCAAGCTGGGCGCGCTGGTCACGCAGCGACAGCTCGATGTCCTCGCTCTCACGACGGGCGGCCGCGAGCAGCGCCTGACGCTGGTCGAGGCGTTCGCGGGCCAGGCGGCGCTCCTCGGCACGCTGGGCCTGGCGCTTCTGGGCTGAGTCGCGTTCGCCCTCGGCCGCGGCGAGCGCGCCCGTGGCGGTGGACACGTGGAGCGCGGCGGCATCGCGTTCGGCGGAGACCGCCTCGGTCTGGTCGCGCAGACGGACGATATCGGCGGCAGCGGTCTCGAGGCCGGCGCGGATGGCCTCGCGGCGGGACCGAGCCTCCTCGACGGCGGTCGCGTCCGAGGAATCCTCGCGGAGGGCGACGTGCGTCACGCGCATCTGCCCGGCCAGCGCGCCGAGGTCACGGCGCAGGCGCGTGCGGGCCTCCTCCTGGAGGCGGCGGCGCTCCTCGGCTTCGTCGACGAGCTTGCGAGCGGCGGCGACGGCGTCTCGGGCGTCGGCGACGGCGTCTTCGGCGCGGGCGAGGCGCGCCCGTTCGCGCTCCTCGGTCAGCGTGGCTTCCTCGATTTCGCCCGGGAGGGTCTCGAGCTCGCGGATGACGCCGAACGTCTCGGAGCCGGCGCCGCTGCCGCCGCCGTACATCGAGCCGCCCTGGCGGAGCAGGATGCCGTCCTTCGTCACGACGGAGCCGAGGCCGCGGCGCACCATGCGCGTGGCGACCTCGTAGTTCTCGACCACAATGACGCGGCCGAGCAGGGTGTCGATGAGCGGGCGAAAGCGCTGCTCCACGCGCACGAGACGCGCGGCGACGCCGATGACCCCGCGCTCGTTGAAGAGGTTGAGCGGGTAGACGTGCGGCATGCGGTCCAGCGGGAAGAGGGTGAGCGCGCCGCCCCCGGTCTCGCGCAGGTACTCGATGGCGGCGGCCGCATCGGACTCGGTCTCCACGACCACCGCGGACAGGTGCTCGGCGAGCGCCGCTTCGACGGCGCGGTCCAGGCCGTCGGGGACGCGGAGGAGGCGGGAGACGATGCCCACGACGCCGGAGACGACAGGCGAGCCGTCCGGACGGCGCTCACCGGCGGCCGCGAGCAGCGCTTGCGCCGTCGCGGTGGCGTCGAAGGCCTGCTCGGAGAGCGACGTGAGGATATCGAGCCGTCCGCGCAGCTGTTGGACGCGGGCGGACGCCTGCCGGAGCGCATCGTTCGCCTCGACGGCGACGCGCAGCTGCTCCTCGAGCTGGCGCTCGGCGACATCGCGGCGGCGGCGCGTCTCCTGCGCGGCGAACGTGAGCTGGATGCGTTCCTGGTCGAGCGCGAGCACCCGGCGGCCGTACTCGCGCAGCTCGTGCTTCGCGGTGTCGCGGCGCTCGCGCGCGGCGGCGCGCTCCTCGGCGCGCCGGGCGGCGGCGGCCTCGTGCGCCGCGAGGCGGCGCTCGGTGTCGACCAGCTCGGCGTCGAGCCGGGTGCGACGCGCCTCGGCCTCGGCGAGGGTGCGGAGGACCGTCCGAGCCGCCTCGTCCGCGGCGCGCAGCGCCTCCTGCTCGCGATCGAGGTCGGAACGGGCGGCGCGGACGCGAGCGTCGAGGGCCGCGGCCTCGGCGGCCGGGTCGCCGTCATCGTCGAGGATGGGGGGCATCGAGGCGAGTTCCGCCTCCACCTCCTCGCGGCGCACGGCGAGCAGATCGAGGCGTTGCTCGGCGAGCGCGACGGCCTGTTGCAGGCGCAGTCCCTCTTCGGTGAGAGCCCGGTCGGTGGCCTGGGCGCGTTCGAGTGCCATGCGCAGGTCGTGGACGCGGCCGTCGACCGCCTCGGCGCGCGTGAGGACGCCTTCGACCTCGACACGGGCGGACTGGAACGCCTGTGCCTGCTGATCGTGGCGAGCGCGCGCGGCGGTGAGCGCCTCCTGGGCGGCGCGCAGCTCGTGCTCGTAGTAGACCTGCAGGGCGTCCGAGAGCTGCGCCTGGAGCACCTTGAAGCGCTCGGCACGGGCTGACTGGCGTTCGAGCTGCTTCAGGCGGGGTTCGACCTCGCGGATGAGCATGCGCACGTGGCCGAGGTTGTCGCGGGTCTCCGTGAGGCGGCGCTCGGCGCGGTTCAGCTCGATGCGGTGGCGATGGACGTCGGCAGCTTCCTCAATGAGGTCCCGGCGCTCGACGGGGCGCAGCGCCAGCACTTCATCGACGAGGCCCTGGGACATCATCGCGTAGGAGTTCTGGCCGACCTGAGCACGCCGGAAGAGGTCGTGGACATCCATCAGGCGGACGCGCTGTCCGTTGATCAGGTACTCGCTCTCGCCAGAGCGGTAGGCACGCCTCGTGACGCTGACCTCGGAGAAGTCGACGGGCATCCACTGTTCGGAGTTGTCGAGCACCAGTGTGACCTCGGCCATGCCGAGCTGCCGACGCCGGTCGGAGCCGGAGAAGATCACGTCTTCGGTCTTGCGTGCGCGGAGGGAGCGGGCCGACTGCTCGCCGAGGGCCCAGCGGACGGCCTCGGCGACGTTCGACTTGCCGGAGCCGTTCGGGCCAACGACGGCTGTGACGCCGGGGGTGAAGTCAAAGCGGTGACGGTCGGCGAACGACTTGAAGCCATGGACCTCGACGCGGCGGAGGTACACGCCTAGCCTGCCTGCTCGGCGAGGCGAGCGCGGATGAGCGTGAGCGCCTGGCGCGCGGCTTCCTTCTCTGCCTGGTGCTTGCTGGAGCCCACGCCGGTGCCGACGACCTCGCCCTCGATGCGGGCCTCGATGGTGAAGCGGCGCGCGTGTTCCGGGCCCTCCTCCGCGACGGTGACGTACTGCGGGCGGCCGAGGACGCCCTGCACGAGCTGTTGGAGCGCGCCTTTCGGGTTCAGCACGCCGGGATCGCCATCGAGCGCCGCGAACTCCTCGCGGAGTGAGCGCTGGGCGAAGTCGCGAGCGGCCTCGAGACCGCGGTCGAGCATGACGGCACCGACGACGGCCTCGAAGACGCGTTCGAGGTTGCCCTCACGACCGCGGCCGCCGGTGGCTTCCTCGCCGCGGCCGAGGAGCAGGAGGTCACCCAACCCGAGGCGCGTGGCGACGCGGGCGAGCGTCGGCCCGCAGACGAGCTGCGCGCGCCATTCGGTGAGGCGTCCTTCCTCGATGTCGGGGAAGTCCGCGTAGAGCGACTCGGCGACGATGAGGCCGAGGACGGCGTCGCCCAGGAACTCAAGCCGCTCATTCGTGTCCTGTCCCTGTTCCGGGTGCTCGTTCGCGTACGAGGGATGCGTCAGGGCGACGCGCAGCAGGCCCGGGTCGTCGAAGACGAGACCGAGGCTGTCCTGCGCTTGCGATTCATGGCTCGGGCGACCGGGGAGGGCGTCGCCGGGAGCAGCAGCTGCGGATGCGGAAACCACTCGTCCGCCTCTCCCACCGTACGCCATCCGCCACCGTACGATGTCGTGGGCCAGGGTCTCGCCGCAGACGTAGAGTCGAACTCGTGCCCGGCGAGTGCGGGGATCGTACGAAGCGGGGTCCGGAGTGTCAAGAACGGATCATCCGCTTACGCATCCTAATCTGAGTGCCCTCGATGGCGCGCTGATCGCGCCCTTGCGCTCGATCCTGCGCGCCACACGGGAAGCCGCAGCCGAGGCAGGACTGGAGGTCTGGGCGGTCGGAGGATGTCTGCGAGACCTGTGCGCGGGCCTCGGAGTGCGCGACCTCGACCTGGCCGTGGCGGGGGACGCGGGGAGGTTCGCGAGCGACCTTGCGCATCGCAGTGGCGGCCGCGCGGGCGTCGAGGAGCGGTTCGGCACGGCCTGGGTCGACGCGGGCGGACTCCGGCTCGACCTCGCGGGGCTGCGGACAGAGACGTACGCGCGTCCTGGGGCGCTCCCCGCAGTGCGGCTCGGGGCCACGATCGAGGACGACCTCGGGCGGCGCGACTTCAGCGTGAACGCGGTCGCGCTCGGGCTCTCAGGGCCGCGGACGGGCGAGGTCGTGGACCCATATGGAGGACTGGCGGACCTCGCGGCGCGGCGGCTGCGGGTGCTGCACCCGCGTTCGTTCGCGGACGACGCGACACGGCTGTGGCGCGGGGCGCGCTACGCGGCGCGCGTGGGGCTCCGGCCAACGGCGGAGACGGCGCGGCTGATCGAGGAAGGCGGACGCTGGCTGGCACCGGTATCGGGACGGCGGCTGTGGGCGGAGCTCGAGCGCACGGCGGAGGAGCGTCGAGTCCTCGCGACGCTGCGACTCCTCGACCGGTGGGGCGTGCTTGAAGCGACCAGCGCGGGGCTGCGGCTTCCAGCGGTGAGTGTCCGGGCGCTGCGACGCCGGCCGGGGCCCATTGGAGTGGACGTGCTGCTGGCGGTGCTGCTGGCGCCGCTGGACGCACCCGAGCGGGAGCGCGCACGGCAGCGGCTGAGCCCCCCACGGGAGGCAGCGGAGGCCGTGCGCGACGCCACGCGCCTTCTCGAAGCGTCGAGCATGGAGCCGGAGGCGCTCGACCGGATCGCGGACACGGGGCAGGTGGGACGGACGGCGGCGCGGTGGATCGAACCGGAGCGGCAGCACGCCCTGCAGCGGGAGTTGCGGCGGTGGGAGCGGACGCGCGCCCACCTCGACGGGCGTGCGATCGAGGCGATGGGAGTGCCGGCGGGGCCCCGGCTGGGCGTCATGCTGCGGCGCTTGCGCCGCGAGCGGTACCTCGGCACTCTGACGGGAGTGGCCGACGCACGGCGCGCGGTGCGCGCGTGGCTGGCCGAGGAGCGAACGGACGATGCCTGACGGGGTCCTGTGCACCGTCTGTGGAGAGGTGGTGCCGCCGGCGCGACACGCGATTTGCGATGAGTGCCTGCGACCGTTTCACCTCAACCTGCGCGCGGACATCGACGAGACGAGCTGCGGGGCGGCCTACGTGGGCGCGGCGTGCGGCTGGAGCGTGTACTGCGACCCGTGCGGCGCGCGCCTCCAGGGCGAGGCGGCGGGCGGGCGGCTGGCGCGGGTGGGCTGAGGGGAGCCAACGATGGAGTCCGGGATGACCTGCTGGGTGTGCGAGGAAACGGTCGAGGACCGGCGGTTGCTCGCCTCATGCGACGGGTGCGGGCAGGACTACCACCTGAACCCGTACCAGACGCCAGGGAAGGACTGCGGCGACGCGTCCATCGACTCCGGCCTCGAGCCGACGCTCGACTTCTTCTGCCGGCCCTGCATGGAGGGCACGACCGCGCAGCTGCGCGAGGCGCGAGCGGCCGGTTCGTGAGCGGACGGCCGTCGCAGCCCGGACGGCGCCGCCGTGCGGAGGTCGAGCGACGCCCGCCACCTCCGGCGGAAGCGTCGGCGGGGCGGGGATTCGGGCTCGGATTCTGGGCGACGCTCCTGGCGGGGGCCTGGATCGGGCGCGCCTCCGTCGCGCTACCCGAGGGCCTGGAGAACGTCTTCGACCTTGTGCTGCCGCTGGCGGCCGCGGCGTTTGTGTTCCTCAGCTACCGGCGCTGGATCCGCGCGCGGATGGCCGCCTCGCGGGCGGCGCGGCAGCAGCCGACGCGACCGCAGGCGCCGCCGTCGGCCGCCGATGATGGCGGCGGAACCAGGTAGTGCCGTCCCCGAGTGGCGGCGGCACGGGCGCGTAGCCGCAGCGCAGCAAGAAGTAGAGCCCGCGCCCGTTCGTCCTCGGGACGCGGCCGTAGCAGGACGGCGCTCGCAGCCGGCGCTCGGCGGCGAGCAACGCGCGTGCCCCGTACGCGTGGCCGCGATGCGCTGGCGCGACGGCGATGCAATCGAAGACGACTGAGC
Organism: Dehalococcoidia bacterium; assembly: GCA_041390685.1. Classification (GTDB taxonomy): domain Bacteria; phylum Chloroflexota; class Dehalococcoidia; order UBA2979; family UBA2979; genus JAIBBD01. The sequence goes on along the minus strand of JAWKPL010000001.1, from coordinate 2,111,882 downwards.
CCGTGGCGGGAATATCGACGCGGAAGGCGAGCAGGCCGACAAGCGCGCCCTGCGCGTAGATCGCATAGCACTGCGAGCCGGCCGGGGCAGCGGGCAGGTCGCCCTCGTAGTTGCGCCCGATGCCGTCACGGAGCGCGCGCTGGATGCCAGGCGTCGCGACCTCGGCAGGCGTTGCCGGGCGGAGCGTGACGCCAAAGCCGCGCGCCCAGATGCGGTTCGCGCGGGACGGGGCGTCAGCGTTCAAGCGAGCCATCGAGCGACCGCGTGTGGCACCTCCGCGGCGTGCACGTGCCGGACTTCGCAGTCCGGGAGTGCCTCGAGGAACGCTTCGCCGTAGGCGCGGGTCAGCGCGCGGCGGTCGAGGAGGAGGAACACGCCTCGTTCGTCCTGCCCGCGGATCAGGCGGCCGAAGCCCTGGCGGAAGCGGAGCACCGCCTGGGGAAGCGCGTATTCCGAGAAGGGGTCGTCGTAGAGGACGGCGCGGCCAGCGTAGACCGGCTCGCTGGGGACGGGGAACGGAAGGCGCGCGACCGCGATCTGCGACAAGGTGTCGCCGCGCACATCGACGCCTTCCCAGAACGCGGCCGTGCCGAGGAGCAGCGTGCGGGGCTGCTCGACGAGAGCGCGCAACAGACGGGCAGGGGAGCCATCGACCTGATGGGCGAGCGCGGAAATGCCATCGGCGGCGAGCGGGGCGGCCAGCGCCTCGGCGGCGGCGCGCACCGCGCTGTGGGACGTGAACAGCGCGAGCGTGCGCCCGCCGGCGGCCCGCGTCGCCTCGGCGAGGACGGCCTGCATCGCCTCGGCGTAGCCCGGTTCGTCGGGGGCGGGGATGTCGTCGACCACGAGCGCCAGGACGGCGCGACGGTAGTCGAACGGCGACGGGACGGCGAGCGTATCGGGCTCGAAGAGGCCGAGGGAGCGGGTGCTGTAGTCGAAGGAGCCGTTCGCGGTGAGCGTCGCGCTGGTGACGGTGACCGAGGTGCGCGCGGCATAGAGGTCGGAGGCGAGGCGGTCGGCGACCTCGAGGGGGGCGATGTTCACACGGACGTGGCCGTTGCTGCCGGCCAGCCAGACGATCGAGGCCGGGTCCGTGCGGAGGAGGGCGTCCTGCAGGGCCCAGCGGGCTGCGGAGGCAGTTTCAGAGGTCGCGGCCATCGACGAGCGCAGACGGTCGACGAACGACGCGCTGCCCTCCTCGATGTCGTTGAGCGCGGAGCGGGCCTGAAGCAGGCGGTCGTTGCAGCTGAGGAGCGCTGCGTCGAGCTGCGAGGCCGCGAGTTCGACGTCGCCCCATGAGGGCTGCGCGCGGCTGGCGGCGGTGATCAGGAGCTGTGGCTGGTCGGCGCCCGGGGCCTCCTCGAACTCCGCGAGGAAGTCGCGCAGCGTCGCGTCGAGGTCCGGGATGCGGGCGAGGACACGCGCGGCGGCCGCTGTGAGCGCGTCGGCTACACCGCGCAGGCCGGCCATGGGAGACAGCGGTGCGCCGTGCCCGGCGGCAAGTTCGCGCATGCGGAGCGCAGCAGGGCCGAGCGCCTCGATGGCGGACTCGAGATCGCGGAGCGATAGGCTGGCGCCATAGCGCTGGGTGGCGGCTCCCTCGAGGCGGTGCGCCTCATCGACGACGAGGTGGCGGAAGGGCGGCAGGACCTGATCGCCGGTGGCGGCGTTCGTGAGCAAGAGCGCGTGGTTGACGATCACGACGTGAGCGGCGGCGGCGCGGGCGCGGGCGCGCAGCAGGAAGCAGCTGCCGTCGCGGACGTACGCGCAGCGGCGCGCAAGGCAATCGTTGCTGTCGGCGGAGAGGGCGTTCCACGCGCTGCGTTCGGTGGCGGCGACGGCGATCTCGCCCAGCTCGCCGGTCTCGGTGGTAGGGAGCCAGACAGCGATGCGCGCGTGGAGGCGCGCCTCGGTCTGGTTGCGGGGCTGGGGCGTGGCGCGCAGCTCCGCCCAGCGCTCGAGGCAGAGGTAGTTGGCGCGGCCCTTGAGGACCGTGGCACGCAGCGAACCCGGCGCTACCCCCTCGTGGGCTTCGACGAGGGCGGCCGCCGCGGGCAGGTCATGCTGCGCGAGCTGCTCCTGGAGGTTCAGCGTGTGCGTGGAGACGACGACGCGGTCGTCGTTGCGGAGGGCGTGCAGGAGGGAGGGCAACAGGTAGGCGACGGACTTACCGGTCCCGGTCCCGGCCTCGACGGCGAGGTGGCCGGCGTACTCGATGTTCGTGGCCACGGCTCGGGCCATGGCCAACTGGCCCTCACGCACCTCGAACCCGGGCAACAGGGGGCTGGCGGCTGCCGCCGCGAACAGCGCATCGACGTCGGGGCGGTGCACCGGACGCTGATCGTCACGGGGGACGAGCGGGGGTGGGATGGGGGTGGGTGGCGCGAGCACCAGCGACGACAGGGGGGCAGCGGGCGCGGGCGGGGCGCCGCCGTCGCGTTCGAGCGTCTCGAGGAGCAGCGCGCGGGCGGACCACTCCGACTGGTCTGCGATGCTGAGGAGGTCGAGCAGGACGGCGCGGGGCAGCGCCTCGAGGCGGTCGAGGAGGTCGAGAAAGACGCGGTGAGTCGCATCGGCGTCGGCGAGCGCGCGGTGGGCGACCGGCATGTCGATGCGGAGCGTCGCGGCGAGCGAGGAGAGGCCGAGGCGTGTGGCCGCCGGCAGGAGCGCGGAGGCAAGGTCAAAGGTGTCATGCGACGGCCGGTCGAACGCCAGGCCAGCCGCCTGGAGGAAGCTCAGGTCGAACTGGACGTTATGCCCCACGACCTCGCAGCCGTCGACGAAGGCGCGCAGCTCCTCGATGACATCGAGTTGGAGGCGAGCATCGGCAACATCGTGGTCCGTGATGCCAGTGAGCGTCTGGACGAAGGGCGGAATGGGACGGCCGGGCTGCACGAGCGACTGGAAGCGCCGGGCATGGCCGGCGCGGTCGAAGCGTACGGCGCCGACCTCGATGATGCGGTCCGCGGCCGGGTCGAAGCCGGTCGTTTCGAGGTCGATGGCGACGTATTCGCGGTGCGCGAAAGCAGGCACACGGCTCCTCGGTCCAGGCGGGGAGGACGAGAGCAGCGTACTACGTCGACGCCCTGAGGCTCAGGTCGTGACGGACGGCTCCGACGCGGGTGCACGGTCGTTCTGCGCGGCATCGATGCTGCCGACCTCGAACTTCACGAGGCGGCCCGCGGGGGTGCGGTGCACGGCCTCGAAGCGGCCGGCGTGCAGCTCCTCGAGCAACTCCGCCTGGGTGGTGATGCTGCGGTGGAAGCCGGTGGCGAAGAAGCCGATGCCGGTGTTGGAGTGCGCATCACTGCCGCCGGTACCAGACTTCCCGAGGATCCTCGCGACCTGGTAGGCGAACTCGTTCTCACGCGGGGTGTTGCAGCCGTTGGCCACCTCGATCGCGTCTACGAGCTTGAAGACCGGCAACTCGGCGGCCTGCTCGGGCGTGAGGTCGAAGGGCCGGCCGCCCTTGCGCATGGCCGTCACGGGGTCGAAGACATGGCGGAACGGGTGGGCGACGATGAGGAAGCCCCCGACCTTGTCGATCTCCTCGCGGAGCTGGGCGAGCCGGCGGATGCCGCTGATGTAGCCTTCGAGGCCGATGGCGAGGATGTGGCCGTGATCGGTGGACACCTCCATGCCGAAGTTGGCGAAGATGTCGCGGTGCTCCTCGTGGTAGGCATCACGACGGTACCGTTCCCAGACCTGGTCGTGCTCGGCGATGTTGAAGCCCGTCAGGCCGTTGGCGCGGCCGATTTCGGGAAGGTCCTCGGGTTTGAGCATGGAGTCGGAGGAGGCACCCATCGTATGGACGTGCATGTCCATGATGGTCGCGCTCAGTCCGTCGTTCAGGGTAGGTTCCAGCGGTAGCCTCCCTCGGTTGCCGTCTCCTGAGCATACGGGACGACGAAAGGAACGTGCCACCCTGCCCCCCGGCGTACCTCGGAGCCGCGTGACCGGGACCGCGCCCGACTAGCGCGCCAGGTTCGGCAGCATCCACGCGAAGGCCAGGTGAGCGATCAGGGCGACGAGGGGCGCCAACGTGCCGAGGCGTCCACGGACGATGGCGGCCGTCGCCAGCGCTAGCGCGATGACGGCGCTGACCGCGAGGGTGAACCGCCAATTCGGGAGCAGCGCAATCGAGCCGTCCCAGTCTGACTCGGCGCGCAAATAGATGGCGCCGAGCACCAGCCCGGCCGCGGTCCAGAGCAGCATCATCAGGTTCACGAAGACGACGCCGACGAGCGGCATGGGGACGCGGCGGTTCTGCGGCAGCCGCTGCCAGGCGCTGTTCCTGGAGATGAAGACGAGGATGAGGAACGTGGTCGCGAAGGCGCCAGCCGCACCGGAGATGAACCCGGCGAGGAGCGCGCGCGCCGTGTCGGCCGTCACGGCTCGTGGACGACGGCGAGCGCGGCGGCGCGGGGCAGCGTGCGCGCCTCGAAGACGGCGGCGCCGAGGGCCTCGAAGCCGCGCCGGAGATCGGCGACGCGCGCGCCCTCGCGTACGAAGACGTACACGGCGGGACCGGCGCCGCAGAGGTGGAGCTGCGGGGCTCCGGCGGCGCGATACGAGGCGTAGTGCGCGACGAGCTCGGCGTCGGTGCGCTCGACGACGGACTCGAACACGTTCACGAGGTCGTTCGTCGGGGGCGGTGCGCCTCGAGCGAGCCGCTGGGAGAGACGCCACGAGCGGTGGCCGTCAGTGAAGTCGTGAGGGGTCAGTGCGCCGTACCGGCGGGCAGTCTTGTTCTGCAGAGCGCCGACGGGAGGGACGAGCACGAGCAGGCGCAGCGGCTTCAGGTCGCGCAGCGGCTGCACGACCTCGCCGCGGCCGGTGCAGCGAGCCGCGCCGCAGTGGAGGAAGAACGGGGCATCCGAGCCGACGGTCGCGGCGACCTCGGCGAGCCGTTCGAGCGGCCAGTCGAGGCCCCAGAGGGCGTTCAGGCCTCGGAGGACGGCAGCAGCGTCGGAGGAACCTCCGCCCAGGCCCGCCGGCGACGGGATGCGCTTCGTGACTTCGATGCGGACCGCCGGCTCGCGTCCGGCCGCGTCAGCGAGCGCGCGCGCGGCGCGGCCCGCGAGGTCATCGTCCGGGTCAATGCCGGCCGCCTCCGGGCCACTAAGGATCACCTCGAGGGCCGGCGCGGGTGAGAGGCGGACGGCGTCGGCGAGATCGATGGTGGTCATGACGGTGTCGATGTCGTGGTACCCATCGGCACGGCGCCCGGTGACCTCCAGGGCGAGGTTGATCTTCGCAGGGGCGAGCAGACGCAGGGCGGGCACGGCGACGCCTAGTCCAGGTTCAGCGCACGGGGGTGGCGGACCTCGACGACGTCGAAGAGGCGTTGCCAGTCGGTGAGTTCGAGGTGCTGGGCGCGCGCCATCACGTCGATCCCCGCCGCATCCAGCAGCTCGCGGGCGGCGGCGTCCGGCATGCCGAAGGAGTTGCGGATCGCGTTGTGGAGCTGCTTGCGGGGCTCCGAGAAGCCGGCCCGGAGGAGGTTGAAGAATTTCGGGAGGCGCTCGCGAGGGAGGGCCGGCGCGGGCAGGCGCTCGATGCGGACGGCGGCCGACTGCACCTTCGGAGGCGGCCAGAATGCCGACGGCGGGACATCGAACAGGGGCTGCGGCGTGCCGTAGCACTTGATGGACATCGAGAGCAGCGACTCGTGGCCGGGGCCGCCGACCATGCGGCGGGCCACCTCCCGCTGGACGAGCACGACGATGCGTTCCGGCGGGGGGTCGGCCTCGAGGAGGCGCCGCACAACGGGCTGGGTGATGTAGTAGGGAAGGTTGCCCGTGGCGACATAGGGGGGCGCGGCCTCGCACTCGGCGAGCAGCTCGGCCGGGGTGTAGTCGAGGACGTCGGCGGCGACGATGCAGACATTCGGGTGGCCGGCGAGGCGGCGCCGGGAGAGGGCGGCCAGCTCCTCGTCGAGCTCGACGGCGACGACAAGCCCAGCGCGGGGCGCGAGCTCCTCGGTGAGGCCGCCGGGGCCGGCGCCGATCTCGAGGACGGTGTCGTCCGCGGTCAGCAGGCAGGCGTCAGCGATGTCGCCGAGGATGAACTGGTCGAGGAGGAAATGCTGACCGAGCGCCTTGCGCGGCGTGACACCGAGCCGGCGCAGCGCCTCCGGGGGAGACACGAAGGCAGGCCGCTGCGAGCGGCCGGCGCGCCTCGTCACGAGTGGACCCGACGGGCACGGGCTCGATAGGCACAGAGAGATGCGGAATGTGGTCGTGCCCCGCCGTCGAAACGATCCACGGGCTTGCCTCCGTCAGCCAGCTCAAACCCGGCGACCCTGCGGCACCCGATGCGACCGACGTACCGCTGCTTCCTTCCGGACCTGACGGGGTTGGCCGGGCATCGCCGCGCAGGACCAGGCTCTCAACACCGCTTAACGGTGGCAGTCCCCAGGTGCCGATCCTCAGACGGGCCTTCAGCCCCGCTAGAGCGGATTGCGGGTACAGGGCACCGCTAGCTCCCCACCTAGCACGACCGCCTCGATCGTACGCGCGAGCCGAAGCGAGCGTCAAAGCGGGGGCGAGAAGGCGGACGCTCGGGCCAGCGGGAGCGAAGGCGAGCCTCGATGTAGCATGCGCATTCGAGTCGCGCGGAGATGACGCGGCAGGACGGAGCAGCCTCGATGCGCATCCTCTCGGTCGGGCGTCCTCTCGCGCATCCGACGATCGACAACCACACGATCTTCAACGCGCCCGCGATGTCGGACTACGAGGCGGTGGTGCTGGACCCGGGCGGCATCCTCGAGACGATCGGCGACGCGGTGGACGGGACCGCGGAGTTCCGGACCTACGGCGACGAGCCGGTGGTGAACGGGGCGACGACGCCGACCTCGATGAGCCTGGCGGAGGTGCTGCGTCGCCGGCGTGCCGAGGTGACGCGGTGCCTCGAGCGGGGCGGGGTGGTGGTCGTGTTCCTGTACCCACAGGCGACGCTACCGGACGTGATCGGGTTCACGGGGGCGGACCGGTACTGGCTGCTCCCGGCTCCCGCCGGGCTTGCCTGGGGGCCACCCGCGATCCAGTGGGGCGAGGGCGCGGTCGTGGCGACGACCGACCATGGACACGCGTTCGCGCGGTTCCTCGATGCAGCGGGCGGTGACCTGCTGTACCGCGCGGTGTTCGACGAGACAGCGCCCGGGTTCGCGGGTGCCGGGCGCGTATTCGCCCGCTCGGGAGGCGGCAACCCGGCTGCCGCAGAGTTCGCGGTCCTCGGCGGCACGGTGGTGTTCCTGCCGACGCCCCGGCGGCGCAGCGGGGACCAGGCGTACGTCCTCGGGGGCGCGATCGAGCAAGCGGTGCGCGACCAGCTGGGCCGCGCCGATGCGAGCGAGGGGGCTCCCCCCTGGCTGGAGCAGGAGTCCGTCCCCGGCCTTACGGAGCTGGCGCTGAAGGCGGAGGTCGCGCGGGAGCGCGCGCAACTGGCGGAGGAGCAGGCGCAGGCGACCGAGCGCGAGGCGGCCGAACTCGGTCGGGTACGCGAGGTCCTGTGGCGCGAAGGCCGGCACGCGCTGCTGCCGGCGGCGATCCGGTGCTTCGAGCTGCTGGGATTCCGCGTGTGGCCCGGCGACGACGTGGTGCTGCGGTGCGACGAGGGTGACCTGTTGCTCGAGGTGGAGGGGGCGTCGGGGACCGTCGGGATGGCGCCGCATTACCGGCTGCGGGGCCGCCTCGACGCCGCGCTGGCGGAGGGCCGGGTGGAGCGCGGGCTGGTGCTGGTCAACGGTGAGCGGACGACGGCGCCGCAGTACCGCACAGTCCCGTACCTCGACGCGCTGCGCGTGGCCTCCGAGGCGTCGCGCTACGCGCTGCTGACTGCGCCAGAGCTCTTTCGGGCGGCGATGGCCGCGTTCGCGGGCGCGGAGACAGACGTGCTGGGATCGATGCGGCGACTGCTGCTGGAGACGGACGGCGTGGTGACCCTCAGCGGGGAGTAGCCACCCGCGCGTCGGACCGCGCGATGCTCAGCGGTGCAGGCGATAGAAGCGGAAGAAGTCGTTCTCGATGGGGAGGGTCTCGATGTCCGTGAAGCCGGCGGCGACGGCGTACCCGCGCAGTGTCGCGGGGCGCATGACCGTGCCCGTGGCGGCGCTCGGTGAGTGCGACATGGAGTCGGGCAGACAGATGAGGATGCTGTAGCCGTACATGAGTCGTTCGATGGCATCGGCGGGTGCGCTGAACTCCTCGGCGACGCGCTCGTCCATGACGATGACCGTGCCACGGTCCCCCGCGAGCCTCCGCATCGTCGCGAGGACCTCGACGGGTCTGGGCATGTCGTGGATGCACTCGAACGCGACGACCAGGTCGTAGGAACCACCAGCCTCGGCGGCATCCTCCTCGTGGAAGCGGACACGGTCGTCGACGCCGGCGTCGGCGGCGTTGCGGCGAGCGGCCTCGATGGAGGGTGCGTCGAGGTCGAAGCCGTCGACAGCCACGTGCGGGAACGCCCGCGCGAAGGCGATGGAGGACCATCCCATGCCGCAGCCGATGTCCGCGATGCGCGCCTGATCGGAGCGCAGGCGTTCGTAGAGGTCGGGCACCTGCGCCAGGTAGTCGTGCGCGAGTTGCTGGAAGAACATGGGGCGGTTCGCATCGCCCTGGGCTTCGCGCATGTCGGGCCCGAAGGCGTCCCACGAGACGCCGCCGCCCGTGCGGTACGCCTCAAGCAAGCGCGGCGCCTGGATGCCCGCCGCGGCAATCAGGCGGGCGAAGGGGGCGAAGTAGGACAGACTCTCAACGCTCGTGAGGACCTCAGCGTGACCGGGCGGGAGGGCGTACGTGCGGCGAGCGGCGTCGCCGTCCTCGGATGCCTCGAGGATGCCGTCCACGGCCTGCTGCTCAAGCCACTCGCGTGCGTACCGCTCGTGGATGCCGGCACGGGCCGCGAGGTCGGCCGGTGTCGCGGGGCCGCCCTCCGAGAGGGCGCGGTAGAGGCCGAGGCGGTCACCGAGGAAGACGCTGAACGTGGTGATGGTTCCGAGGAGGTCTTCAAACAGACGCTCGACGAGGTCGGCCGCCTGCTGTTCCGGGTCGCTCGTCACTTCGTGCTCCTTTCGTGGCGCTCGCGCGTTCGACGCGGCGGAGGCCAGGCGCGGGGCCGCAGCTACTCGAGAGCGCGGTGCACCTCAGTCGGCGCGGCGTAATCAACGACGGGGACGGAGAAGCCGAAAAGTTGCTCGAAATCACGCTTGTAGCCGGCGTAATCGCTGACCTCGGTCAGGGTGTCCGTGGTAATCGCCTCCCATATGCCGGCAATCTCGGCCTGGAGGTCGGGCTGCATCTCCCAGTCATCGAGGCGGATGCGACCTTTCTCGTCGACTGGCGGCGCCTCGAGGTTCAGGCGGTCCCGGAAGAGGCGGACGATCTGCTCGATCGTCCCCTCGTGGGTGCCGCGCTGCTTCATCAGCTTGAACGCGATGCTCATGTAGAGCGCGACCGCGGGGATGGCTGCCGAGGCCTGGGTGACGACGGCCTTGTTGATGCTGACCCAGGCGGCGCCGCCGCAGCGCGCGCTGAGCAACGTGTCGAGTGAGGCGGCGGTCGCCTCGAGATGCTCCTTAGCGGTCCCGATCGTGCCGGAGCGGTAGATGGGGTAGGTGACCTCGGGACCGATGTAGGAGTAGGCGACGGTGCGGCAGCCGGCGGCGAGCAGGCCGGCGTCGGCGAGGGCGCGGACCCAGGCCGCCCAGTCCTCGCCCCCCATGACCTTCACGGTGGCCTCGATCTCCTCGTCGGTGGCGGCGTCGATGGTGGTCTCGACCACGGCGTCGTTGCGGAGGTCGATGGTCTTACCGGCGTACGGGGCGCCGATGGGCTTGAGGACGCTGCTCCACACCGTGTCGCTGTCCGCGTCCTGGCGCCGCGGCGCCGCCAGGGAGTAGACGATGAGGTCCAGGGGCCCGAACTCGGCCTGCAGGGCGGCGATCGCCTGCCCTTTCACCGCGTGCGAGAAGGCGTCGCCGTTGATGGTGCGCAGTAACCGACCCTCCTCGCGGGCCAGACGATGCGCTTCGGCGAGGTTGTACCAGCCGGCGGAGCCGGTACGGTCCTCGGTCGACTCGCGCTCGAAGCAGACACCGAGGACGTTCGCGCCCAGGCCGACGCTGGCGGACAGCAGGCTCGCGAGGCCGTAGCCAGTGCTGGAGCCGATCACCAGCACGTTGTGGTAACGGTTGGTGGTGCCCTCGAGGGTGCGGGCGACCTCAGCCTGACGGCGGACGTTCTCGGCACAGCCGTCGGGATGGGCGTTGGTCGCGATGAAGCCCCGGATGCGCGGGGAAACAACCTGCTCAGACAAGCGCGCGCCTCCAATTCCGGACGTACGGTAGCAGCAAGCCCGGAGGTGGGTCGATGGCGGCGGGGATACCGTCGATCCGCGCGAGGTGGCACAATCACGGCGCGAACACGGCAGGGCAGGGGGATAGCCATGCAGTGGCGGCTGCGCAGTGTGCTGATTGCCTCGATCGTCGCGATGGCGATCGTGGCGTGCGGTGGCGAGGATGAGCCGGGCGATCCGGCGGCATGGGCGACGGGTATGTGCACCGCCCAGCAGACGTTTCTGACGGCCATCATCGAGTCACGCGACGACCTCGACCCGACGGCCCTCGAACTCGGGGAGCGCAAAGAGCGGGCCGCGCGGCTCGGGGACATCGAAGCGGCAGCGGCGCGACAGCTGGCGGATGACCTCGAGGGCCTGAACCCGCCGGAGGGCGCGGAGGAGTACCACAAGGCGCTGGTGCAGCAGGCGAAGGACACCGCGAAGGCTGTGGAGACGCAGGTCGCGGCGATCGAGAAGGCGACGACGGCGCAGCAGATTGCCGTCGCAAACGCGGAGGCGCAGTTCGAGACGCGCGGCGCGGCGCAGGAGGTGCAGGCCAGCGCCGTCTCGCTGTCGGATGACCTCGTGGACGTGCTGCTGAGCCAAGAGGCGTGCGGCCGCGCGCCGATCCCGGGGGAGCCGGAGCAGCCGGAGCCTACTCCCGCAGCTTAAGCACGGCCATGAAGGCCTCCTGGGGCACCTCGACAGAGCCGAGCATCTTCATGCGCTTCTTGCCGGCCTTCTGAGCCTCGAGCAGCTTGCGCTTGCGGGTGACGTCGCCGCCGTAGCACTTCGCGAGGACGTTCTTGCGCATGGCGCGGACGGTTTCGCGGGCCACGATGCGTCCGCCGACGGCGGCCTGAATAGCGACGTCGAAGAGCTGGCGCGGGATCAGCTCCTTGAGCGCGGAGATGAGCTTGCGGCCCTGCGCGGCGGCGTTCTCGGCGGGGACGATCGTGGAGAGGGCGTCCACGGCGTCGCCGTTCACGAGCACATCGAGCCGCACGACGCGCGCCGGCACGTAGCCGTGGAACTGGTAGTCCAGGGAGGCGTAGCCCTGGGTGCGTGACTTCAGCTGGTCGTAGAAGTCGACGAGGATCTCAGAGAGCGGCGCGAGATACTCGGCGAGCACGCGCTGGTCGCCTTCCTCGCCGCCGCGGTCGAGGTACTCGAGCTTCTCGAAGCGCCCTCGACGGTCCTGTACGAGCTGCATGACCTGCCCGAGGTAGCGCGAGGGGGTAGCGACGGTGATGCGCATCCACGGCTCGCGGATCTCCGCGATCTCGTTCGGGACGGGCAGGTCGGCCGGACTGTCGATGACGATCTCACGGCCGTCGGTGCGCGTGATCTCGTACTCGACAGAGGGGGCGGTTGCCACGAGGTCGAGATTGAACTCGCGCTCGAGGCGTTCCTGGATGATCTCCATGTGCAGGAGGCCCAGGAAGCCGCAGCGGAAGCCGAAGCCGAGCGCGGCCGAGGACTCGGGCTGCCACTGCAGCGAGGCGTCGTTCAGGCTCAGGCGCTCGAGGGCGTCACGCAGGTCGGGGTACTGGTTGGGGTCGGTGGGATAGATGCCGGCAAACACCATCGCCTTCGCGGGGCGGTAGCCGGGCAGCGGCTCCTCGGCGCCGTGGCGCTCGTATGTCACGGTGTCGCCGACGCGGCTGTCGTGGACGCTCTTGAGGCCGGTGGCGACGTAGCCGACCTGACCGGGACCGAGCGATGCGACGATTTCCATGGCGGGGCGGAAACAGCCCACCTCGATCGGCTCGAAGCGCGTGTTCTGCTGCATGAGGCGGAGCGGGCGGCCGGCCTCGATGGTGCCGTCGATGACGCGGACGTAGACGATCACGCCTTTGTAGGCGTCGTACTTTGAGTCAAAGACCAGGGCGCGCAGCGGCGCGTCCGGGTCGCCCTGCGGCGGCGGGATGCGCTCGACGACGGCCTCGAGGATGTCCTGGATGCCCAGGCCGCTCTTAGCGGAGGCGAAGATCACGTCGTCCGGCGTGAAGCCGATGACGTCGATGACCTCCTGTGCGACGCGTTCCGGCTCGGCGGCGGGGAGGTCGACCTTGTTGACGACGGGGACGAGCGTGAGGTCGAGGTCCAGCGCCTGGTAGACGTTCGCCAGGGTCTGCGCCTGGATGCCCTTGGTGGCGTCCACGACGAGGACGGCGCCCTCGCAGGCGGCCAGGGCGCGGGAGACCTCGTAACCGAAGTCGACGTGACCGGGGGTGTCGATGAGGTTCAGCTCGTACCGCTGGCCGTCGCTGGCGGTGTAGGGCATGCGCACCGCCTGCGCCTTGATGGTGATGCCTTTCTCACGCTCGAGGTCCATGGAGTCGAGCAGCTGCTCCTGCATGTCGCGCGCGTCGACGGCGCCCGTCGACTCGAGCATGCGATCGGCGAGGGTCGACTTCCCGTGGTCGATGTGGGCGATGATGGAGAAGTTGCGGATACGGGAGTCGGGCACTCATCCATCCTACGGGTGTGCGTCGCTGGGCGCTCGACGGGGAAACGAAATCGCGCCCCGGGGGGCGCGACTTCGGGCGTTTCGGCGAGGCTGAACTAGACGCGGTGACAGGCGACCCAGTGCTCGGGGACGACCTCGCGCCACTCGGGGACGCGCTCGCGGCACTCCTCGATGGCGATCGGGCAGCGCGTGTTGAAGACGCAGCCGGGAGGCGGGCGCAGGGGCGACGGCACGTCGCCCGTGAGGATGATCCGCTCGCGAGTCCGCTCGAGCTCGGGGTCGGTGATGGGGATGGCCGAGAGCAGCGCCTTCGTGTAGGGGTGGAGCGGGTTCTCGTACAGCTCGGTGGAGTTCGCGAGCTCCATGACCTTGCCGAGGTACATGACGGCGACGCGGTCCGAGATGTGCCGCACGACAGCGAGGTCGTGGGCGATGAACAGGTACGTGAGGTTGAACTCCTGCTGGAGGTCTTCCATCAGGTTGACGATCTGTGCCTGGATGGAGACGTCAAGGGCGGAGACGGGCTCGTCAGCGACGATGAAGTCCGGCTCGACGGCGAGCGCGCGGGCGATGCCGATACGCTGGCGCTGGCCGCCGGAGAACTCGTGCGGGAAGCGCTTGGCGAAGTAGGGGTTGAGCCCGACCGCGTTCATGATGTAGGTGATACGGTCGCGCCGCTCGTTCCCCTTGTGGAGGCCGTGGATCACCATCGGCTCCGCGATGATGCTCTGGACGTTCATACGAGGGTTCAACGACGAGTACGGATCCTGGAAGATCATCTGCATGCGGCGGCGGAAGTGTCGGAGGTCCTTCGGCTTGAGTGTGGTGAGCTCGGTGCCGTCGAAGTTCACGGAGCCGCCGGAGGGCTTGTAGAGCTGAAGGACGGCGCGTCCGGTGGTGGACTTGCCGCAGCCCGACTCGCCGACGAGGCCGAGCGTCTCGCCCTTGCGGACGAAGAAGCTCACGTCGTCAACGGCTTTGACCTCGGCGACCTTGCGCTGGACAAGGACGCCGGCGGTGACCGGGAAGTACATCTTGAGGTTGTTGACGTCGACGAGGCCCTTGCGCTCGGCGCCGCCGGTCATCTGAGAGGTCGTGGACTCGGTCGTGGTCATGGCCGTCTCTCCCTCGTCCTCTTACGCCTGCGTCGCGAGTTCGGCGCCCGCGACTTCGTCGCGGATCACCGTGCGTCCGTCCACCTGCGGGTTGACCCAGCACGCTGCCCAGTGCTTGGGAGTCTTCAGTTCGAGCGGCGGTGCATCCGTCTTGCACTTGTCGATGCGCCAGTCGCAACGCGGCTCGAACGGGCAGCCGGGGATCGGGTCGATAAGCAGAGGCGGCTGGCCGTCGATGGCGTAGAGCCGCTTGTGCTCGGTAGCGTCGAGACGCGGCACCGAGGCCATGAGACCGACGGTGTAGGGGTGCCGCGGGTCTTTGAAGATGTCGATGGTGGAACCGGACTCGACGATCTTGCCGGCGTACATGACGTTGACGCGGTCAGCGTAGCGGGACACGACGCCGAGGTTGTGGGTGATGATGACGACGGCGGTGCCGAGCTCGTGAGAGAGGCGCGCCATGACCTCCAGGACCTGCGCCTGAATGGTGACGTCGAGGGCGGTCGTGGGTTCGTCAGCGATGAGCAGTTTCGGGTTACAGGCGAGCGCCATGGCGATCATGACGCGCTGGCGCATGCCGCCGGAGAACTGATGGGGGTAGTCGCGCAGGCGGTTCGCGGACTCTGGGATGCCGACCAGCTCGAGGAGTTCGATGACGCGGGCGTCAGACTGCGCGTCGTCGAGGCCGAGGTGGAGCTTCAGCGCTTCGCCGATCTGGGCGCCGATGGTGAGGACGGGGTTGAGGGAGGTCATCGGCTCCTGGAAGACCATGCCGATGCGGTTGCCGCGGATGTGGCGGATCTCGTCGTCGCTGGCCTTCAGGAGGTCCTGGCCCTCGAAGATGATCTCGCCTTCGACGATGCGCCCGGGCGGGCGCGGGATGAGCCGGAGGATGGACATCGCGGTGACGGACTTGCCAGAGCCCGACTCACCGACGAGTCCGAGGGTCTCGCCCTCCTCGAGCTCCCATGTCACGCCGTCCACGGCGCGGACGACACCTTCTTCCGTGTAGAAGTAGGTGCGGAGATTCCTGACCTCAAGCAGCTTTGCCATTCGCCCCCCCTGGCCGGCCGATCGGGAGAGTTCCAGGGGTCCTCGCCCCGATGGTGGGGAAGAGGAGACTCGAACTCCTACGCCTTGCGGCACATGATCCTAAGTCATGCTCGTCTGCCAGTTCCGACACTTCCCCCCGGCCGACGCCCCTTTTTAGGGATCCAACGCTCGGTGTGACGAGATAGGTAAGCTGGTGAGCCCCCAGGGACTCGAACCCTGAACCGGCTGATTAAGAGTCAGCTGCTCTGCCAGTTGAGCTAGAGGCCCACGTTCTCAGGATATCAGCATCTCGCCTCGTCGCCACGTTTCGCGCCGAAGTCCCGCTTCGTGGGGCGCGACGTTATCAGGCGGCAGATCAGGTGTCAACGAACGTTTGGAGCCCTGAAGTGCGGCTTCACAAGCTGTGTAATCGCGTGCGTCGTTGACTGCGGATCGGAGGCGGCGCTACGCTCAGCATCTGCCGTGAACCGGCACCCCGGCGGGCGGTTAGCTCAGTTGGTTAGAGCGCTGCGTTGACATCGCAGAGGTCACTGGTTCGAATCCAGTATCGCCCACCATCCCCTATCCTCTTCGCGACCGCTCCCGACACGGGACCCGCGCCCGCGGACGGCCGCGCGCGCGTCCGACGCATCTGAGGACGGAGGAGACGGATGGAACTTGGAGCCTTCTCGGTCAGCCTCGCCGTGCGAGACCTCGCGGCGTCGCGGGCATTTTACGAGGCCCTCGGCTTCACCTCGACGATGGACGGTGACGAGGGCTGGCTGATCATGACGAACGGGCCGACGGTGATCGGGCTGTTCCAGGGGATGTTCGAGCGCAACATGCTGACCTTCAATCCGGGGTGGGACCAGGCGGCGCAGCCGGTGGCGAGCTTCACGGACGTCCGCGAGCTGCGCCGGCAGGCCGAGGCAGCCGGGCTCGCCGTGGGCGACGGGAACACCTCGGAGTCAGAATCTGGCCCGGCGTACTTCACGCTCACGGACCCGGACGGCAACCCCGTCCTGATCGACCAGCACCGATAGGGCTCCCCGCGGACGAAGACGCTGATAGGATGGCGGAGACGGCGTCGCTGGATGGACGCTGAGATACGAACGTCGATGAGGACAGCGCTTCGCCGCCTGAAGCGCCTGCCAGAGAGCCGGGGCCAGCGGCTGGAAGCCCCGACAGGCGAGCGGCGAAGACACCGCCTCGGAGTCCGCGGGCGAACCCGCGGCGGCTGGCCTCGTTAGCGGCCACGATGAGCCTCGCGGCGCGGTGCGCGGGGGAATCGGGGTGGAACCACGTGAGGCACGCCTCTCGTCCCTGCGGGACGGGAAGCGTGCCTTTCTCGTTGGTCGGGCTCAGGCCTCGAGGCGGAGTGTGCAGCAAAGGAGCGAACGATGAGCGACGAGGTGGCATTCGAACAGCTGGCGCCCGAAGAGCGGTTGTTCCGGCAGCGGCACTCGGCGGCGCACGTGCTCGCGGAGGCGGTGCTGGAGATGTTCCCGGAGGCGAAGTACGCCATCGGCCCGCCGATCGAGAACGGGTTCTACTACGACTTCGACCTGCCGCGGCCGCTCACACCGGACGACCTCGAAACGCTCGAGGCGCGCATGCGTGTCTCGGTGGAACGCGACCTGCCGATCGTGGGAGAACAGATCCCGAAAGAGGACGCGCGGCGCATCTTCGCCGACCAGCCGTACAAGCTGGAGCTGATCGCGGACATCGACGACCCGACCGTGGGGTACTTCCGGCACGGGGAGTTCCAGGACCTCTGCCGCGGCGGTCACACCGAGCGCACGGGCCAGCTCGGGGCGTTCAAGCTCACGCATGTGGCGGGCGCGTACTGGCGCGGCGATGAGCACCGCCCGATGTTGCAGCGCATCTACGGCGCGCTGTTCCCGACGCCGGAGGAGCTGGACGCGTACCTCACGGCGCGCGAGGAGGCGGAGCGGCGCGACCACCGGCGGCTGGGACCGGAGCTCGACCTGTTCCACCTCGACCCGATCTCCCCAGGGTCACCGTTCTTCCATCCGAAGGGCGCGGTGCTGTACCAGACGCTGGTGGACTACATCCGGTCGCTGTACCCGAAGTACGGCTACCAGGAGGTGATCACGCCGCAGATGTTCGACACCGAGATCTTCAAGACCTCGGGTCACTACGACCTGTTCCCGGACATGTTCAAGATGCGCGACGACGACGTGGAGTCGGGCCTGAAGCCGATGAACTGCCCCGGTCACTGCATGCTCTACCGCTACGGCCTGCACTCCTATCGGGAGCTACCGATCCGCTACGCCGAGTTCACGCGCCTACACCGAAACGAGCGCTCCGGCGTGCTGCACGGGCTGACCCGGGTGCGGTCGTTCTCGCAGGACGACGCACACATCTACTGCACGCTGGAGCAGCAGCCGGAAGAGATCGCGCGCTTCTTCGACATGGTGCGCGAGGTCTACGGCGACCTCGGGCTGCTCGACGTGGAGGTGAAGATCGCGACGCGTGGCGAGTACTTCATCGGCGAGATCGAGAACTGGGACCGGGCCGAGCAACAGCTGCAAGAAGCGGTCGCCGCGGCCGGATGGACGTACACCATCGCGCCGGGCGAAGCGGCATTCTACGCGCCGAAGGTAGAGTTCCACTTCCGTGACGCCCTCGGACGGTCGTGGCAGCTCGGGACGATTCAGATCGACCAGGCGATGCCGACGCGGTTCGGGCTGCGCTACATCGGCGCGGACGGCGCCGAGCACACGCCGGTGATGATCCACCGCGCGGTCTTCGGCTCGCTCGAGCGGTTCCTCGGTGTGTACATCGAGCACGTCGAGGGGCGGTTCCCCCTGTGGCTGGCGCCGACGCAGGCCGTAGTCATCCCGATCGCAGACCGGCATCTCGACTACGCCGAGGACGTGCGGGCCGCCCTCGCGCGGGCGGGGCTGCGGGCGCAGGTCGACTCAGGGCCGGACCGCATGGGAGCGAAGATCCGGCACGCGCAGCTGCAGAAGGTGCCCTACATGCTCGTGGTGGGCGACCGGGAGGCCGAGGCGGGGGCCGTGGGCGTACGCACGCGCAGCGGGGGCGACCTTGGGGCGATGCCACTGGGCGGGCTGGTGGCGAAGCTCGTGGAGGAGCGAGACTCGCGGGCTTCGGATTGACGCGGTGGGAGATAGGGGGACTTTCGTGCTTGACTTCTTGAACGAGAATCAGGGCGCAATCTCGGGCTTGTCGTCTCTGGCGGCCTTCCTCACGACATTGGCGCTGGTCGCCGTTACTTGGCGATACACTGCGTACACGAAACAGATCGCACAAGGGAGTAGCGAACCAAGACTTTCCGCATGGTTGTTTGCTCCAGCTGCGAATCTGGTCTTCCTGCGATTAGGGAACCTCGGCGCGGGACCAGCTCTGGACATCGAGTTCACACTCCGATTCGACGCACTGGAGCGCCCGGTCGTCCTCCGATGGCCCGCTCTGGCACCTGGCGAGTTCGAAGACCTGAAGATGCCCTCGTCGCGAGAGGGCGTCGAAGCTGCGCTGAGCCTAGATGAGGTTCGTGAGCTAGGTGGCGTTGACGTTTCGACGAGCAGTTCCTCCGTGGACCGTCGCCGTCATACCAGCCACGACCGGATTGAGCTGAACGACGTGCTCGAGTCGGCGATGACGGCGCAGATGCTGGTGACGGAGAACCACCCGAACCGTATCGCAGTCTCCTTGAGAGACGAGATTCGAAAGGCGCGCGAGGCGCTCCAGACCATTTCAAGGACCATGCCTCGGGAGCACCACGTCGATTCGCAATTTCCTCCCCGTTGGAACTAGGGGAAGCGCAGCTCGATGCTGTCAAGGGCGACGACCTGGCCGTCGCGGGGACTGGTGAAGTAGACGACGATGCGGCCCGGCGAGCCGGACGGCGGACCGGGCGGCAGCGGCACACTCGTCTGCCAGGCGCCGGGCTTGCCGACGTCGGGGGCGGTATAGGTCAGCGGCTGCTGGAGGAGCGTCGCGTTGTTCTCGTCGCGGAGGGCCACGACGACGTTGTTCTCGAACGACCCGCCGGCGTAGCCGCTCAGGGGGACGCTGCCCGAGGGGGTGATGCCGCTGTTCGGGAACTGGATGCAGACGAATGGGCCACCCACGGTCTGGCCCCACGGGTATCCGGCGGCGCACGACGTGTCGTATCCCGCCGGCGCGCCGGAGGCGGGGGTGCTGGTGGCTGTCGCGGTCGACGTCGCAGTGGGCGTGGCTGGCGAAGTCGCGGTCAGGGTCGGGCTGGCGACCGGCGTCGCGGTCTGCGTGACGGTCGGCGTGGCTTCCGGGGACTCGTCGCTCCCGCACGCGGCAAGCGCCAGCGCGCCGAGGAGCGCGAGAAGGAGCGCGACCGGCTTTGTCACGCGTACAGCATGCCAGAACCGTCAACGCGCCGGAGGTTGCCGCACCCGCGCTGACGTGCGAGGCTACGGCAACTCTTGGAACCACGGCTGATGGAGGCGAGAGCGTTGTTCAAACGCGTGCTCATCGCGAACCGCGGCGAGATTGCCCTGCGTGTCCAGCGTACCTGCCGCGAACTCGGCATCGAGACGGTGGCCGTGTACTCGGAGCCTGACCGGAACGCGCTGCACGTCCGTCTGGCGGACCAGGCGGTCTGCATCGGTCCGGGGCCGTCGACTGAGTCCTACCTCGTGATCGAGAAGATCGTCGACGCGGCGCGCTCCACCGGCGCCGACGCGATCCACCCGGGATACGGCTTCCTGTCGGAGAACCCGCGGTTCGTCGACGCGTGTGAGGCGGCAGGGATCACGTTCATCGGCCCGCCCGCATCGGCAATGCGCGCGCTGGGCGACAAGGTGTCCGCGCGCAAGTTGATGGAGACGGCGGGCGTGCCCGTGGTGCCCGGCGCGAACGACATCAGCGCGGACGACTTCGAGACAGCGCGCCGGGAGGCAGAGCGCATCGGCTTCCCGCTGCTCGTGAAGGCGGCGGCCGGGGGCGGCGGGCGTGGCATCCGTGTCGTCGAGCAGATCGACGACCTCGAGGGCGCGATGCGCGCCTCCGGGGCGGAGGCTGCGTCGTCGTTCGGCGACGCCACGATCTTCCTCGAGCGCTTCGTCACCGAGGCGCGGCACATCGAGGTGCAGATGATGGCCGACCAGCACGGCAACGTCCGTGCGTACGGCGAGCGTGAATGCTCCGTGCAGCGGCGGCACCAGAAGCTCGTCGAGGAAGCGCCCTCGGTGGCGGTGTCGCCGGAGTTGCGACAGCGACTGTGCGACGCGGCGGTGGCGGCGGCGAAGAGCTGCGGCTACGCCAACGCCGGGACGGTGGAGTTCCTGCTCGACAAGAGCGGGGAGTTCTACTTCCTGGAGGTGAACGCGCGCCTGCAGGTCGAGCACCCGGTCACCGAGCTCGTCTACAACGTCGACCTGGTGAAGCAGCAGCTGGAGGTGGCGTCCGGACAGGTGCTGCCGCCGCTCGAAGGGCCGCTCGAGCCGAACGGCTGGGCGATCGAGTGCCGGATCAACGGTGAGAACCCGTACATGAACTTCATGCCGAGCCTCGGGCTCGTCGAGCGCGTCGAGGCTCCGCTGGGGCCGGGGACGCGGTTCGACTCGATGCTGTTCGACGGGCTCGACGTGCCGGTGTTCTACGACTCGATGCTCGGCAAGCTGATCGTGTGGGCGGAAGACCGGGAGCTCGCGATCAAGCGGTTGCGGCGCGCGCTGCATGACCTGCTCATCGCGGGTGTCGATACGAACGTGCCGTTCCACCTCGCGCTGATCGACAACGACGATTTCCTGGCGGGGCGGATCCACACGAACTGGCTCGAGAACTCGTTCACGATGCCGGCGTTGCCGGAGGAGGATCCGCGCGGGCTGACCGCGCTCATCGCGGCGGCGCTCGCGTCGGGAATGGTGGCAAGCGCGGCTCCGGCCGCGAGCGGCGCACCGTCGGCGAGCCGCTGGCTGCGCGCCGGCCGCGCGAACGTCATGCAACAGCGGGTCGCAGCGGGAGGAGGGCGTGGATGGCGACGCGGCACCGGCTCCTCCTAGACGGCGCGGAGCACACGGTCGTCGTCGACGAGGCGGGCGACCAGGTTAGCGTCACCGTTGGTGACGGGGAGGCCCTCGCGGTCGACGTCACCACTTCCGGGGTTCCCGGGACGTTCTCGCTTGTCATCGGCGGGCGGCCCGTACAGGCGTACGTGACGCGGCGCGGGCAGGGGTTCGAGGTCACGGTGGACGGTCGCCGCTTCCTCGTGGGCCCGGCGACGGGCGGCGGGCGCCAGCGCGGCGCTATGGGCGCGAAGGACCGTATGGGCGAAGTAACGGCGCCGCTGGCCGGCGTGGTGGTCGACGTCCATGTGGCGGCCGGAGATCGGATCACCGCCGGGCAGACGCTGCTCGTGATCGAAGCGATGAAGATGCAGAACGAGATCCAGGCCGCCCACGATGGTGTCGTCAAAGCCGTCCACTGTGAGAAGGGCGGCCGGGTGGAGCAGGGCGCGCTGGTCCTCGAGTACGAGGCTGACGGCATCGAGGCTGATTCGTAACGCGAGCTTGATCGCCGGGTCATGTGCTCGTTGTGAGCGCAGATCGGGCGATGCTAGAATCGTCGTCTGGCGACGCCGGTCGGCGTCCCTTTGTCATGGAGGCTTACGTCTATCGCTAAGGAACTGCGGATCAATGAGCGCATTCTCGCGCCGCGCGTCCGGCTGATCCGGGAAGAGGAGCAGCTGGGCATCGTCCGGACGGACGATGCGTTGCGGATGGCTGAGGAAGCGGGTCTCGACCTGGTCGAGGTAGCGCCGACGGCTGACCCGCCGGTGTGCCGGATCATGGACTACGGCAAGTTCAAGTACGAGCAGTCCAAGCGCGAGAAGGAGTCACGAAAGGGCTCGAAACACTCGGAGTTGCGCGAGGTGCGCATGCGGGTGAAGATCGACGAGCACGACATCGACTTCAAGGCGCGCACGGCTCGGAAGCTGCTTGCCGAGGGCGACAAGGTCAAGGTGTCCGTGATGTTCCGCGCGCGGGAGATCACGCACCCCGAGATCGGGCGCGAACTGCTCGACCGGTTCTACGAGAAGATCCGAGACGTGTCGACGCTGGAGCGCAATCCGGCGATGGAAGGGCGCATGATGTCGATCATTGTGACGCCCGGAGTGAAGCGTGAGCGGCCGCCGGCCGGCGCCGCGCGCAGCGAGCGGCCAGCAGCCGCGACCGAGGCAGCGTCCTCGGCAGCCGTTGGGGGCAACTGAGCGATGCCGAAGATGAAGACGCACAAGGGCACGGCGAAGCGCGTGAAGATCACGGGCACCGGCCGCGTGCTGATGATGTCGCACCACCGCAACAACAAGCGGATGAAGAAGACCCGCGAGAAGCTGTACGCAATGCGCGGCATGGAGCCGATCCACAGCACGCACGAGAAGCGACTGCGGCGGCTACTGCCGTACGCGCCGATTAGCTAGCCAGTCAGGGAGCACGAACCATGGCCCGAGTCCGGAGCCGCGTTGCCGCGCACGCGCGCCACAAGAAGATCCTCGACCTCGCGAAGGGTCATCGAGGGAAGCGGCGGACGAACTACAAGGTCGCGCATGAGTCGGTCATGCACGCGCTCCGCTACGCGACGGAACACCGGCGCGACAAGAAGGGCGACTTCCGCCGCCTGTGGATCGTGCGCATCAATGCGGCGGCCCGTCTGCACGACCTCACGTACGGGCGGCTCATGAACGGCCTCAAGAAGGCGGGCATCGAGCTCGACCGCAAGACCCTCGCCGACCTGGCGGTGCGCGAGCCGGCGGCGTTCGGCCGCGTCGCGGAGCAGGCGAAGGCGGCCCTCGGGTAGCTGTTGCCCCCAGGACGAGTTCACAACAGAGGCGGCCGCAGGGCCGCCTCCGTTCTTCGGCGCGGGCAGACCAGCCACAGGCAGCTACAAGTCGCCGAGACGCGGCGAACGCTCGGCGGCAGCCAGCTCGTCGCGCAGCGTGAGCAGGCGCTCGGCGGAGCGCTCCGCCCCGAGCGCCCGCAGGGCCTCGGCGCCGCGCTCCCAGGCGGGCGGCCCCGACGCCGGCAATTCGAGCGGGACCTCCGGGCGGAGGCGGACGACCTCGCGGAACTTCAAGAGGAGTTCGACCTCGGCGGGCCGCGCCCAGGTCTCGAGGACACCGTCGAGGGTGCCGTGGCGCAGCAGCAGGGCCGCCGCGGACTTCGGGCCGACGCCGCGCGCGCCGGGGATCTTGTCTGAGGCGTCGCCGCTGAGCGCCTTGAAGTCCGGGACCTGTTCGGGCAGGACGCCAAAGTACGCCACCACCTCGGCGGGCCCGATGCGCGCCAGCTCGCGGGTCCCGCGCGCCGGCGAGAGCACCGTCACCGCCTCGGAGACCAGCTGGTACGAGTCGCGGTCCGAAGTGAGGAGGAGGCAGCGTCCGCCTGCGGAGACCTCGGTGCTGGCGGCGGCGGCCATGAGGTCATCCGCCTCGTAGCCCTCGGCCTTGCCGACACCGAAGCCCAGCGCCGCGCAGACGGCGGGCAGGCGGCCGAGTTGCTGGACGATCGCGTCGTCGAACTCGCGCCCGCCCTGGTAGGGCGGCCACAGCTCGTGGCGGTAGGTCGGGACGCCGAGGGTGTCCCAGGCGACGAAGATGGCCCGTGGCTGCTCGGCGCGCCAGACGGCGACGAGCATGTTCACGAAGCCAACGATGGCGTTGATCGGGCGGCCGTCTTCGGCGGTCACCGACTTCGGCGTGGAGTGATACGCGCGGTGCGCGAGGTTGTCGCCGTCCACGATCAGCAGAGGCGCGCGGCCGTCCTCGAAGGGCATGGCGACCTCGGAGGCCTAGCCGCGCGCGGCGGCGCCGAACTCGCGCTCGAGGCGAGCGAGGAGGCGCGCCTGCTCCCGGTTGGCGTCGTCCGTGGTCAGGGTGCGGTCGGCAGCCTGGTAGCGGATGGAGAAGGCGACGGACTTCTTCCCCGGCGGCAACTGCTCGCCTCGATAGACGTCGAACACGCGGGCGCTCGCGACCAAACGCGAGGACTCGATCGTGGCCTGGAGGCGACCAGCAGGGACCGTGTCGTCGATCACGAGCGCCAGGTCCTGCTCGACGGCGGGGAAGCGCGGCGGTGACACCGCCCTGAGACGATCGGAAACCAGCGGCTGCAGCAGGGTGAGGTCGAGCTCGAAGACCAGGACCGGCTGCTCGATGTCGAACGCCTCCAGCGTACGCGGGTGCACCTCGCCGAGGATCCCGATGGGCTGCCCGGCGACGGACAGGGTGGCCGTCCGCCCGGGCAGGAAGCCGAACTCCTCGTCGGCCGGTGCGTAGGCGAGCGAGACACCGATGCCGCCGAGCGCGGCGTCGAGGATGCCCTTCGCGTCAAAGAAGTCGAAGCGGCGGCCAGCGGAGGAGCCCCAGCGGTCCACCTCGAAGCCCGTGACGGCACCCGTCAGGTGCTCGCGCTCGTCGGGAAGCGGTCCGCCCGCACCTTCCTCGTAGCGGGGGAGGTAGGCGCGGCCGGTCTCGAACACGACGATGCGGCTGGCGCCGGCGCGGATGTTGCGGGCGACGGTGTCAAGAATCGAGTGGCGCAACGTGGGGCGCAGCGACTCGTGCTCCGAGGACAGCGTGTTCAGCAGCTTGAGAGGCGGCTGTGCCTCGAGTGCCCCGCGTGGCATGACGCGGGCGAGCACTTCGTCGGTGGTCAGCGAGTACGTAATCACCTCGTGCGCGCCGGCGGCCACGAAGGAATCGGCCAGGCGGTCCCGCAGCTCGATGGCAGGCTGGGCCTCGTGGTGAGGCACCTGCCCGGCAGGCATCGTGGCGGGCAGGCGGTCGTAGCCGGCGATGCGGAGCACCTCCTCGGCGACGTCATCGGGGATCGAGACGTCACTGCGCCACCAGGGGGGGCGTACCTCGAAGGCATCGCCGGTGGCGCGGACGTCGAAGCCGAGCGCGCCGAGGATCGCCTCGACCTCTTCGGTGGGGACGACGAAACCGAGCAGCGTGTTGAGGCGGGCGCGGGTGAGTGTGACGGCCGGCGAGGCATGCGGTCGCGGGTAGACTTCGACCGTACCCTGCCGCGCTGCCCCGCCGCACAGCTCAACGAGGAGCCTGGTTGCGCGGCGCGAGGCATGGCCCGCAAGTTCGGCTGAGAGGCCACGCTCGAACCTCGATGAGGCTTCGCTGCGGAGGTGCAGACGCGTCGAGGTACGGCGAATACTTGCCGGATCGAAGCGAGCCGCCTCAAGGAGGACTGAGGTCGTGGCGTCCGTCACCTCGGTGTCCAGCCCGCCCATCACGCCCGCGAGCGCGATCGGCCCGCTGTCATCCGTGATCAGGAGCGTCGCCGTGGTCAGCTCGCGGTCCTCGCCGTCGAGCGTCGTGAGGCGCTCACCCTCGTGCGCGGAACGGACCGCCACCGTGCCTCGGACCTTCGCGAGGTCGAAGGCGTGCAGCGGCTGCCCCAGCTCGAGCATGACGTAGTTAGTTATGTCGACGACGTTGTTGATGGGGCGCTGCCCCGCGGCGCGCAGCCGCTCCTGCATCCACGCCGGCGACGGTCCGACGGTGACGCCGTCGACGACGGTGGCGATGTAACGGGCGCAGAGGTCGGCGTCCTCGATACGCACGGACACGGCATCGGAGGCGGCCGGGCCGGCCTCGGGATACGGGTCGTCCGGAGCCCGCCACTGCGTGCCGAGGATGGCGGCCACTTCGCGGGCAATGCCTAGCATGGACATCGTATCGGCGCGATTCGGCCATGTGTGGACGTCGAGGACCACGTCGCCGAGGTAGTCGGCGAGCGGCGTTCCGATGGGAGCGTCGAGGGGCAACTCGATGATGCCTTCGTGCGCCTCGGACAGGCCGAGCTCGCGCTCGGAGAGCACCATGCCAGCAGATTCGACGCCGCGGATCTTCGAGCGCTTGAGCACGGAGGGCTCGCCCGAGTGCCCATCGAACAGCCGCGCGCCCTCGCGCGCGAAGCCGACGCGCTGACCAACGGCGAGGTTGGGGGCGCCGCACACCACTTGCTGCGGTGCGTCGCCGCCGAAGTCCACGGTGGCCAAGCGGAGGCGGTCGGCCTGCGGGTGCGGGTCGACGGCGAGCACGCTGCCCACCGTGACGAGCGCGCGGTCCCAGTCGCCAACGCGATGGACGCCTTCGACCTCGGAGGAGGCCATGGTGAGGCGTGTCGCGAGGTCGTCGACATCGATGTCCACGGGCACGTCGACGTAGTCGCGGAGCCACTTCAAGGAGACGAGCATGGTGGGACAACTCTAGCGCCTCGGCGAGTTGTGAGCAGGCGCATCACGCGGCGCGACCGCCTCGCAGTACGATAACGAACGTTGCAATCGCGAATATAATGCGACGGAGAGGTCGCATGGTCGGCCTGCAGAGGAGCCGCCGGAGAGAGGACACAGGAGGCAGTCATCATGACGATGCGCACGTGCTTCGTGACGGGTCAGGAGTTCGACGACGAGAAGACCGGCTTCAAGTGGATGCACGAAGGCAGCTGGTACTACTTCTACGACATCGGAGCGCGGAGCCGCTTCATCGGCAATCCGCAGAAGTACATCGACGAGGCGGCCGCGAAGACATCGGCGTAGAGCGGCTTCGCGTTCCGCGGCCGGCGGGCGGGTGATCTGCGGAACGCAGGTCCGCCCTCGGCCCTGCGGCCCGGCGCCCACCCCGCCGGGCCGCCCCCTGTCCGCTGCTACAATCGACCTGCAGCAACGGACAGGGACGCCATGACCACCGCAGTATCAACCGAGTACGAGGTCGTCGTCGGCCTCGAGGTGCACGTCCAGCTCAAGACGCACTCGAAGATGTTCTGCGGCTGCGCCGCCGACTACTTTGAGGCGGAAGCGAACACGCGGGTATGTCCCGTGTGCCTCGGCATGCCGGGGATGCTGCCGGTGATCAACCGTTCGGCGGTGGAGTACACGCTGCTGACGGGCCTGGCACTGGGGTGTGCGATCCCGCAGCACTCGAAGTTCGACCGCAAGAACTACCCGTACCCGGACCTGATGAAGGGGTACCAGATCTCGCAGTACGACGAGCCGCTGTGCCTCGGCGGCGGCCTGGACATCGAGGTCGACGGCGTGCCGCATCATGTCCGCCTCGAGCGGATCCACCTCGAGGAGGACACGGCGCGGCTGCTGCACCGCGAGGAAGCGTCGGGTGAGGGGTACTCGCTGCTCGACGTCAACCGTTCCGGCGTGCCGTTGATGGAGATCGTGACGAAGCCCGACATCCGCTCGGCGGCGCAGGCCGGCGCGTTCCTGCGCAAGCTGCGTCAGACGCTGCGGTACCTCGAAGTGTCCGACGCAGACATGGAGAAAGGGTCCTTCCGCTGCGACGCGAACGTCTCGATCCGGCCGCGCGGCTCGGAGAGCCTCGGGGCGAAGGTCGAAGTCAAGAACATGAACTCGTTCCGCGCGGTCATGCGCGCCATCGAGTCCGAGGTGGAGCGACAGACGGCCGTCCTCAACTCGGGGGGCGTGGTGGTGCAGGAGACGCGTGGCTTCATCGACGCGACGGGGACGACGGTCTCGCAGCGGTCGAAGGAAGAGGCGCACGACTACCGGTACTTCCCAGAGCCGGACCTGCCGCCCCTGGACATCCCGCCGTCCGAGGTAGAAGCGCTGCAGCGGCGCCTGCCGGAGCTGCCGAACGTGCGCCGGCAGCGGTTCGAGGCCCAGTACGGCCTGACGCGGTCAGAAGCGACGCTGGTCACGGACTCGAAGACGGAGGCTGAGGCCTACGAGGAGGCGGTCCGCCTGGCGTGCCCGGACGGGATCGAGCAGGGTCGGGCGCGCGCCGTGGCCCACTGGTTCATCGGCGAACTGGCGCGGCTACTGCACCAGGAGGGCGGGGACGTCGAGTTGACCTCGACGCTGCTGACGCCGGCGCACATTGCCGAACTGGTGACACTTGTAGAGGCTGGCACGATTACCCTGACGAGCGCGAAGGAAGTGCTGGAGATCGCGTTCGCGAGCGGCGAACGGCCCTCGGCGATCGTCGAGGAACGCGGGCTCGCGCAGGTGCGCGACGAAGGTGAGATCGACCGCATTGCACGCGAGGTCATCGAGGCAAACCCGAAGCCGGTGGCGGACTACGCCGCCGGGAAGGCCGCCGCGCTGCAGTTCCTTGTGGGTCAGGTCATGCGACAAACGCGCGGACGCGCGGACGCCAACGGCGCCGCAGAGGTGCTGCGCCGCCACCTCGAAGGGCGCTAAGGGCTATTACGCGAGGGTGCGCAGGTTGACTGGCCCGGAGCACGGCACGTATACCGGTATGCGGCGGGGCAGCGGTCAGGGCTGTCCATGAGTCGTTCCAATATCACCAAGTGGCTGTACGTCGGCCTGCAGATCAAACGCTGGCTGCTGCTGCTGCTGTTCGGCTTCGTGATCATGGCGCTCGGCGTGGCGTACCTGCTGCGCGAGTTCTACCTCAGCTATCCGTTCCCGGAGTGGGCGGCCACGGTCACACTGCAGTTCATTCCTCGATGGTTGCGCGGGCTGCTGTTCATCACGACCGCGTCCGGCATCACGGTGTACGCCGCGTGGCGGCTCAACCAGTCGATCGTGTCGGCGGTACTGCCCGTCGAGCGGCAAGCGCAGATCTTCGACCAGATCTATGCGCAGCGGATGCAGGGCCGCGGGCCGAAGATCGTCGCGATCGGCGGCGGCACCGGGCTCTCGACGATGCTGCGCGGGCTCAAGCGGTACACCAGCAATCTCACGGCGGTCGTCACGGTGGCGGACGACGGTGGGTCGAGCGGCCTGCTGCGCCGCGACATGCGGGTGATCCCACCCGGCGACATCCGGAACTGCATCGCGGCGCTCGCGGACGCGGAGCCGCTGGTGACGAAGCTGTTCCAGTACCGCTTCGACGAGGCCGCCGGCCAGGGGATCGGGGGACACTCCTTCGGCAACCTGTTCATCGTGGCGATGTCCGAGGTAACCGGAAACATGGAGGTCGCCATCCGGGAGACCTCGCGGGTGCTCGCGGTGCGGGGGCAGATCCTGCCCTCGACGCTCGCGGACGTTACGCTGTCGGCCGCGCTGGCGGACGGGACGGTGGTGCGCGGGGAGTCGAACATCCCGCACGCCGCGGCGCCGGTAACGAGCGTGTTCATCGAGCCGGCGTCGGCGCCGGTCAACCCTGAAGTCGTGCGCGCCCTGCTCGAGGCGGACCTGATCGTGATTGGGCCGGGTTCGCTGTACACCTCCGTGCTGCCGAACCTGCTCGTGCGCGGTCTCGGCGAGGCCCTGCTCGCCTCGCGGGCGCACAAGGTCTACATCCCGAACGTGGCCACGCAACAAGGGGAAACAGACGGCTACACGGCGGCCGACCACTATGCCGCGATCCGCCGGCACCTGAAGTCGGACCGCGTGGCGGACGTCATCCTCGCGAACAGCAACCTGCCGTCGGAGCCGCTGCCGGACGCGTGGCACTCCATGCCGGTCGCGGCGCCGGGGGATGCCGACTACGCGGGTGCGCGGCTGGTGCTGGCCGACCTCGTGGCGCCGGAGTATCGCTACCGGCACGACCCGGAGCAGCTGGCGGCGGCCGTGATGCGCCAGTACTACGAGCGCGACCTGAGGGTGCAGGCCGGCACCGAGGTGGTGACGACCGCCTCGATCCGGTCGTGAGCTTGCCCGCGAGAGCGGGGCCGCATAGCCTTGGTGACCTATGGAACTCAGGGACTTCCTCAGCCTCGCTCAAATCCTCGTTTCGACCGTCCTGATCGTGCTGGTGCTTCTCCAGGTGAAGGGCACGGGCTTCGGGGCGGCCCTCGGCGGCCAGGACTCGACGTTCCGGACGCGCCGGGGGATGCAGCGCACGCTGCACCGGATGACCATCGTACTCGTGGCGGTGTTCCTCCTGTTCTCCGCGTGGAGCGTCGCGGCGTCGTAGCTCGGCGGACATCGTGCTGACCAGTGGACCGCCCATCACCGGCCGCCGTCTGCGCGTTGTGTTCTTCGGCTCGCCCGAGTACGCGCTCCCGACGCTGCGGCTGCTGCTGAACGACCCGGGTATTGAGCTCGTCGGCGTCGTGAGTCAGCCGGACCGCCCGCGCGGGCGCTCCGGCGCGGCCGTCCCCACCGCGGTCTCTGCCGTGGCACGAGAATTCGGCATCGAGGCACTGACCCCCGAGCGCATCCGGCGGGATACGACCGCGCGCCTCGTGGGCCTCAAGCCGGACGTGGGGGTGCTGGCCGCGTCGGGGCACATCCTGCCTTCGCACCTCCTGGAGGCGTTCCCGCATGGGGTGTTGAACGTCCATGCATCCCTGCTGCCAAGGTACCGCGGGGCGTCGCCGGTGGCGGCCGCGATCCTCGCCGGGGATGCGGAGAGCGGCGCCTCGATCATGCTCGTGGTGCGGGAGCTGGACGCGGGGCCGGTCCTCGGGACGGCGGCGACGGCAATCGGGCCGCTCGACACGGCCGGGACGCTCACGGCGCGGATCGCCGAGCTCGGCGCGCTGCGCATGCTGGAGCTGCTGCCGATGTGGGTCGCAGGAGCGGTCAACGCGGTCGCGCAAGACGAAGCGGAGGCGAGCTACGCGCCGCGGCTGGCGAAAGCAGACGGCGTCCTCGACTGGTCACAGCCGGCCGCGGCGCTGGCCCGGCGCGTGCGGGCGTTTCAGCCGTGGCCGCTGGCCACGACCTCGTACCGTGGGGAGCCGCTGACGGTGCATGAGGCGTGGCCGGTGGAGCTGGCCTCCTCCCGTGCCGCACCGGGGACCGTGCTGGCAGGCGACGGTGGCGAACTGGCGCCGGAGCTGCCCGGTCGGCGTTCGACGGCAGTAGTGGCCTGCGGAGCGGGCGCACTGGCTCTGCTGCGCGTGCAGCGGGCCGGCAAGCGCGCGCTGGAGATCGAGGAATACCTGCGGGGCGACGCGCGGTTCATCGGGAGCCGGCTCGGCGACTCCGGCTGATAGACTCGGATCGTGCCCGACCCCATCGCTCCCCCAACGGCCCGCATCCGCCGGCATCTCTTGGACCTGTCCCTCGCGGACATCGAGGCGCTCTTCGTGGCGTGGGGCGAACCGTCGTACCGCGCCCGCCAGGTCGCCCACTGGGCCCTGAAGCGCGGCGCCACGTCGTTCGACCAGATGAGCGACCTGCCGACGCGCCTCCGGGAGCGGCTGGCGGCCGAGTTCCGCCTCGACGCCCCGACGGTGCTCGCGACGACCGAGGCCGACGACGGGTCGACGGTGAAGGCGCTGCTGGACCTTGGCGAGGGTGTCGCGGTCGAGGCCGTGCGCATGAACTACGACGCGGAGGCGCCGGACGAGCGGGACCGCAGCACCGTGTGCGTCTCGACGCAGGCGGGCTGCGCGATGGCGTGCGTCTTCTGTGCGACCGGACAGCAGGGCTTCACGCGCAACCTGACGCCGGCGGAGATCGTCGCGCAGGTGCTCCACTTCTCGCGGACGAGCCGCGTCACGAACGTCGTCTTCATGGGGATGGGCGAGCCGCTGGCGAACACCGCCGCGACGGTCGCCGCGGTACGGTGGCTTGTGCATGCGGACGGCCTCGACATGCGCGCCCGCGGCGTCACCGTCTCGACCGTGGGGCTGCGCGCCGGGATCCGGCGTCTCGCCGCCGAGGGGCTGCAGGTTGGGCTGACGATCTCCCTGCACGCGCCGGACGACGAGCTGCGCCGTCGGCTGATCCCCACGGCGGGCGGTACGACCATCGACGACCTCGTGGAGGCGGCTCGGGAATACATCAGGGCGAACGGGCGGCGGGTCACGTTCGCGTACGCACTGCTCGACGGTGTGAACGACAGCGAAGAGCAGGCGCGCCTCCTAGCGAGGCGGATCCGTGGCATCCAGGGGCACGTCAACCTGATCCCGTACAACCCGACCGCCGGGCCGGGATTGCGACGTCCGTCACGTGAGCGTGTGCGCGCGTTTCAGCGAGCGCTGCAGGCAGCGGGCGTCAACGCCACAGTGCGCGTGGAGCGAGGCGTGGAAATCGCGGCGGCGTGCGGCCAGCTGCGGACAGACTACGTACGGCAGCAGCAAACCGCCGCCGCCACGCCGCGGTAGCGCCTACTCGGCGTCGCCGCCCTCGGGCGCGGCATCCTCGGCCGCGGGCTCGCCCTCGCCCTCGATGGTCTCTTCCTGCTCGCCTTCCGGCAGGCTCTCACCGGCAGCGGCAGCCGATCCACGGGCGCGGCTGATGGCAGCGATGACGACATCAGGCGCGGTAACGATCGTGACGCCGGCGGGCGGCTGAATGTCCGCGACGGAGACCGTAGCGTCCGGCGCCCGCATGCCATCGATGGACAACTCGATCGAGGACGGCATCTGCGCGGGCAGGGCCTCGACGACGACGGCGTCCACGGACTGCAGGAGCAGCGCACGGTACGTGTGTACGGCCGGGGCCTCGCCGACGAGGACGACCGGCACCGGGCCCTGGATCGGCCGGGCAAGGTCGACCTGGTAGAAGTCAACGTGCTCGAGCTGCCTCGATACGGGGTGGCGCTGCACTTTGCGGACGACGACGGAGCGCGGCTGGCCTTCGCCGGACACCTGCAGATTGACGAGGGTGTTCAGGCCATGCGCCTGCAGCAGCGTGCGCACGTCGCGGGCCGCGACCTGGACGGCGGTCGAGGTGACGCCGCGACCGTAGATGTTCGCGGGAAGCACGCCCTGGCGGCGCAGTCGCGCTACCGCCTTGCCAAGCAGCGCGCGGGGTTCAGCGGCATAGGTGTCCGGCATCGTCTGATGCTCCTGCGGGTGTCCGGAAGAAGATGGTGAGGCCTTCCAACCTATGAGCCGGGGCGGATTGGGTCAAGCGACCGGGCGGTACGCGGCTCGGACGGCTGTACAATGGACGGAGCGGCCGCCCTCAGGGGTCGAGGGGGACAGGGGATTTGACATGCCGGAGCGACCGGACCGGCTCGAGCGGGAAATCAACGAGATACTCGAGAACATCGAGCAGTTCCCGTCGGCCGCGGAGCGGCGGCAGCGGGCCACCTCGAAGCGCGCGACGGGAGCGCGGAACGCCTTCGCGTCCGCGACGCAGGGGATCACGCGCGAACTGGCTCGGGTCTCCCTCTCGCAGCTGATGCTGCTGGCGTTCGTTTTCATCCTCGCGTCGCTGTTCCTCCGCAGCGTGCCGTTCGTCTGGCCATGGCTGTTGTATGCCGGACTGGTGCTATTCATCACGAGCTTCGTGCTGATGATCGCAAGCGGGGGCCGCAGTGCGCCGAGCGGACGCGGTCAGCAGCAGTACTGGCGAGGACGCCCGGTGTCGTACGATTCGTCGAGCGGCCTTAGCGGCCGGATGCGCCGATGGTGGAGCCGCCAGCGGCGGTAACCCCCGCCCTCACTCGGACCTTCGCTCCCCCGATTGGTCTGTCGTATGTCCTCCTCGTCTCGGGCCAGACGCGCGTCCTGGGCCGCGCTTGCGATCTTCCTCGTAGCGCTGTCCGCCGGCTGCGGCGGGACGCCCGCCGAGCCGAGCACACCCGAGGCGGGCAGCGGCACCCCGGCCGGGGCGGCGGCCACCCTGACCGCCACGGGCGGTGCGGTCACGCGCTCCGAGCCGAGCGCGGAGCGCGCCATGGAGCACCTGCGGGTCCTCGCGGGCGATATCGGCTCGCGTCCGGCCACCACGGCGGAGGAGCGGCGAGCGGCGGAGTACATCCAGCAGCAACTGGAGGCCGCCGGCTACCGTGTGACGCTGGAGGAGTTCGACGTGCAGGCGACGCTGGGGGGCTCCGCGATGCTTCGCCTCGACGATGGAGCGACGGTGGAGGCCGCCCCCCTCAACGGGTCGCCCAACGGCACGGTGACGGGCGACCTCGTCCAGGCGGGCCTCGGGCGGGCTGGTGACCTCGCGGCGGTGAACGTCGCGGGGAAGATCGCGCTGCTGGACCGTGGCGAGATTACGTTCGGGGAGAAGGTGCGCAACGCCCAGGCAGCCGGGGCGACCGGCGTCGTGGTCGTCAACAACGAGGACGGGATGTTCCGCGGCGACCTCGGTGGTGAGCCCGCCCGCATCCCGGCGGTGAGCGTCGCGCGCGCATCGGGGCAGACCCTTGGGGCGACCGGCGGTGGCGTGACGATCGAAGTGCAGACGAACCGGGTGAGCGGGCGGTCGCAGAACGTGGTGGCGAAGCCAAGCGACGCGGCCTGCACCGCGTACCTCGGGGCGCATTACGACTCGGTACCGGCGGGGCCGGGGGCGAACGACAACGCCTCCGGGACGTCGCTGCTGATCGAGCTGGCGCGGACGCGACGGACCGACGGCGTATGTGTCGTCGCGTTCGGCGCGGAGGAAGTTGGCCTGATCGGGTCGCGGGCGTTCGTCCGCGAGCATGATGTCGGAGGCGCCGCGTTCATGATGAACTTCGATATGGTCGCGAAGGCGACCCGCCCGACGTTCATCGGTGACGAGCCGCTGACCGAGATCGCGGCCGCAATCGCCGCGGAGCGCGACTTCGATGTCCGGACGATCACCTCGTTCGGGCCGGGCACGTCCTCGGACCATGCTTCGTTCCAGGCGGCCGGCGTGCCAGCATTGATGTTCTATTCCGGCGACGACGAGTTCATCCACACGGCCGAGGACGACCTGAACAACGTCTCTGAGAACGACCTCGATGAGTTCCTGGAGGCGGCGGCGGCGGTACTGGACCGATTGCTCGCGGGCTGACGGCTCGGCTACGATGACCGGAGCCTCCCCTCGATACGGACGCCGATGCGACTCGCCGCACTCCTCACCGCTGTCCTGCTGACATTCGCCGCCGCCTGTGGCGACGACGACGGGATCCTTCAACCCGAAGAGTCGAACACGCCGATCGCGACGGCGACGCCGTACGCCGTGCAGCCGAACGTCATCATCGTGAGCGGTAACGGAACAGGCGGCTCCACCGGGGGAGCCACGACAGGTAATGGAGGCGCCACCGGAGGCGGCTCCACGGGTGGCGACGTGAATTACGTCGTCCAGGCGGGTGACACGCTGATCGCGCTCGCCGGACGGTACGGGACCACCGTTGAGGCGATCATGACGCGAAACAACCTCGAGAGCGCGTCGGATCTGCGCGCGGGGCAGGAGATCGTGATCCCGAGCGGACAGTCCACGGTGGCTCCGCCCGCAGCGACATCCGCGGCCACGCCGGCAGCCACATCCGTCGCAACCGCACCGCCCGCCGGTACGGCGGTGGCGACGAGCACGCCGGCAGGTGGGGGCGAGCGCTACACGGTGCAGAGCGGCGACCTGGCCGGTTCGATCGCGGTGCGGTTCGGTGTGACGCTGGAGCAGCTCGCCGCGGCGAACAACCGCACTGTGGAGAGCCTCGACGAGTTGAGCGTGGGGGACGTGCTGATCATCCCCGGCGGGTGACGCGCGCTGGCGCCGTGCGGCGATACCGCCGATACTCTCCCGAAGATCGTCCACACACTCTGGACACCGGAGAGTGAGTCTAGATGTCGTTTGAAGAGAAGCTGGAGTACCTGGCCGCGCTGAAGCAGCGCGCTGCGCTGGGCGGCGGCCAGGACCGGATCGACGCGCAGCACGAGCGAGGGAAGCTGACCGCGCGCGAGCGCATCGCAATGCTGGTGGACCCCGGCACCTTCGAGGAACTGGACGCGCTGGCGGTCGACTGGGACGAGAACGAGAGTGACGGCGAGCGGTTCTATGGGGACGCCGTCGTGACGGGCTGGGGGCGCGTAGACGGGCGTCCCGTCTTCGTATTCGCGCAGGACTTCACGCTCTTCGGCGGGTCGCTGTCCGAGGTCATGGGCGAGAAGATCTCGAAGATGATGGACCACGCGGCGTCGACGGGTGCGCCCGTCATCGGGTTGAACGACTCTGGTGGGGCGCGTATCCAGGAGGGCGTCGGCTCGCTCGCGGGCTACGGCGACATCTTCTTCCGCAACGTGCGGACGTCCGGGGTGATCCCGCAGATCAGCGTGATCATGGGGCCCTCCGCCGGAGGCGCCGTCTATTCGCCCGCGATCACGGACTTCATCTTCATGGTCGAGGGCACCTCCCAGATGTACATCACCGGGCCGGACGTGATTCAGAGCGTCACCGGCGAGAAGACGACGTTCGAGGAGCTGGGCGGGGCCATGTCGCACGCCGCCAAGTCGGGCGTCGCACAGTTTTCTCTGCCGGACGAGGAATCGTGCCTGGCGGAAGTCAGGCGGCTGCTCTCGTTCCTGCCCTCGAACAACATGGAGGACCCGCCCGTCGTCGACACGGGCGACGACCCGTCGCGCAAGCTCGACGACATCCTGACTATCGTGCCGGATGAAGAGACGCTGCCGTACGACGTCCGCGACATCATCGAGCGGCTGGTCGACAACGGGGACTTCATGGAGGTCCACCAGTATTTCGCGCAGAACATAGTCGTGGGACTGGGCCGCATCGGCGGCCGCAGCGTTGGCATCGTGGCGAACCAGCCGATGTACCTCGGCGGTGTGCTGGATATCGACTCGTCGCGCAAGGCGGCGCGCTTCGTGCGCTTCTGCGACTCGTTCAACATCCCGATCGTGACGCTGGTGGACGTGCCTGGATACCTTCCCGGAATCGCGCAGGAGTACGGCGGGATCATCTCTCACGGCGCGAAGGTGCTGTACGCCTACGCGGAGGCGACGGTACCGAAGGTTACGGTGATCACGCGCAAGGCGTTCGGCGGCGCATACGTGGCGATGGGATCGAAGCACCTGGGGGTGGACATCAACTACGCGTGGCCCGGCGCGGCGATCGCGGTCATGGGCGGCGGCCAGGCGGTGAACATCATCAACCGGCGTGAGATCCAGGCGGCCGCCGACCCGGACGTCGCGCGCGCGGAGCTGGTCGCGGACTACAAGCGCCGTCTGGAGCACCCGTACATCGCGGCTGCGCATGGTTACGTCGACGACGTCATCGACCCTCGAGACACGCGAGCAAAGATCGCACACGCGCTGGCGATGCTGCGCCACAAGTCGGAGGCGCCGCCGGCGAAGAAGCACGGGAACATCCCGCTGTAATCTGGCCTCGCGCCATCGAGCGGGGGACGGGAATCGAAGGTTAGCGATATGGCGAAGATCAAGGTAGCGAACCCCGTCGTCGAGCTCGATGGCGACGAGATGACGCGGATCATCTGG
The DNA here is from genome assembly GCA_041390685.1 of Dehalococcoidia bacterium. Taxonomy (GTDB): domain Bacteria; phylum Chloroflexota; class Dehalococcoidia; order UBA2979; family UBA2979; genus JAIBBD01. The sequence goes on along the minus strand of JAWKPL010000001.1, from coordinate 2,074,824 downwards.
GGCTTCATCAAGGACCGGCTGATCCTCCCGTACCTCGATATCGACCTGCGCTACTACGACCTCGGCATTGAGAACCGCGACGCGACCAACGACCAGGTCACGGTCGACGCGGCAGAGGCGATCAAGCAGTACGGCGTCGGCGTGAAGTGCGCCACCATCACGCCCGACGAGGCACGCGTCGAGGAGTTCGGGCTGAAGGAAATGTGGAAGTCCCCGAACGGGACGATCCGCAACATCCTTGGCGGGACCGTGTTTCGCGAGCCGATCATCTGCCGCAACGTGCCCCGCCTCGTGCCGGGATGGACGGACCCGATCGTCATTGGCCGTCACGCGTACGGCGACCAGTACCGCGCGACGGACTTCGTGGTGCCGGGGCCGGGCAAGCTGACCGTGACGTTCGTGCCGCGGGACGGGGGCGCGCCGATCGAGCGGGAGGTGTTCGACTTTCCCGGCGGCGGCATCGCGATGGCGATGTACAACCTCGATGAGTCGATTCGTGGCTTCGCGCGGGCGTCGTTCAACTACGGGCTGCAGCGCGCCTGGCCAGTCTACCTTTCGACGAAGAACACGATCCTCAAGTCCTACGACGGCCGGTTCAAAGACCTGTTCCAGGAGGTCTTCGACGCCGAGTTCAGAGACCGCTTCGCCGACGCGGGGATCTGGTACGAGCACCGGTTGATCGACGACATGGTCGCGCAGGCGCTCAAGTCGAGCGGCCGATTCGTATGGGCGGCCAAGAACTACGACGGGGACGTGCAGTCGGACGTGGTGGCGCAGGGCTTCGGATCGCTCGGGTTGATGACCTCGGTGCTGCTGACGCCGGACGGGCAGACCGTCGAGGCGGAAGCGGCGCACGGCACGGTGACGCGGCATTACCGCGAGCACCAGAAGGGAAACCCCACCTCCACGAACCCGATCGCCTCGATCTTCGCCTGGACGCGCGGGCTCAACCATCGCGCGAACCTCGACAACAACCCGGACCTGGAGTTTTTCGCGAACGTGCTGGAGCGGGTGTGCGTCGAGACGGTCGAGGCGGGCTTCATGACGAAGGACCTCGCGATCCTGATTGGCCCGGAACAGCCGTGGCTGACGACGCAGGAGTTCCTGGCAAAGCTCGACGAGCGGCTGCACGCGGCGATCGCGGCGTAGCCGCGGACTTCGTGCGGACGCGGTTCTAGACGCGAAACTGAATCGCCGGGCTCAGCCCGAGCGGCGGGCGTCCTTCGGGACGAAGTGGAGGAGATGCGCTCTGCGTAAGAAGGTGACGTTTGTCGGCGCCGGCATGACCGGCAGCGCGATGGCGCAGATGATGGCGGCGCGTGGCTATGCTGACGTCGTCGTGATCGACATTGTCGAAGGTCTGCCCCAGGGCAAGGCGCTCGACATCGCCGAGTCCGCGCCGTGGGTCGGGTTCTCGTCCTCGATCGTGGGGACCAACGACTGGAAGCGCACGGCGAACTCGGACGTGGTCGTCGTAACCTCGGGAGTGCCGCGCAAGCCAGGCATGACGCGAGAAGACCTGCTGGGCACGAACGCGAGCATCGTCCGCAGCGTGGTGAAGAACGCAGTCGAGCACTCGCCCGATGCAGTGTTCATCATCTTCGCGAACCCGATGGACGCGATGTGCCACGTTGCCCTCGACGCGAGCGGGCTGCCGAAGGAGCGCGTGATCGGTCAGGGCGGCATGCTCGACACCGCGCGCTACCGGACGTTCATCGCGATGGAGACGGGGATGTCCGTACGCGACGTGAGCGCGTGGGTCCTCGGCGGTCACACCGAGGCGACGATGGTGCCGATCGTGTCGAACGCGACGGTGGGCGGCGTGCCGCTGACCCAGATCCTGACGCCGAAGAAGGTGCAGGCGGTGGTGGAGCGCACGAAGCGTGGCGGCGCTGAGATCGTCGAGCTGCTCAAGACCGGCAGCGCGTTCATCGCCCCCGCAGCCGCGACCATCGAGATGGTGGACGCGGTGCTGCTCGACCAGCGGCGGGTGCTGCCGTGCGCGACGCTGCTCTCCGGGCAATGGGGCGTGCGCAACGGCTACGTCGGCGCGCCGGTCCTCGTCGGTGAGGGCGGCATCCAGAAGGTGTACGCGCCGCCTCTGGCCGACGATGAGGTAGCCGCGATCAAGGCGGCGGGCGCCGCGGTGCGCGACCTGGTGAAGGCGACGCCGGCCGCCGCGTAGACCGGGAGCAAGGGACGACGACATGACCACGATGAGCGCAGGCACGCGCGTCGAGTCCGACAGCTTCGGCCCGATCGAGGTCGACGCTGGTGTGTACTGGGGCGCGCAGACGCAGCGTTCGCTGCAGAACTTCAAGATCGGTGGCGAGCGGTTCCCGCGCCCGCTGATCCGGGCGCTCGCCATCATCAAGCACGCCTCGGCGACGGTGAACGAGGACCTCGGCAAGCTCGACGCCACGCGGGCGAATGCGATCCGCGAGGCGGCGCAGGAGGTGATCGACGGGAAGCTGGACGACCACTTCCCGCTCGTCGTGTGGCAGACCGGGTCCGGCACCCAGACGAACATGAACGCCAACGAGGTGATCTCCAACCGCGCGATCGAGATCCTCGGCGGCACGCTGGGTTCGAAGGACCCGGTGCATCCCAACGACCACGTGAACATGTCACAGTCCTCGAACGACGTGTTCCCGGGCGCGATGGCGGTGGCGACGGCGGAGCAGGTCGTGCACCTGACGCTGCCGGGCCTGCGCTACCTGCGTGACGCGCTGCAGGCGAAGTCGACCGCGTTCGAGTCGATCGTGAAGATCGGGCGCACCCACCTGATGGACGCGACGCCGCTCACGCTCGGGCAGGAGTTCTCCGGGTACGTCCAGCAGGTCACCTATGGCATCGCCCGCATCGAGGGCGTGCTGCCACGGTTGTACGAGCTGGCGCTCGGCGGCACTGCCGTCGGCACCGGGTTGAACACGCACCCCGAGTACGCAGACCGCGTCGCGGCGGAAATCAGCCGCATCACCGGACTGCCGTTCGTCACCGCGCCGAACAAGTTCGAGTCGCTGGCGGCACACGACGCCCAGGTGGAGCTGTCGGGGCAGTTGAAGACGGTTTCGGCCTCGTTGATGAAGATCGCGAACGACATCCGGTTCCTCGGGTCGGGCCCGCGCGCCGGCATCGCCGAGCTCATGCTCCCGGAGAACGAGCCCGGTTCCTCGATCATGCCGGGCAAGGTGAACCCGACGCAGTCCGAGGCGCTGACGATGGTCTGCGCCCAGGTGATGGGGAATGACGTCGCGGTGAACATTGGCGGCGCCACCGGCCACTTCGAGCTGAACGTGTTCAAGCCGGTCATCGTCTACAACACGCTGCAGAGCCTGCGGTTGATCGGCGACGCCGCGCGGTCGTTCACCGACAACATGGTGGCCGGGATTCAACCTAACATGAGCCGCATCGAGGAGTTGATGCAATCGTCGTTGATGCTGGTGACTGCACTGAGCCCGCACATCGGCTACGATAAGGCGGCCCAGGTGGCCCACCAGGCACACCACGAGGGCACCACCCTAAAAGAAGCGGCATTGGCCCTCGGTTATGTCACTTCGGATCAGTTCGACGAGTGGGTGCGTCCTGAGGACATGATCCACCCGTAGCGCTCCCTGGCGGGGGACTCGTCGAATACAGGACAGCGGCGCTTCGGCGCCGCTGTCCTGTTTCTCGCAGCTTCAGATGCCGACACTACGACGCCACACGGCGAAGTCCCCGTAGAACGCCTGCAACGAGCGGCCGAACACCGCCTCGAACGCGTCCGGCGGCGCACGGTCGGCGACCAGCATCGTGTACCTCGCAATGGGGTCGAGGCCGGCGAGCCCGACCAGGCGCTCTACCGCGAGCGCGGCCAGCGTGTAGCCCGTGAGCGCGAGCGGCCCGTGGTCGAGGAGGCGGTCGAGGGCGGGGAGCAGGATGCGCTGGCGCCGCAGCCGCTGCAAGAGGTGCGTGCGGAGCTCCGTGCCGCGGAGCATCCCTCCGTCGACCGCGGCGAGGTAGCCGGCGTACTCGGCGCTACCTTCGACGAGAAACAGCGGCTCGTCGCTCGTGTCGGTACCGCCGCGCAGCCAGTTCTGCACCACGTGGAAGTACTCATGGGCGACGACCTTGGTGCGGTCGAGGGGGGTCTCGATGGCCCATGTCGCCTGCCCGACGTTCACGGTGATCGAACTGATCTCGGCGCCCTCACGGAGGAACGCCGCGGCATGGACGGGTAGCTCCGGCACGTTCACGACGTTGATGGAGACAGGGCCGTCAAGGTAGAAGCCGAGGCGGCGGTAGAAGGAGTCGCGGGCCAGCTTCGCGGCATACTCGACCAGCACCAGCTGATCCTGTGGCGGATCCGCGATGGGCTCGAGGGTGATCTCGTTCGGCTCGTCAGGGCCATCGGGCAGCCGCACGTCCGCACGAGGGGTCGGCGTCGAGGTCGCCGACGGGGTGGGGGACGGCGTCATCGCTGTTGGCGGCGATGGCGATGGCCGTTGGGGTACGGGCAGCGAGGGCACCGGCGACGCGGACAGTGGGAGGCCACTGTCGTCCTCGTCCCGCCCGCACCCGGCCAGGAGCAGCGTCCCGAGCGCCACCCCGCGTGCGCCGAGCCGCAGGAACCCACGGCGAGGCAGCGATCGAGGGGCGCGCGACGCGGATCGACGCGTCATCCCTGCTCGATGCGCGGGTCACCGTCGCGGACCACAACGAGGTTGAACCACGTGCAACGCGGGAGGAACCCGGTCGCGAGATGCGCCTCGCCCGTATCGGCGAGGTCGCGTTCCACATCGGTGCCCCAGACGGGGAATTCCGCGCAAACCGGGGGACGTGGCTCGGTGTGGCGGCCGCAGAGCGCGCGACCGTCCTCCTGTGGTTCGAGCGCCGAGCAGCGGAAGAGCGTCGGAATCAGCTCGAGGACGTCGTGATCCTCGTGAGGCCGTTCGCGCCAGGCGTCCTCTACGCGCTCGAGCGGGATGATGAGCGGCTCGCCGGTGAGGCCGGCGTAGAGGTCGTCCGGGACGGAGGCCCACGCCCAGTGACCGTCCGTGCGCCGGGAGTCACAGCAGTCGCCGCAGCCGTTGCACTCCATGGCGCGCGCGGCATCGAGGGTGACGTAGCGGCGAGATGCGGCTGTTTCAGGCATGGCGGCCCTTCTCCGCCCGAAACACGCGGTAGGAGCGGTCCTCAGAGGCCGTGTGGCAGTGGCCGAAGGCCGCCACGATGGGGCGGTCGTACGGCAGGAAGCGGTTCGCCACGAGGAACAGGCGGCCACCGGGCCGGAGCACGCGATGAGCGTCCTCGATCAGGCGCTCGGCCGTGCGGGTGTCGGTCGCGCGGTCGAGGTGGAACGGCGGGTTGACGGCGACCACGTCGAACGCCGCGTCCGGCAAAGCGCTCGCCCCGTCGTCGAGTCGCACCTCGCAGCCCTCGATGCCGTTGGCGGCGGCGGTGCGGCGGGCCGCCTCCACTGCGACGACATCGGCGTCGACCATCGTCACGCTGACGCCAGGGGCGAGACGCGCCGCGACGACGCCGATGAGCCCGTTGCCGCAGCCGAGGTCAAGGACGCGGTCGCCAGGCTCGACCTCGATCGTCCCGACGAGCGCACGGGTACCGTCGTCGAGACGGTCCCAGGCGAAAACGCCGGGGCGGGACTGCACCTCGATGGCGTGGCCTCTCAGCTCGACGTTGAAGCGATGGAAATAGCGGTGGTCGAGGAGTGGGTCATCCCCCGGAAGCGACGCACCCGCCTCGGGTCGCACACCGAGGGCGACACGGCAGCCTTTGCGCATGGCAAGCGGCTGGATGCCGCCGAAACGGCCGGAGGCATACTCCAGGTACGGCTTCATCCCGTCGCGGAGGGCGCCGGCCAGGTAGAGCCGTCCGCCCGGGCGCAGCGCCTGGAAAGCGTCGTGGATGAGCTGGCGCGCGACCTGCTTCTCACGCGGCGCGCGGATGGCAACGGCGTCCGCTCGCAGAGTGGTGTCGAGGTGGCTCGATCCGTCGCTTGTGATGACCTCGACACGATCGAGGCCGGCCAGGGCCTCCGACGCGGCGCGAGTGTGGACGATGCTGCGGTCGGCGACGACCGTCCGTCCCGCCTCGGCGGCCTCGACGAGGTCGCGGATGCCGCCCCCGGCGCCGAAGACAACCAGACGCTCCGGTCGCGCGCCCCGAAGAGCGTCCGTCAAGAGTGCATCGACGACATCCGGACGGCGGCTGGCCGCTCTCGAGACGGGCATCGCGGCGGGGGGCATACCACCAGTCTACGCCCGGCGGGGCGTGGCTTCCGCCGGCGCGCGCATGGGGTCAGGCCTGGTTCTTTTCCTTACCGCCAAACAGCTTCCTCCCGATGAAGCGCAGCGGGTCGAAGTAGACGTCGACGGCGCGCTCTTTCATCGGAATGATGCCGTTGTCGGTGATGTGGATGCCCTCGGGGCAGACCTCGGTGCAACACTTGGTGATGTTGCAGTAGTCGAGGCCGAAGTCGGGCGTGACCATCTGGCGCTTGGGGTTCGTGTCCAGCGGATGCATCGCCACCTGGGCAAGCTGGATGGTGAACCGGGGGCCGATGAAGTTCTCGAGGTTCTCCGGGTGCTCGCGGAAGACGTGGCACACGTCCTGGCAGAGGAAGCACTCGATGCACTTGTGGAATTCCTGGATGCGGTCGATGTCGATCTGGTGCATCCGGTGGGTACCATCGGCCTCGGGCTGACGCGGCTTCAACTCGGGCATGCGGTCACGTGCTACGTTGAAGTTGTGACCGACGTCCGTGACCAGGTCGCGGATGAGCGGGAACGTCTTCAGCGGCGCAATGGAGATGGTCTCGCCCGGGGTGAACGTCTGCATGCGCGTCATGCACATGAGTCGCGGCTTGCCGTTCACCTCGGCGGAGCAGGAGCCACACTTGCCGGCCTTGCAGTTCCAGCGCACAGCGAGGTCGGGCGTCTGGGTGGCCTGGAGGTTGTGTACCACATCGAGGACGACCATGCCCTCCCCGTACTCGACGTCGTACTCCTGGTAGTCGCCGTCCTCGTCGTCGCCGCGCCAGATGCGGAGGTGTGCAACCGGCATCAGTGGTCCTCCTCGAACAGCTGCTTGAGCTCGGCGGGCATCTCGGGCAGCGGCTCCTGACGCCAGGTCAGCTCGCCGTCCTTCACCGACTGGACGATGTTCACGGTCCCGAAGTGGGCGTCCGGGTTCGGGTAGTCCTCGCGGGTGTGACCGCCACGGCTCTCCTTGCGCTCGATCGCGCCCCGCGTGATGAGGTCGGCGACGGTGAGCATCGAGCGCAGGTCGAGCGCAAGGTGCCAGCCGGGGTTGTACTGCCGGTTGCCTTCGACCGTGACGTTCTGGGCGCGCTCGCGGAACTCCTCGAGGCGCGCGCGGGCCTGCTGCAGTTCGTCTTCGTTGCGGATGATGCCGACGAGGGACTGCATGGTGTCCTGCAGCTCGCGGTGGATGGTGTAGGGGTTCTCCTTGCCATTGCCATCGAAGGGCGCAAGCGCCTCGGCGGCGGCCGCGTCCACCTCGGCGGAGTTGAGCGCGGGCATCGAGGAAAGTGAGCTGGCGTACTCGGCGGCGCCCATGCCGGCGCGGCGGCCGAAGACGATGAGGTCCGAGAGCGAGTTGCCGCCGAGGCGGTTCGAGCCGTGCATGCCGCCCGCCACCTCGCCGGCGGCGAACAGGCCGGGCACGGTCGAAGCGGTGCTCTCCGCGTCGACGCGCACGCCGCCCATCACGTAGTGGGCGGTGGGGCCGACCTCCATGGCGTCGCGGGTGATGTCGACGTCCGCGAGCTGCTTGAACTGGTGGTACATGCTCGGCAGGCGGCGCTGGATGTAGGCGGCGTCGCGGCGCGAGGCGATGTCGAGGAAGACGCCGCCGTGGGGGCTACCGCGGCCGGCCTTCACCTCGGCGTTGATGGCTCGAGCCACCTCGTCACGAGGCAGGAGGTCGGGCGTCCGACGTGCGTTCACCTTGTCGTTGTACCAGCGGTCCGCTTCCTCCTCGTTGTCCGCCGTTTCGGCGGCGAACATCGGGGGGATGTAGTTGAACATGAAGCGTTCATTGTTGATGTTGCGGAGCGTGCCGCCGTCACCTCGCACACCCTCCGTGACGAGGATGCCGCGCACGCTGAGGGGCCAGACCATCCCGGTGGGATGGAACTGCACGCACTCCATGTCGATCATGTCGGCGCCCGCCCAGGTCGCGAGCGCGTGGCCGTCGCCGGTGCCTTCCCAGGAGTTCGAGTTGATCGCGAACACCTTGCAGAGGCCGCCGGTCGCGAGGACGACCGCCTTCGCGCGGAAGACGACGAATCGCCCGTTCTCGCGCCAGTAGCCGAAGGCGCCGCTAATGCGGTCGCCGTCTTTCAGCAACTGCGTGATCGTGCACTCCATGTACACGTCGATGCCGCGATGGACGGCGTGCTGCTGCAGCGTGCGGATCATCTCGAGGCCGGTGCGGTCGCCGACGTGGGCGAGGCGCGCATAGCGGTGGCCGCCGAAGTCGCGCTGGAGGATGCGGCCATCCGGGGTGCGGTCGAAAAGGGCGCCCCACTCCTCGAGTTCGCGGACGCGGTCGGGGGCTTCCTGGGCGTGGATCTGGGCCATGCGCCAGTTGTTGAGCATCTTGCCGCCGCGCATGGTGTCGCGGAAATGCACCTGCCAGTTGTCCTGCGGGTACACGTTGCCGAGCGCGGCGGCAAGGCCGCCTTCGGCCATGACGGTGTGCGCCTTGCCGAGGAGCGACTTGCAGACGAGGCCGGTCCGCGCGCCGAGCGCGGACGACTCGATCGCCGCGCGCAGCCCGGCGCCCCCGGCGCCGATCACGAGTACGTCGTACTCGTGCGTCTCGTAGTCGGCCATCATTCCCCCTCGATCCGGCGCCCTGTGGCGAAGGCGCTCGTTAGAAGCTGTTCCAGGTGTGCGGGTCGGTGATCACGCCGTTGGCGACGAGGTGGATGTAGAGGTCCGTGACCCCGACGCCGATCAGGCTGACCCATGCCCAGAGACGGTGGTGCTCGTTCGCGACGGTCACCAGGCTCCAGGTGCGGTGGCGCAACTTCGTGAAACTCGTGCAGGAGTAGCAGTCGAGGCTGCCACCGACGAGGTGCCGGAAGGAGTGGCAGCCCACGGTGTACATCATGAGCGCGAAGGCGTTGGCGGTCAGGATCACCGAGCCGAGCCCGATGCCCCATTCGCCCTCGAAGCGGTAAGAGCGCAGCGCGCCGTACCAGAGGAACACGACGAAGATGAGCGCGACGTACAGGGCGAAGCGGTGCGCGTTCTGCAGCACCAGCGGGAACTTCGACTCACCCGAGTAGCGCTTCGCGGGCTCGGCCACGGCGCATGCCGGCGGGCTCAGGAAGTAGGAACGGTAGTAGGCACGGCGGTAGTAGTAGCAGGTCGTGCGGAAGGAGAGCGGCGCCCACAGGATCAGGATCGCGGGGGACAGCCAGTCCGGGAGCCATCCGGGATGGATGAGCGGCTCGAAGAACGGGGAGAGATAGGGCCCGATCTCGAACTTCCAGTGTTCGCCGAGAAGGGCGGACACGGTCGTGTAGATGATGAAGAGGAAGAAGCCGCCCCCGATGAGAGCGGGCTCGACCCACCAGCGGTCCTTGCGCTGCGTAACGCCATAGCGCCGCTGACGCGCCATCGACTGGGAAGCCTGTGCCATACCCGGTAGCTTTCTAACGCGACCGCCATACCACGGCCGACAATGCGCTCACGTGACTATTCCCCTCGCGCCGTACACGGTCAAGTCAGGACGCGGCCGACGACAGGTGCAGCAGCCGCCGGCCGTACAGCAACGCTGCCACGGCGGTCTTCGCGTCCTGAATCCGGCCACCGTCGAGGGCTGCGAGCACCTCGTCGTACGTCATCGGAATGGGCTCGGAGAGGTGCTCGTCGGCGTCCTGCGCCAGCGGGTCATGGCGGAGTCCCGTGGCAAGGAAGTAGTCGATGTACTCGTCGCAGTAGCCGGGGACCATCCACGTGCCACCGAGGCGCACGATCGAGTCAGCTGCGTAACCCGTCTCCTCGCGCAGTTCGCGCTGGGCGGTCACTTCGGGCGGCTCACCGGGGTCGCGCGTGCCCGCGGGGATTTCGAGGAGGGTGTCGCCGACGCCGATACGGTACTGGCGCACGAGCAGCCAGCGGCCCTCCTCGTCGACAGCGACGAGCGCCACGGCACCCGGGTGCTTGATCAGGCTCCGCTCCACGACCGCGCCGTCAGGGAGGCGGATCGAGGCGCGCTCGACCTCGAAGACGTGTCCGGTGTGCACGACCTCGGAGCGCAGGAACTCGAAGTCGCTCACGCGGAGGGCTTCAACTCAAGGATCATCGCGATCTCGTTGCAGCCAGGGAACTTCGGGCAGCGGTAACACTCGTTCCACACCTTGCGCGGGAGGGACATCACGTCGGCTTGCTGGAAGCCGAGGCGCTCGAAGAAGCCGGGGCGGTAGGTGAGCGCGAATACGCGGTCGAGGCCGAGCGTGCGTCCTTCGTCGATGCAGGCGCGGACGACGACACTGCCGTAGCCGGAGGACTGGCGGTCCTCGGCGACGGCTACCGACTTCAGTTCCGCGATGTCGGCCCAGGTGATGTGGAGCGCGCCGCACGCGACGGCCTCGCCGCCCTCGCGGACGACGAAGAAGTCGCGGATGTTCTCGTACACCTCGCCCATCGTGCGCGGAAGCATGTCGCCGCGCGCGGCCCAGAAGTTAACGAGGCGGTGGATCGCCTCGGCGTCATGCACGGTGGCGCGTTCCGCCTGCGGCGGCGGCGCGCTGGTGGGAGCAGTCGCGGCGGTCGGCTCGGTCATGGCAGGAGTCCGCTGGTCACGCCATCAGGATAGAGGACGGACGGCCCTCGGTGGTAACGCTCAGCCCTGCGAGGGGACGCCGGCGGCCGCCTCCGTACGCAAGCGGGTACCGCAGCTGCGGCAGAACGTGGCATCGAACTCGTTCGGCGCCGCGCACGTGTGGCAGGCGATGACGAGGCGGGCACGCGTAACGGCATCCATCCAGTACTTCCCGCCCAGGACCCCGGCAAGCGCGAGGAAGCCCAGCGCCCCTCCCGCCTCGCGGGTGTCGCGGTCCTCGACGAAGGTCCCGTCGCTGTCGCCGATGACGGCGAGGAGCAGGCCGAGCACGAGGAAGACGATCGACGTCCAGTAGAGGATGCGCGGCCAGAGGAACCGACGGCGCCACCAGGGTGTCACGGACGGGCCTCCTCAGCCTTAGACGGACGAGTCCGAGGGGACTGTAGCACGCGGACTGGACGGGCCAACAGCGGAAGAGTCGCGGGTCAGGCGGACTCGGGGATGTCCTCACCGCTATCGAGGGCCTGCCCGCCCTCCGTGAGGAGGAGCGGCCGGCGGTTCCTCGTGACGCAGTCGGCGGAGATGACGCACTTGCGGATCTCCGGCCGCGACGGCATCTCGAACATGACGTCGAGGAGGATGTCCTCGACGACGGTGCGGAGGCCTCGGGCGCCGGTCTTCTGGTTGAGTGCGGCTTCCGAGATGGCGCGCAAGGCGTCGTCCGTGAAGACGAGCTCGACGTCGTCGATCGAGAACAGGCGCTGGAACTGCTTGGCCACCGCGTTCTTCGGCTGGGTGAAGATGGCGACCATCGTGTCGACATCGAGGGGGTCGAGCGTTGAGACCACCGGCAAGCGGCCGACGAACTCGGGGATGAGGCCGAACTGCAGCAGGTCGTCATGCGTGACGTGGCTCAGCAGCTGGGCGCGGTCGATGGCGGCCGGGTGCTCATTGACGCCGAAGCCGAGCGAGCGGACGCCGGCGCCGGTGCGCCGGGCGATGATCTTGTCGAGACCCTCGAATGCTCCGCCGACGATGAACAGGATGTTCGAGGTGTTGATCTGGATGAAGTCCTGGTGCGGGTGCTTGCGCCCGCCCTGCGGCGGGACACTCGCGACGGTGCCCTCGATGATCTTGAGGAGCGCCTGCTGCACACCCTCGCCGGACACGTCGCGCGTGATCGACGGGTTGTCGGTCTTGCGCGCGATCTTGTCGATCTCGTCGATGTAGACGATGCCGCGCTCGGCCTTCTGGATGTCGAACTCCGCCGCCTGGATGAGGTGCAGGAGGATGTTCTCGACGTCCTCGCCGACGTAGCCCGCCTCGGTGAGGGCAGTCGCGTCCGCGATCGAGAACGGCACATCGAGGATGCGCGCGAGCGTGCGCGCGAAGGCGGTCTTACCGGTGCCCGTGGGGCCGATGAGGAGGATGTTCGACTTCTCGAGGTCGATGTCGGCCTGCACCGGCGCGTCGACGCGCTTGTAGTGGTTGTACACGGCGACGGAGAGGACGCGCTTGGTGCGCTCCTGTCCAACGATGTATTCGTCGAGCTGGGCGACGATCTCCTGAGGCGTGCGCAGGCGCGGGCGCTGGCCCTTGGCCGGAGTCTTGCCCGCGGCCTGCGTCTCCTCGTTGATGATCTCCTGGCACAGCTCGACGCACTCGTCGCAGATGTAGACGGCGCCGGGGCCGGCGATGAGGCGCTTGACCTGATCCTGGTTCTTGCCACAGAAGGAGCAGTGGTACTGCACTCGGCTGCCGCGCGTGCTACTCGCCATCGAATCGGGCCCCCTCTGCCCTCGTCGTCACGCCGCCGCCTCGACCGTCCTATTCTGCGTCCGGGCGCCTAACTGAGCGACCCGGAGCCGTTTCGGTTCTCATCCGGCCGGCTCAGGATCTCGTCCACGAGGCCGTAGTCCTTCGCCTGCTCCGCGCTCATATAGAAGTCGCGGTCGGTGTCGCGCTGGATGCGTTCCATCGGCTGGCCGGTGTTGCGCGAGAGGATGCCGCGAATGATCTCGTTGTTCCGCAGGATCTCGCGGGCCGCGATCTCGATGTCGGACGCCTGACCGCGCGCGCCACCGAGCGCCTGGTGCATGTGCACGGTGGAGTTGGGGAGGGCGTAGCGCTTGCCCTTCGTGCCGGAGCACAGGAGCACCGTGCCCATCGAGGCGGTCGCGCCGACGGCGATCGTCGACACGTCGGGGCGAATGAGGTTCATCGTGTCATAGATCGCGAGGCCGGCCGTGATCACGCCGCCCGGCGAGTGGATGTACATGTGGATGTCGCGATCGGGGTCTTCGCGGTCGAGGAAGAGCAGCTGCGCGACGATGATGTTCGCGATCTGGTCATCGATGGGGGTGCCGAGGAAGATGATCCGCTCCTTGAGCAGGAGCGAGTAGATGTCGTAGGCGCGTTCGCCACGGGCGGTGGTCTCGATGACCATCGGGACGATGTTCTGAGGCTGGGTCCAGTCGCTCGGTGTCATGTCTCGTGCTCCTGCGCTTTCTGTGTGCTGGTCCGCGTCCGGCTACTCGGCCTCGGCCTGATTCGCCTCGGTTTCGCTGGAGGGCGCGTCCGGGCCATCCGCAACGGCGTCCGAAGACGCTCCTTCCAGCGTACCTGCTGCGCCTTCGGTCTCGTCTGCGGCGACACCTGCTCCTTCGGGCAGGGCGCCATCCGCGGCGTCCTCACCCGTCTCGTCGTCATCTGCAGCGTCACCGTCGGCGCGGGCGCCGCGGCGGCGACGGCTGCCGCGCACACGGGCCTCGCCTTCCTCCTCAGGCGCAGAAGCGATGTCCTCGAGGCGCTGCAGGGTCCTCGTCGTCATCAACTCGTTGCTGATCGAGGCGCGATTGTCGGGGCTGTCGAAGATCGCGCGGATCGCGTCGCGCTGCTCCTCGTTGAGGCCGTCGGCAGTACGAATGTCGAACTGTGACGCCATCCGCATGATCTCGCCCTCGATCTCCTCCTCGGTCACCGCGAGTTCCTCGCGGCTGGCGAGTTCGCCGAGGACGAGCGCGCGGCGCACGGCGAGGTCCGCCTGCGCCCGGAGGCTGTCACGCACTTCCTCTTCGGTGCGGCCGATCGCCTCGAGCCAACGGTCGAGGTCCTCCCGCGTGTGTGCCGCGTGATTGGACTCGCGGTCGATCATGCGGTCGATCTCGCGCTCGACGAGGATCTCGGGGTAGTCGATGTCGGACGAGGCGACGAGCAGATCGAGGACTTCCTCGCGGTAGGCGTTGTCGGCCTCAGCCTTCGCGGCCGCCTCGATGTTCTGCCTGACGCGCTCGCGCAGTTGCTCTGCGGTCTCGATGCCCTCCTCGTCGAGCGACTTCGCGAAGTCGTCGTCGAGGTCGGGGAGGATCTGCTGCTTCACCTCGTGCAGGGTGAGCGTGTAGTGGGCGCGCTTGCCGGCCATGTCCGCGGCCACGTAGTCGTCGGGCAGCGCGAACTCAATCTCGTACGGCCCGCCGCGCTCGAGGCCGATCAGGTGCTCGAGGAAGCCAGGCAGCGAGACCACGCCACCCTCGGTGACGGCGAATTCGGCACCTTCCTCCTCGTGCGGCGGCTCAGTCTGACCCTCGACGGAGACCGTGACGTCCATGCGCACAACATCGTTCCACTCGACCGGGCGGTCGACCGGCTCGAGCGTGGCGTAGCGGCGCAGCAGCGCGGTCAGCGACTCCTCGACGCGGCCGTCCGGGGTCTCGGCTTCAGGGCGCGGGGCGCGCAGCGAGCGGTAGTCTCGCAGGTCGATCGTGGGACGCACCGGGACGGTGGCGGACACCACGAGGGGTTCGGTGGACTTGAGGTCGAACTCGGGCTGACCGATGGCCTGGATGTCCTGGCTCTCGATTGCCTCGTTGTAGACATCGGGGAGCAACTCCTCGAGCGCCTCCTGCAGCAAGGCCGGGCGTCCGAGCGTACGCTCGACGATCTGACGCGGAGCCTTGCCGGGCCGGAACCCCGGGATGCGGACCCGCTGTGAGAGGCGGCGCACCGCCTTGTCCATCTGCGCTTCGAGCCGCTCCTCCTCGACCTCGATTTCGAGGGCGACGAGTGAGCGGGGCAAACGTTCTGCAGTCACACCCACCTGGTGCGCCCCTGTCCCCTACCAGCCGTCATGTTGTGTGTTCGAAATGAGTATAGCACCCCACCATTTATCGGCCGGGCACGACCGCAGCACGTCGTGCGACCTCGTACGAGCACTATACTCGGGCGCGATCCATCAGCCTGCGGAAGGACCACATATGCGCCTCATCGCATTGTGGCGGCCACTGGTTGCCGCCCTGGCACTCGTCGCGGCGGCCGTCCTCGTCGGCTGCTCCGACGACGCTGCCGAGTTCGAGCCGGCGACGGCCGGCGAGCTGGTCGTCGCCACGAGCTTACCGGCGCCGGGGTTTTGGAACGGCGATTCGGTGGAGGACCTGAGCGGCGGCTTCGAGTACCGCATCGCGGAGGCACTCGCCGAGGCGTTCGGGCTGCGGCTGCGTGTGATCGACCTGGTGTTCGACCGCATCAACGCGGGCGACTTCGGCGGCGCCGACCTCGTCATTTCGCAGCTGGCGGCGACCGCCGAGCGTGGCGAGCGGATGACGTTCACACGGCCATACTTCTTCTCGGCGAACGGTGTGCTCGTCAAGACAGGGACGAGGCTGGACGACCTCGAAGCGGCCCGCGAGGCGCGGTGGGTCGTGGAGGTGGGGACGATCCAGATCGCCTTCATCCGCGACGTCATTCGGCCGTCGCAGGCGGCAACGGTGGCGCGATCGAATGACGAGATGCTGGCGGCGCTGCGGTCGGGCCAGGCGAATGCGGCGTTGATGGACCTGCTGACGGCGCTGACGACGGCCTCACAGTCCCAGGGGGAGTTCGAGGTCGTGGCGCAGTTCCCGACCAGCGACGTGTCGGGGATCGCGCTCCCGAAGGACTCGAAGAACGTCGAGGCGGTGAACGATGTCCTGCGTCGCCTCGAGGACGACGGCGATCTCGACCGCTTCTCCGCCGAAGAACTGACGCCGCTCCTCGGGCGCGATCCGTCGTCGGTGCCGACGATTGCAGTGCCCTGATACCCGAGGACGCCGTTGCCATGCGGTGCTGCGCCCGGTCGGCCCGGCCGGTACCTACGCGTTTCACCGGCTCCCGTCGCGCGAAAGGACGCCTGATGCGTTGGTCCCTCGTTCCCAGCCGCACGCGGCTCGCGCTGCTCCTCGGCGCGATGCTCCTCGCGACGTTCGTCGCAGGCTGCGGCGACGACGACGCGAGCTTCGAGCCGTCCACTCCCGGCGAGCTCAGGGTCGTAACCAGCCTGCCAGCGCCCGGCTTCTGGAATGGGACGCCCGGGGAGGGGTTCACCGGAGGCATGGAGTACCGCATGGCCGTCGCCCTCGCCAAGGAGTTCGGGTTGCGGCTGAACGTCACGGACGTGCCGTTCGACCGCATCGCGGCGGCGGACTTCGGCGGAGCCGACCTCGCGATCTCGCAGGTCCTCGTGACGCCCGAGCGGGAGGAGCGGCTCGCGTTCTCGACCTCGTACTTCGCGATCACGAGCGGTGCGCTCGTGCGACGGGGCACGACCGTGCGCGACCTGCGGGAAGCACAGGCGCGCCGATGGGTCGTCGAGCGATCGACGGTGCAGGAACCGCTCGTCCGCGACGAGCTGCGCCCCGCTCAGCCTGCCCTGGTGGTGGCGACACGTGAGGAATCGCTCGCCGCGGTGCGGGACGGGCGCGCCGACGGCACGCTCCTCGACCTTCCGACGGCGCTGAGCATCGCCGCGACCTCGGGCGGGGAATTCGAGGTGGTGGCCCAGTTCAAGCCAGAGCGGCGGGCGGCGATTGCGCTACCCAAGGGGTCGAAGAACCTCGACGCGGTGAACGCCGTCCTGCGCCGGCTCGAGGAATCGGGCGACCTCGATCGCCTCGTGGTCGAGGAGCTCACGCCCGTGCTCGGCCGCGATCCCGCGACGGTGCCACTGATTGAGACGGGCGCGCCCTGACCTCGAGGTAAGGCATCGAGCGTCAGCGCGCGTTCTCGAGATACACGTCGCCGATCAGCTGCTCGTCCACCAGGTGCTGGTAGCGGGCATCGTCGAGACCGAGGAGGCCCTGCAGCACCTCGCGGTTGTGCTCGCCGAGGCGCGGGGCGCGCCCCCGCACCGGAGTGAGCGGGCTTACCTCGAAGTGCGCGAGCGGGCCCGGATAGCGGCGGGGGCCGGTGTCCGGGTGGTCCAGCTCAATGAAGTAGCCACGATGCTGCAGTTGCGGGTCGTGAAACATCTCGGGCTGGTGAGCCAGCATGGTCGCCATCACCCCGACGGCCTGCAGCCGCTCCATCAGGTCGCGGTCGTCGTGCTCGCGAGTCCAGTCTGCGATCAGCGGCTCGAGGATGTCCTGGTTGCGGTAGCGCGACGAGACGTCGGCGAACCTCGGCTCGGCCGCGAGTTCCGGCCTGCCCATCTCCCGGCAGAGCGCCTCGAAGGCGGCATCCGAGTCGACGGCAAGCGCGAGCCAGCGGTCATCGCCGCGACACGGGAACAGGCCGTACGGGGCCATCCACGGATGGCGGTTGCCCCAGTGGTCATGGATGCGCTCGTTCATGAACGCGTCCATGAGCGCGTACGAGAGGTGATGGACGATCGCCTCGCCCTGGGACAGCTCGATGAGCTGACCCTCACCGGTGCGCTCGCGCGCGTAGAGCGCGGACTGAATCGCGAACGCCACCGTCGCGCCCGCGGTCGGGTCGCCGTGATAGATCGGAGGCGTCGCCGAGGGGTCGGAATCGCGGTACCCCCGGAGCATCGTGTGCCCGACGATGGCCTCCATCGTGGCGCCGTATCCCTTGAAGTGCTTGTACGGACCGCTGATGCCGAAACCGGGGAAGCGCACCATGATCAGCCGCGGGTTGATCGCCGACAGCTGTGGCCAGTCGATCTTGAGGTCTTCGACGACATCCGCAGCGTTGTTCTCGAGGAAGACATCGGCCTCTCGCACGAGCGAGTAGAAGAGTTCGAGGCCCTCGGGACGGAGCAGGTCGAGGGTGATGCTGCGATGCCCTCGTTTCGCGTAGTTGAACGTGGCGCTGCGATTCCAGAAGCCCTCACTGTTGTCGCGGTTCAAGTAGCCCGCGCCCGTGGGGCTCTGCATGAAGAGGTCGGGGAGGTGCCGCACGGCCGCGCGTGTGGGGTTGAGGTGCTGGATCGATTCCACCTCGATCACGTCGGCGCCGAGGTCGGACAGGATCATGGTGCCGAAGGGGCCGGCCCAGACGATGGCCTGAGAGAGGACGCGGACGCCCTCCAGGGGCAGCATGCGATCGGTGTGCTGGGTCATCAGATGACTCCCTGCTGCTCGAGCCGCGCGACGTCCTCGGCGTCATAGCCGAGGCGTTCCGTCAGGACCTGGAAAGTGTGCTCGCCGAGGAGCGGGGCGCGCCGCAGCTCGCCGGGCGTCCCGGACATGCGGAGCGGCACACCGGGCAGCCGGACGTGGCCGGCCTCGGGATGCTCGACGTCCACGAAGAACTCGCGGGCGTTCAACTGGGGGTCATTGAGCACGTCCTGCATGGTGTTGATCGCAGCGATGGGGAGCCCGACCGCCTGGCCCGCTTCCATCGCCTCTTGCTTCGTGCGCTGGAGGAGCCAGGGGAAGAAGATGGCGTCCACCTCGGGCGCGTAGTTGATGTCGAGCAGGTTCGGGGACAGGTAGTCGTCGTTCTCGAGGTCGGGCCGCTCGATGAGCTTGCAGAAGCGCGGCCACCACTGGAACTGGCAGAGGATGTGGATGTACCCATCGAGGCAGGGGTACACGCCCGCGGGCAGCGCCGAGCTGCGCTGCGGCTGCCGCGGCTCGAAGTAGAGCGCACCGGAGTAGCCGTACGAGACGAGGTTCGTGCCGCCTCGGTCCATCGAGCCGGCGAGCACCTCGTGGATGGAGATGTCCGCGCGCTCGCCGAGCCCTCGACGGCGGGCGCCGAAGAAGGCGCCCATCATGAAGGCGGACACGACGTTCCCGGCGAGGAAGAGGGGTGCGTAGAGCCCGATCTTGACGGGTTCGCGGCCCTCGCCGGCCGTGACGGCGAGCACGCCCCCCATCGCGTACATCAACATGTCGTCGGCGTCGAAGTCGCGGTACGGTCCGCTCTGCCCGAAGTTGGAGATGCGAACGAGCGAGGCTCGCGGGTTCACCTCGCGGAGCACGTCCGGGCCGAGGCCGAGGCGCTCCAGCGTGCCCGGGCGGAAGCTCTCGACGACGATATCGGCGTCCTCGGCCAGCCGGCGCAGGATCTGTTGCCCCGTCGCCGTCTTGAGGTCGAGCGTGACGCTCTGCTTCCCGGTGTTCAGCGTGAGGAACATCCCGCTGCGCTCGAGGCTGGGGCGGTCACCCGGGAACGGCCCGAGGCGCCTCGAGAGGTCGCCGCGGCCGGGCCGCTCGACCTTAATGACCTCGGCGCCGTAGTCGGAGAAGTGCTTCGTCGCGAAGGGGCCGGTGACGCCCTGGGTCAGGTCCAGGACGCGGATGCCCTCGAGTGGTGCCGTCATCGAACCCCCCTCGGCCACGGATCCGGCATTGCGTTCGTCGTTGAAGTCAGATTCGTATACCGCCGGGCGCGCCGAGTCGCAAGCGCGGCGGCCCTCTCCACCGACGAGCCGGCCGGGGCGCCGCCGGCCCCTGCCCCTCATGACGGCGTACGACCGCGACTCGCGAGGGGACGCGCAACGGCCATGGATGGCTGACTCCCCCCACCACCAGACGAGTTCATCGTCCGGTCACCGCCCGTTCACGTCCGCGAAACGCACCGCCCCTAGCGTGGCACGCGGCGTACGTGGAGGTCGGACGTGGCACCGGGGATCGTCTTCTTCGAGCTGGTGGGCATCGTGCTGCTGGCGGACTACTTCGGCGCCCAGCGGGAGATGTAAACCCCGCGGCGGCATCGGAGTGGTGTTCGAGGCCACACGGGTACTTCGGGGCACGGTCCACGCCACGGAGAGGTCCATTTTGGAATCGTCGAGTTCGCTGCTGATCAGTCTGGCACTCATCCTGCTCACTGCGCGCATCACATCCCAGGTGGCCAGCGGCTTCGGGCTCCCGAGCGTGTTCGGCGTGCTGATCGCCGGCGTGCTGCTGGGCCCGAGCGTCAGCGACCTCGTCGAGCCCTCAGCGGCCCTCGACGGCATGTCTGCGATCGGGGTCGTCCTGCTGCTCTACGTCGCCGGCCTCGAGACGGATCTGGTGGAAATGCGGCAGGTCGGGAGCGCGGCGCTGTTCGCCGCCATCGGCGGAGTAGCGGTGCCGATGGCCGGCGGGACACTCCTCGCGATGGGCTTCGGGTACGGGACGGCCGAGGCAGTCTTCGTCGGCACGATCCTGACGGCCACAAGCGTGACGGTCTCGGCGCACGTGCTGAAAGAGATGGGGCACCTGCAGGGGCGCGTGGGCAGCGCGATCCTCGGAGCCGCGATCATCGACGACATCATTGGAGTCGTGGTGCTGACGGTCGTCGTCAGCCTGGAAGGCGACGGCAGTCTGCTCGACCTCGTGCGTCTCGCGGCGTTCATCCCGGCCGCCCTCGTCGGCGGCTACTGGCTGATTCGTATCACGGCGACGCGCCTGGAACTCATGGATACGCGGGAGCACCGGTTCCTCGAGGTGCTGGCGCTGGTGCTGGCGTTCGCGTGGGCGGCGCAGGAGATCGGGGGGCTTGCGGCGATTACCGGAGCGTACCTCGCCGGTGTCCTCTTCGGGCGGACAGTGCTGCGCGATGACCTTGCGGACTTCGGTAATCTCATAGGCTACGCGCTGTTCGCGCCGGTGTTCTTCGTGACGACCGGGATGTCGGCGGATCTGGCGGCGCTGGCGCGGGAGCCGACCTTCACGTTGCTCCTGTGCGGAGTCGCGATCGTGACGAAGATCGCGGGCTCGTACGCCGGATCGGTCGCCGGCGGGTTCAGCCAGGGCGAGTCGATCGCGGTTGGAGCCGGGATGGTGGCGCGAGGAGAGGTGGCGCTGGTGATCGCCGTCCTCGGGCGTCAGAGCGGGGTCATCGGCGACGACGTGTACGCGGCCAGCATCGCCGTCACGCTGCTCACGACCCTGGCCGCCCCGTTGCTCCTCCGTCTGGCGCTCCCCAGACGCTCCGATGAGGCGACGGAATCATCGGAACTCCAACGGCTGCAACTGGCCGCGCAGATCGAGCGCCTCGATGTGTGAGCGGGCTACATTGCCGTGCGGCCATCGAGGGCGGCGCCCTCGGGGATCCCTCGCACCATGCTGTCCTGCACGAATGACGCGACGATGTGGCCGTCGCGGGTGAACACGTGTCCTCGACCGTAGACTCGGCCGCGGCCGGCGTACGGGACGTCGTGTGTCAGTAGCAGCCAGTCGCGTGCATCGAAGACGTCATGGAACGTGAGGGTGTTGCTGATGACGCCGGTCGAGATCGAGCGGTGCGCATCCGCGAGGTTGAGCCCATGCGGCTTCATGGCTGTGCCGATGAGAAGGCCGTTCGTGGCCCACGAGAGGATGGCCTGGCTGGCGAGCTGGCCGTCGGGGGCGTCGGGGTAGCGCGTCCAGAAGGAGAGCTCGGCCGGGCCGGGCGAGCTGTCGCCGGTGCCGCGCACGACTCGCATCTCCGCGCCGGGGAAGACGAAGGCGCGGGAGGGCGTCCCATCCTCGGGGGCGGGTTCGTCCGGCATCGCCAGTTCGCTGCGGATGAGGTCCGGCTCAGGCGCATGCAGCAGCACCTGCGCACGCGCGCAGAGGCGGTCGCCCTGCCACACCGTCACGGTGTCGGTGGCGAACGTGCGGCCCGCGTTCACCGGAGCCACCTCGATGTCGATCGGTTGCGTGATCGTGCCCGCGCGGACGAAGACGGCGTGGATGGTCTTCACTTCCTTGCCTCCCGCGAGGGCGCCCGAGGCAGTGATCATCTGCGCGAGCAGCTGACCGCCGAACACCACGTCTCGCCCCTCGGCGTCGACGCTCCCGAAGCGGAAGCGGCGCTCATCGAGCTGCTCGGATGTCAGGATCTCGGGCAGTGCGCCTGCCATCGTCATCGCCGTCTCCCCTCGTAACTTCGTACCCGGGCGCATCATAGCGGCATCAAGAGAGCGCCGATGCCGGGGACGTGGAGAGGGCCCATTCCGGGCCCCCTCCACCTGCAGCGCCGAACGCCGCTATGAGGGGCGGACGTTCTGATTGCCTCGGAAGCGGTTCTTCGGGTCGTACTTGGCCTTGACGTCAGCAAGGCGCTGGTAAGTGGCGGCCGGGTACGCCTCGTGGACACGCGCCCCAGCGTCACGGTCGCCGAGGAAGTTCACATAGGCGCCGTCGGCCCACGCCTCGGCGCGCGTCCAGGCGCGCTCGACCCAGGCGGCCGCGTCGGCGCCGTCATGCTCGCTTGAGCCGCTGCCTGCGAACAGCAGCATGAACGGCTTATCCCGATGCGCGAAGGCGGTTGCCTCGGCGGGGACGCGCGCCATCGCGCCGCCGAGGACGCGAATCTGCGCGATTGACTCTCCAGGCGGCAGCTCGGTCAGCATGGCATCGATCAGGCCGTCCTCGATGCTGCGCAGGAATGAGGAACGGACGGAGCCATGCAGC
Source organism: Dehalococcoidia bacterium (assembly GCA_041390685.1). Classification (GTDB taxonomy): domain Bacteria; phylum Chloroflexota; class Dehalococcoidia; order UBA2979; family UBA2979; genus JAIBBD01. The sequence goes on along the minus strand of JAWKPL010000001.1, from coordinate 2,052,400 downwards.
CCGGGACGCGTGGGCTCGCGCATCAGCTCGAACATGGCCGCGTAGGGCATAGCCTCGACGAGCTCGACGAGCGGCCCGCCGGCGAGCTGAGAGAAGCGGGCGAGCACCCCGCGGCCCTGGTCGTGGTCGCCTGACCAGCAGGCCACGACCATAGCGACGGGCGTGCCGACCACGTCCTGTGGAACGAACGGCGCCGGCGGCGCGACCGCAAGGATGAGCTGCGTGCTCAGGTCCTCGGGGGCCGCCGTGGCGACATCGACGTAGCCGCGGACGGCTTCGGGGGTCATCGGGAGGAGGATGACTCCCGCAAGCACCGGCCCGGTCTGGTCGAGACGGAAGTGGTACCGGGTGGCAACGCCGAAGTTCCCGCCACCGCCGCGAACGGCCCAAAAGAGGTCGGCGTGCTCGCGCTCGTTGGCCACGAGCACGCGCCCGTCAGCGGTCACAACCTCCACGTCGAGCAGGTGGTCGATCGTGAGACCGTACTTGCGTACGAACCAGCCGATGCCACCGCCCAGCGTCAGACCGCCAATACCGACCGTCGGAGCATCTCCGGTCGTCAGGACGAGGCCGTGTGGCAGGGTGGTGGCGGCCAGCACCTCGGAGGTGACACCGGGCTGCACCCAGGCCTGCCGCGCCGCCGGGTCGACCTCGATGGCGTCCATCCGGGAAAGGTCGATGACCACGCCGCCGTCGTTGGAGCTGAGACCGGCGAGGCTGTGGCCGCCGCTGCGCACGGCGATGGCCGCCTCGTGCTCGTTCGCGAAGCCGACCGCGCGGACGACGTCCTCGGTTGAGGCTGCGCGGACGATGAGGGCGGGGAACCTCTGGAAGGCGGCATTCCACAGCTGGCGAGCGGAGCCGTACGCCCCGTCCTCGGGGGTGATGACATCGCCCTCGATGGTGGATCGGAAGGCGGCGACGCTGTCGCTGCTGATGCCGGCCGGGCGTTCGACGGTGACCATTGCTGTACTCTCCTTCAGTGCGCGTTCCGGGCGCGTGTTGCTGTAAAGAGAGCATCGCGAAGCGGGTGGTGCGCGGTTCCTAAATGCTCGCTACGCCTTCCTACACGGATGCTAAACAGATCGGATAAGATTCCTAAGCTCGCCCCGCAGGGTGTCCGCAGCGCTGCACGCACCCCGACCGACACCCGCCCGCCGAGTGGTGAACATGTACGTCGTCAGCGAAGAGCTACGCGAGTTGATCGAGTCCGGTGTGGCCGTCTCGGTCGCGACCGCGGACGTGAGCGGCCGTCCACACCTGAATACGGCGTGGGGCCCGCGCGTCTCGCCCGATGGCGCAACCGCCTCCGTGTTCATCGACCGCGCTCGCAGTCAGTTCACTCTCGAGGACGTCGACACCACGAAGCGCATCGCGATGACCGTCGGCGACCCAGTCTCGTACCGTTCGATCCAGCTGAAGGGCACAGCGACCGGAGTCGTGCTGGAGCCGGACGGCGACGACCGCGACTGGGTGCGCCTGCACCGCGAGGCGTTCATGGTCTCGGCCGCCCTCGTTGGCGACCCGCCAGCGCTGCTGCGCAACCTGTGGACCGAGGACGTGGTGCGCATCGACTTCGCGATCGAGCAGGCGTTCGATCAGACGCCGGGGCCGGACGCGGGACGACCGCTGTGACAGTCCTCGGCGAGCAAGTTCGACTGCGGGATATTCCCACCTGCTTCGACGGGGTGATCCCGTCCGCAATCGCCACGGTCGACTCCGATGGCACACCGAACGTGACGTACCTCTCGATCGTCCATCGCATTGACGACGAGCACGTCGCGCTCTCGCGACAGTTCTTCAAGAAGACGGAGCACAACACGATCGTGAACCCGCTCGCCGAGGTCGGGCTGGTCGAGCCGGAGACCGGGCGCATGTTCATGCTCGACCTCGAGTACACGCACACCGAGACGGAGGGGCCCGTCTTCGAGCGGATGCGGACCCACCTCGATGCGGTAGCGGCGCAACAGGGGATGGCGAACGTCTTCAAACTGAAGGGCGTCGACATCTGCCGTGTGCTCAGCTGCGTGATGGCGCCCTGCGACTTCCCGGAGCCGCTTCCGCCTCGGACGCCTGACCTCGAGAAGGCGGAGGCGTTCTCGCGCGTGGTCGGCGACGCGGACGACCTGGAAGCATTGCTGCACGGCACGCTGCAGGCGTGCGAGGAGTTGCTGGGCTTCACGCATGGCTTCGTGATGCTCGTCGATGAAAGCGGGCAACGGCTCTACACCGTCGCCAGCGCGGGCTACAGCTCCTCGGGCGCGGGTTCCGAGGTGTCCGCCGGCGAAGGCATCATCGGGCTGGCCGCCGCGCGGCGGCAGTCTGTGCGGGTCACGAACATGGCGCGTGACCTCGCGTACTCGCGAGCGGCGCAGGCGTCCGCATCGGGCGAGCACGCGCCACGAGACACGACGATCCCGCTGCCCGGACTGCCGACCGTGCAGAGCCAGCTCGTAACGCCGATGCTCGTGCGCCGCGAACTGGTGGGCGTGCTCGTCATGCAGAGCGAACGAGCAGGCGCGTTCACGGCACAGGACGAGTGGCTGGTCGGCATGCTCGCCAGCCAGGTCGCGCTGGCCATGGAGGCACTCGGCGGGATCGAACGGACGACCGCCGCTGCGGAGACGTCAGACGACGAGCGCCCGGTGCACGTCAAGTACTACCCCGACGACGAGAGCATCTTCCTCGACAACGAGTACCTGATTAAAGGCGTCGCCGGCGGCATCCTGTGGCGACTGCTGCGCGAGTACCAGGACGAGCGGCGAGTGGAGTTCAGCAACCGGGAGATCCGCCTCGACCATACGCTCGCGTTGCCCGACCTGAAGGACAACCTCGAAGCGCGGCTGATCCTGCTGCGGAAGCGGCTCGACGAGCGCTGCGGCAGCGTGATCCGGATGGAGAAGACGGGCCGCGGACGCTTCCGGCTGGTCGTGGCCCGCCCGCTGGCCCTCGTCGCGGCCGCCGGCACCGCCGACGAAGGCTGACACGCGCCTCGATGCCACGCGGACGCAGCGGAGCCCGCCTCACGGCGGGCTCCGTGTCAGTGTCTTCGGCCGGGCGTCAGCTCGTCGTGCGGGCCGCTTCCTTGATGCGCGCCGCGCGGCCGGTGCGGCCCCGCAGGTAGTACAGCTTTGCGCGGCGCACACGTCCGCGGCGCAACACTTCGACCTTGTCGATGCGAGAGCCGTTGAAGGGGAAGGTCCGCTCGACACCCACGCGGTTGGAGGCGATGCGGCGGACGGTGAAGTCGCCGGCCGGGCCACGGCGCAGGCGGATGACGACGCCCTCGAACGCCTGCACGCGCTCGCGGTTCCCCTCGACGACGCGCACGTGCACCTTCACCGTGTCGCCGGGGTTGAACTCAGGGATGGTCTCGTTGCGCGGTGGCGCGAGCGTGCTCAGGTCGATGGACATGCGAATCCTCGTATGCGAGTGATGCCGGGTCGGGGCGGAAGCCGCAGACGGTCAGTCTACCGGCTCGGAATCCGTTGCGTCGAGTCCGGCGAGCCATGCGCGTTCCGCTTCGGTGAGGTCGGCCGTGGCGAGGAGGTCGGGGCGCCGGGCGCGCGTGCGCAGCAGGCGTTGCCGCCGGCGCCACTTCGCGATCTCCGCGTGATGCCCGGAGAGGAGCACGTCCGGCACGGGCCAGCCCCGAAACTCCGCGGGGCGCGTGTACTGCGGATACTCGAGCAGCCCGCCCTCGAATGACTCCTCTTCGAGCGATGCTTCGCTCCCGAGGACGCCGGGCACCTGCCGCGCAACCGCGTCGAGCAACAGCATCGCCGGCAGCTCACCGCCCGACACGACGACATCACCGACGCTCACCTCGACATCCACAAGGTGCGCCCGCACGCGTTCGTCGATGCCCTCATAGCGGCCGCATACGAGGAGCAGGCGTGGGTGAGCGGCGAGATCCGCCACGAGGGCCCGGGTGAGCGGGCGGCCCTGCGGAGTCAGCAGCACCACGGTCGCCGGCTCGTCCGCGCGCGGCTGCACCGCCTCGATGGCGGTGAAGAGCGGCTCCGGCTTCATTACCATGCCGGCGCCGCCGCCGAACGGGTAGTCGTCAACGGTGCGGTGGCGGTCGGTCGCCCAGTCGCGCAGGTCGTGGAGCACGACCTCGATCAGACCGGCGTCGCGCGCGCGCCGCATGATCGACTCGTCGAGGGGTCCCGTGAACATGCCGGGAAACAGCGTCAGGACGTCGAAACGCATACTCGCATTCTCACGCAGCGAAGGCGCGAGCGCTGCGGACGACCCGGCGGGCGGCCTCAGCGGCCGCGGACGGCGTCGTTGAGCGCGTCGCCCAGCAGGGCGAAGGCGAACATCAACGAGGTCACTACGGCGGCTGGGACGAGCAGCAGGTGCGGGTGCGCCTGGAACGTGCGCGCCCCCGAGCCCTCGAACAGCATCGCGCCGAAGGAGGGGTTCGGCGGCTGGACGCCCACGCCGAACCACGTGAGGAGGATCTCGGAGCCGGCGACCGCGCCGAGGACCGCCGAGATCTCGAGGATGATCAGGAAGGACACATTGGGGAGCAGGTGCCGCCAGATGATGTGGATCGTGCTGCCGCCGGTGGCCTGCGCGGCGAGGATGAAGTCACGCTCACGGAGTTGCAGCACCTGCGCGCGGATGAGCCTCGCGGTGCCCACCCAGGAGAACAGCGCCAGGGCGCCGAAGACAGTGAAGTACGACGCGGTGCCCGAACTCGATAGACCGCTCACGGGCGTGTGATCCTCGAACCACCCGACAAGCTGCAGGACGCGGGGCAGCAGCGTGGCGTTGAGCAGGATCAGCATCGGCAGGCCGGGCAAGGAGGCGAAGACATCGCCGATACGCATGATCAGGCTGTCGACCCAGCCGCCTCGGTAGCCGGCCAGCAGCCCGAGGAAGTTTCCGAGCACGAGCGTCCCGCTGAGGACGACGGCAGCCGTCACGATGAGCGTCGTGCGCGCCGAGTAGAGCACGCGGCTGAACATGTCGCGGCCGAGGCGGTCTGTGCCGAACCAGTGGTCGGCGCTCGGCCCCTCGAGGCCGCGCTCGAGGTTCTGCTCGGTGTAGGAGTACGGCGCGATGAGCGGGGCGGTGATCCCGGCGCCGTAGATGACGATCACGATGGCGAGAGACAGCATCGCGAGGCGCTTCTTGCGCAGCCGGTCCCACAGGAGCAGCCACGGGTTGCGCGCGGCCTGCCGTTCGTATTGCTCGACCGCGGTCACTTCTGCCTGATACGGACCGGCTGCGACGCTCATACGACCGCCGACCCTCCGAGTCGCACTCGCGGGTCGATCCACGAGTACACGATCTCCACGACCAGGTTCATGACGACGAACAGGAAGGCGACGATCACCGTCGTCGCGAGGATGACGTCGTAGTCGCGGCTCCCGACCGCCTCGAACGTCAGGCGTCCGATGCCGGGAATGCCCAGCAGCGTCTCTGTAAAGAACGCCCCTTCCACGATCCCGACGAGGGCGAAGCCGACGACGGTCACGATCGGCAACAGCGAGTTCGGGAGCACGTGGCGGGTGGCGACGCGCGACTCGGGGATGCCCTTCGCGCGGGCGGTGCGGACGTAGTCCTCGGTGTAGACCTCGAGGGCCGTGACGCGCACGAGGCGGGCGACGCCCGCGAACCCGGGGAGCGTGAGCGCGACCAGCGGGATGTAGAGGTGCGGGTCCGGGATGGGCACAGCGATGACGCCCCCGATCCACCAGATATCGAAGACGCCGTCCCAGCCGCCGACGGGAAGGATGTCCGTACGCACCGCGAAGAGCCAGATCAGAGGCGGAATGACGACGATGACCGGCAGCGCTCGAAGGAACAGCAGGACCGAGATGATGAACGGGTCGAGCCACGTCCCATGCAGCCACGCCGCGAGCAGCCCGAGCGGGATGCCGAGGCCGAAGACGATGAAGAGCGCCACCAGGCCCAGCTGCGCGGACACCCACATCTTGGGGAAGATGATCTCCCGCACCGTGTAGCCACGCTGCTGGAACGACTCCCCGAAGTCGCCGCGCACCGCGCGGTTCACCCAGCGACCGTACTGCTCGAAGATCGAGCCGTCGAGGCCCCGTTCCGCCCGGATCTGTGCCAGCACTTCCTGGTCGCGGATCTGGCCCGCGGCCACGGTCACGGGGTCTCCCGGGCCGAACCGCGCGATGCTGAACGTCAGGAACGACACCGCGAGCAGCGTCACCGGGAGCCACAGCAGCCGGCGGATGATGTAGCCGGCCACGCCCCGTCTCCTACCGCTCCAACGATACGTACCGCAGCCGCGGGATGATCATCGGCGGCTCGATCCAGCCCTGGACCGCCTGGTTCACGACCACGTGGTTCTGCGAGAAGTACAACGGCAGGATGGCCGCATCGCCAAGGATCAGTTTCTCCGCGTCCTGGTACAGCTTGATGCGGGCCGTCGGGTCTCCCTCGACGCGGGCGCGCTCCAACAGCCCGTCGAGCTGCGGATTCGCGTACTCGATGTCGTTCAGGGACGACCTCGAGTGGAACTTCAGGTCGAGGATGTTTTCCGGATCCGGGTAGTCCATGATCCAGCCGCTGCTGAACATCTGGAGCCGGCCCGCGTCGACGTCCGCGAAGAAGGTCGCGGCATCCGACTGGCGGATCTGCACGTCCACCCCGAGGACGTTCTTCCACTGCTCGATGAATGCCTGGGTGTCGACGCTGCCTTCAGCGCCGCCGCCGATCTCCGTAAGGGTGATGGCGGGCATGTTCCCCGCGTACTTCGAAGCCGCAAGCGCCCGCTTCGCCGCCTCCGGGTCGTACTGCAGGGTTTTGTCGTCGGGCGTGTAGCCGGGGAGCTGCGGCTGGAGGACGCCCGTGGCGGGCATCAGCATGCCGGAGAACGTCACCTCGGCGATGCGCTTGCGGTCGATGGCGAGGCCGAACGCTCGGCGGACGTTCACGTCGTCGAACGGCGGCGTCGTGGTCCCGAACGCGATGTACGCGATCGAGAACTCGGGCGTGGTCACGTACAGGTCGTTCAGCGGGTTGTTCTGGTCGCGCACGCGGTCGATGTCGTTGACCGACACGCCCGCGACATCGAGCTCGTCGTTCTCGAAGCGGGTGAGCAGCGAACCACCGGCGAGCTCGTACACCACCTGCTGCACCTGCGGCGCGCCGAGGTGGTAACGCGTGTTGGCCTCGAGCACGATGCGCTCGCCGAGGCGCCACTCGCGGAGCTTGTAGGGACCCGTGCCGTTGGGCTGCCGCGTCCAGTTGCGCGGGTTCGACTCTGCCTGCTGGCAGTCAATCACGAAGGCGGTCGGGTAGGTCAGCTTTGCGAGGAAGTAGGGCTTGGGCTCATCGATCGTGATGCGGACGGTGCGGTCGTCGACGACCTCGATGCCGCTGATCTCCCTGGCGGTGCCGGCGAGCATCTCCCGCGCGCCGACGATGTCGTTCAGATACGCCGCCGCAGTGCTGGACCCGAGCTGGCGCGACGCGGCACGCTCCATCGAGCATTTCACATCGGAGGCTTCGACCTGCCGGCCGTTGTGGAAGAACGCGTTGCCGCGGAGTTTGAAGGTGTACGTCTTCGCGTCCGCGCTAACGTCGAACGACTCCGCGAGGTCGGGGACGATCTCGAGATCCTCGTCCAGGGTCATGAGGCCACTGAAGATCTCGACGATATACGTAGCAGATCCGGCGTCGCCAGCGAGGGCGGGGTCAAGCGTGATGGGGTCGGAGCCGCCGAGCCGGAGGCGACCGCTCGTGGCCGCGGTGCTCGATCCGTCTCCGCCCGAGCTTCCGCCATTACTCGCGGAGTCCGCGTCATCGCCGCCGCCGCTGAGCAGCAGGACGGCCGACAGCCCTCCGACGATCAGCACCAGACCCGCCAGCACCCCGAGCAGAATTGCAAGGATGCGGTTGTTACCGCCCATCGACCGGCTCCGCTTCTCTACTGTGACGATCTACGACGGTGGGGGGTCTAGCGGTTCTGCGCATCATACAGGCTGGCCGGAGCTTGCCGCTCAGGACCTCGCTGCCCGTACGTCGAGCGCGATGTGCACATCGCGCAGTTGCCGCGCGCTGACGGGCGCGGGCGCCCCGGTCATCGGGTCCGACGCGGACTTCGTCTTCGGGAATGCGATGACTTCTCGGATGTCGCGTTCGCCAGCGAAGAGGGCCACCGTGCGGTCGATGCCCGGCGCGATACCGCCGTGCGGCGGCGCGCCGAAGGTGAACGCCTCCAGCATGTGGCCAAACTTGGCCGTCGCCTCCTCCTCGGCCATGCCGAGGCGCGCGAGGACGCGTGAGAGCAGCTCGCGGCGGTGGATCCGGATCGAGCCGGAGCCGATCTCCTGCCCGTTGCAGACGATGTCGTATGCATGGGAGCGCACCGCACCCGGGTCGCTGTCGATCAGCTCGACATCCTCCGCGAAGGGGCTGGTGAAGAGGTGGTGGACGGCGCTCCAGCGCTGCTCGTCCTCGTCCCACTCGAACATCGGGAACTGGGTGATAAACGCGAAGACGAGCCGCCCAGGGTCGGGGAGGTCGCGGTCCTCCGCGATGCGCCGGCGCAGCACATCGAGGACACGCGAGGTGACGGCGTCGCGGTCCGCGGCGATCAGCAGCAGGTCGCCTCGGGAGGCCCCGCAAGCGCGGCCCAGGGCCGCGAACTGCTCCGGCGTGAAGAAGCGAGCGACAGGCGACCGCACGTCCTCGACCGTCAGCCCGTCGAGCGACCCCTCGCCGTTGAACGCGACGGTGACGAGGCCGCCGGCGCCATTCTCGCGGGCCAGCTCGGTCAGCGCGTCGAGGCCGCGACGCGGCGTGTCGGCGCCGCCGGGCACCGCGATGCCGCGGATGCGGCCCCCCGCCTCGATGGCGTTCCGGAAGACCGCGAACTCGGTGCCGGCGACGAGCGAGGTGAGATCGGCGATTTCGAGGCCATAGCGCAGGTCGGGCTTGTCCGAGCCGAAGCGCTCCATGGCCTCCTGGTAGGTGAGCCGCAGGAACGGGCTCGGCACCTCGAACTGCGGGCCGACGTCCGCCGCAAGCTCGGTGTACAGGCCTTCGATGAGCGCGAGGATGTCTTCTTCCTCGACGAACGACATCTCGAGGTCGAGCTGTGTGAACTCGGGCTGGCGGTCAGCGCGCAAGTCCTCGTCGCGGTAGCAGCGCGCGATCTGGAAATAGCGCTCGAAGCCCGCCACCATCAGCAGTTGCTTCCACTGCTGCGGCGACTGCGGGAGGGCGTAGAAGCTGCCGGGGTGCACCCGGCTCGGCACGAGGTAGTCACGGGCGCCCTCTGGCGTCGCGAGGTTGAGCACGGGCGTCTCCACCTCGATGAAGTCGCGACCGTCGAGGTAGTCGCGCATGAACTTCACGACCCGGTGGCGCAGCCGCAGGTTGGCCGCCATGCGCTCGCGGCGCAGGTCGAGGTAGCGATAGCGCAGCCGCGTCAGCTCGTCGACGGGTGTGTCCTGGTTCACAGGGAAGGGCGGCGTCTCCGCGGGGTTGAGGACCTCGACACGAGCGGCGACGACCTCGATGGCGCCGGTCGGGAGGTCGGCGTTCTCAGTGCCGGGGCGGCGCGGCTGCACCTCGCCCTCGACGAGCAGGACGTACTCGGTGCGTACCTCGGCGGCGACGGCGGACGGCTCGGGCGCGACCTGCGGGTTGAACACGACCTGCACGAGGCCCGAGGCGTCACGGAGGTCGATGAAGATGAGCCCGCCGTGGTCGCGACGGCGGTGCACCCAGCCGGCGAGGGTGACCGCCTGCCCGGCGTCCCCGGCCCGCAATTCACCGCAGCGATGCGTCCGCATCACGTCGCGCACTCCCTCGCTCGCCGCTGTCTGGATGCGAGCGAGTGTCGCACGGGCTTATGAGGCGGGCAATTCGAGGTCGTGTCCGGCACCTCGTGACAGTGCGTTCGGCATCCGATTACTAATGTGGTATCAAGGGCGATGTGGGAACAAGGCTTTCGGAGTTGCGGACACGCGCGGCGAGCGCCTACCGGAGGCGGGATGGTCAACAGCTCCTTGAAGTCGCACGTCGGTTCCCAGAAGGCTGGGAGCGCGATTACTACCGGGCGACGGCTCTTTACCTACTTGGGCACACCGACGATGCCAGCAGCGCGGCGACACGGGCCCTATCGGTGTTCGCGTTGAAGAACGGAGGGAACGCCGATGGCCTGAGGGCGCGACTACGCCGGGTGTGGGAGAGCAGTCCGTTGCGCCGAGGAAGACGCGCTCTGCGCGGTTACCCCGAGCGGAAAAGGAGCATGACGAATGGGCCCGGCGCCGGGCGTCGCGAAACGGACGACGAAACCGCGGCCCCCCGAAGACCTCGGGGTATGTACCTCGGCAAAGCCGGTGCGCGAACCCCGACGCCGGTTCAGGACTCAACGACCTGGGCGGACGAGCGCACCGGGCTCGAGGTCCGCACTGAAATCCATCGTGAGGTCGAGCGCCGTCGCCCGTTGCTCGCGGCGGGCGAGATGGAAACGTCCGAACTCACCAGCAACGGGTACGTGGTGACAGCAGTCTATGTCCGCACAGACTGGGGACCGTACCGAACTCGGATCGGGTTACGGTCGTCCTGATCGCGCTCGCTGCCGCTAGTCTGCAGCGCCCTCCGCCCGGCGCGCTTCCTCGATGCGGCCGAGTGCGCGGCCCTTGTCGGGGGTCGGGTCTTCGATCAGGCCGTAGATTTCGCGGCCCTCGTGGTCCTCGGGCAGGTACTCCGTGATCGGAAGGCCGTCCTCGTTCACAAAGAGGAGGCAGTGGCAGTACTTGAACTTCTGCATCTCGTCACAGGCGCAGATCCAGGTGCGGCGCTTCGCCTCTTCCTCGCGAGGCAGGTAGAGGCCCTCGGGCCAGTTCCCGTCCTCGTCCTTCGTCGGGTAGAAGTTGCAGGGGCAGATCGGCCGGCCATACTCATCGACGTTGTGCGCGAGGCCGAGGACGACGGCCTCCGTGATGCTGCGGTCCGGGTGGAGGTGCGTGCCGGACTTCTCGGCGAACTTCTCCGCGTACTTCCACATCTTGTCGATCGATCGCTGGTCCGGTAGCTCCATGCGCTTCCTCCCTCGTGCTGCGCGATCAGGGTACCCGGTTCCGCACGGGGGCTACGAGGCCTCCGCCTCCGGGAAGCGATCGTGGACGATGAACTCCTCGACCGGGCGACGGCGGTTGGGGCCGTACTTCCGGTCCGGGTAGCCGAGCGGGATGATCGCGGCGCTCTCCCAGCCCTCAGGGATGCGCAGCACCTCGTGGATCTGGTCCTTGCGCAGGCGGTGCAGCGTGCTGAGCACGGTGCCGAGGCCAAGCGAGCGCGCGGCGAGCATGAGGTTCTGGCAGGCGGGGTAGATCGAAGCGCCGGTCTGGAAGCCCGCGCGGCCGTTTCTGGGCACACGCACCAGCGGGACGATGAGCACCGGCGCATCGGCGAGCGTCTGGCGGTCACGAGCGCGGTCGGGCTCCGCGCCCTGGTACTGTTCGGCCATCGCCTCCTCGTAGAGTGCGCTGACCTCGTCCTTCACGGCCTGGTCGCGGATGACGATGAAGCGCCATGGCTGCGAGTTCGAGCCCGAGGGCCCGTGGATGGCGGCCTCCAGGATTCGCCGGAGCGTTTCCTCTGACACCGGCTGATCCGACCAGGCGCGCACCGCGCGCTGGTGGCGGAACAGCTGCATCACGTCGTTGATCGGCTCCATCCAGCACCCCCTCGATCCGTCGTGGCGGCTACAGACTAGCCGAAGCGGCCTCGATCAGGTCGAGCCGGGATCAGTTGACGACCACCGTCGCCGTCATGAACGGATGGATCGTGCAGATGTAGCCGTACGAGCCGGGCGTCGAGAAGGTCGCGCTGAACGAGTCTCCTCGCTGCATCGTGCTCGAAGCGAACTGACCACCGCTCGACGTGACGTCGTGGGGGAACTGGTCCCGGTTCGTCCACACGACGGTGCTCCCGGCGGTCACGGCGATGCTCCCGGGGATGAACGCCAGGTTGTTGATGCTGACGCTCACGGTCGTCGGCGGCGCCGGGGGGGGCGGCTCCGTTGCGACCGGGGGTGGCTCCGTCGCGGCGGGAGGCGGCGGAGGTGGCTCGGTGGCGGCGGGCGGCGGAGGCGGTGGGGGCTGGGTGGACTGCGGCTGCGGCGCTTGGGTCGGCTGCACGACGGGAGCCTGCGTGACGACCGGTGTAGCGGCCGGCGCCGGTGCCTCTTCCGTTGGTGTCGCGGTGGCGGTCGCGGGCGACGCCGAGGTCGGCGTGGCAGTGGCGGTCAGCGTCCGGGTGACGGTTGCGGTGGGCAGCGGGCGCTGCACTTCGGCTGTCGCGGTGCGGGTGGCCTCCCCGCCATCGTCGTCGCCGCAGGCGAGGGCAACGAGGCATGAAGCCGCCACGAATCCGAGCGTGAGCATGCGGAACCGGGACACGGGCTGACTCCTCGGGACGGTGAGGCGCGATGGGGACGGACGGCGGGCCCGGCAAGGATGCCGGGCCCGCGTCGATCACCCTCGTGACTAGCGCGTGGGGCGCTTCGTCACGAGGCGGACGCCTGCGAGCAGCGCGACCGCGAAGCCCGCGAGCATGAGTCCGATGAACGGAGCGTCGCCATCCGCGACGAGGTTGCCGCTACCCGTCTTCGGGGGGGCGGGGGTCGTCGTGGCCGCGGGGGTCGCCTGGGCCGGCGCCGACTTCGCGGATACGTTCACGACGCCACCCATACCCTGCTCAACGTGCAGGATGCAGAAGTACGAGTACGACCCGGCCTTGCCGAACTTCACCGAGTACGTCGTCCCGGCGGGGAACCCGGCGATGCCGATAATCCCGGAGTTGATGTAGCCGTTGCCGTCGTAGCCCGCAGCGGGCGCCTGCGTCGGAAGCAGGATCTTCTCGTTCGCGAGAATGTCCGGGGGACCCTCGGCGATGATCTTGCCGAGGTCGGCGCCGCCCAGGAACGTGACGGTATGCGGCGTCGGCACGGAGGACTCCCACACCACGGTGTCGCCCTCCTGGACGTTCATCGCGGGCGGGAAGAACTGCTGGACATCGGACGGGGGAACGAATCCACCGACGGTGTTGACGCGCCAGGTCGTGCTGCCGTCGGCGTTCGCGACCTTCGTCACTTGCTTCTCGGCGAGCTTCTTCGCTTCGGCCTTCAGAGCCGTCAGCGCGCTGGCGAAGGCGGCCTTCGCGGTGGCGTCGATCTCACCCTGCGAGGTCACCGAGCCGCCGCCGACGACGTTGACGGTACCTGCCATACCCGGGTGGATGATGCAGACGTACGGGAACGAGCCCTGCTTGGCGAACGTGATCTGGAACGACTTGTTCTCGCCGAACGCGCCGCCGCTGGCGATGAAGCCCGAGTTCACGAACTGCGTGCCGCCATACTCGACGACCTGGCCCGGGTTGGTCGGAATGGCCGCGTTCGGGTCTTCCGGAGACGGAATGGGCTGCATACCGGGGAACGTCACCGTGTGCGGCTCCAGCCACCCGGCCTCGAAGGTGACCGTCGTGCCCTTGATGACCGTGATCTCCGGCGCCCCGAAGAGGTTGACGGCGTAGCCGGTCTCGCCGCTCCCCACGGCGATGGTCGGTCCGTCCTCCGCCGCGGCGGGGCGGGCCATCCAGACGGCCGGGACCAGCATCGCGGCCGCTACGGCGAACATCCCCAGGTATTTCGCCAATCTGTGTACTGACATCTCGTCTCCCCTCCTGATCTGTGTGGGACTACGTCAGGCCTCGCGAACACTAGTCCTTCCGGCCGTGGGTGCAAGTATTGAAGCGGCCCTTTAGGGACTTTTTCAGAAGGAGACCGTACGAATGGCCCTTGCACCATCGACCCGGAAGACCATCAGGGAGGCCTCTGCTAGGATTGGATCCGCGCCCGGGTCACCGGGCGATCCGCGGTACAGCTCCCTCGGCAGGCAGGTTGGATGATGCTGGAATCGTTGCTTGCGGACCGGCGCCGGCAGCTGATTGCGGGCGCGATCGCGCTGGTCGTGCTGCTCTCAACCGGCGGTGTTGCGTTCGCGCTCTTCAGTGGTGGCTCGGACGAGCCAGCCGCCCGCGTCGAGGACGTGCGCATCGCGACCTCGACCGCTACGCCGACACCGACCCGCACGCCCACGCCAACGCCGACTCCCTCACCAACTCCAGAGCCGACCCCTCCGCCGTACGACGGGGCGGTCGTGCGTCTGTCGGCGCCCCGCCTCGGCATCGACCACTACATCGAGCAGGTGTACGTGGTGAACAATGAGATGCAGGAACCGAGCGACGGGGTATACGCGGTTGGCTGGTACCCCGAGTACTCCAAGCCGGGCTTTAGGGAGAACGCGGTCTTCTCCGCGCACGAGACGTGGAACCGCAGTCGGGGCCCCTTCTACTCGCTGCACCTCGCCGTGCCCGGCGACGAGATCATCGTGACGATGGACAACGGCCTCGAGTACCACTACGAGGTGATGACTAACATCCGCTACGACGTGAACTCCATCCCGATGGGCGAGGTCATCTGGCCGAGCGCCCGCCCGGAGGGCGAGGAATGGATCACCCTCATCACGTGCGGCGGACGGATCGTCTACAACGAGACCGGGTACGGCGACTACCTGGACCGGGACGTCGTCCAGGCGCGCCGCATCGACGACAACACGACGGCGAGTGCTACGGGCGCCACGACGGGGGCAGCGGCTTCGAATCGCTGATGAGCGCCGGCGCGAGATCGCGCTCCTCGTCGGGACGGTCCATGAGGAACGCGGCGACCACCCGGTCGCCGCGAGACCACCAGACACCGAAGCTCCCCGAAGCGACATCGCCGCGCGTCACCACCGCGTCCGCGCCGTCAGCGGCGCCCCACAGCTCGTAGGACAGGTCGAACACGTCTGAGAAGAAGTACGGGACGTGGACGAATGGCGTGCGCTCGCCGAGCAGCGCGCGGCCGACGTGCTTTCCCTGCTCAACCGCATTGTCCCAGTGCTCCAGCCGTCGCCTGGTGCCGAACAGCAGGTCGCGGTAATTCGCGACGTCCCCGGCCGCGAAGATGCCGGGGACGCTCGACTCCAGGTACTCGTCCACCACGACACCGTCATCGAGGGCGATGCCCGAGCCCTCGAGGGGGTCGACCACGGGGACGACGCCGATCCCGGCCACGACCAGGTCCGCCTGCAGGCTCCGGCCCGACTCCAGCTCGACGGCCTGCACCCGCTCGTCGCCGACGACGCGCGCGACGTGCTCCTGGCGGGCGAGCGCCACTCCTCGCCCCCCGTAGTAGCGCTCAAAGAAGCCTGACATCTCGGGCGTGAAGAAGCGCTCCCACACGCGTTCCTCGGGGAAGACCAGGGTGACATCCAGTCCGCGCTGTGCCAGGACGGCGGCCACCTCCATGCCGATGAAGCCGCCGCCCAGCACCACCGCCCGCCTCCCACGCTCGGCGCGTGCCCGGATCGCCTTCGAGTCGTCGAGGCTACGGAGGTAGCAGACGCCCTCGAGGGCGGCACCGGGCACATCGAGCGTGCGCACGCGTGCGCCCGTCGCGATGACGAGCTGGCCGAACTCGATCTCGCTGCCGTCGCCCAGTCGCAGCCTCCTGCCGTCCGTGTCCAGTCGATCGACGGCCGTCGACAGGCGCAGCGAGATGCCCCGGTCGCGGTAGAACGTCTCGTTGTTGATGAACACGTCCGCCTCGTCCTCGTCGCCCCGCAAGAGGCCCTTCGAGAGCGGCGGGCGCTCGTACGGCGGCACCGAATCGGAGGACACGATCGCGAGGTCGCCGGGCGCAAGCCCGTGGGCGGCCATCTCCTGCGCGGCATACCCCGCGACCATGCCTCCGCCGAGGATGACGTAGCGATAGCTGTCCATGATCCCTCCAGCTCCCCACAGCACGAGGGTATGCGGGGCGCGAACCCCTTCCGTGCGCCCTTCGGTGGCCCCGGCCGCCCGCCGCCTGTACGCTGAGCACGTGACCTCCCCAGGGCCTGGCCTCGCGCTGTACCTGCACATCCCGTTCTGCACCGCCAAGTGCGGCTACTGCGACTTCAACTCGTACGCGGGCCTCGACCACCTCGTACCGGACTACACGCCGGCGCTCATCCGCGAGTTGGAGCTGTGGGCGCCTGCGGCGCGGGAGTTCGAGGTGCGAAGCGTCTTCTTCGGCGGCGGTACGCCCTCGCTCTCCTCCATCGAGGATCTGGAGGCGATCGTCCGCGCCGTGCGCGACCGGTACGAGGTCGCCGCGGACAGCGAGTGGACGCTGGAAGCGAACCCCGGCGAGTTGACCCTGGAGCACCTCCACGGGCTACGCGGGCTAGGGTTGAACCGCCTCTCCATCGGGGTGCAGTCGCTGCATGACGATGAACTGCGGCTCCTCGACCGCGTGCACGACGCCGACCGGGCCGTCGAGGCCATCGAGGCCGCGCGTGCCGCGGGCTTCGAGAACCTCAACCTCGACCTGATCTTCGGACTGATCGGCCAACCGCTGGCGCGCTGGCAAGAGACGCTGCAGCGCGCGATCGGGATGCAGCCGGAACACCTCTCCTGCTACGCGCTCACCGTCGAGCCGGGCACGGCGCTGTATTACCAGGTCGCGAAAGGACAGCTCGAGGCGCCGGATCCCGACGTGGTTGCGGACCAGTACGAGTGGACGCGCAGCTACCTCGCCGATGCCGGCTACCGGCAATACGAACTCTCGAACTGGGCGCTCCCCGGACGGGAGTGCCGGCACAACCTCGTGTACTGGCGAGCGGAGCCGTATCTGGGGATCGGAGCGGGCGCGCACTCGTTCTTCGCGGGTCAGCGGTTCGCCAACGTCGACGCGCCGAACCGGTACGTCGAGCTTGTGAACGCCTCGTACGAGGAGCGGCAGGCGACGGGCGGCGGGGCGCTACAGCAGATCCACGGCGGCGAGACGCCGGACGAGGCCCTGCTGCGCTCGGACGCGATGATCCTCGGGCTGAGGTTGATCGAAGGCGTCTCGCCACGGGAGTTCGAGGCGCGGTTCGGCCGCGCGCCGGAGGCGGAGTTCGGCCAGGCGATCGCGCGGCATCTGGCGACCGGGCTGCTGGAGCGAACGGACGACCGGCTCCGGCTCACACCTCGCGGGCAGCTCCTCGCGAACGAGGTGTTCGTCGACCTGCTGCCCGAACGTGCCGCGGGGGTATCGACGACCGGCTAGACTCATAGGATGTCAGTCGACGTCTACCGGTGCGGCCACTGCGGGCGCGAAGTGCTCGTGCGCAATCTCGAGCCGATGTCGCCCGCTGAGATCGCGCGCCGCATCGAGGAGGAGCGCCGCCCGGGCGCCCGCGGGCTGCCGGGTCAGCCGTCCGCCAATCTGCGCCTCCGCGACGACATCTGGCTCTTCGTGTCCTCGGAGCGTACGGAAGTGCCGCGCGAGGAACTGCCCGACCAGTGCCCCGCCTGCAACCGCCCGGACACGCTGCGGCGCCGTGGCGCACTCGATTAGTCAGCAGATTTAGCCAGGTTTTCCACTACGTTCGTCATACTAGCCTTGTCTCCCCAGTAAACGAAGTCTTTTGTTTCTAAACGACCGTGCGGACGCGTACAGGCGGCATTTCGCGAGTACATTCCCGCGCCACGTTGGGCTTCTCGCGCGTATGGGCGGATGCGACGGGCTCACCCTGAGCATGGCGGCGAGGGAGCGGTCGCTACCTGCCCGCGTGTCCACATAACGTCGGGAGCGGGCCGCGCACGCCGAAATTTGCTGAAGTTCAGGGGTTCCCCACGGCGTCGGAGGCCCGCCATAGTACCGCCTCGTGGCGGGTGTACTGACAACAGTGCTGGCGCGCGGCGTGCGCCACAGCCTCGGCGTTGCCGGGATATCACTCCTTGTCGCGGGCGCTGTGGCCTTCTTCCCGATCGGTTCATCGGGCGCGGCCACGAACGAGGCCGGCGCCTCGCTGGCGGCCTCGACGTCGATCGACGCGATGCGCAATGTCTTCGTGGTCCCCGCAGAGGCGTCCGCGGACCAGGGGGAGACCGCGCCCACCGCGGAACCCCCGGGGGTGGTCGCGGTCGCTCCGCCGACCCTCGAGAGCAACGTGAACGCGCCCGCCGCAGCAGACGCCGCCCCCACCGAGGAGGCGTTCGGCCAGGCGGTCATCTCCTCCGCGCTGCAGCAGGCAACCGCCGCCGCCACGGCGGCGCCTCCACCGGAACCGGTCGTCACGGCACCGGCCCGCACGAGCGTCTCGATTCCCGCGATCGAGGAGATCCTCGCGCAGAGCCCGTGGCCCCGTGAGACATGGCCCACCGTCGAGCGCATCATCCTGTGCGAGTCCAGCGGCAACCCGGCGGCCGTCAGCCCTGCGGGGTACGTAGGCCTGATGCAGGTGGCGCCGTGGCTCCACGGGGCCGTCCCCGCCGACCCGGTCGCGCAGCTCGCGCAAGCGTACGAGGTGTATCTGCGGCAGGGCTGGGGCGCCTGGGGGTGCTACTAGCGCTGGCCGCGCCGCCCCGGGGCCCCGCCCGCCGCTACCGCAGCCCGAACGCGCCTCGCACGGCCTCAATGAGCGGCGTCACGTCCGGTCCGGCGGGAGCGGGGTTGGGGTCCGGGTCCGGCGTCGGCTCCTCGCCGAGCAGCAGCTCCACCAACCCCGCCGCGCTCCACGCGAGCGCATGCGTGTCGTAGCCACCCTCCAGGACCGCGATGATGCGCCCGTCGCACAGCCGTCCAGCAGCTTCGATGACGGCCCGTGCGGCCCGGCTGTACGCGGCCGTAGAGACGTTCAGCGTCCCGAGGGGATCGCGGTAATGTGAGTCCCACCCGCTGGAGACCAGCACGAGTTGCGGCTCGAAGCGCTCCATCATCGGCACGGCCACCCGCTCGTACGCGTCGGTGAAGCCCCGGTCGCCGGTACCGTGCGGGAGCGGGATGTTCACCTTTGTCCCTCGGGCGTCGCCCGTGCCGATCTCGCCGATGTCGCCGGTGCCCGGATAGAAGGGCGAGGCGTGCGTACTGATGTACAGGACGCGCGGGTCCGCGTTGAAGATGGCCTGCGTACCGTTGCCGTGGTGCACATCCCAGTCGACGATCGCGAGCCGCTCGACTCCGGACCGGAGCGCCGCCGCAGCGGCGACCGCGATGCCGTTGAACAGACAGAACCCCATAGAGGCGCTGTGCGTGGCGTGGTGCCCGGGCGGCCGCGTCGCCACGAAGGCGCTCGAGAGGTCGCCGCGCACGACGGCGAGCGTGGCGTCCACCGCCGCTCCGGCGGCGCGCCGCGCGATCACGGGCGACTGAGGCAGCACGTACGTGTCGAGGTCAATCCATCCGCCGCCGCGCTGCCTCGAATGATCGAGCACGACGTCAAGGACGGACTGGTCGTGGACGGCGAGCAGTTCCTCGTCCGTGGCCTCGCGGGCCGGGAGCTGCCGCATCCGTCCCAGCAGCCCGGTCTGGTCCAGATGCTCCATGATGGCGAGCAGCCGCTCGGGACGCTCGGTATGACCCACGCGCTCGTGAGCAACGTGAGTCGGGTCGGTGATGAGGCCTACTCGTGGACCGTTCGGTGTCGTCATGGCGCGCACGATCCGCCTCACACCGGCACGCGTCAACTATGCTGGGGCGCGCCGCGCGAGCCGCGGCCAGACGAAAGAGGCCCCATCGATGACACAGGCGTTTCCCCTCGCGCTCGCGCTGGTCATCGGCGGCGGCGCTGCCGTGCAGACGGCAATGCTCGGCGCCATTGGGAGGCAACGCGGCCCCACGGAGGCCGGATGGCAGTCCATCCTCGCGACGGTCGTCGGGGTGGCAGTGATCCTCGCCATCCGCGACCTCCGCGGCGATGCGCCCGCGTTGCCTTCGCCACTGGACCGCGCGGCAGTGCAACTGGGTGTCGCGGTGCTGGCGGCGGTGGCGCTCGTGTTCACCGTGCGCGGCCTCGAGCCCTACTACCTCATCGTCGGGTTCTTCGGCCTGGCCTTCATCGTGGGCGCCGCAGCGTTGACGCCGAAGCTCGGGATCGCGCTGTTCCTGAGCGCCACGATCGCCGGGCAGCTCGTCGGCGCGCTCGTGCTGGACCAGATCGGCGCCTTTGGGAACCCCGTGCATACGCTCAACGTCACGAGGGCCGCCGGGGTCGCCGCGCTGCTCCTCGGGGTCGTCCTCGTGCGTGGGACCGGTCGGTAGGAGCCGCGGGTGGAGCGCTGGAAGCCTGGCGACGAGGTCACGCTCCGCTACGTGGGGCACTCGGACCTCGCCGTGCCCGGCCGCGCCGGCCTGCTGGTCGGGTATCCGTATACGGTGGCCGAGGACCGCGACGACCTGCTGGCGCTGTGGATGCCGGTCGGCGCTTCGATGCACCGCGTCGACCTCGCGGACCGGACCCGCGCCATCGCACCTGAGGAGTGGCGGCTGCCCGTGCTGAGGCTGCTGCAGCCGGAGCGCGGGTACTCGGTGTGGCAGTTCTGGGCGCCACCACCGGAACGGCGGTTCCTCGGCTGGTACGTGAACCTCGAGGCGCCCTACGCCCGGACGGCGATCGGCGTGGATACCACGGACGACGTGCTCGATGTCGTCGTGTCGCCGGACCTGCAGTGGCGGTGGAAGGACGAGCACCTCGTGGAGCAGTGGATCGCCGCAGGCGTCTACACGCGCGAGGAGTTCGACGACATCTACGACCACGGACGCCAGGCGGTCGCGGACGTCGAGGCGCGCCGCTTTCCCTTCGACGGCTCGCTCGTGGACTGGCAACCCGAACCGGGATGGCGCATCCCCGAGATCCATCCCGAGTGGCATCTGCTCGCGGGCTATGACGTGCCGTTGAGCACCGGCCGGCCGCTCCGGGGCATCGACCAGCCGACCGGCTAAGCGGAGTCGCCAGCGGAGATGCCGGCGAGGCGGCGCAGCACCGCCGACTCCGACTCCACCTCGAACGACCCGCCGGCAAGCGAGAGCCGGGCGCCGCGCCTCCGGACCAGCCGCAGCATCGCCTCGACCTGGTCGCTGTCAGGCCGCAGCCCGACGCTGGCCGCCGCGCGACGCAGCAGACGCGAGGCGACGGCATCCGGCAACGCGCGTAGCTCGCGGCGGGCGAGCCGCGCGGTCCCGCCCTCCAGCGTGACGACGGACGCGAACTCCCGTCGGACCCACTCCTCGAGCGCAGCGTCATCGCGGCGCGCCAACGCCGCGAAGCGCACGAGCGCCTGATCGACGCGTGGGTTGATGGCGCGCAGCTCCGGCAGCACTCGATGCCGCACACGGTTGCGATGGAACGTCACCAGCTCATTCGTGGCGTCGAACCGGGGCGCGATGCCGAGGGCCTCGAGGTACGCGACGACCTCGGGACGCCGAACCGCGAGCAAGGGCCGGAGTAGCCGCAGCGCCGGCGTACCCGGCACGGGCCACTTCGCCTCGGCCTCCATCCCTGCGACGCCCGGCAGTCCAGCGCCTCGGGTGAGGCGCAGCAGCACCGTCTCCGCCTGGTCGTCCAGCGTGTGGCCGGTGACACCGTGCGTCGCGCTCACCTCGAGGCAGACGGCGGCGAGCCAGCGGTAGCGCGCGTCGCGAGCCCCCGCCTCGGACGTGGGGGGCGACTCGCCTGCCATGCCGAGGGCGAACTCCGCGCCGACGGATGCTGCGAGACCCTCGACGAACAGCCGGTCGGCCTCGATCTCCGCGTGCGGGCGCATGCCATGGTCGAAGTAGGCGGCGACGACCCGGCGGGCCGTGTCTGCCCGCGTCGTGGCCACGAGGGCGGCGGTCGAGTCGGGGCCCCCGGAACAGGCGACCACCACCGGCATGTCCGCGCCACCCGCCGCGCCCACGACCGCGGCGACGCGACGCTCGAACGCCGCGGTCAGGCGGGTGCGAGGAAGACGGTCAGTCATGGCGCCAGCGTACCGCGAGGCGGACGGGCGACGCCGCTACCTTGAGAAGAGCGACTCCCACCAGCGCTCGCCGGCCGTGCGGGTCGGCGTGGGCTCGGCCGGGGAGTCGACCACGACGGCCGTCTCCCCGGGCCGCACGAGCCCGAACTGCGTGCGCGCGACGGCCTCCACGTACTCATCGGAGGCGAGGTACTCACGGAGGCCTTCGAGCTCGGCCTTCTGACCGCGCAGCGCCTCGACCTGCTGCGATAGCTCACGGCGTTCGTCGTGTAGACGGTAGGTCTGAGTGGCCGTCTGCGCCGCGGCGTATACGAAGAGACCAAGGAGGAGGGCGGCCACCGCCAGCACCATGTGGACGGGGCCGAACGCGGGGACGCGAAGCGCGGGGAGACGCATCGTCGATGTTTCCTTATGTCCCCGCCGACGTGACCGTACCAGAGCGCCGGGATGCGGGCAAATATCCACAGGGTGCGCCCGTCACGAGGGCCGAACCTGAGCCTGCAGGCCGCGTTCGAGGCGGGATCGGCGACGAAACCCTTACCAAGCGCCGAAAAAGTGGGCGCGGGGACTTTTCAGTAACCAGCGCAGCGCTTTAGCATTACCTGGAGCCGCAGGTGCCGGGCGGGCTCCTCGACGAAACGGCGCATGTGGACGCACGAAGGAGTGCAACGTGACGAAGGCAGAGTTGATTGCGCAGGTCGCCAAGAACGCCGGGACCACCCCGAAGGACGTGGAGGTCGTGCTGAACGGCTTCCGCGACGTCGTCCAGGCGTCCGTGAAGACGGGCAAGGACATCTCGTACCCCGGGCTCGGCAAGTTCAGCCGCGTCTCCCGCAAGGCGCGGATGGCTCGCAACCCGCGCACCGGCGAGGCCCTGAAGGTCGCGGCGACGAAGGTCCCGCGGTTCGTCGCGAGCGAGGGCTTCAAGCGCGTCGTGCGCGGCGAGACGCCCGCGCCCAAGCTCGCCAAGTAGCCGCGATCGAGGACTCCCCGAGGGCAAGCCGCTGAGCGGTCTGCCCTCGGGGCTCGTCCCGGACAATCGCGCGCCGAGCGGCGCTGTGAGGCGGTGGCGCATGCACGAGGACTTGCAGTCAACGATCGACCAGGTGTTTCCGCGGATCCGTGCGGGCCTCGAGCGGCTCGTAGCGATCCCCTCGGTCAGCGCCCCTGACTTCGACCCCGCCCCCGTCCGCGCCTCCGCCGAGGCGAGCGCGAGCCTCCTCGAGGACGCGGGACTGCGAGACGTGCGGTTGCTCGAAGTCGACGGAGCGCATCCCGCCGTCTTTGGCGAGGTGGCCGGACCGGCCGGCTCGCCCACTGTGCTCCTCTACGCGCATCACGATGTCCAACCGCCGGGCGACCCCGCCGACTGGACATCGCCACCGTTCGAGCCCGTCGAGCGCAACGGACGTCTCTACGGCCGCGGCGCGTCCGACGACAAGGCCGGGCTGATGGTGCACGTCGCGGCAATCACCGCGCTTCGTGACGCGATGCCGCTCAACGTGAAGGTGATCATCGAGGGCGAGGAGGAGATCGGGTCACTCCACATGACCGACTTCCTCGCCCAGTACGGCGATGGCCTGGCGGCGGACACGATCGTGATCGGCGATTCCGCCAACTGGCGCCTCGGACAGCCGTCGCTGACGACTTCGCTCCGAGGGCTCGTCGATTGCACGGTCGAAGTCCGGACCGCGAGCCACGGCGTGCACAGCGGCATGTTTGGCGGTCCGCTCGTCGACGCGCTGACGATCCTCACACGCCTGCTCGCGACACTGCACGACGACCGAGGCCGGCCCGCGGTCGAGGGGCTCGTATCGAGAGGTGCGGACCCGCTCGACCTGACGGAGGACGAACTGCGCGAGCAGGCAGGCGTGGCGGGAGGTCTCCAGTTCGTAGGCGAGGGCGCGCTCACGTCGCGCATCTGGATGCAGCCAGCGATTTCCGTGCTCGCCGTGGATGCGCCGCCGGTGGCGGAGGCGATCAACCAGCTGGTCCCGGTGGCACGCGCGAAGATCAGCGTGCGTCTCGCGCCGGGCGATGTGCCTGACCGCGCGATGACCGCCCTCGAGGCGCACCTGCGCGCTCGCGTCCCCTGGGGCGCGGAACTGCGCTTCACGCCGGGCGCGCGGGCGGAGCCGTTTGAGCTGACCGCGAAGGGAAGCAGCTACGCGGCGTTCCACGCCGGCCTCGCGGCTGCGTGGGGACGCCCGGCGATCGACATCGGCGTCGGCGGGACGATCCCCCTCGTGGCGGCGCTCGCCGAGCGCTTTCCACAGGCGAGTGTGCTCCTCACCGGCGTCGGCGAGCCGTACAGTCGCTGGCACGCGCCCGACGAGAGCCAGGACCTCGAGGAGTTGCGTCGAGGCTGTCTGGCCGAGGCAATCGCGCTGCGCCTCATCGGCCAGGCGTAGCCGCCCGCCCTACGACCACACGGGCGGGCGCCGCCGGTGGATGCGCTCGATCCGCCCGAGCAGCGGCGTGCGGAAAAGCAAGGTCACCGCGGCGCCCGCGAGGAAGCCGATGACGTGCGCTTCCCAGGCGACGCCGGGGTCATTGACCAGGAACTGCGTCAGGAACCACAGGCCGAGGAATACGACGGCCGGGATCGGCAGCAACGTGATCACGACCAGCGAAATCACCCACCGCCGCGGGAACAGGACGAGATACGAGCCCAGCACTCCGGCGATGGCGCCGGAGGCCCCGATCAGCGGCGTCACGCCCTCCGGGTTGAGCGCGATGAACCCGATCGCCGCGATGAGACCGGCAAACAAGTAGACCGCGAGGAACGCGACCGCTCCATAGGCTTCCTCGATGTTGTTCCCGAACAGCCAGAGGAACCACATGTTCGTCAGCAGGTGGAACACGCTGCCATGCAGGAACATCGAGACGAACAGCGATAACTCGACCGATTTCTCAGGGAAGATGGCCGGCCCGACGGCGTCTTGCCGGCACGTTTCGAGCTGGAACTCGGGGACCGTGAGCGGCTTTCCCGTCGTCACCTCGCAAGCGATGGCGGCATGCTCGTAGAGAAACGACACCCCCTGCGGGCCGCTATGCGGCTGCCAGAAGAAGTAGACCAGCCCGTTCGCGGCGATCAGCAGCAGCGTGATGAGTGGAAATACGCGCGTGGGGTTCAGGTCCCGGATGGGGAACACGACGACGTCCGATCACCGCGAGAGAGCGTGCATGCTCATCGTACCTGCGCCGTCCGCATTGAGGACGCCCACCCGCCCGAAGCGCCAGTCGCGGCCCTGCCCGAACGGGTGATCCGGGGCCCGCGACGGCCCTCGATGCTGGTTGCAGCGCAGGATGCGCGGATCAGGAGCATCACATGACAGATCATCAGAGCAACGAACTCGGCGCCCTCTCCAATGGCCTCGCATCGGCGGTGGAGCGCGCCGCCGCCTCGACCGTGCTCGTAGCGGCGCGACGCCACGTCCCGGCGAGCGGAGTCGTGTGGTCGGACGACGGCCTCGTGGTGACAGCGGACCATGCGATCGAGTTCGAGGACGACATCACCGTCCGCCTCCCCGATGGCAGCGAGGTCACGGCGCAGCTCGTCGGACGCGATCCGTCCTCGGACCTCGCACTGCTGCGGATCGCGGGCGGCGTCCCGCCTGCGGTGCTGACGCCCGCGGGGTCGGCGAAGGTCGGTCATCTCGCCCTCGCCGTTGCACGGCCGAGCGCCGCGGGGCCCCAGGCATCGCTGGGGATCATCAGCGCCATCGCCGGGCCCGGAGGAGAACGCCGCGGGCGGCGAGGGCGAACGCGTCAGCCGGCGCCCGCGCGCCTGGAGGGGTACCTGCGCGCGGACGTCACGTTCTTCCCCGGGTTCTCCGGCGGCCCGCTGGTGGATGTCGAGGGACGGGTACTGGGGATCAACGTCTCGCTCATCGGCGGGCCGCGGATGTTCCGCTTCGCGCGCGGGGCCTTCGGGCAGGGCTTCACCGTCGACGCGGCATCCGTGACGCGCACGGTCGAGCTGCTGAAGACGCACGGCCGCGTGCGCCGCGCCTACCTCGGGGTCGCCAGCCAGCCGGTCACGCTCGCGGAGCCGGCCGCATCGGCGGCAGGGCAGGCCGAAGGCCTGCTCATCGTGGGAGTCGAGGGCGGGACGCCCGCGGCACAAGGTGGGCTGCTGGTGGGCGACATCCTCGTGGGGATCGAGGACGCGCCGGTCCGCGACGCCGACGACCTGCAGCGCGCGCTGACGCCCGAGCGCGTCGGCGAGGCAGTGCGCCTACAGTTGATCCGAGGCGGCGCGGCGCATGAGCTGTCCGTCACCCTGGGAGCGCGCGAGTAGCGGAGCGACGTCGATGGCCATGGAGCCGTTGCGAGTCGTGGTCTGGGCGGCCTACCCCGCGCTGCGCTCCGGGATCGCCGGGCTGCTGCGCGGGGCGGGCCTCGCTCCTTGCGAGGCCTCGTCGCTCGCGGCACTCGACGCGATCGAACCGGCCTTTGACATCCTCGTCGCGGACGTGGGGAGCGCCGAGGCGGTCCTCGAGGTCGGCCAGCTCGCCGAGGCGCTGGGGGTGCCGGTGGTCTTCGTCGCGGCGGAGGATCTCGCTCCCCCCGCGGCCGTCCTCGC
The DNA here is from genome assembly GCA_041390685.1 of Dehalococcoidia bacterium. Classification (GTDB taxonomy): domain Bacteria; phylum Chloroflexota; class Dehalococcoidia; order UBA2979; family UBA2979; genus JAIBBD01. The sequence goes on along the minus strand of JAWKPL010000001.1, from coordinate 2,025,996 downwards.
GAGCCGCGAGGGGCGCGGATGGGTCTGGCGCTCCGCCGGGGGTGCAGAATTGGCCGCCGTCCTCCATGCCGTCGCCGCCGGTTATGTCGTCATGGAGCCCGGCGCCCTTCGAAACCCGGGCGGACAGGCGGATAACAGACGCGAGGCGACCGAGGGGGCCGGCCCGTTGACGCCTCGGGAGCTGGACGTGCTCGGCTGGCTCGCCCTCGGGCTGCCGAACAAGGCGATCGCACTGAAGCTCGGCATCAGCGAGCACACCGTGAAGTTCCACGTGGGATCGGTGCTCGCGAAGCTGGACGCCTCTTCGCGCACCGAGGCGGTGACAACGGCGGCGCGCCGGGGGCTGTTGACGCTCTAGTCAGCCGCCAGCAGCTCCTCGGCGCGAGCCAGCTCCTCGGGAGTGTTCACCCCGACGAACGAGCGCGCATACGGGTCGGCCGCGCGCCAGGCCTCCTCGGGGACGAGGTCGGCGCCCTCCACCTGCGTCACGGCGCGCAGGGCGCGCTCTCCACGCGCGAACACTGCATCGAGATCAGGACGCACGTCCGCCCGCACCGCGCTGACGAGCGGCTGCGGCCGCCCGTCGATCAGGGGCGTCGCGCTCCTCGACGCGTCGAGGCGACCGAGGAGCAGGCGCAGCAGCGGGGGCACGAGGGCCGGCTGGTCGCATCCCACGACAAGGCAGCGCTCCGCCTCGGTCGCGGCGAGACCGGCCAGCAGACCCGCCAGAGGCCCCTCCCCTTCCACCGCGTCCGCGACCTGGCGGAGCGGCCGGGTCGACACCACCGGGGACAGTGCGCGGCCGGGCGCACCGACGATCACGACTTCATCGACGACGCCTTCGACGGCATCGATGGCGCGCTGTAACAGTGTGCGACCGGCGAGCACGATGGCGGCCTTGTCGCGGCCCATGCGGCGGGAGCGGCCACCGGCGAGGACGATCGCGGCGCTTCGGGGCATGCACGGACCTCGCCTGCTTGTCGCGGCTGCGGACGGGGCCTAGGCTGACTCACATGGCCAAACCCCGAGTAAGCGCCGCCGGCGGCTTCCCGGCGATTGTCTACACGGCTCGCAAAGCGTTCCAGTCCGGCAATCCGCTCGGGTTCGTCGGGCGGATGCGATCGCGCAATACGTGCAAGACGTGCGCCCTCGGCATGGGTGGCCAGCACGGCGGCATGGTCAATGAGGCAGGACACTTCCCGGAGTTCTGCAAGAAGTCCGTGCAGGCGCAGGCCGCCGACATGCAGGGGGCGATCTCGGAGGACTTCTTCACGCGGACGCCGCTCGCGCAGATGCGGTTTATGTCCTCGGCCGAGCTCGAACGCGCCGGCCGGCTGGCATTCCCGGTCATCGCCGAGGCGGGGGACACCCATTACCGCCGCATCGGCTGGGAGGAGGCGCTCGACCGCGCGGGTGACGCCATCCGCGCGTCTGACCCGCGGCGCATCTTCTTGTACGCCTCGGGCCGGTCGAGCAACGAGGCGGCGTTCCTCCTGCAACTTGTGGGGCGCGCCTACGGCACGTCCAACATCAACAACTGCTCGTACTACTGCCACCAGGCCTCCGGCGTCGCGCTCACCGACGTGTACGGCTCCGGCACCGCGAGCGTCACGCTCGAAGACCTCGAGCATGCCGACTTCGCGCTCGTCATCGGCGCGAACCCGGCCAGCAACCATCCGCGGCTCATCACGCAGCTCGTCGCGCTACGCAAGCGCGGCGGTCATGTAGCGGTGGTCAACCCGCTCAAGGAACTGGGGCTGGTGCGCTTCCGCATCCCCTCGCAGCCGCGCAGCCTGGCCTTCGGATCGAAGGTGTCCGACCTCTATCTTCAGCCGCACGTGGGGTCAGATGTCGCCCTGTTGAAGGCGCTGCTCAAAGGAGTAATCGAGGCGCGGGGCGAGGACCGCCCGTTCCTCGAGGCGCACACGGAGCAGTGGCAGGCCGTCCGTGAGGACATCGAGGCCGCGTCGTGGGACGCGTTGATCACGGCGTGCGGGGTGCCGCGCGCGCAGATCGACGAGACGGTGCGGCTCATGGTGGAGTCGCGGCGGGGCATCTTCATGTGGGCGATGGGCCTCACGCACCACGCGCACGGCGTGGACAACGTGCAGGCGCTCGCCAACCTCGCGCTGGCGCTCGGCTGGTTCGGGCACCCCGGCAGCGGCCTGCTGCCAATCCGCGGCCACTCGAACGTGCAGGGCGTCGGCTCGATGGGCGTCGCTCCCGCCCTCCGGGACGCGTTCGCGCATGCCCTCGAGCAGGCGTACGACATCGAGGTGGGCACCGAGCCCGGGCTCGACACCTTCGCGTGCATGGAGGCGGCGGAGCGCGGCGCGATGGACGCCGCGGTCCTCCTCGGCGGGAACCTGTTCGCCAGCAACCCGGACCGCGACTGGGCGGGGCGGGCGCTGCGCAACATCGGGACGACGATCGCGCTGACGACGAAGCTCAACGAGGGCCACATCCATGGACGCGGGCGCACCTCGCTGATCCTCCCCGTGCTGGCCCGCGACGAGGAACCGCAACCGACGACGCAGGAGTCGATGTTCAACTACGTCCGCCTGTCCGCGGGCGGTACGCCCGCGGTCCGCGGCGAGCTCCGCTCCGAGGTCGATGTGATCGCCTCGCTGGCGGAGCAGATCCTGCCGCCGGGCCGCTTCGAGTGGGCGCGTCTGCGCTCGCATGCGGCGCTCCGCGAGGTGATCGCGCGCGTCGTCCCCGGCTACGACCCGATCGGACTGATCGAGGGGGTCGGCGGCGAGTTCCACGTGCGCGGCCGGCGCTTCCACGAACCGGCGACCGCCCGCCCCGACGCGAAGGCGCACTTCCGGGTCACGCCCTTACCGGACTTCGAGGTGGGGCCGGACGAGTTCCGGCTCATGACGCTCCGTTCGGAAGGCCAGTTCAACAGCGTCGTGTATGACGAGGAAGACCTCTACCGAGGCAACACGCGGCGTGACGTCGTCATGATGGCGGCCTCCGATGCGCAGCGGCTCCGGCTGTCCGAGGGGGACGCCGTATTCGTGCAGACCGAGGCCGGCAAGATGCGCGCCGTGGTCGCGGTCGTCGACATCGCTCCCGGCAACCTCGCGATGTACTACCCGGAGGCGAATGTGCTCGTGCCGCGCCGCATCGACCCGCGCTCGAAGACGCCCGCGTTCAAGTCGGTCGTCGCGCGCATCGTGCCCCTTGCGAGGCGATAGGGTGGGCCAGCGCATCGTCCAGGTGGACGCGTTCACCAGCACTCCCTTTCGAGGCAACCCGGCGGCGGTGTGCATCCTGGACGCGGCGGCGTCCGAGCAGTGGATGCAGGCCGTCGCGCGGGAGATGAACCTCTCGGAGACCGCCTTCCTCTACCGAGACGGCGAGGCCTTCGCGCTGCGCTGGTTCACACCTGCCGTCGAGGTGGACCTCTGCGGCCACGCGACGCTGGCGAGCGCGCATGTGCTTTGGGAGAACGGCCATCTTCCCCCCGACGCCCCCGCGGTGTTCGAGACGAACAGCGGCCGTCTCACGGCGCGCCTCGTGGGCGACTGGATCGAGCTCGACTTCCCGTCGACGCCCGCCGCGGAGGTCGGCGCGGTGCCCGGCCTCGAGGTCGCGCTCGGCGTCGAGGCGCGCTGGGTCGGCCGCTCCGAGTTCGACTTCCTCGTCGAGATCGACTCCGAAGCGACGGTGCGCAATCTGCAGCCGGACATGACGGCGCTGCGACAGTTGCACTGCCGCGGCGTGATGGTCACAAGCCGCGCGGACGCCGAGGAGTTCGACTTCGTATCGAGGTTCTTCGCGCCCGCAGTCGGCGTCGACGAGGACCCCGTGACCGGATCGGCGCACTGCGCGCTGGGCCCGTACTGGGCGCAGCACCTCGAGCGACGCGAACTGACGGCGATGCAGGTGTCCGCGCGGGGCGGGGTGCTTCGCGTCCGCCTCGAGGGCGACCGGGTAATCCTCGGTGGCCAGGCGGTGACCGTCTTCCGGGGAGAGCTGGCGGACGGCGCCTAGCGCGCCTAGACCTCGGCCTGCCCGGCGAGGACATCGAGATCCATCGCCACCTTCGCCGGCCGCACGATCGCGACGTCCGACACCAGGTGCCGCAACGACATACGCCCCCACGGCGACGTCCACTCCTCATCGAGGCGCGACTCGATCGTGCGCGCCAGCGACGCGAGCAGCCGGCGGTCCTGCTCCAGCCGCACGAGGAGCGCCGGCAGGGTCGGCGCGGCGTACATCACCGCCGCGATCGCCGACGGGTGCACCTCCAGCGGGGGCGCGACGACCTCCGAGGCAGCAGCGGCGCCGGCCAGTACGACGGCGGCGATCTCGGTGCGGACGACGAGCGAAGCAACGCGTGCCCGAGGACTGTCGCGACCACCGCGGTCGGACCGGCGCTCACCGAGGTCGCGCAGCGCCTCGGCGATGCGGCGGTGTAGCTCGCCAGCCGTCTCCTCGACCTCCGTCAGGCTCAGAGCGTCGAGGGCGGCCGTAAACGTATCGGCCTGGGTCAAGGGCGTCGGGTCGTCGGCCGTGTTTCGCTCCTGTAGGCTGGGCGTATGGGCTTCGGGAAACATCTTCTCGTCCTGACCGCGCTGGTCGTCAACCTCTGGCTGGGCGGCAATCTCATCGAGCAATGGGCGGGGCACGCGGTGCGCTCTGGCTTCGAGGGAGCGCTCATCCTCGGTTACCTCGCCTGGGTGCTGCGGTTTGGGGGGTTCCGCGGACGGGGGTCCGGCGCGGGATCCGACGGTGGGGAGGCACGGGATGGCCGGAGATGAGCTGCTGACGCACGTGACACCCCCGCAGCGGACGGAGGGTGACCCGACGCCGGGGATGGTCCGGGAGGCGGCGCATGTCGCGGAGCGGCTGTGGTCGGGTGTCACGCTCACGGAACCCGGCATGACCTCCGGCTGGCACCACCACGGCGACTACGAGACCGTGATCTACGTCGCCTCTGGCGCCTTGCGGATGGAGGCGGGCCCGGACGGCACGCAGATCATCGAGGCCGGACCGGGCGACTTCGTGTACGTGCCTGCGGGCGCCGTGCATCGCGAGGGCAACCCTTCGCAGCAGCGGAGCGAGCTGGTCATCGTGCGCACGGGCGAAGGGCCGACGGTCACGAACGTGGCGGGGCCGGCCGCGTCGACCTCGCGGGGCCTCTCGGGCGCCTGAGGCCGAACTCGCCGAGCCACCAGCGGCGGCGTGGGCGCAACGGCCCGTACTGGAGTCCGAACCGTTCGATTGCCGCTCGCCGGATCGCCTCGACGGCCACCTCGGGAGAGTCGGTGAACAGCACGCGCTCGACGTCCTCGGGATCGATCGTGAGCTGACCGAGCAAGCTCTGCCGCACGAACTGACGGAAAGGCTCCCAGTACTGCGTCCCCATGAAGATCACGGGGAAGTCCTCGATCTTCTTCGTCTGGATGAGCGTCATGGCCTCAGCGGCCTCATCGAGCGTCCCAAAGCCGCCGGGCATGACCACGAACGCGTACGAGTACTTCACGAGCATGACCTTGCGCGCGAAGAAGTGGTCGAACTCGATCCACGTGTCGAGGTAGGGGTTGGGCGCCTGCTCATGCGGGAGCCGGATGTTGCATCCGATGCTCGGGCCGCCGCCCTCGCGTGCGCCCCGGTTCGCCGCCTCCATGATGCCCGGGCCGCCACCTGTCATCACTGAGAACCCGGCGAGCGACAGCTGCCGCCCGACCTCTCTCGCCAGCTCGTAGTACGGATGCCCGGCGGAGTAGCGGGCGGAGCCGAAGACGGTCACGCACGGCCCGACGAAATGCAGCGTGCGGAAGCCCTGGATGAACTCCCAGAACACGCGGATCGCCCACAAGAACTCCGACCAGCGGCTCTGCGGCCCTGAGAAGAACCGCTCCTCGGGGACGTCGTGGTCGTGCGGCTCCTCAGCCGGTCGGTCTGGCTCGTGCGGCGGTTCCATCCACTCGGTGGCCTCGTTCATCCGTCGATCGTTTCCGTCACCGGGCGCGCACGCAAGACGGTCGACGCGCGCCCCGTTGCACGCCCCGGCCGCGGACCGAACGCGGGGCCGCGCTCGACCGGCCTCCGCCCATCACTCCCACTGTAGGCGGCGGTCGGCGCCAGCCCCACGCACGAGCGGCTGCGCCGCCCCACCGCTGTCGACCCGCGCGGCGCCCTGCGGTTGTCCCCTCCTCGCCGCCGCCCTAGCATCGAGGGAGGCGCGAACGCCCTCGCGGGCGATTAGCTCAGCTGGTCAGAGCGTCCGGTTTACACCCGGAAGGTCAGAGGTTCGAGCCCTCTATCGCCCACCATGCCGCCCGCTTCGCGACCCCGCCATGCCCCCACTTCTCCTGTGCTGCTCGCAAGTGCGGACGGTTGGTATGATTCGCAGGCGTTGCCCGACGCGGCAGCGCATCCGCACGGCCATGCACGAGCAGGGGGGCTACGTGGCAAGCCACAGTCAGCACGAATGGCTCGAAACGACGTATCAGAAGGCGACCGAGCGCGCCAAAGAGCGCCAGCCGCGCTTCGAATCCTCATCCGGTGCGGAGGTCGCCCCGCTCTACGGGCCCGAAGACCTCGCCGAGTGGAACTACTTCGAAAAGCTGGGCTACCCCTCGGAGTACCCGTTCACTCGCGGCGTGCAGCCGACGATGTACCGGGGCCGGCTGTGGACGATGCGCCAATACGCCGGGTTCGGCGACGCCGAGGAGTCGAACCGCCGCTATCACTTCCTGCTGTCGCAGGGCCAGACCGGCCTCTCCGTCGCCTTCGACCTGCCGACGCAGATCGGGTACGACTCGGACGCCCCGGAGGCCGAAGGCGAGGTCGGCAAGGTCGGCGTCGCCATCTCCTCGCTCGAGGACATCGAGACGCTGACGGAGGGCCTGCCGCTCGACAGGGTCACGACCTCGATGACCATCAACGCGACGGGCTCGATCCTGCTTGCGCTCTACGTCGCGGCGGCGAAGAAGCAGGGCGCGGACCTGAACAAGGTCGGCGGCACGATCCAGCACGACATCCTGAAGGAGTACATCGCGCGCGGGACGTACATCTTCCCGCCGCGCCCCTCGCTCCGCCTCGTCACGGATGTCTTCGCCTGGTGCAAGGACAACCTGCCCGAGTGGAACACCATCTCCATCTCGGGCTACCACATGCGCGAGGCGGGCTGCACCGCCGCACAGGAGCTCGCGTTCACGTTCGCCGACGCGATCGAGTACTGCGACGCTGCCCTGGCAGCCGGCCTGAACATCGATGACATCGCGCCCCGGCTCTCCTTCTTCTGGGCCTGCCACTCGAACTTCCTCGAGGAAGTCGCGAAGTTCCGCGCCTCCAGGCGGATGTGGGCGCGCATCGTGAAGGAGCGCTACGGGTCGACGAATCCACGCTCGCAGATGCTCCGCTTCCACACCCAGACAGGCGGCGCGACGCTGACGGCGCAGCAGCCGATCAACAACGTGGTCCGCACCGCGTTCCAGGCGATGTCCGCGGTCCTCGGCGGCACGCAGTCGCTGCACACGAACTCGTGGGACGAGGCGCTGGCGCTGCCCACCGAGGAGGCCGTGGAGATCGCGCTCCGCACCCAGCAGGTCATCGGTTACGAGACCGGCGTCGCGGACGTGATCGACCCGCTCGCGGGCTCCTACTACATCGAGTCGCTGACCGACCGTGTCGAGGAAGAGGCGAACCAGTACCTCGCGCGGATCGAGGACATGGGCGGCGCCCTCGCGTGCATCGAGCAGGGCTTCCAGCAGCGCGAGATCCAGGAGTCGGCCTACCGCCTGCAGCGCATGACGGAGACCAAGGAGCGCGTGGTCGTTGGTGTGAACCAGTTCCAGACGGAGGCGGTCCACGTCCCGGAGATCATGCGCGTCGACCCCGCGCTCGCGAGGCGGCAGGTGGGCCGGCTGCAAGCGCTGCGCGAGCGGCGCGACAACGCCGCCGTCGATGGGGCGCTGGCGAAGATCCGCGCCGCCGCCCACACCGACGAGAACATGATGCCGCTGCTCATCGAGGCGGTGGAATGCTATACGACGCTCGGCGAGATCTGCGACGTCCTGCGCCAGGAATGGGGCGAGTACCAGGAAGTGCTCACGATCTGATGCCGGACGTCCTCGACGGCATCGTGGAGGAGAACGCGCGCGCCCGGGCCGAACTGCTCGAGGCGGTCGACGCGATCCCGGCAGCGCTGCGCCTCGACCCGGCGATCGACGGCTGGTCCGTCAAGGACGTGATCGTGAACATCGCAGCGTGGCAGGACGGCTACGCGCACGCACTCGAGCTGATGGCGCGCGGCGAGCGCCCGAAGGTGCCGGACTTCGAGGACGACGACCTGGACGCGTTCAACGCGCGGCGCCAGCAGGAAGCCGCGGACGACAGCTGGGAGCGGACCATGGGGCGTCTGCGCGCCGCCCGCGAGCGGCACGACGCAGCGGTCCGCGGCCTGCGCGTGCTCGAGCCCGACCGCTACGCCGAAGGCAAGACCGCGCACCGGCTCGCGGACGCGGCATCGCACGACCGCGAGCATATCGAGCAGATCGCAGCCTGGAGACGCTTGCGAGGCGTCTAACAACAGGCCGGTTCTAGAGTGGAGTTGCCGTGATCAGCCGCTTGCACCACGTGGCCGTCGTCGTCCCGGACGCTGACGCCGCGCTCACCTTCTACCGCGACACGATGGGCCTCATGGTGACCGGTGACGAGGTCATCGACGAGCAGGGCGTGCGCGGCGTCTTGCTCGAGGTCGGCGAGAACGAGATCGAGCTCATCCAGCCAGTGCGCGAGGATACCGGCGTGGCGCGCTTCCTCGAGAGCCGCGGTCCGACGCTGCACCACTACTGCTTCGCCACGGACGACATCGACGGCGAACTCGCACGCATCAAGGGCCTCGATGTGGAGCTGATCGACCAGGCGGCGCGCCGCGGGCTCGCCGGACAGGTGGCGTTCATCCACCCGCGCTCGATGAACGGCGTGCTCGTGGAGCTGGCCGAGCCGCCGGCGGGTACACACGTATCGTCCGCGAAGGGGTTCGACCACCTCGCGGTGCGGACCAGCGACCCGGCCGCCCTGGCGGCGTCCTGGGAACGCGTCCTCGGCGTGCGCGTCGCCGGTCGCCTGGGACCGTTCAACGGCACACTGATCGACCAGGTGCCCTGCGGCCAGTGCACGATCGAGCTGCTCTCGCCGGCGACGCCGGACGCCCCGATCGCACAGCAGATCGCCGATCAGGGACAGGGCGCGGTGCCGATGGTCGCCATCGAGGTGCAAGACCTCGACGCGGAGATCGCGCGCTACCGCGCGGCGGGCATCGAGATGCCGGACGCCGCTCCCTCGCTGCTGCCGAACGCGCGCGTGTCGTCGGTCCCGGCCAGCGCGGCATTCGGCATGGCGATTCAGCTCATCTCATACACGCGGTAATCTCGACCCGGTCGAGCGAAGACAGAGGCGACAGGAGCACGAGCATGACCACGGAACAGCGGACGCTGCGCGTCCTCATCGCAAAGCCCGGCCTCGACGGGCACGACCGCGGCGCGAAGGTCGTCGCGCGAGCGCTGCGAGACGCCGGCATGGAGGTCATCTACACCGGCATCCGTCAGACGCCCGAGATGATCGCCGAGGCCGCGCTGCAGGAAGATGTCGATGTCGTCGGGCTGTCGATCCTCTCCGGCGCGCACCTCGAGCTGTTCCCGCGCGTGATCGCCGAGCTCCGGCAGCGCGGCGTGGACGACGTGCTGCTGTTCTGCGGCGGCATCATCCCCGAAGGCGACATCCCGGCCATCCAGGAGATGGGCTTCCGGGGCGTCTTCGGGCCCGGCACGGACACGAACGATATCATCGCGTTCCTGCGCGAGAACGTGACCGAGAAGCAGTAGCTTGGAGCCGACCGAACTCATCCAGCGAGTCGCCGGCGGCGACCGCCGCGCACTCGCGCGCGCGATCACCCACGTCGAGGCGGACAACGCCGCCGGGCGAGCGATCCTCGCCGGGCTGTACGCGAGCACCGGCCGCGCGCAGACGATCGGCGTGACTGGCTCCGCCGGTGTCGGTAAGTCGACGCTCGTGGCCGCGCTGGCGCGCGAAGAGCGCCGCCGAGGCCGCACGGTGGGGATCGTCGCCGTCGACCCCTCCTCGCCGTTCTCGCACGGCGCGATCCTCGGCGACCGCATCCGCATGCAGGACCTGACCGCCGACGGCGGCGTGTTCATGCGCTCCATGGCGTCCCGAGGCAACCTCGGCGGCCTCGCCGAGACGGCCTCCGGCGTCGTCGACGTCATGGACGCCGCCGGCTACGACGTCGTGATCGTCGAGACGGTGGGTGCGGGCCAGGACGAGGTGGAAGTAGCTACGGCCACGCAGACGACTGTCCTGGTCACGACGCCGGCGGGCGGCGACGACGTGCAGTCGATGAAGGCCGGGCTGATGGAGATCGCGCAGGTGATGGTCGTCAACAAGGCGGACATCGCCGGCGCCGAGACGGCGGCGATGCAGTTGCGTGCGTTGCTCGCCATCGCGCCGCCGCGCGCCTGGGAACCGCCCATCCTGATGACCGTGGCCCGCCACAACGAAGGCCTGGACGCGCTGGTGGACAAGATCGACGCCCACCAGGACTACCTGCGCACCTCAGGACACGCGGACGAGGAGCGGCGGACGCTGGCGGAGGCGCAGATCGTGTCCCTGGCCCGTGCCGCGCTGCATCGCCAGGCGCTGGAGACGGCGCAGGGTGAGGGCATCCTCGAGACGCTGGTCGACGAGGTCGCGGCCCGCCGCCAGGACCCGCGAGCAGCAGCCGCGATCCTCCTCGAAGCGGTGCGCACGCACTGGGGCCGCGGCTAGGCTGGTCCTGCCCCGCCGACCGACCATCGCTCTACACTAAGCCGTCTCAGACCGACTGCATGCGGGCCCGGCGCTGACGGAAGTAGAGCCAGACCACCGCCGTCGCGAGCCAGATCGCGATGCAGAGGATGAAGAGCGCGCGCAGGCTCGTCTCCTCGATCGGTGACCCGAAGTCGCCGTGCGGGTTCATCAGCACGTGCAGGAACACGAACGCCACGGGCAACGTGATCGAGAACCAGGCCAGCCGGCTCCACCTCCAGACCTTTTGTCCATCCATGAACTCGATCGGCACCAGCGTGAACAGCAGGCCCTGGACGCCGCCGACGAACATGGCGACCGCGATCGACTCGAACAATGCTCCGAGGAAGCTGCCGTCCTCCGCCCACGCTCGGAACGGCGCCACCAGCAGCCAGCTCGCGATGCTGAACGCGAACACCACGAGCATCGGGATGTACACCAGCTGGCCGTCCTCCGACCGCGAGGCTTCCTGGCCTGGCAGGAGCGCGGCCGCGGCGACGAACCCGTAAATGATGCCGGGATGCACATCGAACAGACGCGAAATGAGGACGGAGCCGATGGCCAGGATCACCGCGAAGGGGAAGAACATGATGCCGGCGGCCAGGCCGAACCGCCGCCGGGCCAGCCACACCTGCGCGCCGTCGAACGTCACGGTGACCAGGCCGATGCCGATGATGAGGCTCAGCATGAGCACGGCCGTCGACTGATTCAGTCCGAAGTCCGGGTCCAGCATGGCGTAGACGAGGCTCGTCAGCCCGAGGAGTAACGAGTACCTCGTCAGGCGCTCCAGCGACCAGTTCCCCGCCACCTGCTGCACCGCGAAGCCGAGCTGCTCGAAGAGCCCTCGCGCGGGGCCGGTCACGCGGTCGAGCCACGGCTCGAAGAATTCGTGGTTCTCCTCGACCGTCGAGTTGATGATCGAGGCGTCGAAGAGGATCAGCAGCACCAGCAGGGCCGCCAGCAACAGGTTGGTGAACACCACTTCGGCGTTGCCGCTGGTGTCGCCGGCGTCACGCGCAGACATCGCGAACGCGGGACGGAAGCTGCTCCCCGTCGCCTCGACGGTCGGGCTCGATGTCGGCGCGGGCGTAGCGGTCGGAGTCAGAGTCGGAGCCGGCGTCGGAGTCACCGTGCGCGTCGGCGTGGGGGTGGGAGTGCGGGTCGGTGTCGCCGTCGCGGTCACGGTCGGCGTGGGCGTCGCGGTGCCGGCCTGGCCGGGCCCGCCGACGATCCCACCGCCGGGCACACCAGCGGAGCCGCCGGTACCGCCCGTACCACCAGGCGGAAGCGAGCCGCCCGAAGGGCCACTACCACCGGTCGGAGTATCGCCCGTGGGTGTGTCGCCCGCCGGAGGGTCCGCGGGCGGGGTCCCACTCGCCGGAGAGACCGGCGGCGTGGCCGTCGAGGTCGCCTGCGCCGTGGGCGTGGGAGTCACGGTTGAGGCCGGCGGCGCCGAAACCGTGGGTGTGGGAGTCGCAGTCGCCGTCGGTGTAGCGGTCGCCGGAGGCGTCGCCGTCGCGGGAGGCTGCGTCGGGAGCGGCACCGTTGCGGTGGGCATTGGAGTGGGTGGAATGGGCGCCTGATAGACATCGAGGTGGTCGATGCCGTCCGGGCACCCCTCCTGCGGCAGGAGGAACGCCGACACGATGCCCGTGCCGACACCGCCAACGAGGAGACATCCGCCCGCGTGCAGCCCGTTCGTCAACGGCCCGGTGTGGTCCTCGCCTCCCTCGGACTCTCCCTCGAAGTCATCCACTGTGAACGAGGCGCAGATCGCGGTCACGCGGAACCCGGGCGGCGCCACGTACGTCGCCTGCCCCCCGCCTCCGACCGCGAGTGTGGCAGAAGCGTTGCTGCACAGCTCCGGTGTCGGGGTCGGTGTGGGCGTCGCTTCCTCTTCGCCAAGGTACACATCAACATGCTCGGCGTAGCACGACTCATCCTCGACATTGAACGTCACGATCAAGTTGGGGCCGCCAATACCGTTGGATTCGATGCAGCTGTCGCTCGCCTCGAGCGCGGCATCGCTGTCGTACACCTCGCCGTGGCCCTCGCCGTAGTCGATGCACACCGCCTCGACGTACTGTCCTGATTCGACATCCGGCACGCTGTAGATCGCCGCTCCCTCGACGAAGGCAACGATTGCATCAGGTGGAGGCGCGCAGTGGGAATCGGCGGGCGGCGTCGGCTCCTCAGAGAGATAGATGTCGATGTGATCCGGGCTGCACTCCTCGATGACCCCTACGGAGACGCTGCCCCCCCCGATGCCCTCAGAGAGGAGACATGCGATGTCCTCGTTCAACGCGTCATCGCTAAAATACGGCCCACCGTGATCATCAACGCTAAACCCAACGCACACGGCTACGATCGTCTGTTCCGACTCCTCCGGAACCTGGTAGCTCGCCACCCCACCCTCGTCGAACTCGACGGTGATCGGGGCGTCCTCACACCCTCCCTCGATGCCGTAGGCGCTCTGCGGGCTGAAGAACAGCGGGTAGGCAGCGATTGCCATCGAGGCGAGTACGACCAGCAACAGGAGCCAGCGCGTGGGCTGGCCTGACTCGATGAGCCGGACCTGGCGCATGTGTGACGTCCTCCTGCGCCGTGCCGCCGCACGACGACGCGTGCACCGGCAGACGATAGCGCAACTCACCAGCGTGCGAAATGCCACAGCAGGACGTTCGCCTCTTGAAAACGCGCGCTTCACCGGCCCGCACATGCCGCAGGCTCACGCTCTTCCCCACGCGCTCGCTCGTGCGGCATGATCGACTCGTTCGCGCGGGCGCTTCGCTCGTGCCAGCGAGCGAGGAGTCTTGTGCCGTTTCAGCGCCTGCGCGTGACCTATCGCAACTCTCTGTCCTCTGAGCGGCCACTCGGGAACCTCGGTCGGACGTGGCACGATGCGTTCGAGGCCGCCGGGCTCAGGCTGGCCCGGCCCGAGGGCTCGAAGCGCGCGCGCATCGAGACCGGCCCGCCGTTGCCTCAGGACACGACCGGCGAGGCGGAGCTGGTCGACGCGGTGCTGGCGGCGCCGGCGGACCCGCAGGTGGTCGTCACTCGCCTGTCAGCAACGCTGCCCGATGGCCTCGAACCGTGCCACGCGGAGGAGATCGGGGAACGCCTGCCCTCGCTCGGCGCGTCCGTGCGCGCCGCCCGCTACCGCGCGACCTTCGAGGGCCCGCTCCAGCCGCATGACCTCGCCGCGCGCGTCTCCGCCCTGCTGGCGCTCCAGACGCTCGACTGGGAGGAGCAGCGCGGCGAGCGCATCCGGCGCTTTGACCTGCGACCGCTGGTCTATGACCTGCGCGTGTCATCGACCGCGGGGGGCGCTGCCGTCGAGATGCGCCTCGCGCTGTCCCAGGAGCGCTCCGTACGCCCGGCCTCGGTGCTCGCCGCCCTCGGCGTCGCCGACTGCGGTGCGGTGCTCTCGCGCACGGCGATCGAGGTCGACCGACCGCTGGTCGCCATCCGTGCGTGGCGGGAACGAGGACGCTTCGAATGACCAGCGGACCGTCGCCGGAGGAAGTGACCCGGCTCTACCTCGTCCGCCACGGCGAGACGGACGGCAACGCCTCGGGGCGCACCCAGGGACGGCGCGACGTGCCCTTGAACGACACCGGACGCGCGCAGGCCGCCGCCGCGGGGGCGGTGGTCGCGGCGCTCAGGCCGTCCGCCGTCTACGCGAGTCCGTCCTCCCGCGCGCGCGAGACGGCCGCGGCCATCGCTTCGCCGCTGGGCCTCGAGATCATCGTCGACGAGCGCCTGTCCGAAGTGGACCACGGCGACCTGGACGGGATGACCGGGGAGGAGATGCGCGAGCGCTACGCCGCGTTCATCGCGAGCTGGCGCGAGGACTCAGGCGTCGACGTGCCGATCCCCGGCGGCGAGTCGCTGCGGCAGGCCCAGGGCCGCATGGTCGCGGCGGCGAGGGAGATCGTCGACCGCCATCGAGGGCAGGCCATCGCGGTCGTATCGCACAACCTCGCGTTGCGGACGCTGCTCTGTCACGCCCTCGGCGTGCCATTGAGCGCGTGGCGCGGCTTCCGCGTGGACCTCGCGTCGTTGAGCGTGGTCGAGGTGCGGGACGGCGACCGCTGGGCGGTGGTGGGACTCAATGAGCGCTGCCACCTGACGGAGGCGGCGCCGCCGCCAATCGAGGCGGCATCAGCGCCGGCCGAGGGCCAGAGCGGCTAGCGGCGACCTCCGGGGAGGCCGAACGTCCGCTCGAGGCGTGACATCTTGTCGGCATCCTCGGGGCACAGCACGGACTTTGCGCGGAACTTCACGCCGCCTTTGACGACGTACTGGCCGCAGACAGCGCACTTCCCCTCGACGCCGTTCTCCCCGTACTTGTACCCGCCGAGCTCCTCGCGTGAGGGACGGGCCGGCGCCGCAGGCGGGGCAGCCGCAGAGGCGGCGGCCGCTGGAGCAGCCGCGGGGGCTGGTGCAGCGGCCGGAGCCTCCGCGCCGTCTTCGGCGGCCGGGGCAGCCGCGGGCGCGGCGGCACCTCCGCCGCCCGACATCGGGGCGACCTTCGCGCGAGCCGCGGCGGCGTCCTGGTACCACAGGGAGTTGATCTCGATGAACGGCGCCTGGTCGGCGGGGACGTCACCCTCCGGGAAGATGGCCTGCACCGGGCACGCGGGCTGGCACGCCCCGCAGTCGATGCACTCGAGGGGGTTGATGTATAGCATCCGGTCCGCACCCTCTTCGAAGTGGATGCAGTCGACCGGGCATACCTCGACACAGGCCTGATCCTGAGTGTCGATGCAGGTCTGCGTGATCACGAACGCCATGGCGCTCACCTCTCGAGACAGAAAGCCGCGCTGTATCGCGCAAATCGTACGCGAGGCTCGCCGCCCAGTCCACGCTTGCAGGGACGGCAGGCGAAGCTCAGTCGAAGCGTCGGATCTCCTCCACCGTCGCCGCATCGAGCCGCTGCACCAGCTCTGTGACCAGCGCCATCGCGCCGAGGAAGTCGCCGCGATGGATGACGCTGTTGTGGCTGTGCAGGTAACGCGTGGGGACGGTGACATTGATGACCGGCGCACCCGCGTACGCCTGCTGCATCGCCGCGCCGTCCTGCCCGTAGCCGGTAAGTACGTTGAACTGCAGCTCGATCCCAAGCTCCGCCGCCACCTCGATCGCCAGGTCGCGCAGCTTCAGGTTCGGCAGCATCGAGCTGTCGTGGAGGAAGATCGCGGGCCCGCCGCCCAGCCGCTCCTGCGCCTCGTCCTCGGAGATGCCGGGATAGTCGCCCGCCACGCCCGACTCGAGGTTGATGCCGATGTCGGGCGCGACGCGGTTCGCGCTCGTGCCTGCGCCGCGCAGACCCACCTCTTCCTGCACGGTCGCCACAGCGAACACTGTGTTCGGGCCGGGCCGTTCACGGAGGCGGCGGAACACCTCGATCAGCACGCCCACGCCGGCCCGGTCGTCCCACGCCTTGCCGAGGTACAGGTCGCCGCCGGCGAGCGCCGCGAACGCGCTCTCGGGCGCGACGGGGTCGCCGGGACGGATGCCGAGGCGTTCCTCGGCGTCGGCGCGGTCGCGGGCCCCGACGTCGATGAACATGCCGTCGCGTTTGAACACGCGATCGCGCTCATCGGGCTTCATCACGTGCACGGTCTTGATACCGGTGACGCCCAGCACCGGCCCCCGGCTCGTCAGGATGCGCCAGCGCTGGTTGATCAGCGCCTGGTCAAGCCATCCGCCGAGCGGCTGGAACATCAGGTATCCGTCAGAGGTGATGCGCCGGACCATCAGGCCCAGCTCGTCCATGTGCGCGCTCAACATCACGCGCGGGCGGCCCGTCGGGGCGCCGAGGCGGGCAATCAGCGAACCGAGGCCGTCCGTCTCCACCTCGTCCGCCAGCGGCATCAGTTCGCGGCCGACGACGGCGCGCACCGACCCCTCGAAGCCGGACGGGCCCGGCGCCTCCGACAGCTCCGCCAGCAGCCGCTCGATGTCCTCCGGCATCATCGCTCCCGTCCTCGTCCGTCCCGTCGCTCCGAGCGATTCTAACGCCCGCCGCCGCGTCGCTCCCCGCATCGCTCGCCACGATGCGATACCGTGTCCCGATGACGGTCGATGCGATTCGGGTGCGGACCTGGGACGAAGAGGGCGGGCTGCTGCGTTCGCCACTGCTCTCCTCGATGGGGCTCGTGGCCGGCTTCACGACACGCGCCTTCGGCACAATGGGCGACACGACCACGCCTCGCGAGGTCCAGCGACGCAACCGCGAGGCGGTCGCAGAACGCCTCGGCTTCTCCGGGCTCGCGCGCGCGAAGCAGGTGCACGGTGCGGAGGTCGTGCGTGTCGAGGACGTGCCCGCCGACTGGCCCGAGGCGGACGCCCTGTGGACCCCACGGCACGGCCTGCTGCTCGGTGTGGTGGCGGCGGACTGTGTGCCCGTGCTCGTGGCTGACCGCGCCGCGAACGCCCTTGGCGTCGCCCACGCCGGTTGGCGAGGGACGTCCCTCGGCGTCACGCGCAACCTGATCGAGGGGATGGCCGCCGGTGGCGTGCGCACCGGTGAGATGGTGGCGGCGCTGGGCCCCTCGATCGGCCCGTGCTGCTACACGATCGACGAAGAGCGCGCCCAGCTCGTGCGCGACCGCCTCGGGCCCGGTAGCGACGACCTCGTCGCTGGCGGGCGGTTCGACCTCTGGGCCGCGAACGCACGACAGCTGCGCGCCGCCGGTGTCGGCTCCGTCGAGGTGTCAGGGATCTGCACGCGGTGCGGGGGCGCAGACGTCTGGTCGTTCCGCGGCCGCTCGGGAGACGCCGAGTACGGGACGTGCCTCGCGTTCATCGGCCGCGCGGCGGCCCGCGGTTAGAAGAAGGGGAAGTCCGGCTCCATCCCCAGTTCCACCCGCCCCGCGGCCTGGTACGTCAGCTGGCCGATCATCACGTGCGCGGCGGCGGTGTGCATATCGCGAAACACCCGCTCGATCGGGTTGGAGACGAAGACCGCGCTCGTCCCCATCGTCGCGTGCAGCAGGTCAATCGCCTCGGTGCTGGAGCGCGCCGCGTGGCTTGCCGCCAGGCGGACCCGAGACCGCAGCACCGTCGTGTCGTCATCGCCCGCCTGCGCGGCCGCCCACAGTTCGTCGGCGGTCGCGTAGAGGTAGTGGCGCGCCGATTCGATGAGCGCCGTCGCCTCCGCGATCACCGACTGCACGCGCAGCACCTCCCGCAGCGGCTGGTCACCCCACCCGCGCTTCGTCCGCGCGACCTCGGTGGCGGCCTCGAGCGCCGCGCGCGCCAGCCCGAGCGCGTGGCTGCCGTGGTTCATGAACAACAGCTGCGGGTACTGATACAGCACCCACGGGTGCTGCGGCTCCACAACGAGCATCTGGAAGCCCCGCTCCGCCGGCACGAAGACATCCTCGACGGAGAAGTCGTTGCTCGCCGTGCCTCGGAGCCCCGTTGTGTGCCACGTGTCATACGTCGTCACCTCGGACCGAGGGACGAACACCGCGCGCGTCACCTGGTTGCCCTGTTCGTCGAGGCGTGGGGCCTCACCGTCGTAGACGACGCATTCGCCCATGAACCAGTCCGCGTGGCTGGACCCGCTGGCGAACGGCCAGCGGCCGGAGACGCGGTACCCCTCGGCGGGCTCGCGGACGGTGACCGCGCGGCCGATCGGGCGCGCAGTGCCGGCGATGATGCCGCCGTCGCCGAAGACCTGTCGGGCCTCCGACTCCGGCATCAAACCTGCGAAGCCGGTCGACTGCGCCGCGAGCATCACGCACCAGCCCGCGGAGCCATCGGCACGGGCGATCTCCTCAACGGCGCGGGCCGCGGCGACGGGACTCGATTCATGCCCGCCGATCGAAGCGGGAATCGTCATGTGGAACAGCCCCGCGTCGCGCATCGCGTCGACGAGGTCCATCGGCAAGCGGCGCTGCTCCTCGATCCGGCTGGCTGCCTCGCGGATGCGCGGCTGCAACACGCGCGCGGCTGCGACGGGGTCGTACATCGGGGCCTCCTCGCTCGCTCGAACTGTCGGGGACGCACCGAGTCTACGTCGGAGATCAGGAGCTGGTGTCGTCCTCCTCGGCGTCCGTGCTGTCCGTCAAATCACCCACAACCCGGAAGATGGTACCCCCGGGACCCTCGAACACTTTGACGTAGTCCTCGTCCTCCTCGAGCGACCGCACGAGGGTGCCGCAGCACTGAAAGCGGTCGTTCCGCGTGAGGTACACGTAGTCGAACGTCGTACTGTTCGTCTCGGCCCACCGCGCGAGGCAATCCGAGCCCTGGAATCCACAGTCCCACGCGCGGTCGAAGGCAGCGACGGCCTCATCGAACCCTCCATCCGGCAGCCACTCGGTGCCCTGGACCGTGGCCACGCTCTCGCGGTCGGCAAGCACCGGGAACCACTCGGCTTCCTTGTCCACCTGCCAGGGGCCGCGCGGGATGACGAGGAACGAACTGCCCGCCGGAGTACGCTCCTCGACCCAGTGCATCGCGGTGCGCTGCCCCTCGGTCAGGCTGACGAGGTACTCGCCTTCACCGCCCAGTCCGGGCTTGCGCAGCATCGACCCGACGAGGGCATACACGAGCATCACTCCCAGGACGGCCATCAGTGTCCAGCCGGGCCACGACACATACCGCACGCCACGCTGCTCGGACGCCCCGTTTCCTCGGCCGACGAGCGTCAGATCGGGCCAGCGTTCCCGTCCTCGGGCGAGCATCGGGATCACGACGTCGCTCACCGCCATGCCCGCAAGCAGCGCGATGGGAAGTGTCGTGAACGTCGGGAACGCGCGGACATCGAGGAGGATGGTGGCGGCCCACCACACTGGAAGCGCGAAGAGCCGGTGCTTGAGCGCTGGGAGCAGTCCGACGACCCCGAGCACTCCGATCAGCGGGAAGTACGGCTCGCTCGTTGAGATGAGTCGCACCAGCGAGGTCAGCGCGTACTCCGTCACGGCCCCGCCTGAAAACACTGAGCCGCCGGAACTGTTCGCGGAGAAGAACGGCTCGCTGCCGTGCGCGCTGAGCACGGCCAGGAGCCAGGGCAGGATCACGAGCAGCGTTGAACCCGCGACGACCACCGAGCTGGTGACCGAGTGGCGCTCCTTCCCGAAGAAGAGGAAGAACACCGCGATGCTGAAGGCGAGGAACCAGCCGGTCTCCAGGTGGCTCAGCACGGTCAGGCCGCTGAACACGGCGGCGCTGAAGGCGTAGCGCATCTTGAACGTGGTGAACGTGCGATGCACCTCGTGGAGGGCGATGATGGCCATGAGCAGCCCCAGCCCCCGTGTGACGCCGCCGCCCATCAACAACCAGATGTAACTCCTCGGGACGAGCGCGAACGCGAACGTCGCCGCCACGACCGCCGCCCGGGAGTCGAGGATCCGCCGCGCGAGGAAGAAGAAGGCCACGATCGAGAGGGACGTGTATAACAGCGGAAGCAGCCGGAAGAGGTCCAGCAGGCTGAATGGCGTCACGGTGTCGAGCAACGCGGAGACGTAGAGCCCGAGCGGCGGGTACGTGAACGGCAACGACGCGACGTTGTACGCCGTCGTCTCGGGCAAGCGATAGTCGTTCGCCTGCAAGTCGCGGGCCATCTGGTAGAAGAGCCCGCCGTCGTTGAGCGGGAAATTCGTCGCGAAGACGTGTGCGGCGCGGATGCCGACGCCGAGGGCCACCGCCGCCACCGCCCCGAGCAGATAGAGGTGGTCCGCTGGGACGAGTCGTTCCTCGGCGGCCGCGTCCTCGGACTCGATGGCCGACGGCTCACCGATCTGACGCATGGAGTCGCGGCGTCCTTCCCATCCGAGGGCGGTCAATGCAGGCGGGCGGGCTTTGCATCACTGCCCCTCGGGCGTCGCCGCCTGCGTGGGAGCGGCTTGAGGTACCGTACGCGCCCGCAACCGTATGCGCTTCCGCAGGCGGCATTCAAGCACGCTTGGCTGTCAGCCTCAACGGATCGCCGCCCCGCGGGCCCGCCCGATACCATAGCGCCGTGGACGTGACATCGAGGCAGCGATGACAGCCGTCGAGGACGGGATGCGCACTCCATCCGAGTCTAGCGCGAGCGTCGAGGTGCCCCCGGAACGTGGCCGCTTTCCGGTTGCCCTGTACGCCGCGACCACGTTCCTGAGCGCGTTCTTACTCTTCCAGGTCCAGCCCCTCATCGGAAAGTACATCCTCCCCTGGTTCGGGGGCGGTTCCGCGGTCTGGACGACCACGATGCTCTTCTTCCAGGTCGCCCTGATCGGTGGGTACGCGTACGCGCACTTCGTCTCCGACCGGCTGTCGCCGGGCAGGCAGGGCCTCGTGCACCTCGTCTTGCTCATCCTCGCCGCCGCCGCCCTGCCCATCATTCCTCGGGAGTCGCTGCGCGGCGACGACACCGGCGACCCGACATGGCGCATTCTGCTGGTGCTCACGGTGGCGGTGGGCGCGCCGTACCTCCTGCTCTCCTCGACGGCGCCGCTCATCCAGCGCTGGTTCACGCACGACCACCCGACAACCTCCCCGTACCGCCTCTACGCACTCTCGAATGCCGGCTCGCTGCTCGCGCTCCTGTCCTACCCGGTCCTCTTCGAGCGCTTCCTCGGGCTGCGCGCACAGGCGTGGCTGTGGTCAGGCAGTTATGTCCTGTTCGTGCTACTCTGCGGCACGCTCGCGCTCGGCTTCATCCGCGCCAATCGCCGTGGAGCGCTGGTGCCGCCGCACCCCCTCGATCCCGCCGAGGAGTTGCCAGGCGCACCGATCACCGCTTCCGGGGTCGCGTTCTGGCTGTCGCTGCCGGCGTGCGCCTCCGCCTTGCTCATCGCGACCACGAATCAGCTCACCCAGGATGTGGCCGCCATTCCGCTGCTGTGGGTCGTGCCGCTCTCGCTGTACCTGGTGACGTTCATCCTCTGCTTTGGCGATGAGCGCGCCTACCGCCCCTCCCGTGACCTGCTGCTGCTCGCGCTGGGCCTCGCTGCCGGGGTCTACGTGATGAACAAGGTCGGTTTCGAGGTGCTGTGGCAGGTCCTGCTGTACTCGTTCGCGCTGTTCATGTGCTGCTTCGTGCTGCACGGCGAGCTGGTGCGGCTGCGACCGGCCGCCCGCCACCTGACGGCGTTCTACCTGGCGGTGGCCGTCGGGGGCGCGTTGGGAGGGGTCTTCGTGGCCCTCGTCGCGCCCGTGGTCTTCCGCGGCTACTGGGAGTACCACCTGACGCTGGCGCTGACCCCGATGCTGGTCCTCGGCGCCCGAGCGCTCGAGGTGTTCCGCCGCGAGCATAGCGAGACGGAGGACAGCCCCGCTCCGGGGCGGCGGCTGATGCTGGTGGGCGGTGGGGCGGCGCTGGCCGGCATCGCGGTGCTTGCTGCCCTCCTCGTGCGAGACGTGCAACGAGCCGGCCGCGATCTCCTCGCGCGCGACCGCAACTTCTACGGCTCGGTGCGGGTCTTCGAGTTCAACCGGGAGTTCCCGGACGCGCGGATGGTGGTCATGGAGCACGGTCGCATCCTGCACGGGTTCCAGTACACCCAGCCGGAGAAGCGGACGGTGGTGGGCGCCTACTACGGCCCGAACAGCGGCGTCGGCGTCACGCTGCGCAATTACGTTAAGCCCGACCCTGAGCTGTCCATGGGCGTGATCGGCCTCGGCGCCGGGATGCTCGCCGCGTACGCCCGCCCTGACGACGAGTGGCGCTTCTACGAAATCAACCCGATGGTGACGCGGCTGGCCGAAGAGCACTTCACCTTCCTCGCGGACGCCCGAGAGCGCGGCGCACACCTCCACGTGCTGCACGGAGACGGCCGCACCGTCCTCGAGCGGCAGGTCGACCACGGCGCGGAGCTCGCGTTCGACGTGCTGGTGCTCGACGCGTTCACGAGCGACGCCATCCCCGTGCACCTGCTCACCAGGGAGGCGTTCGACCTCTACTGGAGCGTGCTCAAGCCGGACGGAGTGCTGGCGATCAACATCTCGAACCGCCATGTAGACCTGAGCCCGGTCGTGCGCGCCGCTGCCGCCCGCAACGGCAAGGAGGCGCACTGGGTCTCCGGTCTCGAGGGCGACGGCGAAGGCGTCCTCGCCAGCGTGTGGGTGCTCGTGACGAGCAATCGCGCGTTCCTCGAAACGCCGGACGTCGCTGGCCGACTCGCGGCATGGCCGGATAACGCCCGCGCGCCGCGGCTGTGGACCGATGACTACAGCAACGTCCTGAGCCTGACGCGCCTGTACTAGTTGTGACGTCCACAGAGGTTGTTAGCACGACCCGGTGATCGAAGGGGACCTCCCGGAGAAGGTGTGGCTACCACAGTCACATCACCCCGGGAGGTCCTCCTTACACGCTAATGCACGACTCACGCGAGCGGGACGGTTGATCCTTGTCCGGCGCATTGCTGCTGGTCGTCCGATCGCCCACGTCGCCGCGGAGATGGGTGTCTCCCGCACCACGGCGAGTCGCTGGTGGCGGCGCTGGCTGACGGAGGGAGAGCCGGGGCTCCAGGACCGCTCCTCGCGCCCCCACCGCAGCCCACGCCGAACGCCACGGACGGTGGAGCGGCGAGTCGAGGACTTGCGCAGACGGGAGAAGCTCGGGCCGGGCCGCATCGCGTTCCGACTCGGGATGGCGGCGTCGACGGTCTACCGCATCCTGTGCCGGCTCGGCCTGCGCCAGCTGCGTTGGCTAGACCGGCCGACCGGTGAGGTGATCCGCCGCTACGAGCACGAGCGCCCGGGCGACCTGGTGCACATGGACATCAAGAAGCTCGGGCGTATCCCTCACGGTGGCGGTTGGCGGGCGCACGGTCGCGGGAAGGACGGCCACGGCGGACACAGCCGCGTCGGCTATGCCTTCATCCACTCGGTGGTCGACGACTGTTCGCGGCTGGCCTACAGCGAGGTGCTCCCTGACGAGCGCGCCACAACGACCGTGGGCTTCTGGCAGCGGGCATTGGCCTGGTTCGCCGAGCGGGGAGTGATGGTGCGGTCGGTGCTCACGGACAACGGCTCCGCCTACCGCAGCGGGAACTTCGCGCGCGCTTGCTCAGCCGCGAGCATCCGGCATCGCTTCACGCGTCCCTACCGGCCTCAGACGAACGGCAAGGTGGAGCGCTTCAACCGCACCCTTCTGGAGGAGTGGGCCTACGTCCGTATGTATCGCTCAGAGCTGCAGCGTACCCGAGCGCTGGACAGCTGGCTCCACCGGTACAACCATCACCGAGGCCACACCGCCCTCGACGGTCTCCCACCGGTGAGCCGCATCAACCTCCCAGAACAGCACAGCTAGTCGAGGACCGGGCCTAGTTCAGCCGCGGGTCTGGCGGGAAGTGCGCAAGCAGCCGTAGCTCGCCGCGCTGACGTCCCAGCACCTCATGCCAGAGGCGCTCTGGATGCGCGCTGAACGCGTCCTCCGGGGCCGCGTCGAGGACGAACCAGGCTTCCTCGGATACTTCCCCCTCGAGTTGGCCGGCACCCCAGCCCGCATAGCCGACGAACAGACGGACCTGCTCGATGCCATCGAGCCCGTCCGGTTCCCCCTGGAGGCTCAGGAGTCCCACGCCGCCGCCGAGAGGCGTCCACCACGACTCGACTCGCGTGCGGGCGCTCCATCCGAGTGCGAACGCCTGGGCACGGTCGACCGGCCCGCCGGCGAAGAGCACTGGCGGAGCGGTCACGAAGCCGCGCCATTCCGGCGCCAGGTCGACCACCGCAGCCTCGAGCGGCCGGTTCAGGACGAGCCCGAACGATCCGCGCTCGTCCTGCGAGCACAGCAGCACTACCGTGCGCCGGAAGTTCGGGTCGTCGAGCAGCGGCGTCGCCACGAGGAGCCGGCCCGCGCGCAGCTCGGTCATTGTCCGTCCTCCACCGCCCCGAGCTTAGCAGCGCTTCACCGTGCACAGAGGCGCCGATATGATTGCGGGCGGTCGACGTCGACGGAAGTGGGGGCTCCCAGTGCCAGTGATCGAGGTGATTGCGTTTATCGTCGCGGTCCCGTTCCTCTTGCTCATGGTGCTCCTCGCGAGCATCGCCTTCCGCGGCGGCGAGCGCGCCGGCTACCACGAAACGGCCGGGGCGCCGTCGAGCGCGGCCGTCCGGAGGCGACGGACGAGGATCAACCCGCTGAACCAGGTGTTCGTGTGGGGCCTGGCACTCACCCTGATGGCCGCGACCGTGGCGATGCTCGTCGCGAGCTTCGCGTACGACAGCTGGGTCTGGCTGTAAGCCGCTCCAGCGGCACGGCGTCAGAAGCGGTACCATCCGATCATGGCAACCTACCGGCTCACTACCCGCGTCGGCGCGTGTATCCACTGTGGCACCGCCACCGTCCAGTCCTGCGCAGGCTGCGAGCGCTTCGTGTGCCGCGACTGCGAGTGGCAGCACCACCCCACGCCCTCCGAGCACCAGTAGCGCCCTCGCCGTCCCGCCCGGACCGCCTCACTGCCTCCGTCAGTGGGAACGGCGGGCCGCCGCCCGCTCGCGCCATACGTGCACGGCTGCCGGCGCCAGCGAGATCCCGATCACGAGGGCCAGGATGCCGAAAAAGAATGCGTCGAGGTTCGGGATCGCCTCACCGACGAAATACCCCAGGAGCACCATCGAGACGACCCAGCCGAGGCCGCCAATCGCGTTGTAGAACGTGAAGGTGCTCCATCTCATGCCAGCCGCGCCGGCCACCGTCGGAGCAAAGGTGCGGATGATCGCCAGAAAGCGCGCCAGCACGATCGTCTTCCCACCATGCTTCTCGTAGAACTCACCCGCGCGGATGAGGTGCTTGCGCCGGAAGAACCGCGCATCGTCGCGCACGAAGAGCCTCGGGCCCATGTGCCGGCCGATGAGGTAGCCAGCCGCGTCACCGGAGACGGCGGCGACGAAGAGCAGCGGTAGCAGCACAGCGAGCGAGAGCTGGTGATCGGGAAACTTGTCCGTCGCCAGCACACCGGCCGTGATCAGGAGCGAATCGCCGGGGAGAAAGAACCCGAATAACAGGCCCGTCTCCGCGAAGACGATCGCGAAGAGCCCGGCGTATCCGGCCCACTTCACCATCTCGATCAGGTTGAGGTGCACACGATCCTCCTCCGTCACGGCGCGACAGGCTCAGCGTACGTCGCGCATCACGTCTGCGCTTGCGGCCCGGGCGCGGCGGCGAGATGCTCCCCACGCGTCATCTGGATCGAGGGGAGCCACGCCGTCGAAGCCGCCTCATCCCCTGCCCTGCCCGCCGCCCCCGACCCCTCGGAGGACTCACCGCACGGACGGTTCGGTGTCCTCGGCACCACGCTGAGCATCGCCGCCGGGGTCGGCATCGCGAGCCTGTCCACGTTCTTCTGGATTCCCTTCCTGCCGCTGTACGCGAAAGAACTCGGCGCGAGCAGCGAGGCGGACGCCGTGTTCTGGGTGGCCGTCGGCAGCACCACGCTCGGACTCGCTCGCGTGGTGAGCGGGCCGGTCTGGGGCGTGGCCGCGGACCGCTTCGGACGCAAGCTGATGTTCGTGCGCGCGCTGTTCTTCGCCAGCATCACGACGCTGATCCTGATGTTCGCCCGTGAGCCCTGGCACATCTCCGTGGCGTTCGCATGCCAGGGGCTCTTCTCCGGCTACATCCCCGCGGCCGTCGCGCTCACGACGGTGAGCGTCCCCGACACGCAGATCAGCCGCTCGCTTGGCATCGTGAACGGCGCGCAGTACCTCGGCAGCACCGTCGGCCCCGCCATCGGCGCGGGGCTCGCTGTGCTCTTCGACTATCGAGGTGCGATCGTCGCCGCCTCAATCATGCCCGCGCTGTCGGCCATCGTGGTGCTGTTCGTCGTGCCTCCCGACCGGGTCGCAGCGCGCCGCGCGAAGGACGCGCCTGCCGAAGAACGAGCGACTTCGTTCTGGAGGGAACTGTCAGGGCAGTTCTATCTGGCGCTGTTCCTCTTCTTCCTGGTGTTCGCGCTGAACCAGCTCGTGCGCCTGCTCACGCCGATCGCGCTGCAGGACATCCAGGGCACCGAGGACGTGGCCGGGGCGACCGGCCTGGCGTTCACCTTCGGTGGAATCGCGTCGGTCGCCGGGGTCGCGCTCGTGGGGCAGGGCTTCGTTGGCACCGGCCGGCTGCGTGCCTCGCTCATCGTTGGTAGCGCCGTTGCCGGGGTGGCGCACCTCCTGCTCGCGGGCGCGCACGGCGTCACGATGTTCATCGTGGGGTTCTCCTTGATCTCGCTCGTCCAGGCGATGATGCTCCCCGCGACGAACACGCTGATTGCGGCGAACGTGCCGAGGGACCGTCGAGGCACCGGGTTCGGCCTCGCGGGCAGCGCGCAGGCCGCCGCGTTCCTCGTCGGGCCGATGGGCGCGGCGGCCTTCGCGGCCGTGTCGCTCGCGCTCGGGTTTGTCGTCATCGGCGCGTTGTTCGGGGCGCTGGCGCTGCTGCTCTTCGTCACGCTGCGTGAACCCCGGATCGAGGACTGACGATGGCCGTCGTATCGGACGAAGCCACGCGGTGCGCGTGGGCGGGCGGCAACGACCCGTTGATGACTGCCTACCACGACGAGGAGTGGGGCGTCCCGCTCCATGACGACCGCGCGCTCTTCGAGTTGCTGACACTGGAGGGCGCGCAGGCCGGCCTTTCGTGGCAGACGGTGCTCCGCCGCCGCGAGGGCTACCGCCGCGCCTTCGAGGGGTTCGACGTCGAACGCATCGCCGCCTACGGCGATGAGAACCGTGCACGCCTGCTCGCAGACGCGGGCATCATCCGCAACCGTGCGAAGGTGGACGCCACGATCGGCAACGCGCGCGCGTTCCTCGACCTGCTCCCCGAACATGGGACCTTCGACGCGTACCTCTGGGGCTTCGTGGGGGGTGCGCCACGCCAGAACCGCTTCGCCTCGCTATCGGAGCTGCCCGCTGAGACCGAGGAGTCGCGCGCCATGAGCCGCGACCTGCGGAAGCGCGGCTTTCGCTTCGTCGGGCCGACCATCTGCTATGCCTTCATGCAGGCCGCGGGGCTCGTGAACGACCACGAGGTGACATGCTTCAGGTATGCCGAGCTGGCTACGAGGTAGCGGTCCATCCTGCACCCGCTCTCGCCTCGTCCTACCATGGAGGGCGTACACAGGGGACACACCGCCGATGACCGCCGACCTCGACCCAGCCGCCGCGCGAGCAGACCTCGACCGCCTGGAGACGCAGGACTGGATCGGGTCTCTGCGCGACGTCATGCGTCGCGCCGGTCCCGGCAGGGCGAGCGAGCTGCTGCGCTCACTGCAGGTGGAGGCTCAACGGTCGGGGGCGGGCCTCCCGGTCACCTCGACGACGCCGTACGTGAATACGGTCCCGCTCGAGAAGCAGCCGCCCTACCCCGGCAACCGCGATCTCGAGCTGCGCATCAAGAACATCATCCGCTGGAACGCGATGGCGATGGTCGTCGAGGCTAACCAGCGCGAGCACGGCATCGGCGGGCACATCTCGACGTACGCTTCGGCCGCGACGCTGTACGAGGTGGCGTTCAACCATTTCGTACGCGGTCTGGACCATCCCACCGGCGGCGACCTGCTGTTCATCCAGGGCCATGCGTCGCCCGGCATCTACGCCCGCGCATACCTCGAACGACGGCTCAACGCGCAGCAGGTGCATCATTTCCGCCGCGAGTTCGCGGAGGCGGGCGGACTGTCGTCCTACCCGCATCCGTGGCTCATGCCCGACTTCTGGCAGTTCCCGACCGTCTCGATGGGTCTCGGCCCGCTCATGGCCATGTACCAGGCGCGCTTCATGCGCTACCTCGAGGACCGGGGCATCCTCGAGCCGTCCGACCGCAAGGTATGGGCGTTCCTCGGCGACGGCGAGACCGACGAGCCCGAGGCGCTCGGCGCCATCAGCCTGGCCGCGCGCGAGCGGCTCGACAACCTCATCTTCGTCGTGAACTGCAACCTGCAGCGCCTCGATGGCCCCGTCCGAGGCAACGGCCAGATCATTCAGGAGCTGGAGGCCGTCTTCCGAGGCGTCGGCTGGAACGTCATCAAGGTGCTGTGGGGGAGCGAGTGGGACCCGCTGCTCGCGCGGGACAGCGAGGGTCTGCTCACCCGCCGCATGGGCGAGGTCGTCGACGGCGAGTATCAGAAGTACTCCGTCGCCGGTGGCGCGTACATCCGGGAGCGCTTCTGGGGCGCCGACCCGCGCCTCAGGCGCATGGTCGACCACCTTTCCGACGACGAGCTATGGCGCATGCGCCTCGGCGGCCACGACCCCGAAAAGGTATACGCCGCCTACCACGCGGCGATGCGCCATCGAGGTGCGCCCACCGTCATCCTCGCGCGCACCATCAAGGGGTACGGCCTGGGCGAAGCGGGCGAGGGCAAGAACATCACCCACCAGCAGAAGGCCCTCAACGAGGAAGAGCTGCTCGCCTTCCGCGACCGCCTCTCGATCCCGCTATCCGACGACGAGGTCGTCGGCGCCCCGCTCTACCGTCCGGCCGGGGACTCGATCGAGGTTGAGTACCTGCGGGAACGGCGGCGCGCCCTGGGCGGGTCTGTGCCGCGTCGCCGCATCGCCACGAGCGACCTGCAGCCGCCGGCGCCCGAGCTCTGGGACGAGTTCCGCACCGGCTCCGCCGGCCGCGAGGCGTCAACGACCATGGTCTTCGTCCGCATCCTGACGAAGCTGCTCCGCGACGCGAACGTGGGGCATCGCGTCGTCCCGATCGTCCCCGACGAAGCGCGAACATTCGGCATGGAGCCGATGTTTCGCGAGTTTGGCATCTACTCCTCGATGGGCCAGCTCTATGAGCCCGTCGACGCGCAGAACCTGCTCTTCTACAAAGAGTCGAAGGACGGCCAGATCCTAGAGGAGGGCATCACCGAGGCGGGCTCCGTCAGTTCGTTCTTCTCCGCGGGCACCGCGCTCTCTTCGTACGGGCGGGCAATGCTCCCGTTCTTCATCTACTACTCGATGTTCGGCCTGCAGCGCATCGGCGACTTCGTCTGGGCGGCCGGCGACGCCCGGACGCGAGGCTTCCTCATCGGCGGCACCTCCGGGCGCACCACCCTCCCGGGCGAAGGCCTGCAGCACCAGGACGGCCATAGCCACCTGCTCGCCTCCACCGTCCCCAACCTCGTGAGCTACGACCCCGCCTACGCCTACGAGCTGGCGGAGATTATCCGCGAGGGCATCGAACGCATGCACGTCCACAACGAAGACGTCATGTACTACGTCACCGTGGGCAACGAGCCTTACGAGCAGCCGCCCGTGCCGGAGGGCAACGGCGTCCGAGACGGCATCATCCGCGGCATGTACCGCTTTCGCTCCCCCGATGAGACGGGGACCCGCCCCGTCGTGCGCCTGCTGGCGGGTGGCGCCATTCTCAACGAGGCGGTCCGCGCGCAGGCCCTGCTCGCGGACTTCGGGGTGGCCGCCGAGGTCTGGTCGGTCACCTCGTGGACGGAATTACGACGGGAGGCGCTCGACGTCGAGCGGTGGAACGTGCTCCACCCGGATCAGCCGCCACGCGTGCCCTACGTGACCGCCTGCCTCGATGGTGGCACGGGCGTGGTCGTCGCAGCGTCCGACTACATGAAGGCGCTGCCGGACGGCCTGGCGAAGTGGATCCCCGTCCCCCTGGTCTCTCTCGGCACCGACGGCTTCGGGCGCAGCGCCACGCGCTCTGAGCTGCGAGACTTCTTCGAGGTCGATGCGCGCCACATCGCGCACGCGGCGCTCTCTGCGCTCGCGCGCCAGGAAGCAGTCCCGCAGGCCACCGTGCGCGAGGCCGCGGCGCGTCTGCGCATCGACGCCGAGCGGCCCAACCCCGCACACCGCTGACGGCGAGCATGAAAGGCGCGGCATGAGCCAGGACTTCGCACTGCCGGACCTCGGGGAGGGCATCGACGAGGCGGACATCCTCACGGTGCTCGTCCATGAGGGCGACACCATCGCCGTCGACCAGCCGCTGGTCACCATCGAGACGGAGAAGGCGACGATCGACGTGCCGTCCGGCATCGCCGGCCGTGTCACGAAGGTGCACGTCGCACCGGGCCAGACCGTGCGCCCCGGTCAGCCGCTGATTGCCGTCGAGACCGCCCCCGTCGCCGCGGCCTCCGCGCCGGATCCGGCGCCACCCTCATCGTCCGGAACGCGGGACGTCGAGCCGCCTCCACCCGAGCCCGTATCCGGACCGGACACGGCCGCCACGCCGAGCCCGGAAGTCGCTCAGCAGCCGGACCCGGCGCCGGCGGCGGCAACCCCGCAACCCGAGGTCGCTCCCGTGGAGGAGACGGCGGCCGAACTGACCCTCGAACGGCCCCGCGAGGAGGCACCCCCGGCGCCGCCTCAGCCCGCGCCGGCCGCGGCATCGGCCGAAGCGCCCGCGCCTGAGGGTATGCCCGTCTTCGCGGCGCCCTCGGTGCGGCAGTTTGCGCGCCAGATTGGCGTCGACATCCGCGAGGTGCGCGGCTCGGGTCCGGGCGGCCGCATCGACGAGGAGGATGTGAAGCGCCACGCGCGCTCGCACCAGGCCGCCCCCCCGTCCGCGGCGACGCAGGCCGTTGCCCCCGCCTCGGCGCCGGACGAGGGGGCGGCGCGGAGCCAATCAGCTCCGTCGCTCCCAGACTTCGCGCAGTTCGGCCCGGTGGACCGGGAGCCGCTGTCCCGCTTCCGGCGCACCGTCGCGCGCAACATGACGACATCATGGGAGCAGATCCCGTACGTCACGCTCTTCCAGACGGCCGACATCACCGAGCTGGAGGATTTGCGCCGGCGCTACCGCGAGCGAGCGCGCGAGGCGGGTGGCAACCTCACGATCTCGGTCGTGCTGCTGAAGATCGTCGCCGCGGCCCTGAAGGCGAACCCGCACTTCAACTCCAGCCTCGACGTTGAGACCAACGAGCTTATCCTCAAGCGCTACTACGACATCGGCATGGCCGTCGATACAGAGCGTGGCCTCGCCGTGCCGGTGATCCGGGGCGTCGACGACAAGAACATCATCGAGCTTGCGGTGGAGATGGCCGGCATCGCCGAACGGGCGCGCGAGAACAAGCTCACCCTCGAGGAGATGCGCGGCGCGACCTTCACCATCTCCAACCTCGGCAGCCTGGGGACGGGGCACTTCACGCCGCTCGTGAACTGGCCCGAGGTCGCCATCCTCGGGGTCGGGCGCGCCGAACAGACCCCTGTGTGGGGAGACGGCCAGTGGACGCCTCGCCTGCAGCTGCCGCTCTCGCTGTCGATCGACCACCGCGTCATCGACGGCGCGGACGGCGCACGCTTCCTCAACTGGATCGCCGACGCGATCCGCGAGCCCCTGATCGTCGCGATGGAAGGCTAGGCCGATGACCTCGGAGGACCGACCGCGGGTCGTCGTGCTGGGCGCCGGGCCGGGCGGCTACGCCGCCGCGTTCCAGGCAGCGGACCTCGGGATGGACGTCACCCTGGTCGACGACGCCCCGCAGCCGGGCGGCGTCTGCCTGTACCGCGGCTGCATCCCCTCGAAGGCGCTGCTGCACGTCGCGAGCCTGATCCAGGAGACGCGCGCTTCCAGCGAGTGGGGAGTCAGCTTCGGCGAGCCGAAGCTCGATCTGCCAAAGCTGCGCGACTGGAAGCAGGGCGTTGTCGACAAGCTCACCCGCGGCCTGGGCCAGATCGCGCGCGGCCGCCACGTGACCTACATGCAGGGCCGCGGCTACTTCGAGGGGCCCAACCGCCTGCGCGTGCGCAGCGACGGCGAGATCAGCGAGGTCGAGTTCGACTACGCCATCGTCGCCACGGGCTCGCTGAGCGCGATCCCGCAGGTCTTGCGCCTCGATTCGCCGCGCGTGATGGACTCCGAGGCGGCCCTCGAGCTGGAGGACGTGCCGGAGACGCTGCTCATCGTCGGCGGCGGCTACATCGGCCTCGAACTGGGCACGGTGTACTCCGCCCTCGGCTCGCAGGTCACGGTCGTCGAGATGACAAACGGACTGCTGCCGGGCGCCGACCGTGACCTCGTCGAGCCGCTGCAGCGGCGCCTGAAGCGCGAGTTTCGCGACATCTTCCTGAACACCCGAGTCTCCGCCCTCGAGGAAGTCGAGGGCGCGATCCGCGCGACGTTCCAGGGCGAGGGCGAGCCCGACAACCACGACTTCAGCCGCGTGCTGATCGCCGTCGGCCGCACGCCGAACACCCAGCGCCTCGGCCTCGAGAACACGCAGGTGCGCCTGGACGAGCGCGGCTTCATCCGCGTGGACGGCGCGCGCCGCACCGACGAACCCTCGATCTTCGCCATCGGCGACGTCACCGGCGAGCCAATGCTCGCCCACAAAGCCACGCACGAGGGCCGCGTGGCCGCCGAGGCGATCGCGGGGATGCCGGTCGCCTCCGAGCCGGCCGGCATCCCGGCCGTCGTCTTCACCGACCCCGAGGTCGCCTGGTGCGGTCTCACCGAGGCGCAGGCGATCGACCGTGGCATCGACGTCGCCGTCTCGCGCTTCCCGTGGGCCGCCTCGGGCCGCGCGACCACGATGGGCACCCGCGAGGGCCTGACGAAGCTCGTGATCGAGCCGAGCACGGAGCGTGTCCTCGGCATCGGCATCACGGGCCACGGCGCGGGCGAGTTGATGGGCGAGGCGGTGATGGCCATCGAGATGGGCGTCCGGGTGTCGGACCTCCACCTCGCGGTGCACGCCCACCCGACGCTTGCGGAGACGCTCATGGAGGCCGCCAGCCTCTATTTCGGCCACTCCCCGCACTACCTCGGGCGGCAGACCCGAGGCTAACTCGCGAGCGAGGGATCCGCACCGGGCTCACCGCCCTCGAGGATCGTCGCGAGCCGTCCGAGGTACAGCCGCCAGCCCTCGTCGTGCACGCCCCCGAGGCCGCCGGGGATGCCCGAGTGCGTCAGACGCAGCCGCGTGCCGCCGGCCTCGGCGACCAGTTCGACCTCGACGGTCGTGCTGCCGGGCGGCACTTCGCCGAACGGCGCATCCACCCAGCCCCACGTGAACACGAGCCGCGTCGGGCGTTCGAGGAGCACGAACTCGCCGCGCGCGCCTGCGCCGTCCTCGTTGCGGCCCATCTGCAGCACGATCGCCCCTCCGGGCCGCGGGTCCACCGACGCGGCCGTCCCCTGCCAGCGCGCCCACAGGTCGCCGTCCGTGAAGTAGCTCCACACATGCTCAGGCGGCGCCGCCAACCAGCGCTCGACGACTATGCGCTCGCTCACGAGGAGTCCCGCTCCTCCTCGATCGCCGCTTCCAGGCGGTCGAGGCTGCTCGCCCACATCGCCTCGAGCATCGCCGCGAGCGGCCCGAGGCGCGCGCGGTTCGCGCGGTAAAAGTGCCGGCGCCCCTCGCGCCGCAGCTCCACCAGCCCCGCCCGACTGAGCACGCCCAGGTGCTGCGACACCGCGCCGAACGTCACGGGCATCGCTTCCGCGATCGCGCCCGCGGGAAGCTCGCGGTCCCAGACGAGCCGCAGGATCTCGCGCCGCCTTGGCTCCGCGATGATGGCGAGGTCATCCACACCCACATTTTAGCCATCATTGAATCGTTGCGGCATCTCGATTACGATTCACTCCTCGCTAAAATGTTGACTCGGAGGGCAACGATGGCCATCGACGTCACGGTCACGAACACGATCGCCCGTCCACCCGAGGCGGTGGCGGCCTATCTCGCCGACCCTCGGAACGACCCCGAATGGATCGGCGGCCTCGTCGAGGTGGTCCCCCCGTCGGGCCCGATCGCCCCGGGCACGCAGGTGAAACGCATCGCGAAGTTCATGGGCCGCCGCATCCACTACGTCCTCGAGGTCGAGCGCTACGAGCCCGGCTCCCTGCTCCGTATGCGTTCCGTCGAGGCGCCGTTCCCCATGCGCGTGACGTACGAGGTGACGCCGGAGAACGGCGGCTCGCGCGTCGCCCTCCGCGTCGAAGGCGGCCCGGGCGGCCTCGCGCGGCTCGTCCACCCGCTGATGGCGATCGAGGTTGGGCGCAACCTGCGCAGCGACCTCAGACGGCTGCGCGCACGCCTCGAACGTTAGCGCGCGGCCAGCGCCGCCCGGCTCTGCTCCCCCGCGTGATACGACGACCGCACGAGGGGGCCCGCCTCGACGTGCCGGAAGCCGAGGCGGCGGCCCTCTTCGGTGAGCGCGGCGAACTCGTCGGGGTGCCAGTAGCGCTCCACCGGCAGGTGCTTCGAGGAGGG
Organism: Dehalococcoidia bacterium; assembly: GCA_041390685.1. GTDB lineage: Bacteria > Chloroflexota > Dehalococcoidia > UBA2979 > UBA2979 > JAIBBD01. The sequence continues at coordinate 1,991,053 of JAWKPL010000001.1, read as the reverse complement.
CCGGAGGTACTGGCCGACCGTCAGCAGGTCGCAGTCGTGCTCGCGCAGGTCGACCATCGTCGCGACCACCTCCTCGAAGCGCTCGCCCAGGCCGACCATGATCCCGGACTTCGTCGTGATCGCCGGGTCGATGTCTTTCACGCGCCGGATGAGTTCGAGGGAGCGCGTGTAGACCGCCTTCGGCCGCACGCGGCGGTACAGCCGTGGCACGGTCTCCGTGTTGTGGTTCAGCACGACGGGGCCGGCCTGGACGACGGTCCGCAGCGCGTCCGCATTCCCCTCGAAGTCGGGGATCAGCACCTCGACCTCGGTCTGCGGTGAGCGCTGGCGGATGGCGCGGATGCAGCCCGCGAAGATGCTCGCGCCGCCGTCCGGCAGGTCGTCGCGGTTCACCGAGGTAATCACCGCGTAGTCGAGTCCGAGACGCTCGACCGCCGCCGCGAGCCGCAGCGGTTCGAGCAGGTCGAGGCCGGTCGGCCGCCCAGAGGTGACCTCGCAGAAGCCGCACGCCCGCGTGCAGACGTCCCCGAGGATCATGAACGTCGCCGTGCCGGCGTTGAAGCACTCGCCGATGTTCGGGCAGCGCGCCTCCTCACAGACGGAGTGCAGCCCCTCCTCGCGCAGCAGCCGCTTCACCTCCATGAACCGCTCGCCGCCGGGGAAGCGGGCGCGAATCCACTCGGGCTTCCGTTCGACCACCATCACGCCACCTCCGCCGCATCGAGGTGCGCCACCCGCACTTCGAACACCCGCGCGAACGCCTCGATGAACGCATCTTCGACCGTTTGGTGCGGCGGCGCGACGCCCAGGAGGCGTTCCATCGAGGTCACCCCCGCATCGGCGATGCCACACGGGACGATCACGTCGAACCACGCAAGGTCAGTCGAGACGTTCAGCGCCACGCCGTGCGTGCTCACCCCGCCGCGTACCCGGACGCCGAGCGCGGCGACCTTCGCGCCCTCGACCCATACGCCCGGGCGCCCCGAGACGCGGCACGCCGCGATGCTGAAGTGCGCCAGCGTCTCGATCAGCACCACTTCGAGCATCCGCACGTAGGTGGCGGGGCCGAGATCGCGCCGCCGCAGGTCGAGGATCGGGTAGGCGACAAGCTGGCCCGGCCCGTGAAACGTGACGTCGCCGCCACGGTCCGTCATGACGAAGTCAGCGCCGCGCTCCGCCAGCGCCTCCGGCGTCACGAGGACGTGCCGGCGCTCGCCGCGCATGCCGAGCGTGTACACGGGCGGGTGCTGCAGCACGGCCAGCGCCTCGCGGGCCGTGCCCGCGCGCACTGCATCCGCGCGCGCCTGCTGCCACGCGAACGCCTCGTCGTAGCGCACGAGGCCGAGTCGGTCCGGTTCGATCGGGCCGGTCATCCTCCGTCCAGTATGCGCGCGAGGAGCGCGCGCCGCTCACGCCTCGGGCGGCTGCCAGCGCAGCACCGGACGCCGCGCCGCCGTCGCCTCGTCGAGGCGGCCGATGGGCGCACTCACCGGCGCCTGGTGCAGCAGCTCAGGGTGACCAGCCGCCTCCTCCGCGATTGCCACGAGGGCGGCCGCGAGCGCCTCGACCGACTCGCGCGACTCGGTCTCGGTCGGTTCGATCATGAGCGCTTCGTCGACGATGAGCGGAAAGTACACCGTCGGCGGGTGGAACCCGTAGTCGATCAGCCGCTTGGCGATGTCGTACGTGCGCACGCCGTGTTCGCGGCGCTGCCGGCTCCCCGAGAAGACCACCTCGTGCAGGACCGGGCCGCCGTACGGCAGGTCGTAGTGCTCCCGCACGAGGCTCCACAGGTAGTTGGCGTTGAGCACGGCGTTCTCGGACACCGCACGCAACCCTTCGAGGCCCAGCGCACGGATGTAGGCGTATGCCCGCAGCAGTACGCCAGTGCTGCCGTGGAACTGCTGCAGCTGCCCGATGCTCCGCTCGGGCCTGGCGAGGACGAACGCGCCCTCGCGCGCCTCGACCACTGGCGCAGGCAGATACGGCGCGAGGTCCGCCGTGCAGCACACGGGCCCGGCGCCCGGGCCGCCACCGCCGTGCGGCGTGCTGAACGACTTGTGCAGATTCAAATGCACCACATCGAAGCCGAGGTCGCCGAAACGCACCCGACCGAGGACAGCGTTGAGGTTGGCGCCATCGCCGTACATGAGCGCTCCGGCCTCGTGCGCCTGGCGTGCGATGTCCTCGATGCCGTGCTCCCACAGGCCGAGGGTGTTCGGCACCGTCACCATGAGCGCGGCGACCGTGCCGTCCAGCTCACGCGCGAGGACGTCGTCGTCCATCGACCCATCGCCCTGGGTCGGAATCTGCGTCACCTCGAAGCCGGCCATGGCGGCCGTTGCCGGGTTGGTCCCGTGCGCCGAGTCGGGGACGAGCACGCGCCGCCGCCGATCGAGGTCGCCGCGCTCCTCGAGCGCGCGCTTCACCATCAGGATGCCGGCCAGCTCGCCCTGCGCTCCCGCCGCCGGCGCGAGGCTCACCGCGTCCATCCCCGTGATCTCGGCCAGCGCGCGCTGGAGCATGTGCAGCACCTCAAGGGTGCCCTGTACGTCCTCGGCGGGTGCGAGCGGATGTGCCTCCGCGAACCCCGGCAGCGCCGCGATCGCCTCGTTCACCTTCGGGTTGTACTTCATCGTGCACGAGCCCAGCGGGTACGTGCCCGAGTCGACGCCGTAGTTCCGCTGCGAGAGCGCCGTGTAGTAACGCACGAGGCCGGGTTGGCTCAGCTCCGGCAGCCGCAGCGCGTCACGCAGCAGGTGCGCGTCCGGCAACGCCGTGCGCTTCCCGTCCCAGCGAGGCACGTCGACGGCCCGTCGCCCCGGCTCTGAGCGGTCGAAGGAGAGCCGCGCCCCGAAGTCCTCGGACGCCCGCCCCGTCATGCGGCGCCGCCGATGTCGCGCAGCGCGGCGATGAGCGCGTCGACGTGCTCCGGCGGGGTCGCCTCGGTCACGCAGCAGAGGAGCGTCTCGCGGGCCTCGGGCTCCGCGCGCATCGAAACATCGAGGCCACCCCCGATGCCGCGCGCGGCGAGGCGCCGGTGCAGCTCCGCGGCCGGCAGCGGACCGCGTACGAGGAACTCCTGGAACCAGGGCCCGCGCGACGGCACCTCGAAGCCGGGCAACGCCTCGATGCGGCGCGCGGCGTCGTGCGCCCGCTGGTAGCACAGCTCGGCGGCCTCACGCAGCCCGCGCGACCCGAGCGCCTGCAGCGCGATCGTGAACGCGAGGGCGACCAGCGCCTGCGCCGTCGACAGGTTCGACGTCGCGCGCTCCCGCCGGATGAACTGCTCCCGCGCCTGCAGCGTGAGCACGTACCCGGTGCGCGGGGGCAGCTCGCCGCCGTCCACGCCTCGGGGGCCGCGCAGCTCCGTTGTCCGGCCGACGATGCGGCCCGGCATCTGGCGCAGGTACTGGCTGCGCGCCGCGAACAGGCCCAGCGACGGGCCGCCGAACTGCGGCCCGCCCGCGAGGTCGCGTCCTTCCCCGGTGACGACATCGGCGCCTGCATCCCCCGGCGCGCGCAGCATGCCGAGGGCGAACGGGTCCGCGTTCACCACGCAGAGGGATCCAGCGCCGTGCGCCGCCTCCGCGACTGCCTCGATGTCGACGAGCGTGCCGAGGAAGTCCGGCTGCTGTACGACAAGGCACGCATGTCCTTCAGTCACCGCGGCAGCCTCGCGCAGGACGTCCACTCGCAGGTTCGCGCCGTAGGCGTAGGTGCGCACCACGTCGAGGATGCCCGGGTGCACCGGCTCCAACAGTGCGACCGCGGAACGCCCCGTGACCCGCGCCGCAAGGAGGCACGCCTCGGCGGTCGCGCTGGCGCCGTCGTAAAGCCCGGTGTTCGACACATCGAGTCCGGTCAGCTCGCAGACCACGCTCTGGAACTCGAACGCGCTCTGCAGCGTGCCCTGGCTGATCTCGGGCTGGTACGGCGTGTAGGCCGTCATGAACTCGGATCGGCTGACGAGGTAAGGCACGATGCTCGGCACGGACCGGCGGTACGCGCCGGCGCCGAGGAAGCTGGGTACGTCGCCGCCGTCGCGGTTCTTCGCGGACTGCTGCCGCAGGTGTCGCAGCAACTCCGGCTCCGTCAGCGCCTCCGGCAGCTCGATCGCCGGGTCCCGATGCGCCTCGGGCAGGTCGGCGAAGAGATCCTCGGGCGAGGTGAGCCCGAGCCGTTCGAGGATGACGGCGCGGTCGGCATCGGTGTTGGGGACGTAGGGGTGAGGGGCGCCGCCGCTCACGTCGGTCAGCCCGCAGCGGGCAGCTCGGCCCCGTACGCCTCGGCGTCGAGCAACTCCTCGAGCTGCGTGGGGTCGGTCAGCACGATGCGGACCAGCCAGCCGTCGTCGTAAGGCGACTCGTTTACCAGTTCCGGATGCTCCTCGATCGCCTCGTTGACGGCCGTGACCTCTCCGGTCGCGGGCGCGAACAGCTCCGACACGGTCTTGACCGACTCGATCTCCCCGAACCTCTGCCCCGCCACTAGCCGCGTCCCGAGGGCGGGCAACGCGACGTAGACGACATCGCCCAGTTCGTCCTGCGCGTAGTCGGAGATCCCGATCACGCCCTCGTCGCCTTCGAGGCGGATCCACTCGTGCTCGTGCGTGTAGCGCAGGCTGTCACGGATCTCCATCTAGGCTCCCTTGCGTACCGTCGCTCGGTAGAACGGACGGCGCACGACCTCGGCGGCCACGGGCCGGCCTCGGACGTCGACGGCCAGGCGCGTGCCCGGGGATGCCAGCGCAGCAGGAAGGTAGGCGCTCTCGCGGGCGGTGTGCAAGCAGGAGAAGTGAATTGACACGCGGTCGTCGCCCTCCCGGAGCATCGGGGATGAAAAGTGCACAATCGCAAGTTGTCGCGCCCGACGCCAGGCCGCTAGACTGCGCACGTCGGTCCGTCAGCAGGGGAGCGTCGTGGAATCAGCCGCACTCGCTCGCCAGTTGGCGCCAGTGCACCGGGTTCGTAGGAACCCGGTGCACTGGCAACAGGCACTGGGATCGCTATTCGAACGGCCACCACCACGGACGCCATCCTCGCCTGACAGCAGCGCTAAGAACCGCTGCAAGCAAGGTTAAGGTGGTCCTGAAGAGCAGATCCCAGACCTCTCTCGCCCGACTCCAACTCCTTCGCGGTCGGCGCAAATCCCAACTCCTCTCTGCAGCAGCCGGAGCACAGTTACCTGACTAGCGCTGCAGCAGAGTGTCGGTCCGTCAGCAGGCGAGTCTTCGTGGAGCAACCGCACGGCTCCGCTGGGGTAGGCGAATCACTTCTCGCACTTTCTTGCGCTTCTCTAATGGCCCTCCATCTAGGCTCCCTTGCGTACCGTCGCTCGGTAGAACGGACGGCGCACGACCTCGGCGGCCACGGGCCGGCCTCGGACGTCGACGGCCAGGCGCGTGCCCGGAGATGCCAGCGCAGCAGGAAGGTAGGCCATCCCGATGGAGACGCGCAACGACGGGCTGTAGGCGCCGCTCGTGAGCTCCGAGACCGCCTGCCCGCCGGCGTCGAGGACGGCGGCTCCGTGGCGGAACACGGCCCCTCGCTCGTCCGCGCGGATGCATGCCAGCCGCCGCTCACGCGTGCCTGCGGCGAACGTCGCGAGCGCGCCGCGGCCGATGAATGGCGCTCCATCGTCGAGGCTGACCGCGAAGCCGAGGCCCGCCTCGTACGGGCTGGTGGTCGCGTTGATATCGTTGCCGTGCAGCGGCAGCGCCGCCTCGAGCCGCAGCGTGTCACGCGCCCCGAGGCCCGCCGGTGTCGCCCCGAGGTCGAGGCACGCCTCCCACAGGGCTTCCGCGACGTCGACCGGAGCCACGACCTCGCCGCCGTCCTCGCCCGTGTACCCCGTCCGCGCTACCAGCAGCGAAGCTCCGCGCCACGGCACCTCGACGCACTCATGTGTCCGCAGCGAGGCGTAGGCGTCCCCGGCAAGCGCCGTCAGCACCTCCGGGGCACGCGGGCCCTGCACGGCAAGCATCACCGTGGCACCCGTCGCCTCCTCGGCGGCGCCGCCCAGGGCGCCTCGCACCCGCTCGAAGTCCGCCGCCGCGTTGGCGGCGTTGTGGGCGACGAGCCAGCGTTCCGCCTCGACGCGGTAGGCAAAGACATCGTCCTCGATGCCGCCCGCCTCGTTGCAGTACAGCGAGTAGTGCGCCCGACCCGCCTCGAGGCTCGTGACGTCGAACGTGGTCACGGAGCGCAGCCGCGCTCCGGCCTCGGGGCCGACGAGCCAGACCCGGCCGAGATGGGAGATGTCGAACACGCCGGCGCCGTACCGCACCGCCTCGTGCTCCGCGACGATGCCCCGATACTGCAGTGGCATCTCCCAGCCGGCGAACCGCGCGAACCGCGCGCCCGCCCGCGCATGCGACGCGTGGAGCGCCAGTCGGCGCAGGCCGCCGGCGGGGTCGATGGCGCCGTTCACATCGGTCACGGGCTCACTGTACCGTCCAAGGACAGCCCTCGGTGGCGGAGAACGCACGAACGATCCACGAAGCACGCGACGCCACGTACACTCCCCACTGATGCCGACCTACGTAGGGCTGCTCCGCGCCGTGAACGTCGGTGGCACCGGCAAACTGCCAATGAGCGACCTGCGCGCCCTCTGTGAGGCTGCGGGCTTCGAGGCGGTCCGCACGTACATCGCGAGCGGCAACGTCGTATTCCGAAGCGAGTTGCCCATTCAGGACGCGCGCGGCCGGCTCGAGGAGCGACTCGCGGGATACGCGGGCAAGCCCGTAGGCGTCGTGATGCGTACTGCCGGCGACCTCACCGCGGTCCTTGCGGCGAACCCCTTCCCCGATGCCACGCCCAACCGCGTGCTCGTGACGTTCCTGAACGATCCGCTGCCGCGGGACGCGGTGGAGCGCATCTCCGGCCGCACGACCGAGGAGATCGTGTTGGCGGACCGCGAGATCTACGTCCACTACCTCGATGGGATGGGCAACTCGAAGCTCAGCATCGCGGCCGCCCGACCGGGCACCGCGCGGAACCTGAACACGGTCGCGAAGCTCGTCGAGATGAGCGCCGCCGAGGCGTAAGGGCGAGCTACGCCTCGATCACGCGCACGGGCGTACCTGCGGCGAACGCCTGGATGTCCTCGATCGCCTCGTGGTACCACAACTCGTAGGTGTCGGTGGTGACATACCCGATGTGCGGCGTCAGCAACACGTTGTCGAGGCTGCGCAGCGGATGGCCGGCGGGCAGCGGCTCGATGTCGAACACATCGAGGGCGGCGCCCGCGATGCGCCGCTCGCGCAGCGCTTCGACCAGTGCCACCTCATCCACGATCGGGCCTCGCGACGTGTTCACGAAGGACGCCGACGGCTTCATCAGGCCCAGCTCGCGCTCGCCGATGAGGCCGCGCGTCCGGTCGCCGAGCACGAGGTGCACCGACACGATGTCACTGCGCGCGAACAACTCGTCGCGCTCCACCCTGCTGACCCCTCGTTCCGCCGCCCGCTCCTCGGTCAGGTTCGGGCTCCAGGCAATGACCTCCATGCCGAACGCCAGCCCTACCTTAGCCACCTGCGTGCCGAGGTTCCCCAGGCCAACGAGTCCCAGCACCTTCCGCCGCAACTCCAGGCCGACAGTGGTCTGCCATCGGCCCTGCCGGACTGCGGCGTCCTCCTGCGGGATCCGACGCGCGAGCGCGAGGATGAGACCCCACGTGAGCTCGGCGGTCGCGTACCCGCGCCCGCCGGTACCGCTGACCGTGATCCCCAGCTCGTTCGCCGCCGCCACATCGATGGCCGCGTTCCGCATGCCCGCCGTCACCAGCAACCGGAGCTTCGGCAACCGCTCGAGGACCGGGCGCGGGAACGCGGTCCGCTCCCGCATCGCCATCACGACCTCGAAGTCCTGGAGGCGTTCGACCAGCCTGTCCGCGTCGGCGAAGTGGTCGTGGAACGCGACCACCTCGTATCCCGCACCGAGGGCAGCCCAGTCGGCCACGCTGAGCGCCACATCCTGGTAGTCATCGAGCAGCGCGATCCGCATGGCGTCCCCCTGTCCTCAGTCCGCGCCATCGAGGAGCCGCGCAAAGCTCAACTCATGCCCGTCCGGGTCCCGCATATGGAGATAGCGCTCGCCCCAGTCGGCGTCTCGAGGCTCGAACTCGGGCGTCAGCCCCACCGCCACCACATGCGCGTACGTGGCATCGACGTCCGCCACGTACACGATCACGCGACCCCGCCAGCCCTGCTGTTCGCCGCGCGGCAAGCGCATCAGGTTGAGATGGTTGGGCCCCAGCCGGTACGAGGTGAACTCCGCCTCCGCGCCGCCGTACTTCAGCTCGAAGCCGGCCGCGGCGTAGAACGCCGCAGCGCGCGCCATGTCGGACACGCCGAGCGTGACCGCGTTCAGCGACTCAATTCGATGCACGCCGGCGGTCATGGCCGCTCCCGTTCCCGCTCCGCGCGCACAGTATGATGCGCGCACGCGCCTCGTCGAGGCCCGGCCAGATCGCAAAGGACGAGGTACGACCGTGACCCGAGATGAGATCGTGGACGCCATCAGGGTCGTGGATGCACGCCTGCGGGAGCTGGCGCCGCGTATCCGCGGGGCAGCCGACGTCCCGCTCGCGTCTGGCGAGTGGCGTGTCCGCGACGCGATGAGCCACATTGCAGCCCGTGGGAACCCCATCCCGAGGACGCTCCAGCGGCTGAATCAGTCCACGGATGCGGCAGGGAACCCGCAGCCCATCCGCGACATCCACGAGATCAATGCGGAGCAGGTGAGCGACCGGGCGCACATGGACGTGGACGCGCTCATCCAGGAGACGCTCGACGGGCACCGGCAAGCCCTGCACGACTTCGAGGAGGTCGAAGACGAGGTCCTCGAGCGGCGGCTGGTCGTCGCGTTCGCGCCGGGCGAACTGAGCGTCGCCGAGTTCATCCAGCGGGCGGGCCCGCGCCATGAGGGCACCCACCTGGACGACATCGAGGCGGTGCTGCCGAGCGACGGCTGAGCGGCTAGGCGCAGCGCCCCATCAGCGGTGTGCCTGTCGGGATGTCACCGCTGAACAGGTCGTCCCACGCGGCGTTCACGGCCGCGACGGTCACCGCCGGGATGTACCACGAGAACTGCCCATCGCCTGAGGTCGCCCAGAACGACGCCGTCTCCTTCGGGCAGCCGGCCGCTGCCAGGAGGTCCTCGTAGGTACCGCCTCCGAAGACGAACAGTGCATAGCCTCCCGCGTCGGCCGGCGCCTCGCCGCTCATGATCGGCGCTGGCGGATCTGGCTCCGCCTCCTCGTCAACCGTCGACGCTTCGTCGGGCTCCGTGGAGACGGCCGTCGGTACGCTCGTGTCAGTTGAGGCTGCCGTGAGCACGCCCGAGACCGGCTGCAGGTACATGTCCGCGGCCCAGCCGACGACGGACCCGAACTGGACGAGTTGCCAGCGGTAGCCGTCCTTCTCCTCAGTGCCGTCGAGGATCTTGACCGTGGCGCCAGTGGGTGCGCACACGACTTCCTTACCCGCCAGCCCGGCCTCGTCGCGGATGCGCAGGCAGTCGCCGTCGGCGGCGATCGCCGCGGTGGTCGCGGGCACGAGCTTGGTGTCGCGCGGCGTCGGCGTCTCCGAGGGCTTGGGCGTGGCGCTCGCGGTCGCGGTCGTCTTCGCGCCCTTCGCGGTCGCGGTCGGCGTCACCTTGCCTTCCGGCACCCGCCACACGTGCACGGAGATGTTCTTGTAGCGGGCGGCGGACTCCTGGGGCGAGTAGTCGTCATGCACGCGCACGATGCCATCGAACAGGTAGTTCGAGTCGATCACTTTGAACTTCCCGGCGCCATGCACCTCCATGATGAACGCGGTGTGGAGCCCCGCATAGTTGGCGTTCGCGGCGGTGTTCTTATCGTCGACCAGCTGGATGATGTCGCCGCTCTGCGCCTGCGCAATCGGGACCTCGACGGCCCCCGCGTCGAGGTAGCTCTGACGGTAGTCGCCACTGATCAGGCGACCAGTGACCTCTTTGACCACCTTCTGCATGAACATATAGCACTCACCGCCGCGAGTGCCCTCGTACTTCAGTGCCTGGGTAATCAGGGGCCCGTAGGTCGCCGTGGCGTCGGCACGTGGGCCTGCGATGAATGCGGCCGCGCCAGTGAGCGCGACGAGTACGAGAATGCCGCTCAGCAGCCGCGGCGGCAGTAGCCGTCTGCTCATGGGTCCCGGTCTCCGCTCCTGCCAGCGCGTCGAGGGACCCCGCAGACCCGACGCAGTGTGGATATCCTAGCGGCGGTTTTGGATACCTGCCACCCCTCTCACGCCCGTTCCAGTCGCATCTGCGACGATTTCGCGGCGAAGGAACGGTCGATCCGCGGCGACAACGATGAAAATTGCCGCCAAACCACCGTTTCGTCGCCGTTTCGTTCTGAAGCAGGCTCCGTGACGCGCAATCCGCGAATATCGACGGTCGGCGATGGCGCATGTGTAGAATCTGTGGGCAGGCGAAAGAAGGTCGCTCCTGATCCCGCTGCTCGTCCTCGTCCTCGCGACGGTCGCCGTCGGGCTCGTGGCCGCCGTCGTCCGCGACTCGCAGCGACGCGGGTATCCGCCGGGGTACCGTCGCGGACGCCCACTGCCGCCTCACCCCGTCCAGCGGCTCGCCCCTCGAGGTCCCCGGCGGCCTGCGCCACCGCGAGCCTACCGCTCGCCGGAGCGGGCTACGCCCCCTGCGCCGCGGCCCATGCCCGAGCCTGCTCGCTCGGCGCCGGCTGCGGCGGCGCCTGCCGGCAAGCCAGTGGCGCTGCCGCAGCCGGCCGCCGCCCCGACCGCCGCCCCCCTGGAAGAACGTCCCGCGGCCATCCGCGAGCCGGCCGCGCCCCCGCGCCCCCCACGCCGGACGTCTGAGCGCACCGCGGCGGCGGGCGCGACGGCGCAGCGTGCCGCCGGGGGAGCGGCCGCTGCCGCCTCGACGGCCGGCGCTCGCGCCGCTGCATGGTCGCGATCTGCCGCCGTGCGCGCCCGTGATGGCGTCGTCGCTGCCTACCGCTCGCCGCGTACGAGGAACGCCCGGACGACGGTCGCCGCGTACGCCCGCCGGACCGCCGCCTTTGCCTCGTATCAGACCCGTCGCGGATCGGCGTACGTACGTGAGCAATACGACATCGACCCGCGGCGCACGCTCATCGTCGCCGGCGTTGCCGCCGCCGTGCTCCTCCTGCTGCTCGTGGTCGTGGTATCCGCCATCGGCGGCGGGGGTGGGGGTGACGGCACGGCCGGCACGACCGACAGCGGCGTTCAGGCGCCCGCCCTCGGCACACCCCTCGCCACCGGCGACGCGGCTGGAAACGGCGCGTCGCCCGCCGCATCGCCCACGCCCGCGACGGCCACCGCGCAGCCGCTGCCGGGCACCCCCTACGACGAGGCGGCCATCCTTGCCGCCCTCCGGTCGCGAGGGCTCACCGCGAACGCCACGGACGAGGCTTTCGCCTGCGACAGCCCCGGAACCACCCCGAAGTCGTATCGCGTGTCCGCCAACGGCGCGGAGCAGCGCATCGTGTTGCTCGTCTACCCGGACGCCGCTGCCTTCTCGCGCGACTGGGCCGTCGGCGCCGGGCGCCCGCAGTACCAAAACGGGAACTGTGCCGCGGACGCGGCGGTCGTCTACTTCAACGTCAACGTGATGCTGGTCTTCCCGCAGACCGCCAACGCCGGCGTCCAGTCGCAGATCTCGGATGCGTTCCTGGCGTTGCCCTGAGCCTACCCGCGGATTTCGCCGAGCGCTTCGAGGACGCGCGACGCCTCCTCGTCAGTCGCGGGCCGCGGCCGATTCTCCAGCGGGTCAATGAACGCCGGGCGGAACTCGAGCGCAGGACGTGCTCCGGGCCGTAGCGTCAGCACCGCCACCGCCGTCTCGAAGGGCGCGCTTCCCAGCGTCGCGAGGTCGTCGGGGTCCAGGTCGAACACGAAGTTCCCCAGGCTGTAGAGGATCGGGCGCTCCCGGTACCACTCCACACCCTGCAGCACGTGCGGGTGTGAGCCAATCACAGCCGCGGCGCCCGCCTCGATGGCCGCGTGCGCCACATCACGCTGGAGCGTCGTCGGCTGACGGACGTACTCGGTGCCCGCATGCATGAAGACGAGCAGGTGGTCCACGTCGGGCGCCACGCGGTTGGCGTCTTCGTGCACGATCTCCGGGTCTGCGAGGGCGACGCCTGCTCCGGCCCCCGCGAACACGGACTCACCGACACCGCAGTAGCTCAGGACGCCGAGCCGCTGGCCGGCCACGTCCACGACGTACGGCGCGCGGGCCGACCGCTCCTCCGCGCCAGCGCCGACAGAGGCGACACCCACACGGTCGAGCGTACTCAGGGTGTCATCGAGGCTCACCGCCCCGAAGTCGGCCGCGTGGTTGTTGCCCAGCGTCACGAGGCCAAAACCCGCCTCCGCGAGCCCGGCCGCCAGTTCCGGTGGCGTGCGAAACGTGTACGTCTTCGCGAGCGGCGATCCGCGCGTGGTGAAGGTGCCCTCCATATTGCCGATCAGGTAGTCCACGCCCTCGATGAGCGGGCGCACCCGCTCGAAGGGATAGCCGGCTCCGTGCTGCTGCATCAGCGTCGTGATGTCGCGCGCGAGCATGAGGTCGCCTACCGCCCCGACGCGGATCCCTGCCTCGACAGGGGGCCTTGAGGGCGTCGCGGACGCGAGGCCCGTCTGCTCCGAGGCGGGCGCGACGGAGGGTGCCCCCGCTGGCTGGATGCGCACGTCCACCCGCTCCGAGGCGCACGCGAGCGGCACGCCTGCCAGCGCCGAGAACGCCGTGAAGAGGAAGGCGCGCCGTCCGGTACGCATGCTTGAGATAGTAGGACGGCGCCAGAGAGGGTGGCTCTGTTTCTTGACCCCGACGTGAGGCCTCCCTACGCTCCGCCCACCTGAGGAGGTGCCCGTTGATCGACTTTGGCCTCGTCGACGCCGTGGACGCCGAAGCGATCGGCGAGCCGGGCCAGCGGACCTTTCGTGTGCGCGCCCGATCGGGCAGCAACTATGCAGCGCTCTGGCTGGAGAAGGAGCAACTGGCGACGCTCGGCCGTGCGATCTCTCAGGTCCTTGCCGAGCGTTCGCAGCACCGAGGCGATCCCGCGGGGCAGGCGCCCTCCCTCGGGTCGTTCGTCAACGACCCAGAGGTCGACATGCAGGTCGTGCGCCTCGGGCTCGACTTCGACCCCGAGACCGAGCGCCTGGCGCTCCTGGCTGACGACCAGTCGGGACTCGAGCGTGGGGACACGCCTACGTTCCGCATGGAGATCGGACGTACGGACGCGCTGAACCTCGTCCGTGTCATCGCCAGCGTGGTCGCCGCGGGACGGCCGCTATGCCCCCTCTGCGGACGGCCGCTGCCGGACGCCGGCCAGCCCCACTTTTGCCCCGGCTCCAACGGCCACTCGAAAGAAGCGCCGATTCCCGGACCGGACGACCCGTCCACGTAGGACGAGCCTCCGGGACGCGGAGGCGCCCTTCCGGGCTGGCCGCGGCGGGGGGCTAGTCGAGGTGGACGACGAGGACGGGCGCGCCCGGGGTGTTGCGGATCACGTGGTCGGCGACCGAGCCCATCACCGCGCGCCGGAACCCCGTCCGGCCGTGCGTCGAGATCACCACGAGGTCGGCGCCGACATCCTGTACCGCCTGCACGATGGCGTCCTCGGGCCGCCCCTCGACGACGATCATGCTGACCTTCTCGACGCCCTGTTCCTTGAGCGCGTCACGCACATGACCGAGGTTCTGCTCCGCCAGCTCGTGCTGTCCGCTCACGGACTCCTGTGCAATCTCCGCGGTCAGCGGGCCCGCGGGGAGCGGCTCAATCGTGCCCGTCGTCATCTGTGCCATGAGCTGCGCAACCGAGTCCACTACCTGGAGCACGACGACCTCAGCGCCCGTCGCCTTCGCAAGCGCCGACGCGTGCTTGATCGCCTGACCGGCCAGGTCGGAGCCGTCGTGGGTCAGCAGGATCTTCTCGTACACAACAGCCTCCTCGGATGCATTCGCCCGGTGCATCATACACATCTGCGTTTTGAGCACGAGTCCCTTCCGGCGAGGATGAGCGCACCGCCACCCTTGGTACAATTCCGCGGATCGCCCTGAACCGCGTAGAGGAGCCACATATGCCGTTCGACCCCCGTCACCGCAGCCACACGCTTGTCGACGGCCCCGGTCGCGCTCCCGCACGCTCCTATTTCAAGTCCATCGGCCTCACCGGAGACGACCTCAGGAAGCCCCTCGTCATGGTCGCCCATGAGTGGATCGGCACGATGCCGTGCAACTTCAGCCAGCGCGCGCTCGCGCAGCAGGTCATGGCGGGCATCCGCGCCGCCGGCGGGACGCCGATGGAGGTCAATACCGTCTCCATCAGTGACGGTATCTCCATGGGCACCGAGGGGATGAAGGCATCCCTCATCAGCCGCGAGGTCATCACGGACTCAATCGAGCTCTGCGGCGTTGGCTACTCGTTCGACGCCGCCGTGGTCATCGTCGGCTGCGACAAGACCATTCCGGCGGCGAGCATGGCGCTCCTGCGGCTGAACATCCCCAGCCTCGTCCTGTACAGCGGCTCGATCGCGCCCGGACGGTACGAGGACCATGACATCACCATCCAGGATGTCTTCGAGGGCGTCGGCCAGCACGCCGCGGGCTCGATCACGGACGCGCAGCTGACCGCCATCGAGGACGCCGCCTGCCCCGGCGCCGGCGCATGTGGCGCGCAGTACACCGCCAACACCATGGCCATCGTCACGGAGTTCATCGGGCTGTCGCCCTTCGGGTCCGCCTCCTCCGGCGCGACCGACCCGCGCAAGGACGACGTCGGCCGCCGTGCCGGCGAGCTCGTGATGGACGTCCTGCGTCGCGGACAGCTTCCGCGAGACATCGTGGACCGCAAGGCGATCGAGAACGGCATCATCGCCGCCGCCTCGACGGGGGGGTCCACCAACGTCGTGCTGCACCTGCTCGCCATCGCCCACGAGGCGGGCATCCCGCTCGACATCGATGACTTCGACCGCATCAGCGAGCAGACGCCGCTCATCGGCGACCTCCGGCCCGGTGGGCGCTACGTCGCCCTCGACATGGACCGCGCGGGCGGCACCCCGCTCCTCGCGAAGCGCCTGCTCGATGCCGGGAAGCTGCACGGCGACGTCATGACCGTCACCGGCCGCACCATCGCCGAGGAATGCGCGGACGCCGTCGAGGAGCCTGGCCAGGACGTAATCGTGCCGGTCGAGCAGGCGCTCAAGGCGACCGGCGGCCTCGTCATTCTCAAGGGCAACCTCGCGCCCGAGGGCTGCGTGGTGAAGGTCGCCGGTCACGAGCGCATGCAGCACCGCGGCCCCGCGCGCGTCTTCGACCGCGAGGAAGACGCCTTCCAGGCGGTGACCGACCGCCGCATCAACCCGGGCGACGTGGTCGTCATTCGCTACGAGGGTCCGAAGGGCGGGCCCGGAATGCGCGAGATGCTCGGTGTCACCGCCGCCCTCGTCGGCGAGGGACTCGGCGAGAGCGTCGCTTTGCTCACCGACGGCCGCTTCTCGGGCGCCACGCGTGGGCTGATGGCCGGCCACGTCGCCCCCGAGGCATTCGTCGGCGGGCCGATCGCCGCCCTCCGCGAGGGCGACATCGTCAGCCTCGACATCGAGGCGCGCCGGCTCGACGTCGAACTGACCGACGACGAGATCCGGGCACGGCTCGACGCGTGGACGCCTCCTGCACCGCGCTACACCGCCGGGGTGTTCGCGAAGTACGCGCGCGACGTGTCCGGCGCCGAGCGCGGGGCCGTGACCATCTAGCGAGGGATGCGAGGCGCCCGGTGATTCTCGTCGCGGGCGCCTCGGGCTTTGTCGGCCGCGCGCTGCTCGAGGAGTTCGCGGCCCGCGGCGCCGGCGCCGCCCCCGTCCGCGCGCTCGTACGATCCGAGTTCGATGCCGTCCGCCTACGCGACCACGGCCACGAGGCCGTCACCGCCGACCTGATCTCCCGCCGCGGCCTGCACGACGCGATGCAGGGCGTCGAGACGCTCGTCTACCTCGTGCACACCGTCGACCGACCAGGTGATGTCATCGCCAGCGACCTGGAGGCTGTGCAAAACGCGATGCTCGCCGCCCGGCTGGCGGGGGTGCAGCGCGTCGTCTTCCTCGGCTGCGTCGGCGCTTCGGAGGCCTCCCTCTCCCGGTACCTGCTCGGCCGCTGGGCCGTCGAGCTGGCCGTCCGCCAGTCCGGACTGCGCACCGTCGTGCTCCGCTCGTCGCTGATCGTCGGACGGGGAGGCACGCTCTTCGAGATGATGCGGCGGCTCGTCGACCGCTCGCCTGTCGTGCCACTCTTCTCCTGGCGTCGCGTGCCCGCCGAACCAGTGGCGCTCGCCGATGTCACCGAGGCGCTCCGCCTCGCCTGCCTGGACACCGAGTACGACGGACGCTCCTTCGACGTATGCGGCTCCGAGCGCACCACCTTCGGCTCCGTCGTCCGCGCGTGGGGCGCGGCACGACACCGGCGCCGGCTGTACCTGCCGCTTCCGGGACGCGGCGAGTCCATCGGAGAACACGCCGCGTGGACCCTCGCCCGCCTTCCCCGACGCGAGACTCGCCTCCTCCTCGAAACGCTGCGCGACCCGCAGGTCTGCCGGGATCCGTCACGCCGATTCCCGCTCGACCGCCGTCCGCGGTCGTACCTGCAGGCGATCGAGGCCCTCGTCGGGGACGACGCCCGGTAAGATCGCGCGATGGACACAGTTGGCGGGATGGTCACGCGCGCCTCAACGGGCGATGGCGACGCCGTCGCCGCCATCCTCACGCGGGCGTTCGCGGACGACCCCGTCTACCGCTGGTTCATGCGCGAGCGCTTCCCGCTCGACCTGCTCCAGGACCACTTCCGCCACGAGGTCGCCGACTACCTCGACTCCGCTGAGGTGTACCTCGCCGCGGGTGCGGCCGGCGCGGCGCTCTGGCGCCCCGCGCCAGGCGCGCAGCCGTCGCCGCTGATCGGCCTGCTGCGAGCGATGCCGGGACTGTCGAGGTACAGCGGGCCGCTCCGGCTGCACCGACTCTGGCGCCTTATCCGGGCCACCGAGGCGCGCTACCCCCGCGAGCCGCACCGCTACCTGTACCTCGTCGGGGTCGAACCGGAGCACCAAGGGCGCGGCGTTGGCTCCGCACTGATCCGTGCCGGCCTCGAGGCCTGCGACCGCGACCGCCTGCCTGCCTACCTCGAGAGCTCGAAGGCGCGCAACGTGCCGCTGTACGTGAAGCACGGCTTCCGCGTCGTCGAGCGGCTCGACCTCGCCCGGCGTGGCCCCTCGCTGTGGCTGATGTGGCGGGACGCGCCGTAGCCACGGACGTGGCAGCTACGTGGTCGCCGTCTCGAGGTACGCCGTCCCGATCACTTGCTCCTCCTCGAGCGCGCGGTACTCCTCATCCGAGAGCCCCAGCACGCCGCACAGCACGTCGCGGTTGTGTTGGCCCAGGGTGGGCGCGGGGCCCCGCACGGGCGTGAGCGGATTCCGCGCGAAGCGGCCCATCGGACCGGGGTACCTGTGAGTGCCCGCTGCCGGGTGCGTGATTCGCTGAAAGAACTCGCGCTCGACGAGCTGGGGGTGGTCGGTCAGTTCCTCCTGATGCGTCAGTTCGGCGGCCGGCACACCCGCCGCCTGCAGCTTCGCCATCGCTTCGCGCGCGTCGCGGCGGCACGTCCACGCCTCGATCACAGCGTCGAGGTCTGTTCGATGCTCGTACCGCTCAACCACCGTGGCATACCTCGGGTCCCGAGCGAGATCCGGCCGTCCGATCGCATCGCAAAGCGCCGCGAACGCCTCGTCGCTCGGCACGGCAATCGCGACCCAACGGTCATCCCCGGCACAGCGATACACGTCGTGGGGCGCCATCGAGGGGTGGCGGTTGCCCCAGTGCCCGTGCACGCGCCGGTTCATCGAGTAGTCCATGAACGCGTGTGCGAGGTGGCCCAGCACCGCTTCCGCCTGCGACAGGTCGATCTCCTGGCCCTGCCCCGTCCGCTCGCGGGCGTAGAGCGCCGCCTGCACCGCGAACGCGACGTTCGCGCCGGCGTTCGGGTCGCCGTGCAGCGAGTTCGGCGTCATCGAGGGGTCGCTGTCCTCGTAGCCGCGGATCGCCGTGTGACCGGCCACGGCCTCCATAATGGTGCCGTAGCCCTTGAAATGCCGGTACGGCCCCACCGTCCCAAAGCCCGGGAAGCGCACCATGATCAGCCGCGGGTTGATGCTCGACAGCGTTGGATAGTCGACGCGCAGGTGCTCCGCTACGTTCGCCGCGTTGTTCTCAATGAACACGTCCGCCTGCCGCACCAGTTCGTAGAACAGCTCGCGGCCACGCTCGCTCCGCAGGTTCAGCGTGACCGACTTGCAGCCCCGCTTGCCGTAGTTGAAGTACGACTGGCGGTCCCAGAACCCCTCGCTGCCGTCGCGGTCCACGTAGTTCGTCCCGATGCGGCCCGCCAGCAGCGCCGGCGGCAGGTGCCGGTAGTTCGTGCGCGTCGGATTGAGGTGTTGGATCGACTCCACCTCGATCACTTCGGCGCCGAGGTCTGCGAGGATGAGCGTTGCGAACGGGCCGGCCCACACGATCGCCTGCGCCAGCACACGTACACCCTCAAGGGGCAGTCGACGCTCGGACTCGCTCATCGCAGGCCTCCTAGATCACCCCGCCCTGATGCAACCGCACAATCTGCTCCGCGGAGTACCCGAGGCGCGACCGCAGCACCTCTGCGGTGTGCTCGCCGAGCAGCGGCGCGCGCCGGACCTCAGCCGGGGTCCCGAGCATGCGGAACGGCGGGCCCGGCAACTCGAGCGTCCCCGCGAGCGGATGCTCGATGGAGCGGAAGAACTCGCGCGCCCGGAAGTGCGGGTCGCGAAACACGTCGTCCATGGAGTTGATTGCGCTCGCCGGCCAGCCCTCGGCCTGCGCGGCGACCATGACTTCCTGCTTCGTGCGCTCGAGGAACCACGGGTAGATCAGGGCGTCGAAATCGGGTGCTGCCTCGAAGTCCGTGAACCGCGAGACGTAGTAGTCGTCGTCGGCCAGCTCCGGCCTGCCGATGGTGCGGCATAGCCGCGGCCACCACGCGGTCTGTGTGCTCACGTGGACGTAGCCGTCGGCACACGGATAGATGCCGTTCGGCAGCGCGCTCAGCCGGCCCATCCGCTCGCGGGTTGTGGTCAGCTCGCCGCTGTACTGGTACGCTACGAGGTTCGGGCCGCCTCGGTCCATCGAGGACGCCAGCACCTCCATCATGGAGATATCCACCCGCTCGCCCGCGCCGTCGCGCCGCGATCCAAAGAACGCCCCCATCGCGAGTCCCGCCGCGACCACGCCGACGAGGAACAGGGGCGCGTACAGTCCGAGCCGGATCGGCGGCCGCTCAGGGTCGCCGGTCACGCGAAAGACCCCGCCCGAGGCGTACGCGAGGAAGTCGTCGGCCTCGAAGTCCCGGTAAGGTCCCGTCTGCCCGTAGTTCGAGAGCTGCACCAGCGCCGCGCGCGGGTTCAGCCTCGCCAGCGTCGCCTCGTCGAGGCCGAGCCGCGCCAGTGTCCCGGGGCGGAAGCTCTCGAAGACGATATCCGCCTGCTTGGCCAGCTGGCGCAGGATGCGCTGCCCGCTCGCCGTCCGCAGGTCGAGCGCAACGCTCCGCTTCCCGGTGTTGAGGTGCAGGAACATCCCGCTGCGTTCGAGGTGAGGCTCGTCGCCGGGGAACGGGCCGAGGCGGCGCGCCGAGTCGCCGTGCCCCGGCTGCTCGATCTTGATAACCTCGGCGCCGTAGTCGGAGAAGTACTTCGTCGCGTACGGCCCCGCGACCCCCTGCGTCAGGTCGAGTACGACGATGCCCTCGAGCGCTCCACCGGACATGTTCGCCTCCGCGCGCCGCCTGGGTGCCGGCCATGATAACGCGTGTAGTCTCGCTTCGCAGACAGCGGGCCGAGCAGTGCCCCTGGCGGTCCTGCCCGCGACGGCGGCGCCCGAGGTGGTATAACTGTGCGCGCCACGCGCCCCGCCGGAAAGGAACGCACGATGCCACTGACTCCCGAGGTTGCCCAGCAGATGATCCGGGCAAGCCAGGACAAAGCACGCGAGCTCGGCGTCGCCGTCTCCACAGCGATCGTGGACGCCGAGGGCCGCCTCTTCGCCTTCGGGCGCATGGAGGGTGCGCACTGGATCTCCGTCGAGGTGTCACAGGCCAAGGCGTTCACCGCAGCGCTGCTGCGCCGTGACGGCCCGGACCTCCAGCAGATGCAGCCGGCCATGCTCGCGGCGATTTCCGGCCTCCACACCCGTCCGGTCATGCCGATGGGCAGCGTCACCACGCTGCGCGAGGGCGGTGTCGTCATCGCGGGCATTGGGTGCAGTGGGGCTACCGACGACCAGGACGGCGAGTGCGCGCACGCCGCTCGCGACGCCTACACCGCCTAGCCACAACCGAGGAGACCACACCATGGCCGGACGCGTCGGCGTCCTCATCAACGCCTTCAACGCCGTCGAGGCCGTCGAGCGCATCCGCTCCGCCGAGGCGATGGGCATCCCCAACGCCTGGATGACCACCGGCGGTACCGCGCCCGACGCCCTCACTGTGTTCGCGGGCGCCGCGACCGTCACCGACCGCATCGTGATGGGCTCCTGCATCGTGCCGACGTGGCTGCGCCACCCGGTCGTGCTCGCCCAGCAGACGATCGCCATCGAGTCGCTCGCGCCGGGACGCTTCCGCCTCGGCATCGGCCCGAGCCACGAGCCGGCGATGCGCTCCTTTGGCGTCCACTGGCGCAAGCCGCTAACCGAGCTGAAGGAATACCTCATCGCCCTGCGCGCACTCCTCCACGAGGGCGCAGTCAGTTTCCAGGGCGAGCACGTGACCATCGAGGCGCGCCTCGCCCAGCCAGTCGAGACGCCCCTGCTCGCCTCGGCGCTCCGCCCCGGCTCGTTCGAGGCGTGCGGAGAGCTGGCCGACGGCGCCATTTCCTGGCAGTGCCCGGCGGGCTATCTCGTGGAGCAGGCGCTTCCCGCCCTGCGCCGGGGCGCGGAGGCGGCCGGCCGGGCCGCTCCGCCGCTCATCGCCCATACCCCCATCGCGATCACCGAGGACCGCGAGGCCGTGAAAGCCGGCGCCGCGCGCCAGATCTCGAACTACAGCAACATCCCGTTCTACCGCGCGATGTACGAGCAGGCGGGGGTGCCTCAGGAGATGGGACAGGTTGGCGATGACCTGCTCGACGCGCTTGTGGTCTGGGGTAACGAAGACCAGGTGGTCGCCCGCATGAAGCAGCTCCTCGCGGATGGCATGGGTGAGGTCCTCGCGATGCCGATCGTCGTCGACGGCGACCGCGATGGTTCGTTCGACCGTGCATACCGCGCCGTCGCCCGCGCCGCGGCAGAGACCGCCTGACGAGACGAGGAGCCCGCGATGCCCGCTGGTTGGGATCTGCTCGTGTCGACGGAATGGCTCGCCGCCAACCTCGATGGCGCCGGACGGGACTTCGTGCTCATCGACGCCGGTGAGGCGGTCGCCTACCGCCGCGCGCACATCCCCGGCGCGGTCGGTGTGTCGCACCCCTACCTGAAAGCGCGTGACGACCGCGGACACGTGATGCCGCCCGCCGAGTTCGAGGAGCTCGCCGCTTCCCTCGGCGTTTCGAACGACACGCCCGTCGTCATCTACGACGACAATGCCTCGCTCCACGCCGCCCGCGTGTGGTGGGTGTTCGACTACTACGGACATCGCGACCTCCGCGTCGTCGACGGCGGCTTCAACGCGTGGCTGGACGAGGGCCGCCCCCTGACGTCGCTCGCGCCGAGGCCGCCGCGTGGACGCTTCGTGGGGCAGCCGAACGCAGCCGCGGTGTGCGTGCTGGACGAGTTGAAGGCGGCCGTCGAGGGTGGCGCGGCGCCGCAGATCTGGGACCTCCGCAGCGACGGTGAGTGGACCGGCGTGGAGCTGCGCGGCAACCAGCGCGGTGGCCATGTCCCCGGCGCGAGGCACCTCGAGTGGCGCGGCCTGATGCAGGGCCCCCCGGCACGCCGCTTCCGCCCCCGCGAGGAGATCGAGGCGATGCTCCGTGAGGCCGGCATCGACCCGGCCGCGCCCACCGTGACGTACTGCGAACTCGGCATCCGCGCCGCCTTCGGCGCCTTCGTCATGCGGCTGCTGGGAAACGAGGCCGCCCGCAACTACGACGGCTCGATGAACGAGTGGGCCAACCGCCCCGACACCCCGCTTACCACCGACTCCTGACGCATCGTCTGCGGCGTGACAGGCCTGACCTGCCCCCGCGCGCCTGAGCGTCGACCGCGCGATAATCCCCCTGACCCGAATCCCCCTGGACATCGAGCACCGCGCCCGCCCCGGGGCGGGGGAGACCTGCACGTGGAAGAGCTTGCCCCGGCATCGGTAGCTCCCGTCGAGGACAGTGCGACGCCGCCGTCTCGCTTCTACTACGGCTACTGGCTCATCTTCGCCGCCGCCATCGGACAGTTCGCGACCGTCGGCTCGATGAACTACGTGCCCGGCGTGTTCCTCAAGCCAATGACCGACGAGTTTGGCTGGAACCGCGCCGAGTTCACTCTCGCCTTGACGCTCGGCCAGTTCGTCCTGGCCTTCGCCGGCTTCCTCATCGGGACGTACGTCGACCGCCACGGTGGGCGCCGCCCGGTGCTCGTGGGCACCACCGTGCTCGTGCTCGCGCTGATCGGACACACGCAGATCCACGCCCTCTGGCAGTGGATCATCCTCAACGGCCTGCTCGTCACCGCGGGCGGGGCGCTCGCCGGCAATCTCGTCGTGAACGTCACCCTCTCGAAGTGGTTCGTCGAGCGCCGAGGCCGCGCTATCGCCGTCGCCTCGATGGGCGTTTCCTTTGCGGGCATCGTCTACCCGCCCGCGACGACCGCGGCGGTCAGCGCCTGGGGCTGGCGCGGCGCCTGGCTCGCGCTCGCCATCGCCTCGGCCGCGCTCCTGTACCCCGTCGCGATGCTGATGCGGCGCGCGCCCGAGGACTACGGCCTGCATCCAGATGGCCGCTCCTCCGCGGACGTGGCGAGGGGCGCCGCCCACGCCGCGCAGGCGGAGTTCGCCACGTCTCTGACGCGTCGCCAGGCGATCGCGACGCCCGCCTTCTACCTGATCGTCGCCGCGTTCGGGTTCGGCGGGCTCGCCATCATCGTGCCGGTCATCCAGGGCATCCCGTTCATGACGGACGCCGGCTATAGCCGGGGCGTCGCCTCCTTCATGATCGTCCTCACCTCGATCCCCTCGATGCTCACGAAGCCGTTCTGGGGCTATCTCGTCGACAAGGCACCCGCGAATCGTCTCGCCGCGATCGGCTTCGTCCTGAACGCCGTCGCGATCCTCGGGCTCGTGTTGAGCGTGAACGCCCATGCGACGCCCGTCGTCTACGCCTCGTGGCTCCTGCTTGGCTTCGGCTGGGGCGGCATGATCCCGCTGCAGGAAGTGGTCTGGGCCACCTACTTCGGACGTCGCTACCTGGGCGCGGTGCGCAGCGCCGGGCTCCCCTTCTCACTCCTGGTCTCGGCTGGTGGTCCGCTCCTCGTCTCGTTCTACTTCGACGTCGCGGGCGACTACAACGGCGCACTCATCGCCGTCGCCGTGCTCGGCATCCTCGCGGCGCTGCTCGTGAACCTGCCGCGCAACCCGAGGCGAGACATCGAGGTCCCGGCCGCCGCAGCAGCCTGACCGACGGGCACGACGAACGTATTCAACGCGATGCTGGCACTGCTGTATCGTTCAGCTAGACTGAATTATCACGAAATCTCATACCCGCAATTGATGTTGCCGCGCATGCAGCGCGTGGAAACGACGGCATGACCTCGCCCGACCAGACCGCCGGCCCGCAGGAACACCCGCTGCCCGGCCGGCACGTCGTCTTCGCCCTGCTCTCCGTGTCGATGCTGGCCTACATCATGCAATTCGGCATGGTCTCCGTGTCCATCGGAGATCTGACGACGGACCTCGATGCGCCACTGCGCTGGAGCGGCTGGGTGCTGACCATTTTCATGATCGGGCAGGTCGTGGCCATGCCCATCGTCGGCCGCATCGCGGAGCGGTTCGGCGCGCGGAACGTCTTCGCCGTGGGCTTCGGCCTGTTCGGGCTGGCGTCGCTCGCCTGCGCCGTCGCCCCGAATGTCTACCTGCTCATCGCGGCCCGCGCGCTGCAGGGCGCGGTCGGCGGCGGGCTCCAACCTGCTGGCACGAGTCTCCTCGGCCATGTCTATGGCCGCGGCCGCATGCGCGCCATCGGCTACTACTCGTCTCTCATGCCGTTCGGCGCTGTGCTCGGTCCCGTCGTTGGCGGCCTCATCGTCGACCACTTCGGGTGGCGCTGGACGTTCGGCTTCAACGTGCCGCTGGGCATCGCGGTCGCCGCCGTGGCGCTCGCAATGCTTCCCGACGCGGGCCGCCGCCCGCAGTCCGGGCGCATCGACGGGGCCGGCATCGGCCTGCTCGCGCTCTCCGTAACATCGTTCATTTTCGCCCTGACGGAACTCGGCCGGCGCGAGGGCTCTCCCGACGCGCTGCTGGTCGCCGTCTCCCTCGCGGTCTCCCTGGGCGCGCTCGCCATCCTCGTGCGCCACGAGCGCCGCACGCCGACCCCGATCATCGACCTCGACCTCCTCTCGCGGCGGGAGTTCGCCTCCCTCAACGTGCTGTCGTTCAGCTTCGGCATGAGCTGGATCGGGGTCGCCTCGACGATCCCGTACTATGCCCAGAACGCCTACGGTCTCTCGGTCGCCTCGAGCGGCGCGTTGCTCTCGCCCCGCGCTGCCGTGATGGTCCTCTCCTCGTCCATCGCCGCCTACTTCCTCCACCGCACTGGCTTCCGCAAGCCGATGCTCGTCGGCATGCTCGGGCTCGTCGTCACCCTCGTGATCCTCGGACGAGGGCTCCATGAGCCATCGGTTAGTGGGATGGTCATTCCGAATTTCGTGTGGCTGCTCATCGTCGTCGGCAGCGCCGGCGTCTTCTTCGGCGTCGCCAATCCCTCGATGAGCAACGCCGGTATCGACCTCGCCCCCGACCGCATCGCCTCCATCACGGGACTGCGAGGCATGTTCATGAACCTCGGCGGCACGATCGGGATCGCGTTCGTGATCCTGATCGCTTCGCGCGCGAGCGACGTCGGCGAGGGCCTCGACCTCGCGTACACGGTGCTCGCCGCCATCCTCCTGCTCAGCCTCATCGCGATCCGGACCGTCCCGGAACCGGGGCGGCAGCATCAGCAGATCGAGGAGCTCCCTCCGGCGCCGGCTGCCCGCGACAGCCAGACCGCTTGACGGGCCTCCCACATCGGTGCTAGCTGGAACCGGCAGACACTCACCACACGTGATGACCGACAGCGAACGATGGAGGGACGCATGTCACTGGACGGACAGGTAGCGCTCGTAGCGGGCGCCAGCCGAGGCATCGGCGCGGACATCGCAAAGCACCTCGCCAGGGCCGGCGCAAAGGTCGGCGTCGCCGCCCGCACCGAGGAGGCTACGGACCCGAGGCTGCCCGGCACGATCCACTCCGTCGTGCAGGAGATCCGCGACGCCGGCGGCGAGGCCATCCCGGTCGTCCTCAACATGCGGGACCCCGAGAGCATCGAAGCGGCGGTGCAGAAGGTCGTGGACGAGTGGGGCCGCATCGACATCCTCGTTAACAACGCCGCCATCTTCGTGCCCGGCGACCTGTACGCGGTCCAGCCGAGGCACATCAACCTCGCGTGGGAAGTCAACGTCCGTGGCTACATCCTCACGATGAAGGCTGCGGTCCCGCACATGAAGGCCCAGGGCGGCGGACGCATCATCAATCTCTCCTCGCGAGGCGCCATCTTCCCCGGCCCCGGCCCGTACGAGGAGGCCCCGCCCCCCGTCGACATCTTCTACGGCCCGGAGAAGTCCTTCATCGAGCACTTCTCGCAGTCGCAGGGCCGTCTGCTGCAGAAGGACGGCATCTCCGTCAACGTCCTGGCCCCGCAAGGCGGCGTGAAGACTCCCGGCCTCATGTTCTTCCAGAACGACCCGCAGAACCCGATCCAGGAGTTCGAGTCCGCCGACGGCATGGGAAAGGCCGCCGTCTGGATCTGCGAGCAGCCGCCGACGAAACTCAACGGCTCGATCCTGTACGACGGCGACGTCGTCGCGGAGCACAACCTCTAGCGGCCGCCCCCGGCGGCCGTCGAGGAGATACTCAACCGCCGCCCCGCCATCGATCCGGGACGGCGTGGAGGCGCAACGAGTGCCGGCATCCCCGGCGCTGAAAGGAGTTCGAGATGGACTGGAACGACTCTCCCGAGCAGGCATCGTTCCGCGAGCGGGTGCGCGGCTATATCCAGGAGCGGCTCCCCGCGTATTACCGCACTGCCGACCACCGCCTCGCCAAGCTGGAGGCGCCCGAGAACGACTGGCAGTGGGACATGGTCCACGGCAGCGACGAGGCGCAGTCCGCCGCCCGTGAATGGGCCGGCGCCCTCGCCGAGCGCGGCTGGGCCGCACCCGGCTGGCCCAGCGAGTATGGCGGGGGCGGCCTCTCCACGCTCGAACAGTTCGTCATGAAGCAGGAGTTCGCCGAGGCCGACGCGCCCGAGGTGGGCGGCGGCAACGGCATCCCGATGCTCGGCCCCACCCTGCTCGTGCACGGCACCGAGGAGCAGAAGAGGAAGTTCCTCCCGCCCACGCTGTCCGGTGAGTACCTCTGGGCGCAGGGCTACTCCGAGCCCGGCGCCGGCTCAGACCTCGCCTCGCTGCAATGCCGTGCCGTCAAGGACGGCGACGAGTACGTCATCAACGGCCAGAAGCTCTGGACGTCGACGGGCCACAAGTCCAACTGGATCTTCATGCTCGTGCGTACTGACCCCGACGCACCGAAGCACCGCGGCATCACGTTCCTGATGGTCGACATGAAGACCCCGGGCATCCAGGTGCGCCCGATCATCTCGATGGGCTGGCAGCACGCCACCAACGAGACGTTCTACGAGGATGTCCGCGTCCCGGTCGACCAGGTCGTCGGCGAGGAGAACCGCGGCTGGTACGTCGGCATGACGCTCCTCGATTTTGAGCGCTCGTCGATCGCCGGCGCCATCCACCAGCGCAAGGCGCTCGAGGAGATGATCGACCACGTCCACGACGCGGACGGCACTCCGAACCGCATCGGCCTGCTCCGCCGCGAGGTCGCCGAGCGCGCGGTGGAGATCGAGGTCAACAACAACCTCTCGCTGCGCATCGCCTCGATGCAGGCGAACGGCCTCGTGCCCAACTACGAGGCGTCCATGGGCAAGATGTACTCCTCGGAACTCTCGCAGCGGCTCTCCCGCACGGGCACCAAAGTCTTCGGGCTGTACGGCAACCTGTGGTCGGGCACGGAGGCGCTCTCGCCCCTGCACGCCCGCCACACGCAGACGTACGTCAGCTCAGTCGTCGGCACCATCGCCGGCGGTTCGAGCGAGATCCAGCGCAACATCATCGCCACGCGCGGCCTCGGCCTCCCGCGCGGTTAGCAACTGGCCCCGGGGTATCGAGGCGGTACGGCCGCCTCGATTCCCCGGATCGCCTGCCGTACTGCGGCCGGTGCGGTCACCAGATTTAGTAGCTAGACTGCGTCAGAACGCCACGGGCATCGACGCGTGTCGACCCCGATGAGTGAAGTGGAGCCCGGCCATCACCGCAGAAACGACTTCCGAAGCCGGCGCCTCCGACTCACTGCCTCGCAGTTCCCACCCCCTCGATCCCGTCTTCCATCCGCGCGGCGTCGCCGTCGTCGGCGTCTCTTCGCGCTCCGACCCCGAGGGCCGGATGGGAGGCATCTTCCTCAACGCCCTCGTCATGCAGGGCTACCCGAAGGAGTACCTCTACCCGGTCAACCCGAAGATGGACGAGGTGTTGGGCATCAAGTGCTACCCGAGCGTCCTCGACTGCCCGGACCCTGTCGACCACGTGATCTCGCAGATCCCCGCTGTCGGCCTCGCCGAGCTCGTCGACCAGTGCATCCAGAAGGGCGTCCGGTCCATCCACTCCTTCACGGCCGGCCTTGCCGAGACCGGCGAGCCAGAGCTGATCGAGGCGGAGCGCGAGATCATCGCGAAGGTGAAGGCTGCCGGCGTACGGTTCATCGGGCCCAACTGCATGGGCCTCTACGTCCCCGGCGTGGGCCTGTCCTTCATGCCTATGCTTCCCGAGGATCCGGGCAACGTGTTCATGCTGTCGCAGTCCGGCGCGAACGCGAACACCATCCTGCGCAGCCTCGGAGAGCGCGGCCTCCGGTTCTCGAAGGGGGTCTCCTTCGGGAACGGCGCGGATGTGCGCGCCCACGAGCTACTTGACTACGCCCTCACCGACCCGCAGTCCGAGTACGTCGTCGGCTACATGGAGGGCGTCCAGGACGCGCGCCTGTTCTTCGAGCGCCTGAAGCAGGTCGCCGTGGACAAGCCCACGATCATCCTCAAGGGCGGCATCACCTCGGACGGCGCGCGCGCCGCACACTCGCACACCGGCTCGCTCGCCGGCTCCATCGAGATCTTCGACGCCATGTGCCGCCAGGCGGGAGCCTGGCGCGCCGAGAGCATGGACGAGCTGCTCGACCTCGCGACGATGGTGACGACCTCGGTGCGCGACGTGAAGGGCCCGAACGTGGCCCTGATCGGCGCCGGCGGCGGCTTCGCGGTGCTCTCCTCGGACCAGCTCGCCCTCGTGGGCCTGACACTGCCACCGCTTCCAGAGGACGTGCAGGCCGAGTTGCGCGAATTCGTCCCCGT
Organism: Dehalococcoidia bacterium; assembly: GCA_041390685.1. Taxonomy (GTDB): domain Bacteria; phylum Chloroflexota; class Dehalococcoidia; order UBA2979; family UBA2979; genus JAIBBD01. Next base: position 1,962,293 of record JAWKPL010000001.1, on the reverse strand, counting down.
CGCGGGCACGAGCGTCCGCAACCCGGTCGACGTCACCTTCGGCCGCGACCATCCGCTGGACTTCGTGAGCGAGCCCGAGCTGACGCGTCGCCTGTTTGAGGTCATCGCCGGCTCGCACTCCACGGACGTCATCCTCACCACCGTTGGCGGGCCATGGCGTCCAGGACGCGACACAACCCGCGACGAGGAAGACCAGCACTTCCGCGCCGCCATCGAGGAGTTCTCGCGCATCCAGGAGCGCACCGGCGTCCCCATCGTCATGGTGCAGGAGGAACGTCGCGTCCGCCGCGTCACCCAGTTCGCGCACCAGAAGCGCATCGCCATCGTGCCGACCGTGACGCGGGCCGGGAAAGGCATCGCGGACCTGCTCGCGTGGCGCAGGGAACGCGAGGGGCTGCCGGCCATCCTCTAGCAGCCCCTGCACCGGCCACGCCTATAATCGCCGCGACAGACGGATCGCAGAGGAGGCGACGGTGGACTGGGAAGACAGCGCCGACCAGGCGGCGTTCCGGCAGGACGTGCGGTCGTTCATCCAGCAGCGGCTTCCCGAGTTCTACCGGAAGCCGAAGGAAGACGACGACCCGGAGACGGACTGGCAGCACGACATGTTCCTCGGCACGGACGAGGCGAAGGCAGCCGCCCGCGCGTGGATCGATGCGCTCGCGGAACGCGGCTGGAGCGCGCCCCACTGGCCGAAGGAGTACGGGGGCGGCGGACTCTCCACCATCGAGCAGTTCATCTTCAAGCAGGAGCTGGCGCTGGCCCATGCCCCCGAGGTGGGCGGCGTCAACGGCGTCGGCCAGTTCGGGCCGACGCTCCTCGTGCACGGCACGGAGGAGCAGAAGCAGAGGTTCCTCCCGCCCACGCTGAGCGGAGAGTACCTCTGGGCGCAGGGCTACTCCGAGCCGGGCGCCGGTTCCGACCTGGCATCGCTGCAGACCCGCGCCGTGCGTGAGGGCGACGAGTGGGTGGTAAACGGCCAGAAGCTCTGGACCTCCAACGCCCACAAGTCAAACTGGATCTTTATGCTCGTGCGCACCGACCCCGACGCGCCCAAGCATCGAGGCATCTCCTTCCTCTTCACCAGCATGGAAGTCCCCGGCTTGACCGTCCGGCCGATCATCAGCGCGGGCTGGCGGCACGCCACCAACGAGACGTTCTACGAGGACGTGCGTATCCCCGCCGATCAGGTCGTCGGCGAGGTGAACCGCGGCTGGTACGTCGGCATGACGCTGCTCGACTTCGAGCGCGCGGGCATCGCCGGCGCTACAGAGCAGCGCCGGACGGTCGGGGAACTCGCACAGCGCGCGCAGAGCGATCCGCTCACTCGTCGCGCACTGGTGCGTAACGACATCACCGACCGCGTCATCGAGACCGAGGTCGGATATAACCTCTCGCTGCGGATCGCCTCGATGCAGGCCCGTGGGCTCATTCCCAACTACGAGGCCTCCATGGGCAAGATGTACTCCTCGGAGCTCTCCCAGCGCATCGCACGCACCGGCATGAAGACCTACGGCCTCTACGCCAACATCTGGGCGCCCGACGACGCGTACACCCCGCTGCGAGCGCGCCACACACGCGCCTACATCCGCACGATCCCTTCGACGATCGCGGGTGGATCGAGCGAGATCCAGCGCAACATCATCGCGACCCGTGGACTGGGGCTGCCGCGCGGGTAAGCGCCCGCAGTGCAGGAGGCGTCCGGCGGACGCGTCCTCGAACCTTGTCGTGAGCCTGCGATGAAGGCGGTTGGAGCGGGGGACGGGTCTCGAACCCGCGACATCCTGCTTGGAAGCTACAGTGTCGCCGGATTTCGCCCTAAATCCCCATATTCAGATTCGGAAGATGACCTTCCGGCAAACCTCGGAGCGATCTAAACGACCTGTCTTCCGAGAGCTGAGGCGACCTGCCTCCGCGTGATTCGTGGTCAGGCAATCAGGACGCCTGCTCCGAGAGCTGCGGCCTGAAGTCGAACCAACCGACGCGATCGTACGATGCCCGTGAAGCATCGACAATCCGCCATGTCGTGGTTCCCGAAGCTCTTCACGAAACGTCACGGCAGGCGAGGTGGTGTCGGAAGCGCGCGACGCTCGGCGTCGTTCATCTCGCAACGAGGATCTCCGTCGCGCTCAGACGAGTCCAACGGTTCGAACGAACACAGATCATGCCTGGTGGGGACGGTGCTGCGATTCCCGATTCGGTGGCCCGGAGGGACTCGAACGCAGACCGATGGATTAGAAGTCTCGTTGTTGCCGAACGAGCCATTTCCGCCGGCGGGTTGCCTGCCCGAATCTGGCTCCGCAACGTTGTCGTCCAGACACCAAAACGAGTCTCCCGGTCTTGCCCGGGCGACATCTGACCAGGGGATTGTACCGATCGAGTGCTGGACACCGGAATCACGTATATGATAAGTTCGCTCATCACATACCGCCAGCAGCAGAAAAGGTTCTGATGGGCGTACTGTTCACTGTTTGGCGTTCTTGTGCTTTCGCAACCGTCCAGCGTCCCAGTCGCGGAGGTAATTATGTACTGCACGCAGTGTGGCGCAAAGAACCGTGAAGGTTTTCGCTTCTGTGCGAGCTGCGGGACTCCCAACTCGGGTGCTACCACTGATGCAGAGGCGACCGCCGCCGCCGTGGCGCCTCCTAGTAGCCATGCTATCGCGATTCGCCGTGTTGTCCTTGGCGGTGTGACTAGATACGCCCACGGGGCTGCGGACAAGCCGCTGCTGGAGGACGACTTATCTGAAATTTTGGATCACGTTCGCGAACTGACCCCAGATGACGTGCACATGCTAGTCAGACCACGGCCCGAGGATCTTGAAGAGTCAGGCAGCGGGATTATCTTCATCGACTATCTGAATATGTTGCGCGTGATAGGTGAGTCCCTACAGATGCCAACGATTAGTAACCCCGCCATAGAAATGAGCACGCTCTTCACTTATGACTCGCTCAGCGATCTTGCAGATCAGGGGAACTGGACCCAGTACGAACTTGGATGTCGCGAATTCTATAACGACACACTCAACACGAATCCGCTGCTTCAGTTGCGACCGACCGTTCAGCTGGCGCGTGCAGCGTTGATGACAGGTAAGCGCCCAGAGGCACAGCGCCTTCTTGCTGAAGCGCGGGCACTCGCGTCGGCAGCAAGCAGCGTGCCGTACGGTATCACTACCTTAGACAGAGAGTCGCGCGCAATCCTGATCACCGGGTGCGTCCGAATGGCGGATGACATCGAACGACAGCTTTGAGGCGCCCCTCCTGGACAGTGGCTACGTGATCATGATTCTCCAGGACAAACACTTGGGATCGCGTACTTTAAGCCTCATCATTGCCGAAATGTGACGTCTACTACAGCGACGCCGTCAGAACGGCATTTCGCGGATACTGGAGTTGCCAGTAACTACGACGAATTCGCAACGGGCCGCCTTGACAGGCAGTTCCTCGTGCAAGTCATTGGAAGACTCGTTGGTGCTCAACGAGCCGTTTCCAACGCCGGGTTGCACACTTGAATCCGCTCCGCCGGCGGTTGCCACGTCTGAGCGCTCCGTCGAAACAACGAACCCACGCGGCAACGCAACAACACTGTTACGGGGACCAGTGTGGCTTGCCGCCGAGCGCCCACACGAGTCTTCACGCGGTCGATACTATGGCGAGGCAGGAGCGGCCCGTTCGGGCCGGATAGTGGCTCGCGGTGGCAACCTTGCTGGCTGGCTTCGCCACGGTGTTCCCTAGAAGAGGCGTCTTCGCAATGCGGCTAGGGGTTATGTTCCGATGCGCTGTAGTCGTTGCCGACATGAACTGGCCGCCTCCGTTACGTGGCACCCGTCCGATATCTTCTGCTCCAACTGCGGCTCGCAACAGGGTGAATTCCTAGTGTGCCGGTATTGCCTGCGGATGACGCCCCATCTTCAGCGGGTATGCTCACGATGTGGCTTGTACTTTCCGGCGCCACGGTACCCGTAGTGAAACGTCGCATAACATAACAGAGACCACGGGTCTGGGTCTCTTGGGATAGGGGAACAGTGCCGGTGTGACCGTATTCCCTGGACCGACAGTGGAGTCGCGGCCGCTCTACAAACCTTGCCCGTCCCGACGTCAAATTGCGGCACGTTGGACCGAATTTCGCCGACCAATAGTGAGCGGCTGAACACAACTCCATCGAGCGAATACACCAGGGAGATCAAGCCCCGCGCTGGCGTCGCCGGCGTTTTTGCAGCGACGCCACCGGCCGCCTCGCCACCGCCGTCGGGCTCGAGGAGCACGAGGGTTGACGGGTGGTCGCGCACCCCTATCTCTCCCAGGGCTCGATAGGCGGGCTCGCCAAGACCCTCGAACAGGATCCCGTGCTCGCCCGCACCTGTCGACGCCTCGCCAACCGATCGTGTACAACAACCGTGTACCCGGCGATCACTTCTCCACGACTCCACGCGACGCATCCCGGGCAGGGAGCACCTATGGCCAGCTCAACTCTGTCTTTCCTCCTCGTCATTGTCGTCCTTCTTGGCCTACACCTCTTACCGCACAGGCTTTGGCTCCCAGCGAGACCGTCACTGTTACCAATAGTGCGGGATGATGGAACCAACGAGACGGTTTTACGAAGACCGGAGCTTGGTGGCGGGGCGGATGAATTCCGGGCGCCAGACTGTCCTCGGCCAGGCGGCGCACGAGACGACGATCGCCGTAGATACTGCGCTCGGAGGTTGGTCACGAGCAGGTCAATGGGAGTCGACAACAGTATCCTGAGTGTCGCATTGGTAGAGGTGACCTGATGGACCAGTCTCGGCTGCTACTCGACACATCGGCCTTCAGAGCCCTACCGGGAACCCGGCTGGCCAAGCTTGGTCAGTCTGCGAAGCTCTATGTCTCCCCCTTCTGCTTCTGGGAGTTGCTGACGCATCTCGGCGATGCGGGTGAATTCGGCCGCATCCGCGGCAATCTTATGAAGCATCACTACGTCGAGGTGCTTGATAACCCGGTCTCATCGATCCACGCGATGCTCGGAATGCCGGTACCGAGTGGCACTGAGCCAAGTATCATCTACGCTGCTCTAGCGGCGTTGCGCGACTCATCCTCGATTGATGAGTTCTACACGAAACAGATCCAAGACGATTCGGGGAACGCGCGCCAGATCGCCGACTGCGTTCAACGGGCTCGCGAAGTTCTGGATCGAGAGGAAGTCCGATTCACCGAGTTCGTTTCGAACGTGATGTCTGCTATCCATACAGGATCGCACTCGCTTGTCACCCCAGCGGACAGGGTGCGAGCTGCTGACAGCGTTAGCTTGGGCTGGGGTGGCTCCCCGCCGTTATCGGCATTCGACGAACGGCAACTGCTCGATCGCCTGTATTTCTACAGTGCGTACGTCGTACAACGAGCCATCGCCTACTCAGCCCCAAACGCGCGCGCAATCGATGGCAATGACTATGAGGATGCCCGGTTGTGCCTCCATCTGGAGGCACGCTCTGGGTTCACCGTGGTGACAGAAGACAAACGCCTCCGATCGTCAGTCGTGAATGCGATCGGCGATATAGAGTTCCTCCACGGCCTCGGATCGCCGGTATCCTTGGCGGTCCTAGATGTCTCGGAGCTGTGAGTTGACTGATCCGCATCAACTCCAGCGACAGAAGTCCATCGCCCACTTCTCGTTGGCGACGGCCACCTCAGGACGGGCTGTGCGGTACTGGGGCGAGCGTCGTCGCCGCGGCGTACTTCCACGGGTCGCCAGTCCCTTGTTCGGCTACAGGCGACAGACACGCTTGTGGTTTACCGGCCAGCCGTCGCGCCGCAGCAGCACATTGATGCGCCAGGCTACCGTAGCGCAACCCTAGCTGGGCCAGGTTGCGCACAGGCAGCCGAACTCGTCCTGCCGCGGCGACCGACCGGTAGCGGCGCGAGGCGCGGGCACCGTTCCGGTGATCCTAGGAATCGAGAGTCCGTCGGCGGTACCGGCGACTGGGCGTGCCGTCATTGACTAGGGCCGGACGTCATACGAGTCCGTGGCGCCACTGTTGGCAATGAAACTCCAGACGACCGATTGACGGAGCCTGGCCGGCGACCCAGAAGCTCCTGGTGTGGGGCACCGGCCGCGCGCCGCGGCGAGCAATTGAGTAAGCTGGACGAGCATCCTCTGGCTTCGGAGTACCGGTGTGGCCCGTCGTCCCAGGTTTTGGCACCAGTTGCAGGCTAGCAAGGAGGAGATGCTCCTCTGTGTGGATCTGTGGAATCGCCGTGCCAGCAACGCCACTACGTCCGGCGCCGTGGTACACGCGAACATCGCGTGGCTCTACTTATTTCACGCTCGGTTTCAGCGTGATGCCATCGACTACTGGGAACGCCAAAACGGGCGTCGGATTCGCGATGCGGAGGGCAACTTTCGCTCGTGGCCACTCCGACGGTGCTTGCGCGAGGTGCTACACGAAGGTGATCCGGTCAGGAAGAATCTAGAGTTCTTCGTCGGGATTCGGGACAAGATCGAACACCGATGGGAACGACAGACCGGGGTTGTCGTCGCGGGGAAGATGCAGGCCTTGATCCTGAACTACGAAACTGCATTGAACGACTGGTTCAGCGATACATTGGCTGAGGAACTCCGCTTCCCGTTGTTTCTCTCCAGCCTAAGCCGTGACGCGGCCGAAGCAGTCACTCGGATTTGGAAAGAGCTGCCGAGGGCTCTTACGGGATACATACAGGGGCATGATGCCGACCTTGAGACGACGGTAGCAGAAGACAGTCGGTACGAGTTCCAAGTCGCGCTCCTGCCCGTGCTTGGCCCGAAATCGAGTCCGTTGGCGATGACCTTCGTTCACGAGGACGACCTGAACGAGGAGCAGCGTCAGAAGCTCCACGAGGCTGTCACCATCATTCGCGATAGGCAAGTACCGGTGCTCCACTCCGATGAGCTTACTCCCGGGCAAGTGTCGCAACGCGTGGAGCAGGCACTCGGCTTCAAGTTTTCGCCGACGGCTCATCATGCGAAAGCCTGGAAGCACTTCTCAGTCCGTCCGGCGCATGCCGACGCCCATCCCGAGCGGACGGATGCGCGCTACTGCGTCTACTCTCGCGCCTTCAAGCGGTACGTGTATACGGAGGCGTGGGTTCAGAAGCTTATCCGGGAACTTGCCGACTCAGAGACGTTCACACTGGTCACAGGGAGAGCACCCCAGCCGCTCCCTTCTGGGGTGGATGACTAGCTGGCAGGGGTCCTCCCGTGCCCCGCGCCGACGCGACTTGCGGGCGAAACCGACGGACCGAGAATCCCGCGGACGCCCACGTCTTCAAGCCGCGCAGCCGGTTAGCACTAGTGCACGGCCGCCATTCGTGATGCGGACGCCGCCTCGCCGTGCGGAAGGCGTAATGCGACGGGGCGGGCGGGCCGGCCCTCAGACGGCTCACAGGAGTTCCCATTTCGCTACCGTAGCACCGGTCGGCTTGGATTCCTCGAACGTGACGTGGGCCCATCTTACGAGGAGCTGGGCGCCTACATACGTCCGAAGCCACAACGACATTGGGTTTGATCGTGAGGCGACGGGTGCTTCAACACCAAACGCGACATTAAATCGCCAAGTAAGGGGCACATTGATGTACGGGATGTACTGCACATCATTCACCCAGCCACCCAGCCATCTTCGTGGTGCGGCCAGGCGCGCCTCGGAGAACCGCGCGCCAGGCCACGTGACGACCTCCACGCCAACCTCAGACACCCAGAGTTCCGGGTCGTTGTCCTCCTGAGTCAACGTCGGCAGCGGAATGTCGATGATGGCGCGACGACCGTTCGCCTGCGGACGAAATCGAGCCCCATCGGTGTTTCGGATGGTCGTCAAGCCGGCAGCGTCCTCAGCAAACGCCTGCATTCCGTGCACCGAAAACGTATGACGGCCCATTGTCACCTCCACAGACTGACGCGCCCGCGTCTGCCTGGCTCCGGATGCGGGTCCGGCAGGGCACCCTAACACGATGGTCATCGAGGCGTCCACAGCCGAATGGAGCCCTCGAGCAATTCCCTATTCGACGCTTCGGCAGCGCGAGCAAACCATACGGGCTCACTTGACTTCATGTACGAGCCGAGAACTACATGCGCACGCGCCTCTGGGCATGGGCTTGATCTGCGACGGTGGTGCCCCGGACACGGTCGGCGATCCGGTCGAGCACTTCTCTCAGGGGGCTGCAGTAGGCGTTCCGCGCGATTGCGCGAATTGCGTCCGTCCTTCGCTGAGCAGGCTCCCGCGACGAGGCGGGCCCGGCAATCCGCAAAACGTGCTCAACGGCCGTGGATGTTCTGCGCACTTTGACGCGTGCGCTGAAGTCAGGCAGGGTGACGAGCTCAGATGCCAGCTCTGCCTCGACGTCCGAGTAGGAGCGGGGACGGTCGTAAATTGGCTCCCATTGGCCGCTGTCCGTCCGGATCGGCGCGTCCAGGAGGCGGGCGGCGAGCTCGCGCAACCACTGAATATGCCAATCCAGGCGATCGACTTCACCGGGGTGTCCGCCCCACGCCTTCGTCCGAGTCTCGACGAACTCATTTCGTAGAAGCGTCAGCAGGCTCCCCGGACCGAGCGTCACAACGGCGCTGAGGTACGTGCGAAATGCTCGGCTGTCATCGTCCGACAGGGTTGGGTTCCTGGACACTAGGAACCGCGGCGTTCGGGAAACGCACATAGGACCGCGAAGTGCTTCGACGATCCCGAACAGCTGGTCGGATTCTTCCGCCGACCCAAGTATCGTGCGTCGCTCCATCACGTCGACCAGGTACCGCCCGATCTGCGCCAGTCCGGTCGTGAGACTGTCCCGAGTGTAGTAGTACGGCTGGTGAAACGGTTCGTCAGGCCAGTCGAGCGAATAGAGATCCTGCGCGTCCATCGTTGCGACGCCGTTCGCCCATCCCGCAAGCGCGTCACTCACGATGCGCCGGACCGCTGGATCATCGTGCCCCGAGCGAGCCAGGTGATTCACTGGATCCTGCGAGATTGTGAGCTTCGGTCGTTGCCCCACAATGTCAGGCGGTGGAGGCGTGCGGTCGAATTGCTTGGCCAATTCCTCGGCGTCCTCGCCACCGACGGCAAATACGAGCAAGTTAGCCGCAGTGAGCGTGGCGCCGCGGTTGGTTCCGTCGAGCTGATACCGAAACTGGTGGGCGAGCGTCGTCGCCAGTCCGTACTTGCGCGCCTCCGTCAGCAAGTCGCCGAACGTGGGTGTGGCGAAGCGATGGTACTCATCCGCGAACAGGTTGAACTGGCGGCGCGCTTCTGGGGGCAGATCTTGCCGTGAGAGTGCGGCGTTGAAGATCTGGGCCACGATAATCGAACCGAGGAGCGAGACCTGTGGACCGCCGAGCTTGCCGACGGGGAGCTTCACGAGGACGACGTTGCCTTCGTCCATCGCCTGACGGAAGTCCACCGTCGTCCGTCCAAACCCGACGATCGGGTAGATCGCCGGCGTCAGGAACTCGTCCACCTTGTTCAGCGTAGAGGCGACGCGCTGCAGCTGTTCGCGCTTGGGGAGCGGGTTGTACTCGAGCTCCCAGAACTCGCGCGCCTGAGGCAGTGTCAGGTTCGCGACCAGCCGCGCCCGGAACTCATCATCGGTCAGCAGGCGTCGGACCTCGGTCAGCGTGTAGCCCTGGTTCTCGACCATCGTGTAGGCGCAGTTGCGCAGCACCTGCGCCAGCTGCGGGCCCCAGGACGTGTCGCCCCACAGCTTCTCGAACACCTCGACTGCCTGCGTCGCCACGCGCCCCACGAGGCTACGGTCGGCGAGGTCGCGGCATTCGAACAGATTCAAACCGAAGGGAAACTCGGTGTCCGCGGCGTCGAGGAGGATCACATCGCCCTCGCGCGCCTCCGGGACGCGAGCGAGAATCGCGTCGATCAGGTCACCGTGCGGATCCAGCACGCACACGCCCAGCCCGCGCTCGATGTCCTGCACCACCATGTGTTCGATGAGTGTGGTCTTCCCGGTGCCGGGCTTGCCGATGATGTAGGTACCCTGCTGCCGCTCGCGCAGACCGAGGGTGACTGGCGAGCCAGTGGCGACATCCGTGCCGAGAACGATCTCCGCGTCCATGAACGCATGTTATCGCATCCGGACCCGCAGCTATTGCCGGCCGGGCAACGAATGCGCGACGGAATCGCGCTGGAGAACGGGCCGACGGCATCCGAAGTGTCCGGTCATGTCGCACAATCCGCATTTTGCGACGTTGTCGGGTGAAGCTTGGCGAGCGTGCCGCTCGTTCCCCGAACGCGGCGAAGGGGCCTATAGCACGATTACTCTGGGTCGCGTTGAGGCTACAGCGGTGGCCACGCGTCATCTGGTAAAATAGTAACAATCACACGATGAAACTCGACGATATCGCACCACAAGTGACGGCCTGGTCGGAGCTACTGCGGCGGCTCGTCCCGCTCGTGACGCAGCTGGCACAGCATGTCGCGAGGTGGAGCCGGAGCCATGAGAGCGCCGCATACCGTGTGGAATCCTTCGACGGCGAGCTCGTGCTGCACGACCGACGAGGGCAGCGAGCGACGTACCACAAGCGGGAACGGGTGATCGTCACGCGTGACCAGGTCCGGACGCTGAACGACTTCAACTGGGGCAATGGTCGCCAGTTCCTCGGCCACCGGGTGCATCCAGGCAACGTGATCGCTTCGGCAGAGGTCGGTCCTCGGGTACGTCACCTGATCGAACTGCCGCGCATCGTGCGCCGGGGACAACGGCTCACGTTGCGAGCAACCCGGCAGATTCGCGGCGCGTTCACGACTCCGGCTGACCGCTGGCTGGAGAGCGAGGTCTACCACCACACGAAGCGTCTCACGATGCGCGTGCTCTTCCCGCCGGGGTCACGGCCACGCGGCGCCCGGGTGAGGTGCCTGCTGCGGCAGATTGACGCCACGCTCACCCCGCGGCCTCGCCGGGGAGGAGGCTCTGTGCTCAGCTTCACCATGCGGAGACCCCCGCTCGGCGAGCGCGTCACGATCAGCTGGACGTCGATGTGAGCTCCGATCCCGTGGTCAAGGCCGAGCCTCGCGAGCACTGGCAGCCTTGACCGCCGCCTCCGGCACCACGCTGTGCATGCGGGCGGACGAGCACACCCCTCGTCCCGCCCCTCCCTGCCACTCCGAGGTTCACAATCCCCTGTGCTATAATTACTAATGTTGATGAACAAATTCGGCGAAAGGAGGTGAACAGCATGGCGCACGAACGATTCAGATACCAAGACCGCATCGTGGTCGACCGCGAGGTCCTGACCGGGAAGCCCGTGGTGAAAGGGACGCGCATCGCCGTCGAACTGGTGCTCGCTCACCTCGCCGAGAACCCCGACCTCGACGAACTCTTCGCCGCCTACCCCCATCTCACAGTGGAAGACGTCCAGGCGTGCCTCGGCTACGCCGGCGCGGTGATTCAGGGCGAAGACATCCACCCCGCGACCCCTCCGAACGCCGCGCACGCATAGGCCGTGCGGTTCCTGCTCGACGAGAGCGTGGACGCGCGACTGCAGGGATACCTGCAACGCAACGGTCACGACGTGACCTCGATCCGACTCGACCACCGTCCCGGCATGCCCGACCACGAGGTGCTGGCCCTCGCGCATGACGAAGCGCGCATCCTGCTCACGAACGACCGCGACTTCGGTGAGCTGATCTTTCGGGAGCGGCTCCCGCACCAGGGCGTGATTCTCCTCCGGCTCCAGTCCGTCACGCTGGATGCGAAAGTGAACGCGATGCACGACGTGCTCACGCATCACTCGCACGAACTGAACGCGTTCCTGGTGGTCAGCGAAGCAGGAGTCCGCGTGAGGCGGCACCCGCGCGACTAGCCCCCTCTTATGGAGCGCGAACACCCACCCGAGACGCCGGATCCCGGCGACCGCACCGACCCAACGGCATCTCGTTTCTCCGAGCGCTCAGCGGCAACACCCCGCGAGCGGCGGCTCGAACAGGCGGTCGTGCAGCTGCTCGATGCCCTCGAACGCTGCGGTGGTGACGACCGCGACTGCCCGCACTGCGGCCCGGCACGACAGTTCGCTGTCGGATTGCTCCCGGGGCAATTCGAAGGTCCGGAATCAGAAGGACGCGAGGAACGGACGGAACGCGTCCGCCTCAGCGGGCGCCTGGGAGCCGACGTGAGCTTCCGTTCGACGAAACGCGGGCGTGCGATCGCCCGCTTCCCGCTCGGGGTGACCGGCGATGACGGCGAGGCCAGCTGGCATCAAGTCGTCGCTTTCGGAGACCGGGCCGAACGGTTACGTGGCAGGTTGACGAAGGGGCAGCGGGTGGAGGTCGTGGGCTACTGGCACGACCGTGAGGCCCGCACCCGCGGTGGTCGCGTGCAGCCGGTACGCGAGCTGTACGCGGCGGCCGTCCTTCCCCGCTAGGGTCTCCTGCGCCACGGGGAGGAGGTTCAAGGGGGAAACCCCGTGGCGCTTCCCCCCCCCGGGGGTGCCCTCTCGCCGCCTGTCCATTGCACACACGTTGTGATCGAACAAGGACGTTGTTCAGGTAAGCAGATGTGTGGAAGTGAAGGCGAGAGGGCGGGGGGAGTGGCCGGCAACCGAACAGGTTAGGAGCACCGCTCCGGCCGGCCACTCCCCCCGCCCGCAGGGCACCCCCGCGTTCAACCGAACGCGGTCATTCCCCCTTGTCTCCTGTCCGCAGGACCCACCGGCAGCGCCGGACACTAGAGCGTCGACTTCTAGTCGAGGCTCTACTCCGACCTCGACGATGAGCAAGCGCTGATCGTCGAGCACTGACACCGGAACGCCGTCTTATGAAACAACGATGCAATCGCGAAGACTGGGTATGGTTCAAATCTGAGTCTGTTCAGACTGCGTATTCTTCCGAGCGCCAATTGAGGCGATTCTGCCCGTCGGCGCGGCCCGTTTCGCGTCGCGCTGAAGTCGGGAAAGACGACAACTGGATGTCGGGTCGGTTGACATCTGGATGTCAAGAATCCCGACATCAGCCTCGTTTCGCGCGGCCGCGCACGCGGAACTTCACCGTATAGACGTTCGTCCTGCCGAGGCCGCGTCGCTTGACCTCCACGTAGCCGGCGCGGTCGAGCTCCGCGATGAAGCCGTTCACGCTCTGCCGGCTGACGCCGATGTCGCGGGCCAGGGTGGCCTGGCCAGGGAAGCAGAACGCGTTGTTCCAGGCATAGGAGAGGAACATCGCGTAGGTGAGTTTGGCCCCCATCGAGAGGTCGGGGCTGCGCAGCAGGAAGTTCGGCACCTGCGTAAAGCCCTCCGCAGTCACCGGATCGGCGGCCTCGAGCACGATCGTGCGTTCGGCGAGGATCTGGCCGATCGGCTTCACGGACGCTCCTCCTCCTCGCCAGAGCGCAGCGGTTCGTTGAGCACGAGCACGCGGAACAGGTCCGAAGCCTCACCCTCCGCCTCGAAGTCCGTTCTCAGACGGTCGATGGCGAGCTGCACCATCGCGTTTCCGGTCACCTTGACCCCATAGGTCTCCTCAAAGTCGAGCTTGGTGCGGTTCAGCCAGCGCACCTGGTCCTGATAGATGTCGTGCGAATGGCGTTCGGGCACGCGGCTTGGCTCGTGCACACGCCGCAGCGCGGGCGCGTTCGCGCTCCGCTTCGAGCGGGCGACCGCTCCCTCGTGCGTGCGCTCTTTCGAAGCCAGGTTCGTGGGTGCAGGCGTTGTCTCGTGGCCACGAGGCAGCGTTGTTTCGTTGTCACGTTGATTCGTTGTTGCGAGGGAGGGCTCGGAAAGAGCTGCGGGTGGTGCGGCGAAGAGACGCTGATCGAGGGCTGGCTTCGTGGTCTGCTCGGTCAGCTTCAGGCCCGAGAAGGCCCCTGGCTTCGTCATGCAGCCTCCTTCCCCGTCAGGTTCTGCTGGCGGTCGGCAGCGACCTCGCGCACGAGCTCGGCGGTGATGGTGGGCGACTTGCGGTAGAAGGCGAGCAGCAGGGCGTTGTCCGCGAGGATGCTCGCCTCACGAGGCAGGCCCTGCGCCTGCTCGTAGATGGCACCTACGGCCTCGTCGGTGAAGGGATGCGCCTGGCCACCAGACGCCACCTGCCAGCGAAAGGCGATCACGGAGCGCAGTTCGGCGGGAGTGAGCGGCTCGAGCGTGGAGGCCATCACGATGCGGCTGCGGAAGTTGCGCAGAGCGGGGCGAGCGAGCGTCGCCCGCAGCTGATCCTGCGCGAAGAGCACCAGCTGCAGCAGCTTGCTCTCGTTGGTCTCGAAATTGATCAGCTGGCGTAGCAGCTCGAGGTGAGGCCCGCGCAGCGTCTGTGCCTCATCGATGATCAGCACGACCGTGCGGCCTTCGACGGCCGCCTGCTGCCAGAGGTACTCCTTCAGCCCGTCGAGCGTGTCCTTGAAGCTGCGGCGCTGACCGGCCCCGAGTTCCTGGGCGACGGTGCGCAGCAGTGTGAACGGGGTCGGAGAACTCGGATTGACCAGCAGCGAGCAGAGAAAGCCCGCGTCCACGAACTTCTCGTGGAGCAGCCGAGCGAGTGACGACTTGCCCGAACCGGTATCGCCGAAGACGACGGCGAGGCCCTTCTTCGCGCCCACGACATAGGCGGTCTTCTCAAGGGCGGTGGAATGGGTCGAGGTCAGGAAGAAGAACCGCGGAGACGGGACGGTCGAAAAGGGCTCTTCTTTGAGCCCAAAGTAGGCGAGATACGGTAGCTCCATAGGTTCGGTGCCCGACTTCCGGTCATCTCCGAGGGAGCATGCCGGGAGCTGGGCCAACTCCCATTATAGAACATCTGTACCATAACATGTCAAGTGGGAGTCGGCCGTTAGCCTTTGTCAGACCGGGGAAGATGACGCTCGATCCACGGCAAGCCCGAGGCCACCGCCTCGGCGCGGCGTGCCTTCAGGTAGCGAAGAACCTCGGCGGGGAGGGCCGTCGGTTCGCCGCTCGAGAGGAGTGTGTCGAGGCGATGACCGAGGTCGGACGGCGGAGCCTGCCCGAGCACGGCATCGTGCCAGACCTCATTCAGTTGGAAACGGAAGCAGGAGAGCTCGGACTGGGAGGCGAAGATCGCCTCCTGCACCGCGTCGTAGACAGCTCCGGCGCTCTCAGCATCGGGGAACCGTGCGCACTTGAGATACGCATTCGGCTCCTGTTCATAGCGGTGCTCCCGTTCTCCCGATGGCATAGGCGACTTATTTGATAACTGATCATATCATTTATCACTTTCTCATGCAGGGCTCGGTTTCCCGCCGATGCGAACTACGGCGTGTGCGGGTAGAGTGCCGGCATGACAGGAGGCTAGGCAGGGAGGCCGCCAGTCGACGAGCGACTGATCTCGCTCGAAGAGGCGGCAGCGCGCAGCGGGCTCAGTTCGAGTTTCCTCAGACGGCTCTGCCGGAAAGGGACGATTCGGGCCACGAAGATCGGCTCGTACTGGGTCACCACCTGGGACGCTGTCGCCGAGTACCTACAGAATGCGGAGAAACGAAGCAGGAATCCGCATAAGAACAAAGCCGATTGAACTTGTTCCGATGTTGGAACTAGACTGATAGTGACCAGACTGGTCGGTCAATCGGAGCACCAGCAGGTTCAAGGAGGCGGCAATGAACGGCACGGGCAGCGGCACGTAGGACTCGGGCGGCAGCGAGTGCACCGTCGCCGCCCTCACCGCTCATCCACTCGAACCACCCGCTTGGCACCAGACGGCGTCTGCCTCGGACGAATGCTGGATCCTGCGAAGGCGGCAACAGGCTTCTGAATCCGCATCGCGTACCGCTCGGCCAACTCACGCATCTCATCGTGGGTTCTCTTGCTCTCGGGTACGTTGAGCGTCCGGATCTTCACGGTCCGCTCTCCGGTGTTCACGAAGGCCTCCCGCGGTCTCAGGTCGGTGAGCGACTGTGTCCAGCCCTCGAACGCTTCTTGCAGGCTGAAGTACACCGGGTGCGTGCGTCCGAGCTGCACCACATCCGCTACCTCGTGCTTCACTGTGTACGGGTCGTAACGGCCGAAGCGAGGCGCGGCCCACTCCGCGTCGGAGCGGCCGAGGCGGAACGCTATCTCCACTGCGTTCTGCAGCGCACCCTCGAGACGCGCTGACACCTGAGACCAGGTCTGATGGGCCAGCGTCAGTGATAGCCCATACTTCCTCGCCAGCGAGAGCACGCGCGCGAGCGATCCCTCGGACTGCGCCGAAAACTGGGAGAACTCATCGATCAGGAGGTGATAGGGTCGACGTTCGGCCTCAGGGACCTCCGCGCGGGAGAGTGCCGCCACCTCGAAGCCGACCGTGAGCAGACACCCGAGCAGCCGCTGGCTATCCTCGTCGAGGCCGCCAAGATTGAAGATCAGACTCGTCCCGCGGTCCATGCAACGCCGTAAGTCGAGAGCGTTCTCGGTCGCGCCCAGCGCGTGGCGAAGCGGGGGGCTGAAGGTAAGCAGGAAGACTCGCCTAAGCGTCGATTCCATCATCACAGCCGCGTCGCGGCCCCATCGGTCGAAGCGTGCGCGGAAGAAGTGCACGACCTCGGGATCCGACACGTGGTTGAGCAGCGTCGCCCGGTAGGCGTCATCGGTAAGCAGGCGCGGGAGCTGCGTCAGCGCGAGCCGGTTCTGGATCAGGACGAGCGTGCTGGCCAGCAGGATGTTCTCGAACTGGGGGGCGGAGCCGTCGGCGAGCGCCGGCCAGGCACGCTTGCAAGCCTCAACGACGTTCCTGGCGACCGTGTGATCGTCATAGGGCTGTCGGAGGACGTTAAACGGTACGTATGTACCCCGGCGCGAGAAATCGACGAATACGAGCCGGTTCTGTGCGTCTGGGTGGCGAAAAAAGCGGCGTTCCGCCAGCACCCGGAGAACGTCGTGGGCAAGATCGGCATGCGGATCGATCAATGCGACGCCGATGCCCTGCTCCACGAGCTGCACGAACATCGAGGTCAGGAACTTGCTCTTCCCGACGCCCGTCGTCCCGATGACGTGCTTATGGGCGGGGACGAGCGGCGGTGCAAGCGCAAAGCGCCGACGGAGGAGCGGCAGGCCGTGCGTGCCGAGATAGAGGGCAGGGCGTTTGGTGGGCAAGAACACGAGGAAGCGTGGGAATCACTCCGGAGCGATGAGCGCGACGGGGTGTTCCGCGAACGGGGAGACCCAGCATGGTGAGAAGAACAGGCTCCCCGGACTGGTCGTCGCCGGATAGAAGCTGGTGAAGACGAAGAGGTCGCCCTGGTGCTCCTCCCGCATTGCGGCCAGCTCGCGTTCCGTCCAGCGGACCAGGTCGAGTAGTCGCTTCCCGCCCGCAGTCGTCGCGACCGCGATTGTGAGCGAGCGCGTAGCGAAGGCCTCCTGGTAGGGCCCGTTGGCGTACGCTACGAGTCCACGCACCTTGCGCCGCCAGGCCTTCTGCTCCTCTGTCCCCATGTCCAGCTCGAGCGCGAGGCAGACCTGATAGCTGCCGTCGATCCGGAGGTCGAGCCATCCATCGGGGACGACGCCCATGCGCGTTCCATCCGCTCCCTCGACCACGACCGGAGCGCGCTTGAGATCACGTTCGTGGAGCATCGCGGCCAGCGTGAGACCGGGGCGCTGCCGCGCAACGAGTTCGGCGGCGATCAGGAAGTCGTTCACGGCAAGGGTGTGCGAGAGGAAGAGGTACGAGTGTTCTCGGTGCTCCGAAGCGCGGGCCCGGGTTGCCACCTCGACTCCCAGTGTTTGGAGATGAAGGAGGCCCTTGCGCCCCAGCGTGTAGATCGAGGGGGCGCTACCGCGTGCGCTAGGACGGGGAAGCCAGATCCGCTGACAGAACGCGGCGTCGGTCAGGCGTTTGAGTTTGGTCTGTACATACGTCAGCGACCCACGTGAGTAGTGGAGTCGGCACACCTGGTGCGCCGAAAGGAAGTAGTAGCGAGCCAGATCGCGGAGAACAGCCTCGTCGGAAGGAAGGAGCAGGGTCGATGGTTGGGATGGTCGAGCGACAACTGACATAGTCTTGGAACGGCTCCATTATATGATAATCAGCGTACACGAATCAAGTGCAGGCTGCGCGTACAAGGGACGTTAGGACGAGGCCGAAGCTGCGGTCATTGCCGGGCGAGCAGCGACAGCATTGCCAGCCGGTCAAGTGACTCGCCGTCCAGTTGCGGTATCGTGAGCAGCGGAGGGAGGGCGCGGGTAGTCGCGGTCGATTCGGTCAGCCTTCACGTTGATTTGAGGTTGGAGGCGACCATGACGAATCGATCACTACAGTTCGGGTTCACCACCGGCACTCCTCTCACCGAGGCGCTCCACCGGTTCCGATCCCGGCTGAACAAGTCGCAAGCGGACATCTCCCGTGACGCCTGGTTGGACGAAAGTTACGTGTCCAGGTTGCTCTCGGGGGAGCGGACGAATCCAAGCCGTGACGCGCTCATCCTGCTCACTGTGTTCGGGATGGGGCTCTCGGTAGAGGACACGGACGAGGTCCTGCTGGCGGCCGACTACAAACCGCTGGCGCTAGCGCGAAGCATTCGATAGCTCCGCAACAGGCTGGCCGCCGCGCCCTCCGCCCGCCCCCCGCATCGACCCATCGCACCGAGCCCACTCCCAATCGGTGGGGCCGCGTCGCGCTAGCTCTGTGTCGTCGTGAGGTGGCGTCCCACGTAGGCAACGATCCACCGGGACTCATCGTCGTCCCAAGTCACGTAGATGCGTATGTGATGCTGAGGGTCACCGTCGGCTCCGAACTTGATGTGTTCCTGGACGGTCCGCGTCCGTTGCCCATCGCGAAACTGGCGTTCATGGCCCCACTTCCCCATCGTGGTCTGGCTCTCGCGCGGTGTGTATGGGAAGCCCCGTTCGCCCAACCAGTCGTCGATGCTCTTGCCCAGCGGCCCCTGCAGACGTTCGAGCGTGAGCTCATCCAAGGCTTCAAACGCTTCGTACACCTGGGCAGGTCGGTCGTACGGTGACATCGCCGCCGACTCAATGGCGGAAGGAAGGAACCGCAGGGACTCAAAACGCTCGCTCGCGAGTCGCACAGCTTCGGCGACTGTGCGGACTTCCAGTTCGTCATCAGGCTCCGCGTCTCCCTGCGATGCCGTGCCGATCATCTTCCAGTTCGACTCGTGCTGACGAACGAGAGCGTTCAGCTCCTCGTTGCTTCGCTCGAATTCCTGTGCTTGCTGGCGCCATCGATCGCGATCGTCCTCCGCTTCTGTGACGCGCGCTTGCACTTGCTCCAGCAGTTCGAGATATGCGTCATCGGAACCGGAACGCTCACGCAGCTGCTCCATAAGTGCTTCTTGCTCGGCACGACGCACTCGCCCTGCGAT
The DNA here is from genome assembly GCA_041390685.1 of Dehalococcoidia bacterium. Taxonomy (GTDB): domain Bacteria; phylum Chloroflexota; class Dehalococcoidia; order UBA2979; family UBA2979; genus JAIBBD01. The sequence continues at coordinate 1,943,049 of JAWKPL010000001.1, read as the reverse complement.
GTCCTGATAGACACTCTGATCGGTGTACCGGCTGAAGCGTGAGACGAAGAGATGCAGCAGAACCTTGCCCAGTCGAGGGCCCAACTCGCGGGCGTGCTGTGGTAGCCAGCGCCGATGGCGCAGGGGATTATCCGAGATCGTGATTCCGGGCCAGTAGATACGGACGGCCCCGCCGAAACAGGTGAGCGCTTGTCCGAGCTGCTTGGTGAGCGCCCACGTTGCCTCATCTTCGTAAAGGGCCACGGTAGCCAGCCCGGCGAGCCGTGACTGAAGCGCGTCTGGATCCAGGCCGCAAGCTCCGTCCGCGTCGCGCGTCAGGACGACCGTCGGCAGGCGGCGATCCGGGTTTAGGATTACGTCCTTAGTGAACGTCTCCGCGTTAGCACCACCTACGCGCATCGCGCGGATGGTGAGAGGGTGCCCGCCATAGTCGCAGGTAAACGCTTCGATCAAGCGACTGACCGCAACCGGGCGATCAACATCCTTTCCTTCGAGGCGCAATGCTGGGCCCGTGTCAAGCAACCGAACGTCGACGGTCGCTTGGACAGGGCCGCCCTCCGTCGCGAGTCGGACTTCCGTGAGCCAGTGATACAGCGGCTCGTCACGATCGGGATGCTCCCAATCCAACGCGAAGAACCCTGCATCCTCGATCTGGCCTTGGCGAATACGAAGTAGTTCGGATGTGCCTCGCCACTCCCCGGTAGGCGTGTCGACCGGCGGGCCTATGAAGCGTTCGCGCGCCCAGTCGCGGACGATCTGGCCTGCTGCCTCCATGAGGCTGATTCCCTCGGAGCCGTCACTGGTAACCCGAAAGCTGACGGTATAACGCTCTGCCATATGAACTCCGTACACGACCGTATCGACGATGCAACATCGCTATGCTAGCATACGGACATGCGAATCGGGGAGGTTGCAACGGTGACGCCAGGGATGGCGACGACGAAGAGGGCCGCCGGCGCCCGGGCGGGCCAGTGGCGCCTTGATGTCGTCGAGAGCGGGGACATCGAAGACGACCGACTGCATCTTGGAGGACTCCGGCGAATCGAGGTTTGGCGGACGGCTTGGGCCGAAAAGCACCCGTTGCGACCGTTCGACTTGCTCATCACTGCGCGTTCCCGCGTGGTGAAGGTCGCCCTTGTGCCCCCCGGCACGACAGGAACGGTAGCCGCCTCGACGTTGCTGGTGGTACGACCTTCTGAACCGGGATCGGGTATCGGTCAGTATCTCTGGTACTACCTGACCTCGACTCGGGGCCGAGGAGCGCTCGAAGCAGGAGTTCGCATCGGAGCGTCCATTCCATCGCTATCGGCCTCGGCGGTGGCCGAGTTGGAGATACCGCTCCCGCCGCCGGCCGAGCTCCGGAGTCTCGCTCGGATGATCGAAGCGTCGGAAGAGACGTACCAAGCGAGCGTGAGAGCGGTGGAGCTGCGACGCGAAACGCTGCGCGACGCTGTGATCGACCGCCTCGCGAGCGAGCACGCTGACGGTGAGGAGAAGAAGTGACACTGACCATCGAGGAGCTTGAGTCGAAACTCTGGCGCGCGGCGGACATCCTGCGCGGTCAGATCGATTCGAGCGACTACAAGAACTACATCTTCTCGATGCTGTTCCTGAAGCGGCTCTCCGACCGCTTCTCCGAGGAGGTCGAGCGTGCCGTCGCGGCGGGCGTGGCGCGCGAGGTTGCTGAGCGCGACCCCGATGAGCACGAGTTCTTCGTGCCGCCCGAGGCGCGCTGGCCAGCCATCGTCCGGGAGTCGATGAACCTCGGCGAAGTGGTGAACCGGGCGAGCGCGGAGATCGAGGAAGCGAACGCGCCCCGCCTCGATGGCGTGCTGCGCAACACGAACTGGAACGACGAGTCGAAGCTCGGCAGCCCGGCGAGCCGCGACCGCATCATCGGCAGCCTGCTGCGGCACTTCGATGCCGTCGACCTCCGCGACGAGAACCTGACGCCCGACGGAGAACACGGCGCAGTCAACGTGCTCGGCGACGCGTACGAGTACCTCATCCGCGAGTTCGCCGACGACGCCGGCAAGAAGGGCGGCGAGTTCTACACGCCTCGCTCCGTGGTGCGGCTGATCGTCGAACTACTCGAACCGCGCGAGGGGATGCGCATTTGCGACCCGACGGCGGGCTCCGCCGGGATGCTGATCTACACGGCACAGTACGTCGCGAGGCATGGAGGCAGCCCCCGCAACCTCGTACTCCACGGCCAGGAGCGCAACCTCGGGACGCTCGCGATTGGGAAGCTCAACCTGCTGCTGCACGGCCTCCGCTCGGCGCGCTACGAGGGCGGTGATGTGATCGCTGAGCCTCGCCTGGTGGACGAGCGCGGACGGCTGCTGTCGTACGACCGGGTGATCGCGAATCCCCCGTTCAGCCTCAAAGAGTGGGGACACGACTTCGCGCCGAACGACCCCCACCACCGCTTCGACCGCTACGGCGCGATCCCACCGAAGACGAAGGGCGACCTAGCGTTCCTACAGCACATGCTCGCCGTCACGAACCCCGAGGGCATGGTGGGCGTGGTGATGCCCCACGGCATCCTCTTCCGTGGCGGCGCGGAGGGGACGATCCGCAAGGGGATCGTGGAGGCGGACCTCTTCGAAGCGATCATCGGTCTGGCGCCGAACCTGTTCTACGGCGCGAGCATCCCCGTGGCCATCTGCATCCTCAACAAGCAGAAGCGGCCGGAGCGGCGCGGCAAGGTGCTGTTCATCGACGCCGCGCAGCCGGGCTATTTCCGGGCCGGCAAGGCGCAGAACTACCTCGACGACGAGCACCTCACGAAGATCGTTGTCGCGTTCCAGGCCTTCGAGGACGCCGAACGCTTCGCCCACGTCGCTGACCTTGAGGAGATCCGTACCAACGACTTCAACCTGAACATCTCACGCTACGTCGACACGACTGAGCACGAGGAGATGCCGAGCGTCGAGGACGCGCTCGCCCGCCTCCGCGACGCGGAGCGACGGCGGGACGAGGCGGCGGCGCGGATGGACGCGCTGCTCATGGAGCTCGGCTATGCCCGGTAGCGTGCCCACGGGCTGGCAGCGGGTGCGCCTCGGCGAGATAGCCGATGTCGGCACAGGCGGTACCCCTGCGCGCGAGCGTGCTGAGTACTGGCGGGGCGACGTCCCTTGGATGGCGTCCGGGGAGATTCACCAGCGTCGCGTCTGCGCAACTGCCGAGTGCATCACGTCGCTTGGGCTGAAGAACTCGAATGCAAAGGTCTATCCGGCCGAGACCGTGATGGTCGCGATGAACGGCCAGGGGCGTACGCGGGGTACGACCGCGCTTCTCGGCATCGAGGCGGCATGCAATCAGTCGCTCGCTGCTATCCGGAGTGACGGACGAGCAGAGCAGCGCTTCCTCTTCCACGTCCTCGACCAGTCGTACGAACGACTCCGCAACCTAACCGGCGATGGCCGGAGCGGCCTGAACTTGGAGCTCATCCGTTCGTTCGACCTCCTCCTCCCACCCCTCCCCGAGCAGCGCGCCATCGCCGCCGTCCTCGACGCCATCGACGACACCATCGAGCGCACCGAGGCGGTGATTGCGGCGACCGAGGAGCTACGTCGCGCCCTCCTCCACGAGCTGCTCACCCGCGGGGTGCCCGGCATGCACTTGGAGTGGAAGCATGTCCCCGGCCTCGGCACCGTGCCGGCCTGCTGGGAGGTGACGACACTGGGGGAGTGTCTCGACAGGATCGAGGCCGGACGAAGCCCCCTCGCTGAGTCCCGGCCCGCTCGCCCAGACGAATGGGGAGTCCTCAAAGTGAGCAGCGTCAGCTGGGGAGAGTTCCAGCCTGACGAGAACAAGGCCCTCGCCCCGGCAACGCTGCCAGACCACCGGTTCGAGGTGCAGCCCGGGGATGTAATCTTGAGCCGAGCAAACACGCCAGACCTCGTCGGGCGCGCAGTATTGGTGGGCACCACACGGCCCAAGCTGCTGCTCAGCGACAAGACTCTGCGGCTCATTCCCGATTCTGGTCGCATCGTCCGTGAATTCCTGCTGTTGGCCATCAGCACACCAAGTTCGAGGGCTCAGATTTCTGGCTCTGCCTCCGGGAGTAGTCGTTCCATGTTCAATGTCTCTCAGGAGGCACTGCGGGGTGTCCAGATCGCGTTGCCATCTCTGACCGAGCAAGCACACGTTGCCGAACTCATCACCTTTGCCTCCAACAGGTCCAACTCAAGTCGGGGTGAGGCGGACGCGCTCAGAAGCGTGAAAGCCGCGCTGGCAGACCGCCTGTTGAGCGGCCGGTTTCGGGCCCATACAAGAACGGAAGTTCCAACATGAAGACCGTCTTCGTCCTTGGTGCGGGTGTTGATCGTGCGCTCGGACTTCCGCTCGCGGACGGCCTGCTGCGGGAGCTCGATGCCTTTGCCAAGGGCGAAGGCAAGGCAATAAGCCAAACCATCAAGAACAAGCTTGGTGGTGGTAGGCGCGTTCGCTTCAGCTTCGAGAAGTACGTGTCCACCCAGGGGGAGAACTTCGCCGAGCGAGTCCTGACCGATCCAACTCTCGCCAGTGTGTTAGAGAGCGCTTTGGCGAAGGTGCAAGAGGGCGCATCCGACGGGGCAGCGGCGATCCAGACGGTCCTCGAGAAACTGCGGGCCATCCGCGATGCGAACGAACTCGACGAGGAAACCGCCAACGCTGTTGCAGCCCTCGCAGGAGAGTCAGCGGAGATGGCAGATCTGACGATGCTGCGGATGCGCGGGGTGTCCCTTAATCCGGCCCCACGAAACGCGATGCTCCGCATCTTTCGGGATGCGCAGTCGACGGAGGGCCTTTCCGACGCGGAGAAGGGCGCGCTTGGCGCCGTCGTGGCTGCGATGACCAACTTTGAAGAGTTGCTCACGGAGCTATTCTCGGGTTTCTACACGGGGAAAACCACCGATACCCGCAACTACCTGTACGTCGCATGGCTTCTGTGGGTCTACATGCGCTGGAAGTCACTCGCTGGTCAGGGCGGACTCGCCGACACGCCGAGCTTCTACAGTAAGCTCGGGGCGTTGCGGGAAGATGAGTCTATCATCACCTTCAACTACACGACGCTCCGCGACCTCCCGGCCGACCGCACCGTCCGCTTTCATGGAGACTGCCTCTCGTACATCCGCCACGATCGCGGGGAACTCATCACTGGTGACGAAGCAGTGACGGGAGCCACCGATCTCGACGCGATTGCGAGCTTCATCGACGGTCTCGACATCAATGTCGAGGAGGGCAGGATCTTCATGCCCGCCATCGTCCCTCCCAGTGCAATGAAGCCCCTTATCAACCGGACGTTCATCAGCCGCTGGATGGAAGCGGAACGACGGATGAATGACGCGGAGCTTCTAGTCGTGGTTGGGTACGCCTTCAACCGGGTCGACAGTCACTTCAATGACCTATTTCGCGCCGCCGCGAGCGGCAAGAAGGTGGCGGTGGTGAATCCGGACGCCGACCACATGCGAGCCGCAGTTTGCGGTCTCCTCGGAGTGGCACCCGAGACGCTGACGGCCGTCACGATGGGAGGCACTCCTGTTCAGAGGTCGAACAACCTGCTCCTCGTGCCTTCCAAGGGCGAGGATGTAACTGACGAGATGCTCGCTCAGATCCGTGCAGGCTGGTCATGACCAGCTCGGATCGGCTCAACGAGCTAAACCACGCGGAGAACCCGGCGCGCGACCTCCTCGTGCGGCTCGGGTACGAGTTCGTGTCGCGCGAAATGCTGGCAGCGGAGCGCGAGGATGAGCGCGGCGTCCTCCTCATCGGTCGGCTGACCGCGGCGCTCATGCGACTGAACGAGTGGATGACCCAGGACCACGCGCAGCGCGTCATCTTCAACCTGCAGCACCTCGACGCCACGGGCCTTGCGCGCAACCAGCGGATCCACGAGTACCTCGTCTACGGCATGCCGCTCACGATCGACCGGGGCGGGCGGCAGGAGACGCCCACCGTCCGCTTCTTCGACTTCGACCACCCCGAGCCGGGCGTCGGCCTGAACGAGTACGTCGTCACGACGCAATTCCGCGTCCGCCGCGGCAACGAGCGCGGCAGCGAACGGACCGACGAGGACGACACCCGCGTCGTCAAGCCCGACCTCGTGCTGTTCATCAACGGCATCCCGCTCGTCGTCCTTGAGGCCAAATCGCCGTCGCTCCTCGAAGTCTGGAAGACGAAGGCTGTGCGCCAGCTGTTGCGCTATCAGGAGGCCGGCGCCGAGTGGTACGGCACCGGGGCGCCCGAGCTCTTCGACACGAACCTTATGTGTGTGGCGCTTTGCGGCGCCGATGCCGCGTACGGGCCCGTCGGCGCCTCCGAGAACGCGTACGCCGGCTGGAAGTCCATCGAGCCCTTCACTTCGGCCGACTTCGAGCGTCGCCTCGGCGTCCCTGCCGAGGGCCAGGCCGTCCTGATCGCAGGGCTGCTGAACCCACCGGTGCTCCTCGACGTCCTCCGCGACTTCGTCGTCTTTGAGCCCGAAGGCGGCCGGCTGATCAAGAAGCTGCCCCGCTACCAGCAGTACCGGGCTGTCGACCACGCGGTGGAGCGGGTGCTGCGCGGCCGTACGCCCTCGGAGCGGGGCGGCGTGGTGTGGCACACGCAGGGCTCCGGCAAGTCGCTCACGATGCTCTACCTCGCGACGAAGCTCCGGCGCTCTCCCGCGTTGCAGAACCCGACGCTCGTCGTCGTGACCGACCGCACGCAGCTCGATGACCAGATCTCGAAGACGTTCGAGCGCACCGGGTTCCCGAACCCGGAGCGTGCAGGGAGCACGCGCGACCTTCGGCAGCTGCTGAGCACGACCAATGGCCGCACTGTGATGACGACGATCCAGAAGTTCGAGGACGCGCTCGGCGGCCCGGGCGGGGAGCGCGTCCATCTGAACGACGCCGACAACGTTATCGTCATGATCGATGAGGCGCACCGGACGCAGTACGGCCGCCTCGCCGCGAAGATGCGTGCCGCGCTCCCGAAGGCGACGTTCGTCGGCTTCACGGGGACGCCGATCGACCAGGGCTTCAAGCGCACGACCCTCGGGACGTTCGGCGACCTGATCGACGCGTACACCATCCCCCAATCCGTCGAGGACGGTGCGACCGTACCGATCTTCTACGAAGCCCGCCTGCCCGACCTGCACATCGAGGGCACGGAGACGCTCGACCGCCTCTTCGAGACGCTCTTCCGCGACGAGCCCGAGGAGACGCGCGCTGAGATTCGCCGCCGGTACGCGAACAAGGAAACGATCGCGGAGGCCGCTAAGCGCATCGAGGCGATCGCATTGGATATCGCCGAGCACTTCCGCACGAAGGTGCAGCCGAACGGTTTCAAGGCGCAGGTCGTCGCCTCGAGCCGGCTCGCCGCCGTCAAGTACGCCGAGCACCTCGCGGCGTTCGGCCTCTCTGCCTACCCGATCATCACGACGTCCCACAACGACGGCCCTGAGTTCCGGCGCGCCCGCGAACTCGACGAGGATCAGATCGTCAACGCGTTCAAGGATCCGGATGGTGAGCCGCAAATCCTCGTGGTGGTCGACAAGCTCATCACCGGCTTCGACGCACCGGTTGAGCAGTGCCTCTACCTCGACCGGTCCATTCGCGAGCACACGCTGCTCCAGGCGATCGCACGCGTGAACCGGACCTACTCACGCACGAAAGACGGTGTGACGACGGTGAAGCAGCACGGCCTCGTGGTGGACTACCACGGCGTGTCGCGCGAACTCGAGGCCGCCCTCGCCATCTTCGACCGCGGTGACGTCGCCGAGGCCCTGGCGGAGTTGCCGCAAGATCCCGCGCCGGTGATCCAGGCGGCGGCCGACCGCGCGGAGGCCCACTTCCGAGGTCTCGACCTCGACGACCCGTGGGCATGCGTGCACCTGTTCGATGCCGACTCGACGACCGAAGGCGACTACAAAGCCGACCAGTACGAGCTCTTCGACCGCGACTATCGTGAGTTCTCGACGCTCATGGACCGCTTCCTGCCAGAGCCGGGAGCGCTCGCCTACCTCGACCGCCTCAAACGCCTGACCGTCATCCGCTCATACGCTCGCGCCGTGTTCCTGCGGGAACGGGCGGACATCGACTGGACGGCCGTCGGTGCAAAGGTGAAGCAGCTGCTCGATTCGCGTATCGACGCGACTGTGCGCGAATTGATGTCCCCGGTGTCGATCCTCGACCAAGACTTCGAGCAGAAGATTGCCCGCCTCCCCCACGACGAGGCACGGGCTTCTCTGATGGAGCACGCGATTCGGGCGCAGATCAAGGAGCGCGTCGGCGACAACCCGGTCTTCTACGAGCGGCTCTCCGAGGCACTCGAACGCATCATCCGAGAGCTGCGCGCCCGTCTCATCGATGCCGCCGAAGGCTGCCGCCGCCTCGCGGCGCTCCGCTCGCAGATCGCGCGAGAGGAAGCAGTCGCCGCCGAACAGGGCCTCACTCCAGTGGCCTTCGCCGTATACGGACTCCTCGGCGAGGACGGCAAGACGGCAGCGGGAGCAGGGCACGGCAGGCCGCTCACCGAGGAACGCGAAGGATACGTCCCCGAACTCGACGGACGCCTGAAGACCGTCGCCCAGGAGATCGACGCGGCTCTGCAGAGGCATCGTTCGATCATCGACTGGCGCGAAAACCTCGACGTGCAGAGGGAAATGCGTCGCGACGTGAAACGACTGCTCCGAAGCACCGGTCGCTATGCTGAGGATGACCTCGACGAACTCGTGCGGCAGGTGGTCGAGGTGGCCCGAAGACGCCTGACATGAACGAGGTGGGTGAAGTCCGTTTCGGCGAGACCAGGATCGCGTACGAGGTCGTCCGGAGCCCTAGACGTCGTAAGACCATCGAAATCACGGTCGACGAACCAGGCCGCGTTCTCGTCGCTGCCCCGGTCGACACCCCTACGGACCGTATCGAGGGGACCGTGCGACGCCGTGCGGGATGGATCGTGCGGCACGATGGCGCCGCCACTACCCGCCCAGCACCTCGTCGATTCGTCAGCGGGGAATCACTGCCCTACCTCGGACGCTCCGTCCGCCTGAACGTTCGGACCACCGCGGTCGAGGACGTATCGATACGCTTCCACCACTGGCAGTTCGACGTCGACATCTCTCGAGGTCTCGACGACGATGAACGCCGCGCGAGGGCGCGTGACGCGTTCGAGGCCTGGTATCGACGCCGCGCGGAGGCAAAGCTCCCCGCACGCGTGAATGAAACGGCCCGCCTCCTCGGAGTCCATCCAAAAGCGGTGCTCATACGAGATCAGCGCGTCCGATGGGCAAGCTGCGCACCCGACGGTACGCTTCGCTTCAACTGGCGCATCGTCATGGCAAAACCGGCGCTCATCGACTACGTCGTTGCCCACGAGCTCGCGCACCTACGCGTCCGGCCACACAGCGCCGAGTACTGGGCGGTGGTCGCGCAGGCGATTCCTGACTATCGATTGCGGCGTGCGGAACTCGCTGAACTGGGTCACATGGTTGGGCTGTAGAAGGAACTCATCACGCGGACTCGATGTGATGAACCCTAGGACCGTCGGTCCGCGGTCCTCGTTCTTGCTCGCCTGGTGGTGGGCACCATCCGCCGGCGCGATTCCCCGATTCCGGTCAGCGGCGAATAGAGCTGCATCCGTTCTTGCAGCTGGTCCGGAACGAGATGCAGATAGCGCAGCGTCACGCGGACGTCTGAGTGCCTCAGCAACCGTTGCACGGTATGGAGGTCCGCCCCATTGGCGAGCATCCGGGTGGCCGCGGTGTGTCGCAGCAGGTGGGGGTGCAGACGGCTGATGCCCGAGCGCTTGGCCAGGCGCACAAAGCTGGATTGAACGGAAACGGTCGTCAGCGGCTCGCCGAAGATGTTGAGGAAGAAGGCTGGTTCGCGGCTCTGTGCCGGCCGCCGGAAGTGCTCCAGGTAGCGTGCCAGCGCTTTCTGGGTGGTCGGCCCCAACGGTACGTAGTTCTCTTTGTCGCCTTTGCCGTGGACTTTGACGTAGCTCTCCTTGAGGTGCACGTCGTCGATGCGCAGCTTCACGACCTCCTCCAGCCGCAGCCCGCTCTCCAGCATCAGACAGACGACGCCGCGGTCGCGGCAGCCCACGTCTGTGAGGGGGTCGAGGCACGCCAGTAGCCGTTCGATCTCCTCGTCGGTCAGCACGTCGATCGCCACGTCGTTGTAGCTCGGCACCTTCGGCAGCTCCACGCCGCGCCACAGCTCACGCTCGACATAGCCCTCCTTCCCCAGCCAGCGCAGGAAGGTCTTCACGGAGCGCATATAGGAGTGCTGGCTGAACTTCGAGCCGCCCCGTTCACGGCTGGCGCGCTGGTAGCGCCGTACCGCCTCGATAGAGAGGTCCTGCAGCCGGGCGTCCTCGCCGAGCACTCGGAGGAAGCGGTTCAGCTTCTCCTCGTAGAACTGCACGGTCTTGGGGGTGTGGTTCTGGTCCTCCTGATAAAGGAGAAAGGAATGAATGAGCTGAGAAACCGGAATCTCGCGCTTGTCCACGTCGTGCCACCTCGTCCGCTGTGCGGGCATGTTCTCCTCCTCGGCGTCCCTGATGCATGGACGCGCAGGCAGGACGCTCGTCCTGCCTCCAAAGAGGCAGACGACCTGCTTCCGGAGAAACGGCGGCTAAGATCGGGCTGCTGGGGTCACGATTCGAATCTGGAGCGGGGGACGGGTCTCGAACCCGCGACATCCTGCTTGGAAGGCAGGTGCTCTACCAACTGAGCTACCCCCGCCCGAGGGCGTCCCGTTGCCGGGTTCTCCCATTCAACGCCGCCCGCTTTCCCCCGTCAACGCGGCACCCCGTGCGCGTTTCGCCCGCTCGCGTATGATCGTCGCCGGCTCGCGCCCCCCGGCGATGCCTCCGAGTCGGGAAGGTCATGTGACGCAACAAGCAGCCGTCGAGGCGCCGCCGGCGCCGTCTGAACCAGCGCAGCAGCCCCAAACGCTCATCGCGCGCTTTCTCGCCGACCGCGAGCGCGCGGTCTGTGTCGGCCTCGTCGCGTTCGCAGTCCTCTTCAACGCCGTCTTCTTGCTTCCCGAGCTCACCAGCAGACCCGCCGACCTGAACGACAACGTCTTCCACTACCTCAACCTCCAGCGCGCCAACGAGGCCGTCCGAGGCCTCGACGACCCGACGGAGCCGTGGCTGAGCGAGATCGCCCTCGGGTACCCCGTCTTCCACTACTACCAGCACCTGCCGTACGTCGTGCCCGCCGCCGTACACGTCATCACCAGCCTCCCCCTCGAATGGCTCTTCCACGTCATCAACTACGTGCTGCTATGCCTCTTCCCGGTCTCAATCTACTGGTCGATGCGCCGGTTCGAGTTCGCCCGCCCCGAGGCCGCCCTCGCCGCGTTGACGGCGTCCCTTATCTCCACCGACGGACTGTTTGGCTTCGACTTCGGCAGCTACGTCTGGGCCGGTTACGGGCTCTACACGCAACTCTGGGGCATGCTGGTGCTGCCTCCCGCACTCGCACTCTCCTACCAGGTCGTGCGGACAGGCCGCGGCTACCTGTGGGCCGTGCTGCTGCTGGGCGCCACGGTCATGAGCCATCTGGCCTTTGGTTATGTCGCCTTCGCCTCGATCGCGCTGTTCGCGGTCCTCTCTCCAACCCGCTCGGAGATGAGGGCGCGAGGGCCGCGGGCGCTCGCCCTCATCGCGCTCACCGTCGGCGTGACCTCGTACTTCCTCATCCCGCTCGCCCTCGACAGCGGCTACCTCAACCGCAGCGTCTGGGACCCCCTCTTCAAGTACGAATCGTTTGGCGCGCAGCAGGTGACCGAGTGGCTACTGCAAGGGCAGCTGTTCGATCACAGCCGTTTCCCCGTGCTCACCCTCCTCGTCGGCGCCGGCCTCATCACATGCGGCGTCCTGTGGCGCGCCGAGGAGCGCTATCGCATGGTGGCGCTGCTGTTCGCCCTCTGGCTGCTGCTCTACTTCGGGCCGAAGACCTGGGGCGGCCTGCTCGATGCCACCCCCCTCGGCCGCGACTTCTACTTCCACCGGCTCATCGCGGGCGTTCACATGGCCGGCATCATGCTCGCCGGCATCGGCTTCGCCGTGCCGTGGCGCTGGCTGCGCGACTTCCAGGACCGTCGCTACCTCGCGGCGTTCGCGCTCGCGGCGGCGATCGCGCTGCTTCCGGTCTACCTCGAGCGGGTCGACTACCTCGGCGACAACCGCGCGCTGATGCGGCAGACGAGCGCCGCCATGACCGCCGAGGAACAGGACATCGAGGGTCTCCTCACGCTGCTCGGGACCGCGCCCCCGGGCAGGGTGTATGCCGGCCTCGCGGCGCAGTGGGGCGGCCAGTACCGGATCGGCTCCGTGCCGATGCACGCGATCCTCACAGCGCACGGCTTCGACAACGTCGGCTTCCTGTGGCATCCGTGGTCCCTGAACGGTGACGTCCAGGTCCTCTTCGACGAGCAGCGCCCCGAGCTGTACGACCTCTTCAACATCCGTTACATCGTCGCTCCCGAGGACCGCACCTTCCCGGACTTCGTGCAGTTCGTCGGCGCGTTCGGCCGCCATCGCCTGTACCGCGTCGACACCACCGGCTTCTTCGATGTCGTGACGTCCAACCGAGCGTTCTACGCGGACAAGGAGAGCTTCTACTTCGCGGCGTCCAACTGGCTGGCAAGCGCGGCTCCCACGCTGCGCTTCCATCCAACGCTCGTCTTTCCGGGTGCGCCGGGCGCCGCCGGCCTTCCCGCCGGTCAACCCATCGAGGCGGCCGAGTATCCGCAGCAGGCGCCGGGCGCGCCCCGGCCGGCCTATGGCAGCGTGCTGGCCGAAGACGTCAGCAGCGGCCGGTACGTCGCCGTGATCGACGCCCCCGAGGGCGGCACCGTCATCCTCAAGCAGTCTTATCACCCGGGGTGGCGCGCCTACGTTGACGGCAAGGAGGTCACACCGCGCATGGTCATGCCAAGCTACCTCGCCGTGGACGTGGGAGCTGGAGAGCATGCCGTCGTGTTCAGCTACGGCCCGAGCGCCGCGCGCCACGCGTTGCAGATCGCCGGGGTGCTCATCCTCGCAGCCTTCCTCATCGACGGCCGGCACCGCAGACGCGCCGTACAGGCGCTCACGGACCTCCGCCGCCGCGCGCGCCTGTGAAGTCGTTCGAGATAACACGTCGCGAGCAACACATATTCTCGTAAAAGATTGACACTGCGCGGCACACGTTTCGATAATCCACCGAGTACTCGAAGTGGGTACGTTCCATGCGGAAGGGATGGCGCCTCTTGATCAGACGTTTTAGGTATTGGAGGAGACGCAAACTCCTCCTCGGCACGCTCGGTGCCGGCGCGGCCTTGGCCGTGCTCGGCGGAGCGGCGATTGTCAGCGCCGCGCCGGGCGACGACGGCACAGTGGCCGTCTGCCGTCACAACCTCACTGGCGGAATCCGGTTCCTCGACCCGAGCACGCAGAGCTGCTCCCCCTGGGAGACGAAGTACAGCTGGTCGGTGGGTGGCCCCTCCGGTCCGACCGGTCCCACCGGGGCCACCGGCGTGACGGGCGCCACCGGAGCTTCCGGCGCGTCCGGTCCCGAGGGCCCCACCGGCCCGACGGGTGCTGTGGGCCCGACCGGCCCCGACGGCGCGTCGGGCGCTTCCGGCCCCGAAGGGCCCACCGGCCCCACGGGTGCTGAAGGCCCCACTGGCCCCAGCGGCGCCTCAGGCCCCGAAGGCCCCACCGGCCCCACTGGCGCTGAGGGCCCCACCGGCCCCGACGGCGCCTCAGGCGCTTCCGGCCCGGAGGGTCCCACTGGTCCTACCGGTGCCGAAGGCCCCACTGGCCCCAGCGGCGCGTCTGGCCCCGAAGGCCCCACCGGCCCCACGGGTGCTGAAGGCCCCACCGGCCCCAGCGGCGCCTCCGGTCCGTCCGGCCCCGAAGGCCCCACTGGCCCGACTGGTGCTGAGGGCGCGACCGGCCCGTCCGGCCCCGAAGGCCCCACCGGCCCCACCGGCCCCGTTGGCAACATGGGCACCCCGTACTGGGTGACGACCACCACGGTCACGTTCCCGTTCGAGACGGCGACCGCGTGGTGTGAAGAAGGCGACGTCGTCCTCGGCGGCGGCTTCTTCTCGCCCTCCGTCGGCACGCTGCTCTACGTGAACCGCCCCGTTGAGGACGGCGACCAGGGCTGGGAAGTGGGCAACCTCATTCCCGGCAGCACGGTCTACGCGATCTGCGCGACCGTGGAGGAGCCCTACTAGGCTTCGACCTCGGGTGTGAGTACACAGGGGAGGGAGCGGCGGTGCCGCTCCCTCCCCTGTTCTGTCCCCTGTCGACGTCTGGACCGTCGTTACGCCGGGACGCGAACTCGCCGTCGCCGATTGATGTCCCAGCCGACCGCTGCGAGGGCCACAACGCCCGCCGCGACTGCCCCGATCAGCACCCAGGGAGGCCCGTCGCCGTCGCCAGACGTGCTGCTCACCGCGCGCAGTTCACGCGGCTCGGTCGATTCGAAGTCCAGGTTCCATGTCAGTTCGTTGCCATCGACTTCGTCCGCGTTGTGCTCCTGGATCCGCCCGGGCAGCTGGATCGTGATCGTGAATGACGCATCCTCGAAGAACTCCTGTGTGAACGCGTCATCCGCGCTCTCCAGGTCTTCCTCCGTCGTCAGGGCCGCGGCCACCGCGTCGAGGCGCCATCCGTCATCAGTCCGCTCGATCGCGAAGCGCTCGAACCCGCCCTCGTCCTCCGCCGCCTCGGAGGGCACGGCCGCCCCCGTGGTCACGAAGCCGAGGAGGCCCGCCAGCTCCTGCACGTCCCGGAACGGCATCGTAATTCGGGACCCAACGAACCCATCCTCCTCGTAGCGGTCGACCTCGGTGCCCTCCGGCAACTGGCTCCGGTCGATGTCGCTGAACACCTCCTCAGGGTCGAACTCCTCGCTGCTGCCTTCGTCGAGCGACGACATGAGGTCAATGAACGACTCCTTGAAGGCGAACAGTACCGTGGCCGTGCCCGAACCATCGTCCTCCACGTGGACGCCGATTTCCGCGCGCACACAGCCGCCAAGGAGCACGAGCGCCACACCGAGCAGCGCCAGCCGCCCGGCGAGCCGCCGCCCTATCCGTCCGCCCCATCCCATCACACCCACTCGCCCGTCCTCTCGCGCTACGTCCCGATCGCGTCGTCGGACACGCCGGACAGCACGAAATATCGCCCGTACGGCCCCGCCGCGCCACTATTCACGCATACTTCGCGCAGGCTCTTCGCAACGCGATAAAGGAGTGGGAAATGACCCTACGACGAGCTGGCACCGGCGCCGTGGCGCTCGTGCTCGCAGCGGCTCTGCTCATTCTCGGTCCGTCTGGCGACGGCAGGGCCGATGACCTGCCGGCGATCACCAACGTCCAGGTGAATCAGGTGGCCGCCGTGCCCTTCCCGCGCAACGGGCAGAACCAGCCCGCGATCGCGCAGAACCCGACCGACGCCGCGAACCTCATCGCGAGCTCGAACGACGAGTTCGCACCGAATGGGCAGGGGACGGGCTTCTACGCCTCGCATGATGGTGGCCAGACGTGGCCCTGCCAGGGCTACATCGACCTCAGCCCCTTCGGCAAGATCGCCTTCGGCGACGCGTGGCAGACGTTCGATGCCCAGGGCAACGCCTACCTGAGCACCATCGCGCTGCCGCTCCTCGAACCCGGCCAGCGGCTGCGCTTCGACACCGCCGACATCTTCGTCGCGAAGTCGACCGACGGCGGCTGCTCCTACCCCGCGGTCTCAAAGGTCGCCAGCAACTCCCAGAACATCTCGGACGACAAGCCGTCCATCGCGGCGGACACCAACCCGGCGAGCCCCCACGCCAATAACGTCTACGTCGCATGGACGCAGTACAAGGACGCCGCGCGGGGCGCCGACGAGAAGAGCCGCGTGCAGGTCGTCGTCGCCCGGTCTTCCGACGGTGGTGAAACCTGGAGCAAGCCCGTCGGCCTCAGCGATGAGACGCGCGCCGTCTACCCCGGCATCCCGCCGCGCCAGGGCGCCAACGTCAAGGTCGGCCCCGACGGCACGGTGTACGTGACCTGGGCCGACACCGTGCAGGGCCTCTTCGTGCAGCAGATCGCCGTCTCGAGGGACGGCGGGAAGAAGTTCAGCGACCCGACCACCGTCGCCATCATCGCCGATGAGTTCTCGTTCCCCGGCGGCGCGACCTTCCGTCAGCTCGGGCGCGTGCTCCCCGCGTTCAGCGTGTCGTCGGAAGGCGCGCTCTACCTCGCCTGGGCGGAACGCCAGCTCGGCCACACCTCGGTCGTCCTGACGAAGTCCACCGACCAGGGCGCGACGTGGTCGACGCCCACGGTAGCCGCCGACGTGCCCGGCCGCAGCGCGTTCTTCGTCTCGGTCGCCGCGGCGCCCTCCAGCGCCGTCCATCTCGCCTTCCTCGCGATGGACGATGTCGCCGACGACGCGCTGCCCGGCGCCGGCGTCGTCTCCTACGACGCCTATGTCGCGCAGTCATCCGACGGCGGCGCCTCCTTCGGGACGCCGTTCAAGGTCAGCACCGCCGCCTCCGACCCCAACGTGTCCAGCTCGCACAGCCTCGCCGTGCAGTTCATCGGCGATTACATCTCCGCGGTCGCCGACAGCGAGCGTCTGTACGTCGTATGGACCGACACGAGGAACGGCGCGTCCTGCCAGGCCGTCGACGAGTTCCGCCTCGATGTCCTGTTCACCGGCACGGGCATCCCGCCGAGCCTCGCGGACTGTCCGCTCAACTTCGGGGACGCGGACATCTACCTCGGTATCGTCGAGCACTGACACCGGCGCGGCGGAGGGGCGTCGAGGGACGCCCCTCCGCCGGCATCAGCCGCCCCCGCGCTTCCCCCTGTCCTGAGAATGTGAGATACAGAACGAAGTTGTCCGACTAAATCGTTAACCGGTCACGCGGTCATCTCCCACACCGCGGCCACCAGCCGTCGAGTAGGTTCGTTGCTTCGCAAACTGTTCCCCAACGTCTACGAAGGCTGGCTCGTCACCGGCTCGTTCGCCTTCATCGTCGTGCTCATCGGCTCCACGTTCTTCTACGGCTTCGGCACGATCTTCAACCCGGTGATCACGGAGTTCGGATGGTCGAACGCGTCCGTCTCCTTCGGCTTCTCGCTGCGATCCGAGGTGCAGGGCCTGGGCGCGCCGGCCATCGGCTACTTCGTCGACCGCATGGGGCCGCGGCGCGTGCTCATCGGCGGCATCGTCGTGACCGCGCTCGGCGTCATCGGCATGTCCTACATGCAGAACCTCCTGCACTTCTACCTCGCGATGTTCGTCATCGCCTTCGGCGTGAGCGCCTGTGGCGGCCCGGTGGGCATGGTCGCGACCGCGAGCTGGTTCGAGCGCCGGCGTTCCCGCGCCCTTTCGTTCATGACGGTCGGCGGCGGCATCTCCGGCCTCTTCGTCGTCTTCATCGCCTGGCTCGTCGAGGCCGTCGGCTGGCGCGACGGCCTGCGCGTCATGGGCCTGCTCATCGTCATCGTCGGCTCGTTCGTCGCGCTCAACGTCCGCTCGCGCCCCCCCGGACACCACCAGCCCATGGACGGCATCCCCGAGGAAGTGGACGCCGAGGGCCGCACCATCCCGCGCGCCGACAACAGCTGGGGCGTCCCCTGGGCCCGCGCCTGCCGCACCCGGGCGTTCCTCATGATCGCCCTCGGTCAGGCCGCCCTCTCCTTCTCCACCACCGCCCTGATGGTGCACACCATCCCCTTCATGGAGGACAACGGCGTCTCGAAGAGTGCCGCCGCCTCCGCCATCACCATCTTCGCCGTCACCACCCTGGTCGGCCGGCTCGGGTTCGGCTGGCTGGGCGACCGCTATGACAAGCGCATCCTGCTCGCCATCGGCGTCGGCATCGTCGCCGCCGGCATGCCGCTCCTCTCGGTCGTGCACTCCTACTGGCCGGCCATCCTCGTGCTCGCCTTCATCGCCCCGGGCTTCGGCGGCGTCATCCCGCTGCGCCCCGCCCTCCTCGTCGATTACTTCGGCACGAGGACGTTTGGGACCATCAACGGCATGAACATGCTCGTCGTCACGCTCGGCTCGTTCTTCGGCCCCTGGGCCGTCGGCCTCCTCGTCGACCGCACCGGCGAGTACACCGCCGGCTGGCTCCTCTGCGGCGCCGTGGCCGCCCTCGCCGTCCCCGCCATGCTCGCAGCCACCCCGCCTCGAGGCCTCGTCGAGCGCTATGGCGCCGAGGCCATGCGCCAGCGCGCCGCCGCCGCCGCGACCGCACCCGCGCCGCGCTGAGCTGGCCCCGGGCCGCCTTCCTTCCACGCCTCGAACGCCTGACCCGCGCCCGGCCCACCTCACGCACTACTTTACATGTTAATACCTTTGCAAATCTAGCAGATCTTTGCATTAATGCCCTCTGGACCACGAGCTATCGAAGGAGGCGTAGATTGCTCGGACGCACCTGGTGGAAGCAACGTAGAGGCATCGTCGTGGCCGCGGTCGCCGCGACGGTCGGCGCCGTCGTCATCGGCGGCGCTTCGATGGCGACCGCGTCGCCGAGTACGACCACCGCGACACAGCAGGCATGCATCAACAAGTGGACGGGGACGATCCGTGTCGTGGTCGGCTACCCGTCGACCGACTGCACGGCATGGGAGATCCCGATCGAGCTCGGCGGCAGTGGCGGCAGCGGCGGCGGTGGCCCGACGGGCGCCACCGGTCCGGCTGGCCCCACCGGTGCGACCGGCGCCACCGGCCCCACGGGCGCGACCGGACCGGCCGGTGTACTTGGCGTCTATACGAACGAGGCGACGAACACGCGCTTGGGCAATGGCAGCCTCACGACGACCGCGAGTTGCGATGACAACGGAGCCAATCCGGACGACATCGCAATTGACGGATCGAGCCTGCTGGATCCTTCGAGCGGACCTGACATTCCGGGTGGCGGCTCGCGCTCGGGCTTCAGCGCGTGGACAGAGACCCGCACGTTGATTCTCCAATCATCCAGCGGCGAATCCTCGCTCGATGTTTCGGTGATCTGTCTGGACCTGCTGCCGGCGCACAATCCCTAACTCCTAGCCCACAGCGCAACCATCGAGGAGGCTCCCCGAACGGGGAGCCTCCTCGTGTACCGCGGACATCGTCGCCCGGACAACCCTCCCTCCGAGGGCTCGCCTGCCACTCCCCACCCGGCCAGTCAGAACGCAGCGCCCCCCGAACGCGGTTAATATCACGGTTACGAGTGCTTTACTATGTAGTCGTTAGTCATGTAAATCCACTATTGGATTTACATGACTAACGACTATGATGCGCCATCATCGTTAGTAACATTGCGGATACCATTACCTATAAAATACCGTTCGATACGAAGACTGAGCATGCAAGGAGGCGCACCTGTGCTCGGAACGAAACTGCAGAGACTGAAAGAGAAACCAGGCTTGGCGATCGCTGGGGTCGCCGCACTGATTGGGGTAGCGGTCGTTGGTGGCGGTCAGTTCGCCACGGCTGCGCCGTCCACGACCACGACCACTCAGGCATGCATCAACAAGTGGACCGGAACCATCCGCGTCGTGATGGGCTACCCCTCCACTGACTGCACCTACTACGAGACGCCCATCGACCTCGGCGGTGGAGGGGGCGGCGGTGCGACTGGCCCCAGCGGCCCCGCAGGAGCGACGGGCGCCACCGGCCCCCAGGGAGCGACTGGCCCCGCGGGATCCGGGGCATCCGGTGCTGCCGGCCCCACTGGCCCGAACGGCGCCACCGGAGCCACGGGCCCCGACGGCGCGTCTGGCCCCACAGGCCCGAGCGGCCCCGACGGCGCGACCGGCGCCACTGGCCCGATCGGTGCAACCGGTCCCGCCGGTTCGGGCGGATCGGTCGTCCTCGGAGGGTCAGGTGACACGGACAACGGCAGTGGCGGAACGGCCAACGACGGCCTGACGTACCTCGCTGTTTGGGACGACAACGAATCCTCGACCGAGGCGAACGTGGCTGGCGTCATGCCGCGCTCCGGCACCATCGGAAACCTCCACGTCAGGCGAATCCAGGGGACGTTTGACGTCGGCGACACGGGTGAAGGCTTCGTGTTCACCGTCATGGTCAACGGGTCAGCGACGTCGATCACCTGCGACATCGTCATGAACTCGAACACTGCGGATGACATGGAGGCATCGTGCTCGGACACCTCCAACACCGCGGCTGTGTCGGCCGGACAGACAGTGTCCCTGCGTGCAACAGAAACGGGCAGCGCATCCGATGACCCGGATGTGATGTGGTCGGTCACGCTCAACTAGCACGCGCCCGACCCGGCGGCGCACCCATCGAGGAGGCTCCCCACGTGGGAGCCTCCTTGTATTCCCGCTCCGCGCTACGATGGCCTCAGCCCTGCGAGGAGGCTCGCCGCCATGTCCGATCCCACGCCCGACGACGTCACCCAGCCCCGGCGCGAGCAGTACGTGGCGCACGACACCCGCACCGGACTCGAGGTCGCCGTCACCGGCCAGTTCCCCGACGACCCCGATGACCGCGTCCGCATCGCGCGCACGACCACGCTGTTCACCCGCCTCATGTCGACGATCCTCGACATGGACGCCATCACCCAGCGCCGCGAGGGCTTCCGCGCCGTCGAGACGCAGCTCGAGGTGGCTGAGGCGCTCATGCGCGGCGACCTCGAGGAGGTGCAGAACCTCATCCGCAACACGATGAACGCGATGGGCGTCACCGAAGACCAGCTCGGTGAGATCGAGCGCGAGCTGCGCCGCCACCTTGGCGGCCTCGCCGGCAACGACCCCGAGGGCGACGAGGACGTGCCCCGCCTCTAGCCTCAGCGCGACGCTTGAAGCGCACCCCCGAGGTGCGTAACCTCGATCGGACGTTCTCCTCCCCCTCGCGTCCGCCGTCCGCGCCCGCTCTGACTACAATCGAGACATCGAGGTACCTCGTTGCCACAGGACAAGATCACCGTCGTCGGCGCCCGCGAGCACAACCTCAAGAACGTCACCGTCGAGATCCCCCGCGACCGCCTCGTCGTCATCACCGGGCTCTCCGGCTCCGGCAAGTCCTCGCTCGCCTTCGACACCATCTACGCCGAGGGCCAGCGCCGGTACGTCGAGTCGCTGTCCGCCTACGCCCGCCAGTTCCTCGGCCTCATGGAGAAACCGGACGTCGACCACATCGACGGCCTCTCGCCCGCCATCTCTATCGACCAGAAGGGCGTTTCGAAGAACCCCCGCTCCACCGTCGCCACGGTCACCGAAATCTACGACTACCTCCGCCTGCTCTTCGCGCGCATCGGCGTGCCGCACTGCCCGCACTGCGGCCAGGTGATTCGCCGCCAGACCGTGCAGCAGATTGTCGATGCGATCCTCGCTGAGCCCGCCGGCACCCGCGCGCTGCTCCTCGCGCCGCTGATCCGCCACCGCCGCGGCGAGCACGTGCAGATCTTCGAGGGCGTGCGCCGCGCCGGCTTCGTGCGCGTGCGCGTCGACGGCGCCGTGCGTGACATCGAGGAGAACATCGCGCTCGAACGCAACAAGTGGCACGACATCGATGTCGTCGTCGACCGCCTCATCGTCCCCGCCCCCGACGACGAGGACCTGGATGGCATGCGCCAGCGCGTCTCCGACTCCGTGGAGCAGGCGCTCAAGCTCGGCGAGGGCATCCTCCTCCTCGCCCCCGAGGGCCGAGATGAGCTGACCTTCAGCGAGCGCTACGCCTGCCCGAACACCTCGCATCCCCCGTACTCCGTCGGCGAGATCGAGCCGCGCAACTTCTCCTTCAACAGCCCGCACGGCGCCTGCCCCGCGTGCACCGGCCTCGGCATCCAGATGGAGCTCGACGCCGACCTCGTCGTACCGAACAAGAACCTGACCATCGACGAGGGTGGCATCGTCCCGTACGCCCGCATGAGCACGCAGATGTCGTGGTACCGCCGCCGCCTCGCGGCCCTCGCCGAGGCCTTCAGTTACACCCTCGACACGCCGCTCAAGGACCTGACCGAGCTGCAGTGGCGCGCCCTGATGCACGGCACCGAGGGCGAGACCATCAACGTCGCCTACCAGACCACCCGCGGCCGCGTCCGCAACTTCGAGGTGTCCTGGGAGGGCGTGCTCACCAACCTCGCCCGCCGCTACCGCGAGACCGAGTCCGACTGGGTGCGGGGCGACATCGAGAAGTACATGGTCGCCATCCCCTGCTCCGAGTGCCGGGGCGCGCGCCTGAAGCCGGAGATGCTCGCCGTCACCATCGAGGCCCGCTCGATCGTCGATGTCGCCCGCATGTCGGTCTCCGACGCCTCCGAGTGGACCGAGCAACTCCGCGCCGACGACTCCCCGCTTTCCTCGCGTGACCGCCAGATCGGCCGCCAGGTGCTGCAGGAGATCGCCGGCCGCCTCACGTTCCTGCGCGACGTCGGCCTCGAGTACCTGACGCTCGACCGCGCCTCGGCGACGCTCTCGGGCGGCGAGGGGCAGCGCATCCGCCTCGCGACGCAGATCGGCTCGGCGCTGATGGGCGTGCTGTACGTGTGCGACGAGCCCTCGATCGGCCTGCACCCGGTCGATAACGAGCGCCTCATCCGCACGCTCACCCGCCTGCGCGACCTCGGCAACACCGTGCTCGTGGTCGAGCACGACGAGGCGATGATGCGCGCCGCCGACTGGCTGATCGACCTCGGCCCCGGCGCCGGAGAGCACGGCGGCGAAGTGATCGCCACCGGCACCCCCGCCGAGGTGATGGCCGACCCCGCCTCGCTCACCGGTCAGTACCTCTCCGGCGCTAAGCAGATCCCGATCCCCGAGACCCGCCGTCGAGGCAACGGCGAGGCCCTCGTGGTCCGCGGCGCGAGCGAGCACAACCTGAAGCGCATCGACGTCGCCTTCCCCCTCGGCACGTTCATCGGCGTGACGGGCGTCTCCGGCTCCGGCAAGTCGACGCTCGTGAACGAGATCCTCGCGAAGCGCCTCTCGCACGATCTCCACGCCGCCCGCGAACGCCCCGGCGCGCACACCGCCTTCGAGGGCATCGAGCACGTCGACAAGGTGGTACGCATCGACCAGTCGCCGATCGGCCGCACGCCGCGCTCGAACCCCGCCACCTACACCGGCCTGTTCACGGTCGTGCGCGACCTCTTCGCCGCCGTCCCCGAGTCGCGCGCCCGCGGCTATGGCCCCGGCCGCTTCTCCTTCAACGTGAAGGGCGGCCGCTGCGAGGCCTGCTCCGGCGACGGCTACAACCAGATCGAGATGCAGTTCCTCCCCGACGTCACCGTCCCCTGCGAGGTCTGCCACGGCGCCCGCTACAACCGCGAAGCCCTCGAGATCACGTTCCGCGGCAAGAACATCGCCGAGGTCCTGAATATGACGGTCTCGGAGGCGCTCGAGTTCTTCGAGGCGTTCCCCGCCGCCCGCCGCAAGCTCCAGACGCTCAACGACGTGGGCCTCGGCTACATTCGCCTCGGCCAGCCCGCCACGACGATGTCCGGCGGCGAGGCGCAGCGTGTGAAGCTCTCGACCGAGCTGTCGCGCCGCTCCACCGGCCGCACCGTCTACATCCTCGACGAGCCGACCACCGGCCTCTCGTTCGCGGACACCGAGGCGCTCCTGCGCGTCCTCCAGGCCCTCGTCGACGGCGGCAACACCGTCATCGTCATCGAGCACAACCTCGACGTCATCAAGAGCGCCGACTGGCTGATCGACCTCGGCCCCGCCGGCGGCCAGCGCGGCGGCCGCCTCCTCGCGGAAGGCACCCCCGAGGCCCTCGCCGCCCACCCCGAGTCAGCCACCGGCACGTTCCTGCGGGGTCTGCTGGGTGAGCGCGTGGCTGCCTCGAAAGCCGCGAAGTCAGGCCGGCGGCGGAAGGCTGCGGCGGGGGTGTAGGTCCGATCCCATCAGCCGCCCCGCCCACGGTAATCGGCCCAAATCGCGTCGATGCCTTCGTCTTCCACTACCTCGTTCACTCGCCCGATTGCGCGTTGTGAATAGCGCCAGAAGCGGCTACTCCCGATTGTGATCTCTTTCGCATAGTCGAGGTCAGCTTTGAGGTCAGCACGCCAGATGACGGCAGTCAGCCTCGGAGCGGTTAGGCCAACGTGCTCAGCGAGGTCACTGTGTCCAAGGCTATAGAAGTCCAACTCGGTCACCCGTCGAACGGCGACGACTGAAGCACCGGGTGTGCCCTCGGGAACCACGTGGACCGGCACCCCCTCCTTCTTTGTGACCCGAATCGATATTGTTGGTCCGCTGCCCTCGGGGCGAATGTCGACAGCCGCCACTCCGGGAAACAGATCCTCCCACGAGACTCCGGACTGCAGGCGCTCCCCGAGCTTCAAGAGGTTCGAATCCGTGAGCGCTACGTCCTCGCCGGACAGAGCGCGATCGAGGATTGCCAACGAACGGGTCTTTGCGATCGCCTCCGTCCGCCGCCGCGTGCCAGGAGCGAGGAGTCGGACGATCTCCTCGGCCTCCGCCGCAAAGAGCGTCGCGATGTCGGTGGGTGCCTCTGTAGAGATCGGGAGAACGCGTACCGGAAGGTAATACTGCAAGTCGTGACCAAATACGAGGGACAACAAATCTGCGAAGAGAGTCAGGCCGGCCTGCGCCTGCGTATAGAGCAACCCCTCGGGCATATCGACAAGGTGATGCTGAGCTGCGTCTCGATACTCGTTGATTGCCTGCAGTAGGAGCGCCTGCTCGTTCGACAAGAACTGAACGGAACCGTCGCTCAACGCGACACGCACGCACTTGTCGAATCCAATCGTCTCGGTGGCGCGTGGCTCGCGTATCCGGCCACCTCGATGAAGGATAGCTGCCTTCAGAAGCATCTCAAAGGAATGATCGAGGAGCAGGAGTACAGCATCGACACGGCCGACATCAGTCGGCCGATTGAACAGCTCGATGCTCAGAGTCAGCGAGTTGACAGCTTTATCAAGGAGGAGTCGCGCTTCTTTTTTCAATGGTGCCCCGCGATTCGTTTCGCGGAAGCCATCGTCTACGACGATTGTTTGTGGCGCAAATACCGCCCCACAAGCACCGCAATCACCCCCACCGTAGTGAAGTTCGCTATCGAACGTACGACGCGCACGCCGTCCTGAAACTGCGACAGCGACACCGCCGCCGCCACGAACGCCACCGCCACGAGCATCGTCGCGAGGCGGTCGTGCGACAGCGTTCCCCGTAGCGCGGCGAGGACTGAGCCACGCTCGCGGCGGTAGCGCGCGAACGTTCGCCCCACCAGCACCGCGCCCAGCGGCACCAGCGCCAGCAGCGCCGCCAGGTGCGCGATGACGAACGGCGCCCGCCACGCCTCGAGGCGCAGTGCGAGCATCCCCCCGGTCACGGCCAGCGAGGCGAGCGCGGCCACGCCCCAGCCTCGGAACCAGCGGTCCACCACCCATAGCGTGCGTGAGTCCGAGGTCACGGCAGCCATCGATGTCCACCTCCTCGGATCGATCGGACGGCCCCATCAGGCTACAGGCAACGTGGCGCGCGGCAGGGCCGCTGCCGGAGTCGGGCTGCGGCGCACTCCATCACGATTGACATCACCGCTGCCGTCTCGTACCCTCCCCCCAGGGGGAGTTACCATGCGTTACGAGCTCTATTACGACGCGTCCGAAGCGGATCAGCCGCTCGACGTTCCGGAGAACGAGGGCCTGCCGGACGCCGGCGCGGAGCCCATCGTCCGCCGCCTCCGCGAGGCCGCCACCGGCTACGCCTCGGACGTGGACGTCGTGGACGTCTCGGGCTTCACGCGTGAACAGTTGGAGGACGCGTACGTGAGCCGCGCCGTCCCGCCCTCGGTACGCCGGCAGTACGGCGTGAAGCGCGTGTTCGGCACCAACAAGTACGCGGGCTCGCGCTTCGGGCGCGGCGTGCCGGCGCTCGTGGTGCTGGAGGACGGTCGCCCCGTGGACGTGTACCCGCACGAGGAGGAGGGTCGCATCGTGACCATCGCTGACTACTTGAGACGCCTCGAGGCGCGCGCTACCCCCGCGGACGGCGCCGCCCTGGTCGCCCGCATGGAGGCGGTGCGCGCCAGGTTCACGGGCGTCGGCATGACCGCCACCGAGCTCATCGAGGAGGGCCGCCGCCGGTGACCGCCGGCGGGCGGCCGCCCACCATGCGCCGAGGACTCCCCCGCCGCACGCCCCGCCGCGTGGTCGTCGACGCCTCGGTCGCCCTCAAGTGGCAGCTCCCCGACGAGGACTTCATCCCTCAGGCCGCCGCCCTGCGCCACGACTACCTCGTCCGCCGCGAGGTCGCGCTCGTCGCGCCCTCGCTCTTCCTCTACGAAGTCACGAACGCGATCGGCATGGCCGCGAAGCGCGCCCGCGTCCCGGCGGACGTGGCCGACGAGGCGCTGGCAAACCTCGTCGCCGCGAACATCGAGCTGTTCCCGCCCGAGCCGGCCCGCATGCTGCGCCTTTGCCGCCGCTTCTCCATCGCTGCGTACGACGCCGCCTATGTCGCGCTCGCGCTCCAGCTCCGCGCCGACCTCTGGACCGGCGACCGCCCCCTGTACGAGGCCGCCCGCGGCGAACTCGCCTCGGTGCGCTGGATCGGCGACTACCCGCTGCCCGGCTAGTTCGGCCGTCCGCTACGCTGGCTGCATGCCGCTGCTCAGCTTCCGCAACGAGGACGCGCGTATCGTCGCGCTCGCCATCACCTATCACCTCGGCCGGCCGGGCTCCGAGACCGACCCCGCCACCCTGCAGCGCCACGACCTTGGGCTCGCCCCCGTCGGGCGCGCGCTCGACCCTCAGCTCGCGATGGCCGAGGTGCGCCTCGAGCTGTCGCCGTACCAGCTCCATCGCCTCGACGAGGCGCTGCTCGGCACCGTCAACGAGCTGAAGCAGTACGACATGTCACACCGCCGCTCCGCCGTCCCGAACTTCGAGACGGCCATCGGGCTGCTGTTCCCGGAGCTGACCCGCGAGCACGAGGGCCACGAGGATGTCCCCGGCCCCCTGGACCTCGTCACCCGCATCGTGATGCTGCGCCGCCGCCTCGACTCGGTGGTGCGCCAGGCCGCCGCAGACCTCGAGGCGCAGCGCGCCGCCGCTGAAGAGGCCCGCCGCCAGGCCAACCGCCGCTGGTGGAAGCCCTGGCAGCGATGACGCCCGTCGCTCCTGCGCTGATCCTGCCCATGAAAGGCCTCTCATGAACCGCCTCGCGCCCTCGCTCCTCGCCGCGCTGACCGTCCTCGTGCTCCTGGCCGCCGCCTGCTCGGGCGACGACGAGGGCGAAACGACCCCAACCGCGACCGCCACGCCCACCACCGTCGAGACGGCCACCCGCACGGCGACCGCCGCGGCGACGGCCACCGCACCGGCCACCGTGACGAGCACGCCGGCCGCCTCCGCGACCGCGACTGCCCCGCCGAGCGAGTTCACAGGGCTTCCCGCCGTCGATGCGGTCATTGCCGCCGTGCTCTCCAAGGACCTCGACCGCGTCGCGGCCCTCGCGCAACTGCGCTCGGTCGCCTGCGGCCCGCAGGCCGGCATCGGCTCCCCGCCGCCGTGCCCCGCGGGCCAGCCAGACGGCACCCCGGTGCCGGTCTTCCCCGTCGCGACCTGCGAGGGCGAGTGGCGCCCCGAGTCGGCGCTGCGCCCCTCCATCCAGCCACTGCTGAACGACCCGCAGCTCTACGCTGTCTACGGCATGCCCTCACAGTTCCAGCCGCTGATGCCGGACGGCCAGTACGTGGCGGTCTTCAGCCGCAGCGCGGCCGGTCAGGGTCGCGTCGGCGTGGGCGTCGTGATCGGTGCGCAGGCGGTCGTCGGCATCTGGTACGGCTGCGGCGCCACGCCCGACCAGATCGTCCCCGCCGGTACCTCGACCATCCTCGCGCCACGTCCCTGACACGGACGGAAGCCGTTCGCCCCACGGATTTCGTGATAGTGCGTGAATAGCGAACGTTGCACTTCGCTAATCGCTTGTCGAGGAAGCGGCGCGCCGCCTAGAATCGCGCCATCGAGTTGATCCTGCGGCAGCAGGTGGAAGGGAACCCGCCAGTGACGTACGTCATCACGCAGCCGTGTATCGACACCCTCGACCAGTCCTGCGTCGATGTGTGCCCCGTGGACTGCATCCACTTCGACGAGGGCGTGGACCGCAAGCTCTACATCGACCCGGACGAGTGCATCGACTGCGGCGCCTGCGAGCCCGCCTGCCCCGTCTCCGCCATCTTCGCGGAGGACGACGTCCCGGCCGACCAGGCGGTCTACACGGAGATCGACGCCCTCTGGTACCAGGACAAGGACGCCGCTCGGGCCAAGATCCCGGCGTAGCCGACTCCCCGACCCCGGCACGACCAGCGAGGGCGCCCATCGAGGTGCCCTCGCCCGTTCTCCCCCGCGCTCGCCACGATCCCGTCGGGGGGCTACTCTCGATGCAATGCCCGCCATCGTCGAGACGCGTGCCCTCACGAAGCGCTACGGCCCGGTGGCCGCGCTCGATGACTTCACCATCGAGGTGCAGCCGGGCGTCATCGGGCTTGTCGGCGCCAACGGCGCGGGCAAGAGCACGCTCGTGAAGCTGCTCCTGGGCCTCATCGACCCCACTTCGGGCGGCGCCTCCGTCCTCGGCTACGACGTCCGCCGCGAGGGCAGCCGCCTCCGTCAGTACGTCGGCTACATGCCCGAGCACGACTGCCTCCCCCTCGACATGTCCGCGGTCGAGTTCGTCGCCCACATGGCGCAGATGAGCGGCCTCCCACGCGCCGCCTCCCGCGAACGCACCGCGGAGACCCTCCGCCACACCGGCCTCTTCGAGGAGCGCTACCGCGCTATGGCCGGCTACTCCACCGGCATGCGCCAGCGTGCGAAGCTCGCGCAGGCGCTCGTGCACGACCCGTCGGTCGTCTTCCTCGACGAGCCCACGAACGGTCTCGACCCCGGCGGACGCGACGAGATGCTCGACCTCGTCCGCCGCACCGGCCACGGTCTCGGCATCAGCATCATCATGGCGACCCATCTCCTTGGCGAGATCGAGCGCGTCTGCGACCAGCTCATCGTGATCGACGCCGGACGCCTGCAGCACTACGGCCCCCTCGCCGGCTTCACAGCCGTGACGCAGTTCCTGTCGGTCGAGGTCACCGCCGAAGCGGACGCGGTCGCCTCCGCCCTGCGGCGGCACGGCCTCGAGTGCGCGGTGGACGGCCGCCACCTGAGCGTGCGGGCCGAGGACGGCCTCGCGCCGTACGACCTCATCCGCGATACCGTCGTCGACCTCGAAGTGGGACTCGTCCGCATGAGCCAGCGCCGCCACACACTCGAGGACCTCTTCCAGCCCTCGCACGCGGAAGGCGCCGGGCCCCCCCCGGAGGCGGCCCCGCATGGCTAGCGCTCCCGGCCCGGCGGCGCAGGGCAACATCTTCGACCTTGGCTACCGCCACTACGAGGGCGAGCGCCTCGGCCGCCGTCACGCGATCACCGTCCTCTACCTCGAAAGCCTCCGCGCTGCCTTCGGCCTCGGACGGAGCGCCGCCGCGAAGGTGGCGCCGGCGGTGCTGATCTTCGTTGCCGCCGTTCCCGCGCTCATCCAGCTGATCGTGAGCGCGCTGTTCCCCGGGGAAGCCGAGGTGTTCACGCACGACGACTACTACGGCGTGATCGCGCTCATCCTCGGGCTCTACTGCGCGGCCGTCGCGCCCGACCTCGCCGGCCGCGACCAGCGCAACCGCGCGCTCACGCTCTACTTCTCACGTGCCATCAAGCGCATCGACTACGCGTTCGCGAAGCTCGCTGCGATGACCACGGCGATGCTGCTCATCACGCTGGGCCCGCAGGCGCTGCTGCTCATCGCGAACGGCCTCGTCGCCGAGGACTTCGGCGCCTACCTCCGCGACAGCTGGGACCTGGTGCTCCCCATCGTGGGCACGGCGCTCCTCGGCTCCTCGCTCATTGCGTCGATCGGCGTCGCGATCTCCGCCCAGACCCCGCGGCGCGCCTTCGCGACCGTCGGCGTCGTGGTCGCCTTCATCATCCCCCTGGCCGTCGCCGGCATCCTCGTCAACGAGATCGACACGGCAGCCACTCACTACGGCGTCTTCCTCAGCCCCCTCGACCTCCTCGCGGGCGTGTCGAGCTGGGCCTTCCGCACGGAGTTCCCCACCGGAAGCGCCGTGGAGAACGCGGGCTTCAGCGGCTGGGCCTACTTCGGCGCGTCGCTCGCCATCACCCTGGTGGCGTCCCTCCTCATCGTCCGTCGCTATCGGTCGATCCGCGCATGACCACGGGCGCCACGCCGACCATCGAGGTGAGCGACGTCTCGCGCTGGTACGGCAACGTCGTCGCCGTGAACGACATCACGTTCGCCATCGACCCGGGGATCACCGGCTTGCTCGGACCGAACGGCGCAGGAAAGTCCACGCTGCTCCACATGCTGGGCGGCTTCCTTCGCCCCTCCTCCGGCGAGGTCCGCATCCTCGGGACCCCGACCTGGCGCAATGTCAGGCTCTACGAGCATGTCGGCATCGTGCAGGAGCGGGAGTCCGTGTACGACGCGCTCACGGGCTACGACTTCGTTCTCCTGAGCGCTCGCCTCCATCGGCTGCCCGACCCGGCCGAGGCGACGCGTCGCGCGATCGAGCGCGTGCAGATGGGCCCCGCGCAGGGACGCCGCACTGGCGGCTACTCAAAGGGCATGAAGCAGCGCATCAAGATCGCGGCCGCCATCGTGCACGACCCGCGCATCCTCCTCCTCGACGAGCCGTTCAACGGCACCGACCCCGCACAACGCCTCCAGATGATGGACATGCTCCGCGCCATGGCCGCCGAGGGACGGACCATCCTCTTCTCGTCGCACATCCTCGAGGAAGTCGAACGCCTCGCGGAGCGCGTCCTCGTGGTCGTCGCCGGCCGTCTCGCCGCCTCGGGCGACTTCCGCGCCATCCGCCGTCTGATGACCGATCGCCCGCACACCTTCGCCGTCGCCTCAACGAATAACCGCGCCCTCGCCAGCGCGCTCGTCGCCGACGACAGCGTCACCGGCGTCGCCCTCGACGCCGGTCAGCTCACCGTGCGCACCGATGACTTCGACCGCTTCACGGTCCACGCGCCCCGCATTGCGCGCGCAGCCGGCGTCACCATCACCGGCGTCGAAGCCCTCGACGAATCCCTCGAGAGCGTCTTTGAGTACCTGGTGGCGCGATGATCCGCCTCATCTTCACCCTGACGCTCGGGCAGCTCATCCGGCAGCGGCGCGCCCTGCTCCTCGCACTCCTCGCGGCAATCCCGATCGCCATCGCACTCCTCTTCCGCTTCGCGAGCGACCAGGCCGACGACCGTCTCCCCGAGTTCGTCGCCGGGGCGATGGACAGCTTCATCGTGGCGATCGGGTTGCCCTTGACCGCGCTCATCCTCGGTACGGCCGCCCTCGGCCAGGAGTTCGAGGACGGCACCGCCTTCTACCTCTTCAGCAAGCCCATCGGCCGCTGGCAGATCGTCGTGGGAAAGCTCCTCGCCGCCTGGCTCGCCTGCGGCGTGTTCGTCGTCATCGCTGTCCTCGGGACGGGTGCGCCGCTTGTTGGACAACCAGACGAGGACGGGCTCGTGCTGGCGTTCGTCGTGGCGACGGTCGCCGGCGCCCTCGCCTACAGCGCCCTCTTCATCGCGCTCAGCATCCGCTTCAACCGCGCGCTCGTGATCGGCCTCGCGTATGTCTTCGTCTGGGAGGGCCTCGTCTCCAACTACGTTGAGGGCGTGCGCTTCTTCAGCCTCCGCGCATACACCCGCGGCATTGCCGACGCCCTGACGGACGCCCCGGTCGAGGTGTTCGAGGCCCGCCTCGACGGCCCGACGGCGGCGATCCTCGCCGCCGTGATGGTGCTCATCACCGCCGCATACGCGATCCGCCGCCTCAATCGCTACGAGTTCTCCGAACGCGTGTAGCGAGGTCGCGGGCGTTACGACCCCTGCAGGAACGGGATCTCGTCGTGCGAGAGGATCGGTGCGCCCTCGTCGAGGGGGTGCGAGGTCAGCCGGACCGTCGCGTCACTGCGGAAGTCCACCACCAGCACCCGCCCACTCTCACCGAGGATGCTCGCATGTCCGTCCGGCGCGCCGGAGTACGCCGCGAGCAGGTCGCGCGCGGCGATCCGCGTCTGCTGCTCCCAGTGCCCGAGTGCGACGTAGTCGTAGTCGAGCCTCGTGAAATGATCCTCCCGAATGTGGAACGAGGGATGGTCCCCGGAGCGCGGGTGCCAGTAGTGCCCGTGCCCCACCGCAATGTGCCACGGCGCGTCCCCGCGCCCCGGCGCGTCGACGAACGGCGAGAAGTCAGGGTCATGTTCGAGGTGGCTGCGCGCCCACAGCTCGAGGTCGAGTCCGTCGAACGCTACCGTCTCGCCCTCGACCGACCGCGTGATCGTCAGGTTCTGCGCGATCGCCGTCAGGTCGATGCGGTCATACACCGAGTTCTGCCCCACGTGGTCGTGGTTCCCCGGCACGATCACCGTCGGCACCTCCATGCGCGCGATCTGCTCCGCGGCGAAGCGCAGCGTCTCCTCGCTTACCCGCGCGTTGTCGAAGAAGTCCCCCGCAATGACGAAGACATCGACCCGCTCCGCGATGCCGACCTCGATCACGCGCCGAAAGCGGTCTTCGGACTGCTCGCGCCGCTCGTCCCACCGCCCGCTGCGGTCGAAGTCGAACGTGCCGAGGTGCACGTCCGAGGTGTGCAGCAGGCGGAACGGACGGCGCGCGTCGGTCATGATGCCGGCGCCCGCAACGCGTCCAGGCGATCCTGGATCGCCGTCCGTAGCCCCTCGATCGAGACCCGCACCTGGCTCATCGAGTCACGCTCCCGGATCGTCACCGCCCGGTCCTCGACCGTCTCGAAGTCTACCGTGACGCACAGCGGCGTCCCGATCTCATCCTGCCGGCGGTACCGGCGGCCGATCGACTGTGCGTCATCGTACTGCGTGCGGAAATGTGTCCGCAGGACGTCGTACACCTGGCGCGCCGTGGGCGTGAGCTGCTCGTTGCGCGACAGCGGCAGGATTGCCACCGTCACGGGCGCCACGAGCGGCGAGAGATGCAGCACCACGCGCTTCTCGCCGCGGTCGTCCGTCTCCTCGTCGTAAGCGTCCGCGAGCAGGGTGAACAGCACGCGGTCCACGCCCGCGGCCGGCTCGATCACATGCGGGGTCAGGTGCTCATTGCGCTCCTGATCGAAGTACGTCAGCGCATGCCCCGAGGCTGTCGAATGCGCCCGCAGGTCGTAGTCGCCTCGATGCGCGATGCCCTCGAGCTCGCCCCACCCCCACGGAAACAGGTACTCCACGTCCGAGGTCGCCTGCGAGTAGTGGGCCAGCTCCTCCGTCGCGTGGTCGCGCAGCCGCAGCCGCTCCGGCTTGATGCCGAGCGTGCGATACCACGCCATCCGCTCTTGCTTCCAGTACGTGTGCCACTCGAGCGAGCTCTCCGGGTGGCAGAAGAACTCCATCTCCATCTGCTCGAACTCGCGCGTGCGGAAGATGAACTGCCCCGGTGTGATCTCGTTGCGAAACGACTTCCCGATCTGCGCGATGCCGAACGGCAGCCGCTTGCGCGTCGTGGTCTGCACGTTCTCGAAGTTCACGAACATGCCCTGTGCCGTCTCCGGCCGCAGATATGCGGTCGCCGCCTCCTCCTGCACTGGCCCGATGAACGTCCGAAACAGAAGGTTGAACTGGCGCTCCTCCGTGAACCGCCCCACCGCCCCGCACACCGGACACGTGTTGTCCTCAATGTGGTCCGCGCGCACCCGGGAATGGCACTCGAGGCAATCGACGAGCGGGTCGGTGAACCCCGCGACGTGTCCCGAGGCCTGCCACACCGCCGGATTCGTGATGATCGCCGCCTCGATGCCCACGACGTCGTCGCGCTCCTGCACCATCCGCCGCCACCACAGCTCGCGAATCGCGCGCTTCATCTCGACCCCAAGCGGGCCGTAGTCGTACGTCGACGACAGGCCGCCGTACACCTCGGCCGAAGGGAACGCGAAGCCGCGCCGCTTGGCCAGCGAGGTGATCGTCTCCAGGTCGGCGCTCGGGGGCATGGGGGTGGGACTCTCGGTCACAGCTACTCCAGGCTGACGGTCGGTCGGGCCGCGAGCGTAGCACCCGCCTTCTCTGCCCTCAATTCCGCTCGGAGGGCCCCCGACCCCTCCGTGGTACGATCGCCATCGATCGGAGGCTTGTATGCGCAGACTGCTCGTCCTCGGGCTGGGTGTCGCCATCGGCGCGGCGGTCGCCGTCGTGCTCTCGGCACGCGAGCAGCTCGACGCGCCGGCAGTCTCCGCAATGCCGGAGCCGGCCCTCGAACCGCCTCCTCCCGCGCCCTCGGATGCGGCCGTCACCACTGCGCCAGTCCCGTAGGCGGGGGGGGGGGCCGTCCACATCCGCTACGTGCCAATCACCCCGCGAGCCTGCCCGCGCAGTCACAGCGATGCCTGAACCGCACCTGATCACCAACATCGCGGTTGCGCTCGCACTCGCGTTCGCTGGCGGTCTCGTCGCGCGGATGGTCGGCTTTCCGACGATCGTCGGCTACCTGCTCGCAGGCGTCGCCATCAGTCCGTTCACACCCGGCTATTCCGCCGACCTCGCCACGCTCCAGCAGCTGGCCGAACTCGGTGTGGTCTTCCTGATGTTCGGTGTCGGACTCCACTTCAATCTCGGAGACCTCGCCCGTGTGCGCGGCATCGCTATCCCTGGTGCCATCGTGCAGATCGCCGTGGCCACACTGCTCGGAATCGCTGCGGCCGCGGCGTTCGGCCTTGCGCCGGAAGAGGGCCTCCTCCTCGGCTTGTCCATCAGCGTCGCCAGCACCGTCGTGCTCGTCCGTGCGCTCGAAGACCGCGGCGGGCTTGAGTCGATACACGGGCGCGTCGCCGTCGGCTGGCTGATCGTCGAAGACCTCGCGACGGTCTTCTTCCTCGTCCTGATTCCTTCGCTCGAGGCTGGCGGTGACGAGTTCCTTTCCGGCGCATCTGAGGCGATCCTCAAGGCCTCCGTGTTCGTCGGCCTGATGCTCCTCGTCGGGGCACGCCTCGTCCCGCGCCTGCTGGCTCTGGTAGCGCGCACGGGCTCCCGCGAGCTGTTCATCCTCGCGGTCATCACGACGGCGCTGGGGATTGCAACGAGCGCAACGGCGTTCGGACTTTCTGTCGCACTCGGCGCCTTCATCGCGGGAGTCGTCGTGAGCGAGACGGAGACGAGCCACCAGGCCGCGGCCGACGTCCTCCCGTTCCGTGAAGCGTTCGCCGTCCTCTTCTTCGTCTCGGTCGGCATGCTGCTCGACCCCGGCCAGGTACGAGAGAATGTGGGCCTGCTCGCCACGGTGGTTCTGATCGTGCTCGTGGGGAAGTCGGTGGCGGCCTTCTTGATTGCGGTTGCCTTTCCCTATCCCGTCCGGACCGGCCTCATCGTTGCCGCTGGCCTCGCGCAGGTCGGGGAGTTCTCGTTTATCGTCGCCCAGGCGGGCCTCGACCGGGACTTGCTGAGTCAATCAACCTATAACGTGATCCTAGCCACGTCGGTGGCGACGATCGCTCTGAATCCGCTGGCCTTCCGTGCAGTTGCCCCCCTCGAGCGTCAACTCCAGCGAACGTCCCTCTGGCGACGTCTGGATCAACAGGGCTCACTTCCTGCTATGGCCCCCAACCTGAAGGACCACGTCGTGATCGCCGGTTACGGGCGCGTCGGCGAGTTGACCGGACGGTCACTGCGCAGCCTCGGCATCCCGTTCGCGGTCATCGACGCGAGCATCGAGCGGGTCCGTGCGTTGCGAGCGCATGGCATCGATGCCGTCTGGGGCGACGCGGCCCAGGCCGACGTCCTCGCCACCGCCGGAGTCGAGCGCGCTCGGCTGCTCGCCGTGTGCGTCCCGGACGACACCACGGCTCTGCTCGTGATCACGAACGCCCACCAACTCCGATCAAACCTCACCACCGTGAGCCGCGCGCACAGTAACGCCGTGCTCGACCTGCAGCGCTCCCTCGGCGCCCACGAGGTGGTCGTCCCCGAGTTCGAGGGCGGCATCGAGATGATCCACCGCACGCTGCTGCTCCTCGGCTTCGGCGCCGCGGAGGTCGAGGCGCACACCGCCGAGGTGCGTACGCTCCGCTACGCCGCCGAGGCGGACACGCCGTTCGAGACCTAGCCGAGCCGCCCGACGCTACAGCGCCCGCATGCGATTATTGCGCGCGTTGTGCTCCACCTCGGCCAGCCCGAGGGCCTCGAGCACCGGCGGCACGTACACCCCGAACCGCCCGCGCAGCCCCTTCTTCAGGCCGTACCAGCCGCCCACCGGATTCGAGGCGTCCCGCCCCCACGCCTCGACAGTCCCCGCGGGCGCGTCTTTCTGCTCGTCGGTCCCCCCGAGGGGCACCCAGTCCCCATGCTCACGCAGCCACCCGTGCAGGTCCTCGATGCACCGCAGGTGGTAGCGCAGCTGCGTCTTGCCCACCTGGCACACGAGCGCGGGCGGGTCGGCCTCGGGCTCGCGGTGCATCGTGAACTCAGAGGATCCTGGGGGCGTCTTCAGCACCCACGGGTCGTCCGCCGTGCCCGATCCGCTGAACGTCGCCGCGGCCATAGCATCCTCCTCGCACTCAGTAACGGTGTCGTTACCGTAACAGCCAGCGAGCAGGCAGGCAACGCCACAGGCGACGGCGCGTCGCCGACCATCGTCCGCCGGGTGCGCCCGGCTCAGACGTCGTCGACTGGCCCCGGCATCTCTCCCTCGCGTGCCTTTTCGATGGCTTCCCGCGCGTCCTTCGGCAGATTCATCCCGTACTGCTCGAACCGCTGCTCAACCCACTGCCCGATCTGCCGCGGGTCGCGGTAGGCGTCCTCGGGCCGGCTGTACTCTTCCTGCACGTCTTTCGCGGTCCGCAGCCGCGCGACGCGCGACATCTGCCGCGCCAGCTTCTTCCCCCCGCACGACTCGCACGTCGGCGACACCGTGGCGTTCGCCGAGCGCACGAACACCGAGGTGACGTGCTCACACTTCGCGCACTTGTACTCATAGATCGGCATGGACGCCCCCTGCCGCTGCCCCGCTCGCGAGCCTAGTGGACGTGGTCGTGCTCGCCGCCGGCGTCCACCGGAGCGTCCCCGGCCATGTCCATGGAGGCGAGTCGCTGGTTCACCTGGTGACGGAAGGTATGGTCCGCGTCGACGCGCTCGTGAACGGTCTCGCCGGCCTCGGCGCGCTCCGCCAGTTCCCGATAGTTCGTCCCGAGTTCTTCGTCATACTCGGCGCCCACCCGCCGTGCCCACCGCGCGAACACCGCCGGGTCGCTGCTCCCGTTGAGCTCGGCAGCCTCGCGTACGTGGTCGATGTCCTCGAAGCGCTCGCGCGTCGACTTGATGCGCGCCACGCGCGACATCACCTTCTTGAGCTTCTTGCTCCCGCACTCCGGGCACACCGGCTTCCTGGTCGTGTTGACGGACCGGAACAGGATCTCCACCTGCTTCCCGCACCCGGAACAGTCGAATTGATACAACGGCATGCGCCGAGTGTAGGACGCACGCCCGCCGCTCGCCAGACGGTCACGCCTCGACGGCGCTCTCCACGTGCCGGACCTCCCGCACCGAGCCGTCCGCCGCCAGCTCCACCGCCACGAGGTCGATGCGCTGCGCCTGCGGCAACTCCGGGTGCTCCGCTGCGTACGCCTCCGCGAGCATCTGCAGCCGCCGCCGCTTCGCGGCCGTCAGCGCCTCCACCGCCCGCCCGAACTCGCGCGGGCGGCGCAGCTTCACCTCGACGAAGACGACCGTGTCGCCCTCGATCGTCACGAGGTCGATCTCGCCCTCCCGCCGGCGCACGTTGCGGTCGATCACACGATGCCCGTGACGTTCGAGGTAGCCCGCGGCCAGCCGCTCCCCCGCGTCGCCGATGCGGCGCCGCGGCGTGGTCATTGCCGGATCGCCGTCCGCACCGGCTCCCACGTCAGCCGGTGCACCGTCGAGGGCCCAAGGTCGCGCAGCGCCCGCCGGTGTTCCGCCGTCGCGTACCCCTTGTTCTCCACGAAGCGGTACCCCGGAAACGTCTCCTCGTAGGCGCACATGAGCGCGTCACGCGCCACCTTCGCGAGGATGCTCGCCGCCGAGACGGAGATGCACAGCTCGTCCGCGTCCACGATCGCCCGCTGCTCGATGCCGCAATAGACCACCTCACGGCCGTCCACGATGAGCGCGTCGGGGCGCTCGCGCAGCGCCAGCACCGCCCGCCTCATTGCCAGCCGCGTCGCCCACAGTATCCCGATCTGGTCGATTACCTGCGGCGACACAAACCCGAGGCCCCAGTCTGTCCGCCCGCGGATCTCGGCGGCGAGTTCTTCGCGTGCGGGGGCCGTCAACCGCTTCGAGTCGCGCAACGCCCGCACCCACCGCGCTCGTGACTGCGGCAGCACCACCGCCCCGGCGACGACCGGCCCCGCGAGGGGCCCGCGCCCGACCTCGTCCACGCCCGCGACACGAGGAAACCCGTCCCGCCAGAACGTCTTCTCGGCCCGCCACGTTGGAGGTTTCCCGCTCACGGCGTCATCCTAGTCGCGCTGAAAGCGCGCAGGCAAGTGATCCGTTTCCCGCGCGTATGATGCGTGACGCTCGCCCGCGACCGGGACGAGCCACGCCAGCATGCCACGAGGAAAGGACCGTCCGTGCCCATCGTCCGCATCGAGATGCTCGCCGGCCGCTCGCTCGCGCAGAAGCGCGAGCTCACGCGCGTGATTACCGACGCCGTCTGCAACATCGCTCAGGCGCGCCCTGAGGACACCTTCGTCCTCATCAATGAATACTCCGTCGAACACTGGGGCCAGCAGGGCAGCCTCTACCTCGACCTCGAGGACGACGACGAGGACTGAGCCCCGCGTAGCTGGTGCCCGCCGCTCGAAGACCGCCCCGCGAGGGTGCGCGAACCCGGTGATACACTGGGTGGCACGACCGCGTGCCCACGCCTGTCGATTGTCGAGAACGGAACCGCTGATTCGATGAACTCGCGCTGGATACGGAACTCCTTTATCTACCTCCTCATCCTCGGCGCCATCGCGCTCGTCGTGGTGATGTTCTTCCGCCCGGCCGCCGGCTCACGCGACGTCCCGATCTCGGAAGTCGTGCAGCGCGCCAAAGACGGCGATGTCGAGAAGATCACCGTCACGGGGGATAGCCTCCTGGTGAAGCTCCGCGGCGAGCAGGAAGAGGTCCGCTCCCGCAAGGAGTCGTCCTCGTCCGTCGAGGAGATCCTCCGCCAGAACGACGTCGAGGTCGGCACCGGACAGGGCGCCGTCGCCATCCAGGTCAAGGGCCCGAGTCAGTTCGGCAACATCTTCGGCCTGATCTTCAACTTCCTGCCGCTGATCATCTTCGGCGCCATCCTCATCTTCATGATGCGGCAGGCCCAGGGCACCAACTCGCAGGCGATGTCCTTCGGGCGTAGCCGTGCGCGTATGTTCACGGGTCAGAAACCGACGGTGACATTCGTTGACGTCGCAGGCCAGGAGGAAGCGAAGCAAGAGCTCGCCGAGGTGGTCGAGTTCCTGAAGTACCCCGAGAAGTTCGCCGCCCTCGGCGCCCGCATCCCGCACGGCGTGCTCCTCGTCGGCCCGCCGGGCACCGGCAAGACCATGCTCGCCCGCGCCGTCTCCGGCGAGGCCGGCGTCCCCTTCTTCTCCATCTCAGGCTCCGAGTTCGTCGAGATGTTCGTCGGTGTCGGCGCCAGCCGCGTGCGTGACCTCTTCGACCAGGCCAAGCGCAACGCACCCGCGATCGTGTTCGTCGACGAGATCGACGCGGTCGGCCGCCAGCGCGGCGCCGGCCTCGGCGGCTCCCACGACGAGCGCGAGCAGACCCTCAACCAGATCCTCGTGGAGATGGACGGCTTCGACTCCAACTCGAACGTCATCGTCATCGCCGCGACCAACCGGCCGGACATCCTCGATCCGGCGCTGCTCCGCCCGGGCCGCTTCGACCGCCAGGTCACCCTCGACCTGCCCGACGTGAAGGGCCGCCGCGCGGTCCTCGACGTGCACGTCCGCGGCAAGCCGCTCGAGCCCGAGATCAAGCTCGAGACCGTCGCCAAGCAGACGCCCGGCTTCTCCGGCGCCGACCTCGCGAACCTCGTCAACGAGGCCGCCATCCTCGCCGCGCGCCGCAACAAGAAGCGTATCGGCATGGGCGAGATGAACGAAGCCGTCGACCGCGTCATCGCTGGCCCCGAGCGCAAGTCTCGCGTCATCACCCCCCTCGAGAAAAAGATCATCGCCTTCCACGAGGCTGGCCACGCCGTCGTCGGCCACTTCCAGCCGAAGGCAGACCCGGTCTTCAAGGTCACGATCGTCGCTCGCGGCATGGCGGGCGGGTACACCCGCTCCCTGCCCGCCGACGACCGCCGCCTCCAGGACCGCTCCTACTACGAGGCGATGATGGCGCAGGCCCTCGGCGGGCACGTCGCCGAGGAGATGATCTTCGGCGAGCCGACCACTGGCGCCCATGACGACATCGGCAAGGTCACACACATCGCTCGCGAGATGGTGACCCAGTGGGGCATGAGCGAGCGCCTCGGCCCCCGCACCTTCGGCCGTCGCGACTCGATGGTCTTCCTCGGCCGCGACATCGCCGAGCAGCGTGACTACTCGGAACGCACCGCTGAGGACATCGACGAAGAGGTCCGCCGCATCATCGACGAAGCGCACGCGCGTTGCCGCTCCGTGATGGAAGCGCACCGCGACAAGCTCGAGGAGCTGGCGAACGCCCTCATCGAGGTCGAGACCCTCGAGGGTGACGACCTCCTCCGCATCCTCGGCCCGGCCGAGGGACGCACCATGCCGGACGAGCAGTCCGAGGTGAATGTGCCGCCTCCCGCTCCTCCCGCCGCGACCGGCGGTGAGGAGACCGAGGAGGAGCGCCCGCAGGGCCGTCCCGGCCTCGCGTGGGGCCAGCAGTCGAGCGTGGCGCCACCCGCCGACTGACCAGCACCACTACGCACGGACGAACCGAAGGAGGGAGGCCCTGACGGCCTCCCTCCTTCGGTTCGTCTCACTCGCGCAGCGCACCGGGCCGGCCTACCCTTCTCCCTCGCCCTCTGCCCCGCTGCCCGCCGCTGGAGACGAGGTCAACAAACGCAGGCGGTCGCTCTGCGCCTCCAACTCCAGCCGGCGTCGCTCCCGCTGCTTGTTGATCTCGCGCTGGATGACCACCACCCACAGCAGCGCCGCCGCGACCAGCCCCAGGCGCAGCGCTGGATGCTCGTTCAACGTCCCGTCCTCGTTGAGGACCGCCCGCCCGAGGATCGCCCCCGCCCCCATCCACACCGCGTTCGCGAGCGCCGCTCCAAGATAGTCGAGCGGCAACCAGACGCGCAGCGGCATCCGCAGCGCCCCCGCGCCGAACGGCCCGATGGTCCTCGTCACGCTGTTGAAGTGATACAGCGGTATGAACCACCGCGCCTGACCGCTCACCAGCACTTCGCCCATGCGCAGCGCGCTCCCAAAGCGCGTGCCCTCGAGCCGCCGCCCGCCCCACCGTCCGAGGATGTACGAGACCGTGTCGCCGATGATCGTCCCCGCCGTGGCGACCGCGAGCATCACCGTGAGCGATGACCCGGTGTCTTCCGCGTACACGCCAGCGACGAAGATCAGCAGCACCCCGGGCACGACGAGCCCGACGCCAACCGTCGCCTCTGACAGCGCCGCGAGGAACACGATCGGCACGCCGAATCGCTCGAAGAGGTCCCGCAGCAGCAGGAACATCTCGTCCGTCAGCCAGTTGAACAGG
The DNA here is from genome assembly GCA_041390685.1 of Dehalococcoidia bacterium. Taxonomy (GTDB): domain Bacteria; phylum Chloroflexota; class Dehalococcoidia; order UBA2979; family UBA2979; genus JAIBBD01. The sequence continues at coordinate 1,901,334 of JAWKPL010000001.1, read as the reverse complement.
TCGAACGGCGCCGTGATGATGTCGATGACGCTCAGGGTGTCCCCGCAGTACTCCCGCGCACCTGGAGTTTGACGGTGTCGATGGCCAACACCTAGACTACTTGCACCGCATCTTCATGAGGTGAATATGTTTGCGATTATCCGCACCGGCGGAAAACAGTATCGTGTGCGCCAGGGCGACGAGATCCTCGTCGAACGGCTGGACGCGCCTGAGGGTTCCAGCATCACCATCGAGGACGTCCTCCTCATCGACCGGGACGGCGCTGTGAAGGTCGGCTCCCCGACCGTCGCGGGCGCCTCCGTGGCCGCTACGGTGAAAGACCACCCTCGAGACGACAAGGTGCTCGTGTTCAAGTACAAGAACAAGACCCGCCGTCGCCAGCTACGCGGACACCGCCACGAGCGCACCCGACTCGCCATCACGGCGATCGACGCCGGCTAGGGCCCACGAGGAGCAGACTATGGCTCACAAGAAGTCCGGCGGCTCGAGCAAGAACGGCCGCGACTCGAACGCGCAGCGCCTCGGCGTGAAGCGCTTCGATGGCGAGGTCGTGACCGCCGGTTCCATCATCGTCCGCCAGCGCGGCACCCGTGTGCACCCCGGCGAGAACATCGGCGTCGGCCGCGACCACACCCTCTGGGCGAAGGTCGACGGCTCCGTGAAGTTCAGCCCGTTCGCCAAGGGCCGCCGCAAGCAGGTCTCGATCGTCACCGCCGACGCGTAAGTGCGCGGCCACCACGAACGATAGACCAGAACCCGGAGTATCAGCCCCTATGAAGGCCGACATCCACCCCGAGTACGTCGAGGCCACCGTCCAGTGCTCCTGCGGCAAGGAGTGGCGCACCCGCTCCACGAAGCCCGAGATGCGCGTGGACGTGTGCTCGAACTGCCACCCCTTCTTCACCGGCGAACAGCGCATCGTCGACACGGCTGGCCGCGTCGAGCGCTTCCGCCGCCGCTACGCGAAGAAGGACAGCTAGACCGCGTCCGCGCTGACACGTCTCGACGGCGGCCGAACGGCCGCCTTCGTCGTCCCCCCCGGCCCTCGAGGGCACCGGTCGCAGTTGGCCGGGGTCGCTATCCTCGAAGGACATTGGGGCTCCCGCGGGAGGTGTGCGATGCCCAAAAAGCAGTCCACGAAGCCCGCTGAGGCGTTCTCCGACGCCGAACGCGCCGCAATGCAGGAGCGCGCCCGCGAGCTGAAGGCAGAGGCTCGCGCGAGCAAGAACCGCGAAGCAGGTGAGCAGACGGTACTCGCGAAGATCGCCGAGATGCCCGAGCCCGACCGGACGATGGCCACGCGCATCCACGAGATCGTCACGCAGCACGCGCCCCTCCTCGTCCCGCGGATGTGGTACGGCATGCCCGCCTACACGCGAGACGGCCAGGTCGTCTGCTTCTTTCAGAGCGCCGCCAAGTTCGGCGCGCGGTACGCGACGCTCGGATTCAACGACGCCGCCCGCCTCGACGAGGGCGGCATGTGGCCCACGTCCTACGCGCTCAAGACACTCACCCCCGTTGAGGCAGCCCGTATCGAGGCGCTGGTCCGCCGCGCGACCGCCGACACAGCGCCATAGCTCCGCCGGCGGGATCCGTCCCGCCCTCGTCGCTTGCCTCGCGGGATCGTAGGCTACGATCGTGAGCCAGACTTACGGAGGCCAGGCTGTCGTCGAGGGTGTCATGATCCGCGGTGCGCGGGCCATGGCCGTCGCCGTGCGCCGCCCGGATGGTTCCATCGCTCTCCGTGCCGACCGCCTCGGCAACATCTACACCAGCGCCCTCCGCCGCATACCCCTGATCCGGGGCATCATCGTGCTCTGGGAAACCCTCGCCCTCGGCATGCGCGCCCTCGCCTGGTCCGCTTCCGTCGCCGTCGACGACCTCGACGAGGACGGGCAACCACAGTCCCTCGGCGCCATCTCCTGGGTGGTCATGGGCGTCTCGATGGCCCTCGGGCTGGCCCTCTTCTTCGTCGTTCCCGTCGTAGCCACCGCCTGGCTCGAGGGCGAGTTACCCACGTTCGTCGTCGTCCTCATCGAGGGCGCCCTGCGCCTCGGCATGCTCATCGGCTACATCTGGCTCATCGGCCGCTCCGAGGAGATCGGCCGCGTCTTCCAGTACCACGGCGCAGAGCACATGGCCATCCACGCCTTCGAGGAGGGCCGCGAGCTCACCGTGCAGGCGATTCGCCGGTTCCCCAAGGAGCACCCGCGCTGCGGGACGTCGTTCCTGCTCACCGTCGGTGTCGTCGCGGTGTTCGTCTTCGCGCTCCTCGGCGACCCGCCCCTGTGGTGGCGCATCAGCTCCCGCATCGTCCTCGTCCCGGTCATCGCATCCGTCGCCTACGAGGCGATCCGCTTCGCCGGCTTCCACCAGCGCTGGCCCATCGTGCGCTGGCTCTTCGCTGGCAACATTGCGCTGCAGTACCTCACCACCCGCGTACCGGAGGATGAACACATCCAGGTCGCCATCGCTTCGCTCGAGCACGCCGTCGCCGAGGATGAGCGCGCCGCCCGCGGCATCCCGCCCCTGAGCGAGACGACGCTGGCCGACCCGGCCACCGACTGAGCCGCTACCCCGCCCGCTCCACCAGTTCGAGCAGCTCCGCGAGCGCGCTCACCCGCAGCACCGAGGGATCCTCGACCTTCCGTTCGCGGTCGACGAGCACCGCGTGCATCCCCACGCTCCGCGCCGGCTCGTAGTCGTTGTCGAGACGGTCGCCCACCATCACCGCGGCCTCCGGCCGCACGCCGACCCGCTCCAGTGCACCGAGGAAGAACCGGGGGTCCGGCTTCGATAGCCCGACCTCTGCCGCCAGCCACCTGGTCTTGAAGTGGTCGAACAGCGGGAGCCGCGTGAGGTCCGAATTCCCGTTGCTCGCCGCGATCAACTCGAACCCACGCGCGCGAAGCGCCACGACGGTAGACTCCGCGTCTGTGTACGGCTGAACGAGGCCGTCACGCGCAGCAGTGAAGACATCGATCAGCGCCGCGACCTGGCCTTCGTCACACGAGAACGAGGCCAGGGCGCTCCGCAACGCCGCCATGCGGTACTGGCCTCGCCCGCCGGGCCGGCCGTCGAGCACGCTTCCCGCCGCCTGCTGAGCCGCCCAGAGGTCCCGTACAGGGACCTCTCGACCCACGAGCCTCGACAGGTCGAGCGCCGTCGCTCGCAGCCCCGCCTGAAACGCCGCGCCGAAGTCGACCAGCGTCCCGTCGATGTCGAACACGACCACGGAAACGGCCAGCGGCGGCGTCACCGCGTGCCCCCCGAACACAGGCACTAGCCGACCACCACCCGCCGGGGCATCCCGTTCTCCGGTTCCACGAAGCACGACCGCGCGCCGGTGTGACAGACGCCACCGCCGAGCAGCGCCACCTGCAGCAGCACTACGTCCCCATCGCAGTCGGTCGTCACGTCGAGCACCTGCACGTAGTCGCCGGAGGTGGCCCCCTTGTGCCATACCTCCTGCCGGCTGCGCGACCAGAACACCGCCTGCCCGATCTCGATCGTCTGCCGCAGCGTGTCCGCGTTCATGTATCCGACCATCACCACCTCGCGTGACGCCGCGTCCTGCAACACCGCCGGGATCAGCCCCTGCCCGTCGTACTTCAACTCGCTCGGATCGAGGCTCATGCCGCACCTTCCGCTCGCACCGGCCGCATCGGCACCCCGCGCCCGGCCAGGTACTCCTTGATCGAGCCGATGGTGTATGTCCCGAAGTGAAAGATCGAGGCGGCCAGCACCGCATCCGCCCCGCCGTCCGCCAGCGCGTCGTACAGATGCTCCGGCTTGCCCGCCCCACCCGAGGCGATCACCGGTACCTCCACCGCCTCGCTCACCGCCTGCAGGAGCCCCAGGTCATACCCCTGCTGATGCCCGTCCGTGTCCATCGAGGTCACGAGCAGCTCGCCCGCCCCCCGCTGCACCGCCTCGCGCGCCCACTCGATGGCGTCGCGCCCGGTCGGCGTCCGCCCGCCATGCACGTAGATCTCCCAGCGCGGCGCCGCCTCGGTGCCCGGGACGCGCTTGGCGTCGACCGCCACCACGATGCACTGCGACCCGAAGCGGTGCGCGCCCTCCGAGATGAGTTCCGGCCGCTCGACCGCCGCCGTGTTCACGGACACCTTGTCCGCCCCCACCTCCAGCATGAGGCGCATGTCCTGCGTCGTCCGCACGCCGCCGCCGACGGTGAGCGGGATGAACACCTGATCCGCCGTCCGCGCGATCATGTCGTACACACTCGCGCGCCCCTCGTGCGAGGCCGTGATGTCGAGGAAGACCAGCTCGTCCGCGCCGCCGCGGTCGTACGCCGCCGCCAGCTCCACCGGGTCGCCCGCGTCCCGCAGCTCGACGAACGACACGCCCTTTACGACGCGCCCCTCGGCCACGTCGAAACACGGGATGATCCGCTTCGTCAGCACGCCGCCACCACCTCCAGCGCTTCGCGCAGGTCCACGTCGCCGGTGTACAGTGCCCGCCCGACGATCGCCCCGTCCACACCGCACGCCGCCAGCCGCCGCAGGTCCTCGACCCGCGACACACCCCCGGCGGCCACCACCGCGAGCGGCACCTTCGAGGTCAGCCGCTCGTACATCTCGAAGTTGGGGCTGCCCGCGACACCGTCCCGGCTGATGTCCGTGTACACGATGCGCCGCACGCCCAGCGCCACTAGCTCCTCGATGAATGCGAGCGCGTCGAGGTCGGTCCCCTCGGTCCAACCTTCGAGGCTCACCCGCCCGTCCCGCGCGTCAACCGACACGATCAGCCGTTCGGGGGCGGCAGCGACCGCGGCGCGCAGGAACGCCGGATCCTTCACGGCCGCCGTCCCCACCGCCACCCGGTCGAGCCCGCCCGCGATCGTCGCCTTGAACGTCTCAAGGCTCCGCACGCCGCCCCCGGTCTGCACCGGGCAGCCGACGCCGCGCGCGATCGCTTGCACGATGTCGGCGTTCGCCTGCCGCCCATCGCGCGCGCCATCGAGGTCGACGACATGGATGCGCTCCGCTCCGAGGTCTGCCCACCGCCGGGCGGCGACCACCGGGTCCTCCTCGAACACCGTTTCGCGTGCGTAGTCGCCCTGCGTGAGGCGGACGCATCGGCCGCCGCGAATATCGACCGCGGGGATCACCTGCATCAGGAACCTCGAATCAAGCTAGGGAGCGGTCGCGACAACCGGAGCGATGGATCCGTGCTCCAGCGCCAGCCGCAGGAAGTTCGCGTACAGCCGCAGCCCGTCCGCACCCGACTTCTCCGGGTGGAACTGCGTGGCCACGAGGTTCTCCCGGCCGACGACCGCCGGGAACGTCACCCCCCCGTATTCGGTCTCCGCGATCACGTGCGTCTGGTCAGCCGGTTGTGGATGGAACGAGTGCACGAAGTAGAAGAACGCGTCCTGCTCAATGCCCTCGAACACCGGATGCGGCGCCCGCAGGCGCACGTTGTTCCACCCCATGTGCGGCACCGTCAGCCCGTGCGGGAACCGCACGATGCGTCCCGGCAACACGCCCAGGCACTCGTGCGAGCCGCCTTCCTCGGACACCTCGAACAGCGCCTGCATCCCCATGCACACGCCGAGGAACGGCCGCCCCGACGCGATGTACTCCCGGATCGGCTCGACGAGGCCCCCCGCGCGGAGGTTCGCCATCGTGTCCGCCGCGGCGCCCACGCCGGGCACGATCAGCGCACGGGCGTCGGCGACGGCCTGGGCGTTCGAGGTGACCACCGCCTCCACGCCGGCATGGGCCACCGCACGCGCCACGCTGCGCAGGTTCCCTGCTCCGTAGTCGACGATGACCACGTCCGCCACGCTCATGCCTCCTGACGAGTGCCGTATGAACCGATTCTAGCAGGCGCCTGCCGGTATACTCGCAGGGCATGACCTTCACGGACACGCAGCGCGACCTGGAAGAGGCACGCCTCCGCGTCGACGACCTACGCGGCGAAATCCGCTATCACGACTACCGCTATCACGTCCTCAATCAGCCCGAGATCGGTGATACCGAGTACGACCGCCTCTTCCGCGAGCTCGTGGACCTCGAGGCTCGCTTTCCTGAACTCGTCACCCCCGACTCGCCCACCCAGCGCGTCTCTGGCGAGCCTTCGCCCGCCTTCGGCGTGGTCGTCCATCGCGAGCCGATGCTCTCCCTCGGCAATGTCTTCGACGGCGACGAGCTGCGCGCCTGGCACGCCCGCGTCGCGCGTCTCCTCGAGCGCGACGACTTCGCGATGGTGTGCGAGCCCAAGATCGACGGCCTCGCCATCTCGCTCATCTACCAGCAGGGCCGCTTCGCCGTCGGCGCGACGCGCGGCGACGGCCTCCGCGGCGAGGACATCACGAACAACCTCCGCACCATCCGTTCGCTTCCCCTCGCCATCGCCACCGACCCCGCCCCCGACGCCTTCGAGGTGCGCGGTGAGGTCTACATGTCGAAGTCCGAGTTCGAACGCCTCAACGCCGAACGCACCGCCGCTGGCGAGCCGCTCTACATGAACCCCCGCAACACCGCCGCTGGCTCCCTTCGCCAGCTCGACCCGTCCATCACGGCCTCCCGCCGCCTCGAGCTGTTCGTCTACCAGCTCGGCTGGATGGAGGGCGCCGCCAGACCGCCGGCGCACTGGGCCGCTCTCGGGTGGATGCAGGCCGCCGGCTTCCCGACGAATCCCCTCGCCCAGCGCTTCGAGACCATCGAGGAGGTCGCCGCCTTCTGCGAGCAGATGGGCGAGCGCCGAGATAGCCTCCGCTACGCCATCGACGGCGTGGTCGTGAAGGTCGATGACATCAGCCTGCAGCGCCAGCTCGGCGTCGTGGGCCGCGAGCCTAGGTGGGCGACCGCCTACAAGTTCCCGGCCGAGCAGGCCGTCACGCTCCTGCGCGACATCCAGGTGTCAGTCGGCCGCACCGGCGTCCTCACGCCCTTCGCGATGCTCGAGCCCGTCTTCGTCGGTGGCGCGACCGTCAGCGTCGCCACCCTCCATAACGAGGACCAGGTGCGGCTGAAGGACCTCTACATCGGCGACGACGTGGTCGTGCAGCGTGCCGGCGAGGTCATCCCCGAGGTCATCGGCCCCGTCCCCTCGCGCCGCGAGGGCCGCGAGCTGCGCCGCTTCGAGATGCCGGCGGAGTGCCCAGTGTGCGCGACGCCCGTCGTCCGCGACCCGAACCAGGCCGCCACCTACTGCCCCAACCGCGCCTGCCCCTCCCGCCTCGCCCGCTCGATCGAGCATTGGGCCTCCCGCGGCGCCATGGACATCGAGGGCCTCGGCGAACAGCTCGCCGCGCGCCTCGTCCGCCTCGGCCTCGTGCGCAGCCTCGCCGACATCTACGAACTGCCCGCCCAGCGCGACGCACTCCTGCAGCTCGACGGCATCGGCCCGAAGACGCTCGACAACCTCTTCGCGCGCATCGATGAGAGCAAGACACGACCCCTCCGCCGCCTGCTCGTCGCGCTCGGCATCCGCCACGTCGGCGGTGAGACCGCCACCGCCCTCGCCGTCCACTTCGGCGGCATGGACGCCCTCCGTGCCGCCTCCATCGAGGACCTCGCGGCCATCGACGGCATCGGCCCCATCGTGGCAGCCTCCGTCCACGACTATCTCCACGACGAGGAGTACGGGGCGCTCCTCGACCGGCTCCAGGCCCTCGGGCTCCGCATGACCGACGAGACCTCGGCGCGTGGTGGCCCGCTCGAGCACGAGACGATCGTCGTCACCGGCTCCCTCGAACGCTGGTCGCGCGACCGCATCGAGGCCCTTATCAAGCAGCTCGGCGGTAAAGTCGGGTCCAGCGTGACAAAGAAGACGACCTTCCTCGTCGCTGGTGACGGCGGCGGTTCCAAACGCGAGAAGGCGGAGGCCGCCGGCACCCCCATTCTCGACGAGAATGGCTTCCTCGCCCTGCTGCGCGAACGCGGCTGGAACGGAGACTGACCGTGGCCACCGAGGCCGAGATCGAGCGCTTCCAGGGCTACCTCCAGGACGAGATCAACGGCGTCTACTACTACCGCACGCTCGCCGACCTCGAGCAGGACGAACAGCTCAGCACGATCTACCGCAAGATGGCCCAGACCGAGGAACGGCACCTCCAGCTGTGGCGCGACGAGCTGGCCAAGGCCGGAGTCCCCGCCCAGGCCGCAGGCCCATCACGCAGCGCGCGCCTGCTGATGTGGTTCGCCCGCCGCCTCGGCCCCGATGTCGTGCTGCCGGTGATCAAGGCGAAGGAGACCGGAGCCGATGTCGTCTACTCCGCCGAGCCCCGCGCCGCCGAGGAGCTGCTGCCCGCCGACGAGCGCCAGCATGCGCGCATCTTCGTCGCCATCTCCGGCCGCGGTGGCCTCCCCGGCTCCTCGATCGGCCGCGTCGAGTCGCGCCACCGCGCCCTCGGCGGCGGCAACGCGCTCCGCGCCTCCGTCCTCGGCGCCAACGACGGCCTGACCTCGAACCTCGCGCTGGTGATGGGGGTCGCGGGCGCCGACCCGGGCCACGCGACCGTCATCCTCGCTGGCGTCGCCGGCCTTCTCGCCGGCGCCTTCTCGATGGCCCTCGGCGAGTGGATCTCCGTGACCTCCTCCCGCGAGGCCGCCGAAGCGCAAATCGCCGCCGAACGCGAAGAACTCGAGCGCATGCCCGAGGCTGAGCGCGACGAACTCGCGCTGATCTACCAGGCCAAGGGCCTCCCCGAGGCGCAGGCAAACGAGCTCGCCGCCCACATTATGGCCGACCCCGAGTCCGCCCTCGGCGTCCTTGCCCGCGAGGAGCTTGGCATCGTCCCGGAGGACCTGGGTTCGCCGTGGACCGCTGCCTTCGCCTCGTTCATCCTCTTCGCCATCGGCGCGCTGCTCCCGGTGCTGCCCTTCTTCTTCACGGGCGGCGTCACCGGCATCGTCCTGAGCGCTACCCTGGCCGGCCTCGGCCTGTTCACCCTGGGCAGCGCCATCACGCTGCTCACAGGCCGCAGCCCCTGGTTCTCCGGCCTGCGCCAGCTCGTCCTCGGCCTGGTGATCGCCACGATCACGTTCGCCATCGGCTCCGCGATCGGCGGCGTGGCGGGAATCTGAGGCGTGAGTCGGCCCCCGCCGCGGTCCCCCTCGCCTTGTCCCGCCGGCCCCGCGCTCCGTATACTCGCCCTGCCTCCGGTGCGCGGCGCTCCGGGCACTCCCCCCATCCCTCGGCCGCCCCTCCCCAGAACGGCACTGCTGTGGCGATCAATCCCCTTGCGTCCTTCCTCGGGATGTTCTCCCACGACATCGGCATCGACCTCGGCACGGCGAACACGCTCGTCACCGTCCGCGGCCGCGGCATTCTCATCGATGAGCCCTCGGTCGTCGCCATCGATCGTGTCTCGAAGCGCATCCTCGCCATCGGCGAGGAGGCGAAGCGCATGGTCGGGCGCACCCCCTCGAGCATCGTCGCCGTCCGCCCGCTCCGCGACGGCGTCATCTCCGACTTCGCCGTCACCGAGCGCATGCTCCAGCACTTCATCCGCTCCGTGCACGAGCGCTTCGGCCTCGGCATCCCCAAGCCGCGCGTCGTCGTCGGCATCCCCTCCGGCGCCACCGAGGTCGAGAAGCGCGCCGTCCACGACGCCGCCCTCGCCGCCGGCGCCCGCTCCGCCTACCTCATCGAGGAGCCCATGGCCGCCGCCATCGGTGCACGCCTCCCCGTGATGGACGCCTCTGGCTCGATGATCGTCGACATCGGCGGCGGCACCACCGAGGTGGCCGTCATCGCCCTCGGCGGCATCGTGAACGCCACCTCGGTCCGCGCCGCCGGCGACGCCATGGACCACGCTCTCATCACCTACGCACGCCAGATGCATAACCTGCTCATCGGTGAACGCAGCGCCGAGCAGATCAAGATCGAAGCCGGTTCCGCCTATCCCCTCGACGACGAGGGCTCTGTCGACCTTCGAGGGCGCGACCTCGCCACAGGCCTCCCACGCGCCGTCGAGCTCTCCACCGTCGAGGTGCGCGACGCCCTCTCGCCCGTCACCAACGAGATCATCCGCGCCGTCCGCGCCACCATCGAGACCACCCCGCCCGAGCTGATCGCTGACCTCATGCTCCACGGCATCGCCATGGCCGGCGGCGGCTCCCTACTCCGGGGCCTCGATCGCCGCATCGCCACCGAGACACGCTTCCCCGTGTATGTCGCTGAAGATCCGCTGCGCGCGGTCGTCCGAGGCTGCGGCGAAGCGCTCGAAGAGGCAGAGACGCTGCAGAAGGTGCAGGCTGCGGTAGTAACCCGGAAGCCGCCGCGCTAACATAGCGCCAGCCGGTATCCCCACCGGCCTGGCTGCGACTCCCCACACGGCTGCCCGCAAACTCACTCCCCGCAGGACGCGCCGACGCGTCACGCCCTCGAGGTGGAACCCCGTTGGTCCGCACGAGCAACGCCGCGCGCCTCACCGCCCTCCTCCTTCTCGGGCTGCTGCTCCTCGCCCTGTCCCCGCTGCCGCTCTCCGACCGGCTCGAGGAGCGCGGCGGAGCGCTGCTCGCCCCCGCCACCACGATGCTCCACGAAGCCGTCCGGCCGCTGTCCGATGTCGTGCTGCACGCTGGCCAGATCGACGAGCTCAGCCAGGAGAACGCCGCGCTCCGCGAGCAGGTCGCCCGGCTCGAGGCGGAGTCCGCGGCCCTCCGCGAGCATCAGGGCGCCGTGGAGGCCTCCACCGCGCTCCGCGCCGCCGCTGGCGAGGACGTCCAGCAGGTCGTCGCCTCGGTCGTCGTCCGCGATCCGGCCCCCGGCCGCCAGGTCATCGTCGTCGACCGCGGCCGTGCCGATGGCATCGCCGTCGGCCAGCCCGTCCTCGGCGCGGGCGCGACGCTCGTCGGCACCGTCACCGAGGTGCAGGAGCGGCGCGCGCGCATCCGCCTCCTTACCGACGCCAGTTCGGCCGTCGCCGCCGTAATCCAGCAGTCGCGTGTCGCCGCCGCCCTTGTCGGCACCGAAGACGCGCATCTCCGCCTCGACTTCGTGTCCATCGACACCGAAGTCGAGGTCGGCGACCTCATCGTGAGTTCCCCCCTTGGCGGCCTGCTCCCCGCCGGACTCCTCATCGGCCGCGTGACGTCTCGTCAGGCGCGTGCCCAGGACCTGTTCGCGACCATCGAAGTGGAGCCGCTCACCGACTACGCTCGCCTCGAGCACGTCCTCATCATGACTGGCTTCGCGCCCGTCCCCGACGCCGCGACGGACGAGGCAGCCCGGTGACTCGCGTCTTCGTGGCCGCCCTCGCGCTCGTCGCCTCACTGCTGCAGGTCGGAGCGCTTCCCGCGCTCTTCTTCGATCCCTCGGCCGCACCGCTCCTCCCGGTGGCCCTCCTGGCTGCCTGGGGCGCCCTTCGCGGCCCCGGGGAGCTCTGGCCGGCCCTCCTCGTCGCGCCGCTCCCACTCGCCCTGCTCTCCGAGGAGCGCCTCGGCTGGTTCCTCCTCGCGCTCCTGCCTACCGCAGGGCTGCTCGTCCGGCGCCGCCCGGACCCCGACAGCCTCGCCCAGTTCGCGCGCGCTCCGCTCGTCGCGGCGCTCGGCGCGCTCGGCTATCTCGCGCTCCTCTGGCTCGCCGCGGGCGACATCCGAGGGCTCCCCTCCGCCCTTGCGACGCTCTTCGGGGCCGCGCTGCTGACCGCCATCGCATCGACACTGTTCGCGGCGCTCCTGTGGCCGCTCCGCACCCGCCGCGCCCCCGGGCTGTTCCGGTGACGGCGAGCCGCCTCGTCGCGCTGCGAGTCGTCGCCCTGGTGCTGTTCGGCCTGCTCGCCCTGCAGCTCGCGCGGATGCAGCTGCTCCAGTCGGCCCACTACCGCCAGCTCGCGGACGAGCTGAGCACCCGCGCCGTCCCCATCGAGGCCCCCCGCGGGATCATCACGGACCGTAACGGCGTCGTCCTCGCCCGCAACCAGCCGGAGTTCGAGGTCGTGATCATCCCCGGCGAGTTGCCCGCCAGCCCCGCCTCCCGCCTCGCCGCGCTCATCGCCGTGGAGCACGCGACCGGCGTCCCGCTCGCCGTGATCGAGGAGGCCGCCCGCAACGGCGAGCAGCCGGACGCCTTCGCCCCGGTCGTCATCCGTGACCACCTCGATGCCACCGCGGCCATCGAGGCGCGTGCCGCCCTCACCGGCCTCGACGGCGTCCGCGTCGACGCGCACCCCGTCCGCATCTACGCTTCCGGCGACCTGATGCCGCAGATCCTCGGTTACGTCGGCCCCATCGAACCCGACGAGGTGGCTGGCTACCTCGACGCCGGGTACGACCTCGACGACCGCGTTGGACGCACCGGCGTTGAACTCACGTACGAGTCGTTCCTGCGTGGCGAGCCCGGCAAACGCCTCATCTCGTCTCACCCCTCCGGCCGCGAGATAGCTCGCCTCGGCGACGTCGCCCCGCGGACCGGCGCCGACCTCGTCCTCGCCATCGACATCCGCCTTCAGCAGGCTGTCCGCGACGCGCTCCAGGACGGCATTGCGAAGGCGCTCCCGCCCGGCGGCCTCGACGCCGCGGGCCAACCTGCGATGGCCGCCGGCGCCGCCGTCGTGATGGACGTCCGCTCCGGCGAACTCCTCGCCCTCGTTTCGCTCCCCTCGTACGACGCGAACGTCTTCGCCGGCCGCACCGACTCCGCGGCCCTCGAGCGGCTCCTCGACGACCCCGCGAAGCCGCTGCTGCACCGCGGCTACATGGAGGTGCACGCCCCGGGTTCGATCTTCAAGCCGCTGGTCGGCGCGGCCGCCCTGCAGGAGGGCATCGCCCAGCCCTCCACGCGCATCACCAGCACCGGAGCCATCACCATCCGCGACATCTACAACCCCGGCGTCACCTATGTGTTCCGCGACTGGGCGGCCCACGGGACCCTCGACTTCAACGGCGGCATGGCCCGCTCGTCAGACGTGTACTTCTACTACCTGGCGGGCGGCTACGACCAGGACGGCGAACACTTCGAGGGGCTCGGCTCTGCCCGCGTCGCGAGCTACGCGCGCGCCTTCGGCCTCGGCGGCCCCACCGGCCTCGACCTCCCCGGCGAGGCGGACGGCCTTGTCCCCGACGCCGCGTGGAAGGAAGAGACCATCGGGGAGCCATGGGTCCTCGGCGACACCTACACCTACGGCATCGGCCAGGGCTACCTCACCACCACCCCCATTCAAATGGCCGTCGCCGCCGCCGCCATCGCCAACGACGGCGACGTCCTGCAACCCCGCGTCGCGCACGGCCTCCGCCGCGGTGACGTTGTCGAGGCCTTCCCGCGCATCCTCCGCAACCGCGTCCCCGTCGACGAGGCGCACATGGAGACCGTCCGCGAGTCGATGCACGTCGCCGCCAGCCCCGGCGGCACCGCCTTCGAGGGCAAGCCGGACGCCGTGGTCATCGGCGGCAAGACCGGCACCGCTGAGTTCGGCGCGCAGCGCCCCGACGGTTCGTACGACTCCCACGGCTGGTACATGGGCTTTGCGCCGTACGACGACCCGCAGGTCGCTGTCATCGTCTACATCGAGCACGGCGTCGGACAGACCTACGCGGCACCCGTCGCGAAGCGGATCCTCGAGGCGTACTTCAACCTCCCGCCGGGCCAGGCCCTGGTCGCCCGATGATCCGCCAGCCGCTCCCGCTCCCCGTCCCTCTCCCGCGCTCCGACCGCTGGCTCTGGCTCGCCGTCGGCGTGCTCGTGCCCCTGGGAGTGCTGATGGTCTACTCCGCCTCCCTCGAGGGCCCTCGAGACGCCGCCTCGTCGAGCGAGGCGCTGCGCCAGGGCGCGTACGCCGTCATCGGCATCGCCGCGATGCTCGTCGCCGCCCGCGTCGACTACCGGCTGCTCGCCCCGTTCACCACGGTCGTCTACGGCCTGTCACTCCTCCTCCTCGCCGCGGTGCTCGTCGTCGGGGTCAGTGAGCACGGCGCGCAGCGCTGGCTGGGCGTCGGCGGCATCACCGTCCAGCCGTCCGAGTTCGCCAAGCTCGGTCTGGCCGTGGCCCTGGCGGCCTACGCCGCCGGTCGTCAGCCCCGCCCGCCAGCCATCGCCGTGTCGCTCGCGGTCACCGCACTGCCGATGGGGCTGGTGGCCTTACAGCCGGACCTCGGCACGGTGATCGTGCTCGCCGGGATCTGGCTCGTGGCGGTCGTGGCGTGGGGCGTCCCCTGGCGCACCCTCGCCGCGCTCGCCATCATCGTCCTGGCGCTCATCCCGCTGCTCTTCATCGGCGTCCCCGACTACCAGCGCGAGCGACTCGCCGTCTTCCTCGACCCCGGCCGCGACCCCCTCGGCAGCGGCTTCAACTTGAGGCAGGTCGAGGTGGCGCTCGGCACCGGCGGCGTCACCGGGCACGGCCTGTTCAGCGGCGCCGAGTCACACCTGGATGCCGTCTCCGCCCGCTCGAGTGACTTTATGTTCGGCTTTCTCGGCGCCGAGCTGGGCCTGCTCGGCGGTCTGCTCCTCATCGCCCTCCTCGCCGCGGTCGTGACGAGGGGCTTCACCGCGGCGTCGAGGGCGCCCGACGCCTTTGGCCGCCTGCTGGCCACCGGGCTCACCGCCATGGTGCTCATCCAGGGCGTGGTCAACATCGCAGTGAACCTCCGCCTGCTGCCCACGACCGGTATCCCGCTCCCCTTCATCTCGCAGGGTGGTTCCGCCCTCGTCGCGATGCTGCTCGCGGTCGGCCTCCTGCAGAGCGTCGCCGCCCGCCGTCCCGCCACCTCCGAGGAGCAATGGCGCGCCGAGCGCTGGCGCTGACCCGCGCGAGGCCGTAACGCCGCCCACCCCTACAATCGCTCCGATGTCTGCCCGGCTGCTCATTCCCGCCGCCATCTGTGCCGCCCTGACCGCCCTCGCGGTCACGATCAGCATGCCGGCCCCCCTCACGGCGCTGCTCATCCTCGCCCTGGTCGTCGGTCCGGCCGTCACGGCGTGGTTCGCCAGCCGCGGCCTCGACGCCATGAGCTTCGTCGCCGCCGGGATGCTCGCGGCCGCCGCGGTCGCCCTCGTCGGCGCCATCGACAACGAGGTCGGCAATGACGACTATCAGGTCGGCCTCGTGTTCGTCGGCACGCTCTTCGTCGGGCTCCTGTTCACGCTTCCGCCCGTCCTGATCCTCGCCCTCCTGCGCCGCGACTAGCCTCCGCTCGCGGGCGGTGTATCATCCCGTCCGGCATCCCGCCCGAAGCAGCATGACGAGGAGCATCACCGTGCCGGACACCCTCGGCGTCGGCATCATCGGCGCGAACGTGAACTACGGCTGGGGCACCCGCGCCCACCTTCCGGCCCTCGAGGCGCTCCCCGAGTTCGACCTCGTGGCGGTCGCGACCACGCAGATGACTACCGCACGCGAGACTGCCGAGCGCTTCGGCATCAGGCACGCCTTCGATGATGCCGCCATCCTCGCCGCCCATCCGGAGGTCGACCTCGTCGTCGTCTGTGTCCGCGTGCCCGGGCACTATGCCCTCGTGAAGTCCGCCATCGAGGCGGGCAAGCACGTCTTCTGCGAGTGGCCCCTCGGCGCGAACACCGCCGAGGCGGTCGAGCTGCGCGACCTCGCCGAGGCGCGCGGCGTCCGCAACATGGTCGGCCTCCAGGCCCGCGGCGCGCCCGCGTTCGTCCGGCTCCGCGAACTGGTCGCCGGCGGCTATATCGGCGAGGTGCTCTCCGCTGACATGTACTCCGCGCTCCCGGGCGCCGGCCCGAGGCGCGAGACCTTCGCCTGGGCCGTCGACCGCGCGAAAGGCGCATCGACCCTCAGCATCGCCGCCGGCCACTCCCTCGACGCCCTCGCCTTCTGCCTCGGCGAGTTCGAGGACGTCTCCGCTGTCGTCTCCACCCGCGTCCCACGAGTCGCGCTCGAGGGCACCGACCAGATGCTCGATGTCACATCCCCCGACCACGTCCTGCTGAGCGGCACGATCGAGGGCGGCGCGCTCGTCTCCGCCGCCATCAAGAGCGTCCCCGCCGTCGGCACCGGCTTCCGCTTCGAGATCCAGGGCTCCGAGGGCACGCTGCGCGTCACCTCGACGGGCGGCGCCCAGATGGGCGACCTCTACCTCGAAGGCGCACAGCACGGCGAGCGCGCGCTCCACGAGATCCCGCTGGAGGTCACCGATCGCTGGGTGCCCGACACCCTCAGCGGTCCGCCATTGAACGTCGCGCAACTCGTTCGCCGCCTCGGCAACGCCATCAACGGCGGCGGTCCGGCGCACCCGGACTTCGGGCACGCCGTCCGCCGCCACCGCTTCCTCGACGCGCTCGAGGAGGCGTCGATGTCCGGTCAGCGCGTGCGCGTCGACCTCGGCTGAGCCTCAGTCGCGCGCGTACACGACGCCGCCACCGACGAGCTGTTCGACCTCCTCGGCGCTCCACCCGCCTTCAAGGAGAATCTCGCGCGTGTCCCGCCCGAGTGGCGGGGCGGGCCGCGTCACCTGCGTCGGCGTCGCCGACATCTCGAACACCGGCGCGACGACCGATTGCTCCCCGGTCACCTCGTGCACGAGGTCCACGAACAGCCCCTCGGCCTGCACCTGCGGGTCGTCCCGCAGCTCCTCAGGGAAGTTCACTGGCGCCACAGGCGCGCCGGCTGCATCGAAGATGGCGAGCCACTCCGCAACGGTCTTCGTGCGCATCTTCCCGCGGATGATCTCCTTGAACTCGTCGCCCTTACGCACGTTCTCGGGGTCGAGTGCGTCGTAGTTCGGGTCGTCACTGTCCTCACCCTCGAGCGCCAGCGCACGCCGAAAGGCATTCCGGTTCGCCGGCGTCAGCGCCCCGAGGATCACGCCGCCGTCTTTCGCCTGGTACCCGCTGTAGTACAGGGCGAACTGCGCCCCCATCGACCGCTCGCCCTCGCGCATCCGGATCAGGTCCGAGTACGATCCGCCCGAGGCGCGGATGTCGTTCATCTTCTGCACCGTCACGTCGGCGAACATCGAGTCCGTGACCGGTTCTCGGTTCACGCTGTGCGCCTGACCCCACACTGCCGAACGCAGCAGCGACGTGCCGATCTTCTGCCCCTCGCCCGTGCGCCCTCGATGGAACAGCGCGCCGCAGATCGCCGTCGCTGAGGCCAGCGCGGTCATGTAGTCCGCCACCGCCGTGGCGGTGACCTGCGCCGGCGCCCCGTCCGCCTCGAGCTTCCCATCCGCCGCCATCAGCCCCGAGTACGCCTGCGCCACCACGTCCGAGCAGCCGCGCTGCGCGAGCGGCCCGCGCGACCCCCACCCCGTGCTCTCGACGTAGATGAGGTCCGGGCGGATGCCTCGCAACGTGTCGTAGTCGATCCCCAGTTGCGCCGCCACACCGAAGCGGTAGTTCACGATCACCACGTCGATCGTCGGCATGAGGCGGTGGATGATCGCACGCCCCTCAGGCCGCCCGAGGTCGACGACCAGGTCACGCTTGCCGTGGTTGAACGCCTGGAACAACTTGCTCTCGCCCGGCACCACGCTGCGGTTCTTGCGCTGCGGCTCGCCGCCCGGCGGCTCCACCTTGATCACGTCCGCGCCCATGTCGGCGAGCACCTCGCCGCACATCGGCCCCGCCACGATCAGCGAGAACTCAAGGACTCGAATCCCGTCGAGCGCTCCCGGCATTGCACACCCCCTGTCTGCCGTCGACCCGTTGCTACGAGGCGGGCGCGAGCGCCGCCTCCGTTCCGCCTACCGTGCGAATCGGCCCTCGAGGCGGGTCGGCAAGCAGCACCGACCCCAGCACCGAGATCAGCGGCATGATCGCCGCCACCAGCAACACCGTGCGCATCGCCACGTGCTCGGCCACGACGCCGGACACCGCCGGCCCCAGCGTCAGTGCCAGCGCGTTCGCCACGATGAACAGCGCGGTCGCGAGCGCAATCTCGCGCGCGTTGAACCCCTCGAAGTCGAACGGGATGCTCAACATGATCGGAAAGTAGATCCAGCTGAGCCCCTGGAACGCGCCAATGAGGATCAGCAACGACGGCTGGTCCACGACGGCCCACAGCCCGAACAGCGGCACCTGCGACGCCGTCGCGACGATCAGGAACAGCCGCCGGCTCCGCATCACCCGCACCGCCCACACGGCGGCCAGCGACCCGGGAATGATCGCCAGCGCCGACACCCCGAGGACGATTCCGGTGACGCCCTCCGAGACCCCCATCTCGTCCTGTGCGAACGACGGCCAGAACGTCAGGTACGTCGCCCACGTCAGCGCGCCGCCCGTCCCGATGAGGCACAGGAACCACACCTGCTTCCGCCGCAGCACGCGCCCCATGCCGCCGCCGCTGCCGCCCTCCTCGTCGGTGCCCGAAGGGAGCGCGAACGCCGGCGCCGGTGCGCGCGATGCGACCAGCGCCCATGCCGCCGCCGACAGCGTGGCGATGCCGGCGAGCAGCCACATCACCTCGCGCCACCCGCCCAGCACCCCCAGCAGCGCCCCGGTGCTCCAGAACGCGATCGTCTGCACGAGGCCGAACCCCGAGTTGAACACGCTGTTCACGCGCGCCACCTCGTCGCGCCGGAACCAGCCCGCGATGATGAGCGTACGCACCGGATTCAACGCCACGAACGCAAACGCGAGCACGAAGCGGATCCCCACCTGCACCCAGTACCAGGGCGTCACCGCGGCCGCCGCGAGCAACACCACCGCGCCGAGGTACACCACCCCCATCGTCCGCAACGGCTGATACCTCGACAGCCACGCCGTCACCGGCAGCGTCAGCAGCAGCTGCCCGAAGTAGAAGGCCGAGCTCAGCCAGCCTTCTTCAGCCGGACGCAGGCCGAGGTCCTCGCTGATATCCGGCAGCAGCACACCGATGGTGAACCCGTACCACAGCATCGCCGACGAGCAGAGGACGAGCGCTCCAATGAGCGCCCATCGATACGGCCGCACCGCGGCCTCCCCCACCCTCGCCTCAGCCACGCCCGGCCCCCTCGATGCCGCTCACCGCGTCGTGAGGGCATCACGTTGGTAGTCCATCCCGCGACGCCCGTCAATCGGCGCGCATCCCCAGGCGCTACTCCCGGGTCGCCGCGGCGCCTTCCTCCTCGATGGGCGCCCGCGCGGGCAGCTCCACCGTGAACGTGCTGCCGCGGCTGACCTCGCTCCGCACCGTGATCGCTCCCGCGTGTCGCCGCACGAACTGCGACGCGAGGAACAGCCCAAGCCCGATCCCGCCCATCCCAGCACTCCCCGCCAGGCGGCTGAACGGCTGGAAGAGGTCACGCTGCGCCTCGGCAGGGATGCCGATGCCGCGATCGTCGACGCTCAGTGCCGCTCCGCCCCCCGCCCTCCGCCGCACACGAATCGTCACATCGCCGCCCTGCGGCGAGTACTTGATCGCGTTGCTGACGAGGTTGGTCACCACCTGGTCGAGGCGGCTCATATCCCACTCGCCGCACACCGCGTCCGGAGCATCGACGATCACACGGTGCCGCTCGCTCGCCTCCGGCCCGCTCACGAACCGCTTCACCACATCGCGAGCCAACTCGGACAGGTCCATCGGCTCCGGATTGAGCGTCAGCCGCCCTTCGTGCACCCGCGAGGTCTCGAGCAGATCATTGATCAGGCGGTCGAGCCGTGACGCGTGCGTCGCGATCTCTTCGACCGCCGCATGCAGCACCGCGTCATCGAGCGTGCCCCGCTCCAGTGCCCGCCGCAGCATCCCTGCGTACCCCGCCACAACCGTCAGCGGCGTCTTCAACTCGTGCGCGGTGATCCCAAGGAACTGCTCACGCAGCCGGGCCGTCGCCGCCGCCGTGGCGGCCTCCGTGCGCGCCTCGTGCTCCGCCTCCGCCAGCCGCCGGTTCGACAGCGCCAGCGCCACGCGGTCGGCGACGACCTGCAGCAGCTTGGCGTCCTCCGCCGTGAAGTCGCGCGGAGTGAGGCTCCCCACGTGCAGCACGCCCAGCAACTCTCCCTCGACCAGCAGCGGCACCCCGAGCAGCGTACGCAGGCCCCGCGCCCGCAGCAGTGGGTTCACCACCGGATACTCGTTCACGTCCTCAACGATCACCGGGCGGCGCTCGATCGCCACGCGCCCCGCGAATCCCGCTCCCAGCGGCACTCGCACCCGCTGCTCGACTTCCTCTTCGATCCCGAGCGCCGCGACCGCCTGCAGTTCGTCGCCGTCGCGCAGCAACACGACGGCTGTGTCCGCCGCAAGCAGCTCCGCGACCCGCTCCAGCAGCGCCGACATCAGGCGCTCGAAGGGCAGCCACGCGAGGCCGACTTCGGTCACGCGCTGGATCGCCCGCAATTGCTGCGAGGCGCTCTCCGCCTCGAGGCGCGCCCTTCGCTCCGCCTCGAGTGACGCCTGATGCTCCGTGGCCACCTCCGCCTCGTGCGAGCGCTCCCGCACCAGGACTCCGTATGCCGCACGCCCGTCGCCGGCCAATACCCGCGTGACGCTCACCCGAGCCGTGAATTGACGCCCGTCCGCGCGCCGTAGATCGCGGTCGAACTCGCTGCGCCCCCCGCTCCGGGCCGCATCGAGGCCGGACGTGAGCACGGTCGCGCTCACCCCGCCGCTCGGCTCGAGCAATGACAGGTCCTTGCCGATCACCTCGGCCGCGCGGTACCCGAAGATCTCCTCCGCCCCGGCGTTCCAGGTACGAATGCGTCCCGACTCGTCGACGATGGCGAGCGCGGCCTCGCGCAGGTGCGCCATGAACCGGCCCGCGGCCGCCTCGGAGTCGGCCGCCGACCAGGCGGACTGGGTTTCCATGGTTGTCGCTTCCCTCAACACCGGGCGCATGCCCGCGGCGCCATCCGGCGTCGTCGCGGACGAGCGGGCCTCCTCGCGCCGGGGACAACGAGAGCAGGGGGCGCGCGCACTTCGATGCTAACAGCGCGCGAGGGGCGGACATGTACGCGCCGTATCAGCAGCGCCGCCCGCATTGCAGCGACATCGCGAAGGCGAGTCCGTGGAGCTCACGCGCCCCCTCTGGACTCGCCCCCGGCCGTTCGTGTTACGTCGCCTTCGCGTCCTCGAGGTACGCCTCGCCGATGACGTCTGCCGCCTCCAGCTCCTCCAGACGTTCATCGCTGAGGCCCAGGATGCCCTGGAACACTTCCCGGTTGTGCTGGCCCAGACGCGGCGCCGGCCCTCGAGGCGGCGTCAGCGGCATGCGCTCGAACTGTGCCATCGGCCCGGGGTACCGCTTCGTCCCCACGTCCGGATGATCCAGCTCGACGAAGAACCCGCGCTCCCGCAGGTGCGGGTCGTCGAACATCTCCGCCTGGTTGTACACCATCGTCGCCATCACGCCCGCCGCCTGTAGCCGCTCCATCGCCTCGCGCTGGGTCAGCTGCCGCGTCCAGGCCGCGATCGCCGGGTCCAGCTCTGCCTGGTGCTCGTACCGCGAAACGAGGTCCGCGAACCGCTCATCCGAGGCGAGGTCAGGCTGCCCCATCTCCCGGCACAACGCCGCGAATGCCTCGTCGGTGTCCACCGCGATCGCGACGAACGTGTCCTCCCCCGACGAGGGAAAGACGCCGTACGGCGCCATCGCCGGGTGCCGGTTCCCCCAGTGCTGGTTCGCCCGTCCGTTGAACCGGTAGTCGAGCAGGTCGTACGAGATGTGGTGCGTCACCGCCTCGGCCTGCGACATGTCGATCAGCTGCCCCTTCCCGGTGCGCTCCCGCGCGTACAGCGCCGCCTGGATCGCGAACGCCGCGTGCGCCCCCGCGTTCGGGTCCCCGTGGTATACCGCGGGCGTCGCCGAAGGGTCCGAGTCCGAGTAGCCGCGCAACAGCGAATGCCCGACCACCGCCTCCATCGTGGCGCCGTACCCCTTGAAGTGCTTGTACGGCCCGTCGATCCCGAATCCCGGGAACCGCATCATGATCAGCCGCGGGTTCACCGCCGACAGCTGCTCATAGTCGATCCCGAGGTGCTCCACGACGTTCGCCGCGTTGTTCTCCATGAACACGTCGGCCTCGCGGATCAGCCCGAAGAACAGCTCGCGCCCCTCCTCGCGCCGCAGGTCGATCGTCACGCTGCGGTGCCCGCGCTTCGCGAAGTTGTAGAACGCGTGCCGGTTCCAGAAGCCCTCGCTCCCGTCACGGTTGAGGTACAGCGCTCCCGTCGGCCCCTCGAGGATCGCGGGCGGCAGGCGCCGCATCCCCGCTCGAGTCGGGTTGAGGTGCTGCACCGACTCGACCTCGATCACGTCCGCGCCGAGGTCAGACAGGATCATGGACCCGAACGGGCCGGCCCATACGATGGCCTGCGCCAGGATGCGCACGCCCTGCAGCGGCAGCCGCCGCTCCGTCGACTCCGCCATCTAGATCACCCCCCGCTGCGCCAGCCGCGCGATGTCCTCCGCCGAGTACCCCAGCCGCTCCGCCAGCACGCTCGAGGTGTGCTCGCCCAGCAGCGGTGCGCGCCGGATCTCCCCCGGCGTGCCCAGCATCCGGAAGGGGAACCCCGGCAGAGTCACCCGCCCCGCCACCGGGTGGTCGAGCTGCGACCAGAACCCGCGCGCCTCCAGGTGCGGGTCGCGCGCCACGTCGTCCATGCCGTTGATCGCGGCCACGACCCAGCCTTCGGCCTGCGCGCGCTCCATGACCTCCTGCTTCGTCCGCTCGAGGAGCCACGGATAGATAATGGCGTCGATCTCCGGCGCCCACTCCGGGTCCAACAGGTGCGGTAGCAGCCGTTCGTCCGTGATCAGGTCCGGTCGGTCGATCGCCCGGCAGAAGCGGTCCCACCAGTTCGGCCCCGTCGTGATGTGCAGGTATCCGTCCGCGCACGGATACACGCCGTTCGGCATCGCCGAGGCCCGCGAGGCGCGTCCCCGCTCGAAGAACAGCGACCCCGAATACTGATGCGAGACCAGATTCGGCCCGCCCCGGTCCATCGAGGCGGTGAGGATCTCGTGGATCGAGATGTCCGCCCGCTCGCCCGCACCCGAAGCCCGCGACCCGTTGAACGCTCCCATCGCGAACGCGGCGATCACCCCGCCCGCCAGGAACAGCGGCGCGTACAGCCCGATGCGCACCGGCTCGCGACCCTCCGTCGCCGTCACCGCCAGCACGCCCCCCATGCCGTACAGCAGCATGTCGTCCGCGTCGAAGTCGCGGTACGGCCCGTACTGCCCGAAGTTCGAGACGCGCACGAGCGCCGCCCGCGGATTCACCGCATCGAGGACGTCCGGCCCCAGGCCGAACCGCTCGAGCGTGCCCGGGCGGAAGCTCTCCACGATCACGTCGACGTCCTCGGCCAGCCGCCGCAGGATCGCCTGCCCCGACGCCGTCTTGAGGTCGACCGTGACGCTCCGCTTCCCCGTGTTCAGCTCGAGGAACATGCCGCTCGTCTCGAGGTGCGGCTCGTCCTTCGGGAACGGCCCCATACGCCTGGACACGTCGCCCGTCCCAGGACGCTCGATCTTCAGCACGTCGGCGCCGTAGTCCGAGAACAGCTTGGTCGCGTACGGTCCGGCCACACCCTGGGTCAGGTCGAGGACACGGATGCCCTCGAGCGCTCCGCTCATATCTCCCCCTCATCCGGTCGAAAACGGTTTCGCGATAATAAGGGCAAAGCCGCCCTCGTCGCAGTCATCCGCCCCGTCTCGCCCGCCCGTTGCGAGGCGTTACGACAGTGAACGCAACGGGCTGCGGACGAACGTCACCGCCGTGACCGCAATCATGAGCAGCCCCACAAGGGGGTACAGCACCGTCAGCCCGATCGCCTGCCCGATCAGGCCGACGAAGAGGCCCGCGCTCTGGGCCAGCCCTTGCGCCACCCACAGCAACCCCATCACCCGGCCCAGCAGCCGCCCGGGCACGATTGACTGCGCGATCGCGTTGCCCACGGTCATCACCACCTGCGCGCCCACCCCCGCGAACGCGAACCCCACGGCGCTCGGCACGACGTGCCGGCTCGCCGACACCCCGAGCACAGACAGGCCGAGGAGGCCCGCCCCCGCGAGGAAGATCAGCCCCTTCCCCCGGTAGTCCCCCCGCATCATCAGCACGAGGTTCGCCAGCACCCCGCCCAGCCCCCAGAACAACGCCAGCCGTCCCCACCCCTGCGCATCCAGCAGCAACACGTCGCTCACCCACGCCGCCACCAGGATGCCCATCGTCAGGATCCCCATCGCCAGCGCGAGGATGGTCAGCACCACCGTCCAGCGCATCGCCGCGTCTTCGCCCAGGTACCGCAGCCCCGCGCGCACGTTGTCGATCACCGAGTCCGCCGAGGCCTCAGGGTCGGCAGCGCCTCCGCGCGCACGGATCATCCGCAGCCCGCACAGCACCACAAGGTGCATCGACGCCGCCACGAGGTAGAGATTCGCAAACCCGATCCGCTCGATCATCCAGCCGGTCAACGGCGCGCCGACCACCAGCGCGCTCGCGAAGACCAGCCAGTGCATCGTGATCGCGCTGGTGCGCACGTCCTCCGGGACGACTTCGCCCGCGAACGCGGCTCGGCTCGGAATGTCCTGAGCCATCATCACGCCGAACTCGATGAACACCGCCATCATGATCCACAGCCACAGGCCCTCGCCCTCCGCCGCGCCCGGAAACCGCAGCAGCAACGACGTGCCGACGAGCCACGCGAAGCCCGCCGCATGCGTGACCATCAGCGTCAGCCGCCTCGGATAGCGGTCTGACAGCGCCGACCCGAACAGCACCCACGAGAGATACGCCGTGCCCTGAAGCGTGGCGAGCAGCCCGAGCATCACAACGCGCCGGTCGTCCGGCGCCGCCTGGTTCACGAACCAGCCCTGCGCGAAGAACTGCATCGGCTGCCGGATGCTGCTCGCGAGTTGCACGAACAGCACCCAGCGGAAGTCGCGCTCCCGCAGCGGCGCGAGGCGAGACGGCGATGCAAGCGCGGACGCGTCACCCACGGTGGTCATCGGCCCGCATCGTACCCCACCCGCCACGTCCCACATGTGCGTTGGTTTAGCGGACATTGATTGAACGGCAACACGGCACTATCGTCGTAGGCACACGTCCCACGTCATCCCGGAGCAAACATGTCCGCGGCTGCCTCGACGATGCCGGCGCCCGCCCGGAATCGTCACCTCATCTTCGCGCTGCTCGTGCTCTCGCTGCTGACCGTCGTCATGCAGTTCACGATGGTGTCGGTCTCCGTGAAGCAGCTCACCGAGGATCTCAACGCGCCGCTCCGCTGGAGTTCCTGGGTCATCACGATCTTCGCCCTTGGCCAGGTGATCGCCCAGCCCGTCGCCGGCCGCCTCACCGAACGCCTCGGAGCGAAGTCCGTCTTCGCGGGCGGGCTCGCCATCTTCGGCGTCGCCTCGCTCGTCTGCGCCGGCGCGCCGAACGTGTACGTGATGATCGTCGCCCGCTTCGTCCAGGGCGTCGCCGGAGGCGGCGTCCTCCCCGCGGGCTCGGGTATCATCGGCGATGTCTACGGCGAGAACCGCGCGAAGGCGATCGGCTTCTTCGCCTCGCTCATCCCCTTCGCCTCTGTCCTCGGCCCCACCGTCGGCGGCCTCATCGTCGACACCATCGGCTGGCGCTGGACCTTCGGCATCAACGGCCCGCTCTCCCTCGTCGCCTGCGTCCTCGGCTTCGCTCTCCTGCCGCGAGGACGCCGCATCGAGGGCATCCGCGTCGACTACGCCGGCGTCCTGCTCATCGCCGCCGCCGCCACACCGCTGATCTTCGCCCTCACCGAGCTCGGCCGGCGGGGAGTGACACCGAATTACGCCATCGTCGCCGGGGCCGCCGCCACCGGCCTTGCCGCGCTCGCCATCCTCGTCTGGCACGAGCGCCGCACGCCCGTTCCAGTGGTCGATATGGACCTCGTCACCCGCATCGAGTTCCTGTCCGCCAACGGCCTCATGTTCTTCTTCGGCCTCTGCTGGGGCAGCATGACCCTGCTCATGCCCCTCTTCCTCCAGGAGACCTACGGCTTCAGCGCCTCCGAGGCCGGCGCGCTCCTCGCCCCCCGCTCCGTCGCGATGATGGCGTCCTCCGCGCTCTTCGCCTCACTCCTGCTCCGCACCGGCTACCGCCGCCCGTTGATGGTCGGCTTCCTGAGCGTCGCCGCGCTCATCTTCCTCATGGCGCAGGGCTTCGAGGGCGCCGACATCCCCGGTCTTGGCCTGAACAACTTCTGGTACGTCATGCTCATCGTGCTCGCGCTCGGCCTCGTCTTCGGCATCTCGAACCCCTCGATGAACAACGCGGGCTTCGAGATCGCCCCGGATCGCATCGCCGCCATCACCGGTCTGCGCATGATGGCCCAGCAGCTCGGCAGCCTGATCGGCATCGCCGTCGCCGTCCTCATCGCATCGAGGGCGGATACCGTCTCCGGCGGCCTGACCGTGGCCTTCTCGGTCTTCTCGGTCCTGCTCGCCCTGAGCACCGTGATGGTGTTCCGTGTGCCTGAAATCCGCACCCGCTCCGCCGCGCGCTACGAGCAGCTCACACCCGCCCCCGTATCCGTCGAGGCCGACCGCCCCTAGCCGCGCCCCCTACAGCCGCCCCGACCCGAACTCCACTCGCCCCCGCGCGATGTTCAGCCGCAGCACGTCCGAGGGCCCCTCGGCGATCCGCCACGACCGCACCTCGCGGTACAGCCGCTCCAGCGGGTGCCCGATGATCAGCGCCTGTCCGCCGGCGAGCTGGATCGCCGTATCCACGACGCGCCCCAGCGTCTCCGTCGCGAACACCTTCGTCGCCATAATCTCGTTCATCGACTCCTCCTCCTTCGAGGAGCCTTCGGCCAGCCGCGCGGTCCGATAGAGCATCGAGCGCACCGCGTACGTCTGCATCCGCATCTCGCCGTAGTGCAGGCGCACCCCCTCGCGGTCCGCGAGCTTGCCCCCGCCGCGATGCGGCGCCGTGATGTTCCGCTCCGTGAACTCCGTCACCCACATCGCGAGCCCCGAGGCCTGCGCCGCCAGCCCGAGCCGCATCGAGGTGATGTTTCCCAGT
Organism: Dehalococcoidia bacterium; assembly: GCA_041390685.1. Taxonomy (GTDB): domain Bacteria; phylum Chloroflexota; class Dehalococcoidia; order UBA2979; family UBA2979; genus JAIBBD01. Next base: position 1,874,472 of record JAWKPL010000001.1, on the reverse strand, counting down.
GCCCGCGGCATCCCCTCGCCGATCTTCCCCACCACGTTCGCCTGCGGCACGCGCACACCTTCGATGCGCAGGTCGATGTGCCCCCCGCCCTCCAGGCTGCGGAACTCCCGCTGCATCACAAGCCCCGGCGTCCCCCGGTCGATCACGACGAGGGCCGTGCCGCCCGGCCCGCTCCCGTCCTCCTCGACGTTCACGAGCACGGTGTAGAAATCCGCCTCCGCGCCCCCCGACACGTACGACTTGCGCCCCGTCACCACGAGGTCGTCGCCGTCGCGTGTCGCCCACGTCGGCCGCGGCGCGTCGCCCGGCTCCGTGAACGCCCACGCCCCCTGCTTCTCGCCGCGCAGCACCGGCTCGAGGTAGCGCGCCCGCAGCTCCCCCGTGGCGGAGCCGAGGGCGCCCGGCCCCGGGCCGAACACGTACCGCGTCAGCCGCGAGTTCGCCGCTGCGAGCGTCTCTCGCACCACCGTCAGCGCGAGCGGCCCCGTGCGGACCCCGCCGAACTCTTCGGGCTGCGTCATCTGGAACAGCCCCAGCTCCCGAGAGCGCTCCCGCACACGCCCGCGCGTCTCCGCGGACACATCCTCCGCATCCTCGCCGAGCGCCGCTTCGAGCGGCTTCAGGTCGTCGTCGATGAACGCCTGCACCTTCGCTCGCAGCGCTTCCAGCTCCGCACCGATCGACTCAGGCATGACGTCCCCCTCGCGAATCCTCGACGGTCGCCCGCAGTGTAGCTCGGAGGAGTCAGGGAGTGATGAGGAGACCCCGCTAACGCAGGATGTCGAGCGAGACCCGCGCCTTCGCGTTCAGCGTGCCATCGTCGGTGTCCCGCACCTCGACCTCGCACACCGCCACGCGCCCGCCCTGGCGCAGTATCCGCGCCTCGAACGTCGTCACGGACCCGCGTGCCGCCGACAGGTAGGCGATGTCGATCTCGGTCGCCGGCCCCGCGCGCCCCTCGTCGCCGAGCCGCGCCTGCAGCAGCAGCCGCGAAGCCGCGCACGCGAGTGTCGCCACCACGCCGCCGTTGATGGAGTCGCGCACCCCGCGCAGCCGCACGGACTCCCGAGGCACGCTGATCACCGCCCGCTCCGCGTCGAGCGTCGGGACCGTCGCCCCGAACTCGCGGTACGTCGGCGATGCCTGCGCCTGCGAAGCCAGCTCGCTCGCGGCGGGGCTCACGAGGCCGCCCCCTCGGGCGTCTTCGCCCGTAACGAATACGGCGACACACCCCGCGCAATCAGCGCCCCGTCGACGCCCGTCGCCACCACCTCGATCAGCGCGCCTGGCACCTGCCAGTACACGACCCGCCCCTCGACGCTCACCGGCCCCGACGGCGCCTCGAGGAAGTTCAGGTGCAACGAGGCCGTGCCGTTCGGCTGCTCCCGCTCCGGGTCGACACGGGCGATCACGGACGCCAGCGCCGCGACGTCGACCGCGTAGGACAGCGCCAGGTTCAGGAAATCGAGGTCGCCATCGCGCTCATCCCCGTACGGCAGGTCGATCGAGAACCGCGCGTACCCTTCCGCGACCTCTACAGGCCGCACCCCGAGGTGCTTCGCGCCCTCGTTCTCCCAGCGTTGACGCCATTCCGCCAGTGGCTGCACCGGCATCCGTCGCCCTCCCTCGATGCGACCGGCACCATACCAGCGCCCGCCGCCCACCGTCGAGGGACGCGCCGCGCCTGCTCAAAGCTCCCGGGGCTGCCCCTCCCTCGCTCGGGGGGAGGGTGGGGGAGGGGGTCCCCCCCGAGAAGCCTGGTACGAGGTGAAAGCTCGCAATGCGCGCGCCCAACCCCCACGCCCGCCCGCCGTGTACGATGCCCGCCATCGACGAACAGCGACGCGGACGCGAAGGAGCGACCGATGACCATGGACCAGACCGAACTGATGGCGGCGGCCGCCCGCGCCCAGAACATCGCCGTCCCCGCCGTCGTCGCCCCCACCGACCACTGGGTCAAACTCAACGGCATCAACTTCCACTACCTCGACTGGGGCAACGAGCACCTTCCCCACGTCGTGCTGCTGCACGGCGGCTCTCTCACGGCGCACACGTGGGACATGGCCGCGCTCCTCCTGCGCGACAGGTACCACCTCGTGTGCCTCGACCAGCGCGGCCACGGCGACACCGACTGGACCCCCGAGGACCGCCTCGCCGAGGACAACAACGACCTCATGCTCGAAGACACCCGTCAGTTCATCGAGCACCTCAACTACGACCACATGACGCTCGTCGGCATGTCCATGGGCGGCATGAACACCATCCGCTACGCCGCCCGCCACCCCGAGCGCCTCGACGCCGTCGGCATCGTCGACATCGCCCCCGAGACCGAACGTGAGGGCCTCCTCGAGATGGAGGCGTTCCGAGCCGCCACCGAGACCCTCAACAGCTTCGACGACTTCCTCAACCGCGCCATCCAGTTCATGCCGCACCGCCCGCCCGACCACCTGCGCTACAGCCTCACCCACAGCCTCAAGCCGACCGCCGAGGGCTGGACGTGGAAGCAGGACCACCGCCCCCGCCCCGGCATGCACGACCTCACCGAGGAGCAGCGCAAGGCCGAGAACGACCGCCGTGCCGACGCCCTCTGGGCCGACATCCGCGCGATCCACCAGCCCACGCTGCTATTCAAGGGCGCCGACAGCAAGATTCTCTCCCAGGAGGCCGCCGAACGGACCGTCGCCGCGATGACCAACGCCCGCCTCGTCGTCATCCCCCGCGCTACCCACAACGTCCACTCCGACAACCCCGTCGACTTCGCCCGCGCGCTCGACTCCTTCCTCACGGAGGTCTTGCCGAAGCGCTGACGCACGATGGGCACTGCATTCGTGATCATCGAGGGCGGCGCCCTGCCCTCGGAGTCCGTCATGTGCACCACCGTCCGCGCCCTGGCCGCAGCCGCGCTCCTCCTCTCTGCCCTCGCCGCCGCCGAGGGCGCCACCCCAGTCGAGGCGAAGGTCGACGCGACGATCTTCGCTCGCGGCGACCTGCCCACCCCGGTCACACTCGCGTTCGAGGACGCCTACGCCCTGTGGGCGCTGCCGGAACCCCCGGCAGAGGATCCCGACCTGCCCGACGGCTGGCCGCCGCGGCTCGATACTCCACTCCGCCCTTCAGCCGAGCACGGGCTACGAGCTACAGAGTGGAATCGCCGCCGCCTTCCTCGGCAACAACCCGTTCGGCCTGTGGCGGGATATCGCGTTTGGCGAGGGGCGCCTGCCACGCTCGACCTACTACCCGGGCGCTGGAGCGGTCGAGTTCCGCATCGGCGACGACCCGCCTCGCTGGGCCCACCTCGGCGCCGGGCCGACTACGACGAAGCCATCGAGGCGATGGTCTACGGCTACGCCGAACCCGACTGGCTCTCCCTCGAGATCGACGGCCGCGAGGTCCGATTCGCGTACTAACCCACCACCGGGGTGATCGCGGGACTCCCCCTCCCGAGCAACAGTGCGTGGATCGGCCGCGGCTTCGTACGCGTCGAGCGTACGGTTCGGCTGTAACCGTACAAGGGCAATGTCATCGTCGTCGGCCGGAAATCGCCGCAATCGCTCAGCTCCGATGAGCTGGTAAAGTCGAGGACGATCGTGGCGCGTTCGATCAGAAGCATGCCGAGGGTTTCATCCGTTTGAAAGCCCTGCGGCTGAGAACACTGGCGGCCCGCAAGCGTCGAGACTGAAGAGGCAACGCATGCGTATTCGGGCAGGACTGGCCGTCGCTTTCACAACGTTCGCTCTCGCCGCTTGCGGCAGCGGCGATTCGGACGAGGCAGAGGCCGGATGGCTGCTGGTTCTGCAAGGGACCGTCGCAGCCGTTGGCGACGGGACGCTGTCGCTCGCGACGGGTTCGGAGCTTCTTGCCTTCACCGACCGGCCGCAAAGGCTGGTGGAGTACTGGAGCGTGGAGACGCTAATCGATGCGTGGGACGAGGGCGGCGATTTCGCCGCCTCACCGCCCAACGCAGTGATCGTGGACGAGACGGACGAACAGACCACGGTCGTCGAGATTCTGGACGCCAGTCTGGATGCAGATACGATCACGTTCACCTATGCGACGCTCGAGGGAGCGCCGCCGGCACTTGGCGACACCATTGCAGTAACGATCGACGCGGCGCCGACATCGGTCAACGGTCAGGTGACCGACTAACTGGCATTCGGCCGGCCGCGACGGCGATACTCGTTCGCGGCAGCGCCGATTGTCATCGCCGTCCCCTCGGAGGTCGTCATGCGCACCGCCGCCCGCATCCTGACTGCCGCAGCCCTCCTCCTCGCCGCGCTCGCCGCCGCCGGGGGCGCCACCCCGGTCGAGGCGAAGGTCGATGCGGCCATCCTCTCAGGCGGCGACCTGCCCTTTCCGATCACACTCGCGTTCGAGGACGCCTACGCCTTCTGGGCGCTGCCGGACCCCCGTTCGAACCTCGATCTGCCCGATGGCTGGCCGACACGGCTCGATGCCCAGCCCGTGGATCTGGGCACCGGGTACGAGCTCCAGAGCGGAATCGCCGCCGCCTTACTCGGCAACAACCCGTTCGGCCTGTGGCGTGACGTCGAGTTTGGCGAGGGCCGCGTGCCACGCTCGACCTACTACCCGGGCATCGGAGCGGTCGAGCTCCACATCGGCGACGACCCGCCTCGCTGGGCCCGCCTCGACGCCGGCCGCGCCGCGATCCTGGACCGTTACATCAGGCTCGGCCGCGCTGGCGAATTGCCTGAGCAACCGGGCATCCTCGACGTGTTGGCCGCCGATGCTCGGGACGGCCGGCCGACCTCCGTGGTTGTCGGCGAGCGTCCCCTGACGACGGCCACCCTCGAGGAGTTCTGGCGCATCGCCGGTTCGGCCACCTGGCCTGAAGTCGAGGTGTACGGTTCCAGGCTGGGCGCGAAGCTTCACACGGGCGCGCCGGCGGACTACGACGAAGCCATCGAGGCGATGGTCTACGGCTACGCCGAACCCGACTGGCTCTCCCTCGAGATCGACGGCCGCGAGGTTCGACTCGCGTACTACCCCACCACCGGGGTGATCGCGGGACTCCCCCTCCCGAGCAACAGTGCGTGGATCGGCCGCGGCTTCGTCATCCCGCCCGAACTCCGCGAGGCCTTCCACGCCTCCCTGGACCTCCCCCCGCTCCCGCCGCCATCCGCCGCCGAATCGACGGTGCCCACGGGCGGGGGCGAAAGCCGGGCTGCCTCCGCCCCTGACAGCCGTCTCGAAGGTTCATCGGGCAACGTCGCGGCGCTGGCGTTCGTCGGATTGGCCGCCCTGCTCGCCTACGCCTCCGCTTCGTTCGTCCGCGGGAGGCGGCGGGAAACGGCCTGATCCCCCTGCGCCCGCTCCCCGAGCGCCGTACCATCACTTCCACGAACCACCCCTCGAGGCGTCACAGGAGGCGACCATGCGGCTCGGCATCGTGTTCCAGGAGGACTACTCCGCCCCCGGCGCCCTCGACCGCCACATCGAGTTCGTACGCCTCGCCGACGACCTTGGCTACGAGCTGCTCTGCAGCACCGAGACCTGGGGTCTCTCCGCTCTCCCCTGGCTCACGGTCATGGCCCGCGAGACGCGCAACATCCGCCTCGGCACCGCCATCATCAACCACTTCTCGCGCAGCCCCGCCGCCATCGCCCAGGAGTTCGCGGCCCTCGATGTCATCTCGGGCGGCCGCGCCATGCTCGGCCTCGGCTCCTCCGCCTCCGCCGTCATAGAGGGCTTCCACGGCGTCCCCTTCGACCGCCCCCTGCTCCGCCTCAAGGAGTACGTCGACATCTTCAAGACCCTCATCCGAGGTGACCGCCTCCAGTACGACGGCACCCTCTTTCACCTCGACCGCGGCTTCACGATGGATTACGTCCGCCCGCGCACCGACATCCCCGTCTACATCGCCTCCATCACGCCGAAGTCCATCCGCCAGACCGCGCAGGTCGCCGACGGCATCATCCCCATCCACTGGCCGAAGCAGCGCTTCCCCGACCTCCGCAAGCAGCTCGATGACGCCGCCCGCGAGGCCGGCCGCGACCCCTCAGCCCTCACGATCGCGCCCCACATGTCCGTCTGGATCACCGACGGCACGAACGACGAGGCGCAGTGGCGCGCCGCCCGCGAGCACCTCTCCCACTACATCAACCGCATGGGCGACTTCTACTGGCAGATGTTCGAACGCCAGGGCTACGAGGCCGAGGTCGCCGCCTCCCGCGCCGCCTTCGCCCAGCGCGACCGCGAGGGCGCCATCGCCGCCATCTCCGACCGCATGGTCCGCGACATCGACGTCATCGGCCCCGTCGAGTCCGCCCGCGAACAGCTCCGGGAGCGCGCCGAGCTCGGCGTCGACATCCCGCTGATGAAGAAACTCCCCGCCGATCCGAAGCTTGCCCGCCCCCTCCTCGAGGCGCTGATCCAATAGGAGAACGACTGCCGAAGGCCGCTGACAACCTGACCTTCGAGACATCGAGGACCAAGCGACATGTTCGGCGCGCTGGGCCTCATCGGGTTCCTCGTCGCGATCGTCATGTACTTCGTGTGGCGGCTGTGGGTGGAGATGCGGGGCGTCGAGTGGAAGCCGCGGGGCCACTGGGAAGCGCGGACGACCGCCTCCGACGGGTACCTGGCCACATTCCCCCCGGTCAGCCGACGCCGGAGAGTCTTCGCTGGAATCGTCGTTGTCGTGGTCATCGTCGGCGTTATCGTCTTCCTGATGTGGGGGCTCGGCCGTCGGGAACACGTAGGGCCGGCCCCGCCCACAAGCCCAACCGCGACGCATGGCTACCGCCCGAACGCCACGTAGAGCACCGCGGAGCCGCCAACGACCACCCACGGCCATCGCGCTCCGAGCTCCTCCGCGAGGAAGGTCAGCACCAGCTCGACCAGCTCAGCCATCCGCCGTCCTCGATTCGCGGCCAGAGTCTAACGCCCGCCGTCCCCCGCCCGCTCTTCGTTGACCGCCTTTCGACAGACGGCCGATAATCGTCTCGAATCGCACAGCACGAATCAGGAGACCAGCACCCATGGACTGGAACGACTCACCAGAACAGGCCGCGTTCCGCGCCGACGCCGCCGAGTTCCTCCGCACCCGCCTGCCCGAGTACTACCGGGCCAAGGGCGAGGAAGCCGAGGAGGAAGGCCTCTTCGGCTGGTACGCCGACCGCATCTCCGAGGACCCCAACGCCCGCCAGGCCGCGGCCGAATGGGCCTCCGCCCTCGCCGAGCGCGGCTGGGTCGCCCCCCACTGGCCGAAGGAGTACGGCGGCGGCGGCCTCACCACCATGGAGCAGTTCGTCCTGGGCGCGGAGATGGCGAAAGCCCACGCCCCCATGGTCGGTGGCTCCGGAGTGATGCTCCTCGGCCCCACCCTCATCATCCACGGCAGCGACGACCTCAAGCAGCGCGTCCTTCCCAAGATCCTCAAGGGCGAGACCGCATACGCGCAGGGCTACTCCGAGCCCGGCGCCGGCTCCGACCTCGGTTCGCTGCAGACGAGGGCCGTGCGTGACGGCGACGAGTACGTCATCAACGGCCAGAAGATCTGGACTTCCGCCGCTCACATGGCGGACGCCCTCTTCCTCCTCGCCCGCACCGACCCGGATGCCCCCAAGCACCGCGGCATCTCGTTCTTCGTGATGGAGGACATCCACGTGCCCGGGATCTCCGTCCGCCCCCTCATCGGCGCGAACTGGGGCCACACCGTCAACGAGACCTTCTTCGAGGACGTCCGCGTCCCCGCCGCCAACCTCGTCGGCGAGGAGAACCGCGGCTGGTACGTCGGCATGACCCTCCTCGACTTCGAGCGCTCCGGCATCTCCGGCGCCATCCAGCAGCAGGAGGAGCTCGACGAGCTCATCGAGGCCGCCCGCACAGACGACCGCTCGACGCTCGCCCGCAACACCTCGCTCCGCGACCGCATTGCCGACCGCTGGACCGAGACCGCCGTCTCCTACAACTTCTCGCTCCGCATCGCCTCGATGCAGGCCGCCGGCCTCGTCCCCAACTACGAGGCCTCCATGGGCAAGATGTTCGGCAGCGAGATCGGCCAGGAGATCTACCGCACCGGCGTGCGCACCTTCGGCCTCTACTCCAACCTCTGGAGCGGCGACTCGCTCGCCCCGCTCGGCGGCAAGCACATCCACGGCTACGTCCGCTCGATCCCAGCCACCATCGCCGGCGGCTCCAGCGAGATCCAGCGCAACATCATCGCCACCCGCGGCCTCGGCCTGCCCCGCGGCTAGCCCCCGCCCGCGCGGCACCCACTCACAGGGAGCGGCGTCCGAAGGGACGCCGCTCCTTCGTCTACATGCCCGCCCGAGGACGATCGGCCCCCACACCGCCTGCGTTTTGGTCCTGTCGGGGGCTCCCCCGTCGGCTATCGTGAGCCTGCGGACCCGCAGGTCCGGGAAGCGGAAGCCCGCGATGGCCAGTTGGCTCGCCCGCCTGCAGCAGCGTCGTCGCGTCATCGTGACGGCAGTTGCCCTGTTCGTCGTCGCTACGGGCCTCGCAGCAGCCTGGTACGTCGCGGGGCTCGCCGCCGACCGCACCATCATCGTCCATACCGGCGAGCGCAAGCTCGAACTCGAAGTCGTCGCCGTCACGGAGACCGAGGTCACCCTCCGCGACCTCGGCGACTCGAACCTCCGTACGTCCGGCGTCTGGGGCCTCGAATGGCGTGACGAGGGCGGCGGCTGGGCCCAGGTGGGGGACGTGCTCCGCGTCGACGACGCAGAGAACGAGGTCACCCGCACCCGTGTGGCCGGCTGGCCGGCCCCGCCCCTCGGCGTCCGCGCCCGCCTCGATGTCTGGACGTTCCCCGGGGACCCGTCGGACGTCGGAGTCGCCTTCGAGGACGTGACCTACGACGCCCCGGACGGCCCGATGCCCGCCTGGTTCGTCCCCGGGACCCGCGCGACATGGGTCATCTTCACGCACGGCCGCGGCGCCGAGCGTCGAGAGGCGCTGCGCATCCTCCCCACCATCGCCCGCCTCGGACTCCCCGCGCTCGTCATCGCCTACCGCAACGACGACGACGCCCCCGGCCCGCGCACGCACTACGAGTTCGGCGCCTCCGAGTGGCGCGATCTCGAGGCGGCCGTGCGCTACGCGCTCGACCACGGTGCGCGCGACATCGTCCTGTACGGCTACAGCATGGGAGCCGTCACCGGCATGAGCTTCCTCGAACGCTCCGCGCTTGCGGACTCCATCGTCGCCACCGTGATGGATGCGCCGATGCTCGACCTCCGCGCCATGATCGACAGCGGTCTCGGCGACGCTGGCATCCCCGGTGCCTTCCGAGCGCTGCCGCTATGGCTGATGGACGTCCGCTACGGCATTGACTGGGGCGCCATCGACTACTTCCAGCACGATCGGGGCCTGACGATGCCCGCGCTGCTCTTCCATGGGGTCGAGGACGACTACGTCGACGTCGGGCAGAGCGACCGCCTTGCCGCGCGCCACCCCGAGCTCATCCAGTACCACCGCGTCGAGGACGCCCGCCACACCCAGTCGTGGAACGTGGACCCGGAGGCGTATGAGGCCGCCGTCGAGGCGTTCCTCGCTCGCGTCACGGGCGGCTAGTCCGGCGCGTCCACGATCAGCAGCGAGGACTCCAGCGTCTTCCCCACCGGGCACCGGCGCGCGATCTCCATCAACCGCGCCCGCTGCTCCTCCGACAGCGCCCCCTCGAGGTGGATGCGGCGCACCACCGCCTCCAGCTTCGCCCCGTCGTTCTCGCAATCCTCGCAGTCCTGCACGTAGTCGCGCTGGTGGCTCAGCTCGATCTGCACCTCGGTCAGCGGCCAGCCCTGCCGCCGCGCGTACATCAGCAGCGTCATCGAGGTGCACGACCCCAGCGCTCCCAGCAGCAACTCGTACGGCGTCGGCCCAAGGTCATCCCCTGCCGGCGCCGGCTCGTCCGCCACGAGCGAATGCCGCTGCGTCGTCACCTGCGTGGTATATCGCTCGCCGACGCTCCTCAGCACCACCGTCGCTGCCATCGCCGCCCCCTCCATCTCCCACCGCGAGGCCCGACGGGAGGGTAGAGCGACCGCGCGCGACAGGCTACCGGTGTCGCCGCCGCAGCGTCATGTATCGGATCAGCAGCACCAGCGCGAGGCTGGGCCACAACCCGATCAGCCACACCTCGTCCGTCGAGAGCCCGTCCACGTTCGGCTGCAGGTCCTCCCCGGTCGCCCACCCGAACCACCACTCACTGATCAACACACCGAGGATGAAGAACGTCCCGGCGGCTGCGGCCCACAGCCAGCGCGGCGTCGACCGCCAGAACAGCAACTGTGCCGCTACTCCAAATCCGAGCGACATCGCCGCCAGCAGCCCGACTCCCTCGATTCCAAGGTCCCATTCCACGCGGCCACGCGTCCTTCCCGGCGTCGCCTGCGCTCACAGGCGGGAAACGCCGTCCCCGATCGTCGTCCCGGCGGCCCGCCGTGACACGTGCCGTTGGCCCCGTTCACTCGATGACGTTCGTGCATGCCGCCACCGCTGTGACGGCAGCGAGGCCGCTCGCTACCCCTCGAGCACGTCCCGCCATGCCGCGATGCCGAACCCCCCGTCGAGGTGGACCGTCTCTCCGACCAGCATCGAGGACTCATCCGAGCACAGCCACGCCACCGCCGCCGCCACGTCTTCCGGCGCCACGTTGCGGCCGGCCGGCACCTGCGGACGCACTCGCCCGCTGATGTCCGCGCGGTATGAGTGCTCGCCCTCGGAGCCCTCGACCCAGCCCGCCGACACCCCGTTCACCCGGATCCCTCGAGGTGCCAGCTCCACCGCCAGGTACCTGGTGAGCGAGGCGAGCGCTGCCTTACTGACACCCACCGCTGAGTAGTTCGGCATGTACTGCCACGCCCCCGGCGACAGCAGGTTGACCACACTTCCGCCGCCACGGGCCTCCAACGTCGGCGCCGCCAGTTGCACCGCCGTCCACGGGCCGAACAGGTTCACGTCCATCGTCGCCCGCAGGTGCTTCGGGCGCTGTTCCAGCGCCGGCCGCGGCCGCTCGAGCCCGCGCGCCGCATTGTTCACGAGCACGTCGAGGCCGCCCCACCCGCGCACCTGCTCGAACAACGATGCCAGCTCCTCGGCATCCCCGACGTCCGCCCGCACCGCTACCGACTCCACGCCCTGCGCCCGGCACTCCGAGGCCGTCGCCTCGGCTGCCTCCGCGGACCGTGCGTAGTTCACGACGACGTGCGCGCCCTCGGACGCGAGCCGCAGCGCGATCGCCCGCCCGATCCCGCGCGACCCCCCGAGGATCACCGCCCGCTTCCCGGCCAGTGATGCATACATTGCCGGCCAGTATCCCCCGCGACCAGACCGGCCGCGAGCGGACCCGCCCACCGAAGCCCGATTACGAAAGTGGTAGCCTCTCATCGCGCCTGTCGCTCGCCCCGGCGTCGCCGTCGCGAGCGTCGAACCGAAGGAGGTTCCTCATGCCAGCCCCGCACATCTGCTTCGACCGCATCCTCCCCCGCGACCTCATCCGCCCTGTGGAGACACGCCCCGGCCCCGCCGGCCGAGTGCGTGCCATCTCCCCGAAGGGCAAGGCCTGGCCCAATGGCTCCACGCTGCGCGTCCGTTTCTTCGGCGGCACCGCCGTCGAGCAGGCCACCGCGGAGGAGCAGGCAGCCTGGTGGTCGGAGGTCGCCAACCTCCGCTTCGACTTCGGCAACCACCCCAACGCCGACATCCGCATCACCTTCGACGAGGACGACGGCGCCTGGTCGATGCTCGGCACGGACGCCCGCCACATCCCCTCCAACCAGGCCACGATGAACCTCGGCTTCCTCGATGGCGGGACCGCCGCCCACGAGTTTGGCCACGCCCTCGGCCTTGCCCACGAGCACTCGAGCCCGCTCGGCGGGATGCAGTGGAACGAGGCGGTTGTGCTCCAGGTCCTCGCCGGCCCGCCCAACTTCTGGGATGAGCAGACCACCCGCCACAACGTCTTCTTCAAGTACTCCATGGATCAGATCAACGGCACTGACTTCGACCCCGACTCCATCATGCTGTACGCCTTCCCCGCCACCTGGACCATGAACGGGATAGCCACGCACGCCAACGAGGTGCTGTCGACCCTCGACAAGGAGTTCGTCGCCGGCGCGAAGATGTACCCGAAGTCGCACCCCGGCGTCGCCGCCGCCACCACCCTCGCAATCGGCCCCAGTCGGGTCGAGGCCGGCATCGGCAAGCCGGGCGAGGAAGACCTCTTCCGCTTCCAGGTCGTCGACCCCGGCGTCTACGTCGTCGATACGGTCGGCCCGACCGACGTCTACCTGAAGCTGTTCGGACCGAACAACCCGACCGCCCTCATCGATGAGGATGACGACAGCGGACTCGGCCTGAACCCGAGGATTGCGGCAGCGCTCATGCCCGGCGAGTACCTCGCCCAGGTGCGCCACTACGACCGCACGACGGGCACCGGCCGCTACTCCATCGGCGTGCGCAAGCGCTGACCCGCGCGAATGTGCCGGGCCCGGCGGCGCCGGGCCCGGCTACAGCTGCACGATCCCGAACGCCACCCCGCCCGGCCCGCGCACCACCGCCACCGAAGCGCCACCCTCCGGGTCGCGCCTCGGCACGACCAGTTGCGCCCCGCGAGCCATCGCGCGTTCAACCGCGCCGTCGAGGTCCGAGACGCGTACGTACAGGCTCACGAACGAGGACGCGCCCTCCGCGAGTTGCCGGATCGAACCGCTCACGAAGATATCGTTCGGGACGACCTGCCCCGCCCCCGTGTCCAGGGCCGTCACCGGCCCGTTCGTCGCGCCGATGTCCCACCCGAACACGTCACGACAGAACGCCGCCATCTCCCCAGCGTCAGTCGCCCCAATCTGGAAGTACACGATCGGACTCGAATCACCCATGCCTGCGCTCCATCCGCTGCCGGTGCGTTGCCAGCCGATAGACTACGGCGGCCCGGCGCGGCCCGCTCGACGAGACCGCTCGCGCGCTCAACACCCGTCGAGGTACGCGCTGTCCCCCAGCAACTCGTCGAGCCCCACGCTGGTCAGTCCTCGCGCGCGCAGGCCATCGAGGATCATCGGCAGGGCGGCCAGCAGCACCGAGCGGTCGGCGCCCGGTCGGCCCTCGCTGCCGTCGTGCAGCAGCACGATCGAACCGCCCCGCACCTTCCCGAGCACGTTCGAGGCAAGGCGGGACGCGTCCGTCTCCGACCAGTCCCCCACCTCGACGTCCCACAGCACGGTCCGCATCCCCGCCGCCCGCACCGCCGCCCGCGTGTGCTTCGTCTCCGTGCCGTAGGGCGGCCGAAAGTATCGCGGACACACGCCGAGGACCCGGCGGATCTCCGCCTGCGTCCGCGCCAGCTGTCCGTATCCGGCATCGTCGGGCCCTGCCCGGACGTGGTCGAACGAGTGGTTCGCGACCACGTGCCCGTGCGCGATCAACTCACGCCCGAGGTCCGCCTGGCCCTCGACCGTCTGCCCCACCACGAAGAAGGTCCCGCGCATCCCGGTCGCCTCGAGCATCGTCGCCACCGCGCGCGTCGTTTCGCCGTTGAGCCCGTCGTCGAACGTCAGCGCCACCACGGGCGACGATGCCGGACCGTGCGTCACCCCCGCCTCCGCGCCGCTGCCACACGCGATGGTGATGACCGCTGCCAGGGTGACCACAAGCGCCGCCGCCCGTCGTCTCACCGGGAGCCGTCGCCGCAGTGTGCGGGAGCCGGTCCCACGATCGTGTACTCCAGCGTCCCCGCCGGCCCTCGGTACGTGGGCGCGGCCTCCCCGCGCGCTACGAGGTCGTCCAGCATCCGCACCTCGTTCGTCCGGTTCAGGCTCACCCACAGACCGCTCACCAGCACTCGCGTCGCCCGCTTCCGCTCGAGGAAGCAGCGATACTCCTCCACGCTCCGGAACGAGTGCCGGTGGATGCTCTCGTCGAAATACTCCTGCGCCAGCGAACCCCCCGCGCGCAGCACCTCGGTCATCCCGTCCTCGAGGTTCGAGGTCGTCAACACCCGGTATCGCTCCCCGGGCGCCACCCGTCCCGCCCCGACGTAGTCCGGGAACCTCGGCTGCGACTCCCACTCGAGGTTCCGTGGGTTCGCCTGTCGCAGATGCAGCACCAGCAGCACCACGCCCACCCCGAACGCCGGCGCGTACAGGCGCAGCGTCACCGGCCACGCGCGCTGGATCAGCCACGGCCACGCGAGGATGCTCAGCCGCCGCCCCAGCACCTGCGCCGTCACCAGCGGCGACCACTGCGCCGCGTCCGTCACCGACGGCGTGGTGAGGAACATCCAGATCGCCGGCGACGCCACCACGGCCGCCAGGCACAGCCACGCCGCGCGGCCCCACGGGATGCGCCGCCGCTCCTCGAGCGCGGCCAGCGAGGTCAGCGCCAGCCCGCAGCCTCCGAGCAACGGGTGCGCGAGGAACGCCGCCACCGCCAGGGCGGCTCCCCGGCGCGGTCGCCCGCGGTCGAACTCCGCCGCCGCGAGGCACGCGAACGCCAGCGCCCAGATCGTCAGCAGCTGGAACTGCAGTACGCCGTTCCACAGCTGCCAGTTCAGCAGCACCAGCGCCGTCATCAGCGGCGTGGCCGTCCTCGGCAGCCAGCGCCAGATCCCCACCAGCAGCAGCGCGACGCCGGCCCCCATGCTCGCCGTCACGGCCCAGTCCCCCAGCACCGGCCAGACCAGTGCCGTCGGGATCCATGGCAGCGCCCCGTACGGCAGCGTGTATGCCCGTCCGGACTCCAGCGAGGGCATGCGCAGCGGCAGCCACTCGCCCGCGAACAGCCGCTTCGCGATGAACCACACGTGCGCGTACGACTGCGCGCTGTCGTCGCCCAGGAACACCCGGTGCGACAGCAGCATGCCGAGGAACACCACGAACGCCGCGATCAACCCGAATGCCGCGACGGCGTACGCCGCCCGTCGCTGTGACGGTGGCACTGCGCTCCAGCACACCACCCGGAACCACGCCCCGACCATCGCCACCACGTGCGCCGCCGCGTCCGTCAGCCGTGTCCGCGAGCGCGCCACGGGGACGCGCACCAGATACTCGTTATCCACCCGATAGCCAAGGCGCTGCAGCACGACCGCCAGCTCGCTGGCCTCGCTGTACCGCCGCCCGCGGTAGAACTCGGTCGCGTGCAGCAGCGGCCCCAGCCGCGTCACTCGAAACCCGCTTTCGACGTCGTAGAGCCGCCCGCCCCCGAGCACGCTCGCGAGCGCAGCCATGACGTGGTTACCGAACCGCTTGAACGGACGGTGGTACGAGAGGTCGCGGCGCGCGATCACCACATCCGCATCCAGCGCCTCGAGGCGCTCCACGAGCGCCCGCACCTCGCGCAGGTCGTGCTGCCCGTCCGCATCGACGCCCACTACCACTGTCTCCGGCCCGAGGACGCCTCGCTCGAGGTCCGCGCGCAGTGCGTCCCACGCCGCGCGCAGCGCCGCCGACTTCCCTCGGTTCTGGGGCAGGTGAATGACCCGTACGGACGCTCGTGTGGCCCCCCACGCATCGAGCAGCTCCGACGACCCATCGGTCGACCCGTCGTCCACCACGATGAGCCGACCGAACCCCAGCGCCTCGACGTCGTTGAGGACGCCGATCACCGTCTCGCGCTCGTTGAACACCGGTACCACCACGACCCGCGCGGCGGGCCGCACGACAGCGGGCGCCGCCGCCGCCCCCGCTGCCACGAGACGTGTTCGACCGAGCGAGATGGGAAGTCTCATCGCAATCCGGATGATCGAAGCGCTGACATGTCGGGGCGTCGCACGCCTCGCCCCGCCCACCATTCTGAGCACCTGAGCGCGGACGCTCCAGTTCCATCCACCGGCCCGGCGTCTAATGACCCTGGTGCTGTCGCTGGCCTCGGATCGGAGAGCGGACACACGACGCGCGTGCTAGCGCTCGCCCCCGCCCTACGGCGCATACCGCCCGGCGGCGACGAGCGCCGATCTGCCGTCGCCGGCCCGCGTGGTGCGAGACTCGCGAGCGCTCAGCGCGCCCGGCCTGATCGCCGCGTGGGCCCCAACGAGGGCCGGCACCGTCGACCTCACCTCTCGCCGCCCCCGACGATACACTCCCCGCATGCGCATCGGCCTCATCTCCGACACCCACATCCCCGAGGCCCGGCCCGATCTCTGGCCTCAGGTCTTCGAGGCCTTCCGAGACGTCGACGCCATCCTCCACGCCGGTGACATCCACGATCTCGGCGTCATCGACCAGCTCGGTCGCCTCGCCCCGACCTTCGCCGCCCGCGGCAACGGCGACGACGGCTCCGGCGGCCGTCCGGTCCAGCCCGACGACCCTCGCCTCCGCGAGGCGTGGGAAGTAGATCTCGGCGGGCTGCGCATCGGCATGCTCCACGTCGCGCCCATCCCGGCCTACGGCCAGTACACCCTTGAACGCGCCCTCGACCGCCACTTCGGACACATGGACCTCGATGTCCTCGTCTATGGAGACACCCACGTCGAGGCTATCGACACCCTGCACGGCATCCTCTGCGTGAACCCCGGCTCCCCCACCTTCCCTCGCAACCACTCCACTCGCCTCGGCACGATCGGCTTCCTCGATGTCGTCAACGGCCGCCCCGAGGCCTCCATCTGGCAGCTGACCGATGACGGCATCGAGCCATACGACTGGTCCACGTGGCGAAATCCCTGGTAGCGGGCGCCACCGGCACCACACAGCCCCGCCGCGCCGCGTTACACTTGCGAACATTCGCAGGAGGGAGTGGACATGAGCTGCGAGGGCGACACGGCCCATGAACTCCGGGAGACCGGGCGCCGCTTCACAGTGCAGCGCCTGAAGGTCGCGGCCGCGCTGCGCCACTGCGGCGGCCACCGCACCGCCGAGGAGATCCGCGACCTCCTCGCCGCGGAAGACCCCCACGCCGCCATGCCGCTGTCCACCGTCTACCGCACGCTCGCCACCCTCAAGGAAGCGCGCCTCGTCGCCGAGGTGGACGCGGGCGGCCGCGCCGCCTACGAGTGGGTCGCCACCCGCCCTCACCACCACCTCATCTGCCAGCGCTGCGGTGCCGACGTCGGCCTCGAGCCGGCGCTCCTGACCTCCCTCAGCGACGAGATACGCAGCGCAACCGGATTCGAGGCCCACCTCGACCAGCACGCCATCTACGGAGCCTGTGCCCGTTGCAGCGCCACGGGCTCCACCATGGACGGAGGCGAAGCATGAGCATGACACTGCCAGGCCCGGAGGTCGCCGGGGCCGCCGGACCCGCGCTCCACATTCCGGACGGATTCCTCAGCACGCCCGTGGCCACCGCCGGGTACGTCGTCTTCGGCGTCGCCCTTGCCGTCGCCCTCCGGCAAACGGACCGCAAGATCGGTCCGCGCACCGTGCCGCTGATGGGCGTCATGGGCGCCTTCATCTTCGCCGCGCAGATGATGAACTTCCCCGTCGCCGGTGGCACCTCGGGACACATGCTCGGCGGCGCCCTCGCCGCAATCGTCCTCGGCCCCTGGGCCGCCATCCTCGTCATGACCGCCGTCGTCGGCCTGCAGGCACTCCTCTTCCAGGACGGCGGTCTCGTCGTGCTGGGCGCCAACGTCGTCAACATGGGCGTGCTCACCGCCTTCGTCGGCTACGGCGTCTACCACGCCATCCGTCCGCTCGGCCGGTTCATCCCGCAGGCCACCGTGGTCGCGGCCTTCGCCGCCGCCTGGGTATCCGTCGAGGTCGCGGCGCTTGCCACGAGTCTTCAACTCGTCGTCTCGGACACCTCGCCCTTCAGCGTCGTCATGCCCGCCATGCTCGGCGTGCATGCGCTGATCGGGATCGGCGAAGGGCTGATCACCGCCGCCGCCGTCTCGTTCCTGCTCGCCACGCGGCCTGACATCCTCGGCGTGCGTCGCACCGGAGCGGTCATGGAAGGAGTCGCCGGATGATCCCCCAGCGCCGCTACCTCGGAATCCTCATCGCCGGCATCGGCATCGCCCTTATCGTCACCCTGTTCTCCCCATGGGCCTCCTCGCATCCCGACGGCCTCGAGCGCGTCGCCGAGGACAAGGAGTTCATCGACCGCGCGGAGGCGGAGCCGAAGTACGAGGTCATCCCCGACTACCAGTTCCCGGGCGTGGACAATGAGCGCGTCGCCACCGTCCTCGCCGGCATCACCGGTGTGATCGCCGTCGCCGCCATCCTCCTTGGCGCCGGCATGTTCCTCAGCCGGGGGCGGGACGACGCCGAGCCCTCCTCGCTCACCGCCGGCGGCGGCTGAGCACCCCGGGGGTACGCGTGGCGATCGCCTTTCCCTTCTCGGAGCGTTACCAGGCGGGCTCCAGCCCGGTGCACCGAGCCGATCCGCGCGTGAAGCTCGCGGTCACCGTCGCGTACGTCTTCGCGATCGCCTTCACCGCCGTCGGCGCCTGGGCCGTACTCGCGCTGCTCGCCCTCCCTGTGCTCGCCGCCATCGCACTCGCCCGCCTCCCCGCCGCGCTCGTCCTGCGGCGCTCGCTGCTCGCGCTGCCCTTCGTCCTCGCCGCCGTCCCACTCGCCTTCACAAAGCCCGGGGACACCGTCTTCGAGCTGCCGCTGCTCGGCTGGACCGCTTCGCGCGAGGGCATCGAGGCGACCACCACCATCCTCGCGAAGTCCTGGCTCTCGGTCCTCGCGGCCGTAGTCCTGACCACTGCCACCCCCGCGACCGACCTCGTGCGCGCCCTCCAGGGTCTCCATGTGCCGAAGCTCCTGACCGCCGTCGTGTTCTTCACCTACCGCTACCTCTTCACCATCGGCGAGGAAGCCGGGCGCCTCGTCCGCGGTCGTGACAGCCGCAGCGCGCGCCTCGCGGGCTACCGCAGCGGCGGCTCCATCCCCTGGCGTGCCCGCGTCGTCGGCCACATGGTCGGCTCGCTCTTCCTGCGCAGCTTCGAACGCAGCGAACGCGTCTACGCCGCGATGCAGGCGCGCGGCTACGACGGCGAACTCCGCTTCCTGTCCGAACACCCGCTGCGCCGTCGCGAGGTTGCGGCCGGCGTCCTCATCGTCCTCTACGGTCTGGCGGTGCAGGCGGCCGCCCGTGTCTGACCCGCCGGCCATCGAGATCCGCGGCCTCGAGTTCGAATACCCGGACGGACTCCCCGCCCTTCGCGGCATCGACCTCCGTGTCGCACAGGGAGAGAAGGTCGCGCTGATCGGCCCCAACGGCGCGGGGAAGTCCACGCTGCTCATGCAGCTGAACGGCATCCTCCGCGGCGCCGGCTCCGTCTCCATCCTCGGCACCACCGTCGACGACCGCTCCCTCCGGGATGTCCGCGCGCTCGTCGGTCTCCTCTTCCCCAACCCTGATGACCAGCTCTTCTCGCCCACCGTCTTCGATGACGTCGCCTTCGGCCCCCTCTACATGGGACTCCCCCGCGAGGAGGTCGAGCGCCGCGCCAACGAGGCCTTAGCGCAGGTCGGCATGTCTGGCTTCGGAGGACGCATGCCGCACCGGCTCAGCATGGGCCAGAAGAAGCGCGTCGCCATCGCCACCGTCCTTGCCATGGGCGCTCCCGTGCTCGCCCTCGACGAGCCCACCGCGAACCTCGCGCCCGGAGCCCGCAGGGAGCTCATCGGGCTGCTCGGCGATCTCCCGCAGACCATGCTCGTTTCCACCCACGACCTCGGGATGGTCCACGATGTCTTCCCGCGCACCATCGTCATGGACGAAGGACGCATCGTCGCCGATGGCGACACGTCGCGCCTCCTCGCTGACGAGTCCATGCTCCGCGCCCACGACCTCGAACCGGTCGGCCTCACGGAGGGCCCGTTCGCCTGACACCCAATCAATGACAGTCCGCACGTCAGCATCGCGGAACGCCGCCGCGAGTTGGAAAGAGGCCGCCATGTCACAACCCCTGAGGCCCACCGCGGACGAGGCCGTCGCCGGCTGGCGCGCCCTCGTCGACGCCGACGCCGAGCAGGTCCCCCGCGTCCGCGAGGACGGCCCCGCCGCCGACTACTACGCCCCCATTGCCGCCCGCTTCCGCGCCGGCGCGCGCGCCACTCCAGAGGTCGAAGTTCTCCGCGCACTCGCCCTCCCTACCGATACCTGGCTCGATATCGGCGCCGGCGGCGGACGCCTCGCACTACCGCTCGCCGGCCTCGTACGCCGAGTCATCGCCGTCGACCCCTCCCCCGCCATGCGGGCTCAGCTCCAGACAGCCACCGCCGAAGCTGGCTGCGACAACATCGAAGTCCGCGATGCGCGCTGGACCGAGTCCGCGTGGTCTGAGACCGTCGATGTCGCGATGGCCGCCCACGCCGTCTACGACATCGCCGCCATCGACGCCTTTCTGGACGCCATGGAGCGCCACGCGACGCGCATGTGCGTCATCGCGCTGCGTCCCTGGGCGCGCGGCGCCGCCCTCGCCTCTCTGTTCGAGACCATCCACGGCGAGCCCCTGCACACGCTCCCCGCGTTCAACGAGCTCGTGGCCCTGCTCGCCGCGCGCGGACGACGCTACGAGGTGCGCACCGTCCCCGCCGACGCCGAACCCCCGGTCGTCCCCCGCGACCAGGCCATCTTGGAGGCCCGCCGCCTCCTGTGGCTCACGGAAGGCTCGCCGAAAGACCAGCGGATGTGCGCGCTCCTCGACGAGTGGTGGGGCCGCCCGGACGGCATCGCACTCCCGCGCGCGCCCGGTTACGTCGGCGTCGTCTCGTGGACACCGCGGCCCGACGGCGCGTGGGACTGGTAGCGCCACCCGGCCGGATCCATACGGCACACGCGACAGGGGCCCCTCACGGGGCCCCTGTTCATCGCTCGAGCGTAGCGGCCGCTACTGCAGCGTCTTGATGTACTCCACCAGCGCGGTCACCTGGTCGTCCGTCAGCTTCGTCCCGAAGTCCTGCGGCATCACGTTCGGCTGGAACCCGTTCGGTACCTTCGCGTTCGGCGAGACGATCGCCTCCCGCAGGTACGCGTCATCCACTGTCGCCGAGCCGCCGCCGGAAAGCTGCCGCGTGCTCCCCGCGAGTCCCTTCCAGCTCGGACCCACCAGCGTCGCCCCGGTGATGCTGTGACAGCCAAGGCACGCGTTCTGCGTCGCCAGCTGCTGGCCGAGCGCCGCCCCACCGCTTGCGGCGGTCGCGGTCGCGCGAGGAGTGCGAGACGCCGTGCCGGACTCGGCGACCGGCGTCGGCGGCTCGCTCAGCGTCGCGGACGCGCCCCGCGACTCGCCTTCAACGTCGAGCCCGCTGTAGATCGCCGGCACGATCGCCAGCGCTACCAGCGAGATCACCACCGCAATGATTGGGTACCGCATAGATGCCCTCCTGCCTTCGGAAACATACGAGGAACGACCTTAGCGGGCCATATCAATCACAATCGTGTTGGTCACACCCCGTCCGTGACGTATATGATGCTATACGTCAAAGACCCGATGTACGCGTGACAAGCGCCAGCGAAACTGTGTCTTGTCGAGGAGGGCTGGGTCGCCTCGACACCGGATCGTCGCTGACCGGGGAGCGCCTCCCCCGATCAGCGAGGCGGGGTTCCCGCCGGACGGAGCGTCCGGGCATGCCTCACCCAGCGCCAGACGCAAAGAAAGACCCGCAGGGGCGCCTCTTCCCCGCGGGTCTTTCTGCGGCGATTTTACGCACCTCGTGCGGGCCCTGACAAGGGCTTGTTCTATTTACACACCGAAGATTGCTATATCTCGGTGCCGCCGGCATCCCCAACCGTGTCACTTACGCGCGGGGGCAACCCCTTCCCAAACCGGCTTCGACTGACCCGCGCGCCCCCGGTGATCCGATGCCCCCGATCTCGCGAGAAACGGACAGGCGCCCGGCACCGTGCACGGGCGCAGCGTCATGCTCAGGAGGAGAGATCGATGTTAGTTGGGACGTATCGGCGGCTCGCACGCGGGCCGCGCGTAGCGGTGTTCGCGTCCATCGCGGGTTCCGCGCTGGTCCTCGTCGCCGCTGCGGGGAATGTTGGGCCAGCACAGGCCGCGGACGCGAGTGTCAACGTGGGGCAGGGCGGCCTTCGCTACACCCCCACCAACGTCTCCGTTGGGGTCGGCGAGTCCGTGACGTGGACCTGGGTCGCGGGCTTCCATGACGTTGTGTCCACCACCGGTGCCTTCACCTCGGGCGCACCGCAGCCGGCCTCCGGCCAGACGTTCGCGCACACCTTCACTACCCCCGGGACCTTCTGGTACTACTGCAGCGTCCACGCAACAGCCGCCGACGCGAACGAGCAGGGTCAGGCTGCCGGCAAGATGGTCGGCTCCGTCACCGTAACTGCCGCCGGCGCACCGCCAGCCCAGCAGGCGACCCCCACCGCCACCGCCACCGCCACAACCACAGCCACAGCCACAGCCACAGCAACGGCGACCGCCGTCACCACCCCGGCCGCCACCGCGACAGCCACACCCGCCACCACGGCCACCCCCAGCGCCCCGAAGACCGGCTCCGCCGGCCTCGCGTCCGCCTCCGGGACGACCGAGGTGGCCATCATCTGGACTGCCATCGCGGCGCTCGCGCTGTTCGGCGCTCGCACCCTGAGCCGCCGCGGTCGCTAGACCGTCCCGGCGAGACAGGAGACAGGAAGGGGAGCCGTACGGCTCCCCTTCCTGTCTCTCCCACTCGACGCGTCGCCCTCTCCCCGTCACCATGAACGCACTGCGGCGGGTGCGGAGACACGATGGACTTCGATCGCGACGTCGCCCTGGCGGGCGTCACGCCCGTCGACTTCGAGACGGTGCGCAGCCCCAGGCGCCGCCGCACCATCCAGCTCTCCGTCACCCCCGAAGGCGCGGTCCGCGTCGCCGCCCCCGTCTGGACGCCTCACGCCGAGATCGCTGCCTTCGTCGCCCGTCGCGCCGGCTGGATCGAGCGCCAGCGCGCTCGCATCAACGCCGCCTCCGACCGCCGCCTCAAGTTCGTGAGCGGCGAGGTCGTACCGTTCTTCGGACAGCCGCTCGAGTTGCACGTCGAGCCCGGACCGCGGCGGCGCGCCACAGCGCGACGCGATGGCTCGCGGCTGCACATCGAGCTCCCGGCTGCGCCGCCCGACGAGACAAGCGCCGAGGTGGCTTCCACCGCCTTGCGCGCGTGGCTAACCCGCCAGTCCGCCGCCTACCTCGATACCCACGTCGACTGGTGGGCCGCGGCCGTTGGTCGCCAGCCGGCGGCCGTCCACGTCCGCAACCAGCGCGCACGATGGGGCAGCTGCGCTCCAGATGGGACCCTCCGCTTCAACTGGCGCCTCGCGATGTTCGAGCCCGGCATCTTCGACTACGTCATCGTGCACGAGCTCGCGCACCTCCTCGTCGACAATCACTCTCCCGCCTTCTGGAGCCAGGTCGAGCGCGTCCTTCCCGACCACCGCGAACGCAAGGCCGCCCTCCGCCGTGCCGCCGCCGCCCTCCCCCTCTGATCGCGCTCCGGGAGGGTAGGGAAATTCGAGGACGCTCCGCGTACCATCCGCGCATGGCGAAGCCAACCGGCCGTCGAGGACGCCCGCCCCACCCCGGCCTCCTCACACCGGCGGAGTGGCGCGTGCTTCGACTGTTGCAGCACGGCCTCACCGACCGCCAGATCGCGCGCGCCCGCGGCACCAGCCTCGGCGCCGTGAAGTTCCACCGCCGCAACATCGCCGGCAAGCTCGCCCTCGCCGGACGCCCCGCGCTCCGCTTCTGGCGCGGGTCCCGGCAGATGCACCCGCCCGAGGAGACAACGACCATGACCGACCACGACACCAGCCTCCTCGCCGTCGGACAGGTCAGCCTCGAGACCGCCGACATCGACCGCGCCGTGACGTTCTTTCGCGACGCACTTGGCCTCACGCACCTCTTCACCTTCCCGCATCCGACCGGCCACCTGGCGTTCTTCGACTGTGGGGGCCTGCGCCTCTTCATCTCCTCCCACGAGGACCGTCCGCTTGCGCCGTCGTCGGTCATCTACTTCCGCGTCGCCCGCATCGAGGACGCCTACGACGCGCTCTCTGCTCGCAGCGTGCGCTTCGAAGGTGCCCCACACCTCGTCCACCGCCACGACTCGGGCGTCGAGGAGTGGATGGCGTTCTTCCGCGATCCCGACGACAACCTGCTCGCGCTGATGTCCGAGGTGCATCCCGCAGCTTGATGCCGCTATACCGCTAGGGAACCCGCACAGTTCCCCTCCACGACCTTTCCGTGCTGGATCGGAATCGTTATCCTGACGGCGGCGGGTAGAGGCGGTCGTAACTTTGCTGATGGTCGCTCGGCGGCGTTCAGTGACGCTGCTGCTGCTCGTCTCCATGCTCGTCGCCTCCCCCTCCGCCGCGCTCGCCGTCGGCTCGCCCGCCACGCCGCCTGCTGCATCCGCCGCGCCCGCCGCGCTCACGCCCGGCTCGAACGCCGCCGTGAAGGCCGATGGCGACTGCCTCCGCATCCGGCAGTCGCCCGCCCTCAACGCCACATCGCTCACCTGCCTCCCCGAGGGCGCCATCGTCGAGGTCATCGAAGGCCTCGTGACCGCCGACGGCTACACGTGGCAGAAGGTGCGGTCCGGCTCCATCGTGGGTTGGGCCGCCGAGCAGTACCTCGAACCCGCCGGCGCCACTGGCGGCGCCTGCCCGGCGACCGCGCCCGTCTCCCGCCCCGTCTCCGCCAGGCCCGCCGGCCTCACCGGCGGAGCGCTGCCGGTACAGGGCGGCTTTGGCCTCACCGTCTGGCACGGCGGCACCACCGAGGACATCGCCACGACCGCCACG
This sequence comes from Dehalococcoidia bacterium, assembly GCA_041390685.1. Classification (GTDB taxonomy): domain Bacteria; phylum Chloroflexota; class Dehalococcoidia; order UBA2979; family UBA2979; genus JAIBBD01. The sequence goes on along the minus strand of JAWKPL010000001.1, from coordinate 1,849,791 downwards.
GCGGGCGGCTGCCAGCTGGCAGCTGTCTGGGCCACCTCCCCCGAGGGCGCCTTCGTCGTATACATCTACGGCGCGCCCGAGGTCGTCAACCAGCCCTGGGCGACCGTGTTCGCCGGCGACGAGGTGCCGGACGGCACCGCCATCCTCGTCGTCTGCTCCGGCCCCACGATCTCCGCCCTGTCGAGCGGCTCCACCCAGGGCGCCGGCTCGCCAGGCCCCGCATCCACCCGCACGTCCGCACAGCAGGTCGCCGCGACGCCCACCCCCACCCCCACGCCCACCGCAACGCCGAACCCGAACGCCACCCCCACCGTCGCCGCGAAAGCCGCCCTGGTGATGGACGGCAACACCGGCAAGACGCTCTTCGAGAAGGAGTCGCACCTCACCCTCGCCCCCGCCAGCCTCACGAAGATGGTCACGGCCATCCTCGCCATCGAGCAGGGCGACCTCGACGCATGGGTGCAGGTCGATGTCGATAGCAGGCAGATGCCGGGCAGCTCGCTCATGGGCCTCCTGCCCGGGGACTGCTTCCAGCTCCGAGACCTCATCTACGGCCTGATGCTCCCCTCCGGGAACGACGCCGCCCTCGCCATCGCGCGCCACATCGCCGGCTCCGACTCCGCCTTCGTGGACCAGATGAACGCCTTCGTCACCACGCTCGGCCTCACCGACACGCACTTCGTCAACCCGCATGGCCTCGATGCCAGAGGCCACCTGACAACTGCCCACGACCTGGCCGCCATCGCGCGGTACGGCATGTCACTCCCCACCTTCGAGGCGATCGTTGGCGCCCCGCAGTGGAGCGCGAAGGGCTCCCGCACCATCAATCTCCCGAACGTGAACGGCTTCCTCTCGAGCTACCCGGGCGCCGACGGCGTCAAGACCGGCTTCACGGACGCCGCGGGCCGCACCCTCGTGTCTTCTGCCACCCGCAACGGCCGCCGCATCTTCGTCGTCTTGCTCAATGACGATTACCGCTACGAGGACGCCGCGAAGCTCACTGACTGGGCGTTTGCGAAGCCCGGCTGACCCCGCCGAGGTCGCATCGACCGCGTCCCGCTGCTACCGTGCCTGCAACGGCGAATCGCACCGTTCCCGCCACCGCACGTCGCACATGCGACGTCAGGCTTTGCGAATGGGGCATGATGGCGATCATGCGCGCGCTCACCACGGCCGCCCGATGAGCGGCGCCCCACTCCCACCCGCCATGCCCGACGCTTCAGGCCGCGCGCCCCGTGCGACCCCGCGGTCCCTGTACTCGCAGTTCGCCCTCTTCGCGCTCGTCGGCGTCGGCAACGCCACCGTAGACGGCCTCATCTTCACGTTCTTCGTCACCGTGCTCGATTGGCGCAGCGGCATCGAGCCACTCGCAGCCTCCGTCATCGGCTTCTTCGGAGGCGCCACCCACTCCTACATCTGGAACTCCCGCGTCACGTTCCGCTTCGGGAACGCCGGCGACTCGCCCGCGCTCCTCGGGCAGTTCTTCTCCGTCGCCGTCGGTGGCGCCATCGTCTCCGCGATCGCGTTCTCGATCGTGCGCGCCCTCTGGCCCGACGCCTCCACGACGCTCGCCGCCAGCAAGCTCGGCGCCATCGCCATCGGTATGATCTGGAACTTTACTCTCCTCCGCGGATGGGTCTTCTCCCACCGTCGCCGGCAGCGTCTCGACGCCGCCCTCGACCGCCGCTCCGAGCATCGATGACGGCCGCCGCGCTCCCGGCCGTCGAGGACCACCAAGACCGCAGCGACCGGAGCGCTTCGACTGCGGGACTCGGCCGGTCGTCGGTCGTCCTCGCTGCGAGCGGTCTGCTGCTGTGCGCCGTCTACGCCATCGCCACCGCTCGCGTCCCCCTCGCCCGCTACTTCCCCGAGGCAGGCATCACCGTCGACTTCGTGAAGATGCTAGGCCCCGGCTGGGAGCGTCCCACCGTCGAGTACGTCGATGTCGTGCTCATTACCTTCGCGCTCTACCTGGTCGCCCTCGCGGCCGTCTGGCGCACCCGCGCGCACATCCCTCGCTGGCTCCTGTTCGGCATGCCCGCCGCCTTCGCCCTCATCCTCCTCTCGATGTACCCCCCGACCGCCGTCGATATGTTTCATTACCAGGCGTCCAGCCGGGTCCTGTGGGTGCACGGCGAGAACCCGCTCACCGTCCCGCCCGGCGACTTCCCGTACCCAATCGGCTACAGCTGGGCCGGCCAGCCCGCGCCCTACGGCCCTCTCTGGCCGGTCATCGCCGGCCCCGCCGTGCTGCTCACCGGAGACCACTACCTCGCCGGCCTGTACGCCTTCAAGCTGATCGCCGCGGCGAGCTACCTTGGGTGCACCGTCATGATCTGGCGCCTCGTCGCCCGCACCCGCCCCGGCCAGGAGACCCTCGCCGTCGTCCTCTTCGCCTGGAACCCCTTCGTCGTCCTCCGCGTCGTCGGCAACGGCCACAACGACCTCGTGATGATGTTCTTCCTCCTCCTCGCGTTCGAGCTGGCGCTGCGCCGCCACTGGAACTACGCCTTCCTTGCCTTCGCCTGCTCCGCCCTCGTGAAGTACGTCAGCCTCCTCCTCGGCCCCCCGCTCCTCATCTACCTGCTGTTTCACGCCACAGGCACGCCGCGCCAGAGGGTCGCCACCGCCATCGAGGCTCTGGCGATCGCCGCGATCGTCGTCATCGTCGTCTTCGCCCCGCTCTGGGAAGGCCTCGCCACCTTCGACACCGTGCGCGGTGAGGCCGACAAGGTCATCACCTCGACCCCGCTCCTCATCGGCCTGCTCATCTCCGGCGCCCCCGAGGACCCCGCAACCGTCGAGGCAGTACGCGGGGTGCTCCGTGTGCTCTTCGTCGGCCTCTACCTCTTGCTGGCCTGGCAGGCGCGCCGCAGCTTTGACCACCTGGTGGTCGCCAGCTTCACCATCCTCTTCCTCCACCTGCTCGTGCCCACTGGCTGGTTCCGCCCCTGGTACATGCTCTGGCCGGTCACGCTCGCCGCGCTCCGCCCGCGGAGCTGGCTCGCAGCGGTCCTGCTCGCCATCACATTCGCCTGCTGTTTCCCCGACCTCATCGAGCAGTACCGCAACAACTGGTCGTTCCTCGCCGACTACACGAAGGCGATCGCCGCCCCGATCGTCGTCGCCTTCGTCCCGCCCGCCCTCGTCTGGCTGGCCGGCGCCGCATGGGCCCGCAGCTGGACGCTCGGGACTGTCGGGCCGGGGAGGGAGCACGCGGACGCTCTGGCCCGTTCCACGCACTGAACTGCTTCGAAGCGCCGCAGTGCGGTCTGTCCTGGCCGCGAGCGCCTCCCGGACGGCCCCACCTGATAGGATGGCGCGCGTCTCGTAGTGCAAGGGAGTGCACGATGCTGTTCCACGTGACCTGGGAGTTCATCGACTCGACCGAAGATGGCGAAGGCCGTTCGCTGTCCATCTTCCAGAACTGGCAGCCACCCGCCGGCGCCGAGTTCCAGGGCTTCTTCAGCTTCGCCGATGGTTCCGGTGGAGTGGCGATCCTCGAGGTCGACAGCGCTCAGACGCTCGCCCGCACGACCGCACCCTTCACGCCCTGGCTCCGCTTCGCGGCCACCCCGATCATCCCGATCGAGGAAGGCGCGGCCATCGCGGGTGAGGCCATGGCGTTCCGGGACTCGGTCTCCTGACGCGGGCGGGCCGCCCGTGATCGCCGCATCCGACGAGCGCTGCCGCTGGCGCGCAGCGCTCGACTAGAACGGCGACGGCCCGACCCCCGTCACCTCGAAGAACGTCCCCGCCCGCCCCGCGGACTCCCCCTGCAGGTCCTCGGTCGCTTCAAGGCGAGCCCGTCCCTCCTGACCGCCCCGTAGCCGGAGCGTCCGCTCACCCTCGACCGACGGCGGCTCGGGTGGCTCCGTCACCCGGAACGTCCCGTGCCAGTTCGTCGCCGTTCCCTCGCCCGTCAACACGAGGCGCGTATATCCCCGCGCCAGCACGTCGCCGTGCTCGTCCATCACGTCAGCATCGTCCTCGTATTGCCGCTGGAACATCACGCCTCCCCCTGAGCTGTCACCACCGCCTTGTCGATCCCGGGATACGTCACTCGTTCCCCGTCGACGCGTGCGAACGAGGTGAGCGCGTGCGCCTGCGCCTTGGTCGCCGACAGCAGGTGCGTCACCTGGACCCCGCGCGCCGCGAACGCGTCCGCAACCAGCGTGCGATGGCATCGCCACGGGACCGCCTCCGAGCACATGACCGCCGTCCGCGCGCCCCGCGCCACATCGAGGAGCGCCTCGACCGCCTCCTCGAACGCCGCCGTCTGCATGTAGTCCGCGTACCCGTGGAAGCTCGCGTTCCGCCAGGCCCGGTTCCCCGAGTCCGCCGCCGGCTTGCGAAACCCGCCGAGCGCCTGCGCATGCACGTACTCGATCCCACGGCCCGGCAACTCCACCGCGAGCGCGTCGAGACCGAAGTGCGGATGCCGCCGTGACCGCGGCACTGTCCGGATATCCACCAGCGCCTCGACCGGCCCGCCCGCGGAACTCTCGAGGGTCGCCACGAACTCCTCGAAGCTCCGCGTCGAATGCCCCACGGTCCACAGCCGCAAGCCGTCAGAGTTCCTCGACATCCAGCTCCTCGGATACCTCCACCACCCCGGGCACCCGCGCCGCGACCTCCTCCGCGCTCTCCGCCGAGTCGATCGAGGGCACCGTCCCCGTCAGTGTCGCCACCCCTTCGATCACGGCCACCTCGATCGCGAGGTCCGTCGTCATCGCGTCTTCGCGCAGCTCCCGCAGGATGGCCTCGCGGATCGCTTCGTCCCCCAGCTCCCCGTCGGACGACGGGTCGACGTCAACCTCGTCCATCGAGGTCGTCGACAGCCCGCCGATGACCACTCGGTCCGTCCCCACCGGGTCCGTCGGCGGCACGAACACCTCGTCCCCCTCGGACGCCTCATCTTCCTCGAACCCGGACGACGGCCCGGCCGCGTAGTCCCCGTACTCCTCGATCGGCTGGTCGGTGAAGTCTCCCGGCTCGATCGCCTCCTGCTCCATCTCGAGGTCCGCCTCGGCGTCCACGAACATCCCCGCGCCGCCTTCCATCAGGCGACCCTCTGTCGTCTGCTCGGGGATGCCCGCGCTTACCTCGATCCCGTCGTCCACCCGGTATCCGGGCGCCATCTCGCGCACCACGTCGAGCGCCGTCGGTCGCTCTCCGTGTCCACCAGCCCGCTCCAACACGAGCGCGCCGCCCGTCCTCCTCCACCGCCGTACAGGCCCGCCTGCTCCGCAGCCGCCGCTCGATGTCGTCGCTCAACGCGCTCACCCCGTCGCCTCCCGCGTCATCGCTATCAACGTCATCCACTGTATCCCGGGGCCGGCGAAGTTGCCCGTCCCGCGCAACGGGACGAACGGACAGCAGAGCGATCCGGCAGCTCCCACTGAGCGGACGGCAGCTATGATCCCCGGCGCTGTATCACCGTCCTCGCCGGCGGCGTCAGTGACCGCCCGCTTCCTCGATGGCCTCGTCCGCGCGGTCGACCCCGCCGAGGTCACCGTCATCTGCAATGTCGGCGACGACTTCGCTGGCACGGCCTCTTCGTCTGCCGGACATCAGTACCGTCGTCTACACGCTCGCCGGCCTCGAGGGCCCTCGGGGCTGGGGCGTCCGAGGCGACTCCCGCGCCGCCACCGACGAGTTGACCGCCCTCGGCGAACCCCTGGTTCCTCATCAGCGACCGCGACCTCGCGACGCACGTCTGGCGCACCGACCGCCTGCGTACCGGCCAGCCCCTGAGCGACGTCACGCGTCAGCTCGCCGCCGCCCGTGGCCTCGGCTGCACCTCGGCTGGCGCACCGGCGACCTCTGCGTCGTCTCTGAGGACGACCCGCTCGGATTCGGGGACTACTTCGTCCGCCGCCGCGCCTTCAGACCCCGTCCGCGGCTTCCACTTCCTGAACCGCGCCTGCCAGGCCACCCCCGGCGTCCTCGATGCGCTCACGTCCGCCGACGCCGTCGTCTTCGCCCCCAACAACCCGTTCGTCTCTGTCGCCCCCATCCTCGAGGTGCCCGGCATCCGCGAGGCGCATAACCACACTCTTCAGCCAGCCGATCCTCCGATCGTGGGCGGCGCCGCCGTCAAAGGCCCTGCCGCTGCGATGCTCCAGTCACTGGGCCACGAGGTTTCGGCCCTCGCCGTCGCCCGTCTCTACGCCCGCCTCGTCGACACCTTCGTCCTCGACGCCGTCGACGCCGAACAGGCCCCGGCCATCGAGGCGCTCGGCCTCCGCGTCTCCGTCACCGACACGATGATGACCTCCGTTGAGCGCCGCACCGCCCTCGCCCGCGCCGTCCTCGAAGCCGCAGCGTCGTGACCACCGTCGTCGTCCCCTTGAAGCCGCTCGCCGAAGCGAAGTCCCGCTTCCGAGGCGTATACGACGACGGCGCCAGGGCCGCCCTCGTCCGCGCCATGCTCACGGACGTGCTCGCTGCCGTCCGCGCCGCCCACGACGGCGCGCTCTTCCTCGTCGCCTCCGACGCCGCCTACGACGACATCGCCGCCCGCTTCGACGTCGCCCGCCTCGATGACCGCGGCCACGACTACAACAGCGCCGTCGCCTCCGCCCTGCGCTCCGAGGCCGTCCGGGACGCCGGCGCCGCCCTGATCCTCCCGGCCGATCTCCCGCGCGCCACTCCCGAGGATGTCGCCCGCGTTCGCGCGGCCCTCCGCACCGCAGAGGTCGTCCTCGTCCCCGCCCACGACGGCGGCACCGGTGCCCTCGGCCTCCGCCCCGCCCGGAGCCATCGCCCCCGCCTTCGGCCCGGGCTCCGCCGCCGCCCACCGCGACGCCGCCCAGGCCGCCGCGCGCCCGTTCGAGGTGCTCCACTGCCCTTCACTCGCGTTCGATGTGGACACCCCCACCGACCTCGACCGCGACACCGCCTCTCTCGGCCCCGCGACCCGCGACTTCCTCGCTGCCCACACCGCGGCCGGACGGAGGTAGCACGTGGATATCGAGGATGCCATCCGCACCCGCCGCTCCATCCGCGGACTCGACGGCCCGCCCCTCACCACCGAGGAGGTCGCCGCCCTCGTCGGACTCGCCGTGCTCGCCCCCGCGCCGCACCACTCCCGCCCGTGGCGCTTCGTCCATGTCTCCCCCGCGCGCCGCGAGGCGCTCGCCGGCGCCATGGGCGAGGCCTGGCGCCGCGACATGCAGGTCGACGGCGTCCCCCGGGCGCAGCAGGAGAAAGCCCTCGCCCGCTCACGCCGCCAGCTCGTCGACGCGCCGGCCTCCTCGGCTGCCTCGTTGGCGGCAACATCTTCCCACGGCCCGACGACCGCCGCGACCGCGCCGAATGGACGCTCGCCGCACACTCCTTCGGCGCTGCCCTCCAGAACCTCCTGCTCGCCGCGCACGACCGAGGAGCTCGCCGGCTACTGGATCTCCGCCCCCTCCCTACGCCCCAGGCCTGCGTCCGCACCGCCCTCGGCCTCGATGCCAAAGCTGGCGTCCGCAGGCGCCTGCATCGCCCTCGGTCACCGCTCCCCGGCCTACGAACCCTTCGCCCGCCCCGCCCCCGACCTCCAGCGCCTGGCTCATCAGGCGCTAGCGGACAGCCGCCGAACCGCCCGCTACGCCCTCGACTCGTGCTCCCGCACCGCGGTCCCCCAGCGCCTCCTTGTCCATCTTGCTCCGCCCCACGATGTCCGGTGCTGCGCCCGCTCGTACAGCTCCTGCTTCGTCGACCTCCTCGTCGTCGACACGTCCGCCGGCCGTCTTCGCCGTCCGCTCGTCCGTCGACTTCCGAGGTGTCGTCGGCCCCCGCGCCGCCTGCTCGTCGGAGGGCCCGCGGCGCGACTTCCGCACCCAGCGGTCCCCCTCCTTCTTGTACGAGTGCTTCAGCGACGCGAATGCCGTCCGGTGCGCCGCCTCTCCCTCACCGTACGTCTCCACCGCGCTGTCGTGCGTCTCCTGCCAGATCCGTTGCGCATGCTCGTCCGAGCGCGCCACCGTGCTCGGCATCTCACCGCCGTCCCGCTCTTCTCGCCGTCGTGGCATCTCACCACCTCCTCTCCGGGCGATGCTACGGAGACGTGCGCAACGTCCGGCTCAGCACCGCGCCCCGCGCGTCGCGCGCGGCTATCAGCTCCGTGATGAAACCGCGATCTGCCGCGGCACTCCGCAGCGAACCCGCAACGATCGCTGCCTAACCTGATCTCACCGGCAGGACGGCAGCGATGCCGGCCGGCCCATACGAAAAGCCTCCGAGTGATCGGGGGCTTTCGCCTTGCTCCTGCCTCGCCGAAGATCCGACCCCGTCACGGATCTGCGAGGGCCCAACGCACCTGGCTGTGCCCTCGTAAGTGCCTCCCGCCTAACCTCGAAGAAAGAGAGGAACGGAGCCGAGCCTCGCCCGCCGGCTCCGGAAGCGGAGGCAGACAATGCGTTGGATTACCGTGCTGGCGTTGGTGCTTGTGATCGTCGGCGCCCTCAACTGGGGCCTCTGGGCACTCTTCGAGTACGACCTCGTGGCGGAGATCTTCGGGGGCGACACCGAGGCCGCGAGCAAGGTCGTCTACGCCCTCGTTGGCCTCGCCGGCCTGTGGGCGCTGGTCCTCTTCCCGCGCGTCCTGCGCGAGGATCGGTAGCGTCAGATGGCTCCCGAAGACGAGGAGGCGGCTGCACCGGAAGAGGTCATGATCCGGTGTCCCCACTGTGACGCCGAGTTCGAGACAGACGGTGAACTGGAAGACCACCTCCAGCGCGAACACGATGAGAGCGGGCCCTAGGGGCCCGCTCTCCGTCTGCTAACTCAACTCCTCGAGAAACGGCGTCACCGCCGCGAGGAAACCGGGTGTGTTCTGCGTCTGCACATTGTGCCCGCAGCGCTCCACCTCGACCCACCGCCCTTGAGGCAGCGCGTCCGCGAACTCCTGCGCACGTTCCCGCGTCAGCACCCGCGAATGCTCACCCCGCAGGATCAGCGCCGGCCGCCCGATCGCCCCCACGGAGGCCAGCGTCGGCCGCTGCCCCTCGGGCGGCATCGGGCGGTCCATGTTGTGGAGCACGCGGTCGGACTTGCTCACATACTTCCCGTCCGCGCGCCGAAACAGGTTGTAACGCGCCGTCCGCTCCATGTGCTCCCGAGGCCGGAACGGGTCGTACGCCTGCACCCGCTGCACAAAGTCCTCGATGTGGTCGAACTCCACGTTCGCCGTGATGAAGTTGCGGATCTCCTGCGCGCCCTCGTTCATCGCATCGATCGCTGGCCCCGTGTCGACGAACACGAGCGCCCGAGGCAGCTCCGGCTCCCGCACCGCGAGCGCCATCGTCACCCCGCCCCCCATCGAATGCCCCATCACGATCGGCGACTCGATCCCCTGCTGGGCAATGAACCCGAGCGCATCGCTCGCCATCGACTGCGGCGAGTAATCCTGGTCCCGCACCCACTCGCTGTCCCCGTGCCCCCGCTGGTCGAGCGCGTACACGTGATAGCGGTCCGAGAGGTGCAGGCTCACGAGGTCCCACGCGTGCGCCGTCTGGTTCCCCCCATGCAGCAGCAGCACCGCCGGCGCCGAGGGCTCCCCCCACTCCAGGAAGTGAAAGCGGTGCCCGCCCACCACCGTCTGCCGTGACACGTACCGCACGTCCCGCGAGTGCGGGATCCCCAGGTCCGTCGCGCTCTGCAGCAGGCTTGCGAACTCCGCCGTCCCCGTCAGGTCCAGCGGCTCGAGGCCCTCCGCCATCTCGTTCAGCTGCACGCTGCGCTCCTCGCCCGTCGCGCCCGCCGTTGTCCGCGAGCCCCGCCGCGCACTATAACAGCGGCTATCGAGGACACACCGAGCACGGCGCCGCCGCCGAGAGGAGCACACGATGATCTACGAGCTGCGTACTTACGTCGCCATGCCCGGCAAGCTCCCCGCGCTCAACGCCCGCTTCCGCGACCACACCGTGAAGCTCTTCGAGCGCCACAGCCTCACGTGCATCGGCTTCTGGACCTACAAGCACGGCGGCACCAGCGACCAGCTCGTCTACATGATGGCCTTCGAGGATCAGGCCGCCCGCGACGCCGCCTGGGCCGCCTTCCAGGCCGACCCCGAATGGCAGCACATCCGCGCCGCCTCCGAGACCGAAGGCCCCCTCGTCGCCCGTATCACCTCGGACATCCTCCTGCCCACGGACTACTCGCCCGCGTAGACCCCCGGGGGCTCACGCCTCCGCCGGCTCCGCCTCGTCCGTGAACTCGTACAGCCACAGCAGCGCGAACCACACGCCCTTCGCAGGCCGGTACGCCGGCACCGTCACCGCCAGACTCACCACCATGATCGTCCACAACGGATGCAGCCCCAGCTCGCCGATCGGATGCCACCGCAGCTCCACCAGCCCGAGGAACACCGCCACCAGCGCCCCTACCGTGTACCCCAGCGCCGTCGCCCCGAGCCACGCCCCGTCCTCGCGTTCATAGCGGATACCGCAGTTCGGGCAGCGCTCATGGAGCGTGAAGGCCCCGCGGAACATCGAGTGCCGCCGGCATCCCGGGCATCGCCCGAGCGCCCCCAGCCACAGCACACGCAACGCATCGAGGAAACTGACGCCCGACCGCATACGTCGATGGTACAGGCCGCTATGATCGAAGTCCGCTCTCTCACCACGCGGGGCACCGGTGAACCACTACCTCGTCATCGCTCATCGCACGGCGGCCAGCCCAGAGCTGGCCGCCTGTCTCACGCGCCTCGTCGCCGCCGACCCGCGTGCCGCCCTCACCCTCCTCGTCACTGCTACCCACGGCCCGCTCGAGGAGCATAGCCAGGCCGTCCAGCGCCACGCCGTCCGTCTCGCCACCGAAGCGCGCGCCTCCCTCGCGGCGGCCGGCGTCCACCTCGTCGCCGTGCTCGTCGGCGCAGGGTCCCCGCTCGTCGCCGCCCAGGACGAGCTTCGCGAGCGGCCCGATGTCTACGACGCCGTCATCCTCCTCACCCGTCCCCCGCGGCTCCTCGGCCGCCTCGCCACCAGCGTCCGCGCCCGCATCGAGGCAGAATCCGGCCTCCCCGTCCTCCACGCCCATCGAGGCTGGCTCGAACCCTGGCGCGATGGCCGCCAGCGCCCGCCCGGCCGCCTCGGACGTCTCTGGCGCCGCACCCGCCTCGAGGAGCGCCGCGAGCCGGGCCAGCCCTTCTTCCGTCCCGCGCCCCCGAAGGCCCGCGAGCTGCTCCCGGTCCTCGCGCTGATGCTGTGCTACCTCGCCGGCGGACTCACGCTCGCGCTCACCGTCAACCGCGCCTTCTACCTCAACGACGCCGTCGCCCTCCTCGTCTACACCGTCGTGATCGGCGGCCTGCTCCTCGTCATCCGCGGCGAATCCTGACCGAATCAACCGACCCGGTCAGCCGCACGGGCCACGCTTCCGAAGAACGAAGCCGGCCACGCCACGGTCGCCCCGCTACCGCCCTTCCGCCCGACAAACTCCGAGGACCAACGCCGGTCCGTGCGCAGGCGCAGCCCGCCGCGTTCGCGGGTCAAGGGGGCGAAGCCCTCTTGCGTGGGCGAGCCGGCCTCCCGGTGGAGAACAGCCGTTGGCGCACCGGTCGTCCGCCCGGGCCGGCTGAGAGCACCGCCCCTTCCGACAGACGCCCGAACTCCGAGGAACACCCCTGATCCGCATTCGAGGGGTTCAAGGGGCGAGGCCCCCGTTGGGGCGGGTGGGCGGGCTATCCCCAGAAAGACAGCCCGCCGCAAAGCGGCCGTCCATCCCGGCCCGCGCAGCGGGCCGCTCCCATCACCAGCGCCGACGAGGCCTGCGTCACGAACAAAGGACGGGCCCGGCAACCGCCGGGCCCGTCCTGAGCTGCAATGTTACGACGTACGCGGCGCCACCCGAGCACCGCGCAACGGCGCGCGTCTAGCGTCGGCCGTAGCCTCCACCGCCATAGCCGCCGCCGCCACCGCCGCGGCTGCCGCCGCCACCACCGTAGCCGCCGCCACCATAGCCACCACCGCCGCCGCCGTAGCCGCCACCGCCGCCACGACCACCGCCGTAGCCGCCGCCACCACCACGACCGCCCTCCTCACGAGGACGCGCCTCGTTGATGTTCAGGGCCCGGCCGCCAAACTCGGTGCCGTTCAACGCCGCGATCGCCTTCGCCGCGTCCTCGTTCGACATCTCCACGAACGCGAACCCGCGCACACGGCCCGTCTCACGGTCCGTCGGCACCGCCACCGACAGCACCTCGCCGTACGGCGCGAACAACGTCTCTACGTCGCCCTCGCGCGCCGAGAACGGGAGGTTTCCCACATAGATCTTCTGTACCAAACGAATCACTCCTAGCCGGTCGAGCCGACAACTACTGCCTTCTCCGAGAAGGCCGCTGCAAACATCTCAGGCTCGACATGGGCGTTCGGGTGAAACGACGTGGAAGAGATACTGAGAGGGCTGCGCCATCACTGGCGCACAACCATCATACATCGCCCACCCGCCCCCCGCTTGTCGCTGTGGCGCACCGCCGCGCCGTGCGACCATACCCGTATGCCCCCACCGCCCGAGGTCACCCGCGCTCCCGAGGTCACCCACGTCATATTCGATATGGACGGCGTCCTCCTCGACACCGAGCCCCACTACACCGCCGCCTCCGCCGAGGTCTGCCGCCGCTACGGCCTCGAGTTCACCTTCGCCCACAAGTCCCGCATGCTGGGCCGCCGCGCCCTCCCCGCCGCTGACTGGCTCGTCGCCGAGCTCGGCCTCCCGATGACCGGCGAAGACTTCCTGCGCGAACGCGAGCCCCTCCTCGACGCGCTCTTCCTCGTTGCCGGTCCCATGCCCGGAGCCGTCGAGCTGACGCAGTACCTCGCCCGCGAAGGCGTGCCCCACGCCGTCGCCTCCAGCTCCAGCCGCCGCACCTTCGATATCAAGACCCGCGCCCACGCCGACTGGTTCGCTCGCTTCGACGCCCTCGTCCTCGGCGACGACCCCGAGGTGCACGAGGGCAAGCCGGCACCCGACATCTTCCTGGTCGCGGCCAGCCGCCTCGGCGCAGCCCCCGAAGCCTGCCTCGTCGTCGAAGACTCGCCGGCTGGCGTCGCCGCCGCGCGCGCCGCGGGCATGCGCGTCATCTGCGTCCCCGACCCCAACATCGAGGCCGCGCTCTTCCCGCCCGCCGACCAGGTCCTCCCCAGCCTGTCGGCCTTCCGCCCCGAGGACTGGGGCCTGCCGCCATTCCGCATCCCCGCGGACGTCGAGGCGGCTCGCTAGCCTCCGGACTGGCCCCTCCGGCGCATCCAGTCGAGGACGAACGGGTTCTGCGCCTTCTCCGCCGCCACGCTCGTCTCCTGCATATGCCCGGGGAGCACCATCGTCTCCTCCGGCAGGGTCAGCAGCCGGTCGCAGATGCTGTCCATCTCCTGCTCGTAGCTGCCGCCCGGCATATCCGTCCGCCCGATCGAGCCGCGGAACAGCGTGTCGCCGCTGAACAGCAGCCCGTCCGTGTAGTAGCTCACGCTCCCCGGCGTGTGGCCCGGCGTCGTGATCACCCGCAGCCGCAACCCGTCCACCTCCACGATGTCGCCTTCCGTGACGAACCCGTCCGGGTCCGGCGGCCCATGCTCTACGTCGAGGCCCATCCGCACCGAGGCATCCCGCCACCCGTTCCGCAGCAGGTCCAGCTCCGCCTCGTGCAACAGGAACTTAGAGCCGGTCTGCGCGTGCACCCCGTACACCCCCAGGATGTGGTCCAGGTGCGCGTGTGAGTTCGCGATCAGCTTGATCCGCACGCCCATGTCGCGCGCCAGCGCCAGGATCTCCTCCGGCTCGTCACCCGGGTCGATGCAGATCGCCTCACCCGTCCGCCGGTTCCCGATCACCCAGCAGTTCTCCTGGAACACCCCCACCACGAGCCCGCGCACCATGAGTTCGTTTACGACTTCCATACCCGTCACATTCCGCGCCGCGCGCAGGCACGTCAAGCCGCGCTCGGCTCATGCCGCCGAAAGCAACGCCGCCGCACGTGACCCCAGCGACATCTCCCTCACGGCCGCCCGCTCCAACGGATGTCAACGTCACTTGACACGAGCGCGCACCACACCTACCCTGACAAGGGTACTTGACATCGATGAAGGGAGACCGTCCATGCGGTCACACCCGCGGACCAGCGGTCGGCCAAACGGGTTCAGAATCAGCGCACAACTCGCGCTCTGGACCGGCGCATGGGCGGCAACGCTCGCGCTCGCCCGATTCGGCCCCACGCATCTGTGGGATCTGCAGCCAACCGCCAGCTGGGCCGCCGTGGCTTTGAACCTGGTCACCGGCGTCGGATGGATCGTTGCCCACGCCCGTTACCTGCAGGAGCTCGACGAACTTGAGCGCAAGATCAACCTCGATGCACTCGCCCTTACCCTCGGCGTGGGATTCGTGGCGGGACTCGCGTATGTCACCGTGGACAAGGCGGAGCTCATCGACCGCGACGTGAACGTCGCACTCCTTCCACTGCTCATGGCAGCTGTCTACGTGATCGCCATCGCCGGCGGCCACCTCCGGTACCGATGAAGAACCGCCTCCGGGAACTGCGGACCGAGCGCGACTGGACCCAGGCAGACCTGGCCGCGCATGCCGGCGTCTCACGACAGACCATTAACGCCATCGAGAAGGAGAAGTTCGACCCGAGCCTCCCGCTCGCCTTCCGTCTGGCCCGGCTGTTCGACTTAAAGATCGAGGAGCTGTTCCTCGAGGAGCCATAGTCGAAGCGCAACCGCCTCGCTCGACGACCGCTCACCGCGCTCGCCCAGAATGGCGCCCGAGCTGCCCATGGGCAGCACCGCCGGTCGCTCGGCACATCGGACGTCAGTAGCTCGGTACCCCGGATACCGAACGGGCACGTCGATAGCTCGCGCACCCTCGATACGATGCCCGCGACCAGGGCCACCCTACGCGGTCGCCTCCGCCAGCTCCGCCGCCCGCGCGAATGCCGCGTCCAGCATCGGCTCCGTGAGCCGGCCCGTGAACGTGTTCTGCTGGCTCGGATGAAACGAGCACAGCACCACCTGTCCCCCCGGCAACGCGATCTCCGCTCCGTGCCCGAACTTCGGCCGCGGCCGCAGCCCCAGTTGTCCCGCCAACGATTCGAGCGCGTACGCCCCCAGCGCCACCGCAACCCGCCACGGCAGCAACTTCAGCTCCCGCGCCAGGTACGGCGCGCAGTTCGCCCGCTCCGCGGGCAGCGGCTTGTTGCCGGGCGGCGCACACCGCACCGCCGCCGCCACATACGCCCCCTCGAGGCGCAACCCGTCGTCCCGCGCCACGCTCGTCGGCTGGTTCGCCAGCCCCGCCCGATGCATCGCGCGGAACAGCCAGTCGCCCGAACGGTCACCCGTGAACACCCGTCCCGTCCGGTTTCCCCCGTGTGCCGCTGGCGCCAACCCCACGACGAGCACACGCGCCTCCGGATCCCCGAACCCCGGCACCGGCCGCCCCCAGTACTCCTCGTCGCGAAACGCCGCCCGCTTCTCCCGCGCCACCTGCTCCCGCCACGCCACCAGGCGCGGGCAGCGCCGGCACGCCACCACCTCGTCCCGCACCCGCTCCAGTGAGTCCATCCGCCCAGCCTACCGCCCGAGGTGGACCGCCGCTCGCCAGCTACTTCGCCGCGGCCACCGGCAGCGGGATCGGCTCTCGCCCCTCACCCGCCCGCGCGGCCGCCGGCCGCACCAGTCCGTGGTCGAAGGCCCATACCGTCGCCTGCGTCCGGTCCCGTAGCTCCAGCTTCGCGAGGATACGCTTCACGTGCGTCTTCACCGTCCCCTCACTCAACACGAACGCCTCCGCGATCTCCGCGTTCGAGTACCCCCGCGCGATCAGTTGCAGCACCTGGCGCTCCCGCGCCGTCAGCCCCGCCGCCGTCGCCGCGCCTCCATCGTCCACCTCGGGCGCCTCGCGCAGCGAGGCCATCGCCACCGGCGGCCCGACGTCCACCAGCCCGCCAGACGCCGGTGCTCCCGGCGCGGGCACCTCCGCACCACCTCCGGGCCCGCCCCCCGGGCCTGCCGGCCCCGGGCTCTGCGGCGCCGGCCCACCGAGGTCGTCCAGCGATGCACCGGGCACGATGTGCGGCGCGCGGCTCCCGAGCATCAGCCGCGCCCACCGCGCGTGCACCCATGCGGCCCACCGCACAAGGTGCACCTCGGCCAGCAGGACGGTCACCCCAACGAACGGGAGCCACCACGCCTCGCTCAGCTCGTCGATCACTCGCCCGTCCGAACCCACATCGATCGTCATCGGCGCGACATGGATGAGGAACGGCGCCGCGATGAATGCTCCCCCGACCGTGGTCAACGCCACGAGGCTCGCGAACGCCGCCGTACCGATCGGGAACTGCACGAAGAGGTAGAGCAGCCCCGTCCATGTCGTCGGGTCCGTCAGCCGGTCCCGCACCTGCGCTCGGTACGACCCCCGCTCGATCGTCGTCGGTGGCCGCCGCAGCGGTACGCCTCGCACGTGCCGCACCAGCCACGCCTCGCCATCGCCCGCCCACCGCGACAGGTACAGCGCCACGAGGAGCACCGGCGGCCCGACGAGCGTCCAGATCAGCGCCCCACCGACCGCGAGCGCCACCACCAGTGCCACGAAGTAGGCGAGACCGAGCGGGAACATCGCGAACAGGTGCACGGCGCTCGCGTACGTCCGCCAGTCCCACACCGGCCCGAATACCGCGCTCGCCGCAGCGCGCACCGTCGACCGCGGAGCCTGCTGCTCCGCGTGAAGCTCCCCGTCCATCTCGCCTCCCGGTCTCCGAGCCACCGTTCAGCCGTGATGTTGGCTTCCGAGCCTCAACGTGGCGTCCCTCTCAGGAGGGATTTCCGCGCTTACCCCGCCAGAGGACGGCGTTATGTCGAGCCGACGCCCCGAGCACCTACTCCGCCGGGTAGTCGGCCAGGTCCAGGATACGCGCCTCCGCGCTCGTCTCGGTCAGCTCGAGAATTCCCACGTGCCCGAGCTTCATCGACTGCTTCACCATGTTCGGACTGCCCGGGTTGATGAATAGGATCCCCTGGTGTGTCTCCACCATCGGCTCGTGCGTGTATCCGCACACCACGATCTCCACCGGCTCCCCGAAGGCGCCCTGCAGGTCGTCCGAAATCGACTTGCTCGCCGGATACCGGTCGAGGGCTCCCGGCCACACGTCATCCCCCAGGACCTGCAGTTCGAGCTTGTGCACCAGTCCGATCTTCCGGCCCAGGATCTCGACCACGGCCGGTGGGCTCACCCGCGGCCCGGCCTCCACCGCCGTCGCGAAGAACGAGCTCGCCGACCGCACCGGCGCGATCTGCTCCAGCCACTCGATGCAGTCCTGCGTGTAGATGTCCCCCGCGTGGAGGATCAACTCCACCCCTTCGAACGCCGGGATCACTTGGTGTGGCGGCTCCTTCCCCATCGAGGGGACATGCGTGTCCGAGATGAGCCCGATCTTCATCGCCGCCGTGCCTTTCGCGTCACCGAGGACGCCCCTCGTGGGACGCGAGGTGACTATAGCGGCTGCGCCCCGCGCGCGGGAGCGACGTGGCTGATTCCTCGTTCATCTGAAGTTGCTCTCACTGCTCGCACTGATGCTGATCCTGCTCGCCTGTACCGTCTTCAACTCGACCCTCGAGGAAAACGGCTCGCAGCTGGCGGCGGTCCTCGGTCGCCTCGTCGCGCCCTTCGGCCTCTCCCTCGCCTGGCTCCGGGGCGACGATAACGACGGAGAACGGCCGATTTCGCTCTGGCGCCTCGGCCTGATCCTGCTTGCCGTCGCCGCCGTCTATTCCGGTCTCGACCCCGAGTTCGGCTGGAACGCCGCCACTGCCGCCCTCGTCATCAGCCTGACCGTCGGTGTCGGCTTGCTCACGCTCATCTACGAGGGCGCTCAGGTGCTCTTTGGCGCCCGGGCTGGCGCCCGCAGCAGCCTCCAGCTGCACCCGCTGGGCATCGTGATCGCCGCGCTCTCTGTCATCATCACGCGCCTGACCGACGTCCATCCCGGCATCGTCCTCGGCGTCATTGCTGGCGCCGCGGTCGGTAGCCACGATGCGAGGCTGCAGGGACGCATCGTCACCGCGGCGATGCTCGGCATCCTCGGCTTGAGCCTCGGCTCGCTCCTGGTTGTCGGCCCGCTCCAGTCGCTGTCGAACGGTCACCCCGCGAACTGGTGGGCGGTCATCCCGGAGACAGTCGCCGTCACGCTCTTCGTCGGCGGCATCGAGGGCCTGCTGTTCAGCCTCCTCCCCCTCAAGTTCATGGAGGGCCGCCGCCTCTGGGACTGGAATCGCGCGGTGTGGCTGGCGCTGGCCGTCGCCGTCTCGTTCCTCTTCGTCCACGTCGTCCTGAACCGCACAGACGCCTACACGTCCGTCGTCGAGGAGACCGGCGTCCGCGCACTCTTCGCCGTCTGCGTCGGGAGCATCGCGCTCGCCTCGGTCTTCTGGTTGGCTTGCCGTCACTGGATCCCGCGTACCCAGGAGCCCGAGGCAGCCACCGCCTGAGCACGCGCGGTCGCCGTCCCTACGTCTCTCGTTGCACCTGGTACCGCGTATAGATCTCGTTCGTCACCGGGTTCGGAACCGCCGATACGATCTCGAGGCGCGTCGTCCGCTCGAGCGACGGCGCCCGGTCGCTTACGACCGCCGCCAGCACGTCGTTCCCGCCCACCACCACGGGCCCGAGCGTCAGGAACAACTCGTCCACCAGCCCCGCGTCGAACAGCTCGCCGTTGAGCGTCGGCCCGCCCTCCACCAGCAGGCGACGCGCATCGAACTCGTCCCGCATGTGATGGAGGATCCATCGCACGCCCTCGTCCGGCACCTCGAACACCCGCCGCCCGGTCGCCTCGATCGCCTCACGCCGCTCCGCCGGCGCCGACGCCGCGAGGTACACCACGCCCTCGAAGTCCCGCGCCCGAAAGAACGCACGCTCCAGTGGGAGGTCCCCCGAGGCGCTCACGATCGCAGAGATCGGCGTCCGCGTCTTCCCGCGCGCTATTCGCAACTCCTCCAGCGCCGGGTCGTCCAGCCGCGACGAGGTCCCGCTCGCCCGCAGCGTCCCCGCGCCGTTCATGACGATGTCCGCATGCACCCGCAACTCGCGCATCAGGCGCTGGTCGATCTTCGAACCCAGCCCGCGCTCGTTGCCCTCGATCGTGACCCGCCCATCGAGGCTGCTCACCATGTTCACGATCACGTACGGCCGCCCCGCTGGCGGCTCGCCAAACGTCAGCGATGTGTAGTCCGGCTTGTACGCGACTGCCGCCGCGATGTCGTCGGCTTCCAAGCTGCGCCTCGATCCTGCATGCCCCCTGGTCTTCCGAGAATAGCGCGACCTCGAACCACCCCCTGCGTATCCGCCGCCCCTACGGGCGCCAGCCCGCTGCCCAGCCCCAGTCGACCGTGTTCCACTCCGGATGCCCCACCGCCGTCGACAGCGCCCCGAGGTCGAACCCGTTCACCGTGACCGCCACGTTCTTCCCGTTGTTCGTCCACAGCTGCACCCGGACGCTGCCCGACCACGAGCGTGACTCCCCCGCCCCCAGTGTCCCCTCGTAGGCGATCGCACCATCGACGCTCACCCGCACGCTCGACTGCTGCCGCGCCTGCACGGTGAGCGTCGCCGCGTTCGCCGGCGCGGGCGTGCTCGTCCGCGTCGCCGCTGCCGTCGCTGTCGCCGTCGCCGGAGCCGTCGAGGTGCCCGCCTCCCCGGGTGCCGCCGTCTCGCTCGCCTCCCCCGTCGTCGCCACGCCGGCGGCCGGCCGCTCCTGCCCCGGATCCAGCGACTCGCCGTCGGCCCACGGTTGCGTGACGCCGAGGACCAGGAGCGCCGCGAACGCACCGAGGACGGCCGCGGCCACCAGCAATCCCCCGCGCCCTCCGGTCCCTCCGCGCGCCGCGGCGGCCACGGGTGCCGCCCGCGCAGGGATCGGCCTGCGCGCCGCCACTGGAGGCGGCGGGTCGTCGAAGTACGCTTCGTCCTCGTCCGCCGGACGGGACCTCCGAGAGGCACGGCTACGCTCCGCCTCGAACGGCGTACGTACACCGTGCCGCCGGTAGTCCGCCGGATACCCGTGCCGTGTCGCGTCGCGCGTCACCGCGACCACGAGCCCGACCGCGATCAGTCCGATCACCACCACAAGGAGCAACACCAGCATCGCCCGACCCCTGCCCGCCGTCGTCGAGGGCGCACTTCGATCCTACCTGTCCGGGCATAGCCCCCCGCGCGCGCCCCCGCACCGCGACGCGGCCGGCGGCGCGCACATCCTCCCCCGGCCCCACGCGAGGTCGACCGTTCGCTGCCCCACCCGGTGCGCGATCGTGACGTTCGAGGGCGCCGCGCACCCGTCTCGCCGGTCGCGCCTGCGCGCTGCGGCGTCGCGCCGCGGCTCGCTCGCCAGACGAGCGCCGGGCCATCGCCCGCCCGCCCCGCTCGACGGCCCAGCCTCATCCAGCGGATGCGCTCCGCCCTGCGCCGCGCACGCCCCTGCTCGGCGCCCGCTGATGGGCGTGCCGCCCCGCCAGAGCGGCCGGCAGACAACAACGGGGCCCGACTGTGCGTCGGGCCCCGTCTCGGCTCAGTGGCCGGTGTGAGTTCGCAGCGCTCAGCGCACCAGCCGGTAGTTCAGGACGATGTGTCCCTCATCGCCGGAGTACCCGCCGACCTGGATGTAGTACCACTGCCCCGTCCGCGGGGTGCCGGGCACCACAACCTCAGAGTCGTACCAGAACTCCGGGATGTCGCTGTAATACGGGTCGTCCGTGTCGTCGTTGCAGACGATCGGAGCCGAGCGCGGGTTCGTGTACACCGCGAGCACGGTGTCGTAGTCGCTCCCGTACGTGTTGATCTCCAGACCCGCACCCGACGGGACGTAGATCTGGTACCACACCGTCGACTCGATGGAGCCACACGGGAGCTGCTCGCCGAGTTCAGTGGTCGCATTGATGTTGTGCCCCCGCACCGAGTAGTTCATCAGCTGCAGGCGCGACGCGTTCGCACGCATGTCGTTCGCGGGCGCAGGCCCGCCGGCCACCACCGCTCCCACCGTCATCAGCACCAGCGCGACCGCGCCAGCGCTTGCCGCCACGACACGCGGCTCCCTCGTTTGCGTACCCCGGTCCGCATGACTCCTCCTGAGTGCCCGGTCCGTCCGGAAACGCCCCGAGCGTAAAGTTCTCTACGTCGGTTGTCCAGCGACACATACAGACCCGCCACGCCCGCCGGACGCACTCACTTCACACGGACGACTCGAGGGATCTGGTGGACCTGAGCGGGATCGAACCGCTGACCTTCTGACTGCCAGTCAGACGCTCTCCCAGCTGAGCTACAGGCCCCCACGGACGAGGAAACGGCCGCGCACGACCGTCGCTCCTCATTGGAACCGCACCCGGGGATGCTGTCAACCGGCGGCCGCGAGCGCCTCCCGCACCCACGAGGTGCGCGGCAGCCCTTCGAGGGCCAGCAGCCACTCCTTGCGGTCCAGCCCCCCGCCATACCCCGTCAGCGTCCCGTTCGCGCCCACCACCCGGTGACACGGCACGACTACGCTGATCGGGTTCCGCCCGATCGCCATCCCCACCGCGCGAGGCCCACTTGGCCTCCCGATCCGCCGCGCCACTGCGCCGTACGTCGACGTCTCCCCGTACGGGATGTCGAGGAGCGCCCCCCACACCGCCTGCTGGAACGGCGTCCCTTTCGGCGCCAGCGGCAAATCGAACGTCTCCCGCTTCCCCGCGAAGTACCCCCGCAGCTCCTCGACCGCCTCCCGCGATGCGACCGCGTCCTCCACCGGCGCCGACCCACTGTCCCGCTCCAGCCGCTCGAGGAAGCGCGCCGCCTCCTCGGCCGTCTGCGCGAACTCGATGCGATGCACCCCCTCGTCCGACCCGCCGGCGTACACCGTCCCGAGCGCAGTCTCGAGCGTTCCGTACCAGGACATCGCGTCCTCCTGTCGAGGGGGGAGACCGCCTCATACTACCGCGCCGCGGTCCCATCCTCGCACCCACCCGTCACCGCGCCGCCGTCGAAGTCTGTCCCGAACCCCGCGGGCCCTTCCGACCACGCCCCGTGTGACCATCGGCCGTGGTCGCCCTGGCGGTCCGGCGCCCACGCTGTGATCCCTCCCGCCGGCCCGCCGACGCTAGAGGAGTTCAGCATGACCACGGTGATCCGCCTCGCCGCCGGCCTCTTCCTCATCTGGCACGGGGTCGTCCACGTCATCATGTGGGCCGTTTACAGCAGCGCCTCCTGGGACCCGCGCCACTCCTGGCTCCTCGGCGACGCCCGTCCGGTGGTGATCCCCATCGCCGCGCTGTCGGCGGCGCTGTTCACCCTGGCCGGCGTCACCCTCCTGCTGGACACGGACTGGTGGCCGTACGCCGCCGTCGCGGCCGCCGCCGTATCCCTCGCGCTGATGCTCCTCACCTGCAACATCCGTTGGCTCTGGGGCATCGCACTCAACGCGGCCGTGGTCGCGTTCGCCCTCCGCACCCTCACGAGGTGACCGGACGCCCTCGAAGGGAGTCGACATGCTCAGCGCCACCCGCATCACCGCCTCCACCTTCGGCGCGCTGGCCGGCCTCGGCGGCATCCGGCACGGCATCGGCGAGGTGCAACAGGGCAACGTCCGGCCCGACGGCCTCTTCATCGAGTCCTGGACCGAGGGCCCCATTGCCGACCACATGGACGGCGAACCGGGCATCACCATCGTCCCGAACATGCTCGCCACCGGCATCCTTGCGCTCGCTGTCTCCTCGGTCGTTGTTCTCTGGGCCCTCTTCTTCGTGCGCCGCCGCCGAGGTGGTCTCGTCCTCACGCTGCTCTCTGTCGCGATGCTGCTCGTCGGCGGGGGCGTCGGACCGCCCGTCATCGGCATGCTCGCCGGCTGGCCCGGCGCCGTCACCGGCTCCTCCCTCGATGCGTGGCGCGGCCGCCTGCGCGGGCGGACGCGCGACTTCCTCGCCGCCGCCTGGCCATGGCTCTACGCGCTCGCGGCCACCAACGGCGTGTTCCTCTTTCTCATCTCGGTAGTCCTCCTCTTCGCCTTCGATTTCCAGCACTCCGACCCCGTGCTCTACAGCTTCTACCTCGCGGTGGCGCTCCTCATCGTGACGACCATCTCCGCGATCGCGTACGACCTGCGCCACTCCGAGGTCACGCGCGTATCCGCGAAAGGAACCGCACTATGATCCTCCTGGTTCGAGGGCGTCGCGCCCCACGCGGTGCCGCGCCCCCCGGCGGCATCGCCGACATCGGCTACCTCACACTCGGCGGCCTGCAGCAGTGGGTCATGATCCGAGGCGACAGCGTCGACAACCCGCCACTCATCCTGCTCCACGGCGGACCCGGCTTCTCCGAGACGCCGCTGTTCCGCCAGTTCAACGCCCCGCTCGAGCGCGACTTCACGCTCGTCTACTGGGACCAGCGAGGCAGCGGCAAGTCGTACCACCCGGCCATCCCACCCGCATCGATGACCGTCGAGCGCTGCATCGCGGACCTCGATGAGTTCGTCGACGCCGTACGCGGGCGCCTCCACGCCGAGCGAGTCACCCTCTTCGGTCATTCCTGGGGCTCGGCGCTCGGCGTGCTCTACGCCGCCCGCTTCCCCCACAAGGTCGCCGCCTACGTCGGCAGCGGCCAGGTCGCCGACTGGCCGGCCGCCGAGGCGGCCTCCTACGGCTACGCAATCGCCGAGGCCGCGCGCCGGTCCGACGAGCGCACGCTCCGCGCCCTTCGCGAAATCGGCCCGCCCCCGCACACGGCCAGGCAACTCTGGACGGAGCGCACGTCCCTCCAGCGCCTCGAGGGGAATCTCACGCCGGCGAAGCTGTGGGCGATGGGGCAGATCCTCCTCGGCAGTCGCGAGTACTCGCTCCTCGACCTCCTGAGGCTCTACCGCGGGTTCCGCTCTACGCTCGACCTTATGTGGTCCGAGGTCTCCGCCCTGGACCTCAACGTGCTGGCGCCCGCACTCGAGGTGCCCGTCTTCTTCTTCCTCGGCCGCCACGACCACTGGGTACCTCCCGAGGTCAGCGTCGCCTACTTCGACCGCCTCACCGCGCCCTCGAAGCAACTCCTGTGGTTCGAAGCCTCCGGCCATGAGCCCTTCGCGGACGAACCCTCGAAGTTCAACGCCTCGATGGTGGAACTGGTGCGCCCGCTGGCGGCGTGAGCAGATCGATGGCTGCGAGAGGACGGACCGTTCGGGCGCCCATGCGACGATGAGGGTCACTGGGCGACGCATCACCGCAAGGCTGGAGGAAGGCCAGGCACGAATGCCACCACTGAACCACGCACCTGTCCGATCGGTGAGCAACATCGACATTGCGGCCCCGGCCGCCGAAGTCTGGCGTGTGCTCGCCGGCCTGAGCGCATGGCCGGAGTGGAACAAGGATGTCCGGGCCATCGACGTCCGCGGCCCGGTGGCGCCGGGGACTACGTTCCGCTGGAAGGCGGGGCCCGGTTGGATCACATCGCGGCTGATCGAAGTCGACGCTCCAGGGCGCATCGTCTGGACAGGTTCCACGCTCGGCATCCGCGCCCTGCACGTCCATGACATCGCCCAGCAGGATGGAGTTGCCCACGTCCGGTCCGAGGAGTCGTGGAGCGGACTCCTGCCCTGGATCCTGCGGCGCCCAATGCGCTCGATGCTCTCCCGATCGCTCGACTCCGGTCTCGCCCAGCTCAAGCGCCGTGTCGAGCAGGGACACGAACACCTGGCCGGTGCATCCTCCCATCACTGACGGTCCCAGGTCGGGCAGCTTCGCTCCCATCGCCCCGGTCGCGCACTGCCCGCGTGCGAGCGGCTGATCGGAAGCGGGGTCGTCCAGTGCCGTGCGCAACGCGCGTCACCGTAGCCGCGATCGGCACGCTGGTCGCCTACGCCGGCATCGAGCACGGCATCGGTGAGATCCGCCAGGGCTTCGGCGCGCCCGATTCGATCGCGTTCGAGTCGTGGCCCGATACCCGCGGCTTCGAGGCGCTCGGGGGCGAACCCGCGATGTCGGTCATCCCCAGCCTCGCCCTCACGGGCCTGCTCGCGATCGTCGTCTCCCTGGCTGTCGCAATCTGGTCGCTCCGCTTCGTCCAGCGTCGCCACGGTGGTTCGGTGCTCGTCGGCCTCTCGCTGCTCCTGCTGCTCGTCGGCGGCGGCTTCGGCCCGCCGCTGATCGGCGTCCTCGCCGGCGTCACCGCCACGAGGATGACCCACGGACCGCGCCCCGGGCCCGGCGTACCCACGAGGGTGCTCGCGCGGGCCTGGCCGTGGTCGCTGGTCACCTGCCTCCTCGCCTACCTCGCCCTCGTGCCGGGTGTCGTGCTGCTGACGGCGTTCACGGACTTCGAACACGCCGCGGCTGTGTCCGCCCTCATCGCCTTCGCGTTCTCCACCCTGTTGCTCGCCCTCGTGTCCGCGCGCGCGACGGATCGCCTCCGTGCCGCGCCCGCGCCGAGGCCTCCCGCGCCACCCTGACGCCGACCACCCCCGCCTTTGCTACGCTGCGCACGCTCACCCCGCGCTCTGCCCCGAGGAGGCTCCGATGCGCACCAACACCGCCCTGCAGGCCTGGCGCGAGGGCCGCCCCACCATCGGCGCCTGGCTCACCGCCAACTCCGCCTTCAACGCCGAGAACCTCGCCCACGTCGGCTTCGACTGGCTGTGCATCGACCTCCAGCACGGCATCGTCGACTACGCCGACGCCGTCACGATGCTTCAGGCCATCTCCACCACCGAGGTCGTTCCCCTCGTCCGCGTCCCATGGAACGACCCCGCGACGATCATGAAGGTCCTCGACGCCGGCGCCTCCGGCGTCGTCGTCCCCCTCGTCAACAACGGCGAGGAGGCCGCCCGTGCCGTCGCCGCCTGCCGCTATCCCCCGCAGGGCATCCGCTCCTCCGGCCCCGCCCGCGCCCGCATGGTCAACGGCCCCGACTACGTCCAGGCCGCCAACAACGAGGTCGCCTGCATTGTCATGATCGAGACCGCCGAGGCCCTCACGAAGCTCGATGAGATCCTCGCCACCCCCGGCGTCGACGCTGCCTACATCGGCCCCGCCGACCTCGCCTTCGCCATCGGCCTCCCGGGCAAGGGCGACAACCCCCACCCGAAGCACCTCGAGACCGTGAAGACCATCATCGAGGCCTGCGGGCGCCACGGCGTCGCCCCCGGCATCCACACCAACAGCGTCGAATACACCCAGAAGTACCTCGACCTCGGCTGCCTGATGGTCACCCTCGGCTCCGACACCGGCTTCATGACCGCGAAGGC
Organism: Dehalococcoidia bacterium; assembly: GCA_041390685.1. Classification (GTDB taxonomy): domain Bacteria; phylum Chloroflexota; class Dehalococcoidia; order UBA2979; family UBA2979; genus JAIBBD01. Next base: position 1,823,558 of record JAWKPL010000001.1, on the reverse strand, counting down.
ATCCGCCGACCTCAACACCGTCCGAGGCGCCCTCCCCTCGACGATCGACGTGGACGTCTAGCCACGTGCCGCTCCTCCAGCCCAGCGCGCTCCGCCCCTACGTCGCACGCATCTTCGAGGCCGCCGGCACGCCCCCCGAGGAAGCCTCCCTCGTGGCGCACCACCTCGTCGAGGCGAACCTCCAGGGCCACGACTCCCACGGCGTCATCCGCGTCGAGCGCTACGTCCGCGACATCGAGGCTGGGATCCTCCACCCCGGCGCCGAGGTCCGCCTCGACCGCGACGACGAGACCACGGCCGTCGTTGATGGCGGCTGGAATTTCGGCCAGGTCGTCGCCCACCGCACGATGGCGATCGTCGTCGAGAAAGCCCGCCTCCGAGGCGTCGGCATCGCCGTCGCCCATCGCAGCGGACACGTCGGCCGCGTCGGCGCCTACGGCGAGCAGGCCGCCGCCGAGGGCTGCATCGGCATCGCGATGGTCAACAACCACGGCGGCGGGCGCGTCATGTCCGCCCCCGGCGGCCTCGAACGCCGGCTCTCCCCCAACCCCATCGTCGTCGTGTTGCCCACCGAGCCGCGCTTCGTCCTCGACATGACGACCTCGGTCGTCGCCGAAGGCAAACTTCGCGTCGCCCGCAATCGAGGCGACTCCGTCCCCGAGGGCTGGGTCGTGGACGCCGAGGGCCGCCCGGCCACCGACCCCGCCGCCTTCTACGGCCCCCCGCAGGGCTCGCTGCGCCCCCTCGGCGCGGATGCTGCCCACAAGGGCTTCGGCCTCGCCCTCGTCGTCGAGGCACTGGCGGGAGCCCTCTCCCCCGCCGGCACGAGCCGCCCCGGCGCGCCGAGCGTCGGCAACGGCCTCTTCTGCATGGCTATCGACGTCGCCCGCTTCCGCCCCCTTGACGCCTTCGACGCCACCTTCGCGGACCTCATCGAGTACGTGCAGTCGCCGCCCCTGGCACCCGGCGTCGACCGCATCACCATCCCCGGCGAGCCCGAACGCACCTCGCAGCGCACCCGCGAGGCCACCGGCATCCCCCTCGACGACGCCACGTGGCGCCAGCTCCTCGCCACCGGCGACAGGCTCAGCGTCCCACCGATCGAGGCGTGAGACGGTGGAGCTTCGCTATTCAGGCCACGCGCTTGAACAGCTGATCGCCCGCGAGATCACCGAAGAGATGCTCGATGCCGTCCTGCTCAACCCCCGATGGATGCCGTCCGTCGGGCCGAACGCTTGCTACGATGGAATCGTCGGCGACCGGCGTCTCCGCATCGTGATCGCCGAGGAGCATCCAGTGCCCGTCCTCGTGACCGCGCACTGGGTGGAAGAGGAGCCGGCTCCGTGATCGTCCGCTACGACAGCGAGGTGGACGCCCTCTACATCTCATTCCGCGTGATCGAGCCCGGCGGCGCGAAGCGGACCCGAATGCTCGACGACCGGCGCATGGTCGACTACGATGCCGCCGATCAGCCCATCGGGGTCGAGTTCCTTTGCTTCAGCGAAGGCATCGACCTCGAAGACGTGCCGCGCGCCGAGGAGATCGCAACCGCGCTGCGAGCGTTTGCGACGGCCCCGGCCTGAGTACGCGCCACTTCTTCATAATTCGTCACGACCAGCTCGCCGATCGGTCCACGCCCGTCGCCGCGCGAGTTGATCGCCCGTCGCGCCTGCACCTCGTCGATTGCGTAGCCAGCAAACTCGTACCCCCCGCGGATCCACGGGTGCGGCGAATTCGACAACATCACCGACACCCCTCGCGACGTCAGCACGTCGATGCATCGCTTCAGGCGGATCTGCTCCGCCCGCCCAAACTCCCGTTCGGTATACGCCGTGAAGTTCGAGGTGTCCGACAGCGGGTGGAACGGCGGGTCGAAGTACACGAAGTCATCCCGCCCCGCCTCGGCGCACGCCTCCGCGAAGTCCCCTGAACGCAGCTCCACCTCCCGCAGCGCCGCCGCGGCCGCCAGCAGCCCCTCCCGGTCGAGAATCCGAGGTGACCTGTACCGCCCGAACGGCACGTTAAACTCGCCCCGGCGATTCACTCGGAACAGCCCGTTGAAACACGTCTTGTTCAGGAAGATCACGCGCGCCGCGACCTCGACCGCGTCGCTGCGCGCATGCTCATCGCGCACGCGGTAGTACATCGCCGCGCGCCCCGCGTCATCCGCCGCGGCGTACTCCCCCTGCAACCGTTCGAGGGCGGCCGCGAGCGCCGGCGCCTCGTCGCGGACGACGCGATACGTCGTCATCAACGCCCCGTTGAGGTCGTTCAGTACCGCCCGCTTCGGCGCCCGCTCAGGGTCCGAGGACAGCGCGAAGAACAGAGCCGCCCCGCCGAGGAACGGCTCATAGTACGTATCGATCCGGCGCGGGCTGCGCCTCACCAGTTCGGGGAGCAACTGCGATTTGCCGCCGGCCCACTTTAGGAAGGGCCTCGCTGTCACGTCCCGCAGTGTGGGCGCACCACCCCGCGCGCGCAACCGCCGTCGGCCCGCCGCCCCGCGCAGGACTCGATGAGGTCGCGGCGCATCCTGCCCCCGCCACGCGCGCGCACCGCCACTGATCCACCCCGCAGGGTCGAAAAACCCGCTGACAGGCTGGTATGGTGGGTCGGGCGTCCGCACGTGACGTGGCTGCAATGCGGCGGGTAGTGATCGGCAGGTCCATGAAAGCGAGCTACATCCTCGCCACGGTCGCGGCGACGGCCGTCATCGCGCTCCTCTCTCTTACCCAGACCGGCAGATCCGCCGAGGCGCAACTGCCCCCGGCCTTCGAGCAGCAGAGCTACATCGTCGTCCTCAAGGACGACCTCTTCGATCCCTTCGGCATCATGGACACCATCGAGCGCACCCAGGGCATCCAGTCCAACCTGCGCTTCAGCTTCGCCCTCAGCGGCTTCTCCGTCCGCCTCAACGCCTTCCAGGTCGAGGCGATTCGACGCCTCCCGTGGGTCGACTTCGTCAGCCCCGACCTCCAGGTGCAGACCGTCGGCCCCGCCCCCATCGCCTCTGGCGAGACCGTCCCCCCCGGCGTACGCCGCATCGAAGCCGCGTCGACCACACAGACCACCGACCCCAGTACCGTCAACGTCGCCGTCATCGACACGGGCATTGACCTCGGCCACCCGGACCTCAACGCCGTCGCCGGCCGGAACTGCGTCTCATCCAGCAGCCAGCCGCAGGACGACAACGGCCACGGCACACACGTCGCCGGCACCATCGGTGCCAGGAACACCGGCAGCGGGGTCCTCGGCGTCGCCCCCGGCACCAGGCTCTACGCTGTGAAGGTCCTCAACTCAGGCGGCAGCGGCTCCTGGTCCCAGGTCATCTGCGGCATCGACTGGGTCACCGCGAACGCCGCCGCCCTCAACATCAAGGTCGCCAGCATGAGCCTCGGCGGCGGCGGCTCCAACGACAACAATTGCGGCAACTCCAACAACGACGCCCTCCACCGCGCCATCTGCAACTCCGTTGCCGCCGGCGTCACCTACGTCGTCGCCGCCGGCAACGATGGCGACAACATGTCCGGCTTCGTCCCCGCCGCCTACCCCGAGGTGCTCTCCGTCACCGCGATGTCCGACACCGACGGGCGCGGCGGCTCGCTCGGCAGCAACCCGAGCTGTCGCTCCGGCGAGGCCGACGACCGCTACGCCAGCTTCTCCAACTATGCCGTCTCCAGCGGCGACATCGCCCACACCATCGCCGGCCCCGGCACCTGCATCTACTCCACCTGGGTGTCGACCACCACGTCCGGCCCCTGGTGGAATCGCACGACCACCATCAACCACACCTACACCACGATCTCCGGCACGAGCATGGCCACCCCACACGTCTCCGGCTCCGTCGCGCTCTGCTTCGGGACCGGCGGCGCGGGCGGGCCATGCACGGGCATGACCCCCGCGCAGGTCATCAGCCATATGCGGACGAACGCACAGAACCGCTCCTCCACACCCGGCTATGGCTTCAACGGCGACCCGAACAACCCCGTGAGCGGTCGCTACTACGGCTACCTCGTCTCGAACACCGTCGCGGCCCCCACACCCGACTTCTCCATCGCGGTCTCCCCGTCCTCCCGCACCGTCACCCCCGGCGGCGGCGCGAACTACACCGTCACCGTCACGAGCCTGAACGGCTTCAACAGCCCCGTGACCCTCGATGTCCAGAGCGGCCTCCCCGCGGGCGCCGGCTCGTCCTTCACCATCAACCCCGTCACGCCGACGGTCGGCGGCGCCACCACCACTCTCAACATCACCACCACCGGCGCCACCCCGGCCGGCAACTCCACCCTCACCATCCGAGGCACCAGCGGAGCGCTCGTACACGCCACGACCACCGCCCTCGAAGTGGTCGTCCCGGACTTCTCCGTCAGCGCCTCCCCCTCGCAGGCCTCGGTGAACCCCGGCGGCGGCACGAGCTACACCGCGACCGTGACCGGCCTCAACGGCTTCACGGACCCCGTCACGCTCTCGGTTGAGGGCCTGCCCGCCAACGCCAGCGCGTCGATCGTGACGAACCCCGTCAACCCGACGCCCGGCGGGGCAAGCTCCACCATCAACATCTCCACCACCGGATCCACCCCCGGCGGCAGCTACCCTCTGACCATCCGAGGCACCAGCGGCGCCCTCCAGCGCACAGCCTCCGTGACCCTCAACGTGGGCGCCCCCGACTTCACGCTCTCGGTCAGCCCAACGTCACGCAGCGCCTCCCGCGGCTGGTGGTTCTTCACCAACTCGACCACCTACACGGTCACGCTGACGGCGCAGAACGGGTACAACCTCCCCGTCGCCCTCTCCGTCAGCGGCCTCGGGAACGGGATGACCTCCGGCTTCAGCCCCGCGTCCGTCATCCCCACGCCCGGCGGGGCCGGCTCGACGCTGACGATCGTGCTCACATCGAGTGCCACCCGTGGCACCCGCACGCTCACCATCACCGGCGTCGGCAGTGACAACACGACGAGGTCGCAGCAGGTCTCGCTCACCGTGAACTGACCCGGCACGTCCGAGGCGGTGGCGAACCCGGCCTATCGGTCGAGGGCCGCCACCGCCTCGACGATCCGGCGCTGCAGCCGCGTCACCTCATCAGGCTCAGACACCCGCCGACCGTTCTCACGCAGCACGTAGAACGCATCCACGACCTCGCGCCCGACCGTGTCCACCTTCGCCAGGTGGATGTCCAGCGACATCCCGTGCAGCGCGTGCGTGATCGCGTACAGCAGCCCCAGGCGGTCCGCAGCGTTCACCTCGACGATCGTGTAGCGGTCCGATCCCGCGTTGTCCACGTGCACCGTCGTCTCGATCGGAGCAGCGGCCTCCCGCCGGTACGCGTTCCTCGTCTCCTCCAGCCGCGCGTCGAGGGGAAACTCACCCCCCAGCGCCAGCGGCACGTCCTGGCTCACCCGCGCCCACCGCCGCTCGTCGATCCCGTGCCCCAGCGCGTCGCTGACGTACATCACCTCGATCGCTACGCCGTCGTCGCGCGTGTACGCGCTCCCGCCATGCACGTTCACGTTGTGCACCGCCAGCGTCCCCGCCACCAGCGAGAGGATTCCGGGACGGTCCCGCGTGACGATCGTGAGCCGGTCGAGGTCGCCCTCCCGGTCATGCCCCAGCGCCGTGCCTCCCGCGGCCCGCTCGATCAGCTCGAGGTGCGATCCGACCACCTCCGGCGGCGTGCTCAGGAGGTAGTTCGTCGGCAACTGCTCCAGGTGCCCGCGCACCCGCTCTTCCCCGAACCGTCCCGACAGTTCCGCCGTCACGGCCTGCCGCCGCAGCTGCGAGGCGGTCACGTCCTCCGCCCCCACGCGCGACAGCTGGTCGAGCACCCGTAAATACAGCGATCGCATCAGCGTCGCCTTCCACGGGTTCCATACGTCAGGCCCGCTCGCCCGTGCGTCCGCCACCGCCACGACATAGAGCAGATGCAGGATCGTCGCGTTCTCCACCGTCTCCGCCACCTCACGGATCACCCGCTCGTCCGCGATATCCCGCCGCGTCGCCACGGTCGGCAACAGGAGGTGGTGTTGCGCTGTCATCGTCAGCCGGTGCGCCGCGTCGTCATCCAGGCCCGCGCGCGCCGCGAAGCGCTCCGCGATCACCGCCCCGGCGTCGCTATGGTCGCCCTCGTGCCCTTTCCCGATGTCGTGCAACAGCGCCCCGAGGATCAGTTCGTCCGGGTGACCGAACTCCTCCGCCGCGATCGTCGTCCCCGTCTGCTCGCTATCCTCGACCGCCGCATGCCGCGCCTCCGCCACCGCACGGATCACGTGCACGTCGACCGGATGCCGGTGGAACGGCGCGATGTGCGGCAGCGCACGCAGCACGTCCCACTCCGGGAGGATCCGCTCGAGCCACGGCTCCTTCGGCAGCGGGTCGAGGCCCGCGCACGGCTCGCGCAGCGCCGCCAGCAGCCGTTCGAGGTCCGGGACCACCCCTTCCTCAGTTCCCCGCTCCGGCTGCCCCCCATCGCCGCGCCCGAACACCCGCCGCAGCAACCCCTTCGCATTCGCGCCGGCCGCCTCGCCGCGCAGGGCCGCCTCCGCCGCTCGGTCGACCGCGCGCATCGCCTCGAAGAGTCCCCGCCCGCACTCCAGACGCGCAACGCCCAGTAGTTCCGCGGCCGGCGCCGCCAGGTCGAGCCGGTACCGGTCGTTCGGGCGATCCACCAGCGCGTGCAGGGCGTTACGCACGGACAGCAGTGTCGCCTGCGCCGCCTCCAGCTCCGGCGCCAGCGGCGACGCCTCACGCCCGTCCGCGATCGCTTCGGCGAGCGCCAGCCAGTGTGTGACGTGAAGCTCGCGCAGTCCGCCCCGGCTCGTCTTCACGTCCGGTTCCTGCAACTGCCACGGCTCCCGCTCCACCAGCGCGCGTCGCCGTTCCCCGAGCTCCGCCCGCATCCGCGCGCGCTCCGCGCGCACCAGCTTGCGGCGTGCCTCCAGGAACCCCTCGTACAGCTTCGAGTCCCCGCAGATCAGCCGTGCGTCCAGGAGCGACGTCAGCGTCTCGACGTTCTGCCGCGCCGATTCGATCGCCTGCTCCGTCGTGCGCACCGAGTGGCCCACCTTGAGGCCGGCGTCCCAGAGCGGGTAGAGCACGGCGTTCACCGCTGCCCCGCTCTCCCCCCGCACCAGCAGCATGATGTCGACGTCTGAGTGCCGGCACAGCTCCCGGCGGCCGTAGCTGCCCAGCGCCACCAGCGCCAGCCCGGCCCGCTCCACCGGCGCCGCCAGCTCGCACAGCGCCTCATCGAGGCGCCCCGTCAGCGTCCGGCACGCCTCCACGCCCAGCCGCACGGAGGCGCGCACGGCTTCCACCGTGCGCGCCTCCAGGAATCGCTCCAGCGCGGCCGACCCCGGACGGCTCGACACCTTAGAGGGCGTCCCGCCCTCGCTCGCCCGTCCGGATGCGGATCACGTCCTCCACCGGCAGCACGGCGATCTTCCCGTCTCCGATCGATCCCGTCCGCGCCGTCGTCTCGATCGTCGAGATCACCGTCGGCGCGAGCGTCTCGTCCACCAGCACCTCAATGCGCACCTTTGGCACGAAGTCCACTTCGTACTCGGCGCCACGGTACGTCTCCGTATGCCCCGCCTGCCGCCCGAAGCCCTGGATGTTGCTCACCGACAGCCCGCTCACCCCCGCGTCCTTGAGGGCATCGCGGATCTCGTCGAGCTTGTACGGGTTGATGTACGCGACGATCATCTTCATCTCGAAGTCCCTCTCTCCGTCCTATTCCGCCAGTACGTAGGACTGCTCTTCGTGCAGCGCAAGGTCCAGGCCGCGCCGCTCGTCCTGCTCGGACGCCCGCAGCCCCATCACCGCATCAAGAATACGGCCGAGCACGTACGTCACCACGAACGAGTACAGCAGCGCGATTCCCACCGCGGCCGTCTGCCTCCCCAGCAGGTCCAGCCCGCCCCCGAAGAACAGCCCGTCGCGCGTCAGCGGGTTGAGTTCCGCATCCGCGAACAGCCCCACGAGCAACGACCCGAGGATGCCGCCCACGAGGTGCACGGCCACCACGTCTAGCGCGTCGTCGAAGTTGAACTTGAACTTGATCTGCAGCGCCAGGAAGCAGATCACCCCGGCCGCGGCCCCAATCGCCGCCGCCGCTCCCGGCCCCACGAAGCCCGACGCCGGCGTGATCGCCACCAGTCCCGCGACCGCCCCCGAGGCGAACCCCAGCGTCGTCGCCTTCCCGTGACGCATCTGTTCCATCAGCACCCACACGGTGCCCGCCACGCCGGCCGCGATCTGCGTCACGATGAACGCGTTCGCCGCCAGCGCGTTCGCTCCGAATGCCGAACCCGCGTTGAATCCGAACCACCCGAACCACAGGATCCCCGCCCCGAGGAGCGTCAGCGGCAGCGAGTGCGGCCGGATGATCTCGCGCCGGAACCCAATCCGCGGCCCGAGGATCAACACCATCGCCAGCGCCGCCGCCCCCGCGTTGATGTGCACCACCGTGCCGCCCGCGAAGTCCACCGCCTCAATGTCGCTCAGGATGAACCCGTCCGCGCTCCACACCCAGTGCGCCATCGGCGCGTACACCACCACAGACCAGATCGCGATGAACACCGCCCACGCCGTGAACTTCATCCGCTCCGCGATGGCGCCCGAGATCAGCGCCGGCGTGATGATGGCGAACATCATCTGGAACACCATGATCACGGTGTCCGGCACCGTCGCCCCGTGAATCGCACCGACGCCCACCTCGTCGTCGATGACGTTCGAGACGTCCTGCAGACCCCAGAAGTCGAGCTTCCCGATCCAGCCGCCGCCCGCGTCGGGCCCGAACGCCAGCGTGTACCCGATCGCCACCCACGTGACCGTGACGATCCCCATCGCGATGTAGTTCTTCAGCAGCATCCCCAGCGCGTTCTTCGCTCGCACCATGCCGCCGTAGAACAGCGCCAGGCCCGGCGTCATGAACAGCACCAGCGCCGAGCTGATCAGCATCCACGCCGTATCGCCCGTGTCCATGGGTTCCTCCCTCTGACTCGCCTCCGTACGAAGGCAAGCATCGAGGGCGCCCGTTTCATCAGCTTTGCGGACACATTTCGTCCATGTTTCGGGATAGTTGCGTTTGCGTTTCTCAGGGCGCCGTCGCCGCACCGGCTACAGCCGGCTCACCCAGCCCGCCAGCCGCTCCTGCAGCCCCTCCGGGTACACCACGTGCATGCCCCCCAGCACCTCCGCCAGTGGTAGCCATTCCGCCGTGAACGACCGCCCGTGCTCGTCGCACACGATCGGCGCCAGGTCCCCCGGCTCCGACCCCGGCGCAAACGCCGCGAGGTATTCGAAGCACACCTCGTGACCAGCTCCCCCGTTGAACGTGAAGATGTTCTCCGTGACCGCGAGCAACTCACCGGGCGTTACCTCACGCCCGATCTCCTCCCGCAGCTCCCGCGCCACCGCCTCCGAGGCGCGCTCGCCGAAGTCCACGCCGCCCCCCAGTGGGCGGTAGAAGGTCTGCTCCTTCACCTCGTCGTACCCCCGCGCGCACAGCACGTGGTCCCGATGCACCAGGATCGCCAGCGCGAGCGTGCGGATGTGCTTGGGCGGCTTCCGAGGCGCCACGCGGTCTCCATTCCGGTCAACAAAGTTGGTGGTAGCATACGCGGGCGTGGGCCCGTCGTGGCCGGACAGCAGCATCACAAGACAGCGCACGATGGGAGCAGTCACCGTGGTTCAGACCACCGAGAAGGAGATCTACGCGCTCGGCGAGATCCCGCCCCTGGGCTTCGTCCCGAGGAAGATGCTCGCGAGCGTCATCCGCCCTGAGCGCTTCGGCCCTCCCAAGGATGCGTTCCAGATCGAGGAGATCGACGTCCCCACCCCCGGCCCGAGGCAGGTCCTCGTCTACGTCATGGCCGCCGGCACCAACTACAACAACGTCTGGGCCGCCCTCGGCTTCCCCGTCAACGTCATCGCCGCCCGCCAGCGCCAGGGCGCGACCGAGGACTTCCACATCGGCGGCTCCGACGCCTCCGGCATCGTCTGGGCCGTCGGCAGCGAGGTGAAGAACGTCAAGGTCGGCGACGAGGTCGTCCTCTCCTGCGGCATGTGGGACGAGGACGCCCCGGACATCAAGGCCGGCAAGGACCCCATGATGTCCTCCACCAACAAGGTCTGGGGCTACGAGGAGAACTGGGGCTCCTTCGCCCAGTACGCCCTCGTCGACCACTACCAGTGCTTCCCCAAGCCCAAGCACCTCTCCTGGGAGGCCGCCTCGGCCTACATGCTCGTCGGCGCCACCGCCTACCGCATGCTCATGCACTGGGAGCCCAACGTCGTCCACGAGAACGAGCCGGTCCTGATCTGGGGCGGCGCCGGCGGCCTCGGCAGCATGGCCATCCAGATCACGAAGGCCGCAGGCGGCATCCCCATCGCCGTCGTCTCCGAGGAGAACAAGGTCGAGTTCTGCCTCCAGCTCGGCGCCAAAGGCGTGATCAACCGCAAGGACCCCGCCTTCACCCACTGGGGCCGCCTCCCCGACGTCGATGACGCCGAGGCCTTCGCGAAGTGGACGCAGGGCGCCCGCGCGTTCGGCGCCAAGTACTGGGAAGTCCTCGGTGAGCGCCGTAACCCCGCCATCGTCTTCGACCACCCCGGCGAGGCCACCATCCCCACGTCGATCTTCATGGTCGACAACGGCGGCATGGTCGTCATCTGCGCCGGCACCTCCGGCTACAACGCGGACGTCGACCTCCGCTACCTCTGGATGCGCCAGAAGCGCCTCCAGGGCTCCCACTTCGCCAGCGTCGAGGAGTGCGACGCCCTCAACCAGCTCGTCATCGACGGCAAGGTCGACCCCTGCCTCGGCGAGGTCTACGACTTCGATGGCGTCGGTCTGAGCCACCAGGCCATGTACGAGAACCGCGCCGTCGGCAACATGGCCATCCTCGTCAACGCCCGCGAGAAGGGCCTCACCACCCTCCCCGCCTGACCCCTCGCCATCGTCACTGAAGCGAACGGGCCCGCCTTCCGGCGGGCTCGTTCGCTCCCACATGGCCCGCCCGGCGTTACGATCTCATCTCAATGCCGCGCACGAAGCAGTGTGCGCCGCCTCGCGCGACACACGACGTGCCCGCGCGGTGCTAATCATGATCCGGTAGCGATCCGTCGCCCCGGGTCACTGCCCAGGTGATCACGAACGAGGCGTACGCGCTGACTCCCATCCCTCCGCCCCCCCGCCGTCTCACGCGGCTCCCCTCTGGCTACGTCCTTGCGGCCGTCGCGGGCGTCCTCGGCGCCCTCCTCCTCGCCGTCGGCATCTACCTCTCCTACAGCAAGTACCAGGGCGAACGCGATGCCGTCCTCCTCAACGTCGCGGACGATGCCGCCATCGTCGCCGCGCGCCTCGACCAGTTCTTCCGCGAACGCATCGAGTACCTGGACGCCCTCGCCGCCTCCCCCCTCGTCCAGAGCGGCAGCCCCGCCGAGGTGAAGGCCTACTTCGAGCGCATCGCCGGCCCGGATTCCAGCTTCTCCGGCGGCCTCAGCCTCGTCGCCACGGACGGGGACATGGTCCTCCTCAGCGGCTACCCCCTCGACGGCCCGCCTATCAACCTCGCCGACCGCGACTACGTGCAGGCCGTCCTGCGCACCAACGCGCCCTATTTCGGCAACGCCATCATCGGCCGCACCTCCGGAGACCCCCTCCTCACCGTCGCTGTGCCCGTCCGGGACAACAGCGGATCCGTCGCCGCGATCCTCGCCGGCACCATCCGCCTCGACCTCCCCACCGGCGGCCTCGCGACCATCGGGGCTCAGCGAAACGACGCCGTCGTCACCGACGGCAGCGGCCAGGTCGTCGTCGACCGCGGCACCGTGACCACCCCCGCACCAGCTTCGCCCGCATTCCTCACCTTCGCCGCGCAGTCGCAGGGGCGCGCCAGCGCGGACGTGCCCGGCCCCGGTGGCGCCAGCGGCTGGGTCGGGGCCGCTTCCCCCGTCGGCAGCTCCTCCTGGCACGCCGCCATCCTCGTCGATGCGGACGACGCGTTCGCCGCCGACCGCCGCACCTTCTTCCTCGAGAGCAGCGCCCTGCTCCTCGTCGGCCTCCTCGGAGCCGTCCTCGTGCTGAGCACCGCCCGCCGTACCATGCGCCGCGACGCCATCGAACGCGCCGAAGCAGAACGCACTCGCGAACGGGAGGCGTTCTTCCACGAGCTCGCGGACGCCCTCCCCGTCGTCGGAGGCACCCTCGATGCCTCCCTCACCACCACCTTCGCCAATCGCGCCCTCCGCTCCGCCCGCAGCTCCCAGCTGCTCGCACTCCTGCACCCCGACGATGTCGCAACCCTTCGCGCCGCCGAAGCCGAAGCCGGCGCCGACAGCCCCCTCACGCTCGAGCTCCGCTTCGCCGCACCCGGCAGGCAGTACCGCTGGCACCGCCTGAACCTCGTCCCCGCCCCCCAGCTCCGAGGCGTCCGCTGGTTCTTCGCCGCCGCCGACATCGACGACGAGAAGCGAGCCGAGCTCGGCCTCCAGCGCGACATCCAGCAGCGCGACGAGTTTCTCGGCCTCGTCTCACACGAGATCCGCAACCCCCTCGCCGCCATCATCGGCAACGCCGCCATGCTCACCGGCCGCTTCGCCGCCGAACTCCCCAAGGACGCCTACGAATCCGCCGAGGAGATCGACCTCAGCGCCCGCCGCCTCCGCCGCCTCGTCGAGAACATGCTCGTGCTCTCCCAGGCTGCTGGCGAAAACCCACCGCCCATCGAGCCCCAGCTCATCCCCCGTCTCTTCTCCGCCCCCACCGCGGACTTCCTGGCTCGCTACCCCGCCCACACCCTCGAGGTGCACATCGACCCCGATCTCCCGGTCGTCCTCGCCAACGAGACCTTCGTCGACCAGATCGTCTGGAACCTGCTCACCAACGCCGCCAAGTACGGCGGCGAGGCCGGCATCATCGACCTCGTGGCCCGTCGCGCCGGCGACTCCAACGCCGTCGAGGTCAGCGTCGTCGACCGCGGCCCCGGCCTCGCCCAGGACGAACTCGACCGCGTGTTCGACGCCCACTTCCGTTCCCGCACCGCCCGCGCGCGCGCCGAAGGGCTCGGACTCGGGCTCTCAGTCTGCCGCCGCCTCGTCGAAGCTCAGGGGGGCGCCATCCTCGCCCGCCCCACCCCCGGCGGCGGTACCACCGTCGCCTTTACCCTGCTCGTCGCCGAGGACTGAACGCCCCCACGGGCGGCGCCCCACGCTCCCCGCTGCTACGATCCCCCCATCACACCCGGGAGGAACGTCCGCCATGGCCCTCGAACGCTGCGAGTTCTGCACGGCGCGCCCGCGCGAAGAAGTCGCGGTCCTCCGCTGGCGCGGCGACGACCGCGACCGCCTGACCCTGTGGCTCTGCGGCAAGCACCTCGAACGCATGCGCAAGGCCGGCCCCCGAGGCTGGGAGCACTCCGGCTGGCTCCACAAAGTCGGATGGTGGTAAGGAAAGCCGCGCAACGGCGCGCGCCGCTCCACGCCCCCGGCGAGACCCAGAAACACCAGCGCGGCACGGTTCAGGCGTACTAGATCCTCAGTCGTCCGACTCGCTCGCCGACCGGTCCCGTCGCACCGTCGTGATCTTGTCCCCATCAGGCGACGGCTCCGTGTCGAGCCCGTTCACCGCGGACGGTTCGATACATGTAACGCGCATGAGGGCCCGGCCCCCCCACCGCGCGCAGCCACCTCGCGCTACACTGCCCCAGCGTCTCTCCATCTCAGCCGCAGCGCCCGAAGGAGGCCCCACCATGATCCTCGTCCGCCAGACGTTCCAGGCCAAGTACGGTCGAGGTGACGAACTCGTCGCCCTCTTCAAAGAGTTCCACCAGAACGCCGAGGTCCCCAACCGTGCCACTGCCCGCATCCTCACGGACGCAAGCGGCCCCTTCTTTACCGTGGTCACCGAATACACCGTCGAGAACTTCGGTGAGTGGGAGACCGCCTTCGCGAAGCTCATGGGCGGCCCGCAGATGGCCGAATGGTTCAGCCGTATGACCGAAGTCACCGAGTCCGGCCGCCGCGACTTCTACAACATCGTCTCGTAAGTGGGCCGCTCGCCGGCGGTCCGCCTCTTGCGGCCCGCCGGCCCCGCGACTAGCTCGAGACCACCACCGGCCCCTGCTCCACCAGCGTCGCCGCCTGGAACAGTCCCACGTTCGCCCGCACCCACTCCATCGAGTGCTGGTTCCCCACCTCGGCGCTCGCCTCGTCGTCGAAATACACCACCGACATCATCCGGCCGCCCTCATCACCCACATCGATGAGATGGAACGCCTGGAACCCGGGAATCCCCTGCAGGGCCGGCAGGAACTCATCCACCACGTGCTGCACGAACTCGTCGTGATTCGAAATGTGCTGGTAGTGCCGCACTACGGAAAACATCGCACCCACTCCCCGAAAGACACCGGCGCCTGTACCTGCCGCTCGAATTGGACGCTACGTCCCCCCGCCATGACGAGCAAGCGCGAGCGACGCCCGAACGAGGCGCCCACCCGCCGCCGCCTCTGCTAGGATGGCCGCGCTATGCCCAGCGCACGCATTCAACGCCGCATCGACGCGCTCCTCGACGAGGCTGACGCCGCCCTCTCACGCCAGGACTGGCCCGCCGCCGGCGGCGCCGCCCGCGCCGTCCTCGCCATCGACGAGGCGAACGAGGACGCCGCGGCGTACCAGCGCTGGAGTGGGTGTTCCGTGCGTAACCCAGAACCGCGCGAAATCACTGTCCGTCGACGCCAAAGGCCGGGCCGTGCTCGATCGCCAGCGCCGCCCAGGTCCGCGTCCGGCATCAGGTTCGCGCTTGCGCCGCTCGCCTCCAGCAGCTCTCCGAGGATCGCGCGATGCCGCTCCGTCGGCACCGGGATCCACGCCAGCTCGCAGTCCAGCCACTCTTCAACTTGCCGCCAGGCCGCCCGCGTCGACGCCGGTCGCGGGAAGAGACGCGGGTTCGTCACCAGTCGGAGAAACGCCAGCAGGCTCGGCCAGGGAAGACCAACACGCCCGCACCGCTCAGCCGTGCATCCAGCCACTGCGGGCGCGCCAGCGTTTCGAAGTCCCGGACGTACGTGATACACCAGCACGTTCGCGTCCACGAGGATCACGCGAACCGTTCTCCCTCGACCGTGGGCCAGCACATCCGCCTACATCGTCGACGCGGTCGAGGAGCGTCGCCCGAGGGACACCGCCTGGTCTGATATCGCCCGGATCGGTGTCCCGTGCGTCGGCCTAGGCTCGAACGCACAGACTCGTTCACCAGCTCCCGCAGGGTGGCCCCGTCTTCCGGCGCGCCTCTTCGAGGAGTTTCGCCACGTCATCGAGCGCTGGGCGTGTTCGTATGCATCAGCAGCATACGCTTGTTGATGTCATGATGCGTGTCGAGGAACATCCCGAAGCGAATCCCCAGAGGCGTCACAGCCCGCTACCGTACCACAAAGTCCGGCTGCTCAGCGACAGCACCTCCGACGGCGTCAGCATCGGCTCGTCCCACCCTCGAAGAGCTTCACCCCCGCGCTGCGCGTACGGACGCTACGCGAACGCCTCATACGTCTCCAGCTTGCTTCGGCAAGGTCGCCCCACCCATCGACGTTGATCACCCGCTGCACCTCGGGCGCATCCTCCCACGCCACCGAATGCGTCAGCATGTCCGCCCGGAACTGGTGCACCACGAGCAGCTTCGAGGGCAGCCCGTGCGCCCGCACCACCCCCGCGAGGTACGCCTGCACCGCGTTCACCTCGGCCGCGTCCACGCTCCCGATCACCGCTCCCGGTACGCCCCTTCGCCCGCATCGCGAACTCCGGGTCCAGCGCCAGGTGCACGAACGGCTCCACCAGGAACGGCTCCAGCCGCCGCGCCTCCTCCACCGGGTCCACCATCCCCAGCTGCGTGTCGAGGACGAGCAGCACCCCGTTCCGCCGCGCCGCCTCCACGTATTCCGCGATCACCGCCGGGTCGAGGTGGCTCAGATACGACCCGTCCGCGAGCGGTGCCGGATGCGCCACCGACACCACTACGTGCAGCGCCCCCACCGCGCCCCGCTCGCCGTTCAGCGCGTCATACACCCACGCCAGCCGCCGCACCTCGGCCGCCGCCTCATCCGGCGTGTACCCCCCGAGGTCGCCCATCGCCGGCACGCCCGGATATCCGTACAGCGTCACCACCTGCGACCGCTCGAGGAGCGGACCGGGCGCAGCATCAACCACAGCCGTATCGAAGTCAGACCCGGCCGGCACAGCAACCAGCGCCGAGGGCACCAACGGCCCATCGAGGAGCGCCCCACCAGGCCCCGCCGCCTGCAGCGAAGCCTCCTCCAGCGGGATCGCAGGCTCCACCGCAGAACTGGCCCACGCGCTCGTCACCCCGGGGAGAAGGACGGCGACGAGCACGAGGGACGCAAGCCACAGCGGCCGAATCTCGGCCATACAGACGCTCCACGGGGGGAGACGCCCAGAAATCTAGCACAAAGACGCATACGCGTAAACAGGTCATCATTTCTTATCCACACGATGGACGGGGTAGTACCCTTGTGCTACACATACAACCTCCCCCGGTGACGAGGCTCATGACCGCGTTCCGCTTCATCGACCTGTTCGCCGGTATTGGCGGAACTAGCTCGCCTTCGAGGCGGCGGTAAGGCGAGTGTGTGTTCAGTTCGGAGATTGACGAGCCGCAAGGCGAACCTACTTCGCCAACTTCGGCGACATGCCACACGGGGACATCAATAGGATCGAACCGGAAGCTGTACCTGAACACGACGTTCTTGTCGTCATTTTCCATGCCAGCCGTTCTCCATCGCCGGGAGGTCGAAACTGAACGCGCTGGGTCAGGCGATGGCTTCGCCCACGCGACGCAGGGCAACCTTGTTCTTCCGCATCGCGGACATCCTCGACGCCCGCCGCTCCCGCGCGTTTCTGCTGGAGAACGTCAAGAACCTCCGAAGCCACGACCGCGGTCGCACCTATGCCGAGATCCGCAGCATCTTGATCAGCTCGGGTACCACGTAAGAGATGCTGTCATCGACGCGGCTTCGCCTTTACCCCAGCACCGCGAGCGGATCTACATCGCCGGCTTCCAGGATGCGGCCGGATCTCGACGGCTTCACATTTCCGGAGATCCCCGATCGGCGACCACGGCTACGTGACATACTCCAGAAGAAGGTACCTCCAAGTACACGCTCACACCCCATCTCTGGGAGTACCTGCAGAAGTGATGCGGCCCGCCACAGGGCGAGGGAAATGGCTTCGGATTCGGTCTCGCCGATCTCGACGGGATCACTAGACCCCGTCGGCCCGATACTACAAAGACGGATCCGAGATCCTGATCCCACAGCGGGGAAAGATATTGGCTACCACCCCACGCGAGTGCGCAGGCACACGGGGTTTCCGGACACCTTCGAGATTCCGGTCTCCGATACGCGAGCGTACAAGCAATTTGGCAACCTGTGGTTGTTCGTCACCGAGATCGCGGCTTCCAGTCGTCGCAGCGGCAGGGGCGAGGAAAGACACGGGCTCTGGCTACCAAGGTCAGCAACCCGAATCAAGCCGCGGCACCGCCTCTTGAGACGGCTGGCAACTGTGTACGCCGGCGACTCCTGAGATGGGTGCCTCCAATCGGCGTGACTTCCCTGGCGTGAGCCGATCCCCCCGTGGCAGGCGCTTGTCGCCGAGTTGCTGCTCCACCGGACGCGCGCACCGCAGGCTGAGGAGGTCTTCGTTCGTTTCCGGCAGCGGTATCCGCACAGTTTCTACTCCGCAGAGGCAACTGAACCGGAACTCGCTGAACTGATGAAACCACTGGGTTCAAGGTGGCGTGTGCCACTCCTCCACCAGCTCGCTCACGCTTCTGCAGGCGCGAGGGAGTTCTCCCGGCGACCGAGCACGATCTGCCGAAGCTCCCGAGTCGGTCCGTACGCCGCAGCGGCGGTCTCAAGCTTCCATCAGAACAGACGGGCCGTGATCGTGGACTCAATGTGGTTCGGGGTGGTCTTTGTAGACTCCTCGGCCGCGATTTCGACGGCGAGACTCGGCGAAAGCGCTGGCTCGCCGACTGTGCGAATGAGTCACGCCGAAACGGGCGCACGCGCCAACTACGCATTGCTCGACCTCGCCGCCACAGTATGTACCCCACGAAACCCTCACTGTCCGCGGTGCCCACTCAGAGCCTGCTGTCGACCGGAAGGATCGCCAGATGACCGCGCTCTCGGGGACCTTCCGCGTAGGCTCAAGTACCTCGCCCCGTTGATGTCGACCCCGGCGGCTTCAATCAACATGAGATCACGGGGTCCGAGCACTAACCCGTGTCTTGGGTACTGAGCGCGAGCATTGGGATGACGTCCCGTGGATTCTCCTCTCTGACGACGGTCAGCATCGTCGGGAGACGTTCAACGTCATTACGGTATAACCCGCGAGAACCAGCCGAAAAGGAGCTGAATGGCGCCTAATACGGGCCGACAGACATCTGCCGCCCCAGGCTGGCTGTGCTCACCATCGTCTGGCACGATCAGCTGTCGTCTGCGCACCACCCGGTACGTCTTGGGAGTCGCAGATCATCGCGATATTCGGTTCTCCCGCACCAGGAGGCGCGTTTGTGCTAGTGAGATCAGCAGGCCTGGAGGTGACACCGATTTCACCAATGAGCTCGTCTCGTTGGTCGGGTGGGAGACGGCTGCGCCCCCTTCGCCTTCCACTCTGCTCAGCCAGGCTCTGGCGGCCTTTGGGCAGCGCTTTCCAGCAACGGCAGATTTTTCCCTGTTCGTACAGCAGGCGATCGGTATCGCAGGAGATCCAGACACCACCATCGAAGAATGGTGGGCTCAAGAGGAGCGGCTATTCAGGAGCGGTGGAGGCCCTGATTGTCGGCGAGCGATTGGCGCAAGGTTTCGCCACAGTCGACGAGTTCATAAGCTACTCCCTCCACGTCCACAACAGACGCAAGTCGCGTGCGGGTAACGCACTGGAGAACCACCTGAAGGCGCTCTTTAATTACCACTCCGTTCGTTTCAGCTGGCGGCAATCGACGGAGGGTAAGCGACGACCAGACTTCGCTCCTCTCGACATTAGAGCTACCATGATGACAGCTTCAACCCGAATGGCTGACCGTAAAGGGCGTAAAGACGACCTGTAAGGATCGATGGCGACAGGTATTGAACGAAGCGGTACGAATCGAGCGCAAGCACCTCTGCACGCTGGAACCAGCTATCAGCACCGCGCAGCTCACCGAGATGACCGGAGGAGGGCGTCACCTTGGTCGTCCCGCGGTACATCAGGGACACGTACAGGCCACCAGACGAGGCGCGCGTGCTCACAGTGGGCGCGTTCGTGCAAGAACTACTGGACCGCCAGCAGGGGGCGCTTCGGGCTCTTGACTGGTACCTGACGCGCAGGCGCAATGCCGCGTTCCAGGTCAAGGGGGCGAAGCTCCCTTTGGGTGGGCGGACGGGCCTCCCAGACGACAACCGCCGGGCCGCAAAGCGGCCGAGCCGCCACGGCCCGGGCCAGCCGGCCGCCTCCGAGGCGCCCTACACCTACCCGAACAGCGCCAGCTGTCGAGGCACAACCTCTCGACTCTCCCCCTCCCCCGCCTCCGCCTCGAACCACGCCCCCGCCCCCCCACCCCGTACCGCTCCCGCAGCCGCGCCACCCGCTCCAGCACCGGCTCCGCCACCGAGGCCGCCACGTACCCCCGAGGCCCGTACATCGCCTCGTAGCGCGCCCGCTCCTCCGGCCAGTCCCGGCCCAGCTGCTCCAGGAAATGCTCCCGCGTCCCCGGCTGCAGGTGCAGCACGTTCGCCCACACATGCGACGCCCCCGCATCCCGCGCCGACCGCACCACCGCCGCCAGCTGCTGCGGACGGTCGGACAGCCCCGGCAACAGCGGCGCCATCCCCACCCCCACCCGCACCCCTGCCGCCGCCAGCCGCTCCAGCGCCCGCAACCGCTGTCGAGGCGGCGCTGTCCCCGCTCCGTCCGCCTCCACACCTCCACGTCCAGCGTCGGGATCGAGAAGTTCACCTCCAGCGCCGCCCGCCCCGCAAACCCCTGCAGCACATCGAGGTCACGCACCACCATCGGCCCCCGCGTGATCAGCTGCACCGGCGTCCGCGCTCCTGACAGCGCCTCGAGGCACCCCCGCGTCAGCCGGTACCGCCCCTCTGCCGGCTGATACGGGTCCGTCGCCGCCCCGATCGCCACCACCTCGCGACGCCACCCCCGACGCCCCAGCTCGCGCCGCAGCACCTCCACCACGTTCGTCTTCACCCGGATCGAGGTGCCATACGCCTCCCCCGAGGGCCGGTCCGCCCGCCGCTCGAAGTCCCGCACATAGCAGAACGTGCACCGATGCGCGCACCCCATGTATGGGTTCAGCGACCACCCGAACCCCATCCCCCGCACCCGGTTCAGCGCCGACTTGCACGGCTCCTCCCGGAACTCCGTCCGAGGTCGACCCGTCCCGTACAAGGCTGGCGTTTCCACGCCATCCACTGTCGCAATCCCAACCCGCCCGACGCGACCCCCGACTGTCACCCCGCCCCCACCATCGAGGCGGCACACCCCATCTCAACCGCCCGGGGTTCTGCCCCACTCCCGTTCCGGAGGACGACGGGAGTGGGGGTCCCCCTCCGGTTACGCCGGCCGCACCGCATGCCCCCCAAACTCATTCCGCAGCGCCGCCAGCACCCGCATCGCAAACGAGTTGTCATCCCGCGAATCGAACCGATTGAACAGCGCCGCACCGAGGACATGCGCCGGTACCTGCGCCACCGCCTCATTCACCGTCCACCGGCCTTCACCCGAGTCGTCCACGTATCCCCGCAGCCGCTCCAGCCCCGGGTCCGAGGCGAATGCCCGCTCCGCCAGCTCCAACAGCCAGCTCCGCACCACCGACCCGTGGTTCCACAGCGCCGACACCCCCTGCAGGTCGATCGGCTCGTCGTACGCCTCGAGGAGTGCGAACCCCTCCGCGTACGCCTGCATCAACCCGTACTCGATCCCGTTGTGCACCATCTTCACGTAGTGCCCCGCCCCCACCGGCCCGACGTGCGCGTAGCCCCCCGCGGGCGCCAGCGAAGCCAGCACCGGCTCCACCGCCGCGAACGCCGCCGAGGACGCCCCCACCATCAGACAGAACCCGTTCTCCAGCCCCCAGATCCCCCCCGACGTCCCGCAGTCCACGAACTCCACCCCGCGCGCCGCCGCCGACGCCCCCCGCCGCATCGAATCCCGATACCAGCTATTCCCCCCATCGATCACCACATCCCCCGCCTCGAGCCAGCCCCAGCGCCTCGAACGTCGCCTCCGTCACCTCCCCCGCCGGCACCATCAGCCACACCGTCCGAGGCTACCGCGAGCCGACCCACCGTGCTCCGCCAGCGACCCCACATCGCTCACCTCCGGATTGCGGTCGTACCCCACCACCACATGCCCATCCCGACGCAACCGCGCCGCAATCCCCGCCCCCATCCGCCCGAGCCCGACAATCCCGACTTCCACGCCACACCCGCCCTTCCGAGGAACACCAACCGCCCGTCACCCCAGCCTACCCCGGCGCCACCACACCCGCGCCGAGCAACGCCTCCTCCATCGAGGCGGAGCACGACGGCGGTGGGACGTGGCACTCCGCACCGCCCCACCGCGCCCTCCTGTGCACCGTCGAGGAACCCCCGGCCCCGGCACGCAAAGAAGCGGCGCCCCCCACATCGAGGAGCGCCGCCCCGCATCAGCGGCTCCCGGCGTGCTGCAGACTACATCGGCGTGCCTGGCGCGCGACGCCTACTTATCTAGCCACGCGTGCGACACCAGCTCCGACAGGTCGAGGTAATACTGCCCCGACCCGATCGGCCGGCTGTACCGCACCCCCCGCACCCACGGCTGCTGCAGGAGGAAGCCATACCCGCTCGGCTTCTCCACCCGGTACACCTGATCCATCACCCGGTCCCACACCTTGCGAGCCAGCTCCGCCCGCGTCTGAGGATTCAGCTCCGACCGATGCTGGTCCGCCCACGTGTCGATCTGCGGGTCGTTGATCCGCCACCGGTTCGCGCTCGACTTCGAGTGGTTCAGGCCGTACACCACGTGCTCGCCGCTCGCACCGTGCGTCAGCCACCCGTCCGCCGCGTCCTCCACCTGCCGTGTCGTCCACTGCGAGTTGAACTGCGTGTACTCCAGCCGCTGCGGCACGAGGTTGATCCCCACCTGCCGCAGCTGGTCCACCAGGATGTCGTTCGGCCGCGAGTTGCTGTCGTCTCCGTAGTTGTAGAACACCATGTTGATCGTGAAGTCCTGCACGCCCGCCGCCTGCAGCAGCGCCTTCGACTCAGTCGGGTCGTACCGCCACCACTTCCCGAACGCGCCCTGCTCCGCGCTCGGCTCCTCCGTGAACCCCGCGAAGCGCCAGTCCATCGTCGGCATCGACTTCCCGAGGTCGCCGTAGATCAGCCGCTCCAGCGTCCCCCGGTCCACCGCCAGCGAGATCGCCCGCCGCAACCGCTCGTCCGCGTACTTCGGGCTCGACATGTTCATCGAGATCGAGAACGTCGAGGCGAAGATCGACTTCGTGAAGACGGTCGTGCCCGGGTTCGTCCTCAGGATCGCGTCCAGCTCCGTCACGCTCGTCGTCGAGTGCCCGTAGTCCACCTGCTCCGCGCGATACGCCGCCGTCCGCGCCGCCACGTCCGCGATGTACGGCAGGTCCAATTCACTGACGAGAGCGGCCGCCTGCCGAAGGAACTGGGTTCCGGTCGAACGTCCCGCCCTTCCCCGACTGCCACTCCTTCACGATCATCGGCCCCGTGCCGATGGCCTTCCGCTCGATGTCCCCCGAGTCCGCCAGCTCCTTCGCGAACACCGAGGGATGCGCCGTGCTCATCCCCAGGATGAAGTCCGGCGTCGGCTGCTTCATCCGCACCACGAACGTGTAGTCGTCCTTGGCCTCGAAGCGGTCCACCGTCGTGAACAGCGCCGTCTGCGCCCCGCCCGACTTGTACTGGTCGTACGCGTACACCACGTCCGAGGCCTTGAACTCCCGCCCGCTCACCGGCGCGATGTTCTGCCACTTCACCCCCTGCTCCAGGTGGAACGTGTACGTCAGCCCGTCCGGCGACGTCTCCCACGACTTCGCCAGCTCCGGCTGCAGCTTGTTCACCTCGAACGGGTCCGCGTCCGGCCCCCCGTACACCCCGATCAGCCGGTTATGGCTCGCGTTGATCGCCGTGTGCGACCCGCCCGCCTGCGTCTTCCGTGGGTCCAGCGTCTGCGGATCGAACGTGAACAGGAACCGCAGCCGCCCGCCCGTCTTCGGCGTCGTCGTCGCGTCATCGAAGTTGAACCCGAAGAACCGCCCGTCAGAGATCGTCACCCCCGGCCACTTCCGCGCCGCGGGCGTCCCGGTCGCCGTCGCCTCCCCACCGCCGCCGCCGTCCCCATCCTCCTCGTCATCCCCGCCACACCCGAGCAGCGCCGCCGCCACAATCCCCGACGCCGTCAGCGCCGCCCCCCGCAACACTGACCGCTCGAGGAGCCCTGCAGCCCTCCTGCCAGCATCCCGCTCAGCCCGGCTTCGCCGCCATCTCCAGCACTCCTCCGAGGCACCCACCCCACCCCGACGAGCCTCTAGCACGTCCGTTATCTATCAATACGCACGTCATCACAGGGCAGATGCACAGCCGGCCCGACCCCGAGCGGCCTACTCAGCGAGCAACACGAGCCCGACGGACCGGCACCCGGCCTGGCGACCCCACATCGCTCACCTCCGGATTGCGGTCATACCCCACCACCACATCCCCATCCCGACGCAACCGCGCCGCAATCCCCGCCCCCATCCGCCCCAGCCCGACAATCCCGACTTCCACCCCGGCCGTCCCGCCTTTCCTGAGAAACGCCCGCGCCTCTCGCCTCAAGCGTATCCCTGCACCGGAGCCCGCCCAACCATCGCGCACCGAACCGTGACGCCTACGCCTCGCCCTCCCCCGTGAGGCGAACAACTTACTTGACTAAGCAGCAGATACGGCGCGATTCTGAATCGCGCGATGCGAACGCAGAGAATTCAGACTGGCGAGAATCGACCGATGATCTCCGCAACACGCTCGGTTATGGCATCGATCAATTCAACCGGATCGGCATCGAAGTCCCTGACTTCGAGCCGCGCGGCGAGGTAGCCTGCCATCTCCATGTCCGAAAGGCGAACGTTATCGGGGAACCTGGCTCGCGCGATTACTGTGTTCAGTCGCACGGGCGGGAACCGTTGGGTCGAGTTGATCATCGCGAAGGCGCTGGGCATCCAGATTGCCAGCGCCTGAGGGTGCGCGTTCTGCAGGCCAGCGCCGGGGATCATGACCGGGGTGAGCAGCCGGTGTTTGTCCCAATCGTCCAAGTCACGGAGCATCCCGAGCCTCGTGCGAGACCCCTGGGGTTGGCCCGCTCTACTGACCGCTTCATACGGCTGATACGACTTGATTACGGCAACATCGTCCGGGTCGACTTCGGAAAGGCGCCACAGCCGTTTCTGCCACAGCTCGTCACTGTCCGTGATTGGGAACTCGATCCGGTGGGGATTCTTGATGTTCCCTCGGGTGAACTTATCGGCGAGCGCGTAGGCGAGATGATCGAGGGAAGAGCGCAAGTTGTGGATGCTGTCGCCCAACAAGAGGCTCGCGCGCTCGATCAGATCGCCGAGGTCGGGCATGTGACTCACATAGACGACGTGATCGCCCGTGCCCTCATCGTACTTGGTGCCAACACGTGGCAGATTGTCTCGTTCCTCGAACGTCGTCCGAATCAGCGAATCGAGACAGTCGCGGTGCTCCCGGGATCGCTTGACTTTGGCCCATACGCCATCGAAGGGGTGGGGCATCGAACATCGCCTCCGACGCTAATCCGGAGTCAAGCCGGTGAGCGGCGGTTGCCATCCCCGCCGGGCTTTGACGGAGGCGGCTCCGGCGCGGTCATCACGCGCTTTGCGAGCGCGCGGAGCTTCTCGTACGGGCTTGGCTCGTCCGTCGGTGTTGGCTTCTTGCTGTCTGGCACGTTGGCCCCTCCCTTGTCGGTTACGCGGTACTAGCTGCCTCCGAGGTGGTCAGGTCGGCCCACGTCAGGCGCTTGCCGATGACCGCACGCGCGGCGACCTTGAACCGGGCACCGTCGGTCAAGTCTCTGCTGTTGAACCGGAACACCTCTTCGTCGAGGTAGCGGAACAGGTGGAACGGCTCGACGGAAACGTAGGTGCCGTGGAGCGCACGCTTCACAAGCGCCCAGAAGTTCTCGATGCCGTTGGCGTGCACCTCGCCGCGCACGTACTCCGAAGCGTCGTGCTCAACGACCTCATGCATGTACTCGTCACCGACGAAGCGGTAAGAGCTGAGGCCATCCGTGTACAGGTTCGCGCCAGTCTCGACGTGCTTGCGGACGCCGCGCTCGATGGTGGCACGGCGCGGATTCTCGATCATGGTAGTCCCCGCGCGCGACACGCCTTCGGGTTCCGTTCGATCAGCTGCCTCCCGATGCAGCTCGCGCCGCGACCCTGACCCATTTCGTCGGCTTGACAAGAAGAATCCCTGGCGCTCGTGTCGACGATAGTTCGGGTCGATACCCAATCGATCGACGACGTGATCAACGAAGCGTTTCGCCGCCGTGTGCGCCCATTCAGCACAACCCGCCCCGAGGCAATGGTCCGGCCACCACGGATTACCGGAACCCTGCATTAGCCGATTTCCCGTGAATTTTCCTTGTAGGCGGCGCTCCAACTTTCCTACATCGTCTGAATAAGACGTTTCCGGGCGGTAGTGCACCACTGTGTTTCTCAACCGGATGAGCATCCTGGCATCCTGATAAGGTTGGGAGCCATGGTCCAACGACCCTGCCGAAGCTAGTTCGAGAAGCTGTTCGTACTTTCCGAGAGTTTCACTCCATCCGCCCTTGGTACTGCGCCAATATATCCTCATACCTTCACGCACCGTCTCGGGTAGCGGAATCAGATAGTTACTATTTGGATCCCCGTGACCATCAGCAGCATCCTGAAACAGCTCGTTTATCATCGCTTCGACAAAGCCTACCGATGATTGGATCGAGGACAAGACAAGACCGCGGTGATAGGTATCGAACACGCTGCGCCCGTGATGCGCATCTTCGATCGTCGCTATCTCACGGGACAGCCGCTGCGCCATCCAGAGGAGGTGCGTCGAGAAGTAACTGCGCATTCCGATTCGGGGGCCTCTGATTCCGCCGGACGACATAGGCGTCGAAACTCCCTCCGTTACCCGACATCCAGCACATCCGCTCTATGTCGGATCATGATGTGCGCGTACTTTACCTATTCTCGGAACCGAACTCTAGCTCTCGCGAGCTTGCCTTGCCCGCCGCGACCGGCGCAATTCGCGCGGTCCTACCCCTTCCCCTGCGTGCCAATCCCCCCTCCGCAATCCCCACCCCACCCCCCTACCCTGAACTCCCGCCCCATCGAGGGAGCACCCCCCATGCCCGCCACCAACCCGCCCTCCGGCACGACCCCCGAGGCACCCCACACCGGGACCCGGTCGCGCAGGCGCAGCCTGCCGCGTTCCACGGGGGTCCCGGGGGCGCAGCCCCCGTTGGGGTGGGCGGGCGGGCCTCCGGAAAAACAACAGCCGGCCGCGAAGCGGCCGCCCACCACGGCCCGCGCAGCGGGCCGCCTCCGGCCCCCCGCTGCCCCACATTCACCGCATCGAGGACAACCCCGCACGCCCCGCCCCGCACACCCCTCCGAGGCGCCCCCGCACCCGCCGCACGAAACGCCCCAAACCCGAAGGAAACGAAGGGAACGAACCCCCGCTCGAATCTGCCGAGGGCCATTCGTACCAATCGTTTCGATCCGGCCCCCCGGAACGAAACCCCACCCACCGAGGACTCAACCCACCCCTACCGGCGCGGCTCCCAGCTGAAGAACCGCAGCGCCACCACCACCCCGAACACCCCCCACACCGCCATCACCAGCAGCGCCCCCGGCTCGAACCCCGACCCCGTCTCGAACGGATTGAACGCCACCTGCAACGCCGAAGACAGATGCACCACCGGGAAGAACGCCGCCACCCCGTTCAACCACCCCGGCGCCGAGTCCGCCCGGATGAACACATCCGAGATGAACAGCAGCGGCAACACCACCCCGTTCACCACCGCCGGCGCCGCATCCGCGTTCGGCACAAATCCGCTCACCGCGAACGCCAGCGCCGCAAACGTCGCCGCCCCCACCACCACCGTCACCAGGAACGCCGGCATCGTCGAAGTCGGCACATCGACGTCATAGAACAGCGCCCCCACCGCCACCACAATCGCGATCAGCAGCAGCGTCAGCAGCGTGTTGAACCCAATGCGGCCCGCCAGGTACGCCCACGGCGGCAGCGGCGTCCCCCGCACCCGCTTCAGCACCCCCTCGTCCCGCAGGATCGACAGCGCCATCGCGAGGCCAGTGAAACACCCGTTCACCACCGACAGCGCCGCAATCCCCGCCACGAAGAACGTCGAGGCCTTCGTCGACCCCCCGTCCACCTCGATCGTCTCGTTCCCGAACACCAGGTTGAAGATCACGAGGAAGATCAGCGGAAACGCGAACGTGAAGAACGCCGCCGGCGGGTTCCGCCAGAACGCCAGCTGCTCGTACCGCAACTGCCGCACCGCCAGCCGCACCCCGCTCACGACCCGCCTCGACGTCGACGCCGCCCGCGCGACGCCGCCTCCGAGGCCGCGCCCACCCCCGCGCCCGCCCCATCCGAGGACGCATCGGCCCCCACCAGGCGCAGGTACACATCCTCCAGCGACGGCCGCGTCACCGTCAGCTCACCCAGCTCCAGGCTCTGGCCGACCGCCCACCGCGTCAGCGCGAACAACACCGCCGTCGGCGTCGAGGTCTCGATGACCACGGTCCCGTCCTCGGAGCGCACCCCCTCCGGCACCCGGTCGGGCCACCCCTGCGCCCCCTCCGGCAGCCGGAACCGCACCGAGGTGACCTCGTCTCCGCCCGCCATCAGCGCCGCCGGCGGCCCTTCGGCCACCACCTGGCCCCGCGCGATGATCGCCACCCGGTCTGCCAGGTACTGCGCTTCATCCATGTAGTGCGTCGTCAGGAAGACCGTCTTCCCCAGCGCGCGGAGGCTGCGCACCATCTCCCACGCCTGCCGCCGCGCCGACGGGTCAAACCCCGTCGTCGGCTCATCGAGGAACAGCAGCTCCGGGTTACCGATCAGCCCCACTCCCACGTCGAGCCGCCGCTGCTGGCCCCCGGACAGCCGCTTCACCCGCACCGCCCGCTGCTCCCGCAGCCCCACCACGTCGAGGACGTCCTCCGTCCGTAGCGGGTCCGGGAAGTACCCGCGGTACATGTCCAGCGTCTCCTCGACCGTCAGGTACCGCTCCACCCCTGTCGACTGCAGCACGATCCCGATGCGCTGCTTCAACGCACGCGCCTGCCGCGCCGGGTCGTACCCCAGCACGTCCACCTCGCCCGCCGAGCGCTCCCGGTACCCCTCGAGGATCTCGACGGTCGTCGTCTTCCCCGCCCCGTTCGGCCCCAGCAGTGCGAACACCTCGCCCCGCGCCACATCGAGGTCGATGCCGCGCACCGCCTCGAAGGCGCCATACGCCTTGCGCAGGCCGCGCACCCTGATCGCAAGGTCAGCGTGGGAGGAGTCCGGGGTCCGTCGAGAGGCCGAGGAGGAAGCCATCGGCGACGATGGTCGCACCGCCCCCCGCGGCGATCAACGCGACCCGCGAGGCGTACCCGCTCCCTCCTCCCGCTCGAGGTCGGACACCCACGATGGGTGGTGCCGTCGAGCCCACTCTCGCCGCACCATCCCTCGGGTCATCCCCCGCAGCGACTCCCGCGTCGAAGGATGCACGACCGCGAGGTACACGTGCCCCAGCAGTACCGGCACGAAGAGCAGCGCCAGCGCTGTATGCCACCGGAACACCGGCTCCACCAGCCCCACAGAGAACACCGTCTTGCTCACGTAGTTCACCCCGAGGACGGTCCCCGTCCCCAGCAGCCCCGCCGTCACGCCCGCCGAGGCCAGTGCGTTCAGCTTCTGCCCCGCGTTGAACTTCCCCACGCGCGGAGGATTCGAGGCCTCGCCGGCCAGTCTCAGCCCCTGGTGTTGCAGCCACAGGTAGTCGTCCATGCCCACCCGCGCGACCTCGCGCGCGTCCCGGCGTGTATCGCGCCGCGCCAGCGCGCCGGCACCTAGGGCCACAGCGACCCCGACCATCGCGAACCCCAGCACAACGTGCAGCCACGCGAGCAGTCGCGCTCCGCCGAGGTGGATCGCCTTCAACTCCGGCCAGTAGTTCGTCAGACCGGTGAGCAGGAGCAACACGAACGGAACTGCGAGGCCCCAGTGCACGAGCCGCGTCGCCAGCCCGAAGCGCCGCACCAGCGACACCCCTTGCGAGGCGGAATCCACCCCGCTCAGGCGTTGATCCATGCGTCGATGCGCCAGCCACGGGCCTCCCAGTAGCCCGTGTCCTGGAGGTCCCGGAACTCGATCCGCGTGAGCCATTTCGGCCCCTTGTACCCGAACATCCGAGGCATCACGAGGCGCAGCGGCAGTCCGTGGTCGTCCTTCAGTGGCTCGCCGTCCATGTCGTACGCCACCAGGACATCGGGGAGCCGCGCCTGCTGCAGCGACAGCGAGTCACGGTACACCCCGCCCATCGAGTGGAAGGTGACGTACTTGGCGTTGGCCGCCGGCCCGGCCAGGTCGATCAGCGTCTGCAGTCGCACGCCGTCCCACTGCACGTCGTCAACCCCCCACCCCTCGACACAATGGAAGTCACTGACCTGCCGCACCCCGGGCAGCGCGCGCAACTCGTCGTACGTGAAGGTGAGCGGCCGCTCGACGAGCCCGTCGACGACGAGGCGATACTCCGAGGCATCGAACGCCGGTACCGGCCGCTCGACCGTGTTGTAACGCCACCCCTTGATCGCCCGCCCCCAGATGCGAGCGCCGCCGTATCCGAGGACCGCGCCGCCCGCGACCAGCGCCAGGAACCGTGCCCGCGAAATCGCCCGAGAAGGATCCATCCATCGAGGATAGACCGGCCCCCCACGGGAGCCGTTACGTTCCTGAACGTCGTCCCTAACCGATCACCTCGAGGACGCGCAGCTGCAACTCGCCGGAAGGCGCGATCACCGTCACTTCATCGCCGGCACCGTGGTTGATGACGGCCTTCCCAACCGGCGATTCAACTGAGATCTTCCCGCTTGCCGGGTCAACCTCGTTCGGACTGACGAGGTGGAACGTCTGCTCCCGGTTCATCTTGAGATTTATCACGCGCACTGTGGATCCCACATTCGCCCGGCCGGCCTTCTGGTCCGGGTCGATAATCACGGCATGGCGGAGCTGGTCCTCGATCGCCCGGATGCGCGCCTCGAGGTGCGCCTGCGCGTCCCGCGCCGCGTCCAGCGGTGCGTTCTCCCGAAAGTCCTTGTCCGCCATCGCGGCGCGCAACTGCTCGGCGATCTCGGGCCTGCGGCCTTTCAGCTCCTCGAGCTCGCGCTCCAACGACGCCAGCCCCTCAATGGTGACGTAGTACGCCTGACCGCCGAGCTCTTCCACCGCCGCATCACCGCGCGCACCCCCGCTCAGTCCCAGGTGCGGGACGAGGTTCTCGTGCGTGAACGCCATCCGCGAGCAGTATGCGAGAAACCCGCGAAGTGGCTCGAGGTGCGACGAGCTCCCAACCCGCTCGTGCTCGGAGACCACGTAGCCGTCAATGTCTGCCCCGCTCAGCGTCCCCATCGCCCGCTCGGGTCCCACCTTCTCCACGAAGTGCTCCACCTGCGGGCGCTCCTCGTGCGCCTTCTCAGGTTCGAGGCTGTTCAGGAAATGGGCCGCCGCTTCGCTCGTAGTGATCGCTTCCGCCATCTCGGGCGGCCCTCCGCTCTGAGGTCTGAGGTGTGCCAAGGGGCATCGTGGTGTTACAAGCAGTCTAGAAGATTGGCGGGCTTTCGTGTCAACCGCTCGCGCCCCCCTCGAAACGCTTCGTGCCGAGGCTTCTCGCCTCGGACTCGAGCTCACCGAGGCGGCCATCGGACAGTTCGAGACGTACCTTCAGATGCTGCTCGACTGGAGAGACCGCGCCGGCCTGACCGCGATCACGGAGCAAGCCACCATCGAACAACGACACTTCGGCGAGTCACTCGCGCTCCTGGTCACCCTGCGTCAGGCCGGCATACTGCCGGAGCTGGGAGAGACGCGCGTCGCGGATCTCGGCACAGGGGCGGGCTTTCCCGGCCTTCCGATGCGCATCCTCGACCCCACCCTCGAACTCACGCTCATCGAGTCGAACGGCCGACGCTGCCGGTTCCTGGAGGCGGTGGTCGACGCGCTCCACCTGGATCGGGTGCGCATCCTCCAAACGAGGGCCGAAGACGCGGGGCGCAGCCCTACACTCCGAGGTTACTTCGACCTGGTCGTGGTGCGCGCCCTGGCCGCCTTTCCAGTCCTCGTCGAGTTCGCGCTTCCGCTGCTGCGAGAGGGAGGCGTCCTCGCGGCCCCGAAGGGTAGCCGCGCCATCGAGGAACTCGCGGACGCCGGACCGGCGCTGGCCGCGCTCGGCGCCGTCTCGGAGCCACCTTTGCGACTGTCGCTATCGCCTGGGGCAGCGGCCCAGCAGGTCTTGATCGCGCGACGGGTCGGACCGCTGGACGATCGCTTCCCCAGGCGGCCCGGCATCCCGGCGAAACGGCCCCTGCGTTAAGCCGCTCGCTGGTTTAGAATCACCGAACTCCGCGAAAGGTCCGCTCAACTGCCCGGTCAGCTTAACGTCACGCTTAGCCGCCTCCGCCGGCTCGCCAGGTTCGACCTCGACGTTCTGGACGAGGCCGCGAAAGACGGCCGGTCCACGGTCGCAAGCCTCAGTGTCGCCGTCGGAGCGACCCTTCTCCTGGGGTTGGGCGGCTGGCTCTGGTGGCTGCTCAGCGGCCTCGGCGACGTGCGCGAAAGCGACTCCGTCTTCGTGAAGAGCGTCCTCTTCGGCTCCATCGCTTCTCTCGGACTGTGGGGCGTGTGGCTCCTGATCGTCGTTGCACTGATGCAACGCTTCGCTGGAACCATCGTGCCGATCGAGCCGCTTCTGCGAGCCGCCGGACTTGCAGCGGCTCCTCTCGGACTCGGCATCCTGATGGCGGTGCCCGTCATCTCGTTCGGGATCGGTCTCTTCGCCATCGTCGGGTGCGTGCTCTTCACGCAGGCCGCGGTCGAACGCGTCACGGGCGTGCGAGGCGGAGAGGTCATCTTCGCGAACCTCGTCGGCTTCATCGTGTGGTCCGTACTGCTGTCGCTCCTCACAACGAGCAACAACCAGTTCGCACCCGGGCCGTTCCTCGCCGAATCCCTGTGGGACCTGGTGGCATCCGCCGGGTAGACGGCCTGCCAGGCGACCGCCGCGCTACGGGTAGAGTGGCGGCCGGTCGAGCCCCATCCGTGGGTCGAGACCGAACATGAGGTTGATGTTCTGCATCGCCGTCCCGCTTTGCCCCTTAAGCAGGTTGTCAATCGAAGACATGACGACCGCGCGCCGCCCGTCCGCTGACACCTCGACCGAAATGTCGCAGTAGTTCGAGCCGGCCGTCCCCTTCAGCGTCGGCGGAGTCGGCAGGACACGCACGAACGGCTGCCCGTCGTAGTACTCCCGGTAGCGGTCGAGGAGCGCTTCCTTCGTCGCCGGACGCGCCAGTACGACGTGCATCGTGCTCAGGATGCCACGCGTCATACCGAGGAGGTGCGGTACGAAATGCACCGTCGCCGGCTCACCTGACAGCGCCCCGAGCGTCTGCGATGTCTCGGTGACGTGCTGGTGCGCGAACACACGGTAGGGCACCACGTTGTCATTGAGGTGCGAGAAGTGCTGTAGGGGCGCGGGCTTCTTTCCCGCGCCCGACGATCCGGTGAGCGCGTCCACGATCACCTCGTTCCGATCGACGAGGCGGTCGGCAAAGAGAGGCGCCAGCCCGATGAGCATCCCCGCGGCGAAGCACCCGGGATTCCCGACGATGTCGGCGTTGGCGACGCGGCTCCCAAACAACTCCGGGATCCCGTAGGCGGCGCGATCGAGGAGGTCCGCCGCGCCGTGCCCCGGGTCGGCAATCGACGGGTGCGCCGCCGCGTATTCGGCATACTGCCCCGTCGACCCGAAGCGAAAGTCGCCGGAGTAGTCGATGAAGCGGCGCCCGGCTGACGCCAGTTGCGCCGCGTACGCCATGGAAACACGGTCGGGCGTCGCGAAGATCACCACATCGCAGTCTTCGCCGATGCCCGCACTGTCGGGGGCCTGCACCGTCAGCGAGCATCGACCCGAGAGGTGCGCGTACACCTCGTCGATGCGCCGTCCCGCGTCATCGCGCGCGACCAGCGAGGCCACCTCGAACTCAGGATGCTGGAGGAGCAGCTCCAGGATCCCCAGGCCGCCGTACCCGGTCGCTCCGACAATCTGCGCTCGATACATCGGTCACCTCGATGTCCAGGTCACGTGACGGCACCAGAATAGGCGGCGCCCACGGCCAGCGAAAGTCATCCCGGCGCCATGCTACCGTGAAGACGTGAGCTGGCGTGAGTATCTGGAGCTGGATGACCCCACTCTCCTCGCTCAATGCGCGTTTGACCGCTACCGCGCCAGCGGTCCGGGCGGTCAGAAGCGAAACCGCACGGACTCGGCGGTTCGCCTCAGACATCTACCGTCGGGCCTGCAGGCCGAAGCCGTCGAATCGCGCTCGCAGCACGAAAACCGCAGCCGAGCCCTACGACGCCTGCGGCTGACGATCGCGCTCGGGTTGCGTGCCAGCACCGAAGAGACGGCGCCAGCGGAGAAGGCGGCGTTGTATGGACTGCTGGCGGACCCGCCTGGACGACTGCGGCCCGCCGACCTCGTTGCGCTCGCCGTGCTCTTTGACGTAATCGAGGAGCAGGGGTGGCGGTTGAGCGACGCCGCCCGCGTACTCGGGACCACCACGGCTGCGGTCGGACGCCTGCTCGCCATCGACCCGCGCCTGTGGCGCGCTGCCGCCGAACACCGCGCAGCTGCGGGTCTCCCGCCCCTGCGCCGCGGACGATAGCCCGCCGTCATCGAGCACGCTCGATCGTGCAGGTGAGTCCCTGCGATTCGAGACGATCTCGATAGAGTTCAGCCCGCTCCAGTGGGCACGAAATCACGGTCGCCTGCCCGAACCGGTGAGCCTGCAACATGATATCCACGGCGCGCTCGGGGGAGAGCTCGGGAACGCTCGCGAGCAAAGCTGTGACCACATGGCCCATCTCGTTCACGTCGTCGTTATGCAGGATCACGCGGTACGGCGGCAGCCGCTCACGAAGCCCGTCGGGGACATCGACAGGACTGACAGGAGCCTCAGGGGCAACCTCGTTCGTTGATTGGATGGACCCGCTCAGTCGACGAACCATGCTCTTCCTTGATACGTTCCACTGCGATGCACGAACATCGACAACCCACCGCGCCACCACCGGCGATGCTGAGCCGCCTCGTTCAGCCGCTCCAGGAGTTCACGGCGACCGAGGCCGCGGGTGGCATCGTCCTCGTGGCGGCCACCGTCGTGGCACTCGCCTGGGCAAACTCGCCCTGGTCCGATGCGTACCAGGATCTGCTCCACCACCACGTCGTCGTCGACCTCGGCTTTTATACCATCGACGAGTCGGTGCATTTCTGGGTCAACGACGTGCTCATGGTCTTGTTCTTCTTCCTCGTCGGAATGGAGATCAAGCGCGAACTGCTCGTCGGTGAGATCAGCTCAGTCCGCCAGGCCGTGGTCCCGCTCGCCGCGGCCCTCGGTGGCATGGTCGTCCCAGTGCTGATCTTCCTGGTGATCGTGGGG
This sequence comes from Dehalococcoidia bacterium, assembly GCA_041390685.1. Lineage (GTDB taxonomy): Bacteria > Chloroflexota > Dehalococcoidia > UBA2979 > UBA2979 > JAIBBD01. The sequence continues at coordinate 1,788,721 of JAWKPL010000001.1, read as the reverse complement.
GGCTCTGCTGGAAGCCACGGATGGGGCATTCCGATGGCGACCGACATCGCCTTCGCACTCGGGGTCGCGGCGTTGCTTGGTCCCCGCGTACCCGTCGGCCTGAAGGTCTTGCTCCTCGCGCTCGCGATCTTCGACGACCTCGGGGCTGTCGCGGTGATCGCCATCGTCTACAGCGACTCCATCGCCTTCGGCCCGCTGGCGCTCGGGCTCCTGCTACTCGGCGGAGTGTTCCTGATGAACCGCGCGGGGATCCGCGAGCTATCGGTGTACATGTTCGCGGGAGTCTTGATCTGGGCGGCCGTGGTGAAGTCCGGCGTCCACCCGACCACCGTGGGCGTCGCACTCGGCGTCCTCACACCCATCCGATCGCGATATCCGCTCGACCGTTTGCGCCAGGAGGCCGGGGCGTTCGTCCAGTCGCTTGATGCTGAGAGTGGCGCGCACGACCGCGAATCAGAGCGCCATTTCCACTCGGACGCTGTGCTGCGCCTGCGCAAACTGGCCGAGGACGCCGTCGCCCCTCTGTTCAGGCTCGAGCACGGCCTGAACTACTGGGTCGCGTTCCTCATCGTGCCGATCTTCGCCTTGGCGAACGCCGGAGTCGACCTCAGAGGAGATACACTCGCCTCCGCGACCAGCGAACGGCTCACGTGGGGCGTCGCGCTCGGACTGCTGCTCGGGAAGCCGCTTGGGATCGTGATCGGATCGTGGGTCGCGGTCAGGCTGGGTGCACAACTCCCCAGCGGTACTCGTTGGCTCGGGGTGCTCGGCATCGGGGCAATCGCAGGAATCGGCTTCACCGTCGCGCTGTTCGTCGCGGAGCTCGCGTACACGGACGAGGATCTGCTCACGTACGGGAAGGTAGGCATCCTGGCCGGATCGTTCGTGAGTGCGATCGTGGGCTATCTGCTGCTCCGAAGGACCACCGTCCCTCCCCCTACTGCAGCCCCTGACTGACGAGGTGCAGGAGTTCGGCGCGCCGCAGTTTGCCGTTTCCGGTGCGGGGCAGGCTGGCCAGGAACCGGTATTGGTGAGGCCGCTTGTACTCCGCAAGATGCAGCGCCGCGTGGGCGGACATCGCAGACTCGGACACATCGGAACCAGCTTCCGCGACGACGCAAGCCGTCACCAGGGTCTTGTCGGCGTCGACGGGCACGCCTATCACCGCGACGTCGGCCACTCCCGGAAGAGATGCGAGAGCTGCCTCGATCTCCACGGGTGAGAGGCGATACCCGAACGACTTGATCACGTCGTCCGCCCGGCCGTGGAACCACACGTAGCCATCCTCGTCGAGCGAAGCGCGGTCGCCTCCAACGAACCACTCTCCCCGAAGCACGGCGCGCTCCTCCTCCGGGCGCCGCCAGTACCCCAGCATCAGTCCGGGGTCGGACCGGTGCACGGCCAGCAGGCCAACCTCTCCAGCCGGCAGCGGTTCGTCCCCGGACTCCGGCAGCACCGCAACGGTGCGTCCCGGCTGCGGCTTGCCCGGAGACCCCGACCGAACGGGCACTGCGGGGCCCGACGATACGTACGTGCTGCATTCAGTCATACCAAGGGCTTCGAATAGGTCGGTGCCGACCCGCGACCGCCATGCGGACGCGGTGTCTGGTGGCAGTGCCTCACCCGCACAGAGTCCAAAACGCAGGCACGACAGATCTCGATCCTCCGGGCGTCCGTACTTGAGCATCTGGCGGTATACCGTCGGCACCGCAACGAACACCGACACGGCATGAGTCTCGATAAGCCGTGGCCAGCTCGCGGGTTCCGTGCCAGATGCCACGAGGACCGCGTGTGCCCCGACAGTCCAGGGGTCCATCAGCCCGACCCCCATCGTGTACGACCAGTTCAACGCCCCGGCGTGCATCACTACGTCGGACGGACGAAGGTCTTCCCAGGCCCCGCCGAGCATGAATGCGCGCCCGCGGAGCACCCGCTGCGCGTGCAGGACACCCTTCGGACGGGCCGTGGTCCCGGACGTGTAGATCAGGTACGCAGGATCCTCGGCGCTGGTGCCCGGCAGTGACTGGACTGCTCCGACGCTGGACAGCCTCGCTTCATCGACGGTTCTCACGCCCTCATACGCTGCATCCTGCGAACGCGCCACGATCCCCGTCGCACCTGAATCCTCAATGAGGAACCGGACCTCCGCGTCTGTCAGTTGTGGCGACGCGGGGACAGGAACCAGGCCAGCAAGGTTGGCGCCGAAGAACGCGAACGCGTACTCGGCGGAATGCGGAAGGCGAATGATCACCCGCTCGCCGGCCGCGAAGCCGCGCGCCGCGAAGCCGCACGCGCGTCCCTCGATCTCCCGCCACGCTTCTTCATACGTCCACGAGCGAATCATGTCGGCCTCGACGAAGGTGAGCGCCGCGCGATCGGCGAACTCGGGCGACGCGGCCCGCCGCCCGATGCTCTCGCGGGTGAGGTTGTAGGCTGTCCCCACGGGCCTCATTTCACGGGCTCGACGATCGCCGACATCGAGCCACGGCAGCGCCGCACACGCGGATCGGGCCCGTATCCATGGATCTGTCGCTGGTGTCCTGTGACCTGCTCGTGCGATGCGGTCTCTACCGTCGCGCGACCCTCCGAGTCAACAACGCACGCGATCGCGAACGCCTTCTCAGGCTGGTACCCGAGTACGGCGCCCAGCATCTCGATCACGTACTGGTACGTGTGGTCGTCGTCGTTCAGCAACACGAGATGGTATTGCCGCTCCAGCGTGGGTGCCGGAGCTTCCTCCTGGGAGGTTTCAGGCGTCGTCGTCTGCTCTGCCACAACGGTATTCTGCGCAGAGCGAGTAGACCGGCACAACGGCGGGTGACAGGTTCATGCGGGTCGAGGTCGTCGTCATCGGCGCGGGGATCGTGGGACTGGCGGTTGCGGCTGAGCTGGCCCGCACACACTCCGTCCTCGTGGTCGAGCAGCACGCCTCCTGTGCCCGAGAAACCAGTTCGCATAACAGCGGGGTGATTCACGCGGGGATCTACTACCGGACCGGTTCACTGAAACACCGACTGTGCGTCGCCGGAAACCAGGACCTCTATGCCTGGTGTGAGCGCTACGGCGTGCCGCACAGGCGTATCGGCAAGCTGATCGTGGCGGTTGCGTCCGACGAAACCGAGCATCTGGACGAGATCGAGGCTCGTGCCCGCGCGAACGACGTGCCGGGGCTTCGCCGTCTGACGGCGCGGGGTTCCCGAGCGATCGAGCCAACGGTGCCGGCTCTCGCTGCTCTGCTGTCGTCCACGACCGGAATCGTCGACCAGATGGCGCTGGCGAGGTCGATCGAGGCACAGGCGCGCCACCGTGGCGCCGAGTTCGCCTACCGGCACCGGGTGGAAGGCGGAGAGCGCGACTCCACGATGTTTCACGTGAAACTTCTCGATGCGGACGGAGGCAGCAGCCAGATCTCCGCGGGGACGATCGTGAATGCCGCGGGCCACGGGGCTCCCATCGTGGCAGCTACCTTCGGCTACCCGCTCGACGGTGGCACGAACGTGCCCGTATTCCGGCAGTCGGTCAATCGAGGCCGGTACTACGACGTCACTGACCCGCAGGTCGCCAGAGCTGTGCGGCATCTCGTGTACCCGGTGCCGCAGCACGGAGGAGCGGGACTGGGCGTCCACGTCACGCTCGACCTGGACGGCGGCCTCCATCTCGGGCCCGACGCCGAATGGATGGCTTCCGACGAGCCAATCACGTACCGGAACGATGACACGCGCCGTGCGGACTTCCTCCGGGCTGCGCGCCGGCTGCTTCCCGACCTTGCGGATAACGACATCGCCCCGGGACAGGTTGGCTACCGCCCAAAGCTTGCGGCGACCACCGACCGAGAAGCCGACTTCCTCGTCTGGCACGACCGCGGCTATGTCCACCTCGGTGGCATCGAGTCGCCGGGACTGACCGCCGCTCTACCGCTGGCCCGGGAGGTGGCCTCCATGCTGCGCTAGTGTGCGGGTCACGGTAGTCTGAGAGGCATGAATCTCCTCGAAGACCCCGGACCGTTCTACTGGAAATGGCTCGCGGTGGCCCTCGGCCTGCTGGCGTTGTACGGACTGGAGCGCCTTATCCGGACCGGGAGTCTCTTCTAGCCGCCGTGACGCGAGCAGGATCCGCGACTCCGCGGCTGACCGACGTCGAGAGATGGCTTCACGAACACCTCGAGCCGGAACGCGTTGAATCTGCCCGTGGCCTGTATGAACTCATGCCCCGGCAGCGCAACGGTCAGCTTCCCTTCGTCGATATCGAGTACGATCCGTACAACGAGTCCCACTGGGCCGACGCATCGAGGGTCGCTGACTACGCAGCCCATCTTCCGGCCGGCGGAACACGGGTGCTTGACATCGGTCCCGGTGACGGCTGGCCCGCACTGCCCCTTGCGGCGCTCGATCCGGATCTCGTCATTGTCGGTGTTGACGCCTCGCCTCTCCGAGCCAGCGTCTGCACCAAGAATGCCGAGCGGCTCGCCATCCGCAACGCGTGCTTTGTGGCTGCGGACGCCGCGCGACTGCCGTTCGATGACGGCTCCTTTGACCTGGTGACTGCTGCGTCGTCGCTCGAGGAGGCGGACGACGCCAACGGCGTCCTCCGCGAAGCGGCTCGCGTCCTTCGGCCGGGTGGCGCGCTGCGTGCCTCCTACCAGGACTGGCGGCTCGGGACGCCCGGCTGGGAGTCCGTCATGCTGTGGTCAGGCGGTGCTTCGCTCTTCTACACATACGTCCGCCGCATACAGGATCCGCCGATCGAGCGACGCTACACCGTGGTCATCCGAGCGGGCGGCGACGCCGAGGACCTCTTCGCCACCGCCTTCGTAGCGATGGCATCGGGGAAACGCGCGTACGGGGAGACGCTGCTCACACCCGATCTTGGCGTCCCGCTCCTCGAATCTCTGATCCCCCACTACCAGCGGTGCTTCCTCGTCGAGATGCGTCGCTGGAGCACGAGCGAACTGGTCGATGCCCTCCGGGCCGTAGGGTTCTCGAAGGTTCGGGCGACTGTGCACCCGGGGGAGATGGGTCGCCACTTCGCCCGCGAAGCGCTCCGGGCAGGCACGATGCGCTCGATCGCGCCCGTTTTCGCCGCCGCGACCGCGTCCCTCGGCAGGGCGGCGAGCGCCCTCCCGGGCGACGCGATGGTCGCCGCCGTCCGCTAGGAGCATCCGAAGGGTTCTACGCGAAACGGGCCGCTCGGATGAGCGGCCCGTTCAGTTCGACCCGAGGACGTTCTAGCGAGAGCCCCGGAGTCGTGGGTCCAGGATGTCACGGACCGTGTCGCCAACCATGTTGAACGCAAGCACGGTCAGGCTGATGAAGACACCAGGGATGATCGCGAGGTAGGGCGCCGTCTCCATATAACGGCGGCCGGACGTCGCGAGCATGAGGCCCCATGACGGCGCCGGCGGTTGAGTGCCCAGACCGAGGAAGCTCAACGACGCGTCAAGCAGCACCGCGCTCCCCATGGAGGAGGAGATCAGAATCAGGATTGGCGCGACGACGTTCGGCAGCACATGCCGGAGCATGATGCGCATGTTGGTCGCACCGAGCGTCTTCGCAGCCTCGATGTAAACGTTCTGCTTCAGTGAGATGACCGCACCGCGGATCACACGCGAGACGTTCGCGGCCGACACCACCGCGATTGCGATGACCGCGTTCCGCAGGCTCGGACCGAGCACCGACACCAGCGCGAGGATGAGGACGAGCGCCGGGAGGGAGACGACACCGTCGACGAAGCGCTGGAGGATGAGGTCGAGCTTGCCGCCGAAGAAGCCGGAGATCAGACCGATCAGCGACCCGGTACCGACGCCAAGGAAAACGGAGAGAATCCCGACGGTCAACGCCGGCCGCGAGCCGTAGATGACGCGGGTGTACTGATCGCGCCCGATGTCGTCGGTGCCGAACGGATGCGTCAGGTTTGGCGACTGGAACGTCTCGATCGAGGTCTGCAGCGGGTCGTACGGAGTAATCCAGTACGCCAGCACCGCCATCACGATGAGAATCAGGATCAGGCCGCCGAAGACAGCTCCCACCGGGTTCTTCGCGACTCGGATCGTGACGTCCAGCGCCGGATGGCGTTGCTTCCGCCGGAATTGCGCCGCGAGAGCGGCTTCGCCCGTCGTTGGTGTCGCTGCCATGATTCCCCCCCTCTTCCCCGAGATCGCTCGGTTCAGCTCGTCTACGAGTACCGGATACGCGGGTCGATCAGTGCGTACGTCAGGTCGATCGCGAGATTCACGAGGATATAGACGGACGCCATCACCATGACCGTCCCCTGCACCACCGTGTAGTCGCGGTGAATGACCGCGTCGTATGTGTAACGACCCATGCCCGGAAGCGAGAAGATCTGCTCAAGGACGACTAGACCGCCGAGCAGGAAGCTGACCTGAGAGCCCATGATCGTGATCACGGGGATGAGTCCGTTCCGCAGCGCGTGCTTGATGACGACGGTGCGGTCTCGGAGACCTTTGGCACGCGCTGTCCGAACGTAGTCCTCGCGCATCACCTCGAGCATCGCTGAGCGCGTCATGCGGGCGCTGACGGCGGAGAACCGGTAGCCCACGATGAGTGCCGGGAAGATGATCGCGAGGAAGTTCTTCCATGGGTCTTCCCATGGCCGATACCAGCCGAACTCGGGTAGCCAATGCACCTGGACCGACAGGAAGAGCAGGAGCATCGTTGCGATCCAGAAGTCAGGCAACGATAGACCTGTGACGGCGAACAACCTCGCTACATAGTCCACCCAGCTGTTCTGACGAACGGCTGAGATGACCCCGAGCGGGATTGCGATGCACACCGCCGTCAGGATGGCGAAGGCGGCGATCTCCATCGAGATGCCCATGCGCCCGACGATCGTGGGTAGCACTTCGTTGTCATCCCAGAGCGACTTGCCGAAGTCGCCTCGAACAACGCCCGAGGCCCAGTCGAGGTACTGGACGACAGGGTTGCGGTCGATGCCCAGCTCCGCTCGCATCTCGGCGAGCTGTTCCTCGGTGACGTAGCCACTCTCCGAGAGGCGGGCCATGACAACATCGCCCGGCACCAGCCGGACAAGAGAGAACACGAGGATTGAGACCACCATAAGCGTCGGAATGGCTAACAAGAGCCGACGAAGAATGTACTGTCCCATAAGCCCGAGCCCCCTCTGACAGAACGCCTCTTCGCCCGGCGGTGCCGGGCGTCGGGTACGACCGTGGCAATGATAGTACGAGGTGTGTCAATTCCGCGGATGCGTCTCGGCGGCACGCACTCTGATTCCTTGTTCGAAGCAGATGCGCTGCCGGCCGGGTTTAGCCGTTCCACACTCGTGGGACGGGCTCGCCGACAGCGGAACCTGTCGATCACTCACGCGCTGGCTACCCTTTTGGCGATCAGAGCGCCCCCGGCCTGCAGCAGCGCGAGACGAGCGTCAGGCGCGATCATCACGGAGCGGCCCGCCGAGTAAGCGATGACGAGCCGTTCCTGCCGGCAAGACCGGGCGGGCGGAGCAGGCTGTACCGAGGACGCCGGCTATGGGGTCCGTAGCCGGCGCCAACCCAGGTCACTGAACCACGGATCGACGCGTCAGCTCGACGGGCGCGCAAAGCCGGGAACCAGAGAATGACCTCAGGTGCGATCCCACGTGGGTTCCCGACCACATGGGTTCCCGACCAATGCCGTACCCCCTCCGGGTGGGTGTGGTACGCTGATACCCGCCACGGGCAGCGGCCGATGCCATGATTCACGTCTCGGTCCGCGAAGGCCCGCTCAAGTTCGGAAGCTGGTGGGACCGCGCGCGAGCGGAGACGACGTTCGCACGGCCTGGCGCCGGGGGGTTGATGGACCAGGAAACTCAGCAGGATGTATTGCGGCGCCTGGCATACGCGGAAGGCCATCTCGCTGGCATCCGAAGGATGATCGAGCAGGACACCTATTGCGTCGACGTCCTGAAGCAGACGTTCGCGGTGCGGCGAGCGATCGTGAAGCTGGAACAAAAGATGCTCGAGGGGCATCTGCATCACTGCGTCGTGGAGGGCGTGGAGCGAGGAGACGTACGCGTTCTCGACGAGCTCGCAGAGCTGTACGCCCTCGCGAACCGGTAGGTCGGGGTGACCACGGCATCGCCGCAGCGCGGACCCGTACCAGCGGCCGAGGGTCCGGTGCGGCTCGCGGTCCGCGGGATGACGTGCGCCTCTTGTGTGCGGCGGGTAGAGCGAGCGTTGTCGGCGGTTCCGGGCGTGGAGCAGGCGTCCGTGAACCTCGCGACGGAAGAAGCGACGGTGTCGTTCCAGGCGGGATCAGCGCCGCCCGCCGCGGCACTCGAGGCGGCCGTCGAGCGGGCGGGGTACAGCCTGCGGAGCGCCGCGGCCGACCAGGACGACGCGGTAGACAGCCTCGAGCGTGAGCGGATGGCGGAAGTGCGGTCGCTCCGCGTGCGCGCCTGGTTCGCCCTGACGATCGCGGTCTTCCTGATGGTGGCGATGCAGTGGCATCGCGTCCCGGGGCTGGACGAAGTCCCAGCACGGTTCATGCACCCGCTCTTCTTCCTCCTCGCGACGCCGGTCCAGTTCTGGGCGGGCTGGCGGTTCTATGCGGGCGCGTGGCGTGTCGCGCGCCACGGCTCTGCCGACATGAACACCCTGATCGCGCTCGGGACGAGCGTTGCGTACGCGTACTCGGTGGTGGCGACCTTTGTCCCGGGGGCGTTCGAGGCGGTCGGAGGCCACCAGCACGTCAGCGCTTCGGGTGCAATCCAGTTTGATGTCGTGACGTACTTCGATACGTCCGCCGCGATCATCGGGCTGGTACTCGTGGGTCGGCTGCTCGAGGCGAGGGCCAAAGGGCAGACATCGAAGGCGGTGCGCGCGCTGATCGCGCTGCGACCCCGGCTCGCGCGTGTGATCGAGGATGGGGAAGAGTACGAGATCCCGCTCAGCGCCGTGCAGCGCGGGGACCTCGTGGTGGTGCGGCCGAGCGAGCAGGTGCCGGTGGACGGTGAGGTGGTGTCCGGAACGAGCACGGTCGACGAGTCGATGCTCACGGGCGAATCCCTGCCCGTGAGCAAGGCCGCGGGAGACACCGTGTTCGGCGCGACGATGAACGCGAGCGGGATGATCCAGGTACGGGCGACGGCCGTGGGGGCGGACTCGGCGCTGGCACGGATCATCCGGCTGGTCGAGGAGGCGCAGGGCTCAAAGGCGCCCATCCAGCGGGTGGCGGACAACATCGCGGCGGTGTTCGTCCCGGCGGTGATCGTGGTGGCGCTGGGGACGTTCGCAGCATGGTGGGCGTTTGGGCCGGAGCCGGCGTTTACGCTCGCGGTGCTGAACGCGGTGACGGTGATGATCATCGCGTGTCCGTGTGCGCTCGGGCTGGCGACGCCGACGGCGATCATGGTGGGGAGTGGCCTCGGGGCGCGGCACGGCGTGCTGATCCGAAACGCGGAAGCGCTGGAAGTGGCGAAGCGGGTCGACACGGTCGTCCTCGACAAGACGGGGACGGTGACCGAGGGCCGGCCCAGCGTGGTCGGGATCGCTGTCGCATCGGATAGCGGGATGTCCGATGACGAGCTCGTGCGGCTGGTTGCATCCGCGGAACGGGGGTCGGAGCATCCGCTGGCCTCGGCGGTGATCGGGGAAGCGGAACGGCGGGGCCTCGAACTGGAGTGGCCGGACGTGTTTGCGGCGCTCGTCGGGCGGGGCATCGAGGCGGCGTTCGGTGAGCGCACGGTGCTCGTGGGCAACCGGGAGTTGCTGGACGAGCGGGGCGTGAGCGGCCTCGAGGGGCTGGCCAGCGAGGCGGCGATCCGTGCCGAGCGCGGGGAGACCTCGCTGCTGGTGGCGGTGGATGGGCAGGCGGCGGGGCTGATCGCCGTGGCGGACGCGATCCGGGCGACCTCTGGTCCGGCGATCGCGCGGCTGCAGAAGATGGGGATCGAGGTCGTGATGCTCACGGGGGACCAGCAGGCGACGGCCGAGGCCGTGGCGGCGCAGGTCGGGGTGGGGCGGGTGTTCGCCGGGGTGCGACCGGAGGGCAAGTCGGAGGTGGTGCGGCAACTGCAGGCGCAGGGGCGGCACGTGGCAATGGTGGGGGACGGGATCAACGATGCGCCGGCCCTCGCGGCGGCGGACGTGGGGATAGCGATTGGGACGGGGACGGACATCGCGATCGAGGCGGCGCCGATCACGTTGATGCGGCCGGACCTCGGCGGGGTGGCGACGGCGATCGCGGTGAGCCGGGCGACGATGCGGACGATGCACCAGAACCTCGGATGGGCGTTCGGGTACAACGTGGTGTTGATCCCGGTCGCGGCGGGGCTGGGGTACCTGGTCTTCCACGGGTTGCTGGACGGGGCGGACGTGCCGCTGCCGTTGCAGCCGGTGTTCGGGGAGCAGGGGTTCCTGAACCCGATTGTGGCGGCGTTCGCGATGGCGATCTCCTCGGTGTCGGTGATGACGAACTCGCTGCGGTTGCGGCGGGCGCGGGTCGATTCGTTCCGGTAGGCCGAACTCAAACGAAGGGAACGAAGCGGCCTCGGCAGATTCGGGTGGCGGTCCGTTTCATTCGTTTCCTTCGTTTTCGGGGCGTTCTCGTGAGGCCGGCGACGGGGCGTCGAGGGGCTCGGGATCTGCGGTGAGCGCGGCATCGATGGCGTTGTGGAACATGCGGGCAACCTCGCGTGGTGAGCGCGCGGAGCGGTAGTTGGGCGTGGTGCCGGCGCGCTGGACGCGGCGGATGGCCCGCTCGATGGCGGCGGCGCGCTCCTCGGTCGTGGGCGCCCGCCGGAGACGGCCGAGCTCGAGACGGACGACCGTGGCGACGACCGCGAAGAGGTGGTCGCGCATGTCGCCGGGCGGCGCCATGCGGAAGGCATGGCCCAGGCGCCGCGAATACCGTCCGTCTTTGAATGCGTTGAGGTTGCCGGGCTGCCCGCCCCGACGGCGAGGCTGCTGCGGATCGCGATCGGTGCGTGTCACGGCGGCCTCCTTTGCCTGCGACGCCGCACGTCGAGGGTAGCGTGAGGAGGCGCGAGCGCAGAGCGGCGTCTGGCATCGCCGCGGCCGGAACGGCGCGGCGGTCACGGGCTACGATGGATCCATGCGTGGGCGAGTGGGTGGTCGGGCTGTCCGGACAAGCGTATCGCGCGCGTCGTGGCTGGTGTCCGGGATGCTCGTCGCGCTGACCTGGCTCGCCACGGGATGCGCCGATGCCGGTGGCAGTGGAGCGACACCCACCGCGGCGGCGGTGCCGGCCCAGCCGGCGGCGACCGGGACGGCGGTGGCCGACACCAACGATCTTCTGGCGCGCCGCCCGTACCGGCTGGTGGAACCGGCTGCACGCGGCGACGCTGAGCCGGCACCGCTCATCGTCGTCCTGCATGGATATGGACAAGGCGCGGACTACGACACGCTCGGGCTGGACGCGCTGGCGGAGCGGGCGGGGGCGCTGGTCGTGCATCCGGAGGGATCGCGCGACGCGGTCGGGCGCCGGTTCTGGAACGCGTCAGCGGCCTGCTGCAATTTCTTCGAGCAGGCGGTGGACGACATCGAGTACGTGCGGGCGGTGATCGATGACGTGTCGGCACAACGCGCGGTCGATGCGCGACGCGTATACGTGGCCGGGTTCTCGAACGGGGCGTTCATGGCGCACCGGCTCGCGTGCGAGATGCCGGAGCGCATCGCCGCGATCGTGACGGCGGCGGGAGTGAACGCGGCCGAAGAGGGGGGGTGCGAGCGCGGCGAGCCGGTGGCGGTGTTACAGGTACACGGTGACGCGGACCCGGTGGTGCACTACCTCGGGGGCCGGTTCGGGGCCGGGACGGTCTCGTATCCCTCGGTGGCGGCGTCGATCGAGAGGTGGCGCGAGCGAAACGGTTGCGAGGAGGAGCCCGAGGTGCGAGAGACCGTCCTCGACCTCGCGGGAACGCTGCCCGGCGGGGAGACGTCGGTGACGCGCTACGAGGAGTGCGCGGAGGGCGGGGCGGTCGAACTGTGGACGGTGCACGGGGGCAGCCACGACATCGACTTCTCCTCGACGTTCACGCACGAGGTGTGGTCGTTCCTGGAGGAGCATGCGCAACCGTAGTCAGTTGCGGCTTGAGGCGACGCGGTCAGTTCTGAGACGACCACAGGTGAGTGGATGAACGTGTGAGGCTTAACCTCGCGACGATTTGCGGGTGCGACGCCATAGAGTCGGGGGCTCTCTCCGTCTTCACCGCTCGGAATCGTGCGTCGCCGCTCGGGATTCTCCCCACTCGGGTACCCGATGCGTGTAGCGAACCAACGCCCACTGGTCGAGCGAGCCGAGTCGCGCATTCACCAGACTGAGGGTCTCTAAATCGTACGGGGAGAGATCCTCGAAGGTCGCGCAGCTCCAGCAGCTGCGCCGCAGCCTGGGCGGGCTCTTCGCTCGTCAAATACAAACTGCATGAGTCCACGTCTACGACGACGAGTACGTGATGGTCAGGGTCGAATGGCGCCTCAGCACCGGCCTTCGCGTGGCATCAGCCTCGGACGCGGTCTTTGAGGCGGATGACGAAGCGTAGGCCCGACCAGGTGTCGTCGATGGCACAGACCTTGTTGTCGACGAGGCCGGCGGCGAGGCCGATATCGCGGATGACGTTCTCGGTGAGGTCGGTGGGTACGCCAGAGGCGCGCTTGGGCCAGGCGATCCAGAGGCCGCCCGCCTGGTCGAGCGCCTTCGCGAGTGCGCCGAAGCGTCGCTCGAGGTCGAGCCGGCGGGTGGTGAAGTAGAGGGCGACGTCGAGGGGGCCGTGAGCGGTGCTGCGGACGGTCACGCCCTCGGGAAGGGCGCCGAGCACGGCGGCGAAGTCCTCGGGGGCGCCGATGAGCGCCAGGCGGGCCCCCGGCTTGATGCCGAGCTTGCGGGGAAGCGGCGTGCCTGAGTAGCCGGCCACGGGCACACGGTACCATCCAATCCATCCGTAATCGCACAGTGTAACCGTGCAATTCTCGGTTGCTCTCACTGCCGCCCTATGTTTGTCTCTTCATCAGGTTGAGATTAGCCTATGCTAACCATCAGTCAGCAACGTATGGTTCGGCGCCGTCCGGCCGGTTGGCGGCGGGTGGGGACAGATGCACAGCTCGACGGCGGGAGTACGAGGAGCGGCCGCCGCGCTGGCGATCCCGAGGTGGCGGCTAATCGCCGGCGCGACCGGTACAGCCGTGACGCTGGGGATTGTCGCGCGGGTGGTCGACGGAGCCTCCCTGCGAGGGGCGGTCGACGAGGCCACGCGTCAGCCGGCAGTGCTGGGTTTCGTCGCGCTGGCGTACACGGCGGCGTTCTGGGTGCGGGCGGCGGCATGGCGGATGCTGCTGAGGCGCCCGCTGCCGACGGCGCGTTTGTTCTCGATCTTGCAGGTGAGCCTCTTCCTGAATCACGTCCTGCCGCTGCGCGCGGGGGAGATCGCGCGGCCGGCGCTGGCGTCGCGGCACGGCGTACCGCTGCCCGAGGCGGTCGCGACGACGGTGGTGGCGCGCGTCCTTGACTTCGCGGCGCTGGCGGTGCTGACCGTGGTCGCGATCCCGGCGGTGATCCGGGCCAGCGAGCTACGGGTCGCGTTCCTAGCGGCGGCGGCGCTGGTGCTGCTGGCGGCGGCGGGGCTGACAGCGATGTGGCTGGGGGCAAACGTCGCGTTGCCGGCGCGGCTGCGTGCGCGTGCCCGCGAGGCACAGGCAGCGCTGCGGGCGATCTCGATGCGCCGCCTGACAGCGGCGACGCCGCTGATCCTCGTGAGCTGGGCGCTGGAGAGCGCGGTGCTGCTGGGTGCGGCGCGTCTGTTCGGGGTCGAGATCGGCCTCGGGGCGGCCGTGGGAGCGACGGCGTTCGCGGTGCTGTTTCAGATCGTGCACCTCACGCCGGGGGGTCTCGGCGTGTACGAAGCGAGCATGACCAGCGTGCTGGTGTTCGCCGGCGTGGGAGCGGAGGAGGCGCTGGCGCTGGCGCTGCTGACGCACGGGCTGAAGTTCGCGTACTCGCTGAGCGTGGGGCTGGGGTTCGCGGCGTTCGAGGGGTGGGGGTTATTCCGAGGCGGGCGGCGCGCGCAGCCTCGGGCCTCGCGGTTCGAGATCGTGGCGGCGCGGCTGTGGAACGTGGTGAACGAGGGGAAGCCGTTCACGCCGGTGTTCGCGCTGGTGGTGATCGGGGTGCTGAGCGTGCCGCACCTCGGCGAGACGGGGTACCTCGGGCGGGCGGGCGTCGCACTCGTCGCGCTGGTGCCGCTGGCGCTGGTGTGGTGGCGGTACGACTTCCCGCTGCGGTTGCGGGCAGGGCTGTGGGTGGCGCTGGCCGCGTTCGTGGTCGCGTTCCGCGCGTTCGACCTCGTGGCGGTGGGGGTGGTGCTGGGGCTGTACTTCGGGTTCACGGTGATCCTGTGGGGGACGGTGTACTACCACTTGCGAATCGGGACGCCGTGGACGAACTTCACGCGGTTCACGCGGCTGGTGATCGAAAACCCGGACCCGACGAGCGGGAACTTCCTGGAGCAGACGCCGAAGGTACTGCTGCTCGTCCTGGCGTTCGAGCACCTCGTGGGGTCTGGGGCGGGGTCGTGGAGCGCGTTTGCGGGCGTTCAGGCGTTCACGGCCGCGGTGGCCCTCGGAGCGGTGCTCACGCACCAGTGGTGGTTCACGTGGGTCCCGGCCCTGCCGCAGCGCGGGCTACGCGCGCCCGTGACGCCGACGGAGCGGACGAGCCGACGGGTGATCGTGATCGCGATCGACGGATGCCGAGCGGACCGGCTGCGGGAGGCGCGGACGCCGTTCGTCGACACGCTGCGAGCGGAGGGAATCGAGTTCACGGACGTGTGCACGGTGTATCCGGCGCGGACGGTCACGGCGTTCGCCTCGATGCTCACGGGTGCGCCGCCGAGCGTGCACGGGATGCGCAGCAACTTCGTGCCGAGCCTTGGCGTGAAGTGCGAGTCGGTGTTCGACGTGCTGCGTGGGGCGGGGATGCAGGGGGCGGTGGTGGGCATCGCGCACCTCGTGGACGCGTTCGGGGAGCGGGACGTGCGGGCGGTGACCGCGGTGATGGACAACGAAGCGATCGACGGCGCGCTGGTGGAGCGGGCGAAGCGGACGCTCATGGAGGAGGACCCGGAGCTGCTGGTGCTGCAGTTGCTGAGCGTGGACCAGACGGGGCACGCGCGGGGGAGCTACCGGCCGGAGTACCTCGAGCGGATCGAGGCGACCGACCGGACGATCGAGCAGTTCGTGAGGTGGTGCCGGGAGGCGGGCTACCTCGACGAGGCGACGGTGATCGTGACCTCGGACCACGGGCAGGGTATCGGGATCGGCGGCCACGGGCACATGAGCCCGCCGGAGATCAACGTGCCGTGCCTGCTGTGGGGGGCGGGGGCACCTCGCGGGGTGGTGGTGGAGGAGCGGCGGTTCCTGACCGACGTGGCGGCGACCGTCTGCGGGCTGCTGGGTGTACGGGCGCCGGACGAGTCGGTGGGGCGCGCGCTGGTGCCGCACAAGTGGGCGCGCGCTGCGGAGCGTGTGGCGTTCGTGATCCCGGCGCACAACGAGGCGGAACGGCTGCCGTGGGTGCTGGCGGGACTCGCGCGCCTCGAGGTAGCGCACGAGGTGATCGTCGTCGATGACGGGTCCGGCGACGGCACGGGGGCGGTGGCGGCCGCGTACGGGGCGCAGGTGGAGCGGCATGAGGAGCGGCGCGGGCTGGGCGCGGCGCTGCGGACGGGGCTGGCGGCGGCGCGCGACCTCGAAGTGACGAGCGCGGTGTACCTCGATGCGGACGGCGAGTACGACCCGGCGGAGGCGGAGCAGCTGCTGGCGCCGATCCGGGCGGGACGGGCGGATTACGTCCTCGGGTCGCGGTTCCGGGGCGACATCGAGGGGATGACGCGGCGCCGGCGGGCGGCGAACCGGGGATTCAGCCTGCTGCTGTCGGCGCTGTGCGGGCGGTGGGTGACGGACGGGCAGACGGGGTATCGGGCGTTCTCGCGGCGAGCGCTGGACGTGGCGGAGATCGTCCACGACTACAACTACGCCCAGGTGCTCACGCTCGACCTGCTGAAGAAAGGGATGCGGATGGAGGAGGTCACGGTGCGCTATCGACGGCGCGCGAGCGGTGCCTCGTTCATCCGGGTGGAGTATCTGTGGCGCGTCCCGGTGGGGATTGCACGGGAGATGCTCGGCGGCTGAGCCGCAGAGGAGGGAACGGGGATGCGAGTACGAGTGACGGCGTGGGCGGCGACCTCGATGGCGGGGATGGCGCTGCTGGTGGCGGCGTGCGGCGGCGAGGACCGGCCGGCGGTGGACGTGATCGAGGATGGGGGGACGTCCTCGGCGAGCGGGAGCGTGAGCTCGAGCGGGACGGGGAGCGCCTCGGCGCCGGGGCCCGGGGTAGTGGAGGCGAAGCCGGCGGGGGCGCAGCAGGCGGACGTGGTGCTGCGTGAGTGGGCGGTGGAGCCGAAGGTGGCCACGGTGAAAGCGGGGCAGGTGTACTTCCTCGCGGACAACCAGGGGCCGGAGGACGCACACGAACTCGTGATCGTGCGGACGGACCTTGCGCCAGACAAGCTGCCGGTGGAGGAGGGGCGCGTGCCGGAGGACGAGGTGGACCTCGTGGATGAGATCGAGCCGTTCTCGGCGAAGTCGCAGGCGAGCAAGACGGTCACGCTGACCCCGGGGAACTACGTGCTGCTCTGCAACATCGCGGAGGTGGAGGACGGGGAACTCGAGAGCCACTACGAGCTGGGGATGCGGGTCGCGTTCCGGGTCGAGTAGCGCCTGGCAGTCAGGTCTCAGAAAGGATGTGTCATGAACGAGCACTCCCGCGGCCGGGGCCGCGGTTGGATGGCGGGCGGGGTCGCGGCGGCGGCGTTGCTCCTCGCGGGGTGCAGCGGTGACGGAGAGGACCGTCCGCGGGTCGATGTCATTGACGACGGGGGAGCGGCAGCCAGCTCGAGCGTATCCGGCAGCGTGTCGGCGAGCGGAGCGCCGAGCGGCAGCGCGACGACGACGGCCGCGAGCGGCGGGAGTGTCTCGGTGCCGGTGGGGCTGACGGCGCAGACCTCGGGGCCGACGAAGTCGGACGGCATCTATACGCCGACGACGAACCGGGAGATTTACCAGAAGATCTCGAGCGACTACCAGGAGATCGTGGCGCTCACGAACCTCGTGAACGAGGCGCAGCCGCTGCCGGCGGCCGAGATCCTGTTGATGTACGAGGCGGGGAAGCACACGCGCATCGGCACCTCGAGCCGGTCGCTGCGGATGTGGGCGCGAGAGGCGGCGCGGACGACGGACTTCCCGGATGCGGCGGCCTTCTACAAGAGCGCGACGTTCCTCGACACTGAGATCGTCGACGCGATCGCGAAGGCGCGGACGGCAGAGCAGTACACCGACGCGCAGCGACGGCAGGCGATCCAAAAGGGGATTCAGCGCATCCTGTACCACTGACGCGGCATTACCTGCAGCGAGCGAGCGTGGACCTGAACCCGGGCTGGTGGACGAGGCATGGCCATCTACGTGGGCGAGGAGCGGGACGGCAAGTACCCGAACTCACTGGCGGCGACCGCTCAAAGCCGGGAAGGCAACTTCAACCGGCCGGGCAGCATCGACACGCCGTTGCGCGAGGCCCTGAGCCGCGCTCAGCAAGGCCGCGGTTAAGGGATCAGGGAGCGTATGACGCGGCTGCCGCAGACGTGTACTCGCGGTTGAACGCTATGTTCTACCTGGGATCGGTGCGGTACCTGAACGAGGCGCTGAAAAGCGCGCAGGCCGGGAACGCGGACGCCGCCGGAGTAGCGCAGGTCGAAGGGTATTCGTTCTACCTGTCGATCC
This sequence comes from Dehalococcoidia bacterium, assembly GCA_041390685.1. Lineage (GTDB taxonomy): Bacteria > Chloroflexota > Dehalococcoidia > UBA2979 > UBA2979 > JAIBBD01. The sequence goes on along the minus strand of JAWKPL010000001.1, from coordinate 1,770,918 downwards.
AGCCCGAGGTGGCCAAGGCCGACGCGGAGGCCGACCGGGCGATCGTGGGGTACTACAAGGCGCCGCCGGACTCGCTGTCGGCGGAGCAGCGTGACGCGGCACTTGCGGCGATCAACCGCACGGCGAGCGCGCTACGACTGCAGCAGAGCGACCTCGTGACCTCGTTCCAGTGAGGGGTCCGACGGGGCGCGTGCGGAAGGGGGCGGACATGCGACATGGGGCCGGAGGCCGTGGACGTCGCCTCGCGGGGGCGGTGGCGGCCGTGTTGCTCCTGACGGCCGGGTTGGTGCTGAGCGGTTGCGGAGGCGACGACGACGAGGTCCTGACGATCTACGCGGGGCGCTCACAGAACCTGGTGCAGCCGCTGCTGGAGCAGTTCTCGGAGGACACGGGAGTGCGGATCCGGGTGAAGTACGGCGACGGGACCGACCTGGCGCTGGGGATCCTCGAGGAAGGCGAGCACAGCCCGGCGGACGTGTACTACACCCAGGACATCGGGGCGCTGGGGGCGTTGAAAGCCGCCGGCCGGCTGCAGGAGCTGCCGTCCGCGACGCTGAACCAGGTGTCCCCGGCGTTTCGGTCGCCGGATGCCCTATGGGTCGGCATCTCTGGTCGCGCGCGGGTGGTGGTCTACAACACGGACGACCTGGACCCGGCAACGTTGCCGTCATCGATCCTCGACTACACGGACAGCGAGTGGCGCGGGCAGGTGGGGATCGTGCCGCGAAGCGATGGGTTCCCGGAGTTCGTGACGGCGCTGCGGCTGACTCGTGGCGAGGAGTTCGCTCGCACGTGGCTGCGAGCGCTCAAGGTGAACGAGCCGAAGACGTACCCGAACAACCTTGCGGCGATCCAAGCGGTGGCCAACGGTGAGGTGCAGGTGGCGTTCCTGAACCACTACTACCTCTACCGCTTCCTGGAGGAGCAGGGCGACGGGTTCAAGGCGCGAAACTACTACTTCAGCGGTGGCGACCTCGGGGGGCTGTTCGTGGTGTCGGGCGCGGCGGTGCTCGATACGGCGCAGAACCGGACGGCGGCCGAGCGTTTCATCGACTACCTGCTGACGCCGAGCGCGCAGGAGTACTTCGCGGAGCAGACGTTCGAATACCCGCTGGTGACGGGCGTATCGACCGACACGGGGTTGCCGCCGATCTCGGAGATGGAGCCTCCGGAACTCGACCTGAGTGATCTGAACGACCTGCAGGGTTCACTCGACCTGATGCGAGAGACGGGGATCCTGCCCTGACGGCGGCGGTAACGGCAGGGGAGCAGGCGTCCTGATGGCCGTGATGGCGCGCGCTCGGGGGCACGCGCGGCGACTGCCGTGGGCGACGGCCGTCCTGGCGACGGCGGTGACAGCGCTGGTGCTGCTGCCGCCGGTGTACCTCGTGGGGCGCGCTGTGAGCGCCGGAAGCGGCATCGAGGAAGCGCTGACCGATAGTTCGGCGGTGCAGGCGCTCGGCCGCACGCTGTTGCTGACGGCAAGCGTGACGGGCACGTGCGTCGCGCTCGCGGTGCCGCTCGCGTGGATCACGGCGCGTACGGATGTGCCGCTGGCGCGGGTGTGGACCGTCCTGCTGATGCTGCCACTGGCGATCCCCTCCTTCGTGGGCGGGTTCGTCATGATCAGCGCGTTCGGGCCTGGCGGCATGGCGCAGGACCTGCTCGAGCCGCTGGGGGTGGAGCGGCTGCCGTCGATCTACGGCTTCAGCGGCGCATGGCTCGTCCTGTCGCTGCTGAGCTATCCGTACGTCTACCTGCAGGCGTCGGCGGCGCTCGGGCGGATGGACGGGACGATCGAAGAGGCCTCGCGAAGCCTCGGGAAGGGCGGGTGGACGACATTCGTGCACGTGCATCTGCCGCAGCTGCGGCCCGCGGTGGCTGCCGGTGCGCTGCTGACGGCGCTCTACGTGCTGAGCGAATTCGGGGCGGTCTCGATGCTCCGGTACGACACGCTGACGCCTCTGATCTACATCGAGTACACGACTGGATTCGACCGCACGACGGCCGCCGTGCTGGGACTGCCATTGATTGCGCTCGCGGCGCTGCTCGTGACGGTGGACGGGGTGACTCGAGGGGCGGCACGGTACCACACGCGAAGCGGGGCGGGGCGGCAGCGGCGCGTGCCGCTCGGACGGTGGCGATGGCCGGCGTTCGCGCTGTGCGCGGTGGTCGCGCTGCTGGGGGCGGGGGTGCCGGTGGGGGTGATCCTCTACTGGCTGGTGCGCGGGCTGCAGTCGGGGGCGGACAGCGGGTTCGTCGTCGAGGCGCTGTTGAACAGCGCGCGAGCGGCCGGACTGGCCGCGGTGGTGGCGGCGCTGGGCGCGCTGCCGATCGCGCTGCTCTCCGTACGTCATCGGGGGTGGTTCAGCGGGCTGCTCGAAAAACTGTCATACACTGGGCAGGCGCTGCCGGCGATCACGATCGCGCTGGCACTGGTGTTCTTCACGGCGAACTACGCGACGCGCTTCTACCAGACGCTGGGCGTCCTTGTGGTCGCGTACGCGGTGCGCTTCCTGCCTGAAGCACTGGGGGCGACGCGGGCGGCGCTGTTGCAGGTGAACCCGAACGGGGAAGAGGCGGCACGCAGCCTCGGAGCGGGGCCAGTGCGGACGTTCCTGCGGGTCACGGCGCCGCAGATGGCGCCCGGCGTATCGGCGGGGATGCTGCTCGTGTTCCTGTCGGCGGTGAAGGAGCTTCCGATCACGCTGCTGTTGAGCCCGATCGGCTTCGAGACGCTGGCGACGGACATCTGGTCGTCGACAAGCGAGGCGTTCTTCACGCGGGCGGCGCTGCCCTCGCTCATCCTGCTGGCGCTGTCGGGGCTGGCCGTGCTGCTGTTGCTGCGACGGGAGCGACTGTCGTGAACGAGGGGTTTCTGCGCTGCCGTGGGGTGAGCAAACGCTTCGGCCAGACGGTCGCGGTCGACCAGGTCGACCTCGAGGTAGCGCAGGGCGAGATCTTCGCGTTGCTGGGGCCAAGCGGGTGCGGGAAGACGACGCTGCTGCGGCTCGTCGGCGGGTTCGAGGCGCCGGACGCGGGGACGGTCGAGCTCGATGGGCGGGTACTGGCCTCGGGGTCGCAGTTCGTGCCGCCAGAGAAGCGGCGGATCGCGGTCGTGTTCCAGGACTTCGCGCTGTTCCCGCACATGAACGTGGGGAAGAACGTCGCGTTCGGCCTCCCGAAGGGGGCCGACCGGAAGCGGCGGGTGGCGGAGCTGCTGGAGCTGGTGGGACTGCCCGAACTCGAGCGGCGGATGCCGCACGAGCTGTCGGGTGGCCAACAGCAGCGTGTGGCGCTGGCGCGGGCGCTGGCGGCGGAGCCGCGGCTGATGCTGCTGGACGAACCGTTCTCAAACCTCGACCCGGCGGTGCGCCAGCGGGTGCGTGCCGAGGTGAAGCAGCTAATCCAGGCGGTGGGGATCACGGCGATCTTCGTGACGCACGACCAAGAGGAAGCGTTGAGCCTGGCGGAGCGAGTGGCGGTGATGATGGACGGACGCATCGTGCAGAGCGGCGCGCCCGCCTCGATCTACCTGCAGCCGGCGAACCGGCCGGTGGCGGAGTTCATCGGCGACGCGAACTTCCTGCCGGGGGAGGTACGGGGCGGCATCGCCACGTGCGAGCTCGGGAACGTCCGCGTGCAGGCGGGTTTCGAGGGCGCGGCGGAGCTGATGATCCGCGCGGAGGACCTCGCACTGGGCCGTGGCGGCGGCGCCAGCTCGGAAGTGGTGGGCGTGGAGTACTACGGCCACGACCAGATGGCGACGGTGCGTTCGGCGAGCGGGCGGCTGCTCAAAGTGCGGCTGCCGGCGGGGGTGCATGCGAGCGAGGGCGAGCGCGTCACCGTCGAGGTGGCGGGCGAGGCGCGCGCCTTCCCGAGCCGATGAGATGGGCGCGTTGCGGGCTCGCGACCGGCGGCTGATCGGGGCGATCGCGCTGTTCGCGCTGCTGGCCTGCGTGTACGGATGGTCGGTCGGGCTACGGGCCACGCGGGGCGCCTCGATCACGGCGGACGAGCCGTTCTACCTGCTCACCACGCAGAGTCTGATCGAGGACGGCAACCTCGACCTGACGGGGCAGTACGAACGGGAATCGTGGCGGTCGTTCTTCGACCACGCGGACGGGCTGTGGAAGCAGTCCGTCCCCGGCGACGACGGGCGGCTGCTCAGCCCACACGAGCCAGGGCTCTCGATTCTCCTCGTGCCGGGGTTCGGGATCGGGGGGCTCGCCGGGGCGCAGGTGCAGATGCTGTTGCTGACGGCGGCGACGTTCGCGTTGGCGTTCGTGCTGGTGGCCCTGGAGACACGGGCCGTCCTCGTGAGCTGGCTGGCGACGGCGGCGGTGGGGCTGACGGCGACCGCGTTCGTGTACTCGACGGAGATCTATCCGGAGGCGCCTGCGGCGCTGCTGCTGGTGCTGTCGCTGCTGCTGGCGCGGCGTCCGCGCCTCGGGGCGTGGCACGGCATCGTGATGGCGGGGCTGCTGACGACACTCGCATGGTTCGGGATGAAGTACGTGCCGCTTGGGTGCCTTGTGGGGGCGTACTTCCTGTGGCGGGCTGAGGGGTGGGGGCGCGCGACGCTCGTAGGGGTGTCGGTCCTGTCGGCGGCGGCGTACGTGTGGCTGCACTTCGCCATCTACGGGGCGCTGACGGCGTACAACGGCAACACGGTGTTCGAGGGCGCGCCGACGACCGAGGTAGTGCGCGCGCACCTTGGGTTCGGGACGCGGGTGTACCGACTGTGGGGGCTGTTCATCGACGAGCGGTTCGGCGTCGGGCGCTGGGCGCCGGTGCTGCTGCCGGTGCTGCCGGCGTTGCCGCTGCTTCTGCGGCGAGGCAGCCTGGGCGCGCTCGCGCTGGGGTTGATCGCGACACAGCTGGCGATCGCGACGTTCGTGGCGATCACGATGATGGGGTGGTGGTTCCCAGGGCGGACGTTGATGGCGGTATTCCCGCTGTTCGCGCTCGTGCTGACGGAGCTGGCGCTGCGGTTGCCGAGGGCGGGGCGGGCCGTCCTCGGCGGGCTGGGTATTGCCTCGCTGGTGTTCGTGGCGGGCCTGACGCGGGCAGCGCGGGCGGGCGAGGTCACGCTGGCGGTGGACCCGTTCGAGATGTCCTCGGTGGTGTTCCGGGCCGCGGCGGTGCTGTTCCCCGACTACCGGGTCTGGACGGAGGGGACGGTCGCCGGGACGGCGGCGTGGCTGGCGTCGGGGGGCGTCTTCGCGGTGTGGCTGCAGCGGGATGCGGTACGTGCGGGGATGGGGCAGGGGCGGGCTCTGGCCTCGCGTGTGCCGCGGACAAGCAGACGCCTCGAGCGGGGCGAGGAGACGGAGGCTGTGCGATGACGGCGATGCCATCGGTGGCGGTGGTGGGGTTCGGCGCGGTGGGGCGTGGGATGCAGGCGTTGTTCCCGCAGGCCGTCGTGTACGACGAGCCGCAGGGGCTCGGGACGCGCGACGAAGTGAACGAGTGCGCGATCGCGTTCGTCTGCGTGCCGACGCCGAGGCTTCCGGACGGGCGCTGTGACACCTCGATCGTCGAGGCAGTCGTGGGATGGGTGGAGTGTCCGACGATTGTGCTGCGGTCGACGGTGCCGCCGGGGACGACGGAGCGGCTGGCGGAACAGACGGGCAAGCGTGTGGTGTTCCAGCCGGAATACGGGCCGGGCGAGACGCCGGACCACCCGTACGCCGACCCGCGCGCGGTGCGGTGGGTGATCCTCGGGGGGCGGCGCGCGTGGACGCGGCCGGTGCGCGACCTCTACAAGCGCGTGTTCAACTCGGAGCTGGTGCTGCGGCAAACGGACGCGCGGACGGCGGAGCTCGCGAAGTACATGGAGAACGCGTTCCTGGCGATGAAGGTCGCGTTCTGCAACGAGTTCTACGGCCTGGCGGGGCGCATCGGGGTGGACTACGACGAGCTGCGCGAGCTGTGGCTGCTCGATCCGCGGATGGGGCGGAGCCACACGTGGGTGCATCCGGAGGACCGCGGGTTCGGGGGGAAGTGCCTGCCGAAAGACCTCGATGCGCTGGTGCGGTTCGGTGAGGAGCGGGGCGAGGCGCTGACGGTGCTGCGCGCCGTGGTGGAGTCGAATGCGACGGTGCGCGGGGCCTCGACGGTGGCCGGCTGATGCGGGTGGCCTGGGGCCGCTCAGCCACCTCGTGAGGGAGGACAGTGGCTGAGGGTGGCAGACGACGCGAGAGAGTGCGGGTGTCGCCGAGGGAGGGGTGGGGTAGCATGAGGTTCTCCTCCCCATCGAAGCGGAGTCGCGCCTCGTGGATGAGCGACTGAAGGAGCTGCCGCCCTACCTGCGCTACGCGGTGCTGGGCGTGATGGGACTGGTGATCACGCTGTTTGCGGTGGGCGCCATCGCGACGGCGGGCGGCAGCGGCGAGCCGAGCGAGGTTGTCGCGACCGAGACGCCGGAGGGCCAACGCGCGGCCTCGCTCGCCACGACCGCGACGGCGACGGCCACTTCCCGCGCGACAGCGACGCCCGTGCCCACCTCGACGCCGACCGTGGTGGCGACGCCTGAACCGACGCCGGAGCCTACTCCCGAGCCCCCGCCACCGCCACCACCCCCGCCTCCCTTCGAGCCGACCGATGCTTATGTCGTGATGACGGCGACCACGTACGCGGGTCCCTCCGCGGCGACGGCGCCGATGCGGCAGGTGTACGCGGGCAGCAAAGTGACGCTCGTGGGGATGGCGGCCGGGCAGAACTGGATCATCGGCGACCAGGACTGGGTGCCGGTGGAGCAGGACTGGGAGCGGACGTGGTATCTCCTCGAGGATGGGAGCTACATCTACCGGGCGTTCGTGTACTTCCCCGACGGCGAGTCGCCGTTCGCGGGCGGCGACGACCGGTACGTGATCGTGGATGTGAACGCGCAGACGGCGTGGGCGATGGACGGCGAGCGCGTGGTGCGCGAGATGCCGATCACGAGCGGCAAGTCGGGGTTTGAGACGCCGATCGGGCACTTCCAGGTGATCGCGCGGGTACCGAACGAGCGAATGACCTCGGAGCGGGCGGGGATCACGGGGGAGGCGGAGCAGTACGACGTGCATCGGGTGCTGTTCACGCAGTACTTCGCGGAGGGCGGGTTCGCGCTGCACCTGAACTACTGGCAGCCGATGGGCGTGTACGGGAGCTACCCGACGAGCCACGGTTGCGTGGGTATCCCGTTACCGGACGCGCAGTTCCTCTGGCTCTTCGGGGGGGCGGGGCTGCGGGTCATCGTGCGGGAGGGGGGCGGGGCGACTCCTGCCCCGGCGCCGCCGCCACCGCCACCACCACCGATGGTTGAGACCGCGACCGCGGTCGCCACCTCGACGGCCACACCACAGCGGACTGCCACGGCTACCTTGAGCACGACGCCGACGCCTACGCCCACGGGGTCGGGCGCGCCGACTCAGACCGCGACGGCGACGGCCACCGTCAAGCCGTAGCGTCCGCTCGTCAGCGGGTTTGCGGCGGCGGGGGCGTAGCCTCGCAGCGCTGCGGCCCCGCCCTGACAGTCGTAGATCGCGCCCTGGTACTGGGCGGGGAGGGATGCGTCCGTGACCGGCGTACAGGCCTGCCGGACGGCGGCCATGACGGCGTTGTTGCCGCCGGGGCCGCCACCTCCAAACGGCTGGCCCGGCGTGAGGCTCGGGGGGCCGTCGCCCGCGTTCCCGCCACCGGGAATCACCCCCGGGAGCCGGCCGCGGTTGAACTGTGCAGCGCCGGAGCCCTGCTGGGTGGCGAGGACGTAGCGGACATCGCCCGTGGCGACGAGGTCCGCGAAGGCTTCGACATCGATGGCGTTGTCGCGGCCGGAGAAGCCGCCGATGGCCATGACGGAGATGCTGTACTGCGCAATGAGGGTCGAACCATTCTGTGAGCTGGTGGTGACGAGCTGCCAGCGCGCCGCGGGGTCGGCGTTGGCCTCGAGCCACTGCGCAAGCTGGGCGGCGCCGTCGTCGAAGGCGGCGGAGCCGAAGGTGCGGCCCGCGACGCCGCCTCGAGGGCCGGCCTGCGGGAGCGAAGCGTTGAGTGAGGCATTGGCGGTCTCGGAGAGCGACCAGGCTGCGGGAAGCAGGAGCAGCCCCGCGAGGGAGACTGCGAGCCCGAACATCGGGGGACGGCGGCGCCACACGCAGGCGGCGAGGGCGACGAGGCCGGCGGCGGCGAGCAGCACGGCGTAGGGCCTCACCCAGCCGTAGAAGTCGGGGACGCGTCCGGCGACCTTCAGCTCGACGGCGAGCGTCGCCACGACGAGGGCAGCGGGGACGACGATGAGCCACCAGCGGTCGCGTCGGAGGCGGCTGGTCGCGGCGACGGCGCCGATGCCCGTGAGGGCCGCCACGCCCGGCGCCATCGCGGAGGTGTAGTAGCTGTGGTAGATGCCCTCGGCGTAGGAAAAGATGACGCCGAAGGTGAGCACCCACCCGAGCCAGAGGACGACCTGAGCGCGACGAAGGCGGTCTCGACGCCAGGTCCAGAATGCGAGCAGCGCCCCGAGGCCGGCGAAGGGGAGGAACCAGGCAATCTGGCCGCCGTTGGAGGCATCGAACATGCGGAACGGGCCGGGCTGGCCGGCGATGATGCCGCCGGGCCCGTTCGCGCCGCCAGGTTGTGCGCCGCCGGGAGCGGGTCCGGCGCCACCGCCCGCGGTCGGGCCTCGGAACTGGTTGCTACTCGGCGCGCCCGCGCTGGCGGGACGGTTACCGAAGCCCTGATCCGTCCCTTCAACGCGGTCGATGCCGTTGTAGCCGAGGACGAGGTCCTGGACCGTGTTGTCCGTGCTGCCGCCGATGTAGGGGCGCTGCGAGGCCGGCCAGAGGTCGACTGCCACGAGCCACGAGGCGGAAACGAGGAACGTGACGACCCCGAGCAGGGCCACCCTCGGCAGCCACGCGCGCCAGCTGAGCCGCCAGGAGCCGGCGACGCCGAGGACGATCGCGACGACGAACGCGGGGCCGGGCATCCAGCCGACGAGCATCTTCGTGTTGAAGGCCAGCCCGACAAGTGCGCCCGCCGTAGCGACCCAGGCCCACCAGCGCGGGCTGTCGAGCGAGCGGAGGACGGCCGCGGCGGCCCCGACCAGGGCGAGGATCAGGAATGGCTCGGGGAGGTTGAGGCGATTGACGGCGACGGAGATGGGCGTGAGCGCGAGGACGAGTCCCGCGATGGTCGCGGCAGCGGGTCCGAAGTAGCGGCGGACCAGGAACCAGAGCAGCGCGACGGAGGCGGCGCCGGCGACCGCGCTCGGGAGGAGGATCGACCACGTGGAGTAGCCGAAGATGCGGGCGGAGAGAGCATCGACCCACAGGAACGCGGGCGGCTTGTCGACGGTGATGAACCCACCGGGGTCGAACGCTCCGAAGAAGAAGTTCTCCCACGACATCGTCATCGAGCGGGCGGCGGCGGCGTAGTAGGTGTTGCCGTAGCCGGCCCGTGAGAGGCCCCATGCGTTCAGGAGGATTGCGACCAGGGTGACCGAGAAGAGCGGGAGAGAGGGGAGCCCTCGGTGTGCGTAGAGGAGCGCCCGGTCGCGGGTCGTGTGGTCAGCCAGCGCCGGCTGGGACGGATAGGGTACAGCGGGGGCTTCCCTCGTCATCGGGCCTTCCACGGCGGTGTGATGGGTGCGGAGGGGAAGGCGCGCCAGCGCCGGGCCGGTCGCCGGGGGAGCGCGCTTAACCCGGCGGCATCCGCACCTGCGACGTGCGACAAACGAAGCAGCGGGGCGTACGCGGCGAGCCGGTGAGACATCAAGCACCTTCGAAACCAGCCGTCCGATGAGGACACGGTAGCGGGGGAGTGCTAAACGGCTGCTAAACAGTTCACAAGGATGTCCGTGTGCATGGGAGGGCGCTGCGCCCTCCGGCTCGCTGCCGCACCGAGCCCTTCGGCTCGTGACCGGGGCGGCGGGGGCGCATATGATCGTGTCCTGCTCATAGCTCGGTCCACGATCCACGGCGGCAGGGGGCAAACGTGGTCGGTGAAGCAGGCCCGCTGCCGATCTCGGTGCGAGGACGCGACGCGCTCGCGGTCGCGGAGCAGCTGGCGCGCGACGCGGGGTCGCTGATCCGGCGGGCGGGACTGCTCGACCGGCCGGCGGAGCACAAGGGACGCACGAACCTCGTCACAGAGACCGACCGCGCCTCGGAGGCATGCATCCTCGCGGGGCTGGAAACCGCGTTCCCGGCGCATGCCATCCTATCCGAGGAGTCGCGGCCGGACACGAACTGGGAGCACGGGTGGGTATGGGTGATCGACCCGCTCGACGGGACACGGAACTTCGTCTCGGGCATTCCGCTGTACTGCGTGAACATCGGGCTGGTGCGTGACGGGGAGCCGGTGCTGGGCGTGACATACGACCCACATCGGGAGGTGTGCGTGAGCGGCGGGCCCGGGCTGGGTGTCCATGCGAACGGGCATCCGGTGGGGGCCTCGCAGGCGACGCACCTGGCCTCATCCGTGATGACGGCAGACCTCGGGTACTACGACGAGCGCGCGACGATGATGCTGGAGACGGTGCAGGAGATGATCCCGCACATCCAGGCGGTGCGGATCATCGGATCGGCGGCGCTGGGGCTGGCCTGGGCGGCGTCGGGAGTGAGCGACCTGAACCTGCATTCGCTCGTGTTCCCCTGGGATATCGCTGCGGGGATGGCGATGCTGCCGGAAGGCGGCGGGGTGCTATTCGACCGCGACGGGGGGCCAGCACGCCTCGATTCGCAGGGGATCGTGGCGGGGTCGCCGGCGGTGGCCACGGAGTTCTTCGAGCGGTACGGAGCGCGGCCGTGGCGGTGAAGCAGCCGGCGGCACGGGACTGGACCTCGCTGCTGGCGGCGGCGATCGGATTCGCGACGGTGGTGGCGTACGTCGCGATCATCATCAACCAGGACACCGAACGCAGCGACTACCCGTTCGTGGCCTTCGTGACGCTGTACTTCGCGGTGCTCTCGGGAGCGGCGCTCGCCTCGGCGCGTGCGAGCGGGCGGCGGAGCGTGGCATTGCGGAGCGCGGCGACGGCAGGGTTCTTGTTCTGGGGGCTGATCGCTGCCGCGTCGATCGGGTTGCTGCTGCTGATCGCGGGACTGATCGCGCTGGTCGCGCTGATCCGGACGCTGCGGGTTGAACCAGGATCGGGGATGTACGCCGCGGCCATCGCGTTCGCGACGGTGCTGACGGGCGTCGTGGGAATCGTGGGGACCTCGGCGCTCGGGTAGGGCCCCCGGGGGGGGGCGACCGGCACCTCGGATGATGCACAACGCAGAAGGCCGCCCGATGGGCGGCCTTCTGGCTCGATGCGGCTTCGGGGTTAGCGCGCGGCGAGCGGCACGAAGGGCCGCGGGTCGGCGCCGGTCCAGATCTGGTCCGGACGGAAGATGCGGTTGCCGGAGCGCAGCTGCTCGACGATGTGGGCGGTCCAGCCGGCGGTGCGCGACGCTGCGAAGCACGGCGTGAAGAAGTCGATCGGGATATCGAGGGCGGCGAAGACGCAGCCCGAGAAGAGGTCGACGTTCGGCCAGAGGCCGCGGGAGCCGATGCGCTCCTTCACGATGCGTTCGACGGTGAGGGCGACCTCGTAGAGCTGGCGCTCGCGGGGGCGTTCGAGGACCTCTGAGGCGAGGCGCTGGATGACGATGGAGCGGGGGTCCTTCACGTGGTAGACGCGGTGGCCGACGCCGGGGATCTTCACCTTGGCGTCGAGCATGCGCGGCACCTCGGCCTCGGCGTTCTGGGTGCTGCCGATCTGGTCGAAGAGGCGGAGGGACTGCTCGTTGGCGCCGCCGTGGGCGGGGCCTGAGAGGGCGCCGATGGCGGCTGAGACGACCGCCTCGGGCTCTGCCTTGGTGGAGGTCACGACGCGGGTCGTGAAGGTGGAGGCGTTGCCGGCGCTGTGGTCGGCCTGGAGGTTCAGGAGCGCGTCCATCGTGCGGATGTGGAGGTCAGAGGGTTCGGCGCCGGTGATCATGCGGAGCATCATCGTGGCGTGCGACTCTCCGGGGCGCGGGCCCTCGTAAGGGCGGCCGGCGGAGGCCTGGGCGATGATGCCGACGAGGTGGCCGACCTTGGCGATGAGGTCGATGCCGCGGTTGGTGGCGCCGGCGAAGTCGTCCTGCGGGAAGTCGTTGGTCTTTGGGCCGAGGGCGGCGACGGCGCTCTGGAGCGCGAACATCGGGTGGGCCATGGTGGCGACCTGGCGCGCGAGCGACACCTGGTCGTCGGTGAGGACGCGGGCAGTCTCGAGCTGGCGTGTGATCTCAGCGACGCGAGCCTGGTCCGGGAGCTCGCCATCGTAGAGGAGGGCGATGACTTCCTCGAAGGTGGTGCCTTCGGTGAGGTCCTCGATGGAGTAACCGCGGTAGTAGAGCTTGCCTGCCTCGCCATCGACGAGGGAGATAGACGATTCCGCGGCCGGGACGCCCTCGAGTCCCGGGATGAGCATCGGCGTATCCAGCGTCATAAGACCTCCCCATACCCGCTCACGGCACCCGGCAGCCTGCCGCCCCGCGAGCCTGCACTTGAGATCGGACCGAAAAGCGTCCGGGCTCACCCCCACGGCTGAGCGAGCGCACCGTGAGCGGCGAGCTCGACACTGACGACGCGGGAGCGATCGCCAGCATTATAGACGGTTCGAACCGGCGGGATTATAGCCGGTCGTAAGCTCGACCGCGCGGTCATGAGGCGCTGTCCTGTTAGGAAGAGCGTCGACTTCGTTAATGGAGGAGTACGGCGGGCAGGGGGCCGCCGCTAGTTCGCCGCGGCCTCCGCGCGGTAGCGGTTGACGAAGCGCTCGATCCGGTTGAGGGCTTCCTCGAGATCCCGGTAGGCGGTGGCGTAGCAGACGCGGATGTGGCCGCGTCCGGAGGCGCCGAACGTTGAACCGGGGACGACGGCGACGCGCTCCTCGCGGAGGAGGCGCTCGGAAAAGGTGAGGTCATCGAGTCCCGCGGGGGTGATGTCCGGGAAGATGTAGAAGGCGCCGTGCGGCTCGACGGTGGGGAGGCCCATCTCGGTGAAGCGGCGGTAGGCGAGAAGGCGGCGGCGGTCGTATTCGGCGACCATGCCGCGGACGTCCTCTTCGCCGGTGCGGAGGGCCTCGACGGCCGCGTACTGGGCGGCGGTGGGAGCGGACATCATCACGTACTGGTGAATCTTCATCATCGCCTCGAGCATGGGAGGCGGGGCGGCGACGTAGCCGAGGCGCCAGCCGGTCATCGCATACGACTTCGAGAAGCCGCCGAGGAGGATGGTGCGCTCGCGCATGCCGGGAAGCGAGGCGAAACACACGTGCGGGACGTCGTAGACGAGGCGGTCGTAGAGCTCGTCGGAGATGACGATGAGGTCGTGCTCCTCGGCGAAGGTAGCGATGGCCTGCAGGGTGTCGCGGTCCATGACCGCGCCCGTGGGATTGGACGGGTAGCCAATAAGGATGGCCTTGCTCGCGGGCGTGAGGTGCTCGCGCAGGGCGTTTGTGGTGACCATGAAGCGGTCCTGCGCGCTGGTGGGGACGGGGACATACTTCGCGCCGGCGAGCAAGACGACGGGCTGATACGCCACGTAGCCGGGCTCGGGGACGAGGACTTCGTCGCCGCGGTCGACGAGCGCACGTACGGCGATGTCGAGCGCCTCGGAGACGCCGGTGGTGAGGAGCAGCTCCTTCTGTGGCGAGTAGGCGACGCCGTAGAGGCGTTCGAGCTGGATGCTCAGCGCCTCACGGAGCTCGATGAGGCCGTAGTTACTGGTGTAGCCGGTGTTGCCGGCGAGCATCGAGTCAGCGGCGGCCTGGGTGATCTGAGATGGGGTGGGGAAGTCCGGCTGCCCGATGGCGAGCGAGATAACGCCTTCGGTGTGATCGAGGAGCTCGAAAAACTCACGGATGCCCGACGGAGGCAGGGTGGAGACCGTCTCGGCGATGCGGCCGCGGCGCGCGACGTGCCCCGGATGGTCGCCGTCGGTCATAGCGGGATCTCGGAGCGGGCCGGCGGGCGGCGGAGGTGCCAGTCGGTGAGCGCGCCGTAGGCGTGTGCGGCGCTCAGAAGGGTGGCCTCCTCGAAGGGGCGGCCGATGAGCTGGAGGCCGACGGGCAGGCCCTCGGAGAAGCCGCACGGGACGGACATGCCGGGGTTGCCGGCGATGTTGACGGGGAGCGTGCAGAGGTCGTTGAGGTACATCGCGAGGGGGTCGTCGGTCTTCGCGCCGAGGCGGAACGCGACCGTCGGGGAGGTGGGCGTGAGGAGGAGGTCGTGGTCCGCGAGGGCCGCATCGAAGTCGCGACGGATGAGCGTGCGCACCTTCTGGGCCTTGAGGTAGTACGCGTCGTAGTAGCCGGCGGACAGGGCGTATGTGCCGATCATGATGCGTCGCTTTACCTCGTCGCCGAAACCGCGGCCACGGGTCTGCTCCATCTCTTCCCACATCGTGGAGGCGTCGTGGTAGGAGAAACCGTACTTGACGCCGTCATAACGGGCGAGATTCGCGGAGGCCTCCGACGGGGCGATGATGTAATAGACGGGGAGGGCGGCGGAGACGGTCGGCAGCGTGACGTCGCGGTCGACCACGGCGCCGTTGCGCTCGAAGACGGCGATAGCCTCCTCGACGGCCTCACGGACGCCGTCTTCCATGCCATCAACGAAGAAGTCTCGCGGGACGCCGACGCGCAGGCCATCGAGGCCACGGGCGAACCCGGCGGTGTAGTCGGGGACGGGGACGGGCGCCGTGGTGGCGTCGTTGGGGTCGAGGCCGGCGATGGCCTGCAGAAGCAGCGCCACGTCCTCGGCGTCGCGGCCGAAGGGGCCGACCTGCTCGAGGCTGGAGGCGAAGGCGATGACGCCGAAGCGGCTCACGCGGCCGTAGGTCGGCTTGAGGCCGAGGATGCCGCAGAGCGCGGCGGGTTGCCGGATCGAGCCGCCGGTGTCGGTGCCGAGCGAGAGCGGGACGCCGCCAGCGGCGACGGTGGCGGCGGAGCCACCGGAGGAGCCGCCCGGTACGCGGTCGAGGTCCCATGGGTTGTGCGTGTGCCCGAAGGCGGAGTGCTCTGTAGATGAGCCCATCGCGAATTCGTCGAGGTTGGTCTTACCGACGAAGACGGCGCCGGCGTCGCGGAGCTTCGCGACGACGGTGCAGTCGATGATGGGCCGGAAGTCCTCGAGCATCCTCGAAGCGGCGGTCGTGCGGATGCCCTTCGTGGAGAGGAGGTCCTTCACACCGACAGGGATGCCGGTGAGGGGCGCGGCGTCGCCCGCGCGGAGGCGGGCGTCGGCGGCGTCGGCCTGCGCGAGCGCCTGGTTGTCCATGAAGGTGATGTAGGCGCCGAGCGCGGGCTCTTGCGCGTGCACACGCTCGAGCGCGGCCTGCGTCAGGCGGCGCGCGGTCACCTCGCCCGAGCGGAGACGCGCTGCCTGCTCGTGTGCGGGGAGGTCGAGGATCGCGGAGGGATCGGAAGCGGGATTCACCATTGCCGCCCCTAGTCGAGCACCGCGCGGACGCGGACGTAGGCGCCCTCGGTGCGCGGCGCGTTGGCGAGGACCTCGGCGCGGTCGGCGGAGGGGCGGGCGGCGTCGTCGCGCTCGACGTTGGTGAGGTCGAAAGACTGGGCGGTCGGGGGAACGCCTTCGGTGTCGAAGGCGTTTAGACCCTGGAAGTGATCGAGGATGGTCGAGAGCTGGTCACCGAAGCGCTCGACTTCCTCGGGAGCAAGGCCGAGACGGGCGAGGCGGGCGATGTGCCGCACCTCGTCATGGGTCAGGGACATGTGGTTCCTCCGGGTCACGTATGAGTAACTATATGGGCAGCCTTCCGAGCGCACCAGAACGGTGTGGGGGTCTCGGACGGTGGTGCCTGGGGTGCCCGGGTGTCGGGGACCAAGGCGTTGCGTACCATAGCGTTCCCACCATCACGGCACGATGAGGAGCAGCATCATCGGCGAGCGAGTTCCGGACGCTGCCCGGCTGGGAAATCCGAGCTTCGTGTGGCGCTCCGGACAGGAGCGGCGGCTAGCGATCATCGAGCGGTACGTCTCGCTGAACGGCCGGCGAGTGCTGGACCTCGGGTGCGGGCTCGGAGAGTACGTGCGCGCCTTCGAACGGCAGGGCGCCGAGGCGTATGGCTGCGACATAGAACAGGCGCGGCTGGCGCAGGCGCGTGAGCGGGGGACGGCGAACGTGCTGGTGGCGGCCGGCGAGGCGCTGCCGTTTCGCGACGGATCGCTGGACGTGGTGGTGCTGAACGAGGTGATCGAGCACGTGCAGGACGACGGCGCGACCATGCGCGAAGTGTCGCGCGTGCTGGCGCCGGGCGGGGTGGCGGTGATCTACGCGCCGAACCGGCTGTACCCGTTCGAGACACACGGCGTGTACCTCGGCAAACGGTACGTGTTTGGAAACATCCCGCTGGTGAACTGGCTGCCGAACCCGTTGCGCAACCGGCTGGTGCCGCACGCACGGGCATACACGGCGCGAGGGATCGAGCGCGTGTCGAGGCAGCGGGGGTTGCGCCTCGTGCACCATAGTTACGTCTATCCCGGGTTCGACAACGTCGCGGCCCGGGTACCGATGCTGGCGCGGCTGCTGCGGTGGTCGTGCTATCGGGCCGAGGACTCGGCCCTGCGGCGGTTCGGGCTATCCCACCTGCTCGTGCTGCATCGGGAGGAGGCGGCCGTATGACGGCTGGACAGCGAGTACGACGACGGCGCCTGCTGCGGCGCATCGCGAACGGTGAAGCGCCAACCGGGGGCGGGGGACGCCGGCGCGCACTTACGATCGTCGGCGGCGCGCTGGTCGCCATGTTCGTCCTGGGGCTGGGCATCGCGGGAGCGGGCGGGCTGTACGCGATGAGCCGGTATAACGCGTATGCGGACGACGTGGTGCCACCGGAGCAGCTGATCGCGCAGCTGCCCCGCGGTGGAGCGCGGATCTACGACCGGCACGGGACGCTCCTGTATGAGTTTGTGGATGAGTTCGGGGGGCTGCGGCGGCCGGTGCCGCTGAGCGAGATCGCGCCGGTGATGGCGTCGGCGACGGTTTCGACGGAGGACGCGAGCTTTTACGAGAACAACGGGCTGAACCTGAAGGGGCTCGTGCGAGCGGGCCTCGAGAACTTCAGTCCGTTCGGCGGGGAGGACATGTTCCAGGGGAGCGGCGGCTCCTCGATCACGCAGCAGCTGGCGAAGAACGTGTACATCCCGGAAGAGGAACGGGTCGAGCGAAGCGTGGACCGGAAGCTCAAGGAGACGGTCATCGCGCTCGAGCTGACGAAGAAGTACTCCAAAGAGCAGATCATGGAGTGGTACCTGAACTCCATCTCGTACGGGGGCATCTACGTCGGCGTGCAGGCGGCGGCCGAGGGGTACTTCGGGAAGTCCGCGAAGGACCTGACGCTGGCGGAGGCGGCGCTGCTGGCGGGGATCCCGCAGTCTCCGGCGGCGTATGAGCCGATTGAGAACTTCGAGGCGGCGAAGGGGCGGCAGCAGGAAGTACTGTCGCTCATGGTGCGTCACGGGGCGATCTCGCAGGACGAAGCGGACGCCGCGTTTGCGCAGGAGCTGGTGTTCCACAACAAGAAGTTCGACATCGAGGCGCCGCACTTCGTGCTGGGGCCGGTGGCGCGCGAACTGGAAGAGCGGTTCGGGGAAGAGACGTTGTACCAGGGGGGCCTGGAGGTCACGACGACGCTCGACCTGAACCTGCAGCACCTCGGGCAGCAGGTGATCGAGGACAAGGTGGCGGCATACGAGCGCGACTCGCCCACCTCGGACGGACACAACGGCGCGTTGATGGCGATGGACCCGAAGACGGGCGAGGTGCTGACGTACGTCGCGAGCCGAGACTACTTCCGTGATGACATCCAGGGGCGCAACGACAACATCGCGGCATTGAACTCGCCCGGATCGACGCTCAAGCCGTTCACGTACATCACGACGTTCCAGCAGGGCTGGAGCACCGGAACGATGATCTTCGACACGCCGGCCTCGGTGCGCGACCCGTCGACGGGGGAGGAGTTCTCGCCGCGGAATCCCAGCGGGGGCTACAACGGACTGGTGCCGGTGTCGACGGCGCTGGCAAGCTCGCTCAACGTGACGGCGTTCAAGGCCATCATCTTCGCCGGCGTGGGGAACGTGGTGAACACGCTGAAGACGGCGGGGCTGACCACGCTGAACGACGAGCGCGGGTACGGGCCGGCGCTGACGCTCGGCGGCGTGGACATCCGGATGGACGACCTGACGTACGCATACAGCGTGCTGGCGGGTGGCGGGATGATGCGCGGGCAGGAGCCGGTGAAGGAGCATGCCTCAGGCGAGCGGCCGCTGGACCCGATCATCCTGAAGAAGGTGGTCACCTCGGAGGGCGAGGTGTTGCTCGACAACAGTGAGCCCGAGGAGCGGCGGGTCATGGGCGCGAACTACGCGTACATGGCGACCTCGATCTTGTCGGACCCGAAGAACTTCTGCCTCACGTACAACTGCGCGGGCGCCGGCCTCGGGCTGCTGGACCGGCCCTCGGCGGTGAAGACGGGGACGAGCGAGCCGTACGAGAACTCGCGCGCGATTGGGGAGACGTGGACGTTCGGATACACGCCTGAGCTGGTGACGGGCGTGTGGGCGGGGAACTCGGACAACTCGCCGATGAACAACATCCTGTCGACCTCGATCTCGTGGCGGGCGTGGCATGACTTCATGACGCAGGCGAACCAGATGCTGGAGATCGCGCCGAGCGCATTTCCGCGTCCGGCGGGCGTCGAGGAGCGTGACGTGTGCTGGCCGTCCGGGAAGCTGGCGACGAGCGCCTGTCCTCGAGAGCGTCTGTCCAAGGCGCTGTTCGCGTCCGACTCGATCCCGACGGATCGGAACAAGCTGGCGCAGGTGACGGACAACTGGTGGCAGCTGGTCAAGATCGACACACGGACGGGGTTGCTGGCGACCGCGAGCACGCCATCTGCGTTCGTGAAGGAGGAGTCTCGCCTCGTGCTGCCGCCCGAGGAGCTGGCGGCGTGGCCGGACCTGCGCAACTGGGTCGCCTCGCAGGGTGCGCTGCTGGCGCCGACGGCGGAGGAAAGCGCGGCGATCTCGAACGCGCTGGCGATCTCGGCTCCGGGACAGGGGCAGACGGTCTCGGGCACGGTCGCGGTGGCCGGGAAGGCCGACTCGCCAGACTTCCAGTCGTACACGCTGGAATACGGAAGCGGCGAGAACCCGAGCGAGTGGAAGGAGCTGCAGAGCAGCAGCGGCCGTGTGTCGAGCGGTGTGCTGGGGCAGTGGAGCACCCAGTCACTCACGCCGGGCAAGTACACGCTGCGGCTGCGGGTGAGCGACGCCAAGCTCGGCGAGTTGCGATTCGTGGTGACGGTGACGGTGGCGGTAAGCAGCCCGACGCCGACGCGGACGCCATCGGCCACCAGCACGGCGGCGGCCGGCGGCGGCGCGGTGGCGCCGACGGCGGCAATCACATCGCCGGTGGACGGGACGCCGCTCACCTTCGGCGCGGTGCAGATTCGCGGGACCGCGGCGTCGCCGGCGTTCATCGACGCGGTGATCGAGTACGGCGAGAGCGCGACGCCGAGCAGCTGGACCACGATCGCGCGCCTGACGACGCCGGTGCTGAGCGGGACGCTCGCGACGTGGAATACGACCAACCTCGACGGAGGGACCTACTCCGTACGGGTGACGGTCCGCGACCGCAGCCTGGGGAACGTCCAGACGATCGCGGTCTATACGGTGCGGTAGCCGCGGGGGCGGCAGGAGGCCCCGGGGCTACTCGGAGGGGGACGCGAGCAGAGCGGCGACATCGTCGCGTGAGGTCGCGTCCCGCACCGCCTCGAGGAAGCGCGCGAGCGAACCCGAGCGCTGGCGGAGGTCGCGGAGCTGGCCGCCAAGGGGGTCGACGGAGTCTCCGCGAGCGGCGTAGGTGCCGTACCAGGCGAAGTAGGCCTGGTTGATCCGGCGGACGGGATAGCCGGCGTCGTTCAGCTGCACGCGAACCTCGTCCATCCTGCGCTCGGCATCCTCGATGCGGCCGGCCGCGAGGAGCGCGTCCACCTCGGTGCGCAGGTCGCGCATCGTGGCATTGAAGTCGAGCGCGGGCGGCGACGGCGCGGTGGTGGGAGCAGGCACGGGTGTCGGTGTGGCTGGGCCGGGCGCTTCGAGCGGCCAGCGCTCGACGACGAGGCGAGCGACCTCGGAGCCGACGAGGTCGGCGACCGTCTCATTGATCGTGCGGGTGTCGTCCGAGCGGAAGTACTCGAGGCCAAGCGGGAAGACCGCGAGGTAGTGGTGGGCCCACTCGTGAGCGACGGTATCGACGGTCTCCTGGTAGTCGTCGCGATTGCTGATGACGGCGGGGTAGAGCGAGAGGCCGCCGGTGCCGACGACGAGCGCCGAGCGGTCCTCGTGACGCGCCTCGACCGCGCGTTCGAGGGCCTCCGCCTCCTCGCGGGACAGATCCGGGCGCAGGGTATCGGTGTCGAGGCGTGCGATGCGGTCGCGTGGGGAGACCACGAGCACGCGGGGCGAACCGGCGAGTTCGCCGTCGACGGGGGGCCAGACGCCGAAGGGCAGGTACGGCCAGCCTGCGCCAAGTTCCTGCAAGACGGCGTCGACACGGCCCTCGATGACGGACTCGACTTCGTTCTCGAGCGCACGGCCCTCCTCGCTGTCGCGGTCTTCAAGGGCGAAGTAACGACGCACGGCATCGTCCGAGTCGGGATGGTCGCGCAGAGGGGAGCCAAGGCGGTCGAGCCACTTGTTGGGGAGCGTGGTGACCTCCCAGCGGAGGAAGTCGAAGCGGTCGCCGACGCCGGCGCCGCGCACGGCGAAGGCGGCGAGCGAGAGGAGCATCGCGAGGATGAAGACGGCAGCGGTGGCCAGCGCTCGCCTGCTCGGGAAGGATTGCATGCATCCACGGTAGCCCGCATATCGGGCGGCGGTATATTGAACGGGTGGGGGCGGGGCTGACGCTGGAGGCGGGCCGGAATGACGTCGCGTCCATGACGCGGGGGGCATGGCTCGTCGCGTGGGGGCGCGATGTGTCCTCACTCCTTGGATTTGCGACGGTCAGCGCCCTCGTAGCGGTCGCGTGGATGCTGGTGCGGACGGACCGCGGCCGGTACGACCTCGGGACGGGAGACGCGGTGCTGGCGTTTTCGATGTTCGCGGCGGCGGGGCCGGCCTGGTCGGCATGGCGGTGGCTTGCGCTGCGGGGCGGCGCGCGCGGTCGCGGGGCGGCGGGGAGGCGGGTGTGGCTGCTGGGGGCGCTGCACCCGGTGGCGCTGCCATCCTGGCTCTGGCTGACGAGCACGTTGCTGGTGAGCGGAGCGGGCGTCCTGGAGCTGACGGCGATGGTGTCGTTCGCGGTGTTTCTGACGGGAGCCGTCCTGATGGCGGGGTCCGCCGTCCTGCTCCTGGCGCGGCCGTCGGCGGCGCCCCTCCACGAGTGGTTCGCGCGCGCCTCGTTCGGCGGGAGGCGATGAGAGCAGTAGACGACGAGTTCTCCGAGCACGAAGAGCGCCGGGGCCGACGGTCCTGGCGGGACACGGAGGCGGGGTGGGGCCGGCGCGACGTGTACCGGCCACCGGAGATGCGCAGTGGTGCGGGGCCGGTGTGGTGGGTGGGCGCATTGCTCGTCCTTGCGGGAGCGGCGTGGCTGGGCGCGCTCTCGCTATCGCAGCTGAGCAGCCGCGAAGTGGCAATCCCGGCGATCGAGCGGGGCGTGGCCGCGCTGACGGAAGTCGATGAGCTGCTGGCCATCCACGAGCAGGATCTGTGCGAGCTCGCGGAGACGGACTCCGCGCTCCAGGTGTCTCGATTTCCGGTGCGTGGAGTGGAGGTGGCGGTCAGCGACATCCACTGTACGGACGGGCGGCTGGACCGCGACGCGCTGCGGGCGCTACTGCTGGAGCGCAGCGCGGAGCAGGTGTACACGCAGGGCGCCGACGCGTTCCTCGACGAGTCGGAGGAGGCGGAGGCGAGTTCCATTCTCTCCACGACAGGGGCGGCACGTCTGACGCTCGACAGCATTGGCGAGTCGATGCACGAACGCAGCACGCGGGCAGCGTGGATCCTCGGGGGGATCAGCCTGCTACTGCTTGCGGGCGTAATCGCCCTGGGACGAGGCGTGCGCCGGTTCGCGGGCGTGGGCATCGTGCTGGTGTTGATCGCGACCCCGACGATGCTCGGCGTGATGGCTGCCTGGGTGCTGATCGGGCAGTACGACAGCGGCACGGGCGTGACGGCGCAGTTCGCAGATATCGTGCGTTCGCTCCTCGATCTCCCGATGCGCAACGCGGTGGCGCTGCTGGCGGGCGGGGTGGCGCTGATCGTGCCGGTGCTGGCGGTGGACTGGGTGTTGCGACGGACGGACCGTCGGGAGTGGTGGGAGCAGGGGCGCTGACGCGCGCCGCGCGGCGTTGACGCAGGCGAGGCCGCTCGATAGCGTTCCAAAGCACCGCGCAGCCCGTCGCCGGCCGCCTCCCGAGGGGGTCGCGGGGCCACCTGATGGAGTTCGAGATGCACCGCAACCCTCGTGATTTCCTCAAGCCGCTGGCGCTCGGGGCGCCGGATCCCCTGCGCGAGATCCCGGTGAAGCCGAGCCGGATGATCCAGTTCATGCCGCCGCAGAACGAGCGGATGCGCGCGCGCGTCGCCGAGGTGGCCGCGCAGGTGGACGTGCTCCTGCTGAACCTCGAGGACGCGATCCCGGCGAACGAGAAGGTGGCGGCGCGTGAGGGGTTGATCGAGATCGCGAAGAGCGGGGACGCGGGCGACA
This sequence comes from Dehalococcoidia bacterium, assembly GCA_041390685.1. Taxonomy (GTDB): domain Bacteria; phylum Chloroflexota; class Dehalococcoidia; order UBA2979; family UBA2979; genus JAIBBD01. Next base: position 1,748,164 of record JAWKPL010000001.1, on the reverse strand, counting down.
CGCCGCTGTGGACGCGCATCAACAGCCTCGACAGCCCGTGGTTCCTCGACGACATCACGGAGATCGTGGCCGAGGCGGGGAACCGCATCGAAGTGATCATGCTGCCGAAGGTGCAGGGTCCGTGGGACATCACCTTCGTCGACCAGTTGCTGGCGCTCCTCGAAGCGAAGCACGGGCTGCAGCGTCCGATCATGCTGCACGCGATCCTCGAGACCGCGCTCGGGGTATCGAACGTCGAGGAGATCGCCGCGGCGAGCCCTCGGATGCAGGGGATCTCATTCGGGCCGGCGGACCTGGCGGCCTCGCGGCGGATGAAGACGACGCGCGTGGGCGGAGGACACCCCGCATACGTGGTGCGCGGTGACCCGGTCGCGGACGACCCGGATGCGCCTCGAGTGACGGCGCAGCAGGACCCGTGGCACTACACGATCGCCCGCATGGTGGACGCCTGCACGGCGGTGGGGATCCTGCCGTACTACGGGCCGTTCGGGGACATCTCGGACGGGCTGGGGTGCGAGGACCAGTTCCGGGCGGCGTTCCTCCTCGGCTGCGTGGGGGCGTGGTCGCTACACCCGAGCCAGATCGCGATCGCGAAGAAGGTCTTCAGCCCGCCGCCGGACGAGGTGGCGATGGCGCGGCGCATCATCGAGGCGCTCGGCGAGGGGTCGGGCGTCGTGATGCTCGACGGGAAGATGCAGGACGACGCGACGTACAAGCAGGCGAAGGTGATGGTGGAGGTGGCGCAGCTGATTGCGGCGCGCGACCCGGAGATGAAGGCGGCGTATGGCTTCTGAGGCGCGGGGCGCCTCGGGGGAGGGTGAGGGGCCGCGGTTTGGCTGCAGTCGGGGGCCCGGTACCAGGGCGGCGTTTGAGGGGAGGCCCGCCCGCCACCCTCAAGGGGGCTGCGCCCCCTTGCAACCCCCGCTCTCCTCGGAAGGCCGATGATGTGTCGTGGCAGCCGAGGTACGCGGGTGGCGGCGCCCTCACTTCTGGCCCTCTCCACTTCGTGGGCGAGGTGCGGCGATCGGGATGTGTTCTTGAGGCTCGCGAGTTCGTCGCGAGTTAGACATCGAGGATAGGCATGCGGTTTTACGAGCATGAGGCGAAGCAGGTGCTGGCGAAGCACGGGGTGCCGCTCCCGAAGCGGAGCGTCGCGCGGACGCCCGAAGAGGCGGAGGCGGCGGCGGCCGAGATCGGCGGGCCGGTGGTGCTGAAGTCGCAGGTGCTATCCGGCGGGCGCATGAAGGCCGGGGGCGTGAAGTTCGCGGATTCGCCGGCGGAGGCGAAGGACGCGGCGGCGGCGATCCTCGAGATCGAGATCAGCGGGCAGCGGCCGATGGGCGTGCTGGTCGAGGAGCGGCGGGCGATCGCGCAGGAGTACTACGCCGCCGTGACCTGGGACGCGCGGGCGAAGAAGCCGGTGATCATCTTCAGCGACATGGGCGGCATCGACATCGAAGAGGTGGCGGAGCAGCACCCGGAGCACCTGTCGCGGACGAATTTCTCGAACCTGCGGCCGTTCTCGGACTACATCGCGAAGGTGGCGGTGTCGAAGACGGGGGTGACGGGGAACCACCTCGGGCCGCTGACGCGCATCGTGACGGCGCTGGCGCGGGTGTTCATCCAGTACGACCTGACGCTGGCGGAGATCAACCCGCTCGCGCGCCTCGAGGACGGCACGTTCATCGCGCTCGACTCGCACATGGATATGGAGGAGGAGGCGCGAAACTCGCAGCGGGCACTGCTGCGAGAGCTCGCGATTCCTGACGAGGACACGCGGCTCGCGCGGCCGCCGACGGAGTTCGAGATTGCGGGCGCGCAGGTGGACGCTGCGGACACGCGCGGCGTCGCCGGCCGCGTGGTGGAGTTCGACGGGAACATGGGCCTCGTGATCGGGGCCGGCGGCGGGTCGCTGACGTTGTTCGACGCGGTGCGCGCAGCCGGCGGGAAGCCGGCGAACTACTGCGAGATCGGGGGGAACCCCTCGGTCGCCAAGGCGGCGGCGCTGACGAAGCTCGTACTGTCGAAGCCGGGCGTCGAGAAGATCGCGGTCATGATGAACGTCGTCTCGAACACGCGAGCGGACATCATGGCGCGCGGCATCATCAAGGGCTGCATCGAGGCCGGTCGCGACCCGGGCGAAACCATCGCCATCTTCCGCATCCCCGGGTCCTGGGAGGACGAGGGGTTCAAGATCCTGCGCAAGTACGGCGTCGACTTCGTCGACCGGTCGGTGTCGATGCACGAGGCGGCGGCGCGCGCCGTCGCGAAGATGGGGGCCTGAGTTGTCGATCCTCATCGACCAGAACAGCACGTTCATCATCCAGGGCATCACCGGCCGCGAGGCCGTGACCATGACTCGAGAGCTGCTCAACTACGGATCGAAGGTCGTGGGCGGGGTGACGCCGGGGCGCAAGGGCCGCGATGTCCACGGCGTGCCGGTCGAGGACACGGTGCGGGCGTTCACGGAGCGGATGGAGGTCACGGGCGCCATCGTGGCGGTGCCGCCGGCGTTCGCCGCGGACGCGGTCATGGAGGCGATCGAGGGCGGCATCAAGCTGATCGTGATCGTGACGGAGCGCATTCCTCGGAAGCAGGTTGCCGAGTTCATCGAGTACGCGGACCAGGAGGGCGCGCGGATCATCGGTCCGAACTGCCTCGGTCTGATCTCGCCGGGCAAGTCGAAGATGGGCGGCATCGGCGGGGCGGCGGACGCGACGCAGCGCGCATTCAAACCCGGGAGCATCGGCGTGATGTCTCGCTCGGGCGGGATGACCGTGGAGATCTCGAACGCGCTGTCCGAGGCGGGCCTCGGCATCTCGACGGCCGCCTCGATCGGCGGGGACGCGATCATCGGGTCGAACTACGCGGAGCTGATGCCGCTCTTCGAGGCGGACCCGGAGACGAAGGGCATCGCCATCTACAGCGAGCCCGGCGGACCGAGCGAGGCGATGCTCGCGGAGTACATGACCGCCTCGAAGTCGCGGCTGCCGGTGGTGGCGTTCATGGCGGGACGGTTCATGGACGCGATGCCCGGGATGCGGTTCGGGCACGCGGGGACGATCGTCGAGGGGCGCGCGGACACGACGGCGGAAAAGATCGCGCGCATGGAAGCGGCAGGCATCTCGGTGGCGGAGCGGATCGAGGACATCCCGGCGATCCTGAAGCAGCGGATCGGGTAGGAGTCAGCAGACGATGGCGATGTTCATCCGCGTCGATATTCCGGAGGACGTGCAGGGGGAAGAGCCGCTGCGGAAGCAGCTGGTGGAGGTCTGCCCGGTCGACATCTTCGCGCTCGAGGGGGAGCGGGTGGTGACGGTGGATGCGAACCTCGATGAGTGCACGTTGTGCGACCTGTGCATCGAGGCGTCGGGGGGTCGGGTGCAGGTGGTGAAGCTGTACGAGTGAACGGGTGGGCTGGCCCCGCCGTCGCCCGCATTTGGCCTGGCACGACGGCGTGACGGCCCGCGAACTGGCTTCTCGGCCGGCCGCTCTGCGGCCGGCTGTTGTATGTCGAAGATGCCCGCCTTCTGCCCCGGAACGGGGCTTCGTCCCCTGAATCCCCATGCGGGAGGCCGCGCTCGCGCCGAGCCTGTAGCCTCACCTCTGGGAGCGGAGCCTGATGTCACACCTCGTGCTGTTTGATATCGACATGACGTTGCTGCGGCTCAATGCGGTGGGGCGGCGGGCGATGACAGCGGCGCTGCTGGAGCTCGTGGGGATCGAGGACGGGCTCGCGGGGATCGACTTCGCGGGACGGACGGACCGCTGGATCCTCAGGCAGGCGCTGGCGGGGAAGCACGTGCCCCAGGACTTCGAGCAGTTCCTGCTGGAGTTTGGGACGCCGTACCTGCGGTCGCTGGAGATGCAGTTGCCGGCGCTGGGCGGGGAGGTGCTCGCGGGGGCCGTCCCGCTCCTCGATGCGCTGGCGGCGAGGGGAGACGTGCGGCTGGGGGTGCAGACGGGGAACCTGCGCGAGGCCGCATGGTTCAAGCTGAAGGCGTTCGACCTCGACCGGTACTTTGTCGACGGAGGGTTCGCGGACGACGCTGAGGAGCGCGACGCGCTGGTCGCGACTGCGATCACACGCCTCGGCGGAGCCGCCGAGGGACATCGGGTGGTGGTGGTCGGCGACTCGCCCTACGACGTGACGGCGGCGCTCGCGAGCGAGGCGGTCGCCGTGGGTGTGGCGACGGGGCGGGCGAGTTTCGAGGAACTTGAGGCGGCGGGGGCGCACCTCGTGCTGCGCGACCTTACCGAGGCGGACGCGGTACTGTCGCTGCTGTAACGCTCACGGGGCGAGGGGCGGGGCGGTGGCGGCAACACTGACGGCGGACACCTCGGTGATAGCGTCGCTGGAGGGCGAGCGACGGGCGCACCAGTACACGGCCGCGCGGTGGGCGGCGGTGGGGCTGGGCGTCGCCGGGGTGGCGCTGCTGGCGCTGAGCTTCCTCGTGGCGGTGGACGCACGGCCGGGCGGGTTGCCTGAGGCGCTGGACGCGGCGACCGAGGGCCAGCTGTTCGTCATCGCGCTGCGGGTGCTGGTGCCGCTGCTGATCCTGCGCTGGTCAGTGACGGGGGGCGTCGTGGCGATGCTCGTGGACGCCCTCGATGTCGTGATCGTGGAGTTCTTCGGGCCGGGCGGGATGGGCGGGCACTACTCGCAGCTCGACAAGGGCCTCGACAGCTACTACCTGGCGCTCGAGGCGGTGGTGGCGTGGACGTGGGCGAATCAGTGGGCGCGGTGGACGGCGCTGGGGCTGTTCGCATACCGCCTCGTTGGGGCGGCGCTGTTTGAGGCGACGCAGGTGCGCGCGTTGCTGTTCATCTTTCCGAACCTGTTTGAGAACTGGTGGCTGTACTGCGTGATCGTGGCGCGGGTGCGGCCTCGATTGCTGCCGGCCTCGTGGCGGTCGACGCTCGTGCCGCTGCTGATCCTGCTGGTGCCAAAGATGGGGCAGGAGTGGCTGCTGCACGTAGCGGAGGCGCAGCCGTGGTCGTGGTTCAAGCGGACGTTCCTGTAGGCGGGGCGGCGGAGCACTCGCCCGGTGGTGTCCACGGGAGGCGTCGGAGCGCGTGGGGAGTGACGCCCGCTTGCCTGAACTCGTCAGGAGTCGCGAGGGGCGACTCGACGTTGAATGACCCCCTCATGCCGGAGCAGGTGCAACAGTTGAGGCGCCGTCGGGGCGTGGGGGTCGACCAGATAGGCAGTCCATCCAGCGCGTCGGGCGGCTTCGACGTTCGCAGGGCCGTCGTCGAAGAACAGCACCCGCGTCGGCTCGAATCCCGTCTCGGTGCAGAAGCGCTCGTAGGCTCCCGCGTCCGGCTTCGCGACGCGAAGCAAGTGGCTTGCATGGCGGTGACGGAGTCGAGCCACGTTGGGGTACTCGGAGGTGCCGTCCAGCCGAGCCCAATGTGCGGGATTGGTGTTTGAGAGCGCTCCGGTGGCCGCACCTGAGGCATCGATGGCGTCGAGCACCTCCGCCACGCCCTGGTATTCGCTTCGCGACCACGCATGGTGCAGGCGCGCGACTTCGGCGGGCGTGTACGCGCCGCGGGACGCCGCCGCAGCCCCATCGAAGTACTCGGGTGTGCCGATAACGCCGATCTGGTACGCGTGCGCCAACTGGGACCTTCCGCGCTCGAATGCCGGGTCGTTCGCGATGGCGTGCGGCGGCAGGCCCGCGAGCTCGTGCGCCTGCGCCCAACTCTGCGCTGTCTGCACCAGCACTCCCCCGAGGTCGAACACAACGATGTCAAAGCGTGGTCGCGGCATCGCGCTCCTTCAGCGGGGTGACGGTGCGAGGGGGCAACCATGCGATCCGAGCGCAGCCGGGGGAGAGCCGACGACGCTCCCCCGGCCGACGCGAAGGCCTAGAGAGCTACGGCCTCGATGGAGTAGACACTGGGGAGGTCGGTCATGACGGTTTCCCAGGTGTCGCCGGAATCGGTGCTGGAGTAGACCTGGCCGTTGCTGGTGCCGAGGTAGATGCCGGTGGGGTCGAGCTGGTCGGCGATCAGAGCCTGGCGGTAGACGGTGCAGTAGGCGTGCTCCTGCGGGAGGCCAGCGCTGAGGCGCTCCCAGCCCTCGCGCTCCCGGTTGCGGTAGACGGCGAGCTGGGCATCGACGGGGGCGCGGAGCTCGGGGCCGACCATGGGTACGACGAAGACCGTGTCGTTCTCGAGGGGGTGGACGAGGCAGGCGAAGCCGAAGCGGGAGGGCAGGCCCTCGCTGAGGTCGGTCCACTGCTCGCCACCCACGTTCGACCGGTACACACCGCAGTGGTTGGACTGGTAGAGGAGGTCCGGCCGGCTCGGGTGGTTCTGGAGGTGGTGGACGCACTGCCCGACCTCGGGATACGGCTCGGGGAGGAAGTCGGCGAGCACGCCCTTGTTGCGCGGCTTCCAGGTCTCACCGCCGTCGATCGTCTCGAAGCAGCCGGCGGCGGAAATCGCGACCTGCATGCGGCGCGGGTCGTAGGGGTGGATGAGGATGCTGTGCACCATCATGCCGCCGGCGCCGGGAGCCCACTGGTCGCGGGTGGGGTCCGTGGTGAGACCTCGGACGTCGGTCCAAGTATCGCCGTGGTCGTCGCTGCGGAAGAGCGCACCGGGGTCGACGCCGGCGAAGACGGTGCCGGGAGAGTGGTCGCGCGAGGGCGTGATCTGCCAGACGCGTTCCAGGCTGAGCCCCAATGACTCCTCGAATTTGGGGGGGGCAGCGGGCTCGGACCAACTCTGACCCATGTCGTCGCTCATGCGGACGCCGGCGCCCCACCAGGGGTTGTTGACGGCGGCGTAGAGGCGGTTGCGGCCCTCGCGGGTGTCCATGGTGAGGTGGTGGACGTCCGTGCCTTCGAAGCAGGTGCCGCTGATCTTCCAGTCGTTGCGGTCTGGCGTGCCTTCGAGGATGAAGCCGCCTTTGTGGGTGCCGAGCAGCAGGTAGACGCGGTCCGCCATCGATGTCCTCCCTCGTGAATCGAGCTACGGGCGCACTTTACCCGAAGAGGTCGAAGCCGTGTCCCCGTGCGCTGCGCAGGACCCAGCCGGCGACGAAGCCGAGGAGGACGGCGACCAGGACGAGGAAGGCGCCTGAGGCGGTGAACGACCAGATCAGGATGTGCATCTCGACGGAGTTGGTGTTCTGCAGCGTGAAGATGACGATGAGCAGCACCGACACGAGGATGGCCCAGAACCTGAATGACCGCAGGAAGGGCCAGGAGGCCTGCTCGCCCGGCTCCGGGGTCTGCTGTCGCATTGGCTCCACCCTCCCTCGCCGCTGTCGCGCGAGCTCGGCGCCCGCCGCTGGTACTCGGAGAAGATAGCGTACGGATCGGACGATGGGGCCGACTCGTCGCGCGCGGTCAGACCTCGGGGGGCGGACCGACGTCGGAACGAGCCATGAAGTCCTCGTGGAGGAGGTCGGCGCCGTTGGCGCGGCGGACGAGGTCGAGGTAGCGGTCGCGGAACGCGGCCTTCGCCTCCGGACCGAGGTGCGTGGCGTAGGTGGCCATGATGCGGCCGCCCTGGATGGGGAGCGCGAAGAGCGGCTGGGTGAGCGGGCGGCTCCACGCGAGCCGAGCATCGAGGCCGTCACCTTCGAGGTGATAGGTGACGATCTCGTGCCAGAGGCCGTGGGTGGAGCCGGCGCCGAGCTGGTGCATGGCGCGGGCGTCAACCTCGCCGATCGCGCCGAGGCGCTCTTCGAACGGGGGCCAGCCGGACGGCTCTCCGGGAAGGGGGACCGTGTCCGCGGAGAGCCCGGCGGTGCTGAGCTTGGCCTCGATGCGCTCGCGGGTGCGCTGCTCCATGGGCAGCTCGTTTCCGCTGCGCAGGGCGCGGTTGCGGCCGAGGTGGTCGAGCAGCTCGCGGTCGTGGCGCAGCTCGTAGCGGGTGAAGGCGTCGTAGCGGTCGGGGCCGCCTCGAAGGAGGTAGCCCATATCCACGATCGTCTCGAAGAGGAGGCGGTCGTAGAGCGCCTGGAGTTCGCCCTGGCCGGCCATCGTCGAGGCGATGAAGGCGCGCGTCAGCTTCACTACGCGGACGGTGATCGCGCGGAGGATTGCGGCGTTGCGGACCTCGAGGGCCGAACTGGCGTCGAGCGAGCGGACGGGCGCGAGGAGCGCTGTGAGCTCACCGAACTCGGTGGAGAAGCCGAGCGCGGCTTCCTGGAACGGCGCGTTCGACTGCGCGAGCTCGAGGCGGCGGCGGTCGAAAAGCTGGGGGACGGGCCAGTCAGTCTGTGCGGGCAGTCCGATGAGGGTCATGCATCAGGTATAGCAGCGGCGTCAGCATACGGCGAAGGGTTGACGGGCCGAGCGCGTCAGCAGATAGTTAATCATATGCTTAAGTATGACGAGTCGCTCGACCTCGTGTTCCAGGCGCTGGCTGACCCAACGCGGCGAGGGATCGTCGAGCGGTTGACGCGCGGGCCGGCGTCGGTGACGGAGCTGGCGCGCCCGCTCGAGATGTCGTTGCCGGGGGTAATGCAGCACCTGGCGGTGCTGGAGACGAGCGGGCTGGTGCGGACGCAGAAGGTGGGGCGGGTGCGGACGTGCACCGTCGAGCCCTCGGTGCTGCGGGGCGCCGAGCAGTGGATCGCTGAGCGGCGGCTGTGGTGGGAGCGGCGGCTCGACCGGCTTGGCGAGGTGCTCGCCGTGGACGCGAACTCAGCGCAGGACGCGGCGGACGCCGCGGGTGCTTCGAGTACGGCAGGCAGTGCGGAAGGGGATCCAACATGAGCGATCGGTCGGTGACGCATGCAACGTTCGTGATCGAGCGGGCCTACGAGGCGACACCGCGGCGTGTGTTCCAAGCATTCGCGGACCCGGCGATCAAGGCGCGCTGGTTCGGCGGGCCGCCGGAGTGGGAGACGCTGGAGTCCTCGATGGACTTCCGCGTCGGTGGGCACGAGGTGGACCGGGCCAGGATCCCGGACGGGCCTGTCACGTCGTTCGATAGCCGCTACCTCGACATCGTACCGGACGAGCGGATCATCTTCGCGTACGACATGCACCTCGACGACGCGCGGATCTCGTGCTCACTGACGACGATCGAACTGCGGGCCGAGGGCACCGGCACGCGCCTCGTGTTCACGGAACAGGGCGCGTTCCTCGATGGGTACGACGACGCCGGCGGGCGCGAACACGGGACGCGCGAAGTGCTCGACCAGCTGGGGGCGGAGCTGGCGCGGCAATCGGCGGAGGTCTAGCGGATCACCCTGGTGCTCCCTCGCCTCGGTGGCATCGCTGCTGTGATAGCGTGCGCGACAATCGACGGGGGCCGCGAGGCGAAGGGAGCACGGGGATGGTCTACGAGCACATCGTGTACGAGGTCGAGGATCGGACGGCGATCATCACGCTGAACCGGCCGGAGCGGCTGAACTCGATCAGCCGGCAGATGATGCGGGAGATCAACGAGGCGTACCGCGCCGCCGAGGACGACGACGACGTGTGGACGATCCTCGTGACGGCGACAGGGCGGGCATTCTGCACGGGCGCCGACGTCCAGGACCAGATGCTGACTGCCTCGGATGAGCGGTACCTGGGGAAGGCCTCGAACTGGGACGCGCCGCAGGAGATCACGCCGCCGTACCTGCAGATGACGAAGCCGTTCATCTGCGCTGTGAACGGGATCTGCTGCGGGGCGGGGCTCGACATGGTCACGACGTCAGACATCGTGATCGCCTCGGAGGACGCGACGTTCTTCGACCCGCACGTCACGATCGGCATCGTGTCGGGGCGAGAAATGGTGCGGCTGGCGCGGGTGCTGCCGCTGAACATCACGATGCGCCTCGCGTTGATGGGGCGGCACGAGCGGATGAGCGCACAGCGGGCGTACGAACTGGGCCTCGTGAGCGAGCTGGTGCCCGGGGAGCGTCTGCTCGAGCGGGCGAAGGAGATCGCGTCGATCGTGAACAGCAACGCGCCACTCGCGGTGCGGGGCACGCGCCTCGCGATCCGGAAGAGCCTGTCGCTGCCGATCTATGAGGCGGAGCTGCTGTCAGAGAGCTACCGGATGCGTGTCGCCGTCTCCGACGACGCGAAGGAGGGGCCGCGGGCGTTTGCGGAGAAGCGGGCGCCGGAGTGGAAGGCGCAGTAGCGCGCCTCGATGTGAGCGCGGCCACTGCGGTCGCAGGCGGCCGCGCTCATCGATCGCTCCGATGGAGTCCTCGGGGTACCGGGGCGCCGCAGGAGGGGGCGCGATGGAGCTGCGCTGGACGCGGCTCGCGCGCGAAGCCCTGGCGACGGACCAACTGACCGAGGAGGCGGTGAGTGAGGCGATCCTCAAGCCGTTCGCGGTGTTCGAGCAGCATGATGCGATCCGCTACCACGCCATCGTCGGTGACCGCCCGGTCGGCGTGGCAGTAACGCGCGGTACGTTCCCGCCTCGAGTCATCACAGTGTTCGCGCTGCGCGAGGAGTGGCTACCATGATTGCCATGGAGATCCGGTACGACACCGAAGCTGACGCGATGTTCATCTGGTTCCGCGAGCGGGGACAGCATCCGTACGTCAGGATCATCGATGATGTGCGCTTCCTGCGAATGGACGACGAGGGCATCGCCGGGGTGGAGTTCCTCGACGTCTCACGCGGGATGAACCTCGATGCCATCCCGCACGCCGACGAGATTCGTGAGGCACTCCGTTGCATGGCGATGCCTGCAGCCTAAATGTCGACCCCGGAACGAAGGAGGGTGTGATGCGGGTCATCAAGGCGTCCGAGGGGACCTCGGAGGAGCGGACGGGGCAGGCGATCTTCGAGGGGCAGGTGTGGGCACGCGGGCTCGCCGAGGGCGAGGGGCACCTGACGGCCTCGGTGGTGCAGTTCGCGGTAGGGGCGCGCACGCGGATGCACACGCATACGAGCGACCAGCTGCTGTACGTCGTCTCGGGCATCGGCAAGGTGGGGACGAACGAGGGTGAGCAGGTCATCGCGACGGGCGATGTAGCGCTGATCCCGGCCGGCGAGCCGCACTGGCACGGCGCCGGCGACAGCGGGTCGCCGATGTCGCACCTCACCGTGATGCGCGGCGACACGGAGACAGAAGTACTCGGCTAGCGAGGGGTCCGCCCCGGGGCGTCAGGCAGGGACGCCTCGCGGCAACGGCTCAGTGAGCCGGCGGGCGGGTCCACCGCCAAACGGCCAGCGCGACGACTGCGCTCGCGGCCGCTCCCACGGCGACGGCCGTCTGGCCGGCCACAAGTGCGCTCCCGGCGGCCCAGGTACCGAACGCGACGACGAGCGCCGCGAGCACATGGGCGGTCCGACGCAGGGTCCTGCTCACCTCGTGACTCCCGGAACGCGTGCGCGCCATGGCGACGAGTGTACGAGGAGCGACGGACATGAACCGGCCGTCCCGCCACCGGCGAGGCGGCGGGACGGCCGGGCTGGGGAGGCGGGTGAAGGGTATGCCTTGCGCTGGTGGTTTCCAGGCAGCAACGTCGCGCGTCCCGTACCTGCGCGCGGGCGGACCGCTTGTGACCCGCACGGTACGTGCCGCGGCCGGACAAGCGCGTCAGAGTGAGCGACGAAGCATCGCGGATGTGTCACAAGGGACCGGGTGGGACGTGTTTCCGGCGCGGTCGAGGCACTCGCGACGCGATACAATGGGCATGACAACCGCACCCAACAGAGGGAGTGTTTGAGACAGATGAACAACCTCAAGACCGTGGTCCTGATGGCCGCCATCAGTGGCTTGCTGATCGCGGTCGGCGGCGCCATCGGCGGGCTCGGTGGCGCGATCACGTTCGCGGTGATCGCGGGGGCGATGAACTTCGCGTCGTACTGGTTCTCAGCCGACATCGTGCTGCGCACCTCGGGCGCCCACGAAATCCAGCGGGAACAGGACCCACAGCTCTTCGACATGATCTCGGACGTCGCGCGTCGTGCGGAAATGCCGATGCCGCGCGTGTACATCATGGACTCGCCGCAGCCGAACGCGTTCGCGACGGGACGCAGCCCGAAGCACGCCGCGGTTGCGGTGACGACGGGCATCCGGCAGCTGCTGACGGACCGCGAGCTGTTCGGCGTGCTGGGGCATGAGATCTCGCACGTGAAGAACCGGGACATCCTGACGTCCTCGATCGTGGCGACGATTGCGTCGGCGATCTCGATGATCTCGTGGATGGCGATGTGGTTCGGCGGGCGGGATAACCGGAACCCGTGGGCGGGGCTCGTCGTGATGCTCGTGGCGCCGATTGCGGCAACATTGATCCAGCTCGGCATCAGCCGGACACGCGAGTACCAGGCGGACCGCGACGGGGCGCGCACGGTGGGCGACCCTGAGGCGCTGGCTTCAGCACTGGCGAAGCTGCAGCTGGGTGCGCAGCGAGCGCCGATGGACGTGCCCGCCTCGACGGCACATCTGTTCATCGTGAACCCCCTGCGCGGGGGCGGCGTGGCGGGGCTGTTCAGCACACACCCGCCGCTGGATAAGCGCATCGAGCGGCTGCGCGCGATGTCGGTCTCACCTCGAAGCGCCGACTGAGCGAAGAGCCCCTCGAACGAGGGGCTCTTCGCTGCCCGTGGGCGGCGGGCGTGCGGACCCGCGTACACTTCGGATCGAAGTGACGAGGAGTGCATATGCCCGCCGCCGAAGACCACGTCGCGTTGCGCGTGCTCATGGCACCTGACCTGCCCTCGGCGCTAGTGGAGCATATCGACCGGGTGGTGTCCGTCGCGGGGGAGCTGGCGCGCATCCACCGGCTGGATGAGCGGCGGGTGCTCCTCGCGGCGCAGGGCCATGACGTGCTGCGCGGGCTGTCGCCGGAGGCCCTGCTGGAGGCAGCCGCTGTCCGCGGCCTCGAGGTGGGCGAGTTCGAGCGAGCGGAGCCGGTCATCCTGCACGGGCCGCTGGGGGCGATCGAGCTCGAGGCGCGGGGGTGGATGGACGACCGCGAACTCCTCGACGCGATCAGGTGGCACACGACGGGGCACCCCGACTACGGGCCCATCGCGTGGGCGATGTTCGTGGCGGACAAAGTGGAGCCGGCGAAGATCGAGCGTTGGCCCGCCCTCGACGCGGTGGCGGAAGCGATGGAGCACTCGCTCGAGGGTGCGGCGCTGCTGTACCTCGACCTGCTGCACGAGCGGCTGGAGGGCGAGGGGAAGGCATCGCACCCCCTCGCGGAGCAGACCCGGCAGGCCCTGCGCGAACGGGACGAGGGCTCGATCACCTCGTCGGGCTCGTAGCGTCCTCGGCTGCGGCGTACGCGCCCGACCTCCATGTGTTATCACGTCCGGGACATCGGACGATGGCGACATGGAGGAGGTCGACGATGCCCGGACCGCTCGACGGGGTGCGCGTGCTCGAGATCACACAGATCGTGGCGGGGCCGTACTGCGGGATGAACCTCGCGGACCTCGGAGCGGACGTGGTGAAGATCGAGTCGCCCGATGGTGACGGGGTGCGCAAGACGGGGCAGTTCTTCCCCGGCGAGAGCAAGTACTTCCACACGCTGAACCGAGGCAAGCGCAGCATCGTGCTCGACCTGCGGCGGCCGGAAGCGCAACAGCTCGTGCACGAGGTGATCCCGCAGTTCGACGTGTTCTTCATGAACGCCCGCGCGGGCGTCGCGCAACGACTGCACCTCGACTACGACATGCTGCGGCAGTTCCGCCCCGACCTCATCTACCTCGAGAGCACGGGCTACGGCGCGGAGGGGCCGAGCGCGTACGCCTCGGGTTCGGACATCGTGGCGCAGGCGTATTCGGGGCTGATGGCAGCGGAAGGCAAGGTCGACGACTTCGGCGCGCCACAGTCGATCTCGTGCACCGCGGTCGCTGATTATGTCACCGGCCTCGCGGCGGCGATGGGCATCTGCGGCGCGCTCTACCGGCGGGCGCTGACGGGCGAGGGGGACTTCCTGCAGACCTCGCTGCTGCAGAGCGCACTGTCGATTCAGTCGGCGGCGGTGTCGCGGGTGCCGGTCTCGGACGAGCTGACGGAGCGCCCGATGCTCGAGGCGATGGATGAAGCGCGGGGGCGCGGCGCGACGTACGCCGAGCTGGTGCAGCTACGGCAGGACCGGAACCGCAGTGTGAGCAAGGCGATCCGGCTGTACTACAACGGCTACCAGGTGAAGGACGGATCGGTGATCCTCGGGGCGTTGACGCCGGAGAACCGTGACCAGATGCGGCGCGCCCTGCGCGTGGTGGGTGAGGACCCGAGCGCGTCGCCGGACTTCAACGCGCTCGACCCGGAGCATGAGCAGCAGGTCGAGGTCTTCGCGGCACGCCTGCGCGACCGCATGCTCACGCGGACGATGGACGAGTGGGTCGAGGCGTTCACGAAGGAGGGCGCGCCGATCTCGAAGGTGAACTTCCCGGAGGCGATGGCGCACGACCCGCAGGTGGAGGCGATGGGGTTTCTGCAGGACTTCGACCACGAGCTGACGGGACCGGAGCGCCTCGTCGGGCCGATCGTGCACATGCGGGCGCACCCGACGGGATCGCCGCGGCCCGCGCCGCCGCTCGGGCGGCACACCGATGAAGTGCTGGAGGAGCTGGGACTGTCCTCTGACCGCGTGGGAGCGCTACGCGCAGCCGGCGCGTTCGGATAGCCTCGCGGAGGTGAGCGGCGACACCGAACTCGCCTACCTGTCGGTCGCGGAGGCGGGCGCGGCGATCGAGCGGGGCACGCTGTCGCCCGTCGCGCTCCTCGAGGCCGTGTTCGCGCGCATCGACGAGCTCGAGCCCCGGCTGAACGCGTACGTGCGGCTGATGCGGGAGGCCGCGTTCGAGGAGGCACGGGCGGCCGAGGAGCGGGCGCGACGCGGGGAGCGTCGCACGCCCCTCGACGGCATCCCGATCGCGGTGAAGGACCTCATCGACACGGCGGGCGTGGTGACGGCGGCGGGGACGGGCGCGTACCGCGACCGTGTGCCTGTCGAGGATGCGGGTGTCGTGCGGCGGCTGCGGGACGCGGGCGCGGTCATCGTGGGCAAGACGAACACGCACGAGCTGGCGTGGGGCGGGACGACCAACAACGAGCACTTCGGCGCGACACACAACCCGTGGCGTCTCGACCGAGTGCCGGGCGGGTCATCGGGTGGGTCCGGGGCGGCGGTGGCGGCCGGGCTGGCACTGGGTGCGCTGGGGACGGACACGGGCGGGTCGATCCGCATCCCGGCGGCCAACTGCGGGGTGACGGGGTTCAAGCCGAGCTTTGGCCTTGTGGGGCGGACCGGGATCGTGCCGCTCGCGTCGACGCTCGACCATGCGGGGCCGATCGCGAGAAGCGTGCTCGACTGCGCGCTGCTGCTGGACGTCCTCGGGGGGCACGAGGCGGGTGATGCCGGCTCCGAGGCGCGGCAGCAGGGCTCCTATGCCGGGGCGCTGCTCGACGCCCGGCCACGCCTCGACGGCGTGCGGCTCGCCGTCGTTCCCGCGCTGGCGGCCGGGTGCGAGCCCGCGATCCTCGAGGCGTTCGAGGGCTCACTCGAGGTGATGCGCGGCCTCGGCGCGGCCGTCGAGCGCGTCGATGCGCTGGGGGGTCGTACGGGGGAGGAGATCCGCGGCCTCGTGGTCACGATCATCTCAGTGGAGGCCGCGGCCCACTTCGGGCAGCTCGCGGCGGAGCGTGGACACCTCATGTCGCGCCGGCTGCGCGCGCGCATCGAGGCCGCGCGCGGCATCCCCGCGGCGGACTATCGCCGCGCGCTCGATGCGCGCGCGAACATCGAGCGGCTCTGCGACGCCGCGCTGGTCGGGGGCCGCTTCGATGCGTTCCTGGCGCCGACGTCGCCGGTGCAACCGGAGGAGATCGCACCCGACCCCGAGGAGGAGCCGGACGTGCCGCTGCGGTTCCGGAACACCTCGGTGTTCAACGCGAGCCGGCAGCCGGCGCTCTCGGTACCGAACGGGTTCGATGCGGACGGGCTGCCGACCGGGCTCATGTTCGCGGGGGCGAGGTGGGAGGACGCGGCGGTGCTGCGGATCGGGCATGCGTACCAGCAGGCGACGGGGTGGCACCTCGAACGGCCTGCGTAGATGGCTGGCTGATTCGCAGCGGAGCCGTGTGGCTCGCGTGCGCGCTCTCCCAGGCGAACAACCGATGACGATCTTCACCTAGACGTCATTACTTATGGCAATTCTCCGGACGAATCAAGCGGTCCAGCATTTCCTTATTGTCTGGAGGCATGATGCGTATGCGCTCAGCAGGCAGGCAGGCGATGAGCGTCTAGTCGACGCCTGGAGGTGACCATGACGACCGAGCCGGTCGGACAGCAAGCGACAACCGAACAAGGCGGAGGTACCGACGCCGCTGTGGCCACTCTTGCAGGAACGATCACGGCAGTTACCGACCTTGTTCGGGCTTCGGTTTGGCCAGCAATCGTTCTCATCATGTTGGCTGTGTTTTGGGGCCCTGCCCATTCCGCAATGGATCAATTACCAGAAGTTCTTGGTCGCACGAAGACGGTGACCATCGCCGGTCTCACGCTCGAAATCGATTCCCGCCTCGAAGCACTCGGAGTCGAGCCGAGTGCGGAGACAGAAGCGGCGCTTGCGGCGCTCACCTCGACCGACGTTGCTCGACTGATGAGCTTCAGCAGTGCCTTGAGCGGTACACGACGTTCACACGATCCGGCAGAAATGATCCGCCCGCTCTACGTTGGCCTGATCGATGCCGGTCTGGTGAAGGAACTCTCGCCCGCGGAATTAGATGACTTCAGCTACGGGGTGTCCTTGACCGTGCAGGGCCGGGAAGCGGTCACGTTCCTCAACGGCGTCGTAGGAGCGTTCGTCGCCGAGTTACCGAAGCCCGGGGCCTAGGGCTCGGCCAAGGCGCCAACGAGGCCGCTCCTCTCGGAGCGGCCTCGTTCTACATCCGTACCCGCCGAGGTGTACCCGGCGCGAGGTCTCGGGTTAGCGGCCCTTCCAGTTGGGGGCGCGCTTCTCGGCGAAGGCCTTGGGGCCCTCCATGCGGTCCTCGCTGTTGGCGACCTTGTCGAGGAGCGGGGCGTTGACGCTCTTGAGGTGGTCGAGGAGGAGGGTGCCGGTGGGCGGGGTGGGCGGGTTCATGTGCAGGTGGACGCCGTTCTTGAGCGCCTGCACCGCGAGCGGCGCGCACTTCTTGAGGATCTCGGCGCGCTTCTCCGCCTCTTCCATCATGGCGTCGCGGTCCGGGACCAGCCACTGCACGAAGCCGATGTCGTGGGCGGTCTGCGCGGAGATGTGCTCACCCGAGAGGATGATCCAGAGCGCCCAGCCGAGCGGGACGAAGCCGAGCTCGAGGGTGTCCATGAGGTTGATCGGGGTGAGGCTGCGCAGCGGCTCCGGCATACCGAAGACGGACTTCTCGGTCGCAATGCGGAAGTCGCAGCGGGCGGAGAGCTGCATGCCGCCGGCGAGGGCGTAGCCATCGACGGCCGCGATGACCGGCTTGAGGGTCTCGCCGGCTCGGCTGAGGCCGCTCTTGGCGTTCTGGGCGGCGCCCTGGCCGATGGTCTGGTCGCGCTCGGTCATCTCGCGGAGGTCGGCGCCGGCGCAGAAGGCGCGGCCACCGCCACCAGTGAGGACGACCACGAGGACATCGTCGTCGTTGTCAGCCTCCTCGAACGCGTAGTGCAGGCCGTTCTGCACACCCGTGCTGAGCGCGTTCATGCGCTCGGCGTTGTTAATGGTCAGCCACGCGACGCGGTTGCGCTTCTCGTAGCTCACCAATTCGAAGTTCTGTACGGCCATCTTGACTCCCTTCCCTGAGTTCAAGTGCCCTGAGTCGCGTCGGCAGTCTAGCACGTCCGTCATCCAGCGGCGGGGTGGCCGTCAGGACCCGCGGACAGCCTCAGACGGCGGCGACGGCGGCTGCCGTCATCGGCACGTCCTCGCGCAGCTCGGCGAGGAAGGCGCGCACCTCGGCGACATCCGCGAGGCGGTAGGCGGCGTCCGTGCGGCCGGCGCCGACGTGGATGGCCATGCTGCGTTCGGGGAGAGCCGCGAACATGTCCTCGTCGGTAGCGTCGTCGCCGATGGCGACGACGTAGGCATCGGAGGAGACGTGCCGGAGGGCGTCCGCGACGACGAGCCGCTTGTTGATGCCACGAGGACGCACCTCGAAGCCACCGGTGACCTCGATCACCTCGGCCTGTGTGCCATCGAGGACATCGACGAGTTGCTGCCAGAGGGCGTCGGCCTGGCGGATGCCGAACGCGCGCTCGGTGCCGCGGTAGTACCAGGCGAGGCCGACGGTCTTTTCCTCGACGAGGGATCCGGGAGTGCTGGCGGCGTACTCGGCGAAGAGCTGGCTGACGGCCTCGCGCCATTCGCCGGAGTCGGTGACGGAGGTCGACCAGGCGCCCCCGTCCGGTGAGCGGGACCAGACGCCGTGCTCAGCGTGGAGCCCGATGCCGGCCATCCCGAGCCACCGCTCGAGGGTCTCGCGACCGCGCCCGCCCACGACATGTACCGTCGTGCGCGGGCGCTGCGCCAGATCCCCCAGCAGGTCCAGGAGGTCATCGTCAGGGCGTCCGAGTTCGGGCGTGCTGGCGAAGGGCACCAGCGTGCCGTCGTAGTCGAGGATGAGCACCAGCTCGGGCGTCGAGCGGGCGACGGAGACGAGGCGCGCGAGGTCGGACTGGAGGAGGCGGGAACTCTCGCGTCCGCGCTCGGCCGCGGTGGTGAGGGTCATCAGGAAGCGACGGCTCCAGCGCTCCGTGTCGTTGATGAAGACGCGGCGGCGCATCCCTCGCATGCGCGAATGGCGCTCGTCGGCAGGCATGGCGAGGGCGCGGGCGTAGGCCTCGGCCATGCCGTCGACATCGTAGGGGTTCACCTGGACGGCCTCGGCGAGTTCGGCAGCGGCGCCGGCGAACTCGCTGAGGACAAGGACGCCGTCCTCGTCGAAGCGGGACGCCACAAACTCCTTGGCGACGAGGTTCATGCCGTCGCGGACGGGAGTGACCACCATGACGTCGGCAGCGCGGTAGAGCGCGACGACCTCGTCCTTGTTCATCGAGCGGTTGATCCAGCTGACGGGGGTCCAGTCGGGCGTGCCGTACGTGCCGTTGATGCGGCCGATGATCTCGTCCGACTGGCGGCGGAAGTCCACATACGCCTCGACGCGTTCGCGCGAGGGGACGGCGACCTGGACGAGGCGCACCGAACCACGCAACTCGGGGTGGGTTTCGAGCATGCGTCCGAAGGCGAGCAGCCGGCGGGGGATGCCCTTCGTGTAATCGAGGCGGTCGATGCCGAGCATAATGCGCACGAGGGGGGCGCCCTGACGGTAGGCGCGCACCTGCTTCACGACGTCGCGGCGTGTAGCGACCTCGGCGAAGGAGGCAGCGTCGATGCCCATGGGGAAGACGTCCGTCTGAACGTCGCGGCCGCGCCAGTTGAGCAGCTTGCCCTCGGAGGTGACGCCGAGGGTGCGGACGACCGTGGTCTGGAAGTCGTCCATGAAGGTGGCGGTGTGGAAGCCGATGAGGTCGGCGCCCAGCAAGCCCTCGAGGATGAGCCGGCGCTGCGGGAGCATGCGGAACACCTCGGACGAGGGGAAGGGGATGTGGAGGAAGAAGCCGATGGCGGCGTCGGGAATGCGGTCGCGGAGGAGGGCGGGGAGGCGCATCAACTGGTAGTCGTGCACCCAGATCTGGTCGCCGGGGCGATAAAGGCGGGCGACGGTGTCGGCGAAGAGGTTGTTGACCTCCTCGTAGACGTCCCAGCCGTCGACCTCGTAGGGGAGGCGGTCGGGCAGGTGGTGGAAGAGAGGCCAGACGACGCCGTTCGAGTAGTCCTCGTAGTAGCTCTGGATCTGCTCGCGGGTGAGCTCGATGGGCACGAGACGGCGGCGGTCGAGGTCGGCGCGGATGGCGGCGCGCTGGCGCTCGGAGAGGTCGGCGAGGTCGCCGGGCCAGCCGATCCAGAGGGTGCTGGGCGACTCGGTCAGGGAAGCGAGGCCGGTGGCGAGCCCGCCGGGGCTCGGCTCAAGGAAGGCGTCTTCATCCTCGACGCGCAGCGTGACGGGGAGACGATTGGAGACGATCAAGACGCGGCTCATGCGAAGCCGCCGATCCAGCACGTCAGGCGAGGCGCGGCGTCCGTCACGTCCCTCTCCCGGCCAGCGCGCTCTCACTCCGCCCGCGGCAGCGACCATCCGGGCCGCTCTGTGGCCCGTCCGTCCTCATCCGCCGTCGAGGTAGGAGCGCAACCTACCTCCGAGCGCCTACGGGGTTAGCTGACGGGTTCGGCGTCGGAAGTCGCCTATGCGCCGACCGGCGGCGCAATGCACCCCACAATTGGTTCCCCCGTTCCCGGCGACACCGGGATTCGGCTGGCGCATCCACGATAGCAGACAGGGTCAACGCGAGAGGGGCCATTGGTGAGCCCTCGTGGAGGGCTTCTGTCACCCGGTTTTCGGGAGGCCAGCTCGCTAAGACTCAACTGGGGGGCGCACCTGCTCGCAGATGCGCCCCTGGGCTCCGCCGCCCTGCGAGGCCGGACCGTAGTCAGGCTTGCTCGATGCGGAGGAAGTTGCCAGCGGGATCGCGGACCGCGGCGTCACGGACGCCCCAGGGCTGGCTCGCGGGCTCCTGCAGGACCTCGACGCCGGGGGCGGCAGCGATGCGGGCGAATGTGGCGTCGAGGTCCTCGCAACGGAAGTGGACGGGCGACATCTCGCCCTTGGCGAGGAGGGCGGCGACGGCGTCGCCGTCCTCCTGCGAGCGACCGGCGTGGGGCTGGGAGAGGACGATGGAGACCTCGGGCTGGGTCTCGGTGGCGAGGGTGATCCAGCGGAGGCCATCGCGGGCGACCTCGTTGCGGACGGCGAGGCCGAGTGCGTCGCGGTAGAAGGCGAGCGCGGCGTCGGGGTCGTCGACGAGGATGTGGACGGTCGAGAGTGCGACGGTCATGTGGGCATTCCCTTTCGAATGCATTGCGGGACAGTGGCGGCCACGAGAGAACGTTACGAGCGCGGGGCGGAGGCTGCTTCTCGAAAGCTGCTCAGTTGCGAGCGAGGGACGCCGAGCGGTCCTTGCGGGGCCGGGTGATCACCATCAGGCGGCACGGGGAGACGTCGCGCAGGGCGTCGTGGTTGCGGGCGCGGTATGCGCTCGGCGTTTCGCCGACAACCTCCGTGAAGCGGGCGGAGAAGGAACCGAGGCTGGTGCAGCCGACGGCGAAGCAGACCTCGGTGACGGTGAGGTCGCCGCGGCGGAGGAGGGCCTGGGCGCGTTCGATGCGTCGGGTCATGAGGTAGGAGTACGGGGTCTCGGCGTAGGCCTCGCGGAAGCGGCGGCTGAAGTGTGCGATGGACATGGCGGCGGTGCGGGCGAGCGCGGCGACGTCGAGGGGTTCGGCGTACTCGCGGTCCATGCGGTCGCGAGCGCGTCGGAGGCGGCGCAGTTCGTTGAGGTCTGGGGGCATGGGGCCATTATGAACCCGCGGGCGTGTTGGCTGCGTCGCCTATGGCAATAGACGCATCGGCGCGGGACCTCTAACATGACAAGTCCGTCCGAGGAGGGACGACACTCGATGGCTCATTCCAAGCAGGCCCGCAAGCGCATCCGCCAGAACGAGCGCCAGGCCGCCCACAACCGACCGATCCGCACGTTCACCTCACGGCGCGTCCGCGATGCGCGGGACGCCATCACCGCCGGCGACGAGAACGCCGCTGAGGCGCTGCGCGCGGCGCAGTCGGCGCTCGACCGGGCGGCGAAGAGCGGTGTCATGCACCCCAACACGGCGGCGCGGCGGAAGTCGCGTCTGGCCGCGGCGCTGAACAAGGCGCAGGCCGCCTCGTAACGTCTTTCCCACCAGCCGATTCCCCGCACCGCCCGGCCCCCGCCCGGGCGGTTGCGTTTATGCGGGGATCACGGGGCGCGTCATCCTCGGCTGGCGCGGCGGCACGGGTCGCTGCGATACTGACCGTGATCTGACGGCGAGCAGCAGCGGAGTGACGGCGGAGTGACCATGCGCGCGACCATCTTCGAAGCCCCGGGACAGGTATCGGTCGTCGACCGCGCGACGCCTGAGCCAGGGCCGGGCGAGCTGCGACTGCGCATGGCGGCGGCCTCGCTGTGCGCCTCGGACGTGCGCGTGTATCGAGGCGAGAAGTACGCGAAGCCGGGCGTGGTACCGGGGCACGAGATTGCGGGCGTCGTGGAGGCGGTGGGCGAGGGCGCGGGGTTCGCCGAAGGCGACCGCGTCGTCGTCTGCCCGGTGGTCGCGTGCGGGCGATGCCGCTTCTGCATCGTGGGGCGGCAGAACCGCTGCATCGACCGGCGGACGCTCGGGTACGACCTCGACGGCGGGTTCGCGGAGCAGCTCCTCGTGCCAGCGGAGTTGCTGCGGGTCGGCCACGTGCTGCCGGTGCCGAAGGATCTGCCGCTGGACATCGCGGCGTTGACCGAGCCGGCGGCGTGCACCCTCAACTCGCTCGAACTGTGCGAGGTGGGGGCGGGCACCTCGTTGCTGATCATGGGGGCGGGTCCGATGGGGCTGCTGCACCTGATCATGGCGCGGGCGGTGGGGGCGAGCCCGATCATCGTAAGCGAGCCGGTCGCGGAGCGGCGGGCGATCGCGGAGCGGTGGGGCGCCGACCTCGTGCTCGACCCGGAGACGCAGGACGTGCTCGCCGAGGTGAAGGCGGCCACGGGCGGCTATGGCGCGGACGCGGTGGTGGTGACGGTCGGGGTGCACGCCCTCATTACGCCGGCCATCGACTACGTGCGGAAGCAGGGCGTGATCAACCTGTTCGCGGGGTTCCCGCCGAACCAGACGGTGCCGTTCGACCCGAACATCATCCATTACGGCGAGATCATCCTGAGCGGGTCGCAGAACGCGACGACGGAGCAGTACCGCAAGACGATCGCGCTCCTCGGGCAGGTGCCGCACATCGATGAGGTCGTGACGAACCGGTACGACATCGAGCACGCGCCGGAGGCGTATAGCTCGCGGCTGGCGATGAGCGGATTGAAGTCGCTGGTGCAGTTCGCGGGCGTCGACTCGGCGTGATGCAGTCGCGCCGGGAGCGTCCGGGCGGCTGGACGCCGCGCTCGGAAGGCGGCCGGCGCGACGATGCCTCGGAGGACCGCGCGGCCTCGGAGGGCGCGGCGAGGCTGCCGCTTGGCGACTGGCTGCGCGAGACACGGTTGCGCAAGGGCCTGAC
Organism: Dehalococcoidia bacterium; assembly: GCA_041390685.1. GTDB lineage: Bacteria > Chloroflexota > Dehalococcoidia > UBA2979 > UBA2979 > JAIBBD01. Next base: position 1,725,052 of record JAWKPL010000001.1, on the reverse strand, counting down.
GTTCGCCGAAGTCGAGCGCACAACGCGGATCAACCGGCACTACCTCGAAGCGCTCGAGGCGGAGCACTACGACGTGATCCCGGCGCCGGTGTACGCGCGCGGCTTTACGCGATCGTACGCGCGGATGCTGGGGCTCGACCCGGAGGAGGCGGTCGGGCGCATGCCGGTGGACCTGCCGCGTCCGCCGGGCCTCGACCCGATGCCGGGCCTGCGGCGCGCGGGCGCCGAGGCTCCGGCGCTCCCGCTGCCGCAGTTGCCGGCGCTGCCGGGGATCACACGGGCATGGTTGTTCGTGGCGGCGGTCCTCGTGCTCCTCGTAGGAATGCTATGGGTGGTGCCGGCGTTCACGGGCGACGACAGAGGCGGCGACCAGAGCGCCTCGAGCGCACAGATGACGGTGCCCGCGTTCAACCAGGGGGAGACGCCGAACTTCGTCGGTGTGCAACGGGCGGTCGCGGAAGAGGTGATCCGGGCGATCGGCGCGACGCCGGTCGCGGTCGAGGTGCCGAGCGACGCGCCGGCGGGGACGGTGGTCGCGCAGACGCCGCAGCCGGCGACGGCGCTTGCGGGGGGCGAGACGGTGACGCTGGTCGTGTCGCGCGGGCCGCTGCGCTAGCGCGGCGAGCTGCTCGCGCTACTCGATGCCACGAGTGGTCGAGCGGACGGCTCCCGCCACGATTGCGATGCCGATCAGCAGCAGGACGGCCGACCATGCCCAGAGGCCGAAGGCGTGCTCCGGATGGGGCCGCCACAGCGCGATGACGCCCAGCAAGAAGGCAATCAACGACCCGGGAAACACGACCACTGCCGCGAACGACAGCCGCCGTGTGTACTTCGGGTTCGCGGCCGCGATCAGCACCGCGCTGAGCAGCGCCAGGGCAGGGTCCGGCAGGCGGCGCCACATCGCAGAGTGATCTCCCGGGCAGGCTCGTTCCGACTGCCAGAGTGTAGTCCGCGAGGCTTGTTCCGGGACACGGGCGTCGACTCGCCTACCAGGTCTTCACGTACTCCACGAGCTGGTCGAGGACGGTGCCCCAGCCCTCGTAGAACCCCATCGCCTCGTGCTGCTCGCGGCCCGGCTCGTCACGGTGCATGGCGATGGCGGTGTAGCGAGTGCCGCCGTCGCCCGTCGGCTCGAGGAGGATCGCTGCCGTAAACGGAAGATCCGACTCAGGCAGCGGGCGATAGCCGGGGCCAAGGGCCGCCGTCCAGACGAGCCGCTCGTCCGGCACCACTTCGAGGTAACAGCCGGCCTCGGCGGGCATCACTTCTCCCTCGGGCGAGCGCATCACCGTCAGGAACTTGCCGCCCGGCCGCAGGTCCACTTCACACTCAGCCACCGACCAGGGCCGAGGGCAGAACCACACCTTCAAGTGTGCGGGCTCGGTCCATGCCCGCCAGACGAGGGCCGGCGGCACATCGACGGTGCGCTCCAGCACCAGATCCAGTCGCGGGTCGATCTCGAATCCACCGTACGAGGTCATCGGTTGCTCCTTTGCGCTGCCGGCATGCCGGAAGGGCGGGCCGGCTGGCGGTCTTACGCGTCGTGGTTCACGGCATAGCGCATCAGCACCACGCCTGTGGGGAAGGTCCGCGTCTCCTCGAGGCTCAAGTCCACACGGGATCCAGGGGCGAAGACGCGCTTCCCGGAGCCGAGGAGGAGCGGGTAGACGAGCAGGCTGTACTCGTCGATCAGGCTGTGCTCCGCGAGCGTGTGGACGAGGACGCTGCTGCCGTCGATGTAGATCGATTTGCCCTGCTGCTCCTTCAAGCGGCGGACCTCCTCGATGACGTTGTCGCGGATGATCGTCGAGTTACGCCAGGCGTCGGCGGACTCGAGGGTCGTCGAGACGACGTACTTGGGCATGGCCTTCATCATGTCGCCGAAGGGGTCGCCCTCCTCGAAGGTCTCGAACACTGAGTGGCCTTCCCAGGTGCGGCGGCCGAGCAGGAACGCGTCGCACTCGGCCATTGCCTCCATGAAGCGGGCGCCGATGTCGTCGTGCCAGTAGGGCAGCGTCCAGCCGCCGTGGGCGAAGCCGCCGTCGGTGTCCTCCTCGGGGCCGCCGGGCGCCTGCATCACGCCGTCGAGCGACATGAACTCCGCGACGATCAGCTTCCTCACCTCGAGTCTCCTGTCTGCCCTTCCGGGAGTTGTCTCGGCGTCGTTGCCTCTTGCTCCGCGACGTGGAGCTGTCGCACGTACTCATCGAACTGGTCCAGACGGCGCTCCCAGAGCCGGCGCTGCGCGGACAGCCAGTCCTCGAGCGGACGCAGGCCCTCCGGGGCGAGCGCGTAGGTGCGGACGCGGCCGTGCTTCTCAGAGCGGACGAGGCCCGACGCCTCAAGGACGCGCAGGTGCTCGACGAACGAGGGGAGCGCCATGTCGAAGCCGCCCGCGAGATCGCTGACGGATGCCGGACCGCGCCCCAGCCGCTCGACGACCTCGCGGCGCGTGGAGTCCGCGAGCGCGCGGAATACGCCTTCGCGTCGATCGGCTGGCCGGGGCGGGGTCCGGGTGGGCATCGTTCGCTCCTCGTACAGACAGGGTAGGGCCCCGCCAATACTTAGGTCAATACCTAACTTTGTCGGATGGGTAGCCGCCGGCTGCCGTCGAAAACCTCGGGGACGCCCGTCGCTGTCGCTCGCGGGCGGCGTCCGACATCATGAGCGGCAACTCCGACCCCTGACGCCTCCATGGGCGGGAGCACGCCGTGGCAGTAACGACCGTACTCGACCCGGACCGTGCCGACGCCGCGCTGGACGCGGCGGGCGAAGCGGCCCGCGTGGACGCTCTTCGTGGCTGGCGGGGGTACGCGGGCGCGTTCGCGGGTCCGCCGCTCGTGGTGGCCGTGGCCCTCGCCGCCGTCCTCGCGCCGTCGGTGCTCGTGCCGTATGCCTTCGCCGACGACTATTCGTACCTGTGGATGGCGGTCAGCGGGGAGGCGAACCCGCAATTCGGCGGGAGCGTCTTCGAGGCGCACGCGGTCAACGGCAGGCCGCTGACCGGCCTGCTGATGCAGCTCGCGTTCGCCGCGGCCGGTTCGATCGAGGAGCTGCGGCTCGTACGGATCGCCGGCGTCCTCGGCGTGATCGCCTTCGGGCTGCTAACGCAGTGGGCGCTCACGCGCGCCCGCATTCGCCCCTGGCCTGCGGCGCTCGTCGCGCTGCTAATGTGCACGATGCCGGCGTTCCAGGTGTACGGGTCGTGGACGGTGCTCTTCGCCGCGCCGTACGCGGCGATGCTGGGCGGCACCGCCTCGCTATTGCTGACGCGCGTGGCGGGCAAGGAGGGCGCTCGTGCTGTGGAGGCGATGACCGTCGCGGCGCTCGCGCTGCTGGGCGGGCTGCTGATCTACCAGCCGGCGGCGATGTGCTTCTGGGTGTTCCTCGCGATCGCCGTCGTGGGGGCGCGGGATGACCCGCGCCAGGCCCGGCGGCTGGCGTGGCAGCACGGGGCAGTGGCGGCGGGCGCACTCGCCGTCGCGTACCTCCAGATGCGCCTCACGATCGCGTACTACGGCGACGCCGCCGTCGAGGCGTCACGGGAACGGGCTCAGCTTTCGACCGACGTCGTCGGGCGCCTGCGCTGGTTCATCGAGCAACCGCTCACGGAGTCGCTGAACCTCTTTCACCTCGGACCGTGGCCGTGGCTGGCGGCGCTGGTGGCAGCTGGAGCCGCCTGCGGGATCACGCTGTGGGCGTTCACGCGCACGTCGAGGCCATGGCTGTACCTCGCGATCGCAGTCGCGCTGGTGCCGCTCTCCCACCTCGCGAATATCGTCGTCGAGGAGGAGCAGCACCCGTACCGCACACAGGCGGCGCTCTCGTCGATCGTCGCGCTGTACCTCGGGATCGGGGTCATTGGCATGTGGTCCGCGGCGGGGGACAGTCTGCGACGATCGCTGAACAGCAGCGAATGGCACCTGGCGCGGGCGGCCGTGTGGGGAGCGAGCGCCGCGGTGGTCGCGCTCAGCTGCCTGTTCGCAGCTTCGAACGTCTCCAACCTGATGGCGACGCCGCAGATGACCGAGCTGCGGATGTACCGCGCACAGGTGCGAGCGATTCCGGCGGACGCGGACCGGGTGTTCTTCGTCCATACGAGCTGGTACCACGGGATCACGAGGCGCTTCTACAACGACGAATACGGCGTCCCCTCGACGGCGCGGCCCTTCGCCCTCGTCGGTTCGCTCAAGCTGCTGCTGCGCGAGCAGGGGAAGCTGGGCGTGGACGGGCGGGGGCCCACGGTGGAGTACTTCCCCTCAGAGGTGGGGCCGCTGCCGTCGGGCCAGCCGGTGATCGACCTGCGGGGGATGTCCTACCTCAAGTAAGGCGGGCCTCTGCGCGGCCCGGTGCGCCCGGCTACAATAGGCTGCAAACGCCATCCCACCGGTTCAGCTGTTCGAGGTGACGGGACGTCATGGACTTCGAATTCTCCCCTTCGGAAGAGCGGTTTCGCGCCGAGTTGCGGCAGCTGCTCCACGCGCAGCTCCCGTCCGACTGGTCAACACGCAGCCTGGCGCAGGCGCCGGACGCCGAGGAGCGTCGGGCGCTGGCGCGCACGATCTCGAAGCAGCTGGCGGACCGGAAGTGGCTCGCGATGGCGTGGCCGAAGGAGTACGGCGGCCTCGACGCGTCGTACCTGGAGCAGATGATCTTCAACGAAGAGGTCGCGTACCTCGACGCCCCGGGCAACGGCGGCGTGGGCGTCTCCTCGGTCGGCCCGGCGATCATGATGAACGGCAACGAGGCGCAGAAGCGTCTGTACCTGCCCCGGATCGCGAATGCCGACGACGTGTGGTGCGCGCTGTACTCGGAGCCGGGGGCGGGGTCCGACCTCGCGTCGATCCAGACACGGGCGGTGCGCGACGGCGACGAGTACATCGTCTCCGGCACGAAGCTGTGGGTGGCGGGGGCGCAGGACGCGAACCTCGGCTACCTGGCGGCGAGGACGGACCCGAACGCGCCAAAGCATCGAGGCATCTCGACGTTCATCCTGCCGATGGACTCTGCGGGCATCTCGATGCGCCCGATTGCGAGCATGGCAGGCGACTCGTACCTCACCGAGGTGCACCTCGACCGCGTGCGGGTACCCGCGGAGAACCTGGTGGGGATCGAGAATCGCGGCTGGTACCAGCTGGCGCGGAGCCTCGATTTCGAGCGGTCGAGCGTGGCGGCCTATGCGGGCGGCAAGCGGAGCATCGAGCGGCTCGTGAACCTGGCGAAGGAAGACGACGGGCTGATCCAGCAGCACCCCTCGATGCGGTACGCGCTGGCGGACCGGTGGATCGAGATGGAAGTCGGCTTCAACATCGCGTACCGCATTCCGTGGATGCAGACGGAAGGCATCTCGCCGAACTACGAGGCGTCGGTCTCGAAGCTGTATGGCTCCGAGCTGACGCAGCGGATCGCGGGCACGGGGATGCAGATGCTGGGCTACGCGGGGCTACTGGTGCCGGGGTCGCCGCTGGCGCCGTTCGGGGGCGGGATGGCGCGGTCGTACCTCGAGTCGGTGGGAAGCACGATCGCGGCGGGGACATCCGAGGTGCAGCGCAACATCATCGCGCAACGCGGGCTGGGGCTGCCCCGATAGGGGCGCCGGTACGGCGGGCGCGGTCACAACAATCCTTAGCCCAGCAGCGTCACGAACGCCTCGAGGTCCGGGACTTCGTGGTGCGGTTCGTCGGCTTCGAGCGGGTGGCCGCCGCCGTGGCGGTTGAGCCAGACGGCGGTCATGCCGGCGTCGCGCGCGCCTCGGATGTCCATCGTGAGGTTGTCGCCGATGTGGACGGCGTCCGGCGCGGCAACGCCGAGGCGGTCGAGGGCATGGGTGAAAATCTCGAGGTCGGGTTTCTCGGCGCCGACTTCGCCGGAGATGGCGAGCACGTCGAAGCGTTCGAGGAGGCCGGTGCGTTCGAGCTTCAGGCGCTGTGCCTCGGAGGGGCCGTTGGTGATCACGGCGACCCGGCCACACCCCCGAGCGGCGTCGAGGGCCGCGAGCGCGTCCGGGAAGAGCGTGATGTGCGCGGGCCACGCCGCTTCGTAGACCTCGGTGGTGCGGTCGGCGGCGCGGCGGTCGTCGATGCCGTGTGAGCGGAAGAACTTGCGCATGGCGTCGCGGATGACGGTGTCGCCCCAGCGGCCGCGGCGCGCCTCGACCTCAGCCAGGAGGAAGGGCTGGAGCGCGAGGAGCGGCTCCGGCGTCGCGCCGAGTTCGGGGTAGCGGGGTGCCACCTCGATGGCGAACGCGTCGAGGAAACCCTGACGCCAGGCGACGGCGGAGTCGACCAGCGTCTCGTCGAGGTCGAAGCAGACCGCGCGGAAGCGGCGACCGCTAGCGATCGTCATCCTCGTCGTCGTCCTCGAGGTCATCCTCGTCGAAGTCCGACTCGTCTGCGAAGACGCCGAACTCCTCACCGCGCCAGACGGTGACGACGAGATCCTCGCGGTAGGGGTCGGCGGTGGAGACGATGCGCTCATCGATGGCGGCGATGAGGGCCTGGACGCCGTCCTCATCGAGGGTCTGGTGGACGGACAGGGTGGCGTAGGTCGCGGAGGCGGTGTAGTGGATATCGACGCGGCCGAGGGAGTGCTCGCCGTCATCGATGGTGTAGACCTCGGAGTAGGGCGTGCGGGCTTCGCGCTCGAAGCGGTAGTCGGTCACGGGGGCGATCCTCTCGAGGATGACGGCTGCTGTTGCTGCCATCAGGCTACACGAGCGGGAGCGCTGGCGCGCCTGGAGCGGAACGCGCGTGATGGCGCGACCGCCGTCCGATCAGCGGCGAACGGGTGAGCACCCGGAGAACCCGCACACCGGGCAGAGGTGGCAACCCTCGCCATAGATGAGCGGGCCGGCGCAGTCGGGGCAACGCGGGCCGCTCATCGCGATGCGGCGCAGACGGCGGTTTGCGAAGAGTTCGGTGGAGCGGGCGGCAGTGGCATTCATGGCGGCCCTCGGTGTCACAGAACATATATTCGTAGTGGATGTCGATACTAAACAGAACGCTTGTTCGTGTCAACCTGTTACCGGCGCGACCGGCTACGATGAGCGACATGGGGAAGCTGCTGGCGCTCCTGCTGATCCTGGCCGTGGTCGCCCTGGGTTTTGCGTTCCTGTACCAACCGGGGAACAAGCGGTCACGGTTCGCGACGTTCGGGCGGCGGGTGCGGACGGTCGCGTACGCGTACGTGGCGGCGATCCTCATCTCGGCGATCCTGCGGCTCGCGTTCGACTGGGGCTCGTAGCGGGTCGAGCCGACTACCAGCGCCGCTTCCGACGCTCCTCGCTTTCCCCCGGCGCGAGCACGAGGCCGCGCAACAGCGTGAGGAGCGAGGAACGCCAGTCCCCCTCGTCCGTGGGGGCGTGGCCACGGCGCGGCTCGCCTCGCATCACGTACGACACCTCGGCGGACATCTCCGCGCCGTACAGCAGGATGTTGGCGCTGACGTAGACCCAGAACAGCATCGCGATCACGCCCCCGAGGGAGCCGTATACCACGTCATAGCTCGTGAAGTTCGCCAGGTAGGTGGCGAACAGCGCCTTCGCCACCTCGAAGCCCACGGCCGCAAGAAGGGCGCCGGGCCAGATATGTCGCAGCCGCGTGCGGCGGTGGGGGAGGACGCGGTAGAGCAACAGGAACATCAGGAAGGTCATCACCGCGGGGATCGCGATCGCGCCGAGGTCCCACACCCAGCGCAGGTTGCCGTCGAAGAGCCCCCAGCGGACATCGGCCTGCGTCTCGATGACGCGCCACGCGGTCGTCAGCGCCAGCGACGCGAGGAAGAGGAAGCCGACGCCGATGAGCACGAGGTAGTCGAGCACCTTCGCCTGGAGCAACGCCCGCGGCTGGCGCACGTCGAACACGATGTCGAGGGCGTTCCGGATCGCGGAGGCGAGGGCGCTGGCGGTCCAGAGCGTGCCGATGGTGGCCACGACGGACAGCGTGGGTCCGAGGTCGGCGAGGGCACGCAGCGAGTTCGCAACGCTGGGCGCCTCGACGGGGATGGCGTCGACGATGGCGTTGAGCACCCGGTCGCGGACGCCGGGGTCGCGCAGGACGATACCGAAGATGGCGGCGGCGAGCAGGACGAGGGGGAAGAGGGAGAACAGCGCGAAGTAGGAGATCGCGGCCGCGAGGACGGTGCAGCGGTCCTCGACGAAGTTCACGGTGGCGCGGCGGAACAGGCCGACGACGAGGCGCCAGTCCACGGTGACGTGTTCCGGGCGGACTGAGGAGGGCGCCCTCGGCACGGCCATGCGGCGTCCTGTCCCTTCGGCGATCGCTCGACGATGGCCCCCTGCTCCCCCATGCTAAAGCAGGTCGCGAACGAGAGCCGCACGCAGACGAAGAGCATGACCGACCAGTACGCCGCCCCGTCGAACACGCGTTATCGCCGCATCGTGGTCAAGGTTGGCAGCAATTTGCTGACGGGCGGCGGCGCACGCCTCGACGCGCACGCGATGTCCGGCCTCGTGCGGCAGATTGCCGAGGTACGGCGGCACGGGGCGGAGATCGTCCTCGTGAGTTCGGGGGCGATCGCGGCGGGGCGTCACCGCCTCGGCGACACCGCACCCCTCGCGAGGCGGAACACGCCCACGCGCCAGACGCTGGCAGCGATCGGGCAGAGCCGTCTGATGTCCGTGTGGGATGAGCTGTTCGAGCTCGAGGACATCGTCGTGGCGCAGGCGCTGCTGACGAGGCGCGACCTGAGCGACCGGCTCGGCTACCTGAACACGCGGAACACGCTGCTCGGACTGATCGAACGGGGCGTGGTGCCGATCGTGAACGAGAATGACGTGGTCTCGATCGAAGAGATCAAGGACACGGTCATCGGAGACAACGACAACCTCTCCGCGGAGGTGGCGAACCTCGTCGATGCGGACCTGCTGCTGATCCTCACGGATATCGAGGGGCTGTACACCGCGGACCCGCGGCACGACCGTTCCGCGCGTCTCATCGAGAGCGTCGAGCGCGTCGATGACGGGCTGCTGGCGGCCGCCGCTGGTGCGCCGGGTGAGCGCGGCACCGGCGGAATGGCGACCAAGGTACAGGCCGCGCGGGTGGCGACGCAGGCGGGGGTCCATGTCGTGATCGCGGACGGGCGCCGCGAGGATGCGGTGGGACTGGTGGTGGCGGGCGAACCGTTGGGGACGCACTTCTTGCCCACAGCGGACCGGGTCGTGAGCCGGCGGCGGCACCTGCTCTCGGCGCTGCAGGCGCGGGGGCGCATCGTCGTCGATGAGGGTGCGGCGCGCGCCCTGCGCCACGACGGGAAGTCGCTGCTCCCGGCAGGCGTAACGGAGGCGGACGGGCCGTTCGAACGAGGGGATGTCGTGCGGGTGTACACCCAGGATGGGGGACACCTCGCGACGGGGAGCGTGAACTACTCAGCGGGGGACATCGAACGGATCAAGGGGCAGCGGTCGGACCGCATCGCCGACCTGCTGGGGTACGAGTACGGCGAAGAAGTGATCCACCGCGACAACCTGGTGTTGCTGTAGCGGGCTTGCGCAAGGGTGTAGAAGGAAGCATGGACATCGAGGCTCGCGATCTCATCGAGCAATCGCCGGACGCGATGATCTTCGCCGACCGCGAGGGGATCATCCGGGCGTGGAACCAGGCCGCCGAGCGCATCTTCGGTCACAGCGCCACGACCGCGAACGGTCAGACGCTCGACCTGATCGTGCCGGAACGCTTCCGGGAGCAGCACTGGACCGGCTACGACCGCGCCCTCGCAGCGCGCGTCACGAAGTACGTCGGCCAGTCGTTGCCGACGCGGGCACTGCGTGCGGACGGAACGCAGATCACCGTCGAACTGAGCTTCGCGATCGTGCTCGGGGCGGACGGCGAGGCGGTCGGAGCGCTCGCCACGGCACGCGACATCACCGAGCGCTTCGAGCAGGAGCGCGAGTTGCGGCGGCGCCTGCGCGAACTCGAGGCGGGCCAGCCGGCGACCGGCGCGTAGCGCTACGTCGCGCCGTAGAGCGCGAGCACGGCCAGGGACACCAGTACGACCGTGGCGCTGAACGCGAGTTCGGCGGAGCGTGTGCGGAGCTGGCTCGCCTGGTACGCGATGAATACGTACAGCGGCGCGAACTGGCTGACGATGTCCAGCTCGACGTCCAGCACGTTCCTCGCGACCACCGCCTGTGCCAAGAGGACGACCGCGGTGAGCAGCGCCGGGCGGACCTCGCGGTCCGTAAATGGATTCGAACTGACGTGGACCATCCCGATACGCCTTCCTGCGGACCCCGCGGCCCTGCAGGACAAGCGTGCCGACACGGACACATTCGCGATAAGGGCCGTTCGTCACGATCGGCGAGGGACCCGGCCAGCGCGGACTCACACGAGCGAGAGCACGACCGCGAAGGGCACGACGATGATGCTCGAGAAGCCGAGCACGACGACAGAGGCCCAGTAGGACGGACTCAGGAGGAGCCCCGAACCGAGCAGGCGCGTGAAGCCCAGAAGGCGGAGCCATGCGCCGGAGCCGAAGGGGTCGAAGCGCAGCCTCAGGAGCCGCAGGACAAGCGCGAAATGCAGCAGCGCAAGGGTAGGCAGGAAGAGGAGCACGCCGACGAAGGCGACGCCAAAGGGCGTGAGGTCCGGCACCAGGCGCACATACGCGAACGCGGCGCCAGCAAGCAGGACCACTGACAACCAGCTCACGAGCGTCACCGTGCGCCGAGCGAAGGTCAGGAGGCCGTACACGCTGCGCTGGCCCAGGGCGTAGTAGTGCTGTCCCGACTCGATGGTCCTGCGCATGGGCGGTCCTCCAGCGGGCGTGCTATGCGGCCGCGGCCGTACCAAGGAGTTCACTGAAGAGCGCCCGATAGTGGAGCATGGCCTGCCTCAACTCCTCGGTGCTGGCGCCGCCGTCCGCGTTCTTGACCGCGACGGTGCGCGCCTCGCGGTACTCGGCGACGACCTCGGGGTAGGCAACGGAGATGTCGGCGGCGCGCTGATCGAAGTCGGCGACGGGGTAGCCGCGGCGCTCCATGACGCGGGTCACGAGGCGGTCAGCCTCGCCCACGGCTTCCGAGGGGTGGTCGACGAAGTTCGCCTGCACCTGTCGCCACTCGCTGCCGAAGGCGTCCGCCTCGTCCGGCGAGAGTTCGACGATGTCGAGGGAGTCGACGCGGCGCTCGCGGTCGCGGAGATCAGCCTCGGCCCCTCGGCGGTTGCCCGCCGAGTCAACGGCGCGGTCGTACTCAGGGCCGAACCGCTCGCGCAGCGCATCCGAGCGGCGGCGGCCCATGATCCACAGAACGGCCAGCGCCGCGACGATGAGAAACAGCAGCACAGCAACCACAGCGATGACCGTCTCCACGGCGCACCTCCTGCCTTCTGCACCACATTCAACAAGCGCGCACTTCGCAAGCGCGGAAATGTTTGAGGAGCGACCGTTGCGGAGTCCTCGCGAGCGTGGGGCTCCGGACAGGGGAGGCACGCGGCGATCGCGCCCACCAGCGCCCGCGAGGCCCGCCGCGTGTCCTACAATGTCCCGACTATGACGACCACTGCCGCTTCCGAAGCCATCACCAAAGCCGCCGCCGCGAAGGCCGCGGGTCGCCGTCTTGCCTACGCGAGCACCGATCAGAAGAACGAGGCGCTGCATCGCATCGCCGACGCGCTGGTGGCGGAGCAGGCGCACCTCCTCGAGGTCAACGCCGGCGACGTCCAGCGCGGGCAGGAGCGTGGCCTGAACGAGTCGTTCGTCGACCGGCTCGCGCTGAGCCCGGAGCGGATTGCGGGCATCGCGGCGGACACGCGGCAGGTGGCCACCCTCGAAGACCCGATCGGGCACATCGAGGAGATGCGGACGCGGCCGAACGGGCTACAGATCGGCCGGATGCGGGTGCCCCTGGGGGTCATCGGCGCGGTGTACGAATCGCGGCCGAACGTGACGGTGGACATCGCGGCGCTGTGCCTGAAGTCCGGCAACGCGACCGTGCTGCGGTCGGGGTCGGACGCGCATGCCACCTCGTCGGCGCTTGCCGCGATCGTGACACGCAGCGTGGAGCGGGCGGGGCTGCCGGCGGGCATCGTGCAGTTCATCGACTCGACCGACCGTGAGGAGGTCGGGGCGATGCTGAAGGCGCACGAGCATATCGACCTGATGATCCCGCGTGGCGGGGCCGACCTGATCCGGCGTGTGCGCGACGAGGCGACGATGCCGGTGGTCGCGGGCGGCATCGGCGTGTGCCACACGTACATCGACGCGGAGGCCGACCTCGAGATGGCGCGGCGCATTGTGGTGAACGCGAAGACGCGACGGCCCTCGATCTGCAACGCGCTCGACACGGTGCTGGTACACGCGGCGGTCGCGGAGCAGTTGCTGCCGGAGCTGTCGCGCGAGCTGGGCGAGCGCAACGTCATCCTGCACACGGACGAGCGAGCGCGGCCGCTGTGTTCGGGCGCACACACGCTGCCTGTGGTGCCCGAGGACTATGACCGCGAGTGGCTGTCGCTCGACTGCTCTGTGCGTGTCGTCGACTCCCTCGAAGACGCCCTCAAGCACATCGAGGACCACGGCAGCGGGCATTCCGAGGCGATCGTGACGAACTCGTACGCGTCATCGCGGCGCTTCCTGGCGGAGGCCGACGCCGCCGCGGTGTACGTGAACGCCTCGACGCAGTTCACGGACGGGGCTCAATTCGGGCTGGGTGCGGAGATCGGCATCTCGACGCAGAAGATGCACGCGCGGGGGCCGATGGCGCTGCGGGAGCTGACCTCGTACAAGTGGATCATCTTCGGGGAGGGGCAGACGCGGCCAGTGTAGTGCGGCGCCGAGGAGCCGATGAGTGCGACCTCGCGCCCGACGGCTCACCTCTTCGGAGTTCGTGCGTGTATTGGAGCGTGCGGGCTGGATACGGTTCGACCGGCGTGGCAGCCACCTTCATCCGCATCCTCCTGCGCGCGGGGCTTACCGACGCGGATGACGGCGGCTACTACACCGTCCTCGTTCCCGCGCTTCCGGGATGCATCACTGACGGCAATACCCTCGAGGAGGCACTCGCCCACGCTCGAGAAGCAATCTCGCTGCACGTCGACTCATTGATGGCGAGCGGCGAGCCCGTTCCTTCGGAACTCACACCTCCGGAACTCGTCGCCGTCAAAGTCTGACCTGGGCGGTGTCCCTTCGCCGCAAACCGCACCGGGTACGGTTGCCCTCGATTTATGGCCTCCGCCCCCGAGCGTCCGTATACTGAGGGCTCAATCCAGACGCGGGGGTCTCCACGTGGTCACTCACACTCAGCTCGATCCGCTCACATTGTCTGAGCGGGTCCGACGGCACGTTGTCACGATGGTCTACGAGGCGCAGTCGGGGCACATCGGCGGGTCGCTGTCGGCGACGGACATCATGTCCGTGCTCTACACGCGGATCATGCGGGTCGACCCGCAGCGTCCGGACTGGCCGGACCGCGACCGCTTCATCCTCAGCAAAGGTCACTGCACGCCCGTGCAGTACGCGACGCTCGCCGAGATGGGATACATCCCGGTCGAGGAGCTGCGCACGTTTCGCAAGAAGGGCACGCGGTTGCAGGGGCACTCGGTGCTCGGGAAGCCGCCCGGCGTCGAGAACTCGGCGGGCGCGCTCGGCATGGGGCTGTCGTTCGGGCTTGGGATCGCCCTCGGGCGCGACTTTCGAGGTCAGGACTTTCACGTCTACGTCCTGATGGGCGACGGCGAGCAGAACGAGGGCCAGGTGTGGGAAGCCGCGATGGCGGTCGCGAACTACAACCTTGACCGCATCGTCGCGATCATCGACCGCAATCACATCCAGAACGACGACTTCACTGCGAACCAGATGGCGATCGACCCGATCGACGAGAAGTACCGTGCCTTCGGGTGGACGGTGCGCTCGGGCATCGACGGCCACGACCTCCGGGCGGTCGAGGAGGCGTTGACGTGGGCGCGCGACCATCGAGGCGGCCCGGCGTGCGTGGTCTTCGAGACCGTGAAGGGCAAAGGCGTCTCCATCTTCGAAAACAACCCCGGCTTCCATGGCGCGGCGCCCAACGCGGACCAGTACGCCCTCGCGATGCGCGAGCTGGGCGCGGAGGGCTAAACGCGATGACGATGACCGCTCCCGCCAGTGCCGCGACACGCGAGGCACTGGGACCGACCTTGATCCGCCTGGTGCAGCAGGGCGTGGATATCGCGGTCGTGGACGCCGACCTCGGCAAGTCGACCACGGCGCAGAAGTTTCGCGCCGAGCACCCGGAGCGTTTCTTCGAGCTCGGCGCGGCTGAGCAGAACATGATGTCCGTGGCGGCCGGGCTCTCGACGATGGGTTTCACGGTCTTCGCGAGCACGTTCGCCGTGTTCGCTGAGCACGCCTTCGACCAGCTGCGGATGTCGATCGCGCAACCAAACCTGAACGTGAAGGTCGTCGTCTCGCACGGCGGCGTGTCGGTGGGGGAGGACGGGGCCTCAGCGCAGTCGGTCGAGGACATCGCGCTGTTTAGCTCGCTGCTGAACTTCCGGGTGCTGGTCCCGGCGGACCTCGCGGAGACGGTGGCGTGCCTCGAGACGGCCGCGCGGACGCCCGGGCCGTTCATGATCCGCACCGGGCGGTCGAAGGTCAGCGCGATCTATCCGGACAGCTCCCACTTCGAGGTAGGCAAGGCCCACCAGCTGCGCGCGGGATCGGCCGTGACGATCATCGCGATCGGGCTGATGGTGGAGCGCGCCCTGGCGGCGGCGACGACGCTGGCCAGCGAGGGCATCGAGGCGCGCGTCCTCAACATGGCGAGCGTCCGCCCGCTCGACACGGAGGCTCTGGAGGCAGCCGCGCGTGAGACCGGCGCGATCGTGGTGGCGGAGGAGCACCTGGTGCACTCCGGTCTCGGAGCGATGTGCGCGCAGCACCTTGCGATGCGGCAACCGGTGCCCATGGAGTTCGTGGGTGTCCCGAACCGGTACGGCGAGTCGGGGACGAGTGACGAACTCCTCGAGATCATGGGGCTGACGCCCGAAGGCATCGTCGAGGCGACGAAGCGGGTGCTCGCGCGCAAGGCGTAGAGCCCACCCGGCGAGACCGAACGACGGGAGCCCACCGAGGGCTCCCGTTTCGTCATACCGCTCGGATGCGCCGACTCAGTCCGTCAGGAACTGGAAGGTGATCGTACCGGCGACGGGGCGGAACTGGCGGCTCAGGCTGATGCCCTGACGCTGAAAGTGAGAACCGCTGGCAGGGTCGCCGTAGAGCCGGTCGGGTTCCTCGGCCATGTACTCGTAGGCGAGGCGAGCGATAGGCTGGCCGTCCTCGAGCATGAAGGGGACGTCATGGGCGCGCACCTCGAGGACGGCGCGCGTGCCGTGCAGGCCGGGGCCGTAGCCGAAGCCGGGGTCGAAGAAGCCCGCGTAGTGGGTGCGCAACTCTCCATTCGTGGGGTCGTAGGCGACCATCTCGGCGGCAACGCCGGGGGGAATGCGCACGAACTCCTTCGAGATGAGCAGGTAGAAGTCGTTTGGACCGAGGACGAGACGGCCGCCCGCCTCGGCGCGCACGGGTTCCCAGAAGTCGAGCGCGTCGTACTCGTTGGTCTTCGAGAGGTCGAGGAGGCGCGTGTGGTGGCGCGCGCGCCAGCCGATGTGCTGGTCGCCTGACGGCAGACCCACGCTGACGAGGAGTCCACGGCTGCCGATGGCAGGCTGTGCGACGCGCTCACGCGGCTCGGCGCCGGGGGCGAAGAGCAGGCCCTCGGTGTCGTGCAGGTCGCGGATCTCGGCGGCGGTGAGGGCATCGAGGGCATTCGAGAGCCGCAGCTGCGCGAGCGCGAGCCCGGAGCGGACGGCAATCGTGAAGGTGCTCGAGTAAACCTCGAGCCACAGGGGGCCCTCATAGCCGGCGTCGACCTCGTCGAACTGGCTGCCACGGTCGGCGATCACGCGGGTGAAGATGTCGAGGCGGCCGGTGGAGCTCCGCGGGTTCGCGCGGGCACGGGTGTCGGGGGGCAGGCGGAGCGTCTCGACAAGCGGGATCAGGTAGGGGTGGCCGGGGTCGAGGACGGCGCCGGTCGGGTCATCGAGGTCGATCTCGGGGCCAACCTGCAGGTCGGCAAGCCGTTCCTGCACGCGGGCGTCTCCGGGCAGGAAGCTGCTGCGCAACCGGTAAGCGCGGCTACCCAGTCGCAGGTCGAGGCTCGCGGGCTGGACCTGGCCTGCATCGATCTCGCGCGCGCTGCGGATGATGCCGTCGCGGATTGCCTCGCGGAGCATCTGCGCTGAGAAGACGCCGCGTCGCCTCGCGGGTGAAGTCGCCTCCGACTCGTTCGTCACTGACTGCACTCCGCGGTCTCTCCTGCGCTGCGATGTTCCCGGCATGGGTGCCGCAGACAGAGTATCGGCCGGCAGGCGCTGGGGGTCTCCTGTCCAGCGGTGACCGCAGCGATGAGGGTACGGAACCGGCGTGGAGGATCACCCGCGTACGAGCGCCATTCGGCCGCCGAGCCGAGCCGATCTCATGCGGCGCGCGCACCCAGAAACACGAACGAAATGCCGGGCGGGCGAAAGTCGGGCGCCGGCCGTCCTCGTGACGAATACGCGGGTTAGTATGGCCGTCATACCACGGGAGTAGTGGGAACCACGACTGGAGGGATGCATGGACGAAGAGACGATTCAGGGCCGCCTCGGGGGGCTGAGACTGGGCCGTCGTGCGGCTCTGCGCGGGGGCACAGTGGCCCTCGGCGGACTGGCCGCCGCCGCACTCATCGGGTGCGGCAGCGACGACGAGGACGCGGATGGCGGGGGCGGCGAAGGCGGCGCGACGGCGACGTCCGAGGCGAACGTCATCGACCAGGGCGACGCGCAGCGCGGGTTCTACGTCAAGGACGACGCTCTGCCTTACCCGTACAGCTACCCGGAGCCGAAGAAGGAGCCGAAGGCGGGCGGGGTCCTGCGCGTCGCGGCGACGTGGGACGTCGGGCCGATGGACCCGACGGTGTCGGCCGCGGGCGGCACGGTCACCGTCCCGAACGTGGTCTACAACCGCCTGATCGGCATCAAGCGCGGTCCGACGGCAGACCCGTTCAAGATGGAGCTGCAGCCGGAGCTGGCGCAGTCATGGGAGCGCAGCCCGGACGGCCTCACGTACACCTTCAAAATGCGCAACGACATCAAGTGGCAGAACCTGCCCCCGCTCAACGGCCGGGCGTTCGTTGCCGCGGACGCGGCGTTCGCGCTGAACCGCTACATGACCGAGGGTGTGCACCGCGCGTACTACGTGAACGTCGACTCGATCCAGGCGGTCGACGCGACGACCCTGAAGGTCCAGATGAAGCGGCCGGTGGCGGACTTCCTGAACCCCCTCGGGAGCGACAAGCAAACGATCTTCCCGAAGGAGCTGGTGGACAACGGGGAGATCACCAAGAAGGTCATCGGGACGGGTCCGATGATCCTCACCGAGGCGTCGGTTGGTCAGCGTGTGACGTTCGACAAGAACCCGGACTACTTCCAGCGCCAGGTGCTGCTCGACGGGTTCGAGTTCCGGATCATGCCGGACCTCGCGGCGCGCCTCGCGGCGTTCCGCGCGGGGCAGGTGGAGTACGCGTACTCGCCGGTGGCGGCGCCGAGCGAGGTGACGAACCTCCAGAAGTCCATGCCGGACATGCAGATCAACATGCTGCCGCTGACCTACAACACGTTCACGCTGGCGTTGAACCTCACGGACCCGAAGTACCAGGATGAGCGTGTGCGGCGCGCGATCTCGATGGCTCTGAACCGGGACCAGCTTGTGCAGCTGGTCGCGGAGGGCCTGGGCAAGGCCGTCAACGTCATTCCGTGGACGTACGTATTCGACCAGGAACCGACGATCGCGTCGGGGGCGTTCGGGAAGTGGATGAAGTATGCGCCGGATGAGGCGAAGGCGCTCCTCTCCGCTGCGGGTGCCGAGAAGCTGCCGATGAAGCAGAGCTACTACGCCTACAGCGGCGCGAACGACAAGACCGTCGAGGTAGCGGTGCCGATGCTGCAGGCGGTGGGCATCGACGTGTCGGGCGGCAAGGTCGACTACACGGAGTTCAACTCGCAGTGGGTCGGCAGCAAGTTGCCCGACGCCTCGCTATCGGGCTGGGGCACGTCTGGCTTCGACGCGGACAACTGGTTCTACGGTCAGATTTTCTCGAAGTCGGCGGGCAACCGCTGGCGGATCAATGACCCGCAGCTCGACGCGTGGGCGGAGCAGCAGCAGACGACGCTGGACCCGGCGGCGCGCAAGGAGATCTTCAAGAAGATCTGGGACCGGGACCTCGACATGATGTACCGGCCGCCGCTGCCGAACGGCTTCACCTACGAGGTGATGGCCGCCTCGCTGCGTGGGGTGCGCTTCGGCCAGTCGTCGCCGAACGCGAACAGCTCGTACTACAACTGGGGCAGCCAGGTGGAGCACGCCTGGCTCGACAAGTAGCGCCTTCGGGCAGCAGCGACGAAGGGGCGCCGCGAGGCGCCCCTTCTGTTGTCGGGGACGGCACCGGTCACCCGGGTGGAGAGCCTCGTTGACCGGGCATACCCCGCGGGGGCATCCTAGCGAGGTGACCCTCTCCCTCCCTCCTCGGCGGATCTATCTCGACTCGGGGGCGTCGACGGCGGTGCGGCCGGAGGCGCTCGAGGCGATGCGGCCGTTCTTCGACGGGGAGTACGCGAACCCCTCGGGGCACTATGCGAGCGCGCGGCGGGCGACAGAGGCGCTGACCTCGGCGCGAGAACAGGTCGCCGAGGTGCTCGGAGCCTTGCCCGAGGAGGTCGTGTTCACCTCGGGAGGCACAGAGAGCATCAACGCGGCCATCAAGGGTGTCGCGTTCGCGCAGCGCGACGCTGGCGCCGGCGCGCACGTCGTGACGACGCAGATCGAGCACCACGCCGTGCTCCACTCCGCGCAGTACCTCGAGCGATTCGGCTTCGAGGTCGAACTGGTTCCGGTGGACGAACACGGATGCGTCGACCCGGCGGACGTAGCGGGGGCCGTGCGAGACGACACCGTGCTGGTGTCGGTCATGTACGCGAACAACGAAGTGGGCACGGTGCAGCCGGTGGCCGAGGTGGCCCGGGCTGTGCGGGAGCGTGGCCGGGCCCTCGGGCGCCGGATTCCGGTGCATACGGACGCCGTGCAGGCCGCCAATTCGCACACGCTGGATGTGGGCGCGCTGGGGGTCGACCTGCTGTCGCTATCGGGGCACAAGTTCGGCGGGCCGAAGGGGACGGGCGTCCTGTATCTCCGGCGCGGCATCCCCTTCCTCGAGCAGTTGTCGGGCGGCGGGCAGGAACGGCAGCGACGTTCGGGGACGGAGAACGTGCCGGGCATGGTCGGGCTGGCGACGGCTCTGCGGCTCACGCAGGACGAACGGCAGGCGTTCGCGGCGCGCACCTCGATGCTGCGGGAGCGGCTGCTGGCGGGGCTGATCCGGGCCTGGCCGAAGCTGCGTTCGAACGGGCACCCGGCACAGCGGCTGCCGCAGAACGTGCACCTGTGCTTCGACGGCGTCGAAGGTGAGTCGATCGTCGAGGCCCTGGACGCCCTCGGGATCGAGGCCTCCGCGGGGGCGGCGTGTACCTCGGCGACGTGGGAGCCCTCGCACGTGCTGCTGGCGATGGGCGTGCCGATTGAGCTGGCGATTGGATCGCTCCGGATGAGCCTGTGGCCGTCGCTGGACGAGGCCGAGATCGATTATGTCGTTGATCGACTGCCTTCGGTGGTGGAGCAGGTGCGCGCGGCGGCGGTGCCGGCGCTGTAGTTCGGATCCCCTGGCTCGTCATTCCTCAGAATTGCATAGGCGCTTTACACTGACTATGCGCGTCAGTAGTCTTGCGTATGCAGATAAACACTTGTCTGACGGCGGTAGATGGAAGAGACCTGTGCCTGACTCCCCATTCCAGGACTACCTCGACCTCGTCGAAGCGGCCCGAGAACTCAATATTCACCCTCAGAGCCTGCGACGGCTGATCAAGCAGCGGCGGGTGCCGGCGGTGCTCTTCGCGGGCAAGTACCTCATCGAGCGCGACAAGCTCGAGATGTTCAAGTCGAACTACGACCCGCGGCCGGGACGAAAGCCGATCCGCCGCCTGCTCTAAGCGGTAGTACGCGTTCGTTAGGTTCGAGCTGGACTTCCCTAGTCGAACTCGGAGCGGGTCGAGCCCTCGCGCACGAGGTAATGCATCGCGCGGCGGTAGTCCTCCTCCGGGAGGCGGCTCGCCGAGTGCAGATACGTCAGCATGACCTCGATGGAGAGGATCGAGTAGAGACGGACGCCGATCGATTCCAGGCGCCGCTCGGCGCCCTGCTCGCGGTCCACGAGCACGAGGGCGTCGTGGACGCGCAGGCCGGCGCGGCGGAGCCTCGTGACGGTCTCCACGAGTGAGCCCCCGCCGGTGGCCAGGTCGTCGACGACGAGCGCGACCTGGCCGGGGCGGTAGATGCCCTCGATGTGTGGTCGCTCCGCCTCGACGTTGCCATCAGGGCGGGCGTACAGCAGTGGCGTGCGCATCTGGAGCGCGAGAGCCGTCGCGATGTGCAGGCCGCCGATGGGGACGCCGGCAATGAGGTCGAACGGGGCGACGGGCTGCTTGCGCCGGGCCATCGCCATGCGCAGTTCTTCCTCGATGAGGTTCGCCACGCGCGACAGCGCGGCGGGGCGCGCGATGATGAGCTTCGGGTTCACGTAGACCGGGGAGTGGCGAACGGTGCGCCCAAGGCTGAAGTCACCGAACTGGACGCCACCGAGGCGCCAGAGGACATCGGCGAGCCAGAAGCGGCCGGTGGCGTCGGATTCAGGCCCGCTGGTCACGCGCCCCTCCAGTGGGTCCAGGCATCCGGGTTGACGAGGTGTCGCGGACGTTTGCCGGCGAACGCGGAGCAGAGCGCGTCCACCGCGAGGGAGGCCATCGCCTCGCGGGTCTGTGCGGTGGCGCTCCCGAGGTGGGGCGTGACCACGAGATTCGGGGCGTCGAGCAGCGGGTCGTCCGGGGGCAGGGGTTCGGGAGTGGTGACGTCGAGGGCGGCGGCCGCGATCTCGCCTCGGACGAGGGCGTCGCGCAGCGCGGCCTGGTCGACGACACCGCCGCGAGCGGTGTTCACGAAGATGGCGGTGGGCTTCATGCGCCGAAAGGCACCGGCGTTGAAGAGCCGCGTGGTCTCGGGAGTGAGCGGGACATGGACCGAGACGAAATCGGACCGTTCGAGGAGCGCCTCGAAGGAGACGCACTCGCCGGGGAAGCCGGGCACCTCGCGACGGCCGGCGTAGAGCACGCGCATGTCGAAGCCGGCGGCACGCCTCGCGACGGCGCGTCCGATGCGGCCGGGCCCGACGATGCCGAGCGTGGCGCCGTGGACATCGCGGCCCAGCATCCAGGTCGGGTGCCAGGTGCCCCACTCCCCGGCACGGACCGAGCGTTCGCCCTCGGTGACGCGCCGAGCCGCGGCGAGCAGCAGTGCGAAGGCGATGTCAGCCGTCGTGTCCGTGAGGACGTCGGGGGTGTTGGTGACCAGGACGCCGCGCTCGGAGGCGGCGGGTACATCGATGTTGTCGTAGCCGACGGCCATGTTCGCGAGAGTGTGGACCGTGGGGCAGGCGTCGAGGAGCGCACCGTCGATGCGCTCGGTGAGCATGGGCAGGATCGCCGCGCAGCCCTCGGAGCGGGCCGCGACCTCATCGGGCGCCGGGGGCCGTTCGTGCTCCCACACGTCGACGGCAGCGACGTCGCGCAGGCGCGCGAGCGGAGCCGCGCCGGGCAGTGCGCGCGTCACGAAGACGCGGCGACGGTCAGCCACGGCGTCGCTGGTCGGGCTCGCCGCCGACGAAGCGCGGCTGGTAGTCCGACTGGCGGCCCTCGATCTGGGCGAGGTGCATGCGGTCGTGGCGGTAATAGGAGCGGAGCCACTGCAGGACGGACATCTCCGGGAAGGCGCCGCTGATGACCCGCGCGTCGAACTCCTCGGGCGTGAGGAAGTGGATGTAGTTGACCGTCTGGTCGCGGAGGCGGACCAGCTCCTCGACGTGCTGGGCGACGGTGGCGGTGTGTGCCTGTGGTAGCGGGTAGCGCGGGCGCTGCTGCTCGATGTCCTGGCCGGTGACGGCGCGCTGCGCGGTCACCAGGTAGCTCAGCTCGGTCTCCGCGAGGTGTGAGAACTGCTCCTTGGGCGACCAGCCGGCCTCGCCGTCCTGGTCGGGGCGGCGGTGCTCAGCGGCCTCCTCGGTCAACCCCTCGACGCCCGCGAGGAAGGCGGTGCGTTCCTCGTGCATCTTGGCAAGGAGGTCGCTGATCTCGGCGGGAGTGGCCATGGGCCGATTGTACTCGCTGAATCAGGGGACGGGCGCGGGGAACCTCGACGGGGCGAGTGGCGCGATGAAGGGGACGGGCACGCCGGGGCCGAGCAGCTCCGCGCGGCCCTCGAGGTGGAGCAGCGCGGCGAGGGCGCAGGTGACCGCGTCGAGCTCATCATGGGTGACACGACGCGAGCGGGGGATGCCGCGCACGCCGGCATGGCGCAATCCACGGGTGAGCGCATCGAGGCCGGCTTGTTTCCTCGGGATGCCGAGGATGTCCTGCACCATGCCTGGGTACACCTCGGCGACGTGCTCACCGGCCGCGAGCAGACGTTCGCAGAGCGCACTGCCTCGGAGGGTCAGCTTCACCATCGAAGGGAGCAGCGTCGGGAAGGGTCGGTAGCCGAGGCGGGCGCAGAGACGGTCGATCTCGCGGTAGATGCCGAAGCGGGCGCACTCGCAGGTCGGGTCGGCGCAGCAGCGGCCCTCCGGCAGCGCGAGCGGGGCATCGATGGCGATGAGGGCCGGGCGCCAGCGCGCGACGGCCGCCTCGATCTCCTCGTCCGTGCGGACGACAGCGAGGGCGCGCAGGCGGCGGTCGCGGCCGAGGATGGCGAGGCCGGTGGGGTAGCGCGGTCCGCTGCGCAGGTCGACCCCGAGCACGGGCGCGGCGGACGAGGCGTCAGCGCCGGGCTTTGCTACACTCATCGAAGGGACGCCATTACACCTCGACACAACGCCCCTGCATGAGCGCGATGCGCACGTCAGGACGCGCGACGAAAGGATAGCCGGTTGGCCACGAAGAGCGAGCTCGAGCCGTTCACGCGCATCTCGGTGACCGAGGCGAAAGAGATGATCGACGGCGGCAACGTGCAGGTCGTGGACACGCGCGAGGCATGGGAGTGGGCTGAGGGCCACGTGCCGGGAGCGATCAACATCCCGCACATGGCGACGCTGCCTCGGAACGCAGAGCTGGCGCGGGACAAGCCGATCGTCTTCATCTGCAAGACGGGCGCGCGCTCGGCGGTGGCGGCGGAGTTCGCCTCGGCAGTGGGGCTGACGGAGCTATTCAACGTCGAGGGCGGGACGATGGACTGGATCAAGGCGGGCTACGAGGTGGAGACCGAGTAGCGGGCGGCCTCGGACCGGTGCACATACAAGAACCCCGCCGGCGGCGGGGTTCTTCGTGTTCACGTCCGGTGGGGGCTACGCCAGGCCGCGCTCCTTGAGGACGCGCTGCATCGTCTCGCCGATCTGCGAGGGGGACTGCGACACAGTGGCGCCGGCGTCCATCAACGCGGTCTGCTTGGCCTGCGCGGTGCCGGCCTTGCCGGCGATGATGGCGCCGGCGTGGCCCATGCGGCGGCCGGGTGGCGCCGTAGCGCCGGCGATGAAGGCGACGACCGGCTTCGACATGGTCTTGATGTACTCGGCGGCTTCTTGCTCGGCGGTGCCGCCGATCTCGCCAATCATGACCACGGCGGCCGTGTCGGGGTCGTTCTCGAAGAGCTCGAGGGCCTCGCGCTGGCTGGTGCCGATGATGGGGTCGCCGCCGACGCCGACGCTCGAGGACTGGCCGATGCCGAGCCTCGTGAGCTGGTCGACGGTCTCGTAGACAAGCGTGCCGGAACGGGAGATGACGCCGACGCTGCCGGGGAGGTAGACGTCCGGCGGCATGATGCCGGCGCGCGCGCGGGCCATCGGCGTGATGACGCCGGGGCAGTTCGGCCCGATGAGCGTGGTCTCCGAGGTCTGCAGGTAGCGCTTCACACCGACCATGTCGCGCGTCGGGATGCCCTCCGTGATGCAGATGGCGACGGGGATGCCGGCGTCGGCAGCCTCGAGGATCGCGTCGGCGGCGAAGGCGGCGGGGACGAAGATGAGCGAGACGTTGGCGCCGAACTCCTCGACGGCCTGGCGCACCGTGTTGCGGATCGGGACGCCCTCGATCTCCTGGCCGCCGCGGCCGGGTGTCACGCCGGCGACGATGGCGGTGCCGTAGTTGATGCAGTTGCGGGCCTCGCGCTGGCCCGCGCCGCCGAAGCCCTGGATGACCACCCGGGTGTTCTCGTCGAGAAGTACGCCCACCGTCTGCTCCCTACCGTCCTACCTCGAGGATCGAACGCTCGAAACGTCGTGTATTCGGGCCGCGCGTCAGCTCGCGGCGGCGACGGCCTTGCGGGCCGCCTCGGCGAAGCCGTCGGCGCGGATGAGGTCGAGGCCGGACTCGTCGAGAATGCGCATGCCCTCCTCGACGTTCGTGCCGGCCAGGCGGACGACCGTCGGTTGCGGCAGCAGGCCTTCCTTGATGGCATCGACGAGGCCTTGCGCGATCACGTCGGTACGCGCGAGGCCACCGAAGATGTTGATGAGCACGGCCTTCACGTCCGGGTCGGCGCCGATGATCTTCAGCGCGGCGGAGACGGCGGCCGGGTCGTTCTGCGTGCCGATGTCGAGGAAGTTGGCGGGCATACCGCCCTCGAACTGGATCGCGTCCATGGTCGCCATGGCGAGGCCAGCGCCGTTCACCAGACAGCCGATGTTGCCGTCGAGCTTCACGTAGTTCTCGATGCCGGCGTCCTTTGCCTCCACCTCGAGCGCGTCTTCCTGGGTGCGGTCGGCCAGCTCGAAGAGGGACTTGTGGCGGAAGTCGGCGTTGTCGTCGACGGAGAACTTGGCGTCGACGGCGAGGACGCGGCCGTCCTTCGTCACGGCGAGCGGGTTGATCTCAGCGAGCGAGCCGTCGTTCTCGAGGAAGGCCTTCGCGAGTGCAGTGATGAGCGAGACGGCGGGGCGGTTGAGGTCACCCTCGAGGCCGGTGGCGAAGGCGAGGGAGCGCGCCTGGAAGCCCTGGAACCCGATGGTGGGATCGATGGCCTGGCGGACGATCTTCTCGGGGGTCTGCTCGGCGACTTCTTCGATGTCCATGCCGCCGGAGGCGGAGGCGATCACGATTGGCATGCCGGCGGAGTTGTCGATGATGACGCCCATGTACAGCTCGCGCTCGATCTCGAACTGCTCCTCGACGAGGACGGCGTTGATGGGCTGGCCCTGGGGGCCGGACTGGTGCGTCACCAGGCGCGTGCCGAGCAGCGCCTCGGCGGCGGCGCGGGCCTCGGCGGCGGAGCTGGCGAGCTTGATGCCGCCCGCCTTGCCGCGCCCGCCGGCGTGCACTTGCGCCTTCACGACGACCTTGCCACCGAGCTCATTGGCGGCGGCCTCGGCCTCGTCGGGGGTGTGTGCGACCTTGCCGTTCGGCACGGGGACGCCGTAGCGCGCGAGGAGTTCCTTCGCCTGGTATTCGTGCAGTTTCATCAGGTCCCCCTGAGGTTCACTTCGATGCCCATCGCGGTGGGTGCCGCCCGCGGGACGCGCGGGCGCTGGGGCCGATCCGAGGCCCGCGCGATAGTAGCACGGTGGCAGGTGGACTCAAGGCGAGACGGCAACGAGTACGCTGCCGCTGCCGGGCGAGAGGGCGGGGCATGGGAGCGGACGCGACGCGACTCGTCGTCGATGGGATGAACGTGATCGGCAGCCGCCCGGATGGGTGGTGGCGCGACCGCGACGGGGCGGCACGACGGCTGCACGCGCGCCTCGAGGCGCACACGCGGCGGCACGGGCGCGACGTGCTCCTCGTGCTGGACGGGGCGGCGACGTCCGACTGGCACGTCGGGGGGTTCGTCGAGGTGGTCTTCGCCCGGGACGAGGGGTTCCGCAATGCCGACGACGCGATCGTGGCGCGGGTAGAGCGCGAGCTGGCACCCGAGACGATCGAGGTGGTGACCTCGGACCGCGAGCTGGCGGCGCGGGTGCGGGCAGCGGGTGGGGTCGTCAGCGGGCCGCGGGCGCTCCTCGAGGCGCTGGACAATCAGTAGGATCGTCGGAGCGCCGCCGACGCGGTCGTTGAGAGGAAGGTCCTCACACCACCGATGCGACCCTGGACGACGGAACCCCGGGCGCCCGCACTGAGACGATCGCATCTCGGGTGGAGGCAAACACGTTTGCCGCGCCGACCAGCTCAATGATCCCGAACCGCTCAAGGACGCGTGAGAGCGAGGGATCGAGCGCCGTGAGCATCGTGCGCCGGCCCCGTCGGTTCCGATGTTCGATGACGCCCTCCAGCGTGAGCAATCCGGTCGTATCGATGTGCCGCACCCCCTTCATCCGGAGGATTAGTGTCTCGTCGTCCGCGCCGCCAAGCTCGTACTCGAGAGCCGCGGCGCTGTGAAACGACAGCAGTCCTTCCACCGTGAAGACGGTGACGTCCGGTCGTGACCGGATCAATTCGCCGAGGCTGTCGGACACCTGTGGGACGCGACCGCTCGCATCGGGAAGCAACTCCTGCGCCGCGGGCACCTGGGCGAGGCGGCGCATCAACAGGAACATGGAAATCGCGACGCCGAAGCCAATCGCATAGGTCAGGTCGAAGAACAGGGTGATGGCGGCCGTGGCGAGCAGCACGACGAGATCCTCGCGCGGAGCCCTCCGCATCAGGCCCAGGACCGCCGGGACCTCCGCGATGTTCCAGGCGACCACCAGCAGAACGGCGGCGAGTGCTGTGAGTGGGATATGCCCGGCCAGTGGGCCGAGCGCCACGGTCGCAGCGAACACGGTACCCGCGTGGACTACCCCGGTCAGGCGCGACGTCGCCCCGTTTCGGATGCCAGTGGCGGTGCGGGCGATCGCCGCCGTGGCCGGCATGCCGCCCATGAGCGGCGAGACGAGGTTGGCGAGCCCCTGCCCAAGTAGCTCCCGGTCAGGATCGTACCGCCGGACCGGCGATGCCATGCCGTCCGCGACGACGGCACTGAGCAGCGACTCGACGGCGCCGAGGACGGCAACGGACAGCGCCGCGGGCAGCAACGGCAGGATCAGATCGGGCTCGAAGACTCCAAGGGACGGCAGCGGGATTCCGGCGGGGACCTCGCCGTAGCGGCTCGCGATCGTTGGAGCATCGAGGCCGGTCAACCACACGAGCGCGGTCGCCCCCACGACAGCGACCAGCGGGGCCGGAATCCGCCGGAGCCGTGGGACGCGCGGCCAGAGCAGCAGCAACGCGAGCGAGCCGAGTCCGACCGCCGGCGTGGTGACTGACACCGTGCCAATGTGCGCGGACGTGTCGAGTAGCCGCTCGTGGAAGTGCTCGAGCGTCGCATCGGTGCCCGCTACCGCCAGGAACGAGTTGACCTGCCCAAACCCGATCGAGAGCGCAATGCCGAGCGTGAACCCGGTCACCACCAACCCGGGCATGAACCGCATCAGGCGGCCGGCTCGCAGGACGCTGAGGCAAAGGAGAAGTACACCGGCCAGCGCCGCGAGCGTCGGGAGCGCCTGCACGCCATGGGTCAGAACGGAGTGACTCAGGATCGGCACGAGGGCCGCCGTCGGACCAGTGATGTTGTAGCGCGACCCGCCGAACGCGGCGGCAGTGATTCCGGCGAACGTCGCGGTATAGAGTCCCATGGCCGGCGGGACGCCTACGGCTACCGCCAGCGCGATCGACAGTGGCAGCGCGACAACGCCGACGACGAGCCCTGCTTCGACGTTGCGACGCACGTCACGGAGCCGGAAGGCCGTCACCATCACTGCATTCTAATATTAGAATGTTCGAATGCATAATAGGGGATACGATCCCCTCGTGGCGACACTGCAGGACTTCAAAGCTGACCTGTTCCGGGCGCTCGGGCACCCGACGCGAATCCGCATCCTCGAGCTGCTGCGGGAGCAGACCACGATGACAGTGGGCGATCTACAACAGGCGCTCGAGATTGGCGCGGCCACGACCTCGCAACACCTCTCGGTGCTGCGCAGCCATGCGCTTGTCGTAGCGCGCCGTGAGGGGACCAGTGTTCGCTACGAGGTCCGAGACCCGGAGCTCTATCTGCTGCTCGACGCGGCGCGCGCCCTGTTCGAGAAACAGCTCCACGCGCAGGCGCAACTGCTTGAGGATGCCGGCCCGGCCGGATCGGAAGACGCGCCCGGGTAGCCCTCCGACCGACACGTTCGCGCGAGTCAGGCCCCCAGTTCGCGACGCATCTGGTCGAGGCCCATCGGGCCGAGGTCGAAGGCCCGCATATGGAATGCCTTGAGATCGAACGCGGCGCCGCCGCGGCGGCTAGCGGCCTCCCGTGCCTGGAACCAGGCGCGTTCGCCGACTTTGTAGCTGATCGCCTGGCCGGGCATGCCGAGGTATCGCGTGACCTCGGAGGCGAGGAAGTTCTCGGGAAAGTAGGTGCGCTGGAGTAGGAACTCGTGTGCGAGCTCGGGAGTCCAGCGCTCACCCGGGTGGTAGCGCTCCCCCTGCGGGATGGACTGATCGAGGTGCAGGCCGATATCGACCACCACACGGGCGGCGCGGAGCGCCTGGCCGCGCAGCATACCGAGGTAGTAGTCGGGGTTCTCGAGGTAGCCGAGCTCCGCCATCAGGCGCTCGGCGTAGAGGGCCCAGCCTTCCGCGTAGCCGGACGTCGTGCCGAGGAGGCGCTGCCACCTGGACAGGCGGTCGGAGAGATAGGTGACGTGGCCGATCTGGAGGTGATGACCGGGGACGCCCTCGTGATAGGCGATCGAGACTTCGCCCCAGAGGGGGAAGCGGGTCTTGCCGCCGGTCGGGTACCAGGTACGGCCGGGGCGGCTGAAGTCCTCGGAGGGGCCGGTGTAGTACATCGCGAGCGCGCCACCCGCGGGCGCGATCATCGCCTCGAGGCGCTTCACGGGCTCGACGATGTCGAAGTGGACGCCGTCGAGTTCGGCGATGGTGCGTTCGTGGAGGGCCTGCATCCAGCGCTGGAACGCGTCGACGCCCTCGATGGCGCGCGCCGGATCCTCCTCGAGGAGGCGCTGCACGTCCTCCACGGAGCCGTCGGGGAGGATGCGCTCGCAGGTCGCGAGGATCTCCGCCTCGATGCGGTGCAGCTCGTCCCAGCCCCAGCGGTACGTCTCGTCGAGGTCGAGTTCGACCCCGTTATAGCTGCGGGCAGAACGCGAGTAGCGCTCCGGGCCGACGGCGTCACGCTGTTCGGTGTGTGGAAGATACTCGTCAGCCAGGAAGCGGCCCATCTCGGCGTAGGCGCCGGCGGCGAGGCGCGCGCCTTCCTCGACGTCGCGGCGAAGGGCCTCGCTGGTGACGGGCGAGGCGTCATAAGCCTCGAGCAGTGAGTCGAAGAATGGAGGCACGCCCTCGTGCCCTCCGCTCCAGGCGGCCGCCTGCTCGACGCAGCCTTCGGTCTGGCGGCGCGTGGACGGCATCCCGACTCGGGCGCCTTCCTCGAGCGTGCGACGGTAGGTCTGCAGGCCGAACGGGACGAGGCGCAGACGCGCGGCGATGTTGTGCCAGTGCTCCTCGGTGTCGCGCGGCATGAGGTCGAAGCACTGGCGGACATCCTGGAATGGGCTGAAGAGGATGTTGAGCGACTGGTACTGCTCGCCGGCCTCGTGCATCTCGAGGTGCAGGCGCAGCCGCTCGGCCATCGCCTCGCGGGCGATGCGGTCACGCTCGCCTTCGAGGGGCGCGGCCTCGAGGGCAGCGAGCATCTCGCGCTCAAAGGCGGCGCGCTCGTCCTCGCCCTGCGGCGAGTAGTCGGTCATCTCGTGGTCGTGCCCGGCGACGCCCATGTGCGTCGCGCCGAGGGGATGCAGCGCGGCGGCGCGGTCGACGTACTCGCTGGCGATCTCGTAGACGCGGGATGGCATGGCGGCGCCTTTCGTGGGTGAGATGCGACCTCGGGGGCATGGTACAGGCGTCGAGGGCCGCGAGGCGGCCGTATACTGCGCCGCGAAGCGGACGAGGAGGCGACGGATGGACACGGACGCGCGCAAGACGGTGCTGCGAATGATCCCGTACGGGCTCTTCGTGCTGACGGCGGACGGCGGCTCCGACGTGGGCGCTGGGACCATCAACTGGGTCTCGCAGATGTCGTTCGAACCGCCGCTGCTCGCCCTGGGCGTGAAGAAGGACAGCAAGACGTTCGCGCAGGTGAAGGCGGGCGGGAAGCTCGGGCTGTCCTTCCTCGGCAGCGGCCAGGGTGACCTGGCGTTCGCCTTCTTCGGGGATGCACCGATCGAGGGAGACGCGTTCGTGGTGAAGGGGTCGCGGATCCCGTTCTCGCGGACCGCCGGGGGCGATCGTCCTCGACCAGGCGCACGGTTGGGCAGAGTTGCGCCTCGTGGACACCGTGGAGACGGGCGACCACGCGGTGGTGGTCGTCGAGGTGACGGACGTTGGGCAGCAGGTCGATGAGCCTCAGATGCTGACGCTGAAGGAGCTGAACCTCAACTACGGGGGATAGGCAGACTCGCCGCCGGGGGAGGCGATCTCCTCGATGCGCACGGCGACCGGCAGCCCGTCGCGCTCCCAACCCGAGAGGTCGCCGGAGTAGCCGGGCCGATACTTGTCGAGGAGGAGACCGCGGGCCTGTGCGTCCTCCTCGGATGAGGCATCGAGGACGGCGGCACGGCCCCGGAATTCGCGGTCGGCGATGCGGATGCCGACCTCGGGTGTGCGAAGCAGGTTCCGCACCCAGTCCGTGCGGTCGCGGTCGCCCGCCATCACGTACAGCGTCGCGCCGCTGAGCGCGAACCAGATCTCGATGGTGTGGGCCGGCCGGAGACGCGACCGGTGGTGGTCAGGTAGCAGTACTGCGCGCTGACGAGCGAGTCATCCATCGCATCCTCCAGACGCCGGCGATTACGCAGCGCACGGCCATGCGAATGCGACCAGCGCGATCCGTTCGTGGTTTCGTAATCACTTCCTCGACCTCCGTTACGTCCTCGATGCGGGGACGCGAACAGCATGTTGGCTCGGCCCGGGGGCGCCCGCCCGTGGGCACTATCCCTGCGAACCAGGAGGATGACATTGAGGATACGGAAATCGCTTGGCGTACGGACGGCCGTTGCCGTCGGCGCACTGATCGCGGCTCTGGCGCCAGCAGCACTGCTCGCACAGACCACGACCCCAACGCCGACACCCACATCGACATCGACACCCACAGCAACGGCCACCCCGACGACCACGACCACCCCGACGACGACGGCGACGCCCACGGCCACTGCAACGATGACCGCCACGGCCACCGCCACCGCCACGCAGACCGCGACGGCCACGGCCACCGCGACACGGACGGCGACCGCGACAGCGACGGCGACCCGCACGGCCACGCCGACCGTAACGGCGACCGTCACGCGGACGGTCACCCCGACCGCCACGGCCACGCGTACCGCGAGCCCGATGCCGCCGCGCACCGGTAGCGGCGGCGATGCTGGCACCGGCGCGAGCGTCGCTGGTATGGCCGCGCTGCTCGGCATCGCGGTCATGATGACCCTCGGCGGCCGGGCGCTGACGGGGGCGCGTCGACGGTCCTGACGGGTGGTGCGCGAGGAATGCGATGCGGGCTTCACAGCCGTATGTGAAATTCTTCGCTTGCCGCACTGTTGGTAAGTCGATCGACGCTGTAATATCGCCCGTACTCGGGAAAGATCCCGAATAGCACTGAGTCGAAAGTTCAGGAGGAGGATCGTTTGATGAAGAGGACGCCCATGCGGCTGCGTGTTGCCGCCGTGATCGTGGGCCTCGTTGCGGCGCTCGCGCCGGCGGCTCTGCTGGCGTACGACGCCAGCACCGCTGGCCCGTCGACCGGCGTGGTTGCGCAGGCGACCGCGACGGCGACCCGCACCGCTACTGCCGCCGCCAGCCCGAGCGCGCCGAAGACCGGTAACGCCGGCCTGATCGACCAGTCGGGCAGCCTGGCCGTGGCCGCTGTGCTCGTCGTGCTCGCCGTCGGCGTCGTCGCCGGTGGCCGGGTGCTCAGCACCCGCCGCAGCTAGTCACTACCGCACGTCAGTGCGACAGGGAGCCCGCCTCAGGCGGGCTCCCTGCTTTTGCGTTCTCCGGCACGCCCGCAAGCAGGTTTCTCGTGTGCGCCCTCGCCGGCCTTCGGGGATCCGACGGCTCGACGGCCTCACCTCCCGACGACGTACCTGCCCGTCGTCCGGCCACCTCGAGGTGCGGGTCGTCAGCCACGCGTTTCCGCAGTAGACTGTTCCCGAATAGCTTCGGCCGTGTCTGTTGATGCCGATCTGGGGCAGTGTTAGAGTCGAGCGCGACAGGCCGCCCGATGCCTGACAGGGGTGAGCAGTTGGCGTACAAGATCATCGAGACCTGCATCGGCTGTACGGCATGCGTGAAGCGTTGCCCAACGAGCGCTATTACGGGCGCCCGCGACCAGTTGCATATGATCGACCCGGATCTGTGCATCGACTGCGGAGCATGCGGCGTCGTATGCCCACCCGAGGCGATCCTCGATGACATGGGCGACATTTGCCGGACGTTCCCGCGGGCGCAGGCGCCCGTCGCGAAGACCATCGAAGAGAACTGCATCGGCTCGGGCTGCGAGCTGTGCATCAACATCTGCCCATTCGACGCCCTGTCGCTACAGGACTCGCCGCACAACAAGGACTTCTACGGCATGGCGACCGTGGACCCGCGGAAGTGCACGGGCTGCCGCCTGTGCGAGAATGCCTGCGGGTGGTCCGCTATCTACATCGACCCACCGCGCGAGATGCTGAAGCGCAAGATCTTCCCGGTGGAGATCCTGACGCCGAAGAAGGGGCGCGGGCTGCAGCGCGCGCGCGAGCGGCAGGCCACCGAGGCCTAGCGACTCCCGAATCACGCGTGCAACGGACCAGGAGCCCGCGCACCGCGGGCTTTCTGCTGCCCACGGACGACTGATGGACGAGGCGCTCCAACTCCAGGTGATGCTCCTCCGGCCAGGCGCGCGGTTGCCCGCGCGGCACAGCGACCTCGCGAGTGGCTTCGACCTGCACGCCTGCCTCGACGGCGGCACGATTGAGGTCGGCCCGGTACCGGTGCTCGTCCCGACGGGCGTGGCGATCGCGTCGCCGCACGGCACAGACGTCCAGATACGCCCTCGATCCGGGCTGTCGGCCAAGGGAGTCATGAGCGCGTTCGGGACGATCGACGCGGACTACCGCGGCGAGCTGTTCGTCACGATGTACTGCCTCGCCGCTACCGGCACGTACGTCGTGCGCCATGGGGATCGCGTCGCGCAGCTGGTCATCGCGAGGCTGGCGGACGTGGCGTGGACGGTGGTTGAACACCTCGATGCCACCTCCCGAGGGACAGGCGGGCACGGGTCTACGGGACGGAGCTGAGCCGGCCCGCTACGCGGCTGTGAGGACAAAGCGAGAGCGGGCCCTTGGGGCCCGCTCTCTAGCCAACATCTGCCGTGCGGCGGGGGTTATCGGCAGATGCTGGCGTCTGTGGAAGACGCGCGCCTCTCAGGCGCCGGCGTCGTGTTACTCGTGAATCCCTTTCATGCACCGACCGACCGTCCCGCGACGAGGCCCGCGGCTACGGCCAGGAGCCCGATAGCGACGCTGCCGCTCAGGTTGAGCGCGGACTGCCAGAGTGCACGGTTCTCCATCTCGCGGACTGACTCGTACATCAGCGTCGAGAACGTCGTGTAGCCACCGAGCACCCCCACGGCAAGTCCAGCGCGCACGACCGGATCCAGGGAGGCACGCGCCTCAGTCAATCCGACGAGCAGGCCGAGGGCGAAGGCGCCCGTCACGTTCACAAGGAACGTGCCCCAGAGATTCGGGCCGAGCGCGCCGGTGACCCAGTGGGTCACGCCGTAGCGCGCGACCGAGCCCAGCGCCCCTCCCGCGGCAACCGCAAGCGTCGTCTGCATCTCGCTAGCCCGCCGTCGCCCTGTCATCCTCGGCATCACGGTCGAGGAAGAGGTAGTGGTAGAGCAGCGCAGCGACCACCGCGCCGATGATGGGGCCGATCCAGTAGACGAGATGCTCGTCCCAGATGCCGTTGACGACGGCCGGGCCGAAGGTGCGCGCCGGGTTCATCGCGGCGCCCGTCAACGGGCCGCCCGCGAGGATGTCCATGGTGATGACCAACCCGATGCCGAAGCCACCCAGCTTCGGGCCGCGTGGGTCAAGGGCCGTCCCGAAGACAGCGGTCATCAGGAAGAACGTCAGGATCGCCTCGATGAGCACACCCTGAGTGAAGTCAGTCTCGCTGCTGAGGAGGGGAGTGCCCCAGTTCGCGGCCTCGCCGAGCGCTTCCGGGAACAGCGCCTTGAGCGCCAGGGCGGCCGCAGCAGCGCCGGCGAGCTGCACCACGATGTAAGCGCCCGTGGTCACAGTGTCGAGCCGCCTCGTCGCCCACAAGCCGACGGTGAGGGCCGGGTTGAAGACGCCACCCGAGACGTGACCGAGCGCGGAGACCATCAGGGCGATCGCGAGGCCGTGCGCCAGGGCGATGGCCACGATGTCCGCGGCACCGCCGCCGAACACGATGATGGAACCCGCGCCCATGAAGATCAGGGCGAAGGTCCCGACGAACTCAGCGACCAGCTTGCGCTCGAACCCTGCACCCATCGCCGCACTCCCAGGCTGCAGTAACTGCTGCTCGGTAAGGAGCATTCAATCAAAGATCGGCTTACAAGTCAACGCACCTGCACAATTTTCTCTGTCCACACGCCGTGGAGTGTTGAGTTGACAGCCGACCTACCGTGGAAGCGAGGAGGCCAGACCGTGGGACGCCTGTTCAAGATCCTGTTCGCCGTCGCGGCCGGCGTCGCGGGGGCCCTTGCCGGGCGGTATGTCGCCCGCCTGCGGCACAAGCCAGCGCACGAGTTCGAGGCGGAGGCGCAGGGGGCGCTATCGGAGCCTGCGCTGCGGCCTCGTGACGTCATTCCCGGGCTGATCGCGGCGTTGCGCGTGCACGACCGACCCTGGTCGTACCTGCACATCCCGGCGTGGCTGGCGGCGTTCGCGGTCAACTTCGGGCTTGCGGCTGCCGGTCGGGAGTTCGGCCCGCTCGCTTCCTCGCTGCGTGGCGAGGAGGACGGGTGGGGCTGGCGTCGTCCGGCCACCCGCTGGACCGAGGCGCGCGTCGTGTCCGGCTCGGCGGAGGACAGGGACGCGCTGACGCAATAGGGCGGACGGGACTCGCAGCGGCGTCGCCGCCCCCTGACGAGCCCGGAATCGCCGCGGAACCTCCCGCGATGCTGGGCAAGTCTGTCAACGATTCCAGCCGTCATCGCCGAGGCGCGGCCTGTAGCGGGAGCGCGTCCTACGATCTCCATGGCGTCTCATGAGGACGCCGGGAGGCGGACATGCGCAGGGGGTTCACAACAAGGTCGGTGTGGCTGGCGATCGCGGGGTCGCTGCTGGCCGCGGCATTACTCGCTTCGTGCGGTGACAGCGCGGATGACGAAGCGGCGATGGCCGCCGCGACCGTCACCAGCGGGCCGCGGACGACGGTCATGGAGAAGAACAGGTTCGAGACGCCGATGCGCGTTGCGGTCGGCTCGACCGTCACCTGGGTGAACGAGGACCGGATCGCGCACAACGTGATCGCGAAAGACGGCGCGTTCAAGTCCGGGACGATGGACGAGGGCGACACCTTCAGCCACGAATTCACGACTGCGGGACGGTTCGAGTATGTGTGCACCTTTCATCCGGGGATGGACGGGGTGATCCAGGTCGAATAGGGCCGGGCGCTCTCGGCGGCGCTTGTCGGGCTCTCGGCACGAACCGTATGCTCGACAGGCGCCCGGGAGGCTGGAGTGACGCTCGCCGTCGTCCTGATCGTGGCCTATCTGCTGGGATCGATTCCGACCTCGTATATCGTCGTCTACCGCCTGACGGGGCGGGACATCCGGACGATGGGGACGGGCAACCCGGGCACGATGAACGTGGTTGATACCGTCGGCCTGCGCGCCGGAATTGTGGTCGGGCTGGGCGACATCTGCAAGGGCATGGCCGCTGTGGGCATCGCGTACCTGGCGGGACTCGATGACCGTGACGCGGTCCTCGCGGGGATGTGCGCCGTCGCGGGACACGACTGGTCGATCTTCCTGCGTCTGGACGGCGGGAACGGGATGGCGGCGGCGGTCGGAGCGCTAATCGCGCTGCTGCCAATCGAAGCCATGTTCGCGGTGCCGACGGCGATCGCGCTGTACGCGTTCGGGATGTCGCGGCGGTTGGCGGGCATCATCGGGCTGCTGATGGTGCCGACGCTGGCGTACACGTTCGAGGCGCCGGAGATGAAGCTCATTGGAGCGGTGTTGCTGCTCACGTTCACCGTCGTCAAGATCTTCCGCTTCGAGGGGCTATCGCCCGCTCGGCCTGGCCGATGACGCCCTTCGAGGACTCGCTCGACCGGTTCCGCGCCTCGGTGGCCGGGCCGGCGAGCCTGGTGCCGCTGGCGCGGCCGGCGCTGCTCATCGCGCAGGGCGAGTATCCACGGCTGGACGTGGAGGCCTACGAGGAGCGGCTGCACGACCTGGGCGCACACCTTGAGGCGCGCATCCACCCCTCGGCGGATGTCCGGACGCAGCTGGCGGAAGCGCACCGGCTGCTGTTCGAGGAGTACGGCTTCCGCGGCAACGAGGATGAGTACGGCGACCCGAGGAACCTCTACCTCAATGAGGTAATCGAGCGGCGGACGGGCATTCCGGTCACGCTTGCCATCGTCTACGTGGATGTCTGCCGGACGGCGGGCCTGGATGCGATGGCGGTGGGCCTGCCCGGGCACGTCATCGTACGGGTGGACAGCCCGGAGGCGTCCGTCCTCGTCGACCCCTTCAATGGGGGCAACGAGCTGACCGCCGAGCAATGCCGCCAGCTGGTACGAGGGGTATTCGGACGCCGCACGCCATTCCGCGAGCACTTCCTGGAGCCGGTAACCGCGCGCCAGCTGATCCAGCGCCTGTTGCACAATCTGAAGGCGGGCTACCTCCAGCAGGGCGACGAGGAGCGCGCCGGCCGGGTCATCGAGTTCCTGCTCGCGATGTTCCCGTGGGACCTCGATGAAGTTCGGGACCGGGGGATGCTGCGCGAGCGTGTCGGCGACCTGCCGGCGGCGCTGGCGGACCTTGAGGAGTACGTGCGCTACCGAGCGGGGGCGCGCGACATCCAGACGGTCAACGAGGCGGTGCGTTCGCTGCGCCGTCAGACGGGCGCACCCGAGCGGTAGCGCCGTCCGAACGGTAGCGCCACATCCGGGGCGCTGCTACCCTCTTGAGTGGCCGCTTCTCCAGGATACAGAAGGCATCGAACCGGATACCGATGAGAGATCCCCTCGACGCGAGTGCTGCCCGTGCCCGCCTGCGCCCTGTGCAGCCAGCGGATGCGCCCGACCTATCGTTCGTCGTGACCTCAGAGACGCTCGATTACGAGACCGAGCACGCGCTGCAGTTCATCGACATCACGGGTGACGTCCGGGCGGTCATCGAGCGATCCGGTCTCGCCACGGGTCAGGTGAGCGTCGTCTCGGCGCACACGACGGCGGCGGTGATCGTGAACGAGCATGAGCCACTGCTGCTGAACGACATGGCGCGCGTGCTGTCTCGGCTCGCGCCGGCCGGTGACTACTACGAGCACAACGACTTCTCGATCCGGACGGTGAACATGACGGCCGAGGAGTGCGCGAACGGCCACGCGCACTGCCAGCACCTCTTCCTCGGGGCGAGCGAGACCGTGATTGTGGAGAACTTCGAGATGAAGCTCGGCCCGTGGCAGAGCATCTTCCTTGTGGAGCTGGACCATGCACGCCGACGCTCCGTGACGGTGCAGGCGATGGGCCTCGGCCGGCAGGGCTAGACCGCCGGTCCACGAATGGGCGTCACTCGCATCCTCCACGCCGCGGGCAACTACCGCGAAACGCTGCCCCTCGCGCGCCTGACCGAGGTCGACGCGATCGAGGCGGACGTCTGGCTCCATGCCGGCGACGTGTTCGTGAACCACGCGCGACCGCTGGGGCGCATTCCCTACACCCTGGGCACCGACGGACTGCGGCGCCACGACGCCGACCGCGTGAACGTGGCGGAGCTGCTCGCGGCCGTCGAGGGCTGCGCGCAGCTGGTGCTGGACCTGCGGTCGTGGTTCGGCGACCCGGCGCCGGACATGATGCGCATCCTCCACCCGCTGCGAGACCGTTCGCATCTCCTCGTCAGTTGCGAGTCGTGGGCGATCGCGGACCGCCTGCGGGTGTGGCTGCCAGACGTGCGGGTGGCGTACTCGGTGCGGTCAGAAGGTCAGCTCCGACGCTTCGTGCAGGGCCGGATGGGAGGCGGACTGCCGCCTACGGCGGTCATGGTGCGGCACACGCTGTTGCGTTCGGCGGCGGAGGTGGAGTCGCTGCAGCGCTGGGCAGACGGCGTCGGCGTGTGGACGGTCGACGACCTCGAGCGGGCGGCGCAGCTCGTCGCGTGGGGCGTCGACAGCGTTACGAGCAACGAACTGAGCGTGCTCGCGGCGCTCGTCTGACCGCCGGTACGATCCGCCGATGGACGATCCCTTCAACCCCGTGCGAGCTGGAAACGCGAGTGACGACTTCGCGCTGGCGGCGCGCGCGACTGCGCTGGCGCCGATCATCGCCCGCGAGATCGGCGAGCACGGGCGGATCACCTTCGAGCGATTCATGGCGGTGGCGCTGGGGCATCCGGAGTACGGCTACTACAGCCGGCGCGAGC
Source organism: Dehalococcoidia bacterium (assembly GCA_041390685.1). Taxonomy (GTDB): domain Bacteria; phylum Chloroflexota; class Dehalococcoidia; order UBA2979; family UBA2979; genus JAIBBD01. The sequence continues at coordinate 1,686,271 of JAWKPL010000001.1, read as the reverse complement.
TGGCGTGGGGGGCGGCGGGCGACTTCGAAACCTCGCCCGAGGTACACCCCGTGTTCGGGTATCTGTGGGCGCGCCAGATCGCGGAGTGCTGGGAGCGGCTCGGGCGGCCCTCGGCGTTCGCGCTGGTCGAGCCGGGCGCGGGTTCGGGTGCGCTTGCCGCCGCGATGCTGACCTGGCTCCGCGAGCGAGCGCCCGAGTGCGCGTCGGCGGCGCGCCCGGTGATCCTCGACGGCCACCCCCGACGAGTCGAGCAGCAGCGCGACCGGCTGGCCGCGCATGGGTTCGAAGCGGAGCACGCGCTCATCGACGAGTGGCTGGGGGGCGACATCCGCGCACCGGGAGTGCTCATCAGCAATGAACTGTTCGACGCACTGCCGATACACCTCGTCGAGCGGCGCGGCGGGATGCTGTACGAGTGGTACGTGACGACCGGCACCGGTGGTGGGTTCGCGTTCGAGCTGGGTCCGGTGAGCACGCCGGCAATCGACGCATACTTCGCGCGGATCGGGCTGTGGCCCGGCGACGGCTGCCGTGCGGAAGTCTCGCTCGCCGCGCCCTCGCTCATGCGGAGCCTGGCGGGGCGCCTCCAGCGCGGGTATCTGCTCACGATCGACTACGGCTACGAGGCGGCGGCGCTGTTCGCCTCGTGGCGCCGCATGGGGACGCTGATGGCATTCCGCGGCCACAGCCCGCAGCCGGACCCGCTCGCGCTGCCGGGGCTCACCGATCTCACGGCGCACGTCGACTTCACCTCGCTGGCCGCCGCCGGGGCGGGCGCGGGGTTCGAGGCGGCGCCGCTCGTCTCGCAGGCAGAGGCGCTGATGGCGCTGGGGATCGGGGACGCCCTCGAGGGGGCGCGAGCGCGTGCCACCAAGGACTTCGGGGCGTTCGCAGCGGCGCGGCGAGCGGCGGAGACGCTGCTCGACCCGGCGGGGCTGGGGCGCATCCGCGTGCTGGCGATGGCGAAGGATGCGCCGCTAGCGGGGCTCTCGTGCCTGCGGGGGGTTGGCGGCTAGCGGGTCGCGACGATGTAGTGCGGGAGCACGCCCTCCCATCCCCCGACGTTCTCGTCGCGCCAGGCGGGACCGACGTCGCCGAGTCGCTCCCAGCCTGCATGCTCGATGTCCACGCGGGTGCGGCCCTCCACGAGCGGAGCGAAGCGGATCTCGACGTCCGTCCCGTGCGCGCGGTCTGTGGCGATGTGCCAGAGATAGGCAAGGCGATGCGGCGGCTCCCAGGCGGTCACCTCGCCCCATTCGTGCTCGACTCCGCCGGGCGCCCGTTCGAAGACGCGACCACCGACGTGCGGCTCGAACACCACCTCGAGGCCGCTGTCGCGGGACATCGTGTGTGCCTTCGGCCACCAGAGCGAGGCGCGGGCCGTCCACACCTCGAACGCGTGGGCGGGCGGACAGTCGAGTTCGATCGTGAACCGCAGCGGCTCGATCATCGTGTGCGGCCTCGGGGGCCTCGTGGCGTGGTGTTCTCAGCGGCGAGGCGAAAGCGCGCGGCGACATCGCCCCACACCTGTTGGAGGTAGGCCTGCACCGCCTCCACGCCCTCGGTGCGCAGCCCGTAGATGCGCCGCGTGCCCTCGGCACGGTCGTCGACGAGGCCGGCCTCTTTCAGGAGCCGCAGGTGGCGGGAGACCGCGGGGCGGCTGATGGGGAGCGTATCTGCGATTTCCCGGACGGAGCGCGCCTGTACGCCGAGCAACTCGACGATCGCCCGCCGATGCGGGTCGCCAAGGGCGTCGAAAGGATCATGGCGAAGTGGACGCGCAGGCACGCCGTCAGGGTAACAGCTTGCAAACGGTAACACTGCTGCTACCATCGTCGGGCCACCGAGGAGGTGAACGTGAAGCACTACGAGTCGACTGCGCTCATCGAGGCGAGTCCGGCGACGATCTGGGGAATCCTCGTGGACACGGCGCACTACCAGGACTGGGACTCCGGGGTGGTGCGCGTTGAGGGTGAGGCACGCCTGGGATCGAAGATCACCGTGGTGTCCTCGGCGAACCCGAACCGCGCCTTCCCGGTGACAGTCGCCGAGCTCGAGCCCGAACGCCGGATGGTCTGGCAGGGCGGCATGCCTCTCGGACTGTTCAAGGGCGTGCGGACGTACACGCTGACGCCCGAGGGGAATGCGACGCGGTTTCGGATGCGCGAGGAGTACAGCGGGCCGATGCTGCCCCTGATCTGGCGCTCGATGCCGGACCTCGCGCCGTCCTTCGAGCAGTTCGCGCGCGGCTTGAAGGCGAAGGCCGAAGCCACGCGGTGACGAGGCGAGACAGGCGCTCTCGGCGTACCATGGAGCCATGGCTTCCGAGTACTACAGCCCGACGCTGATCGACCATTTCGAGCATCCGCGCAACGCGGGGCCGATGGAGGACGCGGACGCCGAGGCGTACGTCGTCAATCCCGTCTGCGGCGACTCGCTGCGGCTGTTCCTGAAGATCGAGGACGACCATGTCGCGCGGGCCTCGTTCCTGACCTCTGGCTGTCCCGCCTCGATTGCGACGTCCTCCGCGGCGACGGAGATGCTCGCGGGACGGACGCTCGAGGAGGCGGAGGCGCTGACGCGCGACGACTACGCGGAGGCGGTCGGCGGGCTGCCGAAGTCGAAGGTGCACTGCTCGGTCCTGGCGGCCTCGGCGGTGCGGCAGGCGATCGGCGAGTGGCGCAAGCACCGGGCGGCGGTTTAGGCTCGCAGCATGACGGTCGCCGCGATCATCCTCGCCGCCGGCGCATCGAGGCGTATGGGCAGCCCGAAGGGGCTGCTGCCCTGGGGCGACCGATCGCTGCTCGCGTGGGAAGTCGACGAGCTGATGCGCTCGTCGGTGGACGACATCGTGGTGGTGCTGGGACATCACGCCGAGGACATACGCCGCTCCCTTGGCGATGGAGCGCGCTACTGCGTGTTCAACCAGCGCTGGCCGCAGGGCCGCGCGACCTCGCTGGCAAAGGGCGCGGACGCCCTCGTCGCAGGCGGACGGGCGGCGCCGGAGGCGATCGTGATCCAGAACGTGGACCAACCGACGCGCGCCGACATCATCGACCGGCTGGTCGGTGAGCTGCGCTCGAGCGGCGCCGAGGTCGTGCAGCCCTCGTACCTCGGGAAGGCGGGGCACCCGGTGGTGCTCGCGGGCTCGCTCATCGACGAGCTGATCGGGGCGACTGAGGCGACGCAGGGGTTGCGCGCGGTCCTCGACCGGCGCGAGGTGCGCCTCGTCCCGATGGACGACGAGCCGGTGGTGCGTATCGACCTCGACACGCCGGACCTGCTGGACGAGGGGCGGCGGCTGCTCGGCGTTGCGGGCGGCTCCACCTCGGGCGGATAGCGGGCGCGTTTGCGGGTTGACTGCCTGGGCTCGGGGAACGCGTTCTCCTTCGGGCGCTACTGGAGCGGCTTCGTCGTCGACCGTCACATCCTCCTCGACTGTCCGCCGCAGACGCTGCCGCACCTGTTCAAGCTCGGCGTGGCGACCGAGGAGATCGACCTCGTGCTGCTGTCACACGCGCACAGCGACCACATTGGCGGGGTCGACCTGTTCCTGCTCGATGCGGTGTACCGAACCTGGGCGCGGCGGACACGGCCGCTCGCCATCGCGGGGCCGCCTGGCATCTACGACCGGCTGCGCCAGGTGATTGGTGAGTCGGACCGGCTGCCGCCTCGGGACGATGCGCGCATCGCGTGGTTCGAGTACTCCGACGGCGGCGCGTTTGAATGGGCCGGCGCGTCCGTGGAGTGCGTCGAGGTGGAGCACGACCCCGCGCTCGCCTCGCTCGGATTCCGGGTGCGCGCCGGCGGCGCGGTGATCGCGTACAGCGGCGACACGCGGCCGTGCGCGGCGGTGGAGCGGCTGGCCGAGGGAGCGACACTGCTGATCCTCGAATGTGGCGTCGGGACGTACCACTTCGACTGGCCGGACGTGCTGGCACTGCGGTCGCGGCTGCCGGCGAGGACGGAGGTCGTCGTGACGCACTACCCGGACGAGGGCTCGGACGTCTTACGAGGCGTCCCGGGGTTGCGGCTCGCGGCAGACTTCGAGGGATACGAGGTGTAAGCGCGGACGGAGGGCCAGCGTGGCCGAGAGCGGCACTGAGATGTGGGACGTGTGGTCCCCGGAGGCTGCCGCGACAGGGCTGCTCCTCGGCAAGGGGCGGCTCGATACGACCGACGTGCTGTGGCTGCACGCGGCGCCAGAGGTCATCAGTGTGCGGGTGCGAGCCGACGACGAGCGTCTGGTCGCGAGAGGGCGTGAGCTTCGTCGAGCAGGGGGCAACTGCCCATGACGCGGCTCACAAAGCAGGGCGACGCGGTGGTGCGTGAGGACCGGTGGCCGGATGACGGCGACCTCGGCGCGCTCGTGCTACTGCCGGGCGGCGAGGTGGGGACGCTCGTCGAGTGGTGGAACGCCGCGGACGGGAGCGAGTGGCGTTGGCGGGTGGAGTTCGAGAACCACATTTAGACCCGCCGCGGGATTTCAGTACTAACGGCTTCGTGAACCCGTGCCGCGACCGCCGATTGTGCTACGATTCACACGGCGCGGCGGGGGTGTCCCTTATCCGCTCGTCCGCTATGCTCCGAAATCGCACACGTTCGAGGGAGACGAGGCTGCCGTGGCGTACGGTGCGGGCATCGCCCGAGGCCTGATGGTCACCTTCAAGCACATCTTCAAGCCCCCTGTCACCGTCAACTACCCCGAGGAGACGCGACAGGTGCCGGTGCGTGCGCGCACGAACCTGCTCTGGTTCGAGGAGCGCTGCACGGGCTGTTCCACGTGCGCGCAGGCGTGCCCGGACGGCTGCATCCTCGTGCAGACCTCGCCCCGCGAGGACGGCACGCTCAACATCGACCGCTACGAGATCGACTTCCGCATCTGCATGTACTGCGGACTGTGCACCGAGGCGTGCCCGTACCAGGCGATCCAGGCGGGCGGGCGCTACGACGACGCGGTCTACGTGTTCGAGAACATGTACCGGAACCGTGACGCGCTGACGCGCGAGGCACAGGCGTACATGGCGCAGACAGGCGGGCGCTACCCGAACGGGCAACTGCAGGAGTTGGCGCCGCCTCGGACGGCGATGCCGACGGCGCGCAGCCGCGTGGAAACCGCCGGCAGCGACGGGCCGTACGGCCCGCAGCACCTGCCGGGCAAGCCGGACCGCAGCGGCAGCTGACGCGAGCCTCGGGACGAGGGCGAAGAGAAAGAGCGGGATCGCGTGGCCAGGATCACCATCAACGGCACGGAAGTCGAGGCGGAGGCCGGACGCCGGCTGGTCGAGGTGATCAAGGAGCAGGGGATTCGGATCACGAACCTCTGCTACATCGACGGCCTCGAGCCGTACGCCGGCTGCCGCACCTGCCTCGTGGACATCGAGGGCGGCCGCCCCACGAGCATTCAGCTCTCGTGCACTGCGCAGGTCGCAGAGGGCATGGTCGTGAAGACCGACACGCCCGAGGTGAAGCGTGCACGGCAGGGCGTGATGTCGCTCATCATGGCGAACCACCCCGACCGCTGCCTGACCTGCCACCGCCGTGTGCACTGCCAGCCGGGCGAGATCTGCCTGCGCGACGACGTGGTCACGCACCGCTGCCTCACCTGCTCCAAGAACTACCGCTGCGAGCTGCAGACGTCGACCGAGATGATCGACATGGGCGAGTACGAGGAGCCCTGGGTGGGCGAGGTGCGCTCGTACTACGAGACGCCTCCCCCCGAGCCCGACCGCGCGAACCCCTACCTCGAGTTCGACCCGCAGATGTGCATCATTTGCACCCGCTGCGTGCGCGCGTGCGCCGACATCCGTCACACGGGGGCGATCACGCTCTCGGGCAAGGGCTCGGCGACGGCGATCGCCTTCGGAACCGGCGGTCCGGTGCATGAGTCGAACTGCGACTTCTGCGGGGCGTGCATCGACGTTTGCCCGACGGCGACGCTGATGGAGAAGCCGAACAAGTGGGTGGCGCTTGCCGAGGACTGGACGAACTCGACGTGCAACTCCTGCTCCGTAGGCTGCACGATCTCATACGGGGTCGCGAACGACCGCCCGGTCATCGTGCGGCCGGACCGGCTGAACCAGTTCAGCCGCGACCAGATCTGCGTCCGCGGGCGCTTCCACTACGACGCGGTTACTGAGAACCAGCGGCTGAGCCGTTCCCTGGCGCGGCGCGGCGAGCGGCTGCTGCCGGTGCCGGCGGACGAAGCGATCACCGAGGCCGCGCGGCTCCTCGATGGGGTGCGGCGGGAGCATGGCGGCGAGGCCATCGCCGTCCTCGGGTCGCCGCTGGCGACCAACGAGGAGGCGTACCTCCTCGGGCGCATCGCGCGTGACGTGCTCAAGACGCCGCACATCGACTTCTCGCACGGGCCGATCCACCGGGCAGTGCAGGGCGCGGTCCGGGACGCGTTCGGCCTCGAGCGGCTGCCCTCCGACCTCACGAGCGTGGAGACGGCGGAGACGATCGTCGTGCTGGCGAGCGACCTCGAGGAATCGCACAACGTGGCGGCGCTGCGGATCAAGGACGCCGTGGTGAAGCGCGGCGCACGCCTCGTCGTCGTGAGCCCGCGCTGGGGCGAGCTGGTGCCGTTCGCGACCGCATGGCTGCAGCCGACGCCCGGTTTCGAGGCGGCAGCGGTGCAGGCGCTGGTCCGGGCGATCGCCTCGGACGTCTCGCAACTCGGCGAGCCGGTCGTGCCGCGCGGCGTGACCGCCTCGTCGCTCGAAAGCGCGGCCGAGGTGGTGCGCGCGGCTGCGGGCGGCGAGCAGGGTTTCGCGGTAGTGTACGCGCCAAACCCGGTGGATGCCGCAGCAGCAGGCGAGCAGGCGCGCGCGTGCGCGAACCTCGCGATCGCGGCGCGCGGCGACGCCGCGGCTTCGTCTCTGCACTACCTGCCGACGGACGCGAACGTCCTCGGCATCTCGGACATGGGCGTCGGCCCGGCGGCCAACGGCATGGCGTTCCCCCAAATCGTCGAGGCGGCGCGCGACGGCCGGATCAAGGCGCTGCTGGTACACGACGACAACCCTCTGCTCAACGGCGCGGGGACCGACGACATCCGCGCAGCCCTCGAGGCGGCGCGAGTGGTGGTCATCGACTCGGTGCGCTCAACGGCGGCGGAGCTGGCGGATGTGGTGCTGGCTGAGCTGCCGTTCTTCGCGAAGGACGGGACGATCACGACGGCCGACCGGCGCATTAGCCGCCAGCGCCCCGCGGGCGTGCCCCGGCGCGAGGAGCGGGACGGCGTCGTGCTGCTCAGCGCGCTCGCGAATGAGCTGGGCGGCAACTTCGCCTACGGCGACGCGTCGGCGGTGATGGCCGAGGCGGCCTCGAAGGTCGCGGGCTACGTCGCATACGACCAGATCCGCTCGGGGCGCACGCGGGCGCTCGGCGGCGAGGCTGCCGGCCAGCCGCGGCTGCAGGCGATCGGCGCGCCCGCCTCGGCGGAGGGCGACGGGCTGCGGCTCATCGTGGCGCGGTCGCTGTACACGACGTGGGAGGGCGCCTCGATGCGCTCCGAGGAAGCCGACAAGATGCATCGCGAGGAAGTGGCGACGCTCAACCCTCGCGACGCGGAGTCGGCGGGTGTGCGGTCCGGCGACGCGGTCGTGCTCACGGACGGCACGCGCGAGGTGCGCATCACGGCGCGTCTCGATGACGGCGTGGCGCCGGGGACCGTGTACGTGCCGCACTACTACGACGGCGGGGCGGCGATGTCGCTGTTCCCGCTCGAGGGGACGGCGGCGGCCTCGGTGACGGTGGCAGTGCAGGCGCTGCAGCTGGTGTAGTTACGCCTCGAGCGGGGGCAGGCTCGATGTGCCCTCGGGGCGGATGCCTTTCCACAGCAGGTAGCCGATCATCCAGAACTCGCCGACAGACGCGGGAAACGTCAGCGCCTCGATCACGAGGCTCGGAGCGTCGGCGATCGCGTAGTCGACGAACGCACTGAGCATATAGCCGCCGCCCCCGACGATCAGGGCCCAGCCAAGCACCGAGGGGAAGCGTCCGGTGACGACGGCAGCCCACCCCATCGGGATCAGCCAGAGGCCGAAGAAGAGTGCGCCGATGCCCCATGAGTGCGTGCTCAGCTCGTGCAGCAGGCCAACGGTGGCGGCAGGATCGCCCCCTGGGGCGAGCGAAGTATCGCCGGCGACCGCGACCGCGGCGGCCATGAACACGCCACTCGCCATGATGGCGACGGCGTTCACCAGACCGAACGCCGCGATCGCGACACCGGCAACGGTGTGAAGCCCTCGGAACAGCTTGTAGAACCAAACGGCCGCGAGGGCCTGCGTCACGACGATGCCCATCTCGAGCACCACGCTCAGGCGGGCGAGCACGTCCTGGTCCGTGAGATTGGAGAGCGTTGCCGGCGGGTCGCCCTCGATGTACAGCTCGGGACGGACGATGAGAAATCCGACCACCCCCGTGACGGCGATGCCGAGGTACCACAGGCCCGTCACGCGCGCGGTCAGCTTCCGGTCCGTCGTGAGATCGGTGTACGAGGCGGAGCGCAACAGCGACATAGGAACCTCCTGAGCGCTCGGACGCCATCCCGGGGGCGGGTTACGCCTCGAGAGCGCGGTGTGACGAGCATTCGAGCGCATCGTAGCAGCGCCGTCACGCAGTCAGAGGGGCGCTAGCTTCCCGCACCACGGCCGAGTCGCGACGCGTCAGGCCTCGGCTGCGGCGGGCAGCTGCGTCCTCCACACGGCCTGCCAGCGGCCGTCCTCGTGCGCCAGGACGAAGATCTCGCGGCCTCGCTCGGTGGTGTAGGTGCCGTTCATCTCGTAGGTGATCGCGAAGTCGTAGGTGGCGACGGCGGTGTCGCCGAAGATATCGACGGTGGGGTGCAACTCCTCGAAGTGAAGGACGCGCGCCGCGAGGGCGAACTCGCGGTAGCTCTCGATGCACGCCTCACGGCCGCGCACCGGCTCGGCGGGCGGCGGCGGCAGGACGACCATCGAAAGATGCAGGAGCGTCTCCAGCTCCTCCGTGCGGCCGAGCACCCAGGCCTGGTTGACGCGGCGGACAATGTCCCATGCCTCGTCGTGCTGCGGTGACAGCGGGGATGTCGTCATGCGGCCCACTATAGCGAGCCGCGCGGTCACCGGTGCTAGCATGAAACGCATGGCATCGATGCCGTCCGCGTCCTCAGAACTCGTGCCGTTCGCGATCACGCTCGACAGCGACGCGGCGGAGCGATGGGCGGCGGCGCTGGAGCGCGAGGGCATCGAGGCGGAGCTGCGCATCGAGGACGGACGTGCGCTGAACAGTGGCTCATCGGTGTTCCCGACCGGGCCGATCTTCGCCACGGCCCTCTATGTCCCCGCCTCGGAGCGTGAGCGCGCCGCCTCGGTGCTGATCGACCACGGCTGGGACGGGCGGCAGGTCGGCGCGGGACATCGACGGGGGCTGCCGGACCGGCGGACGGCGCTGCTCGGCGCGGTCGCGATGGCGTTGATCGTGTTCGTCATCGCGTTGCTGCGCGAGAGCTAGGGAGCTGATGGAGCTGCGGCTGTTTCCGCTGCGTACCGTGCTGTTCCCGGGCATGAAACTGCCGCTGCAGGTGTTCGAGCCCCGCTACCGCCAGCTGGTATCTGAGTGCATGGAGTACGCGGAGCCGTTCGGGGTCGCGTTGATCCGCGAGGGCGTCGAGGTGGGCGGGCCCGCCGTGCCGCACACGGTCGGAACGACAGCGCGCATCGAGTCGGTGACGCCGGACGCTGAGGGTCGGCTGCAGCTCGTGACGCGCGGGCGACGGCGCTTCCGCATCCTGGAACTGCATACCGACCGGCCGTACCTGTGGGCGGATGTCGAATACCCGCTCGACGAGGGCGGGGGCGCGCCGGACGACCTCATCCGGCAGGCGCGCCATGGCCTGCAGGCGATCAGCCGGCTGCGCGCGACGGCTGCCGGCGAGTACGAGCGCGAGCCTCGGACGCCCGACCGTCCCGGCGCCCTCGCGGACGCGGTTGGAGCACTGGGCGCCGCCTCGCCGGCCGACCTGCAGACGCTCCTCGAGGCGCTCGACGTGCGGCGCCGGCTCGAACTCGCCGTGCCGATGCTGCAGGAGCGCCTTAAGACTGTGCATCGCGAGGCCGCGGTGGCGGCTGCAGCACGCTGGGCTGCGCCCGGCAGCACCAACTGACCGCCGGACGCCTGCCCCTGTCGAGGCGCCGTACCTATCCGGGCGAGGCTCCGTCACGGCTCGGCGCGATATCCGACTGCACGAGCCGGAGCCCGATGCCCTCGGCGGTCTCGGCGACATCAAGGACAACGCCGGTGAGCTGATCGGCGAGCTCGGACTCGATGAGCAGCAGCGGCTGGTCGCCCTGGCTCACCACCTGGTCGCCGGGGCGCTCTTCATCGACCGAGAGGCCGAACTCCTCGCTCTCGCCTCTGGTCAGGCGGAGCGTGCGCTCCTCGGGCACGTTGCCGCCCGTCACAATCTCGCCCAGGACATCCCTCGCCGCGTCGGTCACAGCCAGCATCGCGGTCCCCTTTCGTTACCGTTCCAAGGTACGGACGGCTCCGAGAGGCGTAACGAGCGGGAAACGGGAGGATCGGCGGGCCTCGGGACTCCGATGTGTCCGCGCGGGCAAGTCCTGCCACCGCGAAGCGCGCTCAGCGCGGGAGGCGACGACTGTGCGGTGACGAGGCAGTCGTCTTGCCCGGCGGAGCGAGGCAACATAGGATCGATGTCCGCTGGAGGGGTCGCATAGTGGCCTAGTGCGGGCGCCTGCTAAGCGCTTACTCGGGGTTTCCCGGGTCGTGGGTTCGAATCCCACCCCCTCCGCCACTGTCCGAGGAGTCCTCGCAATGTCCACGTATCGCATCTGGACGCTTGGCTGCCAGATGAACGTCGCCGACTCGCTCAAGCTAGCGGCCGGCCTCGACCGGCTGGGGTGGAGCGAGAGCGCCGACGAGGGCTCCGCCGATCTGTTCGTGATCAACACCTGCTCGGTGCGGCAGCACGCGGAGGACCGCGCGTACGGCCGCCTCCACCAGCTGCGGCAGCAGCGTCAGCGGGGCGAGCGGTTCCAGATCGCCGTCATGGGCTGCATGGTCGGCCCGAAGACCGACGACCTCCAGCGTCGCTTCCCGTGGGTCGACGTGTGGGCGCGGCCGCAGGAGTACGACCCGATCCTGACGGCCGCGGGCGTGGCTCGGGACGCCTCGGAGGGCGAGTTCTGGACGGACACGTACGGGCGCCCGGCGGGACCAACGGCCTACGTGCCCGTCGTCCACGGATGCGACAAGTTCTGCACCTACTGCATCGTCCCGTTGCGCCGCGGGCGCGAGCGTTCGCGGCCCTCCGCCGACGTGCTGGACGAGGTGCGATACCTCGCGGCCCACGGGGTGCGAGAGGTGACGTTGCTCGGGCAGACCGTCGAGGCGTACGGGCATGACCTCGATGAAGGGGCCGACCTCGCGACGCTGTTCGAGGGGATCGAGGCGATCCACGGAGTCGTGCGAACGCGGTTCCTCACGTCGTATCCGAAGGACATGACCGACCGCATTATCGACGCTGTGGCGGACCTGCCGAAGGTCTGCGAGCACTTCAACATCCCCGTCCAGTCCGGCGACGACGCGATGCTGGCAAGGATGCGGCGCGGGTACACCGTCGCCGAATACGAGGAACGCGTGGCGTACATCCGGAAGCGGATGCCGCACGCGGCGCTCGCGACGGACATCATCGTCGGTTGCCCTGGGGAGACGGACGAGGAGTTCGCGAACACCGTCGCGCTCCTCGAGCGCACGCAGTTCGACGTCATTCACGTCGCGGCGTACTCGCCGCGACCGGGGACGTTCGCGTACCGCCAGCAGGTCGACGATGTGCCGCGCGAGGTGAAACGCGAGCGGCTGCAGGTCATCGAGGAGTTGCACGCGCGATCATCGAGCGCGATCAACCGCCGCGCACTCGGACAGAACGTCGAGGTGCTGGTGGAGCGAGAGCAGGACGGCCGCGCGACCGGCCGGACGCGCGGCGGTCAGCTCGTCCACTTCGCGGGAAACGGACTGGTCGGTGATCTGGTGGACGTCGCGGTCGACGAGGTGACGGCGTGGTCGCTGCACGGCCGGCTCGCGGGCGACCTCACACTCGCGGTCCTCTAGCCGGCCCGACCGCGCCCGCGGATGCCGCAGCCGGTCGTCGCCACCATCGTCGTCATCTTCGCGATGATCGAGGGCTCGCTGCAGGTGCTGCTCGTGCACCGGAGCGCGGACCCCGAGCGGGACCGATGGGCGCTGCCGGGCGGGCGCTGGGATGGCAGCCTGTCACTGGAGGAGGAGGCGGTGCGCAAGCTCGTCGAGGAGACGGGCGCGCGCGACCTGTACCTCGAGCAGCTGTTCACGGCCTCGCACCTCGACTCCACGCAGCCGAGCGTCGCCGTCGCGTACTTCGCGCTCGTCGACCGGCGGCGGGTACGTCTGCGTTCCTCGGAGGAGTGGCCGCCCGCATGGCATCGCGTGGACGCGCTGCCGGCGCTGGCGTTCCGCAACAACGAGGTGATTGCGCAGGCAGTCGCGCGTGTGCGGGCCAAGCTCGAGTACACGAACCTCGCCTACGGGCTGTTGCCGGAGCGCTTCACGTTGCGCGAGCTGCAGGCCACGTACGAGGCCATCCTTGGCGCGCGGCTCGACCGGCGGAACTTTCGCAAGCGGATGCTGTCATCGGGACTGATCGAGTCGACGGGGGACGTGGAGCGTTCGGGGGCCCACCGCCCCGCAGCGCTCTACCGTTTCACCAGCCGGGAGCCGGTGTTTCTGTAGGCAGTCTTATGGCGCGACGGCGTGCCCGGACACGCTCGAGGGCAGCGGTGGCGGCGGGGAGTTGAGCTCCTCGAGCACACCGAGCAGGCGGTGCAGCTCCTTGAGGTCTCTCTGGCTCAGCCGCGCGAGGATCGAGGAGATGTACTCGGTGACGGTGCGGGAGTACTCGCCCACCGACTCCTCTGCTTGCGGGGTGAGATGGAGCTGGAGGCGACGGCGATCCTGTGGGTCCTCCGTGCGGAGGAGCAGGCCACGCTCGACGAGCTTGTCGACCTGCTGGCTGGCGGCCGACGGACTGATCGACAGGCCGTCGGCGAGCGTGCGGAGGTCGATTTCCGGGTGCATGCGCACACGGAACAAGATGCGCAGCTGGGGGAAGGTGATGCCCTGCTCCTCCCACATACGCAGGCGCATGGGGTCGACCAGACGCGTCGCCCGACCGAAGAACACGGCCGTCTCGCGGATCAGGGTGTCCTGCTCGCCCTCTGCCATCGCGCGCATGGTACCAGCCGGAAAGCAACGGTTTCTAGGACTATCACCAGATAATTTAGCATTTCTTCAGTAGCTAAACGCGGGCGCACAGTGCAGGACGAGCGGTCTGGACGGGATGCCGGCGAGGACGCGGACCCCGCCCGCATCCTGCGCTGGACACCGGCGCGGGCCCCTGTCACCATCGCCGCGGCGTCCGGACACAGCACGCGGCGCGGAGGTGGGAGCGATGGATCTCGGACTGAGCGGGCGCTCCGTGGTGGTGACCGGCGCGAGCCGCGGCATCGGACGGGCGATCGCAGAGGCGTTCGCCGCCGAGGGAGCGCGGCTGACGATTTGCGCGCGTGGCGCGGACGTCCTCGAGGCCACGCAGGCGGCGATCGCGGCAACCGGCGCCGAGGTGCAGGCCGTCGTCGCGGATGTGACGGCCGCTGCGGACGCCGAGCGGTTGATCGCGACGGCGGCGGAGCGGTACGGCGGGATCGACGTGCTGGTGAACAACGCGGGTGGCAGCCCGCGCAGCGACGACCCCGAGGAACGATGGCAGGGCGCGTTCGAAGCCAACGTCCGCTCCGTGGCGCGGCTGTCGAACGTCGCGCGGCCACACCTGGCGCAGGCGGCAGGAGGCGGCGCGATCGTCAACATCGCGTCGATCTATGGGCGGGAGAGCGGCGGGGGCGTCGAATACAACGCCACGAAGTCGGCGCAGATCGCGCTTTCCAAGGCGTACGCGTTACAGTGGGCGCGCGATGGGATCCGCGTGAACACCGTCGCGCCCGGATCGATCGCCTTCGAAGGCGGGTCGTGGGGGCGGCGGGTCGAACAGGATCCCGAGGGGATGCGCGAGTTCGTCGCGCGCGAGATCCCGGCGGGGCGCTTCGGCCGTCCCGAAGAGGTAGCGGCGGTGGTCACGTTCCTGGCCTCGCCGCGCGCCTCGTGGGTCGTTGGCGCGTCGTGGAACGTCGACGGCGGGCAGTCGCGCTCGAACATCTAGCGAGAGCCCGCCCGGAAACGGGCGGAGGGAGAAACGACGATGCGGTTCAAGCGCTCGGACCTGCCGGGATTCATCATCGCCGTGGGCGCCCCGCCACTGCTGTTCTTGCTGTTCCTGCGCTCTTTCGAGGTGTGGCACCATCAGGGGACGCCGCTGCTGGGGTTCATGGCAACGAACATCGCCGGCGCCGTCGCGACCCTGGCCATCTTCTCGCGCTTCATCCGCAACTGGGACTTCCCGCTGATCCTGCTCGCGGTCCTCGGCGGCATCATCGGCGGCGTGCTCTGGGCGCAGCAGTCGGGCAACGATGGCACCGCCTTCGCGACGACGCTGAAGTGGCTGGGCATCGGGGTGTTCCTGCTGCTGAACCTCGTGCTCGGGTTGCAGGTGCTGCAGAACGGGTTGTTGCCGGTGCTCGACCGCCGCGACGCCCGGCGGAGCGCCGCCGAAACCGACTCTTAACATCGGCGCGATCGACGAGTGACGGCTGCCGGCCGAGAGATCGCGCGTCCGAACCTGACGCGGCCTGAGCGGGTCGCGCTCGCCATGCTCGCCCACTGGATGGGCGAGCGGTACTTCCGCACCTTCCGCCTCTCCGATGAGCGCGCGACCTTCGACGCGATGCTCACGCAGCGCGAGCGCCGCGTGGGCGTCACGGTTGGGACGCTGTGGGAGGGGGACAGCCCCTCGGGCGCAGCGGGACTGGAGTCCCTTGTCTCGGCCGACCTCGAGGCCGGCGGTGATGCGAATGCCTACGCGCTCTGGGTGCCGCCGGGAGCCTCCGTGCCCCAGGAGGAGCCGGGGCTGTCCGACCTGCGGGTGCTGGTGGCACGCGGGCTGAACGGCCTGCATCCCGGGGAGCGCCGCGAGGTGCGGCGGCCAGTGACGCTCCGCCTCGCGAAGATCGACGCCGCGGGCGCCTACATGTCGGTCAGCGGAGGCCTCGCGCCGCGGTGGACGCACCTGTCCGAGGGGATGAGCGGCTCGTTCCACCTCGATTCGCGCGACCTGTTCCGTCTCCCCGAAGAGGAGGCGGAGGCGGAAATCCTCACGGCGCGGGTGCGCGACCGCGCGGCGCTGCTCGAGCCCGAGGAGATTACGCGCGTCGACGTGCACGACTACTGGCTGGTGTCGCGGGTGCCCGCGACCGAGCCGGCGGGACTGACCGCCATCGGCGCGCCGGAACAGGGCGACCCCGCCGATACGGGGTCGATGCGACGGCTGCTCCGGCGTCACATCGCGAAGGCGATCGAGCAGCGCGCAGGACACGGTAACGATCTGAGCGTGCTGCTGCTGGTGGGGGCGCTGGCACACATCGAAGACGAACGGGTCACGGCGGCACTTCGCGGGATGAACCCGGCCTCATACGGGGCGATCGACCTGATTGCGCTCGTGGCCGACGGGTCAGTGCGACAGGTGCTGCAGCCTCGGTCGCTGCCGTGGGAGACGTAACCCGCTACCGGCGGCCGGAGCGGCCTTCCGAGTCGACCCGCACGACCCACGTGCGCCCGATGTGGTCGTGCCAGGTGCGCTTCTCGCGGTCGACGAACGCCCACAGGTAGCCGAGCCCGAAGACGTTGATCATCAGGCCCGCGGAACGCCGCATTCCGAGGAGCAGGCCTGGCCGCTGGCCCTGACGGTTGACCGTCCGCAGCCCGACGACGCGCTTGCCAGGTGACCAGCCGATGCTGTTCCAGAGCAAGCTGTATCCGAACTGGATGACGGCGAGGATTACGTAGAGCAGCGGATAGAGATCCTCGATTTCCTGTTCGACCTCGGCGGCCGGGGCGGTGGTGTCGACGCCCGCGATCACGGTCACGACCGGGAGCACGATGAGCGCGAGCACGAGGAGGATGGCGAAGTCGATGGCGAAGCCGGCAGCCCGCAATCGCAGCGGCGCCGATACCGGGTTGGGCGCCGCTGACTCGGCGGGACGCTCCTCGGCGGGCCCGCCGAGGGCGCCGTCGCCCGCCCAGTCGATGCCCGGGCGGCCGATCGGGGCCGGGGAGGAGAGGGCCGGCGAACTCTCGTTCACGGGGCATCCTCAAGCGCCGCGCGCAGCTGCGCGCGGAACGCGGCGTTCGCGTGCGGGCTGCCCCCCGGCTCGGCCTCGGCGCTCACAAGCGCGCGCACGGTGACACCACGGCCGTCCCAGTCCGCCGCCAGCGAGCGCGTGAAGGCGAGCACAGCCGACTGCGCGGCAGCGAAGGCCGCCAGGTCCGGCGACGCACCCTCGTGCAACATCGACACGACGTTCACGACGCGGCCGGCGCCGTGGACGAGCATGCGGCGGCCCGCGCTGAGCACGGGCATTACCGTGGCGGTCGCGGAGCGGCGGAACTCCGCGTCCCACGCCGCCGCATCGGAGGCGTCGGCAGGCTGGGATTGCGGAGCCGGCGGCACGGTCACGAGGACCGCGACCGGGCCGTGCTTCGCCTCGATGGCGTCGAGCGCAGCCGCGAGGTGGCCCGCGTCGGTCGCGTCGAGCCGCACGACCTCGCCATCGCGGCCCAGCGACCAGCACTCGTTCAGGATCGACTGCGCCTCGACTTCCTGGGCGCGGTCGTCGGCCTGCGTGAACAGCGACACGGTGGCGCCCGCCTCGGCGAGTGCAACGGCGGCGGGGCGCGCGTGGGGCCCGCCCGCGCCCGCCACAAGTGCGTGGAGCCGGTCCAGCGGCCGTGCGGGAGGTTTGGTGGTCATGCGCGCCCCTGGTCGTCTGCGCCCGGCCGGCTGTGTCCAAGATGATAAACGCGTCCGGTGACATCTGCCGGATGCGCGCTCAGGATCTCGACGACCAGCGGACCGGGGCGATCGAGGCCCGCGCTGCCGGCGGTGGGCGGCACGACGGCCGCGTTGACGGCGACCGAGCGCGGCCGCAGTTCCTCGGAGAGCGACGTCACGAGGTTGAGCGTCGCCGCCTGCGCAGCGCGATACGCCGCCGCCTCCGCGGCGGCGGTCTCGGGGACGACGAGCAGCGCGTGGCCCTGGCCGGGGCGGCGAAACTCGTCGACGGCGGCGCGGATGGCGAAGACGTGGGCGTAGAAGTTCACGGTCGTCACGCGCGCGAGGTCGGAGTCCGTCAGCCGCTCGAGCGGGCTGGTCAGCGGCTCGTCGGACGCGCTCACCACGAAATCGAGGCCGCCGAGCTCCTTGGTCACCTGGCGGGTGGAGACCTTCACGTTCTGGCCCAGCGTCACGTCGAACGCGTAGACGTTGGCCTCGCGGCCTGCTCCGCGCAGCCGGCGCTGCAGGCGGCGAGCGGCAAGCACGCCTTCATCGGCACGCATCGTCGCGAGACCGAGGTCCGCGCCGGCCTCGCCAAGGGCCGTGGCGAGCGCGCCGCCCGCGGCGGTCTCGACTCCGATGACGAGGCCACGGCGGCCGAGCAACGGGAGCGTGCGGTCCTCGGACGTGGACATGGTCACCACGCCCCCGCCGCCGCGATGGCGAGCACGGCGGCCCCTACCAGCAGGCGATACCAGACGAATGGCCGCATGCCGTGCACCTGCAGGTAGCCGAGGAGCCAGTGAATCACGGCGGCGCCGGCGCCCGCGGAGACGACCGCGCCCAGCAGCATCGGTCCCCAGCGCACGTCCTCGGTGCCGGTGGCGGCCTCGGAGAGCTTGAGCGTGGCGGCTCCGAGCACGGCCGGCGCCGACAGCAAGAACGAGAAGCGAGCAGCCACGGTGCGGTCGAAGCCCAGCCCGCGCGCGGCGCTGATCGTGGCACCCGACCGCGACACCCCGGGCACGAGCGCGACCGCCTGGGCAACGCCGATGACGAGCGCACTCCTCGCGCCGACGTCCTCCAGGTTCCCGCGGCGCATCGGCACGCGGTCTGCGACTTCGATCACGAGCGCGAAGACGATGAGCAACGTCCCCACCAGCCAGGCCTGGCGCAGATGCTCCTCGATCGCCGCGTCGAACAGGAGCCCCGCGACCACGGCCGGCAGCGTACCGAGGACGATCCACAGCCCGAGGCGTGAGTGCGATCCCCAGCGGCCGATCCGAGCCTGATGCCGCGTGATGTCGCGCAACCCATCCGCCACGATCGCGACCCAGTCGCGCCAGAAGTACGCGAGCACCGCGAGCAGCGTCCCGACGTGCAGGCCGACATCGAACGTGAGCGAGTGGGTGCGGTCGCCGAAGATCTGACCGGCGAGCACCAGGTGCCCGGAGGAGGAGACGGGCAGGAACTCGGTCAGCGCCTGCACGAGGCCGAGCGCGACCGCGCGCAGGTAGTCGTCCATAGATCGAGGCTACCCCCGTGGGCGTCACGGAACCAGCGACATCCGCGTTCGCTCCTCGGAGGCGGCTCAACTAGCATCGGGGAGTGGAGGGCACGGTGGGCCAGGCAGAGCAACGGTCGGTCGTCGAGTACCCGGACATCTTCGGCGCGATCATGTCGGACGACCTCGAGGCGGTCGAAGCGATGCTGGCGGCGGACCCGCAGCGCGCGACCCGTCACGGTGGCCGCTCGCCGATCCTACTCGCCGCGTACCGTCACCGGCGCGACGCTCTGGCGGCGCTGCTGCGGCGGAACCCGCCCCTCGATGTGTTCGAAGCCGCCGCGACCGGTGCGACCGACACACTGCGTGGTCACCTGGTCGCCCAGCCGGAGGCCGCGCAGGCCTATTCGGAGGACGGCCTCACGGCGCTGCACCTGGCGGCGTTCTTCGGGCATGCCGAGGCGGCGCGGGAGCTGATCGCGCACGGCGCCCCTCCGGGAGCGCTCGCGCACAACGACAGCGAGCAGACGCCGCTGCACCTCGCAGTCGTGGGCGGGCACGACGAGGTGGTCAGTGTGCTCCTCGAACGCGGGGCCCCGGTGGACGCACAGGAGCAGGGCGGCGTCGCGCCGTTGCATACCGCCGCGCGACGGGGGAACGTCGGACTGGTACAGCTCCTGCTGATGCACGGCGCGCGGCTCGACCTCGAGACGGACGCCGGGAAGACGGCCGCCGACCTCGCGTACGAGTTCGAGCACGACGAGCTGGCGGCATCCCTGCGGCGTGCGAAGATGTAAGGCGATCGCGAGCCCCGGTTGCCCGCGTATCACGGCCAGCACTATCATCGCTGTCACCTGCATCCGGCCTGCATTCGCCCACTGCCACGGCCAGGCCGTCGACCAACGGAGGCTTGTACATGCCCACACCCACCGCGTTCTTCCAGGGTGACTTCGTGCCACTCGAGCAGGCGCAGGTCCCCGTCACGACCCACGCCTTCAACTACGGGACGGCGGTATTCGAGGGCATCCGCGGCAACTGGAACGGTGATCAGAACGAGCTGTACCTGTTCCGCCTGCGCGAGCACATCGAGCGGCTGCGGCAGAACGCCAAGATTCTCCGCATCGGCATCCGCTACACCGACGATGAGTTGATGCGCATCGTCACAGACCTGGCGCTGCGCAACGACTACCGCGAGGACGTCTACATCCGGCCAATCGCGTACAAGTCGCAGAGCGTGATCGGGCCGCGGCTGCACAACGTCGAGGACGACGTGCTGTTCTACCTCATCCCGCTGGGCGCGTACCTCGATTCGGACGCGGGGATCACCTGCATGGTGTCCTCGTGGCGGCGGGTGGACGACAACATGATCCCGGCACGCGCCAAGGTGGCCGGGCTGTACGTGAACAACTCGCTGGCGAAGACCGAGGCACAGCAGAACGGCTTCGACGAGGCGATCCTGCTCAACCATGACGGGCACGTCTCGGAAGGGTCGGGTGAGAACATCATCATCGTGCGCGGCGGGAAGCTGATCAGCCCGCCGCCGGCGGACAACATCCTCGAGGGCATCACGCTCGACACGGCGTTCGAGATCGCGCGGTCGCTCGGCTACGAAACCGAGCAGCGCACGATCGACCGCACCGAGCTATACATCGCGGACGAGGTCTTCATGACCGGCACGGCCGCGCACGTCACTCCGGTGCTGTCGGTCGACCGCGTGCCGCTGAACGAGGGCCGTCCGGGCCCGATCACGACTGCGATCCAGCGCCACTTCTTCGAGGCAATCACTGGACGGTTGCCCGAGTACGCCTCGTGGCTCACGCCGGTGTACGCCGGAGCGGCCGTCACCGCGTAACCCGCGCGCGACACTCGATCACGCAGCGAGCCGCCGGTGTCTCCGGCGGCTCGCTGGTTGTCGGCGGGCGTTCAGTCAGCCGTTCGTTTCGCGGAACCAGCGGACCGTCGCATCAAGACCGGCTTCGAGGTCCGTCTGTGGCGCCCAGCCCCAGAGGTCACGGGCGCGCGAGGCGTCGAGCATGATGCGCTGAATGTCTCCCGGCCGTTCCGGGCCGTACACCGCTGGACGTTCGTAGCCGCTCAGACGCGCGAGGTGGTCGAAGATATCCTGCGTGGTCGTGCCGATGCCCGTCCCGATGAGGCACGTCGCGGGACGTTCGGTGGCGGCGCGGACCGCCGCCTCGACGACATCCTCGACATAGACATAGTCGCGGCGCTGACTGCCGTCGCCGAAGATCGTGGCTTCCTCGTTGGCGAGCATGCGCATGGCGAAGATGGCGACCACTCCGGCCTCGCCGTGCGGGTCCTGCGCCGGGCCATAGATGTTCCCGGGCCGCACCACCGACAGCTCGATATCCGCGGGGGCGGCGAGGAGCCGCAGGTACTGCTCGGCGGCGAACTTCGAGGCGCCGTAGACCGATTGGGGCGCCGCGGCCAACTCCTCCGTGACCGGGACGGCGTCCGGCTCTCCGAACAGGGCGCCGCCCGTGGAAACGAACACAAAGCGCTTCGCCCTGGCCTCGATGGCGGCGCGCATGAGGTGCACGCTGCCGAGCACATTCGTCTCGATGTCCACCTCGGGCTCACGCATCGAGACCGAAACGGAGGCCTGCGCGGCGAGGTGGTATACCACCTCGGGCCGCGCTTCGAGGACGGCGCCGCGGACCGCCTCGTCGTCCCGGATGTCGACTCGGAAGTCGCGCATCTCCGGCGGACGCGGCGTGCGCGGCGGCACCCAGTCGAGGCCGCTGACCGCGCAGCCCTCGGAGACGAGGCGGGCGACGAGATGGCCTCCGAGGAAGCCTGATGAGCCGGTGACAAGCGCGGGACCATGAAGAGCAGACATGCCGACATGTTCGAGGGGACCTCGTGGGAGAGCAACCACGAGCGCCGGCTCAGGTGAGCTGTGAGATGAACAGCGTCGCGAGGCCGAGCAGGAGCAGGAAGCCGATGACGTCGGTGAACGTGGTCATCCAGATGCCGGCGGAGATGGCAGGGTCCTGCCCGAAGCGATGCAGCAGCAGCGGAATGAAGACGCCCGTCACCATCCCGTTGGCGATGTTCGCGCACATCGCCACGCCGACGATGACGCCGAGCGTCGGGCTGCCGTTCAGGAGCCAGCCGACGACCCCCACGGGGATGCCGATCGCGGTGCCGATCAGCAAACCGACGGCCAGCTCGTGGCGGAGCACGGGCAGCGCGTCGCGGGGCGTGATGCGGCCCAGCGCCAGCGACCGCACGACGACCGTCACGGTCTGAATGCCAGCGTTGCCGCCCATGCCCGCCACCATCGGCATGAAGGCGGCGATGAGCGCAAGGCGGGTGATCGTGTCCTCGAACAGCGAGACGAGCAGCGCGGCCATGCTGGCGGTGAACAGGTTCACCGTCAGCCAGGGGAGGCGGTTGCGGACGGACGTCCGGACACCGCGCAGGTCTTCCTCAGGGGCGACGCCGACGATCGCGTACATGTCCTCGGTGGCCTCCTCCTCGAGCACGTCGAGGAGGTCGTCGGCAGTGACCGTACCCAGCAGGCGCCCCGCCGCGTCGACGACGGGAAGGGCGAGCAGGTTGTAGCGCTTGAGCAGACGCGCGGCCTCCTCCTGGTCGGCGTCGGCGCGCACGGACAGCACCTCGCTCGTCATCACCCCGCCGACGCGGGTATCCGGTGCGGCGGTGATCAGCCAGCGGAGGTTGAGGACACCAACGAGGTGGTTTGCCGGGTCGGTGATGTACACGTAGAACGGCTGGTCCGTATTCGGGCGCAGCGAGCGGAGGAACTCGATCACCTCGCGCACAGTGCGGTCGGGGCCGACGGCAATGCGTTGCCCGGTCATTCGCCCGCCGGCGGTCTCGGTGCCGTAGTCGAGCAGGAGGCCGATCTGCCGGCGTAATGAGAGAGGGAGGGCTGTAAGCGCTCCCTCCGCCAGTTCCTGCGGCAGTTCCTGGATCACGTCGGTTGCGACGTCATCGGGGACGGTGCTGAGGATGCCGGCGACCTCGATGGGGCTCAGTTCGTGGAGCAGGTCGTCACGGTAGATGGGCTCCATGTAGGGGAGCGCGCCGCCGACCTCGGAGGGCGCGAGACGCTCGAGGAGGAGCCGGCGCACGTCGCCGTCGTCCGTCGCGAGGAGCACCGCACGTTCGGCGGGGTGGAGGTCGCGCGCGAAGGCGACCGCCTCGTCGGGCCGGCCGTCCTCGAGAAGGGCTTCAAAGGTCTCTACCGCCTCGGCGGGCGGCCGTTCGAGTTCCTGCACGCCCGAATTGTCACACGCTCCCGTTAACGGATGCGCACCGGGAAACTGCGGCTGTGATTCCGGTGTAGGATGAAACGAAGACGGCACACCAGTCGTATCGAGGAGGCGGGCCTTCTGACGAGCACAGCCATCGACCCGCGCCTGTATCGAGACGTCATCGGCCGGTTCGGGACGGGTGTCACCGTTCTGACGTTCAGCACGCCGGAGGTGACCCGGGGCATGACGGCGAACGCCGTCGCCTCGCTGTCGCTGGACCCGACGCTCCTCATCGCCTGCGTCGAAAAGCGGACGTCCGCGCATAGCCGGCTGCAGCAGACCGATTCATTCGCGCTGAACATCCTCGCGGAGGACCAGGTCGACGTGTCGAAGCTGTTCGCCCGCCCGGGGATCGAGGACATGGGCGGCGTGGACTACCGGACGGCGGTCACGGGAAGCCCGATCATCGAGGGCGTGCTGGGCTGGCTGGACTGCGCGGTCCATGACCGGCTCGATGGCGGCGACCACACGATCTTCGTCGGGCGGGTGCTGGAGCTGTCACTGGAACGGCCGGAGGCGCGTCCGCTGCTGTTCTACGGGGGCGGGTATCACCGCCTCGGCGGGCTGCTGTAACGTCGGTCCGCTTCCGGCATGGCGTGGTGCGTCCGGGCGCGGGAGTGCTACACTCGGCAGGTGCGGCCGTCCGGGCCGCACGCTTGTCGTGGTGGGTGTCGCCTAGCGGTCTAAGGCGCCAGGTTGTGGCCCTGGAGAGCGAGGGTTCAAATCCCTTCACCCACCCCACATCCTCCCTCGATCGCCGTGCGCAGTCTGCCCCACGACGCCGCGACACCGACTCGCTCCCACGAGCCCTCAGGGGGTCGCCATGAACCGTTGGTCCTCGCTCATCGCAGCCATCGCCGTCGTCGCATTGCTGGCGGGCTGTGGCGGAGACGAACAAGGCGGCAGTGACGCTGAGGGGATCACGGAGAGCATCCTCCGCCTCGGCGAAGGCGTGAGCACCGAGGTCGAGATCTTCCCCGGCAGGGTGCCGGACAACCTCGAAGACCTGCTGAATCCGGGCGCCGACACGGACGACGATCCGGTCGAGCTGCCGCCACTGCCCGACTCCACCCTGGTCGGGTCGGCGCGCGTCACCCGCGTCGACGGCCTGCACACTTACTTCGTGATGTACGAGGTCAAGCAGGACGAGGCTGCGGTCTCGGAAGCCGCGCGAGGGCTCTTCGACGAGACTCCCTGGCAGATCGTCGGCGGGCAGTCGAGCGAGGGCGTCACGGCCTACCGCTTCCAGAGCACGCGCTCGGGTGACCTCGTGGGGACGGTGGTGGTGCAGCCACTCCCGAGCACGGACACGTTCGAGGTCGTGGTGTCGAGGCAGGGCAAGGAAGAGAAGCTCACGGTGCAGCGGCACGCGTTCACGCCGGTGCTAGGAGCGGAGCTGGAGGAGCGCGAAGGCGGCGTGGTCGTGGCGGAGGTCGGCGCGGGATCCGGCCCGGACGCCGGCCTGCAGGAGGGCGACCGCATCGTGCGGGTGGGCGACCGAGACGTGGACGGCCTCGGCGACGTGACCGAGGCGCTGCGTCAGCTCGGCGAGGGCAGCGATCCCGTGACGAGCGTGACGTACGTGGTGCAGATCTCGCCCGCGAACCCCATCGTCTCCCCGTACGTGTTGCCCGACCCCCGGCCGGTGCCGCGCAGCTTCGCGAACGTCGCACCCTACCTGGTCATCGACGGCGCCGTGCCGATCGCCGTGGAGTGGACCGTGGAGCCGCAGGGTTCGCTGTATCAGTTCCTGCTGCTGAGCACAGACACGCTGACGGACACCGCGGACGCGTACCGCGAGGTCATGGAGAGCGAAGGCCTGGCAGTCACCGCGGACATCGCGCAGGGGACGGCGACGATCATCGAGTTCAGCACGCCAGACAACTCACTGATCGGGACGATCGAGGTGGACTCGTTCACCCTGGATGACCGCTACACACAGACATCGATCCAGGTGCAGGCACAGCCGGGGTTCTCCAACGCCACGCGCCCGCGTGCCACACCGACACCCGTGGCCACGGCGGCGGCGCCCACGTCCACGGCAACGGCCACGCCCGGCGCGACGGCCACGGCGACGGCCACGCCCTGACCGATCCGCGGATCTGCACGCTGCGTACCGTCACCGTCGGCACCCGCGGGCGGGCCGCCGCTCGTGCGACAATATGAGTTCAGTCTCACTCGGGTTCACATGTGAGGGATGCCTGATTGCGCGTCGGACCGACGTGTGACTTCGGTGGTGGTCTGCTCCGCCATACCTGCGGGCGGGAGGCCGTCTCGGAGTGCGTCTATTGCGGCCACCCCTTCTGCGAGACGCACGGCGAGCGCGGTCCCGACTTCACGGACGCCTGTGCGCGCAAGCGGTGCGCGGCGAAACTGCAGGACGTGATCGCGCACCAGGAATGGCGAGAGCGCGTGCGGCACTCGAATGACATCAGCATGTGCGCGCACGAGGAGTGCGAAGAACGCGTCCATCACCAGTGCTCGCGCTGCCGCCTGCTGTTCTGCACGGAGCACGTCGCGCAGGTGACGGTCGTCTACAACGACGTGCAGCCGCCAAAGAAGGACTTCGCGCTGGCATGCCTGCACTGCAAGGAACGCCGCAAGCTCTGGAACAAGTAGCGCGCCCCGGCGGGGCGCGCGGGGGTTCACGAGGCGGCGACCACCGGATTGGTGAGCACGCCAACGCCGGCCACCTCTACCTCGACGGTGTCGCCAGGATGGATCTGCGCCGTCGTCCCTGGCGTCCCGGTGAAGACAAGGTCTCCAGGCTCGAGCGTCATCGCGCTCGTGACGAAGGCCACGCAGCGACGGATCGAGTGGATCAACTGCGACGTGTCAGCCTGCTGCACGACCTCGCCATTCAGGCGCACGGTCAGCTCGATCGCCTCTGGATTGAGGCCCGTGGCGATCCACGGGCCGACGGTCGTGAACGTGTCCGCCGATTTCGCGCGCCACCATTGGAGGTCGTCGCGCTGCCAGTCCCGGGCAGAGATGTCGTTGCCGGCGGTGTAGCCGAGGACGTGCGCGTCGACCTCGGACTCACGCAGGTTGCGGGCACGCCGGCCGATGACCACGACGACCTCGCCTTCCTCATCGACGCGGCCCGCGTCCGCGGGGAGGACGATCGCGGCGCCAGGACCGATGACCGAGCTGGGCGCCTTCAGGAAGGGCTCCGGATGTGTCGGCGCGTCGTGCGGGACCGCCCGCGCCTCGACATGACTGCGGTAGTTCAGCCCGATGGCCACGACCTTGCCGGGCACCACCGGCGGCAGCAGAGCGACCTTCGAGAGGGGCGCAGTCTCGCCGGTCGGCTCCAGGCGGCCGAGCGGCCCGCCGCGCACGAGATGCACGGTGCGCCCCTTGAGGACCGCCGTGCTCACGCGATTGCCGATCCTGACCCGTCCGATGCGCATCGCCGTCTCCTCGCCCGTGCGCGCTCACTGTAGCTCTTCGATGGCCAGGCGCCAGTGGACGCGGCCCCGGAAGCTGGGCCGCGCCGTGCTACGATGCTGCGTGCGCCGTGAGGGCGGCGCGCGACGGAGGGCCGCGGTCCTGCTCGAGATCTACAACTCGCTCACGCGGCGGATGGAGCCGTTCGAGACCGTCGAGCCCGGGGTCGCGAGGATGTACGTCTGCGGCATCACGCCGTACGACGTGGGCCACCTCGGCCATGCGCTCGTCTTCGTCACGTTCGATGTCGTGCGGCGGTACCTCGAGTTCAACTCGTACGAGGTACGGCACATCCAGAACATCACCGACATCGATGACGACATGGTGCGTAAGTCACGCGAGCTGGGCATTTCGATCCCCGAGCTGACGGACCGCAACCACGCGGTCTACCTGCGCGAGATGGACGCGCTGAACGTGCTACGCCCTCTCGCCTACCCTCGCGTGTCGCAGTCACTGCCCGAGATCATCGAGCTGGTGCAGCTGCTGATCGCGCGAGGTCATGCGTATGTGGTGGATGGGTATGTGTTCTTCGACAGCTCGACCTGTGCGGACTTCGGACGGCTCAGCGGCCGCACACGGGAGGAGTTGCGGCTGGGCCCGATCAGCGACAGCACACCCGACGAGCCGGACCACCTGAAGCGCGACCGCCTGGACTTCCTGCTCTGGCAGCCCTCGGACGCGCCGGACGCGCGTTTCCCGTCGCCATGGGGCGAGGGGCGCCCCGGCTGGCACATCGAGTGCTCGGCGATGGCGCGCGCGGCGCTCGGGGACCAGATCGATATTCACGGCGGCGGACGCGATCTCCAGTATCCGCATCACGACTCGGAGATCGCGCAGTCCGAATGCGCCACCGGCGAGGCGCCATACGTCCGCACCTGGATGCACGTCGGCACGATGAAGCTCGACGGCGTGAAGATGTCGAAGTCGCTGGGCAACCTCGTGAAGGTCAGCGACCTGCTCGCGGATGGGCATTCGCCGGACGCCATCCGGCTCAACCTGCTGCGCACCCATTACCGTGCGGACCACGACTGGGACGTCGCCCAGCTGCGGCGGAGCGAGGAGATGGCGGAGGCGCTGCGGCGGGCCGTCCAGAGCCCCGGCGGGCCGCCAGACCGGTTGCGAGTGCAACCGCAGCGGCTGGCGTTCATGGACGCGATGGACCGTGACTTTGACACGCCGGCTGCCGTGGACGTGCTGCTCTCGATCGCCGCGGACATTGAGGCGGGGCGCTTGTACGGCGAGACCGCCGTCCCGACGCTCGTGGAGCTAGCGGACGTCCTCGGGCTGCGGCTCGGGCGGGAAGGGTAGTGCCCGCACCGCAGCGTCCCGCGCTTCGCACGGCCACGTCCGGCATCGTGTACGCTTGCGGCATCGGGACTGCGGAGGGTTGATTGACTGAGACCGGGGGAGGGCTACTGGCCGTCCTCGTGCTGGTGTTCGTGAACGGGTTCTTCGTCGCGGCGGAGTTCGCGCTGGTGACGATCCGGCGCACGCGCGTGGAGCAGATGCTGGCGGAGGGCCGGCCCGGCGCGCGCAACGTGCAGGACGCGACGACTCACCTCGACAGTTACATCGCGGCGTGCCAGCTCGGCGTCACCATGGCCAGCCTGGCGCTCGGCTGGGTGGGCGAGCCGGCCCTCGCGGGGCTGGTGCAGCCGCTGTTCGGCGAGGTCGGCGGCCATGCGTTCGCGGTCGTCATGACCTTCGTGCTGATCACGGCGATCCTCGTGATGGTGGGTGAGCTGACGCCGAAAGGGATCGCGCTCCAGTACCCGGAGCAGACGGCGCTCGTCGTCGCGGCCCCTTTGCGCGCATTCAGAAGCGTGTTCCGGCCTGTGATCTGGCTGCTCAACGAAGGCGGCTGGGTCACGCAGCGGCTGCTCGGCGTGAGCCGCGATGCGCAGGAGCACGGCGCACACATCAGCGCGGAGGAGTTGCGGCTCGTCGTCCAGGCCAGCGCGCAGGCCGGGGCCATCGAGACGGAGGAGCAGTTCCTCCTCGACCGCGTCCTGCGGTTCGGGGACCTGACGGTGGCCTCGGTGATGATCCCGCGTACTGAGCTGGTGGCGCTGCACATCGACATGTCGACCGAGCAGGCGACGGCTATCGTCGCCGAGCATCACCATTCTCGATACCCGGTGTACCGGAAAGACCTCGACGACATCCTCGGCGTCCTGCACGTGCGCGACCTGTTGCTCGCGGAGCCGTCGCAGACACTGCAGCCGCTCCTGCGCGAGGCGCTCGTTGTGCCGAGCGGAGTGGGCGTGGATCGCCTGCTCGGCGAGATGCGGTCGCGGCGCAATCACTTCGCCATCGCCGTCGACGAGTTCGGCGGGACGGACGGCATCGTGACGCTCGAGGACGTGCTGGAGTCGATCGTCGGAGAGCTGCAGGACGAGTTCGAGGAGCCGGAGCGGCCGCCCCAGCGGGGCCCCGGCGGGCGGCTGCGCATCGATGGCCTGGACAACGTGGACGTACTGCCGGGCCTGCTCGGGTTCGAGGTGGAGCCGGGGCCGTACAACACAGTGGCCGGCTACATCCTGGACCGCATCGGGCGCATCCCGCAGGTAGGGGACGCGATCGAGGTCCCGGGATACCGTCTGACCGTCGCGGAGATGGACGATCTCCGTATCGCGGTGGTGGAGGCGCAACCGCTCAAGGCGGCGAACGCCACGCCGGAGACGGTCCCTCCAGCCAGGGAGGGCCGCGGGGCCTAGGCCGGAGGCGCCGCCGCCGGGGGCTCCTCCCCCGATTCAGGTTCGGGGCGCTTCTTCAGTTCCTCGCTCATGGCATCAATCGCCGGACGCAGCGGGCGCGGCGCGACCGTCCGAGCGGCTCGGGCAGCGGCGTTGCGGATCTCGTCCTCGTGCTCACGGGCGTAGTTCGCGGCGTCACCGGCAGCACGCTCGACATGAGGGCGGGCCGCTTCCGCGGCGGCGCGCGCCTGCCTGGCGAGGCGTTCGGCTTCAGGCTTCGCGGCCTCGACCGCGTGCCTTGCGCGCTCCGCGGCCTCACGTGCAGCGCGTTCCGCGGCAGGACGGTGTTGCTCAGCCGTCCGCCGCGCAAGCTCCGCCGCTTCCTGCACGCGACGCAGAAGGCTGGCGGCGCCGCCGCCCTCGCCCGCCATGCCGAAGCCGGCCCCGCTGCCGCGCAGGGGAGCGCGTGGGGGCGACAGACCCGGCTCGGCGGGTTCGGGGGCCTGACCTGCCTCGCGGGCGTCCGGCTGGTCTTCGGGGCGCTCGTTGTCGCTCATGTCCGCCCCCTTCGGGTCCACCAGCAGGACCGTGGCGTCAGCCGGCCGTCTGCCGCCGCGCGGCACGGGCCTGCGCTTCTTTGATCGCAAAGACGATCATGCCTCGCTCGGGCAAGCGCTGCCACCCCTCGGGAGTGCTGTAGTAGCGTGCGCCGGCGGTCGTCTCCGGTGGCTCGCGCTCCGCGTACTCCGCGTCGAAACCGTCGATGCGCACCGTGGGCGCGCCGAGGCTGCGCTGGGCCTTCGCCTCGTCGTCGTTGTGGATGGCGATGACTTCGATCTCGGCGTCGGTGACGCCGGCCTGGGCGATGGCCTCTTCCACCATCTCGCGCGTGCGCTCGAGGATGGGCTCGCGGTCATCACCGAAGATCTGAATGCGCATCGTTCCTTCTTTCTGCGCCTTGCCGCGGTCGCTGCCGGCACCCGAGGTCGGGCCGGTCAGCGCGGCTGGTTGTCCTGCGGACCGGCGGTCGCCGTCCCCGCGGCATTATCGCTGTCATCGGCGTCGCCGGGGAGGGCCACTTGGGCGGAAGGCGCCCGGTAGCGGTAGCGGAAGTCGCAGAAGGGCGCCCCCTGCATGATGGTCTGCGAGCGCTCCAGCTCGAGGTCGGGCGAGTAGCCCTCGGACAGGGTGAAATCGCGGCCGCAGGAGAGCAGGAAGCCGAGGTCGCGCGCGCCAAGGCGCTCGTAGAGCTCCGCGAAGCGGCAGCGGGTGACGTTGAACTCGAGCCGCTCCCCGTCCTCGCGCAGCGTCTCGATGGTGAGGTCGCCTCCAGCCCCGCTCCAGGTGTCACGGACTGCGTGGAACCCTTCGAGGTCGGTGCGGCCGAGGCCCTCGGCGACGGCGCGGCCCTGCTCGCGGGCGATCTCGTCGATCGTCTCGCGGGCGATCCGGTGCGCGCGCTCAGGTCCGAGCTCGACCTCCAGGCGACGGATGAAGGGGATCAAGACCTCAGCCTCGATGCCGCGGCGCTGGAGCAGCGACAGCCCGAGCGGCCGGCCGGCCGATGCGCTCGGGCCCGCTGGGGGCACCGTCATCCTACGGGCGCTTTCGGAGTCATGAAGCCCAGCGTAGCGCGGCTCATGGGCGGCCGGCTCGCCATGCCGCGACGATCTCATCGTCGTGAGGGAATGCGAGGTCCGGCAGCGCGTCGGGCAAGAAAAAGCCGACCTCGAACGCCTCCGGACCGGCGACGGGCGTGCCGGGGCCGACGGTGCCGGCGTACGCGATGAACACGACGGCGTCGCCGCGGCGGCTGTAGACGCCGAGCAAGCGGTCGATGCGCACGCCGACGCCGGTCTCCTCGAACACTTCACGCACAGCGGCCTCGGGGACGACCTCGCCCGCGTCGACGAAGCCCGAGGGGAACGACCAGTGGCCGAGCATGGGCTCGTGGTTGCGGCGCACGAGCAGGATCTGGCCATCGCGCTCCGCGACCACGCCCGTGGCGACCTTCGGGTTGTCGTAGCGCACGAAGCCGCACACCTCGCACGCCGGGCGCGCGCCGGGGCCGGCCTCGGCGGTGAGCGCCGCACCACAGACCGGGCAGTAGGCGTGGCCGGAGACGGCTGGCGCGTCCGCGGTCATCCGAACATCACCACGCGCCGGAACTGCTCCAGCGAACGCCCATCCGCGTCGCGCCAGCGGTCGCGCATGACGTCGATGAAGCCGCCATCGTCCGTGAACTGGCTGCCGTGCAGCAGCAGGGCCTCGATCTTCAGCTCGACGACGCTCGAGACGTCGACGTCACAGTTCGCCTGGTTCGAGCCCCAGAGGTACAGCTCGCGCACGACGTGGGGCGCCAGGCCCTCGGCGATCTGCTCGGGGAAGTTCAGGCGGTCGCGCGCCGCCGGGTAGACCGCGTCCACCGTGGCGAGGCCGGTCGCGCGATGATCGGCGTGGTTGATGAAGCCCTCGGCATGCACGACGGGCTCGGGGTCGTGTGTGTATACGGCGTACGGGCGGAACGCGCGTATCTCGCGTGTGATCGCGCCGAGGAGCGCGCGCGACGCGACCAGCTCACCGTCGGTGAAGCCGAGGAAGCCGACGCTGCCAACACCGAGATGCGCGGCGGCGACGCGCTGCTCCTCGGCGCGCGTCACCACCAGCTGCTCCGGCGTGTACGACGGGTCGTCGGAGCCCTTGGAGCCGTCCGTGACGACGAGGTAGCGCACCTCCCAGCCAGCGCGGCTGAGCAGCGCCACGGCGCCGCCGGCGCCGAAGTCGGCGTCGTCCGGGTGCGCCGCCACGACGAGCGCGCGACGCAGCTCGCCCCGCTCGGCGTCCGGCTCGCCGGGCGGCTGGTTCCCCCACAGGTCCTCGAGTCCCGCCGCCATCCGCCAGCCCCCGATCGCTTCGCCTCGATGTCGCAAGCTTCATCGTATCGCCCCCCCGGCCGGACACGCGACGATGCGGCGGCAGTGACACAGTGACGGCGGGCGTTGACGGTACGTTATGTGGAACGGTACTGTTGTTGCGAACATTTGTGTCGCTTGCCACCGGTTCCGTCGGTTGTGCGCGGCACGGATGACCACCGTGGCGGCGGGCAGACGGAGCAGGGGCTATGCCAACAGGATCCTCAGCGGGATTGTCGGACAAGCAGGCGCGCATCCTGCAGTTCGTCGAGCAGTTCGTCGCGGAACACGACTACCCACCTTCGATCCGAGACATCCAGCAGGGGTGCGACATCTCGTCCACCTCCGTGGTGGACTACAACCTGAAGCGGCTGGAGGAGAAGGGGTTGCTGCGCCGGGACCGCGAGATCTCGCGGGCGATTCAGCTCCCGGGCGCCGGAACGCGGCGCCGCGTGCAGGAGGTGCCGCTGCTGGGGAAGATCGCTGCCGGACAGCCCATCCCGACGCCGCCGGACACCCTGCCCGCGGGCTATGATTCGATCGAGGTCACAGAGGAGCAGACGCGCGGCCGGCCGAACGCGTACGCCCTGCGCGTCGAAGGCACCTCGATGATCGACGCCCTCATCAATGACGGGGACATCGTGATCCTCGAAGCCACGCGCAGCTGCGACGACGGCGACATGGTCGCAGTGTGGCTGAAGGCGGAGAACGAGACCACGCTCAAGAAGTTCTTCCACGAGGGCAGCCGCATCCGCCTCCAGCCGATGAACGCGACCATGTCGCCAATCTACACCGCCCCGGACAACGTGGAGGTGCAGGGCCGCGTGCTGTCCTCGATCCGCTCCGAGTGGTAGCGGGGGCGAGTCGGAGTGCGGCGGTTCAGTCGCCGTAGCGCGTGACCGACGGCGTCGCGCGCCGCGGCTCCGGAGCGACCGCGGCCGCCGCGAACCCGAGGTAGACGAAGGCGACGACGCGGTCACGCTCCCCGAGCGCGAGGAAGTGGCGGACGCCCTCGGAGCGGGCGAGCTTGCCCGTGCTCCACTTCGCGGCGAGCCCCTGCGCGTGCGCCGCGAGGAGGATGTTCTGCACCGCAGCGGCGCAGGCGGCGTAGTCCTCCAGGTCGCGCACCGGGTCGGGGTCGCCGCTGGCCTGCGTCACGACGACGAGGACGGGGGCGCGTTCGAGCTTGGCGCGCAGGGCGCGGCGCTCGTCCTCGGTGTCGCGTTCGGGCGGCAAGGTCGAGGCGGCGGCGGTAGCGAGATCGCCGCGTGCATGACCGGTGAGGACGTGGAACCGCCACGGTTCCGTGAGGTGATGGTTCGGAGCCCACGTCGCCGCCTCGATGGCGCGCTCGACGGCCTCCTGAGGCGGCGGCGCGGGCGCGAACGCGCCGACCGTGCGCCGCGTGCGCAATGCTTCGAGGACGTCCATCTCCTGCTGCTCCCGTCTCGATGCGGCGCCGCTCAGCGGCGCGTCGCGGGCGTGGCACCCCGGGGCGCAAGCTCGGCCAGGCGGCACACGAGCAACTCGAGGCTGAGTCCTTCTTCGAGGTGTCCGGTCTTCACCGCGTAGTCGGCTGCCTCGATTTCGCGCAGCGCCTGTTCGGCACGGGCGGCCCCCATGGCGCCCGCCTGGCGGACGAGCTTGCCGAGCGGGAACGAGTGCGTGATGCCGGTGGCCTCGCCAATGGCGCGTTCGGGAGCGCCCTGCGCGACCAGCTCGGCGGCGCGGACGAGCGCGCGCACCTGGCGCGCGATCATCGCCTGCAGCCGGGTCGGATGCTCGCCCTGCTCGACCAGCTGGCGCAGCAGACGCAGGGCAGCGGGAGCGCGTCCCTCGGCCACCGCGTCGACGAGCGCGAACACGTCGGCGTCGCGTGACGCCGGAGTGAGGAGCCGCACGTCGGCGACCGTGACGGGCCGCCCGGCGGCATAGTGGCCCAGCTTCTCGATCTCGCCGGCCGCCACCCAGAGGTCCGCGCCGACGAGGTCCGACAGCGCCTCGGCGGCATCGCGCTGGAAGGCCACGCCACGCTCGCGCGCCCGGCCTTCGATCCAGCGCGCGACCTCGTTGCCCGAATCGCGCCCGAACAGGCGCAGCGCCCGGAACTCCCGCACGTCGGCGCCGGGCACGGCCCGCAGGGCGCGCAACAACGGCGAGCGCTCGAGCGTCAGCCGGTCCTCGCGCTCGGGGGCCAGATCGAGCAATACGAGGTGGCTCGTCTCGGGCATCACCGGGAGGAAGTCGACGAGCGGCTGCCACTGCTCCAGCACGCCGCGCCGGCTGCCCAACGCCCCGAGGAGGCCCTCGACGGCCACGAGGCGCGCCTGCGCGAGGAAGGGAATCGTCGAGAGGTGCTGGATGACGGTGTCCGGCGCCAGGCCGCGCGCGGGGAGCACCGTGGTGTTCGTGCCGAGCATGCCGTCGGTGTCGAGCTCGCGGCGGAGCGCTTCGTACGCCTCGTGGAGGCGAAATGCGTCCGAGTCCTCGCGCGGGACGAGCGAGCCGGTGTACAGGTGCAGCATCAGTCGAGGTCCAGACGCCAGCCGAAGTAGGCGGTCAGCGAGGTGAGGACGAAGATCGCGGCGCCCGGCCAGAGCAACGTCTCGAGGAGCACGGAGCTTCCATCATCCTCAGCGCCCGCGGCACGGTAGGCGGCCCAGGCGGCGGCCAGGAGCACGCCGGGGAGCGGAAGCCACCACGGGAACGCCGGCTGCCCGTCATCGAGCATGGCGGGCCGCAGAGAGCCCTCCGCGGCGTCCTCCGGCTCAGTGTCCAGCGCGGACCGCGACTCGTCCGTCGCCATCGTCCCCCTCGCGTCGTGCCCGGTCATCGTAGCCCACGGTCGTTACGCCTGCGAGCACGGGCGGCGCCCGTGTTACCGGCGCAGGAGCCGTCCGTCCCGGTCGTAGAGGGCGTCGACGAAGCTCGAGTCGATGGCCGCCGCCGCGTCGGCCGCCGCGTCGAGGGCGCCGAATTCGAGCAGCGTCGCCTGCAGCGCCTCCCACTGCTCCGGACTCGAGCGGCCGATGCCATCCCCCCGGCGGGCGTTGGCGAGGTCCGTCTCGAGCAGGTACCGCTGCTGCCCGGGGTCGGCGCCCTCGGCGTACCGCAGCGTGATCTCGACTGCCTCGTCGAGGTGGGTTGTCGCGTACTCGACGCCCCGCAGGGCGGCGCGCAGGAAGCGCCGCACGAGCTCGGGGTCGTCGCGGACGGTGTCCTCGTGGGCGAGGAAGGTCAGCCCGAGCGTCGCCACGCCGAAGTCGGCGGGGTCGAAGACACGGATGTCCACGCCGGCCTTGCGAATGGCATACGGCTCATTGCTCAAGAAGACGGGGTACACATCGAGCCCGCCCTCGATGAACACACGGGGGTCGAACCCCACGCCCTGGAGACGCACGTCGTCCGGCGAGAGCCCGGCGGTGGCAAGGAGCGCCTTCAGCTCGGCGGGCACCACGCCCGCTTTGAAGCCGACCGTCTTGCCAGCGAAGTCGGCGGGGCGCTCGATGCCCGAGTCCGCGCGGACGACGAACCCCTGGTCGCCTCGCTGACCGAAGAGCGCCACCGCTCGGACGGGCAGACCGTCCGCTCGGCGTGCGAGGAGTTGCGCGGCGGTACCCGTCGTGAACGCGACCTCTCTGGCGAGCAAGAGCTTCAGGTGCTCGTCCTGCCCGCTCGAGTGGCGGATATCGACGTCGAGGCCCTCGTCGGCGAAGTAGCCATTTGCCTCGGCGACGTACACGGCGACGAACGGCAGGTTTGCCTGCGCGCGAAAGCCGGCCATGAACGTGAGATGGCGCGGCGTGGCGCCATCGTCGCCAGCGGGCAGCGCGTCATCATCCGCGCAGGCGGCGCAGACCAGTACGGCGATCACCAGCGCGGGCAGCAGCAGCCGGCGATGGAACGGCAGCGAGCGGAGCGGCATCGAGCTGACCTCCCGAGGCGTCACGCCTCGGAAGACTCATGCCAGAAGAGCACCTTACGTTCGAGGAGCGCCAGGGCGCCGTTCAGCACGACAGCCAGGCCCGCGAGGACGAGGACGGCGGCGAAGAGCGCCGGAGTGTCGAAGTCGCCGTTCGCGACCAGGATGACCTGGCCGAGACCGCCGTCACCGGACATCCACTCGGCGACCACGGCCCCGATGAGCGCCAACGGCACGGAGATGCGCAACGCGGCGAAGAGATACGGCAGCGACGCCGGCCAGCGGAGCGCCCAGAAGACCTGCCACCTCGAGGCGTGCAGCGAACGCAGGAAGTCGTGCGCGGCGGGGTCCACGTCGCGCAGTCCGGTGACGGCGTTGACGAGCATCGGGAAGAACGTGATCAGGGCGGCGACGAGGAGCTTGGGCCAGATCCCGAAGCCGAACCAGATGATGAACAGCGGCGCCACCGCCACCACCGGCGTGACCTTCACCAGCAGCGCGAGCGGGTAGAGGGCGCGCTCGAGCGGGCGCGAGTGCGCCATCGCGACGGCGAGCAGGAGCGCCCCGCCCGAGCCGAGCGCCAGCCCCCCGAGCGCCTCGACGAGCGAGGTCCGTCCGGCGTCGAGGAAGCGCGACGGGTCATCGAGGAAGGCGCGGGCGACCGCCTCGGGCGCCGGCACCAGGTACTCGGGCACATCGCGGAGACGAATCCATGCAGACCACGCGGCCAGCGCCAGCGCCACCGCGAAGACCGGGGGAAGCGTCGCCGTGAGGAGCGCCCGGAGCGCTCCAGGGCGCCGCAGCGGCGTGCGGTCTGCCGTGCGCGTCGCGACTGCCTCGCCACGCGCGCTCTCCGCGAGCGGGCGCGCCGTCATCGGTCGCGACGCCCGGCGTCGAGGGCCGCTCGCACGCTCGCGACACACTCGAGAAATGGCGCGGTTGCCTCGAGGCTGGCGTCGCGCGGCCGGGGCATGTCGACCGCGATGTCCGCGAGGACGCGGCCGGGCGCCGGGCTCAGCACCAGCACGCGGTCGGACAGCAGCACTGCCTCGCGCACGGAGTGAGTGACGAAGAGGACGGTCATACGGTCGCGCTCGTGAATGCGCAGCAGCTCGACACGCAGGTCTTCCCTCGACAGCTCATCGAGGGCTCCGAACGGCTCGTCCATCAGCAACATGCGAGGCCGGTGCGCGAGTGCGCGCGCGAGCGCCACGCGCTGCCGCATGCCGCCGGATAGGTGTCCCGGGTGGTACGCGGCGAAGTCCCGCAGCGCAACCCGCTCGAGGAGGTTGTTGACGATGGCGGTGCGGCTGCCAGCCTCGACGCCCGCGACCTCGAGCGAGAGCGCGATGTTGGCGGCCACGGTGCGCCAGGGCAGCAAGCCCGGGTCCTGAGTGACGAGGCCAAGCTCCTGCGCCGCCGAGGCCTCGCGCGGCGGGCGGCCGAAGACCGTCGAGGCCCCGGATGACGGCGCGAGCAGTCCCGCGGCGACGCGCAGCAGGGTCGACTTGCCGCAGCCGCTCGGTCCGACCAGGGAAACGAATTCCCCCTCCGCGACCGTGACGTCGACGCGGTCGAGCGCCTGGAGCGCGGCGCCTCGGTGGGGATACCAGTGCGAAACGTCGCGCAACGCGAGGGCGTGCGCGGCGGCTGTGGAGACGGCCATCTGTGGATTCCCGGGTCTGCTTGCTGCCCGTCGCGGCGCGTGCGTACGCTCGCACATTGTACGGAGCGCGAGGGCACCGAGGAGGCTGTGGTGGCGCATCGCATCGCACTGGTGGGAGGTACGGGGCCGGAGGGACGTGGCCTCGGGGCGCGCTTCGCCCTCGCCGGTCACGACGTGATCCTCGGGAGTCGCGACGCCGCCCGCGCCGGGGCCGTCGCGGATGAGTTGAACACCCTGCTCGCGGACGCGGGACGCGACGTGCGCGTGCGCGGGGCCGCCAACGAGGCGGCGGTGGCGGATGCCGGGATCGCGGTCATCGTCGTGCCGTATGAAGCGCAGCGGCCGACGCTCGAGGGGCTCGCGGGCGCGCTCGCGGGCAAGGTTGTGGTCGACGCGGTGGTGCCGGTGCGGTTCGAGCGAGGGGCGCGGCCGGTCGAGGTCGCCGAGGGGTCGGCGACGGAGCAGGCCGCGGCGATCCTCGGTGACTCGATCGTCATCGGCGCGTTTCACAACCTGGGGGCTGAAGCGTTGCTCACGCTCGACGAGCCCGTCGACGCGGACGTGCTCGTGACGGGCGCGGACGCGGACGCGAAGGCGCTCGTGATGGCACTGGCCGAGCAGGTCGCGGGGGTACGCGCGGTCGATGCCGGTCCCCTGCGCTTCTCTCGCTTCGTCGAGGGGCTGACGGTGCTGCTGATCGGCATCAACGGCCGGTACAGGGCGCATACCGCGCTGCGGGTGACCGGCCTGCCGGCCGGCGGCGCTTCGTGACGCCCCCCGAGGTACGCGTGATCGGGGTGACGGGCATCCCGATGGTGCAGCGGGGCGACGACCTCGCCGCGTTCATCGTCGGCGCCGCGGCGGCCCAGGAGACGCCGGTCGAGCGGGGAGACGTGGTCGTCGTGACGCAGCGCGTGGTGTCGAAGGTCGAGGGGCGCGTCGTGCCGCTGGACTCGTTCGAGCCGACACCGTTCGCGCGCGCGTGGGCGGCCCGCCACGAGAAGGACCCGCGGCAGATCGAGGCGGTGCTGCGGGAATCGGTCCGCATCGTCCGTCAGGCGCGCGGCGTCCTGATCACGGAGACGAGACACGGGTTCGTCTGTGCCAACGCCGGCGTCGACGCCTCGAACGTAGGGGGCGACGACCTCGTGTCGCTGCTCCCCGAGGACCCGGACGCCTCGTGCCGCGGTCTGCGGGCGGCGATCCACGTGCGGACGGGCGTGGAGGTCGCCGTGGTGATGACGGACACGTTCGGCCGGCCGTGGCGCGAAGGACAGACGAACGTCGCGATCGGCGTCGCGGGGATGCGCCCGCTCCATTCGTACGACGGCGAGCGCGACCTCGACGGACGTGAGTTGCGGGTCACGATGCCGTGCCCCGCGGACGAGATCGCGGCGGCGGCGGGCCTAGTGATGGAGAAGCTGGCGGCCGTGCCGGCGGCCATCGTGCGCGGGTTCCCGTACGAGGCGGGGGAAGGCTCGGCGCGGGAGATCGTGCGCCCGTTCGAGCGCGACCTGTTCCCGTAGGCCGGGACGGGCCTGGCGCTACGAGAGCTGGAAGTTGCCCGTCCCCACGATCAAGTCATCGAAATAGATCTGGACCTCCCACGAACCTCGAGCGTTGTCGACGGGCACGCCGACCCACCAGTTTCCGGCGTCACCTCCCGACCACGGCACCGCGCCCGACTGGTAGTACGTCTGCCCGTTGCGGAGCACCACCCAGCGGATGCGCTGCACGGCGGCGGCCTGGCGATAGTCGAAGAAGGCGAGCACCTGTGACGAGTTGGCCGTCAGCGCGGCGCCGGGCAGTTGCTCGGCAGAGGCGGAGGACGCGAAGCGGATGCCATCCACGGCCGGCTTGCGGGTGATGTCCTGCGGGTTCACGCCGACGAACGCCGTCGAACTCGCACGCCGGACGCCGTCCACCCACACCTCCAGGGTCCACGCCCCGTTCGGAATGTTGCGCGCGTTGGGCGTCGCCAGGCGGTCGGACACGATCGCGAAGCTGCCGGAGTTCCACGTGTACGAGGACGAGAGGCTGTCCTGCTGGACGCCGTTCAGGTACCAGCGCTCCTGTACGGAAGCGCCCTCCTGGATGCCCTGCGTCGCGAACTCGTACTGCAACTCACCCGTGTCTCCGCCGAACGTGTTCGTGTAGTCGAAGAGGTCACGGTACCCCTGGCCTTCGAGGACGTTCGCGGCGAACGCGGGCCGCGAGATCGCGACACCGTCTTCGTTTGCCTCCGCGGTGCCGGCGCCGGAGAGGTGCGTGGGATGCATGAGCGGCGGCTCGAACCGTGCCTCGGCGCCGCCCTGGCGTGCGGAGTTGATCGCGTCGATGGCGTGCGCCAGCGGGCGGAGCTGCGCGACCGGCGCGTCGGGGCTGTACTCGAGCTGGGACGCGAAGCCGATGAGCAGCCCGGACTGGTCGAACGCGGGTCCGCCGACGACCGTGCCCGGCACGCGACCGTCCAGCTTGAGCCATGCGCGCGCGTCGCCGGCGCCGTCGCCTCGGAACCCGGCGATGGACGCCGAGGTCGTCTGGATCGCCTGCGCGCGGTCGGTGGATGCCTGGGCGAACAGGCGCAGGCGGTCGCCGCGCTTCAGTGCGGACGTATCCGCGAGCACCGCTTCGATGGGATCGAACGCCGGGTCGCTGACGCCGTCCCGAGGCTCGCGAATGCGGAGGATCGCGATGTCGAACTGCGGGCTGGCCGCAGCCAGGTCGGCCTCAAACTCGGGCGGGCCGTCTCCGTTGGCCGCGCCGACCGCGATCATCGCGTAGGCGCGCGTCCCGTCCGCTTGAAACGGGTCGACGACGCTGTAGCTGGTCAGGATGAGGCCCTGCGCCTTGTCGATGACGACCCCGGAGCCGCCGCGCACCACCCGGGCATCGAGGCCGGTCCCATCGACGGCCTGCACCTGCACGACGGACCGCGCCAGCTCGACGTCCGCGATCGCGGGCCGGCTCGGGTCGGCGCCGGCGGCGCCGGCCAGGCGCAGCGTGCTCGGCACCAACAGCGGCGGGGCCGAGACCGGAGGCGGCGTCGCCGTCTTCGGCGCATCCGGACCACCCTCGCCGGGGATGAGATCGGCAGCGCGGCTGCACGCGGTGGCGCTCAGC
This sequence comes from Dehalococcoidia bacterium, assembly GCA_041390685.1. Classification (GTDB taxonomy): domain Bacteria; phylum Chloroflexota; class Dehalococcoidia; order UBA2979; family UBA2979; genus JAIBBD01. The sequence continues at coordinate 1,645,707 of JAWKPL010000001.1, read as the reverse complement.
GCCACCCCGACAACGAGGATGAACAGGAACCGCCGCATGGGGGGGCAGGGTAGCGCGGGACGGAAACGGATGCCAGCGCCGTCGTGCGAGATGCGCGTACACTCGTGATGCACGCCACTCAACGGGAAAGGCAGAGGATGCTGAGCCTGATTGCGCCATCCGCCCTGCGGTCGCTGCGCCCGCAGACGATCGCCGTCGTCGACGTCCAGGGGACCATCGGCCCCGCGGTCCGACCGCTCGAGTACGCGCGCCTCTTCACGAAGCTGCGCGACGACGACTCGGTGCGGGCGGTCGTCCTCAACATCGACTCGCCGGGCGGCAGCGCGACGGGCTCCGACCTGATGACGCGCGCGGTCTTTCGGCTGCGCGAGGAGAAGCCGGTCGTCGCGTACGTCGGCGGGCTCGGCGCCTCCGGCGGCTACATGCTGGCGGCGGCGGCGCATTATGTCATCGCGCTACCCGCCGCGCTCGTGGGCGCGATTGGCGTAATCGCCTACCGCCCGCTCGTGTTCGAGGCCCTCGACAAGATCGGCGTGCAGATGCGCGTCTCGAAGTCCGGCCGCCTCAAGGACATGCTGTCGCCGTTTCGCGAGGCGACCGACGAAGAGCAGGCGAAGGAACAGCGCATCATCGACGCGATGTACGACCTGTTCGTGGAGGGCGTCGCGCGGGGCCGCGGGCTGCCCGAAGAGCGGGTCCGCGAACTCGCCACTGGCGAGGTGTACGCCGCGCCCGACGCGCTTGCGGCCGGACTGATCGACCGCACGGGCGATATCGAGGACGCCATCGACTGGGCAGCCAGCAAGAGTGGAGCGCCGCGGCGCACGCGCATCGTGCGCCCGAAGCGCGGCCTCCGCGACCTGGTCCTCGGACGAGCCTCGGTCGCCCTGACCGAGGCGGTGAGCGCCGAGGTGGAGGCGCACCTCTACCGGGGCGCCGCCGCCGTGTACCGCGGTCCACGCCTGGGCTAGCCGCGCGACCGCCCCGCGAGGTGTGCCGGGCGGAGACGGCAATTGCAGCCTCTTTACATTTGTGCCATGCGTCCTTGACTCATCCCGCCGAACATCGAATGTGACGAGTTCGCGGGGGCCGTGAGGAGGGCGACGTGAAGTCTGCGGTACAGGCGGTAGTACTCGGGGGCGTCGTCGTCGTGGCCATGGTCGTCGGCGGGCTGCTCGCCGTGGGCATCGCCGGCGACGACGAGGGCGCTTCGTCGCCGGCCGGGACTGCCACGAACAGCTCGACGCGCGCGGACCGCGCCGGGAGCGCGAGGGGAAGCGTCGACACGCCGGTCAATCTCACCGCGATCGACGACCTGCCGACGCTGGTCGAGCGAGTGTCGCCCTCGGTGGTGGCGATCATCACCGTCAGCGGATCGACCACGCGGCAGGCCACCGGCCTCGGGACCGGAGTGGTCGTGGACGAGGACGGGCACATCCTCACCAACTACCACGTCGTCGAGGGGGCGCGGCAGGTGAACGTCGAGTTCACGGATGGCACGGTCGTGCCGGGCGCGGTGATCGGGTCGGATCCCGGAAACGACCTCGCCGTCGTGCGCGTGAACGTGCCGGACGGCCAGCTGCAGCCGGCGACGTTCGGGGACTCCGACCGCGTGCGACCCGGTGAGTCCGTCTTCGCCATCGGGAACCCGTTCTCGGAGAAGTTCAGCGTCACATCCGGCATCATCAGCGCGACCGACCGCGACTCGACGGGCAACACGAGCATCGGACGGCCGGTCCGCGGGATGCTGCAGACGGACGCGGCGGTGAACCCCGGCAACTCGGGCGGCCCGCTCTTCAACGCGGCCGGCGAGGTGATCGGCATCAACACCTCGATCGAGAACCCGACCGGACAGCGCGTCTTCGTCGGCGTCGGGTTCGCGGTCTCGGCCAACACGGCCATGCGGTTCCTGCCGGACATGATCGACGGCAACCCGATCACCCACCCACAGCTCGGCGTGTCGGGCGCCACGCTGAACCGGGTGAACGCCGACCAGCTGGGCATCGATGTCACGAAGGGCGTCTACATCACCTCCGTCACCAGCGGCAGCGCCGCAGACCGCGCAGGGCTGCGAGCCGCCTCGGGCTCCGCGACCGACAGCGCGTTGCCGCCGGGCGGGGATGTCGTCACAAAGTTCGACGGGAAGGATGTAGCGACCATCGAGCAGCTCGCGCGCCTCGTGGACCAGTACCGCGTTGGCGACGAGGTGAAACTCACCGTGATCCGCGACGGCTCGGAAATCGAGCTGAGCGCGACCCTCCAGGAGTGGACGGGCTAACCCTCCTAATAGCCCGTCCACGACAGAACAGGCCTCCGCCGGCGGGGGCCTGTTCTATGTCAGTCGATCGGTTCCGAGGGCGGCAGCTCGAGCGTCCGGCCGGCGACGATGAGCCACGCACGCGACGCGCTCGCGGCGACCTGCTGATTCGCCCAGCCGAGGAGATCGCGAAACGCGCGTCCGAGCGCGTGCTCGGGCACGAGCCCGGCACCCACCTCGTTGCTAACGACGATGAACGGCCCTGGACGCCCGGACGCGGCGTCGAGCAGTGCCGCAACGCGGCGCTCGAGGTCGAAGGCAAGCGCGCGTACCGCCTCGGGGCCGGCCTCCGGCGCGGCGTCGAGCAGGAGATTCGTCACCCACAGGGACAGGCAGTCAAGGAGCACGCAGGCGTCGACCGGCGCGGCATCGAGCGCCGTCAGCAGGTCGCGCGGCGCCTCGATCGTCCCCCATTCGGCCGGGCGCGACTCCCTGTGGCGGGCAATGCGGTGCTCCATTTCCGCGTCGAGGGGCTCGAGGGTCGCGATGTAGACGACCTCGCGACCCGTGCCCGCGGCGAGGCGCTCAGCGAAGCGGCTCTTACCGCTGCGCGCGCCGCCGGTGACGAACCACACGTCACCCACGGTATGCCGCTTCCGGCGGAACACCGTCGGGCCAAAGGATCTCGTAGACGCGGTCCAGGTCCAGGTGTGAGCGGACGTGCTGGGCGAGGCGGTCGTAGCCCCGCTCCCGGCCGAAGGTCATCGCGGGAGTCGCGGGGCGTCCGAGCGCGGACAGCAGCGCGTGCCGCAGCGCATCGTTGTGGAAGAGGCCATGGAGGTAGCAGCCGGCGACCGACCCGTCCTCGCTGACCGCGCCGTCGGCGCGGCCGTCGAGGTCCAGCAGCGGGTGGATGCCCGGCGCCTCCACAAGGGTCGTCCCCATGTGGATCTCGTAGCCAGCCGCGGGCGCGCCTTCGATGCCGGCCCAGGGGCCGCGGGCGCCGGCGACGCGGCCCTCAACGCGACGGGTCGTCTTCTCCGCAGCGAACGTCGTCGTCGCCGGCAGCAGGCCGAGGCCGCGCACCGCGGTCCCAGCCGCCGCCTCGACACCGTGCGGGTCGACGATGCGTTCGCCGAGCATCTGAAAGCCGCCGCAGATGCCGACGACCGGCACACCATCGGCGTGGCGCGCCAGGACGGCGCCGGCCATGCCGCTCCCCTGGATCGCCTCCAGGTCGGCGACCGTGGCCTTCGTGCCGGGCAGGATGATCAGGTGCGGTCTACCGAGGTCTTCAGGGCGCGAGACGTAACGGAGCCGCACGCCCGGTTCGGCGGCAAGCGGGTCGAAGTCATCGAAGTTCGCGATGCGCGGCAGGCGGACCACGACGATGTCAATCGCGCCGTAGGGGTCGTTCGGACGGCCCTCGGGACGTTCGAGCACGACGGCGTCCTCCTGCGCGACATCGAGCCCGTCGAGCCAGGGAATGACGCCAACGATGGGCACACCCGTCCGTCCCTCGAGATCCTCGATCGCGGGGGCGAGCAGCGACGGATCGCCGCGGAAGCGGTTGATCACGAAGCCGCGGACGAGCGCGCGGTCCTCCGGCTCGAGGAGTGCGAGCGTGCCGAACAGGTGCGCGAAAACGCCCCCGCGGTCGATGTCGCCGACGATGAGCACCGGCGCATGCGCGTGGCGCGCGACGCGCATGTTCACGATGTCGCCCACGCGCAGGTTCGTCTCCGCAGGACTGCCCGCGCCCTCGGCAACCACGAGGCCGTACTCCGCGCGCAGCGTCTCGAGGCCGCGCTCCACGTGCGGCCACAGGTCGCGCTTGCGCGTCACGAAGTCGGCCGAGCGCAGCAGGCCCGCGGGGCGGCCCTCGACGACGACCTGCGAGGTGCGGTCGCCCTGCGGCTTCAGGAGCACGGGGTTCATCTCCCACCTCGGGGCGAGGCCCGCGGCGGCGGCCTGCTCGGACTGGGCGCGGCCGATCTCGCGGCCGTCCGCGGTGACATCGGCGTTGTTCGACATGTTCTGCGCCTTGAACGGGACGACGCGGATGCCGTCCTGGCGCGCGATGCGGCAGAGCGCCGTCACGAGGACGGACTTGCCGACCGACGATGCCGTGCCGAGCACCATGAGCACGGGGGCGGTCATGACGGTGGCGGCTCCTCAAAGCTGGCGAGAAACGCTGTGACGAGACGGCGCGCCGCTGCCTCGACGGGTACCGCCACGCGCACCCACTCCGCCAGGCCAAACGACGTGCAGTCGCGCACGGCGAACCCGCGGCGCAGCAGGCGGTCCCGGAATGCCGCAGCATCACCCACACGCACGAGCAGGAAGTTCGCGCTCGACGGCGCCACCTCGATACCCGCCTCGGTGAAGGACTGCGCAAGGGACGCGCGGACACGCGTCACCTCGAAGAGCGCGCGCCGCTGCCATGCGTCGACGGTGAGCATCGCGAGCCCGCCGGCGAGCGCCGCCGCGCCGAGCGGCCACGACGGTTGCGCGCTCGCGAGGCGTTCGAGCGTTTCCGCGGACGCCACGATGTAGCCGGCGCGCAGCCCGGGTGCGGCGTGCAGCTTGGTCATCGAATGCACGACCACCACCGGTAGGCCCGCGCGCACGAGGTCGTCAGCGTCCCACCGGTCGTCGACGAATGCGTCATACGCGACATCGAGGACCAGCACCCCGCCGAGGCGCGCGACCACGCCCTCGACGTCCGCGCGGCTCAGATAGGCGCCGGTGGGGTTGTTCGGATTGCACAGCACGCCGAGCGGCGCAGGAGCAACCTCGAGGTCGGGGGCGAAACCGGGAGGTTGCGCCCGGTACTCGACCGCGCGCCCGCCGGCGGCGGCGACCGCCGCCTCGTACTCGCCGAACGTCGGCGGCCAGAGCGCGCAGTCCTCGCCGGGCGCGAGCAGGGCGCGCACAGCGAGGTGAAGGCCGGCCGTCGCCCCAGCGGTCACGAGGACCTGCGCGGGATCGAGGCCGGATGCGCGCGCGAGCGCATCGCGCAGCGGAGCCGCATCGGCAGGCGGGTAGCGGCGGATGTCGGCGTCACGCGCCGCAATCAGCACGTCCGGGTGCGCGCCGAAGGGGTTCAGGTTCGCGGACAGGTCGAGCACATCGATCGGGTCGATGCCGGCGTTGCGCAGCTCCTCGGGCTGCAGGCCGCCGTGCGTCACGGGAGTCATGCGCGTGCCTTTCCGACGCGGGAGCCGAACTGGAGGGCGGCGAGCCCGACCGCCGCTCCCAGCATGGCACGTCGCGCGAGCCGCAGCGCACGGGCGAGGTCCGCGGGCGAGGGCGGCGGGAAGTCCGCGCCGAGCGTGTACGCCCCGCGCTTCTCCAGGCGCACGCCGAGGGCGCCCGCCATGGCGGCCATGGGATGACCGGCGTTCGGGCTCGAGGTCTGCCGGCCGTCGCGACGCCAGGTCCGCCACGAGCGGCGGGCCGAGCCCTCGACGGCGGCGGCGGCGGTGATCGCCAGGGCCGTGGCGCGGGCCGGCACGAGGTTGAGCGCGTCGTCCACACGTGCCGCCCCCTCGCCGAGGGCCGCGAACTCGGGCGTCCGGTATCCCCACAGCGCATCGAGCGTGTTGGCGGCGCGGTAGGCCACGGCCAGTGGCAACCCGCCGGCCGCATACGCACACCAGGGTGCGAGGACGCCGTCCGAGAGGTTCTCGGCCACGGACTCGATGGCGGCGGCGGCCACCTCGGACGCGTCGAGCGCGACCGTGTCGCGGCTGACGAGGTGCCACGCGAGGAGGCAGCGCGCGTCCTGGAGGTTACCCGCGGCGAGCGCGTCCTCGACCTCCGAGGCGCGGCCAAGCAGCGTGCGGCTGGATGACATCAGCGAGAGCAGCGATGCCTCGACGGCCAGGCCGAGCACCCGGTGCCGCCGCGCCGCGTGTCCGCAAAGCCACTCCGCGGCGAGCGCGGCGAGCGCCGGCAGCCCGAGCGCGACGGCCCATCCGTATGCGCGGCACGCACGGCCGTTGCGCGGCGCGCGCTCCCGCAGGAGCCGTGCGGACAGTCCCACCAGACCGACCGGGTGGACTCTCGTCGGTGGGTCGCCGGCCGCGGCGTCGAGCGCCACGCCAAGGACGAACGCAGCCGCGCTCACGTGAGGAAGGTGGGGTCGAGCCAGCCGTGCTGACCGGCGGCGACGAAGGCGAGCAGCACCGCCGCCTGCGAGATCTCGATGCATGCGCCGAAGGTGTCACCCGTGACGCCCTCGAGCATCCGCGAGACCGCAGCAGCCACGATGATGCCGGCTGCCGCCGCGACGAGCGGCAGCACGAGGCCCGCGGGCCCGAACAGGATGACCGAGCCGCCGAAGGCCAGGGTCGCCGAGACGGGGACCGCCGTCGGCCAGATGCCCTGCTGTAGCGCATGCCCGATACCACGAGGGCGCGCGGGCGGGAACAAGGCCGCCACCGGCGTCACCGACCACCTCGCGAGGCCCGGCGCGAGCACGATGGCAGCCGAACGCACCGGATCCGCGAGCGCTACCAGCGCCGTCCACTGCACCAGCAGTACAAGGGCGAGCGACATCACGCCGGCCGGACCGATGTTGCCCTCGCTCATCACGCCCAGCCTCGTGGCGCGGTCACCCTGCACCGCCAGTCCGTCCGCGGTGTCGGCGACACCGTCGAGGTGCAGGCCGCCGGTCAGCAGCGCCAGCGCCACGAGCAACAACGCGTCCGCGGGGCCGCCGGGCAGCAGCTCCTGGAGCCCTCGGTCGAGAAGCAGCAACAGCACGCCGATCCCGAAGCCCACAGCAGGAAACCAACCCAGCGACGCGCCGAACGTGCGGTCGTCCCAGCGCTCCACGCGCCGCAGGCGCAGTGGCGTGAGGAACTCCACGGCGATGAGCGGGGCCGACCAGGGCACGTGCGGTTCCTTTCGGGGCCCTTTGGGCCCGGGCGCCTCCGCCGGTCAGTATCCGGCTACGCCTCGGGCGGTACCACTTCCTCGCTCGAGGAGACGCCTGCGTCCTCGAACGTCGCCATCTCATCGAGCAGGCGGCAGGCGGCGACGCAGAGCGTGATGCCGAGGGCCGCGCCGCTGCCCTCGCCGAGGCGCATGCCGAGGTCAAACAACGGCTCGAGGCCCAGGTGGTCCAGCGTGGCCGCGTGCCCGGCCTCGACCGAGCGGTGGGAGGCGACGAGGTAGTCGCGCACCTCTGGAGCGATGACGGCGGCGACGAGTGCCGCCGCCCCCGAGATGAAGCCGTCGACGACCGCCGGAATGCGCGCGGCGGCCGCGCCGACGTAGAGCCCGGCCAGCACGCCGATCTCGAAGCCGCCGACCGCGGCGAGCACGTCGAGGCCGTCCTCGGGGTCCGGCCGGTTCACCTCGAGCGCCCGTTGCACGGCCCGCACTTTGACCTCGAATCGCTCGTCGTCGATGCCGGTGCCGCGGCCCGTGACGGCATGTGCGGGCCGGCCGGTGATCGCCGCGGTGATGGCGGCCGCGGACGTTGTGTTGCCGATGCCCATCTCACCGCACGCGAGGATGTCGACGCCGTCGCTGCGACGCTCGACATCGAGGAGGGCGATGCCCTCGGCGACGGCGCGCTCCGCCTGCTCCCGGGTCATCGCGCTCCGAGCGGTGATATCGCCCGTCCCCGCTCCCAGCCGCAGGCGCGTGAGCGCCGGGTGGTCAGGCGTCTCGGAGGCAACGCCCGCGTCGATGACGCGCACCCGCGCCCCGGCGTGTGCGGCGAGCACGTTGATGGCGGCCCCACCGCCGAGGAAGTTCGCGACCATCTGCGCCGTCACCTCGGACGGGTACGCGGAGACACCGCGGGCGGTGACACCGTGATCGCCTGCGGCGACGACCACGAGCCGGCGGGCGAGGCGGGGACGGTCGTCCCCGGTGATGCCCGCGATCCGCTCCGCCAGCGCCTCGAGTCGCCCGAGGGAGCCCGGGGGTTTCGTCAACTGCTGCTGTCGCGCGCGCGCCCGGCGCATCGCGCGGGCGTCAAGCGGCCGGATCGCCTCGATGGCGGCGCGGATGCGGCCGGCTTCGGTCTCCAGCATCAGAAGTCGATCCCGGGCTGCGCCTTGAGGCCGCCCTGGAACGGGTGCTTGATCTCGGTCATCTCCGTGACGAGGTCGGCGAATTCGACGAGCTGCGGATGCGCGTCGCGGCCCGTCATCACGATGTGGATGTTCGCGGGGCGGTCGCGCAACGCCCCGATCACTTCGTCGACGTCGAGCCAGCCGTAGGTGATGGGGTACGTGATCTCGTCGAGCACGACGAGGTCGAACTGCTGCGAGTAGATCTTTTCCTTCGCCAGCGCCCAGCACTCGTGGGCCAGGGCGATGTCCTTCTCGATGTCCTTCGACAGCCAGGTGAAGCCGTCGCCGAGCGGAATCATCTCGATGCCCATCGCCTCGGCGGCGCGGGTCTCACCGTAGTGTGACGTCTTGGATTTGATGAACTGGAGCCAGCAGATCTTCCAGCCACGGCCCCACGCACGCATCGTGACGCCGAGGGCGGACGTCGTCTTCCCTTTGCCGTTGCCGGTGTAGACGACGACGAGGGGATGACGTTTGCGGAACAGACCCTGCCACTGCGCGGGCGGTTGCGCGACGGCCGGCGTCCTCGTCTCGAGGCTCTGCGAGAAGCGCTCCGCGGCGCGCGCCCGCTCCTCGGGCGTCTCTTCGTCGAGCAGCGACTCATCGCGCTCGGCATCGGTCTGCTGATCAGGCATCGGCGCGCTCCATGACCGCGGGCACCACGATGGGAGCGCCGCTCTGCGGGTGAGGGATCACGATGACGCGGTCACCGTAGACCCGCGAAACGACCTCGGATGTCACGACCTCTGCCGGCGCGCCCGAGGCGATGACGCGGCCGTCGACGAGCATCGCCACGCGATCGCAGTATGCGGCAGCGAGCGTGAGGTCGTGGACCGCGACGAGCACGCCGACACCGTCGCGCGCGAGCGCCCGCAGCAGTTCGAATGCCTCGGCCTGCGCCTGCACGTCGAGGTTCGCGTTGGGCTCGTCGAGCAACAGGAGCCGGGGTTCCTGCGCGAGCGCCCGCGCGATGAAGGCACGACGCCGCTGGCCGCCCGAGAGCGTCCGCAGCGGGCGATGGGCGAACTCCTCGCAGCCGGTCCGGCGCATCGCGTCCGCGGCCACGGCGTAGTCGTGGGCGGACTCGCGCGAGAGCAAACCCAGGTGCGGATTGCGCCCCAGGAGCACGAGTTCCTCGACGAGCATCGAGCCGGGCGCCTCGGGAAGCTGCTGCACGACCGCGACCGCGCGGGCGAGATCGCGCCTCGCGATGCGGTCGACGGCGACTCCCTCGACCGCAATCGAGCCTCCCGCGAGCGGGACCAGTCCGGTCGCGGCGCGGAGGAAGGTGCTCTTACCCGCGCCATTCGGGCCGAGTAGCCCGACGACCTCGTGGCCGCGCACGTCGAGGTCGACGCCTCGCAGCACCGGCGCGCCGCCCAGGTCCACGGTGACGCCCCGCGCCGCGAGGAGCGCGACGGCCGCCGGTGCGTGGGCCGCGCTCATCTGAAGCCGCCGATGCGCCGCACGCGGAGGAGATACAGAAAGAACGGCCCGCCGACCATGGCCGTCACGATGCCGACCGGCACTTCCTGCGGGCGGAGCAATGTCCTCGCGAGGACGTCCGTCCCGATGAGGAACGAGGCGCCGAGGAGCGCAGCCAGCGGCAGCAGCCGGCGGTAATCGCCGCCGAAGACCATGCGCGTCACGTGCGGGACCACGAGGCCGACGAAGCCGATCACGCCGGCCATCGCGACCGCCGTCGCCGCCACGAGCGAGGCGGCCGCCAACAGGATGACCTTGGAGCGCGCGACATCGACGCCGAGCTGCGCCGCCTGTTCTTCGTCGAGCTGGAGGACATTCAGCAAGCGCGCGTGGAGTGCGATCACCGCCGCCCCCCCGAGGAGATAGGGCGCCCCCACGACGAGCCGCGTCCAGCTCGCCGTGTTGAAGGAGCCAAAGAGGAACGACAGGATGGGCTGCGCCCGGTCGCCCCCCGTCAGCAGGATGAACGACGTAATCGCGCTCGCCACCGAAGAGATGGCGATCCCGGCGAGTATCAGCGCCGTGTTGGAGACCGTGCGACCGCTCTGCGCGAAGCCGTACGCGAGCAGCACCGCCAGCGCCGCCCCGGCGAACGCCAGCAGCGGCACCCAGCCGAACTCGTACGAGCTCGACTCAAGCGGCGACACGATTGCGATCGAGGCGCCCAGGGCAGCGCCGGAGGCGACCCCGAGCAGGTAGGGATCCGCGAGCGGGTTGCGGAACACACCCTGGTACGCCGCGCCCGAGTACGCGAGCGCCGCGCCCACGACGCCGGCCGCGAGCAGCCTCGGCAGGCGGACGTCGACGACGATCGTCTCCCAGCTCGCCGGAGCCTCAACGCCAATATGGATCAGCGGCAGCCGGTTGAGGACGAAGGCGATCGCGGTGCCGGGCGGGATCGAGGCCGCGCCCTGCGTGAGCGACAGCGCCGCGACTGCGACCAGCAGTCCGGTGCACAGCGCGAGGGGGCCAGCCGTCGCCAGACGGCGCCGGCGACCCAGCCCCACTGCCGGACGCGGCCGGGGCGTCGCCTCGATGCTCACGCTCGCTCTCCGGGCCGCGCGGCGATCACGGGAAACGGTCCGGATACAGCGCCTTCGCGATGGCCTCCATGGCGTCGACGATCCTCGGGCCCGGCCGGCTCGCAATGTCGTCGTCGATGGCGACGACGCGGCGGTCGCGGACGGCGGACATGTTCGCCCAGCCCGGTCGCGCCGCCACCGTCTCGAGGTTCTCGTTCGTGAACTTCGCGTCCGCAAGCAATACGACCTCGGGGTCTGCGGCGATGACGGCCTCCGCGGTCAATTGCGGGAACTTCGAGGATGCGCCGGCCGCAACGTTCTTCGCCTTCAGCAGCGCGAGCATCGAGCCGATGAACGTGTCATCGGACACGGTGTAGAGGTCGGTCGTGATTTCGTAGAACACGCGCGGCCCGACCGCGACGCCCGCGAGCTTCGAGGTGAGGGCGTCCACACGCTGGCGCATACCGGCGACCACCTGTGCGGCCTCCGAGTCACGGCCGGTCAACTCGCCGAGCAACGAGATGCTCTCGTACACGCCCTCGACGGTCTCCGCCTCCTCGAAATAGAGGACGGTCATCCCGAGGTCGCGGAACTGCCGGACCTGCTCCTGCTGGCGCGTCACCATGATCACCAGGTCGGGGTCGAGCGCGAGCGCAGCCTCGGGGTCGGGCTTCGAGTAGTCGAGCTTCTCCGTCTGCCCGGCGGCGTCCGGGTAGTTGGAGAAGGCATCGGAGCCGACGACGCGGTCGCCGGTTCCGATGGCGAACAGGATCTCGGTCGCCGCTGGAGAGAGCGAGACGATGCGCCTCGGCTGGCTCGCAAGCGTGACCGCCGCCCCGGATGAGTCGGTGATCGTGCGTGGGAACCCGGCGCCGCCCGAGGCCGTCGCGGCGGCCGCCGTCGGCGTGGTCGCGTCGCCGGGCGCATCGTCGTCGCCGCATGCAACGAGCACCAGACTCGCGCACGCGAGCGCGAGCGCCGCGGCGAGCAGTGGCCGACGGCGGAATGGCAAGGAGAATCGGTACAACAGGAACCTCCGCACACTCGTGCGAGAGGAGGCCTCGGGCTCCCGAACACACAACGCCCCCTCGACGACGTGAGGGGGCGGGCTTCGGGTACGTGGTGCGCCGTTGGAGCGAGCGAGCCACGTGCCGTCACCCCGTCCTCGCGGGTTGGACACATGCGCAGGCCGGTACTCTGGCTCACCGCGACGGGGTCACGACTCCGTGGCGGCTCACAGTTGCGGGACAGCGCCGGACTTGCACCGGTCTTCCCCGGTCTCTGCGCGAGACGCGAGGAGCATAGTGGCCTCGGAGTTCGAGGCGCAAGTTCGCAGAGGCTTCATGGGGCAGTGCACGCAACAGAGTGAAACGTAAAATTTCCGTGAACATTGGGTTGACAAGGCAATCCGGTTGCGTATGCTCTTGTTGTCACAATCACGAAGTCATCGTGTACGTGATGAAACAAGCGGTATTGCTGGCGCCGGGCGCGGCGCCCTGCCAAATCCTCGCGACGAGCGAGGACCGGGGGAACCAACTTACTGGGGTGAACTCAGGGCTTACGCCTCGAGCCTGAGCGGGCCCACCTGGTCGGCCCGAACCCGTCAGCTAACCCCGGCGGCAGCAGGAACTAGGCCCTATCCGGAGGGCTCCCGGGCGATCCCCACCCATCGAGGGGGCACGCCATGATTGTCACCACCCCGCCCAAGCAGTGCCCGCGTTGCCGCGGCCTCATGATCGTCGAGGACGACTGGTACGGGAAGTTCGGTACCTGCATCGCCTGCGGCTACGTGCACGAGACGCAAGTCGCCGACCCCAACGAGATCCTCGAGGAGGAGCGCCTTGCCGCCGGCAAGCAGCGGCGCCGCCAGCCCTCGCACGGCAAGCTCCGCCTGTAGTCGGGCGCCTTCGACCGCAGCTTCTCGCACGGTCGCGCACACGCGACCGCCGGCACTCGCTACACTGCGCTGACCCGCAGCGGACGCGCGTCGCGACGCCCGTCGGGGTTACCGCTACTCCACTAGTGAAGGGTGGGTGTCCATGCCATACGTCCGCATCTCCCTCATGCGCCCGAAGCACGGGCATGAGAGCGAAGTCAACTCGCTCATCGACCGCCTTGCCGAGTACTACCAGCAACAGCCTGGCTATCTGACCGGCTACCGCCTGCGCAACATTGACGGGAGCGGTCGCGTCGGCCGCCTCGGCGTGTGGGAGCGTCACGAGGACGCCGAGCATGCAGCCACCACGGATCACGACCTCGCGCTGCGCTCCCAGCTCAACCTGCTGGTCGAAGACGCATCGCACGAGGAGTATTCGTTCGAGGGGCTCCCGACCGGCGCCAGGTAACCGTCCCCAGCCAGCGCACCAAATCGAGGGCTCCTGAAGGAGCCCTCGTCGCGTCCACCGGGGAACCGCGCTCGTCACGCGGGACGCGGCAGTTGACGCGAGCCCTCGGTGGCGATGATACTGATACGCGTTATGCACAGCCTCGGAGACCGCACCGCATCCTCGCTGGCCGTCCGCGGCTCGCTGCCGTCCATCGACGGCGGCCTCGCACTCGTACTCGTACTTACCTAGGCGGCGCCTGCGCATCGTCGCAGCCGTCGCCGTCCACCAAGACCCGCACTCGCGGGCCTGACGCATGCCACCCAGCCCATCGAGTAGTGAACAGGAACCCGGCACCATGAGAATGAGCGGCGCAGACATCGTCCTCGAAAGCCTGAAGCGGCTGGGGATCGACACGATCTTCGGCTACCCGGGCGGTGTGGTACTGCCGCTCTACGACCGCTTTCCGGCGCATCCCGAGGTCCGTCACATCCTCGTGCGGCACGAGCAGGGCGGCGGCCACGCCGCCGATGGCTACGCCCGCGCCAAGGGCGCGCTCGGCTGCGCGCTGGCCACCTCCGGGCCAGGCGCGACCAACCTCGTCACCGCGATCACCAACGCGATGATGGACTCCGTGCCCACGCTGTTCATCACGGGCAACGTCGCGAGGAACTTGCTGGGCAAAGACGGCTTCCAGGAGGCCGACATCACTGGCATCACGATGCCCGTGGTGAAGCACAACTACCTGGTCATGCGCGCCGAGGACATCGCGTACACGTTCGCCGAGGCGGCCTACATCGCCACGACGAACCGGCCCGGCCCGGTGCACATCGACATCCCGAAGGACGTCTTCACCGAGGAAGCGGAGTTCATCTGGCCGGAGACCGTCTCGATTCGCGGCTATGACGCGTTCCCGCCCCTCGATGAGGCCGTGCTGCGGCAGGCCGCTGGCTACATTGATGGCGCCGAGCGGCCGATCATCATCGCCGGCCACGGCGTGATCCTGTCGAGCGCCTGGGATGAGCTGAAGACGTTTGCCGAGAAGACCGGCATTCCCGTGCTCAACACGCTGCTCGGCCTCGGCAGCATTTCGACGGACCACGCGCTGGCATACGGCATGCTCGGCATGCACGGGTCGTACGAGGCCAACCACGCCGCGTCCAACGCGGACGTGATCATCGGCGTCGGGAACCGCATGGACGACCGCGCCCTCGGGCGGTTCGCAGACTTCAACCCGACGGCGAAGATCGTGCACATCGATATCGACCCCGCGGAGCACGGCAAGAACATCGAGACGCACGCAGCGGTTGTGGGCGACGCGAAGCAAGCGCTCGCGGCGCTCACCTCGATGGTGCGCCAGAACACGCACGTGGAGTGGCTGCGCTGGATCGATGACCTGCGCGCCGAGCACGCGTACTCGATGGCGATCCCCTCGGGGCCCGAGCTGTCAGTGCAGTACGTCCTCAAGCGCATCTCCGAAGTGAACGATGACGAGGTCGTCATCGTCACCGGCGTCGGCCAGCACCAGATGTGGGCGGCGCAGCACCTGAAGTTCACGCACCCGCACCAGCTGATCACCTCGGGCGGCCTCGGCACGATGGGCTTCGAGGTGCCGGCGGCCCTCGGCGCGCAGGTCGCGCGGCCGGACGCCACCGTGTGGTCGATCTGCGGCGACGGCGGCTTCCAGATGACGCTGCAGGAGCTCGCGACGATGGTCGACGAGAACCTGCCGGTGAAGATGGCGATCATGAACAACGGCTACCTGGGCATGGTGCGCCAGTGGCAGGAGCTGTTCTACGCGGACAACTACGTCTCCGTCGCGATGTCCCAGCCGGACTTCGTGAAGCTGGCTGAGGCATACGGCATCCTCGGCATCCGCGTGGAGGCGAAGGAGCAGGTGGACGACGCCATCCGCGCGGCCAACGCGCACCCGGGCCCGGTCATCCTCGACTTCCGCGTCGAAGCGGAGGGCAACGTCTGGCCGATGGTGCCGGCGGGCGCCGCCCTCAAGGAAACCGTCGAGGCCCCCGAGCGGCCGCAGGAGGTCGCCCGCTAGCGCGGGCGCACCGGTAGCGAGGGGAACGAAGACCGTATGAAACACACCGTGATCGCGCTGGTCGAAGACCGGCCCGGCGTCCTGAACCGCTGCGCCTCGCTGTTCCGGCGGCGCGGCTTCAACATCGACTCACTCGCGGTCGGGACGACCGAGGAGCCGGGCATCTCGCGCATGACCATCGTCGTCGAGGATGAGGGCGCGCCGGGCATCGTCGAGCAGGTCGAGAAGCAGCTCTACAAGCTGATCGACGTCATCGATATCGCGAACCTGACGAGCGCCGAGGCCGTCATGCGCGAGCTGGCGCTGGTGAAGGTTCGCTGCACGACCGAGCAGCGCCGCGAGGTGCTGGACCTGATCGACATCTTCCGTGGGCACGTCGTGGACGTGTCGCCGGCGCACCTGACGGCGGAGATCGTCGCCGCCGAGGACCGCATGACCGCGTTCATCGAGAACCTGCGCCCGTACGGCATCCTCGAACTGGTACGTACCGGCCGGATCGCGATGATGCGAGGGCCGCAGACGAACGTCGTGCACGAGCTGGAACCGGACTCCGTGCTCCGCTTCCACACCGAGTCGGGCCGCCGCCCCGAGGGCGATCTGCCCTACGTCAGCGACTAGCACGCGAGCAACGAGAGACGACGCCGTGGACCACGAGCACGCTGCCGCCTTCGAGGGACCGACGACCTCGTCGTGTCGCGCCGAGCGCGTGCGCACGGCATCGGTACGCCCCTCGATGAGCGGCACCGCATCGCGAGCGGACGCCGAAGGGCGTCCGCTCTGTCTATCCGCGGCCGGGCGGTCCGGGCTGCTGCGCCGTGGACTGCTGCGTCCGGGCCTGCTCGGCCTCGCGCTTCCTCGGCCCTCCGCCGCCACATCGATGGCGGACGGGAGGGCACACCGTCCACCACTGACGATGACCATGACGAAACGAGGAACCTGACATGGCCGAGAAGGTCTACATCTTTGACACCACTCTGCGCGACGGCGAGCAGTCGGCCGGCGTGGGCTTCACGATCGAGGACAAGGTCGAGATCGCCCGCCAGCTGGCGAAGATGAACGTCGATATCATCGAGGCGGGTTTCCCGTTCTCCTCCCCCGGCGACCTCGAGGCGGTCTCGCTGATCGCGCGCGAGGTGAAGGGGCCGATCATCGCCGGGCTGGCGCGCGCGAACTTCGATGACGTCGACGCGTGCTGGCAGGCCGTGCAGCGCGCCGAGACGCCGCGCATCCACGTCTTCATCTCGGCGAGCGAGATCCACATGGCGCACGCGCTGCGTAAGAACCGCGAGGACGTCGTCGAGATGGCGCGCGCTGCGGTGCATCGCGCGGCCGGGTACACCTCCGACGTGGAGTTCTCGCCGATGGACGCCACCCGCTCCGACCCGGAGTTCGTCTTCGACATCCTGGCGGCGGCAATCGAGGAAGGCGCGACGACGATCAACATCCCCGACACCGTCGGCTACGCCATCCCGCAGGAGTTCGAGCGCCTCGTACGCTCGGTCCGGGAACGCACGCCGGACCACGTGCGCATCTCGGTGCACTGCCACAACGACCTCGGCATGGCCGTGGCGAACTCGCTGGCGGGCGTGCTCGGTGGCGCGCGTCAGGTCGAGGGCGCCATCAACGGCATCGGCGAGCGGGCCGGCAACACCTCC
Organism: Dehalococcoidia bacterium; assembly: GCA_041390685.1. GTDB lineage: Bacteria > Chloroflexota > Dehalococcoidia > UBA2979 > UBA2979 > JAIBBD01. The sequence goes on along the minus strand of JAWKPL010000001.1, from coordinate 1,628,813 downwards.
ATCGAGGAGGTGATCATGGCGATCAAGACGCGCGGCGACTTCCTGAACATGTACACAGACGTCAACACGCGCGAGATCTACCAGACGAGCCGCATCGTCGAGCGCATTTCGGGCATGACGCTGCAATCGCACAAGGCGATCGTCGGCAAGAACGCCTTCCGCCACTCCTCGGGCATCCACCAGGACGGCGTGCTCAAGCTGCGTGAGACGTTCGAGATCATGGACCCCGCCGACATCGGCGTGCCCGCCGGCGACTCCATCGTGCTGACGAAGGTCTCCGGGCGTCACGGCCTGCGCGCGCGTATCGCCGCGCTGGGTGTGAGCCTCGACGCGGACGAGTTCGAGCGCGTCTACGAGGCGTTCAAAGACCTCGCCGACCGCCGCGATGAGATCGACGACCGAGACCTGGAAGCGATCCTGGCCGAACAGACCTCGGTGCAGATCGCGGAGCAGTGGACGCTCGACCTGGTGCAGGTGTCCGCGGGCGACCACGCCGCACCCACGGCGACGGTCCGGCTGATCGGCCCCGATGGTTCGCCGCACCAGGACGCCGCGATCGGCACCGGGCCGGTGGACGCCGTGTACCAGGCGATCAATCGCGTCATGCAGGTGAGCAACGAGCTGACCGAGTTCAGCGTGAAGTCGGTCACCGAGGGCATCGACGCGCAGGGCGAGGTGAGCATCCGCATCGAGGCCGAAGGCGAGACGTACAGCGGCCGCGCGGCGGACACGGATATCCTCGTGGCCAGCGCACGCGCCTACATGCACGCGCTCAACCGCTACCTGAACGTGGCCTCGCGCCGGAAGGCAGAGCTGACGGCCGCGCGCTAAGCTCCTACACCACGAGGACAGGCGAGGACGAGGGGGAGTGATGGACTACAGCCGGTACCCGACGCTCGAGGTCGAGCGGAACGGTGCGGTGCTCACGGTGCGGATGAACCGGCCGGAGTCGCTGAACGCGATCAACGCCCAGCTGCACACCGATCTCTCCTTCGTCTTCGCGGACATCGCCCAGGACGAGGACACGAAGGCCGTCATCCTCACCGGCGCCGGCCGCGCCTTCTCCGCCGGCGGGGACATCCAGTGGTTCACCCGGATGACGCCTGAGGAACTCGACACGCTCTTCATCGAGGCCCGCAAGCTCATCGTCGACATGCTCGAGGTGCCGCAGCCGATCATCTCCGTGCTCAATGGCGCCACGATCGGCCTCGGCGCGACGATCGCGCTGATGTGCGACGTCATCTTCATGGACGAGCGCGCGCGCATCGGCGACCCGCACGTCACGATGGGACTCGTGGCCGGGGATGGCAGCGCCATCATCTGGCCGTGGCTCATCGGCATGGCGCGCGCCAAGCAGTACCTGATGACGGGCGACCTGATCGAGGCGGCCGAGGCGGAACGCATCGGCCTCGTGAACTTCGTGCGGCCGTCCGAGCAGCTCATGCCCGACGCGGTGGCGTTCGCGGAGCGCCTCGCGAACGGCCCGACGCGCGCCATCCGCGCGACCAAGCACTCCGTGAACAAGCTGCTCCGCGACAGCGTGAACATCGTGCTAGACACCTCGCTCGCCCTCGAGAAGGAGAGCTTCACGAGTGAGGATCACAAAGAGGGTGTGGCGGCGTTCATCGAAAAGCGCCAGCCGAACTTCCGCGGGCGCTGATGCCGCGGCAGGGGGAGGATCGATGACCACTCCGAAGACGCTGTCCGAGAAGATCTGGGAGCAGCACCTCGTCCGGCAGGAGGAGGGGCAGCCCGACCTGCTCTACGTCGACCTCCACCTCGTGCACGAGGTGACGTCGCCGCAGGCCTTCGAATCGCTGCGCATGAGCGGCCGCAAGGTGCGTCGCCCGGACCTCACGATGTCGACGGTCGACCACAACATCCCGACGATCGGCCGCGACCTGCCGAACCCCGACCCGCTGTCCCAGCAGCAGATCGAGACGCTGCGCACGAACTGCAAGGAGTTCGGCATCCAGCTCTTCGACATGTTCGACCTGCGCCAGGGCATCGTGCACATCATCGGCCCCGAGCAGGGGCTGACCCAGCCGGGCATGACCATCGTCTGCGGTGACTCACACACCTCGACGCACGGCGCGTTCGGCGCGCTCGCGTTCGGCATCGGCACGTCCGAGGTCGAGCACGTGCTCGCCACGCAGACGCTGCTCCAGGCCCGCCCGAAGACGATGTCCATTGAGGTGAACGGTGAGCTCGGCTTCGGCGTCACAGCCAAGGATGTGATCCTCGCCATCATCCGCAAGATCGGCGTTGACGGCGGCGTCGGCCACGTCATCGAGTACCGAGGCGACGTCATCCGCAACCTCTCGATGGAGGGACGGATGACCATCTGCAACATGTCGATCGAGGGCGGCGCACGCGCCGGCCTCGTCGCCCCCGATGAGACGACCTTCGCCTACATGCAGGGCCGCCCGTACGTGCCGAAGGGCGAGGACTGGGACCGCGCCGTCGAAGCGTGGCGCAAGCTCCCCACGGACGACGGCGCGAGGTTTGACACCTACGTGACCCTCGACGGCGCCGCCATCGAGCCACACGTCACCTGGGGCACGACCCCCGCGCAGAGCGTGCCGGTGAGCGGCCGCGTGCCGAGCCCCGAGGAAGCGGCGAACGCCTCGGCGCGGGAGACCGCCGAGCGCTCGCTCGCCTACATGGACCTGCAGGCGGGCACGCGCATCCAGGACATCGCGATCGACCGCGTGTTCCTCGGCTCGTGCACGAACGGGCGCATCGAGGACCTGCGGGCGGCGGCGAAGGTCGTTTCCGGGAAGAAGGTCGCGAGCACAGTGCGCGCGATGGTCGTGCCCGGCTCCGGCCTCGTGAAGGCGCAAGCGGAGCGCGAGGGCCTCGACCAGGTCTTCAAGGACGCGGGCTTTGAGTGGCGGGACGCCGGCTGCTCGATGTGCCTGGGCATGAACCCGGACATCCTCATGCCGGGTGAGCGCTGCGCCTCCACCTCCAACCGCAACTTCGAGGGGCGACAGGGCGCGGGCGGCCGCACCCACCTCGTCAGCCCGGAGATGGCGGCGGCCGCCGCCGTCGCCGGCCACTTCGTCGACATCCGGGAGGTGCTGTAATGCAGGCGGTCAAGGACATCACGGGCAACGCGATCCCGCTCAACCGGGCGGACGTGGACACCGACCAGATCATGCCGAAACAGTTCCTGAAGCGCATCGAGCGCAGCGGGTTCGGCCCCTTCACCTTCTTCGACTGGCGCAAGGACCCGAACTTCGTCCTCAACAACGCCGCCTACGAGGGCGCTCCCGTCCTCGTCGCCGGCCCGAATTTCGGCTGCGGCTCCTCGCGCGAGCACGCCCCCTGGGGCCTCGAGGACATGGGCATCAAGGCGGTGATCGCCCCCTCGTTCGCGGACATCTTCCGCAACAACTGCGCGAAGATCGGCCTGCTCACCGTGGTCCTGCCGCAGGAGGACGTCGACTACCTGATCGCCCGCGCCGAGGAGCTCCCGGCGCAGCGCATCAAGGTCAGCCTCGCGGCGCAGACCGTCTCGATCGAGGGCACCGACTGGGTGCGCCACTTCGACGTCGACCCCTTCGTGAAGCACTGCCTCCTCGAAGGCCTCGACGACATCGGCCTGACGCTGCAACACGACGACGACATCGCAAAGTTCGAGTCGACGCGCTCGGAGCTGCTGCCGACGACGACCGCCGCCTAGCGCCCCGGACCGAGGTCCGGGCGTGCCGGCCTCCACGGACTCGCTTACCCCGGAACTCCGCTCGCGCCTGCGGGCGGAGTTTCCGTTTCTCCGTCGCCGCGACCTCACGGCCGCCGGACGCCTCGGCGAGGGCTGGTGCACCACGGCCTACCGCGCTGGCCCGCTGACCGTGCGCGTGCCGAAATCCGAGGCGTGCGCCGCCCCGCTCGCGCTGGAGCCGCGGCTGGTCCCCGCGCTCGAGGCGGCCCGCGTGCCGTTCGTCCCGCGCGGCATGCGCGCCGTCCTGGACGGGGACCGCCGGCTGCTAGCCACCACCCACGAGTACGTCGAAGGGACGCCCGCGCGCGATGTCCGTCCACGGCCGCCGGGCGCACGCCACGCGGCGCTGGCGCGCGACCTCGGACGGTTCCTCGGGGCGCTGCACGCGTTCCCCGTGGCCGAAGCGCGACACATCGGCGTGCCCGAGCGCGACCTGTGGCCCGACCAGTACGTCCCGCTCATCGAGGCAGCACGCCCGCATCTGGCGCCTCGGACGGCGAGGTGGCTCGATGCCCTGTGCGGGGCCTTCCTGGACGCGGGCGGCTCCGCGGGCGTCCCGCGTGTGCTTGTGCACGGGGATGTCGACGGCAAGAACGTGCTGCTCGACGACGGCCGCGCGCTCAGCGGCGTGATTGACTACAGCGACGCGATGCTCGCTGACCCGGCGCTCGACTTCGCGTGCATCCTGAACGACTGGTCGTGGGCGTTCCTCGAACGCGTCATCGCACACTACCCACTCGAGGTTGACGCGGACCTCCGCCGCCGGACGGCCTTCTACATCACCGTCGGCCCGCTGTTCGAGGTGCGCGAGGGCGTGGCGACGGGCGACCTCGGAATGCTGCGCGGTGGTCGCGCAAAGCTCGCGCGGCGGGCGCGAGCCGTCAGGTAAGATCGGACCGCGCGATGTTCCGATTGACCCTGACGCAGCAGTCACTCTGGATGTGCCAATGAATCCGTCGCCTCTCGACCTAGAACGTGTCGAGGATGCTTACGAGCAGTCGGTGCTCCACTACCTCCGCGAGGGGCGACGCGCGCTGCTCTCTCATCCGTTGGTCGACGCCGATGTTGCAGAAGCGACGGGGGCGTACTGCCGTCTGGCGATCGTGGCGGTCGTCTCTGCGTTCGAGATATCGCTGGATGCGTGGGCGGTCCAGGGACGAGCAACTGGGGAAATCAAGGGCGCGATGAGGAAGGCGATCACACTTCGAAAGTTCCTCGCAACCGACGGCCCGGAGGAAGCCGCCGAGAAGGTACATCGAGTCCTTCAGGAATGGGGGGCTAGCCCCGACCTGCGCGTGATCCAACAGTACATTGCACTGAAGCACCTGCGTGATCGCATCGTCCACGGCGAACCGAACGCCCAGAACCTCGACAGCCAGCCAACTCTCAACCGATTCACCACCAGTCTGGGGCTGCCGTCTGATCCATCGGCGCGTGAGACGTTCACCGAGATGCACTGGGAGATGGTTTTCGAGACGTACTGGTCACTCCGGCACTATCTGTACACGGCAGGCCTCACGGGCTCCGAAGGCGCGTTTACTCAGACGGTTGGCAGGGCGATGGCGTCGACTCCCCCGACCTCGCCTCGTGGCAACCGACCACCATTGATCGCGCCGTCGGATCTCCCGCGCCTCTGGCAGTTCAATATTGAGAGGGTTACCGCTCGAATCCGCGAGCGGCAGTCAATCGGATTGCCGCTCGTCGCGGACGATCAGGCTGATGCGCGCCTGGCGCTCGAATCGTGGCAGCAGTACCGCATGCTGCGCCTGCCGCCAGCGGTCATCGACGAGCAGGTCGTTTCCTTACAGCTCGAACGAATTCGGAGGTTCACGGGGAAGGAGGGCACCCCGTTCGACGAGGAAACATTGCTGATTGCTGAGAGGCTCATTGAGAACCTCGCGGCATTAAGCGTCGCCGCTGAGTTCCTCAGCATCTTAGGGCCTGCGGCCGACCCGGACGGCAGATCGGAGTACCAACGGGAGCGCACGTTCACACTCGATGCCTTCGAGTTCGCGCACCGCTTCAACATGCTCGTCGAAGGTTCCGTCCCCAACCCTGTGATTCTGACGAGGATATCTGACTGGCGTACCGTCGGCTGAGGAACCTCGAAGATCAGTGCGGTATGGCGAAGCTGGTCAGGTAAGATCGATCGCACACGCTCCCTGATTCACGAAAGGAACGCCATCGGTGCGCTGTCCCCTGTGCGACGTGACGATGCGAGAGGTTCACCGCCGCGGCGTCGACGTTGATGTCTGCCCCGAGTGCAAGGGCGTCTGGCTCGACCGTGGCGAGCTCGAGAAGCTGATGACGGTGGCGGACGAGGAGGAGTTCGAGTTCGAACGCCGCGTCGTCAGCGGGCGGCGTCGCGACGACGACGATGACGACGACCGGAGGCGCTCCTCGGATGACCGCGAACGCCGCCGCTACGAGGACGACCGGCGCCGCTCGGACGACGACGAGTACTACCGACGCGGGTCACAGCGGAAGAAGAAGAGCTGGTTCTCGCAGATGATGGAAGCGGTCGGCGGCGAGGAGGGCGACTAGCTGTGACGTCCACAGAGGTTGTTAGCACGACCCGGTGATCGAAGGGGACCTCCCGGAGAAGGTGTGGCTACCACAGTCACATCACCCCGGGAGGTCCTCCTTGCACGCTAATGCACGACTCACGCCAGCGGGACGGTTGATCCTTGTCCGGCGCATTGCTGCTGGTCGTCCGATCGCCCACGTCGCCGCGGAGATGGGTGTCTCCCGCACCACGGCGAGTCGCTGGTGGCGGCGCTGGCTGACGGAGGGAGAGCCGGGGCTCCAGGACCGCTCCTCGCGCCCCCACCGCAGCCCACGCCGAACGCCACGGACGGTGGAGCGGCGAGTCGAGGACTTGCGCAGACGGGAGAAGCTCGGGCCGGGCCGCATCGCGTTCCGACTCGGGATGGCGGCGTCGACGGTCTACCGCATCCTGTGCCGGCTCGGCCTGCGCCAGCTGCGTTGGCTAGACCGGCCGACCGGTGAGGTGATCCGCCGCTACGAGCACGAGCGCCCGGGCGACCTGGTGCACATGGACATCAAGAAGCTCGGGCGTATCCCTCACGGTGGCGGTTGGCGGGCGCACGGTCGCGGGAAGGACGGCCACGGCGGACACAGCCGCGTCGGCTATGCCTTCATCCACTCGGTGGTCGACGACTGTTCGCGGCTGGCCTACAGCGAGGTGCTCCCTGACGAGCGCGCCACAACGACCGTGGGCTTCTGGCAGCGGGCATTGGCCTGGTTCGCCGAGCGGGGAGTGATGGTGCGGTCGGTGCTCACGGACAACGGCTCCGCCTACCGCAGCGGGAACTTCGCGCGCGCTTGCTCAGCCGCGAGCATCCGGCATCGCTTCACGCGTCCCTACCGGCCTCAGACGAACGGCAAGGTGGAGCGCTTCAACCGCACCCTTCTGGAGGAGTGGGCCTACGTCCGTATGTATCGCTCAGAGCTGCAGCGTACCCGAGCGCTGGACAGCTGGCTCCACCGGTACAACCATCACCGAGGCCACACCGCCCTCGACGGTCTCCCACCGGTGAGCCGCATCAACCTCCCAGAACAGCACAACTAGCCCGTCCGGCCTCGGGAGTGGAGCGAGCGCCGCGAGGGCCGTAGGATCCGCCTCGCGTTCAGAGAGGAACCGACGTGGGTCACTACAACATCCTCGTGCTGCCCGGAGACGGCATCGGCCCGGAAGTCACCGCCGAGGGCGTGCGCGCCCTCGAAACGGTCGGGCGGAAGTTCGGCCACACGTTCTCGATGAGCGAGGACCTCGTCGGCGGCGCTTCCATCGACGCGCACGGCACGGCGCTGCGCCAGGAGACGATCGATGCCGCGAAGGCCTCGGACGCGGTGCTCTGGGGCGCGGTGGGCGGCCCGAAGTGGGATGACCCCCGCGCGGCCGTGCGGCCAGAGCAGGGCATCCTCGGTATCCGCTCCGCCCTCGGGCTGTGGGCCAACCTGCGCCCGGCGGTCGTCGACGACGCGCTCGCCGATTCCTCGACGATCAAGCCGGACGTCCTCCGAGGCGTCGACATCCTCGTCATCCGCGAGCTGACCAGCGGCGTCTACTTCGGCAAGCCACAGGAGCGCCGCGTGGTGGACGGCCGCCGCGAGGCCGTCGACACGATGTACTACAACGAGGACGAGGTAGCGCGCGTGGCACACCTCGGGTTCCAGCTGGCGCGCGCCCGCAAGAACAAGGTCACGAGCGTCGACAAGGCGAACGTCCTCGACTCCTCTCGGCTCTGGCGTGAAGTCGTCGGTGAGGTGCGCCAGCAGTACATGGACGTTGAGTTTGAGAACGTCCTCGTCGACGCCATGGCAATGCACCTCATCCGCCGCCCCTCGGCGTTCGATGTCGTGATCACGGAGAACCTGTTCGGCGACATCCTCACCGACGAAGCCTCGATGCTCGCGGGCTCCCTCGGCATGCTGCCCTCCGCCTCCCTCGGGGCGATGCGCGAGGACGGCACGGGCCTCGGCCTGTACGAGCCGATCCACGGCTCGGCGCCGGACATCGCCGGCAAGGGCGTCGCGAACCCGATCGGGATGCTGCGCTGCGTCGGCATGCTCCTGCGCCACTCGCTCGGCCTGACCGACGAGGCCGCCGCGATCGAGGCCGCCGTGGACGCGGTGATCGACTCCGGCCTGCGGACGGCCGACATCGCCCGCCCCGGCGACACCGCGGTCTCTACCCGCGAGATGGCGGACGCCGCGCTGGCGCGACTGGCGTAGTCTCACACCTCCGCGGGCGCGGCCCTCGGCACGTAGCGCGTGGCGCGGCCGCTGCCCAGCCGTTCGAGATAGCCCGCGGCGACCAGCCAGTTGAGGTCGGAGACCGCCGTCGCGGCGGAAACTCCGGCCTCAGCGGCGTACTCCCGGCTGGTCACCGTGCCGAACAGTGAGGCATACGTGAGCGCCGTGGACAGCCGCTCGCGCTGGCCGCTGTCGCCGATGCCGGCGAACCACTCCCGCCCCACCTGTCGCGCAGCCTCCTCGAGGCGGGCGTCGGCCTGGCGCAGCAGCCCTTCGAGGAACCAGCGCACCCACTCGGTGTAGTCGACTCCGGCGCCCGGGTACTTCGCACCGAACGCGCGCAAGGCCCCGTAGTACGCCTGCACGTCGCTGCCGAACACTTGCTCCGCGCTGACGAATCCCCGGAGCCACCAGCCACCTCGGAACATGAGCAGCGAGGTGAGCGCGCGGCCCGTGCGGCCATTGCCGTCGTCGAACGGGTGGATATTGATGAACTCGGCGTGCGCGACTGCGGCGATCACCAGCGGGTGGGAGCCGCCGCCGCCCGCCCCGGCGATCCACGCGACCAGCGCCTCCATGAGCGGTGCGACCTCGGACGGGGCCGGGGGAAGGTAGATCGTCTCGCCCGCGTGGCGGACCGCGTTCTGCTTCGTGCGGTACTGCCCCGCCGTCCCGTAGCGGTCGACATCGCGCAGGATGAGGAAGTGTAGAGCGCGCACGAGTCCAGCATCGAGGCCGAGCGGCATCGAGGTGTCCCCCGCGACCTGCGAGGCGAACTGGACCGCGTCGCGGTAGTTGAGGTTCTCGATCTCCGCGACCTCGGTGCGGCGTTCCGGGCGCGCGAACACCTCGCGCACTTCCTGCTCGGTCATCGGGTTGCCCTCGATGCGGGTTGACATGTGCGCGCCGCGTGCCTCGGTGATGCGGCGCAGCCAGCGTGCGAGCAGCGGCGGCACGTCCAGTGCCTCGATACGCTGGCGACGCTCCTCGAGGTCGGCGATCAGGGGGCGCAGCGCGTCGGTGTCGATGGTCGGAGCGAATGCCACGATTCATCGATTATACGAACAATCGACCAATCTGCGCGATTGTTCGAATAGTCCGCGAATTAGCGAAGGACGCGGCCCCGCTCGTCCGTCGGCATCGGGTACCGGGCATCGAACTCCGCCAAACGGCGATCGGTGATCTCCATCAGCGCATCGAATGTCAGGCGCCCTTCGCGGTACTCGCGGTAGAGTTCACGGACCGGGACATGCTCATGGACGTTCATGCGATGTCCTTTCAGGTTGCAGCGACACCCTGATGCGGGGCTCGTAGAACATCGCCCAGAACCAGTGTCGAGGATCGAACTCGTGGACCGGGCCCGGCTCAAGCCCGCATGCGACACGGCTACAGCTCCTACTCGCGTGGTGCGACCGTCGAGCTGCATCGACAGTGTGGCGATCCGCACGAGCGCATGCTCGTATGGGAGATCGAAGTCGTGATCGAGCGCGTAGCGGCTTACATCGCACACATCCGCGTCGGTCTCGATGTGGTAGTCCAGCATGGGCCGGCCTCCGAGCGGACCATATCAGAGCATATGTACGCGCACGCAAGTGAACAGTTCCACGGCATTGCGGGTGTCCGACCTCGATCCATACAATCGAGGGGTTATGACATCCGCCGAGCGCTCAGGACAGGTGGTGACGGTCGACCGGCCCTCAGGGCCGGCGGCCTCGATCATCGCGCGCTAGCACCGCACTCCACCCACCCCGCCAGGTCAGACAGCACGCCCGCGAGGAGCCAGTTTCGAGGCGCCTCGTCGATGCCGGCGATGACCAGGAATAGAAGCGCGAGCCATCGATGACACCTCCCAGCGTCCTCCTGTACGACACCACCCTCCGCGACGGCCTTGGGATGGAGGGGCTGTCGCTCTCCCTCGAGGAGAAGCTGCTCATCGTCCAGAAGCTGGACGACCTCGGCGTGCATTACATCGAGGGCGGCTATCCGGGGTCGAACCCGAAGGACGCGGAGTTCTTCCAGCGCGCCCGCGAGCTTCGGCTGCGGCACGCTCGCCTCGTGGCGTTCGGCTCCACGAGGCGGGCGGGCGGGGACACTGACACCGACCCCGCGCTGCTCGCCGTGCTGAACGCCGAGACGCCGGTCGTCACCCTCGTCGGTAAGTCCTCCGCCGCCCAGGTCCGCGACGTCCTCGAGACCACCGAGGAAGAGAACCTCGCGATGATCGGGGACTCCGTGCGGTTCTTACGCGAGCGGGGCCGCGAGGTGGTCTTCGACGCGGAGCACTTCTTCGACGGCTTCGCCGCCGACCCCGACTACGCCCTCGCGACGCTGCGCGCGGCGGCGGGCGCCGGCGCCGGCACCGTGGCGCTGTGCGACACCAACGGGGGCGCGCTGCCCGATGCGATCGTCCGAGGCGTCAGCGCTGCCCTCGAAATCGTCTCCTGCGCCGTCGGCATCCACTGCCACAACGACGCGGAACTGGCGGTGGCGAACACGCTGCTCGGCGTCCAGGCGGGCGCGACCCAGGTACAGGCCTGTCTCAACGGTTGGGGGGAACGCTGCGGGAACGCGAACATCCTCACCGTGATCGCCAACCTGAAGTTGAAGTTTGGTCTCGACGTGGTCAGCGACGAGCAGCTGTTGAAGCTCACTGAGATCTCGAACTTCGCGTCGGAGCTCGCGAACCTTGCGCCAAACCCGCAGCAGCCCTACGTCGGCTCCTCGGCGTTCGCGCATAAGGCGGGCCTGCACGTGGCGGCGATCACGAAGAGCGCGGGGTCCTACACGCACGTCGACCCGCTCGCCGTCGGCAACATCGAGCGCGTGCTCGTGTCCGAGCTGGCCGGACGGCGCAACGTCCTCGAGAAGCTGCGTGAGCAGGGCGCCGGCATCGAGCTGACCGACGCCCAGGCACGCGACGTGCTCGAGCACGTGAAATCGCACGAAGCGCGCGGCTACCAGTTCGAGTCTGCCGAGGCCTCCTTCGAGCTGCTGGTGCGCCGTTCACTCGAGGGCTATGCGGCGCCGTTCGCCCTCGAGGACTTCCTGATCGTCGAGCGCCGCCGGCCCGTCGACGCCACTGGGGCCGCTTCGCCGCGGCTGGCCGGCAATGGTGGCGACAGCGAGATGCAGGCGGAGGCGATGGTGAAAGTGCGTGTCGGCGAGCGGCTGACGCAGACCGCCGCCGACGGCAACGGCCCGGTCTCGGCGCTGGACGCGGCCGTGCGCCGCGCCCTCGGCGAGACGTTCCCGGAGCTCGAGCAGGTGCACCTGACCGACTACAAGGTGCGGATCATCAACTCGGGCGGTGGGGCCGATGCGGCAGTGCGCGTGCTCATCGAGTCGAGCGACGGGCTGCACATCTGGCGCACCGTCGGGGCATCGACTGACGTCATCGAAGCATCGTGGCTCGCACTCCAGGACGCGTACGAGTACTGGATCCGCCACTGGGGCAAGCCCGGCTGAGACCTCGACGCGTGCATCTCACGCCTTCACCCCAGACGTACTTCCTAACAGGAGCCCGTTGCGGCCCTGGAAGGATGCGTCATGGAGCTCAACATCCACCAGCGATACCTGATCGAGGAATTCGCCGAGGAGTACCAGGAGCGACGGATCGAGCGTCGGGAGCTGCTGAAGCGGGTGCTCCTGGTCACGGGGAGCATCACGACCACGGCCACGGCGCTGCTCGCCCTCGGGTGTGGGTCGGACACCGAGCCGGCTGGCGCCACCGGCACGGCGACGGCACCGGTAACGGGCGGGACGCCGACGGCGACGACCGCAGCGGGCGGCGCGACCCCGAGCGCCACGCCGGCTGCCGGGACCGGCCCTCAGCCGCCGGCGAGCGACCCCTCGGTGACCGGCGCGGACGTGCGCTTCCCCGGCCCCGCGTCCGACCTGCTGGGGTATCTGGCCCGGCCCACCGCCGAGGGGACGTATCCGGCCGTCCTCGTGATCCACGAGAATCGGGGGCTGACGGAGCACTTCAAGGATGTGTCGAGGCGGTACGCGAAGGAGGGCTTCATCGCGCTCGCAATCGACCTCGTCTCCCGCGACGGCGGGTCGAAGGCCGAGACGAACCAGAACACGGGCTTCCTCGGGCGCTCCGCCCCCGCCGACCTGACCGCGGACCTGAGGGCGGGCCTCGCATACCTGGCCGCGCAGCCCTTCGTGCGCGCCGGCGCGCTCGGGGTGACAGGCTTCTGCTTCGGCGGCGGGTACACGTGGGAGACCGCGATCGCCAGTCCCGAGGTGAAGGCCGCAGTCCCCTACTACGGGACTGCGCCGCTCGACCGCATCGGCACGATCCGCGCCGCCGTCCTCGCCATCTACGGCGAATCGGACACGCGTATCACCTCGCAGGCAGCAGAGGTCGAGCGCATCCTCATCGACGCCGGCGCGACCGTCGAGGTCAAGATTTATCCGGGCGCCGGGCACGCCTTCTTCAACGACACCGGTGCAAACTACAACGCCGCCGCCGCCTCGGACGCGTGGCCGCGCACGCTGGCGTGGTTCCGTCAGTACCTCGTGTAGGAGCGTCAGCGGACGACGATCACCTCGACGCCGACATCGAGGTCGGCCCACGAGCGGTCGGCGGTGAGCGCCGGCGCGCCGAGGCGCAGCGCGAGCGCGAGGCAGGCCCGGTCGCCGAGTGAGAGCCCGCGGCGCCGCGTGCGTTCGCGCAGCAGACCCGCTACGTACGCGTCTTCTGCGAGGAAGGCGACCGGCTGCGCTTGCGTCGCGCCAAACGTGTCTCGAATCGCATCCTCGGACCAGCCCGCTTCAACCAGCTTCGACACGACCTCGGCAAGGTTGACCGCGCCGATGACCGTGTCCGCGCCGAGCGTGCGCTGAACTGCCTCGGCGCCGGGCTCGTTCTTGAAGTAGGCCAGCAGCGCCGAGGCGTCGAGGACGAGGTCATTCACGCTCGGCTTCAGCCCGCCGCTCAGCGATCAACTCGTCCACGAGCGAACGGCCCGGCGTGGCGTACGGTGCCGCGATCTCGCGGATGCGTCGGGTCGCTGCCGTCACCGTCAGGACACGCAGCTCACCGTCCTCGACGAGGAGCGTGACGTTCTCGTTCGGCCGCATGTCGATGGCTTCGCGGAGTTCCTTCGGCACGAGGAGCCGGCCCTGGGCATCCACTCGGACGACGGCGCGTAATCGCGTGTCGAGCACGGCGGCCACCTCCACTTCTCTCACTTCTGGTGAGACCATGGACTCTACCAGAAACGAGACGGGCTTTAGGCACGCGCCGGCATCGCCTCGGGGGGCGCGTCCTCGTCGCGGCGGGCCGAGGCCGGGGCCGGCTCGGCTGCGACGGCCGGCAGGCGGACCGTGAACGTGGTGCCCGATGCCGCCGTGGACTCGGCGTGCACGTCGCCGCCGTGCGCCTGGACGAGTTCACGCACGATCGCGAGGCCGAGACCACTGTGCCCGTTGCGCGTGCGCGCGGGGTCGACCTGGTAGAAGCGGTCGAAGATGTGCGGCAGGTCTTCAGGCGGGATGGGCTCGCCGGCATTGTGCACGCTCACGTGGATCGAGCCTCCGTCGCGCCACGTGCGGAGGCCGACCGCGGACCCGGCCGGCGCGAAACGGATGGCATTGTCCAGGAGGTTCGCGAGCACCTGCTCGATGCGGCGCTCGTCCCCCACGATCGGGCCGCCGGCGAGGTTTAGGCGGATGCTGACGCCCGCCGCCTCCGCCTGGTAGCGGAAGCGGTTCGCCGTGGCCGCCGCGGCGGCGTCGAGGTCGATACGCTCCAGGGCGAGGTTCGACTGACCCGTCTCGAGCTGCGACAGGTATAGCAGGTCATCGACCAGCGCCCGCATGCGCTGCGATTCCTGGTGCACGACTTCAGCGGCTCCCGGCAGCTCATCTGGCTCGAGCACGCCGTCGACCATCGCCTGGGAGTAGCCCTGAATCGAGGTGAGCGGCGTCTTCAGCTCATGCGAGACGTCGGCCAGCAGCTGGCGCATCGCCCGCGTACTGCGGTCCACCTGCTGCGCCATCTGGTTGAACGCACGCCCCAGCTGCGCGACCTCGTCGTCTTCATCGCCCACCTCGATGCGCTGGCTGTAGTCGCCGAGCGCCATCGCCTCGGAAGCACGCGTCATCTCGTGGATGGGGCGCGTCATGCGGTTGGCGAGCAGCGTCCCGACCACCGCGGCGAACGCCGCGGCGAGCCCGCCCGCGATCAGCAGGCGAGGCAACAGCCTCGCCCAGGCGGACGTGACGTCTGTCGCAGGGACGGTCACGACCAGGCTCACTTCGCCCGTGGTCCGCTCCAGCTGCACCGGTGCTCCGCCCCGAGACGAGGCCGTGAAGAGGAAGACATCCTCCCCCAGCAACCGGATGCGCTGCGACTGGTACGACTCCCCCGGCCCAGTGTCGAGCTGCGTGTCCGCCGCTTCGGGGATCGTCTCTCCGAGCGCGGGGTTGCGCAGGTTGGTGTCGAGGACGACGCGCTGCTCCGAATCGAGCAGCAGGATTCGCACCTCGAAGTAGCGCGCGAGGTTCGCGAGCTCCTGCGCGACGCGCTCGGCGGGGTAGCCGCTCAGCTGCATCGCCTGCATCTGGTTCGACAGCGGGTCGACCAGGCGGCCGATGCCCTTCTCCGCGGACTCGGCCTGCTGGTCCCGGATCAGCCATACCGACACGACGCCCGCGAGGAACAGGCTCAGCGCGATGACCAGCGCGAAGCTGGCCAGCACGCGCAGTCGCAGGCTTGGACGGAAGTGCAGTCGCGGGCGCCTAGGCCGCATCACTGACGAGCACGAGTTTGTATCCCACGCCCCACACCGTTTCGATCTTCACGTCCGCCTCGCGCAGCTTCTCACGGAGCCACGCCACGTGGACATCGATGGTGCGCGTGTCGCCCTCGTACTCCTGGCCCCAGACCATCGAGAGCAAGCGCTCCCGGTCGAGGACGACGTTCGGGTGCCTGAGAAACGCCTCGAGGAGGTCGAACTCGCGCTGGCGCAGCCGCACGCGCGTGTCGCCCACAGTGACATCCCGGCTCGAGGGGTCGAGCGTGACGCTGCCGACGGTGACCGCGCCCCGCTGGCCGTCGTCGGAGCGGTCCCACTCGCGGCGCCGCAACGCGGCCTTCACACGCGCGACCACCTCGCGAGGGTTGAACGGCTTCGTGACGTAGTCGTCCGCGCCCATCTCGAGGCCGACGATCTTGTCGATGTCGTCCGACCGCGCCGTGAGCATGATGACGGGGACGTCCGAGCGCTTGCGGATCTCGGTGCAGACATCGAAGCCGTTGAGTTGCGGCATCATCAGGTCGAGCAGCACGAGGTCGGGCGATTCCTGGTTGAAGCGGTCGAGCGCCTGGCGTCCGTCGGCAGCGGCGACGACATCGTACCCCTCGTTGCGGAGGTACATCCGGAGCAGCTTGACGATGTTCTGTTCGTCGTCGGCGACGAGGATCTTGGCCGTCATCTCGTGGCCACCACCTTCGTCGGCACCACCCGCTTCGCCGGGAGGAAGGGCGGAGGGGATAAGTCAGAGGCCGGCCGGATGGCTACCGTTCGCAACCGCTCCCACCACTGTTTCTCACGACAGCTGGCCGGACCGGCCTCTTCGCTGTCCATGTTGCGGCCCGAACATTGGCCGAGCGCAATTCAAGTGTAAAGATTCTGTGATCCTCGGCAACCGCGTTCCGCGGGCGCTGCGGCCGCATCGCGCGTCTCGCTTCCGCATCGAGTCCGCATCGAGTCCGCATCGAGAGCTTCGAGGAGTGCCCGAGACATAAGCCGAGTTAGGAGCCGCGATCGTTTGCTAATCCCCCCACAGCATGGATAATGCCTGCGGCGGCGGGGTTCCACGACTGCATCTCTGCCTGTCCGGGATTGAGGGCCGTGCGCGCGACGCGCGTGGTCTGGGGCGCCCGGGCAGCAAGATGCTGGCTCCCCTTGTGTTGTGGTCCTCCCTGCCTCGGACCGTGTGTCGAGGAGGGACAACGTCCATGCGCTTCTGGAAGCGATTCGCTGCCGCGTCCGCGGCGGCCACCGTGGCGACTGTGCTCGGGCTGCTGCTCGTGCTGATGCCGGCCTCCGGCGCCGATGAGATCGACCAGGAGGTGCCGGGCCCCGCGAACGGCTTCACCCTCTTCGCCGACGACCCCCTGCAGTCGTTCCAGCCGGCGCAGGCGACGATCCGCGCCGTCGAGGTGTACCTCCAGGCCGAGGACTTCGAAGGTACCTTCGACGAGACCGACGTCATCGTCGAGATCTGGACCAATGGCTTCGGCGCCCTGGTCGGAAGCGCGACCGTGCCCCTGCCGGAGAACTTCACCGGTGGCTGGCTCCTGCTCAACTTCGCGCCGTCGCTCAACGTCGTGCCGGACGACACCTACCTGCTGGACGTCTACCTCGACGCGGTGCTGCCTGTGGAGGAAGACCTCGGCTGGGCCTACCAGGACACCAGCAGCTACGGGCGCGGCGCCGGCACGATCGGCGGCAACCCGGTCGACCCTGACCTCGATTTCCTCTTCCGCACCTACTACAACGACCCAACCCCGCCCGTCGTCGATTACACGTTGAACCCCGCTTCGCCGGGCGACGGCGGCTGGTACAACGTCGTCCCCGTGACGCTCACCTGGACCGTCACTGACCCTGACTCGGATGTCACGCTCATCGGCTGCGTCGACCAGACGGTGGTCGCCGAGTCCCCGATGACGACCTACGACTGCACCGCCGACAGCAACGGAGGCACTACGGTCCACCCCGGCGTCTCCTTCGGCGTCGACCTCACGAAGCCGGTGATCACGCTGAACACGATCACGACGCCCAACGGCAACGGCTGGAACAACACCGATGTCACCGCCTCGTTCACCTGCACCGACAGCGGCGGGTCGGGCGTCGACGGCGGCGCGACGAACCTCCCGAACGTGACCCTGACCACTGAGGGCGCCAACCAGTCGCTCTCCAGCACCGGCACCTGTGTCGACAACGCGGGCAACGTGGCCGACCACATCACGGTCAGCGGCATCAACATCGACAAGACGGCGCCGACGATCGTTGCCGCCGCCACGACCACACCCAACGGGGCCAACAACTGGTACCTCAACGACGTCATCGTGCACTTCACCTGTGCCGACAACCTGTCTGGCTTCGCGGTCGGCGCATGCCCGGGGGATCAGACGCTGACGACCGAGGGCAGCGCGGTCTCGGCGTCGCAGCCGACCGTCACCGACCTCGCTGGCAACATCAGCGCTCCGAGCAATCTCGTCACTGTGAAGATTGACAAGACGGCGCCAACCGCGACGCTTAGCGTGTTCAGCGGGACGCTCGGGACGAACGGCTGGTACCGGAGCACCGTCGTAATGCGGACGACCGGCACCTTTGGCCCGAGCGGCATCGCGAGCTGCACGGCCGACCAGAACTTCGCGTCCGATACCGCGAGCACCACCGTAAACGGGTCGTGCACCGACAACGCGGGCCGTATCGCAAACGCGTTGCCGTTCAACCTCAAGATCGACCAGACAGCGCCGACCGTCAGCGCGGCAGCCACGACCGCGCCGAACGGCGCGGGCTGGTACAACTCTGACGTCACCGTGCACTTCACGTGCGCGGATGCCCTGTCCGGCATCGCCACTTGCCCGGCAGACCAGTTGCTCAACTCCGAAGGCCCCGCCATCTCCTCGACCGGGATGCAGGCGACGGACCTTGCCGGCAACACGAGTCTCACCAGCAACACGGTCACCGTGAAGATCGACAAGACCGCCCCGGTCGTGTCGCTGCACCCGAACCCGGCCGCGCCGAATGGGAACGGTTGGTACAAGACGGACGTTACCGTCGACACCCAGGGAGTGGACGGAGGCAGCGGCCTCACCGATGCGAACTGCACGCCCGATCAGTTGATCGGCGAGACGCCCGCCGCGGGCGTGGACGTGGTCGGCTCCTGCACTGACCTCGCTGGCAATGTGGGCAACGCCGGTCCGCTCAACATCAAGGTCGACAAGACCGCGCCCACCACGACGCTGAACGTCGCCGGGACGGCCGGCACCAACGGCTGGTACAAGAACGACCCGGTCAACACCAACGCCACCGGGGTCGACGGACTGAGTGGGATCGATAGCTGCGTGAGCAGTCATCCCGTGATCAACACGAACACGGCAGGCACGCTCGTCACCGGGACCTGCACCGACCTCGCGGGGAACTCCTCAACCGACACTGAGGTCATCAAGCTGGACACGACCGCTCCAACCGGAGCCTTGACGGTCGTTCTCGGGACCGTGGGCCTGAACGGCTGGTATCGCTCGCCGGTGCTGGTCGCGGCAACCGGTGACGACGACGTGAGCGGGCCGGTTGTGTGCGACCCGCCGCTTCAGAACCTGGGGACCGAAACAGCGGGCACCATTCTGAACGCCACCTGCACGAACCAGGCGGGCATCTCCGCTCCGGCGACCCCGCTCAACGTGAAGATTGACTTCACCGGCCCGACCGTCACGCTTACGCCCAGCGGCACGCCAGGCAACAACGGCTGGTTCACCTCGGCCGTCACGGTCGACACCAGCGGCGTCGATGCGCTGAGCGGGCAATCCGACGCGAACTGCACCGCCGACCAATTCTTCAACGCGAATACCGCCAGCACGGTCGTGGCGGGCTCATGCACCGACAACGCGGGCAACACATCGAGCACCAACACGGTGATCCGCATCGACCTCACCGACCCGGTGCCGACGATGCTGGTCACGAGCGGCACGCCGGGCGACAACGGCTGGTACACGACCGACGTCACCGTAAACACGACCGGTACGGACGATGTGAGCGGCCCGGTGGTGTGCACGCCGCCCACCGAGACCCACAGCCTGGAGACGATGAGCTACATCTTCGAATCGACCTGTGAGAACCAGGCCGGTCGCACAGCCACGGACAGCATCGAGGTGAAGATCGACAAGACGCCTCCCGAGGTGGAACTCGTCTTCATCACAGGTGCCCCGGGGGTCAACGGCTGGTCTACGGAGAACGTCGCCCTCGACGCGATCGTGACCGAGGACATGGCGAACCCGGTCGTGTGCACGCCGAACTCCATCCCCGCGATCACTGTCGAGACGACGGGCCAACTCGTCGAAGTAACCTGCACCAACGACGCTGGCCTCGAAACCACCGCCTCCGTGTTGATCAAACTCGACAAGACCCCCCCGGAGGCTGACATCCTCGTGGTCGAAGGCGTCGAGGGCGACAACGGCTGGTACACCACTACCGTTACCGCGGAGGCGTTCGGTTCCGACACCATCAGCGGCCCGGTGGTGTGTGTGCCGCAGCTGCAACAGCAGTCTGACGAGACCACAGGCGTCGACCTCGAGGCGGAGTGCACAAACCAGGCCGGGCTCATGACTCCCGTACTGGTCAACGTCAAGGTCGACAAGACCGCGCCGACCAACGTCGAGCTGGCCGTCACCGCGGGCACGCTCGGCAACAACGGCTGGTACACCACGGACGTCACCGTCGAGACCACCTCGGACGCCGAGACCATCAGCGACCCGGTCGTCTGCACGGCGGACCAGCAGCAGACGGTGGACACGGCGGGCCAGGAGTTCAACGGCTCGTGCACCAACGACGCCGGCCTGACCACCGACGCCGACCCGCTCGTCATCAAGCTCGACAAGACGCCGCCGACGCTCGCGCCGACGGTGCCCGCGGCCATCGAGCAGAACGCGGTCGCGTCCGCCACACCGAACGCCGCCGACGCCATGTCCGGCGTCGCCAGCCAGAGCTGTGGCGCCCTCGTGACCACCACGCTCGGCACCTTCACCGTCCAGTGCACGGCGACCGACAACGCCGGCAACACGACCACGGTGGACGTGCAGTACACGGTCCTCAGCACCGCGGCGGACTGCGGCAAGATCCTCTTCGGGACCACGCCGCCGCCCGGTGGTGGCGTCGGGACGTTCGCCTTCAGCTGCGGCTCCATCGCCCAGCTGATCGCGGTCACCGGCTGCAACCAGGCAACGATGACCATCTACTACAACAAGCCGGGCGGCGGGTACGCCGTCTACATCCCGGCCTCGCAGGTCGCCGCGGTGAACGCCGAGTTCGTCACCATCTTCAACGGCAACCCGCAGATCCCGGTGAACACCATCTTCAGCGTGAAGTGCGTCTGACCTCGCGTCGACACTGACGAGGCGTCAGCGGACGCGACGGAGAGGGGCGGCCTGCGGGCCGCCCCTCTCCACATCCCTGGTCGCGCGGCTATCACGAGGGTTGCCAACCGGCACGGTCGACAGGGCATAATCTCTTGCCGGCGGAACACTGCGGGGCGGGGGCCGCCAGCAGGAGAGCCCGGCTCAGCAGGCGCACCCGCGCCTCGGAGCCTGCATGGGAGAAAGGACTCGCCCGTGGGATTCATGAAACGCGCTATGGTGTCGGCGGCCGTCGCCGGCATCGCACTCGCACTGCTGCTGCTGCCGGCAGGCGCCGCCGACGAGCTCGACCAGCACGTCGACGTCACCCCGCCCGAAGGCCGCACCAACTGGGACGGCGTCGAGGGCATCAACGCCATCGACGTCCTCCGCCAGACCTTCACGCCCGAGCAGGAGTCGCTCTCCAAGGTCGCGCTCTACCTCGTGCCGGACGGCGTCGCCGCCACGACCGGTGACGTGTTCGTGACCGTCGAGGTGAAGCGCGTCGGCGTCGGCACCGTCGTCGCCAGCGACATCGTCCTCGTGCCCTCGGGCACGGCCGCGGGCTGGGTCACCTTCGACTTCCCGACCGTGGCGATCGAGATGGGCGTCCAGTACGCCATCGAGGCGACCGTCAACGACGACTCGTTCGACCTCGCCTGGGGCTACAGCAACTCGGCCGCGTACGCGGGCGGGACCGGCGCCACCGTCGCCGGCGGCCTGCTCTTCCCGAAGACGTACGACTTCCTCTTCCAGACCTACTACGAGCCGGTCGAGGAGCCGCCCGAGGAGGAGTGCGGCACGATCCTGTTCGGCTCGGTGCCGCCGGCGGGCGGCGGGTTCGGCACGTTCGCCCTCAACTGCGGCGACCTGGCTGACCTCGTGACCGCCTCGGGGTGCCCGCAGGCCACCTCGGCGTTCTTCTACAACAAGCCAAACGGCTCCTTCGCCGTCTACATCCCGGGCACCGGCGTCGCCGCCGTGAACGCCGAGTTCATCGGCATCTTCAACGGCGACCCCGACATCGACGAGCCCACGATCTTCACCGCGAAGTGCAAGTAGCCCTCGCGGATCTCGCGAGGCGGTAACACGAAGGGGCGGCCTCCGGGCCGCCCCTTCGCTTTGCTCCCACCGTCCGAGGCCCCAGCGTTACGCCTGCGCCTCGGCCCGCTCGAGGTTGAGCGCGAGCAGCCGCCGCAGCATCTCCTCCTCCTCGATGTCGTCCGGCCAGCCGTACGCGGCGAACACCGCGCGGTCGAGGTCACGATGCAGGTGGTCGAGCCACGCCGGGCGCTGGTTGTACAGGTTCGTCAGCGTCCGCTTCGCGAGCTGCTTCGCCGCCTCCTCGGACACCGGCACGAAACGCAGCGGCAGCGAGGGGATGACGTCCGGCTCGAGGCGGACGAGTTCCGGCGGGTTGAGCCAGCGCTGCCGCGCCTCGTCGAGCGCCTTCGCCGCCGCCCCGATCGCGTCCCGATGCCCCGCCTGCTCCTCGGTCAGCGCCTCATCGGGCGTGTTCAGCGGCCACGGGAACGGGAACGTCTCGAAAGAACTCGTCGGGGTGTATTGCGGGTCGTTACCGACCCCATGCCATCCGCCCGTGCGAAGAGACCATATCTCGTGAACACGGGACTGCAAGAGGCCCAACACGTAATCGTCCGGACGGCAAACGGCAACGAGCCGCGTATCCGGAAGGGTGGGGGCTGCCGCCCAAATGAAGAGACGCCACTTCGCGACCCTCGGCGTAACAAGGAACCGCGGACTCCCGGCAAGAGCCGCCCTCATCGAAACCGCAATCTCGGCATGGCGCCACCATCGGTCGCGTCGCCCTGCGCGCCGGTTTTCGACGCGCACCGGCAGGACATGCTTCCTTACATGCTCGAAAGGGAGCTCATATTGGGCAGCCTCTCGTTCTGAGAGATCGGCGAAATCGATGATGAATCGGTCTTGTGGGCGGCGCACAACGTCGTTGCCGTTGATCCAAGGTACGATCACCTCGCTGTTGGGCCTTTGATTCACGTTGGGGGGCGCGACGAGCATCGACCGAGCCGTCTGCGCATCCAGCTCGAACGATCCTCCCTTGCTGTCCCCCTGGAAGGCGATGTTGCGATTCTCAATAAGTGGCTTAGCGGTCGTGACATCCACAGCGACTTCGTCGCCCCCGCTCAAATCACTTCGGATGACTTTCGCGGGAACCCCGTTGAGTGACCGATCCAGCTCGGTGCCGTCGTCCTGCCCGACGATGGATACGCGAACAGCCGCTCCGTCAACGATCCATGGTTCGTCCGACCAAGCCAGGAACACGTCTCCACTCTTCTTCATTCGGGAGATCGTTCGCCGGTTGACTCGACTCCTGATCTTGTTAGTAGCCAGCAGTCCAGCGCGCCTGCTCGCCCCTGCTTCGATCTGCTGACGCGCCGTCTCGTGCCAGTAGCAGACGAGGTCCTGCTCTTGGGTCACGACACCGGCCCACGCGTCGAAGAGATCATCAACGTACCTGTCGCCCAGCGCGGATCGGTACCGCCGACTCCCCCAGGAACGGCGGGTTGCCGACGATGAACTCCGCGGGCGGCCACTCCGCCGGCTGCGGGCGGCCCTCGGCGTCGCGGGCGAGGATGGCGTCGCGGCATTCGATGTGGTCGAGGCGCTTCAGGATCGGGTTGCGGTCGTAGCCGAAGCCGTTGTCGTTGTGCCACTGGATGTGGCCGATCCAGATGCTCACCCGCGCCAGCTCGGCGGCGTACGGGTTGATCTCGATGCCCAGGACGCACTGCGGCCCGACCTCCGGCTGCGGCATCGTCACGCGCAGCACCTCGGAGCCCCACTGTGAGACCTCCTTCTCGAGGTCCTTCAGCAGCTTGAGCGTCACGTAGAGGAAGTTCCCGGACCCGCACGCCGGGTCGAGCACGCGCACGCCTCGCAGCCGTTCGAGGAACGCGAAGAAGGCCGCCTCGGCGTCGCGCTCCCACTTCGGGCGGTTCACGCGGGGCTGGAGGTCGCGCGTGAACGGCGCGGGCGTGCGGCCATCGAGGAGCGCGGCGACGCGCTCCTTCAGCGCCTCGAACTCGCGGCGCAGCGGCGTCATCACCACCGGCTCGACGACCATCATGATCTTCTCGCGGTCGGTGTAGTGCGCGCCGAGCTGCCCCCGCTTGTCGGGGTCGAGGCCGCGCTCGAACAGCGTGCCGAGGACGGCGGGCTCGACCTGCGACCAATCGAGGTTCGCCGCCTCCGCCACCACCACCATCTCCGCCGCCGTGAACTCGATCACCTCGTCGGTGTCGAACAGCCCGCCGTTGAACCAGTCGATGCGCTGCGTCCCGAAGTAGCCGCCGCTCGACATCAGCCCGAACAGCTCGCGCAGCCCCTCCGCGAACGAGCCGGGGTCCCGCCCGCGCGAGGCGATGAGGTCGGACATGATGCGGCCCGGCAGCAGGTTCGCGTCCTCCGCGAACAGGCAGAACAGGATGCGGTTCAGGAAGTGCGCCACGCGCTCGGGGTCGTGCCCGCGGTCCTGCAGCGACCGCGCGATGCGCGCGAAGCGGCTCGCGGCGGCCTCGGTGATCTGCGCCGGGGTGCGTTCGGGCCGCAGCGCCTCGGGGTCGAAGAAGACGGCGCGCAGGATACGCAACGACTCGGCTGGATCCTCCAGCAGCCCGCCGAGGGTGACGATGTAGGTCCGTTTCTCGGTGTTGGTGAAGTTCGTGTGGATCACGATCTGGTTGAAGTCGCTGACAACCAGCAACGGCGGGTTCCCGAGCGCCTCCCGGTACTGCAATAGCTGCCGGTAGGCCGCGTCGAGGTCGCGGTGCTTCCCTTTGTCCTCCCAGCCGAAGTAGCCGCGCTTCCAGACGTCGGCGAAGCCGTCGCCGCCACCGACCTTCTCCGCGCCTCGTTCGAACGTGTAGAACTCGCGGTTCGGGTCGGCCTCGTTTGGCGTGGCCGCGCCGACGAGCCGGCAGACGTCGATGAAATGCTCCTGCGCCGAGGCGCGTTCGTTCCCGACGTTCGGGAGCCACTTCGCCACGAACTCGGGCGGACTGAGGGTGGGGCGTAGTGTCGTCACGCGTGGAGTATTACAGAGCGGCGACGAACGCGCCGACCCTGCGCCCGCGTCGCTAGCCCAGGGCCGACAGCAGCTCCGCCCGTGCGGCGAGGACGCGCGAGGCCACCTCGGCGCGGGGGACCAGGTCCGGGTCGCCGCCCGCGCGGCGCAGCACCTCGACGACACCCGCCTTGTGGTTGCGGCTCGAAGCCGTCAGCCGCAGCGGCAAGCCGATGAGGTCGGCGTCGTTGAACTTCACGCCCGGCGACTCGTCGCGGTCGTCGTACAGCACCTCGAGGCCTGCGGCGGTCAGCTCGGCGTACAGCGCATCGGCGTCGGCGACCAGGTCGGGGTCGCGCCCCAGGCCCAGCCCCACGAGGTGCACATCGAAGGGCGCGATCGAGGCGGGCCAGATGATGCCGCGCTCGTCGTGGTGCTCCTGCACGGCGCCCGCCACCACGCGGTCCACGCCGAGGCCGTAGCAGCCCATGATCGGCGTGCGCTGCTCGCCCGCCTCGTCCAGCACGCGCGCCTCGAAGGCCTCCGAGTAGATGTAGCCGAGGCGGAACACGTGCCCCATCTCGATGCCGCGCGCGGTGCCCAGCACGCCCTCGCCGCAGCGCCCGCAGGTGTGCCCCGCCTCGGCGAGCGCGACGTCGATGACGTCGTGCGCCTGGTACTCGCGGCTGAGGTTCACGTTGCGCAGGTGCCGCCCGAACACGTTCGCGCCCGCGACGAGGTTCGGCGACGTCGCGACGGAGGTGTCGGCGACCACGCGCACCGCCTCGTCGATGCCGACCGGCGAGGCGTACCCCGGCACGATGCCGTACGAGGCCGACTCGGCCTCGGTCATCGGCCGCAGGTCCTTCCCGCCGAGGAGGTTGCGCAGCTTGACCTCGTTGACCTGCAAGTCGCCACGCACGACGACGAACACCGGCTCCGCCGCCGCCGAGGCGTCATGCGGGTCGCTCGCCATGTAGAACACGGCCTTCGCCGTCTTCGAGGCGGGCACGCCGAGGAAGGCCGCCAGCGCCTCGATGGTCGAGGTGCCGGGCGTCTCGACGGGCTCCACGTCCAGGGGCTCCTCGGGCGCGGCGGGCGGGCGCACGAACTCGGCCTTCTCCGTGTTCGCCGCGTAGCCGCAGCGCTCACAGATAACGATGGTGTCCTCGCCCGTGTCGTTGAGGTAGACGAACTCGCGCGACTCCTTGCCGCCGATGGCCCCCGAGTCCGCCTCGACGGGCACGGTGGGCACCCCGCAGCGCGCGAAGATGCGCCGGTACGCCTCGAACATCGCGCCGTAGGACGCGTCGAGGCCCGCCTCGTCCGCGTCGAAGGAGTACGCGTCCTTCATCGTGAACTCGCGCACGCGCACCAGGCCGCCGCGCGGGCGCGCCTCGTCGCGGAACTTCGTCTGGATCTGGTACAGCGTCACGGGCACGTCGCGGTACGACTGCGCCTGCGAGGCGAACAGCTGCGTCACGACCTCCTCGTGCGTCGGCCCGAGGGCGAGCGGGCGGTCGCGCTGGTCCGTGAGGCGGAACAGCACCGGCCCCATCGCGTCGGCGCGGCCGGAGCGCTCCCAGATGTCGAGCGGCTGGATCGCGGGCATGTGGATCTCGAGGGCGCCCGCGGCGTCCATCTCCTCGCGCACGATCGCCTCGACCCTGCGCTTCACGCGCCAGCCGAGCGGCAGGTACGTGTACACCCCCGCCATCAGCTGGTCGATCGCCCCCGAGCGCAGCAGCAGCTGATGGCTGGCCGTCTCCGCCTCGGCAGGCGCCTCACGCAACGTCCGTCCGAACCACCTCGTCATCCTCATGCGGCTGAGTCTATGGGGGCGCATGGGGGCGGGCAATGCGAGGGGCTGCGGGGAGGCGCGGCAGCGCCGCCGTCCCAGAAGCCTCGCCTCCCGCGCTACGCTGGAAGCATGCCCTATCGAGAAGCCCCGGCGTCGGGCCGCTGCATCCACTGCAACGTGGTGACCGCCATGGCGTGCACCGCCTGCGCGCACCACGTATGTAGCCGCTGCGAGATGCGCCACGACGAGGAGTTCCCGCACCGCACGTACACCGGCTGACGCCTCGAATGCCTCGATGGGCAGGTGAGGAGTCTGATATGCATCCCTGGCACCACATCGCGCGCGGCCTCGCCGCGGCGGTCCTTCTTGCGGCAGCGCTCTCGACCGGCGGCCGCACCGAGGCGCAGAGCGGCCTCTACACCGGCACGCTGCCCCCGCCCGGAGGCGCGGCGCTGCTGGTGACCTCGACGTCTGTGGCGGCGACGGACCTGGCGAGCGCCGTCGTCGACGACGGTTGCACCCTGCGACTGATGGCGGTCACCGGCGCCGGGCAGTGGCTGATCTACATCCCGGGCGCGCCGGCCGTCGTCAACGCCTCGTTCCCGGGCTCGCTCGCCGGCGGAGCGCCGTTCGTCGTGCTCTGCGAGGCGGAGCCGACGCCCGCGGACGCCGTCGCGGTCGTCCGCGAGTACATCGCGGACCTGGACGCCGCCCGCTACGACGAGGCGTACGCGGCGTGGGAGCCGGGCCAGAACCCGCTCACGTTCGAGCAGTTCGAGGCCGGCTACGCGCACACCGTCTCGGTATCGGTGGACATCGGTGAGCCGGGCCCCGTCGACGCGGGAGCGGGCCAGCGCTACATCGAAGTGCCGGTCGTGATCCACTCCACCCTCGACGACGGCACCAAGCAGACGTTCGAGGGCACGTTCACGCTGCACCGCACCGCGAACATCCCCGGCAGCATCATCGAGCAGCGCCACTGGCACATCTACTCCGCGTCGATCGCGCAGACCTCGTAGGCGACCCGGATCCGGCGGGACGAGCAAGGGGGCGGACTCGGTCCGCCCCCTTCGTCAACGCCACTCACTCGCCTCAGGCGCGGCGGCGCAGCACCAGCACCGCGGGCACGCCGAGCGCCAGCGCCGTGAGCAGCATCCACGGCACACTCGCGCTCTCATCGATGCTCCCCGCGCCGGTCTTCGGTGGCAACGGCGTCACGCGCGGCGTCGAGGACACCGTCGTCGACGTCGATGTGGGCGTCGTGCTGGTCACCGTCGTGGGCGTCGAGGTCGGCGTTGCCGTGGCGGTAGGGGTTGGCGTCGCCGTCGACGTGGGTGTCGGTGTCGTGGTCGTGGTCGGCGTTGGAGTAGGCGTCGCCGTCTGGGTCGGGGTGGGCGTCGGCGTCGGCGTGCGCCGGTTGTGGATGATGCAGGAGTCCGAATTGTCGCCGTCCGCGAGGATGAACACGCCACTGGGAGCGCAGTCCAGCTCGAACGCGTCGAGGGTCCACCCGGTCTCCGGAGACTCAGTCACGATGTAGGTCTCATCCGGCAGCACCGGGAGTTCTCCGGTGGTGCCGTTGCAGCCGATGTCCACCGTGTGCGTCGGCGTGTTGGACCCCTCCGCCGTGACCTGGATCGTGAAGATGTCGTTGGTCACCGGATCGCAGAGCTTGCGGATCGTCACGACCGGCAGGCGGTTCGTGACCGTGCAGATGCCCGTGATCACCTCGGACTCCTCGGGGATGGTGAACTCGCCGTTCCCTGAGCCGTCCGAGGTGCACAGCCCGCCGAACGTCGGCGCCGGCAGGTTGGTCAAGTTCTCGACGACCGTGTACTCCACGCCGAGCTCGATGATGATGGGCGGACTCGTCTCGCCACATTCGAGTTCATACGCCGCGATGAAGCTGTTCCCCTCGTACAGCGCGAGCGTGAACTCGCCCACGAGGTCCT
Source organism: Dehalococcoidia bacterium (assembly GCA_041390685.1). Taxonomy (GTDB): domain Bacteria; phylum Chloroflexota; class Dehalococcoidia; order UBA2979; family UBA2979; genus JAIBBD01. The sequence continues at coordinate 1,600,376 of JAWKPL010000001.1, read as the reverse complement.
CCGGTTCGCACGACTTCTCCAGCTGCACCGTGGGCACGTTGGGCGTGTTGGTGATGGTACATGTCTGTTCGGGGTTCGTCTGGCCCTGCACGAACGTGAAGTCACCCGTGCTGCTGCAGAATCCGCTGATGACCTCGTTGTCGAACCAGCCGTCAGGGATGAACGACTCCGAGAGCGTATAGTCGACTCCCCATTCGAGCTGGAAGGTCAACTCATCACCGCACTGGATCTCAGAGACGTTCGGCTCCTGTTGATCACCTTCGATGGTGATGTTGAAGGTGGAACCGTCGTCCGGATCCGGTACGCACGCCTTCACGACCGTGAGTTCGGGAGGCGGGACCTGGGCGTTGGCTGGCCTCGTGGCCGATGAGATGGCGTAGCTGGCGGTGACGACCACCAGTGCCACAAGAGCTGACGCAATCGCAAAGAATCGCATGGGCGCTGTCCTCCTCAGGGCCCGCACATGATACATAACAACCGTGATTAAGCAATGGCACGGCGGAGGCTACACCCTCAGTTCCATCGAGTCGGTCGCCCGCTACAGCAGCTTCGCGCCCCGTAGCACATCGAGGGCGCGCGCAACGCTCTCATCGGGCTCGCGCTGGTCGATCTCGAGCGTGCGCGCCGCCGAGGGCGTCACCCGCGCCGCCAGCCAGTCGAAGTCGACGTCGCCCGTGCCCGGCGCACGGTGGTCGACGAGCCCTCGGACGTCATGCAGGTGCGTCCCCAGAAGACGCTCGCCGAGCAGGTCGAACCACGCCGACCGGTCCACCAGGCCGAGGCGGTGCTGCACCTCGGCGTGCCCCACGTCGTGCCAGTATCCGGCCACCGAGGCGGGATAGGGCGCCAGCAGTTCGGCCGTCTCGACCGGCGACGGGATCTCGTGGTAGTGCAGCCGGCATTCGAGGCCGAGCGCCACCCCTCGCGGCGCCGCGTACTCCACCAGCGCGTCGAACGACCGCCGCGCCAGCTCGAGGTACGGCCCGACGAGTCCCGCGCGCTCGCGCACGGCCTCGTCGAGGCGGGCGTCCCACTCCTCGCGCGCCAGGTCGCGGCGCGGCCACAGCTCGCGCAGCCGGCGCTCGCCCGGCAGGATGCGCGCTGCGATCCCGCCGAGGTGCACGACCACGGACCGCGCGCCCGCCTCGACCGCGAGGTCGATCGAGCGCGTGGTGTACTGCACCGCGAGCGTGCGCTCTGCCTCGTCGGTCGAGGCGAGGTTCAGCTCGCGGTTCCATCCCGCCGTCGCGTGCCGTTCGAGGGGCGCGGGCGCGTGCACGCTGGTGACCGGCAGCACACCGCTCGCGAGGATCGCCCCCGCCATCTGCGCATCCATCGAGTGGTTGATTTCGACGCCTGCATAGCCAAGCTCGGCCGCCCGCTCGAGGAAGGCGTGCAGGTCGTGCTGGAAGCGCGGCTGCACGGCCCACATCGTGCTGAGGGCAGGGAGCGGGATCACCTCGGAAGTCGTCACTTCGCGGAGCGTGCCTCGATGATGGCGTCGAGCTCCGCCCGCAGCCGGTTGAGCACTTCGTCGTACGGGTACGCCCCCAGCGAATCCTCGCCGCGCTTGAGGTTCACCGCCGCCGGCCCGCACCACAGCCCGAGGTCGGCGTCGTCCGTCTCACCCGGGCCGTTCACCCGGCAGCCCATCACGGCGATCGTGATGTCGTAGTCACGCGCGTACGCCGACATCTCCTTGACGTGCTGCGCGAGCTCGATGAACGCCTCGTTCTCCACGCGCGAGCAGGAGGGGCACGAGATGATGTTCAGGCCCTCGTCGAAACGCGGCGGCACCGAGCGGAACCGCCCCGCCGCGATGTCGGCGAGGATCTCCCGGCCCGCCGCGATCTCCTCGCCCTTGCGCTCGAAGGGCAGCGTCAGCGAGACGCGGATCGTGTCCCCAATGCCCTGCGGGATCAGCTGCTCGAATGCGACGCGCGTCTTGATGATGCCCTCGGGCGGCATGCCCGCCTCGGTCACGCCGAGGTGCAGCGGGACGTCCGGGCGCTCGGCCGCGAAGCGCCGGTTGCCCTCGACGACCTTCTTCCAGTCCGAGTCCTTCATCGAGACGACGTAGCGGGTGAACCCGAGGCCGTCGAGGATCGCGCAGTGATCGAGGGCGCTCGCGACCATCGCCCCGACGTCGTCGTCGCCGAACTTCGCCGTCATCACGGGGTCCACCGAACCGCAGTTCACGCCCACGCGCAGCGCGCAGTCGTTGCGCTCGGCGATCTCGGCGATGAACGCGACCTTGTCGCGCACCGGCTTCTCGCGCTCGTGGTGGTACAGGTGGCCCGGGTTGTAGCGGATCTTGTTCACGTGCGGCGCGACGATCTCGGCGAGGCGGTAGTTCTCCTGCAGGTCGACGGAGAGCACCGCCGAGGTGCGCCCGCGGATCTCCGCCAGCGCCTCCACGTCCTTGCGCGAGTCGACGGCGATGCGCACGAGGTCCGCCCCGGCCGCCTCGAGCAGCTGCACCTGGCGCACCGTCGCCTCGATGTTCTGCGTCTTCGTCGCGGCCATCGACTGCACGGCGATCGGCGCCCCGCCCCCGATCGTGACGTTGCCGACGCGCACGGCGCGGGTCTGGTTGCGAGGCTTCGTGTCGATCAGGTGGATGTCTGCCATTCCCTCGATCCTCGCATGTCGAGGCCGGGCTTGGCTACGGGGTATCAGTAGATGGGCCATGGAAAACGCGAGGTATAGCCTTCGTCGATCACGCTCGGCCCGCGGTAGCGGGTGTGGGCCGGAGTGGAGCAACGCCATGTGTACCCGGCAGGACAGCGACCGACCGTCACGCGGGTCAGGTCGAGGACGGCGCGTCCATTCGGGACGTCTCGGACGGTGAACTCATCGAGACCGTGCGGAGCGGGGCCGAACGTACGCATGCCCTCGAGCGTGTAGGTCGAGAAGCCACAGCGGTCGAACAGCATGCCGCGAGGGTACTGGTCCCGGTCGTATCTGCTGAGGTAGAGCGGGTCGTCGGTATCGATGAACTCGATGCGGCACCGGAGCCGGGGATCGGCCGCCGAGAACGCGCGCACACCGTCGTCCGTCTGTCGTACCAACCACCCCTCAAGGCCATATGCCTTGAACCGCTGCGCGACCGGTCCGTCCGGGTCGTACGGCACATCGACGCGCGAGCGGTCCTCGACACGAGGCCACAGCAAGGAGGCGACCGCCACGAGGGCCGATGTTCCAAGGGCGGCCACCGCGAACGCGAACACGGCGCGTCGAAGCGCTCGCGGCGAGGACGTACGTCGAGCGACCGGCAGCTCAGTCATCGCCCCGAGTATCCGGTGCCCTCATCGGGGCGGCGTCCACCTCACGGATGATGCCCGGCTACTCCCCCGCGATCGGGAACGCGATGTCCGTCCGCCACTTCGAGGGGTCGGGCTCCTCGTGGGGGTCCGTGAAGTAGGACTCCCAGGGCGCGCCCGTGATGTCGTGCCCGTGCTCCGTGCACCAGGCCGACAACGCCTCGTACGCTGGGCCGATCCCATCGTAGGGACCGAAGTACGCGCCGACCGCGGCCCGCCCGCCCGGCAACTGGCCGCCCACGACCTCGCCGCTGCCCGCGAACTCCCTCGCTACCGGCCAGCCAACCTCGACGTCCATCCCGTCCGCGTCCATCGCGAACGTCCGAGTGTACGGCATCCCGGCCGGCTCGAGGCCGGCGCCCTCGAGCGCCTGCATCGTCTGGCCGATCCACTCCGGGATCCGCCCCACCTCGTCCATCCGGATGCGGTGGCGGACACAGGCCGTGAATTGCGGCGCCAGCGTGCGGACCTCGATCTCGGACAGGGTCATACCTCGTCCCTCCGCAACCACCCCGGGGCTACCGGAACAGCGACTCCCCGTTCACGATGCGCGACACGTCCGCGAAGGTCACGACGATCGCGAGCGCCATGAACACCACGAACCCCACGAGGTGCACCATCGCCTCCTTCTCCGGGGCGATGCGGCGGCCGCCGCGCACGACCTCGATCAGGAGGAAGAACACCCGCCCGCCGTCGAGCATCGGCAGCGGCAGCAGGTTGATGATGCCGAGGTTGATCGAGAGCAGCGCCGCCAGCTCGAGCAGCGGCGAGACGCCGCCCTCCCGGGCTACCTCGCCGGTCGTCTGCGCGATCGCGACTGGCCCGGCGACCTCAGGGCTGTTGCCGCCGCGGAACCACGAGATGAACTCGTTGCGCGCGAGGATCATCGTGTCAAGCGTCGTGCGCAGCCCGTTCGGGATCGACTCCCACGGCGGCTGGGAGACCGTCTCGGTGAACCCGTACTGCGGCGCGATGCGGATGCCCGTGGGGCCCTGCCCGGCCGGCGGCGTCCACCGAGGCGTGACCTGCACGGTCACGAACTCGTTGCCGCGCTTCACCTGAATGTCGGTCTCCTGGCCCATGTTGATGCGGATGAGCCGGCCCGCGTCGATCGAGTTCTTCGCGTCGCGTCCATCGATCTCGTAGATGACGTCGCGCGGCTGCAGCCCCGCCTCCGCGGCCGGAGAGCCGGGCGCGACCTCCGAGATGATGGCCCGCCCCACTGACTCCTCGTGCGGGATGGTGAAGGCGATCGCGAAGAGGAAGATCGGCAGGATGAGGTTCATCACTGAGCCCGAGGCGAGCACGATGAAGCGCTGCCACCTCGGACGCGACGCGAGTGAGCGCGGATGCGTCGGGTCCTCTTCGCCCATCAGGCGCACGAACCCGCCGATGGGGAGCCAGTTGATCGTGTACTCGGTCTCGCCGAAGCGCTTGCCCCAGATCCGCGGCGGGAAGCCGATCCCGAACTCCATCACGTAGATGCCGAACATCTTCGCCGTGATGAAGTGCGCAAACTCGTGCGCCACTACCAGCCCCACGAGGATCAGCACGAACAGCAACGCCGAGGACGTGGCGTCGCGCGCCAGGGCGAGCGCGAGGGCGAGGGCGGCCGCCACCGCGAACAGCGTCCCGATCGCGCGCGCCTTCGACATCCTGACTTCCGGCTGAGACTCCTGCGGTCGTTCGTTCATGCGATCCCCGCCGTCACGGCTTGATTCACGTACTCGGTGCCCCAGCGCTCGGCCGCGAGCAGGTCATCGAGGCCCGGGCCGGCCACCGGCCGGTGTGCCTCGAGCGTGCGCTCGAGCAGCCGCGCGATGTCGGTGAAGCGGCAGCGGCCGGCCAGGAAGTGCTCCACGGCCGCCTCATCCGCACCCGACAGCGCCGCCGCCGAAGTGTCATCGCGCCGCCCCGCCTCGAGCGCGAGTCGTAGCGCTGGAAAGCGTCGGTCGTCCACGGTCCCGAAGTGCAGGGCGCCCCTCGCCGCGAGGTCGAGGGGCGGCAGCGCCGGTGTTTCCCCTCGGTCAGGGTAGGTGAGCGCGCACTGGATGGGGAGGCGCATGTCTGGCTCCCCCAGCTGCGCTTTCACGGAGCCGTCGGTGAACGTCACCAGCGAGTGCACCACGCTCTCCCGATGCTGCAGCACATCGACGCGCTCGAGCGGCATGTCGAACAGCCAGCGCGCCTCGATCGCTTCCATCCCTTTATTGAACAGCGTCGCGCTATCGATCGTCACCTTGGGGCCCATCCGCCACGTCGGATGGCGCAGTGCCTCCTCGGGGGTCACGCGGTCGAGCGCCTCGAGGTCGTAGTCACGGAACGCGCCTCCGGAGGCGGTCAGCGTGAGCCGGGCAATCGACTGCGGGGACTCGCCCCACAGGCACTGCCAGATCGCGGAGTGCTCCGAGTCCACCGGCCGCAGCTCGCCGCCACGGCTGAGCGCCTCGCGCACCGCGCGTCCGCCGACGACCAGCGCTTCCTTGTTCGCCAGGGCCACCGCCTTCTTCGCCTCGAGCGCGGCAAGCGTGGGACCGAGGCCCGCGCGCCCCGAGGTCGCCACCAGTACGACGTCCACGTCGGGCCGCCGCGCCATATCCTCCATCGGCTGCCATGCCTCGCGGCCGACGTGTGCGGCCAGCAGGTCCGCCTCGCGGCCGGGCCGCGACCACACCGCGGCGGGCCGGAACTCCTCGACCTGCGCGCGGAGCCGGCCCGTGTTGCCGCCGGCGGCGAGCGCCACGATGCGGAAGCGGCCGGGGAGGGAGCGGACGACATCGAGCGCTTGCTCGCCGATCGACCCCGTCGAGCCGAGGATGGCCAGGCCGATCATCACAGCGCCCCCTGCAATAACCAGTATAGCAACGGCCCGGTGAGCAGCAGCGAGTCCAACCGGTCGAGCAGACCGCCATGCCCCGGCAGCAGATGCGACATGTCCTTCACGTCGAGCCGCCGCTTGAGCGCGGACTCCAGCAGGTCGCCGGCGATCCCCGCGAGCGGGAACCCGACCGCGATCGCGGCGACCCAGTACCACGCCGGCTCGATCCCCAGCAGATACGGGAGCGCCGCCGCAGTCGCACCGCCGAACAACACCGCTCCGGCGGCGCCCTCCCACGTCTTCTTCGGGGAGACCGCCGGCCAGAAGAGGTGCCGCCCCACCAGGCGCCCCACCGCGTATGCTCCGGTATCCGTGGCGAACGTCGCGGCGAACGCGACCACTACCCAGCGCTGTCCGTGATCCTCGTTCCGCAGCAGCAGCCAGTGCGCCCCGAGCACGCCGAGGTACAGCACCGCCCCGAGCCACCACGCTCCGGCCGGAGCCTGTCCGGGCCCGGGCCACAGCAAGAGGGTCAGCAACAGCGCGGTCACGACGACCATCGCGGGCAACGACCAGACGGGGATGTCCTCCAGCGTGCGGAACGAGGTCGCCAGCAACGCGGCCAGCACGCCCGCCGAGAGCGCCGAAGGCCGCGTGGTGGTGGGAATCGCGGCGTGGACGACCTCGTACGTGGCCGCCCCGAGGATGAGCGCGACGCCGAGGCCGAAGACGCGCTCAGGCGACGCGACGAGGAGGGCGAGCAGCGGGAGTCCGACGGCGGCGACCGCGAGCCGCTGCTTCAACACCGCTCAGGCGTCCGTCCCGACATCTTCCGGGACGAGGCCGAACCGCCGCCGGCGGCGGCTGAACTCGAGCAGCGCCTCGTCCACCTCTGCCGCGCCGAAGTCTGGCCACTGCACCGGCGTGAAGTAGTACTCGCTGTAGGCGGCCTGCCATACCAGGAAGTTCGAGATGCGGCGCTCACCCCCCGTGCGGATGAGGAGGTCAGGGTCAGGCAGCTCGGCAGTCGTCAGGCGCATGGAGATCGCCTCCTCGGTCACGTCCTCCGGGCGTACACCCTCCGCGACCAGCCGCCGCACCGCCTCGACGATGTCGGCGCGCCCGCCGTAGTTGAACGCCAGGTTCACGGTCATCCCCGTGTTGTCGCGCGTCCGGCGGATCGCCTTCACCACCCGGGACTGCAGCGACTTCGGAAGGTCGGCCAGCTCGCCCAGGTGGCGCAGCCTGATCCCCGACTCGTGGAACGTGTTCAACTCACGGTCGATGACCCGCGCCGCGAGGCGCATGATCCCGTCGACTTCTGAGCGTGGGCGGCCCCAGTTCTCCGTGGAGAACGCGAACAGCGTCACTGCCTCTACGCCGTGCTCGGCAAACCGCTCGATGACGTTGCGCAGCGCATCGGCACCCGCGCGATGGCCATCGTTGCGCGACAGGCCGCGGGCGCGCGCCCAGCGCCCGTTTCCGTCCATGATGATCGCGACGTGCCGCGGGAGCGTGTGGACGTGCGGCAGAGGCAGTGCGTCGCGCTGCGCCTGCACTACCATCGGGCGGCCTCGAGCACGTTGCGGGGCTCAGACCTCAAGGAGCTCGCGCTCCTTGCTCTTGCTGATCTGCTCGACGCGGTCGGTCTGCGCGTGTGTGAGCTTCTCGACCTCATCCTCGGCGTGACGGCCGTCGTCCTCAGGTACCTCGCCCGCCTTGACCGCCTTCTTCACCTCGTCGATGGCGTGACGGCGGATGTTCCGGATCGCGACGCGCGCTTCCTCGGCGCGTGTGTGCACCTGCTTCACGAGTTCGCGCCGGCGCTGCTCAGTCAGCGGCGGGATCGGCAGCCGGATGAGCCGGCCGTCGTTCGAGGGATTGATCCCGAGGTCACTCGTCTGGATCGCCTTCATGATCGAATCCATGGCGCCGCGGTCCCACGGCTGCACCGTAATCAGCGTCGACTCGGGCGCCGCGAGTGTCGCCAGCTGGTTCAGTGGCAGCGTCTGCCCGTAATGCGTCACCTGGAGATGCTCGACGAGCGCCGTGTTCGCACGGCCGGTGCGGATGGTGTCCAGGTTGTGCTGGAACGCCAGCACCGCCTTGTCCATACGGTCGTCCGCGTCGAGGAGGATGTCATCCGTCATCGCTATCCCCCTGTCCACCGGCGGACACGCAGCGCCCTTCGTGGTGAGCGCGCACGTGCCGGACTGCTTCCCAGCGTATGCCCGGCCGGAAGCGCGGGGCCACGCGGTGCCATCGCACCTGCCACGATAGCGTAGCGGCGCTCTCACATCGAGCGCCGCCGCGAGTGCGCGGCAGCGCCGCTAGGCGCCTCCGAGCTCGAACCGCGAGAAGCGCGCCACGCGGATGTTCTCGCCGGTCTGCGCGATCGCGTCCTGCACCAGGTCCTGGATCGAGCGGCTCGCGTCCTTGATGAACGCCTGCGTCAGCAATGCGTGGTCCTTCGCCTCGCCGGGCAGGTCGCCCGGGACATCCTCCGGCGTCAGCGCCGCAGGGTTCATCGCCGCTACCTGCATCGCGATGTCACGCGCCAGGCCGCGGAACGCGTCCGTACGCGCCACGAAGTCCGTCTCGCAGTTCACCTCGACGAGCGCGCCGATGCGGCCACCGCCGTGGATGTACGCCTCGACGACGCCCTGGCCGGTCGAGCGCTCGGCCCGCTTGGCCGCGGCCGCGATGCCGCGCTCACGGAGCAGCTCCTTCGCCTTGTTGAAGTCGCCACCCGCCTCGTCCAGCGCGCGCTTGGCGTCCATCACGCCCGCGCCGGTCTCCTCGCGCAGGCGCTTCACATCGTCGACAGTGACCATCGAGTTCGCTCCTCAACTGTGCCGCCGTCGCACCGAGGCGGCAGGGGGTTCGTCCCACGGTCCGCGCCCGGATCGAGCGCGGACCGGATGTCCTGCACCGGGCTAGCCGGCGGCCCCCTCTGGGGCGGGGCTGTCGCCGCTCGCCGGCGCGGCCGAGACGGCCGCGGCCTCGCGCTCGACCTCGCCGTACGCCAGGCCTTCGAGGACCGCGTCAGCGATGCGCGCCGTGATCAGCTGAATGGAGCGGATCGCGTCGTCGTTCGCCGGGATCGGGAAGTCGACCTTGTCCGGGTTCGCGTCGGTGTCGCACATCGCCACGATCGGGATGTTCATTCGCCGCGCCTCAAGCACCGCGATCTCCTCCATCGTCGGGTCGATGATGAAGAGCATCCCGGGGAGCCGGTCCATGTTGCGCAGGCCGCCGAACGACCGGTACAGGCGCTCGTACTCCTTCTGCAGGAGCAGCCGCTCCTTCTTCGTGAGGTGCGAGTCCTCCTCGGTGGCGAAGCGCTGCTCCAGCTCCTTGAAGTAGCCGATGCGCCGGGTGATGGTCGCCCAGTTCGAGAGCGTCCCGCCCAGCCAGCGCGTGTTGATGTACGGCATCCCCGCGCGCTCCGCCTCCTGGCGGATCGTCTCGCGAGCCTGCTTCTTCGTGCCAACGAACAGCACCTGCTGCCCCGACGACGACACGGCGCGCACCTGCTGCAGCGCCTGGTCCAGCAGCGGCACCGTCTTCGCGAGGTCCAGGATGTGGATCCCGTGCCGCTCCGTGAAGATGTACGGCCGCATGTGCGGGTTCCAGCGGCGGGTCTGGTGTCCAAAGTGGACCCCCGCCTCCAGCATCTGCCTCATTGATACGCCAGCTGCCACGACGAACCTCCTCGAGCCCCTCTGGGGCGATGCCCGGCCCACTCGGGCGCGGTTCTGCGCCATCTCCTCGATGGCCGCCTGGGTTGATGCTGCCTGGTTGCGGATTCGCGCCGGCGCGACCGGCCGGGGAAACGCACGTCCGGGACATTCGAGTATAGTCCGCCGACCTCGGAAGCGGACAGGCCTCGCCCCCGCGATTGTTGTGAAAGCCCGCCCGCCTGCATACACTGGACTCCCCGACCGATCGGAGTCGAGCCAATCCGCCGCGCGACCCGCGCGCAGGCGATGTGGAGGACTGCTGCCGTGCCGCTCTACGACTACCAGTGCGAAGCCGGGCACCGCTACGAGAAGCGCGAGTCGTTCGGCGCCCCCGCGCAGCAGCCCTGCGACCAGTGCGGCAAGCCCGCCCGCCGTCTCCTGAACGCCCCACCGATCCTCTTCAAGGGCTCGGGCTGGTACGTCACCGACAGCAAGCGCACGCTTCGCGCGGGCGCCGACTCCCCCGCCTCCAGCACCGACCTCCCCGCCGAAGGCGGCAGCGACACCGCCACCGAGGCCGCCCCCGCCTCGAACGGCGCGAGCGAGAGCGCGCCCGCCGCGAAGAAGCCCACGCGGTCCAGCGCGAAAAAGAAGGCCGCCGCCAGCTCGGACGACTAGGCCCGCCCGCCCGTCGACGAGCCCGCTCGATGCGCGCCGTCATCCAGCGCGTCACCTCGGCGCGCGTCGTCGTCGCCGACGAGGTCGTCGGCGCGATCGGGCGTGGCCTGCTCGTCTACGCCGGCATCGCCCGCGACGACACCGAGGCCGAGGCCGCCTGGCTCGCGGACAAACTCGCCGGCATCCGCCTCTTCCCCGGCGACACTGCCGAGGGCGCGCGCAGCATGGAGTGCTCAGTCCTCGATGTGGGCGGCGCCGTGCTGCTCGTCTCGCAGTTCACGCTGCTCGCCGACACGAGGAAGGGCCGCCGCCCCTCCTTCTTCGACGCCGCCCCGCCCGAAACCGCCGTCCCCCTCCTCGACGCCCTCGCCGCCGCCCTCGAGGCGCGGGGCATCGCGGTCGCCACGGGCCGCTTCGGCGCTCACATGCTCGTAACGAGCGAGAACGATGGACCGGTGACGATCGTGCTGGACAGCGGGAGGTAGGCGGCTACGGCGAGCCCGCCGCCTGGCTCCCGTAGCCGCCCCACCCCGCCTCGTGCGAACATGGGGGCCTATGGACGAACTCAGACAGCGCGTCGCCGAGCTCCTGGAACGCGTGCGAGATGTGCAGGTGCGACTTTGACCTGCCCGGTCTACAGCACGAACTAGCCACCCTCCGCGAACAGTCCGCCGCACCCGACCTCTGGGACGACCCGCAACAGGCCCAGACGCTGATGAAACGCGTCTCCAAACTGGAGTCCGTCACCGGCACCTGGGCCGACCTCGAACGCGGGCTCACCGACCTCGAGGAGCTGCTCGCGCTCGCCGAGGAGAGCGACGAGACGGAGCGCGAGGCGCTGCTAGGCGACCTCGGCGGGGAGGTCGAGACGCTCGAGCGCCAGTTCGCCGGCCTCGAGTTCGCGCTCACCCTCGGCGGGCCCTACGACGACCACAACGCCGTCGTCGACATCCACGCCGGCGCCGGCGGCACCGAGGCCCAGGACTGGGCCGAGATGCTGCTGCGCATGTACCTGCGCTGGGCGGAGCGGCGCGGGCTCAAGACCGAAATCCTCTCCGTCAGCGGCGGCGAGGAAGCGGGGGTCAAGTCCGCCAGCGTCCGCCTGCAGGGCGACAACGCCTACGGCCTCCTCCGCTCCGAGCGCGGCGTGCATCGCCTCGTGCGCATCTCGCCCTTCGACGCCTCGCACTCGCGCCACACGAGCTTCGCCCTCGTCGAGGTCGTCCCCGAAGTCGAGGCAGGCGACCCCACGGTCGAGGTGAAGCCGGACGACCTCCGCATCGACACCTACCGCGCCAGCGGTCACGGCGGCCAGAACGTGCAGAAGAACGACACCGCCGTACGGATCACGCACCTGCCGACGGGCATCGTGGTCACCTGCCAGAACGAGCGCTCACAGGGGCGCAACCGCGACATGGCGATGCAGGTGCTCATCGGGCGCCTGCTGCAGCTCGAGATCGAGCGCCGCGAGGCCGAGCGAGCCGCGATCAAGGGCGAACATGTCGAGGCGGGCTGGGGAAATCAGATCCGATCCTATGTGCTCCAACCGTACAGAATGGTGAAGGACCTCCGCACCGACGTCGAAACGAGCGACACCGGCGGAGTGCTCGACGGGGATATCGACGAGTTCATCACCGCCTACCTGCGTGCGCAGGTAGGCCAGGACGAGGGAGCGGCGGGATGACGGGATACACGATGCGACTCGGGGGCCGGGCGCGGCGGCCGGGCTCGCTCCTCACGCTGGCGGCGTGCGCGGTGATTATGGTGCTGGCGCTCACGGCCCTCGATGTGGCCCCCGTGCGCGCGCAGGCCGTCCAGACCTCGAACGCCACGGTTGCCTCCAAGGACCCGACCGCGATCACGTTCGCGATCCGCGTCACGGCGCCGGGCGGGCTGCGCAGCGCGCGCCTCGAGTACCAGGTGCGCAACCCGGACGGCAGCGTCGGCGGCGGCGGCAACGTCGAGCCCGGCGCGGGCAACGAGCAGGATCTCAGCTTCACCCTCACGACCCGCGACGCGCAGCGCTACATCCCGGTGGGCTCCCGTTTCACCTACCACTGGAGTCTCGTCGCGAACGACGGCACCACCGTGCAGACGCCCGACGAGGAGTATCTGTTCCTCGATGGCCGTTACGACTGGCGCTCGCAGAGCGATGGCCCCGTCACGGTGTACTGGTACGGCACCAACGACGTCAGCGCGACGGCCGCACTGCAGGCGGCCCGGTCCTCTCTGCAGGACACGGGCGACCTCCTCGAATCCACCGTCCCGTACGAGACACGCGTCCTCGTCTGGCGCAGCGAGGATGAAGGCAAGCTCGCCATGCGCCAGCAGAGCGCTACGTTCGACGCGCAGATCCAGACCGGCGGTCAGCGTGTCGCCCCGGACATCCTCTTCGTCTTCGACAACGTCCCGGATGTCGTCCGCCACGAGGCGGCGCACATCGTCACCCACGTCGCCGGCGACGGGCCGTTCGCTTCCGTGCCCTCGTGGCTCGACGAGGGCACCGCGGTATACATGCAGCGGAGCCCCGGCGGCTACGAGCCGGCGGTGCGCGCGGCCATCCAGGGCAACCGCACACTGTCGCTCCGCTCCATGCAGACCGCCCCCACCCGCCCCGAGGACGTGAACCTCTTCTACGGGCAGTCCTGGTCGACCGCGAAGTTCATGATCGACGAGTACGGGCGGGCGAAATTCGCCGAGCTGTACCGCACCATCAAGGCCGGCTCGCGCATCGATGACGCGCTGCAGGCGACGTACGGCTTCAACCAGGAAGGCCTGTACAACGCCTGGCGCACGACGAACGGCCTGCAGCCCGTGGCGACGAGCGGCCCCACCACCGGCGGCCCCGCCATCGCCGAGGGCACCCGCGCCCCCCTCGGCGTCCCGACGAGCAGCGGCGGCTCCTCGAGCAATGAGCCCGCGTCGACGCCCGGCACTGCGGGCGATGAGACGGTCGCGGACGCCGGCGACGAGTCAGGGGGCGGCTCCAACACGACGACGGCGGTCCTCGTGCTCGGCGTCACCGTCGCCCTCGCGGTGGCGCTCGGCGGCGGTGGCTTCGCGCTCATGCGGAAGCGAAAGGCGTGACGTCGAGGACGGAGCAGGACCCGACGAGCCGTCAGCGGCCGGGCAGGTACAGGCCGCCCGCCGTGCGCGGCGGCTCTTCGGTCCGCTCTGCCGCGATGGCGGCGATCTCCTCGTCGGTGTAGAACGGCCCCGACTGCGGGTTGCCGCGGGTCACGGGCGTGTCGTCGCCGCTCGCCACCCGGTGGATCTGCTCTGCCAGCTCTGGGCCGTCCCATACGCCGACGTAGCGTTTGTTGCCGATCAACACAACGGGGATCTCGTCGACCGAGCGCGTGGAGGCCAGCAGCGGGAAGTTCGCCACGTTCACGAACGAGGCGTGCACCCGCTTCGACTCCACCGCGAACGCCGCCACGAGCCGCAGCATGTGCGCTGAGTACGCGTCGTACGCGGCCCCCAGCACCTCGACCGTGATGTCCTCCTCGATCGACGCCAACAACGCCCGTGTGTCCTCGGACAGCGGCGTCGCCCCGGCGCTGAAGATCGCGATCACGTCGAGAGTGGGCGGGAAGAGCAGCCCGGACCACAGCCCGGCGATGCGGAACTCGCGCCCGCGCCGCCCGCGGATCACCGTCGTCGGCGCGCGCTCGATGCCCACCTCCTGCGCCCGCCGCTCGTGCCGGTCGAGGTCGTACAGCGTCACCGAAAGCGCCGGGTGCAGCGCCGCCACCTGCCGCGTCACGGCAACGACGTCCTCGCAGTGGAGGCACGGCTCGCGGTCGGTGCGGACCAGCGCCGATTCCCGGCGCATCCACACCTCGAGCGACACCGCCCCCGAGACATTCTGCTCGAGGTAGGACATCACCTTCGCCTGCTCTTCGCGGCTCAGGCTCGCCGGGCTCATCGCGGCCCCTTCCCACTCGTCGAATCCCCGAGCACCCGCGCGCCGAGGTAGAGACGCTGCGCGGCGGTCACCACCGTGAGCACGGCGAGCACCCACAGCGCCCCGCGCAGGAACCCGAACAGCAGCGCCAGCGCGAGCAGCACTACTCGCTCAGCGCGCGTAAACAGTCCGTCGGTCAGCCGCTCGCCGAGCCCTTCCACCCGCGCGCGCACATACGAGACCAGCATCGATCCGACGACGGCCACGAACGCGAGCGCCGCCTGGTCGTCGCGTCCGCGGTCGAGCGCGTACCACAGGACGCCAAACAGCACCGCCGCCTCGGAGACGCGGTCGAACGTCGAGTCGATGAGAGCGCCGACCGGCCCCGCCTTCCCGGTGGCCCGCGCCAGCGCGCCGTCGAGCATGTCGAGGCCGCTCGCGAGCAGCATCACGATTCCGGCGGCGACAAGGTCGCCGCGCGCGACCAGCACGCCGGCGGCGCCATTCCCGAGCAGCCCCGCCACGGACAGCATGTTGGGCGTCACACCCGCGCCGGCCAGCGCCGCCACGATTGGCGCAAGCACGCTCGCCGGAGCCCTCGAAGGCAACAACCGCATCGAGGTCAGGCGTGCCACAGGACGCGCTCGTCGGTCTCCGGGCGCGACACACCGCGCGCGTAGCGCAGCCGCTCGTAGTACGAGAGTACCTGTTGCGTCACTCGCGGCCAGGAGAACTCGCTGGCCCGCTCATGGCCGGCGGCGCCCATCGTCCGCCGCGCCTCGAAGTCCCGCACGAGGGACGTCAGCGCGTCCGCGAGCGCAAACGTGTCGCGCGGCGGCACGAGCAGTCCGTGGACGCCGTGCGTCATCACGTACGCGTACCCCGCGATGTTGGACGCGACGACCGGCAACCCCCCCGCCATCCCCTCGACCACGACGTACCCGAACGACTCGTTGCCAGTGGCTGGCGAGCACAGGATCTGCGCGCTGCGGTGGTACCGCGGCAGGTCAGCGTTTGAGACATCGTCCGCGAAGACGATGCCGCGCCGCCCCTGACGCTCCACCGAGGCGCGATACCGCCGCAGCCGCCTCGAATCGCGGCTCACGACCACGAGGCGCGTGTTGGGGTCACGCGCGTTCACCGTTCCGAAGGCCCGGATCAGGAATGGGAGGCCCTTGCGCTTCTCGGCGCGCCCCACGTAGAGGATGTTGATCGCGCCATCCTCGAGGTCCGGCAGCGGCTCGATGTCCCGCCGGGCGAAGTGCTCCACATCGATGCCGTTGGGGATGACGTTGTAGTAGCCGGGATAGTACCGATGG
The DNA here is from genome assembly GCA_041390685.1 of Dehalococcoidia bacterium. GTDB lineage: Bacteria > Chloroflexota > Dehalococcoidia > UBA2979 > UBA2979 > JAIBBD01. The sequence continues at coordinate 1,584,648 of JAWKPL010000001.1, read as the reverse complement.
TGGTACTCGGCGGCTGGCGGCGACACCGCGATCTTGCCGTCCAGCTCTCGGAACCAGCGCTTGAGGACGATCCGCCAGTACGAGTACATGCGGTTGCCGCCCGCGCTGTGCGCGTGGAACGTACCGACGTTCACCACGTTCGGGTTCGCCGCTCGCGAGTGCCGCAGCACCTGTAGCGGCAACGTTGGCATGAGCGGCTCGTGGAGGTGCACGACGTCGAACTGCTCGGCCTCCAGGAACCGCCGTACGAAGCGCCCGAGGCGCGGGTCGAACGTGATCCGCGCGCGCGAACCCGAGGCCGGGATCGGCACCGGCGTCCCCGCGACGGTCACGCGCGGGTCATCGACGGCACCGGTCGCCGGGGCGAGGATGCGCACGTCGTGGCCGCGCTGCGCGAGCTCGCTCGCCAGCTGGTCGACGTGCTGGTTCACGCCCCCCGGCGTCAGCCAGTCGTACGGCGAGACGAGCGCGATCTTCACCGGCGCACCGCCCCCGCGAGTCGTCGCACCTGGGGACCGAGCACCTTCTTCGGCGTGACGGAGAGCCCTCGCACCTGCTGCGCCGCGAGGCGGCGCACGCCGATCGTCCGCAGACCGACCTGGTGCACGCGGATCCCGCTCGTCTGCCGGGCGAGGATCGCCGCGCGCAGCTCGTCCGCCGTCGCGCCGGCGAACACGGTGCGGGCCGTGCCCACCTCCTCCGGAAAGTGCGCGTCACTGCCGCCCGTCTCCGCGAGACGGTAACGCTCGCGGTTCAGGCGCAGTGCCTTCGCGCCGGTCACACGGCCCGCCAGCGTCAGGTTCGCCACCTCGATGCCATCCGGAATCGACTCGGGATCCCCTTCCGCGATCAGCCGCTCGAGGGCGCGCTGCCCCACTGACCGCGTGAGGTATGAGAACGGGTGGGGGATCACGGCCACGCCGCCCATCCGGTGAATCGTAGCCACCGTCTCGCCGAGCGGCCGCAACGGCCGCAGCGGCTCGTCGACCCACAGCGCCAGCAGGTGTCCGGCCCGCGTGGTCAGCTCGACCCCGGACACGAACTCGAACGAGTAGTTCCCGCGCGCATGCACCTCGCGCGCGAGGAGCGCCCCGCCGATGTCGTCATGGTCGGTGACCGCCACGACGTCGAGGTCGGTCCGCTCCTCGATGCGGTACATCAGCTCGTAGGCGTCCGCCATGCCGTCGCCGTAAGAGGTGTGGATCTGCAGGTCGGCCGTCCCGAACCGGTGCGGACGGCGCCGGTCCGCGGGTGGGTCATCGGGCGCGCGGTTCATCGGCCTCATTGTACGGTCTGTGCGCTCGGGCCGGGCGCTCCGGACGGCACCGAAGCACTACAGCGCCAGGCCCGACCACACCGGTTGCAGAGGAAACCACTGGTCGGGCGCCCGGCGGATGCCCGCCTCCAGGGCGGCGGCCAGCTGCTGCATGCCCGCCTCGATGTCCGCTTCGTGATCCCCGGTCGCCCGCACCTGGAACGCCGGATCGATGTGGACACGGTAGCGGTCTCGCACCCGAGTCACGAACACGGGCAGGATCGGGGCGCCCGTGCGGAGCGACAGCTCCACCGCGCCGCTCGGCAGCCGCGCCCGCTCACCGAAGAACACCGTCGGGCGGCCGTTGTGCAGGACATCCCGGTCTCCGAGGACGGCGAGCACGCCTCCCTTCTTGAGGTGCGTGATCGATTCCCGCACAGCGCTCAAGCCCACGGGCATGATGCGCGCGCCGGGCGCCGACCGCGCCTCGTGGACCAGGCGGTGCACCCGAGGCGGCGACAGCGGCTCCGTCAGCACCAGCAGGTCAATACCCAGTTGAGCCACCGCGCGCACGAAGAACTCCGGGTTCCCCAGGTGCGCCGAGCAGACGATCAGACCGCAGCCCCGGTCGTACGCCTCGAACCAGCGGTCCAGCCCTTCCACGCTGTCCAGCTCGTCGAACGCTCTCCCCGATGGACGGTGCGGGACGCGGCAGAAGTCGGCGTAGTAACGGCCTGCCGTCCGCACGCACCCCTTCGCCGCCCGTATGCGCGCCTGCCGGCTACTCGCCGTGCCGAGCACGTGGCGCATGTGGTCCGTCGTGACCGCGCGCACCTCGGGCGACAAGTACCAGAGCAACCTCCCGGCGAGGCTGGACGTCGCAAACAGGAACCAGTCCGGCGCGCGCCCCATGATCCGGACCAGAAACCACAACCATGCGAAACGAAGCACGGACTAGCGCCCGCCCTTCCGGTCTGCCACCCACAGGTTGCGAAAGATGTACCACTGGTCCGGATCGTCGCGCACCATCTTCTCTAGCGCGGTCATCGTGGACTGAGTGAGTTCGCGCACGTCCCGCTCCTGGTCACCGCTCGGGGTGAACGCCACGGGTTCGATGCGGCCCATGACACGCTCGCTGCGCCCGATCCGTGGCAGCAGGACGGCCACGACCGAGGCGCCAGTGCGCAGCGCGATCCGCGCAGGGCCGTCCGCGACCGCGATCGGCCCGTCGAAGAACCGTACCTGCACGCCCGCGCCCGGCTGCGGGACATCGATGAGCATCGCGACGACGTTATTGCGGTGGAGCGCGCGCAGGACGCTCGGCCCCATGCGCTCCGCTGGCAGGATGTCCATCCCGAGGTGGCGTCGCGCCCCGAGTACCAGCTCATTGAGCCGTGGGTCTCCGAACGTGTCCGCCACGACCGATATCGGGATACCGTGCTCCGCCAGCGCGGCGGCGCCCAGATCCCAGTTCCCGAAGTGCATCGTCACGAAGACGATGCCGTTCCCCGAACGCTGCGCTTCCAGGCGCTCCCACTCGTCGAACACCACGCGCCGCCGTACTTCGTCCGGCGTGACCGTCGTGAAGCGGAGGAAATCGACGAGGTAGACGGCATAGTTCGCGAAGGACCGCCTCGCGAGCGCGACAGCGCGCCCGCGGTCGCCCCCCGTCACATGCGTCATGTTCCGCACGCAACGGCGCCGCCCGCCCCACCACGCGAAGTAGATGAGCACCCCGAGCGATGCCGCGATCGGGTAGCTGGCACGGACGGGCACCGCCCGCGCCAGCCATGCCCCGAATCGAAACGCCTGATAGACCACTGCGCCCCGTCTCGGGCGATCAGCCCGCGATGTACGCCTCGAGGCGGTCGCGCGCGATGTCGTCATGCAGCTGCTGCGGCGGCGACTTCATGAAGTACGCCGAAGGCTCGATGATCGGGCCCGACATCCCCCGGTCGAGCGCGAGCTTCGCGCAGCGAATCGCGTCGATGACCACACCGGCCGAGTTCGGGCTGTCCCACACCTCGAGCTTCGTCTCGAGGTTCAGCGGCACCTCGCCAAACGTCGTCCCCTCCATGCGGATGTGGCACCACTTGCGGTCCAGCAGCCACGGCACGTGGTCCGACGGCCCGACGTGCACGTCCGCCCCCGGCATCTCGTAGTCGATCTGCGAGGTAACGGCATTCGTCTTCGAGATCTTCTTGGACTCGAGGCGCTCGCGCTCCAGCATGTTCAGGAAGTCGGTGTTGCCACCGAAGTTGAGCTGGTAAGTGCGGTCGATGCGTACGCCGCGGTCCTGGAACAGCCGCGCGAGCACGCGGTGAAGGATCGTCGCGCCGACCTGCGACTTGATGTCGTCGCCCACGACCGGCAGCCCTGCCTCGCGGAACCGGTTGCCCCAGTACTCCTCGCGCGCGATGAACACGGGAATGCAGTTGATGAACGCGCAGCCGGCGGCCAGCACCTGCTCCACGTACCATTTCGTCGCCTGCTCCGAGCCCACCGGCAGGTAGTTGATCACTACGTGCGTGTTCGTGCTCTTCAGGATGCCCACGATGTCCGCCGTCGGCCCGGGCGCCTTCGTGATGATCTGCGACAGGTACTTGCCGAGGCCATCGTGCGTCATCCCACGGTCCACGCGGACACCGGAGTTCGGGACGTCCGCGAACTTGATGGTGTTGTTCGGCTCGGAGTAGATCGCCTCCGAGAGGTCCTTCCCGACTTTGTTCGCGTCGACGTCGAACGCGGCCGTGAAGCGGATGTCATTGATATGGTAGCCGCCGAGCACGGGATGCATCAGGCCGGGGATGACCTGTCCTTCCTCGGCGTTGCGGTAGAACTCGACCCCCTGCACCAGCGATGACGCACAGTTGCCGACCCCGATGATCGCGACGTTGATGGGCTCACCCATGCCGGTTCCTCCTCTTGCTCGATCCGCTAGATACCATACCGGCCCAGTTACGCATTCGACAAATAGATGCGAGTCAACGACACCATCGAAGTTGCTTATACTTCACGCATGAATGCTCCCTCGGGCGACCTGGGCGCCCTCGAACCCGGACTGTTCCACCTCCGTCAGCTCACGTACCTGCGAGAAGTCGCCCGCCTCGAGGGGTTCACTCGCGCCGCCGACGCGCTCGGAGTCAGCCAGCCCGCGCTGTCCCAGTCGCTCGCGGACCTCGAGCGCCGCCTCGGCGTGCCGTTATTCGAACGCGATGGGCGGCTGCGCCGCCTTACCAGCGAGGGCCGCGAGGTGCTGGCGTTCGCTGAGCGCAGCCTCGCCGACCTCGCCGGCCTGCGCGAGCGTCTGGCCGCCCGCCGCCTGGGCGAGGCGGGCGTCCTGCGGGTCGGCATGATCGACGCCGCGAGCCTCTACGTCCTGCCGTCCGTGATCGGACGCTATCGCGCCCTGTATCCCGAGGTGGAGCTGAGTCTCCTGGTAGATACGTCGACGGCGCTCATCTCGCGGCTGCGCGCCTTCGAGCTGGAGCTCGCCTTCGTCGTCCGGGGCCCCCACGACGAGCGCCTGCGTACCGACGAGGTGCTTCGCGAACCATTGTTTATGTACGGCCCGCCGGGCGCTCGTTCGCGCACCCCGGCAGCGAACGCCGACTGGGTGCTGTATCCCGCCGGCTCGCGGACCCGCGCGGTCATCGATGCAGGCTTCGCCGCCCTCGGCATCCAGCCGCGCGTCGCGCTGGAGAGCCACAACCCCGAGGTGCTGCGCCAGATGGCCGCGCTCGGCCTCGGCTGGACCGTGCTCCCCCTCCCCGTCGCCGACCACGACCAGCATCCGGGCCCGCGTCTGCGTCAGGGGCCACTCGTCGCCGAGCGCGTGATCGTCGGTGTGCGGCGCCACGCTGAGAACCCACGCGCCGAAGCGTTCCTCGCCCTCACACGCGAGCCGCAGGCGCCATTCGCGTAGCCAAAGGCGGACGGCCGGCTCAGTGAGCCGGCCGTCCGCGCTGCTCCGCTTCCCTGCGCGACGTCAGACCGCCGCCTTTCCGATCTTGAACATCTTGGTGCTGCACACGGGGCACGTCCCGGATGTCGCCGGCTTCCCGTTCTTCATCGTGACCGCCGTGGGGTCGACCATCTCGCGCTTCACGCGGCATTTCAGGCAGTAGGCTTCCATCGTTCCTCCCTTGCGATGATGCGCGGCGTTTCGCGGTCGCTTGACTACGAAACCCGGCGCTTCTTCGAGGCGCGAGCGGCCGGGTCACTTCCTTGGGTACTTCAGCGCCAGAGGGCGTGTCAAACCACGACTGACCGTCGATTGCGACTATGTATCATCAGAGAACACGCGATACGGGTGCCAACCGCCGCCCTCGACTGCCTCCACCTGCGCCACGAACAGCCCGTCCGCGGTGTACGCGCGAGCCTTCGTCGATGCCTCGGGCACGTGCCCGGACAGCGGCTCGGGCGCGACTGCGCGTCCCAGGCGCGCATCCCTAACCTCACCGGCGTCGAGGATCACCGCCGGCCAGTCGGCCAGCACGGCGTCCGGCGCGTGGAGCAGCCCCTCGATGTCACTCGCCTCGAGCCGCCGCACCGCATCCGCGAGCGGCACGGCACGCTCGATGCGGAACGGGCCGACGCGCGTGCGGCGCAGCGCTGCGACGTGCCCGTACACCCCGAGCGCCCGCCCGAGGTCGCGCGCGAGCGCCCGCACGTAGTAGCCCTTGCCGCACTCGACCGCCACGGTCGCCCGCTCGGCCGCGAACGTCCGCAGCCTCAGCGCGTGCGCGACGACCTCGCGTGCCTGCATCTCGCGCGGGGCGCCCTCGCGCGCGACGCGATAGGCGGGCACCCCCCGGAGCTTCAGCGCGCTGAACGCCGGCGGTGTCTGGGAATGGCGACCCACGAACCGCGCGAGCGCATCGCGCACCTCGCGTTCCGTCAGCGAGGCGGCATCGGCCTGCGCGACCATGTCCCCAGCCGCGTCATCCGTGGTCGTTTCCACGCCGAACGCGATCTCGACCGTATACGCCTTGGAGGCGTCCATGAGCGCGTCGATGAGCCGCGTGGCCTCGCCCACGGCCACCGGCAGCACCCCGGTGGCCAGCGGGTCGAGCGTGCCGGCGTGACCGACCCGTTTCACGTGAGCCGCACGCCGCACCGCACGCACTACGTCGAATGACGTCGCGCCCTCGGGCTTGTCGACATTGAGGAACCCACGCATCGAACCGCCGGAGCCGCTACAGCTCGCGGCCCTCCGATTCGGCGACCTCGCGCATCAGACTCGTCAGCCGGTCCCCCTCCTGGATCGAGTAGTCCGGATGGAACCAGAGCCGAGGCACCGTGCGCATGTGCAGCCGCTTCACAAGGTGCCGGTGGAGGAACGGCTCGGTGCGCGCGAGCGCCGCCAGCACCTCCGGCATCTGATCCTGGTCGCCCAGCAAGCTGACGTGCACCCGCGCCCACTTGAGGTCCGGCGACACCTCGACGTGCGTGATCGAGAGCATCACATCCGACAGGGCGGGGTGCTTCACTTCGCGCAGCAGCAACTCCGCGATCTCCGACTGCAGCAGGTCGGCGACTTTCTCCATGCGACGCGTCATCGAGGTGTCCTCGGCTGGTCGATGCGGGGCGGTGAGGAGCGGACGCGCCTAGCGCGTCTGCTCCATGTGGTACGCCACTACCTCGTCGCCTTCCTGGAAGTCGCTGAAGCCGTCGACCTGGATGCCGCACTCGAATCCCGATGCCACCTCGCGCGCATCCTCCTGGAAGCGCTTCAGGCTGTCGATGCGCGACTCGTGGACCATCTCGCCGCCGCGGAACACCCGCGCCAGCGAGTTCCGCCGGATGTTGCCCTCGCGCACGTAGCAGCCCGCGATCGCATTCCGCCGCCCGAGGCGGAACACCTGCCGCACCTCGGCGCGGCCGTCCTCCTCCTCCTCGTACACGGGCTGCAGCAGACCGCGCACCGCCTTCTCCACGTCATCGATGATGTCGTAGATGACGCGGTACTCGCGGACCTCGACCCGCTCCTGCTCCGCGAGCCGGCGCGCTCCGGGCTCCGGCGAAGTATTGAACCCGATGATCACGCCCTTCGAGGCGACCGCGAGGTTCACGTCGGACTCGTTGACCGTGCCCGCCGACGCGTGGATGACCTTCACGTTCACGCCCTCGACGCTCGCGCCCTCGAGCGCGCGCACGAGCGGCTCGATCGAACCCTGCACGTCCGTCTTCAGCACGATGTTGAAGTCGCGCACCGCGCCACGGTGGATCTCGCCGAACAGGCTCTCGAGGGTCACACCGTCCGTCTGCCCGCCGGTCTCCTCAAGCCGCCGCCGTCGCGTTTCGGCCTCGGCGCGGGCCTCTTTCTCGTCCTTGAGCACCGTGACGCGCTCGCCCGCCGGCGGCACCTCGCTGAGGCCGAGGACCGTGACGGGCGTCGAGGGTCCGGCGGTCTTCACCCGCTGACCGTTCTCGTCCGTCATCGCCTTCACCTTGCCGTACGCCAGGCCGGCGATGATCGTGTCGCCCACGTGGAGCGTCCCGGTCTGCACGAGCACCGTCGCGACGACGCCCCGGTGACGGTCCGTTGACGCTTCGAGGACGACTCCGACCGCGCTGCGGTCCGGGTTCGCCCGCAGCTCCTGCAGGTCCGCCACCAGCAGCACGTTCTCGAGCAGGTCGTTGATCCCCTCGCCGCGTAACGCCGACACCGGCACGACGACGGTGTCGCCGCCGTACTCCTCAGGGACGAGCCCGACTTCCATCAGTTGCTGCTTCACGCGGTCGGGGTTCGCGTTGTTCGCGTCGATCTTGTTGAGGGCGATCACCAGCGGCACGCTGGCGGCGCGTACGTGGTCGATCGCCTCGCGGCTCTGCGGCATCAGGCCGTCGTCCGCCGCGATCACGACGATCGCCACGTCCGTCACCTGCGCGCCACGCGCGCGCATTTCGCTGAACGCAGCGTGGCCGGGCGTGTCGATGAACGTGACCGTCCGCCCGTCTGGCGCCGCCGCCTGGTACGCGCCGATGTGCTGCGTGATGCCGCCCGCCTCGCCGCCGGCGACGTTCGCGCGGCGGATCGAGTCGAGCAGCGTCGTCTTGCCGTGGTCGACGTGGCCCAGTACCGTCACCACCGGCGCCCGCGTCACCGCGTCCGCGCTCTCGTCCACGATCCGCCGCGATGTGCTCTCCGGCGTGGATTCCGCCGTCGCCTCGCCGGTCGCGACGGGCGCCGCGCCCTCTTCCTCCGGCGAGAAGCCGAGGTCAGCCGCTACCACCGCGGCCGTGTCGAAGTCGACGACCTGGTTGATCGTCGCCATCACCCCGTTCTTCATCAGCTCCTTGATCACGTCGATGGGCGTTACGCCGAGGAGGTCGGCGAGGTCTTTGACGATGACCGCCTGGGGGATGCGTACTCGCTGTTCGGCCTGTGTCATGCGTCCTCACCTGCTCTCTCGTGTGCATTCGTCTCGATGTGTGCGTGCGTGTGCTCGTCCGGGCGCTCGTCCTCGACGAGGGCTGGCGCGCCCTCTCGAATCGCGGCGCGGTCCTCGGGCGACAGCATTGCCTTGAGCGCCCGCCCGAGGACGTCCGCTCGCCCGAGGGCCCGCTCCCAGCATTGCGCCCGGTCGCAGAGATAGGCCCCGCGCCCGTTCGCGCGCCCCGTGCGGTCGAGGTGCACGTGACCGTCCGGCGCCCGGACCAGCCGCGTCAGCGTGCGCTTGTCGCTCGTGTCACGACAGGCGACGCACGTCCGCTGCGGCTGCCGGCGGACCCTACCCGCGCGAGCGCTCCCGGAACGAGGGCTGAGAGGTGTCGCCAAGCGCGTACCTCATTCCTCGTCCGGGTCTTCGAAGCCGAAGTCGAACTCCTCGCCGTGCAGCTCCTGGAGTCCCTCTTCGATCTCTTCTTCGTCCACCTCGAAGCGGCGGCTGCGCCGCCCCGCGGCGGCCGGGCGCACACGCTCCGGCGTGGTGCCCCCGCGGCGGCCACGACGCGCGGGCGGGCCGCCACGCCGGGGCCCTTCCTCGTCCAGCTCGCGCCGCTCACCAACCTCTTCGCCGAAGCGCAGGCCGCCCGGTCCCGCGTCGGTGCGCCGCGGCGGGGCGGGTGCGGCCGGCGCCGCCGGAGCTTCCGGCGTGGCCACGGCCCCGGCGGCCGGCTCCTGGAACGCGGCGATCGCCTCCACCTCGGGCGGCAGGGGCGCCGCCTCTTCGGGCTCGGCCGCGACGGCCACCTCGACCGGCGGCGCCGGAGGGCGCTCGCCGGGCAGGCCCGGCCGCGCGTACGGCGCCTGCGACGGCGCTACCTCGCGAGGCACCGGCGGCAGCGTCGGCAGGCCGGGGCGCTCCGCGAGCGGGATCGCCTCCATGTTCGGCCGCGGCGGCGGGTACAGGTCCTGCCCCGCATTGATCAGCACGCTCTCCGCCTGGATGTCGATACGGCGCTTCGAGAGCCGCGCCGCCAGGCGCGCGTTCTGCCCTTCCTTGCCGATCGCCAGGCTCAGCTGCTTGTCCGGCACCGCGATGAACGCGGTGTTCGTCTCCTCGTCCACGCGGATCGAGACCACCTCCGCCGGCGACAGCGCGTTCACGACGAACGCCGTCGGGTTCGGATCCCAGCGGATCAGGTCGATGCGCTCCCCGCCCAGCTCGTTCACGATGTTCTGGATGCGCGACCCGCGCACGCCCACGCACGCCCCGATCGGGTCGATGCCGTGCTGCCGCGAGATCACCGCCACCTTTGAGCGGTACCCCGGCTCCCTCGCCACCCCCATGATCTCGACCAGCCCGCGCGCCACCTCCGGCACTTCGAGCTCGAACAGCCGCCGCAGCAGGTCCGGGTGCGACCGCGACACGACGACCTGCGGGCCCTTCGAGGCGCGATACACCTCTTTCACGTACACCCGCAGCCGCTGCCCCACGCGATAGTGCTCCGCGCGCACCTGCTCCGACGCCGGCAGCACCGCCTCGGACCGGCCGAGGTCGATGATGACCTGCCGCCGCCCCGGCTCCACGCGCAGGACGGTGCCGGAGACCAGCTCGCCTTCCTTGCTCGTGAACTCGTCGTAGACGACCTCGCGCTCCGCCTCGCGCAGCCGCTGCAGCACCACCTGCTTCGCCGTCTGCGCGGCGATGCGGCCCGTCTGCGCCGTCTGCTCGAGGGGTTCGCGGATGGTCTCGCCCACCTGCGCGTTCGGGAAGCCCATCTCGCGCGCCCGCTCCGGCGACACCTGGATCTCGTCGTCCTCGATCTCGTCGTCCGGCATCACGAGGTAGCGACGCCACGCCTCGATGTCGCCGTCCTGGACATCGATCTTGACCTCGATGTCCGCGTACTGCAGCTCGTCCTTCTTGAACGCGGACGCCATCGCGGCCTCGACCGCCTCGAACACCGTCCGGCTATCGAGGTTCTTCTCCGCCGACAGCTGCGCGATCGCGATGATGAAGTCGTTCTTCATAAGCCCCTATCCCGGACCGCCCGACGCATCGGGCCCGTCCCACCGGCCTCCATCGACCCGACTGCGAAAAAAAACGTGGGCCGCGCGGCCCACGTCTCACGATGGAGGCGTTTGTCTGCCTCGAATGATACCACGGGGAGGGAAGGGGCGGTGAGGGGTGTGCGGCCGGGCATGCCCGGCCCAGTTTGCGAACTCCTCACCTCGTTATGCATTTGTAATCTTGTAAATCCCTGTGTGTGTGGGGGGGGGGTATTGTCGGTCGCGGGAGTGAGCTGCGATTCGCAGGAGAGTCGTCATGCCTCACCTTACTCCCGACCTCACTCCCGCTGAACGCCGTGTGCTTATGCTGATGCTTGGCGGCCGCAACACGGCAGCGATTGCACGCGAGCTGTGTATCGAGCGTTCGACCGTGAAGCGGCACCGCCAGAATCTCTACTACAAGTCTGACACCCACGACGTGGCTGCACTCGTGCATTGGGGGCGAGGCTGGCTGCAGACTGAGCAACAGGAGATTGAGCGCGCTCTCAACGTGACCGCGACGAGGCCGGTGTAGAGAACTACTTCCGCCAGTACACGAAGTTCAGCCGGATGGCGGACATCCCGCTTCTACGCCAATTGCATACTCTCGAATCGCGGCTGCTGCCGCGTCCATCTCGAAAGGAGCAAGTATGCCAATCAGAGCTCACGAAAGGATCCGGACCCTCCCGCTCAAATGGCTCGCCTTGACATTGCTCACGGGTGTCGTCTTCCTCGGCTTGTCGCCACGTGTTGTCAGCGCCGAACCGCCACCGACACCAACAGCACGCAGACCGATCACGCGGATCGATCTGCCGAAGCTGACTGACGAGAACCCGAGCGCCAGCGTCACCGTTGATACGCCTTACGGACCGGCGACACTGAGCGCGAGGCTGTCGGAGCCGAGCCCTGCAAGGGTTGAGGGGGCATCGGCGCTGGCGACGACGTACTCAAGAACGTGTAGTGCGTCGTACACGAACGGACTCGTAAGCTCCTTCAGTATCCAGAACACCTTCCAATACGACTACAGCAGCGTCACATGGATGGGCGGTGTCACGTACTCGGAGTGGTACGTTCCGCCAACCCACGTGGACGATGAGCAAGTCTGGACAACCTGGTGGCCCGGCATCCAATATGCCTACGCAGACGGTCGCGCCAGTTCTGTCACTGGCTACGGTCCCTTCGCCGTCATCTTCGGGTGGTTCCATGTCTGGATCCAGGAGGATGCATGGGGCAATTGCACAGCCCACGGAACCTTCGGGTGGTGATGATCGTGGCATTGCCCTGAACGAGTAGAAGGTTGATCTCAACAACGCACGGGTAGAGCGGATATGATAGTGAGCGGGAGGGGGCTGCGCCACTCAGCGAGCCCGCTCTCGCTCACGGTCATTGGACGCGGGAGGATTCATGAATGGCGAGCATCCGAACAAACTCGATCCGTGGGGCTTCCGCATCCTACTCGGAGGCCGGTTGCGCAAAACGCTGATCATCACCTTGTCTGTCTTTGCCGCCTGGACGCTGTTCCAGACGGTACTGCAGTTGATCTACCTCGCCACCTAGGTCCAACGGCAAACCCCCCGCCCCCGCACTACACTGCGCATGTCACTACATCGAGGTGCGCATGCCGCCACCGACTGCCCCCGACCACAACCCCCTCTCGAGGGACTGCGGCCGTCTCAGCCTCGTCGCGCTCGTGCTGCTAACCAGCTCGCTCGTCGGCTGCCTTCGAGGCGGTCGTGACGACGCCACTCCCCAGCCCATCGGCGAGGCCGCCGACTTCGGGCCGCCCGCCCAGAGTATCGATGACCTCGTGCGCCGCGCCGAGGTCATCGTGGTCGCACGCGTCGAGGCCGTCCTCGAAACGGGCGAACGCCCTGTCGTCGACGCCACCCCTTCGCCCGGCGCGCCCCCTCACCCGAAGCTCGCCTACACCGACTACGCCCTGCGCATCGAACGCGTCGTCGCCGGCGGTGTGGCGCCCGGTGACCGCCTCGTCTTGCGCGTGGGCGCCCGTCGAGGTGACCGGCTGCTGGTCAACGGGCTCCGCGTCCCCCAGACCGGCGACCGCCGGCTGTACGTCCTCGAACATCCCCCGACCGCCGAGGGCTACTCCGTCCTCGGCTCGCCCGGCGGCATCTACCGCATCGACCGCGACCCGGTCACCCTCGACGACGTCGATGACACCTCGGTCGCCGGCTTCACGACCGCCGTCACGCCCGCAGCCTTCGAGGAGGCCGTACGCGCGGCGGTGCAGGCGAAGGGAGGAAGCTGATGTACCGCCCACGCGCAGCCGCGCTCCTCCTCCTCGGCACGCTCCTCCTCGTGGTCGCCTGCAGCGGTGGCGGCAACGACCTCGGTCCGGCGCAGTTCGGTAGCGGCATCTCGATCGAGGAGGCCCTGACACGCGAGGCGGGCGAAATGGTCACCGTCAACGGATGGCTCGCTGATACGCCGGGAAACCCTTCGCAGGCGCCGGAACTGTGCACCTCGCTGCGACGTCCGCAGCCGTTCGTCTTCGAGTGTGTTGGCCCGTCGATGGTCGTGTTGCTGAACATGGACCGGTACCCGGGCATCGAGCGCGTCGACGGCACCACGTGGGTCGATGAGCCCGTGCAGATCACCGGGACGATCGTGCGACCGCCCGGACGAGACGCCGAAATCGACCCGTTCAACTGCCTCGAGGCGTTCACCGAGCGCTGTCGCTTCCCGACCTGGCACCAGTTCCCGGCCGCGGCCACCCCCTCGCCCGGAGCCACCACCGAGCGTCGCGCGCTCATCCCGCCGCCCGCGGGCAGCGCTGCCAGCACGTTTCGAGGCTACCCGGTGCTCTTCCGGATGGCCGTCGTGGACTTCTCGGGCGCCGAGCGCGTCGTGACGGACGAGCGTGACATCGATGCGGCAGTGCCGTGGCCGATCGTCTTGCCGGCTTACCTGCCGCCTGGGTACGACCGTATCGGGTTGCTGCAGGTCCACCAACCCATGGCGGGCCTCCCACCGGACGCGGTCGCGCGCACCACCCGCGTGCAGATTGGCTTCGCGACGAGCGCTCAGGGGAGCGGCCTCATGTACCTGCTCCACGGCGGCCACGTCGGCACCGACGGCGCACAGACGGTCGAGGTGAACGGCCGCCCCGCCGAGTACGGCCTGAACCAGGCCCGGGCGCAGACCCTCGCATGGGACGTGTGCGGACGCACACTCATGCTCGCCGCCCTCGAATCGGAGGTGCCGAAGCCCGAACTCATCCGCATCGCCGAATCGGTCCCCGAGCAATGCAGCTGACGAGGAGTCCTGCGTTCACCCCCGGAGCGGCGGCGCCCCACCAGGCCCGTTGTGATCGCGGTGGCCATTGAGCGAGGATCGAGTCGTGCGTCAACCTCCCGATGCCCCCGGCAAGGACGGACGCGTCGACCCCGATCCGTACACCGTCGCGCACGGGATGTTCAGAATCCTGGGCGGTGGGCCCGGCTTCATGGGCCTTGGCGGGCGACGGCCGGCCGTCGACGACCCCGACCGCGATCGTCTCGAGGACAGGCTGCACAACTCGCGACGTGTCCTCGTGGGGCTCGCGCTGGTTGCCCTCGCCGCCGTGGCGTGGACCATCATGGCGCTGGTCAGCGCCTCGCGCGGGCCGGATGTCCGCACCCTGGGCGACTTCGAGACGTTCGCCCGGATCATTCAGGATCCGGATCACGAGCGGCACTTCGCCAGCGTCCTCGAGGTCGAGACGGTGGTCCCGTTCCCCATCCTGCTGCCCTCGGCGGCGGATTCGGAGTCCGCCATGGTGACCGCGTACATCCGTCCCCCGTGGCGCACAGATGTCGACGCCGCGAAGTCGACCTACCTCGCCATCGAGCTCCGCGCGACCGCGGGTTCGCTGCTGTATGTGCAGTACGCCGGCCTGATGGAAGTGATGGATGTCTTTCGCGAGACGGGGGGCATCTACCGGCCCAGCAGCTTCGACCCCACGAGGACGGCGACGGTCCCCGTCGCGACCGGCGCGGCCACCCTGACCGAGCTGCCAGCCCGCCTCGGCGACCCCGTCCTCGTACTGCAGTGGTCGCTATGCGGTCACGGACTGGCGCTCGCCGCCCTCGCCAGCGAGTACCCCGAGGCCGAACTCATCCGCATCGCCGAGTCGGTCCCCGAGCAATGCAACTGACGAGGAGCCCTGCATGACCTCGAACCCCGAAGAGCCCCGCAAGCCCGAGGACCGCGACCTGCTCCCCGCGCAGCAGATGCAGTACTACGACCAGTACCGCTCCCAGGACCGCTGGGACCGCGTGCTGCGCTTCTTCCTGCGCCTCGGCGAATCGCTCGGTCACCGGGGAGGCCGCTGACGCGCCCCTACATCCGCCGCCCGTAGCGTCGGTCGGTGAGCACTCGCGCGCCCCGCGCCAGCGGCTGCAAGGTCGCCACGAACGGCCCCGTGCGGTGCACGATGCCGTCGTACGTCTTCTCCCCGCGTACGAGGCCGCCCATCGCCCGCCACACGCGGTCCGAGCGGCGCGCGAGCCACGAGAACGGCCCCGGCGCCGCGTGGAAGATCTCCATCAGCGCCCGCGACGCCACCACGTCCGGGACCAGCTCGCGCTCCACGGTCAGCTGGTACCCCGCCAGGCTGCTCGTGCGCCCCTCGAGGTAGTCGACCGCCGCCGGCGCGACCGCGACCCCCGAGGCAATGGCGGCGTAGATGCCCTCGCCCGACAGCGGGTCGACCAGGCCCGCGGCGTCGCCCACCACCGCCGCCGCCACGCTGGCCACCGGCATCCCCGGCCGCTGCATCGGCAGGTGGTGCCCGCGCACGTTCGTCAGCATCGAAGGCTCCCACCCGAAGGAGCGCGTGTACGCGTCGAGCGAGTCGCGCAGCTGCGACCCGACGACCGCCTTCCAGCCGCCGACGCCCACGTTGATGTGGTCGCCCTTCGGGAACAGCCAGCCGTATCCGCCCGGCAGCCAGCCGAGGGAGAGCGCCACCTTGCCCGTGAGCCACGGGGGCGGGCCGTGCGGGCACGGCAGGTTCCCCTCCAGGGCCACCGCGCTCTCCAGCGGATGGTCGAAGCCGAGCCGCGTGCCGACGATGCCGTTCGCCCCGTCGGCGCCGATCACCACGCGCGCGCACACCTCGCTGCCGTCCGCCAGTCGCAGCTCGAAGCCCTCCGGCGTGCCGGTCAGCTCCCGCACCGCGAGGCCGTCGCGGAACTCCGCGCCCGCCTCCTGCGCCCGCTCCGCCAGGAACGCGTCGAGGCGGCGGCGCTGCGTCATGAAGGTCAGCGGCCCGTCCGCCTCGCGCACCGTCTGCCTGCCGTTCGGCCCCTGCAGGATCGCCCCGCTGACGACGTGCTCGACCACCGGCTCGATGTCGAAGGGGAGCAGCCCGGCGCAGCGCACGGTGACGCCGCCGCCGCAGGGCTTGTCGCGCGGGAACCGCGCCTTGTCGAGCAGCAGCACCTCATGCCCGCGCCGCGCGATCTCACGCGCGGCGGTGCTCCCGGCCGGTCCGGACCCAACGACGACGACCTCGCGCTGCATCCCCTCGATGCTACGACGCCCCTCGATTGCGGTCGCGAGCGCTGCTCCCCACCCCTTCCGAGGTGCTACCCTGCCCACGCGCGACAGGAGGACGCCATGCGAGACCAGCTCATCAACCTGCTTGCCGAGCGCGTCGGCCTCAATGCCGAGCAGGCCGGCCAGGCCATCGACACCATGCTCGGCTTCGTCAAGGAAAATCCCCAGCAACTCCTCGAACTCCTGGGCGGTAACGCCGAGCAGCTCGCGGGCCTCCTCGGCGAGAACTCGCCCGTCGACATCGGCGACATCGGCGGCTCCATCGGCAAGCTCTTCGGCCGCTAGGCGGCGATCCGAAGTGGGCACGCCCCTCGACCCCGCGCTGCTCGCCTGGGTGGCGCCGGAGGAGACGCCCTTCTGGCGTCACCTCGGCATCCGCTTCGTCGAGGCCGAGTCCGGCCGCGCCGTGGTCTCGATGCCGCACCGCCCCGAGTTCGGCACCGTGAACCGCCCGGACGTCGTCCACGGCGGCGCCATCGCGACTCTCATCGACGCCGCGGCCGGCACCGCCGTGCGCACCCTCCGCACCAGCGACGAGCCCGCCTGGCGCGGCATGTCGACCACCGATCTCAACGTCAGCTACCTCGACGCCGCGGCCTCCGACCTCACCGCCGAGGGCCGCGTCCTCCGCTCCGGCCGCACGATCGCGTGGGCACACGTCGATGTCCGGGACGCGGACGGCACGCTCGTCGCCGTCGGGCGCGTCACGGCCGCCATTCGTCGCGGCTGACCGCCGCGGCGCGGCGCGCGGTATCGTGAGGCGAACCCCGGCCGCGCCGACCAGCAAGCTGCGAGGAGGCCCGTGCGTCTTCGATCCGCCCGCATGCTGCTCGCGCTCCAGGCCCTCCTCACCGTCGGGACATTCGCGCTGCTCTTCTGGCGCGTCGACCTCCTCGGCGCCGCCCGCCAGCTCCCCCACGTCGAGTACCCGTGGCTCCTGCCGGGACTGCTGCTCTTCACCGCCTCGAAGGCCATCCACGCCTACCGCTGGCGCTACTTCCTCCGCCACCGCCACGAGATCCCGACGCGCCACCTCTTCGCGCTCTTCCTCGTCTCCAACCTGGCGAACGCGGTCATCCCCCTGCGCGCGGGCGACCTCCTCCGCATCGAGATCCCCAACCGCCGCTTCGGTGTCGCGCGCGCCGAGATGGCCAGCACCGTCATCGTCGTCGAGTCACTCCTCGACGGCGTCACGTTCGTCATCCTGCTGACGGCCGGCATCGCCTTCCTCGACCTGCCCGAGGTGCTACAGTCCTCGCTGCTCACGCTGTCCGTCCTCGTGCTCTCGGTGTTCGCCGTGACGGTGCTGGCGGCCCGCTACGGCACCGCCTGGGACCCGGCCGGCAGCCGGCTGCTGCGCCCTCTGCCAGAGCGCGTGCGCCCCTTCATCGGCCGGCGCTTCGCCGAGAGCGTGGCGGGCCTCGCCTCGCTCCGTACGACCGCGGCGACGGCCGTCGCCATCGGCATCTCGATCTGCGCCTGGAGCACCGAGGTCGGCGTGTACTGGCTCATCGGTCACGCGTTCGGCCTCGATATGACCGCCGCCGAAGCGCTGCTCGTTACCATCGCGGCCAATCTCGCTGTCGCCGTCCCCGTCACGCCGTGGAACGTCGGCCCGTACGAGGTGATCGTGACCGAGGCACTCGTCGCGATGGGCGCGCCACGCGACGCTGCGTCGGGCTACGCGATCGGCTCGCATCTGCTGCTGCTCGCCTGGATCGGCCTCACCGGCATCGCTGCGATGTGGTGGCTCGACCTGAGCCTGAGCGATATCACACGGCGTTCGTCCGAGGCGCCGACGACCACCTGACGGCGGCGGGGCTACACCACGGCGCGCAGGTACGCTGTGGACAGCGCGTCGGCGTACTCGTTCCACCGCGAGCCGTCGTGCGCGCGGATCCACTCGATGCGCGCTCGCGGCCGCGCCTTCGCGAGCGCATACGCCTCCTGCACCAGGTCGAGGTTCTTGACCTCGCCGGTAGTGCGCTTCCAGCCGCGCCGCTCCCAGCCCGCGGCCCACTGCGTCAGCGTCTGGACCACCAGCCGGCTGTCCGAGTACACGTCGACCGCCTCGTCCGTGCCGATCATGCGCAACCCGGCGATCATCGCCAGCAGCTCCATGCGGTTGTTCGTCGTCGCGGCCTCGGCGCCGTGCTCCTCCGCGATCACGCGTCCGCCCTCGACGCGCACGGCCCCCCAGCCGCCCGGGCCCGGGTTCCCGCTGCACGACCCGTCAGTGAAGACGCCGGTATCCGGCCCCGCCGCATACCGCTCGAGAACCTGCGCCGTGGTCAGCAGCAGCGACCGCGTCGCTGAGGTCCCGCGCCTGCCGCCCGCCGGCCGCGCTGCGGCGCCTGCCCCGGCTGCTCTCCCATCGCCGCGCCCCCCGGAGGCCGCCGCCGGGCGGCAGCGCCGGCAGAGCTTCGGCGTCCAGCCCGGGTACCGCGCCAGGGTCGCCGCCGGTAAATCGAAGGCGTCGCCGCAGCGCTCGCAGGTGAAGCGTTGGTCCGTCATCGCGTAATCGTACGGCGCGTGCGGGCTACTCGATGCTCACGCCGCCGTACATCAGGACGCGGTCCCCACTGAAGACCTCGGTCTCGATGTTCGCCACGACCACCACCGGCTGGTCGGACACGACGATCGCGCTGCCTACCCAGCCGTCCGGCAACCCTGTGTCCTCCCACTGCCGCAGTGTTGACTCCCCATCGATGCTCACGGGGCCGTAGACGCGGCCATTCTGGAACTCCTTCGAGAAGTAGATCACGCGCACGTGGGCCGTCGAGCCGTCGAAGGTGAGCACCCGCAGCGAGGAGTTCCAGCCCGCCTGGTCGCCGAACGGGCCGTAGTTCTTGTTGACCACGGGCAGCATCACCTGCCGCGACGCCGCCTCGGTCGTGAGCCCGCGGTAGTTGTCGAGCGAACCGTCGCTGTCTCGCCGCTGCGCGACGACCGCGATCGGGCTCGTCGCGATGATGCGCACGGTGCCGCGGAAGCTCGGCGGCAGGTCATACTCGTCCGGAAGGCACCCTGCCACCCCCGAGGCCGCCTGGTCGCACGTCAGCGCCGAAGTGACCACGATTTCGTGCTCAATCTCGACGCGTTCGCCGTCGCCGTTCGTGCCCTCGTAGCGTAGCTTCACCTGGTTCGCCCCGCCCGGAGATGCGTTGAGGATGCGGAACCGCGTGGACCACGTGGCCCCGAGGTCAGAGGCGTTCCGGTCGACCTGCGGCAACGCCACCGTCCCGCTCACCTCGTCCGGCCCGATGCCGCGATACGTCGCGAGGCCCGCGCCGTCGCGGTCGCGCGTGTCCACGGTGGCCGCCAGCCGCTGCGCCGAGGCGCCCACGCCGCTCCCCGTCGCCAGCGCCCGCACGATCGCCGCGCCCTCGAAGTTCGTGACCGGCAGGTTCGTCTCGTCCCGCACGAGCGTGCCCCGCGCGGGGATCCGAGTGCCGCCGTCCGGGCAGCCCGAGGTCGGACCCGGCGGGTCGACGGCCGTCACGCTGGAGGCTCCCTCGGCCCAGTACTCGATCCGCACACACGCGTCCGCGGTCTCGCTCGAGTTCTGCACGGAGATGCGCGAGACGTACCCGGCGTGGTTCTGCACGACCGGGAGGTACAGCGTCGATGTGCCCGGTCCGAGGCGCAGCGTGTCGCCGGCGATCTGGAACTGTCCGCCTTTGAAGACGTCTCGCGCGAGCAGCGCCACGAACGGTTGGTCGGCGGTCACGAACGCGGAACCTCGATACCCCTCCGCGACGCCGCCGAACCCCTGCTGAAAGAACGACCAGCCGAAGCCCGGCGCGATTGGGCCGCACCCACCGTTCGGGCATCCGTCCTCCGCGACCACGTTGCCGGCGCGGTCGTAGAAGGTGACATCCACCGAAGCGGCGTCGCCACCGAGGTTCTGCACACGGATCCAGGAGTTCTCTTCGCCCAGGCTGAGAGACTGCGCATCGAGGGCCGGCCCCGCGTACGCGAACGCCGAGAACGCGGCGACGAGGAGGATCAGCGGGACGAGCGTAACGCGGCGAGGAAGCCCTCGCCTTCCGGGTCGCACCAGCAACGGCCCTTCTCACCCCGCCGGCTACGATCATAGCGAGGGCTGCCGCCCTGTCCACCCGTCTCCCCGCGAAGGGACGCCCTCCGACGGCGCAACCATCGAGTTGACACGATGTCCTCGACACAGCGTCCGTGTGCGCTGTACCATCCTCGCTCGACGCGGACGGCGCGCCGCACCCGGGGTGTAGCTCAGCTTGGTAGAGCGCGTCGTTCGGGACGACGAGGCCCGCAGTTCGAATCTGCGCACCCCGACCACCTTCTCACTCGAGCTCCTCCCCGAAGAGGGCTGTCTGCGGACGTACACTGGCATGAGCCGCGATCGAGCCTCCAGGCGGTCGAAGGACCACCATCCTCGCTCAAACGGCGCGCCCGCGCGTTGCAACTCGTTTGCAACCGGACGCGAGAAACCTTTTCTCGAAACCCGGCGTTCTAGCTACATCCGGGCTGCGATCATGACTTCCACGGTCGATGCAGGCAGCCCCAGAAGGCGGGTACAGGACAGATGGTTCAGGCGATGAAGCGCTCCCGGAAGCAGCGCATCGACGCTGCAATCGCGTACGCCCTCGATCGGCGCTGGGAACTCGCGGCGGACGAGAACCGCTCGCTGCTCGAGGAGTTCCCCGACGACCTCGAGGCGGCCAACCGCCTTGGCAAGGCACTCACCGAGCTCGGCGACCTCGACGGCGCCGCCGGCGCCTACCAGCGCTCGCTCGAGCTCGACTCGACGAACGTGATCGCGCGGCGCAACCTCGCCCGCATCCAGGAGATGCGCGGCGCGGCCGGCAAGCGCCGCCCGGCGAGGCGGACCTCCGCCTCGGCGCCCGCGCCCGCCGTGCGCCCCCACTCGCTCATCGAGGAGTCGGGCAAGTCCGCGGAGTTCGACCTGATCGAACCCAGCGCGCAGGGACTGCGCCGCGTGTCCGCGGGCGAGCCCGCCGAACTCGTCCCCACGGCCCGCGGCATCTCCGTGCAGACGCCCGCCGGTGTGGTCCTCGGCCGCATCGAGACCCGGGCCGGGCTGCGCCTCAAGCGCCTGATCGAGGGCGGCAACCGCTACGCCGCCGTCATCCGCCGCGTCAATGACACCGAGGGCACGATCTACGTGCGGGAAACGCACCGCGACCCGTCGCTCGTGGACCAGCCGTCGTTCCTCCCGCCGGCCGCGGCCTCCGCGAAGCGCAGGCTCATGCCACGCGCGTACACCAAATCCTCGATCGTCCGTTACGGCGCCGACGACCTCGACGGCGACGACATGGACGACGATGACGGCGACAGCGGCTGGACGCCCCGCCCTCGGCGCAGCGAGGAAGACGACTTCGACGACGCTGGCTTCTCCGATTCCGCCGCCGACTCGGAAGACGAGGACGAGGAGGGCGACCCGCTCGAGGACGACGATGACGACGTCGTGGTGGCGGAGGACGAAGACGAGCCGATCGTCGCGGACGAAGACGAGGACGAGGACTAGCGGCCGCCACGCGCGACCTCCGCGCGCGCATGCGGCTCACCTCCGGGCGCCGACGCGGTAGCATGCGTCCATGAACGCACGACCCCGCATCCTCATCACCCGCGCCGAGGACGTGACCGGCGAGCGCTGGAACGACTACGCCGACCGCGTCACCGCGGCCGGTGGCGAGCCCGTCGCCGCTGACCTCGATAGCTGGACCGCCGGCGCTGAGCCGCAGGACTACGACGGCGTGATCGTCACCGGTGGCGTCGACGTCGATCCCGCCCGCTACGGCGAGCCGCCGAGCGAGCGGCTCGGCCCCACCAACCCGGACCGCGACGCCTTCGAGGCCGCCCTCATGGAGCACGCTCTCGAGCACGATCGCCCGCTGCTCGCCATCTGCCGCGGCCACCAGCTCTTCAACGTCGTCCATGGCGGGTCGCTGCTCCAGCACATCGAGGAACGCGACCCGCACCGCGCCCGCCGCGGCGAGGACGGTGGCATCGCCTCGGGCTGGCACGAGGTTGAGGTGAAGCCAGGCACGGTCCTCGCCGGCATCCTCGGCGACGCCCCGCTGCGGGTGAACTCCCGCCACCACCAGGCCGTCACGGACGAGCGAGTCGCGCCCGGCCTCACCGTCGCCGCGGTGACAGCCGGCGATGGCATCGTCGAGGCTCTCGAGGCCCCCTCGAAGCGCTGGGCGGTCTCCGTCCAGTGGCACCCGGAGCGCGACGAAATGGACGGCGAACCGTCCAGCGCGCTATTCGGAGCCTTCGTAGAGGCCTGTCGGCCCTAAGAGCGCGCTCACTCCCGACCGCGCTCCCTTACGCCGCCCGCACGCGCACCGTGACCGTGTGCAGTCCCGTCGCCCCGTCAGGCGCGGGCTCGTGACGCGCCTCCGTCTGCGGCGTGCCTTCGCCGTCGGTCGCCTGCACCTCGAGGCGGTACTCGCCCTCCTCGGGGCGCCAGTCCTCGACGACCCATTGCCGCCAGCTGCTCGAGGACAGCGCCTCACCCAGGCGCGCCCGGTGCCACGTCCCGCTCGATTCCCCCGAGCGAGTGATTCGCACATCGACGCGGCTGATGCCGCGAATCCCGCCCCACGCCACCCCCGCGACCGGCACCGTGCCCGCGGTCGCGTTGCGCCGCGGCGTGTCGATGCGGGACTGCGTCTTGATCGGCGCCTGCTTCGCCCACCCGCGAGGGATCCAGTAGGCATCGAACGCCTCGAGCGCCGTCAGCTCGATCTCGCTCAGCCACTTCGTCGCGGAGACGTAGCCGTACAGCCCGGCCACGACGAGCCGCGCGGGGAACCCGTGCTGCGCGGGGAGCGCCTCGCCGTTCATCCCGTACGCCACCAGCGCCGTGCGCCCATCGAGGGCTGCCTCCGTCGGGAAGCCGACCGTGAATCCGTCGACCGAGCGGCCCACGATCTGCGTCGCTCCGGCCTGCACGCCGGCACGCTCGAGCAGGTCGGCGAGCGGCACCCCGCGCCACACGGCGTTTCCCACGAGGTCGCCGCCGACCTCGTTCGACACGCAGCACAGCGTCACCGACTCCTCGACCGACGGCGCGGCCAGCAGCTCGTCGAACGTGACCTCGAAGGGCCGGTCGACCATCCCGGTCACCCGCAACCGCCACGTCGAGCTGTTGACCCGCGGCACGGCGAACGCCGTATCGATGCGATAGAACTCGTCGTTCGGCACCACGAGCGGCGTGATCTCCGCGACATCGAGGCCGGCTCCCGTCGCGTCGACGCCCGGCTGCGGCAGCGATACCTGCTCGCGCTGCGCCTCGATGTCGACGCCGGACTCCAGGCTGCGCCCGAGCACCGTCGCCAGCGCAGCGCCTGCCGTCGCCGTCCCCGCGAACGCGAGGAATCGCCGCCGGCCGGCAGTGCCGCGTCCCGGCAATGTCGCCGCCGTGGGCGCCGCATCCGCATCGGTCGCGGTGCGGAGCAACCACTTCAGCGCGACGTACCCCGCGAGCGCGCCCCCCGCGCCGACAAGGAAGCCGTCGAGCGTCGACACGGTCACGTCGCGCTGCTCGGCCAGCCATGCCACGAACCCGAAGGCCGTCAGGATCGCTCCGCCCGCCCCCGGTAGCCGCGCCGCGAGCGGTCCCAGCAGCGCCCCCAGCACGAGCGACACGAGGACGATCGTGACCACGAGGGCCGGCTTGTCGTTCGTGCCGAACGTGGTCTCGCCGAAACGTAGTAGGCCGCCCGGCAGCAGGTCCACGACCCAGTCCGCCACCACCACGACCGGCGGCCGCGCCCCGAGGACCGCCGCGATCAACTCCCCCGCCCCCAGCGCCACCGCCGCGGCCACCAGCCCCGCGAGCGCCGCTGCACCGTCCGCGCGCAACCTCCGGCTCATCGTCGACCTCCCGCCTCACAGTGGACACGATCGCCGCCGTCCGGTGCTTACGAACCTTGCCCGCATCGAGGAGGGCGGAAGGCCGCGGAGCGTGAGGCCAACGTCGCGCGCTGGTACCATGGCAGTGCACGCACATGCCCCGCCGAGCGCCCGTCCCCGCGCGCTCTCGACCCTGATTCGCATCCGAGAGGGACGCCGTGGTCCAGGAGAACACCGAGCGCATCAGCCCGCGTCGCATCGAGGACGAGATGGAACGCTCGTACCTGGACTACGCGATGTCGGTCATCGTCTCGCGCGCGCTCCCGGACGTCCGCGACGGCCTCAAGCCCGTGCAGCGCCGCATCCTCTTCGGGATGCAGGAGCTCGGGGTGGGCCCGAACTCCGCCTTCAAGAAGACGGCGCGCATCGTCGGCGAGGTGATGGGCAAGTTCCATCCGCACGGCGACAGCGCCATCTACGATACCCTCGTCCGCCTCGCTCAGGACTTCTCGCTCCGCTACCCGCTCATCACGGGCCAGGGCAACTTCGGCTCCATCGATGGCGACCCGCCCGCGCAGATGCGCTACACCGAGGCGCGCCTCGCCCCCATCGCCGCCGAGATGCTCGCCGACCTCGACCGCAACACGGTCGACTTCTACCCCAACTTCGACGACTCGATGCAGCAGCCGTCCGTCCTCCCGGCGCGCATCCCGAACCTGCTCCTCAACGGCGCGAGCGGCATCGCCGTCGGCATGGCGACCAATGTCCCGCCGCACAACCTGCGCGAGCTGTGCGACGCCGTCGCGCTGGTCATCGACCGGCCCGACATCACCGTGGACGAGCTCATGCAGGTCGTCAGAGGCCCGGACTTCCCCACCGCCGGCTCCATCTTCAACCGCGAGGAGATCCGTCAGGCCTACGCGACCGGTCGCGGTCGCGTGACCATGCAGGCGAAGCTCGAACTCGAGGAGTCGCGAGCCGGCCGCGTCCAGATCATCGTCACCGAGCTGCCCTACCAGGTGAACAAGGCCACCCTCATCGAGCGCATTGCCGACCTCGTCCGCGGCAAGCGCATCGAGGGCATCTCCGACCTCCGCGACGAGTCGGACCGCCAGGGCATGCGCATCGTCATCGAGCTATCGCGCACCGCGAGCTACGCCGCGGTCCGGAACCAGCTCTTCAAGCACACCGCGCTGCGCTCGACGTTCCCGGTGAACATGCTCGCGCTCGTCGACGGGCGCCCGCAGGTCATCACGCTGCGCGAGGCGCTCCAGGCGTTCATCGACCACCGCCGCGACGTCATCCGCCGCCGCAGCGAGTTCGACCTCGAGAAGGCCCGCGAGCGCGCCCACATCCTCGAGGGCCTCCTCAAGGCGCTCGACCTCATGGACCAGGTCATCGCCACCATCCGCGCCTCGGCCTCCGCGGACGCCGCCAAGACGGCGTTGCAGAGCGCGCCCTTCGACCTCTCCGAGCGCCAGGCACAGGCCGTCCTCGACATGCAGCTGCGGCGCCTCGCCGCCCTCGAGCGTCAGCGCATCCAGGACGAGCACCGCGCGCTCATGGAGCAGATCGCGTACCTCGAGGACCTGCTCGCCAACCCGCACAAGATCGACGGCCTGATCAAGGACGACTGCAACGACCTGAAGGACAAGTACGGCGACGACCGCCGCACCCAGGTTTTCGAGCAGCCCGTCGAGGACATCTCGGAGGAAGACCTCGTCCCCCACCAGCGCATCGTGGTCACCATCTCCGACCGCGGCTACATGAAGCGCGTCCCCCTGGAGACGTACCGCCCGCAGGGCCGCGGCGGCCGCGGCATCACCGGGATGGTTACCCGTGACGAGGATGCCGTGCGCCACCTCGTCGTCTGTGACACGCACGAGGCGCTGCTGCTCTTCACCCAGCGCGGCCGGGTCTACTCCCTGCGCGGCTACGAGGTCCCGGAGGGCAGCCGCCAGGCCCGCGGCATCCCCGTCGTCAACCTCGTCGAGATGGACCCGCAGGACCGCGTCACCACGGTGATCGCCATATCCGACTTCGACCGCGACTCGATGATCCTCACCACCGCGAACGGCGAGGTGAAGCGCACCCGCCTCACGGAGTTCGCCTCGGTGCGCCGCTCCGGCCTGATCGCGATGGACCTGCCGGACGGCGACGAACTGGTCGCCGCCCGCGCCGCGCGCGATGAGGACGACGCCATCCTCGTCAGCAGCGATGGCCAGGCCATCCGCTTCGGCGTCGGCACACTGCGCGTCGCTTCGCGCGCCTCCGGCGGCGTCAGAGGCATGCGCATCGGCCCCGGCGCGCGCGTGATCGCCCTCGTCGTCGCCGGCGAAGGTTCCGACCTCCTCGTCGTCTCCGAGCGCGGCGTCGGCAAGCGCACGCCGATGGAGGAGTACCCGCGCCAGGGCCGCGGAGGCCAGGGCGTCGTCACGTTCCGCGTGACCGCCCGCAGCGGCCCGCTCGCCGTCGCGCGTGCCGTCAACGCAGAGCACGAGGTCATCCTCGTCTCCCGCGAGGGCATCGTGATGCGCACGCGCGCTGACCAGATCAGCCAGCAGGGCCGCGGCACTCAGGGCGTCGCCGTCATGAACGTAGACGCACAGGACGCCGTCGCCTCGTTCGCCCAGATCGACCTCAGCGTCGGTTCGGGCAACCCGGGCGCATGACCTCGCAGCCGGCCGCCGATGAGTTCTCGCTCATCGACCGCATCATCGCGCGGCTCGGTGACGCGGCGGCGAACGACATCCTCGTCCCGCCCGGCGACGACGCCGCCGCGTGGGCGCCCGCCAACGCCGGGGTCATCGCCACCACCGATGTCCTCACCGAAGGCGTCGACTGGCGTCCCGACACGATGTCCTTCGAGGACGTGGGCTGGCGCGCCGTCGCCGTCAACGTGTCGGACATTGCCGCCATGGGCGCCACCCCCGAGGTGGTGCTCGTGGCCGCCGTGCTCGGCGACTCGCTGACGCCCGAGGACCTCGACCGCGTCGTCGACGGCATCGCTGCCGCCTGCCGCGCCCACAACGTCCACGTCGCGGGCGGCGACATCAGCCGCGGCGACTGCACCTCGTTCACCGTCACCGCCCTCGGTTCGTCCCGCATCGACCGCGCGGGCCGTGCCCTCGTCCTGCGGCGGGACACGGCGAAAGTCGGCGAGATCGTGGCCGTCTCCGGCAACCCCGGCGCGGCTCGCGCCGGCCTCGCCGTCATCGACGCGCAGCGCGCCCACGAGCCTGCCGCCGAGCCGCTCCTCGCCGCGCTCCGCCGGCCCGTGGCCCGCGTCGACATCGGCCTCGCCGCGGTGCTCCGAGGTCTCCAGTGCGGCATCGACATCTCGGACGGCCTCGTCCAGGACCTCGGCCACGTCGCCAGGCGCTCCAACGTCGGCATCGAAGTCGAGCTCGAACGACTGCCGCTGCACATCCACGCAATGGCGATGCTGGGCATCGACGCGGCACGCAACTACGCCGTCAGCGGCGGCGATGACTACGAGCTGGCGCTCATCGGCCGCGCCGACATCATCGAGTCGCTCGGGATGCCGCTCACGGTCATCGGCAAGGTCGTCGCCGACCATCCCGGGAGCGCGGTCGTGCTGCGCGCGGACGGCCGCACGTACGAGCCGCCCCCCGGTTGGGACCAGATCCGCATGCAGCCCTGGTCCTCGGCCTGACGCATCGAAGGCTCACGGAACCACCGATGAATACCGCCAACCGCGTGGTGATCACGACGACGACCGGCGCGAAGACGCGCGCCCTCGGCCGCCGCCTGGCGCGCCTGCTGCGTGCCGGCGATGTGCTGCTGCTCCAGGGCCCGCTCGGCGCGGGCAAGACCACCCTCGCGCAGGGCATCGGCGCTGGCCTCAAGGTCGACGCCCCCGTCCGCAGCCCCACCTTCGTCCTCATGACCCGTCACGAGGGCGAGACGTTGCCTCTCTATCACGCCGACCTCTACCGCCTCGAGACCGTCGAGGAAGTCGAGGACCTCTCCCTCGACGAACAGGCGACCGACGGCGTCCTCCTCGTCGAATGGCCTGAGCGCGGCCTCGACGCCCTCCCCGCGCACCACCTGCTGGTCGTCCTCGAACCCGTCCCGGACGCACCCACGTCCCGCCGCATCACCGTCGTCGCCGTCGGGGACCGCTACCGCCGTGTCCTCGACGGCCTGCTCGCGGCGGGGCTGGCGGACCGGGTGTAGACGACCCCAATCAATCCCATATCACCTCGCACGCCAGGTACTCGCTGAGTACGAAGCGAACGACGACGCCGTCGGTCGCAATCGCCGCGTAACGATAGCGTCCGGGCTGCACGTCTACCCACTGGGTTCTCAATCCACCGACCACGAGTCTGCTCATTCCCCGGCTCCCGACCTCGGGGAAGACCGACGGTTGGGGCAGCTCTTCGAAGTTCGCCCGGGCTCCTTCCGACAACGTGCCCAGAGGCAAGCAGCTGACGGAGACCGGGTCGGCGAACTGCGGCTCGTTGAGTTCGAACGCAGCGTGACCCCGAGCCAACTTAAGGACCACGTTCCCAACCCGGTCATTCGCGATGCGCCATGTGGTGCCCGAGGCCGTCGTCGTCTTACCTTCGTCGGTCAAGAACCGCAGCGACGGACGAGCGCGAAGAATCCGCGACACGTTGTCCCTGTGCACGGCGGAAGGATCGGTCGAACCAACGATCACGCAGTCCACCAGGCACGCGACGTACTCCTCATCGAGCGAAAAGCTCGCGTTGCAGGCTTCGCAAGCTGGAACGTTAGGCAGGTTCTCCGGAAAGGGTTGATCTAGCAGAACCCTCGACGGAACGTGATCGCGTGTGGAGGGCAAGCCGCCGCAATAGACACACCGGGCAAGCTGCCGCTCGTCGCTGAAGGGCTGAATTTGCCGCACCGTGGGCCCCGCCTACTCCCCGAGCAGCCCGCGCTCATGCATCTCCGCCGCCAGCTGCGCCGTGATCGGCCGGCAGCCGCGCACCTCGCGGTGTTCGAGGTGCCAACGAGCGCGCTCCTCGAACGTCGCCCGAGGAGGCATCGGCTGCGCGGCGTGCGACTCGGCATTCAACGCCACGCGTACAGTGTAGGGCGGTGACGACCACGGAAAGGCGGCAACCCGATGCCCGACACCCGCGACATGGCCAGCGTCCGCTACATCATCGAGGACGTGCAGGCGGCCATCGACTTCTACACCAATAACCTCGGCTTCGAGGTGCTCACCAGCGCCGCGCCCGCCTTCGCGGACATCGCGAAGGGGAACCTCCGCCTGCTCCTCAGCGGCCCGGGCAGCTCGGGCGCACGCGTCCTCCCCGACGGC
The DNA here is from genome assembly GCA_041390685.1 of Dehalococcoidia bacterium. Taxonomy (GTDB): domain Bacteria; phylum Chloroflexota; class Dehalococcoidia; order UBA2979; family UBA2979; genus JAIBBD01. Next base: position 1,555,218 of record JAWKPL010000001.1, on the reverse strand, counting down.
CGCCAGCCCATACCGGGCGGCTGGAACAGAATCCACCTCATCGTCGATGATCTCGAGGCAGAAGTCGCACGCCTGCGCGAGCGCGGCGTGACCTTCCGCAGCGACATCGTCCGCGGCCCCGGCGGCGCGCAGGTCGTCCTCGACGACCCCTCCGGCAACCCGATCGAGCTGTTCCAGCCCGCGTCGAGGTAGTGCGCACCCGCGGACCGCTCACCAGAAGGCAACCGTATGGCAGAGCTCGGCATTGACACGGCCTCGCAGACCCTCGCCGTCGCCGTCCTCGACGGAGAGCACGTGCTCGCCGAGCGCCGCTGGCGCATCGAGACGACCGCCTCCCGCGAGCTGCTCGAAGGCATCGAAGCGGTGCTCCACGAGGCAGGCATCGACCGCGACGCCATCGAGGCGGTCGCCGTGGACGTTGGCCCCGGCGCCTACACGGGCCTCCGCTCCGGCGTTGCGACGGCGCAGGGTCTCGCGCTCGGCCTCGGCGTTCCGCTCGCCGGCGTCGCCCGCCTCGAAGCCGACGCCTTCCCGCACCTCGCTCCGGGCACGCCCGTGGTCGCGGTCCACAACGCCGGCCGCAGCGGCCTCGCCTGGGCCGCCTACGTCCCGTGCGACGCGCCCGAGGCGGGCCCCCCGGAGGCGCTCTCCGCCCCGCGCCTCGACACCCCCGAGGACTGCGCCCGCCTCGCCCCCGTTCACGCCCTCTGGTGCGGCGAAATCACAGACGAGCTACATCAGGCTCGCGCGGACGCCGGTCGCACAGGCGACACAGACGCTGCGGGCGGCGAGAATGGGCGGAGCGCTGCTGACCTCGTGCGGCTGGCGCGGCTGCACCGCGCGTACACCGACCCGGCGGCAGTCGATGTGATCTATCTGCGGCCGCCATCGATTGGCGCACGCGCGGACCGCCGCTAGCGGCCGGTCATCCTCGAAGGGGGTGGTTGTGGAACGGACCCTGATCCTCGTGAAGCCGGACGCGATGCAGCGTGGCCTCGCCGGCCAGATTCTCGCCCGCTTCGAGCGTCGAGGCCTGCGCATGGTCGGCCTGCGCCTGCTCAAGGTCGACCGCAACATGGCGAAGCGCCACTACGCCGAGCACGTCGGCAAGCCCTTCTTCGACGGCCTGGTCAACTACATCACCAGCGCACCCATTGTCGCCGCCGTCTTCGAAGGCACCAACGCCGTCGCCGCCGCCCGCCAGCTCATGGGCTCCACCCGCCCCACCGAGGCCGCACCCGGCACCATCCGCGCCGACTTCGGCCTCGAGGTCGGCCGCAACCTCGTCCACGGCTCGGACAGCGTCGCCAGCGCCAAACGCGAGATCGACATCTTCTTCGAGGGCCAGCGCCTCGCCTCCTGGAAGCGCGACATCGACCCCTGGGTCTTCGAGTAGCGGTCCTCCGCTGCGCAGACGACGAAGCCCGCCTGACGGCGGGCTTCCGCATTCGAGGCCGGGCTCTGCGCTATTGGACCCGCACGACCTCCTGCGCCCGCCGCCACAGCCCTTCGAGGTTGTAGAACGCCCGCTGCTCCAGCGAGAACAGGTGCACAATCACCATCCCGAGGTCGACGAGCACCCAGCCGCCCTCCGGCTGGCCCTCTTGCTTGACCGTCCGTTCGTCCGCGTTCGCGTCTGCGTCGAGCGTCTCGATGAGCGCGTTGAGCTGCCGCTCGTTGCCGGCGGTCGCGATCACGAAGTAGTCGGTGAACGTCGAGAGCGAAGTGAGGTCGAGGAGCACCACATCCGACGCCTGGCGGTCCACCAGCAGGTCCACGACGTGGTGAGCGAGTTCCGAACCCTGCAGCGCGTCCTCCTCGAAGCTGGCCCGATCGAAAGGCCCGGGTCAGCAGTATAGCAGGGCCCCGTCTGGATCTCGCGAGGCCGCCCGCCTCGGCGCGCTGCGTACGATCGAGGAGTGAACCGCAGCAGCCAGCGAGTGTGGACGGCGGCCGTCCTCGGGAGCGCCCTGGTCTCGGTCCTGATCCTGCTGCTGCTCGGCGTGCTCGTCCGCTGAGCGCCGTCCGGGCGGCAGCACCTACAATGGATCGATGACCATGAAGCCACGCGTCCTCGTCGCGATGTCAGGCGGCGTCGATTCCGCCGTCGCCGCCGCCCTTCTCCACGAGCAGGGCTACGATGTCGTGGGCGTCACCCTCCGCCTCTACACGGAGGCCGACGACACCGCGTATCGCTCGAAGCGCTCCTGCTGCGGCATCGAGGACGTCGCCGACGCCCGCGCCGCCGCGCAACGCATCGGCATCCCCCACTACGTGCTCAACATGGAGCAGGAGTTCGAGCGCGATGTCCTCGGCCCGTTCGTGCAGGCCTATGCCGAAGGACGCACCCCGAACCCCTGCCTCGCCTGCAATCAGCACGTCAAGTTCTCGACCCTCCTCGGCCGCGCCGTCGCGATGGGCTGCGAACTCCTCGCGACCGGCCATTACGCCCGCGTCGACCGCGTGGAGGACGCCGCCGGCGTCACGCGCTACCGCCTCCGCACCGCCGTCGATGAGCAGAAGGACCAGTCATACGTCCTCTACACGCTCGACCAGGACGCCCTGCGCCGCACGCTGTTCCCCCTCGGCGAGTTGACCAAGCCCGAAGTGCGCCGCATCGCCGCCTCCCGCGGCCTCCGAGTGGCGGACAAGCCGGACAGCGCCGACATCTGCTTCGTCCCCGGCGGCGACTACCGCGAACTGCTCCGTGCGCGCGGCGTCTCGTTCGAGGCTGGCTCGATCGTCGATGGCGCGGGCGCGACCCTCGGCCGCCATGACGGCGCGGCCGGCTACACCGTCGGACAGCGTCGAGGGCTCGGCGTGGCCGCCGGTGAGCGCCGCTACGTCACCGGGGTAGACACCCATGCGAACCTCGTCATGGTCGGCCTCGAAGATGACCTGCTGGCGCGGGGCCTGCGGGCCTCCGCACCGCACTGGGTCTCGAGCCCGCCCACCCTCGGTGAGCCGCTCACCGCGCGCATCCGCTACCACGGCGCGCCGGTCGAGACTCGCCTCGTCGAGTGCACCGGCGGCGGCTTCGTCGTCGACTGCGCGCGGCCCGTACGGGCCGCCGCCCCGGGGCAGGCCCTCGTCCTGTATCGCGGCGACGAGGTAATAGGCGGCGGCACCATCGAGGGACGCGCCTAGGCCGCGTTGAGCCCGGCTGGGCGCACCGCGTACGATGACACTGAAGGAGATCGCATGAGCCTGGAAACGCTGCGCGACCTCGTGATCGTCGTCTACGGCGTCCTCGGCATCGTGCTCTTCATCGTCCTCATCGCCGTCGCCCTCGGCATCTACCTCGCCGTGCGCAAGCTCAGCCGCGCCGCGCAGGATCTGATGGCCGACCCCGTGCGCCCGACGCTCGAGGAAGTGCGCCAGACCATGCAGAACGTCCGCGGCACCTCCGAGTTCGTCGCCGACCGCACCGTGCACCCGGTGATCCGCACCGTGGCTGCCGTCCGTGGCGTCCGCCGCGGCCTGGGCGTCATGGCCGGCATCCGAAAGCGTGACCGATGAAACTCGGGACGCTGCTCCTCCTCGCCACCGCCGCCGGCGCCGGCTTCGCGGCCTCCCGCCGCCTGCTCGCCAGCCCCGAGGCGCCTCAGGGCCTCCCGGAGCCGCTCCAGCACCGCGTCGACGCCATCCATGGCCGGCTGCACCGCCTGCGCGGCTACGCCGTCGAGGCCCTCGCCGCCGGCCGCGAGGAGCGCGACGAGGCCGAGCGTGAGCTGCACGCCGAGTACCTGGCGCGCACACAGCGCGCTGACTCCTCAGTGGATCCGGACGCCGCCTGGCGCCGCTGACCGCGCTCCGCGGCCTGCGGAGGCAGACGGCACCATGACCGTGCAGGAGCCGGGACGCAGTCGTTCGAATAGAGGAGGCGAGCCCCGATGACGCCGATGCGCAGGACCGCCGCGTCCGGTTCATCCAGGAAACCGCCCGCGCCCGGCGATAGTCACGCTGAGATCGAGGACTGGATGCGCCGGGTGATGCCCGACCTGCAGCCCATCGTGACCCGGCTCGACCAGTCAATCCGGGACGCCGTCCCGGGCCTCCAGTACGCCGTGAAGTGGAAGAAGGCCTACTACGGCCTCCCGGACCACGGATGGATCATCGAGCTCGTCGCCTACGATGTCTCGGTGAACCTCGTCTTCTTCGGCGGCGCGGACTTCGACCCGCCCCCGCCACTCGGGACCGATGGCCGGAGCCGCTACATCAAGCTCAAGTCCATCGAAGAGGCCGGTCAGCCGCTCCTCGAAACCTGGATCGAGCAGGCCGCGCGCACGCCTGGCTGGCAGTAGGCATCGCTCCCGCACCACTCGCGCCGTCCCCCGCCCTCGCCGGTTTGTCCGAGGCCGAGCCGCGAATTTATACTCGTCAGCGGAGAGGTGTCCGAGTGGTTGATGGTGCCGCTCTCGAAAAGCGGTAGGCGAAAGCCTCGTGGGTTCGAATCCCACCCTCTCCGCCACGCCCCCCTCGCGGGGCGTTCGAGGCCAGCCGCCACACTCCTCGGCTGACCTGACCCCGTCGGACGGGCCCCGGAGAGGTGCTGGAGTGGCTGAACAGGCTCGCCTGGAAAGCGGGTAGGGGTTAACCGCCCCTCGTGGGTTCGAATCCCACCCTCTCCGCCAGCGTCCCTCCCAGACACGAGCCATCGACGGCTCATGCGTCGATGCGCTGGCCCCGGATCACCGTCCGCGAGTCGTACTCCCGCGTCACCGTATTGAAGTCGCCGCTGCACGTGATCAGCGTGATCGCGTCGCCCTCCGGTACGTCCGAACTGAAGATGCTGCCCCAGTCGCCTTCCGCTTCCGGTACCTGCCGCTTCCACACCACCTCGTAGCGCACAGTCTTGCCGTGCATCGTGACCTCGATGACGTCGCCGGCGCGCAGCAGGTTGATGTCTCGGAACACCCCTTCGCCGCGATAGTTCACCTGCGCGTACGGCACCAGCGCCGCGTAGTCCACGTGCGCGGCGAACGTCGGGTTCTTCCCCTCGTCGATGTCACCGCCGTACCGCGGGTCGACCGAGAAGTTGTACCAGCTGACATCGGACGGCCCGAAGGGGTTCAGGTACTGCAGATTGAGGTCCGCGCCCACCGTGCGCTCACCGATCGGCGCATCCACGCCGATGCGCGGGATCTTGAACCGCCCGAGGTTCGCGCTCGGCGGGTCGCCGTGCTCCCGGACGAACTCGCGCAGCGTCTCCAGCGTCGGCAGGTCCGGGTCCTCGGTCGGCAGCGGCTCCGCCGTGTGCGTGGGGCCGGGCACATTCGACCCCAACGGCGTCCGCGTGGACGGCGCGGAGACGGTCACCAGTGGCCCGTCGTCGCCGTTCCCGCCCGCCGTCGCCATCACCGCCGTCGCACCCGCCAGCACCACGAGGGCCACCGCGGCGCTCGCGGTCGCCCAGCGCGTCCCACGCGTCTGCAACGCCCACCACTGGCGCAGTGGCATCATGCGCGCCTCCATGCAGAGATTCGAGGGAGCGGGGCCGCAGCCCGACCCATCTACGATACCGCGACGGCGTACCACCGTACACGCGCGCGGCCCCGCATGCCTAACGATGACCTCACAACGGCGCGCACAGGGCGCCCCGGGCCCGCCACTGAGACGGAAGCCCGGGGCGCCGGTACATCAGCTGCCCTCGCCTAGACGCAGCGGCCGATGAAGATCGTCCCGTTCGGGATCGTGTCGTTCGGGAACAGCGCCATCACGTCCTGGTTCACGACACTGATCGAGGTGCCCGGGATGTAGGCCACAAACGACCCGTCCGGCTTGTTGTGGAAGAACGCCGAGGTCGATTGCGGGCAGCCCGAGGCCTCCAGCAGCTGCGCGAACGTCCCGCCGCCGAACGCGAACGAGCCGAACCCTCCCGCCGCCGGCGGCTTGTTCCCTGCGATGATGCCGCCGGTCTGCGCCTGCACCGTCCCGCCCTGCGTCGGCATGAGCACGAGCAACGCTGCCAGCGCCGCCGCCGCGATCGACCCACCGATGAACCTGCGAATCATGACTCTCCTTCTCTCCAGGCTCCTCGAAGCCTCCGCTGGGTTGAGCGTCATCCCGCCAGTGACCGCCCGGGGGCCGCGTGCTCCCCGCAGGGCGCGTACCCACGCCGTACAGAGTACCTGCCGGGGCAACGTGGAGGCAGTGCGCGCCCGCCGACGGACAGGCGCAACACAAACGGGTGGCTCCCGAAGGAGCCACCCGTTCATTGGTGCCCAGATGTCACGCCGGTAGCAGTCGCCCGGACCGCCAACCGAGGTCAGCGTCCTCAGGCGGGTCTGCTCCCGCCGTCACACTACGACCTAGCCAGCGCGGCGGCCGTAGAGCTCGCGACCGGCAACCGCAGCGCCGGCGACCGCGGCGAAGCCGAGGAGCAGCCAGAGGCCGCCGTTGCCGCCGTCGGTCCCGAGGAGACCGGCGTTACCGGTCTTCGGCGGGGCCGGGGTGGCCGTGACGACCGCCGTAGCCGTCGACGTGGCCGTCGCGGTAGCGGTAGCGGTAGCGGTAGCGGTAGCAGTCGCCTGCGACACCGTCAGCGCGTAGCCGTTGGCGATGTCAGAGGGCGTACCACCCGACTTCCAGGTCGCAGCCGGCGAAGCGGTCGCGGCCTGGCCGTTGACGGTGAAGCTGATCGCCGCACCTTCGGTCGGACCACACGAGTTGTCCGACGCGATCTGCATGGTCCACTCGCCTGCGGCGGTGACCGTGGCGGTGCCACACTGCTTGCCACCAATGGAGGCGGCAACAGTCTGGCCGGCCGTGAGGCCCTTACCGTACAGCACCGCCGGAAGCACCTGCGCCGAAGCCGAACCCGCGGCAGCGAGTCCGAGCCCCAGCACCAGGGCAGCAGCGGCAGCAACGAGCCCGAACCGGGTCATTGCCTTGCTCAAAATCATTCAGTGTCTCCTTAGTGCAGCCTTGCGATTGGTTGCACGCCTTCCCGCCAAGACGTGGATGCGTCCCCGGGCACCACCGTCATGATGGTGCCCGGGGACTTCCGAATCAAGCGAGTAGGCGGGTGCCTCCTACGCGACAGCCTTGCACGTGGCCGTGAAGATCGTCGGGTTCGGGATCGAGACGTGCTCGTTCGGGAACATCGCCAGCCACTCGGCGTTAGCCGCAGCAACCTGCGAACCGACAACCCACGAGACCCAACCACCGCTGGGCTTGTTGTAGAAGATCACCACCGTCGCCGGGTTGGCGCAGCCAGTAGCGTCGAGGAGCTGGTCGTTGGTACCACCGCAGAAGAGGAAGGTACCCCAGCCGCCGGACGCCGGAGGCTTGCTGCCCGCGAGGATCGCGTCGTCGCTGTCAGCGCACGCCGTTGGGGTGACGTGGATGTCACCGCTCAGGTCGAGCGCCTCGGAGCAGGTCGCGTCGCCCGGGCCAGGCCCGATCGTCTCAACGACGACCGCAACCGTGGTCACGCCAGCGATAGCCGCGATGATCTTGGCCGAGACTTCACCGTTGACGGTGTCCTCGACCGTGGTCACGAACTGGACGTTGTCGCCACCGTCGCCGGAGTCAACCTCGACGAAGTCGACGATGATGCCGTCCGGAACCGGGTTGCCGTTGGCGTCAAGGATGGTCGTCATGACGTCCACGGTGTCGCCGACATCCAGGTCGCTGTTGAAGTCAGCGATCGTGCAGGAGGCGGGGTCGCCACCGAACGCGACCTTGACCGAAGCCGAGGCCGTGCCGGCGCTCGCCGTCACCGTCGCCACGTCGCCGCTGTTGCCCGAGCCGCAGGACTCAAGCTCGTTGTCGACCAGGCCCGCGCCGTTGGTGAAGACCACCGGGCCGTCATCGAGACAACCGTCGGTCGTCGACCAGTTCACGGCCACGTTCGGCAGGTTCGAGCCGTTCGAGTCCTCAACCTCCGCGCAGATGGTGGCGCGGTTGTTGTTGAAGGTGGTGAAGTTGTTGAACGTGTACTCCTCGGCCGCGATCACGTAGACCGGAGTACCCTGACACTCAGTGGCCTCGTTGGAGTTCCACTCGCGCAGCGCCTTGATCTTGATGGTGGCCGGAGCGCCAAGGACGGTGATCGCAGCCGTCTTGACCGAAGCACCCTGCCACGCGCTGAAGGTGACGGTGCCGCCCGGGAAGCCGTTCGGCGACTGCCACCAGACCTCGACCTCAGTCGTGTTGGTCAGGAGGTCCATCGGGTCGGGACCTGGGCCGAAGAAAATCTCCGAGCAGAAGTTCAGGCCGATGGACTCACCGGTGTTGCAGATCACGATGTCGCGGTCCGCCGGACCGAGCAGCATCGGGAAGCCCGGGATCGTCGGGAAGCCGTTCGACGCCAGGATGACACAGGGCATCGAGCCCAGGAACTCGTCGTAGTAGCACGACGGCAGAAGCGGCGGAAGCGTCGGCGCGCACCCAACCTGGATGAACACCGGGATCACGACCGCGCAGCCGTCGAGGCCACCGAAGTCACCCGCCGTCGCCGTGACACGGATGTCGAAGAGCGAGGTGAACGGGTTCGCGTAGACGTCGTCTTCAGCGACGATGTGCAGCTGGGCCCACCAGCCTGACGGGTGGACCGAGGTCGTCGTCGAGATGCTCGCAACGGTGGCTTCCGCCGGCTGCGGCTTCCCGGCCGGCGACCCGACCGCCAGGAGAAGCGCCAGCGCCGCTACCGCGGCGACCGCACTCCCCACAAAGAGTTTGCGAATCAAGTTGTTCTCCTATGGATGAACAGTTGTGCTCGTTTGGGCTATACGCGTATCTCGGGCTGCCTCCTTCTCCGTCCAGCTCACCGCGTGAGCCGCCGCGTCGGCCCGGCTCCTGATCGGTAGCCTCCCAGGTGGCATCGCTCGAGCGGGACGTCACATGCGTGCTTCCCCTGCCCGGAGCGCGGACCGCGCACGATAGTAGCAGGCATCCGCCCTGAGGGACGGCGCCGATGCTGATTCGTGCGCACTCCCAGAAACGCTCACGCGCGGCCGAGGTTAACCGGCTTCCGAAAAAATGTGATCGCCGTGTTAGCGGCCCTCCGGCCGCGGAGGGATCGCGTACACCACGAATTCGACCCGCGCGACCGTGCCAAACGTCGACGGCAGTGCGGCGACCTGTCCGATCGGGAAGTCGACCGATGACCCTGCCGGAAGCCCCACCGTCGGGATCACCTGCCCGATGAACAGCGGTGTCCCCGACGCGTCGAAGAAGTACCCGAACACCTGCGTGGTCACCTGGCGCGGGTCGCTGCTCACGATCGTCATCTGCGCACTCTCCGCCGGCGGCCATGCCAGGCTCGCGGGAGTCACGGTCACCAGGTCGCTCACAAACGTCGCCTCGTCGATGCGGGTCACCTGCCGAAAGTCCGGCACGAGCACGAAATGCTGCGGGTCCAGCTGCTCGCCCGTGCGCGGGAACGTCATCTGCACCTGGAAATACCCTTCCTCGCCCGGGTCGAGGTAGGGATTGCCGGGCATCGCGGGACGCGCCGTGACCAGGGTCTTGCCTGCGCCGTCCGTGATGAACGCGCTCGCGCTCAGGACATAGCCGGGCTCGGCGCTCAGATTCTTGATGCGCCCCGTCACGATCAACGTCTTGGTGGGTGTCGGCGCCGCCTGCGCGCCCGCCGTCGCGCTGCCGGCAGGCGTCGCAGTGCTATCGTCGGTGCTCGCCGTCGGAGTGGTGCTTGCGGTTGCGGCGGCTGTTGCAGATGGCATCGGCAGATCCGCCGGGTCGATCACGGACGAATGCAGCACGGACCACTCAACTTGCATCGGTCCCGCGTCCTGCGGCACAAGCAGGTCCGGCACAGCGGCGAGCTTCCACTGCCCGTCCCGTCGCGCGAGCCGGAAGTCGCGGCTCCCGAAGTTCGTGGCTACCCGCGCCTGGACGTATGTCCCGTCCGCGGACCTCGTCGTGCTCCCCAGTGACACCAACGTGAACGTCAGCGCCTCCGACTGCAGCGGAGCCACTTCCATCACCAGCCGCGAGAATTCTTCCTCGCCCAGTTCCGGCACCGGCAACATCGTCGAAGCGATGAACTCCGGGTTGTACTCGTTCACGTACCCGTAGAAGTCCTCGATCGTCTCGCGTATCTCGGCCCGCTCGCCTTCCCCGATCGTCGAAGGCAATTCATTCGCGCCGAGCCCGGTCAGCCGGTTGTAGAGAAAGATGCCACCGAGGATCACGATGATCGCGACGGGAATGGCGCCGATCGCCAGTGTCGCCAGGTTCTTGCGCCGGCTGAGCGCCTGCTGGCGTCGCCCGGCGATCGTCTTACGTGCTGGCAAAAGACCTCCTCGGGAGCGGCTCGCGGGCGCTGCCCGGCCGAGCGCCTATAGTATGGCCACCGCTGGGTAGGTGGAATCCACATCGAGCCTCGCCCGTCCCTGCCGGAACGCGGCGCGAGTACGCCGAGAGCGCCCCAACGACGCCCGACGTCGAATCCAGGCCTCCCTCCGCCGATTCTCGGGAGAATCGAGCGTCCGCGTTAACTTTATCCACGCCCCGCGTGTTTCTCCTCGTGAACAGGGGAAAGATGCTCCTGTGGCGACGCGTCGAGTACGATCCTGCAGCCGGCATAGCCGGTGGACATACTTGACACGCCGCGCGTGGAGCGTCTGGTGGTTGACCACTTCCCCTCTCACCGTCTCGCCTCCGGCGAGCCTCGCGAGGTTCTGCCTCCCGAGGTCGAGCGCGATCTTGTCGACCGCGCGCGCCGGAAGGACCAGGAGGCCTTTGGCCTCCTCTACGACGCGTACCTGCCCAGGCTGTATCGCTACTGCCTGAGCCGCGTCGGCAACGAGACGGACGCGGAAGACCTGACGGAAGAGATCTTCCTCAAGGTCTTCCGGGCGATCGAGGGGTTCCAGTGGCGTGCCACCGGTGCCCCGGCCGCCGGTCCGCCCGCCGAGGACGCTCCGCCACCCGCGGACCCGCCCTCCGGACCGCCCGTCGGCCAGGAGCCTCGAGTGCCGTTCGCGGCATGGCTCTTCCGCATCGCCCACAACCATGTGGTCTCGTTCCACCGGCGTGCCGCCTCGCGCGGACCCTCGGCGGAACTCTCAGAGTCGATTCGCGACGGTCGTCGCGGGCCGGCGGAGATCGCGGAAGCAAAGATCGCGGCCGAGGAGGTGTTCGCGGCGGTCAGAGAGCTCCCAGAGGCGCAACGGGACGTCCTCCTGCTGCGCTTCGCTTCCGGACTCTCCGTCGCGGAAACCGCCGAGGCTCTGGGCAAGCAGCAGACCAACGTCAAAGTGCTGCAACACAAGGGGATACAGCGGCTGAAGCGGATGCTCACGGGCGAAGCGGAAGCCGCGGCGGACGCCGGCAGGCGACACAGATAGCGGACTGGATGCGAGACGACTGGCACCACGAGGCACAGGACGCGGACGAGGCCCCGCAGGCCGACCCGTCCCTCGATGTCACGCTTCCCGACGTCGCTCCCTTCGACGCCGCAGCCGTGCAGCGCTTCGCCGATGCCCTCGACCGTACCGAGGCCGGAGAGCACCTCCGCCTCCACACCGAGGACGCCGAACTCGCCTCCCTCCTCCGTACCGCCGCCCGCCTCCGCACCGAAGCCCGACACCTCACCGACACCCCCTCCTTCGATTCCTACCGCGAGCGCTCGCGCGCGTACATCCTCCATTCCCTCGAACGCGAACCTCTGGAGCGGGCCGGCGGGGCCCCAGAGGGGCTGCGCATCACGCCGTTGCACGTTCGGACGCGCCAGTGGACTCGGACCCGCTGGGCGACCGTATCGGCGACGGTTGCGACCGCCGCGGCGGCGGCCGCACTGTTCATCGTGACCCTCACGGGCTCGCCCGGGAGGGACGATGGCGGCGTGCAGATCGAGCCGAGCCTCGGCGCCAACCTCACCACCCAGTCCACCGAGGCCGAGCTCGACCGTATCCGGCGCGCCGTCACCGCCATCCAGGAGCAGGCGGCTCAGGGCAAGCCGGCAGACGCCAGCCTCCTGCGCACGGTGACGGAAAGCACCGCCGCCGTGGCCAAGGTCATCGAGACCAGGCCACAGGCCGTCTCTCGTGAGTCCGTCACCACGTACCTCGAGACCGTGAACAACGCCCGTACCGTCCTCGACGTCGTCGCTCCCGAAGACGGTGGCGTCGGCGCCCTCGCCGCGGCGCAGGTCGCCACCGAGGACGGACAGGTCACCGCCGCGCGCTTCCTCGAGAACGTGGTCACCACCGCGACAGCCACCGAGACCGGCACCGCCACGGCGACCGCGACCCCCACGGCCACGGCCACGGCCACGCCGACCGCGACAGCGACGCCCACGCTCACCCCGACGGCAACGGCCACGGCGACCCCGACGGCTACGCCCACCGCCACGCCTTCGCCCACCGCCACGGCGTCCGAGACCGCGACTCCCACCGCAACCGCGGAGAGCACTGCGACCGCCGAGGGCACAACGACCGCCGAGGAAACCCCGACGTCAACCGCCGTGGCTGATGAGGCCGCTCCGACCCCGGGCGCGCCCTGACCCCACAGGCGCTCTCAGTCCTCGCGGCTCCCGATCCGGGAGCCATTCTCGTTCCACCGAGCGTCTGAACACAGCACTGCCAGTTCCCGGTTCTCGATAGGACAAATGTTCTCATAGCCTCCTCCCTGCACCACAAGGAGGAACCAATGGCGCTGACACTGGCCGAGGGCGCGAAGCTCTCCAACGATGTGCTCCTCGAGGGCGTGGTCGAGACCGTCATCAACGACAGCCCCGTGCTGCAGCGGCTCCCCTTCGTCGAAATCGTCGGCAACGGACTCACCTACAACCGCGAGAACGCCGCCGCCACCGCCGCCTTCTACGGCGTCGGCGACACCTGGACCGAGAACACGCCGACCTTCACCCAGATCACCACGGCGCTCACCATCCTCGGCGGCGACGCGGACGTCGACAATTACCTCGCGCGCACGCGCAACAACGTCCAGGACCTCGAGGCCGCCGTCGTCACCCTCAAGGCGAAGGCCGTGCAGCGGAAGTTCGACGACACCTTCATCAATGGCGACACCGCCCTCGATACGAAGGCGTTCGACGGCATCGACAAGCAGTGCACAGCCGGCCAGACCGCGTCCATGGGCACCAACGGAGCCACCCTCACCCTCGCCAGGCTTGACGAGGCGATCGACCTCATCCGCGGCGGCAAACCCGACATGCTGCTCATGTCCCGCCGCACCCGCCGAGGGCTCACCGCCCTCGCACGAGCCTCCGGCTCCGGCGTCGTCGAGCAGGATCGCGACGAGTTCGGCCGCATGGTGCAGTTCTACGACGGCGTGCCCATCGGCGTGAACGACTACATCTCCGACGCGAAGACCGTCGGCACGTCCTCGGACTGCTCCACGATCTACGCGCTGCAGTTTGGCGAGGGCGCAGTCGTCGGCCTCACCGGCCCCGGCGGCCTCACCGTGGAACGCGTCGGCTCCCTCGAGACGAAGGACGCCACCCGCGTCCGCGTGAAATGGTACGTCGCGCTCGCCATCTTCAACCAGCTCAAGCTCTCGCGCCTCGTCGGCATCCGGCCGTAGCCCGGCCGTTCGACGACACACGCACCCCGGAGGTGCCGCCATGGACCTGTCGACGATGCGGACGCGCGTCCGCCGCGACCTGCGCGATGAGGACGCCGCGAACTACCGCTGGACCGACGCCGAGCTCGACCGCCATATCGCCCGCGCCGTACAGGAGGTCTCGCTCGCCGCCCCCCTCGAAGCCTCCACCACGCTGATGACGGCCGCCGGCAGCCGCGAGGTGAGCATCGCCACGCTCACCTCGCGCGTCTCCGTCGAAGCCGCCGAGTACCCCGTCGGCCAGTATCCGCGCAGCCTCGTCCCGTTCACGACGTGGGCCGACACGCTCTCCCTGCTCATCGACGGCGCGCCGCTCGAGGGCGAGCCGGTCCTCGTCCGCTACACCAAGCTCCACACGCTCGACGGCAGCGGCACGACACTCCCCGACCGCCTCCACGACCTTGTCGCGACCGGCGCCGGCGCCTACGCCGCCCTCGAATGGGCCTCGTACGCGACGAACCGCGTGAACGTCGGCGGCGCCGAGACCTGGCGCAACTACCACACGTGGGCCCAGGAGCGCATGGCGGCCTTCGCGAAGTCGCTCGCCAAGCTCGGCCGCGAGCGCCGCCTCCGCTCCCACCGCATGTACCAGTCCGCCGTCGGCGCGGCCGGCGCCCGCGAGTGACCGCCCGCCCGCGGACATCGAGGACGAGACGATGCGCTCCCTGACCTCGACGCTGCTGGCGGCGCAGCAGGCGGCGAGCGGCGTACCCGCGTTTGCGGCGGAGCTGCACGACCGCGACGTGGGCGTGGCCCGGCTGCGGTGGGAGCGCTGGTACACCGGCGCGGAGGCGGCCGGGCCGTGCGTGGCGGCGGTGCCGGCCGACGGGTCGTTGCTGCGCGCACGGATCGACGTGGGGGCGGCGACGCTGTACCACTCGCGGGTCGCCTCGCCCGGTTCTGGCAGCACCTACTCGGGATGGACGAGCCTCGGGACCGTGGCGACGGCGCCGCGCCTCGGGCTCGCGGCCGCCGGGACGCGGGCGCTCGTCGCCTACGTGGCGACGGGTGGGCTGGCGGTGCGGATCAGGGAGAGCACTGACTCCGGCGCGAGCTTCGGCGGCTCGACGACGCTGGTGACGGCGGGCGGCGCCGTCACGGCCATCGCCTGCGCGCTGCAGAGCGACGGGAGCGCCGCCGTGGTCTATGCCGTCGCCGGCGTCGTGTACCGGCTGACGAGGACGGGCACGGGCTCGTGGAGCGCCGCGACCGCCTGGTCGAACAGCCTGGCCACGGTGAGCGGGCTGGCGGCGTTGTTCACGACGGACTATCAGGTCCTCGTGTCCGGCACGACGAGCGCCGGCGACGCCGGGGCGTGGGCGTGCATCCTCGGCGCGGGCGGGGTGCTACCTGCGGGTAACTGGTCGGGGCTCAGCGAAGTCGCGGGCGCCGCCAGCGGCACGCTCGTCACCTACCTCGCCACGGGGCTCGCGTTCGCGGACGTGCCGCGGGCCGCCCTGGTCGAGTCCTACAGCGGCGGCGGGGCGTACAGCCGCGCGCAGCTGGCGAGCGGCACCGAGGCCAGCGACTTCGACGACTTCCCGTGGCGGGAGCCGCAGCCCTTCGAGGTGGCGTCCAGCCACGGCGTGGGGATCGCGGCCGGCGCCGCCGACGGCTGGCTCGTGACGGCGGCCGGCGTCTGGCACGCGACGAGCAGCGTGACGGGGGTGATCCTCTCGGACGACGTACTCGAGGCGGACGTGCAGCTGAGCGCGGAGCGCGGGCGGCTCCGCCTCGTGCTGCGCAACGAGGACGGCCGCTACGGCGTGGCGGCTGCGCCCGCGCTCGCGCCGGGGGGCGAGCTGCGGGTCGCGCCGGGGTTCGTGACGAGCGCGGGCGTCGAGACCTCCGAGGGCATGCGCTTCTGGATCACATCGGTCGCGCGCCGCCGCGCGCGCGGGGCGGCCACGGTCGAGGTGGAGGCCGTGGACGGGTGGGGCGTGCTCGCGGCGTGGATCGCGCCGCGTCAGCTCGTCTGGGCGGCGGGCGCGGCGACGGTGCACGACATCGTGACGTTGATGCTGCGCCGGGCGGGTCTCCGGCTCAGCGTCTCGCCGGGGAGCAACGAAAGCACGGCGCATCAGCCGGCGTTCACGGTGCGCGCCGGGGAGAGCGCGGCGACCGCCGTGCGCCGTCTGCTCGAGGTGGTGCCCGACGTGCTGCGGATGCGCGGCAGCACGCCGGTGCTATTCGAGCCGCTGGCGAGCGAGAGCAGCGGCTACGCCTGCGGCACGACGCATGCCGTCGAGGCGCTGAGCGCCGAGGAGGGGCGGCAGGCGGCGGGCTGGGCGCGGGTGTTCGGGGCGGGGGTATTCGCGGAGTCCGTGGACGTGGCGGCGCTGCACGCGGGCGCGGGCGCCGCCCTGGTGGTGGACGACGCGCTCGCCGCGCAGGCGCGCGCCGACGTGCGGGCGACGACCGTGCTCCGGCGGCAGGCGCTCGCGGTCCCTCGAGGCGAGCTCGTCTCGCCGCCGAACGTGGGGGCCGAGGTGTGGGACGTGATCGACGTGACGGACGCGACGCTCGGGCTGAGCGGGGCCAAGTACCGGGTGGCTGGCTGGCGGCTGCGCTTCAGTCGCGCCGCGCGCCCGGTCTACGAGCAGACGTTGCAGCTGGTGACGGCGTAGGAGGCGGCGATGGTCGAGCGCGGGGTGCTGGTGGCGTTCAACGCGGGGACGTACCTGGCGACGGTGCGATTCGCGGCCTCGCTCACCGGGACAGTCGCGAACGTGCCGGTGTCACGAGGGATCGCGAGCGGGGAGATGGTGATCGGGCGGCGGGTGGCGGTGGCGGTGTTCGACCCGGCGCAGCCGGTGGACGCGATGGTCGTGGGGGTGTGGTGAGGGACCGTGCGGGGGTGCGCACGCATGTGGTAGTGGTCGTGTTTCGTCCCGCTTCAGGGACTCATCAGCGGGCTGAGCCCGGACACGTGCAGGGTGACCCCCAGGAGCAGATACGCCGCCAACTTCACGTCGACACGAAACTCGAACTGCACCCTCACCGGCTCACCTCCCATCGCCATCCGAACGACCACGGTTACCGCGAAGCCTGTCATCGTCGGCAGCAGGAGGCCACCCGCACTCGACGCCGGGGCGTTTCGACAAGATCATGGTACGCCGCTTACGGAACGTGGTTTTGGGGCGGCAGCACGACTCCCTCGCCTCGCATCCCCGCTAGTGCCCCATCCTGAGATCCAACGGCTACGTCAGCACCTCGATCAGCTCATGGGCCACGTACAGCTGCGGGTAGGTGTCCGGCTCGGCGCTCAGGATGCCGGCCCGCACGAGTCGGTCGAGCACTTTGCGCGCCCCCGCGGCGGTCATATCGAGGGCGCCCGCCACGTCGCTGGTCCGCACCACCGGCCGGATGAACAGCTCATCGCACAGACGGAGCGCGCTCGCGGGCGCGTGGTCCTCGTGCAGCCGCTGGCGATACGTCTCCTGCAGCGCGCGGATGTGCCGCGAGCGCTGAATCGCGTCGCGCGCCTGCTCGGTGATGCCTTCGAGGAAGAACCGCAACCACGGCTGCCACTCGCCGGTCGTGCTGACCCGGTACAGGTGGTCGTAGTACTCGGGGCGATGGGCATCGAAGTACGCGCTGAGATACAGCAGCGGTGACGACAGCACGCCGAGTTCGATGAGCAGCAACGGGATCAGCAGCCGTCCGACGCGGCCGTTTCCATCGTTGAACGGGTGGATCGTCTCGAACTGGTAGTGCATCAGCGCGCATCGAATGAGCGGCGGCAGCGGCCCGTCGTCGTTCACGAAGCGCTCCCAGTCCGTCAGCAGGTCCGCCACCCGCTCGGGGGGAGGCGGCACAAAGCGCGCGGACTCGATCGGCGTCCCGGGCGACGCGATCCAGACCTGCCGGTCCCGCAACTCCCCGGGCCGTTTGTCCTCGCCGCGAACGCCCTCGAGGAGCACGCCGTGCAGCTCCCTCGCGAGCCGGACGCATACGGGGAGCTCCTCGAGCATCTCGAGGCCGGTGCTCATCGCGCGGACGTAGTTGGCGACCTCACGGGCGTCGCCCCGATCGCCACGCCCGGTGGCCTCGAAGAGATAGACGTCCGTGAGCGACGCCTGTGTGCCCTCGATGCGGGACGACAGCACGGCTTCACGCCTCGTGAACGGTGCGATCAGCAGGTGCGGATTCAGGAGTGCCTCGCCGACGCCGCTGAGCGTCGCCGCCGAGCGCGAAGCCTGGTCGAGCAGGTACACGAGGTCCGGCTCGAGCGTCAGGACGCGCGGGAGCGGGTGCGGCACGAACGCCTCGACACCCCCGGAGATGGTTACGAGGTCGCCGGGCGCGGCCGTACCGAAGTCAATGGCCCGCATGGGTGAACAGATACTGCCGTTTCATGTCATCAGCCACTTGAAACTTTTCACTCCAAAAGTAACAACTCCCACCCCCACCCACAACTCCAGTAACAACTCCCCAATCCCCGCCCCATTGCCCGCCCCGCCCAGCCCACCTACCATCGAGGCGACATGCATACCCACCTCGTAGTAGTACCCGGCGGCGGCTAGCCGGCCCTCCCGAGGCCGCACGCCGCCACCTGCCCCGCTCCGGCGGGGCTTCTTGTTTCCAGCGCGCCCATCGAGGCCGCCCGCACCCGCATCGAAGGACGTCACCATGACCACCGAGAGCAGCCCCCGCGAGATGGCCACCGCCTACGAGCCGGCCCAGGTCGAGCAGCGCCTCTACGAGTGGTGGGAGGCCAACGGCTTCTTCCAGCCCTCGGGCCCCTCCGAGGACGGCACGCGCCAGCCCTTCACCGTGATCATGCCGCCGCCCAACGTCACCGGTGAGCTGCACCTCGGCCACGCGCTCACCACCGCCATCGAGGACATCCTCGTCCGCTGGCACCGCATGCGCGGCGACGACACCCTCTGGCTCCCCGGCGTCGACCACGCCGCCATCGCCGTCCAGAACGTCGTCGAGCGCGAGCTCCGCCGCGAGGGCATCGAGCGCCGCGACATCGGCCGCGACGAGTTCCTGCGCCACGTGTGGGCCTGGGTGCACAAGACCCGCGACGCCATCGGCCGCCAGCACCGCCGCCTCGGCGCCTCCGCCGACTGGACCCGTGAGCGCTTCACCATGGACGAGGGCCCCCAGCGCGCCGTCCGCCAGACCTTCGTCAACCTCTACGACGACGGCCTCATCTATCGCGGCGAGCGCCTCATCAACTGGTGCCCCGACTGCGGCACCGCCCTTTCAGACCTCGAGGTAGAGCACGCCGACGAGCCGGGCTCCTTCTGGTACGTCCGCTACCCCGTGGCTGACGAGGCCGGCCAGCCCACGTCCGAGTACATCGTCATCGCCACGACGCGCCCCGAGACTATCCCCGCGGACACCGCCGTCGCCGTCCACCCGGAGGACGACCGCTACCGCCACCTCATCGGCCGCCGCGTCGTCGTCCCCACCTCGGCGCGCGCCATCCCCGTCATCCCCGACGAGGCCGTGAGCATCGAGGGCGGTTCGGGCGCCCTCAAGGTCACGCCCGGCCATGACCCCGTCGACTTCGAGATCGGCCAGCGCCACGACCTGCCCGTGCTCACCGTGATCGGCCTCGACGCCCGCATGACCGACGCCGCCGGCGAGTACGCCGGCCTCGACCGTTTCGAGGCGCGCGACCGCGTCGTCGCCGACCTCGAGGCGCGCGGCCTGATCGAGAAGATCGAGCCGTACACCCACTCCATCGGTCACTGCCAGCGCTCCGGCACCATCGTCGAGCCCCTGCTCTCGGAGCAGTGGTTCGTGCGCACCGAGCCGCTCGCCCGCCCCGCCATCGAGGCCGTGCGTGACGGCCGCATCAAGTTCGTCCCGCAGCGCTTCGACCGCACGTACTTCCACTGGATGGAGAACATCCGCGACTGGACGATCAGCCGCCAGATCTGGTGGGGCCACCGCATCCCCGTCTGGTACTGCGACGACTGCGCCGCGATGACGCTCCCCGCCGCCGAGGCCCCCATGGTCGACCCGACCTCGTGCGCCGGTTGCGGTTCCGCGCGCATCCGCCAGGACGAGGACACCCTCGACACCTGGTTCTCGTCCGGCCTCTGGCCGCACTCCACCCTCGGCTGGCCCGACCCCGCCGCCGAGGACCTGCGCCGCTACTACCCGACCCAGGTGATGGAGACCGGCTACGACATCATCTTTTTCTGGGTCGCCCGCATGATCATGCTGTCCCTCTACAACATGGGCGGCGTCGTCCCCTTTGAGACCGTCTACCTCCACGGCCTCGTGCGCGCCCCAGACGGCTCCAAGATGTCGAAGTCCAAGGGCAACACCGTCGACCCGCTGCAGCTCATCGAGAGCTACGGCACGGACGCCCTCCGCTACGCCCTCATCTCCAGCACCTCGCCCGGCAACGACCAGCGCATCACCGACCAGCGCGTCGAGGCCGGCCGCAACCTCGGCAACAAGCTGTGGAACGCCTCGCGCTTCGTCCTCACGATGGTCGAGGACGGCGACGACCTCGCGCTCCCGCCCGCCGGCGCGGGCCTCCCCCTCGAGGACCGCTGGATCCTGTCGAGGACGGAGCGCGTCGTCGCCTCCGTCGACGAGCTCCTCGGCAAGTTCGAGCTCGGCGAGGCCGTCCGCCAGGCGCGTGACTTCTTTTGGGACGAGTTCGCCGACTGGTACATCGAGGTCGCCAAGGTGCGCGTCCGCGATGGCGACCGCTCGCCGCTCCCCGTCCTTGTGCACGTCCTCGACCGCACGCTCCGCCTGCTGCACCCCTGCATGCCCTTCGTCACCGAGGAGATCTGGCAGCGCCTCGTGAGCGTCCGTCGTGATCCGGCCGAAGCGCCCGCGCTCATCGTCGCCGCCTACCCCGAGGCCGACCCCGCCCGCCTCGACGACGAGGCGGAGCGCACCTTCGCCGCGCTCCAGGACTTCGTCCGCGGCATCCGCAACATCCGCGCCGAAAAGCGCGTCGAGGCGGCCCGCTGGGTCGAGGCCTACCTCGTGGGCGCCGAGGCGGCCCCCGCCGCCCGCACCGCCAGCGCGGCCATCGAGGCGCTCGCGCGTGTCCGCCCGCTGCACATCGTCGACACCTCCGAGGAGGCCCCCACCGACGGCGTGGTCACCGCCGTCCTGCCCGTCGGCCGCGTCGTCCTCCCGATGACCGGCCTCTTCGACCTCGACGCCGAGCGCACCCGCCTCCAGAAGCAGATCGCCGAAGCCGAGGGCGAAGTCACCCGCCTCGAGGCCAAACTCGGCAACGAGCAATTCACCGCACGCGCGCCGGAGCAGGTCGTGGCCAAGGAGCAGGAACGCCTCGCCACCGCCCGCACCCGCCTCGAGGGCCTGCGCCAGTCCCTGGCGGAGGTGGGATAGGCCCCAGTCCAACTCGTTACTCGTTCCCCTCTCCCGCGAAGCGCGAAGTGGGAGAGGGGACAGGGGTGAGGGAGGGAAGCCGCGCCGGAGCGACATCTGTCGCCTGGCACCTCCGCCCCCTCACCCCCCGACCCCCTCTCCCACGGGTAGGCGAGGGGGAGCTAGGATCGCTACCTCCTCTTGCCCATGCGACATGCGGCGAGGAGAGGTAGGCGATCATGGCGCACGCCGGTCGCAGTCATCGCAACAATGTCCGCGCCGCTCGCCAACTACGACGCCCGCTCACCCCAACCGAGCGCCTGCTGTGGGAGCATCTTCGCGACCGTCGCCTCGACGGACTGAAATTCCGCCGTCAGCACCCCGTCGGTCCGTTCGTCCTCGACTTCTACTGCGTAGAACTGCGCCTCGCGATCGAAGTCGACGGCGGTGTGCACTCCACCGAAGAACAAGCGCATCACGACGCTGACCGGCAGGCTGTGCTCGAAGAGGCCGGCATTCGATTCATCCGCATCCCCGCAGCCGACATCGAAGCCGACCTCGAGGCGGTGATCACCCGACTCCTCATCCACATGCAACCAGACCGAACCTCATGAACCCCCGCACCGCGTCCCCCTCGCCCGCGAAGTGGGAGAGGGGACAGGGGTGAGGGGACAAAGCCGCGTCGGACCCTCAGCGCTCCTCAATCGAGCGGTACTCGACCACCCTCGCTCGCCCCCAGAACGCCTGTTCGCTATACTCCTCACCAACAACCATTCGAGGAGCAACCATGGACGACGCCCAGCGCGGCCCCCTCGCCCGCACCCAGGCCCCCGACGACGCCGGCGTCGAACTGACGCTCCGCCCCCGCCGCCTCGACCAGTACTTCGGCCAGGACGCGGTCAAGGAGAGCCTGCGCATCTCCATCGCCGCCGCCCGAGCCCGCGAGGAGCCCCTCGACCACATCCTCATCCACGGGCCCCCCGGCCTCGGCAAGACCACCCTCGCCATGATCCTCGCCGCTGAGATGGGCGTCTCCATCCGCATCACCGCCGGCCCCGCCATCGAGCGCACGGGCGACCTCGCCTCCGTCCTCACCACCCTCCAGACCGGCGACATCCTCTTCATCGACGAGGTTCATCGCCTCCCCCGCGTCGTCGAGGAGACCCTGTACCCCGCGATGGAGGACTTCTCGCTCGACATCATCCTCGGCACCGGGCCGCAGGCCCGCGACGTCCGCCTCAAGCTCAACCGCTTCACGCTCATCGGCGCCACCACGAGGTACGCGCTCGTCTCCCAGCCGCTGCGTGACCGCTTCGGCGCCACCTACCGCCTCGACTTCTACGACGAGCGCGCCCTCGGCCAGATCGTCCGCCGCTCCTCGCAGGTGCTCGGCTGCGCCATCGACGACGACGGCGTCGGCGAGATCGCGCGGCGCTCCCGAGGCACCGCGCGAGTCGCCAACCGCCTCCTCCGCCGCCTCCGCGACTACGCCGAGGTCGAAGGCGACGGCGTCATCACCGGCCCCCTCGCGATCGCCGCGCTCGAGCAGCTCCAGATCGACGCCCTCGGCCTCGACGCGATGGACCGCGAGCTGCTGCGCGTGCTCATCGAGCGCTTCGGCGGCGGCCCCGCCGGCCTCGAGACGCTCGCCGCCGCCGTCTCCGAGGAAGCCGATACGATCATGGACGTCTACGAACCCCACCTGCTCAAGGTCGGCCTGCTGCAGCGCACGCCCAGAGGCCGCATCGCGACGCGCTTCGCCTACGAGCATCTGCGCATCGAGCCGCCGAAGCCCTTCGCCGTCGAGTCGCCCCAGCGCCCGCTCTTCGACGCGGACGCCCTGTAGCCCCGTGTCCGGACGTCAGCGCATCTCCTCCGGCGGCCCCTGGGAAGCCCGAGTCGGGTACTCACGCGCGATCCGCGTTGGCAGCCACGTGTGGGTTTCCGGCACCACCGGCACGAGGACGGACGGCACCGTGCCGGAGTCGGCTGCGGACCAGGCGCGCCTGGCCCTCGAGACGATCGAACGCGCACTCGCCGACGCTGGCGCGGCTGTAGCCGATGTCGTACGGGTCCGCGTCTACGTCACGGACATCGAGGAGTGGGAGTCCGTGGCCGATGCGCTCGTCGCTCGCTTCGGCGAGGTGCGGCCCGCCATGACCATGGTCGAGGTCAGCCGCCTCATCCTTCCCACCCACCGCGTCGAGATCGAGGTCGACGCGATCGTGAGCGGAGGCTGACCGCCCCGCCTACATCCGAGGCGGCCCAGAGCCCTGTCCTTCGCCCAGCTCCGCGTCGGAAGGCTCCGCCGTCACGTCCGTCGAGGGCAGTTCGCGACTCGGCGGCCACGTCTCGCCGGACCCCTCCGGCGTGGTCTCGCCGGGCTTGTCCGCTTCCTCCACGCCGGGCTCGCGTGTGCCTTCCGGCCCACCCTCCGACGGCATCGTCGAGGTGGCCGCCGGGGCGCCTCTCTCCGAACCGGCCTCCCATCCCTCCGAGGCTGCTCCACCCATCGGGGTTCCCGTTCCCGCCTCCGCGGTGCCGCCCGCCTGCTGCGACCCTTGTTGCCACGTCTCGCGTGCCGCCCGCCCGGCTGCCCGCGCCGTCTCCGCCAGCTGGTCGGCCGCCTGCCGCGCCGCCTCCGCCGCCGCCTGCGCGGACGCCGCTGCGAGGCGCGCCCGCTCCGCCATCTCGTCCACGTTGTCCCGCATCACCCGCCGCGTCGCGACGTCCGACCGGTCGTCAGCGGGCAGCAGCAGCCACATCACGACGTAGGCGATGATGCCGACGCCGGACACGAACGCCAGGATCACGAACGCGATGCGCACCAGCGTCGGATCGAGGTCGAAGTGCTTCGCGATGCCGGAGCACACGCCGCCGAGCATCCGGTCGTCGCGGTCTCTCGTCAGCCGTCGCCGTTCTTCCATGTGGCACCTCCCGCACACGATCGTACGGCACCGGCGCACCCCCCGAAGGGCACAAAGGTCACCTACGCGACCTGACTCGTGACCCCCAGCCCCGGTTCCACCGCGAATACCGGCCCCCAGGCCACCTCGGTGCGCACGCCCTCATCGAGGCGCCGCCCCGTGTGGTGGCCCAGCACTCGCAGGATCAACCGGTCGCGACGTCGCAGCGCCGCGGTGCGGATCAGCCGCTTGCGCCCCACCTTGCGCAGCAGCGGGTCCAGCTCCGTCTGCAGCGCCACGCCCGACCGTTCATTGCGCGCGTCCCCGAACGCGATCCGAGGCGTCTCCGCCAGGTCGTGCAGCGTCCGGTACACCAGCTCCACGTAGTCCACGTGTAGCCGCACCCCGCCTCCCTGCAGCAGGTCGAGGAGGTACGCGCGCGCCTGCTCCGGGATCTCCCACACCGCCCCCGGCTGCACCGCGATATCTCGCGCCTCCTCCACGTTCTCAAGGACTGCGATCGGGTTGCCCGACAACTCGAGGATACGACTGAGCTGTGTCAGCGCGCGGTTCAACTCCGCCAGCGGTTCGCGCAGCGGCTCGATGTCGGAGATGCCCCAAAACTGCTTCGGGCGCGGGACGTTCGGGTAGATCACGTACGGGATCGCCCCGTACGGGTTCGGACGCGTCTCCACCGGCTGCCCCTGGAGCCACAGATCGAAACGCTCCGCGGTCCACGCCTCGATGACGTCCACCGTCTCCGGCAGCCGGCCGCCCGGGCTCCTCGGTGTGTGCCCGAGCCGCTCCGCCACCTGCTCCGAGGGCATGCGGTACTTCGCCGCGACCCGCCACAGCCGCCGTACGTCATCGCCTACCCACCAGGCATGCAGCCCCTGCACGTCCGGCGCGGAGACGACCACCCGCCGCTCGCGCTCATCCCACACGACCTTGAACGCCCCGTCCCCGAGCACCGCCGTGTCCACCTCGGTCTCGAGGTCGAGCCGCCCGAGGTCGTTCGCCTCCCACACGTCGAGCAGCGCCCGCTCCGCTTCGGTCGCCAGCCGCCGTCCCGCCGGCGTGTCCTCGGTCGCCAGGACCTGCGGCCGGTGCTCCGTGACGAGGTAGGACGCGCCCTTCTCCACGATCGCGCGCGCGTAGTTGAACGTGAGCGTGCGCTCGCGACCGCGCGCTGGCGGCGATCCTCGCCGCCCCTCGTAGTAGTCCAGGTACTCCTGGTACCGCCGCATCCGGTCGCCGTCCCGGTTCGCCAGCAGCCGCGGCAGCGACTCCTCGCTCACCGCCCTCGCTCCTCGTCCGGCGCCGAGGTCGGCCCACCCGCCCGCAGCACGCGAAACACCGTCCGCCGCGACACACGAAAACGCACCGAGATCTCGTCCACCGGCACGCCGACATCGAAGCGCAACCGCCGGATCTCCTCGTCACGTACCCGGTTCATCATCGTCCGCGCGCCGCCCGGTTCGTCGTACCGGCACCGCGGCAGCGGACACGTCAGGCACGAGGAGAACAGGTCGCACCCCTCGTCGCGGTACTCGAAATGCTCGGGCAGCGCGTCCTGCCGCGTCCGCCGGTCCTCCGTCTCCAGCCGCCGCGCCGGCGGCGCCGTCACCATCTGCACCATCGAGATCATGCCGGGATCCTTTCCGCCGCCTCTGGCTGCGGCACGCGCCCGCGCGCCGTGCGCTCGCCGCCCTCGAAGCGCGCCGCCCACACCGCCAGTGCCAGGCTCATCACGTAGTCGTCGTGGCCCTCCGAGGGGTCCACGTGAAATTGCATCAACCGCTGCTCGCGGTACGCCGCCCGCGCCAGCTCCAGCTGCCGCCGGCACTCCGCCCACTCCGCGGACCCGTCCATCCGATACAGCCGCAGCCGTCCCGAATGCGCCGCGGCGAGCAACCCGAACCCGAGGCGGGACTTCCGCTCCGCGGTGAACGTCACCGCCTCCACGGTCGACCGCCCGAGGCGCGCCGCCAGCAGCTCCGCCACCGGCCCTCCGAGGCCCGTCGCGTCCACCGCGAGCCGCCGTACCCGCCACACACGTCGCAGCCGGTCGGCCAGCGTCGCCAGCAACGACTCCGTCGGCTCGCCCTGCCAGGTCTGGTGCTCGACCACCTCGATCCGAGGCCCGCCGGCGCCGCCCCGCATGAGCCGGGCGATCGTCAGCACGGTCCAGTCGCGGTCTCGTGCCTCCGTCCGCTCCTCGGACGCCGCGCCCGCCAGGTCAAGGCCCGCGACGTACCGCTCGCTCGGCACCGGCGTCGACTGTCGCTCGTGCTCGCCTTCGAGCTGCGCCAGCGCCGCTGCGTCGAACAGTCGCCCCGCGTCATGCAATACCTCCAGCAGGTACTGCGTCCGAAACAGCGGGTGCCGCTCGCCGAGCCGCTCACGCTCCGCGTCGACGTACGCGCGGTACGTCGGCACGTACCGCGCGACCTCGTTGCAGTCGAAGCGAAAGTGCCGCCGCACGCCGTCCGCGCGTTCCGCCGTCAGGTGGGCAGCCTTGGCCTGCTCCAGCAGCGAGTTCGCGCCCCACGGCGTGCCGTAGAACACCACCGGCGCGTTCGTCGAGGCCGCCATCGGCCGGAACGCCCGGTCGAACGTCTCCACGTCGATGTCCTGCGCTTCGTCCGCCTCGAGCAGCAAATCGGCCGTGTGCCCGACGACGTTGGCGGCCGGCTCCGCCGACAGGAACTGCGCCGACGCGTTGCCGCAGCGCACCGAGGGCCCCTCGGACCGCACGAGCACGGAGATCCCCGCCTCCGCTGCCCGATTGCGCAGCCGCCGCATCGAGATCCGCGCCTGCGGCTCGAAGGTCGGCGCGCACTTCACCACCGTCCCGCCCGACTGCGCCCGCGCCAGCAGCAGGATCAGCTCGATCTGTGCGGACAGCTCGTTCTTACCGCCCTGCCGCGCGATCTCGATCGAGATCGATCCGCCCTCGCGCCGGAACACTCGGCGCAGGACGGCGTGGCCCGCCCTGCCCTGGTACGGACGCAGCGGCGGCAGTGGCCCCTCAGGTCGCTTCGAGGTCACCGTGACCGCGCTCATCCAAACAGCCTCCCCGCCACGTCGCCGAGCGCCGCCGCAAGCACGGTGAAGAACAGCGCGTTCACGCGCGTCCGCACTTCCTGCACGTCCCGCTCGAGGTACTGCAGCTGCTCGTGCACGTCCCCCGCCGGCGGACGCGACCGTGTCCGCCGCCACGTCCGGATCACCTCGCCCAGCCGGTCCCCCGTCATTCGAATCGCTCCGTGAACGTGACCATGAGTTGCTCGGCCAGCCCCGTCAGGGACTCCGTGATGTTGCGCGCCTCCTTCGAGGACAGCCGGTGCTCCGCGAGCAACGACTGCACCAGTAACCGCACCCCCCGCTCGACGATGTCCAGGTCGCCGGGGTGCTCGCCCAGCGCCTCCCGCAGCCGCAGCCGCAGGATCGCGATCTCCTCCTGCAGTCCGTCCACGCTCCTCGCGACGGCGAAGTCGTCGCGCTCGGCCCTCGACAGCGCCGACTCGTAGAACGCGGGTCGCGTCGCCGTTCCGCCCTGGTCGCTCATCGCCGTTCCACCGTCAGCAGCGCGATCAGTTCGTCACGCGTCGCCGGCGCCGCCTCCTCGATCGCCTCCAGGACGCCGAGCATCAGCCGCAGCGCCGCCAGCTCGTACTCCTTGCGCGCCAGCGCGCCCGAGAACGTGGTCATCGCCGGCCGCCGGCCAGCAGCACACCCGTCACGCCGAGGTTCGCCGCCACCAGCGGCGCCTCCAGCGCCGCCGCGAGCGCGCTCCCCGGCTCCGCGACACCACATGCGACCGCGCTCAGAGCAATCGCCGCCGAGAGCGCCGTCAGCAATCCCGAAGCCGTACGCCGCGGCCCACGCGACCGCACCGCGCGCCCGAAGAAGAGCGCCGCGTTCAACGTCCCGCTGCCCGCCGTCGCGGCGCCCTCAAACGCCGTGACCGATGTCCACCCGCCGCCAGTCATGGCAACCCCCTGCCTGCTGCACGGGGAACATTAGAACACCTGTTCCAAGACCGGCAAGCCCGAACCGGCGCTGCATCCGTCTCCGCGAGAGGGACGCCGCCGTCGGCCGTGACCATCGCCGTCGAACGCCCGCATCGAGCCACTGCCCCGCCCAAGAGTTCGCCGGATACGCGTCCGTAGCGTCCCGGCCTCCGTCTGTTACGTCAGGTAGATGGCCGACGCCGGTGCCTTCGCGGAGACAAGATGGACAGCACAGCCGGACGCCTCGCCCCGCGAGGCAGCCCGCCCCCCGGTTGTCATCTGGCTGACAGAACGGATGAGTCCGACGAAATGGGATCGCCCGGCGCGGCGCCTAAGGTGAGGTGTGTGGGAGTGAGGACGATGGACGCAGGCATACTGCGCCAGAACCGGCTGCTCGCCAGCCTCGGTGCCGCCGACTTCGAGGCGCTCCAGCCGCACCTGCGCCTGGTCGATCTCGAGGCTGGCGTCACCCTCCTCGACCAGGACGACCACATCGACCAGCTCGTCTTCCCCCTGACCGCCGCCGTCTCACTGCTCACGGTCCTCGACTCCGGAGACGCCCACGAGCACGTTATGGTCGGCCGCGAGGGCATGGTCGGTTTCCCCGCGCTCCTCGATGACGGCCTGACGCCCTTTCGCGCCCTCGTGCAGGTCCCGGGCGAAGCCCTGGCGCTCCCGCGCTCCGAAGTCCACGGCCCCGCCGCAGCCGGTCTGCGCAGGCTCGCCACCCGCTACGCGGTCATGCTGCTGCGCCTCACCGGGCAGGCCGCCGCCTGCTCTGCCAACCACGTCGTCGAGGAGCGCATCGCCCGCTGCCTGCTGCGCCTCGAGGACCTCACGGGCACCGATTCCATTGCCATCACCCACGAGTTCATCGCGCTCCTGCTCGGCGTCCAGCGGCAGACCGTCACCATCGCCGCCGGCCGCCTGCAGCGCGCCGGCCTCGTCCAGTACGCGCGCGGCCGCATCGCCATCGTCGACCGCGAGGGTCTCGAACGCGCGAGCTGCGAGTGCTACCGCGCGATGCGCCGGGCCGAAGAGCGGCTGTTCGACTGACCCGCAGCGGCGAACGTAACGTGTTGGACGGCCCACCGTGGGCCGCAAAGGAGGACGATGTGGCTTCGGCCAGGATCCTGGTGGTCGACGACGAGCAGGCCATTGGACGCCTGCTCCGGCTGCAGCTCGGGTTCGAGGGCTTCGACGTCCTCACCGCGCTCGACGCCGATCAGGCCATCGCGCTCGCGACCACCGAGCGGCCCGATCTCCTCATCGTCGACCTCGTCCTCCCCGGCGCCGACGGCGCCACGCTCGTCGAGCGCCTGCGCGCCCTCACCGAGGCGCCGATCATCGTCATGAGCGGGTACGTCGACGCCGCCCACAAGGACCTCGCCATGGACGCCGGCGCCACCGAGTTCATCACCAAGCCCTTCGACGGCGACGTGCTCGCCGCCCTCTGCCGCACACTCCTCGACCTGCACGGTTGACCCGCCCCGCGCGGCGCGTCTGAACTCCGTCGACGCGCTGCTAGACTGTGACTCATGACGGACGAACCCGCGCCCGACCTCGAGGACATCTTCCCGCCGCTCAAGGTCGAGCGGCCGAGGGACGAATTCGGACGCCCCCTTCCCGCCGGCAGTGAGAACCGCCTCCACCTGGAGCCGTTCGAGCTGCTCCCGCTCCCCGAGGTCGAGTCGCTGGCCGTGGCGCACTTCAACGCCGGACGCTACTTCGGCGCGCACGAGGCGTGGGAGACTGCCTGGCGCCTCGAACGCGGGGAGCCCGACGAGGACTTCTTCAAAGGCCTCTCACAGATCGGCGCCGGCTACACCCACTACCTGCGCGGCAACGCCCACGGCGCCCGCGCCCTCCTCGAGCGCGGCCTCCCCCGCATCGAGCCGTACACTCCGCGCCACCGCGCCGTCGAGGTCGCCACGCTGCTCGAGGCCGGGCGCGCCCACCTCGCCGCCTTCGCGGACGCCGAGCGTTCGCGGTCTGCATTGCCCGCCATCGACCCGCCCCGCGCCTGACCCGCTACGCCGCGGGGTCCCCCACAGCCGTCGCGCCGCGCCGTCCTGCACGCGCGTCCGCCGCCAGCCATGCGAGGAAGCAGCCCCCCGCCGCCAGCAGCACAACCGCCCCCATCGCCCCGAACGCGAGTTGCAACGACCGCTCCGCCAGCGCCCCCGCACCCACGCCCGCCGCGCCCAGCACGAGCGAGCTCCCCAGCGGGGCGATCGAGAGCACCGTCGCCCGCACCTCGGAGGCCGTCCGCTCGTTCACATACGACCCAATCGCCGGGAACGCGATCCCCGCCCCCGCCATGCACGCCGCCAGCCCCACGAACGCCGACACGTGGTCGACCGCCGCCAGCGCCGCCAGCCCGCCCACCCCGAGGCCGATCGCGAGCCCCAGCGTGCCTCGCAGCCCGAGCCGCCGCACCGCCCGCCCGCTCACCAGCCCACCGCCAGCCCACAGCAGGTGCACCGGCGCGATCAGCACGCCAAACAGCGCCAGCGGGACGCCGTGCTCACGCATGAACGGCTGCGACAGCAGGAAGAACGCCGGCTGCGCTCCGTACAGCGCGATCTGCAGCAGCAGCATCCAGCGCAGCGCCGCGTCCGTGCGCACCGCCCGCAGCGCCCCTCGCAAGGTGTCGACGTAGCCCGGCCGCTGGTGCGTCGCCTCGCCTCGAGGCGGCTCCTGCATGCGCCACACGATCGGCCCCGCCAGCACATATGGCGTGAGCGACGCCACCACCGCGAGGCGCAGTCCCACCGCCTCCGCCAGTACACCGCCCAGCGCCCCGCCGATCAGCAGCCCGCTGATGCTGACCGCCCAGTACATCCCGATGCGATCGCTGAACTCCGCCTGCCGCCTCCCCACCGCCAGCGCGTCGTACAGGTACGCCTCCTCGTTCCCGGAGCGAAACGCGAGCCCGGCCGCCCACACGCCGTAGCTCACGACCAGCAGCTCGAAGTCGGCCGCGACCGCGAACAGCGCCACGCCGGCCGCCTCGAGGGCAAACCCCGTCATGAAGGTGAGCCGCCGCCCGAACCGGTCCGCGAACGCGCCCGTCGGCACCTCGGTCGCCAGCTTGATCAGCCAGAACAGACCCTCCATCAGCCCGACCTGCGCCAGCGTCAGGTCGCGATAGTCCGTCAGGTACACCACCCAGATCACGAGCAGCGGGCTCAGCTCCCGCACGAAGCCGAGCGAGTAGAACAGGCGCACGTTGCGCGTCACCTCGAATGGGCGCGTTGCGAGTTCCGGCACGGGGCACTCCTCGAGCACCCGTCATACTACGGGCCCCCATGCGTCACGGCGGCCGCCCGCTCGCCTCGTATACTCAGCACGTGCTCGAACTCCCCCCGTCCGAGGTCGAACGCCGCCCGGTGACGGTGGCCGCGCGCCTGTTGCAGGGCGGCCCCGTCGCCCTCGTCACCACCGCCGACCGTGGCGTCCCCAACGTCCTTCCGGTTGCGTGGCACACGCCCGTCTCGGCCCGGCCGCCCCTCGTCGCCATCGCCATCGAGCAGTCCCGCCACTCCGCGGCGATGATCAGCCACTCCGAGCAGTTCGCGCTCAACTTCCCCACCCGCGCCCTGCTCCACCACGTGCAGTACCTCGCCTCCCTCTCCGGCAAGGACATCGATAAGTTCGAGGCCACCCGGCTCGAGACGTTCGTCGCCGCCCACCTCAGCGCGCCGCTGCTCAAGGACTGCGTCGCCTGGGTGGAGTGCGAGGTGGAGCAGGTGCTGCCCATTGGCGACCACTTCCTCTACATCGGCCTGGTCGTCGCCGTGCACGTCGACCCTGCGGCGTTCGACGATCAGTGGCTCCTCCAGTCCGACGAGGCGCGGCCCCTCCACTTCCTCGGCGGCAACCGCTACTCCACCCTGGGCGCCGTCCTCGAGGCGCGCCTGCCACGCTCGTCCGAGGCCCCCGAGCGCGTGCTCGCCGAGCGCGTCCAGGAGGAGCTCGAACTCACACGAGAAGCCCGCGAACGCCGCGACGAGCTCATCGACGAGGTATTGCGAGATGTCGATGCGGGTAAAGTCGTCGATCTCGGTCACTTGACGTCGTCCGGTCTGATCGTCCCTCCCCCACCACGCGACGAGTCATAACGCGCGTCGACACACCTTCGATACTCCCCATGCCGGATCGTTGCATGATCGCAACCCCCCGGCACCGACGTTGGCTTACAAGGGAGGTGGCACGGGGGCGCCCCGCTCTGTGTCCGGTCGCGGGTCGGTAGCCCGCCTCTCCCCATCCTGAGAGGACCTGCACGTCCGTGGCCCTGCGCACCTCCGCGCTCCTTCGCCTGCTCGATATCCACACACCGCCCCGCACAGGGCTCGGGGCGTACGGGTTCGTGGCGGCAGCCGCTGCCGGTGCCCTGCTCGTCGTCGTCACCTTGCAGTGGGGCACCGGCCACGTCCTCTTCGCGCCGGCGCTCTTCGCCGCCGTGATCGTGACCTGGTATGTCGGCCTTCAGTACGGCCTCATCGCGTTCCTCGCCGTTGCGCTGACCGCGCCCGCCCTCTCCAGCCTCCCCATCGGCGCCAGCTACTCCACGTCCGAGTACATCGTGACGGTCGTCGTGACCACCCCGCTCGCACTCCTCTCGGCGTTCCTCGTGCACAGCGGTCGCCAGGCGATGGTCTCGCTCCGCAGGAGCGACCAGCTGTTCGAGGCGTTCATGGCCAACTTGCCGGGTTCGGCGTGGATGAAGGACGCCCACGGCCGCTATGTGTACGCGAACAGCGAGAGCCAGCGCATCCTCCGCCGCACGCGCGATGACCTCTATACCAGGACCGATGCGCAGGTCTTTCCCGCCGCCCTCGCCGCCCGCCTGCACGACCCGGACGCGCTCCCCCTCGCCCGCCGCGAGCCCGTCCACCGCGTCGAGGCGTTCCCCGACGAGGACGGCGAGCACGAGTACCTCATCGTCCGCTTCCCCATCCTGGACGACACCGGCGACCCCGAGTTCCTGGGCGCCATCGGCCTCGACATCACCGACCGCGCACGCGCCGAGCGCCAGCTGACCGAGCAGTCGGCCCAGCTGCAGCTCGTCATCGACCACGTGCCCGCCTTCGTGGCCTATATCGACCGCGATCAGCGATTCGTGACCGTGAACGGCAAGCTTGCCGAGGAGTGGTACGCGGTCCCGGTAAACGCGCTCCGAGGGCGTCGGATCGCCGAGGTGGAAGCGCCGGAAACCTACGCACGGAGCAAACGCCACATCGAGCGCGCCCTGGAGGGGGAGCCTCTCCAATTCGAAATGCAGATGCGCGCCCCCGCCGGCGGTCCGCTCCGCTGGTTCGAGGCGCGCTTCGTCCCATACATCGCGCCGGACGGCGCAGTTGCCGGCTTCTCCGCCCTCACCATCGACATCACCGAACGCAAACACGTCGAGTCCGAACGGGCGCTCCTGGCCCGCCTCACCGACCTGCTAAACCGCACGCTCAACTCCGAGGAGACGGCGCAGGCGCTCGTCTCGGCGCTCGTCCCCGGCTTCGTCGACGGCGCCGCCGTCTACTTCGCCCGCGATGGCCTCCTCGACGGCGTCATGCGCGCCGGCCCGGATGACCTCGCCCGCCCCGTCGCCAGCTATCGAGTCAACGCGGCTGACACCAGCGGCGTCGCCGAAGTGCTCCGCAGCGGGCTGCCGGAGTTCTACCGCGAATCGCCGGCAGACCTCCCGCTCCCCAGCCTCGTCGAGGAAGGAGGGCCGCGATCCACGCCCGCCAGCCAGCATGTCTCGACGATGCTCGTCCCCCTGCGCGTGCATGACCGCGTCGCCGCCGTCCTCGTGGCCTGGACCGCCGAATCCGGGCGCCAGTGCCAGCAGCGCGAGTTCGACCTCCTGCGCGACGTCGGACGCCGCGCCGAGCGCGCCATCGAGCATTCGCTCCTCTACGAGGACTCGCTCCGCATCGCCGAGGAGCTCCGCGTCGCCAGCCAGGCAAAGGACGAGTTCCTCGGCACCGTATCCCACGAGCTGCGCACACCGATCACGGTCGTCCTCGGCAATGCGTCCCTTCTGGCCGCCCGCCATCAGCAGATGGACGCCGCGACCATCTCCGCCTCACTCAACGACCTGCTCGGTCAGGTCGAACGCCTCCACCGCGTCGTCGAGAACATGCTCATCCTCACGCGGCTCGATACGGCGCAGCCCGAGACCGAGCCTGTGCTCATCTCACGCAGCATCAGCCGCGTGATCGCCGAGGCCCAGCGCCAGCAGCCGGGACGCGTCATCCGTCTCGAGTCGAGCGACTGGGACCTCTTTGCCATCGCCTCCGAGAGCTACCTGCACCAGGTGATCCTGAACTACCTCCACAACGCGATCCGCTTCAGCCCGCCCGCGCTGCCCATCGACGTGACCGTTCGCCAGCACGACCACTCCGTCGAGGTGCGCGTCCTCGACAGCGGCATCGGCCTCGACGACGAGGATCTCGAGTCGCTCTTCACCCCGTTCTACCGCTCGACCCGCGTCCCCGAGGAGATACGCGGCATGGGCATCGGGCTCTCCGTCAGCAAGCGCCTCGTCGATGTCCTCGGAGGCCGCGTCTGGGCTCGCCGGCGCGAGGAAGGCGGCGCCGAGTTTGGCTTCTCGCTCCCCCTCGCCGGCGACGGCGAAGGCGGAGTCCTCGACCTGGCTCCCCTCGCCGTCGCGGCCGAGCCCACCGACGCGGAATACGCCGCCGATGCGCCCGCCAGCGAGTCGACCCTGCCCTGAGTCGGACGGCGCACCGCCCTCAGGCGTCGCGGCGCCTGCGGCCGATCATCAGGAGCACGGCCGATACCGTCAGCGCTCCGGCGGTCGCGTCGACCGCCGCGGCCCACCGGAGCGCGATTCCCGCCGCGCGCATCTGCTCCTCCAGCGGGCCGTGGAATGCGGCGGCGGCATCGAGGTAGACGAGCGCCTGCAAGACCGCGCCCACCCCAAGCACCGCGATGAGCCAGGACCACCACCGCCCGCGCGGCCCGCGTCCCGCCACCGTCCCCGCGAGCATCCCCGCGAAGACGAGGTTCGCCACGACGCTCGCCCACAACGCCGGCACGGAGGCGTCCGCTCCCCGGCTGCTCGGCGCCCACACGTCGCGGACGTCCGGCAGCGCCCCGAACACCACCACCAGCGCGGCCCCCGCCGAGGCCACAGCCGCGATTGCAAGCATCGCCCGGGCCGCATCGCCGGCAGCGAACCCAACTCCGGAACGCCCACGAGCCATGCCCGCCTCCAGCGGGTGCCATGGTACGCCCCCGCTTCAGTCGCGGCCTCACCCCGACCGCGCGTGCCCTGCCCGCTGCTCCAGCCCCCGCGCGATCTTCTCCGCCGCCGTCAGCCCCTCGCTCCCCACGCCGAGGCGCGCCGGAGCCCCCGCCGGAAACCCCCGCGTCGACGGCTCCGCTTCCTCCGCCAGCCGCTGCCGGATCGACGCGACCGTCCGCCGCGCCGCGGCCAGCGAGGCGTCCACCGCCTCCACGGTCTCGCCGCCGACCAGCTCCGGCGGCAGTTCCGGCTCCGCCGCCAACGCGGCCTCCCGGTAGCGCGCCACCGCCGTCAGCGCCAGCCGACGCTGCTCCTCCAGCTCCCGCCGCGTCTCCTCCAGCGCCGACTCGATCGAGGACGCGGACGCCGCCTCCGCCTCGCTCACGGCCGCGAGCTCCGCCAGCGCCTCCGCGCTCGGCTCCTCCCCGTCGTCGTCCACGATCGCAATCTCGTGCTCGTCCGCCACCTCAGGCGCTCCTTCCGCCGTCACCCGCCGCGACGGCAGGCCCAACGTAAGTCCCTCCCCGGCGCACCTCGGAGCACCGTCTGGCACATTCCCCGCGCGGGCAGGACAGCAACCGCACCGGCCGCTAGAGTGCGACCCGTTCCCGGCGCACGGACGGGGAGGATGGTGCACGCATGACCGCTGCCCGGCGCACGATGCGGAGCGAGGATCGACTCCAGCGGGTGGAGCGCATCACCGATCTCCCGCTCACGATGCTCGCGGCCGCCATGATCCCGCTCCTGCTCGTCCCGTTGCTCATGGACGTCTCCCCCGCCGTGGAACAGGCGTTCGTGACGGCCGACTGGCTCATCTGGGCCGCCTTCGCCGTCGACTACGGCGTGAAGCTGGCAGTCGCCCCGCACCCGTTGCGGTACGCGCGCCGCAACTGGATCCAGGGACTCATCGTCCTGCTGCCGTTCTTGCGCCCGTTCCGCATCCTGCGCCTGGTCCGCCTCGGCCGCCTCGCCGCCGCCGTCGGCCTGAACGTGCAGCTCCTCCGCTCCCTCGCCAGCCAGCGAGGCACCAGCTTCATCCTCGCCTCGGTCATCGTCATCGCCGTCGCCGGCGCCGTCACGGTTCTCATCGCGGAACGGCACGCCAGCGGCGGGAACATCGACAGCTTCGGCGACGCCCTCTGGTGGGCGCTCACCACCATGACCACCGTCGGCTACGGCGACCTGTACCCCGTCACGCCCCTCGGTCGAGGCGTCGCCGCCGCCCTCATGCTCTTCGGCATCGCCGCCCTCTCCGCCCTCACCGCCACCGTCGCCGCCTACATCGTCCGCGACCACGAGGACGTCCAGCTCGCCGACCTCATGTCCGAACTGCACGCCCTCCGCGAGGAGGTCGCTCGGCTCCGCGATACGCGATGAGCGCGCGAGCGTACCTCTTCGAAGCCGCTCCCTCGCTTGATACACTGGCGTAATGGCGACCGTCGCCCAGGATCGCATCCTCATCCGCCCGATGCTCGAAGCCGACCTCAAGCAGGTCCGCCGCATCGAACGCGCCGCCTACGGCTCCTCGCTCCCCGGCACCCCCTTCGAGCGCGAACTGCGCAACGGCCTCGCCGGCTACCTCGTCGCCGTCCAGCCCCCCACGACGACGGACGGCCGCCCCGCGGAACATCACACGTTGTTCGACTCCCTGCGCCGCCTCTTCGCGCACGACCCGGAGCCGCGCGTTCTCGGCTTCCTCGGCGTCTGGTACACCGTCGACCAGCTCCACGTCGTCACCGTCGCCGTCGACCCCGCCGAGCAGGGCCGCGGCATCGCTCAGCGACTGCTCCTCGAATGCCACCGCCTCGCCGCCGAGGCCGAACTGCCCACCATCGCCCTCGAGGTGCGCGTCTCCAACGACCGCGCACGCAGCCTCTACCGCTGGTTCGGCTTTACCGAGGCCGGCACCCTGCGTCGCTACTACTCCGACAACGGCGAGGACGCGCTGGTCATGCTCACACCCCGCCTCGACGACCCGGTCTTCACGGCACACGTCGAGGGACTGCGCGCCGCCCTCCTCGACCGCTTCGACGACTGGCGCCCCGGCGCCCCCGACGCGACAGGCGGGTAGCTGGCCCCACCTTCACGCCCTGAACTCGACCAGCCGCGGCGAAGGCGCCTCCTCAGGCTGCAGCGTCGTATGCCCGATGCCGTACTCGCGCTCCAGCATCGCCGACGCGCGCTCGATGCTCGCCTGAGCGTCGGCGCCCGCTGCCAGCTGCAGATGCGCCGCGAAGGCCACGAACCCGCTGGCGATCGTCCAGCAGTGCATGTCGTGGACTCCGGCAACTCCGGGCACCGCGAGCAGCGAACGCTCGACCTCCTGCAGGTCAATCCCGCGAGGCACGCGGTCCATCAGCACCTCGACCGCCTCGCGCAGCAAGCGCACCGCCCCTACGACGATGAGCGCGACGATCACGAGCGACAGGATCGGGTCCACACGCGTCGCGCCCGTGATCTGGATCGTCACGCCCGCCGCCACCGCGACCACCGACCCGCCGAGGTCGGACAGCACGTGCAGTCGCGCCGCCCGCATGTTCATCGAGTGCGCGTGACCTAGCACGAACGCCGTGAGCGCGTTGCTCACGAGGCCGAACGCGGCGATCGCCGTCAGTCCGCCGGCCGCCACGTCCCCCGGCGCGCCGATGCGAACGAGGGCCTCCCGCGCGATGAACGCCGACACCACGAGCAACGACAGCCCGTTCAGCGCCGCCGCGAGGATCTCGATGCGGTGGAAGCCGAACGTCCACTGCAGCGTGTGCGGGCGCGCCGCCACACGCACGCTCACCAGCGCAAGCGTCAGCGCGACGAAGTCCGTGAACACGTGCACCATGTCCGACAGCAGCGCCAGCGAGCCGGTGACGATGCTGCCCCACAGCTCGACGGCCGCGGTCACCAGCACCAGCACCAGCGCGACGCCCAGCCGCCGGGCATCTCCCGCGTGCGCGCCGTCGCCCCGCCATTGCATGCCCACAGCGTACCCGGCGGACTCCCGCGCTTACCGCGTCAGCCCGACCGTCCAGTCCTTCCCCGTCTCCTCGACCGTGACCTTCCCTTGACCCACCAGCCGCGCGAGGTGCGCGCGCAGCTGGCCGCGCGCCGCCCGCCGCAGCCCCTTCTGCAACTCGGGGTAGAGCGCGTTCCGGATCTGACGGTCGTTCGTGTACCCCCGGTCGATCAGCGCGAGGATCTGCGCATCCCTCGAGGCACGATGGTCGATCAGCTCCTGCACCTTCGCCGCCGTCGCCGTCACCACCGGCCCGTGCCCCGGCGCGAACAGCTTCGACTGGAGCTCGCGCATCCGCAGCAGGCTCTGGATGTATTGCTCCATGTCCCCCGCCGGTGGCGGCGCGATCGCCGAGGTCCCAATCCCGAGGATGTTGTCCCCCGTGAACAGGATCCCCAGCTCCTCCACGAAGTAGCAGTTGTGCCCCGCGGTGTGCCCCGGCGTGTGCACCGCCCGCACCGTCAGCCCACCCACGCGCAGCGACTCCCCATCGGCCAGCCCGATGTCCACCGGCGTCTCGAGGGCCTCCGCGCGCCAGATGCGCGCCCGCCGGTCGATCTCGGCGTCGTCCGGCAGGTCCTCGTTGCTCTCCGTCGGTGTGTGCAGCAACACCTCGTCGATCGGGTGCATCGCCACCTCGGCACGCAACGCCTGCCGCAACCGCCGCCCACCCGAGGAGTGGTCGAAGTGGTGGTGCGTGATCGGGATGTACTTGAAGTCGAGGTTGCTCAACTCCTTCGTCAGGTAGTCGATGCGCACTTGCGACGACGCCTCGTCCCCGAATCCGGCGTCGATGAGCGCCGCCTCGCCCCGGTCGTGCAGCACCCACACGTTCGAGGTCGGGAACGACCGCGTGAACAGCTTCACCGTCACGATGTGCTGGATCAGGTGTTCGTTGATGACGGTCGCCCGCCCCTCGACGACCTCCCTGCCCTCCGCCGCCGAGGACTTCGGCACCGGCCGCCGCAGCCAGCCCAGCGGCCCCTCGAAGTGATGCGTGCGCTTCTTTCTGCGTGGCGGGTCACCCGGCATCGGCCGCTCCTCGTCTGCCTCCAGCGTCTCCGTGGACTATACCCGCGCCTTCGAAGGTTGCGCGGCCCGGCGCCCCGCCCCGTTCGAGGTGCACTCCAGGCTCGTTGGCGCGCGCCAGCCCTCCGCCGTACGATCCCGTCCGCGAGCGTCGTACCGCACGGCGCCCGAAAGGCGATGCGATGCCCTCCGATGCCTACCGTGAGGCGCGCGCCACCGCGAAGGAGGCCCGTGCCGCCGCGAAGCAGGCGCGGCGCCGTTGGCTGGACCTCCGCCCCTGGTACTTCAAGAAGCGCTTCATCCTCGGCGTCCCCATCCTCCTCGCCATGGCCGCCGCCGTCGCCTTCATCACCATCAGCCTCGAGTACGGCGATTCCTCCCCCGGTGCCGCCCCATCCGGTACAGCCACGGCCACCGCCGCCCGCATCGGCGTCGTCAGCCGCATCGGCAGCATCGATCTCACGGTCCTCGCCTTCGAGGCCTTCGACGGGCGCACGGTCAGCCCCGCCAACGACGCCACGCACCGCCTCCGCTTCAACGCCGCGAACGCGCGAGGCCCGTCCAGCGAGAGCTACCGCCTGGTGGACGACGCGTTCCAGCTCATCGACGCCGCAGGCGTCATGCAGAGCGACTGGCACGCCGTCTGCCAGAACTGCCCCGACGCCCTCGGCACCGGCGTCTCCCTCGCGTTCAACGCCTCCGTCGAGGGCGTCGTCTACTTCCGCATCCCCGCCGGTCAGACGGCCGCCATCCTCGAATACCGCGCCCCCGGCTCCACCAACTCGGGCCGCGTCGCGCTCCAGTAGCGCTCTTGCCCTCCGACGCCCGCACCTCGATGCTCCCCGCATGACCACCGACGCCGGCCAGACATGGGACGCCGCCGCCTACGGACAGCGCTTCGGCTTCGTCGCGCAACTCGCCGAGGATCTCGTCGGGCTCCTCGACCCGCAGCCCGGCGAGCGCATCGTCGACCTCGGCTGCGGCACCGGCACCCTCGCCGCGCACATCGCCGCCCGCGGCGCCGAGGTGCTCGGGATCGACGCCGACCCCGCGATGATCGACGCCGCCCGCGCCGCCTACCCCGCTCTCCGCTTCGAGGTCGTCAGCGCCTACGACTTCACCGCTGACCCGCCCCTCGACGCCGTCTTCTCGAACGCCGCGCTCCACTGGATGACCCGCCCCGAAGACGTCCTGCGCCGCGTCGCCGCCGCCCTCCGCCCGGGCGGCCGCTTCGTCGCGGAGATGGGCGGCGGTCGCAACACTGAGCTGGTCTCGACCGCCCTCCGCGACGCGCTCACCCGCCGCGGCATCCCGCCCGAGCGCCAGGCGCGTCCCTGGTACTTCCCCACCCCCGCGGAGTACGCCACCCTTCTCGAACGCCACGGTTTCGAGGTGCGCGCGCTCTGGCACTTCGAACGCTTCACGCAGCTCGCTCCCGGCGACCACGCCCTCGCCGACTGGCTCACGATGTTCGCGTCGCCGATCACTTCGGTCCTCACCCCCGAGGACGAAGCCGCCCTCCGCCTCGAGGTCGAGGCCGCTACCCGCCACGCCCTCTACGCCGACGGCCACTGGCACGTCGACTACCGTCGTCTGCGCTTCGTGGCCGTCCGTCCCTGACCCCACGTCCGCCCCCTGAGCCCCGGCCCTGGCGCGACCCTCCGCGAGACACAACGCAGGACGGCGGCCTCTCGGCCGCCGTCCCGCATCGCTCCACGCCGCGGCTTAGGTGCCGCTCGAGCTGCTGCTCGAACTCGAGCTGCCGCTCTGGTCCTCGCCCTTGTCGTGCGGACAGTCCGTGCCGTCCTTCTGGTGCCGGCCCGACCCATCCGCCGTCGCCGTGGCCGTTGCGGTCGTGCTCGGCGTCCCCTCCGCCGACGGCGTTGAGGTCGCGCCCGGCGTCTGCGCGAACGCCGCGCCCCCCAGCAGCACGAGGCCCGCCACAGCTCCCGCGCCGATCGCGACTACCTTCTCTTTCCCCGTCTCGAACATCTGCACTCCCTTCCCCGCGGCATCGGCCGCCGGTGACGCCATCGAAGATCGCACTCCCGCCCCGCCGACCTGTCAGCCGCACCGCATCGAAGTGCTAAATCTCTGTGAGCGGCCTCGCGGCGCGCGCCGGCGCCCCCCGCGCGACGCCGAAGCCCTATCATCCGCGCAGGAGGTGGCTCGCATGGCTCGTGTGCTCGGCATCGGTGGGATCTTCTTCAAGTCGTCCGACCCCGACCGCCTCCGCGCCTGGTACCGCGAGCACCTCGGGCTCCCCCTCGAGGACTGGGGCGGCGTCGCCTTCCGCGCAGCCGACGATCCCGAGGGCGCTACCATCTGGTCGGTGTTCGAGGAGGACTCGGACTACTTCGCCCCCAGCACGGCGCGCTTCATGGTCAACTTCCGCGTCGACGACCTCGACGCCATCCTCGTCGACGACAAGATCGAGGAGTCGACCTTCGGCCGCTTCGGCTGGGTGATGGACCCGGACGGCCACCGCGTCGAGCTCTGGCAGGCGCCCCCGGCCGGCGACTGACCGCATCCTGTCCATCGCCCGAGACACCGGTCGAGGTCTGCGACGCGCCGGTCGGCGTCCACGCCGGTCAGCCTACAGGTGCACCCACACCGGCATCCCGATCTCCGCGAACGCGTAGATCGCCTCCGCCTCACCCGTGCGGATGCAGCCGTTCGAAATGCGACCCGTCGAGGGGTCCACGACCTGCCCCTCCGCATCCTTCAGGAAGGAGTGGAACCCGTTGTCGAGCCCCGGGTCGAACCCCACCCAGTGGCTGATGTACGTGTCGTACGGCGCGTCGTACGTGAGCGACGCGTCCATGCTGTACACGTAGAACAGCCCCGTTCGCGTCGACTCGTACACGCCGGTATTGATCTGCGCCCCCACGCCCACCGGCCCGATCGTCCGCAGCACCGATCCGCCATCCATCAGCTGGACTGTGAACGTCGACAGGTTGACGTCGATCCACTGCCCCGACTGAGGCGGCCCCGCCGGCCGAGGCGCCTGCGTCGCCGCAACCGTCGGTGGCACAGTCGCCACGACGGTCGGCTCCGCGGTCGCGATCACGGGCGGCGGCGTCTCGACGGCTGCCGCCGGCGTTACCTCCGGCGTCTCGATGACCACCGGGGGCGTGGGCGTCGCGTCATCGTTCCCGCCACACCCGGCCACACCGACGACGGCGACGGCCACGAGGAGCAGCGCGAGCATCGACAGCACCCGGGCACGCATATCACGCATCGGGATCAACAATATCCGCTCGTCCCGTCCCTCGCCACCCCGCGGCCTGCGCGCAAGACGGCCTCCCGAGGCTACGGCCGCAGCTGCCGCGCCAGCCAGTCCTCCATGTGCGCCCGCGCCCGCCGCGCCACCGCCGTGTCCGGCGCCATCGAGTCGAACCCGTGCGGCGCGCCCGGATACATGTGCAGCTCCACCGGCACCCCCGCGTGGTTGAGCCGCCGCGCGTACTCGAGGTCCTCGTCGACGAACCCGTCCAGCGTCCCCACCGCGATCAGCGTCGGCGGCAACCCCTCGAGGTCCGTCGCACGTGCTGGCGCCGCGTAGATCGGCACATCGTCGCTCCCGTAGCGCTCGCCAAGGTACGCGCGCCACCCCAGGGTGTTGTGCGACGGCGCCCAGATCGGCACCGGCCACCCGCTCGAGGGCGTCGCCTGCCGGTCATCAAGCATCGGGTAGATCAGCAGCTGGAACGCCACCGGCACCTCGCCGCGGTCGCGCGCGTACAGCGCCAGCCCCGCCGCCAGCCCCGCCCCCGCGCTCGCCCCGCCGATACCGATGCGCCCCGCATCCACCCCGAGCTCCGAGGCGTGTTCGTGCAGCCACGTGAGCGCCGCGTAGCTGTCCTCGACAGCCGCCGGGTGCGGATGCTCCGGCGCCAGCCGGTACTCCACCGAGGCCCCGACGCAGTGCAGCTCGCGCACCCACCCGTCGAAGCGCAGGTCGTCGCCCTCATACGTCCCGAAGACGTAGCCGCCGCCGTGCATCCAGAACACCGCCGGCAGCGCCTCGCCGCCCCGCGCCTTCGGCCGGTGCAGCCGCACGAGGACGTCCGGCGCACCCGCGGGCCCTGGCACCGTCACATCCGTCCGCTCGACAGCGTCCGACAGCACCGGCCGCGGCATCGCCGCCGCCCGCTCCGCCCGCACCCGCGGAATATCCTCGATCCCCACCCCATCGAGGTTCCCCACGAGCGGCGCAATCACCCGCGCCACCTCGGGATCGACCAGCTGCTGTACGTCCATCACCGCCTCCTCGCTGCGCGGGAGTGTAGCAGGGGGCGGGCGGTCAGGCGCCGTCGCACATCCGCGCGAGAAGCCCGGATCTAGTTCGGGAGAGCCACCTTCAGCGTCTCGACCAACTGCCGGCCACCAGCACTATCGAGTGCTGCCGATATCTTCAGGTCCAGGACTTCGAGCGAGTCCTTGCGCTCCACAGGCCCCTTCAGGAAGCCGAAAATGTCATCATTTACCAGCTTGTGTACCGCCGAATCTGAGAAGAAGTTTTCCATGATCCGATCATTGAGAGCGACAAGACCAAGCGTGATCTCTTCCCGCGCGACGACCTCACGGAGACGCGCAGGCGACAACTCCTCTCCTACCTCGAGCCGGTTTGCGCGCTGCAACGCTTCCCGCAAAGTACGAAACAGCGCGAAAATAAACATGTATCTGCCGCGTCGCCGCCAAGCCTCGCCTTTCGGAGCTCCATAGCCCAGGGTTCGCTCAGCATGCTTCATGAGTAGGAAAGGCAGCAGGAACGGTTCCGGATCATCCGGTAGGTCAGCCGGGAAGATCGTGTCATGAAGGTCGCCGCTGGGGGCGAGATCACCTGGGTTTGCATAACACACGGCGATCTTGTCACGAAAAGCTGCCGCGTAGCATTTCGCAGCCTCGATGGCCTGGATCCGGTAGTCTCTCCGCGCCCACTCGAGATGAGTGAATCGAGGGTCGCCCTTCAGTTTTTCCTTATCGGAACGCGCTAGAAAATCGAAGCTTCCGGTCTGGATCTCGTAGAAGTACCCAAGGCCATCAATCTTCTGCTTGAGTGCATGTTGAAAGTCTTGGAGAGCGAAGAAGTCCTTGCCACGGACTGCATTCTGCTTGTTTGTGAACTCAGTGATCTTCCTCCGCTCGTCGTCCGAGCGCTCTCGAATCACCCGC
The DNA here is from genome assembly GCA_041390685.1 of Dehalococcoidia bacterium. Classification (GTDB taxonomy): domain Bacteria; phylum Chloroflexota; class Dehalococcoidia; order UBA2979; family UBA2979; genus JAIBBD01. The sequence continues at coordinate 1,510,938 of JAWKPL010000001.1, read as the reverse complement.
ACTAGCACGCTGCCTTCTAGCAGTTCCCGTTGCGACTCAGGCATCGCAGCCGCGACGCGCGCGATCGACAAGGATGTCTGGCACCCGTTGACGATCTGTGGCTTATAGAGGGCCACGCTGTCGTCCTCGTACGAAAATTCATCCACGACCATCGTGACGCCGTTGTTATAGCGCCAGAAGTGCGACGACTCTTTCTCGACGGTATCACGGATCCCCTGGTTAATCTTCGACTTTGCAAGATACTGACGAACATTGCTGTTGAAGAGCCATTGCTCACCATCAGCTACGAACCGCGCGAATTCCCTCAAGGACACAGGCATGATAAGCGACTGTTCGAAAGGAAGAGGAGCGGTCATCGGCTTAAGATGGACTTGATGGCTTGGAGCGTTCAGGGGACGCTCCGACTGCCGCTCCAAGAAGATGTGGCAGATCCAGTCGAGGTCGTAAGCCCCGATCGCTGGGTCACCCTCGAGTGCGCCTAGCCTGCTCTGGTCGTCACCCGAGAATTTCTGATTCGTGACGTAGTAGTACTCAAGCGGTAGTCCGCTCTCGCGGCGATCGCGAATTCGTGCAACAGCGGGCCGAAGCCGCTGTGGGAGACCGGATGTCTGGCCGCTCCCAACTCGCCGCGCGTCCTCCTTGAACTTGGTGATCTCGGCCCAGTCGTGCGAGTTGTACTTCGCCTGGAGAACGATGAGCCTATTCCCGTCATCCGCAAGAGCATCAATCGATTGGTCGCCGCGCCCATCGAGCAGCGCATCGATCGCGGAATCTCTCTCAAACCCGAAGAGATCAGTGAGGCACCAGATGGCGAACCCGTCGCCACGCGTCTTTGTGTCGTCGCGTTCGCGGTCTTCGCAGTAGCGTCGAACGGCAGCATCGATCGACTCCGCGACGTTTGACGCGAGTTCTGCAGTGCTGACCATGAGAGCCCCCACCTCGAGCGGTTAGGTCGTGATGGGTCCTTTATGCACGTTCCGGCCGTTCTTCGTCCAGCAGCGCGTCGATCGCTCCCCAGCCCGCTTCCACCATCGCGTCCTGGATGAGGCCCGAGCACCGAAGCAGCCACTCCCGCGCCCGCTCCTCCGTCCACTCGGGGCGGCGGCTCCGCACATCGTCGACCGACCAGCACGTCTCCGCGAATCCGTCTCGCGCCTCGTGTTCCGCGTACGCCACCCGAAGCTCGTCCAGCGCCTGTTGAAGTGACTCCGTACCTGCCTGCGCTTCCACGACATGTCGGCTGGCGATCCTCAGAGCCATGGTCATGAGATCCTCCATCCCACCCGTCCAGGAATAGCAGGACCCACGGCCGATCGCGCGGTCGGATGGCACGACAGCCCGCCCCGACCCCGTGCTACCATCACGCCCTCATGACCACCGCCGTCGCCATCGCCATCGCCGCTAGCCCCCGCCCGCACATCGAGGCGGGGTGGGGCTGCCGCGAGGAGACGCCGGCGTCGTAAGCGACGGACACGACGGCACCTCGAAACGGCAGGCCCACCGGCAGCGGTGGGCCTGCTGCTCTACACGAGGGCGTCGAGGTGAGAGGAGACACGACCATGGTGCATCGACCCCTCGAAGGCAGACTCGTCCGGCTGCGCGCCCGCGAACCCGCCGACGAAGAACTCGCGTACCGCTACTTCAACGACCCCCGGGTCACCGAATACCTCGCCGTCCGCTACCCCTTCTCCCACCAGCAGGAACGCGACGCCCTCTCGCTCCCCGCGAGGTACCTCGGCGCGCACTTCGCCATCGAAACGCTCGAGGAGCGGCGCTTCCTCGGCACCTGCAGCCTCGAAGTCGCCTTCCCCGAGAACCGCCGCGCCGAGCTGGGCATCGTCATCGGCGACCCGGACTACTGGGACGGCGGCTACGGCACCGACGCCGTCCGCACCCTCTGCCGCTTCGGCTTCGAGGAGATGAACCTCCACCGCATCGAGCTCGAAGCGTTCGCCCAGAACGCCCGCGCCCGCCACGTCTACGAACGCCTCGGCTTCGTCGTCGAAGGCGCGCGCCGTGACGGCTGGTACCAGGCCGGCCACTACCAGGACATGGTCCTCATGGGCCTCCTCGAAGGCGAGCTCCGTCTCGAGTAGCGTGCCGCCCCGACGCCCCATGTAGCCCGCCGAGGCCGTACGCTGGCCCCGCGCGAGGTGCCTCGCAGGGGGGCGGCTCCGGCAGACCTCGAAGGGGGCGCACCACATGCAGGTCAACGGCCTCGGCTACCCGGCCATCATCGTCAAGAACATGGACGAGTCCGTCGGCTTCTACACGAAGACCTTCGGCATGCAGCACCTCTACACCGAGCCCAACCGCGACGACCCCGAGTCCGCCCAGGCCCTGCTCCACGCCGGCGGCGACACCTACGTCCTCCTCGTCGGCCCCACCAACCCCGGCATCAAGCTCGCCGAGGCCTCCCTGGGCGTCGGCTCGATGCAGTACCTCAGCCTGCAGGTCCCCGCCGACTGGATGGACCGCGCCTTCTACGAACTGTCCTCGGTGGGCGCGCAGGCCAGCGAGGAGATCCGCCGCGGCTACGAGCGCCTCGTCTTCATGGAGGACCCCAACGGCGTCCTCATCATCCTCACCGCCTGGACCACCGAGCCCCCCGCCGGCATGTCACGCCCCGCCGTCCTCGAACGCGCCGCCGCCATCCGTGACGCCCGGCGCCAGCCCTTCATCGAGGACGACCACATCCGCCAGGCCATCTCCGACCTCGCCCTGCGGCAGAGCTAGCTCAGACCGCCTCCGCCGGCGTGCGCTCCGGCCCGCTCAACTCAATGGCCGCCCGCCCCCGTGGCGGCGACGTCCCCTGCCTGGAATACACCGAGCGCCCCCTTGCCTACGTTCGAGAACTTGTGCGTGACGATCAGGTACAGCCCCGCCTCGTCCATCGTGAACTCCACGAAGCCCCCCTGCGCCGGTTGCAGGTCCAGCGCCTGCGAGCCGCCTCGCGAGCCGTCCGGACGGAGCAGATAGCTTCCCTCCTTGTAGACGGTGTCGAAGACCGTGCCGACGACATGGAACGAGCTGTTCTCCGATGGGCCGACGTCGAGCACCCATGCCCGGTAGCGGCGATCCGGTTCGATGCGGATCGGCGCGTGGAGGTACTGGCTCACGTAGCCGTTGAACACCACCGCGTCCCATTGATCCCGTTGCATCTTCGTCAGGTCGCCAGGCTGCCCCTGCGGCCCGAGGTAGAACTCCGACTGCACGAACAGGAATTCGCCGTCCACCGGCGGCAGGTCCGGCGGGTCCACGATGATCGCCCCGTACATCCCGTTGCCGATGTGGTGCAATGCCGGCGCCGTCCCGCAGTGGTACATGTAGATGCCGGCATGCTTCGCCTCGAAGCGGTACACGAGGCTCTCCCCCGGCTGGATCGTCCGCATCTCGTCATTCCACGCAACCTTGCTCGCGTGGAAGTCGATCGAGTGGCCGAGCTTGCCCTTGTTCACCAGGGTGACCTCGAACGTGTCGCCGACCTTCCCGCGCAGGACCGGGCCGGGAGTCTGGTCGTTGAATGTCCACAGCTGCTGCGTGACGCCCGGCGCGACCTCGATCTCGACCTCAGTCGCCTCCAGCGTGAGCTGGTGGAGCGTGCCCGCCGGGGCAGGCGCCAGCGCGGCGTCACGCGCCGTCCAGTCGGCCGAGGGCGTCGCGTTCGGGTCGACCTCAGCGTTTCCGTCGCCATCAGCCGTCCCCGCCGTGGCGGTCGACGCCAGCTCGGCCGCGCCCGTGACGTTCACACTCAGCCGCATCCCGGCCGCCGCATGGCCCGGGACCGTGCAGATCAACTCCACGCTGTGGTTGAACGGCCCGAAGACCGCCGTCTCCGATTCCCCCGGACCGAGGAGCCGTGTCCCGGTGTCGGCCTCCACCAGGCGCAGGTCGTGCGGGATCCCGCCGCTGTTCGTGACGTTCAGCGTCAGGGTCGTGTTGGTCGGAACATCCAGCCGCCCCGGGCGGAAGAAGAACTCCCCAGCCTCAATGTCGAATGTGTCGACGCGCGGGACAGCCTCGGGAGTCGCGCCTTCCTCAACGGCCCCCGCAGCCCCGCTGCTGCCGCCGTTCCCCGCCCCCTGGACGAGGGCAACCGTCGCTACAAGGAGCGCGGCAGCGCCGAAGATGGCCCCAATGACCGCCGCGAGTCGATATCCGGAGTCCATCGCTACCTCCCGTACGCGTACTCATCCAGTCTTGGAGCCGCGCTGCAACGGATATGTAACAAATGGCTTCGCTTTTGTCTCGCCCTCCTGCTGATCCGGTAGCCACTACCACCCTCGTGGTACAACCCTCGCGTCCACGCGCGCGAAGGGAATCCCGATGTTCACCACCGACCAGTACCACGGCATCCTCGCCGAGACCGTCACCTACGCCGGCGCGGACGGCGACGCCATCCACGCCTGCCTCGCGAGGCCGCTCGGCCCCGGCCCCTTCCCCGCCGTCGTCCTCGTCCACCACATGCCCGGCTGGGACGAGTTCTACTTCGAGATGACGCGCAAGTTCGCCCACCACGGCTACGTCGCCATCAGCCCGGACCTCTACTGCCGTGACGGCCACGGCGTGCCGGACGATGTCGCCGCGAAGGTGCGCGCCGAGGGCGGAGCGCCCGACGCCCGCGTCGTCGGCGACCTCGCGGGCGCCGCGAGGCACGTCCGCGCGCTGCCCAACACGACCGGCAAGGTCGGCATCATCGGCAGCTGTTCCGGCGGACGCCACACCTGCCTCGCCGCCTGCCAGACCGCCGAGTTCGACGCCGCCATCGACCTCTGGGGCGGCCGTGTCGTCATGGCCCCCGAGGAGCTCAATGATCGCACGCCCGTCGCGCCCCTCGACCTGACGAAGGACCTCTCCTGCCCCCTCCTCGGCCTCTTCGGCTGAAGACCGCAGCCCCCGTGGCGCAGGTCGCGCAGCACGAGGAGTTGCTCCAGCAGCTCGGCAAGGACTACGAGTTCCACATCTATGAGGGCGCCGGGCACGGCTTCTTCTACTGCCACTCCGGCATGTACCGGCAGGAAGCCGCGATCGACGGCTGGGACAGGGTCTGGACCTTCTTCGCGAAGCACCTCGGCGGCCCTCCCTGACCGCCCGCCGCCGCACGCAACCCCCTCCGAGGTGGTACAACTCACTCGTTTGACGACCACCGACGTTGCGAGGAGGAACGATGTTCACCACTGACCAGTACCACGGCATGCTCGCCGAGACCGTCACCTACGCCGGCGCCAACGGCGACGTCATCGACGCCTACCTCGCCAGGCCGCTCGGGCCTGGCCCCTTCCCGTCCGTCGTCCTCATCCACAACGTCCTCGGCTGGGGTGAGTACTACTACGAGATGACCCGCAAGTTCGCCCACCACGGCTACGTCGCCATCTGCCCCAATCTCTTCGACCGCGACGGCGATGGCTCCCCCGAGGACGTCGCCGCCCAGGTGCGCGCCGACGGCGGCCCGCCCGACGACCGCGTCGTCGCGGACGTCGAGGGCGCAGCCACCTTCGTCCGCTCTCTCCCCTACGCCAGCGACAGGGTCGGCGTCATCGGCAGCTGCTCCGGCGGCCGCCACACCTTCCTCGCCGCCTGCCGCACCTCGAGCTTCGACGCCGCCGTTGACCTCTGGGGCGGCCGCGTGGTCATGGCCCCCGACGAGCTGACCGAGCGCACCCCCGTCTCCCCCATCGAGTACACGAAGGATCTCTCCTGCCCCCTCCTCGGCCTCTTCGGCGTCGAGGACCGCAACCCTACGCCGGAGATGGTCGCCCAGCTCGAGGCGGCGCTGAAGGAGCACGGCAAGCAATACGAGTTCCACAACTACGAGGGCGCCGGCCACGGCTTCTTCTACTACCACATGGGCATGTACCGGCAGGAACAGGCCGTCGACGGCTGGGACAAGGTCTTCACCTTCTTCGAGAAGCACCTCGCCTAGCACCCACACCAGAGACAGCGCGACCGATCGAGGAGAAACCGCCATGTGCACGATGATCGTTGAGAAGGTGTCCGTCACCGGCGTCGCCAAAGGCGGCGGCAACTGGTTCCCCATCGCCGGCGTCAACGTCGGCTACGACCACCCCTTCCGCCTCCCCCTCGAACACGCGGTCACCATCGACTTCGTGAACGAGGCCCAGGGCCCGAGCGCGCGCGTCGCCGTCGAGCTCACGCCTCAGTCGGCGCAGCAGCTCCTGGACACGCTCCGCGACGTCCTCGAGCAGGGTGCCGCCGCCGAGGCGGCCTGACCGCACCACCGCGGAGGGGGCGGCTGACCGTCGTCCCCTCCCAACCCCCGAGGGCCGAGGACTCCCCATGCTCCCCACCCCCGAAGACCACGTCGCCATTACCGACCTCATCGCCCGCTACTGCCTCACCCTCGACCGCGATGACGTCGAGGCGTGGGTCGCCCTCTTCACCCCGGACGCCGCCTACGAGGTCTACAACCGCACCTTCGAGGGCCATGACGGCCTCCGCCGCATGCTCCACGCCGCCCCCGGTGGCCTCCACCTCGGCGGGCCGCCCGTCATCGAAATGCTCGACGACGACCGCGCGAGGACGGAGCGCAACCTCCTCTTCATCGAGCGCGGCGGCGCGCCGCAGCGCAGCGCCGTCTACACGGACGACCTCGTGCGCACCAGCGAAGGCTGGCGTATCGCGACGACGCGCTGCCAGTTCATCACCGCCGAGGGCCTGAGCGACCGCCCCGCCGAGTAGCCGTACGCTTCGCGCCGGGGTGTGCGGCCTCCCGCCGCCGCGCTAGAGTGAACATCGCAACGAGGACGGCCCGAGATGGACGCAGGCTGGGGCATCGTCGCCGGCGGCGCCGCGATCGCCATCGCGGCCATGGCGTTTCTCGTCCTCGTGAAGCTGCGCCGCCCTGCTGAGCTCTCGCGGCCCTCGCCCGCGGACGCCCTTCTCCCGCTCGCCTTCGCCATGGTCGCGCTCGGCATCGCCTTCGGTGGCGACCGCGTCGCCGGCTACACCTTCATCGGCGTCGGGGTGCTCCTCGCCGTCGCCGCCTCCTACTTCCGCTGGCGCGCCGGCTGAGCGGCCCCGACGACGCGCACTTCCGCCGAGCGCTACCCTCGAAGCATGGCCGTCCCCGCCGGCTACTACGACGCCTCCCGCCACTTCGAGGAGTTCCTCGTGCGGGCACGAGACGCCGCCGGCCTCACCACCACCAACCAGTCCTTCACCATGGTCGAAGGCGTGTTCCGCGCCTTCCGCCGCCGCCTGAGCATCGAGGACGCCATCCGCTTCGCCGGCGTCCTCCCGCCCGGCGCGCGCGCCCTCTTCGTCGCGGACTGGGACCCCGAGGAGCCGCGCCGCCCCTTCGAGGACCGTCCCGCCATGACCCGCGAGGCGCAGGCCCTCCGCGGCGGACACAACTTCGCCCCCGACACCTGCATCCACGATGTCGCCGTCGCGCTTCGCGCCAGCATCCGCGAGGCGGACCTCGAAGCCGTCCTCTCCCACCTCCCCGAGGCAGCCCGTGACTTCTGGGCTGTGGACACATAGCGGCCACCGCGCCGCACACTGCGCCGCACACGGTCCCGTCCACTCGCTATGATGCCCGTGATGGAACGACGGCCCGCCGGAACGCTCGCATCCCGCGAGTGCCGGCTTGCCGCGCCTGAGGAAGGAGTCCGCTGCGTGGTCGCTACCGAGCCTGCGAAGGAGTTCAAGGTCGTCGGGTCGACACCCGTCCGCCCGGACGGAGTCGACAAGGTCAACGGGCGCGCCGTCTACGGCGCCGATGTCCGCCTGCCCCGCATGCTGTACGGCCGCGTCCTCCGCAGCCCTCACGCCCACGCCATCCTCCACAGCATCGACACCTCGAAGGCTGAGGCGCTTCCCGGCGTCACCGCCGTCGTCACCAACGCCGACTTCCCCCGCCAGTCCGACCAGGAGCTCCAGGTCGGGGAGGGCGAGGCTGCCAGCGCCCGCTGGATCCTCGACAACGTCCTCGCCTCCGAGAAGGTGCTCTACCGCGGCCATCCCGTCGCGGCCGTCGCCGCCACCGACCCCCACATCGCCGAGGACGCACTCGACCTGATCGAGGTCGACTACGAGGTGCTCGAACCGGTCATTGACCTCCAGCGGGCGATGCTCGATTCCGCGCCGCTGCTGCATGACTCCATCGTCACCGAGCAGGTCTTTGGCTTCTTCGGCCGCGACGGCAGTCAACAGGCCGCCCGCCGCCCCTCCAACGTCTCGAAGAAGGTGGAGTTCACCGGCGGCGACCTCGAGGCGGGCTTCGCCGCCGCCGACATCGTCCTCGAGCGCGAGTTCGACACGCCGATGTACCACCAGGGCTACATCGAGCCTCAGAACGGCACTGCCATCTGGAGCGAGGACGGCACCATCAACGTCTGGACCAGCACGCAGGCGTACTTCGGCGTCCGCGATCAGCTCGCCGTCCTGCTCAAGCACCCCGTCTCGCAGATCCGCGTGAACCCCGCCGAGATCGGCGGTGGCTTCGGCGGCAAGTCCGCCGTCTACATGGAGCCGCTCGCCGCCCTCCTGTCGCGCAAGAGCGACCATCGCCCGGTGAAGATGTCGATGACTCGCCAGGAGGTCTTCGAGGCCACCGGCCCCACACCAGGCGCGCATATGCGCGTCAAGATCGGCGCGAAGCGCGACGGCACGATCACCGCCATCGAGTGGGAAGGCATCTACGAGTCCGGCGCCTACCCCGCTTCGGCCTTCACCGCCGGCGCGATGGCCGCCTGGGGGCCGTACGACATCCCCAACTTCCGTTCCGCCGCCTGGGAGGTCGTCAACAACAAGCCGCGCGTCCAGGCCTACCGCGCCCCCGCCGCCCCGGCGGCCGCCTGGTCCGTCGAGTCCATGGTCGACGAGGTCGCCCGCGCCATCGACATGGACCCCGTCGACCTGCGCCTGAAGAACGCCATCCAGGAGGGCGGCCGCCGCATCGACGGCGCGCCGCACGGCCCCATCGGCAACGTCGCCAGCCTCGAGGCGGCTCGCGACTCCGCCCACTACCGCTCGGAGCTCTCCGGCGAGAACCGCGGCCGCGGCATCGCCGCCGGCTTCTGGTTCAACATCGGCGGCGAGTCCGGCGCATTCGCCTCCATCCACCCGGATGGCACCGTGGCCCTCAACATCGGTTCCGCCGACATCGGCGGCTCGCGGGCTTCCCTCTCGATGCAGTTCGCCGAGGCGATGGGCATCCCCTACGAGCAGGTGAAGCCGCAGACCGTGAACACTGACTCCATCGGCTACACGATGCCCACCGTCGGCAGCCGCACCACCTTCGCCGGCGGCTGGGCCGTCTACGAGACCGCGCAGGAGCTACGCCGCAAGCTCGAGGAGCGCGCCGCCGCCATCTGGGAGTGCGACCCCTCCGAGGTGACCTACGGCGACGACGCCGTGATCCGCGGCCCGGCGGACAAGTCGTTCACCTTCAACGCCCTCGCCGGCCAGCTCCAGGCCACCGGCGGCCTCATCCAGGCCCAGGCAGACGTCGCCCCCACTACCTCCGGCCCCGCCTTCGGCGCCCACATCGTGGACGTCGAGGTCGACCCGGACACCGGCAAGGTCCAGGTCCTCCGTTACACCGCGGTCCAGGACGTCGGCCGCGCCATTCACCCCGACTACGTCGTGGGCCAGATCCAGGGTGGCGCGGCGCAGGGCGTCGGCATGGCCCTCACCGAGGAGTACGTCTTCGGCGAAGACGGCCGCATGCAGAACTCCACCATGCTCGACTACCGCATGCCCACCGCGCTCGACCTGCCGATGATTGATGTCGTCATGGTGGAGGTGCCCAATCCCGGCCACCCGTACGGCGTCCGCGGCGTCGGCGAGGTCCCCATCGTCCCGCCGCTCGCCGCCGTCACCAACGCGATCCGCGACGCCATCGGCGTCCGCGCCACGCGCCTCCCCGCTTCCCCCGAACGCGTGCTCGACCTCATCGAGGAGCAGCGCGCGCAGCCCTGACTCCCCCCGCTCCTCGGCCCGTGTCCCGCCCGCGCGGGCCGAGGAGTCCCCTCCTCCGCGTCCTACAGCGACCCGTACACCCGCACCGGTTCGAACTCGTAGATCAGCCGGTCGTCCTCAACGATGAAGCGCCGAAACTCCTCCGGCGTGTACTGCCGCCCGCCGAAGTGCACCGGCGCCTCCGAGGGCGCGTCGACCTCGTGGTTCATCGCGCGGAACAGCCGGATGCTCAGGTCCGGCACCTCATCCCCCTCGATGAGCCGCACGCGCGCCTCCGCCGTCAGGTACGCCCCCGCCGAGTTGAACACCATCAGCGTCGCCCGCGGGTCGCGCCGCAGGTGCAACGTGCGCAACCGCCCGCGGTTCCCGCTGCTCCACAGCACGTCGCCGATCAGCACGCACCCGACGCGTACCGTGTGCGGCGTCCCATCGCGGCGCAGCGTCGTCATCGCCGCCCCATGGTGCTTCCCGAAGAACGCCCGCTGTTCCGAGGTCAGTTCCACCGCTGTCTCCTCTCGATCCTCGGGACGATACTCGCACGCCGCCAAGTCCCCCGCGCCGGCGACGGCGCGTCGCGCCGCCCTGAGGTCGTCCCGTAGCCCGCTGCCCGACGCCGGGTGCCCGCGCCTACTTCGGCGGGAAGGTCCGCGCGAACGCGCGTCCCCGCTCGACCCACGAGGCGAGCGCTCGCTTCGTCTTCGTCCCCTCGGCCGACACGTAGAACCAGTTCTTCATCGGGCGGCCCGTGAAGTCCATCGGGCGCACGTGCGGCCGCGCCGAGGTCGCCTCCGCCTCGTCCGCCGGCACTCGCACGACCAGGTCCTCCCCCAGCACGCCCACGCAGAGGTTGCCCGCGAGCATGAACGACAGCCCGCCGAACATCCGCTGCTCGACCAGGTCGGGCTCTTCGAGGAGCAGCGCGCGCACGCGCTCGGCGAGCTTCTCGTTGTAAGGCATGCTCAGGCCTCCTCGAGCGTCGTCAGACGGCATCGTACCGGCGAATTGAGAGCGCTGACGAGGGGGCGGTGGCATCATGAAGCGGTGGGCCGGCACCGGCCTCGAGGGAGACGACGCTATGGCTTCAGCACTCGAGAGCGCGCTCACGCAGTTCCACGCTGCCGCCGACCGCCTCGGGCTGGCCGACGGTCAGCGCGAGTTGCTGACTGCCTTCAAGACCGTCTTCCAGACCGAGTTCCCCGTCGAGATGGACGGCGGGGGATTCCGCGTCTTCCAGGGCTATCGCGTCCTCCACAACGGCGCGCGCGGGCCCACGAAAGGCGGCATCCGCTACAGCCCCGATGTCTCCCTCGACGAGGTGAAAGCCCTCGCCATGTGGATGACATGGAAGTGCGCCGTCGTCGGCGTCCCCTTCGGCGGCGCCAAGGGCGGCGTGGTCGTGGACCCGAAGTCGATCAGCGCGGCCGAGCTGCAGAACCTCACGAGGCGCTTCACCGCCGAGATCACGCCGATCATCGGGCCGGACCAGGACATCCCCGCGCCCGACATGGGCACCAACGCTCAGGTCATGGCCTGGATGATGGACACCTATTCCATGGGCCGCGGCTACACCGTGCCCTCGGTCGTGACCGGGAAGCCCATCTCCGTCGGCGGCTCCGAGGGCCGCTACGACGCAACCGGCCGCGGCATCCTCTACGTCCTCGAGGAGCACCTCCGCGACTCCGGCGGCGTCCGAGGCAAGACGGTCGCCGTGCACGGCTTCGGTAACGTCGGCGGGGTCGCCGCCCGGTTGCTCCAACAGGCCGGAGCCCGCGTGCAGTACATCTGCGACCGGGACACCGGCGTCTACCACCCCGACGGCGTCGATGCGTCCGCCGCCTTCGCGTTCATCGAGGCGGGCCATGCGCTCGCCGACAGGGACGGCGCCGGGCAGCGTGTCGCACCCGCCGAGGTCCTCGAAGCCCCGGTCGATATCCTGATCCCGGCCTCCACCGAACACGTGGTGACGGAGGCGAACGCGGGCCGTGTGCGCGCCCCGCTCATCATCGAGGGCGCGAACGGCCCGCTCACCCCGGAGGCGGACGAGATCCTCCGCCGCCGCAACGTCACGATCATCCCGGACGTTCTCGCCAACGCCGGCGGCGTCACCGTCTCCTACTTCGAGTGGGTGCAGGCCCGCCAGTACCTCCACTGGCGCGAGGAGCAGGTGAACGAGGAACTGCGGAGGCTGATGGTCTCCGCGTACCAGGCAGTGTGGAGCCGCTGCATGGGCGAAAGCGGCTGCTCGATGCGCGAGGCCGCCCAATGGATCGGCGTCGAACGCGTCCTCGAAGCCACAACGCTGCGGGGGATCTTTCCGTAGGATAGGTGTCGCCGCGAGGCCGTCTGCCGACGAGCGATCGGGGCCCGGAGGGCGGCTCGTGGACGCGCGGTACAGTGCATCCTCAATCCGCTGCCGAAGAGGGATCAGGGGGCCCGCCTGTGGTCTCAGCGGATCTTGCAGCAGTTCCGGGACGCCCCCCGGGGAGTGCTTCCAGTCCTCGAACGTCCCCGCGTCGCTCGTGTTCGTAGCGCAGCGTTCCGCGGCTATTCGCCCGCGATCCTCTGGAAGGCCACCGCGCGGGCCTGCTCACCCCGACGGCTGAAGCGCTCAGCGAGTTCGTCGAAACGGGTCGCAGCCTCGGAGGCCACGAGGTCGGGGGATCTCGGCGTCTACGACTCGTAGGGCATTGCAGCGCGGCCGCGGAAGCGCCCCTTACGACTCCAACCACAGCACGTCCCCGTGGAGGTCCTTCGCGTGCGGCTTCGAGGCGAACACCTCGTACTCCGCCTTCGACGCGCCGATGGTCGTGCCACCGCCGTGGCCGGGGAGCACCAGCGTGTCGTCCGGCAACTCGAACAGCTTCGAGGTGATGGAGTCGATCTCCTGCTGTAGCGCTTCGGGCGTCCGCGAATGGCCGGGACCGCCCGGGAAGAGGGTGTCGCCGGTGAGCAGCGCCTTCCCCACGAGCAGGCAGATCGAGCCGGGGGTGTGACCGGGCGTGTGGATCACGCGGATCGTCGTGTGGCCCACCCGCACCTCCGCGCCGTCCGACAGCCCGAGCGCACTGCGGGTGACATCGAGGCCGGTCTCGTCCTCGCTGGCGTAGACCGGGGCGTCCGTGTGCGCGCGCAGAATGTCGAAGCCGTTCCAGTGGTCGGCGTGCGAGTGCGTGACCAGGATGTGGCCGACGCGCGACTCGCCGAGCGCCGCGACGATCGCCGCGGCGCCCTCGGGCGCGTCCACGACCACGACCGGACCGGCCGTGTCGAGCGGACTGATGATGTAGGCGTTGTTCGCAAACGGGCCAAGCGGCCCGAGCATCTCGATCGCGACGTGTTCGTCCTCGTACACACGTGCCATGGACGCACCTCCTCCGGCATGCGAGCGCCGCGGAGGCAGCGTATCAGACCGTCAGGGCGCTCCGTCCACCGCCCCGAGACGTCGGGCGGCGCAACGCGGTGCCGGAGAACGAACTGGCGGGCGCCGTTGCCGATCGGCGCCCGCCAGTCCCCCAGAGGAGGCTCAGACTAGATGACCCGCCACTCCGGCACCTTCTGCCCGGTCGCCGGCGTGACCTCGAACACCACCTCGACCGCCGCGTCCATCGGCACTTCGTCGACCGGCGTACCCGGCAGGTGGGAGAGCATCTTGATCCCCGGGTCCTCGTCGAGCGCAATGATCGCGCAGTTATACGGCTGGTCCGCCTGCATCGAGGCCACGGGAGTGTCGTAGATCACTGCGTAGCTGTAGATCGTGCCGCGGCCACTCATCTCCTTCCACTCCAGCTCGCTCTCGCCCGCGCCACACGAAGTGCACGCTGTCTGAGGCGGATGCTGCAGCTTGTTGCAGGAGGTGCAGTTCTGGATCACCAGACGATCCTCGTTGGCCGCTTCGAAGAACGCGCGGTCGACGTCCTCGGGAATCGGTGACTGCTTGGGCATCGCTCGCTCCTCTCATCCTGTCGACGCGGCGCCCGCCGCCGCAGCCACGTATGTTGATACTAAGTATCATCATACCCTGTCAAGCCCCCGCAGGGGCGAACGCGCCCAGCGCCACCTCGCAGTCCGCCGTGAGCGCCCCCCACGCGTGCGCCCACGCCAGTGGAGACCGCGCCGCCGGGTCCCGCGGCAGAGACGGCTCACGGACCACTTCAGGGCCCAGCTCCGCGCACACCCACCGCTCGTAGTGGCCGATCCAGTGCAACGCCCGCAGGAACAACTGCCCCGCCGCCGCCCATTCCAGCGTGCTCGGTCGCCCATGCCGGTCCGCATAGGCAGGCACGATCGCTTCGATGGGCTCCCCGGGACACGACGTGTAACGCGGCACGAAGTCGAAGCGCGGGATGAACACCTCCCCATGCGCCGCCGTGCGGTAGAAGCACCCGTACCCCCGCAGCACGACCGTCGCATCCGCGTGCGGCAGTATGTAGCAGCTGGACCCCACGCCGTTCGCCGGAGGATGGCGTTCGAACCCGTGCCGCACGAGGAGGTTTCCCCCCTCGTGCTTGACGTCCGCTCCCCAGAGCGAGCACTGGCGGTCCATCATCTCCGCCCCGCGCTTCACCAACTCCGGCGGCAGCGGATGCTTCGCCTGCAGTTCGGGGTCGAGCGTCATCAGCGTCCTCCGATGCCTGATGATACTCGATCTCATAGGGACGTGGTATCAGTTAGCGCAACGTCGCACTCGCCGGCCCACGGCCTTCCGGGCGGTCGCCGAGGCCGCACCATGCGCCACGCCGCCAGGCCATCCCTTCGTCGCGCAGCCTGTCGAGGAGTGCGCGGACCTTCGGCTCCTCGCCCGGACTGCGCGCCAGTCCGCGCACGAGCGTGGAGACGCGCATCGGGCCGTCGTGCTCGCGCAGCGTGCGCAGGATGCGCCCGCGCCACTGCCGGTCAGAGTCCTCGAAGCGGGCCTGGGCACGGACGGGATCGGCCACCTCGCCACGCGCGAAGCGGGGGCGGGCGGCGCAGTCGGCGGCAACCACGCACGCCTCGCAGCGCGGACGCGGCAGGCAGACCTTCGCGCCGTAGTCCATGAGCGCGGGGTTCCAGCGCACCACCTCGGCAGGTGGGAGGAGCGCCTCGGCCGTCGCCACCACTTCGGACAAAGGCGTTTCCTTCGCGGGCTGGAGGTCGCCGTGCACGAGCCGGCCGAGGACACGCACGACGTTGGTATCGACGGCGGCCGCGGGGTCGCCCCAGCCGAAGCACCGCACGATCGCCGCCGTGAAGGGACCGACGCCGGGGAGGGCCAGCAGCGCCTCGGGGTCGCGGGGGAGCTGACCCTCGTGCTCCTCCAGGCAGCGGCGGGCGGCATCGCGCAACGCCAGCGCGCGGCGAGGGTAGCCGGCGCCCGCCCAGACGCGGAGCGCCTCCGCCCGGTCGGCGCCGGCCGCGGCTTCGAGGGTGGGAAACGCCGCCATCCAGCGCTCCCACAGCGGCAGCACCCGCGACATCTGCGTCTGCTGCGAGCAGACGGCCGCGACGAGCGCAGCGTACGGGTCGCGGCGGTCGCGCCATGGGAAGTCGTTGCCGCTGACGTCGTACCAGTCGAGCAGTGCCGTCCGGATGCGCCGCACCCGGGCCGGAGCGAGGGCCGCAGGCCGCGCTGTCATCGGCTACGAGTTGATCTCCCGCAGGAATGCGCGGAAGTCCGGCCCGATCTCGGGGTGCTCCAGCGCCAGCTCGACGACGGTCTTCATGTACTCGAGCTTGTTGCCGGTGTCGTAGTACTTGCCACCCTCGATCTCGACCGCATAGAGCGGGACGCCGTGCTCGTGGAGGACGTTGATCGCGTCGACGAGCCACACTTCGCCGCCCTGTCCGGGGCCGAGGTTGTGCAACGCCCCGAAGATTTCGGGCGGGAGGATGTACGCGCCGTGCGTGGCCAGGTTCGAGGGCGCCATGTCGGGGTCTGGCTTCTCGACGATCGCATTGATCTGGTACACGTTGTTCCGCACGTGCGTGACGTCGGCGATGCCGTACCGCCGGAGGTCCTCCTGGCGCTCGATGCGGACGCCGGAGATGACGATGCCGCCGAGTTCCTGGTGGACTTGCATCATCTGCTTCAGGCGGGGCGGGTCGGCGTAGATGAACTCGTCGCCCCAGAGGACGGCGAAGGGCTCGTCCTCGATCACGGACTCGGCGCAGAGCACGGGGGTCCCATTGCCGTAGGCGCCGCGCTGGCGGACATAGATGAAGTTCGCCAGCTCGGCGATGCGCTCCATCTCTTCGATTATCTGCAGCTTCCCGCCGCCCTCGAGGTTGCGCTGCAGCTCCGCGGTGATGGAGTCGAAGTGGTCCTCGATGGCCCGCTTCTGTGCGCCCGTGACGATGACGACGTCCTCGATCCCCGAGGAGACCGCTTCCTCGACGACGTACTGGATCACCGGCTTGTCGACGATCGGTAGCATCTCCTTGGGCATGGCCTTCGTCTGCGGCAGAAAGCGCGTGCCCATGCCGGCCGCGGGGATGACGGCTTTGCGGATCGGTCGCATCGAGGCACCTCGAATCAGCTCATGGGCGCATGCGCGGCGCCCGGCGAGTGTCCGCGAACGCCCACCGCTAAGGTACACGTGCCCGTGCATGCGCGCCCCTCCAATCGCCCTGCGACGGACTCCCCGTTCGGCCCTCGGACGCGTGGGGCGTGACCACGATTGCGACCTCCTGGCGATGACGCCTACACTTCGGGGACAGGCGAAGACGGAGAGAGTAGGAGCCGGCCGCCCGCCCTCGAGGCGGGGACTGCGCAGCGAGTCCGGGACGGTGCAAGCCGGACGCAGCCACGCCGCTTCGAAGATCACTCCTGAGCCGCCGCCCGAACGCGCCGTGACCTCGATGGCAGACATCCGAGGTCCGCGCCAGTAGACGCGGCCGGAGCGCCCACCGTTACCAGGGGCAGCGCCATCGAACCCCAGTTCCGTGGCGCGGTGAGCGGCGCGCGCACCTCGATGCCGGCGACGGCGAGCAGGCAGCGGCGCAACGCGGGTGGTACCGCGGGCCGCGCGAGTCACATCGCACAGCCCGTCCCGCAGGGGGCGGGCTTCTTCGTGCCCTCCGAGGCACCTCGACGTCCCGTCCCGAGCGCGAAAGCTGCCGCGGCCCGCGGGCCATGGCAGCGCACTCGGAGGTACGTGTCATGGCCGTGTTCGATCCGATCCCGTCACGGGTGTCGTTCCCCGCCCTCGAGCAGGACGTGCTCGCGTTCTGGCGAGAGCACGACGTGTTCCGCCGCAGCGTGGATGAGCGCCCCGAAGACCGCGTGTTCTCGTTCTACGAGGGCCCCCCAACCGCGAACGGGAACCCCGGCATCCACCACGTGCTGGCGCGCGTGTTCAAGGACCTGATCCCGCGCTACAAGACGATGCAGGGCTACCGCGTCCCTCGAAAGGGCGGTTGGGACACGCACGGCCTGCCGGTGGAACTCGAGGTGGAGAAGCAGCTCGGCCTGCGCTCGAAGCCGGACATCGAGGTCTACGGCATCGAGGAGTTCAACCGGAAGTGCCGCGAGTCCGTCTTCCGCTACGTGGAGCAGTGGGAGCGGATGACGGAGCGCATCGGCTTCTGGGTCGACCTCGATGACGCGTACGTCACGTACTCGCGGGACTACGTCGAGACCTGCTGGTGGATCTTCAAGCGGCTGTGGGACAGCGACCTGATGTTCCGCGACTACCGCGTCACCCCGCACTGCCCACGCTGCGGCACGTCGCTGTCCTCGCACGAGATCGCGCTGGGGTACAAGGAGGACACGCCCGACCCGAGCGTGACCGTGCGCTTCCGGCTGCTGCCGGAGGCGCATCCCGAGTCGCCCGCGGCGCCGGTCGTGGAGGCGGTGCTGGGCACCGCCGCCGCCGACGCGAAACCGACGTCGCTGCTGGCGTGGACGACGACGCCCTGGACGCTGCCCGGTAACGTCGCGCTGGCGGTGTCGCCGGACGCCGACTACGCCGTCGTCGTGCACGAGGGCGAGCAGCTCATCCTCGCGAAGGACCGCGTCGCCGCCGTCGTGGGCGAGGACGCCGAGGTGGTCGCCGCCTTCAAGGGCACTGACCTGGTCGGGCTGCGCTACGAGCCGCTGTACGAGTCACGCGCGTGGGACGGCGTCGAGGCGCTGGTGTTCCTCGACGGACGCGCGCAGCGGGACGAGGCGGCGTCGGATCCGTATGCGCGCCGCGTCGTCGCCGCCGAGTTCGTGGCCACCGACGACGGCACGGGGATCGTGCACATCGCGCCGGCGTTCGGCGAGGACGACTACGCGCTCGGACGATCCGAGGGCCTGCTGCTGTTGCAGCCCGTGAACCTCGGCGGCCAGTTCGTGGGCGGCCCCTGGGCGGGCGAGTTCGTGAAGCAGGCCGACCGCGCGATCATCCGCGACCTGCGCGACCGCAACCTGCTCTGGCGAGACGAGCAGATCCGGCACACGTACCCGTTCTGCTGGCGCTGCGACACCCCCGTCCTCTATTACGCGAAACCGTCCTGGTACATCCGCACGACGGCCGTGCGCGACCGCCTCATCGAGGGCAATCAGCGCATCCACTGGGTGCCGGGCCACGTGCGCGACGGACGCTTCGGCGAGTGGCTCGAGGGCAACATCGACTGGGCCGTGTCCCGCGAGCGCTACTGGGGGACGCCACTGCCCTTCTGGGTGTGCGACAGCTGCCAGCGCGTCGACTGCATCGGCTCGTACGCGGAGCTGCGCGAGCGTTCCGGCTCCGAGCAAGAGATCGAGGACCCGCACCGGCCGTACATCGACGCGGTTAGCCTCGGATGCATGGACTGCGGCGGGACGATGCGGCGCATCCCCGAGGTGGCGGACGCGTGGTTCGACTCGGGCGCGATGCCGTACGCGCAGTGGCACGTGCCGTTCGAGCGGACGGTAACGTTTGAGCAGCGCTTCCCGGCGGACTTCATCTGCGAGGCCGTCGACCAGACCCGGGGGTGGTTCTACACGCTGCACGCGCTCGCGACGCTGCTCAACCGTACCGAGGACGTCCCGGAGAGCATCGCGTACCGCAACGTGATCTGCCTCGGGCACATCCTCGACGCTCAGGGCCAGAAGATGTCGAAGTCGCGCGGGAACGTCGTCGACCCGTGGACGGTGCTCGACGAGCACGGCGCCGACGCGCTGCGCTGGTACCTGTACACGGCGTCACCGCCCGGCAACTCGCGGCGGTTCTCCGCGGACCTCGTGGGCGAGACGGCACGGCGCTTCATCTCGACGTTGTGGAACACGTACTCCTTCTTCGTCACGTACGCGAACATCGCCGGGTTCGACCCCGCCTCGACGCCGCCGGCGGACGCGGAGCGCAGCGAACTCGACCGCTGGGTCCGCAGCGAGCTGCACCAGACCGTGCGCCGCGTGACCGACGC
This sequence comes from Dehalococcoidia bacterium, assembly GCA_041390685.1. Taxonomy (GTDB): domain Bacteria; phylum Chloroflexota; class Dehalococcoidia; order UBA2979; family UBA2979; genus JAIBBD01. The sequence continues at coordinate 1,491,624 of JAWKPL010000001.1, read as the reverse complement.
CCTCGAGGTGTACGAACCCGCCGACGCCGCGCGGCCCATCGGCGAGTTCGTGGAGCAGCTCTCGAACTGGTACGTCCGGCGCAGCCGGCGCCGCTTCTGGAAGTCGGACGACTCGGCGGACACGCAGGCGGCGTTGCACACCCTGTACGAGTGTCTGACCACAGTCACGAGGCTGCTCGCCCCCTTCACGCCGTTCCTGGCCGACGCGATGTACCGCAACCTCGTCGCCGGCAAGGCCACCGGAGCCGCGGACTCGGTTCACCTCGCCACCTGGCCCGAGGTGGACGAGGCGGCGATCGACGAGCGGCTGTCACGGGAAGTCACTCTGGTGAGGCGGATGGTCTCTCTCGGTCGTGCCGCGCGCCAAGAGGCGAACATCAGGGTTCGGCAGCCTGTTGCCGAAGCGATCGTAATTCCGCGATCGCCTGAAGATGCAGATTCGCTGCGGCGGCTCCTGTATCAAATTGCCGATGAGCTGAACGCGAGGAAAGTCACACTCTCCGACGCGGACGATGAGCACCTTGTCCTCCTCGTCCAGCCAAACCTCCCGGTACTGGGTCCCAAACTTGGTCCGAAGCTCGCCGAAGCCCGAATCGCGCTCGCCGCAGCGGATGCGAAGGAAATCCAACGTGACGCCCGGGCTGGCCATCAACTGCGAGTTGGGGGTTTTGAACTCGATCCGGATGACGTCCGCTTCGAGACTCGAGCGATCGAGGGATGGCACATCGCTGGACTGCTGGGCCATGGAGTGGTGATCGACACGCGGATCACGGCGGAGCTGGCGGGCGAGGGCCTCATGCGCGAACTCGTGCGGCGGCTCCAGGACCTGCGCCGCGAGGCAGGCCTCGAGGTCACCGATCGCATCCGCGTGACATGGCGAGGCGACTCGGACATCGGCAAGGTGATGGCGGACCACGGCCCGACGATCGCCGAGGAGGTGCTCGCCCTGTCCCTCGACGCGGGTGACGGCGACGGGCCGCTCCCGGCGGGAGCGGCCACTACGACGGTCACGGTGGACGGCCACGAGGTAACGCTCGCGCTGGCGAAGGCGTAGGGGGAGAGCAGCCTAACGGGGGATCTCCGCGCCCGGCGCGAACTGCACGATGGCGGCGCGCGCCGGCTCGTCGCCGATCACGCGGGTCGTGTGGCCACGGCCCGTCAGGTCTTCGAGAAGCACCACGTCGCCGCCACGGACGTGCCGCACCTCCCCGTCGCTCACGTGCACCTCGAGGTCGCCGCTGAGGGCGATGAAGTACTGCCGCGCGGGGGTCGGGTGCCAGTCGCCGAACCAGCCAACGGGCGCATGGAAGAAGAGCACGCGCTCTGCCTCGACGCGGTCCGAGGTGAACAACGGCGGCGCTGGCGGAGCGAACGCGTCGGCGGCGAGCGGCGCCTCGATGTCGCGGAAGTGGGACTCGCCGGCCTCGTCCGAGTAGATGAGCAGGCAGCGCTGGACGGGCGCGGCGCCGTCAAAGGACATCGCCACGCCCGTCTCCGCCTTACTTCGCGGCCTGCGCCAGGAGCTGACGGCCGATGACCTTCAGCTCGAGGATCGGCTTCACGCCCTCGAAGATCGGGAGCACGAGGGCGTCCACCACGTACCGGGCGATCGGGTCTTCCTCGGAGTAGCCCCAGCCGCCGTGCAGCTGCTGGGCGGCCTGCGTCACCTCGACGGCGACGTCGCACGCGAGGAGCTTGGCCATGGGCGCCTCGACGCCGCGGCTGTCGAAGCTGCGCGCGGCGGCGTACGTGAGCTGGCGGCCGGCGCTGATGAGCGCGGACATGCGGCCGATGCGGTACTGCGTGAGCTGGTACTCGGCCAGCGGCAGCCCGAACTGGTGCCGCTGCGCGACGTACTGGCAGGCCTTCTCGAGCGCGGCCTGGGACACGCCGGTGGCGCGCCCGCCGGTCTGCAGGCGGCCCGCGGCGAAGCCCCCCATCTGGAGGAAGAAGCCCTGCCCGATGCCCGCGTCGCCGCCCACGAGGTTGTCGTGCGACACCCAGTAGTCGTCGATGGCGAGCGTGAACGAGTGCATGCCTCGATAGCCGGGCGTGGGGTTGGCGGTGCCGGTGATGACGCCGCCCTCGGGCTGCTCGTGCCGCCACTCGTGGCCGTAATAAGGGGCCTTGGGGACGATGAGCAGGGAAAGCCCTCGCGCGCCCTTCGAGGTGTCCGGGTCGGTGCGCACGAGCATCGACAGGACGTCCGCGCGCCCGGAGAAGGTGCACCACGCCTTCGCGCCGTTGATGCGCCAGCCGCGCTGGCCGTTGTACTCGGCCGGCTCGGCGCGCGTCTGCACGCCCGCGTTGTCCGACCCAATATCCGGCTCGGTGACAGACACGGCGACGATCGTCTGACCTGTCGCCAGCCTCGGCAGCCACGCCGCCTTCTGCTCGTCGGTGCCGCCGGCGAGCAGAGCCTTCGAAAGGATCTCGGGGCGCGTGGCGAGGGAGCCCGCCGCCGCCAGCGAGGCGGCGGACAGCTCCTCGGTGATGATGATCATCGAGAGGTCGCCCATGCCGGTGCCGCCGTACTCCTCGGGGATCGAGGAGCCGAAGAAGCCCTGCGCGGCGAACTTCTGGATCAGGTCTTCGGGGACGAGCAGGTCCTGGCGATGGATCTCCTGCGCGCGAGGCGCAACCTCGTTCTTCGCGAAGTCGCGCGCGAGGTCGCGCGTGAGCGTGGCGACCTCGTCCTGCAGCTCGATGTTGTTCACGCCTCCCGAGGCGATGCGGGCGCGGCCGATCTCGCGGATGCGCGCCTCGGACAGACCGGCCCGCATGGCGTCACGGACGGCCTGCTCGTGGATCGGGCCCACGGCCTCGCCGACCCCGAAGTCGTCCCAGGCGGCGTCGATGTCGCTGCTCAGCGCGTGCGTGGCCTCAGCGGCATAGACGAAGGCCTCGGCGGCCATGAGCGAGTCCGCCTTGCCCGCGGCCTCGAGGCGCTCCGCCGCGGCGGTCAGCTCGTGCGCAGCGCGCACCTGTGTCGCGAGGTAGGTGACGCGCTCAGTGTGCACCTGGTGGTCGTCGATCTTCGCGCCGCCCTCGGTGACCTCCGCAGCGTGGGCGAGGGCCGCGGCGACGACGCGCTGCGCGCGGTCGACGAGGAGCCGCGCGTTCTGGAGGTCGGTGGTCATCGGGCGTTCCTTCCTGGTGCGCGCGCGGCCGCCTCGACGGGCGTCAGGCGCGGGGCCGGTGGACGAGCGAAGCGCGAGGGCGCGCGGGCATCAGCGCGCCTTCGGAATGAGGACGGTGTAGTCGAGGTCGAGCACGACGTTCGGGTGGTAGCGCTCCCGGCCGCTGTCGTCCGCGACCTTGAACGGCTGATCCTCGGTGGCCGGGTCGCTGTTCTTCGTAGCCACCAGGCGCAGGCGCAGCGCGCCAGCGTCCGGGCGGCCGAGGTCGATGCGCTCGAGGACGTCCGTCCACGCGAACACGGTGTCGCCGGCGAACGTCGGGTTGCTGTGCGTACCGCCGTTCCACGCAAGGACACGGACCACGTTCTCGAGGCCGTTGAACGACAGCGCGCGGGCCATCGAGATGATGTGGCCGCCGTAGATGACGCGCTTGCCGAAGCGCGTGTCCTTGAGCGCGTGCGCGTTGAAGTGGGCGCGCGCCGTGTTCTGGTACAGGCGGGCGGCCATCTGGTGCTCGGCCTCTTCGATGGCGACGCCTTCGACGTGATGGATGCGCTCGCCGGGCTCGTAGTCGCCCCACCAGGCTCGGCCGCCAGTCACAACCGGGTCGAACCGCGAGAGGTCGAGCTGCGGCGGGACGGTGCAGTCTTCGGGGGCGACCGAGGCGGGCGTCTTCGGCGCGTCGTCGATGCCCGTGCTGACCTCGGGCTGGCGACGGTTCACCAGCACCCAGCGGATGAAGGAGAGCACTTCCTCGCCGCGCTGGTTGCGGCCCACCGTCCGCACCCAGACGACGCCGGTGCCGCCCGAGGCGGACTCGCGCTGACCGAGGACGGTCGTGTGCGCGCGCAGCGTGTCGCCCGGGTAGACCGGGACCCCGAACCGCACGTCGGCGTAGCCGAGGTTGGCGACGGCGTTTAATGAGATGTCCGGTACCGACTTGCCGAAGACCGTGTGGAACACCAGCAGGTCGTTGATCGTCTCGCGCTGAAACCCGAGGCCGCGCGCGAACTCGGCGTCACAGTGCAGAGGGTAGCGGTCGGCGGTGAGGGCGATGTACAACGCCGCGTCACCCTCGGTGAGGGTGCGCGGGACGGCGTGCTCGATCTCGAGCCCCGCCGTGAGGTCCTCGAAGTAGTTGCCGATGGTGGCTTTGTCGCCCACGGGTGCCCTCCTCGCGGTGCCATTGTAGAGAGCGGGGGCCCAAGGGGGGAGCGCGGGAGCGCTCCGCGAGCCGTCCACGCGCCTATACTCAGGGACGAGCCGAAGGAGGGCCGCGCGTGGGCACGAAGGAACTACAGGCGTTGATCGACGTGCTGCAGGAGCAGGTGGCGCTGGGCCGCGAGGGGCACGCCATCGGCACGTGGACGATCCACTACGACAAGCAGCGGTCGGCGTTCACCTTCGACAAGTGCGAGGACGGCGTGTACTGCGAGGAACGCCCCGCGGTGATCGGCCTCGACCACACGGTGATCGACAAAGGCGGTCCAATTGGCGGCTAGGCCGTCGAGCGCCTCCACCGCCCGGTGATCGCCCGATGAGCGACCTCGACACGGCGCTGGCGATCGCCGTCGAGGCGCACCGGGGGCAGGTCGACAAGGCCGGCCAGCCGTATATCCTGCACCCGCTGCGCGTGATGGCGCGGGTGTCGACCCCCGAAGAGCGCCTCGTGGCGGTGCTGCACGACGTCGTCGAGGACAGCCCCACGACGCTCAACGATCTGCGCGCAGCCGGGTTCGACGAGGCGGTGGTGCGGGCGGTCGGCTTCCTGACGCGGCGCGAGGACGAGACGTACGAGACGTTCATCGAGCGCGTGGACGGCGATGCGCTGGCGCGCCGCGTGAAGCTCGCGGACCTCGAGGACAACATGACGCTCACGCGGCTGCGCGATCTGGACGAGCGGGCGGTCGAGCGCCTCCGGCGCTACATGCGGGCGTACCGCCGGCTGACGGACGGGCGTGCGACCGGCTAGTCGGTCGCCTCGACGACCTGCCGGCGGGGGCGGCGCACAATCAGCTCGGCGACGAGGAAGCCGGCGCCGACCAGGCTCACAGGCACGACGTTCACGAGGTGCGACAGCACGCTGAAGCTGACGGCAACGCTGCGGTCCACGCCAAAAGCAACCAGCGTGAGCGTGGCGGCGGCGTGATAGACGCCGATCTGCGCCGGGGACGACGGGACGAGCATCGCAAGGTTGGTGCTGCAGCCGAGGATGATCGCGACCGCCGGCGATACGTGGATATCGAGGGCGCGGAACAGCACGAAGTTGATCGCGAACGCCGTCGTCCAGGCGAGCGCCGACCACGCCCAGATCGTCCAACCCTCGGTCGAGAGCACCCGCCGCCAGCTGTCCGCGAGGGCGAGCAGCGCCGGCGACCAGCGTGCCCACAGGCCCCCCGCGCGACGACGCAGGAGCAGGGCGCCCCCAACGAGGAGTGCGCCTCCCCCGGCGATGGCCGCCGCCGGGAACAGCACGCGCGTCACGTCGAGTCGGAACGGACTGTAGGGCAGGAACGGTGTCACGAGGAGGAAGCACACGATGAGCGTCGCCGCATCGAGCACCCGCTCCGCGACCATCGAGGAGACGACGTGCGTGAGACGGATGCCCTGGCCGCGTGCGGTCATCGCCGCCCGCACCGCGTCGCCCAGGCGCAGCGGGAGCACGTTGTTGATGAGCATGCTGATGTGGAGGATGCCGTACAGCCTCGTGAACGAGGCGCCGCGGGGTGGCAGCAGCGCCCGCCACCGCGCGATCTTGGCGGCGATCGAGACGAACAGGCACGTCACCGCGAGGCCCACGAGAGCGCGGTTGGCGCTGCGCAGGATGTCGACGCTCGCCCGTTCGTCGACCGCCAGCAGCAGCAGCCACACGGAGCCGATGGAGATCGCAATGCCAATCGCCAGACGAAGCATCGCGCGTGGCGATACGATCGTGCGGGTCAGGCGCGGACCGGGGGCGGAGTCATGCAGGAGGGTCACGTGCTAGTCCACTCCGAGCGTCTGGATGTAGTGTAAGGGATGCTCTCTTTGACCTCCCGACGTCCCGAGACGGCCCTGCCGCGGGTCGTCCACGCGGCGCAGTGGGCGCTGCTCGTGCCGCTCGCGCTCTCACTCGCGACCCGGACCTGGTACGAGCACGAATGGATGGCGTGGGCTCTCCTCGCGGTCACCGCCGCGATCTGGGCACCCGACCTGCGACACGGCGCGCGCCGCTGGTGGTTCTTTTACGTGGCCGGCCTCTTCGTCTACACACTGCTGCGAGCCGGGGCGGACGAGTTCGCCTTCCCGGTGCACATGGAGTACGTGATCCGCTTCGACGAGTGGGTCTTCCGAGGCCAGGAGCCCGTGGTCTGGCTGCAGTCGAAGTTCTTCTCCCCTTCGAAGGTGGGAGTCTTCGATGTGATCGCGACGCAGGTGCACTGGTCGTTCTTCGTCGTCCCGCACGCGCTCGCGGGCGCCATCTACGTGTGGCGCCGGCCACTCTTCTCCCGCTACATCGTGATGCTGCTGGCCGTGAACTACATCGGCCTCGTGTGCTTCTACCTCGTGCCCACGGCGCCGCCGTGGCTCGCCTCGCAGTACGGGCACATCGGGCCTGTCTACCGCGTGATGGAGTTCGTGGGCGGGTCGATGGACGCCGAGACGTACCGCACGCTCTACTCTGCGCTCGGCGAGCCGAACGTCGTCGCTGCGGTGCCATCCATCCATATGGCCGTGACCTTCGCGGCGTACCTCTGGGTGCGGCGCGTCTTCCCCTCCGTGGCGCCGGTCTTCCTCGCCTACTCGGCGCTGATGGCGGTGTCGCTGATGCACCTCGCCGAGCACTACTTCTTCGACCTCATGGTCGGGGTGCTGGTCGCGCTGGCGGTCGACTTCATCGTCGCCCGGGTCGGCGGCCCCGCCGAGGCGCGCCTGACCGTCGAGGTAGATCCGCCCGTCACGCACCGCGAGCGCCGGGAAGCGGCGCTCGCGGGCGGAGGGCCGGACGGGGGAGACCGGCCCCGGCGGAAGTAGTCGTCTCTGCTCAGGCCCCGATCGGGCCCCCGTCGTTCTTCGTTACCACTACCAGGCTCGGGAGCGCCGGCCAGACGCCGTCAGGCCACAGGCTCTGCGGGTCGTTGGGACCCTTCCCGTTCTCGCCGGGGTGCTGGATGTTCACGAAGAACGCTTTGCCGTCCGCGCTGAACTCGGGCCCGCAGACCTCGCTGCCCGAAGGCGAGTTGAGGAAGGCGCGCAGATAGCCGCGGTCCGGCCCCTGGACCGGCACGGCGAAGACGGAGTCGTTGCGCTTGATGGCGTTGAACTGGCCGTCCGTGGCGATCCAGAGGTTCCCCCGGCTGTCGAAGGCGACGTTGTCCGGGGCGCCGATGGCGCTGACCTGGCTCTTGTCGTAACCCGCGAAGTACGTGCCCGGGTCGGCCGGGTCGCCACACAGCATGAAGATGGACCACGCGAACCGGGTCGAACCGTGGTCACCGCCCTTCGGGTCAATCTCGATGATATGACCGGCGGTGTTCTTCGCCCGCGGGTTCGCCGCGTCGACCTGCTCCGCGGTGCGGTTCGAGTTGTTCGTGCACACCATGTAGACGCGGTTGTTCTGCGCGTTGACCTCCACGTCCTCCGGGCGGTCCATCGGCGTCGCCTGCACCGCGTCGGCAGCGCCGCGAGTGTTCAGGCAGATGTCCGCCACAGTCCACGAGCCGAGCTCGCTGCGCTGCGCCGGGTCGAGGGGGATCCACTCCCCGGTGCCGTCGTCGTAGAAGCGCGCGACGTACAGCGTGCCCTCGTCGAGCAGGTCGAAGTTGGCCTTCCGCGAGTACGGCGAGTAGTGATCCTTCGTGACGAACTTGTAGAGGTAGTCGAAGCGCTCGTCGTCGCCAGAGTAGACGGCGACCTGGCCGGAGTGGGTGAGCACCACCGAAGCCGCCTCATGCTTGAAGCGGCCGAGGGCCGTGCGCTTCTTCGGCACGTACGTAGGGTCGTACGGGTCGATCTCGACCATGAAGCCGAAGCGGTTGACTTCGTTCGGCTCGGCGGCGGCGTCAAAGCGCGAGTAGAGGCGCTCCCACTGCCGCTCCGAGGTCTTCCCGGGGACGCCGTAGCGCTTGTTCATCGTCTTCTGCGGGCCGTCGGGCAGCGCGTCGCCGTTCCCAAAGTACTGGTGGAAGTTCTCCTCGGCGGTGAGGACGGTACCCCACAGCGTGCGTCCACCGGCGCAGTTGTTGAGCATGCCGGAGACGGCGGTGCCCGTCGGGTCCGCCTGGGTCTGCATCGACGCGTGCCCGCGCAGCGGCCCGGTGATCTCCATGTGCGTGGTACCTGTGACGCGGCGGTTGTACGGGGAGAGGCGGTTCACGCCCCAGCTGTTGCCGGAGCGCGTGAGCTCCACGACGGTGATGCCGTGCGCGGCAAGCTCAACGTCGACCTGCTCCCGTGTCGCCGTCGCCGGAGTGTACTCGCGGAACATCCGAGCGCCCTCGGTGTACTCGTGGTTGACCACCATGAGGCCGCCCGCGGAGTCTTCGAGGGGGAAGAGGACGTTGAGGTCGCAGTTGTAGCCGAAGGTCATCGCCTGCAACTCGGCCGAGATGTTGTCCGGCGTCATCCTCGGGACGCCGTAGAACAACGGGTCACCCCAGCGGAGGAGCACCTTCGTCGAGTAGCCCGAGGGCACCACGACGCTATCGGCGGTGTGCAGCGTAAGCGGCGTGAAGCCGAGTCCGGTGGCGGGATCCGCCGCCGCCGCCGTCTGGGGAACAAGGGGCGACGGGCCGAGCAGCGCGGATCCGAGAGGCGTCGCGGCGGCAACGAACGGGACGGCGGCAGCGGCCATGCCCCGCAGCAGTCCGCGGCGGCTGATCCGCCGGCGGATGATGTCCTCCATGCTGTCGCGCCCGTGGCGCTCGTTCGGAGCCTCGTGGAAGCAGGCCGCCCCGCACTTCCAGATGCACCGGTTCGGGATCAAGTCCCGCGGCCACTCCACCAGCTCGATCGGCTGGGATTCCTGCTGACTGCGCTCGGACGTCGTCACGTGCCCTCCTGCACCTCGACCGTGTTGTGGATGGCCGCGGGGAGTGGCCACCGCGTTACGGTGGAGGCGACGCGTTAACGCGACTTCGGCGCAGCGTTAACGGGCGAGCAGGCGGACGGTTAACATCTCGTGAGCGTGCGCCTCAACGGACGCCGGTGATGCGCCCCTGACGGTCCACGAGGAATGCCCCGTTCGAGGTGACGACCAGCGACCGGCGGCTGGACGCCGACAGCGCGAGACGAGCGCGTTCGGTGCCGTCCTCCAGCGCGTGGAGCGCCAGCCCGTCGCGCACCGGCAGGACGAGCCCGTCCGGCGTGATCACCGGCGGGCCGGTGACTGCATCCGTCTCGATGCGCCAGCGTTCCTCGCCCGACCGGACGTCGAACGCCCTCGCCACGCCCTGGTCGGTCGCGACTACGGCGAGACCCCCGCCGAGGGCCGGAGGGAAGACCTCCGGGATGCTCGTCTGCGGCCCCCGGGCCGTGGGACGCAGGTCGTGCAGCCAGCGCAGCCCGGCGCGCGGTGGCTCCGGCGCAAGGCCCCACACCCACAGGTCGAACCACACGCCTCGCGCCCCCCACCACCAGGGCAGCTTCGCGCTCGGGTCGACCGCGGCGATGAAGTTCGCGGACACGGAGATCACGTGGTCATCGGCATGCGCGAGGCCGATCACACGGCCATGCGGGTACTCGAGCGTCAGCGAGCCATGCACGCGGTCGTACAGCTTCACCCGGTCGGACGTGGCGACCACCACGCTGCGGGGAAGGATCAGCGCCGGCTCGGTCGCCCAGTCGGACCCGGTCCCGATCGTCCACAGCGACGCACCGTCCTCGGCGGCCAGCCCGAACACCTCGCGGCGCGCGCCGAAGGCGTACACCACCCCGTCGCTCAGCGACGCGGCGTTGTAGAAGTTCGTTGCAAGGCGAGACTCCCACACGACGGCCCCCGTTGCGGCATCGAGGCTCACCACGTCGCCGCGGCGGGTGGTGACGATCACCCGGCCGGCATCGACCAGCGGGGAGTCGCCAATCGGGACCGGCGCTTCGAAGCTCCATACCGGGCTGCCGTCGCTCAAGCGCAGCGCCAGCACGCGATTGTCCACCGTCGCCACGTAGAGGTGTTCCGCGTCCGCCACAGGCTCGCCCGAGACGGTCACTCCGAGGTCCGTCTGCCACGCCACCGTCGCGCCAGACACGTCGAGGCGGGCGGCCGTGCTGCGGGTGTTTCCCGCATCACCGGCGGGCGCCGCCCACACCTCCGGACCGCGGGGAAGCGTGCGCGCCGTCGAGGCGGGAAGCGCCAGTGTGCGCTCCGGCTTCAGCGACTGGTAGGCGTACCAGCCGCCAACCACTAGCACCGCCGCCGTGAGCAGGAGGAGCCAGCGCGGGGCCGCGCGGACGCGCCGCCACCCGGACGTCGCGAGACGCCGCGCTGGCCCGGGTTCCACGCCCGCCGCCACCGCAGGAGCCGCGGCGTCCGCGGGCACGTCGCGCACCTCCGTGAGGCAGTAGCCGCAGCGGAGGCTGTCGCCCCGCAGGACGCGGCCACAGGCGGGGCAGCGCTTGTTGAGGGCGGCGGCATCACGCATGTAACCCATGCTACGCCGGGAAGGCCTCCGTCCGCCCGAGACGCAGGGCGATGTCCCCCGTGAGGCGCACGAGGCCGGGCCGTGCCCGCTGGGCAGTGGATACCGGGAACGGCCACGGCCCCGTACGTCTCACGGGAAGTCCACATGGCGATTGTAATCCCCTCAGATCACCTCCACTCGCGCGAACGCCCCCGCTCGCCCCGATGAGGGCCTGCTAGGATGGCGGCGTCGGAAGCCGGCGCGTGCAAGAGGAGCAGCGATGACACAGCAGGCATTCGCGGTCGACCGGGACCGGGCGGCCGTCGTGATCATGGACTTTCAGCAGGGGATCGTCGGCACCGTGGCGCGCGACCCGGAAGGTACGGTGCAGCGTGCAGCGGCCGTGCTCGCGGCCGCGCGGGCCGCCTCCGTGCCGGTCATCCACGTCGTCCACCGGGGCGGACGCTTCGAGGCCGAATCCCCCGACGTGGCCATCCACCCCGGCGTTGCGCCCTCCGAGGGCGAGCGCGTACTCACGAAGACCCGCGCCGGTTCGTTCTCCACTACCGGCCTCGACGTGCTCCTGCGCGAGACAGGGCGCGACCAGCTCGTCCTCATGGGCGTCGCCACCAGCGGCTGCGTCCTCTCGACGTTGCGGTGGGCCGCGGACCTCGGCTTCGGCCTCGTCGTGGTCAAAGACGCCTGCGACGACGCGGACGAGGAGGTGCACCGCGTGCTCACCGAGAAGATCTACCCGCGCCAGGCCAGTGTCGTGACTGCGGCGGAGTTCGTCTCGGCGGTGTAAGGGACCGGGGAGCCACCGCGCCCCCCGAGGTCCGCCGGCTCCCGGTGCTGGCAATAACGGCTATGATGCGGACGGAGCCCAGCGAGGAGCGCGATGCGCCGGCTACCAGGCCAGAGATCGGTCTTTCTCGGGTGGTACATCGCGCTCGCCGGCGCGGTGAGCAACTTCTTCACCATCGGTGTGGGTGTGTTCGCGCTCGGCGTCTTCATCACCCCAATGCGCGAGGAGCTGGGATGGTCGGTCGCCGCGATCGCGGCGGCCTCCTCGCTGCGAACGTTCGAGCAGGGATTCCTGTCTCCCGTCAGCGGGTTCTTCGTGGACTGGCTCGGCCCTCGCAAGATGGCGTTGAGCGGCCTCGCGTTCCTGATCGCCGGTCTGATCCTGCTGTCGCAGGTGCACAGCCTGCCGATGTTCTACGTGTCGAGCCTGATCATGGCGCTCGGCGGGACGTTCGCCTCCATGACCCCGTTCTCGGCGGTGCTGATGTCCTGGTTCGTCCGCAAGCGCGGTCGGGCCATGGGCATCCTGAACACGGGCAACGGCGCCGGGTACCTCGCCGCACCCATCCTCGCCTTCATGGTGGGGGCCGTCGGCTGGCGCTCCACCCTGCTGATCGCGACGGTAGCGATCGCCGTCGTATGCCTGCCGCTCACGCTCCTCCTCAAGGAGCACCCCGAGGACGAAGGCCTCCACCCGGACGGCGCCGCCGCTCCGCCGGCAGGCAGCGGAGCCAACTGGGCCTCGAGCGGGCTCTCCGTGCGCGAGGCCCTGCACACCCCGGCGTTCTACCTGCTCGTGCTGGCCACGGCGGCGGGTGGCTGGCAAGTGGCGTGGATCCTGCTCCAGATCCCGCACCTCGAGAACGTCGGCTTCTCCCTCGAGGCGGCGGCGACCCTGAGCGGACTCTACGGCGCGATCCAGCTCGGGCTGCGGTTCTCCACCGGATGGCTCGGCGACGCCTTCGGGCGCAAACGGATGTACGCCTTCTCGTTCCTGCTCCAGGGGACGGGGCTGCTGATCTTCGCTGCCCTCAGTTCGGACCGGCTGTGGCTGCTGCCCTTCTACTTCGTCACGTTCTCCATCGGCCAGGCGATGATGGTCGTCCTCGGGCAGACGATGATCGCCGACTACTTCGGAGCGGCGCGCTTCGCCTCCATCCGCGGGCTGGCGACGACGCTGAACACCCCCGTCGGCATCATCACGCCGCTCTTCGCCGGGTACATGTTCGACCGCACGGGGAGCTACTCCGTAGCCTGGGTGGCCTGTGGCGTCCTCGCCTTCAGCGGGGCGATCTGGGTCGCGCTGATCCGGCGGCCGCTGTGGGCCGAGGTCGAGCGCGAGCGCGAGCGCGCCCAGGAGGCGGCGGCGCTGGCGCCGAGGCCGGCGGCGCTGGGCGAGGCGCTGCCCGGCACGGCGGGCGGCGACTGACGCGCCGCCGTCCCGTCAGGCCTCGAGCGCCCGCAAGGTGAGGTCCCCCGCCGCCGCGGCCACACGGTCGACCGCCTCCGGGTCGTCGCAGGCCCAGTCACCGGCCGCATGGACGAGCGCGAAGATGAGTCGCGTCGCCGCCTCCACGTCCTCGACGCGGTAGGCCCCCGCGGCGACCCCGTCCTCGATCAGTGCGGCAAGGGCGCGCTCGGCGGGGTTGCGTGGGTCCCCGCCCCCATCACCCCGGTGGTCGTGCGGGACGGCCGTCAGCAGGTCGTGGAGGTCGGCCCGCTCCACCTGCACCTCCACCGCCCGCCGGATGAAACGGCGAGTGAACGCCGGCCAGTCGCGTCTCCGCGCGGGACGCCCGAGCGCCGTGACCTCGGCCGCGAGCGCTTCGCCGAGGCGCTGGCGAAGCGCATGCAGCAGCGCGTCCTTCGAGCTGAAATGCAGGTAGAAGCTTCCCTTGCTGACCCCCGCCGCGGCCGTGATCTCCTCAACGGTCGCCGCGTCCACACCGCGCGCCTGCAGCACGTCGATCGCGGCATCAAGAAGCGCGGCGCGGCGCACGGCGGCTGGCTGGCGTGTTCGGCGGCGAGGGGCAGTCACCGGGACATCCTACGCGGCGACTTGACACATGACCACTGGTCAGTAACACTCCCACGTAACTGACTGATAGTCAGTAGTGGCGGAAGGAGCGATCAATGTTTGGACGGATGCAGCAGCAGTGGCACGCGACGCACGTGGCGTCGGGCCGCGCGAGCCGGCATCGCGGCGGCCTCGGACGGCTGCTCGTGATCGCCGCCGTGGCGGCCGTCGTCGCGCGGGCGCTCTCGGGCCGTGGCGAACGGCGGCGGCCACACGACGCATCGGGCGCCTGAAACCCGGGGGCCCCTCAGAGGTACTTGTCGCCTCGGAGCACGCCGACCTCGGAGACCCACACGATCACGGCGTAGTGCTCGAAGTAGTGCGCTTCCACGTGCTGCAGGATCGTGGCCGCGAGGTCCGGGTGGACGATGCTCTCCACCCGGACATTGCCCCCCTCGATGTCTCCCGTGCGCGAACCACGCGACCCCTCGCCGTGCGCGGGCGTGACCGTGAATCCGCTCACCCCGAGCGCGCGCAAGTCCCGCAACAGGCGCCGCTCGAGGATCGCCTCGGCGACGATGGTGACCAGCGACAGATGGACGGTCGAGTCCGTATACGGATTGCGGGCGGCCATCCTGCACTCCTCAGCCGGCCATGCGGCCGGCAAGCTCATAGTAGAGGGGAATGCCTACCGTCAGGTTGAACGGGAACGTCACCGCCAGTGACGCTGTGAGGTAGAGGCTCGGATTCGCCTCCGGCAGGGCGATGCGGACGGCGGCTGGCGCCGCGATATAGGAAGCGCTGGCAGCGAGCACGCCCAGCATCGCGGCGCCGCCGGCGGAAAGCCCGGCAAGGTCGCCCGCGATCACACCGACCGCGCCATTCAGCACGGGCGCGAGCAGCCCGAACCCGATCAGAAACGGCCCGGCCGCGCGCAGGTCGCCGAAGCGCCGCGCCGTCACGATTCCCATCTCGAGCAGGAACAGCGTCAGGATGCCCTGGAACGCGTCGACGAAGAACGGCTCCACAGGAGCGATCCCGTCGCTGCCCGCGAGCAGACCAACCAGCAGGCCGCCCGCCAGCAGGATGATGCTGCGGCCCACGAGGACCTCATGGAGCGCCTCCATCAGGTCTCCGCTCTGACCCGCGGTGCGGGCGAGCTGGAGACGAGCAATCACCAGCGCGACAACGATCGCCGGCACCTCCATGATCGCCACGAGCGTCGGGAGAAAGCCTTCCACCGGCTCGTCGACCGACTGTAGAAAGGTGAGCGCCGCCGTGAAGGTTACGACAGACGTCGACCCGTAGTGCGCCGCGAGGGCCGCCGAATCGGCGATCGACATGCGACCCGCGAACCGCGTCGCCGCGTACACCCACAGCGGGATCACGAGCCCCAGCGCCAGCGTGACCAGCGCCGGGATCACGACGTCACCGGCATCCGCATCCGCGAGCGCCGCCCCACCCTTGAGGCCGATCGCGAAGAGCAGGTAGATCGAGATGGTCTGGTAAATCGGCTCGGGTAGCCGCAGGTCGCTCTTGAGCAGCGAGGCGGCAACGCCGAGCAGGAACGCGAGGATGGCGGGCGTCGCGAGATTCGAGCCGGCGACTTCGAGCACGTCAGCTCCGGGAGATTCGCATCGTCTGGGCGGGGTTAGGATAGCGAAGACCTCGCTTACCGGCTGACACCTGCAGCGCATCGGCGCGGATGCCGGCAGGCGGTTCGAGTCGCGGTCGCGGGATCCCGGGCGCGGACGCGGTTGCCACCCAAACCACCCGGGACAGGGACGGAGCCGGGATTGAGCACCAACACCGGGACGGCGTCCGGCCCGCTTGCCGCGATGCTGGCCGGCATCCTCGGCGGGGAGCCGCAGCAGGACGCGACGTACCGGGTCATGGGCGACGGCGACCTCCCATCACCCTTCGCCGTGACCGACCTCGCGAGCGCCTCGGTCGCGGCCGCGGCGCTCGCCGGGGCGGAGTTCGCGGGCGCCCTGGATGGCCGTCCACGTGCGGTCGAAGTCGACCGGCGGCTCGCATCGATGTGGTTCGGCTTCACCCTGCGGCCCCGCGGCTGGGAGCTGCCCTCGCCCTGGGACCCCATCGCCGCCGACTACGAGGCGAGCGACGGCTGGGTCCGCCTCCACACCAATGCCCCCGCGCACCGCGAGGCCGCCCTGCGCGTCCTCGGCGTTACCCCCGAACGGGAGGCCGTCGCGGCGGCAGCGGCCCGATGGGACGCGGTCGCCCTCGAGACCGCGGTAGTCGAAGCCGGCGGATGCGCCGCCGCGATGCACTCGGAGGCGCAGTGGAACGCCGCCGAGGCAGGACGCGCGGTGCGCTCCGAGCCCCTCATCCACTGGGACATCGGGGGCGACGCGCCGCCTCTCGCCGCGCCAGTTGACCCGTCGCGCCCGCTGGCCGGAGTGCGTGTGCTCGACCTCACACGAGTGCTCGCGGGCCCGGTCGCCACGCGATTCCTCGCGCTCCTCGGCGCCGACGTGCTACGCGTCGACCCGCCGGACTGGGACGAACCAGGAGTCGTCCCGGAGGTCATGCTCGGCAAGCGCGCCGCTCGCCTCGACCTGCGCCAGGCCGACGACCGCGCGACGTTCGAGGGGCTGGTCGCGAGCGCCGACGCGATCGTGCACGGCTACCGGGCCGGAGCCCTCCAAGGGCTTGGGTACGACAGCGAGGCGTTGCGGGCGCTCCGCCTTGGCCTCGTCGAGGTCTGCCTCAACGCCTACGGATGGACGGGCCCGTGGCGCGAGCGTCGAGGGTTCGACAGCCTGGTGCAGATGAGCGCGGGCATCGCACACGCGGGCATGGCCTGGGCCGGCAGCCCCCGCCCGCACCCCCTCCCCGTGCAGGCGCTCGACCACGCGACCGGGTACCTGATGGCCTTCGCGACCCTGCGGGGGCTCGCGGAGCGCCGCCGCGGACAGACGCTCCGGGCGCGGCTGTCGCTCGCGCGGACGGCCGCCCTCCTGACCGGCCACCGCCTCCAGTCGGCGACGCCCCTGGCGCCTGAAGCGCCCGCCGACATCGACGGCGCGACCGAGGACACAGGCTGGGGCCCGGCGGCCCGCCTTCGCGCGCCCGTACGCATCGAAGGTGTCGCGCTGCACCCCGCGCGCCCCGCGATGCCGCTGGGCTCCGACGCGCCGAGGTGGTAGACCCAGGGGTCGGCGGCTACTCGGCGGCGGGCACCGGGGCGCCGGGGGGCGACCGGCGTGGACGAAGTGTCCCGTGCTGGATGACGAGCGGCCCTTGCCCTGCCAGACCAGACGGAATGTCCGTGAGCACGTACTCGGGGTCGGCGACAACGACGTAGTCGTTCGGGAGCGCGCGGCCCGTGGCGAGCGCGACGCCGATACCGATCCGAGACCGGTGGCCTACAGCGGAGCCGAGGAAGCGCTGTCCGGTGGAGTAGAGCTGGCCATCGAGTTCGACTCGGACGGCCTGCTGCACATTCAGGTCACGCATGGAGGCGCCGGCGACGATTGCGTCGCGGCCCAGTATGCCGAGTTGGAGGAACGGGCTTGCGACGGCGCCGGGGTAGAGCACAGAGAAGCGAACGATGCTGTGAGCGCCGACATGCGAGCCGTCGCCGAGCACGGCCAGTTCCACGTCGGCTCCGGCGGCGACGGTCGCGCCGTTGCCGACGCGGCTGAACAGCACGCGGCCGTACGGCCCGATCGTGACGTCGTCGCCGAGGACTGACGCCTCCACGGTGGCGGTGGGGTGGATGTTGCAGCGCTCGCCCTGGATGCCGAAGTTGCTGGCAACCTTCCACTTGTTTATCGACCGGGAGCGGAGGAGCGCCCCGAGGACCTGTGCGGCGGTCGTCCGGACTGGGGCGGCGCGCATCTCGTACGCGGGTGCCAGCAGGTTGAGCCAGAGGATGTGCACCCAGTGGTCCAGCGTCATGACCGGGTCGCGGGGCAGGCCGATCTTCATCACCTCCACGCCAGTGAACTGGGCGGGGAGGGGCATGTCCATCACGCGCTCGTGCGGGTCGACGATGACGTGCTGCGGCGCCTCGTCGCGCCCGCTGATGAAGCGGATTGCCTCGAAGAGGTAGCCGCCGTCGACTTCGCGGATGTCGGGATGGACGGGGGTCGTTGTCCTCGCAAACTCGGAATCCTTGAGGACCAGGACGGCGTCGCGACCACGCGCGCCGTCGACGAAGGAGCGGAGCGCACCGGCGGAGGCGAAGAACGTGTCGGGGAGGACGAGGCAGGGAGGCTGAAGGGTGGGCGAGACCTCGAAGCCGGCGGCCGCCAGCGTCTCGGCCTGCCAGTCCCGAAGCGGCCTGTTCAGGACGAGAGTCTCGCCGATGGGGTCGTCGAAGGGAGCGATGCGGCGGCCGGTAGGCTCGATGAACACGCGATCCACAGCGATGCCCTCCTGTTCGGAGCGGGGCCAGACTGCCCGCCCCACAAAAGCCTTATCCGCCTCGGCGCCACCCGTCAAGCGTACGGGGCCTGGCGCGCGCGGGCGCACTCAGGCCGCCGGCCGGAGGGGCCGAGCCACGGTGTCGAGCTCAGCCGGAGAGCGGCTTCGCGAGTTGAACATCGTCGCCGCCGGAACCGGCCACCACGGAGGGGCGGAGCGTGCCGTCGACGACGCTGAGAGGTCCCAGGCCGGCGAGGCCCGGCGGGATCTTCGATAGCGATCCCGGCGCCTCGGAGATGATCTGGTAGTCGTTCGGGATGGCGCTCCCGGCCTGCACGAAGTTGCCGCCGCCGAGCTGGCTGCGATACCCGTAGGCCAGTCCGAGGAAGTCCAGCCCCGTCGAGTACCAACGGCCGTCCAGTTCGACCTTCACCGGCTGGCCGACGTCGGGGTTCTGGATACGAACACCGGGCATCACGGAACCCCTCCCGCAAATGGAGAGCTGCCCCATGAAGCCGGCCGCCGTCTCAGGGTGAAGCACCGAGAAGTGCGTGATGCTGTTCGGCGGGACGAACGCCTTGCGGTTGAGCACACTGAACTGGACATCAGCACCAACGGAGACCGTCACCTCGTCGTCGAGGTGGCTGAACATGATGCTCGCGTAGGGGCCGACCGTGACGCCGTTCCCGATCCGGGACCCCTCGACGACGGCGGTGGGGTGGATATCGCAGCCCCTGCCGAAGGTACTGCGCATCCTGCGGGCCTGGTCCGCGTCCGTGGATCGTGGCCGGACGCGCGCCCGCAGCGAATCGAGGGCCGTCTCGCGCGGAGGATTGGTCCAGGCCTGAAACGGCCCCGCGATCTCGTTCGCCCAGAGGATGTGCACCCAGTGGTGCATGGTGATCGCGTAGTCACGCGGGATACCCACCTTCGTACGCCTGGAGACGTGCGTGGCGCTTGGAAGGTCGAGCTCCACGACCTGCTCCTGAGGGTCGACGACGACAGGACGCGGCGGCTCGTTACGGCCGCTGATGAAGCGAATGGCCTCGAAGACGTAGCCGTCTTCGACCTCGCGGACGCCGGGCTGGACGGGCGTCGTCATCCTCGCGAACTCGGAGCGCTTCAGCACCAGCACGGCGTCCTCGCCCCGCGCGCCGTCGACGAGGGCACGGAGCGCACCCGCCGAGGCGAACAGCGTGTCCGGCACGACGAGGCAGGGTGGCTCTAGCACTGCCGACACGACGAGCCCGCTGCCGGCGAACGCCTCGGACTGCCACTTCCGGAGGGGGCGGTCGAGGATCGGGGTCTCGCCGATGGGGTCGTCGAAGGGCGCGATACGGCGGCCCGTGCGTTCGATGAAGACGCGTGTTCGTTCCATTGCCGGCTCTCCTCGGCGCGAGCGGCCACAGCCTGTAGGATGAGGCGTACTCCCAGTCCGGCTGCGGCGTCAAGCCGTGTGGGAGCCGATGTGAGCAGGGACTACTGCCGCGACGGTCCGGGGCCTCCTGGAAGCCCAAGCGGTGACATCTTCGCGTCGAGGGCGTGAACCAGGCCTCTGATACCATCCGTCTCGTCGCGGCGGGCGATGTCGCTCCAGCGCGCGCCCTGACGACCTCGAGACCTCCGAGAGCGGGTTTGAATTGAATTTTCGTGCGACACCCGCCGCTCTGTATGACGAGCTCGGACTCGGGCCGGTCCCGGACGACGCGCCAATGTCCAGCGTCTACCTCGACATGGTGAAACGCACGCTGTGTAACCTCGTGTACGAGGATCAGCCCTTCTGGGCGCAGCGGCCGGGCGGGCCCATGGTCGCACTCCCCCCGTTCGACCCGCGAATTCGAACGCTGGGTCAGGATGCGCCCTCACTGGCACACACGATGGTGGGCTGGCAGCGGCTGACCAACATCGAATGGTGCGGGAGTGAGGTCATCGAGCAGGACATCCCCGGCGACTTCGTGGAGACAGGTGTGGCGCGGGGTGGTGCGGCGATCTTCATGCGGGCGGTGCTCAGAGCGCACGGGGTTACGGACCGCCGGGTGATTGCCTGCGACACGTTTGAGGGGTTTCCAGAGCCCCCCAGTGGAGCCGTTCAGCGAGGCGTTGCACGAGTCGTGTTGAAAGGCGTCAGCCTGCTGACGCGTGTGCCGTCGAGACGGTGGCAGATGGCACTCTACCGCTGGATCGAAGCGCGACAGCGGAGCTTTCCCCCCAGTGTCGATCCGTCCCCGGAGATCATTGACACGTGGATGGGGATGATTCGCTTCTATGCGGATCATCCGTCGTTCTTCGAGAAGGACCAGTACAGTCTCCGAGCAGTGCGGTCGCATTTCGCTCGCTACGGCTTGCTCGATTCTCAGGTGCTGTTTCTGCAGGGCTTCTTTGCCGACACCCTGCCTCGGACGCCTATCGACTCGATCGCCGTGCTTCGGCTCGATGGCGATACGTACGAATCAACACGTTCGGTGCTCGACCTCTTGTATGACAAGGTGAGTCCCGGGGGTTACGTGATCATTGACGATTATCTGACATTCTCGGACTGCAAACGTGCCGTCGATGGCTTCCGCTCGGAGCGCGGGATCATGGATGCGATCGTCGAAATCGACGAATGCGGCGTGTACTGGAAGAAGTCCTGAGGCAGGACACGTTCAGCGCCGTATGGCGGTCGTTGTCGCGACGAGGAGCGCCGGCCGCTCAACGCAGAGATTGGACTTCGTCGACGCGCGGCTCGGAATGCGCTACCGCCGCATCCGACCCTGCGTGCGCGCAACGAGGGGGAGGCCTCAACCGACGCCTGTATACTCTGCCGAAGTGAACAGGGGTGGCCGATGCGAATCGTGGTGGCCGGGGCGCTCGGCGGTATCGGCCGACATCTGGTGGAGACCCTTGCCGGCAGCCACGAGGTGGTCGGCGCAGTGCGCACGGTCCCCTCCAACTCGTCCGCCGCGACTCCTGTCCGCTACGTGTCGTCGTCCTCGCGGGCCGAGCTTGCCGATTGCCTCCGCGAAGCCGACGTCGTGATTCACGCCGCTCTCGATACTCACGCGCGCGGCAAGGCCTTCATCCCTCGGAACACCGAGTTCACGCGCGACCTGCTGGAACTGAGCGCGGCGGGTCGCGCAAAACTGTTCGTGTACTTCAGTTCGTGGGTCGTCTACTCCTGCACTACACCCGGGCCTACAGGCTATCGAGAAGACCAGGATCTCGCGCTGCATGACGGGCTCGATGCCTACACCCGCCTGAAGCTCTCCGAGGAGCGGACGGTCGTCGAGTCCTGTCGCAGCATGGGGATGCGCTACTTGATTCTCCGGCCGACGTTAGTGTTCGGCCCTCGGCTCACTAACCCGGCCGGCGCCGTACGCATGGCGAAATGGTTCCCCCTTGGTGTCGCGTCGCGGACCTTCAACATCGTCTCCGTCGGCGACCTCTGTGCAATGGTCAGCCGTCTCCTCGAGAGCGGTGTGACGGACGAGGTCTTCAACCTCGGTGGAAATGACTTCGCGAGTGAGGAGTATTTCGCGGCGGCTGGCCGCCTCGCGGGCCGGACAGTCCGCTTCCCTTCGTGGCTGCCGCTTGGCCGTCTGCCGTCGACGGTATGGTTCGTGAAAACGGACGTACGGATCGACTCCGAGAAGGTGAGGAGTGCTACGGGGGTGCGGCCGGATCGCTCGCTCGGCGACCTATTGGCGAGTGACATGTACGGCGACACGCAGGCGGATTCGGTCGGCGCGATGCGCGAGATCAGCGAGTCTGGTGTGCCGTTCAAGGCGTACGGCCTCGGCTATTCGCTCTTCCTGAATCCGAGGCGGCGGATCAAGCTCGAGCGACGGGTCATGGTCGAGCGCCACCGTGGCATCGTAGCGCTGCACGGCGACCTGGTCACGGTGAAAGCTGGCACGACCCTCACCGAGGTCTCCAGGTTCCTCGACCAGGTCGATCTGACCCTGGCGACGCTGCCCGAATTCAGCGGTGTCACCGCAGGCGCATGCTTCTTCGTGGACGTACACGGCAGCAGTAACGAGTACTTCGCCGTCAGCGACCTCATCGTCGAGGTGAGCTACCTCGACGAAGCCGGCCGAGTAGTCGCCGCTAAACGCGGCGATCCAGTGTGGGACGAGCTGCGGCAACGGGAACACAACGTGTTTCTGAACAAAGTTACGTTCAAGTGTGAGCGTGCCGGACACCTGACGAATCGAATCGAGTTCAAAGACGACAGGGGACTCCCCGAATACGTACGCGAACGTCATCGTGAAAACCTCTCGACCGTCATCGAGTGGTATCCGGGCCGCCGCCGCTTCATGGTGTACAACATCAATCGCGCGGACGCGCCGCCCGCCGCGTTCGCCAGACCGATGCAGACGTTCCGGCATGCGCCGTACCCGTTCCAGCGGTTCCTCCACGCCCTGCGTATGCGGGGCAGGGACACCATCTACGGACGTTACTGCGATGTCCTTGCTCCCTGGAAGGATCTCTCACATCGACGATTCTGGTACCGGCTAAACGACAAGGAGCCGACCGCGTATGGAACGGAGCTGTTGCTGAGTTTGGATGATGCCGACCGCCTCGTGCGAGAAGTGCAGGCACGGCAGCGCAGTGCGGACCGTCTGTTTCGGGGAAACGTGAGCCTGGGTCTTCGCTTCGGATACAGGTCAACGACCGATGGGGACAGGCGGGGGTTCGTGTGGATGGAATGGGTGACCAAAGACCGTGAAACGCTGTGGGAATTCGTCGAGCTCGCCGAACGCCTCGCTGCTGAAGGCGTTGGGTTTCACCGGGGAAAGTACGTGCCACCTCGTCGAGCGATGCCCCGGGAGGCCCCGCCGCTCGAGCGAAACTGAGGGGCGCCTTGCCCCTTCGCGTCAAGGGGGCGCAGAGTCACGAACACCCACGTGCTTGGCCGGCCCCTTGAGCATCGGGCAGATCATCGCGCTCACGGCACCCGCGCGCGAAACACGACCATCCGCGTCCACGTCCCCGCGTGCGGCAGGCCGAGCGTCGCCGCAACCGCCTGAGGTTCCACTGCCTCGGCGGATCCGAAGCCGGCCGCAAGCAGCTCAGCGAGGATGTCGGAGCGCGTCGACCGTCCCTGCGTGAAGCCGACGCCGCTGGTGGCTCGCCTCATCAGCCATCCAAGCAGTTTCCCACCGAGGCCCGGCTGCGGCTCCTCAGCCGGCGGCACGAGGTCCGCGACGAATGTACCGCCACGCGTGGTCAGCAGCTCAGCGATGCGCCGGAAGAGCGAGCGCCTCGCCTCTGCATCCAGGTACATCAGCAGTCCTTCCGCGATGACCATCGTGCGCTGGCCGGGTGGGACCAGCGTGTCGAGATCGAGCGTGCGCAGGTCGCCGCCTGTGAAGCGCCAGTGCGTGCGCGTCAGCGCAGCGCGGCCCTCAGCCGTCCCGCGGAGGAGCCGGAGCTTCGCCGCGATCACCTCGGGCGTGTCCACCTCCACGACGAGGCGCTCGGACAGCCCCGACAGCCAGAACCCGCGCGGCGACAGTCCCGCCGCAAGCTCGAGGACGACGACGGCGTCGCTGTCCGCAGCCCAGCGGTCGATGAGCGCATGGCGGTGCGCAAGTGCGACCGGCAACGGGCTCCACGCCTCTCGGCGCCGCCAGGGGAGCCGCCCCAGGAGCCGGCCTGGCCCGAGCGCTGCCTCCGTGACACGAAAGACCCGCGCCGCATCCGTTGACGCGAGCAGATCCGCTCCGGGAACGCCCTCCCGTCGCCAGACTTCAGCCGTATAGAGGGCCGTTACTGCCAGCCCGCGGAGCCTGACCTTGCGTCGATCATCGGGACTCGTCGGCGGATCGAGCGCACCCGTCATCGCGTATCCGCGGCTTCCGAGTAAAGCCCGCCTGCTCGCGGGGGCAGGCCGCTTCCTGTCATCGTCCGCAAGCCCGCGTGTTCGTTAGGCGCCATGGTTGGGCTCCTTCACTGGCGGTCGGCGACGCTGAGAGGAGCTTCGACGTCCACCTGAGCGCCGGTCGGAGGGACACGGTTCGAACGCGGGACCGCTTGACCCTCGATCAAGTGCGCTTCAGCGCGGTGCATCACGCCTGCACCGGATACCAGCCCGCATCAAATCACGAGGTCTCGACGGAATGGGCCGCCTGGTACTGGGAAGCCCGCCCGCAGGGACGTCCTCGGTGCATCGGCTTGGCCGCGCTGAAGCCCACCACGTCGCACCCTCTCCGAGCTCAGGGACACACCGTGAACTCGCCGCCGCCGTAGGCGATCGCGGTGCAGCCATCTGCGAGAGCCCAGGCTGCGTTGTCGTTGCCGTACCCTGCTTTCGCCCGGCCTCCGTCTCCGACGACGGTGGCAGTGTTACCGCCGCCCTGATAGGTGCTGGCTCCGCTCGAGTTGCCGAAGACGGTGACAGTGTTGTCGTTGCCACCGTCGTTGGTGTCGGCATAGCTCGAATCGCCGAAGACGGACGCAGTGTTGCCGTTCCCTCCGAAGATCCTCGCTGAGCTGGAGTGACCGACGACGGACGCGGTGTTGTCATTGCCACCGTCGATCTCCGCATAGCTGGAGTTGCCGACGATTGAGGCTGAGTTGCCGCTGCCTCCAAGGGCACCGGCCTCGCTTCCGCTGCCGAAGACGGATGCCATGTTGTCGTTACCGTAGGCGGTAGCGCGACTTCCATGCCCGCGAGCCGACGCCGTGTTGTTGTTTCCATACCCGGCCTTGGCCCGCCCTTCGTTGCCGACAACGAACGCGCTGTTGTTGTCGCCGGAGTATGTACTCGCGCTACTGAAGTCCCCGAAGACGAACACGGTGTTGTTGCTGCCACCGCTGGTGTCGGCATTACTGGAGTCGCCGAGCACGATGGCAACGTTGTTCTCGCCACCGTCGGCGGAGGCCGTGGAGTCCTCCCCGATGACGAGGGCAAAGTTGTTGCCGGGGTCTGCTGTACAGGAGACGTTGCCGGTGGCGAACCCCACGGTGCCGTTGTACGCGTAACAGAACCCGGCGTGCACCGCACTAGGAGCTGTGGCGCCAAGGCCGAGGAGGGCGGCAACGACAATGCCGATGGCCCCCAGGAAACGCCACTTCATCGGCCCGACCCCTTTCACGTGCGGATGCCCGCGGAATATAGCGAAATCTCGCGTCGCTGTCCGCATGACCCTGCCTCCCGGGGATCGCCTGCCCACAGTCCCGGTCCTGCTACAGGGTTGGCATTCCGCCGACTGTCGTGCACCAACTAGGCTGGGATCACGGGCTCGCTGCACTCGCGCTACGTGTGACCGGACTGCGGAGAGGCGTCCGCCTGCACGCTCGACGATGAAGCGCACGCTCGCGTTCGGAAGTAGGTTCGAGCGACCCGCGCAGACGGAGGAACAATGGCCAGACTGGAACAACAGCGCGACGCGTGGGACGCGTTCGCGGCCTCGTACGACCACGCGGTTACGCCCATGGCGACAACGGCTGCTGAAGCAGCGCTATCGCTAGCCGGAGTCCGAGAAGGGGACCGGCTGCTCGACGTCGCTGCCGGTCCCGGCGCTCTCAGCGTCCCGGCGGCTCGGCTCGGAGCTCACGTACTGGCGGTGGATTTCTCTCCGCGCATGGTCCACCTGCTGAACGAGCGGGCCCGCCAGGAAGGCCTGGTCCATCTCGAGGCGCGAGTGATGGACGGCACCGCACTCGACTTCGATCCCGGCACCTTTGACGTGGCGTGCTCACAGCTCGGCATCATGTTGTTCCCGCAACGCGCTGAGGGCCTGCGCGAACTGGCGCGGGTGACTCGCCCAGGCGGCACCGGCGTCATGTCGGTCTTCGGCCCTCCCGACCGCGTACCCGGGCTCGCGATGTTCTTCCAGGCCGCCGCGAAGAGCCTCCCCGGCTTCTCCGCTCCACCGCCGCGGGAGTCACCGTTGTTTTGCCTGTCGGACCCTCAGGATCTGATCACCGAGATGACCGACGCAGGCTTCATCGCAGTCCACGTCGAGCAGATCGAGACCGTCATGCACGTCGAGTCCGGCGATGAACTCTGGACGAGGATGCTCGGGGCGGCGCCTGCCGTCGCCGGTCTGTTTCGGGACGCGACCGAGGCGGGACGAGACGCCATCCGACGTGAGGTCGATGTCTCCTTCCGCTCGCGATTCGGCGACGGCCCGGCTGACGTACCCTTCGTGTTTAACGTGGGGATCGGCTCGCGCTGAGCGAAGCTCCGTCGGGTCCGCCCGAGGTCGGCCCGTGGCCGCGAATGGGCCGCCGCGGTACGCCGTGCACAGACGACGTACCGCTGGCCGCGGGGGATCGGAAACGCCGGGCAACTCGCAGCCGCTTGTCAGCGCCGTGGTTGTCGCCTGATCTCGGCGCGAGTCGAGTAATGAGGTCTACTTAGATTCAGATTGAGGGCTGGTCGGGGAGACACGATTTGAACGTGCGACCTCTTGACCCCCAGTCAAGTGCGCTACCAGGCTGCGCCACTCCCCGACCGGACATCCGATGCTAGCAGAGTCCTCGGAGTGCGGCCATGAGGCCGGGGGCCCCCGCGCGAGCTCAGGCGATGCCGGTGGCGCGGGCCGCGACCACGAGCGCAAGCCCGAGCACCGTGACGATCGTGTACTCCGCGGCGACGGTCACGTTGATGTGGCGCGTCATGTACGCGTGCACCATCCCCGTCACGAAGTAGAACACCAGCACGAGCGCGATCCCCGCCGGATACGCGTCGATGGGCATGTACTTCAGCACCCACCGCGCCTCTGCGACCACCACGCCCACCACGCCCGCGAGCAACAGCGTCTCCAGCGGGTCGACTTCCCCCTCGCGGATCAGTTCCACGGCGAGCAGCACCGAGACCAGCGCGACGACCACCAGCGCGTCGCGCAGCCCGAGGTCGAACGTGTACGTCAGGGAGAACAGCGCGAACGCCACGAAGTACGTGGTGGCGATCGACACGAACCGCGCGCGGCCGTGGAACTCGTCGTCTTCCGCTTCCTCCGCCGGCACCTCTGCGAGGATCACAAGGACGAACGCGACCCCCGCGACGAGGGCGGCCGGGACGACCCAGTAGCTGTCCAGGTTCTCTTCCATGAAGAGCGGGACCGCGAGGGCGAACAACGCCGGCAGGAAGATGTGCGGCACCGTATCGCGCCCGTCCTCCCGCTCGAACACCCGATGGCGGATCGAGCGCAGCACGCCATCCGTGCCCAGGGCCGCCATGATCGCGCCGAACAGCAGCAGCCACATCGGCGTCGGCTCGATGAGGACGAACAGCAGGAACACCCCCGCCATGAGGATCGCGAGGACGATCGCCGGCAGCCGGCCCGGCGACCGCCCGAGCGGCGGGCTGGGCACCTCCACGGTCTGCTGCTCGAACTCTGGCTCGAGCCACTCGGGGCCCTCGATGGTGTAGCGGTTCTGGACGGGCGGGCGGGGGCGCGCCTCGCGGCGCAACCAGCGGCCGACGGTGGGCGTGCTGGCGCGCAGCGCCCCGAGGTGCCCCGGGGCAGGACCCGCCGGCGGCGCCACGGCGGGCGCAGACGCCGGAGGCTCAACGCTCGCGTCGACGGCATCCGCGGATGGGCCCGCGCCGGGCGGCTCGCTCGGAGCATCGAGGGAGTCGACATCCAGCGCCTCGCCGCCAGCCTCGGCGTCCCCCTCCGCGGGGCCAGCCCCGGCGGCGAGGGCGTCGTCCTCCGTGGCGGTGGCGTCGGGCTCGGGCGATGCGTCCAGGCTCGGCGGCTCGGCGTCGGCCGTCACCTCGCCACCGTCGGCCTCGTCAGCGACTTCGATCGGCGCCGCTTCATCGGTGGCATCGGCGGCCCCCCCGCCGTCGGCCCCCCCGCCGTCAGCCCCCCCGCCGTCAGCCTCGCCGATGTCGACGCCCTCAATCGCCTCGTCGATCGGACCGGCGGATTCGGGCGCTCCCTCTTCCGCAGCGCCGTCGTCATTCACGAGGTCTGCGCCGGCCCTCGCGTCGATCGCCGGGGAGCCGCCGTGAGGCGTGCCGTCACCCTGGTCGGGTGGTGCTTCACGTTCCTGGTCGACCATCGCGCGTCAGCCGCGGGTCACTCGGCAGCGGTCGAGGGCTCGGCCTCGCCGAACAGCTCGGCGGCATTGCGGTACCACATGCGCTCGGTCTGGTCCTCCGTCAGCCGAAGCTGGTCGAAGAGGATCTCGAAGCGCTTCACATGCTCCCCGATTTCGTGGTCCTGGCAGTCCGATCCCCAGACCAGCTTCTCGACGCCGATCTCTTTGCCGATGAGGTCGCGGTCCATCGCGTGCCGCTCGATGGTCACGCCGCCCGACATGTCGAAGAGGACGTTGTGCCGCCAGCGGGCCACCGAGGCCGCTTCGTCATAATTGCCAGTGCCGCCGAGGTGAGCGCCGATGACCCGCAGGTCCGGGAAGTTGTTCGCGATGGTGTCCAGGTGGAAGGGACGCATGCGGATCGCAGACACGTCGCGCAGGAAGTTGCGCCCCATCTCGCGCATGCGCTCCATCGTCTGGGCGGCCTGCGCGTCCCGCCTCGGGTGGGTGATGGAGTAGTCGACGCCCCCGCCGATCACGCCGAGGTGAAAGAGGATCGGCATCCGGAGCATCTCCGCCGCCTCGTAGACCGTGAAGTAACGGCGGTCGTCGTAATCGCGGCGGGTGCCGATGATCTTGAGCCCCCGATAGCCCATCTCGTGGAGGCGGCGGACATCGCGCCCGGTGATCTCGTCCGGGTCCACCATGGCGCTCGGGACGAACAGGTCCTCGTGGCGGCGGGCCATCTCGATCGACTCCTCGTACGGCAGCCCGAAACGGCCCCCGCAGAGGAGCGAGGCGCGGGTGACGCCGGCGGCGCGCAGGGCGTCCGCCCGGCGTTCGAGGAGTTCGTCCGCCTCGACCTCGATGGCCGGATCCCAGTTGCGCGGGAAATGGCAGTGGACGTCCCAGATCACAGTCGCTCCCCCCGAACCGCGGACTCGTTCGCCCCGGCGATCCTACCTTACGGCCGTCTCGCCGTCCGAACGGCGCGGGTCGTGAAGCCAAGCGCGGCCCAGAACGCCAGCGCGTCGGCATTGGCCGGGAGGATCGAGGCTTCGACGAGGACGGCGCCGCGCTCACGCTCACGCCCGAGCATCACTTCGACGGCGGCCCGGCCATAGCCCCGGCGGCGGTGCTCCGGCGCGATGAAGCACTCGGCGATGTCGACGACCGTGTCCTCCGTCGCCGGCCAGTCCTCGAAGCCGCGAGCGAGCAGGAAGCCGACGCGCGTCCCGCCCGCCTCGATCCACAGCAGCTCCTGCGCCTCCGGGTCCCGGCGCAGCGCGTCCCAGTAGCGGGAGAGCGGGTGCGGGTCCGGCCCCGCGGGGTCGAACGGCTCGAGCTCGCGGCGGTACTGGTCGAACCAGGCGAGGAACTCGTCCAGCTCGCGGTCGGGGATGGGGGCCAGGGTGACGTCCACTGTCCGTGCTTTCATGTGTCGTGCGACGTGGGAAGCAACAGCCCGGGCACCTCGAGGTCCGCGAGCGTGTCGATACCGTCGAGGTGCGGATAGCGGCCCTTGCGGTCGATGAGCACGGCCTGCATGCCTGCGGCGCGCGGCCCCTCGATGTCGTGCGAGGGGCTGTCGCCAACGAACAACGCCCCACCTGGCGCGCATCCGGTCGCTTCGAGGGCGATGCGGTAGATGGCGGGGTGCGGCTTGCGGTACCCGGCGCGCGCGCTCGTCACGACGACGTCGACGAGCGGCCCCAGGCCGAGCGCCTCGACGACCTCGGGGAGCCGCCAGACGTGGTTGGACACGATCACAGTGCGGAGCCCGGCCGCCTTGAGTCGCGCGAGGGCGGGCGGCGTATCCGCGTAGACCTCAAACGCCGCGGGCGCGCACTCCAGCTCGCAGATGCGGGCCGCGATCGCCTCAAGGTCGCCCGTGGCGCCGGCGGCGGCGAGCCGCGCGACGTGGAGCCGTGAGCGCACCTCGGCGTTGTACCGCGCCTCGGAGGCGGAGGACGCGGCGTGGTCGACGCCTTCGGAGGTCTGCCACTCGCGCCAGGCGTCCTCGAGGGTCGCGGCCAGCGCCTCGGCGGTCACCGTCACGCCGTACTCGGCGGCGGCCGCGATGTACTCCCCGAGGTGCGAGCGGTAGGTGCCGAGGGTGCCGTCGAAGTCGAAGAGGACGGCCTCCATGCGAGGGTAACTCATCGTGCCCTCACGATAGCTCGCGCCTGCGTTTGCCACGAGGGCAGAGCAACCCGGCATCATGAGCGCGCGTTATGCTGTGTAGAGCCATACACGAGGTGATCCCGATGGCCGGTGCGCTTGGGTCGCTGCTGCGCAGGCGCGCGGCGATGGCCGCGTGGGTGGCGCTCTGGGGCGTCGCTGGTGCGCTCGTGATCGTCTGGTTCATGACCGCGGATGAAGGCCGGCCTGCTGCGGCTGGCCGGACGGACGAGGAGCCCGTGGCCGCCTCGGTCCGGTTCGTGCGGATGACCGCTGCGGAAACGGTCATCGAGGTGACGGTCACGGGACGGCCGGAGTTCGCGCGGCTGGCGGATTCCGGCTTCGCAACGCTCACGGATGCGCGCGGGGAAGAACACCCGATTCGGACGGCGACCCTCGACGGGCGGACGGCCACGATCTCGTTCCCGGGACTCGCGGACGTCACGCCGGGTCAGGCGCGCGTCGAGATGCCTCGGATCGGGCTGACCAACGACCCGATCGACGTCCCGGACGAGGAGCGCCATGTCACGTATCTAGCGCTGGAGCCGGCGGTCGTCATCCTGGCGCCGACCGCCGGGACGAGTGAGCGCACCGATCCGGGCGCCTCAGCCACTTCCGAGGGTGGCTACGGAGCGACCGTCACCTCGATCGTCCGCGACGACGAGGGCGCTGTGATCAGCGGACGCCTCGAGGGGTTCACACGTGAGGAAATCCAGTCGCTGAGTCTCCTCGGCACGCAGGTCGTGCTCGCGGACGGCTCGGCGGCGCTGCTCAGCGGCGGGTCGTACGGGGAGGGCGACGGCCTGGCCGACTTCAGCATCAGCATCCGCGTGCCGCGACAGGCAGAGCTCGCACGCCTCGAACTCCGAATCGACGCGGTCGTCCCGTCCATGGTGCGGGTCGAAGCGGACGCGGAGACACGCGCGCGCCTCGATCGGTTCGAGGCGAGAGACGCCTTCGTCCTGTCCATCGAACTCGGCCCGTGATGCCGCCCGGGACTCAGTGGCGGCTAGCGCTCGTATACGCGTTGCCTCCGCTCGCCGTGGCCGCCCTGTGGATCAGTCTCTGGCTGGCCGACGAGCCTGCAGCGAACATCGCGATCCTCGATGGGCGCGACCTCGTTCGGACGGGGACACGAGCGGAGGCACTGGACTACGCGGAGCGGCAGACGGGAGTGCGACCGGTCCTCCCGACCAAACTGCCACCGGACAGCTACCGCCTGACCGAGGTCAGCGCCGTGCCGGCCAGGCCCCCGAGCACCGGGTACCTGGGCGTGTACTTCCGGTACGACCGAGCGGCTGACGATCCCTCGTGGCTCTGGGTAGACCAGTATGTGCCAGGGTCAATCACTCTTCCTGAGGGCATCGGCCTCCCGGAAATCGAGACTGACCTCAATGGCGTCGAGTTGTGGAGCCTCAGCGAGCCGCCGCCTGAGGAGACAGGACCGTGGGCGCGGTTCCAGTTCGTCGCGAAGTCAGCGAAGTATGACCGCGTCATCTCCTTCGAGGGCGCCGAGCGCCCCGACATGGACACGGCGCTCGAGGTCATCGAGTCGATGCTGCGCCAGGACCAACACCGCCTAGCCCGCCGCCACCGCCTCCCGCTCCGGCTGCGCCGCCCCCGTCGCCACCAGCCGCAGCAGCGCCTCGACCCCGTCCAGCCAGCGCTCACCCAGCCCGCTCCGAGGCAGACGCAGCTGCGTGCGGCCGATGCGGACGGCGCGCGGCAGCGACGGCAGCCGCCGAGGTCCGAACGGGCGGTCCTCGCGGGCGGTGACGACGATCTCGCCCTCCTCGAGGCGGACGGAGGCGACCTCTGCGGCCGCCGCCGCCAGCCGGACCCGTACGAGCGCGAAGAGGTGGTCGAGCGCCTCCGGCAGCGGGCCGAGGCGGTCCGCGGTCTCGGCCCGCAGGGCCTCCGTGTCCGCGAGCGAGGCGAGTCCGGCGATGCGCTGGTACAGCGCGAGGCGGGCCTCGATCTCCTCGACATACGACTCGGGGATGAAGGCGGAGACCGGGAGGTCGATCTTCACGGCGCGCGCGGGACGCGCGGGCGCAACGACGGGCTGCGCGACGGGGACCTCCTCGCGGATGGCGGTCGAGGTCTTGGCCTTCATCTCCTCGACGGCCTCGGCGAGCATCTGGGTGTAGAGGTCGAAGCCGACGGAGGCGATCTGGCCGCTCTGCTCCGCGCCCAGGAGGTTGCCCGCGCCTCGGATCTCGAGGTCGCGGAGGGCGACCTGGAAGCCTGAACCGAGCTCGGTCGCCTCGAAGATCGTCGCGAGGCGCTGCTGGGCGACCTCACTGAGAATACGCTCGCGCGAGTGCAGCAGGTACGCGTACGCCTGCTGGGTGGAGCGTCCGACCCGGCCTCGGAGCTGATACAGCTGAGCCAGGCCAAGCTGGTCGGCGTTGTCGATGATCAGCGTGTTCACGTTCGGGATGTCGATGCCCGACTCGATGATCGTGGTGCAGACGAGGATGTCGTACTCGGCGTCGGCGAAGCGCTCCATCACCTTCTCGAGGAGCACCTCGGACATCTGGCCGTGGCCGACGACGACACGCGCGTGCGGCACCAGCTCGCGCAGGCGGTCCGCGAGGAGGTCGATCGACTGCACGCGGTTGTGGACGACGTACACCTGCCCACCGCGGTCCAGCTCGTGCAGGATCGCCTCGCGCACGAGCGCCGGGTCCCACTCCGCCACGAACGTCTGCACCGGGTGCCGGTCGACGGGCGCCGACTCGATGCTCGACATGTCGCGGATGCCGGTCAGCGACATGTGCAGCGTCCGAGGAATCGGCGTCGCCGACAGCGACAGCACGTCCACCTCGAGGCGCATGCGCTTGAGGCGCTCCTTGTGCGCGACGCCGAAACGCTGCTCCTCGTCGATGATCACGAGGCCCAGGTTCGAGAACTCGACGTTCGGCTGCAGCAGGCGGTGCGTCCCGATGACGATGTCGACCTCGCCCGCCTTGAGCGCGGCGACGATCGCGCGCGCCTCATGGTCGGAGCGGAAGCGCGAAAGCACCTCGATGCGCACCGGGAACGCCGCGAGGCGCTCGCGGAACGTGCGCTCGTGCTGCTGCGCCAGCACGGTCGTGGGGACCAGGACGGCGACCTGCATCCCGTCCATGACCGCCTTGAACGCGGCGCGCACCGCAACCTCGGTCTTCCCGAAGCCGACGTCGCCGCAGATCAGGCGGTCCATCGGCCGCGGCGACTCCATGTCCGCCTTCACTTCGGCGATCGTCCGCAGCTGGTCTTCGGTCTCCTCGAAGGGGAACGCGGCCTCCATCTCGAGCTGCCACGGCGTGTCCTCGCGGAAGGCGTGGCCATGCAGAAGCTGGCGGGCGGCGTACAGCCGCAGCAGGTCGGCAGCCACGAGCGTTACCGCCTCGCGCACACGGGCACGCGCGTGGTTCCACTCCTGCGTCCCGAGGCGCGTCAGCCGCGGGATGTGCTCAGACGGACCGACGTACCTCGTGACCCGGTCGACCTGGTCGATCGGGACGTACAGCCGGTCGTCGCCGGCGTAGCGCAGCTCGAGGTAATCGCGCTCCTCGTCGCCCACGGCCCGGCGGACGATGCCGGCGAAGCGCGCGATGCCATGGTCGGCGTGCACGACGAAGTCGCCCGGCGCGACCTCGGCGAGGAAGCGCGAGCGTTGCGAGGCCGATCCAGCCCGCCGCAGCGTCCGCCGCCGCTTCACGAAGCCGAACAGCTCCCGGTCCGTGGTCAGCGAGACGACGCCCTGTGGCGTGGCGACCTGCCACCCCTCGGGCAGTGCCCCCTGCACCAGCGCGAAGGCCCCCGCCGCCAGCGGAGCGTCGACGCTGGACACCACCGAGGCGTCCACTTCCGCCTCAGCGAGCACTTCCCGGTACCGCTGCGCTTGCTGCGTGACCGCGACCACGCGGTCGCCGCGGCGCAGCTCGCGCATCGTATCGGAGGCAGCGGCGGGCAGGCGGCCGGCGTACGCGTCGCGAGGCTGGAAGGGGAGGCGGAACGAGCCGGGCTCGGTACCCGTCGCCCAGCGCGACAGGTCGACCCGCGGGAGCTGGCGGTCGAGCGCAACCTCGAAGGCGGAGCGTGAGGCCTGCGGCAGCGGTGCGGCGGCGGTGAGTTGATGGTGGGCCGTCAGCTCGCCCCGGCGCTCGACCGCAAGGTCCTCGAGGTCGCTCGCGGCCGCCTCGACCGCCTCGCGCTCGTCGAGGATGAGCAGCGCCCCCGCGGGAAGGTGGTCGAGCAGCGTGGCGTCCGTCGCCAGCGGACCGTAGCGGGCGGGCTGCGGCAGCTCGCCGCGGCGCAGCGCGTGGAGGTGCTCCTCGAGCTCCGGCCCCTCGAGGCCGTCGAGGCGTGCTGCGAGCTGGACCAGGTCCGCTCGATCGGCGAACCACTCGTGCGCGGGTCCGATGACCGCGCGCTCGAGCTGACCGCGCGTGCGCTGGGTCGCGGGGTCGAAGGCGCGGATGGACTCGATCTCGCTGCCGAACCACTCGATGCGCAGCGGCGACTCGGCATCCGGCGGGAACACATCGAGGATCCCCCCGCGCCGCGCGGCCTCGCCCGCCTCCTGCACCAGCGGCTCGATGACGTAGCCGGCCTCGACGAGGCGGGTGGCCAGCGTGTCGAGTGGGAGGCGCATGCCGGCCTCGATCAGCCCCGGCCCTCGCCCGAGGTCCGCGGGACGCAGCGTGTGCTCGATGACGGCGGCGGTGCTGGCAACCACCAGCGGCGGCTCGCCGCCGGAGGTCGCATGGGCGAGCCGGGAGAGCACCGCGAGGCGCTGCGCGGTGACCGAGGGGTTGGGGCCGTCCTCGGCGTACGGAAGCGTCCCGCGGGCGGGGAAGTGCGCGGCCGCGTCGCCCGCCCACGCGCGGACCTGGTCGAGCATCGCCTCCGCGTCCACCTCGCGCGGCACGACCAGCAGCACAGGGGCCCGCTGGCGCCGCCACAGGAGGGCGGCCGTGACGGCCTTGCTGGCGTCGATCAGGCCGAGCGTGACCTTCGCGCGGGCCTCGAGGCGCGCGTACACCTCGGTCAGCGGAGGGACCACCGCGAGTGCCGGGAGCAGTGCATGCAGGTTCACCGACGGGCTGCCTATCCCTCCGCGCCGCACGCCAAAGAAGGCCCGCTTCCGAGGAAGGGGCCTGCGTGAGTGCCTGTTCCCCAGTGTACGCCGCCTTCGCGCGCGGCGCTCCCCTCCATGCCTCACGTGGTTTCCACGGCGGCGACCCCGGTGCGAGCATGTGGTGATGGCACGGCGGACCTGGCAGGACGAACAGCTGATCGAGGTGGATGCCCCGCCGGACGCGGTGTACCGCTACCTCGCGGACTTCGGGAGCCAGGTGGACTGGTCGGAGCGCGTCGTCGACGTCGAGCGTCCGGCAGCCGGCTTCGTCGTCGGCGCCACGTTTACGACGGCCGGCCGGACCCCCGAGGACCACCGGCGGCTGCGTATCACGGCGCTGCAGTCCCCGATGCGCATCGCCTGGCAGGCGGGTGAGTCGAGAAGCCGCGAGGACTGGGAGTTCCTGCTCCTGCCCGCCTCGAAGGGCCGGACGTCGCTCGCGCGGCGCGTCACGGTCGAGTCCGGGGGCCGGTTGCGCTGGCTGCTCGTCGAGAAGCGGCGCGCGGAACGGCTGGCGGCGGAGAACCGGGCCGGCCTCGAACGCATCAAGCTCGCCGTCGAGGCGTCATTGCGCGCCGCCGGGTAGCGCCCGGTCCGAATCTCAGCGCGGGTTGAAACGGTTCATCGCGAGCTCGACCCCCTCGACGGCGGCCAGCTCGACGGCGTCCGCCACCGCCTGTACGGCGGCATCGAGGAGTCGACGCTCGTCCTCGGAGGGACGGGAGAGCACCCAGTCCGCCACGCGCTCCGGGTCCCGCACCGGGCGGCCGTCGTCGTACGGGCGGTCGACGCCGACGCGAATGCGGGGGAAGTCCGTGCCGCCGACGGCGGCAATGATCGAGCGCATCCCGTTGTTCCCGCCATGCCCCCCTTCGAGGCGGATGCGCACCTGACCGACGGGGAGGTCGATCTCGTCGTAGATCACGAGGAGGCGCGACCGCGGCACCTTGAGGCGGCGCAACTCGGCGGCGATCGGCGGCCCGGACTCGTTCATGTAGGCGCGCGGCCGGCCGAGGTGCAGCGTGGCGCCCGCCACCTCAACAGCGGCCCCATCCATGCGGCCGCTTCGCTCAAACTTCGCGCCGTGACGGCGGGCCAGCTCGCGCACGCACCACACCCCTACGTTGTGCCGGGTCGCGGCGTACTCCGTGCCCGGGTTGCCGAGGCCGACGACGAGCGCCGGCCGGACCGGGCCGCGCTCCTCCTCGACGGGATCGGCGGGCTCTTCGCGACGGCGCGGGAACGGGAGACGGGGTGGCGACATGGCCGGATCGTCGAGGGGCGGAGGGGCGTGGCGCAACCCGCGGCGCGTGGTTGCGGCGGGTCGGAGCCGTCCCTATGATTCGGCTGCCCTTCATTACATACAGGAGAAAGCCCACATGAGTGATCCGATCGCGACGGCGCGCGCCGCGGGGCGCACGCTGCTGACCGAAGTCGAATCGAAGGAATTGCTGCACAGCGCGGGCGTCCGCGTGACGCAGGCGCGGCTGGCAACCTCGGCGGACGAGGCGGCCTCCATCGCCGCGGAGTTCGGCTTCCCGGTGGTGCTCAAGGTCGTGTCGGGCGACATCGCGCACAAGTCGGACGTCGGCGGCGTCGAACTCGGACTCGCCGACGCGGACGCCGTGCGGGCGGCCTTCGACCGCATCATGGCGAACGCGAAGCAGGCCGCGCCGGACGCGACGATCGACGGCGTGTCGGTCCAGCAGATGGCGACGCCGGGCACCGAGGTCATCGTCGGCATGACGACGGACGCGCAGTTCGGCCCCGTGATGATGTTTGGCCTCGGCGGCATCATGGTCGAGGTGCTCAAGGACGTGGCCTTCCGCATCGTGCCGCTCGAGCAGCGCGACGCGAAGCAAATCATCCGCGAGATCAAGGGCTTCCCCGTCCTCGAGGGCTTCCGCGGCAAGCCGGGCGCCGACCTCGGCGCGCTGGAGAGCCTCATCCTGCAGGTCTCAGCCTTCGCGGCTGCGCACCCGGAGGTGGCGGAGCTGGACCTGAACCCGGTGTTTGCGTACCCGGACGGCGCGATCGCGGTGGACGCGCGCGTCGTGCTCGCGGCGGAGTAGGGCGATGCAGGTCGACCCGAAGCGCCTCGAACGCGCCCTCAACCCCAAGACCCTCGTCGTCGTCGGCGACAAGGGCCCCAACTTCCAGTGGCTGGAGAACAACAAGGAGTTCGAGGGCAAGCTGTACTCGGTGCAGGTGGATCCGAACGAGATCGCCGGCATCGAGGAGCGCGGCTACACCAACTTCACGAAGCTCGAGGAGGTCCCGGAGGACATCGACCTCGTGATCTGCGCGGTGCCTCGGAACGTCGCGCCCTACATCGTGAACGATGCGGTGAAGCAGCACGTCGGCGGCATGGTGATCTTCACCGCCGGCTTCGCCGAGACCGGCGAAGAACTCGGGATGCAGCTCCAGGAGCGCATCGTCGAGATGGCCCGCGCCGAGGGCCTCCCCATCGTCGGGCCCAACTGCATGGGCGTGCACAACGCCCGCCTCGGCGTGAAGTTCACCGCGGACCAGCCGAAGACCGGCGACGGGAACGTCTCCTACATCACCCAGAGCGGCACCCACGGCGCCAGCCTCTCGATGCTCTCTCCACAGCTCGGCATCCAGGTCACGCGCACCGTCTCGATCGGCAACGCCGTCGTCCTCAACGAGGCGGACTACCTCGAGTTCCTCCGCGACGACCCCGACACGCAGTTCATCGGCATGTACCTCGAAGGCGTGAAGGACGGGCGGCGCTTCTTCGAGGTGCTGCGCGAGACGGTGAAGAAGAAGCCGGTCGTGATCTGGAAGGGCGGCCAGAACGAGGCCGGCCAGCGGGCCACTCGCTCGCACACGGCGTCACTGGCGACCTCACAGGCGCTCTGGGACGGCATGATGCGCCAGGTCGGTGCCATCGGCGTCAGCACGCTTGACGAGATGCTCGATGTGATGGCGTGCCTCGTGCACAACAAGCCCACCGTCGGGCGCCGCGTCGCGCTGATGGCGATGACCGGCGGACAGTCCGTCGCCATCTCCGACGCCTTCGGCCGCGCCAACCTCGATGTGCCGGAGCTGTCGGAGGCGTCGTACGAGCGTCTCGGCGAGTTCTTCAACGTCATCGGCGGCTCCTACCGCAACCCGTTCGACATGGCGGGCACGATCGGCATGGCTGGCGACCCGGGCAACTTCTACAAGATCCTCGACATCCTCGCCGAGGACCCCAACCTCGACTCGTTCGTCTACGAGTTCTCGGCCGGCTTCTTCATCCGCCAGTGGCGAGGTGAGGACGGCCAGAAGCAGCTCAACGACATGCTCGACGGGCTGGACCGATTCCGCGAGCGCGTCGGACGGCCGCTCATCCTCGTCGTGCACCCCGGCCACCTCGAGGCGGAGATCCTGCCGCTGAAGCAGGAGCTGTGGCGGCGCAACTACGCCGTGTACGGCAACTTCGACCGCGCGGCGATCGCGCTCTCGCGCGTCACCGCATACTACGAGGCGCACCCGCCCGCGTAGGCCTCCGGCCCACCGCCCGAACACGGAGAGAGCCGCCCTCGGGCGGCTCTCTCCGTTGCTGCACCCGAAGGGCGTGCGCTGCGCCGCCGGCATCTGGAAGATGCCAAACGCGGCCTGCTGCTGGTCCATCAGCACCGCGAAGCGCCCGTCCGGGATGTCCATCGGCGGGACGGCCACTGACGCCCCGAGGCCCTGCGCCCGCTCGATGCACGCGTCGACGTCCTCGACGCCGAAGTAGGCGGTCCACATCGGCGGCATGCCCTCCATCTCGGGGGGCATCTTGAAGATGCCGGCGACGTCCTGGCCCGCGGCCTTCATGACCGTGTAGTCGCTCCCATCCGGCATCGGATTCGTGGCCGCCTCGACGCCGAGGAGGTCCGTAAAGAAGGCCGCCGCGCGGTCGGGGTCCGTCGTGGCCAGCTCCGCCCAGGCGATAGTGCCCGGCTCACCGACGCGCTGCGCCCCGATGTGCTCCTTTGCCTCCCACAGGCACACTACCCCGCCGGTGGGGTCCGCGATCACGGACATGCGTCCGAACTCCATGACGTCCATCGGAGGCATGAGCACCGATCCCCCGGCAGTCTCCACCTTGCCCGTGGTGGCCTCCACGTCGTCGACCGTGAGGTAGACATTCCAGTGCGGCGGCATGCCCTGCTCGACCTCGCCCGGCATCTGCGGGCCGATCGCAGCGACCGAGTCACCCTCGATGCGCTGCATGTGGTAGTCGGGACCGTCCGGGATCGGCTGGGGGTCGTCCGTCCAGCCGAAGAGCTGGCCGTACAGGCCGATGGCGGCATCGGGGTCGGTCGTGGAGAGTTCGAACCAGGACGGAGTGCCCTGGGTGTGGCTGCTGACCTGCATGCGGTGGTTTCTCCTTCGGGCGCCGGTGGGGCGGCTGAGCGCATAGTCTGGCCCGACGAGGTTAACGTTTTCTAACCACATCCCGAAGCCGCTGGCGGCACGCCCGAGGCTCCACGTCTACGGGCCCTCGAGTGGACGGAGGCCAAACAGGCTACGTCCGGGGCGCTGAGCGAGGTCCACCGGCGCCTCGTACGTGAACCCCGGCCGGCCGCCCTCCCGCAACGCCGTTCGTACGAACCAGAGCGACTCCACGGACATGCCTCGCAGCCGCTCGGCCTCCTCGAGCGTGTAGAACCCGGCGTCGAACGTCTCGACGCCGTCAGGGCGCGGCTCGCCGGCGAGCGCGTCGAGGCGGAAGACAACGTAGATGTTGGAGGCGGGCCGGTCCGGCTGCATGCCGACGGCGTGGCGGAAGCCCACCACATCAAGGACGCGCGCGGTCACGCCCGTCTCCTCCAGCACCTCGCGCTCGACGGCCTCGTGAATCGACTCATCGACCTCCACGTAGCCCCCCGGTGTCTGCCAGAACGTCCGCGTCGGCGTGCGCCGCTCGATGAGCAGCACCCGGTCGTCGCGAAGCACGACGGCCCCAACGCCGATGGAGAAGTCGCCGTAGTGGTGGAAGCCGCAGCCCTCCGCGGGACAGGCCGGGCGAGGACGCCCACCGTCCGCACGTGGGACGAGCGCGGTGCCGCAGCGAGGGCAGTAGTTCACTCCTCGGATGATAGTCCCGAAACCGGCGGGACGGCCGGCCCTGCCGGGATCGTGCGCAACGCGTAGGCTGACTGCGGTAGCAGCGTGGACGTGAAGCGGCGCGGAGCCGGAATGATCGACCCAGTGACGGCAGCCGCGCTCGAGGTCAACCAGGCGCATCTGGCACCCGGCAACGAGGTGTTCGAAGCGGCTGGCGGCTCGACAGCCAAATGCTGGTGATGGTGCTCGAAGGGCCCCTGCCAGGCGACACCGCCCCGTTTCGCGTCGCGCACCTGACGCGCGACGCCGAGCGGGTCGCGTTCGAGGTACTGCAGGCGCTCGACTGGGCCGAGGGCGGGTCCGACAGTCGCGAACCGGACCTCGCGGCCGCCATGGCGGCCGCCATGCGCGCCAAGGCGCCACCCATCCGTTGCTGGCTCGGGTACGTTGGAGGTGTGGCGCGCGGCTACGTTTGGTCATGGCCGGGGCTCGACGGCGTGGGACAGGTCGAGTCTCTCTTCGTGCACCCCGAATTCCGTCATCGCGGCCTCGCGACGGCCCTGCTGCACCCGCCGGTGCGCGACTGCCGCGACCTCGGGGCGGGCCCCGTGATCATCGTCGCGGACGCCGCCGGCACGCCTCGAGACATGTACGCCGCCATGGGCTGGCGAGCGGTCGCCATGAGGCGCTCATACCTGCGGATGCGGGAGTCCCGGACCACCGCCGTGGCGGTATCGGGCGAGCCGAGATGACTTCGCTGGAGGTGGGACGAGGACACATGAGCGCACGCGGGATCGCCATCCGGGCACCCGTGATGCGAGGAACCGGGGCGCTCCAGACGGCGTTTACCCCTCGTAGCCGGACGTATTTGACGAATAGGTCAGTGACTGTTCTTATCTTGTGTGAGGCGGGGAAGTGAGACGGGCTGGGCCTCGCCAGTCCGGTTCGTCATGGAAGACGCCGGCTCCCCATGAACCGTCGCTCGATGTCGATCGTTCCCGCGGCATCGGCTCGCCCGTCCGGCGGTCGTCCGCCCGCGTTCCGTACTCCTCGCATCCTGCGCGCCCCTGGCCGGGCCCGGACATGACCGCGCAAAAGCTGCCCCTCCTGCGCGGCCTCGATGGCCTGCGCGCGTTCTCCGTCGCCGCGGTGCTCATCTACCACGCCCAGGCCACGTGGCTCCCGGGCGGCTTCCTCGGTGTCGAGTTCTTCTTCGTCATCAGCGGCTTCCTGATCACCGCGCAGATGCTCATCGAATGGCGCCAGACGGGCCGCATCAGCCTCTCGAAGTTCTACCAGCGACGCGCGCGGCGCCTGCTCCCGGCGGTCTTCGCCCTGCTCCTCGCCGTCGTCGTCGTGTCGCTGCTGTTCTTCCCCGAGGAAGTCGTCGAGGTGCGCGAGGCCATGCTCGCGTCCTTGGCCTACGTGACCAACTGGTACCTCATCTTCAACCACCAGTCGTACTTCGAGTCGCTCGGGCGCCCGCCCCTGCTGCAGCACCTCTGGTCCCTCGCGGTCGAGGAGCAGTTCTACCTCCTCTGGCCGATCGTGCTCTCGTTCGCCCTCAAGTGGATGCGCCCGGCGTTCGTCTTCCCCTGCGTCATCATCCTCGCGACGTGGTCCATCCTGCTCATGGTCGGTCTGCACGCTCGAGGCGTGGATCCCGACCGGCTGTACTACGGCACCGACACGCGCGCAGCCGGCCTGCTCATCGGCTCGGCCCTCGCGTTCTTCTGGCGCCCCTGGCAGCGCACTGACTTCGCCGGGTTCTGGTGGGCTGTCCGGCTCCGCTCGCTCGACTTACTCGGCGTTGCCGCCGCCGCAGGACTGGTCCTGCTCGTCTTTCACCTCGACGAAACGGATTCGAGGCTCTACGCCGGCGGCTTCGCTGTCACCTCGCTCACGAGCGCCGTGCTCATCGCGGCCGTGGTGCACCCCGCGACCTACGTCTCCCGTGTGTTCGGGCTGCAACCGCTGCGCTGGGTCGGCGTGCGCGCCTACAGCCTGTACCTCTGGCACTGGCCGGTATTCATGCTCACCCGCCCCCACGTGGATGTCCCGCTCGATGGCGTCACCCTCGTGGCCCTGCAGATGGCGATCACCCTCGTCCTCGCGGACGTCTCCTACCGCTTCGTGGAGCAGCCCATCCGAGGCGGCATGCTCGGCCGCATCGGCCAGCGTGCCCGTCAGCTGCCGAAGCGGCCCGCCTGGCAGCAGGGGACGGCCGTCACCACCTCCGCCGCCGTCCTCGCGGGCGTCGTCGCGCTGTCCGCGACCATCGCCTCCGCGCGCGCTCCCCAGACGCCCGACTACCTCGACCTGCCCCAGATCAGCGGCGTCCTCACCGCCCCGACCCAGACGGCCGCGACCGCCGTCGCCACCACCACGCCCGCTCCCACCACGGCCGCTGCCCTCGCGGCCGCCGACACCGCGCCCCCCGGCTCGGCAGGCTTCGGACCAGACGCCTCCGTGAGTGGAGGCGCGGGCCCCGCCGGCATCCCGGCGGCAAGCGCCACCGCCACCTCCGTCGCCACCTCGACCGCGACGCCGGCCGCCACCCCCCCGGCGCTCGCCGCGGACACGGCCGACACGAATCCGAACGCGTCCCCGTTCCAGAGCTCGGTCTCGTCCTCCTCGTCATCGGCTTCATCGACCAACGTGCCCGTCGCCCCGGCCCCGGCAGCGCCCGTCCCCGGCGGCGTGCGCGCGACGGCCCTCGGCGACTCCGTGATGCTCGGCGCCGCCTACGAGATGGCCCGCGTCCTCGGCAGCGTGGACGTCGACGCGGCCGTGGGCCGCCAGATGAACACCATGCTCGGCATCCTTGCCAGCCGGAAGGAAGCCGGGACACTCGCGGACGTCGTCGTCATCCAGGTCGGCAACAACGGCCCCATCTCCTCCGAGCAGTTCGACCAGATGATGGAGCTGCTCGCCGGCGTGCCGCAGGTCCTCATTCTGAACGTGCGCGTGCCGCTGCCATGGCAGGACCCCAACAACGGCGTCATCGCCGCAGGCGTCCGCAAGTACGGAAACGCCACGCTCCTCGACTGGCACGGCCTGAGCGCCGAGCACCCCGAGCTGTTCTGGAGCGACAACGTGCACCTGCGGCCCGAGGGCGCCGCGGCCTACGTGAACCTGATCGCCTCGAACATCCGCTAGCCCGCAAGCGCGAGGCGCGCGAGGGCTCCACGAGCCTCGTCCCTGACCGCCTCAGCGCCCTCGGAAGCTGGGCACGCGGCGCTCGCGCAACGCGTCTCGGGCCTCCTGCCCGTCCTCGGACCCCGCGAGGATCGACGCCGCGTTCGAGGTCAGCACCATCGTCGTCTCCAGCGAACTGTCCAGCGCCTGTCGCATGATCCGCTTGCTGATCCACTGCACGAGCGGCGGCACCGCGATGATGCGGTCGCACAGCTCGCGCGTAGTCCGCTCGAGCTCGTCCGACGGCACGAGGTGGTTGAGGATCCCCCACTGGTACGCCCGCTCGGCATCCAGGTGCCCGGTGTACGCGAATTCCAGCGCCCGCCCCAGCCCCGCGATCTTCGGCAGGTAATACGAGCCGCCGTTCTCGATGATCTGCCCGACCTGGTGGTAGGTGATGAAGCGCGTCGCCTCGCACCCGATGCGGATGTCACAGTGCAGCGCCATGTCCATCCCGATGCCGGCGGCCACACCGTTGATCATCGCGATCGTCGGCTTCCGCACCTGCGAGATGTCGCGCATCACCTTCGTCAGGCCGTGGATGAAGTTCTGGCGCGTCCCCTCGGGGGTGTCCTCCGCGTTGCGATTCCCAACCAGACGCTCTCCGATGACCTCGGGCGGGATGTCGCCACGCACGTCGACGCCCGCGCAGAACGCCCGGCCCACGCCCGTCAGGACGATCACCCGCACGTTCGGGTCATCGTCCGCGGCGCGCATGTACTCGCCGACCTTGACGACGGTACTGTTCTCCTCGGCCGTGCCGATGACCGCGTTCATCCGCTCGGGCCGGTTCAGCCGGATCCAGCAGATGCCGCTGTCCTCGACCTCGTAGAGCAGGTAGTCGACAAGCTTTGGTGGGGCCACGGGGGTCTCCTCGGTGTGCGATCCGATGCGGCCGCGCACGGCCGGCAGGCATCACACTACCGGAAGGCCGGCGCTGCGGCACGATGAGATGCAGTACCCGGTTCCCCGGCCAGTCGCGACCCCGAGCGATACTCCTACCGCACCACCACCGTCACCAAGAACTGCACCGAGGGCTGCAGGCACGCCGGGTAGCACGTCGGCGTCCCCGTCGCGGTCAGCGTCGTCGTCCCGGCGCGCAGACCGCGATAGATCCCCTCGCCCCGAGGTGGCGGCGGGTAGATGAGGATCACGACCGAGCGGTCGACCACCGTCGGGTCCGCGATATCGACCAGCCAGTCGTAGTTCCCGCCGAGGCGCAACTCGAACTCCTCGCCGGCCCGCAGCTCGATCGTCGCCCCGTGGTCATCGAGCGTGACGACGCGCATCTCCGGTGCCAGGCAGCGGCCGACCAGCGGCGTGTTGGGCGGAATGGTGCTGTTCGGGTACAGCGCATCGAACTCCGCGTTCGCCGCCTGCACCTCGGCGGCCGGGATGAAGGGCACGAAGCGGCCATTCGTGGTCGTCCAGAACGCGACCTGGTTCCCCGGGCAGCCGCTCGCT
Source organism: Dehalococcoidia bacterium (assembly GCA_041390685.1). Taxonomy (GTDB): domain Bacteria; phylum Chloroflexota; class Dehalococcoidia; order UBA2979; family UBA2979; genus JAIBBD01. The sequence goes on along the minus strand of JAWKPL010000001.1, from coordinate 1,446,651 downwards.
GCCACGAGCTGCGCGAACGTGCCCCCGCCGAACACGATCAGGCCGAACCCGCCGCTCGACGGCACCTCGCCCGCGGTGATCGTGCCCGTCCCGCTCGTCTGAGCGCGAATAGGCGTCGCCGCCACCAGGGCGGCGAGGAGCGCCGCGCCCGCGAGGGCGATCGCAACGGCGAGCCGGCTGGCATCCGTGTTGGTCATGGGCGGACCTCCCGTCTCAGGATACGAACGTCGGCAGCGGTCAGGGAGTTCCTCACCCGCCACCCGGGCCCGTGGCCCTCCCCACACGGGCCCATCGCGATCTGGTAGGCTCCCGCGCGAAACATCGGCGCGAAGGGGGGAGACACATGGCCGGCGAGCCGATCGAGTTCGAGCACAACGGGATTCGTGTGAGCGGCTACCTGGCGCACCCGGACGGGACGCCCCGCGCCGGCATGATCGTCATCCAGGAGTGGTGGGGCCTCAACGAGGACATCAAGGGCATCGCCGACCGCTACGCCGCCGAGGGCTACCTCGCCCTCGCGCCGGACATGTACCACGGCGTCGTCACTGACGAGCCGGACGACGCCCGCAAGCTCGCGATGGCCCTCGAACGCGACGAGGCCGCGAAGGAGATCGACGCCGCCGTCGCCTGGCTCAAAGCCACCCAGGGCGTCGCAAAGGTCGGCTGCGTCGGCTTCTGCATGGGCGGCGGCCTCACCCTCGCCACCGCCCTCCGCCCCGGCTCCGGCATCGATGCCGCCCACGTCTACTACGGCGGCGGCATGCCGGACGACGACACCCTCGCCACCATCCGCGTGCCCGTGATGGGCTCCTACGGCGCCGACGACGCCGGCATCCCCGCCGACCGCGTCGACGCCCTCCGCAACGCCCTCGCCTCCAGCGGCGTCGACCACGACATCAAGCTCTACGAGGCCACTGGCCACAGCTTCTTCAACAGCGGCCACTCCCACCACCCGCAGTCGGCCGCCGACTCGTGGGAACGCTCGAAGGCCTGGTTCGCCAGACACCTCGCCTGACGGCGCCACCTGCGGCACGAGCAACGCGCAGCCCCGGCTCATCACCGGGGCTGCTTCACGTCACGCCCTGTCGTGCGTCGCTACAGCCACGTGGGCGGCCACGGGCCGCAGTTGAGCGCACCGCTGAGGTTCGCGAGCGTCTCGGCCACCTCGTCCAATGGTGTCGGGTACCACAGCTGCAGACTGCCCAGCGTGAGTGACGTCGCCCCGAGGCTCAGGCACGCGAACGGCGAATGGATGGTCGGCAGCAGGAACCGCTTCAACAGCAGCTTCGGAAGGGGCGGAAGCCCATCGATCTGCTGCCGCAGCAGCGCGAACTGGTCGTCGACATACGCGCCCGTATCGACGAACGTCTGGAACACCAGGTCGTCGCCCGCGCCTCCCGACACGACGAAGAGGTCGATGCCGTCCGTGCCGGAACCCGGGGTGCCGTCTGAGAGTTCATCGATGGGCCCATCGTCAACTACGATCACGAACGTGCCCGAGGGGTACGCCCCGCCCACGCAGGCTTGAGAGTCGTAACTGCCGATGTCCACATGGAGCACATAGTCGCGGTCCGGCCGCACCACCGCCGGCTGCGCGAACTCGAACGTCACGAGCGACAGCGACTGCTGGTCGCACGAGCCACCCGGGTCCACCGTCGCGCTCGCCTGCGCCAGGATCTCCTTGCTGAAGCTCCCGTCTCCCTCGTTTTTGAGCTCCCGCACATACATGGTGAGCGTCAGCTGTGAGGGCACCACCAACCCGACCTTGATCTGGTCGAGGTACCCCCAGCGTCCCGGCCGGAACGTCTGGCCGAAGTACTGGTCGTAGAGGAGGAATGGGAAGGGCGCCTGGGTGCCCGCTGAGGTGAGGTTCTCCTGGTCCACCGTCCCGTCTGCCGATGCGGGGGCAGGCGTCCACAGGGCGGCCAGGCCGAGGGCGGCCACGAGCACAAGCACCGCGATCCGCGCGGCCATCGAGCGAGGTCGTGAGGTCGTCATCACATGTCCTGGGATGGGGGGAGGGAACTGGTATCACCGCTTCGCGTCGCGCGGCGGCGCAAACACCTATAGCAGCCTCGCCAGCCGCCTGCCACCCCTCCGCACCGCTACCGCTCCGTCCGGGTGCCTCGGCGGGCTACGAGGGCGCTACCACCGGCTCTCCCCGGTCGAGCACCTCATGGACCGCCGCCAGCAGCTCATCGACCCCGAACGGCTTCGGCACGAAGCCGTCCGCTGCGATCTCGCGCGCCCACCGCCGCGCGTCACTCGCCGCGGTCATGACCAGGACCGGGACATCGATCCCCAGCCGCCGCACCTCGGACGCGAACTGCCAGCCGTCCATCACCGGCATCCGCATGTCGAGTAGCACCAGGTCGACGGACGCCCCGCCGGTCAGGTACCCGAGCGCCTGGGAGCCGTCCTCGTAGTCGGTCGAGTCCAACCCGTCCGCGCGCAGGATCTCCACCACCAGGCGCCGAATCGCCCGGTCATCGTCCACCACCAGCACTCGGCGCGGCATACGCGGGCGCTCCTTCCATGCCGAGGCGAGACGGCGCCTCCTCAGCCGCCGCCTCCAGCAGCGGCAGCGTCACGGTCACCGTCGTACCGACGCCGAGTCGGCTTCGCAGCGAGACATCCCCGCCGTGCTCCTCCACGATGCGCCGGCAGAGATACAGCCCGATGCCCATCCCCCCCGACCGCTCACCATTGAGGTTGGAGCCGCGGCGGAAGCGCTCGAAGACGGTCTCCCGCTCCCCATCCGGGACCCCGATGCCCTCGTCGGTCACGCTCATCAGCGCCTCCGCGCCCTTCGTCTCGACGCGCAGGACGATCGGACTCCCCACCGGGCTGTACTTCGTCGCGTTCTCCAACAGGTTCGACACCACCTGCCGCAGCCGCTCCCCGTCCCCGGCCACGAGGACGGACGGGGCGTCGACGGCCACCCGATGGTGCCGCCCTGCAAACCGCGCCACCGTCTCCCGCGCCAGCTGCCCCAGGTCCACCGGCTCGCGCTCGCGCACGAACCCCTCGTGCTCTCCGCGTGAGGCGTCCAGCAGCTCGCTGATCAACCGGCGCATGCGCAGCGACTCGTCGTTGACCTGCTCCAGCCGCTCGCGCCACGGTTCGAGCGCGGGGTCGTGGCGGGCCGCGCGCTGCATCAGCTGCACCTCACCCAGCACCACCGTCAACGGCGTCTTCAGGTCGTGGGCAGCCGCCGCCAGGAACTCCTCACGCAGCGCGTTGGCGCGCTCCTGCGCGCGCATCTCCGTCGCCTGACGCAACAGCTCCCGAAACACCAGGAACCCCGCGATCTGGCCCGCGAGCATCCGCACGAGCTCGAGGTCGTCCTCCGCGAAGAGCGACGGTCGAGGGCCGTACGCGGCCAGCACCCCCAGCCGCCGCTCGCCGAACGTCATCGGCGCCGCGAAGATCGCGCGCGCTCCCCTCGTGCGGTACACCTCCGCGTTTGCCGGGTCGTCCCGCGTCGCATCCGCCGTGAAACGCGGCTGCTGCTCTCGGAACACGCGCTGGGCGAAGAAGCTCCGTGGCTGCTCGGACGGCACCGCGATCGGGTTCCCCGCGATCGTGAGGCTGCCGGCGGCTTCATCCCACAGGATGATCACGGCCCGATTCGCCCCCACCATCCCCGCTACTCGCTGTTCGAGCGCCTCCACCAGGCCCCCCGACGAGACCATTTGCTCCATCCCGGCTGCGCCCGAGGACAGCTCGACGAACTCCCGAAGGTCCATCGCCCGCCACGCGCGCTTCAACAGGCGCGGGGTCGCGAACCCCACGTAGTACGCGGCCGCCGAACCCAGCCCGAGCAGCGCCGTCACGCTCGTGAGTGCCGCCTCCAGACCGGGCGCCATCTCTGCCACCCCCGCGAGCAGGATGACGACCGCCACAAAGAGGCTCCCCGAGGCGACGCAGTAGAGCCGCGACCTCGTGATGCCGCGCGACGCCCGCGCCGCGCGCAGGAATCGCGCGAAGACGTACACCTGCACCGCAACGAAGTACCCGACGAGGAGCAGCACGACCCCGCCGGGGTATGGCGGTGCGAACACGAAGAGCACCGCAGCCGAGAGCGCCAGCCCCGTCTCGACGCCTCGCATCAGCGCCGTCGCCACGCCATCGAGGTCCCGCAGGAGCCGCAGCAGGAGGTACGGCAGCGCCATGATGACCAGCGCCTGCGTCGCCACGACGGCCCGTGGCAGCGAATCCGCCTCCGGCCGCGAGACGATCGCAAGCACCACCACCGTCGCGATCGCCCCGAAGAACAGCGCGATGTCCACGCCGAGCTGCGATCGCCACCGCAGCGCATACGTGACGCTGAGGACGAACAGGAGGAGGTAGCCCCCGTCCGAGAGGTATTGCACCAGCTCGTGCATCGTCATGCCTGCTCCCCCCACAAGCATCGCAGCCGGGGATTACAGTTCTCTCGCAACCAGCCTTGCCCGTATGTCATGTCCCTGACGCCCGCGGGCAGAGAACGCCGCCGGGTAACGACGGCCAGGGGCGCGGCCCTCGCGAGACCGCGCCCCCTCGCCTGCACGTCGAGTTGGCTGCTGCTACTCCGTCGGCGTCTCCCACGCCGTCGTCGCGAACAACACCACCGACGCCACCACGGCGACCACCGTCCCCGCCCCCGCGTCGGCCAGGCCCAGCGTCCCGGCCGCGTTGAACGTCACGAGGTGCACGAACGCCGTCAGTCCGCCCGTCGCCGCCGCCGCAAATCCCCACAGCTGCGCCACTCCGGCGCCCGTCGCGCCCCGCAGATGCAGCGCCGCGCCGACCACGGCTGCGATCCCGGCCGCCAGCACGACCAGCGCCGCCCCACCGTCGAGGCCCGGTCCGCTGGCCCACGACAGCGCCGCTCCTGCCGCCATCGCGACCCCCGCTGCCGCCGAGGCCGCACCGAGTCTCGCCGCGCGCGGCGCGGCGCTCCGCTCGCCCAACATGCGCTCCGGCCCGAGGCCGCTCGCTCGCAACAGCTGCCACCCGGACGGCACCAGACCCGCCGCCAGCAAGAGCTTCGCGAGGTCCCCCGGGATGAACGGCGCCAGGCCCCATTGCAGAGCCAGTGTCCCCGTCATCTCCTCGATCCCCAGCAACGCCTCGTTCCGCTCGCCCCAGGCCCAGAGCCAGGGCAGCCCGAAGGCGTAGATGAGCACGTTTCCCAGCAGCAGCGCCGCCGCGAGCGTTGCGGGCCGCCGGTCCCAACCGCGTTCGGCCAGCCACCCCACCAGCAACGCCACGAACGGCGTCCCGATGAGATACCCGCCCGTCGACCCGCTGACGACCGCCCAGCCGTGCCCGCCTTCCGCGTACACCGGCAGCCCCACGACCCCCATCGCGAGGTACAGCAGCGCCGCGCTCATCCCGAGCTGCGATCCCAGCAGCCCCCCGGTCAGCAGCACACCGAACGTCAGCCCGGTGATCGGCACCGGCCCGATCGGCAGCCGGATGCTCACCTGCGCCACCGCCGCGATGAAGAGCGCGGCCGCGACCACCAGCGCCGCGTCCCGCGCCAGCGATCGCTGAGGGAACAGCGCATGGCTCAACGTCCTCGTGCCCGAAATGCTCGCGCCGGGCGCGGCGGGACTCCTCAACAACCGGTCCTCCTCCGAAATACCACGCCGTCCATTGGTGGACGCGCGTCCGCCCGCGCTACCATCGATATCGAGCGGGCGCGATCGAGAGACTCCCGGCAACCGTCGCCTCGATCAATCGCGCCTCGTCATACGCAAGGAATTGTGATGCCTTCGTTACATCCGAGGCCGCTTCCGCCTCCCTCCCTCCCCCGTCCGGAGGACCCCGCTGGACGCGTCGAGGCCATCTTCACCGCCCCCGAGGCCGGCGCTCCCATGGAGCAGCAGGGCGTGGTGGTCGTCGTCCCCGGCGTCGGCATCGTCGGCGACCGCTACGCCCTCGGCTCCGGCACCTGCAGCGCCCCCCGCTGGCACGACAAGGACTCACCCTCTTCGAAGCGGAAGTCGCCGACGCGCTCGGCATCGAACCCTACGTGCCGAGGCGAAACATCGTCCTCCGGGGCGTCAGCCTCTACGGATTGATCGGCGTCCACTTCCGCCTGGGCGAGGCGCTCCTCCTGGGAGTCCGTCCCTGCGACCCCTGCCGCTACATCCAGCAGCTCACCGGCACCCCCGGCCTCACGAAGGGCCTCGCCGGCGAGCGCGGCGGCCTCCGCGTCCGGATCCTCGAGGGCGGTCGCATCCGCCTCGGTGACACCATCGAGGTCGTCGTGGGACCCGCTGAGCAGTAACCGGCGCGCGCAACAATGAAAAGGCGGCGGGTTTCCCCGCCGCCTTTTCACAGGTCAGCCTCGAATGGCAGCCGCCGCTACCGCTCCTGGCGCGTCGCCAGTCGCCCGCTCAGTGTCAGCATCGCGGCCACTGCCAGCAACGCGAACGCGCCCGCAGCGTCGCTCCCGCCGCCCGTCGCCACGAGCCCGCCCGACCCCGTCTTGGGGGCCGTCGGCGCCGCCGACACGTTGAACGTTACCGAGCCGCGCGTCTCGCAGGCGACGTGGCTCAGCTGCCCGAGCACCACCGTCACCGTGTGCGAACCGGGCGCGAGCGTACCAAGGTCCTGCGTCAGCGAACCGCTGTGAATGATCTTTGGATTCCCGGTCGGGATCGCCTGACCCGCCGCCGTCGCCGCAGTGTCGATGAAGTAGTGCAGGTGGTACGAGGTCGGGTCACCCGCCGTCGCCCCCTTGATGTTCTGCGGCGGCGTCAGCGTCACCGTCACCGTGGTCGGCGCCCCGGACGTCGGCGGCGCGACCACCAGCGTCACACCCGAGGGGCAGGCTGCCGGCGTGGCAGCGGCCGTTGCGCTCGCCGTCGCCGTGCCGGTCGCGGTGGTCGTGGGAGTAGCGGTCTGGGTCGCCGTGGCAGTGGCTGTCGCGGTCGTGGTGCCCGTCTGGGCGGAGGCGCCGCCGGCGTGCAGGCCGGCGAAGGCCACGACTGCAAATAGCGCGGCTACGGCCAGAGACAGGAATCGCATCGGTCGAGCTCCTTCAGGCGCGAGTTGGCGAGTGTCGGGAGAGTGTACGAGCGCCTGAGGGCAATAGCGAATCGTTCAGTGACAGAATCGCTACCTTAGCGCTGGAGACCGATCGGCGCCCACGGGAAGAACGTCACCCGCTCCCCTTCCGCCGCCCCGCCCACGAGTGCGCTCGGCACAGCGTCGCTCCCTGCCGTCCCGCTCCCGCCGCGCAGCGCCAGCTCCACCCCGCCCTCGAGGACGCCCGTGGCGAAGCCCACCGCCCGGTACTCACCCTGCTCACGCCGCACGTCCACGACCAGGACCGTCCGTAGCACCTCGCCCGCGCTCGCCCCCGGTGACAGTCCGCTGAAGATCAGGCTGAACTGCTCCCCGCAGCCGCGAGACTCCTCCGGGCCAGTCTTCGGGCACGCCACGCTGTACGCCCGCGCCCCTCCGTCACCGAACTCGTCGCTCAGGCTCGGCTCAGTCCGCGCCGTCCACTCCGCCACCAGCCGCACGATGTCCGCCTCGACCACCGCGCCGGGCTCACCGCCGATGCGGCGGATCGGGAACCCCAGCCGGATCTCCCCCGTGGGCGCGCCGTTGCACAGCGGGAACGGCCCGCCCGGCTCCCCGTTCGGCCCCGGGCAGGTGAACGGCGTCGACTTGCTCAACGACACCACCGCCGCGCTGTCGCCCTCCACCACGTGCTGCGCCGCCTGGCTCATGAACGAGCACGCGTCCGGCGCAATCGGGCATGGCGATGCCGCCAGCGTCGCCGTCGAGGTGGCCGTCGCGCTCGGTGTCGCCCGCCCAGCGGTCGGCGTCGCGGCCGCCGCCGTCGGCGTCCGCTCGCCGCCGGCCGTGCCCGTCGCCGTCGCCTCCACCGTCCCGATGTCGACGCCCCCGCCGTCGCCATCTCCGCCGCAGCCCGAAATCACCAACACCGCGACCAACAGCAGCGCCGGCATCGAAGAACGTCTGAGCATCGCTCACCCCCACCTGTTCGTAACGCGCCATCGCCGCCGGAGGTTCCGGCCCCTTACCCGCATCCTACCGAGGAGTGCATGCCATCGCGCCGCAAGTCGGTCTGCTGACCCGCCGCTGCCGGCCTCAGCCTCATCGTCGCCCTGCTCGCCCCTGGCGACACGACCCCCTCAATGGCAAATGGCCCCGCTCACCAGGTTGCTCGCCGAGGTGCGCACGTTCTCGACAGACTGCAATTACGTATCGTTGACACACCCCCCCCCCCGCCGTAAAGTCATCCCTCGAAGGCCAGAAGGGAGGTCTGATGCCACGTACAGGTATTACTGTGACCCCGCTCCGCATCGCTTTCGCCGCGGTGATCACGCTGCTTGCCGTCTTACTCGCCGTCAAGATCGCTCAGGCTGCATGGACTAGCTACCAGTGCGACTCGGAATGCAAGTACTCAGCGAGCCAGTTGGAGTACACAAGCGGCGGAGCTGACACTTGGCGACGGGTTGAGAGCCGCCACTACTGGGGGAGTGTCGACGGCGGTCTCACCGTCGATCGATGGCGTCGTCTCTGGACATACGACTGGCGACACTGGAACGGAGGATGGATCACCGGCTGGACATCGGGATCCGCGAGTTGGCACGACAACCGGAGCCTCGCCTCTGGTCATTACACGACGGGCAACGCCACTACGTATTCCCCGGCCGACAACCTCATGTGGGGCGTTGGGATCGAGCACAAAGCATGCAGTTCCCAGCCTTGCCAATGGCAATACTGGACGGATGACTTCTACCACCTTGGCTGGCCGTAAGGAGGCGATGGTGCGACACATTCGACTGATCATCAGCGCGCTTGCTTCGGTCGGCCTCGTCTCCGCAGTCGTCTTGGCTCTGGTGCTCGGGACGAACGACGGCACCGAGACGCCAGGGGCTCGGGCGGCACAAGCCAGCTTCCCCCCATTCGACATGACCTATGAGGCCGCCGATCAGCGAGGAGTAACGACATACCGCCTCACGTGGCAGTCACCGGCCGAGTGGACGCAGGTCGCGGTTGATTCCTCAGATCCAGCGCGCGACGGCACCTCGAAGGCCGTGCGCGGAGGGCTGCAGCTCTTTGGTTCGCAGGCGGGTACGGTTACGGCCCCAACGTCCGGGGACACATACCCGGCTCAGTGGCTCCTCGGGCCGCCCTCCTGGGTTCTCGGACGCCATGCCGAAGCGATCGAGACGCGGCCGACCGCCGACACGATCCAGCTCGAAGTCCATGGCGCCAGGGACTGCGAGGAGGTCACGCGCGCTGGCGCCGCGCCTCCCGGTTGCGCGCAGGGCGCGCGAAACGTGCCCGATCGCACGGTCTATGTCTTCGACCGGAACTCCGGCATCCCCATCGAGTACCGTTACGAGGTCGATGGGCTGCTGATGACGTCAGCGAAGGCACTGGAGCTGATCGTCCACTGAGGTCAAGCTCTCAGGCGTACAACCCGCTCGTCGAGCCCGAACAGTCCTCGCCCCCACCAACAACGAAGCCCCGGCTCATCGCCGGGGCTTCGTCTTGAACTCGAACCGTCCGAGGCGCTAGTCGGGCTCGGCCACGTACCCCGCGCCCGCGCCGGCCAGCGCGCCCGGCCCCTGCTGCAACAGCTCGAACAACGACTCCTCGTCGCCCGGCAGCAACGGCTCTGGCCGCTCGAAGTCGAAGATGAACGGCAGCAGCAGCGACTCCGGCATCGAGATCTCCGCGATCGGTGTCGGCCGCTCGACCGTGATCGGCGCACGCGCCGGGATCAGCTTGCCGATGATCACGTTCTCCTTCAGCCCGCGCAGGTGGTCCGTCGCCCCCGAGATCGCCGCGTCCGTCAGGACACGGGTCGTCTCCTGGAACGACGCCGCCGCGAGGAACGAGTCCGTGCTCAACGAGGCACGCGTCACGCCGAGGAGTACCGGCACCGCCGTCGCCGGCTCGCCGCCCTCCGCCACCAGACGCGCGTTCATGTCCTCGTACGCGTGCCGGTCCAGCAGCTCCGAGGGCAGCAGGTCGGTGTCGCCCGCCTCCTCGACGCGTACCTTCCGCAGCATCTGCCGCACGATCACTTCGATGTGCCGGTCGTTGATGTTCACGCCCTGCGAGCGGTACACCCGCTGCACCTCGTCCACGAGGTAGATCTGCACCGCCTCCGGACCGAGGATCGACAGCACGTCCTGCGGGTCCAGCGCCCCTTCCGTGAGCTGCTGGCCCGCCCGCACGTACTCCCCCGACTCGACGCGCACCCGCGCCGACGCCTCGATCTGGTACTCCCGCTGGTCCGTCTCTTCCGAGATGATCCGCAGCGCCGTCGGCCGGCGTCGCCGCGGGTTCCCGCGCACGAACTCCACCCGGCCCGCCAGCGCGGCCGTCACCGGCACCATCGGCAACGAGCCGTCGGCGCCCTCGGCCGCCTGCGCCAGCACCTGCGAGGCGTCCACCATGTCGCCCTCGTCCACGAGCAGCTCGAGCTCGTCCGGTAGCTCGTACTCCTCCGCGAACGACTCCGTGTTCGACACGGCGATCATGCGCGTGTCACCCGAGCGGATCACCTGCACGATCCCGTCGATCTCCGAGATCGTCGCGCGCCCGCGAGGCACGCGCGCCTCGAAGATCTCCTCCACACGCGGCAGACCCGAGGTGATGTCCGCCGCCGAGGCGACACCACCCGTGTGGAACGTACGCATCGTCAGCTGCGTGCCCGGCTCGCCGATCGACTGCGCCGCGATGATGCCCACCGCCACGCCGCGCTCCACCAGCTGGCCCGTCGCCAGCGAACGGCCGTAGCACATCGCGCACACGCCGCGCTTCGCCTGGCACGTCAGCGGCGACCGCACGTGCACCTGCTCCACCTCGGACTCCAGGATGAGGCGCGCCGCCTCCTCCCGGATCTCGTGGTTGGCCTCGACGATGATCTCGCCCGTTTGCGGGTCCGCCACCGGCGAAGCCGCCCAGCGGCCTGTGATGCGCTCCTCGAGCGAGGCCAGGATTCCAGCCTCTGCCCGCTCACGCAGCCACACCCCCGGGATCGGCTCGCCCGGCGTCGTGCAGTCCTCCACCAGGACGATCAGGTCCTGCGCCACGTCGATCATGCGCCGCGTCAGGTACCCGGAGTCCGCCGTGCGCAACGCGGTGTCCGCGAGGCCCTTGCGCGCGCCGTGCGTCGAGATGAAGTACTCCAGCACCGACAGCCCCTCGCGGAACGAGGATCGAATCGGCAGGTCGATGATCCGCCCCGAGGGGTCGGTCATCAGACCGCGCATACCCGCCATCTGCCGGATCTGCGCGATGTTCCCCTTCGCGCCCGACGTCGACATCATCGACAGCGGCCCCTCCGGGTCGAGCGACTGCTCGAGCGCTTCCTGGATGCGGTTCGTCGTGTGCGTCCAGATGTCGATGGCCGCCTGGTACTTCTCGTTCTCCGTCACGAGGCCGAGCTGATACTGCTCTTCCATGTCGTCGACGCGCTGGTCCGCCTCCGCCATCAGCTGCGGCTTGGTCGGCGGCACCCGGATGTCGTCCACCGCGATCGAGATCCCCGACTGCGTCGCGTACCGGAACCCGATGTCCTTCATCGCGTCCACGAACTCGACCGTCGCCTCCGGCCCGAACGTCGTGTGGATATGCGAGACAAGCTCGCGCAGCGCCTTCTTGTTCATCAGCGCGTTCTGGAACCCGATGCCCGCCGGCACGATCTCGTTGAACAGCACGCGCCCGATCGTCGTCTCCACCAGTTGCCCATCGAGGCGCAAGCGGATGCGGTCGTGAATGCGGCTGTACCCCAGTTCGTACGCCATGTGCACGTCGGCCACGGAGCCGAACGCGCGCCGCTGCTGCCCCTCGTTCCGAGGCGAGTCGTACGTCATGTAGTAGCAGCCGAGCACCATGTCCAGCGTCGGCGCCACCACCGGCTCACCGTCCGACGGCGACAGCAGGTTCCGCGTCGACAGCATCACCTGCCGCGCCTCCGCCACCGCCTCGTAGGACAGCGGCACGTGCACCGCCATCTGGTCGCCATCGAAGTCCGCGTTGTACGCGAAACACACCAGCGGGTGCAGCTGGATCGCCGAACCCTCCACCAGCACCGGCTCGAACGCCTGGATGCCGAGGCGGTGCAGCGTCGGCGCGCGGTTCAACAGCACCGGCCGGTCCCGGATCACCTCTTCGAGGACGTCCCACACCTCAGGCCGCGCCCGCTCCACGATCCGCTTCGCGCTCTTGATGTTGTGCGCCAGCCCGTTCCGCACCAGCGCGTGCATGATGAACGGCTTGAACAGCTCCAGCGCCATCTTCTTCGGCAGCCCGCACTGGTGCAGCCGCAGGTCCGGCCCCACCACGATCACCGAACGGCCCGAGTAGTCCACGCGCTTGCCGAGCAAGTTCTGGCGGAACCGCCCCTGCTTTCCCTTCAACAGGTCGGACAGCGACTTCAGCTTGTGGTTCCCGGAACCGCTCACCGCGCGGCCGCGCCGCCCGTTGTCGATCAGCGAGTCCACCGCCTCCTGCAGCATCCGCTTCTCGTTGCGGATGATGATCTCGGGCGCCCCAAGGTTCAGCAGGCGCTTCAACCGGTTGTTGCGGTTGATCACCCGCCGGTACAGGTCATTCAGGTCGGACGTCGCGAAGCGACCACCGTCCAGCTGCACCATCGGGCGCAGGTCTGGCGGCAGCACCGGCAGCTCCTGGATCACCATCCACTCCGGCTTGTTGCCGGACTTCCGCAGCGACTCCACCACGCGCAGCCGCTTCGTCGCCTTCTTCCGCCGCTGCCCCGAAGTCGACTGCACCTCTTCCTGCAGCCGCTGCCGCAGCGCGTCGAGGTCCAGTCGCTGCAGGATCGCCAGGATCGACTCCGCGCCCATCCCCGACCGGAACACCAGCCCGAAGCGGTCCTCGAGGTCCCGGTGCTCCTGCTCCGTCAGCACCACCAGCTGGTCCGCCTCGATCGGGTCGCGCAGCTTCTCCAGCTGCTTCACCAGCGGGTCGTACTCCTTGCGCACCTGCGTGCGCACATCCGTCACCTGCTGCCGCAGCGGCTCTAGCTCCTGGAACGCCTGGTCGCGCTTCTGCTGGATCGCCGCGTCCGCCATCAGCTGGTGGTCCGCCTTCTTCGTCGCGATCCGCTCTTCGACCGCAGCCACCTGCTCCCGCGCTAGCTCGTGCAACGCCGCCGAGGTCTCTCCGCCGATCTCGTCGCCCCGCTGCGCCAGCGTCTGGTCGCGGAACGTCAGCCGCGCCCGCAGCTTCTCGCCCTGGCGCCCCTGCAGGTCCTCGTCCAGCGTCCGCGCCTCCGACATCACCGTGTCGATGTCGCGCTGCAGCTCCTGGTCCGCCTCCTGAAGGGCCACGTCACGCCGGCGCGCGATCTCCGCGATCTCCTGATCGAGCGACTCTTCCCGTACCAGGATGCGGCTCGTCGTCTCGCCCTGCCGGCGGCTCACTTCCTCGTCGATCTCCTGCTGCAGCAGGTCGAGGGCGTGCGAGCGCGCCTCTTCGTTCACTTCCGTGATCACGTACTGCGCGAAGTAGAGCACCCGCTCCAGCGTCCGCGGCGGGATGTCCAGCAACAGCCCCAGCCGGCTCGGCACACCTTTCGAGAACCAGATGTGCGCCACCGGCGCCGCCAGGCTCACGTGCCCCATCCGCTCACGGCGCACCTTGCTTCGTGCGACCTCAACGCCGCACTTGTCGCACACAATGCCCTTGTAGCGGACCCGCTTGTACTTCCCGCAGTAGCACTCGAAGTCCTTCGTCGGACCGAAGATCTTCTCGCAGAAGAGCCCGTCCTTCTCCGGCTTCAGCGTCCGGTAGTTGATCGTCTCCGGCTTCGTGACCTCGCCGTACGACCACGATCGGATCTGCGCCGGCGAGGCAAGCGACAGGCGAATGGCGTTGAAATCGTTGACCTCAAGCACGTACATCCTCCGCTTCGCGTCCTGACAGGTTGATACCGAGCGACGGGATCGCCTCGATGTAGTCCTCCGAGAAGGCCACCTGCTCCTCGTCCTCGTTCAGAATCTCGACGCTCAGGCCGAGCGACTGCAGTTCCTTGACGAGCACCTTGAACGACTCCGGCACGCCCGGCTCCATCGTGTTCTCGCCCTTGACGATCGCCTCGTACGCCTTCACACGCCCGACCACGTCGTCCGACTTCACCGTGAGCATCTCCTGGAGGATGTGCGCCGCGCCGTAGGCCTCCAGCGCCCACACCTCCATCTCACCGAACCGCTGACCGCCGAACTGCGCCTTGCCGCCCAGCGGCTGCTGTGTGATCAGCGAGTACGGGCCGGTCGACCGGGCGTGGATCTTGTCCTCCACCAGGTGCACCAGCTTCAGCATGTAGATGTAGCCCACGGTCACCGGCCGGTCGAAGTACTCCCCCGTCCGTCCGTCACGCACACGCTGTTTGCCAATCACCGGCGCCGACTCGCCCGTGCGCTTCGTCGCCGCCACCACCCGCTCGTCCAGCGCTTCCCGCGACAGCTCGCGCACGCCCGTCTCGCCGAGGCCCTCGAGCCACAGCGTCAGGCACGCCCGCCGCGCCGCTCCCACCGTGCTGCCGCGCAGCACCTCCTCGGCGTCGAAGCCGCCCTCGGTGAGGTAGCGTTCCATCGCCCCGACGTCCACGCGCTCGCCGATCACCCGGTCGCGCGAGGCCAGCGCTGTCTCTGTCTCCACCGCGCCGGCCTGAATCGCGATCCACGCCCGCGCCAGCGAGTCCTGGATCTCACCGTCCGTCGCCCCGTCGAAGACCGGCGTGATCGCCCGGAACCCGAGCGTCGACGCCGCCCACCCCAGATGCGTCTCCAGCACCTGCCCGACGTTCATGCGCGACGGCACACCGATCGGGTTCAGCACGATCTCGATCGGCCGCCCGTCGTCCAGGTACGGCATGTCCTCCATCGGCATGATCCGAGAGACGACGCCCTTGTTGCCGTGACGGCCGGCCATCTTGTCGCCCTCGCTGATCTTCCGCTTCTGGGCGACCGAGACCCGCACCATCATGTTCACGTCGGCAGACAGTTCGTCGTCCTGCTCGCGCTTGAAGACCTTGACCTCGATCACCTTGCCGCGCTCGCCGTGCGGCACCCGCAGCGAGGTGTCCTTCACCTCCCGCGCCTTCTCACCGAAGATCGCGCGCAGCAGCTTCTCCTCCGGCGTCAGCTCCGTCTCGCCCTTCGGCGTGATCTTGCCCACCAGGATGTCGCCCTCGCGCACCTCCGCGCCCACGCGGATGATCCCCTCCTCATCGAGGTCGCGCAGCGACTCCTCGCCCACGTTCGGGATATCCCGCGTGATCTCCTCCGCGCCGAGCTTCGTGTCCCGCGCCTCCACTTCGTACTTCTCGATGTGGATCGAGGTGAACTTGTCGTCCCGGATCACCGACTCCGAGAGCACGATCGCGTCCTCGAAGTTCAGCCCCTCCCACGACATGAACGCCACCAGCACGGACTGCCCGAGCGCCAGCTCCCCGTTCTGCGTCGACGAGGAGTCCACCAGCGGCTGCCCCCGGCGCACCCGGTCGCCCGCCCGCACCAGCGGTCGCTGGCTGATGCACGTTCCCTGGTTCGAGCGCACGAACTTCAGCAGCGGGTACCGCTGCTCCCGCCCGGACTGGTACTTGATCGTGATGTACGTCGAGGACGCCGACACCACGTCGCCGTCCTCCTCCGCGATCAGGATCTGACCGGAGTCGGATGCCGTCTGCCGCTCCATCCCCGTGCCCACCAGCGGCACCTCGGGCTTCAGCAACGGCACCGCCTGCCGCTGCATGTTCGCGCCCATCAGCGCGCGGTTCGCGTCGTCGTGCTCCAGGAACGGGATCAACGCCGCCGCCACCGACACGATCTGGCGAGGCGACACGTCCATGTACTCGACCTCGGCCGGCGTCACGATCTCCGGGTGCTCACCGTGCCGCGCCTCCACGCGGGCCGACACGATGTTCCCCGATTCGTCGAGCTCCGTGTTCGCCTGCGCGATGCGGAACTGCTCTTCCTGGTGCGCGTCGAGGTACACCGTCTCCCGCGAGGCGAATGGCTGCACCGCGATCCGGTCGCTGGCCGCGTTCGCCAGCTGACCCGCCAGCGCCTCGTCCACCGCCTGCTCCGCACGCCCGATCACGTTCCCGTTCGCGTCCCGCACGTCCTCCGCGAGCACACGCCCCAGAAGCTCCGCGCTCTTGTTCCCCACCTCGTGCAGCACCGGCCGGTACGGCGTCTCGATGAACCCGAAGTCGTTCACCCGCCCGTACGTCGCCAGGTTGCCGATCAGCCCGATGTTCGGACCTTCCGGCGTCTCAATCGGGCAGATGCGCCCGTAGTGGCTGAAATGCACGTCCCGCACATCGAACCCCGCGCGGTCACGCGACAGACCGCCCGGGCCGAGGGCCGACAGCCGCCGCTTGTGCGCCAGCTCCGCCAGCGGGTTCGTCTGGTCCATGAACTGCGACAGCTGCGACCCGCCGAAGAACTCCTTCATCGCCGCCACCACCGGCCGGATGTTCACCAGCGCGGACGGCGTCGTCTCCTCCGGGTCCGTGATCGTCATGCGCTCGCGCACCACGCGCTCCATGCGCAGCAATCCTACCCGGAACTGGTTCTGGATCAGCTCGCCCACCGCGCGCACGCGCCGGTTGCCCAGGTGGTCGATGTCGTCCGGATGCCCCTTGCCGTTGTTGATGAGCACCATCTTCCGCACGATCGCCACGATGTCCTCGGTGCGCAGCGTGCGCACCGTCGGCGCCTCCACCAGCGACAGCTGCTTGTTCGCCTTGTACCGCCCCACCCGTCCGAGGTCGTAGCGGCGGTCGCTGAAGAACAGCGAGTCGAGCAGGTTCCGCGCGTTCTCCGCCGTCGGCGGGTCGCCCGGCCGGATGCGCCGGTAGAACTCCTCCAGCGCCTGCCGGCGGTTCTCCGTCGAGTCCTTCGCCAGCGTCGCCTCGATGTACTTGTGGTCGGCGTTCGTGTCGATGTCCGCGAACCACGCGAGGATCCGCTCGTTCGTACCGAGCTCCTCCTCCGGGACGCCCTCCTCCATGTCCACCGCCCGCAGCAGCACCGTTACCGGGATCTTCCGCTTGCGGTCGACCTTCACCGACAGGATGTCCTTGTTCGAGGTCTCGAACTCCAGCCACGCCCCCCGGTTCGGGATCAGCTTCGCCGCCGTCAGCTGCCGGCCCGTCGCCGGGTCCGTCACCCCCGTGAAGTACACGCCCGGCGACCGCACCAGCTGCGACACCACCACGCGCTCCGCGCCGTTGATGATGAACGTGCCCTGGTCCGTCATCAGGGGCAGGTCGCCCAGGAACAGGTCCTGTTCCTTGATCTCCCCCGTCTCCTTGATCAGTAGCTCAGAGCGCACGCGCAGCGGCGCCGCGTACGTCGCGTCGCGCTGCCGGCACTCCCGCTCCGTGTACTTCGGCTCCTCGAGCCGGTACTCCGCGAACCGCAGCTCCATCCGCGTCCCGGTGAAGTCCACGATCGGCGAGATCTCCTCGAAGAGCTCACGCAACCCATCGCGGATGAACCGGTCGTAGGAGTGCCGTGGCATTTCGATCAGGTCCGGCACGTCGAGGACTGTGCCTGCCCGCCCGTACTGCTTCACGGTCTCCGGGATACGGCGAATGGAGCGCACAATGCGCCGGTCGGTGGTCAAATTCGACTCCTCCGGGACTATTCGCTACGTCTGCCTGCCGGGGAACGGCCACGCCGGACGCCGCTTCGAGGAGTGCGCGACAGAGACACCAAAAGCCACCCCGGCATGCTCTCGCTTCGCCGAGGTGGCACCTACGATCTCGTCCCACAATGGATACGCAGCGCCCAACGCCTACAAATGGTACCCGTGTCGAGGCAGAACATCAAGCATAGGAGCCCCGATCCACACCGTCAACATCTCATAGACACGACACGCGACACGTGCTTCGAACCTCACGCGACCCCTTGCCTACGCCGAGCACTGGCCGCGTGGTGTCCGCTACTTATTGTCCAGCGTCCAGAGCCTCCCGAGACGGAAGGCAACGCCCGCCTGGTTAGGAAGGGCGGGGTTCCGGTCACGACCGTGAATCAGCTTGTCTCCTACCTCAGGTCCATCCGTGACGGCAGTGTGCCCAGCGTCGGTCACATGCGGGCACTCTTCTAACTTCACGGACCTCCGCCACCGACGCCCCCCGTCACCCTCTCGTAAGAACTCCCCGCTACCTTCGAGGCCCGACCCACCCGCCGAGGAAGGACTCGCCCCATGCAGCCCGACCGTCTCCGCCTCGCCGAGCGCGCCGCCCTCGCCCTCAGCACCCTCCTCGGACTCGCTGCGTCCATCTGGGCCTTCGCCTCCCGCGAACTTACCGACTTCCTCGGCGAGGGCCCCGTCCGCCTCCTCTCCCTCTCCGACGGCGCCCAGCAGACCACCGTCGCCGTCGGCACGCTCGTCGCCACCCTCGCCTGGACCGGCTTCGCCGCCGCGCGCCTCCCCCTCTGGCGCTACGCCCTCGTCGCCGTCGCCGTGCTCATCGCGGTGGCGCTCGCGCCCCCGCTCTTCCTCCCCATGGCCGCCCTCGTCGCGCTCGCCGCCCTCCTCGGCTGGCTCCGCGCCCTCTCCCCCGAGCGTCGCGAGGCCCTCGCCCCCGCCCGCCATCCGAGGACATGGGCCGCGGGCAGCGTCGTCGCCGGCCTCGGCCTGATCGCCGCCGCCGTCGTCTCCGTCTGGCTCCTCCGCCCCCTCGTCGACGAAGGCAAGACCCTCGACGAGACCCTGGCCTTCGAGATCCCCGGTGCCACCGCCACGCCGGCGGTGACCCCCACACCGGCCCTGCCCGCCGGCGGCTCTGCCACTCCGGCTTCCGCGGCCACCCCGGCGCCGACCGCCCCCGCCACACCCACCGCCTCTTCCGGCGCCGCCGTCCTCGCCAGCGGTCAACTCGAGGGCACCGACTCCTTCCACTTCGGCTCCGGCGACGTCTTCCTCGTCCGCGGCCCCGAAGGCGAACTCATCCTCCGCTTCGAGGACTACGAGGTCCGCAACGGCCCCGACCTCTTCATCTACCTCTCCCCCGACCCCGCCGGCGACCCAGAGGCGGCGGGTGCCATCAACCTCGGCGGCATCCGCGCCACGAAGGGCAACGTGAACTACGAGGTCCCGGCCGGCACCGACGTCTCCGCCTTCCGCAGCGCCGTCATCTGGTGCCGCTCCTTCGACGTCGTCTTCGCCATCGCCACCTTCCAGTAGCCGCGCGGCGTCGACGCCGCAGCGTGGGTTACGGCAGGCAGGACGCGCGCGAACCTCGTTGACAACCTCAGGTGTTAATGTAATGTAAGAGCGTTAGAAAGAGACTCAGTCTGTCGAAGGAGCATGATCATGAACCGACGAACCGGTCTGATTTTCTTGGGGGGGGAGTAGCGGTCGCCATCGCGAGTTTGTACTTCGCTTTGGCAACGGTCGCTGACGCACGGATCAACGCAGCAGACCGTGCCATCTCTATCGATGACATCACTCGAACCGCCGATTGCCGCTTGACCTCGGTGACATACGGAGACGCGGCTCGCACGCTCGTTCTTGAAGAACGCGAATCGCCCTGCCCCGACGGGACGGTGGTTCACGCGGAACGCACTTCGCTCGGCGACGCTCAGCTGAGCGGACGACCGTATGTCCCTCTGACCAATGACCGCGGAGCCGATGACCAAGCACTGGACTCGATGAAACTGTCGCTCCTGAAACCGATGCCCAGCGTCGCAGGAGCATCGTCACCGCAAGCCGCGCTGGCCTGCAGTGGCTACTTCGCCAAGAAGCTCGAGTACAACGCGGAAGGTGGTCGGGTCAGAACGATCATCAACTACCAGAATGACGTAGGGGACTGTGGCGATACGATGTGGATCACTAGCCAGTTCACCGTTCTCGTCGTGCCACTGTCACCCGGTAACGACCTGTACTGGGACGAGGGCCGCTACGGCCCGTGGATCAGCAACCCAGCTTGGGATATGGGATGCAAGCAACTCAGCACGTCGACGTGGCGAACGACATCCACTCCCGGATGGCACGTCCAGGACGACGGGGTGTACACAGACGAATCCATCAATGACACAAGCTTCGGTTGTGATTGGTGGGGTGAGGAGTACACCGGCCAGGTGCAGCTGACTAACTAGTCGCTTGATACACCGGCGGGCCAACGAGGGGGTGGGGTCGGTTGCTCCCGCCCCCTCGACGAGAACTGGATCCCCCCGCGATGCCCCTGCCCCTCCTCAGAAGCCAGCACAGACTCACCGCCGCTTTCCTCGCGGCAGCACTCGTCCTCGTCGCGCTCCCCGCTCTCTGCAGTCGGATTTCGCCCATCCCTGACGAGGAGGAGGCGAACCACATCGTATTCGGCAACGATCTGCTCGCCTACTCCAAAGACGGCGATCATCCGCGCGTCGTGTTTCGTGACCGCGACCGCGTGTTCTTCGATCGCCTGTGGCGCGACTGGATCTCCATCGAGCTCCCGCCCGTTCCGCGCTGGCAGCTCTCCGGCAACTGGTACTCGATGCCCGCAACCGATGACCCGGCGAGCGTCGGCGTCATCGCCTGCACCCAGCCCTGCTCGAAGCCCACGACGCTCTTCGGCGAGCTCAACGTCCCGATCCTGGCCATCGAGGTGAACTACGACGGCCGCTGGGAACCGTTCCCGGTCGGCGGCCGCGGCTTCCTCATCGAGCTCCCCGACTTCCACGGCATCCCCGATGCCTACCGCTGGCGCGACGAACGCGGCACCGTCTGGACCACCGGCCGGGTCGAGCCCCTCCCCTACTGACCCCCGCCACCTTCCAGTAGCCTCCACGCCCGCCCATCGAGGTACCATCCCCTCCCGAGGCGCCGGCACGTCACCCGGCGCCGAGGAGCCCCGTATGCCCGCGCTCATTGAGCTGCTCGCCGCCCGCCACCTCGGCGGCCCCCTCCCCGACGACGTCGTCGACCTCATGCGCCCCCTCGACGCCGCTCGCGAGGAGGTCCACGCCTGCCTCCGCCGCGCCTTCCGCTGGATGGAGCTGGCCCGCTACCGGCCGCAGGACTTCAGTTACGGCCTCGCCGCCTTCTTCGCCGTCCAGATGCCCAACGTCCTTCCCGGCATGTGGGGCGGCGCCGTCCCCCCCATCACCACCGCGGGCCGCCACGCCCGCCTCGACGAGTTCCTCGCCGCCAACCCCTACTGGCAGCCCGCCCCGGGCGCCCGCCTCCTCGATGTCGGCTGCGGCTTCCCGCCCCTCACCGCCCTCGATACCGCCACACGCCTCCCCAACATCGAGGTCACCGCCATCGACCCCGCGTTCGGCCGCTACCTCGTCTACGACGACCTCGAGGACTACGCCTGCCTCGACGAGCACAGCGACGTCCGCTTCGTCACCGGCGCCGCCATCACCCCCGAACGCCGCGCCGCCCTCTACCGCGACATGGACGCCACCCGCGCCCGCTTCACCGCCCTCCGCGAAGCCCTTCTGCCCCTCCTCCCGCCCGGCGACGCCCCCGCCGAGGCGAGCGACGTACGCGGCCGCATCGTCCGCCACCCCATCGCCGCTTACGAGCGCCCCAACCTCCACTTTCTGGAGGTCGGCATCGGCGCCGATGGCCTTCCCCCCGTCGATGTCGTCCGCTGCATGAACGTTCTCTTCTACTTCCCCCGCGACTTCTACGACGTCACCCGCGCCTGGGCCGCCCGCCAACTCCGGCCCGGCGGCCTCTTCATCTCCGGCTACAACGCCCCCCTCGGTGAGAACTCGATGTACTTCGTCTGGCGGCGCGACCCCGAGGCCCTCACACCCGTCGAGTTCGCCTTCGACGCCACCCTCCTCCGCGCTCTCTCCCCCGCCTTCTTCGGCTTCCGCGACGACGAGGAGGAACGCGCCCTCCTCTGCCCCGTCCTCGCTGCCCTCGCTGAAGACACCGCCTTCCGCGCCGCGCTCGACGCCGCCTGCGACGCCGCCCTCGCCGCCACCGGCCTCGCCTCGAGGCGGCCCGATGGCTTCCTCGGCGGCCTTCCCCCGAACGCCGACCCCGCCCGGGTCCGCGCCGCCTGGCGTGACCTCGAAGCACGCCTCCGCGACGGAGGCTGGCCCGAACGCGCCGCCGAGGCCCTCACCCGCGTCACCGGCCGCCGCGCCTGGCGTAACGCGGTCGGCCATCTGGCCGTCGATCCGCTCGAATGGGGGTACCGCCCCCTCGACAGCAACCGGGCGATTCACTAGATTCGGCTCCACACGGGAGTTGGGGACACGAAATGCGCAACCAGGCAACGCAGACCCGGCGCTACGCGCTCGTGCTCCTCATCGTCTCCATCCTCGGCCTTGCCTCCTGCGGCGGCGGCAGCGAGGAAGAGCAGCCCACTGCCACGCCCGAGCCCACGCCCCCGGCGCTCAGCGACCTCGTCGAGCAGTACAAGACCTCGATCGTCGACATCGTCACCACTGGCCCCAACGGCAACGGCGGCGGCACCGGCATCGTCTGGGAGTCCCCCACCCAGGTCCTCACCAACTCGCATGTCGTCCTCGGCGCCGCCACCATCAAGGTCAACGACCCCGTCACGAAGGGGAAACAGTACCCCGCCGTCGTCGTCGCCCTCAGCCCCTGCGACGATGTCGCCCTCCTCCGTGTCGACCGCGCCGAGGGCCTCACCCCGGCCCGCTTCGGCGACAGCAAGACCCTCACCACGGGCAGCCCTGTCATCGCCGTCGGCTTCCCCGCTACCACCGCCGCCTCGGACACCGGCACCGGCCTCGTCGTCACCGAGGGCATCGTCAGCCGCCTCGGCACCAGCTTCCCCGACAGTGGCCAGAAAGACCTCATCCAGCACACCGCTCCCATCAACCCCGGCAACAGCGGCGGCCCGCTCCTCAACCGCATGGGCGAGGTCGTCGGCCTCAACTCCTACTCCATCCGTGGGCGCCAGGCCGAGAACTACGCCATCAGCTCCGCGGAGGCCCTCTTCGTCGCCAACAAGCTCAAGGCCGGCAAGAACGTCGACTACATCGGCCTCAGCGTCACCACGAACGACGAGGACCTCGCTTACGACCTCGACCTCCCCTTCATCGATGGCGTGGCCGTCCTCGCTACCAGCGCCGGCAGCCCCGCCACCAAGGCCGACCCCTACTCCATCGAGGCGGGAGACACCATCGCCTACATCGACGGCCAGTTCATCGAAAACGTCGGCACCTACTGCGATGTCCTCCGCTCACACAAGCCCGGCGACGTCGTCGAGGTCCAGATCGGCGCCTACAACACGAGCAACGACGCCGCCCTCTTCCGCACCGAAGTCACCATCGAGTAGCGCTGCGCGCCCTCAGTCCGACGCGGCCTCCGCCGGGTGCGCCAGCAGGTACTCCACCGCCGCCGTCACCGCCCGATGCGCGAGCGCCACGTACGTCGCCGGCGGCAGGTCCTCCAGCAACACCCGCTCCTCCGACCGCATCGCCGCCGGGTCGCCCGTCGCCACCTCCGCCACATCGAGGCCGATCAGCAGCTCGTACAACTCCCCGTCCTCCCCCAGCACGATGCACCCGCGCCCGCTCGCCTCGTCCGCCTCCACCTCGATGCCGTATGAGAAGAAACTCCCCGGGAACTCCGGGAACGGACGGATCTGCGTCGCCACCGTCCGCAACACGTTCCGCAGCTGCTCCGCCGCTCGCTGCACGACGAGGTCAGCGTGTGCCTGGTGCTGCAGCGGATCGTCCATCGGACCCTCCCCGAAAATTGGGTACACCGATTCGGTATAAACCAATCCCACGATGTATTATCTGGATGCGCGCTGCCGGACGCATCGGTCGCAGCGCCTACCGACGGGGGACACCGATGCAGGCAACGCGCCAGCAGATCCTCGATTACCTGAGACATCACCGTGACGCAAGCGTCAAAGACCTTGGACGCCTGCTCGGCCTCACCGCCACCGGCGTCCGGCAGCACCTGAACATCCTCGAACAGGAAGGCCTCATCACCAGCTTCGAACAGCGTGGCAAGGTCGGACGCCCGCCGCTGCGCTACGCGCTCACCTCTCAAGGCGACGCCGCCTACCCCAAGCAGTACGACGCCCTCGCCAACGCCCTGATCGAGGAAGTCCGCGCCTGCTACGGTTCGCAGGGCCTCCAGCAGATCGTGCGTGGCGCCGCCTCCCGCCTCGCCACCTCGGACGACGCACACCAGGTCCCCACCGGCTCCCCCGAAGCGCGCGTCACCGCCATCGTCGACCGCCTTCGCGCCCGTGGCGTCGTCGCCGACTGGGAACGCGACGGCGAAGCCTTCCTCCTGCACGAGCGTACCTGCCCCTACCCCGAGGTCGCCCGCCGCAACTCCGTCGCCTGCGCCATGGACGTCGCCCAGGTCCGCGAGCTCTCAGGCATGGACGCCAGGCTCACTGCCTGCCTCGTACGCGGCGACGGCTGCTGCACCTACCGCCTCCTGCCCCTCCCCCAGGGCTGACACTCTCGTCCCGGTCTGCCGGACGCATCTGCACATCTCGCGCCCACGCTGGCTATTGCACGCTCCACCGCCGATCTGCTTCAATGCCCGCCGGTCGCGTCAAAACGTGCTCTCGCGACCGCAGCTCCTGCGTCTGGTGAACACACCCCGTACCAGGGGGCCATGCGCTCGTTGAGGAGGGATCCCAATGTATAGAGTGCTCAGTGTGGGCATCGCCGCCGTCGCGGCCGTGCTCCTGGTGCTGGGAAGCGGGGCTCGCCCCGTCGAGGCGGCCACCACCGTCCTCGTCTTCAGCACCGCCGACTCCGGCCCGGGCACCTTCCGTGCCGCCATCGACCAGGCCAACAACAACTCCAACGTCGGCTACATCCGGTTCCTGACCAACGGCCCCATCACCCTACAGGACCCCGTCGTCTACGAGGGTAGCCAGCCCCTCACCCTCGCCGGCCTCTTCAACACCGTCATCCAGGGGCAGAGCACCAACCCCGTCGGCAACACCGATCTCGTCTGCAACGTAGACGACGATGAGGGCCTCTTCGAGAGCAACGGCGGCGCCGACCTCACGCTCGTCAGCCTCACGTTCCAGAACAACCCCTGTGGCAACGGCGTCTACGTCTATCTCTACGGCGACGAAGACGTCTCGATTACCCTCAACAGGGTCGCGGCACGGAACAACGACGAGGACGGCGTCCGCATCGAGGAGGACTCCGGCTGCGACCGCGGCACCAACATCAACCTGACCGTGACCACCAGCACCTTCTCCGGCAACGGCGACGACGGCCTCGAGATCAACGACGAAGGCGACGGGGATGTCACCGCCTCCCTCCGCTTCTCCGCCTTCCGCGACAACGGCGAAGACGGGTTCGACATCTACGAGGAGTGCGACGGCGACGTCTCGCTGACCACCCTCAGCAGCACCTTCAACGACAACGGCTGGGACGAGGAAGACGGCGAAGGTATCGATGTCGATGAGTATGGCAGCGGGTACGTCGAGGTCACCCTGAACGGCCTCGACGCGTCTCGCAACACCGATGACGGCGTCGACATCGAAGAGTATGACGGGTCTTACGTCGAGTCGGTCGCCCTCCAGCGTGAAGAGACGGACAGCAGTGAAGTGCAGCAGTCCGCAGCCACCGACGGTCCCCAGACCGCCACGTGCGAAGGCGACAACCTCACGCTCACGGTGAACGGCGGCCGCGCCAGCGACAACGGCTCTGACGGCTTCGAGGTCGACGAAGAAGACTGCGGCTCCCTCTACATGACGGTGACGGCGGTCGTCGCCTCCGGAAACGACGATGACGGCTTCGACGCCGCCGAATACGGCCCCGGCGACCTCGATTTCACCGCCGGCTCCGCCACGGCCGCCGACAACAACGGCCACGACGACGAAGATGGCAACGGATTCGAGCTCCATGAACAAAGCTACGGGGCGCTGAACGTCGACCTGACCAGCGTCGCCGCACGTTACAACGGGGGCTTCGAGGAGAGCGGCGACGGCATCGACCTCGAAGAGTTCGACAACGGGGATCTAAACCTGAACATGGGCCTGTCCGTCGTCCTCAGCAACTTCGAGGACGGCGTGGACGCCGAGGAATACGGCTGCGGCACCCTCGACGCCACGCTCCTCAGCTCCACCGTCAGCCTCAACGCCGACGACGGCATCGATGCAGAGCAGGAGTACGACTGCGGCGACCCTGACGGTGAGCTCACCCTCATCTTTACCTCGGTCGTCGCCAACCTCGACGAGGACCTCGAACTGGACGGCGTGGTGCTCAACTAGCGCCACCTCGCACGCGCCACATCACGAGCGGCGGAGGGACATCCCTCCGCCGCTCGCTGTCCCGGGCACGCCAGCAGACCCGCCTCGAGCGCCACCGCTTGCCCGCACCCCGCTCATCCTCTCGTGAACTCGACCTCTTGCAATTGACTCAATGATCGTCGTTAATACACGCGCCGCTCGAGGCGCACCACGCGCGGCTGTCTCGTGGTCCACGCCTGCCTAGCAACGTCCCGCAGGACGCTGCAGCGGCGGGATCCGCGTAGCCCTCCGAGGGAAAGGAACTCCATGTACAAAGCGCTCTCCATAGGCATCGCCGCCGTCGCGGCCGTGCTCCTCCTCCTCGGAAGCGGGCCACGCACCGTCGAGGCGGCCACCACCGTCCTCGTTTTCACCACCGCGGACTCCGGCCCGGGCTCGTTCCGTGCCGCTATCGACCAGGCCAACAATAACTCCAACGTCGGGCACATCAGGTTCCTCACCAACGGCCCCATCACCCTGAACGACCCCGTCGAGTACGAGGGCAGCCAGCCGCTCACGATCGCCGGCCTCTTCAACACCGTCATCCAGGGGCAGAGCACCAACCCCGTCGGCAACACCGACCTCGTCTGCGACGTCGACGACGATGAGGGCCTCTTCGAGAGCACCGGCGGCGCCGACCTCACGCTCATCAGCCTCACGTTCCAGAACAACCCCTGCGGCAACGGCGTCTACGTCTTCCTCGACGACGACGAGGACGTCTCGATCACCCTCAACAGGGTCATGGCGCGCAACAACGACGAGGACGGCGTCCGCATCGAGGAAGACTCCTACTGCTCCGGCGGCACGGACATCAACCTGACCGTGACCACCAGCACCTTCTCCGGCAACGGCAACGACGGCCTCGAGATCAACGACGAGGGCGACGGGGATGTCACCGCCTCCCTCCGCTTCTCCGCCTTCCGCGACAACGGCGAAGACGGGTTCGACATCTACGAGGAGTGCGACGGCGACGTCTCGCTGACCACCCTCAGCAGCAGCTTCAACGACAACGGCTGGGACAGTGAAGAAGACGGCGAAGGCATCGACGTCGATGAGCGCGGCAGCGGGTACGTCGAGGTCACCCTGAACGGCCTTGACGCCTCCCGCAACACCGACGACGGAGTCGACGTCGACGAGATGGACGGCTCGGAGATCGACTCCCTCTCGCTCCAGGGGGGTGAGGCCGGCGAGGCCGACCCCGAAGACAAGCAACCCGCAGCTTCCGACGGTCCGCAGACCGCCACCTGTGAGGGTGACAACCTCACCCTCACAGTGAACGGCGGCCGCGCCAACGACAATGACTCCGACGGCTTCGACATCGACGAAGAGGACTGTGGTTCCCTCTACATGACCGTCACGGGCGTCATGGCCTCCGGGAACGCCGACGACGGCTTCCAGGCTGACGAGTACGGCCCCGGCGACCTCGACTTCACCGCTGGTTCTGCGACCAGCGCCGACCGCAACGGCTCGGGCGACGTGGACGAGGACGGCAACGGGTTCCAGCTCTACGAGGAGAGCTACGGTTCCCTCTACGTCAGCCTCGCCAGCGTCGGCGCTCGCTACAACGGCGCCTTCGACGAGAGCGGCGACGGCATCGACCTCGAGGAATGGGACAACGGCGACCTCGTCCTGGACATGGGCGTGTCCGCCGTACTCAGCAACTTCGACGACGGCATCGACGCCGAGGAATACGGCTGCGGCACCCTCGACGCCACGCTCCTCAGCTCCACCGTCAGCCTCAACGCCGACGACGGCATCGATGCAGAGCAGGAGTACGACTGCGGCGACCCTGACGGTGAGCTCACCCTCATCTTTACCTCGGTCGTCGCCAACCTCGACGAGGACCTCGAACTGGACGGCGTGGTGCTCAACTAGCGCCACCTCGCACGCGCCACACCACGAGCGGCGGAGGGACATCCCTCCGCCGCTCGTCGCTGATCCCCCCTACCCCCTCACGCCCCCGTCCGAGAACATGCACGACACCACCTGAACGCGCCGCCCGGACCCGCGCCGAGGAGCCCACATGTCGATCTTCGAAGGCATTCGCGTGCTCGAATGCGCCACAGGCATCGCCGCCCCGTACGCCGGCATGCTCCTCGCTGACCACGGCGCCGACGTCGTCAAGCTCGAACCCCCCGAGGGCGACCCCTACCGCGCCGAACCCGGCTTCCAGACCCTCAACCGAGGCAAGCGCTCCGCCGTCCTCGACCTGCACACCCCCGGGGGCCGCGACGCCCTCCGCACCCTCGTCGGCGCCGCGGACCTCGTGATCACGGACCTCACAGAGGCAGATGCCGCCCCCCTCGGCCTCGACGACGCCACCCTCCGCGCTCTGCGCCCCGATGTCATCGTGCTCGCCGTCCCGCCCTTCGGCGACCGCGGCCCCCTCGCCGGCCATCGAGGCACGCCCGACCTCGTCCATGCCGTCGGCGGCATCACCGGCTTCCAGGCCTCCCACTCCGGCGATCCCGTCGCCCTGATCACGCCGCTCGCCTCCTACGCCGCCGGCGTCCTCGCCGCCGCAGCTGCCGCCGCCGCCCTCTACCGCCGTGAGCGCTCCGGCATCGGCCAGCGCCTGGAGGTCTCCGAGCTCGCTGGCGCCCTCGCACTGCAGCTCGGCGCCGTCACCTCCGAGCTCGTCCCCCCCATCGTCGAGGAGCCCTCACCCGTCGGCTCCCTCGGCGCGCACCCCGCCTACCGCTCCTACCGCGCCGCCGACGGCCATTGGCTCTTCGTCGCCTGCGGCACCGACGCGCACCTCCACCGCCTCCTCCGCGCCGTCGGTCACGCGGACGTCATCGACGACCCCCGGCTCGCAGCCGGCCCCTGGGCCACGAACGAGCCCGCCGCCTACGCCCTCCTCACTCCCCTCCTCGAGACCGCCTTCGCCACCCGCGACTGCGACGCCTGGCTCGAGGTGCTGCGTGACGCCGAAGTCCCGGCCGCCCCCGTCCGCTCCCGCGACGAATTCCTCGCCGCGGACTACGTCGAGGATCACGGACGCCGCGCCACCGTCGACCACCCGCAGCTCGGCCCCGTCGAGATGATGGGCGTCCCCCTCGTCCTCGAGGCCGCCCCCGGCGAGGTCCGCGGGCGCGCCCCCCTCCTCGGCGAGCACACCGCCGAAGTGCTCGCGGAAGCCGCCGCCGCTACGCCGCCCCCGCCACGCACCCATCGAGGTGCTCCCGCTGCCGCGCTGCTCTCCGGCGTCCGCGTCCTCGACTTCGGCTCCTTCATCGCCGGCCCCGCCGCCGCCCGCCATCTCGCCATGTTCGGTGCCGAGGTCGTCAAGGCCGAACAGCCCCACGGTGACCCCTTCCGCGTCCTGGCCCTTGGCTTCCTCGGCTGGAACCAGGGCAAGCGCTCCCTCGCCATGAACCTCCTCGTCGGCCGCCCCGAGGTGCTGCGCCGCCTGATCGCCGCCAGCGATGTCGTCATCGAGAACTACCGCCCCTACGTCGCCCGCCGCCTCCGCATCGACGACCACGCCGTCCGCGGCTTCAACCCCCGCGTGATCCACCTCGCCATGACCGGCTTCGACGAGCAGACCGCATGGGCCGAATCGTCGGCCTTCGACGGCACGATGCAGGCCCTCTCCGGTCTCGCCTGGGAGCAGGGCGGCGGCATCGAGCCCGTCTACCACACCGTCCCCGTCACCGACCTCATGACCCCGCTGCTCGCCACGTTTGGTGTCTGCGCCGCCCTCTACCACCGCGAGCGCACCGGCCGGGGCCAGCGCGTCCGCGCCTCCCTCGCCCGTGCCGCGCTCGCTGCCCAGGCTGCCGAGTGCACCCGCTTCGAGGGTGTCGCCCACCCCCGGGGTGGCATCGACTTCCCCGGCCTCCACGCCGCCCGCCGCTGGTACCGCTGCGCCGATCGTGCCGCTGTCTACGTCGACGCCACGACCGAGGAGCAGCGCGCGGCCCTCGCGCGCGCCCTGGACGCATCAATCACCACGGAGGCGCTGGCCGCCGCCTTCGCCACCCGCCCCGCCGCCGAATGGCTCGCCCGCCTCGAGGCGGCCGGCGTCCCCGCGGCCCCGGTCGTCCCGCGCTCGGCGCTGCTCGACTCCGAGCAGGTCGTCGCCAACAACCTCGCCGTCGAGGACGTCCACCCCGTCTGGGGCCGCACGCAGGCCCCCGGCGTCCTCGTCCACGCCTCCGCCACTCCCGGCCTCATCGCCCGTCGCGCCCCGCTCCTGAGCGAGCACGGCCTCGAGCTGCTGCGCGAGCTCGGCTACTCCCTCGTCGAGATCCGCGAGTTCGCTGACGCCGCCATGGTCGAGGTCCGCGAGATTCCCGACGAGACCTCCGAGGAGGCCTCCGTCCGCTTCCTCCGCGAAGCCCTGGCCGTGGAAGAGGAACTCGCCCGCATCCGTTTCCTGCGCTCCCTCGACGTGGGCTGACCCGCCGCCACAACCGCGACGCGGCGGTCGAGGTGTGCCCCCTAAGGCTCCGCCGTTGCCTCCGGCGTCACCGTCTCGGGCGCTTCTTCTGCTGGCGGCGTCGCCTGCGAGGCGTTCGCCGGGTCATACGGCCGCTTCGCCGCCTCTTCCCAGAACGGCCACGCCTCCTTCGGCCGGTCATTCGCGTCCCGCAGCCCGATGCTCGCCAGCAGGTCGTACGGCGGCGACGTGAGGTAACTCGCGTCCCGCCCGATGAACCAGACCAGCAACGGTGACTTCAGCTCGTCCGCGTCCTGGATCAGCCGCTGCAGGAACCGCCGCTGCTCCGCCGGCGTCGACGAATTCACCCCGTCTCGCGACGGCGTCGAGGAGAACCCCACCGCCGCGAACGCGACTGGCAGCTCCGTGTGTTCCCGGATCTGCCGGTAATACTCCGCGGGCACGCGCCGCGCCACCGAGTACGCGAATGATGGGTACGTCGTGAGCCCGAACAGGTCCAGGTCATCGCCGTAACCGTCGAGCAGCTCCCACCGCGGCGGGTGCGGCTTCGCCCACGGCACCACCCCCGTGAACTCCTCGTACTGGAACGTCACGAACACCTGCGTCTCCGGGCTCACGTCCTTCACCGCGAAGTACGCGTCCCGATACGCATCGAGGAACTTCGCGTACTGCTCGGGCGCCACCTCGTACGTCGCGTTGACCTCCATCCCCAGCGCCAGGAACGCCGGCCGGTAGTTCAACGCGATGTACCGCGCCTCCGACACGAACGCCGACTTCAGGTCGCCGTTCCCCAGGTCCTGCCCCTGCCGCCCCTCCGGCAGCGCCGCGAGGCGTGACCGGTCCGCCGCGTCGAACGGGTCGAGCGCCATGAACAGCTTCAGCCCGCGCACCCGCGCCGCGTTCCGCTCCGTCATCGTCCGCTCTTTTTGCGTCTCCGACAGCGTCGCCCCCGGCAGGAAGTCCGACCACGATGGAGGGCGCTGGATCAGCAGCACCTCGCCCCACTGCGAGGCCAGGTCGAACGTCTGCTGGTACCCCGTATCCGTCAGCACCGACGGCAAGGACGAGAACCCGAGGTAATACGACCGCGCCGGGCCGGCGTACTCCCGCGCCGGCAGTGACCCCTCGGGCGCCTCCCCCGGCTCCTGCTCCTGGCACGCCACGAGCAGCCCCAGCGCCACAAGCGCGAGGCACGCGAGGACGCCGCGGGACAGTCGCCAGTCCGTCACAGACAACACCGATCGATTCTCAGCCGCGCCCCGACCCGAGGCAACGCAGGGCTCGGGCCGGATGAGCGGGAGATGCGCATCGAGGGACGGCGGGAGCGCTCGCCGCGTTCGATTGTAGACTCCCTCTATGGATCGGATGCGCTTTCGCCGCCTCGTCCAGCGCGCCCTGCGCTCACTCCCCCCCGAGGTCCACGACGCCCTCAACAACGTCGCCATCGTGATTGAGCGTGAACCGAGCGCCGAAGACCTGCGCCGCGCCGGCCTCCGCCCCGGCCAGACCCTCTTCGGCCTCTACGTCGGCATCCCCCTCACCGAACGTTCCGACTACGGCCTCACACTCCCCGACCGCATCGTCATCTACCAGGGCCCCCTCGAGCGCCACTTCCATCCCCGCGACATCCCCCGCGAAGTCGCCACCACCGTACGCCACGAGCTCGCCCACCACTTCGGCATCGACGACCCCCGCCTCGACGCCCTCGGCCTCGGCTGACCGCAGGCGCAGGCGTGGCCGGCCGCGTTCCGAGGGGGTCAAGGGGGCGAAGCCAAGGCGAAGCCCCCGTTGGGGTGGGCGGGCGGGCCTCTTGAAAGGACCGCCGGCCGCGAAGCGGCCGTCCGCAGCGGCCCGCACGGCGGGCCGCCCTCCAGCCCCCGCAGACCCGCCGGCGCTGCCTCGATGCCGCCTACCCCCCGGCTGCCGGCGTAGCGCTCGCCTCCGGCGCATTGAAGTTCGCGTGCGACGCCAGGCACCACCGCCCCTCGTGCCACACGAACGACGACAGCCGCGGCGCCGGGTCCCCCCGATACGTCTGCCCGCCGATGGTCTCGTCCACGATCAGCGACCACCGCACCGTCAGCACCGGCCCGTCCTGCAGCGCCGTCACATCCTCGATCGCGTACGTCCGGATCTCCGGCAACCGTCCGAGGTACTCCTCCTTCGTCGCCGAACTCCCGTCCGCCCGTTGGATGATGAACGCGTCCGACAGGAACGACCGCAGCCCCTCGATGTCCCGTTCCTTCAACAACGTCACGTATTGCTCAACCAGCTCCCGCCCCGTCGCACTCGGTTCCTCCACCGTCGGCGCATCCGACGACTCCGCCGAGTCATCGTCCCCGCACGCCGCCAGACCCACCATGAGCACCCCGATGAGCACGCCGAGCCCCAGCCACATCCGCCCCCGCGTCGACACCATCCGCACCCTCCTGCCACCGCCGTCGCTCGCAGCTATGTACCACGTACGGGCGCCCGCCGACGACCTGACAACCGCCCCGTATCGCCCCCGGACGCCCACATCGAGGTCGCGTAGTATGCCCGCGTGACCACGTCCGTCGAAACGCACCCCCGCCGAGGCCTCTTCTACGGCTGGTACATCGCCATCGCCGGCGCCAGCAACAACTTCCTCATCCTCGGCATCACCGTCTTCGGCTTCGGTGTCTTCATCGAACCCGTCCGCACCGATCTCGGATGGTCCCTCGCCGCCCTCACCGTCGGCTTCTCCATTCGCTCCTTCCAGTCCGGCCTCCTCGCCCCCTTCGTCGGCCTCCTCCTCGAGCGCATCGGCCCGCGGCGCATGAGCGTCATCGGCATCTTCATCGTCGGCGCCGGCCTCCTCGTCATGGCCGGCATGCATGACGTCTGGCAGTTCTACCTCTCCAGCGTCCTCGTCGCCCTCGGCCAGAGCATGGCCGGCGTCACCCCGTTCTCCACTACCATCATGCGCTGGTTCCGCCGCTCTCGAGGCCGCGCCATGGGCGTCCTCTTCTCCGGCAATGCCCTCGGCTACGGCATGGCCCCCATCATGGCCTTCTTCATCGTCCACTACGGTTGGCGCGCCGCAATCGTGATCGCCGCGACCGCCATCGTCCTCATCGGCACCCCCCTCGCACTCGTCATCCGCCCCCGCCCCGAGGACCACGGCCTCCTCCCCGATGGCGACATCGCTCCCCCCGAGGCCGCAGGCGGCCTCGCCCCTGCCCCCACCGAGGAGTCCGGCATGACCGTCGCCGAGACCCTCCGCACGCCCGCCTTCTACCTGCTCATGCTCGCCATGACCGTCGGCGCGCCCACCCAGTCCGCCCTCATCGTCTTCCAGGTCCCCGTCCTCGAGCACGCCGGCTACTCCGCCGGCGTCGCCGCGCTCCTCGCCGCCGGCTATGGCCTCGTACAGGCTCCCGTCCGCCTCGTCGTCGGCGGCGTCGCAGACCGCGTTGGACGCCGCCGCGCCTACGCCTGGTGCTTCTTGCTGCAGGGCGCAGGCCTCGTCGTCTTCGCCAGCATGGACTCGTCTAGGCCGTGGCTCGTACCGCTCTTCTACGCAACGTACGCCCTGGGCCATGCCTTCTTCACCACGCTGTTCCTGACGACGGTCGCCGACTACTTCGGCACCAGGCGGTTCGCCTCGCTCCAGGGCATCATCCAGTTCGCTGGCATGCCCGTCGGACTCGCCCTGCCGATCGTCACCGGAGTCGTCTTCGACCGCACCGGCTCCTACACGACGATCTTCCTCGTCTACGCCGCACTCGCCACCTCCGGCGCGCTCTTCGTCTTCCTCATCCGCCGTCCGACCTGGCACGAGATCAGCGCCGCTCGCGCCAGTTCGCGCCCCGTGGCGGCCGCCGCTACGGTTGGCGCCGACTGACATGCCTCACGACCGCGACACCACCGCGACAGGCATCACGGCCGCCATCCTGCTGGCTGCTGGCTCCTCAGCCCGCATGGCCGGCATCGACAAGCTCTGGTACGAGGTCGAGGGCCGCCCCCTCATCGCGTACGCCCTCCGTACCCTCGCCGAACTCGACGATGTCCATGTCGTGGTCGCCGTCGCCCCCCGCGACCGCCACGAGGCCCTGCGCGCGCTCGTCGCCGACCTCGACGGCGTCGACCTCCGCTGCGTCGAGGGCGGCGCCCGCCGTCAGGACTCCGTCGCCGCCGGCCTCGCCGCCGTCCCAGAGGCGGACTGGGTGCTCGTCCACGACGCCGCCCGCCCCCTCGTCACCCGCGAGGTCTGCGCCGCCGCCCTCCGCGCGGCCCGCCTCCACGGCGCCGCCATCCCCGCCGTCCCCCTCGTCGACACCGTGAAGCGAGTCGATGTCAACGGACGCGTCGAGGAGACCGTCGACCGCGCCGCGCTCCGCGCCGTCCAGACACCGCAGGCCTTCGCCGCCCCCCTCCTCCGCCGCGCTCACGCCGAGGTCGCCTGGGACGTCACCGACGACGCCGCGCAGGTCGAAGCCCTGGGCGCTCCCGTCCACGCCGTCCCCGGCGACCCCCGCACGTTCAAGGTCACCACCCCCGAGGATCTGCAGATGGTCCGCACACTGATCGCCATCTGGACCCCGCCCGGCTAACGCCCGACACACCCGCCCTCAGGCACTCTCGGCGCTTTGACGCCGGTAGTACTCGTCTCGTACCGTGACGACCGTCCGTAGTCGCGGATCGATGCTCGATGCAGCGAGAAGGAGAGCGCAGACCCATGCCGAAGTTCCTGGTCAAGGCACAGTACACAGCACCCGACGGCATCCGCGGGCTGCTCGAGGACGGCGGCACCGAACGCGTCGCCGCCGTGCGCGCGCTGATCGAGTCCGTGGGCGGCACGATGGAAGCCTTCTACTTCGCCCTCGGTGAGTACGACGCCTACGTCATCGCCGATGTCCCCACCGTCGAGGCCGGCACCGCCCTCTCGCTCACGGTCGCCGCAAGCGGCCTCGCTTCCACTGAGACCGTCACCCTCATCACCCCCGAGCAGGTCGACGCCGCCGTCAAGATCTCGCCCGTCTACGACGCGCCCGGTAAGTTCGACAACTAGCCCGCCCACCCGGCGACGACCGAAGGGCGCCCTCGCGGCGCCCTTCGTGTTGCCCGGCCCGCCGCCTCCTGAGTTGACCGCCGCCCGCCTCCGGCCCCAGCCTGTACGGACGATGCGCTACCACCTCGTCACCCTTGGCTGCGCGAAGAACACCGTCGACTCCATGCGCATGGAGCACGCCCTCCGCCACGCCCGCCACTCCGCAGTCGCCACTCCCGACGACGCCGACGTCCTCTTCGTGAATACCTGCGGCTTCATCGACGCCGCCAAAGGCGAGTCCATCGAGGTCGTCCGCGAGCTCGACGCCGCCCGCCGCCCCGGCCAGCAACTCGTCGTCGTCGGCTGCATGACCCAGATCGCGGAGGACGAGCTGCGCGCCGCCGTCCCCGCCATCGACGCCACCTTCGGCGTCGAGGCCTGGGACGACATCGCCGCCAGCCTCGGCCCCGCCATTGAGGCCTACGACATCCCGCAACCCGCGGACGCGGGACTGCTCGCCGCCGGACCCAGCGCCTACCTCAAGATCTCGGACGGCTGCGACCGTCCCTGCACCTTCTGCATCATCCCCACCATCAAGGGCCGCATGCACTCCGACCCCACCGAACGCCTCCTCCGGGAGGCCCGCTGGCTCGCCGCCGGCGGCGCCAGGGAGCTCGTCCTCGTCGCCCAGGACTCGACGGCCTTCGGCGAAGACCGCGGTGAGCGCGACGGCCTCGCCACCCTCCTCGAACAGCTCGCCGAGGCCGTACCCGATCTCCCATGGATCCGCCTGATGTACGCCTACCCCGGCCGCGTCACCCCCCGGCTCGCTGAGACCATGGCCCGCCTCCCCAACGTCCTCCCCTACCTCGACATGCCCCTCCAGCACGGCTCCAACGCCGTGCTCCGTCGCATGAAGCGCCCCAGCCTCCGCAAGGCCCGCGAGAGCATCGAGGCGATCCGCACCGCCATGCCCGACGCCGTCCTGCGCACTACCTTCATCGTCGGCTACCCCGGCGAGACCGAGCGCGAGTTCCGCGAGCTCCTCGCCTTCGTCGAGGAGCAGCGCTTCGACCACATCGGCGCCTTCACCTACTCCCCGCAGCCCGGCACCCCCGCCGCCTCCGAGGCCGGCCAGGTCCCCGAGCGCGTCAAGCACAAGCGCTACGGACGCCTCATGGAGCTCGCCCAGGGCATCGCCCACGACCGCAACCGCGCCATGGTCGGCCGCGAGGTCGATGTCCTCGTCGAGTCGGACTCCCCCGTGCAGTCCGAAGGCGGCGGCCCCGTCGTCGTCGGCCGCACCTATCGCGACGCCCCCGAGGTCGACGGCCTCGCCCTGCTCAAAGGCGAGTTCCCCGCCGGCTCCCTCGTCCGCGCCCGCGTCGACGGCGCCCTCCCGTACGACCTCCTCTGCTCGCCGGCGTAGGCTCCCCGCGCACGCCGGCATCGCGGTTGTAATGCCCTTCCGTTGGCGGTAGTCTCCCCCCGCACCGCCGGAGGCAACCGATGCGTCTCAGGACATTCGCCCTCATCCTGCTGCTCGCTGCCCCGTGCGCGATGGTCGCCCTGCC
Source organism: Dehalococcoidia bacterium (assembly GCA_041390685.1). Taxonomy (GTDB): domain Bacteria; phylum Chloroflexota; class Dehalococcoidia; order UBA2979; family UBA2979; genus JAIBBD01. The sequence continues at coordinate 1,409,431 of JAWKPL010000001.1, read as the reverse complement.
ACGGGTCGCAGGGACTGAGGCCCACGCCCAGACCGCACCCGCGCCCACCGCGACGACGACCCCCGAGCCCACCACCGCTGGCGACGAGGAGCTGGGCATCGGCCTCTTCGCCTGGGCGTTCGAGGACGGAGGCTTCTCTAACAACTACCTCCGAGGCCTCGTCCTCTACCTCCTCGGGACGGTCGGCGCCCTCATCGCCGTATACAGCACACTCGGCGACTTTCTCCCTTCGATGGGCCGCGGCGCATACGACCTCCAGAAAGCCGAGGCCGACGAGCATCGCCGCACGCGCGACGCACTTCTCGAGGCACGCAGGGCGTACGTCGAACGGAAGGAAGACCCTCCGGCGGATCTCGCGGCGCTCTCCGATGACTTTGTGGCCTTGGTCACGCGAGAGGACCAGGCGCTCGCCCGACAGCGTTCAAGGCTGATCGCGATGGCCGTCCCCCTGTACGTGCTCTTGGGCGGATTCGTCGCCGCTGCCATCGCCAGCTCACTCACGCTGGCCCTCGCTGTCGGTTTCGGATGGACCGCCGTCCTCGACCGCATCGGCCTCGGCCGCGAGCTCGCCAAGACGGCTCCCGAGCGCGTGCAGGCCGTCGAGCAGTTGCAGCGCGAGACTCAGACGGCCCGCGCCGACGCCACAGCGCTCACCGCCGCCAATCAACGGCTGGTCAAACAGCACGCGCAGATGAGCGCCCGATACAATGAGCTGGTGGAGAGCTACCGTCAGGCGCAGGCTGCCTTGAGCGCCCTCGCGGGCGCATCCGGCGAGCCGGCGCCACGTGCTGGCGGCGGCGGCGCAGGGAGCAACGAATGATGAAGAAGCGAAGCCGCGAGGAACTGCGCGCACTCGCTCAGGACCTCGTCCAGGGCAAGATCACCGCCGAGGAGTACCTCGAGGCCGTGCTCGGAGACGAGCCGCCCGAGTTCGAACCCCTGCCGGTCGCCGAGCGTACCGCCGCGACCCCCGGCCTCGCCGCCCCGGAAGCGTCGGCGGCGCAGACCGCCGTGCCCGCCCAGCGCCGCCTCACCGACGCCGAGATCGACGCCCTCGCCCGCCGCGCCAAGACCCTCCTCTAGCCGCCGTCCTCCTACCGAGGCGTATGCTGCACACGTACCCACAGGGAGGCGCCACATGGTCGGCAAGATCCTGGACATCTTTCGACGCGAAGACACCGCCATCGACCCCGTCTGCGGCATGACCGTCGACAAGAAGGACCCTGGCGGCGGCACCTACGACTTCGAGGGCACCACCTACTACTTTTGCGGGCGCGGCTGCCGCCTTGAGTTCGAGGAAGACCCTCGCGGCTACCTCAGCGGCGAGAAGCGCATCGAGATGTAGCTCCGGCCGCCCGGACAGCCGGCCCGCCCGCGCTCAGCCCGAGCTCCCCGCAGCCCGGAAGACGTAGGCGAACGCCGTCCTCGTGTACGCGATCCCCCGTCCCTCGCGGCGGATCGCCGCGGCGTCCACGGCCGCCGCTTTCCGAGGGATGAGGTAGCTGCCGAGGTCCTCCGTGTCCAGGCGGTACTCCTCGCCCTCCTGCAGCACGGCCGCCACGAGCCGGAGCGCCGGGTCGAGCGCCGCGAGGCTCGCGTCCCCGTGGCTGGCGTTCGCCAGCAGCAATCCCTCGGCAGCCAGATGTCGTCCGCAGTGGTCCCAGACCGGACCCGCGAAGAGCGAGATCAGCAGGTCAAAGCCCGCATCGGGGAGCGGGAGGGGATCCGTATAGTCCAGGTGGAGGAACGTCACCTCGGTGCCGGCCCCGGGCAGGGTCCGTCCCGCTAGCTCGGCAGCCACGGCCGCCTCGTCCGCGAAGTAGCGAGCCGCCCGCCGGTCCGTGTCGACGTACGTGACCGATGGGATCGCCGTCGAAGGCGACAGGTCGAGGTAGCTCCCCGGGTATAACGCCCGCTTCGGACGCCATACAGCGCTCACGGCGCCGAACAACCCGGAACGGTCACCGATGGTCTCGCGATAGGCCGACCAGGACGGCCCGCCACTGCGCATGCGGCCTCGACGTGACGCACTCACCCGCTACACTCCCATGCACGCGGCTCGGTTCGCCCGCCCGCGCCCCACGCTGCTCGCCGTTGTGCCAGAAGCACCTGCAAAAACCATACCCCCGTCCGGTAACCTTTCGCCCTGCTGCAGCATTCTTATCTATGCAGGGGTTGTCGGAAGCCTCGCTCCCCCTCGCCCGTGAACGCCCTGGACGGTCGCGAACGAGCCGAAACTGGCGCTTCACGGGGAGTTAACCTCGATTTCACGTGATTGTTCTCACAATCACTTGCGCGAGGTTTCGAGGCGTCAGACAATGAATGCACGAGGACGGTCAAGGGCGCAAGGCCCGGGCCGTACAGGAGGAAGGAACGTTCGATGGATATGGAAACGCGGCGCTACTACAGTCGGCTCGTACTCACGGGCCGCCGCAGTGGCCCCACCATGCGCGAGGCCCAGCGTGACCTCGCTCAGGCGTACTCCGGCATCTTCTCGCCGATCGCCTGACCCTAGCGCTAACCCCCCTCGACGAAAGGCGCCCTCCCCCCGGGCGCCTTTCGTGTGTCTCCGGTCAGTCCCCCTCGATCACCGTCTCCGCCACCTCCGTCGACACCACCTCGGCCCGCCCGAGCAGCTCCGCATCCGCGAACCGCCGCGCTTCATCCGCCAGCCGACGTGCCGTCCCGAGGTCACCCGACACTACCGCGAAGCCCACCTGCGCATGCTGCAATCGGTCCTGGTCGCCCACCTCGGCCGCTGTCAGGTCCAGACGTGAGCGGAACCGCGCCACCAGTGACCGCACCACCGCCCGCTTCTCCTTCAACGACTGCACCCCCGGCAGGTACAGCGTCAGCAGCACGCTGATCGTCGCCACCTGACGACCGCTACGGGACCCGCGGCGGCCCGCCGCCCGGTGGCCCGCTCCGCGGCGGTCCACCGCCGGGCATCCGCGGGGGCGGCGCTCCCGGCAGCGTCTGTGGCAGCGACGTCCCCGAGGTCGGCAGCCGCGGACCGGGCTCCGCCGCCGGCCGTCGCTGCTCTGGCTCCGTCGCCGGCAACGACGGCCCCGACACCTCCCGCGGTTCGGGGGCCTCCACCACCGCCGGCTCCAGGTGCCCCCGCGGTGGCGTCGGCGGCAACGGCAGCTGCGCCCCATGGTCGCGGAAGCGAGCCGCGGCGATCCCTGCCACCTCCTCCGGCAGCGGCGGAAGGTCCTCCGGCCGCTCCAGACCAAAGTGCTCCAGGAACCGCTGCGTCGTACCGAAGATCGCCGGACGCCCCGCCGTGTCCGCCCGCCCGATGATGTCGACCAGCCCCCGCGTGCGCAGCGTGTCGAGGGCCGCGTCGCTGTTCACGCCGCGGATCGCCTCGACCTGGCCGCGCGTCACCGGCTGCCGGTACGCCACGATGGCCAGCGTCTCCAGCGCCGCCGTCGACAGCCGCTTCGCCGACTCCAGCCCCAGGAACTGCTCCACGTACGTGCTCGCGAAGGGAGCAGTCACCAGTTGCACGCCCTCAGGCCCGCGCTGCAGCCGCAGCCCACGCGCCCGCAACGCCTCAGCGAGCGCCTCGATCGGCCCCTCGATGGACCGCGGCGGCAGCCCGATTACCTTCGCCAGCGACGCCGGCGCCACCGGCCCGTCCGCGACGAACAACAACGCCTCGATGATGCTCTGCACCTGCTCGATCGGCGGCGCCGGCCGGCCGGCCCCGGCGCCCTCTGCCGCTGCGGTGCCTTCCGCTGATTCGTCCGCGTCGCCGTCGCCGGGCGCCTTTCCCGCGTCCTCCGAGGGTGCCGACTCGTGCTCAGACGCTGGCTCGCCAGCGCGGTCGCCGGGCTCGGCCTCGCCTGCAGCCGCTTCCTCCGCCGCGCGCTCGGCAGCCGCCTGCGTCGCCGCCACCACCGCCGGCGGCTCAGGCGAGCCGCCCCACACGAAGGCGTCCGGGTGGAGAAGGTCGCGTGGACCAGTGGGTGGGGTGCCCTCAGTCATCGTCGTGCGTGCGGCGCAAGGCCGTTCCTCTCGCGCCAGTGGCGGCGCTGGCCATCAGCCCCACCACCTGTACGATGCCTCCCATGATCGTGGATGTCCACACCCACGTCTTCCCCCCTCGCTTCATCGAGGAGCGCCACCGCCTGCTCGCTCGCGACCCCGCGTTCGCGGCGCTCTACGCAAGCCCAAAGGCGCGCATGGCCACCGCCGATGCCCTCATCGCCTCGATGGACGCCGCCGCCGTCGATGTCTCCGTCGCCTGCGGCTTCTGGTGGCGTGACGCCGCCCTCGCCGCCGAGCACGCCGCCTACCTCGTCGAGGTGGCCGCTGCCTCTCGCGGCCGCATCGTCCCGTTCGTGCCCGGCCTTGCTCCCCCGCTCGGCGCGGGCGGCGTTGGCGAGGTCCGCATCGACCCCGCCGATGACCTCGCGCCGCTCGCGGAGGTCGCCCGCGCACACGCACTGCCCCTCCTCGTGCACTGCACCGAGGAGCCCGGCCACGAGTACCCCGGCAAGCACGGCGGCTTCACCCCCGGCGCCCTCTGGCGCTTCCTCCGCGACTACGAGGACGTGCGCGTGGTCGCCGGCCACTGGGGCGGAGGCCTCCCCTTCTACGCCCTCATGCCCGAGGTGCGCGCGTTCTTCGAAGCAGGGCGCGTCCTCTTCGATACCGCCGCCTCCCCGCTCCTCTACGACCCCCGCATCTTCCGCACGGTCTCCGACCTCGCGGGCGCCGACGTGGTCGCCTGGGGCTCGGACTTCCCGCTACGCGGCCAGGTCGCCGACCGCGCCGCCGTCGAGGCCGCCCTGCCCGACCCCGAACAGCGCGCCGCGATCCTCGGCGGCAACGCCGCGCGCTTCCTCGGCCTCACCGCGACCTGATGCGCCTCTTCGTCGCGCTCGACGTCCCCGACACGTGGCGCGGCGCCGCCGCCCGCGCCACCGAGGACCTCGCGCGCGCCTCTGGCGTGCGGCTCCGATCGGTGCACCCATCCCTCATGCACCTGACGCTCCGCTTCCTCGGCGAGGTGCCCGATGACCGCGTCGACGCGCTCACGGACGCGCTCCTCGAGGCCGTCACTCCCTTCGACATCGAACTCGCGCTCGGCCCCGCCGGCACCTTCGGCCCGCCGCAGCGCACGCAGGTCGTCTGGCTCGGCGTCACCGGCGACCTCGAGGCGTTGCAGGCGCTCGTGGACCGCATCGAGACAGCCGTCCGCGCCGCCGGCCTGCCGCCCGAGGACCGGCCGCTCCGCGTGCACCTCACCCTCGCCCGCCTCGGCCGCACCCTCACCCCTGCCGAACGCCGCGCCGTCGCCGAAGCCGCGCGTCGCCTTGCCCCGCCGCCCCCACTCCCGTTCCACGCGCACGAGGTGCAACTCGTCCGCTCAACCCTCGCCAACCCCCGCCCCACCTACGAGGTGCTCGCGCGCTTCGTGTGAGCGGTGCTGCACGTGCCGCGCACGCGACAGGTATGCTGGCCCGCGAACATCAAATAGACGCACGCAGCGAGCGGAGAGCCCCATGTCGCCAGCCAGCGCCGGCGCCGCCATCGTCGGCACGTATGTCACTGAGCAGGGCGCGCTCCCCGAGCGCACCGCCTCCAGCCTCTACATCGAGGCGGCCCGAGGAGCGCTCGCCGACGCCGGACTGACGCCCGCCGATGTCGACGGACTCATCGGCGCCGGCCCCGGCCCGGGCGCGATGGGCAACCCACACGGCGCGTACGCCGACGTGTTCGGCAGGGCCCTTCGCTTCTACGCCGAGGCCCGCGTCGGGGCGTCGTCCGGCGGCGCGGGCATCGCGCTCGCCGCTTCCGCCATCCGCGAGGGACGCGCCTCGGTCGTCCTCGTGGCGACCTCCTCGGGCGCGCCTGACGTGCCGCCGGCCGGAGGCGACGCGGCGCCCGCGCGCCAGGCGTTCGGCGGCACCGAGTTCGAATACCCCTGGGGGACGACGCGCGCCGCCGACTACGCATTGATGGCGCGACGCCACATGCACGAGTTCGGTACGAAGCCCGAGCACCTCGCCGAGGTCGCCGTCGCCGCGAGGCACCACGCCACGATGACACCCGAGTCCGTCATGGGCTCCCGCGGCCCGATCACCATCGATGACGTCCTCTCATCGAGGATGATCGCCGACCCCCTGCACCTCTACGACTGCTGCCTGGTGAACAACGGCGGCGGCGCCGTCGTCGTGACCAGCGCCGAGCGCGCGCGCGACCTGCCTCGGCCGCCCGTCTACTGGCTCGGCTCCGGCGAGAACTACCCCTTCCACGACCGCCACTACCAGCGCTCGCTCACGAGCTTCGACACGAACGGCTCGGCCGCGCAGGCCCTCGCAATGGCCGGGCTCACCCACGACGACATCGATCTCGCGGGCATCAGCGACCACTTCACCATCAACGTCATCCTCGAGCTGGAGGACGCCGGCTTCTGCAAGAAAGGCGAGGGCGGCCCGTTCGTCGAGGGCGGCGCGCTGCAGGTGGGCGGCCGCCTGCCGACCAACACCGATGGCGGATACCTCTCGCACAGCCATGCCGGTGGCTGCGGCATCTTCACGGTCATCGAGGCCGTCACCCAGCTCCGCCACGACGCCGGCCAGCGCCAGGTCGCCGACGCCCGCTTCGCGCTCCTGCGAGGCACCGGTGGCGCGATGCAGGCCTCGTACACCGCGATCCTCGGAAGGGAACGCCCGTGACCACCGACGCCTACGCGAAGCCCCTGCCCTACCGCACCACCTGGAGCGCGCCGTTCTGGGATGCCCTCCGCGAGCACCGCTTCGTCATCCAGCGCTGTGACGACTGCGACACTCCGCGCTTCCCCCCGAAGCCCGTTTGCTCGCACTGCCTCGCCGAAGCCTCCCGCGACGTGGAGGTCAGCGGCAACGGCACGGTCTACTCGTACACGATCGTTCATCGCGGCGCCGCCCCCGTCTTCCTCAAGGACGGCCCCTACGTCATCGCGCTGGTCGACCTCGACGAAGGCGTCCGGGTCATGTCCAAGCTCGTCGGCTGCGACCTCGAAGCCGTCGAGGTCGGCATGCCCGTGCGCCTCCGCTTCGAGGACGTGACACCGGAGGTCACGCTCTACCGCTTCGAGCCTGCGTAGGCGAGCGGCTACTCGCCCGCCTCGAACGCGGCGGTCAGTCCGCGCCTATCTGGGTCCGAATCAACGCGCTGCGAACGGAACGCCCGACAATCGTGAGCCGCTGAGCCTACCCCAGCGCCGCCGCCTCACGCAGCACCGCGCGCTCCACGTCCGTTGGCAGCGCCGCCAGCGCCTCCTCCAGCGTCAGGGCCTCGAACCCATCGAGGAGCGCGTCGGGCTCGGGTTCGCCCTCAACATCGACGAGCGCCGCGCGCAGCCAGCCGGTGCCCGTCGTCCCGTAACGGCGCAGCGGCATCCGCACCGGCACCCGCGTCGACGACAGCCGCACCGCCCCGATGACTGCGACGCGCAGCCGAGCTTCGAGAAGAGCGCCCACGGCGTCCTCGATGCTGTCGGTCGGCCCCGGAGGGTCAATCGCCAGCAACGCCGGGTGAGGCCAGTCCGGCCACCGCACGAACAGGAAGCGCGGCGTCTCGCCCCCCCGCGGCGCCAGCCGCGCCACGACGAGCAGCCGCTCGACATCGGGGTGCACCGGCCGCGCGAGGAGCGCGGCGACCGCCTCGTCGCCGGTCCGGCTCACGGGCGGGAACTCGGTCAGCTCCTCAGGCACCGAGGCTCGCCACCTCGAACAGCGGGTCGACGCTCTCGAATGGCCCCACCGCCGCCAGGCGCAGGTGCTCGTCCCGCAGCATCGAGCACGCCACCTCCGTCACCTCGTCGATGGTGACTGCCTGGAAGTGCGCCATCACCTCCTCGGGCGTCTCGAGAGGCAACCCGCGCGACGCGCGCCCCCCGTACCACGCGGACACGGCGCGCGTGTCCTCCATCGACAACTCGATGCGCGAGCGCACGAGGGACTTCGCGCGCTCGAACTCGGCCGCCGACACCGGCTCACGCGCCCGCCGCAACTCCGAGGCGATCTCGCGCACCGCCTCGATGGCGTTGTCGGGGTCGACCCCCGCGTAGACGCCAAACGACCCCGTGTCGAGCAACTGCGTCAGCGACGTGTGGATGTCGTAGCAGAGCCCCAGCTCTTCGCGCAGCCGCATGAACAGCCGCGACGACATCCCCTCCCCCACGATGATCGACAACAGCGTCAGCGGGTACCGCCGCGGATCGGTGGCGCTGGCGGAGAGCAGCCCCAGCGTCAGGTGCGCCTGCTCTGTGTCCTTCTCCAGCACCCGCGCCTGAGCGCCGTGCACGTGCACGTTGCGCGTCCAGTCGTCCGGGCGCCCGGCAGCCCAGCCACCGAGCTGCCCCCGCACGAGGTCGAGCGTGCGCTCCTCATCAATCGCCCCCGCGATCGAGACCACCGTCGCGTTCGGCACGTACTGCGTGCGGTAGTACTCGACCAGCCGCTGCTGGCTGATCGCGGCGACCGACTCCTGGCTGCCGGCGATGTCACGGCCGTGCGGCTGCCCCGGCCACAGCAACTGGTCGAGGAGCACCCCCGCCAGCTCGTCGGGCGAGTCCTCGACGGCCGCCAGCTCCTCGATGATCACGCCGCGTTCACGCTCGATCTCGCCCGGCACAAACAGCGAGTTGCGCAGCACATCCCCCAGCACGTCGAGCATCTGCTCCCCGTGGTCGGGGATGACCTTGGCGTAATACACGGTGTACTCGCGGTCGGTGGCGGCATTCATCGACCCGCCCAGGGCGTCGATCTCACCGGCGATGTCCTGCGGGCGCGGGCGCCGTTCCGTGCCCTTGAAGCACAGGTGCTCGACGAAGTGGGACAGCCCCGCGTCAGCGGGCTGCGCCTCGAAGCGGGAGCCCGCCGCGACGTACGCCGAGAGCGACACCGAGCGCGCATGCGGCACCGGGATCAACAACACGCGCAGACCGTTGTCGAGCGTCACGAGGTTCGGCACGGCAGCCCTTTCGTCCTGGTATCCCCGGATCGTAGGAGCGCCCCGAAGCGAGAGCAAACGCGGTCCGGCGGTACGGCCGGGAAGCGCCGGGCGTGTCAGGCTGTCCCGTCCCCCCGCCGCCGCAGCATCAACAGCCCGGCCGTCACTCCCGCCAGCACCAGGCTGCCGAGCACTGCCGTCGACACCCACACCATCGATGTCGACGCCTCTTCGCCGTCAGGCGGTGCTGCCGAGGCGTCAGGCCCAGCCGCCGTGGCGGCCGGCGTGGCGAGCGTGCCCTTCGCTGGAAAGGCGTCAGCGGGTGGCGTGGCGGGCGCGCGCGGCGACGCCTCGAGCCCGCAGATCGCGCCGTCCTCGGGCAGGGCGAGGTCGAGGAGATACGCGTTCACGACGTCGTCCACGCAACGGCTGCCCGAGGCGTATGCGGTGTGCCCCTCGCCTTCGAACGTGAGCAGCGTCGACGTCACGAGGTCGCGGCGCATCGCCAGCGCCCACTCGAACGGCGTCGCAGGGTCGCCCGTCGTCCCCACGACCAGCAGTGGCGGCGCGCCCGGCGCGTCCGGTGCGCCGATCGGCTTCGAGGGCGCCGCCCAGTATGCGCATGCCAGTCCGGTCGCCCCGAACGCCGCCCCGAACGTCGGCGACACCTGCTCGGCCTCGCGCCCCGCTTCCTCGTAATGCGCCGGGTCGCGCGAGTACTCGTAGTCGAGGCAGTTCACCGCCGTGTTCATTTCGATCGAGTTGTTGTATTCGTCGCCCCGCCGCCCCCACAGCCGGTCGGCCAGCTGCACGAGCCACGTCCCGTCACCGTCCAGACCGGCCTCCACTGCCTGCACGAGCGACGGCCAGAACGCCTCCCGGTACATCGACGCCACGATGGCAAGGAACGCTTCGCCCGGCCCGGCCGGTCGGTCCGCATCCGCCGAGGGGATCGGCGCCTCCCGCGCGCGCTCCACCATCTCCGCGAGCGCCGAGACGGGGTCGCCGTCGCGCGCCAGTGCGCAGTCCCGCTCCAGGCAGTCCGCGATGAAGTGCTGCAGGGCGCGCTCGAAGCCCGCCGCCTGCGTCACGTTCAGCTCGTCCGGCGAGAGCGAGAGGTCGACCGGCCCATCGAGGACCGCCGCGCGCAGACGCTCCGGAAACAGCTCCGCGTACAACGCCCCCAGCACCGTCCCGTACGAGTAGCCCACGTACGTGATCCGCTCCTCGCCCAGCGCCTCGCGGATGCGGTCCATGTCCCGCGCCACGTCCAGCGATCCGAGGAAGGGCAGCACCTCGCCGCCCCGCTCCGCGCACAGCTCCGCGAACTCGCGGATGACGCGACGCACCTCCGCCCACTCGTCCGCGGTGGACGGCACCGGGTCGAGGCCGATCAGCTCCCGGGCGTTGTCGTGACACAGCAGCGGGCTGCTCTCCCCCACACCTCGAGGGTCAAACGAGACGAGGTCGAAGCGGTCGCGGATGTCCCCGTCCACGATCCGCGACCACGAGCGCATGAACTCGATCCCGGACCCGCCCGGCCCGCCGGGGTTCGACAGCAACGCCCCGATCCGCGCCGAGGGTTCGCGCGCGGGCAGCCGGATCAGCCGCACCTCGATCTGCCGCCCTGTCGGCTGCTCGTAGTCGACCGGCACCGCCAGCGTCGCGCACTCGAACTGCCTGCCGCAGCCGCTCCACGCCAGGACAGGTTGCTGCGCCTCGACCGTCCGAGGCGGGCTCGGAACGCCGCCCGCGAGGAACGCCGCCGCGCACGCGATGAGGAGGAGCGTGACGAGTGCGAGGTCGCGAGGGGTGATGCGCACCGATCCACGATACGGCTCGGGCTTCGCGTCCGCTCCTCCTATACTGCCCGTCACGAGGTGAGGAGGGACATCGATGGCCGGGAAGCTGCTGGTGGGCGTCGCCATCCAGGGGCGCGACGCGCGAGACGCGGTCGACCAGATCGTGCAGGCCGAGCAGGCCGGCGTCGAAGCCGCATGGTCCACGATGGGCGGCGCGGGCGGCAGCGACCCACTCGTCACGTTCGCCGCGGCCCTCGTCCGCACCGAACGCATCGTGCTCGGCACGTCGATCGTGCACACGTGGGCGAAGCGCCCCCTGACCTACGCGCAGGAGGTGGCGGCGCTCGCGCAGCTCGCTCCAGGACGCATCCGCCTCGGCCTCGGCCCCACCACGCCGCCGATGGCCGCGCGTCAGTACGGCATCGAGCACCGCAAGCCGCTCACGCAGCTTCGCGAGTACATCACCGCCATCCGCACCCTGCTGCGCGACGGCCAGGTCGACTACCAGGGCGAGCTCGTGCAGGTCCGCGCCCGCCTCGCCGGCGCCCCCTTCGAGGCGCCCGTGATGGGCTCGGCCGTGCAGCCCGGCGCCTATGAGATGTGCGGCGCGTTCGCCGACGGCGCCATTTCGTGGATGTGCCCGCTCGGCTACCTCACCGGCGTCGCGCTCCCCGCCGTCCAGCGCGGCGCCGAACGCGCCGGCCGCGAGGCGCCGCCCATCGTCGCCCACGTCCCCGTCGCCATCACCATCGACCGCGCCGAGGCGCGCGCCCGCGCCCGCCAGCAACTCGCGATGTACGGACAGGTGCCCAACTACCAGCGCATGTTCGCCCTCGCCGGGCACGAGGTAGCCGCCGCCGGCGAGTACGGCGACGCACTGCTGGACGACCTCGTCGTCTCCGGCACCGAGGACGAGGTCGCCGCCGCCCTCCGCACCCGCGTCGATGCCGGCCTCGAGGTGCTGGCGCAGCCCCTCGCCCCCGCGGACGGCCAGGCCGGCCACCTCGCGGCGGTGTTCCGCGCGGTCGCCGCCGCCTCACGGAGCTGATCTCCGCCCCCAGGCACCACGAAGCCCGGGCTCTCGCCCGGGCTCCGTGCTACAAACGACAGCCTGTCGAGGACTACACCGTCACCGGCTCTCGCGACTCCGCCCGCTCGAAGGTGTACTCGCCCGCTTGATCGAGGTCGACCAGGACCCGGTCGCCCTCGCCGAACTCGCCGGAAAGCACCCGCTTCGCGAGCGGGTTCTCGACGCGGCGCTGGATGGTGCGCCGCAGCGGGCGCGCTCCGAAGGCCGGGTCGTAGCCCTCTTTCACCAGCGCCTCCCGAGCCCGCGCCGTCACCTCGAAGTCCACCTGCCGCTCGTCGAGGCGCTCGCGCACCTCGTCCAGCAGCAGGTCGGCGACCTGCGCCAGCTCCGTCTCCGTCAGCGGCTCGAACACGATGATCTCGTCGATGCGGTTCAGGAACTCGGGCCGGAACGACTGCTTCAGCGCGTCCTCCACGTTCCGATGTCGCGCGTCGCGTTCCGCCTCGTTCCGCGCCCGCGCCTGGAAGCCCATCGGCCCGTGCGCCGCGGCGCCCGTCCCCAGGTTCGAGGTGAGGATGATCACCGTGTTGCGGAAGTCCGCGGTCCGCCCGTGTGAGTCGGTCAGCCGCCCGTCCTCGAGGATCTGCAGCAGCGTGTTGAACACATCCGGGTGCGCCTTCTCGATCTCGTCGAAGAGGATCACCTGGTACGGTCGCCGCCGCACCTGCTCCGTCAGGCCGCCTGCCTCCTCGTAGCCGACGTAGCCCGGAGGAGCGCCCACCAGCCGCGACACGGTGTGCCGCTCCTGGTACTCCGACATGTCGAGCCGCACGATGGCGTCCTCGTCGTCGAAGAGGTACGTCGCCAGCGCCTTCGCCAGCTCGGTCTTCCCGACGCCCGTCGGCCCGAGGAAGATGAAGGATCCGATCGGACGCCGCGGGTCCTTCAGCCCCGCACGCGCCCGCCGGATCGCGTCCGACAGCGCGACGATAGCCGCGTCCTGCCCGACGACCCGCCCGTGCAGGCCTTCCTCCATGTGCAGCAGCTTCTCTGCCTCGCCCTCGAGCATCTTGTCAACGGGAATGCCGGTCATCTGCGCGATCAGCGCCGCAATGTCCTGCGCCGTAACCTCTTCGGAGATGCCGCGCTCCGTGCGCCACTCCCGCGCCCGCTCCTCATACTCCGACTGGACCTGCAGCACCTGCTGCTTGATCCGCGCCGCCTCTTCGAAGTCCTGGCGCGCCGCCGCCGCATCGAGGCGCTCCTGCGCTTCGGCCAGCCGCTCACGCAGGTCGCGCACCTCCGGCGGACTCGACTCCGCTTCGATGACGTGCTTCGACGCGGCCTCGTCGATAAGGTCGATCGCCTTGTCAGGCAGCTTCCGCTCCGTCAGGTAGCGCGAGGACAGCCGCACCGAGGCCTCCACAGCCTCTTCCGAGATGCGCAGCCCGTGGTGCTCCTCGTACTTCGGACGCAGGCCGCGGAGAATCTCGATCGCCTCGTCCACGCTCGGCTCGTCGACGAACACGGGCGAGAACCGCCGCTCGAGCGCGGGGTCCGCCTCGATGTACCGTCGGTACTCCTCGAGCGTGGTCGCGCCGATCACGTGCAACTCGCCGCGCGCCAGTGCCGGCTTCATCATCGTCGAGGCGTCGATGGCGCCCTCGGCGCCGCCCGCCCCCACTACCTGGTGGATCTCGTCGATGAACAACAGCACTTCGCCCTCAGCCTCGCGCACCTCGCGCATGACCGCCTGCAGCCGCTCCTCGAACTCGCCGCGGAACTTCGAGCCTGCGACCAGCTGCCCGACATCGAGGGCCAGCACCCGCTTCCCGCGCAACCGCTCCGGCACCTCGTCGTGCACGATGCGCGACGCGAGGCCTTCGACGATCGCCGTCTTGCCGACGCCCGCCTCGCCGATCAGCACCGGGTTGTTCTTCGTGCGGCGGTTCAGGATCTGCATCACCCGCGCGACTTCGTCCTCGCGGCCCACCGTGGGGTCGAGCTTGCCGTCGCGCGCCAGCTGCGTCAGGTCCACCGAGTACCGCGCGAGCGCCTGGTACTGCGACTCCGCGTTCGGCGAGGACACACGAGCGCTGCCGCGCACCTGTCGCAGCGCGTTATAGATGCGCTCCTTCGTGATCTGGAACTCGTTGAGGACGCGCGCCGCCTCGCCCTCCCGCTCATCCGAGATGGCGATCAACAGGTGCTCCACGCCCACGTACTCGTCCTGCAGCCGCTCCGCCTCGGCGTTCGCCGCCTCGAGCATCCGCACGATCCGAGGCGTGGTGTAAATCTGCACCACCTCGAACTCCGCCTTCGGCGACTTGTCGAGGTAGCCCGCGAGCCGCGAGGCGACTGCCTGTGGGTTCACACCCATCTTCTGCAGCACGTCCTTCGCGAGCCCGTCGCGCGTCTGCACCAGCGCCAGCAGCACGTGCTCCACGTCCCACTGTGTGTGCCGCTGCTGCCGCACCATCTCCTGCGATGCCTGCAGCACCGCCTGCGCCTGCTCGGTGAATCGGTCCTGTCGCATCATCTATGCATCACCTCGAGGCGGTTCGCGCCTCGTCTTTCCCCGTACCACTCGTTGCTTCGATCGTCTCGCGGGTAGCGAGCGCCGCCCGCGCGGGCATCGACCGTCACCGCCCGTCTCCCCGCAGCCGCGCGATCTCCTCGTGCGCCTGCGCGAGCTGCATCTGCAGCTCCTCAATCTGCCGCGTCATCCGCAGGATGACGTCCACCCCCGCGAGGTTGACCCCGAGGTCGCCGACCAGCCGCAGCACGTGCCGCAGCCGGTCAATGTCCCGGTGTGAGTACAGCCGCCGGTTGCCCGCCGACCGCGAGGGCTGCAGCAGCCCCTGCCGCTCGTACGAGCGCAGCGTCTGCTGGTGCACCCCGACCATCCGCGCGACCACCGAGATGTGGAACACGGGCTCGTCGTGCGGGATGCCGCGCCCCTCGCCCGCCCCGCCATCGAGGCGATACTCCTGCGTCATCGCCCGACCCCCGCCTCGTCGCCGGTCCGGCTCGTCGTGGCCCGCAGCCGCTCGAACAGCTCCCGCTGCTCCTCCGTGAGGTGGTCCGGAATCGCCAGGCGCACCTTCGCGTGCAGGTCGCCAAAGCCGCCGCGCGCACGAGGCATGCCCTGCCCCGCGAGGCGGAAGACCTTCCCGCCCTGCGTCCCGGCCGGCACCTTCAGCGCGAGCGCGCGACCCTTCAGCGTCGGCACGCGCACTTCCCCGCCCAGCGCCGCGTCTGCGACCGGCACGTCGACCTCGACATAGAGGTCGTCGCCCCGCCGCTCGAACCGCGAGTGCGCCCGCACCTCTACCACGAGGTACAGGTCGCCGCTCGGCCCGCCGTTCGCGCCCGCACCGCCGCGCCCCGGGACGCGGATCCGCGTGCCCGTCTGCACACCCGGCGGGATGGAGACCTCGATACGCTTGAGCGGCGCGGCACTCCCGGTGCCGCGGCACGCGTGACACGTGGCCCCCGCGATCTGGCCCGAGCCGCCACAGATGCGGCACGTCTCCTGGCCCTCGCGTACTTCGACGGTGCGCGTCGCGCCCTGGTACGCCTCCTCGAGGCTGATCCGCGCCACGCTCTCGACATCCTGGCCGCGCTGCCGGCCGCCGCCACGGCGGAACATCTGCTCGAAGGCGCCGCCGAACCCCCCGCCGCCGCCGAGGTCGCCGAGGTCGTTCAGGTCGAACTCGTACGCCTGGCCGCCACCCGCTGCCCCGCCGTACTGCCGGAACCCCCCGAAACCGCCCCGCGTGCCCTGCTGCCGCCGCATCTCTTCGATCTGGTCCGCGTGCTGCCACTGGTCGCCGTAACGGTCGTACTTCTTCCGGTTCTCGGCGTCCGACAGCACCTCGTAGGCCGCGTTGATCTCCTTGAAGCGGGCTTCGGCGTCGGCGTTGCCGGGATTCACGTCCGGGTGATACTGCCGCGCGAGGCGTCGAAACGCTTGCCGGATGTCCTTCTCCGACGCGTCGCGCTTCACACCAAGGACGCTGTACAGGTCGTTTGCCATGGACGCATGGTACCAAAGATGACTGAGGAAGTCCATAAGTCCTGAGTTCAGATGACTCATGTCTATTGACATCCTCATCGACGCCTCCTACCTTGAGACGTGCGGCAAGCCCTCACGAGGCGCTTCCCGCATCGTCAGCCAGTGAGTCGGCAGCTCACAGCACAGAGCACAGCAGAAAGAGAGGTGTGTGGTGGCCGACATCGTGCGCCGAGACCCGTTCGAGCTCGGCGGTCTGCGTCAGATGATGGAGCGCATGTTCGACGAGCCCTTCTTCCGCGTGCCCGCCGCGGCGGCAGGCTGGGACGAGGGCACGCTCCCCGTCGACATCTCGGAGGCCGAGGGCAAGCTCGTCGTCCGCGCCTCACTCCCCGGCTTCAAGAAGGAAGACATCGACGTCCAGGTGAACGACGGCGTCCTCTCCATCAAGGCCGAACACAGCGAGGAGACCGAGACCCGCAACGAGAAGTACTACCGCCGCGAGCGCCGCTTCGGCTCCGTCAGCCGTCGCATCGCCCTCCCCGGCATCGTCCATGACGCCCCCGTCAGCGCCCAGCTCAAGGACGGCGTACTCACCCTCAGCATCGAGGTCCCCGAGAAGGCCCGCCCCAAGCAGATCGAAATCCAGTCCGAGTAGGCCTCGACCCTCGACGAGCACGAAGAAGCCCCGCTGTGATGCGGGGCTTCTTCCCGTCTTGGCCTCCGCGCTTAGTCCGTCACGCGCCGGAACCGCCGATCGTACTCACGTGAAACCCGAGCCAGTATCGCACCGTACTCTCGCTCCAGTCGGAGGTAGTCGACCCACTCAAAGCGAAACGGCGGTTCGTTCGGTGCGACATACGGAAGGATAAGAAACTCGTCGTAACCGGGACGAGCGAACTGTTCGAGTCGACGGCGAGCCTCGGGGGCCTCTTGTGAAGGGTGGCGGCGCCCGCCCTCGCCCGTCCGGTACGACCTGTCTCCTTCGTATGAGGTGTACTGATCCACCGTGTTAATCGGTACCAGTCCGACAGTGACAGGCGTCCCCCCTCCCGTCTGAAACGACGTAAGCTGCTTCTGAAGGTCGCCAATCACACGGTCAATCTGCTTCAACATCGCGGTCGACAGAATCTTGACCTCGACCCCGATTTCAATGGTCGCGACAGGCGCCCTGCCAACCCGATAGCCCGGTTCCGCTGATGCCTCGATGTGCGGGAGGATCTCCCCGAAGGTCCCGTCGCCACGCCGCGCAGCGATCCCCGTCCGAGTGTTCTGTCTGTTCAAGACGCGAGTGTGACCCTGGACCCGCTGCACGAGTATCTCCGACCGACCCAGTTCCACCAAGTCTTCGTACAGCTCGGCGGCAATCGCGTCCCCGAGCGTCGAGCGGCGATGGAAGTACGGCTGGCCCTCGAACGTCCGCCTTACCGCATCGAGAAGTCGGTACGCCACGGGCCCTCGGCTGACTATGGATTAGCGTCCCGAACGAATACGTCGACTCCGAACGGCCGATCGCGCAAACGATCTTCGATGACTCTGACGTAGTCCGGGTCGATATCCACTGAAATCGAGTTCCGCTCTGACTCCATCGCCGCCACAGCCGTCGTCCCAGTCCCGGCGAACGGATCGACGACCGTGTCACCGACAAAGGAAAACATTCGAATCAGGCGGCGCGGAATCTCGACTGGGTACGGTGCCGGGTGATTCCTCCGAAGCTGGCCACTCACATCAGACCACACGGGCGCGTACCAACGCACGTAGTCGTCCGTAGCGATCCGCGAATCTTCCTCCTGCTTCGCAGTGGGGCTTCGATATCCGCCCGGTTTCCTCAGGAGAAGGATATGCTCCAGATCGTTTTTCACGATGCCGTTTGGCAGATTAGGCTTGCCCAGATAGCGAGCCGACTTCGAGGCTTCCAGTGCGATATTTGCGACCTTCAACCACCTTATCGGGGTGAGGTTGTCGAGTCCCACTCGCCGCGCCTGGACCTGAATATCCGCCGATAGGGGGAGTACGTGGTGTCGCCCACCTTTGCGGCGGGGAATGCAGACATCCCCAACTACGCAGGCGATTCGCCCACCAGGCACGAGTATCCGCGCGCATTCCTCCCACACCTTCTCAAGCTCCGCAAGGAATTCCTCGTAACCCGACATGTTCCCGAGCTGGCCGGGGCGATCTGGATACTCCTTGAGCATGGCGTATGGAGGGCTCGTGCAAACGAGATGGACGCTTTCTGACGGGATCCACGACAGGTCCCGTGCGTCACCGAGGACGACATCATGGCGAGTAGGGGTGATCTCGCGCAGCGGTTCGGCGATCTGTTCTTTGGCCCGAGACCTAGTACGACCCGCCACGTGACACCCCCAACGCGCCAAAGCATCATAGCGCGTAGGTGCCTGCGCGAACACCCGTTCTCGGCTCCGACGACACGTCCTACAACAAGAAGCCCCGCCTGCAGCGGGGCCCACCACCATCCGAAGCGACAGCACCGCCCCCTCAGCGCACCGTCCCCTCGATCACGGACCCCGCCTCCTCGCCCGCAGCCTCCGAGGACGCACGCCCGCGCTCCGACTGCATCCGCGACAGCAACGCCAGCGCCTTCCGCGTGTCCGACGCCACCCGCGCCGGTTCGCCCATCTTGAACCGGTACTTCGAGCACCAGTACGTGAACGCCTGCCACTCCGACTGCCGCACCCGCCCCTCCAGGTAGGGCCCGCCGTCCGCCCGGTACAGCTGCAGCAGTTCCGCCAGCGTCCGCCCGTACACCCGCTCGTACGCCTGCACGTCCGCCGGCTCCTCCAGCGCCCCGTTGATCGGCCGCGCCTTGTACAGCTCCAGTTCCGCCGAGAGCAGCAGCGCCTCCTCCACGACCACGCCGTACTGGAAGTTCAGGTGCGCCCGATGCTTGCTCGCGCCGATCGCCCGCGCGAACGCCAGCTCATCGCCGCCGTCCGGCGCCTCCCCATGCACCAGGAGCCGCGCCGCCTCCTTGCGCGGCACCAGTGCCCCGGCCGCCGCGATTAGCCGCTCCGCCAGCAACAGCCAGTCGAAGGCCTCCCCCGCCACGAGGTACGTGTACGTGACCCCGCCCTCGTCCTCGCTCGCCGCCACCCACCGCGCCACCACGTCAAGCAGCGCCGGGTACCACGGCTCACCCCGCTCCAGCGCCTCGATGAACGTCGTACGTGCCTCGTCTGGCTCCAGCGGCCCGCCTCCATGCGGCTCCGCTGCGGGCGCGTCCGCGACGGGGGAGCCGGTCGCGCGCGCCACGCCTAGACGCCCTGCCCGTGGCAGCGTTTGTACTTCTTGCCCGAACCGCACGGGCACAGCTCATTGCGCCCGACCTTCTTCACCGCCGTCGAGGTAGCCCGCCGCGTCGCCGTCGCCACCCCGCCCTGCGAGGCCTCGGACGGGTCCTCGCTCGGCCCGCTCTCCTGCACGTTCCGCGGCGCCGGACGCGGCGCGGCCTGCTCCGCCGTCACCAGGCGCGCGTGGAAGATCTGCCGCGCCACCTGCGACCGGATGTTCTCCAGCAGCTGGTCCCACATGTCGTGGGCCTCGTTCTTGTACGCCACCTTCGGGTCCGCGCTCCCGTACGCCCGCAGCCCAATGCCCTGCCGCATCTCGTCCATCGCCGTCAGGTGCTGCACCCACAGGTTGTCGATCACCCGCAGCAGCAGGAACCGCTCGATGAGCCGCTGCCCTTCCTCGCCCGTCTCCGCCTCGATCGCGGCGTACTTCGCCTCGACCACGTCCACCACCCGGTCGAGGATCTCCTCCACCGAGTCGTCCTCGAAGTCCTCCGCCTCGAACGCCCCCTCCAGCGGCACGATCGTCTCGAGCTGCGCCAGGAAACCGTCCGCGTCGCGCGGCGTTGCTCCCAACAACCCCTCACCGAGCGCCTCGACCTCCTCGATCACCATCGTCACAACGGTGTCCCGCATCGATTCGCCCGCCAGCACCTTGTCGCGCTCTTTGTAGATCACGTCGCGATGCGTGTTCATCACGTCGTCGTACTCGACCACGTTCTTCCGGATGTCGAAGTTGTACGCCTCGACCTTCTGCTGCGCCTGCTCGATCGCCCGCGTCACCATCTTCGACTCGAGCGGCTGGTCGTCGTTCATCCCGAGGCGGCCCATCAGCCCCGGCAGCCAGTCCGGCGCGAACCGTCGCATGATCTCGTCCTCGAACGAGACGAAGAACCGCGACGAGCCCGGGTCGCCCTGCCGCCCCGCGCGGCCACGCAGCTGGTTGTCGATCCGCCGCGACTCGTGCCGCTCCGTGCCGATGATATGCAGCCCGCCGAGGTCGGCCACGCCCTCACCGAGCTTGATGTCGGTGCCACGGCCCGCCATGTTCGTCGCGATCGTCACCGCGCCCCGCTGCCCCGCGCGCGACACGATCGCCGCCTCCCGCGCGTGCTGCTTCGCGTTCAGCACCTCGTGCTCAATGCCCCGCCGTCGCAGCAGGTCCGACAGCTCCTCGGACGTCTCGATGGCGACGGTCCCCACCAGGACCGGCCGGCCCTGCTCGTGCTTCTCGACCACGTCAGCCACAACGGCCTTGAACTTCCCGCGCGTGTCGCGGTAGACCATGTCCGCCATGTCGTCGCGCACCATCGGCCGGTGCGTTGGGATGACCAGCACTTCGAGCTTGTAGATCTCCGCCAGTTCTTCCGCCTCGGTCGCGGCGGTTCCGGTCATGCCGGCGAGCTTCTCGTACATGCGGAAGAAGTTCTGCAGTGTGATGGTGGCGTACGTCACCGTCTCCTGCTGAATCTGCACGCCTTCTTTCGCCTCCACCGCCTGGTGCAGGCCGTCCGACCACCGCCGCCCCTCCATGAGGCGCCCCGTGAAGTCGTCCACGATGATCACTTCGCCGTCACGAACGACATAATCGCGGTCACGCTGATAGATGATCTCCGCCTTGAGCGCCGCCTCCATGTACCGCGTGAGGCGGAAGTTCTCCTCCGCGTAGATGTTCTGGATCCCCAGCCCGCGCTCCAGCGCCTCGATGCCCGACTCTGTCAGGTGCACCGACCGCGAGCGCTCGTCCACCGTGTAGTGCTCGTCCCGCGTCAGCATCGGCGTCAGCCGGGCGAACCGCGGGTACACCGAGAGGTCGTCCTCCTGCGGCCCCGAGATGATCAGCGGCGTCCGCGCCTCGTCGATGAGCACGCTGTCCGCCTCGTCCACGATCGCGAAGTGCCGCGACCGCTGGACCTTGTCCGCCTCCGTCTGCGCCATGTTGTCCCGCAGGTAGTCGAAGCCGAACTCGTTGTTGATCCCGTACGTGATGTCCGCCACGTACGCCTCGCGCCGAGGAACCGGCAGCAGGTGCTCCATCCCCGCCACCTGCGACACCGTCTCCGGCGTGTACACGTACGCCGCCTGGCTCTGCAGCACACCGATGTGCATCCCCAGCATGTGCAGCGCCGGCCCGTACCACTGCGCATCTCGCCGTGCCAGGTAGTCGTTCACCGTCACGAGGTGCGCACCCTGCCCTTCGAGGGCGTTCAGGTACAGCGCCAGCGCCGCCACCAGCGTCTTGCCCTCGCCGGTCTTCATCTCCGCTACGCTGCCCTGGTGCAGCGCGATCGCGCCCAGCACCTGCACGTCGTACGCACGCTCACCCGTCACACGCGCGATCGCCTCGCGCGCCGCGGCCAGCGCTTCCGGCAGCACGTCGTCGAGGTCATCCTCGTCCCGCTGCACCCGCTCCCGCAGCCGCTCCGTGACCGCGCGCAACCCCGCCTCGTCCAGGCCGGACATCTCGTCAGCGTACTCGTTGACCTCGTCGACCAGCGGCCACAGGTCCTTCAGTGCCCGCTCATTCGCGTCGCCGATCAGTTTCTTGAAGACGTTGAGCATCTCGCTCCTGACCGCCGTCCCGCAGTACCGCTACAGGAACAGCTCTCCCACCGATCCTCCAGTGTGGATACGGTGCATCGCATCGCCGATCAGCGGCGCCATCGAAAGCGTCCGCGTCGGCACGTGCTCGAACGGGTGTCGCAGCGGCACGGTGTCCGTGAACACCAGCTCCGCGATCTCCTTCGTGTCGAGGAGTTCGTACGCCTGCGACGCGAAGATCGGGTGCACACACGCCACGTACACGGACCGCGCTCCCCGGTCCCGCAGCAGTCGCACGCTCGAAACCATCGTACCGCCAGTGAGGATCTCATCGTCCACGATGATGCAGTCCCGATCCTCAACCTCGCCGATCAGCGTCATCGCCTCGGCGCGCTCGTTGTTGTCGGTCCGCCGCTTGTCGACGATCGCCAGCTCGCAGTCCAGCCGCCGAGCCACATCCCGCGCGCCCTTCGCGCCCCCCACATCCGTGGCCACCACCGTCGGGGACGGCAGCCGCAGGCCGTGAAAGTAGTCCGCGAGCACCGGCAATGCCGTCAGCTCGTCGAGCGGGATGTTGAAGAACCCCTGGATCTGCCCCGCGTGCAGGTCCACGGTCAGCACCCGGTTCGCCCCCGCCACCTCAATGAAGTTCGCGATCAGCCGCGCCGTGATCGGCACCCGTGGCTGGTCCTTCTTATCCGAGCGCCCGTATCCGTAGTACGGGATCACCGCCGTGATCCGTCCCGCCGAGGCCCGCTTCGCCGCGTCGATCATGATCAACAGCTCCATCAGCCGCGTGTTCACCGGCGGCACGATCGGCTGGATCAGAAAGACATCTCGCTCCCGGATGTTCTCGAGGAACTTCACGAAGATGTTCTCATTCGAGAACTCGAACACCTCGCACTCCCCCAGCGGCATCTCAAGGTGCCGGCAGACCGCCTCCGCGAACGCGCGATGCGCGTTGCCAGTGAACACCGCCATCTCGCGCACGACGTCCGACTCCTCTACGGCTGGTGGGGAACCCTCATGGTAGCACCAACCCTCGGCTGAACCCACGCCGCGCCACCGACCGGAGCCCCGCCCCACAACACGTCTGCACGCAACGAAGCGCCCCTCGAGGTGGGCGTTCTGTAAACAGGGCCGCGGGCCGCGAAGCAGCCCGTCCACCCCGCCCCGCTCCCGCCGCAGCCCTGCCGCGCATCGGAGGTGAAGCCGGCGAAGCCCTCCTTGAGGTGTGCGGGCCGGTCTCCCCAAAGGACTGCCGGCCGCAACGCCGCCGTCCCTCCCGGCCCATGCACCCGGCCGCTCCCCGAATCCCGCCCGCTCAGTACGGATACATCAGCGCCGGTGCCTGGCACGACGCATGCTCCGTACCCTCCGGCCCCGGCTCCACCTCACACACGATCCCACCGGGATACGTCTCCACATGCCCCGCCTCACCCGGCTGCGCCGGCTGTTCCGGCGGCGGCGACGGCAACAGCAGCCCCTCCACCGACCTGATCTCGTGCTCGAACGTCGTCATACCGCCCGGAGACTGCGCGATCGCCGCAAGCCACATCAACGCGAACATCACAAACGCCAGGTACGAGAGCGCCCGTTGCGACAACGGCATTGGCTCTCCCCCTTCCCCGGACCCGCCCCAGGCCTCCCCGGCACGCGAGTCCCCCGGAGCATCACTTTCCTTCCAGTGCATTATATGCCACACGACGATTATTTCGTTGTACTGTATGATTAACTACAAATCAGCCATGGAGGCCGCATGACCGTCATCCCCCGCCGTCCCGCCGCGGGCTTCGACCCCCGCTGGCTCCCGCTCGCCGTCACCACCATCGGCTCCTTCATGTCCCTGCTCGATTCCACCATCGTCAACATCGCCCTCCCCACCATCCTTCGCGACTTCGGCGCCAACCTCGAGAACGGACAGCTCGTCCTCACCGTCTATCTCGTCGCCCTCGCAGTCGTCATCCCCGTCAGCGGCTACCTCGGCGAGCGCTTCGGCATGAAGCGGCTCTATATCGTCACCCTCATCTGCTTCACCGCCGGCTCCACCCTCTGCGGCTTCGCCTGGGACCTCCCGAGCCTCATCGTCTTCCGCATCCTCCAGGGCCTCGGCGGCGGCATGCTCCAGCCCCTCGGCATGGCCATCGTTTTCACGATGATTACCCCCCTTGAGCGCCCTCGCTTCATGGGCCTCCTCGGCCTCCCGCTCCTCCTCGCCCCCATCCTCGGCCCCACCGTCGGCGGCTACATCGTCGAGTACTCCACCTGGCGCGCCATCTTCCTCATCAACCTCCCCATCGGCCTCATCAATATCGGCCTTGCCTGGGTCCTCCTGAAGGAAACCCCCATCCGCCACGAGGCGAAGATGGACTTCCGCGGCTTCGCCCTCGCCGCCGTCGCCTTCCCCTGTCTCCTCCTCGGCCTCACGAGGGGCGAGGAGGCCGGCTGGACCTCGAACTCCGTCCTGCTCCTCTTCGCCCTTGGCCTCGCCGCCCTCGCCGGCTTCATCGCCGTCGAGCTCCGTCAGCGCGACCCGATGATGCAACTCCGCCTCTTCGCCCACCCCATGTTCCGGCTCGCCGTCGTCCTCCAGTTCGTCATGCAGTTCTCACTTTTCGGCCTGCAGTTCCTCCTCCCGATCTTCCTCCAGGCTGTCCGCGGTCTCGATGCCGCTCATGCCGGCCTCGTCATGTTCCCCATGGGCCTCGTCAGCTTTGTCACCATGACCACCTCGGGCCGCCTCTATAACCGCGTCGGCCCAAAGCCGCTCGTCAGCATCGGCCTCGTCGTCCTCGCCGGCACCACGGCGCTCCTCAGCCAGATCACCGAGCACACCTCCGTGCCCTACATCACCCTGCTCGCCTCGGGCCGTGGCCTCGCCCTCGGCCTCTGCGCCATGAACGTCCAGACCGTCGCCTACAACACCGTCGAGCAGTCCCAGCTTCCGAGGGCCACCGCGCTCACCAACGTCGCCTTCCGCGTCTTCGGCTCGATCGCCACCGCCCTCCTCACCACCACCCTCGTCATCAGCCTCGCCTGGCACGGCGCCCCCGAGGGCGCCTCCATCACCGGCGGCACCGCCCCCATCCCCTTCATGGTCGAGGCCTTCCGCGACGCCTTCCTCGCCATGACCGCCCTCTCCGTCATCGGCTTCGCCCTCAGCTTCCGCCTCCACGACCCCGCCCTCGAACGCGAGCGCGCCCGCCCCCGAAACGCCCCCGCACGCGAACCCGAACTGGCCCCGGAACTCTGACCGCCCTCGGCATCGACGGCCACCCGCATCCCGACCGTCCCGCACCCCTCGCCACGACCCGCCCGAGGAACGCGCAGGGCGAGGCCCTGCCGCACAGTCGCCCCCCAGGGGGGCGTCGCCCCCCTTGGGGGGCGTCGGGAAAAAAAGACTGCCGGCCGCGACGCGGCCGTCTCTCCCGCCCGCGCAGCCAGCCGCCCCCCACCCGAATCCCCTGAAAAACAACCACTTCCCCGGCTCGGGGATGACCCGCCCCGCCTCCGCGCCTATCATGTCGGGCGCACTCAAAGTCGCGTCGCCGCCCCCCTCGCGCGCCTCACACACACGCGAGCAGGGCGGCCACTCGTTCGCTCCCCATCGAACGGCCGGGTATGGGCATCTGGGTCGGACGCTACGCCATCGTCGCGGGCGAAGTGCGCGAGCACGGCCCCTGGCTCGTCGAGCGCCACGGCCACCGCGACGACGAGGACCTGCGCCTCCTCGTCCTCGTCGACCCAGTCGACGACCGCTCCGCTGAGCTCGCCCCCGAGGTCGCAGAAGCCGTCGCCGAGATCTTCACCGGCGAGAACCTCTCCATCACCGGAGGCCTCCTCCGCGCCCTCCGCCAGGCCCACCTCAACCTCGCCGAATGGAACCGCCGCTCGCTCCGCGAGCACCGCGTCGCCGTCGGCCTCACCTGCGTCGCGGTCCGCGGCGGCGAGGCCACCATCGCCCAGGTCGGCCCCGGCGTCGTCTACATCGCCGGCCCCGAGGGTGTCCGCCGCCTCGCCACAGACGACGAGGAAGCCGCCCGTCCGCTCGGAGGCACCGAGCCCATCGAGCCCCAGTTCTTCTCCACGCGCCTCCACGGGCGCACCCTGCTTCTCCTGACCGGCGCCGTCGACCAGATCATCGGCTCCAGCGCCATCGGCGAGGCCCTCCGCGCCGGCCCCGACCGCACCCTCGCCGAACTCTACCGCCGCACCCGCGGCGTCGAGGACATGACCGCCGCCGTGATCGTCGAGACACCCGACGACGTCGACACCGCAGACGAGGATCGACCCTCGGCCACCATCCTCGAGCTCCACCCCGAGGCGGAACCCGACGCGACCGAAGCCCTCCTTCGCGAGATCACCCCCGACGTCGAGGCCGGCGTCGCCAATACGCCCCTGCTACTCCCGCCTCCGCCCGCAGCGGCGGACGGGCCACCCCGCGACACCGGCGGTGACACGGCGGACGAACGGTCGGCCGAGCCGCCGCCGGAACGCCCCGTGCTCGTCTCCGTCCCGCGCGAACCGGAGACCCCCGAACCCGTCGACTCCGGCGTACGCCGCGAGGACGAAGGCCAGCTCGGCCTCCGCCAGCGCATGCCGAAACTGCGCCGCCAGACCTCCAGCTACCCGCCCCCGCGCGCCACCGGCCAGCCCACCGTATCCCGAGGAGCACCCGCCGCCGGTACCGGCGGCCGCCTTCCTGCCATGCCCGGCAGCAACCGCCTCCGCGGCTACATCCTCATCGGCGTCGTGATCGCCGCGGCTCTGTTGCTGGCCGTCTGCACCCTCCCCGGCATCCTCAATGAGGACCGCGGCGCACGCCTCGATGACGCCATCGTCGCCGCGCAGGAACACATCGCCGCCGCCGCCGAGGCCACCGCGGACGCCTCCTTCGCACGCGAACAGCTCCACGAGGCCGGCACCGACATCGCGCGCGGACGCTCCATCGCGCCCGATGACACCCGCCTCGACGCCCTGCAACAGCAGGTCAACGACGCGCTCGCCCGCCTCGACGCCGTCGTGGACCTCGGCGAAGAACTCCGCACCGTCCTCACCTTCGACGGCGCCATCACCGCGCCCTTCACCCCGGACGCCCTCGCCCTCGGCGGCGGCTCCCTCTGGCTCGTCGACGGCCAGCGCGGCCGCGTCCTCCAGGTCCCCGAGGACGGCGCCGGCACCCCCGCCGAGGTCTATCGCCTCGACAGTACGTATGGCGATGTCGTGGCCCGCGAACCCGGTGCCATCGCCTGGGACCGCGAGGGCAATCGCCTCCTCATCCTGGACGCGGAGCGCAACCTCTTCGCCCTCGCCCCCGGCGGTGAGCCTGACCCGGTCGCCGTCCGCGGCATCGGCGAGCTTCGTTC
Organism: Dehalococcoidia bacterium; assembly: GCA_041390685.1. Classification (GTDB taxonomy): domain Bacteria; phylum Chloroflexota; class Dehalococcoidia; order UBA2979; family UBA2979; genus JAIBBD01. The sequence continues at coordinate 1,382,417 of JAWKPL010000001.1, read as the reverse complement.
CACCGCCGACATCGCCGGCTACGACGGCAACCTCTACATCCTCGACGCCGCCGGCGGCGAGATCTGGCGCTACCTCCCCGCGGGCAGCGGCTACGACTCGGAGCGCACCGGCATCCTCAACGGCGTTGAGATACCCGACGCCCGCACCTTCGTCGTCAACGGTGAGTTCTACATCCTCGGCGCGGCCGGCGTCCGCCACTTCCGCCAGGACCGCGAGCTCCCCACCCTCTTTACCGGCATCGACCGCCCCATCTCCTCACCCGCCGGACTCGCCGTCGACGGCCTTCGCCTCCTCGTCTACGTCGCCGACCGCGGAGGACGCCGCGTCGTAGTCAGCTCCTCCGAGGGCCCCTACCTCAAGCAGTACCGCCACCCCCAGTTCTTCGACATCCGCGGCCTCAGCCTCGCCCCCGACGGAGCCGGCATCTACGTCCTCACCGGCGACGGCGTCTACGCCTTCTCTCCGTCCTGACGTCCTCTCCGCTCCGTGGCGGCCCGCGACCATCGAGGTACCATCGCTGCATCGTCTCGCGCGGGTACGAGGACGCCATGACTGACCCACTCGCCGCCGTCGTCGTCGGCGCAGGCTCCGCCGGCCTCGCCACAAGCTACGAGCTGGCCGTTCGAGGACTCCCCCACGTCGTCCTCGAACGCGGCCGCATCGGCGAGACCTGGCGCGCGCAGCGCTGGGACTCCTTCCGCCTCAACACTCCCGGCTGGGCGAACGCCCTCCCCGGCCTCCCCTTCCCCGGCGACCCGGACGGCTTCGACACCGCCGCCGCGCTCGTCGGCTACTTCGAGGAGTACCGCCGCCACTTCGCCCTCCCCGTCCACGAGGGCATCACCGTCCGCGCCGTCGTGCCCGTCGCTGGCCGCTTCCGCGTCGAAACCGGCGGCGGACACTACGAGGCTCCGAGCGTCGTCATCGCCTCAGGCAACCAGAACCGCCCGCGGGTGCCCGCAGCCGCCGCCCAACTCCATCCGTCCATCGTCCAGCTGCACGCCGCCGCCTACACCCGCCCCGAAGCCCTCCCCGCGGGTCGCGTCCTCGTCGTCGGAGGCGCACAGACCGGCTGCCAGATCGCCGAGGACCTCATCGATGCCGGCCGCGAGGTCCTCCTCGCCACCGGCCGCGCCCCCCGCGTCCCTCGCCGCTACCGCGGCCGCGACATCTTCGAGTGGTTCCACCGTTCCGGCTTCTTCGCCCAGCATGCCAGCGCCCTCCCCGACCCCGCGATGCTCGCCTTCCCGCAGCCCCAGGTCTCCGGCGTCGACGGCGGCAGGACCGTCAGCTACCAGGATCTCGCCCGCCGCGGAGTGCGCCTCTTCGGTCGTCTGCAGGACGTCGAGGACACCCGGGCCACCTTCGCCGGCGACCTCCGCGACCACCTCCGCTTCGCCGACGAGATGAGCGCGCGCCTCCGCGCCATGGTCGATGCCTTCATCGACCGCGAAGCCATCGACGCCCCGCCCCCCGACCTAGACCCCCTCGATGCTCCCGCCGCGTACAACGCCTTCTCCGACGTGCCCGAGACCCTCGACCTCGAAGCCGAAGGCATCACCTCGGTCATCTGGTGCACCGGCTTCCGAGGGGACTTCGAGTGGCTCCCCGCCGAAGCGCTCCAGGACGGCCACCCAATGCACAAGGACGGCATCGCCAGCCTCCCCGGCCTGTACTACGTCGGCCTCCACTGGCTCCAGCGCCGCGACTCCGGCATCCTCCTCGGCCTTCCCCAAGACGCCGCCCGCATCGCAGCCGCCGTCGGCGCCCGCTCCATCGCCTGACCCCTCCGACGGAGGCATGCGCGAACCCACCCCGGACGTCGGGGCGGCATAGGCCCCCGCGCCGATCCGCATTACGCTTGCCGATGCCCGCACAGGACGCCGACGAGGAGCCTCCGCACACGTGACCACCGAATCCCCCGGCGCGTCCGCCCGCTACTGCCCCTGGTGCGGCGCCTCCCTCGACCCGGCCGCCGCCTTCTGCGCCAGCTGCGGCGCGCGCTGGTCCGCCGCCGCCCTGCGCGACGACATCCCCACCACCGTCGGCCTGCTCGCGGCAGCCGAGGAATGGCGGGCCGCCGGAGTCCTGGACGACGCCAATGCCGCGCGGCTCCACGCCCACCTCGAAGCCCGCCTCGGGCGCCTCCAGAGCCTCGCCTCCCCGACCACCGCCGCCACCGCTCGCACCGGTGCGGCAACGCCGCCGCCCGCGGTCCCCCCCGGCCCGAGCTGGTCCTCCCGCCATCAGGCCGACATCCTCCTCTACCTCGGCGCGTTCCTTCTCGTGATCTCAGCCGTCATCTTCGTGAGCTACCAGGGCGAGACCCTGCCTCCGTTCGCCCGCGTCGCCCTCCTTGCCCTGTACACCCTCGGCTTCATCGTCGGCGGTCTGGTGGTGCAACGCTCACCCGCCGTCCGCGAGGCGGGACGCGTCTTGCTCGCCCTCGGTGCCCTCGTCTCCCCGCTCAACTTCGTCCTCATCTACGTGGAACTGCTCGAGGAGCGCGGCGTCCCCGGCGATCTCGTCTGGCTCCTGGGCTCCACGTACGCCCTCGTCTTCTACGCCGCCCTCGAGCGCGGCGGGCAGGGCCGCCTGTACGGCGTCCTCGCCCGCGTCGCCGCCGTATCGACGTGGGCCGCCCTCGCCGACGTCCTCCGTATCCCGGTCGAGTGGAGCAGTGCGTGGTTCATGGCCCTCACCGCGGCCGCCGCCGCCCTCCTCGCGCTCACCCGGCGGCTGTCGAGGCGTGGCGCACTCCTCCTGGGACTCGCCGCCGCCTTCATCGCGTTCGTCGCCACGGGCGCCGCCCTCGCCGGCGCCGGCCACCACGCGCAGCTGCCCGTCACGTACCTCCTGCTCACTGCCGGCCTCGCGGCCGCCGGCTACGGCCTGCGCCAGCCCTTCGCCCTCCCCGCCACAGCCACCGCGGCACTCGCCACCGTGCTCGCGGCACTCTGGGCGGCCGGCGTCGACGCCCGCTGGGGCGCCTACGCCTGGCTTGCCGTTGCCGCCGCCGCCATCGCCTCTCGAGGCCGTTGGGAGCGCTGGTCGCCCTCCCTCGCCCGCTTCGGCTGGCTCTACGCCGCCCTTATCGCGCTCGGCACGATGACCCCCTTCAGCGACCTCGCGCCAGGCTGGCACGCGGCGGTCGCCGCGCTCGGCGCCGCCGCCGTCCTGGCCGTCATCGCCTGGCGCGACCAACAGCTCGGCCTCTTCAGCGCCCCGCCCGAGGACCTTGCCACGCCTTTCATCGAGCGGGTCGGCTTCGCCTGGGCCGCCGGCGCGATGCTCCTCGTCGCGGTCGCCCTCGCGCAGCAGCGCCTCGAGATCCTCCCGCCCGACACCGGATGGGCCTTCCTCGCCCTCGCCGTCCTCGCCGCGCTGTCCATCGCGGCCCTCGTCCGTCGCGCCGACCGCTGGGAGTACGTGCTCCTGGGCCCCGCGCTCCTCGCCACCGCGGCCGGCCTCCAGCCCCCTGACCAGTACCCCGCGCACGACGCCGTCCTCCTCGGCGTTCCGGGCGCCGTCCTCGCGGCCGTCGCCCTCGTGTCGAGGCGCTGGGCGTCCGCCCTCGTCGCTGCCGTCCTCCTCGCGCTCGCCGCGCTCGCCGCCTGGCACCATCGCGACTGGCCGCTCTGGACGCTCGCCACAGCGTGCACCGCCGCCGGCGCCGCACTCTTCCTCGCCCTGACCCCGCGGCGCCGCTACGTCGTCACCACCGACCGCGAGGTGTTCCCCGCCGTCGCCGCCCAGCTCCTCTCCTGGGCAGGCGCCGTCGCCGGCCCCCTCGTCGCCGCCGTCGACCTCGCCCGCTACGCCGAGGCACACCCAGACGCCGCCGCCGTCCACACCCCGGAGTACCGCGCGTTGCTCGCGCTGATCGCCGCCCTCGCCCCGCTCCTCGCCTTCGAGGGCCGTCGCTTCCACCGGCCACCCGCCTACGTCGCCGCCACCGCCGTCCTCGTGCTCGCCGGCCTCATGGCCATCGCCATCCGCGAGCCGGAGAACATCCAGGCCTACACCCTCCCCCTCGGCACGTACCTCGTGGTCCTCGGCACCGTCCTCCGCCGCTCTGCGGCCGTCGTCCCCCGCAACCTCTACCTCCACGAGGCTGTTGCACTCCTTGGCGCCGCCGTCATCGTCCTCCCCCAGGCGGAGCAGAGCTTCGACCCCGGCGGCGCGAAGTGGGGCTTCGTCCTCATCGGAGAAAGCGCCCTCTTCCTTGCCCTCGCCTTCCTCCTCGGCGCCCGCTGGCTCGCAGTCGTCGCCGTTCTCACCCTCTCCGGTGTCGCCCTCCGCTGGCTCGCCGAAAGCGGCGACACCATCCCCTACTGGCTCACCCTCGGCCTCGTCGGCCTCGCCCTCCTCGCCCTCGGCTTCCTCCTCCTCGCCCGCCAGGACTGGTGGTCCGCCCTCCGCACCCGCACCGCCGCCTGGTGGGCCCACACTCCCGGCCGCACCGCCGGAGGCTGACCCCGACGCCACCCTCCGAGGACGCCCACGAAGGGGCCGCGAACAAGGGGACGCACACCCGACACCACTCAACACCTCGATCGAGGAACCCCTCGCTCCTCTCTCCGGTCCGCGCAGGCAAAGCCTGCCGCGTCCCAGGGGGATCCAGGGAGCTAAGCTCCCGTTGGGGTGTGCGGGTGCTCCTCCGAAGAGCCACAGCCCGGCCCGCACAACGGGCCGCCCATACGCGCCGCGCGGCGGCGCGCCTCCCCTCGACCGCGGGGTGGGAGAGGGGGCCGGGGGGTGAGGGGACAACCGCCCGATACGAGGCCCAGACCCCGCTTCCCAGAGCCCCAGTCCCTTCTGCCCGCCCCACCCCCGTAGCCGACCCACCCCCCGGTGCCGCATAGTCATTGCCCAGCAACCGCTCGCCCGGAGGACCAGTGCAGGACGACGAGGCCATCCGCGCGTACGTCGCAGCCGTCCGCCGCCTCCTCGACCACGGCGGCTACGAGCGCACCGGCGACCCCCGCGAATCCCGCCGCTGGGGCCGCGACCACGTCGCCCGCCTCCTCGACACCCTCGGCCGCCCCGACGCCCGCCGCACCATCCACGTCGCCGGCTCCAAGGGCAAAGGCTCCATCGCCGCCATCGCCGACTCCATCCTCCGCGCCGCCGGCGCGCACTCCATGCTCATGACCTCCCCCGACCTCCACCAGGCCCGCGAGCGCATCCAGGTCGACGGCGCCCCCCTCGACTACGCCCGCTTCGCCGCCCTCGCCAACCGCCTCCTCGCCGAAGAAGCCGCCGATGGCTGGTCCTACTTCGAGCTCATGACCGTACTCGGCTGGCTCGCCGCCGAAGACGCCGGCTGCGACTGGCAGGTCATCGAGGTCGGTCTCGGCGGCCGCCTCGACACCACCAACACCATGGCCGCCAAGGATGTCGCCGTCGTCGGCCCCATCGACCTCGAGCACACCGCCATCCTCGGCGACACCATCCCCCAGATCGCCGCCGAGAAGGCCGGCATCATCATCGGCCCCTGCGAGGTCGTCACCGCCCCCATGCGCGCCTCCGCCCTCGAGGTCATCGCCGCACGCGCCGCCGGCATGGGCGCCACCCTCCACAACGTCCCTGACGAGTGCGCCCTCCGCGTCACCGCCCAGACCCTCGAGGGCCAGACGCTCGACCTCCGCACCCCGCTCCGCACCTACCGAGGACTGAAGCTGCCCCTCATCGGCGCCCACCAGGCCGAAAACGCCGCCACCGCCGTCCGCGCCGCCGAGCTCGCCTGGGCCGCCACCGGCGACGAACTCCCCGAGGCGGCCGTCCGCACCGGCCTCGAACGCGTCCGCTGGCCCGGCCGCTTCGAGGTCGTCCGCCACCGTCCCCTCACGATCGTCGACGGCCTGCACGCTCCCCTCGCCGCCCGCCGTTTCCGCGAGGCCGTACGCGACCTCGGCCTCCCGCGCCCCCACGTCTACGTCGTCGGCGTCCTCGCCGGCAAGGACAACGCCGCCATCGCCTCCGGACTCGTCGACCCCGCCGCCGACGGCATCGAGGTCATCCTCGCCCCGCCCTCGAGCCCCCGCGCCGCGGACGTCGAGGAGCTGCGCCGTGCGTTCACCGACGCCGGCGCCTTGGTCCAGCAGGCATCCTCCGTCGCCGCCGCCATCGACCTCGCCACCGACCTCGTCGGCACGCGCGGCAGTGTCCTCATCGTCGGCAGTCTCTACACCGTCGCCGAGGCTCGCGAGCACCTCCTCGGCATCACCGGCGACCGCGCGTTCGGGCTGCGCTAGGCTAGACTCGACGCGCAGGGACGGGATGGGGGGCGCATGAGCGAGACGGTCGGTCGCCGGAGGGTCGTCATTACCGGGATGGGCGTCCTCTCGCCCCTCGGCAACACCGTCGACGAGATGTGGACGCGCATCGTCGCCGGTGAGTCCGGCATCCAGCGCCTCACCCTCGTCGACCCCGAGGACTACCCTTGCCAGGTCGGCGGCGAGGTCCGCGACTTCGACCCCACCGAGTACATGGACCGCAAGGACGCCCGACGCATGGCGCGCTTCTCGCAGTTCGCCGTCGCCGCCTCCAGGCAGGCCGTCGCCCAGGCCGCCCTCGACCTGGACTCCATCGACCGCGAGCGCGCCGGCATCGTCTGCGGCAACGGCGGCAGCGGCCTCCCCGAGTCCGACCAGGCCATGCGCACGATCCTCACCCGCGGCGGCTCGAAGGTGGACCCCCTCTATGTCGCCAAGTTCCTCTCCAACATGGCCGCCGGCAACGTCTCCATCCAGCTCGGCCTCCTCGGCTACACCAATACCGTCGTCACCGCCTGCGCCGCCGGTACCCAGGCCATCGGCGACGCCGTCGAGGTCATCCGCCGAGGGCACGCCGACGTCATGCTCGCCGGCGGCGCCGAGGCCGGCATCAGCGAACTCGGCCTCGCCGCCTTCTGCGCCATGCGCGCCCTCACCACCTCCTTCAACGACCGCCCCGAGGCCTCATCCCGCCCCTTCGACCGCGACCGCGACGGCTTCGCCCCCGCCGAAGGTGCCGGCATGTTCGTCCTCGAGGAACTCGAGCACGCCCGCGCCCGCGGCGCTGAGCCGCTCGCCGAGATCGTCGGCTACGGCGTCTCCGCCGACGCCACCTTCCTCGTCGCGCCCCCCGACGATGGCAGCGGCGCCGCCCGCGCCATACGCGCCGCCATGGCTGACGCCGCCATCGCCATCGACGACGTCGACTACATCTCTGCCCACGCCACCGCCACCGACCTCGGCGACCTCGCCGAGACCCGCGCCATCCGCACCGTCTTCGGCGAACGCGCCTACCAGATACCCGTCTCGTCGCTGAAGTCCCAGATCGGCCACCTGCTCGGCGCCGCCGGCGGCGTCGAGACCGCCGCCATCGTCCAGACCATCCGTACCAGCACCATCGCCCCCACCATCAACCTCGACCACCCCGGCGAAGACTGCGACCTCGACTACGTCCCCCACACCGCCCGCCCCGCCGACGTCCGCGTCGCCATCAAGAACTCCTTCGGCTTCGGCGGCCAGAACGCCGTCCTGATCATCCGCCGCTTCGAGGAGTGATCCGCAACCGCCTACACCTACTGGGAAGGTCTTCGACGGGTCGCTATCTCGTTCGGGTCAAGTGTGCATGAGCGCCTAGTCGTAGAAGGTACGGCGGCGGTGACTAGACCTGACCAGCGGGCGTCCGCTGGCCCTGAAACTGGCTTGGTGCCTCGGAAGGGATGCCGTGTACCTGTTCGAGGATTAATTGGCAGATCGGCCTAGCCCTGCCACCCACCCTTCCCCCACGACGTATCCTCCCCTCGATGAAACTCCCCCTCCTCGCCATCGCCGCCCTCCTCGCCACCGTCATCGCCTGCTCCAAAAACGGCGCCTCCTCCCCCACCCCCACCTCCGAGGCAACAGCAACCATCGAGGCCACGTCGACCGCACCCGCCTCCGCGTCCACGACCGACGGCATCACCCTCCGCGACCCCGCTGAACGCGAACGCGTCCGTGCCGCCCTCGCCGGCCTCACCGCCATCGAGGTCAGCGACGAGCCCCTCTCCGGTGGCACCGCCTACACCGTCCAGACATGGGCCGCCGTCGCCGGCCAGCGCAGCGATGTCCTCGAGCTCACCCTCGACGAGCTCCGTCGTATCCTCGGAGGCGAAATCACGGACTGGTCCACCCTCGGCGGCTCGCCGCTCCCGCTCACCGTCGAACTCCCCACCGCCGACGCCGGCATGATCGCGAGCGCCCTCAACGTCACGCTCCCCCCCAACGTCGCCCGCAAGCCCCTCGCTGAGGTGCTCGCCGACGTCGCCTCGAAGCCCGGCGTCCTCGCGCTCGTCCCCGTCTCCGACCTCCGCCTCGGCATCCTCGCCCTCGTCATCGACGGCCACGACCCCTACCGCGACCCCGCCGCGCAGTCCCCGCTGCGCGCCGAACGCTGGCTCCGCGCCTCCGACGCCGCCGCCACTACAACCGAGGCCGCCCGCCGCCTCGACTGGGACGCCGCGCCCCCCAACCCGGCGGGCCTCCTTGCCACCGGCGACTACATCCCCGCCCGCTGCGCCTGGTCCTCCGCCGTCGCCGATGGCGGCCCGCTCCGTATCTTCGACGCCCCGGGCATGCGCGACCTCCTCCGCGCCGCCGACCTCACCGTCGTCCCCCTCGAGGTCGGACTCATGACCTCCAGCGACCCCACCCCCTGCGTCGCCACCACCGTCCTCCAGGGCCCTGCCTCCGCCGTCGACGCCCTCGCGGACGCCGGCGTCGATGTCCTCACACGCGCCTCCAACCACGCCCTCGACTGCTACGGTGGCTGCTCAGGCGTCCTCGTGAAGCAGGAGACCGACAGCGTCCTTGAGGCGGCCGGCATCCCGAGCGTCGGCGTCGGCAACGGCTCCGAGGAGACCAGTACCGCCCTCGTCATCGAGCGCGACGGCGTCCGCTTCGCGCTCCTCGCCTACGACGACATCGCCCCCTGGTACCACTCCACGCCGGGCGGCGTCGGCACCGGCGGCCTCGACCTCAACACGCTCGCCGCCGATGTCCGCGCCGCGAAGGCGCGCGCCGACCACGTCCTCGTCGCCATCCACGCCGGCATCGAGTACCAGGCCGAGCCCACCGAGCACCAGCGCGACGCCGCCCGCACCGCCATCGAGGCAGGCGCCACCCTCGTCATCGGCAACCACCCCCACTGGGTGCAGGCCACCGAGCGCCTCACATCGGCCTCAGGCGCCGAAGGCTTCGTCGTCTACGCTTTGGGCAACTTCGTCTTCGACCAGCCCTGGTCCACCGAGACCCAGCAGGGCATGCTCCTCGAGGCAGGCTTCACCCGCGACCGCCTCATCGGCGTCCGCCTGCGCCCCCACATGATCCGCGACCGCTACCGCCCCACCCTGCTCGACCCCGCCACCGAGGGCGCATCAATCCTCGACCGCGTCTGGGTCGCCACTGACGGCCTGCTCGGCAACCGCTGACCTCGGGACCCCCGCCCCGAGGTCAGCCACCGCCGTGTCTGCCTTACGACGCCATAGCGAACGCCGCGGACGCCGGCAACATCCCCTCGAACATGATCTCGAGCGCCATCGTGTGCGCGCATGCCCCGTGATGCTCGAAGAACTCACAGTTGCAGCGCCAGTGCTCACCATCGAGAGCCACCGTGTGGTCGCTGTTCTCGCCGTGCACCGCTACCTGCAACTGCGTGACCTGGAACCGGTCCCGCTCCTCGGCGTACCGATGAGCCTTCGCGACCTTCCCGATCATCCCGGAGTCCATGCTGCCTCCCCTTCATGAACAGGCGCCCTGTGAATACAGGCCCAGAGAACAAGAAGCGCCGCGATGCGGCGCGGCGCTTCCTGGAGAGCAACGGCAACGAGGTGCGTCATGACTGACCTCCTCATGCGCGAGCGTAGTGCGCGCCCCACCGGCCCGTCAACGTGCGAAGGCCCCTTGACCTCCATCCCTGGCACCAGCGCGCCCATGCATACAATCCGGCACCATGCCCGCGCATGCGGGTGGCTGGAGGACGAGACATGAGATTCGGCCGGGGAGCCACGTTCGATCACAGGGGCGCCACCGTGTTCTGGCTGCTCGTCGGGGCAGCGCTCGTGGGGCTCGGCGTCTCCCAGTGGCGAAACCCCCGTACCTCCCACCACGCCACGATCAGCACATGGCACGGGCTTTCGAGGCCGCTCGACCCCACGTCGACGGGCGCGGCCCGCCGGCGGCTCGGCATCCTCACCGTTGCAGTCGGAGTGCTGGTGATGGCCATCGCGGGCCTGGCGCTGGTCTTCGATCTCTGACGCGCCTCTCCCGAGCGGCACGCGCCCGCCGCCTAGCGGTACGCTGCCAGCACGATGTCACCGTCGCGGAACACCTCGAACGTATTCGCCCCCCGCGGCGCCCCCACCACGAACACCTCGAACTGCCCCGCCGCGTTCGCCCGATAGAATGCCGCCGGCTGCGCGCCGGCCCGCAACAGGTGCGCGAACCGCACCGGGAACGCGTCCGCCCCCCGGTACTGCAACGTGGCCACCCCCGGCCCCTCGATGACCGGCCCCGTCAGGCTCGCCAGGCCGTCGCCCGGAGGCAGCACCGGCCCCGTGCTCTCCAGGCTGCCGAGCTGCAGCGAACGCACCGTGCTCCCTGCCCCGGCGTCCGGCTCCGGTCCGCCCCGCGTCCGCAGCTCCTCCGTGATCTGCGCCGCACTCGCCCCCGGAAACGCCTCGAACAGCAGCGCCGCCGCGCCCGCCACGTGCGGCGTCGCCGCCGATGTCCCGGCGAACGACGCCTCACCTCCCGTCGACACCCCCGTCGGCGCCACCAGGTCGGGCTTCGGCCGCCCATCCTTCGTCGGCCCCACCGAGGAGAAGTTCGCCACCAGCGCGTTGTCGAACGGGTTCCGGCCCCCCACCGTCACCACGCCCGGATGATCCGCCGGCTCCGCCAGCGAGCCCGCCGTCACGAAGTACTCCAGCGGCTGGCTCCTGTCCGGCGACCCCAGCATGAGCAGGTCCAGCCGCGGCGTCCGCCCCGAGGACACCACCTCCACGATCCGCGCTCGGTATCGCCCGGTCCGCGTCGCCAGCACCTGCACGCTCTCCACCGGGTTCCCCGTGCATGGCTGGCTCCCTCGCGAAGCCGCCACCAGCGTCCCGTCCGGCCCGAACAGCTCGAGGTCGTAGTCCGTGCACGCGAACCCCCACGAGTCGTCCCACCGCAGCGACACCGTGATCAGGTCTCCCGCCTGGTACGACCGCCCGTTGTCCTCCACACCCGGCGCGAAGTCATGAATCGAGTTCCGGTCGCGGTCCGTGAACGTTCCCGCCCAGTGTTGCTGCGCCCAGTTCCCCGCCGCCACCGCCCACAGCTGCCCCGAGGCCACCGAGCGCCCGATGATCTCGTTCACCGGCCCCGTCCCGTCGCCCGGCCCGTTGTGCACGAACCCCAGCGAGAACGACACCACCTGCACCCGCTCCGACTGCAGGTACGCCACCAGGTCCGCAAACTCCTCCACCGTCGAGAAGTTCGCCAGGTATAACTCCGCGCGCGGAGCGATGCTGTGGATGATCCGCGCCGCCAGCGTCCCGTGCTCACTCCCCGCGTCGAGGCGGCCATCGGCGCGGAACGACCGCGCGTGCACCTCCGCGGGCAGCGCCTCGCCCAGTTCCGCCTCGTACCCGTCGAACCCGGTGTCCACAACGGCAATCCGCACGCCGTGGCCCGTGAACCCCGCCATCTGCCATCGGTCCGCGCCAATGACATCGTTCGCGGCCACCACGCTCGCCGGCAGCCGGTCGAGCCCCGCCAGCACGTTGTCCAGCGTCGCACGGTCGATCACCGAGGGCGCACCCACCGTCGCCGAAGGCGATCCCACCACCGCGCTCGCGGACGGCCCCGAGTCGAAGCGCGTGTTCCCCGTCAGGACGATCCCGAGCCCCAACAAGACGGCCAGCAGGGCAATCCGGCTCATGCTGCCCCTGAGTCCGGTGAGGGCACGGGAGGCGCCGCGCCCCGCGAGAAGAGTATCGACCATTGTATGCCTGCTACGCCGTATCCCCTCGCTCCGTCGCCCCTCCTCGCAGGCACCCCACGCCACCGCGGACGCTCTAGAATCTCCCGCAAACGGTGGTCATCGAGGAGACAACAATGCGCGGTGTGGGACTGATGGACTTCGGCGGCCCCGAGGTGCTCCAGATCGTCGACTTGCCCGAGGTGCACGCCGGACCCGGCGAGGTCCGCATCCGCGTCCACGCCGCCACCGTCAACCCCACCGACACCGGACTCCGCGGCGGCGGCCGCGCCGAGGCCATGCGCAAAGACCCCCCGCCCTACGTCCCCGGCATGGACGCCGCCGGCGTCATTGACGAGGTCGGCCCGGACACGGACACCGACCTCGCGGTCGGCGATCTCGTCATGGCCATGGTGCTCCCCAGCGGCAGCCACGGCGCTTACCGCGAGAGCATCGTCCTCACCGCCGACTCGGTGGTCCGCGCCCCCAAGGGCGCCACCGCCGTCGAGGCCTCCACCCTCCCCATGAACGGCCTCACCGCCCGCCAGTCCCTCGACCAGCTCGCGCTCCAGCCCGGCCAGACCATCGCCGTCACCGGCGCCGCAGGCTGCTACGGCGGCTACGTCGTCCAGCTCGCGAAGGCCGATGGCCTCCGCGTCATCGCCGACGCCGCCCCCGCTGACGAGGCACTCGTCCGCTCCCTCGGCGCCGACATCGTCGTCCCGCGCGGCGACGACATCGCCGCCCGCATCCGCGAAGTCGCCCCCGAGGGTGTCGACGGCCTCGCCGACGGCGCCGTGCAGCAGGAACTCGCCGTCGGCGCTGTCCGCGACGGCGGCGGCTTCGCCTCCGTCCGCGGCTGGCGCGGCAACGAGGAGCGCGGCATCACCTTCCACCGCACCTGGGTCGGCGGCTACGACCACCGCCCCGACCTCCTGGACCGCCTCCGCCAGCAGGTCGAGGACGGCCAGCTCACCCTCCGCGTCGCCGCGACCTACCCCGCCGAACAGGCCGCCGAAGCCCACCGCCGCTTCCAGGCCGGAGGCACCCGCGGCCGCCTCGTCATCCTCTTCGACTGAGGCCTCCGCCTCATCGGACACCCCCGAGGCGGGGACAACGTCACCACACATTGAAGCAATCCTTCACTGTATAGTGGCGGTACCGCTTCGACGTGCGCACGACTGGGGGACCGCCATGATCGGCGACATCGGCTGGCAAGAACTCCTCATCATCCTCATCATCCTCGCGCTCGTCTTCGGCGCGTCCCGCGTCGCCGACCTCGGCGGCGCGCTCGGACGCGGCATCCGCGAATTCCGCAGCGAGGCCTCGGCGACCCCCGATGACCCCGCCGCCCCCGAGCCGGACGCCACCGGTGACACCGGCCCTCGACCCGTGCACCGATAGCCACCCCCGCACGCGCCTCGTGCGGTGCGAGGCGCCCCGCCCGCCGAGGGCGTCCGCTACCCGCCCAGGGCTGCCTCCACCGCCGCCACCACCTCGCTGGCCTCGGCGTACGACGCCGCCCGCCGCGCCCCGAGGCCACACCCATCGCCGAGGCACCGCCCCGACTCCCCGGGGCACGACGCGCACGGCTCGATGTCCGCCACCCCCGCACCCACCGCCCGATGCAACGACGAGTCGAGTGGCGCCCACCGCCGCCGGTCCGAGGCGCTGAACACCACCACGCTCGGTGCGCGCACCGCAGCCGCCAGGTGCGACACCCCTGTATCGTTCGTCACCACCAGCCGAGCCCGCGTCAGCAACACCCCCAGCGCCCCCAGCGTCAGCCGCCCGCACGCATCGAGGTGCGCTCCGCGCATCCCACGCGACACCGCTGCCACGGTTTCCCCTTCCGCCGTCGTCCCCGTCAGCACCGGCATCGCCCCCCGCCCCGCGAGGTAGTCCGCCACCACCGCGAACCGCTCCGCCGGCCACCGCCGCCGCGGGTCCTGCGCCCCCGCGTGCACCACCGCGAGACTCCCCGGCGCAAGCCCCGCGACCTCACCGGCCGCCTCGAACTCCACCCGGTCCCGGTCCGTCACCGGCCACTCCAGCGCGGCCTCCCCCGCCGGCCCCACGCCGAGCGGTGCGAGCGCCTGCAGGTGCCGCAGCGGCTCCGCCACATCGGTGGGATACGGCACGAAGTCCGCCCCCGGCGCGGCGAGCCCCGGCGGATAGAACCCCGCCGTCCGCCTCGCCCCGAGCAACAGCGTGAACGCGTTCGTCGACAGCCCGTTCCCGTGCAACTGCAGCGCCACGTCGGACCGCAGCCCCTGCATCTCCACGAGGAACGCCGCCGTCCGCCCCGCCTCGAACGGCCGCTCCGGCACCCCCGGGAACCCTGGAAACTCGATCAGGCCATCAAGGTACGCGCTGAACCGTTCCACGAACCCGCGCGCCTCCGGCGCCAGCCCCACCAACGCGATATGTGCTCCCGGCCACGCTGCCCGCATCGCCCGCAGCGCCGGCACGAGGCACAGCAGGTCGCCCAGCCCGGGCAGCGCCCGCACCACCACCACGCTTCGAGGCGTCCCCGCCCCCTCGCCGTCCATCGCCCGCGAGCATAGCCGCGCTGCCCTCCCGACCCCCTCGCGAGATGCACCGCCCCGTCGCAGAACAGTGACAGACCGCCGTTCTCGCGAGCCTGCACGAGTACGGCGCCCCGCCTCTCAGCCCCTCGCACGGCCGCCCGGTGACGGCCCGGTCACCGCTCCGTCAGTCTGCTATTCTGCCCCGAACTGGATGCCGCCCAACGCGGCGTGCATACCCGCCGGGCGGGCGGCGAGAAGGGGCGGCACACCACCCTCCGTGAGGATCGAACTCACCGCCCGCGGCGTCTTCTTCCTCCTGCTGGCCGTCGCCGGCGTCATCCTGCTGCGCCGCCTCTGGCCCGTCGTCATCCTCGTCGTGACCGCCCTCATCTTCATGGGCGCCCTGCTGCCCTACGTCGAATGGCTCGTCGCCCGCGGCGTCAAACGAGGCATCGCCGTCCTCCTCGTCGCCGTCGCCGTCTTCGCCGGCATCGTCGCCCTCTTCGCCATGATGGTCCCCGGCCTCATCAGCGAGCTCCAGACCATCCGCGACCAGATCCCCGGATGGGCCGAGGAGATCGAACTCCGCCTCGCCGACTACGGCATCGATGTCGACCTCGAACAACGCGCCAGGGAGATCAACTGGGCCGAGCTCCTGTCAGGCCGCGCCATCGACTACACCCAGCAACTCCTCTTCTTCCTCTTCGCCGCCTTCACCGTGGCCGTCATGACCCTCTACCTCCTCGCGGATGCCCCCCGCCTCGCCCGCTGGGTCTACCAGTTCGTCCCCGCCGGCAAGGAAGCCGACGCCCAGCGCCTCCTCCAGTCCATGACCCGCGTCGTCGGCGGCTACATCCGAGGTCAGACCATCACCTCCGCGATCATCGCCGCCTATACCTTCGTCGTCCTCACCGTCGTCGGCGTCCCCAACGCCCTCGCCTTCGCCGTCCTCGCCGGCATCGCGGACGTCATCCCCCTCGTCGGCGCATACATCGCCGTCGGCCCGCAGGTCCTCGCCGCCTCCGATGAGTCCTCCACCGCCGCCATCACCGTCCTCATCGCCCTCCTCATCTATCAGCAGTTCGAGGACCGCATCCTCGTCCCGCGCGTCTACGGCGCGACCCTCAACCTCCCGCCGCTCGTCGTCCTCATCACCGTCCTCATCGGCGCCGAGCTCCTCGGCGTCGTCGGCGTCCTCCTCGCCCTCCCCGCCGCCGCCGCCGGCCGCGTCATCCTCGAGTACTCCATGGAGCGCCGCTTCCTCGGCCTCCCCCCGCCGCCCCGCGACGACGAGGAGTTCGGCACCCCCGAGGTCCTCGCAACCGAGGGCGAACAGGTCTTCGCTCCCGACGAGGAGCCCGACCGCCTCGCTTTCGAAGGCGAACGTGGCGGCAGCTGACGCCCGCCCCGTTGCCTCCACTCCCCGTCCCTCGCGATAATCGTCGCGCTCCCGAAGCACCCCATCGGAGGACGCGTGCCGAGAGAACGACGCCGCCCTACGCGCCGCACGAGCGGCGCCTCAACTCCTGCCCGCGAGGACGCCCCCGCGCGCCGTCTCGCCTCCGCCGGCGCCCCCGCCCCCGCGAAGCCCGCGTGGCGCGAGACCATCGACTCCTTCGGCGGCTTCCTCACCATCGGCTCCGTCCTCGCCGCCGTCGTCATCGTCGGCGCCATCTTCGTCGCCAACCGTGGAGGCAACTCCACCTCCTCCTCCGAGGTCTCCACTGACGACCTCATGGGCTCCGCCGTCCCCATCGCCGATAGCAGTACCGACCGTCAGCACATCGCCGACCCGCTCCTCCTCCAGATCCCGCCCGGCGAGCCCCCCCCCCGAGGCCCCCACTTCGCCTCCCCCCACCCCACCGGCATCTTTAAAGACCCCATCCCGGACGGGAACGCCATCCACTCCCTCGAGCACGGCATCGTCTGGATCACTTACAACCCCGCGAAGGTCGACCAGGACACCGTCAACAAGCTCGGGGACCTCGTCCGTGACTACGCCGTCGACGTCATGCTCTCCCCGCGCCCCGAGAACGATGACGCCATCGATATCGTCTCGTGGGGCCAGATCATGACCTTCGACCGCTTCGACAAAGACACCCTCGAGAAGTTCATCACCACGAACCGCAACCGCGCCCCGGAACCGTTCGTGCGTACCACCGTCAGCATGTAGCCTCGTCCCGACGAGGCCCGTAGTTCCCACCGAGGAGGAGGACTCCATGCCCACCGAGATGGCCGTCGGCTTCGACGACATGACCGTCCTCAGCGAAGGCGGCGTCGATGTCTTTCTCCTGAACATGAACGAATTCGACGACGTCCCCCCCTACTACATCGAGGTCGCCGGGCGCCGCTTCTCCTACTCCTCCAGCACCTTCCCCACCAAGGGCCACGGCGCCCACCTCCCCCGCTTCATCGCGGAGCAGGAAGCCGCTGGCAACCTCGTCGTCCTCGGCGAACGCAACGAGCGCTACATCGCCTACGTCCACGACCCCAACGCCCCCACCGAGGACGAAGAGGGCGAATAGCCCCAACTCCCGGCCGCCATCCAGACAGCAGTGAGGGGGCGCCATCTGGCGCCCCCTCACTGCTGTCCCGCCCTCGGCGCTGTCCGCCGTAACTCGCACTACTGCACCACGTTGTCCAGCTCAATGTCCCCGCTGATGAACGAGGCGCTCACGGTAAGCGTCCCCGGGTCGCCCGTCGCCGAGAGGTCGATCGCATCGTCGCCGTTGAAGACGATCGTGCAGCCGCTCACCTCGAACGACAGCCCGCCCCCGGCGAACCCGTCGCCGGCGTCGTCGCCATGGATGCCGTCCGCGCCGTTCGCGCTCACAACAGTCTGGTTGAACTCCGCTGACAGTTCACCATCCCCCCCACCGGCCTCGAGCGAAAAACCATTGAATCCGTTGCGATAAGACGACGACCCGGCCGCCTCGAAGCCGAAGTCACCGTCACCCTCTTCCGAGCCGGCCACACCGCTGCCGCCGTTTGACCACGTCGACACTGACGCCAGGTCCATCTCCAGCGCGCCGTCGCCAAACTCGGCCACGTCCAGCCCGTCGCTGCCGTTCCCCCACGCGAGCACCGATGTCGCAGCGAACACCACATTCGAGGTGTCATCCGTCAGCCCGAAACCTTCGATGATCTCGACCCCGTCGCCGGCGTTGCCGCTCGCCTGCACCTTCGTCAGCGTCACGGACACCGTGCCCGCGCCCAGCCCCGTCCCCGCGACCGTCAGTCCGTTCCCCGACTGGTGCGACGCGATCGAGGGCCCTCGGCCGCTCCCGCGCTCCGCCACGCCCAGCACCGGCACCGAACCCCCGTTGTCATTGAAGCTCGTGCTATTCGCCGTCACCGTCAGGTCGATATCGAGTACCGGCGGTGGCGCCGTCGTGACCTCAGCCTCGTCCCACGCGACCGATAGCCCGTCGCCGCCGTTCCCGTTGAAGGCCGAACCGGAGAGCTCCGCGTCGATCGAGCCTTGACCCACACCCTGCAGCTCGATACCGCCGAACGCGCAGCCTCCGGCCCCTCGGCACCGCCCGTTGCCCGTCACCAGCGACGAGGTCACGTGCAGCCGAATCGCCGCCTCCGCCTCCTCGATCTCATGCAGGAACAGCCCGGAACCGAAGTTGTTGCGCAGCACCACCTTGTTCAACGTGATCACGATCTCGTCGTCGCCCGCCACCGGCACGATGTTCAGCGCATCGCACCACGAGTGCTGGACCGTCACCTGGCTGAACGTCACGTCCGCCCCGCCCGTGCTGCGGAGCATCCCGCAGTCCAGCGGCTCGATGTTTGGGTCCCCCGGCACGAACAGCGACCCCTGGATCGTCCGGTACGCCAGCGGGTTATCCCCCCGGATCGTCAGCGCCTGTGTGCCCGTGTAATCCACCGAGGTGTACAGCGTCACTGGCAGCCAGTTCCGCAGCACGATCTCCGTAATGATCGAGTCGGCGTTCGCCGCCTCCACCGCCGCCCGGAATGACCCCGGCCCCGAGTCCGCTGAGCTGAACACAGACAGGCTCGCCGCCTCCACCTCCCGAGGCGCCCGCGCCCCCACCACCAGCATCAGCGCGAGCGCCCCCAGCGACGCCGCCCCGATCACCCCCATCGTCCGATGCATCAACCCACTCCTTGACTACCGTCCGCCCGCCCAATGCGGCGCACCGCACTATAGACCGCACGCACGCCGAAAGACCTTACGGCCGCCAGCCGGGCTCCCCTGCCTGCCAGCGTTCCGACACGACAGAGGGGTGCCGCATGGCGCCCCTCCGCTCACCACTCCCACCGAGGGCCGCTACGGCCCGACCACCACGTTCGTCAGGTCGTACGGCCCCACCGCCGACGCGAACTCGTGGATCTGCCCCACGTCCCCGTCGGCGCTCGCAAACGTTCCGCCCGTCGAATTCCCAACCGCCGAGGACAGCGAATACGTCACGTCCAGCGGTCCGTCGTCTCCCTCGACCAGGTGGTAGCCGTAGCTGCCGTTGTCCCAGGCCACGGAACTGGAGAACGTCCCCTCCACAGCGCCTTCGAGAGCCTCGGCGAAGCTGAATCCATCCTCTGCGTTCCCCGTCGCGCGCGACGCGGACACAGTGAACCGCAGGCTCCCTGAGCCCAGATCAGAAGCGAACACCCCCGCACCGTCGTTGCCTTCGAAGCGCGACAGCAACGTGGTCAGCGCCAGGTCACCTTCAGCGGCCTGGAGCGCGACCAGCCCATCCTGGTGGTTGTCGTTGGCCGTCAGCCCGCTCACCCAGAGCGACAGCGTCCCCGAGCCGAACTCCACCGCCGTCAACCCCGTCCCGATCTCGCTGTCGTTCAGGGTGCTGCCACTCACGCGGAAGTCTCCGTCACCCTCGTCATTCTCCTGCAGGAGCATGTTGTGGTTGGAGTTCCCGGTCGCCTCGACACCCGACAGCCACGCGCTGAAGTCGCCGTCCCCGGACTCGGTGGTATACAACCCGGAGCTACCGTTCCCCTCCAGCCGCAGGTACGTGCCGGTCAGGTCGAAGTCGCCCTCCCCGCCCTGCTGCAACGCCACACCCGATGTCCCGTTGTTGCTCGCGCCAATCCCGTTGAGCGTCACTTCGAGGTCGCCGCTGCCCCCCGCGAGAACCTCCACGCCGGCGTTGTTGTTCTCGTTGAACTGGCTGCCGCTCGCGCTGAAGCTCACATCGCCGCTGTCCTGCTCGGACACCGCCACGCCCCGCTCCCCCGCCCCTCGCACCGTCGTGGTGCTGAACGACGCAACTACTCCTCCGGTACCCCGCTCGTCGACCAGCACGCACACGAGGTCGCAGCCGTCAATGCGCGAGCCCGTCACCTGCAGGCTGAACGACGTGCCGGACGCCGCGGCCTCATCGAGCCGGATCCCGATGTCGGCCATCACGTTCTCCACCACGACGCGGTCGAGCTGTACAACCACCTCCCCCGCGTCCGCCGGCGGTTCGATATGCACCGCAGCTTCCAACGCAAGGTCGCAGCTCAGGTCGCGCATCGTGACGCGCTGGAACGTGATGTCTCCACCGCTTGTGGACTTGAACCGGGCGCACGCCCCATCACCCTCGATCACACGGTTGAAGAGCGGGCTGTCACCCTGCACCGTCAGCGGCTGGCTCCCCGTGTACGTCACCGTCGAGGTCAGCGTGATCGGCAGCCAGTTCCGCAGCACGATCTTCGTGATGCTCGGGTTCGCGTTCGCCGCCTCCACTGCCGCGCGGAACGTCCCCGGCCCTGAATCCGCTGAGCTGAACACCGACAGGCTCGCCGCCTCCACCTCACGAGGCGCACGCGCCCCCATCACCAGCACCAGCGCCAGTGCGGCCACCACTGCCGCTACCCCCACCGTCCGATACATCGAACTGCTCCCTCTGGTGCGCATGGCCCGCCCATGACGCGCCCGACACTATAGAGCATTCGAGCGTAAGCAAGCCTCCGGCGTCACATGCGCCGGCCCTGAGGCGCACCACACCTCATACAACGGAGGGGCGCTACATGGCGCCCCTCCGCTCATCACTCCGACCGAGGCCCCTACGGCCCGACCACCACGTTCGTCAGGTCGTACGGCGCCAGCGCCGACAGGATCTCGTGGACGTGCCCGAGCTCCGCATCCGCCGTCGCGAACGTCCCGCCTCCCGTGTTTCCCGCCGCCGAGGACACCGAGAACGTGACGTCGAACGCTCCAACGTCATACTCGGCAAGGAGATACCCGTGCCCGGAGTTCATCTGCGACGATGTCGCCGAGACAGTCCCGATCAGGCCGCCGCCGTCGTTCTCCGTTAGCGACCACCCGTTCGTGTTCCCGATGGCCTTCGACCCGGACACGAGGAACGTCAGGCTCCCATCCGCCCCTTCGTCCCCGACCACGCCGTCACCGTCATTCGACTCGACGCGCGACGCGAGGACTGTCAGGCCAAGATTCCCCTCGCCCGCTTCGACCGCACGCAGACCGCCCAATCCGTTGTCGTTCACGGTCACGCCGCTCATCCACAGCTTGAGCGTCCCGTCGTCGGTCTCCACCGCCCGCAGCCCGTACCGCTTGCTGTCGTGCAGAGTGCTTCCGCTCACGTGGAAGTCCGCGTCCCCCTCGCCACCCTCATTGAGGCTCAGATTGTCCAGGTTCCCACTCGCCTGCACCCCGGAGAGCGTCGCCCTGAAGTCACCACCATCCGACTCCCTCGCGTTGAGGCCTTCACGACCATTCTCTCCCAGCTGCAAGAATGTACCCATCAGCTCGAAGTGGCCCGCCCCGGCCTCGAACAGCGACACGCCCGACCGCCCGTTGCCGTGCACCACGCTCCCGTTGAGCGACACATCGAGATCACCGGCGTCGTACTCCAGGACCTCCAGACCCTCGTCTCCGTTACCGTTGAACTGGCTACCATTGGCGCTAAAGCTCAACGTGCCGTCTTGTGACTCTTGGAGGGACACGCCCAGCGCGCCACAGTCGCTCACCTCGGAGGCCGCGAACGACACGTTCACGTTCCCGTTTTGCCGCTCCGAGACGGACACGCCCAGCGCGCCGCAGTCGCTCACCTCGGAGTTCGCGAACGACGCCTGCACGCCTCCGGGCCCGCTCTCGGTGATCGTGACCCCCACCTGGGAACAGCCATCGATGCGCGAGCGCTTCATACTCAGATTCCATCCGAGATCCGACTGCGGAACCTCAATCATCCGCAGCCCGGTCGACACGTCCCCGATCACGACCTTGTCGAGCACCACAGATATCTCATGCGTGGCTCCCGAAGGCGGCGCGACCTGGATCGCGAAACAGCTCGACCCGCGCAGCGTCACCTGCGAGAACGTCAGGTCCCCCGCACTGTCCGAGTCGAACAGCCCGCACGGGTCGCCACTCCCTTGGATCACCCGATTGAAGAACGGACTGTCGCCCTGCACCGTCAGCGACTGGCTCCCCGTGTACGTCACCACCGAGGTCAGCGTGATCGGCAGCCAGTTCCGCAGCACGATCTTCGTGATGCTCGGGTTCGCGTTCGCCGCCTCCACTGCCCCCCGGAACGACCCCGGCCCCGAGTCCGCTGAGCTGAACACCGACAGGCTCGCCGCCTCCACCTCACGAGGCGCGCGCGCCCCCACCACCAGCAACAGCGCCAGCGCCCCCAGCGCCGCCGCCCCAATCACCCCCACCGTCCGGTACATCAAGTTGCTCCCTGTGGTCGCGACGGCACCCGGTGCGCCGCAAGCCGCGTAATAATAGAGCGCACGCGAGGATATGGCACGACTGGCCCCCCTTGCTGGCTCGTCACGCGACTCCCCGCAACAGGACGCCCTGCAAGTCGCATCAGTCCTGCATTCCGCTGATCGGCCACCATCTCCAGCCCGCCAATGCTCCCTTCGCCCCCGCCGCGCCCCCGCCCGTGCCATAATCGCGGTATCCTCCTCGCTCCGCCTCGGGCGTCTGAGCGAGGCCAACAACAGCTGAATACCGCGAACGCGGGGGATCCCCTCCAGTGACTACCACCTCCGCGGCAGACACCCTGCCGCTGTCCCACATGCTGCCGCTCACCGCCGGCGTCTCCTCCGAGGGCCATCTCACCCTCGGCGGCTGCGACGCCCTCGATCTCGCCCGCGAGTTCGGCACCCCCCTCTACGTCTACGACCTCCGCACCCTCCGCACCCAGTGCCAGGGCTACCTCGACGCCTTCCGCGGCGAGCATCGCGACACCGACGTCCTCTACGCCTCCAAGGCCTTTCTCAACCGCCCCTTCGCGAAGTTCATCGCGGACCAGGGCCTCGGCTTCGATGCCGTCTCCGGCGGCGAGATCGCCGTCCTCCAGGCCGCCGGCGTCCGCATGGACACCGTCTACTTCCACGGCAACAACAAGGGCCCGGACGAGCTCGCCCTCGCCGTCGAGGCCGGCGTTGGCCGCATCGTCATCGACAACCTCACCGAGGTCGCACTCGTCGAGGCCGCCGCCCGCGCCGCCGGCAAGGTCCAGGGCGTCCTCGTCCGCGTCTCCCCCGGCGTCGACGCCCACACGCACGAGAAGACCACCACCGGCATCCTCGACAGCAAGTTCGGCGTCCCCATCGTCACCGGCGCCGCCGAGGCCACCATCCGCGCCATCCTCGAGGCCACGCACCTCGACTTCCGAGGCCTCCACATGCACCTCGGCAGCCCCATCTTCGAGCTCGATCCCTACGTCCTCGGCATCGAGGTCATGGCCGCCTTCATCGCCGACGTCTGCCGCGACAAACTCGGCGTCGAGATCCGCGAGTTCTCGCCCGGCGGCGGCTTCGCCGTCGCCTACCTCGGCGAACAGCACCCGCCCGCCATGGCCGCCTACGCCGGGGCCATCCTCGGCACCCTCCGCCGCGAGGCCGACGCCCGAGGCTTCCCCCTCCCCCACGTCACCATCGAGCCCGGCCGCTCCATCGTCGGCCGCGCCGGTGTCGCCCTCTACACCGCCGGCGCCCGCAAGGAAGTCCCCGGCATCCGCACCTTCGTCTCCGTCGATGGCGGCATGGCGGACAACATCCGCCCCGCCATGTATGGCTCGAAGTACGAAGCCCTCTCCGCCGAGCGCCCCCTCGCCGCCGCCGAGGAGACCGTCACCATCGCAGGCAAGTACTGCGAGTCCGGCGACATCCTCGTGAAGGACATCGACCTCCCCCGCCTGCGCGTCGGCGAGCTCGTCGCCATCCCCGCCGCCGGCGCCTACCAGCTCGCCATGTCCTCCAACTACAACCTCGCCTACAAGCCCGCCGTCGTCTTCGTCGAGGACGGCGAGGCGCGCCTCATCCGTCGCCGCGAGACCGCCGCCGACCTGATGGCGCTCGACGTGGACTGACCCCCGTGCACCCCGTAAGCGAGGTGTCGACGTGACCGCCGCCAGCTGGGGCATGTTCGGCCAGGACACCGCCGTCGACGCCCTCCGCCAGGCCCTCGACAGCAACCGCCTCGCCCACGCCTACCTCTTCACCGGCCCGGACGGCGTCGGCAAAGGCACCCTGGCGCGGCGCCTCGTCGCCGCCCTCCTCTGCGAAGCCGCCCCTGAGGCCCGCCCCTGCCTCGATTGCCGCGCCTGCCGCCGCGTCGAGGCCGGCGAAACCCCCGACGTCGAGCGCATCGCCATCGGCGGCGTCTGCGACGAGGGCGGCCCCGCCCACCGCGACCACGCCGCCGACGGCTCCACCCGCATCCGCATCTGCCAGGTCCGTCGCCTCGAGCGCGTCGCCAGCCTCACCCCCTTCCAGGCCCCCCGCCGCATCTTCATCCTCGACACCGCCGATGACCTCCAGCGCGAGGCCGCCCACGCCCTCCTCAAGACCCTCGAGGAGCCCCCCGCCTCCGTCCTCCTCATCCTCCTCGCCACCGACGTCGATGAACTCCTCCCCACCGTCCGCTCCCGCTGCCAGGAGCTCGCCCTCCGCCCCATGCCCGAGGCCGCCCTCGTCGAGGCCCTCCGCGAGCGCCCCGGCCTCGATGCCGGGACCGCGCGCGAACTCGCCACCGAGGCCCACGGCCGCTACGGCCTCGCCATGCGCCTCCACACCGACCCCTCCCTTCGCATGCTCCGTGAGACCGCCGAGGCCGATGCCCTCCGCCTCGCCTCCGCCGGCCGCAACGAGCGCTTCGACTACGCCGCCACCGTCGCCGGACGCTGGCCCCGCGAGCGCGCCGCCGTCCTCGACACCCTCGATGCCTGGCGCTGGTGGTGGCGTGCCCGCCTCCTCGAGGCGTCCCGCGCCCAACCCTCCCCCGTCCGCTGTACTCCCGCCGAGGCCGTCCGCGCCCTCCAGGCCGTCACCACCACCCGCGAGCACCTGCTCGCCAACACCAACCCGCAGCTCGCCCTCGAGGTCATGATGCTCGACCTCCCCGTGCTCGCTGCCACCCGTGTAGAGCCCCCGACCCTCGAAGATCACAGAGAGGAGGCCAGCGAGGCGCCCCTGCAGGCCTAGCCTGCGGCCCCTCGTCGGCGCACCCTGTATATATGGACACCTACCAAGACCCCAACGGCCTCGCCCGGTCCGCGGACGCCGCCGACGGCGCCGACGACACCATCGAGGGCAGCGCAGATATCGAGGACGCCGTCGACGGTCTGGCGGCCGATTCCATCGAAGACGCAGCGCTCCCCCTCGACGAGGAGCCGTCTCCGCCGCCGCCCGCCCGCCCCCCGACGCCCGTCGCCGGCGTCCGCTTCATCGAGTCCGGCCCCATCACGTACTGCAGCCCCGGCGACCTCGACCTCGGCGTCGGTGACTACGTCATCGTCCGCACCGACCGCGGTGAGCGGCTCGGCTGGGTCGTCCTCGCCCCCGACCAGCTCCTCGCCGGCCGCCCCGAGGGCCCGCTCCGCGTCATCAGCCGCCTCGCCACCGAGGACGATGTCCACGCCTGGGAGCGCAACAAAGACCGCGCGCAGGAGGACCTCCGCGGCGCGCAGGCCCTCGCGTCGCGCAACGACCCGCGAGTGCGCGTCGCGAGCCTCACCTACGACCTCGCGGGCACCCACGGCGAGCTCACCTTCACCGCCCCCGAGCGCGTCGAGCACCGCTGGCTCGACGGCCAGCTCTCCGACCTCCTCGGCGCCCGCATCTCCGTCACCCAGGTCGGCGACCGCGACCGCGCCAAGGCCGCACAGGGCTATGACATCTGCGGCCTCGCCCTCTGCTGCTCCACCTGGATGACCGAGTTCCCTTCCATCTCCATCAAGATGGCGAAGGATCAGGACCTCCCGCCCAACCCCTCGAAGATCTCCGGCGTCTGCGGACGCCTCCTCTGCTGCCTCTCCTACGAGGTCGAGGCCTATCGCGAGCTCCGCGGCGACCTCCCGAAGGTCGGCAAGCGCGTCACCACCCCGGTCGGTCGCGCCCGCGTCCTCTCCATGAACTCCCTCAAGCAGCTCGTCCGCCTCCGCCTCGACGACACCGGCGAGGTCATCGAGATCGCGGCCGACGAGCTCCGCAAGCAGTACGGCAATGCCGTCCGCCCCGAGGAGCTCGAGGCCCAGGTCGAGGAACCCCTCCGCCGCCGCGACCGCCAGCTCCGCGACGCCTTCGTCGCCCCCATCGCCCCCGTCGATGCCCCCGCCCCCGGCACGGTCGACCTCATCGGGGAAGCCGAGGCCATCGCAGCCGCCGCCGAAGACGGAGCCGGCTCGTCCGCCTCCGGCGACCCCACCCGCAAGCGCCGTCGCCGTGGCCGCCGCGGTGGCCGCAACCGCCGCCCCGGCGGCGCCGAGGGCACGACCTCCGAGGACACATCGTCCGACATGCCCGATGGCCCCGCCGGAGACGAGGACTGACCATGCCCGCCCGCCCCGAGGCCCTCGTCACCCCGCAGTGGGTCGCCGCCAACTACGGCGACCCCGCCCTCCGCCTCGTCCACATCGACACCGACCCGGCCCGCTATCTTGAGGCCCACATCCGGGGCGCCATCTACGCCTCCGGCTACGACGACTTCGCCGAGGACCGCGACGTCCGCGCCCAGGCACCCCTCCCCGAGACCATGGCCGCCATCCTCCAGCGCCTCGGCCTCAACCCCGATCACCGCATCGTCTTCTACTCCTCCACCCGCTCGCCCTGGCCCTACCGCGGCTACTGGGTGCTCCGCACCTACCGGTTCCCCCACGTCCACGTCCTCGACGGCACGCTCCCCGCCCTCGAAGCGGCCGGCCTCCCCCTCGCCGCCGGCCCGTCCACCCCCCGGCCCCTCGAGGCGCCCCCGTCCCTCCCCGAGCCCGACGCCGCCATCCTCGCCACCGTCGAAGACCTCCTCCCCGCCGCCCGAGGCGAGACCGCCGGCCTCGTCCTCGACTGCCGCACCGACGACGAATGGCACGGCCTCAGCGGCGGCCACGCCCCCCAGCCCCGCCTCGGTCGCATCCCCCGCGCCATCCACCTCAACTGGGAGAAGCTCGTCGCCGAGGACGGCACGATGCTCCCCCTCGACCAGCTCCGAGCCATCTACGCCGCGGCCGGCATCGATGGCACCCGCCCCGTCTACCCCTACTGCGGCGGCGGCATCCGCGCCGCCGTCTCCTGGTTCATCCTCCACGACCTCCTCGGCTACCACCTCGCCGCCAACTACGACGGCTCCTGGTCCGAATGGGCCGCCCGCCCCGACCTCCCCATCGAAACCGGCTAACCCCACCCGCTCCCACGAAGACCGGGCGCGATTCCCGGACCACGAACGGACGCCCTCCCAGCGCGCAGCCCCCGAAAGACGGCACCGCCTGCTGACCGCACCGGCACAGCCTGCCGCGCTCGAGGGCGGCCAGAGGCCGCAGCCCCCTCCTGTGGGCGAGGGAGCCGCGGGCGTGAGGGTGCACACTTCGAACGAAGACCCACGCCCCCACCGTCCGGCCGCGCAGGCAAGGCCTGCCGCGTTCCATGGGGGTCGAGGAGCGCGCGCCCCCTCAGGGCAGACGGGCAGGCCCTCCGAAAGCAGCAGCCGAGGCCGCACACCGCACCCAACAAGAAGCCCCGCCATCGAGCGGGGCTCCCCCAACAACACCCTCCGAGGCGCCCGAGTCTACCCCCGCGCCAGCGCCTCCAGCTGCGCCACATGCTCCTCGAGGTGCCGCGACGCAGCCCGCACCGACTGCCGGATCGACCGCCGCCCGAACGTCGGACTCTGCCCCGGCCGCCCCCACGAGGAGTCCGGCAACTCCTTCAACAGGTGCACCGTCTCCGCGATCGCCTCAGAGAACCACTCGATCAGGCGCTCTGGCTCTCGCGCCTCCCACGAATTCCGCTCCGCCTCCGCCGCGTCATCAACCGTGTTCAGCACCGGGTCCGTCATCCACGCCATCCGGTGCACGTTCTCCCGCACCTGCCGCGCGTACGCCACCATGTGCCCGATCACCCGCGCCGGCGGCCATGCCCCCTCCACGCCGCCATTGAAGCGGTACCAGTCCGCGCGCTGGCCCGACACCGCCGCCTCCAGGCGACCCGGAATCACCGCCAGCGACTCCACGTCCGCCACATAGCGGCGCGTCGCCCCCGTCACGAAATTGATGCGCACTGACTCAGGCATCGCGCCGCTCCGTCGAACCTGCGGGACAGCCCCCGAGGGCCGCCCTACTCCTCGATCTCGAACAGTACTTCGATCTCCACCGCCGCGCGAGCCGGCAGCGACGCCACACCCAGCGCCAGCCGCACCCCCACCCCCAGCTCCTCGCCGAAGATGTCCCGCAGCAGCTCGCTCGCCCCGTTCACCACCGCCGGGTGCTGGTCGAACTCCGGCGTGCACGCCACATACCCCACCAGCCGCACCACCTTCAACCCTTCGAGGCTCCCCACCAGGTCGTGCACCGCCGCCAGCGCGTTCAGCGCCGCGACCCCCGCCGCCTCCTTCGCCTGTTCCACCGTCACCCCGTCACCGAGGCGGCCCGGGTGGACCACCGCCCCCTCCCGCGTCGGCAGCTGCCCCGACACGAAGATCAGCTCCCCGCTCCGTACTGCTGGCTGATAGATCGCCAGCGGCTTCGCCGTCTCCGGCAACGTGATCCCCAGCTCCGCCAGCCGCGCCGCAATCGTCATAGGTCGCTCACTCCCAACCGGTCGAGGACACCCTCGAGCTCTTCGTTGCTATAGAAATGGATCGTCAGCGCGCCCGTGCCCTTCCGGTTCTGCTTCAGCGTCACCTTCGTGCCCAGGCTCCGTTGCACCGCCGAGGCCAGCGCCTCGAGGTTCGCGTCATTCCCCGCCCCCGCCAGCGAGGGCAGGCGCGGCGCCTTCTTCGAGTCACGGATCAGTCGTTCGGTTTGCCGCACCGTCAGCTGCTCGTCGACCGTCCGCCGCCACACCGCCCGCCGCGCATCGAGGTCGTCCGTCCCCAGCAGCGCACGCGCGTGCCCCTCCGAGATCTCACCCGCCGCCAGCGACGCCCGGATCTCGTCCGACAGTTCGAGGAGGCGCGTGACGTTGGTGATCGCCACCCGCGACTTCCCGACTCGCTCCGCCACCTCCCGCTGCGTCAGCCCGAACTCGATGATCAGCCGCTGGTACGCCACCGCCTCTTCCAGCGGGCTCAGGTCCGCCCGCTGCACGTTCTCGATGATCGCCAGCTCCAGCAGCTCCTGCGGCGTCGTCTGCCGCACCGTCACCGGCACCGACTCGAGGCCCGCCGCCCGCGCCGCCCGCAGCCGGCGTTCCCCCGCAATCAACTGGTACACCGTCGAGCCGTCCGCCGCAGTCTCCTGCGACACCAGCAGCGGCTGGATCACCCCGTGCACCCGGATCGACTCCGACAGCTCCGCCAGCGCCTCAGGGTCCATCTCCGTCCGCGGCTGCTGCGGGTTCGCCACCACGAGGTCGATGTCGACCTCCGTCACCGGAATCTCGATCTCCGGCGACGGTTCGAACGCCGACGACCCGCCCGGGATCAACGCCCCCAGGCCCCGCCCCAGCCGGTTCGTGTTAGACATGAGGTGTCTCCCGCATCGGCATCGACTCCATCAGCTCCTCCGCCAGATGGTTGTACGCGATCGCCCCCGGTGACCGCGGGTCGTATAGCTGAATCGGCTGCCCGAAGCTCGGCGCCTCCGACAACCGCACCGACCGCGGGATCACCACCCGGAACGTATTCTCGAAGTGCTTCCGCACCTCATCCTCCACCTGCCGCGCCAGGTTCGTCCGCCCATCGAACATCGTCAGCACGATCCCCCGCACCCGCAACGAGGGGTTCAGGTTCGCCTGCACCAGCCGGATCGTCTGCGACAGATGCCCCAGGCCCTCGAGCGCCAGGTACTCGCACTGCACCGGGATGATTACCTCGTCCGCCGCCGTCAGCGCGTTCACCGTCAACAGCCCCAGCGACGGCGGACAGTCGATCAACACCACGTCGAACCGCTCACGCACCCCCTCGAGCAGCCGCCGCATCCGGTACTCCCGCGCCATCGCCGGCACCAGCTCCACCTCGGCCCCCGCCAGGTCCCCGTTCGTCGGCACGACATACAGCCCCTCGACCACCGTCGAGGTCACCGCAGCCTCGAGTGGCGCCTCCTCCACCAGCGAGTCGTATAACCCGCCCGTCTCGCCCTGCTGCAGCCCCAGCGCCGTGGTCGCGTTCGCCTGCGGGTCCGCATCCACCACCAGCGTCCGCCGGCCGTGCATCGCCAGCGCCGCCCCGAGCGAGATCGTCGTCGTCGTCTTCCCGACGCCGCCCTTCTGATTCACCACCGCAAACACCACGCCCATCGGCCCACGAACCTCCGCCCCCACGATAATCCCCCGCACCCCTGACCGCCCCCCGATCCGCCCCCAACCCACCCACGACCCCGCCTCCCACAACCACGACCGATGGAACAGCGGGCACGTCCTATGCCGTTGCCCCTCGACGGATAACCACGCATACTCCGCGCGCAGCTACCCCCAGTCTTGGAGGTCCGTTGAAGCTCCGCCTCATCGCCGCCGTCGCCACCATCCTCCCTGCAGTCCTCGGCCTGAACGCCGCGGTCCCCGCAGCTGTCGAGGCAGGCCTCTGCATCGCCTATAACGGCGTCTCTCTCGTTACCTCCGGCAACGTCACCTGCACCGCCTCCGAGGGCGACAACTTCGCCCTCGTCATCGGCGAAGATTCCTCCGCCACCGCCATCGAGGGCGACAACAACACCGCCGTCGTGATTGGCGACGGCAGCGCCGCCTCCGCTGGACAGGGCGACGGCAATACCGCCATCGCGCTCAACGGCGGCACCGCCGTCGCCGCGTTTGGCAGCAACAACGTCGCCTACACCTTCAACGGAGGCTCCGCCTCCGCGACCGAGGGCGACCGCAACACTGCGGTCGTTCTCAACGGCGGCAGCGCAACCTCCGGACGCGGCAACGACAACGCGGCCCTCGTCGCCAACGGTGGGAAGGCGCTCGCCGCCTTCGGCGACAACAACACCGCTACCGTCCTCTACGGCGGCAGCGCCACCGCCCTCTCCGGCAACGACAACACCGCGACCGTCATCGGTGGCGGCGAGGCCACAGCCTCCGAGGGCGATGGCAACCGTGCCTCCGTCCTCGACGGCGGAACCGCCGAGGCCACACTCGGGAATGGCAACCGCGCCTCCGTCATCCACAACGGCGTCGCCTCGGCCGGCGACGGCAACGACAACACCGCCTACGCGTCCAATGGCGGCAGCGCCGTGGCCGCCTTCGGTGACCGCAACACCGCCACCGCACGCGATGGCGGCTCCGCCTCGGCGATCGAGGGAGACGACAACACCGCCTCCGCCCTCATCGGAGGCCTCGCCAACGCCGGCCTCGGCGACGCCAACACCGCCGTCGCCCTCAACGGCGGCGAGGCCACCGCCGCCTTCGGCAACAACAACCTCGCCGTCGCCCTGGCCGCGTGCACTGCCACAGCCATCAACGACGACAACCTTACTTTCCTCTGCCCCTGATCGACGCGCCGGCCGCATGGCGACCGCCCGCCGCCCGTCTCCCGACATACACCCGTTGTTGCGCCCCACACCATCATCCCTGCTGCCCCGCATCCCCGCCCCCAGGACGCGGAGCCTCCGATGAGACAGCTCCTCCTCGTCGCCATCGCGGCGGTGGGATTGCTCGGCCTTACCGCCGCCACAACCCCCGCCGCCGTCGAAGCCGGCTTTCTGCCGGGCCTACGACGGGTTCTCCGGCCCCGCCCTCGGTAACGTCTCCTGCGTAGCCGCCCCCGGGGGGCAACTTCGCGCTCGTCATCGGTGACAACTCCGAAGTCCTCGCCGTCAACAGCGCCCACAACGCCGCAGCCGTGTTCGGAAATTTCAACGACGCCCTCGCGTGCTTCGGAGGCGAGCACCACCTGGCACTCATCCTCGGCGACGGGAATCGCGCAAACGCATCCCGGCGGCAGTGGCAACACCAGCGTGACTATCGGCGACGACAGCGACGCCAACTCGCAAGACGGCGATAGAAACAACGCCTGGGTCTTCGCAGACACCAGCGCAGCCGTCGCCGGCTTCGGAGGCGACAACAATACCGCGTGGGCCCGCGACGACGGCTGCCTCGCCTCCGCGGTCGGTGCCAGCAACCAGCTGGTCCAGTGCCCCTGACCACCGGCACACACGAGGGCTCTGATCAAGACTGCCGCGAGGTCAGCGCCCGCGGGCTACATGCTGTTCCTCGCGACACCGACTGACGAGCTAGGTCCGCGTCATACTCCGACTCGTACCGCGCAGGCAACGCCTGCGCCGCCCTCTGTTCATCCCTGCATCCGAGGTAGCGCCGCCGCCCCCACCAGCCCCACCTTCGCCGCGGCCAGCCGGCTCGCCAGCGCCCCCGCCGCCGCTACCTCGAGCCCCAGTACCGTCACCCCGAGAAAGAACGCCGTCGAAAACACATCCCCCGCGCCCGTGGTATCCACCGCCTCCGCCGGCGTCGGCTCGATGCGCTCCGACGCCTGCCCCGGCCGCAACACCTCCGCCCCCGCCGACCCCCGAGTCACCACCACGCGCTCGGACGCCTCCACAACCCGCGCCAGCTCCCCCGTCGGCCACGAGAGACACTCATCTTCTGAGAGGAAGAGCGAGCATCGGTCAGAAAGCACATCGAATAGCGTCGACGAAGGCGCTACCGCCTCCTCCACCACCCCGTCGTCACCCACCGTGCGCTGAAGGCCCTGCCCAAGCAGCCCCACGCGCTCGAACCCCACGCTCGTGAGCGAACGGGCGTCGAGGTCATCCGCCAGCAGTGGCCCCAGGATCGCCACCCCCGTCGACGCCCCCAGCCACCCCCGAGGGAGATCCGTCGCCGCCAGCGCCCGCTCGGGCCGCGCCAGCACACGCAGCCGACGGTGTTCCCCGTATACCTGATGCTCAAACGTCAGCGTCGCCTCTGAGGCGATGACGTGCACCTCATGACCATAGAACGCATCGATGCTCGCGTCACCGCCCGCGATCGTCAGTATGCGCGCCCGCACTCCGAGCGCCGCCGCCGCGCGCGCCGCGTACGACACCGCCCCGCCTGCTCGCCGCTCTCCGCCGAACACATCCCACGTCACCGCACCGGCGATCAGGACCGAGTGCGCAACCACCCTGCGACGGCCGCTCGGTACGAGCTACTCGCCGCCGCCGCCGCTCTCGCCATCGTCCGGCATCACCTCGACCTGGCGGTTCTGCCCCGAACCCACGCTCTCCGTCCGTACGCCCGGCTCGTCCGCCAGCGTCACATGGATGATCCGACGCTCCGCCGCCGACATCGGCTCGAGCGTGATCACGTCCCCCGTCTCCCGCACTTCAGCCGCGATCCGCTGTGCCATTGCCACCAGAGTTTGCTCACGACGACGCTTATATTGGTCGATGTCGATGGCGAACACATGGTCGTTTCCGTACTTCGTGGAGACCAGCACGTTCAGGAGGTACTGCAACGAGGCGAGAGTCTCCCCGCGTCGCCCGATCAACAGCCCGAGCTCGCGGGACGCCTCCTCGTTGTCTCCATAAACGTCAAGAATCTGCGTCACGAGGCCCACGCCGTCGCCCGCGCTCTCCGGCTCCCGAGCCGCGATCTCCGTGTCCGTCAGCCCGAGGAGCGTCAGTACGTCTCGTACCGTCCGCCCCGCGAAATCAACCTCGTCCTCCGCCTCGAGGATCGGCGCCTGCGGCGGCTCCTCCGGCGCGCCCGGCACCGTCACCGGCGGCCCCGCCTCGCCGGTCCCGCGCGCCGGCAACGTCTCCGCGCGCATCCCGCCCCCTCGAGCCCCCTCGCGGCGCCCGCCCCCATCGGACCGGTTGCGGCTGTACCCCCCGCGGCCACCGCGCTCGCGCTCCGGCCGCTCGCCCTGCTCCGGCCGATCGTCGCCGCGCGGGCGCGATTCTGCAGGCTGCTCGCCGCCACCGTCCCGCCGCCCGCCGCCGCGCTCGCCACGACCGCCCTCGCGCGGCCCCTCGCCCGGTCCCTCCCGTCGCGGTCCCCGCTGCCGAGGCGGCCGCGCCGCCCCCTGCCCGCTGGAAGGAGCGTCTGCCGTGACCTTCGCCGTGACCCGGACGATCGCGGGCTCCTGCCCGATTCCGAAGACCCCGCGTCTACCTTCGCTGATGACGTCGACGTCGACCTGGTCGCGACTGAGCTCCAGTTGCTCCAGGGCTCGGGCGACCGCCTCGTCCACCGTCTTGCCGCTGACTTCCACGATCCGCATCGTCATCTCCCGCTTCGGTAGCGCCCTCGGCGCCAGGACGGTTGGTCGGTGCGCGGCCTGCTCCGGAAACGGCGAGCGCCGGCCGCGGGCGCCCCTCTGGTCGGAACCGCTGAGGTATGAGCGAACCCCACGTGAAGTCTCCCGGCCCCACGAAGACCCAGTGCAACACCAGCCCGATGATCGTGCTGGCCGCCCAGTACACACCCAGCCCCGCGGGCACCGTGATCACTACCCACGAGAACATCGCCGGGAACATCCACTGCATCATCACGTTCATCTGCGCCTGCTGTGTCCCCGGCGCCGCCTGGCTCCGCGACGTCGAGATCCGCTGCTGCAGCCACATCGACGCAAACACCAGCGCCACGAGGAAGAACCCGCCCTGCTCGCCGAGGTCCATCCACAGGAACGAGGTGCTCACCGGCACGGCGTTCTGGATGAACCCCACCGAATACAGCCGGGAAGACAACTCGAGCACGCTCTCCGGCGTGTTGCCCAGCGTGATCCGAATCACCCCGTACAGCGCGAAGAAGACCGGCATCTGGATCACCATCGGGCCCAGGCAACCCAGCGGGTTCACGCCGTGTTCGCGGTACAGCTTCATCGTCTCTTCGGACCGCCGGCGCGGGTCCGAGTACCTCTTCTGCACGTCCTGCAGCTTCGGCTGCAGCTGCTGCATTGCCTTCATCGCCTTCAAAGTGCGCAGCGTCAACGGGAACGTGACCGCGCGGATGATCAGCGTGAGGAGCAGGATCGCCAGCCCGAACGACCCGAACGCGATCGCGCTCAGCGCGATCAGCAGGTTCACCAGCGGGGTGACCAGCAACGTGTCCCATGCTGCGCCGATGGGCATGACTTACCCTCGCTCGTACACGACGCTGATCGCGCCCTGGTCTTGAGGCCGCACGCGCACGAGCGTGCCGTCATGGCTCAGATACAGCAACGCGGACTGCTGCACCAGCGGGCTCGCGTAAAACTCCTGCCCGGACTGCTCCTGCTGCCACAGCACCGAGCCATCCGACGGATTCAACCCGAAGACCCGCCCGTCGCGGTCGGCGACGACCAGCGCGCCGCCGGCAAGCGCCGGCGTCGCCCGCATCTCGCCCGAGCCGGGCTCCGCGCGCCAGATCTCCTGGCCCGTCGCGCGGTTGATGGCGTAGACGCTCCCGAGGACGGTCGCCGCGTACACGGTGTCCTCCGTCACGAGGGGCTTCGCCCAGAACCAGCCGTCACTGGAGAACCGCCAGCGCTCCGCGCCGGTCGTCGCGTCGAGCGCGAGCAGCCGTCGCTCCAGCGTGCCGACGTACAGACTGTCGCCTTCCACGGCCAGGTCGCCAGCGACCGCCCCGCCGACGTCGTCCCGCCACCGCAACGAGCCGTCGGCCCCCACTGCCCGCACGGTCCCGTCGAGCGATCCGACGTAGAGCACCCCACCGTCGAACACGGGCTCGCCCCAGATGCGGTCATCCGCACGGGCGATCTGCTGCCCCACCACGCCATTCACGACATCGACGGGCTTCACTTCGCCGTGCGCGTTCGCCACGTAGAGCGTGTCGTCCACCAGCACTGGCGTGGCCACGATGTGCCCACCCACCGACACCTCACGCGGCCACCCCGCCGTCGGCTGCCCCGTCTCGAGGTCGACCGAGACGATATGCCCGGAATACGAGGCCACCAGCAGCCGCGGCTTCGCGCCGCTCCGGTCAACGATCGGGGTCGCGTAGAACGCCCGGTAGTTGCGGTCATCGCCGTCACCCGGGAACGTCCACAATACGCTGGCGCCGGCATCGGTCACGCGCAACGCGGACAACTCGCCGCGCTTGTCGCTGACGATCACGATGCCGTCACCGGCATCGACGGGAGCGGCCCACCCCTCGGGCGACGAGACGCCTCCACAGCCCGTCAACAGAGCTATCAACACGAATCCCACGCCGAACGCCAGCACGGCCCGATGTTTCACGTGAAACATTTTGTTCAATTTTTCACAATTCGCGTCTGCGGCCCCAGTCCAGACGCAGGCTCCGGCACCGGGTCATATCCACCAGCCTGGCCGGGGCGACAGCGACACAGGCGCTTCACCCCCAGCCACGTCCCGCGGGCAGACCCGTGCCGTTCGATGGCCTCGTATGTGTACTGGGAACAGGAAGGTTGGAACCGGCAGCGCGCGCCAAGCGCGGGAGAGATCGCCCCCTGGTACATACGGATCGCGGCCAGGAGGAGCCGCTTCATCCGTTCGCCTCAACCGCCGCAAGGAGATTCCCGCGCCGCGCGCATTGACGGAATGCTCGCTCAAGCTCGCCGTATCGCGCGCCTGCGGCCTCCGGACGGGCGGTCACCACGATGTCGTACCCGCGGACCAGCCCGGTGGCACGCGTGATGGCGCGCAGACGCCGTCGAACGAGGTTGCGTGTCACTGCGTTGCCGACTCGCTTTCCGACGGCGAATCCGACGCGGCTCTCATCGAGTCCATTGCGCCGGTACCCGACTCCGAGCAGCGAGTGCCGCACACGCTGCCCCTGCTGGAGCACCAGCAGAAAGTCCTGGCGTCGAGTCAGCCTGTTCGTCCCGGGGTTCGAACCGGTCGAGGGGACGGTCACAACGTCGGCCGCCGTGCTGTCGGCCGCTGCTGACTCGGCCGTCACGAGGGACGAGCCGCTAGACGGTCAGACGTGCACGTCCGCGCGCCCGGCGGCGCTTGAGCACGTCGCGCCCCCCGCGGGTCGCCATGCGCGCACGAAACCCGTGCTTGCGCAGACGGGGGATTCGCTTCGGTTGCCAGGTCCGTTTCACCGGACACTCCTTTGGATGGTCGGGATGCCGCCAGAGTATACGGAACCACGCTTCGAGGAACAACGCGGGCCGCACGTTCCGATACACGAACGAGATACCGGGGCGAGCCCCGGTGCCGCTCTCGCCCGCACGCGCGCCCCTCGTCCGACCCCGCAACGCCGTGCTAGACTCCCGTTCGGATGGAGGTCTCGATGAACGTCCTGAAGCGCGTGCTTGCCGCCGGATCCGGCGCCTTGCTGGCCCTGCTCCCCGTGATCGCATCCGCCCAGGAACACACCCGGGTGATCGAGCGCGGTGACGACTGGGGCCAGGTGATGATCCTCACCTTCGGCACCCTGGTCGCCGTCATGCTCCTCGCGACGCTCGGGTACCTCTACCGCATGAAGCGTCAGCTGTTCTGGGACTTCCAGCGCCCGGCGCCCCCTCACGACGACCACCACTAGCCCGGGATCACGAAAGAGCGGAAGGAACCATGCTTCAGGTCGGCGATCGGATGCCCTCGTTCTCCCTCCGCAACTCTAGCCGTGAAGAAGTCACTCAGGACGACTTCCTGGGCGCCGTCGCGGTGCTCGCCTTCTATCCGATGTCCTTCACCGGAGGCTGCACGCGCGAGATGCAGGGCTTCCAGCAGTCGTACGAGGACTTTCGGGCGCTCGGCGTGAAGATCGCCGGCATCAGCAGCGACACCTGGGCGACCCAGGGCGTCTTCTGTGAGCAGCACAACCTCGAGTTTCCGGTGCTCTCCGACTGGCCGAAGAACGCCACGATCGCCGCCTTCGGCGTGGACCGCCCCGACTCGCCGCTCGCGCGGCGCGTCACGTTCGTGTTCGACGCGGAAGGCATCTGCCGACTGGTCATCGATGAAGAACGCGAGATGGACGCCCACCGGGACGGTGCCCTCGCCATCGCGAAGACGCTGACAGCGAACGCCGCTTCCTGATCGCGGGGGCGGCCCGACGGGGCGGGATCTAGTCCTCGTCGTCCTCGTCCACGGGCATCTGTACTGCCGGTACCATCACCTCACGCCGCTCACCGGACTCCCGCGGTCGCGGGACGGCGTCGGCCGCCTGCGCGAGCTCCGCGAGCAGCGCCGGATCCGACACAACCACGGCCACCACGCCGGCGTCCCGCCATACTTCGAGCGTCGTGGCGTCGACTGCCTGGGTGAGCCGGACGAACAGCGGCTTCCGCACCAGATCCGCAGTGCGGCGCAGCCGCAACTGGTCGCGCACGCGTAGTTGAGCGCCGGGCGCGTCCACCACGGCGCCATCGAGGTCGAGCGGGCGCAGCAACCGCAGCTCGGCTTCGTCGTCCTGCCCGAGCAGAGCGACGTATCCCATGCGGTGGTCGAGCAGAGCGGCGGCTTCGGTCTCCCGGTCATTGAAGGCGAGGAAGTGCGCGCCGGCTTCCTGAGCCGTCTGCGTATCCGCGGCGGTCGCCGCATCGACGCG
Source organism: Dehalococcoidia bacterium (assembly GCA_041390685.1). GTDB lineage: Bacteria > Chloroflexota > Dehalococcoidia > UBA2979 > UBA2979 > JAIBBD01. The sequence goes on along the minus strand of JAWKPL010000001.1, from coordinate 1,344,059 downwards.
CCGTCCCACAGCGCGTCCGTCCGACGCGGCCACGACCTCGGCAAGCGACTCGTCAGCGCCCGCGTGCAGCAGAACATCCGCTCCCGATGCTACCGCCGCCGCAGCAGCCCCGGCGTCGCGCACTTCGGCGATCACGAGCACCTGGCGCACCGTGCGGTCGCTCGATCGGGCGGCAGTGAACCCGAAGCCGTTGGCCTGCCGCCGCGTCGTCTCACGCAGTCGATCGCGTAACTTGCTCATCGAATCTCCGGATAATGCTTCGGGACGGATCCACGCTGAGGCGCGGACCTGAGTTCGGACGTGGAGCCGGCGGTGGGACTTGAACCCACGACCTGCTGTTTACGAAACAGCTGCTCTGCCGCTGAGCTACACCGGCGCGGATTCCGAGTATACGGAACGTCGCGTCGGACACTCAAATGCGGACCGCCTACCCGCGGATCAGCTTCAGCAACGTGCGGGACACGATGGCGACCGCCGCGGCCGCGAAGGCGATCCCCGCGAGGTTGATCGCCGTCTGGTCGAGGATCGAATGGATGCGTACGCCATCCGGCGCCACCTCGATGACAGCGACGCCGCGCGCACGCGAACCGCCGCCGCCTCCACCACCGCTTCCTTCGCTCTCCACGCCGTCCTGCTCGGACTCGCCGCTCCCCCAGCCGAATCCAAGGCCGTACCAGACCTCGGCAACCGGGATGACCGTGCGTTCGCCGGCTGTCGCCGGCGCACCGAAACATGCGGCAGCCGTCGCCCGCTCAGGAATGCCCGTCAGCCTCGTCAATGCCTCCGGCGGCTCCATCGCATCTCCTTCACACCACCTATCGAGTATGACGGCGGCGGGCAAGCACCCGGACGGCCACCCCGCCGACGACCATGACCAGCATCCAGCGCAGGGCGCGCAGATACGGGTCGGAAGGCGCGTCGATGCGGACGGGACGGTGGCCCTGCCCGGGCTGGAAGACGTCGACCGACTGCGGCCGGACCCGTCCGACGTGAAGCGGGCCTAATCGCAGCTCACGGCGTTCGACGACGCCTCGGAACTCGCGCTCGCCGATCCTACCGAGCGCGACGTGCTCACGATCGGTCGTCAGCGGTCGTGGGCGCCTGTCGGACATCGCCTACCTCGCGCCGCTAGAGATCCTTCTGGCGGAAGACCCACAGCGAAGACGATATGGCCGCCACAGTCAGGGCGGCGAACACGATGACCACGCGGATCGAGGTGAGAGTGGAAGTGTCGCCTCGGAACGTCTCGGGCAGATCGTTGATGACGGCGGTCGTGCTCAACCACTTCAACTCGAGGAACTGCAGCGCCAGTCCGGAGAGCAGCACGCTCATGAGCGCACAGAGCACGGCGATCTGCACGTTTCGGAAGATGGTGGACAGGAGGATGCCCAGCGCGGCGAGGAACGCGAGCAACGTCCCGACCATGAGCAGGCCCATGACGACGCCGAGACCGCTGGTGTCCGGATCCGCGTAATGGCGGAGCAGGTAGGTGAACGGCAGCATCACCGCGAGGTAGACGAGCACCGTGACCCCGACGCGCGCGGCCACCTTCGCGGAGATGTACTCGGTACGCGTCACGGACTTCGAGAGGATGCCATCGGTCGCGACGCCCGCTTCGCCACTCACGGCGGAGGCAGAGTAGATCGAGACGGCGAGCCACGACAGGGGCGCCATCACGGCGGCAACGTACGCCGCAAGGGACTCGGACGCGAGTTCGTTCTCGTTCGCCGCGACGCCCAGCACGAAGACCGCCGGTATGAAGAGCAGGCTGACCCAGATGCGGACGATCCACGACCGCCCCATCTGGCTCAGGTCATACCGAAGGAGGACCAGAAACGCCTGCATTGACGACCTCTTCTTCGATCACGTCGGAGGGGTGGGCGCCGTTCTCGTACTCGGGCTCAGGGAGTTCGGCCAGTTCGGGCAGGATCAGCCGGTTGTCGCCGGACAGGCGCTGCGTCGCGGCCCACGAGCTGCGCAACGACCCGCGCACGCGGTCTTCCTCGAGGCGGCGGAGGAACGCCTCCTCGAGCTCGTCTTCGCCGGTATTGAAGTGCAGCAGCTCGACGCCGGTGCGGTCGATGAGGTCGAGCACACGCTGGATGTAGACGGGTAGCCGCTCAGCGCCGACGAACTTGATGCGGAATTCCGAGCCGATGCGCTCCCAGGTCACCCCGCCGATGTCGTCGAGGAGCGGGATCTGCTGCTCGAACGCCGCGGTGTTCCCCTCGATCTCGACGGAAATGGTGCCGTGCCTCGCGAGGCGCCGCATCTCGGACATCGGGCCGTGATAGATGAGGCGGCCCTGGGAGATGATCCCGACATCCGTGCAGATGCGCTCGACGTCCGACAGGATGTGCGTGGCAATGATGATCGTCCGGTCACGGCCGGAGAGGTCGCGGATCAACTCGATGGTCTGCTTGCGTCCGGTCGGGTCGAGGCCGGACGTCGGCTCGTCGAGGATCAAGAGTTCAGGGTCATTCATCAGCGCGGCGGCGATGCCGAGGCGCGTGAGCATACCGGTCGACAGGCCGTCGATGCGCTGCGCGGCGGCGCTGGTGAGGTCGACGGCGCGCAGGAGCATTGCGAGGCGGATTTTGACGCGGTCGCGCGGCATGCCGGTGATGGCGCCGACGAGCTTCAGGTAGTCGATGGGTGTGAGGTTGCGGGGGAAGCTCGGGCTGGTGGGGAGGAAGCCAATGCGCCGCCGGAGGTCGGCGCGCTCGGCGTGCATCTCCTCGCCAAACACCTTCACCGAACCGGCGGTCTGCTTCTGCAACCCGAGCAGGACACGGAACGTCGTCGACTTACCGGCGCCGTTTGGGCCGACGAGGCCGTACACCATCCCCTTCTCGACGCGCATCGAGAGGGCGTTCAGGGCGATATACCCGTTGTGGTAGATCTTCGTCAGATCGGTCGTCTCGATGACGGACATGGGGGGAGACTCCCTCGTGGGGTGCGGGCCTGCCCGGCCGCCCGGGCGCCGTCCCGAGCGTGGGAATGCTGTCGGGGCAACGATGATAGCAATCCCGGCCGGACTGGGGAATGACGCGAGGGGGCCGGTGTCAGGCGGTCAGCGTCAGAGGCAGCGCCCGATGAGCGCGGTGTTGAACGGGACGCCTTGCGGGAAGAGCTGATTCCAGGCGTCGTTGACCGCGTGTACGGCCGCTCCGGGGATGAAGGTCACGAACTGCCCGCTCGAGTTGGTGGCCCAGAACGTCGCGGTGGCGCTGGGACAGCCGGACGCCTCGACGAGGTCCTCGTTGGAGCCGCCACCGAAGACGAACAGACCGAAACCGCCGTCCTCCGGGATCGATCCACCGAGGATCGTCGGCGCTGTGTACGTGTAGGCGGCGGGAAGCGTATCGCTCGAGCCGTTGCAGAGGTTGCGCACGGTCACGTCGACGCGGCCTGGGGAGTGAGCGGGCGGCATCACCTTCAGCTCAGTCCTCGTCGGGGGCACGAGCGGGAATGCGCTCACGCCATCAAAGAGGATCTCGACGATCGGTCCATCGCAGTCATCGGAGGTGGGGAAGCCCGAGCCGCTAATCGTCGTCACGATCTCGGCATCGGTGAGGCCGTGATCGGGCGTCAAGGCCGAGATCAGGACATCGGACTCCGCGCGTGCGGGCGATCGGGACGCGGACGTGGTGACGACGAGCAGCGCCGCCGCCAGGACCGTGCTCATCAGCTTCAGCATGCGGCGACGGTATCACACGTCTGACGTGGGACACAAGAATTTGCTCATGTGCGTATGCGTTACGGATGGTCCGACCCGGGGCGTCAGTCGGCAGCGGCGATGCGTTCGCGGATACGCTCCGCAAGCGCGTCCACCTCCACCGAGCGGAAGTCGGTGGTGTCTATGGTCCATGTCGCCCCGCTGACCGGCACCGGTGGTATGGACTCCTCCGCGAGTGACCGTTCCAGCTCGCGAAGGGCCTCGGCGTCGAAGTGGACCTCGCTGCGCTCGCGATTCCGGTAGCGCTCAACGATGACGGCGGGATTGGCCACGAGAAACAGCTGCAGGAGGCGACACCCGGTCCGTTCCTCGATCCCGCGAAGGATGGGGACCGTGAACTCTGGGATCAGCGGGCACTCAACCATTGCCGGCGCCCCCGTGGCGAGCACGGCCTCCGCATGCTGGAAGATGAGTGCAATCGATGCCTCGCCGAGCGCATGCGCGGCCTCGCGGTCGGGAGCGCCCAGCACGTCTCCGAGCAGCTCTTTGACCTCGTCCTTGGTGAACAGCGCGACGTCGAGTGCCTCGGACAGCTGGGCCGCAATGCCGCTCTTCCCCGTAGCGGGACGGCCATTCACGAGAATGAGCAGCGGGGCGAGTTCCTCGGTGGTCATCCCTGACATTGTAGGCTGGCCAGGAGCATTCGCCGCGAGGCCTCGATGTCGGGCGAGCGCCGGACCGCCGCGTCATCTACACTGCGCCCATGCAGCGCGTGCTTCTGGTCAGTGACGATCCCCAGCACGTCACCGCGGCGGCGGCGGCGATGCGCCTGGACGGGCGCCCCGTGCGCAACGAGCGCACGCTCGAGGCGGGGATGGTTGCGCTCCGTGAGTGGCGGCCGGCTGTCCTCGTCCTGGACCTGGGGATCGGCGTGACGCCGGGTGGGCTCGCCGCGGTGCTCCGCGACCCCGAGGTCGTCGACCGCGTGGGGACGCTGCTCGTCGCCTCGCACGAACAGCTGGCGATGGTGGGGGCCGGTGTCCGCATCGATGACTTCCAGGTGCCGCCGCTGGACGGCGAGGAGTTCCGGGCGCGCATCGCACGCATCCTCTGGGAACACACGGGCGCGGACGAAGGCAGTCTGCTCCGCCGGCGCGGCCTGGTGATCGACCTCGAGCGGTACACCGTGAGCGTAGACGGCGAGGTAGTCGACCTGACCTACAAGGAGTACGAGCTGCTGCGCTTCCTTGCCACGAACGCTGGGAAGCCGTTCACGCGGGAGGCGCTGCTCAATCGCGTCTGGGGGTATGACTACTACGGCGGCTCGCGGACGGTGGATGTCCACATCCGGCGCATTCGCGCGAAGATCGAACGGCACGAGGCCTACATCGACACAGTTCGGAACGTGGGCTACCGCTTCATCGAAGACGCGCCCTCAGCCGCGCGCATCGATCCGCTCGCCGCGGAAGGGCTCTAGCCGCCCACTCCATCCGCGCAGTACACGCTCACGAAACATGTTCGTAACAGCAGAGTAATCGTCGAGTAACCGTCCAGCTTTACCTTTCCCTCTGACGCCGCACGGTACAGAATCGTGCGACGGGCGCCGTCCGTGGCAACCACATCATTCGCGGTAGGCAGGCGCAGCAGGATGCGCAGGCAGAGGGAAGAGGCGAACGTGGCGACATTGCAGGAAGTCCTCGATCTGGCGAGCTCACGGAGCGTCCGCCGCGTCGATCTGAAGGTGGCCGACCTTCTCGGTCGCTGGCAGCACTTCACACTGCCCGCCCACCGGCTGAACGCGGACCTGATCGCGGATGGCCAGGGCTTCGATGGATCGAGCCTCCGCGGGTTCCAGCAGATCCACGAATCAGACATGCTGCTGATGCCGGACCTCGAGACGGCAGTGATCGACCCGGCGTACGACACGCCGACGTTGAGCCTCATCTGCGACGTGGCGGACCCGCTGACACGCCAGCGCTACAGCCGCGACCCGCGTGCGATCGCGAAGAAGGCTGAGGAGCACCTCAAGACCACCGGGATCGCGGACACGGCGTACTTCGGGCCCGAGCTCGAGTTCTTCATCTTCGATGACGTCCGATTCCAGCAAGGGCAGAACTCGGCGTTCTACTTCGTGGACTCGAACGAGGGCTCGTGGAACAGTGGACGCGAGGAGGGCGGCAACCTCTCCTTCAAGATCGCGGGCAAGGAAGGCTACTCTCCGGTCCCGCCGTTTGACACGCAGACGGAGCTGCGCAACGAGTTCGTCGAGGCGCTCGAGGGCATCGGCATCCCAATGGAGCTGCACCACCACGAGGTGGCGACGGCGGGCCAGGGCGAGCTGGCAATGCGCTTCGGCACGCTGACGACGCAGGCAGACCGCTCGCAGTGGTACAAATACGTGGTGCGGACCGTCGCCCGGAAGTACGGGAAAGTCGCCACCTTCATGGCGAAGCCGATCTACGGCGACAACGGGACGGGCATGCACACCCACCAGTCGCTCTGGAAGAACGGCGCGCCGGCGTTCTACGACTCCAACGGCTACGCGGGGCTGTCGCAGCTGGCCCGGTGGTACATCGGTGGCCTGCTGAAGCACGCGCACGCAGTGCTCGCGTTCGCGGCACCGACGACCAACTCGTACAAGCGGCTGGTCCCGCACTACGAGGCGCCGGTCAACCTGGCGTACTCGATGCGGAACCGCTCGGCGTCGATCCGGATCCCGACCTACTCGATGTCCGCGAACGCGAAGCGTATCGAGTTCCGGCCGGCGGATGCCACGTGCAACCCGTACCTCGCCTTCGCGGCGATGCTGATGGCCGGCCTTGACGGCATCCAGAAGCAGATCGACCCGGGCGACCCGCTGGACCGCAACATCTACGAGCTCCCGCCGGACGAGGCCGCGAAGGTCCCCACCGTGCCCGGATCGCTCGACGAGGCCCTCGATGCCCTGGAAGCCGACCACGACTTCCTGCTGCAGGGCGGCGTCTTCACCCAGGACGTCATCGACACGTGGATCGAGTACAAGCGCTCTGAGGCGCAGGAGGTGCGCCTCCGGCCCACGCCGTACGAGTACGAACTGTACTTCGCGGGGTAGATTCGCCGCGCGGCGACCTGTTCACAGCGGCCCCGGGGATCCGGGGCCGCTGTTGTTCTCCCCTCGGCCCAATGGGACCGGCCCGCGGGGATGACGGGAGGTAACGAGAGATGCAGGACCTGGACTCCCGCCAGCACGTGTTGCAGGCGTGCCGCGACCACGACGTGAAGTTCATCCGCCTGTGGTTCACGGATCTACTGGGGATGCTGAAGTCCGTCGCGATCACGGTTGAGGAACTGGAGCACGCGCTCGACGACGGCATCAGCTTCGACGGAGCCTCGATCGAGGGGTTCGCACGTACGGACGAGGCGGACATGATCATTCGCCCCGACCCGCAGACGTTTCAGTTGCTCCCGTGGCGCCCTCGTGAGCGAGCCGTGGCGCGCATGTTCTCCGACATCGAGGGGCCGGACGGTGAACCGTTCGAAGGCGACCCGCGGTGGATCCTGAAGCGGGCCGTGGGGCGGGCGGCCGCGGCCGGGTTCACGTGCTACGTCTCACCCGAGATCGAGTACTTCTACTTCCGCGACGCATACTCCCTCGAGCCGCTCGACAGCGGCGGGTACTTCGACCTGACGCCGCTCGACAGCGGGTCGGACCTGAGGCGAGAGACGGTGCTGACCCTTGAGGAGATGGGCATCCCGGTCGCCCTCAGTCACCATGAGGGCGCCCCAAGCCAGCATGAGATCGACCTCCGGTACACGGATGCGCTCACGATGGCCGACTCAGTGATGACGTACCGCCTCGTCGTCAAAGAGGTGGCGATGAACCATGGCGTCTATGCCACGTTCATGCCGAAGCCGCTGACCCACGAGAACGGCTCGGGTATGCACCTCCAGTTCTCTCTCTTCCGCGGCGAAGAGAACGTCTTCGACGGCAGTGGCAGGCCGTCCGGGCTCTCGGAGGCTGGTGAGCAGTTCATGGCGGGCATCCTTCGCCACGCGCCAGAGATGATGCTGCTCACCAATCAGTGGGTGAACTCGTATCGCCGCCTGGTGCCAGGCTTCGAAGCGCCGACGTACGCGACGTGGTCGCCGCGCAACCATGCTGACTTGCTCCGTGTGCCGCGCCGGCGGCCGGGCGAAGGGACAGCCGCGCGCATCGAGTACCGCGCCCCGGACGCGGCATGCAACCCGTACCTCGTATTCGCGGCGATCCTCGCAGCGGGGCTGGCGGGCATCGAGCGCGGCGAGGCGCTTCCGCCGCCGCTGGAGCAGGACGTGCGTGACCTGAACCCGTCCGACGTTGAAGCGCGCGGCATCGCGCCACTGCCGGCGTCACTGAACGAGGCGATCCGTGCGTTCGAGCGATCGGACCTCATGCGTGCCACGCTTGGCGACCATATCGTGGACTCGCTGGTGAAGAACAAGCGGCACGAGTGGGCCGAATACCGAGCGCAGGTGTCGCAGTTCGAGCTCGACCGCTACCTCGGCACGCTGTAGCGCCGAAGCGGCACAACAAGAGAGCCGCCCCTCTGGGGGCGGCTCTCTTGTTGTGGGTCGCGGTCGTGCGTCAGACGGGGAACAGCACTGCCACGGCGCGGTCGGCCGCCGTGAGCAGCGGGGTTGCGTACACGCCGACGAAGACGATGGCGAGAAGCAGCGCACCCGTCGTGAGGTAGGAAGCGGGCGAAACCCGCCAGCGCAGCTCCGGGCGATCGCCGTGGACCGTGGCCGAGTCAGCGTCCGGCTGGCCCGCCGGCTCGAGCACGTACATCTGCCTCACCACCATCAGGTAGTAGTACAGAGAGATGGTGCTCATGATGACGGCGACGCTCACGAGCCAGAGGTACCCGGCATCGGCGGCCGCCTGGAAGAGGATGAACTTCGTGGTGAAGCCGGCGAGGAGCGGCATCCCGCTGAGGGAGAAGAGCCCGGCCATGATCACCAGCGCGAGGTACGGGTTCGTCTCCGCAAGACCGCGGAAGCCGCTGATCTCCTCGGTGCGGGAGTGGTTGTAGAACGCGATCACGCCCATGAACACTGCGAGGTTGGTGATCAGGTAGCCGCCCATGTGGAGCAGCAAAGCGGACGCCGAGGCGTCTGAGACCGTGGTGATCGCCATCAGCATGAAGCCGACCTGGCCGATGGAGGAATAAGCAAGCAGTCGCTTGATGTTGTGCTGCTGAATCGCGACGAGGTTCCCCACGACCATCGTGAGCAGCGCGATCACGGCCACCATCCACTGCCAGTCGTCGATGACGGGGAGCAGCGGACCGGAGAAGAAGCGCAGGAAGAGGCCGAAGACCGCGGCCTTCGAGACGGTGGAGAGCATCGCGGTCACGGGGAGTGGCGCGCCCTCGTATGCGTCCGGGGTCCACATGTGGAACGGCACCGCCGACGCCTTGAATCCGAGGCCGGCGACGAGCATCACAAGGCCGAGGAGCAGCGGGAGCTCGAAGCCCTCGGTCCCCTCGGCCAGCCGCGCGCCGATCTCTGCATAGCTGGTGGAACCCGCCGACCCGTAGATGAGGCTGAGGCCGTAGAGCAGGATGGCGGAGGCAACGCCCCCCAGGAGGACGTACTTGAGGCCGGCCTCGCCAGACCGGCGGTCATGCTTCTGCAGCGACACAGCGACGTACGCTGAGAAGGAGAGCAGCTCGATGCCGATGTAGGCGGTCAGCAGCTCCTGGGCGGAAGCGAGGAAGCTCGCTCCGAGGGTCATGAGGACGAGCATCGAGTAGAACTCGCCCTGGTGGCGAATCTCCCTCGAGACGAACTCGTACGAGCCGAGCACCACCACAACGAGCGTGGCGGCGAACAGAACCCGGAAGAACGTCGTGAAGTTGTCGATCGCGACGAGGCTGGCGAAGTTGTCGGTCTCGTTCACGAACAGCAGGCTGGTGACGCCGGCGGCCAGCGCGCCGACGGCGGTGATACCTGGCAGGACGGCTCGGCTCACACGCAGCTCGCGCCGGAACGCGTCTGCGAGGAGCACCACGCCAGCCGTGGCCGCCAGGATGAACTCGGGGATCAGCAGCGCGTAGTCGAAGTTGAGGTCGCTCACAGCGATACCCCCGGAATCGTCTGGGCCAGCGTCGTCGAGATGCGGTCAACCCATGGCGACGGCCACAGGCCGAGCGCCAGGATGGCGATCACGAGCACCGTCGCGCCCGCTCGCTCGGTCCAGGTGATCTCGTTCAACCCGGACCAGCGCGGGTTCATCTCGCCGAAGAACGCCTGGGCGAACATGCGCACGAGGTACGTCGCGGTAATCGCCGCCGTCAGCACCGCCAGGCCTCCCACGATGGGATACGAGCGGAACGTCCCGACGAAGATGTGCAGTTCCGCGACGAAGCCCGAGAGGCCGGGCAGGCCCAGCGAGGCCATACCGCCGATGATGAAGAAGACCGTCCAGATGGGCATCTGCTTCGCCATGCCGGAGAAGTTCGGGATCTCGCGGTTGTGGGACTGGTCGTAGAGCCCACCGATCAGGAGGAAGAAGAGGGCCGTCATCACCCCGTGCGCGAACATCTGCAGCACCGCGCCGCTCATCCCGACGACGTTCAGCGTCCCGAGACCGACGAAGACGTAGCCCATGTGGGACACGGAGGAAAAGCCCGACATCAGCTTGAGGTCTGTCTGCCGTAGCGCGGAGATGGCGCCATAGAGCGCCGCGGTGATGCCCACGGTGATCAGGCCGGGCGCCCAGAACGCGGCGCCCTCCGGGAGGATCTGGAAGCCGAGGCGGATGATGCCGAACGCGCCGAGCTTCATCAGTACGCCCGCGTGGAGCATCGAGACGGCGGTGGGAGCGGAGGCGTGGCCGTCGGGCGACCAGGCGTGGAACGGGAACATGCCGCCCAGGGTGCCGCATCCGATGGCGATCATCGGGAAGAAGATCTTCTGCATCGTGGGGTCGTACTCGGCGCCGAACAACCTCGTCAGGTCGAACGTGGCGAGCCCGGCCTCGCTAAAGATGGCGAAGATGCCCGTGAAGATGAGGATGGACGCCGCGACGAGCATCATCATGAGCTTCATCGCGCCGTACTCCTTGCGCGTGGAGCCCCAGACCGCGATGAGCAGGTACATGGGAAGCACGGCGGTCTCGTACAGGAGGAAGAAGAAGAAGAGGTCGAGCATCACGAAGGTGCCGTAGACGCCCGCCACGAGGATGTAGAGGAGGATGAAGAAGTCCTTGGTGCGGTGCTGGATCTTCCAGGAGACCCAGGTGCCGGCCATGGTGATGATGCCGGTCAGCAGCACCATTGGCGCGGCGATGCCATCGAGGCCGACTTTGAGCTGGATGCCCTTCTCACCGAGGAAGCCGATGTTCTCCATCCAGGTCCAGGCCTTCACGGCCTGGAACTGGGCGCCCTCGTAGTCGAACTGGGCGAAGATGTACACGGAGATGACGAACATCACGAAGCTGGACACCCCGGTGATGGCGACAATCGCACCGCGCTCCCTCGAGGGGACGAGCATCAGCAGCACGGCGGTGCCGAGGGGTATCAGGAACAGCGCTAGCAGCAGGTAGCTGTCGTTACTGGACAATCGCCTCTCTCCTCGCCGTTACGACGTCCTGAAGGCGACCAGCGCGAGCGCGACCACACCCACCGCCATGGCGAGGGCGTAGTTCGGGATCTTGCCGGTCTGCAGGAACTTCAAGCGGAAGCCGAACCAGCTGACGCCCTGGGCGCCGCCGTCGATGCCGGACTCGTTCACCACGCGCTTGTCGAAGATCGCGATGACGGACGCCGCGCCGAGGACGACGCGGTTGATGATCGCCTGGTACAGGTCATCCATGTAGTAGCGGTTGACCAGCAGCGCGTGCAGCTCGGGGGCCCAGCTGCGGGCTCGCTCGGCGCGCTCGGCGCGGCCCCACCAGTAGACGAGACCGATGCCGATGCCGAACAGCGCCGAGAGCGTCGCGCCCAGCGCGAACGGCGCATCGAACTCGAAGACGTGCGCGTGCTCGGTGTAGACGACCTCGCCGACGCCGCCAGCGAACCCCAGGCCCTTGCCGACGGACGAGAAGATCACGAACCCGGCGACTACCGCGAGGACCGAGAGGATGAGCAGCGGCACCGTCATGATGCGCGGCGACTCGTGCGCATGGTCGTAGGCGTGGTGGTCTCGTGGCTCACCGAAGAATGTGAGCAGGACGAGGCGCGTCGTGTAGATGGCGGTCAGGACGGCGGTGGCCGCAAGGACAACGTAGACGGGCAGGCTGCCCTCGTTCAGGCTCACGTGGAGGATCTCGTCCTTCGACCAGAAGCCCGCGAGCGGGATGATGCCGGCGAGCGCCAGCGACCCGATCATGAATGTCGCCGCCGTGATCGGCTGCTTCTTGCGGAGCCCGCCGAGGTACTCGACCTCCTGCCGCTCGGTGGCGTGGATAACGGACCCCGAGCCGAGGAACAGCAGCGCCTTGAAGAAGGCGTGAGTGAACAGGTGGAACATGGCCGCCGTCACGGAACCGACGCCGAGCGCGACGAACATGAAGCCGAGCTGGGAGACCGTCGAGAACGCGAGGACGCGCTTGATGTCACTGGCCACGAGGCCCATGGTCGCGGCCATTGCCGCCGTGATGAGGCCGGTGTAGAGCACCACATCGCGGGCGATCAGCACCTGGTCGAAGACCGGCATCATGCGCGCGACGAGGTACACCCCGGCGACCACCATCGTCGCTGCGTGGATAAGCGCGCTGACCGGCGTCGGGCCTTCCATGGCGTCGGGCAGCCAGACGTGCAGCGGGAACTGCGCCGACTTGCCAACCGCGCCGAGGAACAGGAACAGCATCGCGACGGTGAGGTACGTCTCACCGAATCCGCCCTCTTCGGCGAAGGCGATGATCTGCTGAATGTCGAAGGTCCCGGCCTCGCGCCAGAGCAGGATGATGCCGATGAGCAGGCCGACGTCACCAATGCGAGTGGTGATGAACGCCTTCTTCGCTGCCTCGGCCGCGGACTGGCGCTCCCAGTAGAAACCAATCAGCAGGAACGACGCGAGACCGACGCCTTCCCAGGCGAAGTAGGTGATGAGCAGGTTGCCGGAGATGACGAGCGTCAACATCGCGGCGGTGAAGAGGGCGAGCACGGCGAAGTACCAGCCGTAGCGGCGCTCTCCATGCATGTAGCCGACGGAGTAGACCATGACCATGAGCGCGACGATGGACACGACCGCGATCATGACGACGGTGATGCTGTCGACCCACGTGGTGAAGTCGATGGCGAAGATGCCGTCGCCGATGTTGATCCACTCGAACGAGTACGCGTTCTCGCCGCGCGGCTCGAAGTGGCCGTCGTGGAAGTACGTCTGGAAGTCCTTGATGACCAGGAAGCCGATGACGATGACGGCGAGCATCGCCAGGATGACGAGCCAGTCGCCACGGCGGGGCAGGAATGCGTTGAAGAGCGCCACGACCACGAATGCCCCCGCGAGGATCGCGGGAAGCAGGCCTACCTGCTCCATGCCCATCGAGGTGCCCCCTACGCCCGGCTACGCGACGACGAACGTCCCGACTACCACTTGAGGTCGCTCGCCTCGTCCACGTTCGCGGTGGCGCGCTCGCGGAAGGCTCGCAACACGATGCCCAGCGCCAGGCCGACCTCGGCCGCGGCGACGACGATCACGAAGATCGAGAAGATGATGCCGGTGAAGAAGTCGGGGTCGAGGTAGGTCGCGAACGCGACGAAGTTGATCGATACCGCCGCGAGCATCAGTTCGACGGAGACGAGGATCAGGATCGCACTGCGGCGCGCAAGGACGCCGTAGAAGCCGATCGCGAACAGGATGCCCGAGAGGACGAGGAAGTTCTCCAGCGGAATCAAGCGGCTTCCTCCTCGTCCTGGTCGCGCCGGGAGATTGCGATCGCGCCGACGAGCGCGACGAGCAACACGAGCGAGGCGACCTCGAACGGCACGCCGAAGTCTCGGTAGAGCCGCTCGCCGAGCGCGCGGAAGGCCACGACCGACCTCGAACCGGCGTCCCAGGTGGCATCCGTCATGGCGATGGTGATGACCGCGCCCAGCGCGATACCAACGCCGAAGGCGAACGGCTTCTGAGAGCCGTCCTGCACGATGGGGTCGTCCTGAGCGTTGGTGAGCATGAGACCGAAAAGCAGGAGGATGGTGACGCCGCCGCCGTACACGAGGACCTGTACGAGGGCCAGGAACTCGGACGCGAGCAACAAGAACATGCCCGCGATCCCGAGCGCGACGACGACAAGGCTGAGCGCCGCATGCACGACATTACGCAGGAGCACCGCGCCGAGTGCGGCCGTGACGATGACCACGGCGAGCAACCACCACACCAGCTCGGGGCCGGTGATCTGATCCGCGGCCAGCAGGGCGACCAGCGCCACGACGACCGGGATGAGGATCAACCCCGCGACGAGGCTGCCGCCGAGGATGACCCGGTCAAGCTGGGCGGGAAGGGGGATTCGCTGCATCCGCTGCATCATTACGGCGCCACCCACGGCTTCAACTCGCCGCTGCGGTGCTCGGCGAGCAACTGCGGCAACTCCTGGACGAGGTCGCTGCGGTCGTAGACCGACTGCTCATGGCCCTGCCACGTGTTGTTCATGGCGATCGCGTCGAAGTTGCACACTTCGACGCAGATGTTGCAGCGCATGCACCGGCCGTAGTCGATCCAGAACTTGTCGATGATCTTGCGCCGCGAGGACTCACCGCCCTGCGACTTGTGGTTCGGGTTGTCCTTCATCAGCACGGTCATGCACTCGACGGGGCACGCGCGCTCGCAGGCGTGACACCCGGTGCAGAACGGTTCATCGATTTCGTGATCCCAGAGCAGGATCGGGAACGCGCGGTCGCGTTCCGGCAGCGCCCGATGCATTTCCGGGTACTGGCGGGTAACGGGCTTACGGGCGAACGCGGAGAGCGTCACGCCCATGCTCTTGAGCAGGCCTTTCATGAGACCGCCTCACCTCGAGCGGCGACCACGGGCCGCGGACGCGGCCGCGTGACGCTGCGATTGATGATCCAGGCCAGGAAGAAGACGCCGAACGCGCTCGTCACGCCGAGCAGCGTCTGTGCGACTTCCTTCTCGGGCTCGTATACGAGGATGGCGCCGTTCACCATGATCTGGACGAACGCCAGGGGCAGCAGTGCCTTCCAGGAGAAGGTCATCAGCTGGTCGATGCGGAGGCGAGGGAACGTCGAGCGCACCCAGAAGACTGAGAAGATGATGGCGCCGGCCTTCACGGCGGTCAGGACGAACTGCCACCCGCGGCCCCAGTCCTCGCCCAGCGGCCAGGCCCAGCCGCCGAGGAACACCGCCGACGCCAGCAGCGCCATGATGAACAGCGACGCGTACTCCGCGAGGAAGAAGAACGACCAGCGGATGCCGCTGTACTCCACGTAGGGACCGCCCACCATCTCCGACTCACCCACAGGCATGTCGAACGGGGTGCGGTTCAACTCGGCGAGCATCGCGATGTAGAAGATCACGAAGGGCAGCGGCTGCAGAATGATGTTGGGGATGCGCCCCTGGCCGGCGACGATCTCGGTCAGATTCAGCGAGTTGGCCACCATCGCGACCGCGATCAGCGACAGGACGAGCGGCAACTCGTAGGAGATCGACTGCGCGGCCGACCGCAGCGCGCCGAGCATCGCGTACCGGTTGTCCGAGGCCCAGCCGGCCATGACCCAGCCGACGATGTTCACGGACGAAACCGCGAGCACGTAGAACAGGCCCAGGTCGAGAATGCGGACTTCCCAGTCCACCGCGAAGGGGATGGCCACGAACATCAGGAAGATGGGGACGAAGACGAAGTAGGGGGCAAGCTCGAAGACCCACGGATCGGCGTTCCGAGGACGCACGTCCTCCTTTGCGACGAGCTTCAGCGCGTCGGCGACCGATTGCAGCAGGCCGAGCGGGCCGGTGCGGGTGGGACCAAGCCGCATCTGGAAGCGGGCGATGACCTTACGTTCGAGGTAGATCAGACCCATGACGACCACAGTCATCATCAGGACGATGATGTTCACCCGGATGAAGGCATCGGCCCACACGTTCATGTCGATGCCGAACAGATCGATGTTCACCGGTCGACCTCGCAAAGCACGATATCGAGCGAGCCGAGGATGACCACGGCGTCCGCGACGTATGAGCCGATCGTCATGTCCCGCAACGCCTGCAGGTTCGCGAAGCAGGAAGAGCGGATCTTCAGCCGGTGCGGGCGGTTGCCGCCCTTGCTCACCAGGTAGATGCCAAACTCGCCACGAGGGGCCTCGGTGCGCATGTAGACCTCGCCTGGCGGCGTGCGGAGCATGCGCGGCATACGCTCCGGCATGATGGGACCGGGCTCGAGCCGCTCGAGGCACTGCTCGATGATGCGGATGGACTCCCACATCTCCGCGATGCGGCACGTGTAGCGCTCGAACACATCGCCAGTGGTGCCGGTGATGACGTCGAACTCGACCTCGTCGTACTTCAAGTAGGGTTCGGTCCGGCGCAGGTCGAGAGGGACACCCGCCGAGCGCAGCACGGGCCCGGTGCAGCCCCAGTCGATCGCATCCTCAGCGGAGATGGCGCCGATGCCGACGGTACGGGCGCGGAACACCTCGTTGTCGGTGAGGAGGCCATCCATGTCCTTGATGCCCTGCCGCACTGACTTCAACACCTCGCGCACGCGCTGGACGAAGTTGTCCGGAACTTCCCATGCGAGGCCGCCCGGACGGAAGTAGGCGTACATCAGCCGGTCGCCGGTGATCTCCTCGAACAGGTCCTGGACGGTCTCGCGCTCGCGGAATGAGTACGTGAAGGCAGTGCCAAAGACACCCACGTCCGTGCCGAACGCGCCGGTGAACATGAAGTGACTCGACAGCCGGTTCAGCTCGCAGAGGATCATGCGGATCCACTGCGCACGGTCGGGCACCTGGAGCTCGGAGAGCGCCTCGACGGCCATGACGTATGAGAGTTCAGCGTTGAACTGCGCGAGGTACTCGGTGCGGTCCATGAAGCCGATGCCCTGGCGGTAGTCCATGGTCTCGGACAGCTTTTCGCCGCCGCGGTGCATGTAGCCGATGTAGGGCACGACGTCACGGACGACCTCGCCGTCCACGACGAGCACCATACGGAAGACGCCGTGGGTCGCCGGGTGCTGCGGGCCCATGTTGATCATGAGGTCCTGGACGTCGAACTCGTGCTCGGGGCGGACCTGAGTGGCCATTACTCTTCCTCCCCGCCGCCCGCGCCGGACGGGAACGCGAGCGCTTCACCCTGCAGCACCTCGATCTCCGCGAGCGGGTGATCCTTGCGCAGGGGGAAGGTGTCGGTCATGTCCTCGGGCATCAGCAGCGTGCGCGGGTCCGGGTGGCCGCGGAAGCGGACCCCGAACATCTCCGCGGCCTCGCGCTCGTACCAGTTCGCAGCGCGCCAGACGCCGGTCGCGCTGTCGAGGTTCAGGTCGTCGGCAGGCAGGTGGGCCTTCACCGTGAGGTTGTAGCCGTTGGAGATCGAGTAGAGGTGATAGACGACGTCCATCCCCTCCTCTTCGTTATCGACGCACGTCAGCGACCGCAGGTAGTTGAATTGCAGACTCGGATCCTGCTTCAGCGCGCGGAGGCCGCGCACGATCTCGTCGCGCGGGATTGAGACGATCACGTCGAGGACACTCGGCTCAGCGGACGCGGTCACGCCCGCCAGGGCGCGGTCGACCTCCGGCCAGATCGTGCCGTCGAGGGCCGCGCTGGCCGCGGCGCCGGACTCGGAACCCTGCTGCGCGCCGTCGTCAGTGGTCATCGGCCGGTCGCCGCCCGTTCCTCCATGATCTTCTCCTGGAGCGAGAGAAAGGCATCGATGAGCGCCTCGGGTCGCGGCGGACAGCCGGGGACGTACACATCAACGGGAATCAGCTTGTCGACGCCCTGCACAACCCGGTCGTAGCGGGTGTAGGGGCCGCCGTTGGTCGCGCACGCGCCCATCGAGATGACCCACTTGGGGTTCGGCATCTGCTCGTAGAGCAGCTTCACGGCGGGGGCCATCTTCTTGGTTACGGTACCGGCGACGATCATCACGTCCGACTGGCGCGGCGAGGGCCAGGGGACGATGCCGAAGCGGTCGAAGTCGTAGTGCGACATGTACGTCGCGATCATCTCGATGGCGCAGCAGGCGAGGCCGAACGTCATGGGCCAGAGCGAGGATTTCCTCGATGCGGCGATGACGAGGTCGGCCGGGACCTGGATCACGCCCGGCAGCACCGTCTTGTAGAGGGCGCGGCCCGGGCGGTACTCGACGGGAGTGAGCCGCGGGGCCTCGTTCGGGTGCTCCGAGGGGAGCGCCGGAACGGGTATCTCCGGTAGGGGGATCGGCGCCGGGGGGGCGTCCGGAGCCTGAGGCTGAGTCTCGGTGACGTTCACTGCCACTTCAGCGCTCCCTTCTTCCACGCGTAGGCGAGCCCGGCCGCCAGGATGCCCATGAAGACGAGCATCTCGTAGTAGGCCATGGGGCCAATGCCGACGAAGGACAGCGCCCACGGGAAGATGAAGACGGCCTCGACATCGAAGATGATGAAGAGGATCGCGTACAGGTAGAACCGCATGCCCACGTTGGTCGCGGCGCGACGAATGGGCAGCATGCCGCATTCGTAGGTCGTGCCCTTCTCGCGCTCCTCGGAGAACGGGGCGAGGAGGCGCGACGCAACGAGGGCCGTGATGATGAGGACGAAGCCCATGACGGTCGCAATGAGGACCGCCAGGTAGTCCGTGAAGAGCAGGTCCAGGTTGTCCAAGACACTCGCACTTTCAGTGGTTACGTCACATGACGAACCGGCCTCGGACGCCGCTCGTCGTCAGCCGGGGATGACCGTAACAGTGGCCTCAGACAGTGTCAACGAATCGTGAAACGATGCACGGGATCTCGTTAGGCATCTCCTCTCCGGCGCCCATTCCGAGGTCACCCGCTCTTACTCTCCGCCGCAGTAGCCCCCGTGCCCGCCCGTCTGTCCGACGGCGGCGTAGCGGTAGTCCGACGACCACACCCGGTCCTCGCTCGGGAAGACCACGTTGTACTCGAGGGTATCGAGGTCAAGCAGGGCGCCTGCTCCGAAGGCGCCGATTGCCAGTTCTCCTCGTGGCGTGACCCCCGCGATGTAGAACCCCTGGTCAAGTTCGGTGAGTGTGCCGGAGTGCCGGTCGTAGATGCGGGTTCGACCGTTCGATACGGGGAAGCTCGATACGTTGCAGAGGTCTTCGGTCCACACGACGTAGCGCTCGTCCGCGGCGAACGGGAACAGCGCGTCCGAGGCGCGGGCGCTTGCGATCAACACCGCGTCACCAGTCGCTGGGTCGACTTCGAAAATGTCCGATGCGACCGTTCGACCGCGGATCGCGCCGGCTTGCGGCTGGGGATCGACTGGGGAGGTCGCGATGACGAGTGCGCCATCCGCCAGCAGCGCGACGTGCCACACCTCGAATTCCAACGGAGGGCGACTTCCGGCCACATCGGTAAGCTCGTACTGGCCGAAGCCATCCGTCCAGCCGTCCCGTAGCAGACTTTCGAGACGCCAACCCGCGCGCTCCGCGATCAGAGGACTCGGGTCGGCCGGGCCCAGGTCGGGCGCGCCTATCGTGCGCGACCCATCGAGCAACGAGACCCGCTCGAATCGTCCGCCGCGAACCTGCACCTGCAGGTATCCGTCGTCTCGGTCGAGCCGCACGCTGCTTGCCTCTCCGAAGGCGCGCACCGAGGACGTCTGAATCTCAAGGACGGCGAGCTCGCCGCCGTCAACCGCGAGCGGGTCACCGGTGATCCAATAGAGGTATCGCCCATCCGGAGTGAACCCGGGGGTGTGCCCCGGCCCTAGATTCGTCTCGCGCCCGCGGTCGATGTCGTAGAGCACGATGTCCGCCCGATTCCACGGACCAAACGAGGGGACAGGCGACGGCTGCACGGTCCGGCGCAGTACCGGCAGAGGGGCATCGGACTGCGCGAGCAACGTCCGGAGGTCGCGCGCTCCGGGGCTCGGTACGAACTCGGGGCGCTCGTGCGGGGCGGCCGGCGTCGACCGCACAGCGCTAGAACTCGCGGCCGTCGCGTGATCCCCATCGGGCGCCGCGGGCGGGGGAGTCGCCTCGCGTCCCGCACGGCTGCACCCGACCGAAAGCAGCAGAAGCAGTGGAAACAACCATACGAGGCGTAATGCGGTCACCTCCGAGGAACGTTGGCCGATCCTCGGAGGTTCCTTGCCGGTGTGAGGCTACGCCTCGCCTTCCGCTGCCGGGAGCACGACGTTTGCTTCCCGCTCTTCTTCGGCGCCGTCCTGAGCCGATGAGCCGGAGACCACCGCGGCGAGGCGGGCGGCGGCGGCCTCCTCGGCCGCTTCCTGCTTCTCGCGGACGCTGTTGTAGCAGTTGGAGCAGAACACCGGCCGGTCGCCTCGCGGCATGAACGGGATTTCGGTGGTCTGGCCACACTGGTGGCACGTGGCGGCGTGGAGCTGGCGCGGCGTGCGGCCACCCCAGGAGACAAAGACGCCGTACGAGGGCGCTTCCTCGCGCTCCTCGGGACGCATCGTGCGCCGGTTGGCGCGACAGGACGGGCAGCGCACCGGGTCGTGCTGCAGGCCCTTGGTCGCATAAAACTCCTGCTCGCCGGCGGTGAAGATGAACGTTGCACCGCAGTCGCGGCAGGTCAGTTCGCGGTCAGCGAAGGCCAAGTGGCTTCCTCCTCGATACGTGCGCTGCCCATTGCATCCATGGCAACGCGAAACGCGCGGGCGGTAGCCCGCTGTGTGCTGTGGTGCCCTTGTGTGTCGGGGGGGCTCTCCCATTATACGACGCGGCGGTCAGCCTCGGAGGCGCGCCGTCAGTTCGCGGTACTCCTCGCTGCGCACGAGGGTGCAGGCGTAGGCGAATGCCAGCAGCCCCGCGGCACCTACTCCCGCAGTCAGCACCAGCGCCCCGAGGAACGAGTGTGCATCTACGCCCGCCGCGCGGATCAGCAGCGTCAGCAACACGATGACCTCGGACATCACGACCGTCGCAGCCAGGGTCCGTAGCACGGAGGTGCCGACGCCACGCTGCCTCAGGCCCCCGAGCCGCCGCTCGAGCACGGCGATGAGGAGCAAGAACTCGACTGTGGCGGCGATCGACGTCGCGGCAGCGAGGCCGCGCAGGCCGAACGGCGCCACGAACGCGGCGCACAACGCCACGTTCACGAGGACCGATAACACGGCGAACTGCACCGGGGTCCGTGTATCGGAAAGCGCATAGTAGCCGCGGCTCGCGATCTCGATCCCGGCATGGGCGAAGACGGCCAGCCCGTAGATGACGAGCGCCGGCCAGACGAGGTCGCTCGACGCGGCGTCGAACGCACCGCGCTCGAACGCCAGGCGGACAGCGGGCTCGGCGAGCAGCGCCAGTCCGGCGGACGCCGGAATCGCGAGGAAGAGGATCAGGCGCAGGCTGCGGGCGACGGAATCGCGCAGGGGGCTGATCTGCCGGGCGGCGGCCTGCTGGGCCATGCTCGGAAACACGGCCGTCGAGATCGCCATGCCGACGACGCCCACGGGCAGCATCGCCATGAGGAAAGCGTAGTTCAGCGCACTGATCGCCTCGTCAGAGACGAAGGACGCGAAGAAGACGACGACCACGAAGTTGAGCTGGGCGGCCGCGAGCCCGACGACCCGCGGCCCCATCAGCCGCGCGACCTCGCTCACTCCCGCCGCGGCGATGTCGAACGTCGGCCGCCACCGCATGCCGACCATCTGCAGCGCCGGGATCTGCACCACCAAGTGGAGCGCACTGCCTGCGACCACACCGACCGCCAGTCCCTGTACGCCCCACGGGCCGGCCAGGAACAAGGCGGAGGCAATGATCGCGAGGTTGTAGAACACAGGCGCGAGGGCCGGAGCGAGGAAGTGACTGCGTGCGTTGAGGATGCCGGTCACCATGCCGGAGACGCCGAACAGGATCGGCGAGAGCAGCATGACCCTGGTCAGCTCGACGGCCAGGGAGCGCAGTTCGGCCTCGCGGCCGGTCTCTGCCCCGAGCCCAGGCGCCAGCAGCGGCACAAGCCAGGGGGCGAGCACGAACGCGAGCACCGCCGCGAACGTCGTGGCGATGCTGATGAGGTTGAGCACGGCGGCGGCGAGGTCCCACCCGGCCTGCTCGCCGAAGCGGAGCCGGACGCGGCTGTATGTGGGGATGAAGGCCGCCGAGAGCGTTGCCCCCGCCAGCACCTGGAAGACGAGGTCCGGCAGGCGGAAGGCGACCCAGTACGCGCTCAGTTCCGGGTCGGTCCCGAAGGCGTGAGCGATGGCCACCGAGCGCAGCAGTCCGAGCAGCCTCGACGCGACGAACCCGAGGGCGACGATGCCCGCGGCGGCGGCGACGCTCTGCGAGGTCGTGCTGCGTTGCAGGAACCGGGCCAGGGCGCCGCGACGGGAGACCTCGCGCATTGCCTCGGATCATCGAGGCGGGGGGATCGCGGGTCAAACCGGGCTACCGGCGGGGCTGCGCCCGGAAGAACTCGAGCATCAACTCGGAGGCGTCCACGTCGCGGTTCGTATGGCCGACGAGCCACGGCGAGGCGTACTGCCCGCCGCCCGGCCAGGTGTGCCCGCCGCCGTCGAGGACGTGGACGCGCGTCTCGCCACCCGGGGCGCAGTCCTCGAAGCGTTCGACCGACGCGCGAGAGCCATCGCCGCCATCGAGATCCGGCAGCTCTTCCCTCGGGACGGGCGTGCCGCAGCGGTTGTGCTGGGACCAGAACGCCTCGAATGCGCTCGCGCCGACGATCCGGCCGCGGCTGCGCCCGATGAAGATGGTCTCGATGTCGCCACCTTCGAACGGAACGAGGGGGTCGGCCGTCCCGAGGAACGCCATGACCGCGACCGGGTGCTCCGGGCGGCACCATGACTCGAACCCCTCGGCGGCCGTCCCCGCGACCGGCGCGATGGCAACGAAGACGTCCGAAGCGTCGCAGGCGAGGCGCGTCGACATCATCGCGCCATTGGAGATCCCCGTGGCGAACACCCGCTCCGTATCGACCGACACACGGCTCGAGGCGTCCTCGACGACTCGGGATGAAGCCGACATCGTCGATGCCCTGCTGGCCCGTCGGCTGCCGGGCGTCCACGCGTCCATCGTTCCATCCGCCTTCCACGCCCGCTGGCAGCACCACCAGGAATCCCTCGCGATCAGCGAGATCGAGCAAGTGCGTGAGCGCGGGCATCACCTCGGGGTGGCTACCTCCGCCATGCAACAGGACGAGCAGAGGAGACCGCTCCGCCGGGCGCGGCGGCGCGTGGAGCAGGTAGTAGCGGTCGCGCCCCTCGAACGGCAGATCGAGGCGGTAGGTGCCGGGCGGGGCGCCCGGCGACCACTGGTCCGCGTCGATCGCGGGGAGGCGATAGCGCCCGATGAGGAGCCACCAACCGGAGAGGGCGATCGTCACGCCGAGGATGGCGACGACGAAGAAGCCGAGCGGGAAGAGCCGCTTGAAGCGTCGGCGGATGCTCATGTGAGCCATCCCCTGGTTACGAAGCGCGGCAGGCACTGACCGCGTTGACCGTCGACGGCGCCGCTCCGTATACTGAATTGCTCGCTCCCCGGTTCGGGGGGCGATCCTTGTTGTCCGGCGACGCGAGGCAGTTTCGTGCCCGAGTGGCGCAACGGTAGCGCAACCGATTTGTAATCGGTAGGTTAGCGGGTTCGAATCCCCTCTCGGGCTCCAGACTCCCGAGCCGGCGCTTGCCGGACGCCGTTCAGCATGATCTCGGGCAGGGGTGGGAGAGTGGTTAAATCCAGCGGTCTGTAAAACCGCCGCCTTACGGCTACGCAGGTTCGAATCCTGCCCCCTGCACCACAACGAGGCGCTTACGCGACCGGAGGCATTCGGGCCCTGATAGCTCAGTCGGCAGAGCGCGTTCTTGGTAAGAACGAGGTCATGAGTTCGAATCTCATTCAGGGCTCCATCAACCGCACCACACCAGCCGATCACCAGTCAGACCGAGGAGAGAGCGATGGCGAAGGGGAAGTTTGAGCGGAACAAGCCGCACGCGAACGTGGGCACGATTGGGCACGTGGACCACGGGAAGACCTCGCTGACGGCGGCGATCACGAAAGTGCTGGCGCTGAAGGGCGAAGCGGAGTATCGGGCGTTCGACTCGATCGACAACGCGCCGGAAGAGCGCGCGCGCGGGATCACGATCGCCATCGCGCACGTGGAGTACGAGACGGACACGCGTCACTACGCGCACGTGGACTGCCCGGGTCACGCGGACTACATCAAGAACATGATCACCGGCGCGGCGCAGATGGACGGCGCCATCCTGTGGTGGCGGCCCCGGACGGGCCGATGCCGCAGACGCGCGAGCACCTGCTGCTGGCGCGGCAGGTCGAAGTGCCGGCGGTGGTGGTCTTCCTGAACAAGGTCGACATGATGGAGGACGAAGAGCTGCTGGAGCTGGTGGAGCTCGAGCTGCGGGAGCTGCTCTCCTCGAACGGCTTCCCGGGCGACGACACGCCGATCATCCGCGGCTCGGCGCTGAAGGCGCTGGAGTCCACGGCGACCGACCCCAACGCGCCGGAGTACCAGTGCATCTGGCAGCTCATGGAGGCGGTGGACAGCTTCATCCCGCAGCCGGAGCGTCCGAAGGACCTGCCGTTCCTGATGCCGATCGAAGACGTGTTCGGCATCAAGGGGCGCGGCACGGTGGTCACCGGGCGCATCGAGCGCGGGACGGTGCACGTGGGCGAAGAGATCGAGATCGTGGGCATCAAGGAGTCGCGCAAGACCACGGTCACGGGCGTGGAGATGTTCAAGAAGCTGCTGGACCAGGGCGAGGCGGGCGACAACGTGGGCTGCCTGCTGCGCGGCATCGAGCGTGAGGACGTGGAGCGGGGCCAGGTACTGGCGAAGCCGGCGAGCATCACGCCGCACCGGAAGTTCTCGGGCGAGGTGTACGTGCTGTCGAAGGACGAGGGAGGGCGGCACACGCCGTTCTTCAACGGGTACCGGCCGCAGTTCTACATGCGCACGACCGACGTCACGGGCACCGTGTCGCTGCCGGAGGGCACCGAGATGGTGATGCCCGGTGACAACGTCACCGTGGACATCGAACTCATCACCCCCGTCGCCGTCGAGGAAGGCCTCCGCTTCGCCATCCGCGAGGGCGGCCGCACCGTCGGCGCGGGCGTCGTCACCAAGATCAACGAGTAACTCGCTCTCCGGAGCGAGCACGAAGGAGGCCACGCAGTGGCCAAGGGCCGAGAAGACCGAGAGCACATCACGCTGGCGTGTACGCAGTGTCGCGCGCGGACGTACCATACGGTGAAGAACCGTCGCAACGACACGGAGCGTCTGGAGTTGCGGAAGTACTGTCCGCGCTGCCGGGTGCACCAGCCGCACCGAGAAGCGCGCTAGTGACCAGCGAGGGAGCCTGACCATGGGCCGAGCGGCCCGCAGACAACAGGAACGTGCCGAGCGCCGTCAACGGACGCAGCCTGCGCCTCGCGGCGTCCCGGCGGCCACGGCCGCGCCGACGCCGGCCGCCGCCGCGCAACGCCGGGGCTCGCTGCTCAAGCCGCGCTGGGTGATGGACATCATCAGCGAACTGCGCAAGGTCACCTGGCCGAGCCGTGCCGAGACGGCACACCTCACGATCGTCGTGATCGTGGTGTCGCTGCTGTTCGGCGTCCTCCTCGGCGGGGCCGACCTTATCTTCAGCTGGGTCGTCGAGCAGACGATCCTGCGCTAGCGATCACACCGAGCCCGGGACTCCCCTTGACCATGGTCTCTATCGACAACGAACAACTGACCGGTGCGCCGCCCCCCGAGGGTGACGACCTCGCACCCGATGACGGCCGCGCCTGGTACATCGTCCAGACCTACTCGGGCTACGAGAACAAGGTGAAGACGAACCTCGACCAGCGGGTCAAGCACATGGACATGGGCGACAAGATCTTCCAGGTGGTGATTCCCACCGAGGAGGAGATCGAGATCCGCGAGGGTCAGCGGCGAACGGTGTCGCGAAAGCTGTTCCCGGGTTACGTCCTGGTGCAGATGGTCATGGACGACGACTCGTGGTACGTGGTGCGCAACACGCCCGGCGTCACGGGGTTTGCCGGCGGCACGAACGACGAACGGTCTCGCCCGACGCCACTCGCCGAGGAGGAAGTGGCGCGCATCCTGCGCCAGATGCACTCGGCACAGCCGCGCATCAACGTCGGGTTCAAGGTCGGCGAGAGCGTCCGCGTGACCGACGGCCCGTTCATCGACTTCGTCGGCACTGTTGAGGAGATCAACCTCGACAAGGGCAAGGTGCGGGTCATGGTCTCGATGTTCGGCCGGGAGACTCCGGTGGAACTGGACTTCCTCCAGGTCGAGAAGCAGTAACGGACAACCAGGACAACAGGTGCCCGCGACCGGCCTCAGGGCTGGTCGGCTGGCTGAGTGAGCGGTGAGTAGATGGCCAAGAAGGTACGCGCAGTTGTGACGTTGCAGATCCCGGCGGGCAAAGCCAACCCGGCGCCGCCCGTCGGTACCGCGCTCGGTCCGCACGGCATCAACATCATGGACTTCGTGAAGTCGTACAACGAGCGGACAGCCGGTCAGGACGGGCAGATCATCCCGGCCCAGATCACGATCTTCGAGGACCGCTCGTTCCAGTTCGTCCTCAAGACACCGCCCGCGTCCGACCTGCTGCGTAAGGCGGCGGGCATCACGGCGGGATCGAACAACCAGCTGCGGAACATCGTGGGACGCGTATCACGCGCCCAGGTGCGTCAGATCGCGGAGCAGAAGCTCCCCGACCTGAACACGAACGACGTCGAACAGGCCATGAAGAGCATCGAGGGCACGGCGCGCTCGATGGGGATCGAGGTCACCGGATGAAGCAGAGCAAGCGCGTCGTCGCCGGCCAGGCGAAAGTCGACAAGGCCCGCAACTACGAGCCCGGAGCGGCCCTCACCATCGTCAAGGAAGCCGCGACGGCGAAGTTCGACGAGACCGTGGAGTTGCATCTGCGCACGGGCCTCGACGGGCGTCACGCGGACCAGCAGATCCGCGGTTCGGTGGTGCTGCCGCACGGCCTCGGCAAGATCATGCGTGTCGTGGTCTTCGCGGAGGGCGAGGCAGCCTCGCTGGCCGCGCAGGCGGGCGCCGACGAGGTGGGTGGCGACGAGCTGATCCAGCGCGTCGCGGACGGCTTCACGAACTTCGATGTCGCCCTTTCGCAGCGGGAGCTGATGGGGAAGGTGGGGCGCCTGGGGCGAGTCCTCGGTCCGCGTGGCCTGATGCCGAACCCCCGCAGCGGCACCGTCGTCGAGACGCCGGATATGGCGCGCGCGGTGCGCGAGGCGAAGGCCGGCCGGGTCGAGTTCCGTCTCGACCGCACCAACCTCGTCCACGTCCCGATCGGCAAGGTGTCGTTCGATGAGCAGCGACTGCTGGACAACCTGGCCGCGCTCATGAGCGAGATCGTCAAGGCCAAGCCGTCCGCGGCGAAGGGCCAGTACATCCGAGGCGCCACACTGACCTCGACGATGGGGCCCGGCGTGCCCGTCGAGGTGGCGCCGATGCTGGCGCTCGCCTCGGAAGCGTAGGAGACTCATTCGAGCGGCCTGTGAGCCGCAGACCGCCGAAGACCGCGGGTCGCCCTGCTGCCAGGGCGAGAATGGCCAACGAGCCGCCCGTGCAGGTGGGGATCAGCGCACCACACGACGCCCTCGCGCGCCGTCTGTCCGCGCCCTCCCGCCTCGCGGTGCAGGGCGCGTCCTGATCTTCGGGACGTGCCGGACAGCAGGGAAGGGAGGTGCGTTTGCCGACGCAACGCAAGATCGAGCAGGTCGCCTCGCTGAGCGCGCTCCTCGGGTCCGCCGAGATTGCGATCGCCGCCAGCTACCAGGGGATGACCGTCGCGCAGCAGACACAGCTGCGCCAGGCGCTCGGCGCCGAAGGCGTGCAGGTGCGCGTGGTGAAGAACACGCTGCTCCGGCGCGCCGCGGTGGAAGCCGGACGCGAGGTGATGGCTCAGCTCGCGGAGGGGCCCACGGCCATCGTGGTCTCCGACAGCGATCCGGTTGCCGCCGCGCGGCTGGTCACGCAATACCGGCGGGAGCACGCCGGTACCGCCTTCGCTGTCCGCAGTGCGGTGATGGGCGAGGCGCTCTACGACGCGTCATACGTCGAGGACCTGGCGACGGTGCCGCCGCGCGAGGAACTGATCGCCCGCATCGCCGGCAACCTGACCAGCAAGATCGCCGAACTGGCCGGCCTCCTGCAGGCCACAACACGCGACTTCGCGAGTCTCCTCGATGCGCGAGCGAAGCAGCTCGAGGCAGAGGCGTAAGCGGACCAGGGATTACACGCGGCCTCCACGCCGCGGAGAGGAGTTTGAGGAATGCCGACCAAGGTTGAAGACGCCCTCGAGATCATCAAGGGCATGACCATCATCGAGCTGCGGGACCTGAACAAGGCCATCGAGGAGGAGTTCGGCGTGACGGCCGCCGCCCCGATGATGATGGCCGCGGCGCCCGCCGCGGGCGGTGGAGGCGGCGCTGCGGCGGCTGCCGAGGAAGAGAAGACGGAGTTCGACCTCGTCCTCGCGAACTTCGGGGCGAACAAGATCAACGTCATCAAGGCGGTGCGCGAGATCACCGCGCTCGGCCTCAAGGAAGCCAAGGACCTCGTCGAGGCGGCCCCCAAGACCGTCAAGGAGGCCATGCCGAAGGCCGAGGCGGACGCCGCCAAGGCGAAGCTCGAGGAAGCCGGCGCGACCGTCGAGCTGAAGTAACTCGACTGCTCTCACCCCACGCGCGGGCGGCGGAGTACGCAACTCCGGCGTCCGCGCGTGATAGGCTCGATGCATGGAATGCTTCCGTTGTGAGCAGCCGGCCGTGCAGGAGTGCGCCCGCTGCGGCGCCCTGTACTGCGATGACCACGGCGACACGTTGTGTGAGCGGTGCATGGACCCGTTCAACGCGTTGCCGTCGTCGAGGGTGTACCGTGGCTCGCTCCTCGCGCTGCTGATCTCCACCGTCTTCGCCGTCTGGCT
Source organism: Dehalococcoidia bacterium (assembly GCA_041390685.1). GTDB lineage: Bacteria > Chloroflexota > Dehalococcoidia > UBA2979 > UBA2979 > JAIBBD01. Next base: position 1,315,329 of record JAWKPL010000001.1, on the reverse strand, counting down.
GCTGGTCCGCCCGGGCGGCAGTGACGCGGGCGCGCCGCCGGCCGGGCTGGTCGGCGTGCTGCCCTCGACGACCGTGACCGCCGTGGCGACCGTGGCGCAGCAGGATCCGACTCCCGCACCCACCCAGGCGCCGACGGAGACGCCTCCGCCGGCCGCGACGCCAGCGCCGACCGAACCGCCGCCTGCGGCCACCCCGGCACCACAGACGTACCAGGTCGTCGCCGGCGACACGCTGTCGATCATCGCGAACCGCTTCCGAGGGGACGTGGATCAGAACACGTATCTGCAGCGGCTCTACCAGGCGAACAACCTCGGCCCGACGAGCGTGCTCGCGATCGGGCAGACGCTGACCCTGCCATGACCAGCCTCGCGAGCGACGACCTCCTCGAGGAACGCAAGAACCACCGTCGCACGGTGATCCGGCAGGCTGTGATCTACACACCACTGTCGGTTGGCGTGATCGTGTTGCTTTCGATCTCGCTCTGGAGCGTGGTCAACGGGCAGCTCGGCGCGTTGATTGCAGCGACGATCCTCGCGCTCATCGCGCTCGCGGTCGTCTTCCAGTCGGTCGCGGCGTTGCGCGACCTGCGCGCGCAGCCGACGGCGACGTCGGGGATGGTGCGCCGCGCGTGGACAAAGGGCATGTTCCTCGGGTTCATCCGTTCGCACTACATCCTCGTGCAGCGGGCCGTCTTCGATATCTCGATCGTCTCGTATACGCAGCTGGCGGAAGGCGATGAGGTCGAGGTGCGCCACTGGCCGCATACGAAGACGGTGATCGAGGTGCGCAAGCTCAAGCGACAGACCACGCGACAGGACTCCCCGGACGCGTACCGGCCGCCTGGTGACACGAACCCGGGTTCTCTGGATACGGGTGTGGGCCGGATTCAGAACGCGCCCTTCGAGGGTCCGTATCCGTGACTGCCGGGGAGGACGCGCCGCGGTACCAGGTCCGCGTCGCGGAGCTTCCCGCCGCAGAACGGCCACGGGAACGACTGCTCCATTTAGGTCCCCAATCCCTCACAACCGCCGAGCTGCTCGCCATCCTGCTGCGCACGGGCACGAGCCGTGACGGCGTGATCGAGATCGCATCGCGGTTGCTCCGGCACCACGGCGGTCTGCGTGGGCTGGCGGCGGCGGACCTCGTCACGCTGAGCAGCGAGCACGGTATGGGAGACGCGAAGGCCACAACGATCGCGGCAGCCTTCGAGCTCGGTCGACGGCTTGCCCTCGTGGGGGACGAGGTGCGGCCGACGATCACCGGCCCGGGTGACATCGCCCGGCTGCTGCAGGGGGAGATGGAACTGCTCCAGCAGGAGGAGCTGCGCCTGCTGACGCTCGACACGAAGCACCACGTCCTCGCGAGCACGATGCTCTACCGAGGGTCGGTGAACTCGGCGGGCGGCCGGATCGCGGAGGTCTTCCGGGAAGCCGTACGCCGGAACGCGACGGCGATCGCCGTCGCACACAATCATCCGAGCGGGGACCCGACCCCGAGCCGCGACGACATCGCGTTCACCGCCGCGCTGCTGCGCGCAGGCGAACTAATCGAGGTGGACGTCCTCGACCATGTCGTATTCGGCCGCGGGCGTTACGTGTCGATGCGGCAGCAGAAGCTCGGGTTCAGCTAGCGACTGCCGGGGACGGGCGCACGGTGGTCAGCAGGGCGCAGGCAAGCAGGGCGCAGGCCGAGCCGAACATGAAGGCGGCCTCCGGCCCCACGGCCGTCCACAGCACGCCGGCCGCGATGCTGGCCGGCAGTGCCGTCACCGCGGTTGCCAGGTGGAACCATCCGAACGAGGCGCCTCGTTGCCCCGCGGGTGAGAGGTCAGCAACGAAGGCGCGGCTCATGCCCTCGGTCGCCCCGTAGTAGGCGCCGTACCCGAGGACCAGCAGGATGACTGCGGGCTCGGACTCGGCGAACGCGAGCCCGCCGTACACCAACGTATACGCGAGGTATCCCACCTGTAGCAGGCGGCGGCGACCGAGGCGGTCGGAGAGCGCGCCGGCGGGTACTGACAAGAGCACCTCGACCAGGTTGCGTCCCGCAAGCACCAGCAGCACCGCCACGACGCCGACGCCAACGTCGACCATCCTCAAGATCAGAAACGCGTCGCTTGAGTTACCGAGGGCGAACGCGAGCACGACGAGCAGATAGCGTCGCTCGGCCGGCGACTCCGGGAGCGCCAGCAGGCGTCTTGGCTCCTCGCCAGCCGCCTCGAGGGAACGAGGCTGCTCGCGGATCCGGGTGAGCAAGAGCACACCGAGGATAGCGGGGATGGCGGCGAGCAGGACCAGGCGCTGAAACTCGCCGCGCGTGAGGCCTTGCTCGGCCCCCAGGAGCGCCAGCAACAGCGCAGCGGCAGATACGCCGAGCACGGCTCCGGATGTGTCCGCCGCCCGATGTACGCCGAAGGCCAGCCCGCGGCGCCCGTGGGAGGCAGCGTCCGCAATCAGTGCGTCACGAGGCGCGGTCCGGACGCCCTTGCCAAGCCGGTCGGCGAAGCGGAGCAGCCCGGCGAGGCCGGCCCCGCCCGCGAGCGCGAACAGTGGTTTCGTCAGCGCGGACAGACCATAGCCCGCGACGACAACCGGTAGCCGCCGCGGAAGTCGATCGGACAACCGGCCGGCGAACAGGCGGGAGAGCGCCGCGGTGCTCTCGCCAACGCCCTCGATGACACCCACCGTGGCGACGGATACCCCGAGCGTCCCAGTGAGGAAGATGGGCAGCGCCGTCAGCGTCATCTCGGATGAGACGTCGGTGAGGAACGACGTGAGGCCGAGCAGGAGGATGGTCGTCCCGCCCGGCCCGAGCAGGGCGCGCGCTCGCCGGACGACGCTTGCCTGTCGCATCGGAAGCTCGATCCTTCAGCGCCCCGAGTATGCGCGGCCGGACGGCGTAGGAGGGAGAGCACTGCCTCCTGCTGCTGGCTGTTACACTCCCGCATCGAGAGGCAGCGACCGGAGGCGGCATGCACTGGATCGACCTGGTCATCCTCGGCGTCATCGCCTGGTCGACGTTCGCGGCGTTTCGAGCGGGGCTCATCCGCGAGGTGGTACCGCTGATCTCCGTGATCGTCGGGGCCATCGCCGCCAGCCGTCTGTATGACGACCTAGCCGCGAACATCGACTTCATCATCGATGACGAGGCGGCGCGAAAATTCATCGCGTTCGTCTCGATCTTCGTGGGCATCGTCGTGATCGGGCACATCATCGCGCTGGCGTTGAGGACCATGGCGACGTTGCTCATGCTCGGACCGCTGGACCACCTCGGGGGCGCCGTCTTCGGGTTCCTGAAGGGCCTGCTGTTCACGCAGATCCTCGTGTTCGCTGCCACAAGCTTCCCCATCGCCGACAACGTCGAACGTGCGATGGAGGACTCCGCCTTCGCTACGTTCTTCGTCAAGCGGATTCCGCTCATGGAGTCGTTGATGCCGGCGGAGGTGAAGCGAGCGCTCGATGCGTTCGAGGACGACCAGCCGGACGCCGGTGCGGACACGAGCGAGTGAGCGCCCGCTTCCTGACGAGGCTCAGGCGGATACGCTAGACTGGCGCTGCACGGCAGGAGCGATGCCAGTGTCCATAGAGCGGCGAGCGCTGGTCTTGAACCAGAACTACGAGCCGCTCAACGTGTGCGGCGTCCGCCGCGCGTTCGTCCTCGTCTATCACGGCAAAGCGGAACTCGTCCACGCGGCCGAGGGCGACATCCGAGGGGTGGCGATGCGGTTCCCCATGCCCTCCGTCATCCGGCTTCACCAGCCAGTGCGCCGTCCTCGCCCTCGAGTGCGCCTGACGCGGAAAGAAGTGTTCGCGCGGGATCAGCAACGTTGCCAGTACTGCGGCCGTGACGGTGTGGAACTGACGCTCGACCATGTGCTTCCGAGACACCGTGGCGGCCCGCACGAGTGGGAGAACCTGGTCGCTGCCTGCCGGCCGTGCAACCATCGCAAGGGTGGCCGGACGCCACACGAGGCGCACATGAAGCTGCTTCGACAGCCCATCCGCCCGTCAGCCACGCCCGCCGCGCTCTTCGGACAGTACCTCGATCGCTACCACGAGTGGCACCCGTTCGTGATCGGCTGGCTCGACCGCGGCTCGCGTGCGGCCTTCGCCGCGTCCTGAAGCGCCGCCTCCAAACGGCGCTCAGTACTCGCGACCGGCGCCGTCCGTGATCGTCGCGACATCGCCAAGCCCGAGTTCGTCGCGCACGTTGACCAGCGAGTGCAGGCAGGCCTGAGCGCTGCCCCAGCGACGGCGCCGCAGCGCCCGGCTCGCCATCTCCGCTCGTTCCGAGGCCAGCGGGAGTGCTTCTTTCACCCGCTTCCGGAGGGCCTCCCACATCCTGGGCGGATGCGTCACCTCGAGACGCGCACACTGGAGCGCGATGAAGTCGTTCCCGAGGCTGCCGGGCTCGTTCCACTCGGCCGGGGGATCGCGCAGCAGGTCCTTCATCGCCTGGTGGCGCTGCTCCTGCTCCCACTCGCGGTCGAGGCCGAGGCCGGTGAGCTGCGCCTCGGCGTCAGGTTCCAGGACGAGCTCGCGCAGCGCGGCACGTACGAGGTCGGACCCCTGCGGCTGGCGTCCGTTCGGCTTGCGGACGTTCGGGTACCCGTCAAGGTCCTGTCGCACGTGTTGCAGCGCCACGCCGAAGACGTGCGGCAGCGCGTGCGTCGGCACCGCTGAGTGCACGGAGATCGTGACCGCCTTCGGCGACCACTTCACGTTAGACAGCCCTTCGCCCTCGTAGGCGACGACCTTCAGGTCGCGGTCGGCGGCGGCGACGCGCGCCTCCACGTCGTGGTACATGCGGTCCAGGCTGTCGCCGATGTCACGGCCGATGATCTGCATGACTGCCTCCCCCTCGCAGTACGTCCCAGGTGGACGGACGGATCGATCAGCCGAGCGATAGCGGCTGGCAGTGAAGACAGTAGTTGGTCTCGCTGCCGCCGCGCACCTGGCTCCTCACCTCGTTGCCGCAGCGAGGGCAGGGCTCGCCGCCCTTGCGATGCACTCGCAGATGCGACCGCCACTCCTCGTTGCTCTGGTACAGGCCATCGGCCACTTCCGCTTCGAGGATGGGGCGCGCCCACTCCAGCGTCGAGCGAAGCGCACGGTAGAGGCGGCGCAGGTCGTCCTCGTCCATGGTGCTGCGTCGGCGGTGCGGGTGCAGTTGCGCCTCCCACAGGATCTCGTCCGAGTAGGCGTTTCCGATGCCGGCGATGAACTTCTGGTTCGTCAGTACGCTCTTGATCTGCCCTGCGTGCCGCCGGATGCGGCGGAGGAACGTCTCCTCGTCGACTTCGAGCGCGTCCGGTCCCAGCTCTTCGAACTGCGGCACCGACATCAGCCCATCGACGGGGACGAGGTACCAGCGGCCCATCCGGCGCGCGTCCGCATAGCGCAGCTGGCGTCCATCCTCGAAGCGCAGCGTGAGACAGGTGCCTGCTCGCTTCTTCTCGGCGGCATCGGCCCACTGAAAGCGGCCGGTGAGCATCGGGTTCACCACGAGCAACTGTTGGTCGTCCGTCGCCAACAGCAGGAACTTCCCGTGACGCCGTACGGCGACGAACTCGTGTCCCACCAGGGCCTGCACACCCTCGGAGCCAGTGCGTACGAGCCATGGGACCGTCAGATCCACCCCGGCCACCGGATTGCCCTGCAACCGCAGCTCGAGGAAGCCGCGGATCGCCTCGAGGTCCGGGATCTCAGGCAAGCGTCCGTGTCCAGCGGGGATAGGAGCCCAGGACGCGCAGCCAGAGGGTGACCTTGCGCGCCTCCTCGACCGCTTCCGCGACCCCCTCGTCGTCTCGATGGCCCTGCAGGTCGAGGAGGAACACGTATGTGCCAAGGGCACGCCGAGTAGGCCGCGACTCGATACGGGTCAAGTTGATGCCGCGGCGCGAGAAGATGCCGAGTACCTCGACGAGCGAACCGGGCCGGTCATGGTGGGTTGTGAACGCGATGGAGGTCTTGTCGTCGCCCGTACGGGGCGCGTCCTCATGCGCGAGCACCACGAAGCGCGTCTCGTTGCCGGGCTCGTCGGCGATGTCCTCTGCGTAGATGGTGGCGTGGTGCAGCTCGGCGGACAGGCGGTTGCCCACGGCCAGCGCGCCCGACTCCGCCATCGACGCCTCGATGGCGGCAGTGGTCGAGAGCGCGGCAACAGCCTTCGCGTTGGGTGCGAGCTCGGCGAGCCGCCGACGACACTGGCCGAGTGCGGAGGGGTGCGAGTAGACGACGGTGGCCCCGTGGACGTCGATCCCGGCGGGCCCGACGAGCGCGTGGTGGATTGCGAGCACGACCTCGCCGCGCACGTGCAATTGACCGTCCTCCCGCAGCAGGAGATCGATGGTCTCGTTGATCCCACCGTCGATGGCGTTCTCGATGGCGCAGACGGCGGCATCGGCTTGGCCTGCCTCGACGGCCTCCACAGCGGTGGTGACCGTCGACACGGGTAGCAGGTCAGCGGCAGAATCGAATGCGAGGGCGGCGGCCTCGGTGTAGGTGCCTCGCGGTCCGAGATGTGCCAGACGCATGGCCTACTCCGTCGCTCGGGCGTGCGTCGAATCGCTCACGAGGCGCCGTAGTTCCGGCTCCGTCTCCGAGCGAATCACGGCGATCATCTCGTCCCCCGGCTGCAACACCATGTCTGCCGTCGGAATTTGCGGCGTGCCCTCGGCAGACACGACCAGCGAGATCACCGTCTCCGCCGGAAGAGGCAGTTCGCGGATGGTCTTGCCGGCCGCTTCCGAGCCATCGAGGACGTGCAGATCCACGAGTTGCAGGCCGGAGCCGTGGAGACGCATCAGGGGGATGAGGGTGTGCTCCGGGAGGTCTACCTCGATCTGCGCCAGGATGGCGCCAGGGGCGGAGATCGTGGAATCGATGCCCAGCAGGTGGAACAGGCGCTCGTTGCGCGGGTTGTTCACGCGAGCGATCGTGCGTTGCACGTGGAACCAGTGCTTGGCCACCTGGCAGGCAACCAGGTTGGCGCCGTCATCTGCCGTGACGGCAATCAGCAGGTCGGCCCGTCTCGCGCCGACGCTCTCGAGGAAGACGACCTCCGTGCCGTCGCCATGCACGACCATTTCACCGAGCTCCTCGCGCAGCTCATTCGCGCGCGAGCGGTTGCGTTCCACGAGCACGACCTCGTGCAGTCCGCCCTCGATGAGCTCGACGCCGAGTCCGTGTCCGACCGTGCCCGCACCAACGACGATGATGTACACGACGCTGCTCCCGGCCGCCGTCGGCAGCCCTAGTCCTGCTGTGTCAGCGCCTCGTACGCCATCTCGGCGCCGATGTTCGTGGGGCTGAACGTGCGCAATCCGAGGTGGCTGAAGATCTCGCCCCGGAATGGGTCATAGACGCGCGCGACAACCGTGCGCACGCCAAAGATGTGCTTCGCGATCTGCGCCGCCAGCAGGTTCCGGTTGTCGCCCTGCGTGAGCGCGAGGAACGCGTCGGCCTCGCGGATGCCCGCCTGTACCAGGATGTGATCCTCGTACCCCGAGCCCACGACCCGGTCGCCCCGGAAGTCCGAAGGGAGGCGGCGAAACGCGTACGGGTCCGTGTCGACGACGGTCACGCGCCACGACTCGCGGTCGAGGCGCGCGGCAAGGGTGGAACCCACGCGCCCACAGCCCATGATCACGACGTTCATGCCGTGATGGTATGCCACGTCCCTCGCGGGTGGTACTGGCAGCGGCCCCGTGAGCGGCACGCTACAATGAAGCCTGAGAGCACACCCGGGGAGCGACATGGCCAACAACGGCAGCATGAACAATGGGCACGGCGCGCAGGAGGGGGAGACGGCGACCTGGACGGTCAAGGCCGGCCTGGCGCAGATGCTCAAGGGCGGCGTGATCATGGACGTGGTCACAGCCGAGCACGCGCGCATCGCGGAGGAAGCCGGCGCCTGCGCGGTCATGGCCCTCGAGCGTGTTCCCAGTGATATCCGCGCGGCGGGGGGCGTGGCCCGCATGAGCCGCGTCGAGCTCATCGAGGAGATCTGCAACTCGGTCACGATCCCGGTGATGGCAAAGGCCCGCATCGGGCACTTCGTCGAGGCGCAGATCCTACAGGAGATCGGTGTCGACTACATCGACGAGTCCGAGGTGCTCACGCCCGCCGACGACCAGCATCATATCGACAAGCACCCGTTCACCGTGCCCTTCGTGTGCGGTTGCCGCGACCTCGGTGAGGCCCTGCGGCGCATCGGCGAAGGCGCCGCGATGATCCGCACCAAGGGCGAGGCCGGCACCGGCGACATCGTAGAGGCGGTCCGTCACATGCGCGCGCTGTGGAGCGGCATCCGCCGCGTGCAGGCCGCGCGTGAGGACGAGTTGCCCGCGCTCGCGAAGGAATACCAGTCTCCGCTGCACCTCATCCAGGAGGTGAAGCGCCTCGGGCGGTTGCCGGTGGTGAACTTCTCCGCCGGCGGCGTTGCCACACCGGCGGACGCGGCGCTCATGATGCAGCTCGGGGCGGATGGCGTCTTCGTCGGCTCCGGCATCTTCAAGTCCGACGACCCCGCACGGATGGCCTCTGCCATCGTGCGGGCGGTCACGCACTACAGCGACCCGGCGATGCTCGCCAGCGTCTCGCGCAACATCGGCGAGCCAATGCGCGGACGCTCAGTCGCCTCGATGCCGGTGGAGGAACAGCTCGCCGGCCGGGGCAACTAACACCTCACACGAAGGAGGCCCGACGAACCTCGTGCGTCCACGCGTTGGCGTCCTCGCAATGCAGGGCGATTTCCGCGAGCACGTGGAGCGGCTGCACGCCCTCGGCGTCGAGGCGTGCGAGGTGCGGACCGAGGCCGAGCTGGACGGCGTAGACGCGCTGATCATCCCGGGCGGCGAAAGCACAACCATCGCGCGGCTGCTGATCGCCTTCGACCTCCTGGAGCCCCTGCGTCGCCGCATCGATGCCGGCCTTCCCGTGTGGGGCACGTGCGCCGGCGCGATCATGCTGGCGAAGCGCGTCCCCGGCCTCGACCGCCCGTCCATCGGCGTCATGGACGTCACCGTCGACCGCAACGCCTTCGGGCGGCAGGTCGACTCCTTCGAGGCGGACCTGGACATCGAGGGCATCGAGGGGCCGCCGGTCCGCGCGGTCTTCATCCGGGCACCGGTGATCCGGGAGCCGGGGCCGGACGTGGAGGTACTCGCGGCGCTCCCCGACGGCCGCATCGTGGCGTGCCGGGAGGGCCGACTGCTCGCCACCTCGTTCCATCCGGAGCTGACACAGGACCTGCGCCTTCACGAGTGGTTCGTGCGTCTGGCCGCGGACGCGATGGCGAGCGAGGCGCCGGCGTGACGCACACGCATGCCCCTCGGCCGACGGACCTGGTGGCGCTGATGTCCTTCGACGGCGAGGTCTTCGAGAATCAGGCCGTGACCCGCGAGGCGCTCGGGAAGCCCTCGTCGCCGCCGCACGCGCTCGCCGCGACGGTGCAGCAGTGGCTGGGCCGCGGCCGGCGCGTGTGGATCGACGTCCGCGGTCGGCAGATTCACGGCATCGCCACCGCTCGCCCGCTTGCCTCGGATGACGCATGGGAGATCGACACGCTCGTGGATGCCGGCGCGGACGAGGACGGCGTCGTGGGCGGGCTGCTCGCGCAGGCCTCGGAGGCGGCATTCGAGGACGGCGTCACGCGTATCCTGCTGCGCGTGCGTGACGACGCGCCCGCGCTCCGAGCGACGCAACGCGCCGGCTTCACGCACGCGCTCGACGAGGAATTGTGGGTCCTCGACCGCCCGGCGCGCAGTCCGCATGACGCGGCCGCCGAGGGTGTACGCGAGGCGGTAGAGGCGGACCTGCACGCGCTGTTTCAGCTGTACGGACGCACGCTTCCCGTTGCCGCGCGCCAGGCGCTGGGGATGACCTACGACGAGTGGTATGCCACGCAGGAGCGCCGCTGGCTCGGGCGCGGGAGCGTCGAGCTGATCGCCACGGAGGATGACCGCGCGCGCGGCTTCCTGCAGGCCGCGCCGCATGGCCAGCTGACGCTCGTCGTAGAGCCCGGCTGCGAGCGTCACGCCGACGGCCTGTACGCGGCAGCGGTCGGCACACTCGAGGACGCCGCACGCGTGATCGCGCTGCAGCCCGCCGGGTCGGGCACGCCCTCGGCGTTCTTCCGCAATCTCGGATTTCAGCCGCGCGAGCGTTACGTCCTGCTCGTGAAGCGACTGACGCGACCCATCTTCGAGGCGATTCCGACCGCAGCCGGAAGGACGGTGCCCACTCGTGGCTGAGCCCGCCAGCATTCGCCCCAGCGATAGCCATATGCAGCCGCTAACTGAGGAGCAGCGCAGCGAGATCGAGTTGCTCCTCGTCACGCTGCCAGAGCGCGTGGCGACCACCGTGCGCACGCACGGGCTCGACGGCCTGCTGGAGATCGTGCTGGACTTCGGCCGGGTACCGACGGCGCGCTACGCGGGCCGAGCAGAGGTCATCCTCGACGAGCGTGAGATCAGTGAGCAGGACCTCGACCACGTGGTGGCCCAGGTCTCGGAGTTCGCCGAGGACAACCGGGCGGGCATCCCGAGGACGCTCCACCGCATTTCCGCGATCCGTAACCGTCGCGGACGCATCGTCGGGCTGACCTGCCGCGTCGGCCGCAGCGTGAGCGGATCCGCGAGCGTCATCCGCGACCTGATCGAGACCGGGCGCAGTGTGCTGCTCCTCGGGCCGCCAGGCGTGGGCAAGACGACGATGCTGCGCGAGGCGGCGCGCCTGCTCGCGGACGAGCTGCAGAAGCGCGTCGTGATCGTCGACACCTCGAACGAGATCGGCGGTGATGGCGACATTCCGCATCACGGCGTCGGCCGCGCGCGACGGATGCAGGTGCCGCGCCCCGAGCTGCAGCACCAGGTGATGATCGAGGCGGTCGAGAACCACATGCCCGAGGTGATCGTCATCGACGAGATCGGGACGGCCCTCGAAGCGCTCGCGGCGCGCACGATCGCCGAGCGGGGTGTGCAGCTCATCGGCACGGCGCACGGCAACGCGCTCTCGAATCTGATGCAGAATCCGACGCTCTCCGACCTCATCGGCGGCATTGAGTCGGTGACGCTGTCCGATGAGGAGGCGCGGCGGCGCGGCACGCAGAAGACGGTCCTGGAGCGGCGCGCGCAGCCAACATTCGACTCGCTCGTCGAGATCCAGAGCTTCGACCGCGTGGCGGTGCACGAGGATATCGCCTCGACGGTCGATGCCCTGCTACGGGGCTTCGACGCCGAGGCGGAGATCCGCGTCCTCGACGCGGCGGGCGAGGTGGTCGGCGTGGAGCGCGTCCCGCTCGCGGGACAGGGCGAGGAGCGGTACGACGAGGTCGCGGAGCGGGAGCGCGAGCGGACGCGGCGCATCGTCCCCGCGCCGGGCGGGCCGCAACGGCGCGTGCTTCCCTTCGGGATCAGCCGCACCCGCCTCGAGGAAGCGATCGCGAGCACTCGCTCCGCGGCTGTGGTCGTCGACAGCATCCAGGATGCAGACGCGGTGATGACGCTGCGCCCGTACTACCGCCGCCGCACGGGGCCGCTTCGCGACGCCGAGGCGCGCGGCATTCCGATCTACGTGTTGCGCAACAACACGGTCAGCCAGATCGAGCAGTCACTGCTCAGCCTGCGTGGCGCCTCGGGCGAGCTCGACCCGATGACCGCCGCCCTGCAGGAGGCCGAGGAGGCCATCGCCGCTGTCTCATACGAGGGCAAGTCGGCCGTGGAGCTGGCGCCACAGAACGCCTACATCCGCCGCCTCCAGCACGAGCTGGCGAACCGCCACGGCGTCGAGACCTCCTCGCGCGGGCGCGAGCCGTTCCGGCGTGTGCTCGTCGTCGCCTCGAACGGCCGTCCTCTGCGCGAGGACGCGTGGGGCGACGAACTGCGCGCATGAGGACGACGGGGCGCTTCGTCACCCTCGAGGGCGGCGAGGGCGCCGGCAAGTCCACGCAGATCGAGGCGCTGGCCGCCCTCGCCCGCGACGCCGGCATCGAGGTAGTTACGTGCCGCGAGCCCGGCGGCACGGTGCTCGGCGAGCGCCTGCGCGCCGCCCTCTTCGACCTCGACCGCGCCCCCGATCCGCTGGCGGAGCTGCTCGTCTTCAACGCCGCTCGCGCCCAGCTCGTCGCCGAGGTGATCCGCCCCGCCCTCGAGACCGGCGCGCTGGTGCTCTGCGACCGTTTCACGGACTCAACCGTCGCCTACCAGCACTACGGCCGCGGCCTCCCTCTCGAGACCGTCGAGGTGGTGAACCGCGCCGCCACCGGCGGCCTCACCCCCGACCTCACCCTGCTCTTCGACCTGCCCCCCGAAGTCGGGCGCGCCCGCGGGCAGCACGGCGGCTCGGACTACCTCGAGCGCGAGGCCCTCGCCTTCCACGAGCGCGTGCGCGCCGGCTATCTCGCGCTCGCCGGCGCGGAGCCGGAGCGGTGGCTCGTGCTGGACGCGACCCTGCCGCCGGAGGAGCTCACGAGGCTGGCGTGGGAGCGATTGGCGAACTCGATCGGCACAGCCTCGACGACGAGTTAGCCCGATCCGTTAAAGTCATCGCGAGCGAGGGGCGACCACATGCCCTGGTGGCGCGAAGACCTCAGCACATTCGGCCTCATCGTCGCGTTCCTCGCGGTGGTGGGGGGCTGGCTGCTCACCTTCACGCAGCTCGGCGCGAACCTGATCTTCTTCGGCATGGCGCTTGCCATCGCCTCGGCAGCATTCTGCCCGACGCGGCGCCGCCTCATGGCGGCCGCGGTGGTCGTGTTTGGGGTCTGGTGGATGGCGGGGATCGCCCTCGCTGCCATGTTCGTCGTGTACGAGATCGCGCGGACCGTCGTACACCCCCGCTCGTAAGTGCCGACCCAACAAGACGGCGGCCTCACGGCCGCCGTCTGTACTCGCGCGAGCGCCTCGAGGGCTTAGTCGAGGCGCTCGAAGATGCTGGCGATGCCCTGCCCGCCGCCGATGCAGAGCGAGACCAGACCGTAGCGGCCGCCGGTGCGCTCCAGCTCGTGCATGGCCTTCACCGTGAGGATGGCGCCGCTGGCGCCGACCGGGTGGCCGAGGGCGATCGCGCCGCCGTTCGGATTCGTCTTGTCCAACGGGAGGCCGAGCGCGGTCGAGCAGGCGGCGGCTACGGCCGCGAACGCCTCGTTCAGCTCGATCGTGTCGATATCGCCGACGGTCAGGCCGGCCTTCGCCAGGGCCTTCTCGATGGCGGGGATCGGGCCCTCACCCATCGTGCGCGGGTCGACGCCCGACTCGGCGCGCGCGACGAGGCGCATACGTGGCTTGAGGCCAAGCTCGCGCGCCTTCGAGGCGGTCGTGACCACGACGGCGGCGGCGCCGTCGTTGATGCCGGAGGCGTTGCCGGCGGTCACCGCTCCGTCGGACTTGAAGGCCGGGCGCAGGCGGCCCAGCAACTCCATTGAGGTCGAGCGCGGATGCTCATCGGTGTCGAAGGTGACCGTGTCGCGGCCCTTCTTCACCTCGAGCGGGAGGATTTGCTCTTTGAAGTAGCCGGCGTCGATGGCGGCGCGGGCGCGCTCCTGCGAGCGCAGCGAGTACTCGTCCTGCACCTCCCGCGAGACCTCGTACTTCTGGGCGAGGTTCTCGGCGGTGATGCCCATGTGGATCTTCTCGAACGGGTCCGTGACGAGGTGGACGGTGCCGTCCTCGATGACGTCGTGGCCCAGGCGGTAGCCGAAACGGGCCTTTCGGAGCATGAAGGGCATCATCGACATGTTCTCGGTACCGCCAGCGACGACCACCTCGGCGTCACCCGTCTGGAGCCAACGGGCGGCGGTGTTGATGGCCTCGAGGCCCGAGCCGCAGATGCGGTTCACGGTGTAGGCGGGCGTGCCGATGGGCATGCCGCCTTTTACCGATGCGTGGCGGGCGATGTAGCCGTCCTCGGCGACCTGGCCGACACAGCCGAGGATGACCTGGTCGATCTGCTCGGGCTGCAGGCCGGCGCGGGCGACTGCCTCGCGGATGACGGCGGCGCCCAGATCGGAGGCAGGCGTCTCGCTGAGCGCTCCGCCCAGCGTCCCGATTGCGGTGCGGACACCACTGACGATGACGACGTCTTCCATGCGAGCTCCCGCCTTTCCCCCGATGATGCCGAGAGAGCCTACCAACAAAGTATATCGCGGGCAAAACGAGACGGCGGCCGTAGCGAGGTGGTCAATTGCCCGGGCCCACTGGCGCTCATACACTGGGCGGCGATGTCACAGCGAACCATTTCCGTACGAGTCCCAGCAACCTCCGCCAACCTTGGCCCCGGCTTCGACAGCCTCGGCATCGCGCTCGACTGGGCCGCCACCGTGCGCGTCACGGTGAGCGACTCCGAGCTGTCCGCGCCGCAGGGCCCGATCGAGCGCATGGCCGTGACCGCGGCCCTCGCGCTCTATCAGCACGCGGCCGTCCCACCTCCGACCGGCATCACGGCCACCTGTGAGGGCGACATCCCCGTCGGGCGCGGCATGGGCGTCTCCGCCCTCGCTCGCGTCGCCGGGCTGCTGGCCGCCGACGCCCTCCTGAGCGGCGACGGCCCGGTCCACACCCGCGAAGAACTGCTCCCACTCGCCTACCAACTCGAAGACCACGGAGATAACGTCACCCCCGCTCTCTTCGGTGGGCTGCAGGTCGTCGTCGCCGACGACGACGGCATCGTCCACGCCGGCATCGAGCCGCCGAGGGACCTGTGCCTGGCGTTGCTCATCCCCGAGTTCTCGATGCCGACCGAGGAGTCGCGCACCCGCCTGCCGCAGTCGCTCACGCGCAATCAGTCAGTACATAACATCGGGCGGGCAGCGCTGCTCGTGGCCGCACTGAGCCAGGGTCGCTACGACCTCCTCAACACGGCGACCGAGGATCTGCTGCACCAGCCCGCGCGCGCCACGATCTTCACGCCCATGTACCCGATCTTTCAGGCCGCGCGCGATGCGGGCGCCCATGGCGTCTACCTGTCCGGGGGCGGATCGACGATCGCCGCGTTCGCCACCACGGGCGCCGAGGACATCGCCGGCGCCATGCGCGAGGCGGCCGCCGCGCGCGGCATCGAGGCGGCTACGCGTGTCGTGGGGTTCAGCACCACGGGCGCGGAGATCGTCGCTCGCGAGTAGCGCCGCCCGCATCGGAGACGAACCATGGCTCTGGTCGTGCAGAAGTACGGCGGCTCCTCGGTGGCGGACGCCGAGAAGATCAAGCGCGTTGCGAAGCGCATCGCGAGCCGCGTGGAGGCGGGTGACCGCGTCGTCGCAGTCGTCTCAGCGATGGGCGACACGACCGACGAGCTGATCGAGCTCGCGCAGCAGGTGAGCAGCAAGCCGCACCCGCGCGAAATGGACGTCCTCATGCACACCGGGGAGATCGTCTCCGCCGCGTTGATGACGATGGCGCTGCATGACCTCGGACTGGCCGCCGTGAGCCTGACCGGCGCACAGGCGGGCATCCGCACGGACTCCGTCTACCGCCGAGCGCGCATCGCCGAAATCGATACGGGGCGCCTCGAGCGTGAGCTTGCGGCGGACCGCGTGGTCATCGTTGCCGGCTTCCAGGGCATTACCGAGGAACTCGACATCACCACCTTCGGCCGGGGCGGGTCGGATACGACCGCGGTCGCCCTTGCAGCGGCACTCAAGTCGGACCGCGCCGAGATCTACACCGACGTCGCCGGCGTCTACTCGGCCGACCCGCGCATCTGTCCGGGTGCGCACCCGCTCCGCGACATCGGGTACGAGGAGATGCTCGAGCTGGCGACGACGGGGGCCGTCGTGATGCATCCACGCGCCGTCGAGGTGGGCTCGCTCTACGGCGTCGAGATCCTCGTGGCCAGCACCTTCGACGAGTCGGCGCCGGGCACGCTCATCCACAAGGAGACGACGATGGAGCAGTCCAACAAGGTGCGCGGCATCGCCCACCAGAACCGCGTGGGAAAGGTCACCGTGCGCGGGGTGCCCGACCGCCCCGGCATCGCCGCTCAACTGTTCGTCCCGCTGGCGGACGCCCACATCTCCGTCGACACGATCGTGCAGAACGCGAGCGTCGAGGGGTTCACCGACATGACGTTCACGGTCGCCCAGGGTGACCTCGATGGCGCCCTCGAGGTCGTGCGCGGCCTGCTGCCCGGCCTCAACGCCGCCGAGGTGGTGTCCGACCCGAACCTCGGCACGGTGTCGGTCGTCGGCACGGGCATGGCATCGGCGCCGGGGTACGCGGCGTTGATGTTCCGCACGCTGTTCGAACACGGCATCAACATCGAGCTGATCTCTACCTCGGACATCCGCATCACCTGCCTCGTCCGCGGCGAGCAGGTACCCGAAGCTGTGCGCGCCCTCCACACGGCCTTCGACCTCGACAGGGAGTGAGCACGGAGTAGGCTGTCCTCCAGCGCACGATCGAGGAGGCTGCCTGTGCCCGAACCATCCGAACTGCTCCAGGTCGAACACCTCGAGGGCGGCGTGGCCCTCGTGCACATGAACCGGCCGGAGCGGCTGAACGCGCTCAACCCCGGCCTGATCGAGGCGCTGAACGACTGGTTTGGCTCGTTGCGCACCGGCGACTACGAGGTGCGCGCCGTCGTGCTGACGGGCGCGGGCCGCGCGTTCTGCGCCGGCGGCGACTTTGCTCCTCGGGATCCCGATGCAGCGCCGCCCTCGTGGCATCGTTCGCACCCCGAGTTGGAGTCGATCCGCGCGATCCGTGACGCCGACGTCCCGGTGATCGGGGCTGTGAACGGGTACGCCCTCGGCGGTGGCTTCTCGATCGCGCTCGCGTGCGACGTTCGCCTCGCGGCCGACGACGCGGTGTTCCAGGTGGCGCAGATGAAGCGCGGCATCGTCCCGGAGTACGGCCTCAGCTACTTCCTGCAGGAGGCGGTCGGCCGGCAGCGCGCGCTCGACATCATCTACTCGGCGCGGCGCATCGATGCCGCCGAGGCGCTGGCGCTCGGCCTGGTGCTCGATGTGGTGCCCCGCGACGACCTCGAGGCGCGCGCGGTCGCCCTCGCCCGCACCTACGCGGAGGGGGCGCCGCTCGGCAACGCCGCCGCGAAGCGCCTCGTGTACGCCGTCGAGGATCCGGACCTCACCCGGGTGCAGGAGATGAGCATCGCGTACATCGGCCAGCTCCGGCACACGGAGGACGGCGCCGAGGGCGTGAACTCCTTCCTCGAACGCCGCGAACCGAGGTTCCAGGGACGCTGAGACATGCTCGCCATCGCTCTGCCGCTCCTCGTCCCGGTGGTGATGTTTCTTGTGTGGCGGGCGTGGCTCGCCGACAAGGGCGAGGACTGGGAGTCTAGAAGGCATTGGGAGTCGAGGACGATGGCGGCCCAGCGGTACATCGAGGAACAGCACCCACTGACCCGATGGCAAATCTGGTTAACCCGGCTCGCGGGTCTGTTCGTACTCGTGATCGTGCTGGCCACGCTGGTGTTTGGCGCGATCGGACGCTGACCCTGGTTCGGCTGGTCAGGCTGGAGCACCCGGGGTATAGTCCCTTCGTACACCCGTTCGCGTAATTGCATACACCTCTGATCCTATGTTCACCCACCTCCACACCCACTCCGAGTTCTCGCTCCTCGACGGGCTGAGCCGCATCCCGGACCTCGTCGCACGCGCGAAGGAGATGGGGCAGGAGGCGCTCGCGATCACCGACCACGGCAACCTCTACGGGGCGATCCAGTTCTACGAGGAGGCCCGCAAGCACGACCTGAAGCCGATCCTCGGCATCGAGGCGTACGTGGCGCAGGGCAGCCGCTTCGAGCGCGGGGCGGCCGACCGCTCGCAATTCCACCTCACGCTGCTCGCGCAGAACGAGGTGGGATACCGCAACCTGCTCAAGCTCTCGACGGCCTCACACCTCGAGGGGTTCTATTACAAGCCGCGCATGGACCACGATCTGCTCGAGCGGCACAGCGAGGGCCTGATCGCGCTCTCCGCCTGCCCGAGCGGCGAGGTGATGTCCGCCCTCCTCGAGGGCCGCGAGCAGGACGCGCTCAACGTCGCCGGCTGGTACCGCGACGTGTTCAAGGGGCGCTACTACATCGAGCTGCAGGAGCATGGGCTGACGCAGTTCAGCGCGCTGAACCGTCCGCTCGTAGACCTCGCGAAGAAGCTCGACCTCCCGCTCGTCGTCACGAACGACTCGCACTACACGTGGCAGCACCAGCACAAGCATCACGACGTGCTGCTGTGCATCGGCACGAACGCCACCGTGCACGACCAGAACCGCATGCGCATGGAGACGGACTCGCTCTACCTGAAGTCCGAGGCCGAGATGCGCGCTCTGTTCCCGGAGCTGCCCGAGGCGTTCGACAACACGGCACGCATCGCGGAGCAGGTCGACATTCAGCTTCCGTTCGGCCGCGCGTTGCTGCCCGACCCGGGCATCCCCGCCGGGCTGACGCCGATCGAGCACCTGCGCAACCTCTGCGAGGAGGGGATGCGCCGCCGCTACGTGCACCCGAAGCCCGAGCAGGAGGAGCGCCTCCGCTACGAGCTGCACGTCATCGAGGAGACCGGGTTCGTCGAGTACATCCTGATCGTGCGCGACATCGCGCTGTTCGCGCGCAGCCGCGGCATCCCGATGGGCGTCCGCGGCTCGGCCGCCGCATCGATCATCCTGTACTGCCTCGGCGTGACCGACATCGAGCCAACGCAGTACCGGCTGGTCTTCGAACGCTTCCTCAACCTCGAACGCCGTGAGATGCCCGACGTCGACTTCGACTTCGCCGACGACCGACGCGAGGAGGTCATCCGCTACGCCTCGGAGCGGTACGGCCGCGACCGCGTCGCGCAGATCGTGACGTTCGGGACGCTCGGCGCGAAGGCGGCCATCCGAGACAGCGGACGGGCCCTCGGCATGACCTACGGCGATGTCGACCGCGTCGCACGCCTGATCCCGAACGCGCTGCACGTCACGATCGAAGACGCGATGAACGAGGTCGCCGAGCTGCGCGACCTCACCGCCGCCGACCCGCAGGTGAGCGAACTGATCGATACGGCGCGCGGCCTCGAGGGTGTCGCCCGGCACGCGAGCACGCACGCCGCCGGCATCGTCATCTCCCGGGAGCCGCTGACCGAGGTCGTCCCGCTGCAACGCGCCACCTCGAACAAGGACGACGAGGAGACGCTGCCAACGACGCAGTACTCGATGAACGAGGTCGCCAAGATCGGCCTCGTGAAGATGGACTTCCTCGGACTGGCGAACCTCACGATCCTCGGGCGCGCCGTACAGCTCATCCGCGAGCAGCACGGCATCGACCTCGACCTCAACACGCTGCCCGACGGAGACGAGTCCGCCGCGGCGCTGCTCGCCGAGGCGGAGACGTTCGGCATCTTCCAGATGGAGTCCGCCGGCATGCGCCGCTACGTGGCGGAGCTGCAGCCGCGCGACATCCGCGAGCTCGCTGCGATGGTGGCGCTCTACCGCCCCGGCCCCATGGAGCACATCCCGCGCTACATCGACGTGAAGCACGGCCGCGCGAAGGCCGTCTATCCGCACGAAGACCTCGCGTCGGTCCTCGACGAGACGTACGGCGTCATCACGTACCAGGACCAGGTGCTCGAGATCGCGCGGACGTTCGCCGGCTACACGCTCGGCCAGGCCGACATCATGCGCAAGGCGATGGGAAAGAAGATCGCCTCGATCATGCTCGCGGAGCGGGAGCGCTTCATCGCCGGCGCCGTGGCAAAGGGGTACGAGGAGCGCCTGGCCGAGCAAGTCTTCGACCTCATCGAGCCGTTCGCGGGGTACGCCTTCAACAAGTCGCACGCGTTCTCGTACGCGACGATCGCTTACCAGACGGCGTACCTGAAGGCGCACTATCCGATCGAGTACATGGCCGCCGTGTTGATGGCCGCCGGCGCGCATCCGACGGGCGCCCTCGAGCGCATCGCCGCCGCGGTCGCGGAGTGCACGCGCCTCGGCGTGGAGGTGCTGCCGCCCGACGTGAACCGCTCACACGTCAACTTCACAGTCGAGCGACAGCCGGGCGGCGACCGCTCCATCCGCTTCGGCCTCGCGACCATCAAGCATGTGGGCGCGGGTGGCGTCGAGTCGCTGATCGCGGAACGGGAGGCCAGCGGGCCGTTCGCGTCCGTCGAGGACTTCGCGCGGCGCATCAACGCGCGGGACCTCAACCGCCGCGTCCTCGAGTCGCTGGCGAAAGCCGGCGCACTCGACTCGCTCGGCGACCGCTCCGCGATCGTCTTCGGCGTCGACCGCATGCTGTCGCTCGCGCAGCAGGAACAGCGCCTGCGCGAGACGGGTCAAACCTCGATGTTCGACTTGTTCGGCACACAGGTGGACACGCCGCTGCCGGCGCTGGAGCTACCGGCTGTCGTCACGCCGCAGCAGGAAATGCTGTCGTGGGAGCGCGAACTGCTCGGCACCTACATCTCGGAGCACCCGTTCCGAGGCGCCGCCGAACGCCTCGGCGAGTTCGTCACGGCCCAGTTCGCGGAGATCGACGTCGAAGCGGCGGGCGAGGAACTCGTCGTCGCCGGCACCGTGAAGAGCATCCGCCGCCTCGCCACGAAGCAGGGCAAGCCGTTCGGGGTGGCCAACCTCGAGGACCTCACGGGCGCTGGCGAGCTGACCGTGTGGCCCGAGCAGTTCGAGAAGTTCCGCGACCTCCTCGTGGAGGGAAACGTGGTGCTGGCCCGCGTGACGGTCCGCGAGCGCGGCGACCGGCTCACGATCGCGGCCGTGCACCTCGCGGGGTACGACATCGAGAGCGGCCAGTTGCTGACGCCCGATCCGTCGCAGTTCCGTGTGCTCGGAGGTCGCCCCGCCCGCCCTCGACCGGCGCCAACGCCACCGGGTGGCGGTCCGCCGCGCTACGAGGACGACGAGATCACTCCAGCGCAGCGGCCGCAGTTACGGGCCGTCGAGCCGTTCGAGTCCTCGGTGCCCTCGCTGGAGGATGAGCCGCCCGCGCCCAGCGCACGCCACACCTCGGATGACGACCGGTCCGGCCCACCCCGTCTTCGCATCCACATGGAGGAGACCACGGACGAGGCGGCCGACCGCCGGCGGCTGAAGCGCATCGTCGACCTGCTGCAGGCCGAGCCGGGTGACCAGCTCGTCGAGCTGACCATCACCAGCCGCGCCGGCACGACGCAGCTACTCCGCCTGCCGGGTGTCGCCGACATCGAGTCGCTCGTCCCGCGAATCCAATCGCTGCTCGGCGTGCTGGGTCAGGCGCGGCGCCTGGGCGACGAGTCGTACGAGCGCATGTACGCGGTCGCCGCCGGCTAGACCGAGTTTCGTCGCGGGCGTACCTCCTGACTCGCACGCACACGGGGTAGACTGGATCCGTCGCCGGCCGCCAGGGCCGGCCTTGTCGCTCCCACGCGGCGGGGGTCGTGCATGGCACAGCAGATGGAGCAGGCGGCGGCCGGGCCGGCCACAATCGCCCCGAGGCACGCTGAGACGGTCTCGCGGATCAAGGCCGAGGTGGCGCGCGTCATCGTCGGGCAGGAGGCGATGATCGACCGCCTCCTGATTGCGCTGCTCACGAACAACCACGCGCTCATCGAGGGCGTCCCGGGCCTCGCAAAGACGCTGACAGTGTCCACGCTGGCACGGGCGCTGGACTGCAGCTTCGCGCGTATCCAGTTCACGCCGGACCTGCTCCCGGCGGACGTGACGGGGACGCTGGTCTTCAACCCGCAGGAGAGCAGCTTCCACGTCCGCCGAGGACCGCTCTTCGCCAACATCGTCCTCGCCGACGAGATCAACCGCGCGCCCGCAAAGGTGCAGTCAGCGCTCCTCGAGGCGATGCAGGAGCGCCAGGTCACCATCGGCGGCTCGACCTACGACCTCCCGCGGCCGTTCCTCGTGCTGGCCACCCAGAACCCGATCGAGCACGAGGGGACATACCCGCTGCCGGAGGCGCAGCTCGACCGCTTCATGCTCAAAGTGCAGGTCTACTATCCCGAGCGGGAGCACGAGCGCGACATCCTGCGCCGCGCGCTGGACGGGCACGAGGAGACCGTTGAGCCCGTCACCGACGCCGAGGGCGTCCTCGACCTGATGAAGGCGGTGCAGGACGTCGAGGTCAACGCGCGACTGCGCGAGTACGTCGTCCGCCTGCTCGAGGCGACGCGCGACCCGGCGCGTTACCAGCTCCCCGAACTCACGTCCTTCATCGAGTACGGCGCTTCGCCGCGCGCGGGGGTCTTCCTCGCTCGCGCGGCACAGGCCTACGCCTTCATCCACGGGCGCGGATACGTAACGCCCGACGATGTGAAGACGCTCGCGCCGGACGTGCTGCGTCACCGCCTCGTCACGACGTACGAGGCGGAGGCGCAGGCGATCTCAGCGGAGCAGATCGTGGCGCGCCTCCTCGAAGGCGTTGGGATTCCCTAACGATGGCGGCCGTCACCGCGGCCGACGCCTCCGCCGCCGTCGTCCCCATCGTCGAACCGCCGTCCCCGGAACTGCTGGCGCAGGTCCGGCGCATCGAGATCCGCGCGCGCCGCCTCGCGAGCACCCTCCTCACCGGCGACTACCGCAGCGTCTTCCGGGGCTCGGGCATCGAGTTCGCCGAGGCCCGCGAGTACGTCGTGGGTGACGATGTCCGCATGATCGACTGGAACGTGACAGCCCGCATGGGTGCGCCGTGGGTGAAGGAGTATGTCGAGGAGCGCGAACTGTCGGTGGTCTGCGCCGTGGACGTGTCCGGCTCGCAACTCGTCGCGCGTGCGCCCTCAGGCCGCCTCGGGGCGGCGGCGGAGCTCAGCGCGCTGCTCTCGTTCGCAGCGATCTTCCACCACGACCGCGCTGGCCTGCTGACGTTCACGGACCGCATCGAACGCTTCGTCGCCCCGGCGCACGGGTCCCGCCATGTCCTGCGTATGGTGCGCGAGGTGCTGCACCACCAGCCGGTCCGGGCCGGCACCTCGATCGCCGCCGCAGCTGACTACCTGGCGCGCGTCCTTCCGCGCCGCTCCATCGTGGTGTTGATCTCGGACTTCTATGACCAGGGCTACGAGCAGTCGCTGCGCACGCTCGCGCGCCGCCACGAGGTGCTCGCGCTGACACTGACTGATCCGCTCGACCTCGAACTGCCCGACCTGGGGATCGTCGAGGTCGAGGACGCCGAGCGCGGAGGCCGGCTCCTCGTGGACACGAGCGATCGCGCCGTGCGGCGCCGCTACGCGGAAGCCGCGCTGGCGCGCGTCCGCGTACGCCGGCAGGCCCTGGCCAGCGCGGGCGTGGACGAGGTCGCCATCCGCCTCGACCAGGACCTGGTACATCCGCTGGTGGCGTACTTCCGGGGCAGAGCGGCGCGACGATGAGACGCCTCGTGCTCCTCGCCACGATGCTCGCGGCCCTGCTACCGGCGTCCGCTGGTGCGCAACCGTCGCAGGTGGTGGCACGCGCATCCCTCGACCGCACGGAGGCGAGACTGGGCGAGCGGATCCTGGTCACGGTGACGGTGCAACATCCCGACACCGTGCTGGTGGACGTCCCACCTCCCGTTGCGAACGCCGCGTTCCGCATCGTCGAGACGCCCCCGGCAACGACCACGCCCGGGACGAACGGCGGCCCCTCCGTCTCACAGTTCGAGTTCGTGGTCGCGGCCTTTGGCCTCGGCGCACAACAGCTGCCGCCGCTGCTCCTCAACTGGATCGACGAGAGCGGCGTCAGCGGAGAACAGACCGTTGAGGCGCCCCCGTTCATGGTCGCTTCGACGGTCGACCCCGGCGACGCCCAGTTGCGCCCGCTCAAACCGCAGATGTCGATCGAAGACGCGCCCGTCGCCTGGCAGTGGCCCGCCACCGCCGTCGCGACCACTACGATGTTGCTCGCTGCCGTCGCTACCGTCTTCCTGCTTCGGCGCCGCCGGCCGGCAGCGGTGCCTGCGGCGGCGACCGAGGTGGCGGTCAGCATCGAGGACGCTGCGCGTAACCGCCTCGCGGCGATGGCGTCGGAGCAGCCGTTGGCAGTCGGCAACTACGACGCCTACTACGGCACGATCTCGGGCGTCGTGCGCGGCTACCTCGAGGAGCGTTTCGCCTTTCGCGCGACGGCGCTGACGACCCCTGAGCTGGAGCGCCGGATGACGGGGCAGGGCGTGGAGCGGTGGCAGGCGCGGCTCGTCGGCGGGCTCCTCGACCGCTGCGACGCCGCGGTGTACGCCGGCCGCCGGCCGGACCCGGCGTCGGCGGACCACGACCTGACCGTCGCCTTCGAGATCATCGAACTGTCCCGACCGCGCCCCGAGCCAGACGCCGAGAACGCCGAGGCCGTGACGTGAGCTTCGGCACGCCCTGGCTGCTGCTGCTGCTGCCGCTCACCGCGCTGATCCCGCTGTGGCGATGGCGCCGCCCAGCGACGCGTCCGGTGCTGGCAGTCGCCGACCTCGGCCAGCTCGCCGCGGCCGCGCAGGGCACGGCGAGCTGGAGGCTCCGCCTGCGCTGGCTGCCTGCAGCACTGCGCATCGCGGCCGTGGCGCTGGTCATCGTGGCCCTCGCGCGTCCACAACGCGGCCTGGCCGTGACGACCATTCCCGAAGAGGGCATCGACATCGTCCTCGCACTCGATGTGTCGGGATCGATGGCGGAACGTACGCAGCCGGCCGGCGGCGGCCTCGGGCCACCGCGCATCGAGGCGGCCAAGGAAGTCATCGCCGAGTTCGCCGACACGCTGCGCGGCGACCGGGCCGGCTTCGTCATCTTCCAGGGCCGCTCCCTGGTCATGTCACCGCTGACTCTCGACCTCGAAGCCCTGCAGCGGACGGTCGCGGATACGGAGAGCGGCCTGCTCCCGGACGGCACGGCGATCGGGCTGGGGCTGTCGGAAGCGCTCAACCTGCTGCGGGAGTCCGAGGCGCGCAGCCGCATCGTCGTGCTGCTCACGGACGGCCAGAACAATGCCGGGGACGTGGAGCCCCTGCAGGCGGCGCAGCTCGCGAAGGCACTGGACATTCGCGTGTACACAATTGGCTTCACGCGAGGGAGGGGCTCCGGCGAAGTCGATGAGGCCATGCTGCGCCGCATCGCCACCGACACCGAGGGCACCTACCACGATGCCTCCACGCAGGAGGAACTGGCGGCCGCGTACGAGGAGATCGGCGACCTCGAGCGGAGCCGCATCGCCGAGCGGCGGTTCACCCGCTACGAGGAGTTCGCGCCGTGGTTCGCCGCGGCGGCCCTCGCGCTTCTCGTCACTGAATCGGTCTTCCGCGCGACCGTGTGGCGGAGGTTCCCATGACGCTCGCCACGCCACTCGCGCTCCTGGCGATCCTGGCATTGTTCCCCGTGGCCGGTGCCTGGTGGTATGCGCGTATCCGCTCCGCGCGCGCCGCCGTCGCGTACGGAGGGCCGCCAGCGCTGCGGCGGGGAGCGAGCCGGTCCCGGACCGTCGTGCGCGCCGCGCTCGTCGCTGGCGCCGTGACGCTGCTCGTCGTGGCGATCGCCCGCCCGCAATGGGGTGACACCGAAGGCGCGCTCACCCGGCGCGGCATCGATGTCGTGATCGCCCTGGATGTGTCGCGGTCCATGACTGCGACCGACGTTGAGCCATCGCGCGCCGCGGCGGCCGCTGCCGGTCTCGAGGACATGCTGACGCACCTTCGCGGGGACCGCGTGGGCCTCGTCACCTTCGGCGGGAGCGCGTTTGCCCGTTCGCCGCTCACGCTCGATCTGGAGGCGGTGGCCTTCCTCGTCGGCCGCGCGCAGATCGAGGGCGCACTCGTCGAGCCGGGCACGGACTTCGCCGAAGCGATCGATGTCTCGCTCGGCCTGCTCGATGTGCCGGACCGCGCGAGCACACAGGCGGTCGTGCTGCTGTCGGACGGCGAGAACCTGGGCGAAGGGCTCGATATCGCCCTCGAGTCCGCGCGGCGCGAAGGCGTGCGCATCTATACGGTGGCCGTGGGCACTGAGGCGGGCGCTCCAGTGCCCGCGCGAACCGCGACGGCGCCGCAGGGCGCGGGGGACGAGGGCGCGGTCACACGAGCTGACCGGGCGACACTCGGACGCATCGCGGAAGAGACCGGCGGGGGCACGCGCGATGTCCCGAGGATCGCGGGCCTCGCGGTGGAGTTCGCGCGGCAGCAGCAATCAGCATTCGACGAGGACTCTGAGACGATTCCGGTCGAGCGCTTCCAGTGGTTCCTCGCGGGTGCGCTCGTCCTGCTGCTGCTGCTGTGGCTCATCCCTGAGGGCCGGCGTGTGAAGGCGCCACTCAGCGCAACGGTGAGGCGTGGCGGCGGTGCCACTCTCGCCGGCCTGCTCATCGTGGCGCTGCTGCTGGCGGGCTGCGGGGGGACGGCCGCGTTCCGGCACGTGTCCGAGGGCAACGAGGCCTACGAGGCCGGCCGCTACGAGGACGCACTGGCCGCATACCAGGCCGCCAGGGAACTCGCGCCCGACAACCCGATCGTCGACTACAACATCGGCAACACCTTCAACCGCCTGCAGCGGTACGACGAAGCATCGACGGCCTCGCGCGACGCGGCGCGCCTCGCGGACCGGCTGGGCGAGACGAGCACCGCAGCGCGCGCGCTGTATGCCGCCGGCAACCACGCGTTCACGCTGAACGCCCTAGAGGACGCACGCGACGCGTACATCGAGGTGTTGCTGCGCGATCCCGACGATGCGGACGCGAGGCACAACCTCGAGCTGGTCCTGAGCATCCTCGCGCCGCCGGGCGAGGATCCCTCGACGCCCGGCAGCGCCGCAACGCCCACGCCTGGTCCCGGGGGGAGCGATCCCTCGGCCACAGCCACGCCGGACGCGAGCGGCCCGGGACAACCGGGAGCATCGCCGACACCTGGTCCCGGTCAGCCGGATGCCACCGGCACCCCGGGCCCCGGCCAGCCGGGGGCGACGGCCACGCCCGACGCCGGAGCCACACCGTCAGGCACGCCGGGGCAACCGGGCCAGCCCACGGATCCAGGGCAGGGCGCGGACGACTCGCTGTCCGACCTGATCGAGCAGTTGCTCGCCGACGGCGTCAGTCTCGAAGAGGCGCTTGCCGTCCTCGACCGGCTGCGCGAAGAGAGCGAGGCGGCGAACATCGAGCCGCGCGCCCCGGCGGGCGGGGGCCTGCCCGACCGCTAACCTGTGCTCAGACGAACGGCAGGAAGCGGTGCGCGATGCGCCGCACCAGCCGCTTGCGCGTGGTCGCGTACAGCTCGTCCAGGGACTCGCCGTCGTCCGCCGCGCGGGTTGCATCGGGACGGCCGTAGCGTTCGACGACGTACGACCGCGCGAGTGGTCGCACGTCGACGGGCGGCCGGAGCGTCGATGACAGCGTGGCGGCAGCCTCGTTGGGGGTCTGCTCCTCGCGCGAATGCAGGCCCGCCCACCCGGAAAGCAACTGCACCTTGGCCCACCGCTTCGAGGCCGGGCTGAGCCCTCGGAACGCCGATGCCCACGCGAACCGGCCGGCACCCGCGATGAGCAGGAATACGACCGCCGCGAGCAGCAGCCAGGCGACGAGCCCGCTGGCGACCGATTTGCCTCCGCCTGCCGGAACGTCCTCGAGCGGCGATGGGTTCAGATCCGGCTGCAACTCCGGTGGCAGCAGCGCCGGATCGATCGTCAGGGTCGGATCCTCGAAGGGCAGGCCGGTGGACGGGTCGAGGAACTGCGAGTCGTCGGCAGCGCGCACGACCGCGCCCAGGCCGGGCGTCGGGTTGAACTCGACCCAGCCGTATCCGGGGAAGTAGACCTCGGTCCAGGCCCACGAGTTGCGCTCGCTGAGAGTAACCAGGCCGCTCTGTGGGTCGGCCGCGCCGGCATCCACGGCGAACCCGATCGCGAGGCGAGCGGGGATCCCCAGCGAGCGGAGCATCACCGCCATCGCCGACGCGTGGTAGTCGAAGTACCCCTTTTGCGCATCGAAGAGGAAGTAGGTGACTGCATCGCGCAGCGGCGGCCGCCGCCCGACGCTCTGGCTGTAGGCGTACGTCTCGCGCAGGTAGCGTTCGATCTTCGAGGCGACGACGAACGGGACACGGTCATTTCCCGCGACCTCGCGCGCGAGCTCGCGGACCTCGGGCGGCAGGTCGTCCGGCAACTGCAGGTAGCGGTCGGCGAGCCAGGCCGGGTAGTCCGGACTCGCGGTGACCAGGCGGTCGACCGTCGCCGCGGAGCGCGTGCCGACGGTGACGTAGGAATCACCGGACTTCAGGCGGTCCGACGGCTTGAACCCCACGACATCCTCGGCCTGAGGACCCGTCAGCAGGTCGACGCCGCGGTCCGCGGCCAGGGCATCACCTGCCGCGAACAGGCGCTCTTCCGCGACCGGGTCGTTGACCTCCACCTGTACTCGCAGAGGCTCACGGAACTGAGCGCGCGTCTGCTGCGTGCCGAGAGCTGCCGCGTCGACCGAGAGATCCGCCGGGTCTCGTTGCTGCACCTCGGTCTGGCGCCAGCCGCTCGCGCCGTACTGGTCATAGGTGGCGCCGCGCAGGTACAGACTTGCCTCGGTCTGCACGCTGAACAGGGGGTCGCCATCGAGGCGGATGCTGCTCTTGAGCGGGAGGACTGTGCCGAACGTATGGGCTTCGATGGGCTGCTTCGAGTTGACGCCGACGAACAGGCGCCCGGCGCGGTCGACCTGGCCCTCGATCGGCCCGACCATGCGGTCCCAGATGCCGCTGACCGGTCCCAGGTGGTTCGCGGTCGGGATCACCCACGCCACGAAGATCAGCCCGACGCCGACCCAGGTCGCGAGGTTCAGCACCTCGAGGGACAGCCATGGGGGCGCGTCGGCGCGCTCGCCCTCCCAGCGCTCGACGGTGCGGAGCAGGTGCAGGCGCGCGAACAGGAGGATGCCGGCGAACAGGAAGACGATGAACTCAAGCGACGGCTGGCCGGGCAGGTAGGAGATGTTCGTGAGCAGCGCCACGGCGCCCGGGGCGAGCGCCAGCCACGGGTTCTTCCACCGCACCACGGCCCACGAGGCGATGTATGCCAGCGCCCATGCAGCGAACACGACGAGCAGCACGAACGGCAGCGGGTCGGTCGAGACATCCCCGGACCAGAGCTGCTCGAACCAGATGCCGATCCGCTCCCACAACTCAGACCAGCGCGCCCCCACACCGCTGCTCACCAACGGGTTCGCGAGGCGAAGCGTGTGCATCACCATGCCCAGCACGACCGCGAACCCGACGGTGACGCCAATGAGGTGCAGTGCGTATGCGGGCGCCTTCGTGCGGCCCAGGACCCAACCGGAGATCATGCCCACGAGGGCGGCGACCGTGAGCCGCGGCATCTCGGCAACCCAGTCGGCGCGCTCCACTGAGATCACGACCGACAGCAGCGCGACGAGCATGAGGCTGAAGGTCAGCAGCTCTTCCCAGGAGAGAACCGCCGGAACACGCGGCCGTCCGCCTCGATTCGTCGCCGGGGTGGCGGGCGGGGCCGGCCGGTCCCACGTCGCGCGCAGGGTCATCGCCGTCCTCCACCTCGAGGATCGAGCGCGGCCACGTCCGCACCCGCCGCCAGTACGTTCCCCAGGTCATCCGAGCTCTTCACGGTGTACGTGTAGATGCCACCCGCAGCGAGCGTCCCATAGACGTCGAGCGAACTGGTGGAGGCGCCGAACGTCTCCGCCTCGATGAGGACTGAGGCGACTTTCACGCCGCGGCTCTGCAAGCCCATCAACGTCAGTGGCCATGCGGCATCAGTCGACGGGGTGACGACGACGACCGTCGTGTGCCGTCCGAACCGCCGCGACTCCTCGAGCAGGAGGTTCGCGAGCGGGACGTCGCCTTCAGCCCGTGCGAGTGCGAGCGACTCGAGGATGCGCGTGTAGTGGTTCGCCCCACGGTCCGCCTCGTTGACCCGCAGGTCCTCGCCGAACGAGATGAAGCCGACCGTCCGGTTGGCCGCGACGAAGTAGCGCGCGATCGAGGCGCAGATCTTCACCGCCGCCTCTTCGGTACCGTCGTCGCCCTCACCGACGTGCACCGCGCGTTCGAGGTCGAGCACGATCCAGATGTCTGACGCGGGGTCGAGCTCGAAGAGCTTGACCATCGGATTGCCGGTGCGGGCGGTGGCGGGCCAGTGGATGCGGTTGAACGAATCGCCGGGCTCATACGGGCGCAGGCCGGCGACATTGGGCGTGATGTTGTGCGTACGACGACGGAAGCGGCCGTCACCTGGCAGGTTCGCGGGCGGGATGTAGAAGTTCGGGAGCTCGGGCGCGCTGGGGTATACGAGGATCGGCGTCGTCGCGCCGAACGTGCGAGTGAAGCGGAAGAAGCCGAAGGGGTCGCTCGCCGTCACGACGACCGGGCCGAGCTGATACAGGCCGCGGCGCAGCGCCGGCGTCTGGTAGTGCCACGACTGGGAGCCCCTGGCGCCGAGCGTGATCACCCGGTGCGGCGAGTGACCGGGCACGTTCGCCTCATCGCGCACCTCGAGCCACACCTTCGGGATGCGCGAGGTCGAGGTGAGCACGATGCGGCCATCGAGCGACTGCCCCTGGGAAATGCGCTGCGTGTAGCGGTGAATGTCCACCTCCAGCTGGTTGATCATCGAGCGTGTCCAGAGGTAGACGAGCGGGATCACCAGCAGGATCACGTAGGCCAGGCGGAAGAGCAGCCAGAAGGCCGTCGCGAACCCGATCACGAGGCACGCGATCGCCACGAGGAGCGCCCACGCGACGTTCGGATACCGCCGGAGCCAGGCGATTACACGGCGCATGGGCGCTCAGGCGCTGCCGCGCGCGCGGGCCCCGGGGACCGGCACACGCTCGAGGCACTCTTCAATCACTTCCCGGCTGTCGATGCCGCGTACGCGGGCACCCGGGCTGACGATGACGCGGTGTCCCAGCGTCGTGTACGCCAGCGCCTTCACGTCGTCCGGCTGCACGAAGTCGCGGCCGTCGAGGAGCGCGAACGCCTGCGCGGCGCGCATCAAGGCGAGAGACCCGCGGGGCGAGGCTCCGAGGTAGACGCTCTCATGCTCACGCGTCGCGTTCACCAGCGACACGATGTACTGCTTGATCAGCGGGTCGATGTAGATCTCGCGTACGGCGCCCTGCAGCTCCAGCACCTCGTCCGCCGAGGTTACCTGGTCGAGCGATTCGATCGGGTGGCCGCCCTGCTGGGCATCCATCACGAGCACCTCGTCGGTGGGTGACGGATAGCCGAGGTGAACCCGCATGAGGAACCGGTCGAGCTGCGCTTCCGGGAGGGGGAAGGTGCCCTCGTACTCGATGGGGTTCTGGGTCGCCATCACCATGAACGGGTCGGGCGTGCGATGTGTCACGCCGTCCACGGTCACCTGACGCTCCTCCATCGCCTCGAGGAGCGCGGACTGCGTCTTGGGCGTCGCGCGGTTGATCTCATCGGTCAGCACGATCTGAGCCATGATCGGGCCCGCACGGAACTCGAAGTCTCGCGTCCCCTGGTTGAAGACGGACACGCCGGTCACGTCCGAGGGCAGGAGGTCCGGCGTGAACTGGATGCGCTGGAACGTGCAGCCGGCCGTCCGCGCGAGGGCGCGCGCCAGCATCGTCTTTCCCACGCCCGGGACATCCTCGATGAGCAGGTGCCCGCGCGACATCAGGCACACGAGCGCGAGGCGTGTCTCGAGGCCTTTCCCGATGATGACCCGGTCGACGTTGGCCAGAATCCGGTCGGCGACGATGCGGGGGTCTTCCACGGGCCCTCCTTGTGGTGCGCGCTTCGTTCCCTTGGCGCGGGCATGCTTCGCAGGGTGTGGGAGTCACCTCTCATCGAGGCAATTCAGTATAACAACGCTCCGAGCGCACTACTCGGATCCTTGCCCGCCGTCGGCGTAACATCGATGGGCGCATGAGAGCACGGATGTGAAGTCGACCGCAGACGACAGGACACCTGCGCCCGTGAGAACTCCCGGGGTGAGCTGGGGCCGACGCGAATTCCTGCGGTTCGCCGCAGGGGGTGCGGCGCTGGTCCCGCTTGCGCTCGCCGGGTGTGGCGGCGACGATGCGCCTCCCGCGTCTTCCGCCGGGGGCAGCCCGCCTCGCGGGGCCACCTCGACCGGCTCCGGAGCATCGGGCGACCGTCCGACGCCCGCGCCGCCCGTCCTGGCACTGTCGGCTACCCCGCAACAGGTGGGCGTCGGCGAATCGCTCCGCCTCGTCGCGCGCGCCCCGGGCGCATCCGGCGTCGCGATCGACTTCCGGAGCGCTGCCTATCGCATGCTGGCCGTCCCGGACGGGTCGTTCTGGCTCGTCCTCGGCGTCCCGCTGGACGCTGCTCTGGCGAGCGACTCGCTGCGGGGAAGCGCCCGCGACGCGGCCGGACAGGCGCTCGCCTCAGCCGAGTTGCCCTACACGGTGGTCGCCGTCGACCGTCCCGCCGACTACCTCACGCTGACCCCAGAGGAAGCATCGGTCATCACGCAGGACGCCACCGTGCGCGAAGCGGACATCCGAGGGCTACAGTTCGCTCAGTTCGACCCGCTTCCGCGCTGGTCCGGGTTCTTCGTGCGTCCGACCGACGGTGCGATCACGACCCTGTTCGGACAGGGCCGGTCGATCAACGGCGGCCCGGTCGGCGCCTTCCACACGGGCGTCGACCTGGCGAACGACGCCGGCACTCCCGTGCAAGTCGCGGCGCCGGGACGCGTCGCATGGACAGGCTCCATGCCGATCCGAGGCGAGTCCGTCATCGTGGACCACGGCGCGGGTGTGAAGACCGGCTACCACCACCTCTCCGCCATCACGAGCGCCGTCGGCGATGAAGTCCGGGCGGGCGAGGTGATCGGGCTGGTTGGCATGACGGGGCTCTCTACGGGGCCGCACCTGCACTGGGAGCTGACGCTCTGGGGTGTGAACGTCGACCCAATGACCTGGCTTACGACGCCGTTCGGTCCGCTGTAGGAGCCAGCCCGCCCGTCGCTTCGAGGAGCTGCGCAGCCGCGATCACGGCTGCCGTCTCCACTCGCATGAGCCGCGGTCCGAGCGACACGAAGTGTGCGCCGAGGGCGCGGAAGTCCTCGATCTCCGCGCCGCTCCAGCCGCCCTCGGGCCCGATGTGCAGGACGAGCGAACGGGGTGGCTCGGGCAGGGCCTGGACCGCATCGCGGACGGTCGTTTCGGCGTCGGGGTCCGCGACGATGTGCGTCGCGCCCGCGGGGGGCTCGCCACCGATCGCGGGCACGAAGCAGCGCTCGCACTGCTCGGCGGCCTCGATGGCGATGCGCCGCCAGCGCGCAATGCGCCCGTCTCCCGGCTCCATGACCGAACGCGCAGCGAGGCGCGGCACTAACTGGGAGACGCCAACCTCGGTGGCCTTCTCCACCAACCAGTCGCCGCGCGACGCGCGAGGAAACGCGCATACGACGATCACCGGCACGGGTGGCTCCTCGACCGTGTCGACCGCGTCACCGAGGGCCAGCGTGACCTGTCCCTTGCCCGAACTGACGATCTTCGCCTCGCGCTGCCGTCCCTCTCCGTCGAACACTTCGAGCGATGCCCCGACGCGGAGCCGCAGCACCTCGCGCAGCCGGCGGGCGCGGGACCCCACGAGCAGCACGTCAGAGGACGCGAACTCCTCCGGGTCCAGGTACAGGCGACGGCCCAC
The DNA here is from genome assembly GCA_041390685.1 of Dehalococcoidia bacterium. Classification (GTDB taxonomy): domain Bacteria; phylum Chloroflexota; class Dehalococcoidia; order UBA2979; family UBA2979; genus JAIBBD01. The sequence goes on along the minus strand of JAWKPL010000001.1, from coordinate 1,281,783 downwards.
GCTACGGCTTCCGCGCCACGAGGCACCGCCACTCGCCGTCTTCAAGCATGTCCTGTGTATCGAGACCGGCGCCGCGCACCGCCGCCTCGACGCCCGCTCTGCCCGTCTCGATGAATCCGCTGCCGATGAAGCAACCGCCGGCGCGGAGCGCCGCGGCCATCTCCTCCATGAGCGCGACGAGCGCCACCGAAGAGATGTTGGCGACCACGAGGTCCGCACTGGCTTCGGCGGGGGAGTCCCACGGCCAGTCCGGTCCGACGGAACCCGGCCGTACGTCCACGGCGGCTTCGACGCCATTGCGGCGCGCGTTCTCGACGGCCGCGGCGATGGCGTTCGCATCGATGTCGCATGCGCGGACGGACTTCGCCCCGAGCAGCACGGCGCCAACGGCCAGGATGCCGGAGCCGGTGCCCACGTCGAGCACCGCCGTACCTGGCCGTATCTCACGCTCCAGCGCCGCGAGGCACAGCCGCGTGGTCTCGTGTTGCCCGGTACCGAACGCAGTCCCCGGATCCAGCTCGATCACGAGTTCGTCAGGCTGCGCTTCGTACGTCTCCCACGAGGGCCGCACGACCATCCGGCTGCCCACGTGCAGCACGCCGAAGTACCGCTTCCACTCCTCGGACCAGTCCTGGTCGCCCACCGCGCGATATCGGATCGGCGGGAGCGGAATGGCGGCTGCGGCCGCGAGACGCCGGCGCAGCGCCCGGCGGTCGTGCGAGGTCAGGGGGCCGGCGAGACAGACCCGCAACGTGGTCGGCTCATCAAGCAACTCGTACTGGAAGTTGTCATGGTCGAGCGTGCGGATGGCCGGCTCGATGGACACGCCCGCGGGCGAGACCTCGCGGAGGGCGTCGGCAATGGCGTCGACGTCGGCCGGCGCCACGCGCACGATGACCTCGATCCATTGAACCGGCTCGTTGGCGGGACGCATGCGGCCGGAGATGTCAGCCGCCCAGCGCGTCGCGGATGCGGCCGAGGAGGCCGCCGCCTTCGCCGTTCTCGGCGGGCGTCCCAAACGACTCAGCCAGCCGCTCGAGGAGTTCGCGCTGCTCATCGCTCAGCTTCGTTGGCGTCGAAACGTTCGCGCGCACGAGCAGGTCGCCGCGTCCGGTCCCCCGGAGGTGAGGCACCCCGCGCCCGCGCACGGTGAACACGTGACCTGGTTGCGTCCCGGGCTCCACCTTCAGCGGCACAGGGTCGCCATCCAGCGTGGGCACCTCGATGCTCGCACCGAGCGCGGCCTGGGCCACATTGAGCGGAAGCTCGTATACGAGGTCATCCTCGTCGCGCATGAATTCCTTGTGCGCCTTCACTCTCAGCACGACGTACAGGTTGCCCGCGGGCCCGCCGCGTGTCCCCGCGTCGCCCTCCCCGGAGATGCGGATCTGCGAGCCGTCATCGACGCCGCCCGGGACTTTCACCGTGCGCTTCACGGCGACCCGGCGATGTCCGCGCCCTTTACAGGTGCCGCACGGGTCCGTGACCACCTGCCCCTCTCCCTCGCAGCGGTCGCACGTCGCGACATTGACGAACTGGCCGAAGAGGGACTGCTGCACGCGGCGGATCTCACCGCTGCCCCGGCATTCCGGGCAGACCGCAGCGCGGCTTCCGGCTTTCGAGCCGGAGCCTCGGCAGTCGGCGCACTGCTCGACGCGCTGGTATTCGATCTCCCGGTCGACGCCGAAGACCGCCTCGGCGAACTCGATCGTGATGCTGGTCCGCAGGTCGGCGCCGCGTTGCGGGCCGGCGCGGCGGGCGCCGGTGCCGCGAAAGAACGCATCGAAGATGTCGCCGAACCCGCCAAACCCCTCGAAGCCCTGGAACCCCTGGCCGCCGTTGCCACCGACGCCGGCCATCCCGTAGCGGTCGTACGCGCTCCGCTTCTCCGGGTCGGAGAGCACGTCGTAGGCCGCGGCGACCTCCTTGAAGCGCTCCTCGGCGTCTGCTTCCTTGTTGCGGTCGGGGTGGTACTCCATCGCGAGCTTGCGGAACGCGCGCTTGATGTCCTCCTGCGACGCGTCGCGGGAGAGCCCCATCACCTCGTACAGGTCGCGCTGTGCGTTCATACCCGGTCCCTCACCCGGCGGTGCACCGGGCGTCTGCAATGACCCTTCATTCTACCCACGGCCTCCGGCAACGCGCTGTCGGTCTCTGCGGCGGGCGGAACCGCCGCGGGTACAGGAATCCCGCCGTCGCGGCGGGATTCCTGTACCTGCATGCTCGAGGCCGACGACGGAGTTAGACCTCGCGGAACTCGCCCTCGACCGTACTCGGCTCCTCGCCGCCCGGTCCACCCGCACCGGGACCCCCCTCGGAAGCGCCATCCGCCGAGGCGCCAGCGGCGCCGTACACCGCCTGCCCAATCTCCTGCATCCGCTCCGACAGCGTCTCCGTCGCCGAGCGGATGCGCTCCGCGTCGCCGCTGTCGAGGACGCTGCGCACGTCCGCCACCGCCGCCTCGACCCGCTGCTTCAGGTCGTCGCCGACCTTGTCGGCGTTCTCGCGCAGCGTTTTCTCCGCGGAGTACGCGAGCGAGTCGGCCGCGTTCCGCAGTTCCACCGCCTCACGGCGGCTGAGGTCTTCCGCGGCGTGGCTCTCTGCTTCGCGGCGCAGCTGCTCCACCTCGTCCTTCGAGAGGCCCGAGGCCGGCTGGATCGTGATGTGCTGCTCCTTGGCCGTGGCCTTGTCGCGCGCCGCCACCGTTACCATGCCGTTCGCATCGATGTTGAACTCGACCTCGATCTGCGGCACGCCACGGGGTGCCGGCAGGATGCCATCGAGGATGAAGCGAGCCAACGATTTGTTGTCTCCGGCCATGGAGCGCTCGCCCTGCAGCACGTGGATCTCGACGGACGGCTGGTTGTCGGCAGCGGTGGAGAACACCTGCTTCGCACTTGTGGGGATGGTCGTGTTGCGCTCGATGAGCGGCGTCATGACGCCGCCGAGCGTCTCGATGCCGAGCGTCAGGGGCGTCACGTCGAGGAGCAGGACGTCCTTCACCTCGCCGCGGAGCACACCGGCCTGGATCGCCGCGCCGATCGCAACGACCTCGTCCGGGTTCACTCCCTTGTGCGGCTCCTTGCCGAAGAACTCCTGCACCTTCTGCTGGACGAGCGGCATACGCGTCATGCCACCGACGAGGACGACCTCGTCGATGGCCGCCTTCTGCAGTGCGGCATCGTCGAGCGCCTTCTGGCACGGCGTCAGCGACCGCTCGACGAGCTCGCCGACGAGCTGCTCGAGCTTTGAGCGCTGGATGGTGATGGCCATGTGCTTGGGGCCGGCGGCGTCGGCCGTGATGAAGGGGAGGTTGACCTCGGTCTGCTGCGTCGTCGAGAGTTCGATCTTCGCGCGCTCGGCCGCCTCCTTCAGGCGCTGCAGCGCCATGCGGTCCTGCGCCAGGTCGATGCCCTGCTCGCGCTTGAACTCGGCGATGAGGAAGTTGATGACGACATTGTCGAAGTCATCGCCGCCGAGGAACGTATCGCCGTTCGTCGCTTTGACCTGGAAGGTACCTTCGCCCAACTCCAGGACCGAGATGTCGAACGTGCCCCCACCGAGGTCGTAGACCGCAATCGTCTCGTCGGCTTTCTTGTCGAGACCGTAGGCCAGGGACGCGGCCGTCGGCTCGTTGATGATGCGCAACACCTCGAGGCCCGCGATGCGGCCGGCGTCGCGCGTCGCCTGCCGCTGCGCGTCGTTGAAGTACGCGGGGACCGTGATCACGGCCTCGGTGACCGTCTCGCCGAGGTACGCCTCGGCGTCGGCCTTCAGCTTCTGCAGGATCATGGCGCTGATCTCGGGCGGGGAGTACTGGCGCCCGCCCATGACCACGACCGCATCGCCGTTGGCGGCCCGCTCGATGGGGAACGGCGCCACCGCCTTCAGATGCTGCACCTCAGCGTCTTCGAACTTGCGGCCCATCAAGCGCTTGACGGAAAAGATGGTGCTGTCGGGGTTCGTCACCGCCTGTCGCTTCGCGACGGTGCCGACGAGGCGCTCACCTGCCTTGCTGACGGCGACGATCGAGGGCGTCGTCCGCCCGCCTTCCGCGTTCGGGATGACTTGCGGCTCACCGCCTTCCATCACCGCCACGCAGGAGTTCGTCGTGCCGAGGTCGATACCGATGACCTTCGCCATAGTCTCTGTCCATCCTCCCGATCGCCGGGTTGCGCGCGGGTCTAGTCCGCGCTCTCGGTAGTTGCGTTGTCAGACTTCGGGCCGCCGGACGAGGCGCCGTTGCCAACGACGACCTGCGCCGGCCGCACGACCTTTCCGTCGAGCGTATAGCCGGGCTGCACGACGGCGATCACGTCGCCTGCCGGCCCGGGCGCGTAGGAGATCGCCTCGTGCAGCGCCGGGTCGAATGCGACGCCTGCGGCCTCGATCTCCCGCACCCCGCTGGCCTCCAGGACGCCACGGAACTTGCGCTCCACCATGCGGACGCCCTCGACCCACTGGTGGCCGGCGATCTCCTCGTGCACGGACTCCAGGGCCCGGTCGAGATCGTCGAGCACGGGCAGGTAGTTGATCACGAGCGCCGCCAGCGTGTACCGCCCGTACTCCCTGCGCTCCTCCTCGGACCGGCGGCGGAGGTTCTGATAGTCGGCCACGGCACGCATGTACTTATTGCGCGTCTCTTCGAGCTCTGCCCGGAGCGTGGCCACGTCGGAACCCTCCATCCGATGTTCCTCGTGCGGAGCGTCCATCCCGGAAGGCGTGTCATCCGTGTGTTCGGTCGTCATTCGAGTCCTTGTCGAGGAGCGTCCGGGCTACCGGTTCACCCCGTGCAGGAGCGCCGTCACCAGGGAGGCCACGTACCGCACGCGCGGGATGGTGTACCCGTAGCGCATCCGCGTCGGGCCGAGGACGGCGATCGTCCCGAGCGACCCGTTGTAGTCGCCGAAGGACGAGGTCACGACGCTCCATTCGTGCATCCAGTCATCGTTGTTCTCGCTGCCGATCATGACCCGCGTCGCGCCCGGGCGGAGGTCGTCCGGGGCGGGCAGCGCGCGGAGCAGCTCGTAGGCCTGCAGGTGCCGCACCGCGTCGAGCATGCGCTCCACGGAAGCGAACTCCGGCTGCTCGAGCGCCGAGCGCAGGCCCTCGAGGTAGGTCTCGCCGGCGATCCGGTGCTCGTCGATGAGGTCGGCGGCCATCCGCGCGAGCCGCTGGTCGTCCTCGTCCGCAAGCTCATCGGCCACGGCGCGCACGGCGGCGGCCTCAGCGTCGGCGATGCGGGCGTTCAGGCGGCTGGCGCGGGCGGTCAGCCCGTCCTGGTCTTCGCTGCGGCTGAGCTGCACGATCCGCTGCTGAACGCGCCCATCGTCCATCACTGCGACCAGGAGGACGGTCTCGTCGTGGAGGTGCACGAGCTGCACGTGTCGCAACTGCGCCGCGCGGCTGCTGGGGCGTGTGATCACGGCCACGTTGGAGACGGCAGCGGAGAGCACGTGCGCGGCGAGGCTCAGCCAGTCCTCCAGACGCGCGGGCGCCTGGTGGAACTGATGCTCGATCGTCCGTTGCTCATCGACACCCACGGGCTCCTCGGCCATCAGTTCCTCGACGAAGAGGCGGTACCCACGGTCGAGCGGGACACGACCTGCCGAGGTGTGTGGCTGCGCGATGTAGCCATCCTCCTCGAGCTTGGCCAGCTCGTTTCGGATCGTGGCCGTGGAGATGCTCAGGCCATGACGCGTCACCAGCGCCCGCGAACTCACCGGAGCGGCAGTGTCGATGTACTGATGGACGACCAGCCCGAGGATCTCGGTTCGACGCCGGGTCAGCACCCTGCTTCCTCCATTAGCACTCTCATGCCGAGAGTGCTAACCACGCTCCCGATTGTACCGACCGCTCAGCGACGGGGTCAATTCCCGGCCGCGGCGACGCATGCCAAACGCATTCACCTATACTCCACGACACACAGGAGCGCGCTCTGCCGAACCCACCTGCTCGCGGCGATCGGTCGCCGCACCCCCTCGAACCGGACGCCTTCTCAGCGCTGTACGAGGCGTACGCGCCGCGCGTCTACCGCTACCTGCTGTCGCGCACGAGCCGCCCCGCTGAGGCCGAGGAACTGACCTCACGCACCTTCCTGAACGCGCTTACTCGCCTCGACACGTACCGCGGCGGCCGCGGCGCGCGGAGCGGGCTGGGCGGCACGGACCCGTTCGGCTCCTGGCTGATGTCCATCGCGCACAACCTGCTGGTCAACTGGTACCGCGACCGAGGCCGCCGGCCACCTATCGCCCCACTCGACGACGCTCTGACCGTCCCTACGGAGGGGCCGGACCCGCAGTCGACCCTCGAGATGGGCGAAGACGTCCAGCGTGTCCGCGAGGCCGTCCGCATGCTCCCGGCGGACCGCCAACGCCTGCTCGCCCTCAAGTACGTCGAGGGCCTCACGAACGCCCAGATTGGCGACCGCATGGGCCGAAGCGAGGGCGCGATCAAGGCGCTCCATCACCGGACGCTGCGCCAGCTGGAGGAGGCGCTCCGCGAGCCCTGAGGGGGCTCGCTGGCGACTGACCCCCGGCCTCGATAGGATCATCCTTCCGAACCGTTGACCGGAGGCGACTGTGGAGATCACCTGGCTGGGGCACGCGTGCGTCCGCATCCGCACCAAGCAGGCGGTCGTGCTCCTGGACCCGTTCGAGCGCTCGAGCGGGCTCGACATGGGGCGGCCGACGGCGGACATCGTCGCGGTCAGTCATGACCACCCCATGCACTCGCACATTGCGGGCGTGAAGGGTGAGCCCCTGGTCATCGGTGGCCCCGGCGAGTACGAGGTGCAGGGCGTCCAGATCCTCGGCGTCGCGACATCCCTCCGGCCCATCGAGGATGGAGCGAAGCCAGGCCGGAACGTCGCCTACCTGGTCGAAGCCGAGGGGATCCACGTCGCGCATCTGGGCGACATCGGCATCCAGCCGACGGCCGCCGACGCGGAACCGCTGGTTAACGCGGACATCCTCATCCTGCCGATCGCCGAAGGCACCCTTGAGCCGGACCAGGCCGCGCGCACGGTCCGTATGCTCGAACCGGCGATCGTGATCCCGACCGGACATCAGGCCGACGGCGGCGATGACCCGAGGCTGAAGGCGTTCCTGTCCGCGGTGGGCATCGAGCCCGAACCGGCGGTTGCGAAGCTCGTCGTCCAGGGCCGCACCCTGGGGGACACGCAACGCATCGTCCTGCTGGAGCCGCGCGGCTAGCGCCCTGCCTCGACGTCTCGCGCCCGCGCGTTGCCCCCGCTCCGCGCCGTGCGGCCTTGCGACAGCCGGTGCCAAGAACCGTCCTATGGCGACCTGAGCGAGCGAGCCGGCCTTGTGCTGCGCGCGCCCCTGCGCACTAGGGCAACAACGCCAGCGGGTTGACGATGCCGCCGTTGTACATCACCTCGAAGTGCAGGTGCGCGCCGGTCGAGCGGCCGGTGCTGCCGCTGATGCCGATCTGCTGCCCGGCATCGACCCACTGGCCCAGCTGGACGCTGAACTGCGAGAGGTGCGCGTAGCGAGTCTCGTACTCGCCGTCGTGGCGGATGATGACGTAGAGACCGTACGAACAGCAGGGGTCTCCACCGACGAAGACAACCTGGCCGGAACGCGAGGCGACCACCGGGACGTAGGGGGCCTCGATGTCAATGCCGAGCGGGTGGCTCGGGCCGAAGTACGAGGTGACGGAGTTCACAACGGGCCATAGCCAGCCGGTCGCGGCCCCGGCAGACGCGTCACTCGCGGCCGCTGCGGCGACGGCCGTGCCCTGTGGCACTGCGACCTGTGCCGGCGGTGTCGGGCGACCGGTCGGCGCCGTCGGTACGGTGCGCTCGGCGATGCGGCCGCCAGGCACGAGGATGATCGAGCCTTCCTTCAGGTCACCCGGGTTCGCCAGCCCGTTCCCCGCGAACGCGACGATATCGACGACCTTCGCGTCGTACTGCGCCGCGATACCGGACAGCGTGTCACCGATCCTCACCGGATGCAGGATGCCTTCGACGGCAGGGATCATGAGGATGTCGCCGACGGTCAGCACATGCTCGTTCGAGATGATGTCGATGTTGTTCCACAGGATGTACTTCGGGTCGATACCGGAGCGCTGGGCGATGGCGTTGACCGTATCGCCTGGCTGCACCTGGTACTGGTAGTACTTGAGGACGGGCTCCTGCGTCCGCGATGCGCGTACGGGAGCCGAGGCGGCCGGGACGGCCGTGCCCTCGACGATGGCCTGCGAGACGTCGCGTACCGCTTCAGGGGTCGGCTGAGGCGCGGAGGTGACCACGGGCGGCTGCTCCGCCGCCGGCACGACGGTCACCGCAACTGCGGGCGGTGTGACGGGAGCGCTCTCGACCTCGGCAGGGATCGACGCCGCCAGTCCCGGCAGCGAGAAGGCGGAGACCTTCAACGAGGCATTGTATCCGTTCGCCGGCGCCGCGATGGTGAATCGCGCACCGGCTACGACAACCGCCAGCAGCGCGATAGCCACGGTCGCGTGCGCAATGAGCCGCAGGGCATAACGCTTCCCGTGGGGACGCGTGTGCCGCTTGGCTCTGGCCAGTGTTCGACTGCGACGCCGACGCTCAGATGGCGTCCGCACCGTTCCGTGATCGGAAATACCGCCGCCCCTTTACCGATCCGTTGTAGACCGCCGGCCCCAGATGCTCACCGCACCTTCTCCCGTCGGCGCAACGCGGGGAAGTCTACCACGGTTCTGCAACGAGAAGCGACGCGTTTTGTGCACATTCATAACGTGCGACTGTTGACGTAACCCACTGTCAGCCGTCCCGCGGGCGACATAATCACAGGCCACGCGGGCGCTCGTAGAGGGCTAGATCACCTCGGACTTGAGGGTGGCGAGGAACTCCTGGTTGTTCTTTGTCTTCGCCAGCCGCTCGAGCACGCGCTCGGTGGCATCCGTGCCCTGGTCGCCGACCATCGCCGCCATGCGCCGCAGCAGCCAGACCTGGCGCAGCGTCTCCTCATCGAAGAGGAGATCCTCGCGTCGTGTGGACGAGGCGAAGATGTCGATCGCCGGGTAGACGCGCTTCTCGGCGAGGCGCCGATCGAGCCGCAGCTCCATGTTCCCCGTGCCCTTGAACTCCTCGAAGATCACGTCGTCCATGCGCGACCCAGTCTCGACGAGACAGGTGGCGATGATCGTCAGCGACCCGCCCTCCTCGGTGTTTCGCGCGGAGCCGAAGAACCGCTTCGGCGGGTAGAGGGCAATCGGGTCCATACCACCGGACAGCGTGCGTCCGCTGGTGGGGATGGCGAGGTTATACGCCCGGGCGAGGCGCGTGATCGAGTCGAGGAGGATCACGACATCCGTGCCGCCCTCGACCAGCCTGCGAGCGCGCTCGATCGCCGCCTCGGCCACGCGAGTGTGGTCTTCGACCGGCTCGTCGAACGTCGAGGCGATGACCTCGCCCCGCACGGACCGCTGCATGTCTGTGACCTCCTCGGGCCGCTCACCGATGAGCAGCACCATGAGGTGCACGTCCGGGTTGTTCATCACGATGCCGTGGGCGATCGACTTCAGGAGCATCGTCTTGCCCGCCTTGGGCGGCGAGACGATCAACCCGCGCTGGCCACGCCCAACCGGCGCGAACAGATCCACGATGCGCTGGCTCAACTCGGTGCTGTCGCTCTCGAGGGTGAGCTGGCGGTTGGGGAAGATCGGCGTCAGGTTCTCGAAGTAGGGGCGCCGCTTCGCGTCCTCCGGGTCGAGGCCGTTCACTGCCTCGACGCGCAGGAGTCCGTAGTACTTTTCCGAGTCCTTCGGCTGCCGCACCTGGCCGGTCACGTAGTCGCCGTTGCGCAGTCCGAAGCGACGGATTTGCGACTGAGAGACGTACACGTCGTTGGGGCCGGGAATCAGGCGCTCACCGCGCAGGAACCCGAAGCCGTCGTCGACGACCGCGAGCACCCCGCCGGAGAAGATGTTGCCGTGCCGCTCCGCCTGATCCTGCAGGATGCGGAAGATCAGCTCCTGCTTCGGCAACGCGGCCGCGTTCTCGATCTCGAGGGCAGCCGCGTAGTCGATCAGGTCTTCGCGGCTGCGACGTTCGAGCTCAGCGATGTTCATGCTGGGCGGCGCGTCCCCGCGCTGACCGTTGCGCCGCTCCTCGCGAGGCGGCTGGTCACCGGTGAATTCTGCTGCAGGCGCGCTCGACGCGCGTCCGCGGGAAGGACCTCGTGCCATGTGGTTAGAAGTTGCCGTCTGCTACGCGTCGCCGCTGTGGAACCTGCGCGGAGACTTCCAGCGATGTGGACATATTCAGTCTAGCGACCAGCCTCTCAAACGGCAAGCACGTCCGTGCATGCCGCGACCTCCCGCTGCTAGACGGGCGTGTACTTCGCCGCGTCCGCCAGGAACCGTTCGATCCCAACATCCGTGAGCGGATGGTGCACCATCTGAAAGAAGACGTTCGCGGGCACAGTCGTGACATGCGCGCCGGCGAGTGCTGCGAGCGTCACCGAACGCGGGCTGCGGATGCTCGCGGCCAGCACCTGCGTTGGCAGATGATACGTCTCGAAGATCTGGACAGACTCGTGAATGACCTGCATGCCGTCTTCGCCCGCGTCATCGAGGCGGCCGATGAACGGTGAGACATAGGCGGCGCCCGCTTTCGCGGCGAGCAGCGCCTGGTTAGCCGAGAAGATCAGCGTCGTATTGACTGTGATCCCCTCCGCCGCGAGCCGCTTGATCGCCACCAGGCCCTGCTCGGTCATGGCGACTTTGACGATCACGTTCGGGTGCCACGAGGCGATACGCCGCCCCTCCTCGACGAGAGCGTCCGCCGTGGTCGAGATGCACTCCGCCGAGATCGGTCCGTTGACGACGTCGCAAATCTCGAGGACTCGGTCCTTGTACTCCACGCCCTCTTTCGCCACGAGCGAGGGATTCGTCGTGACGCCATCGACCACGCCCATCGCGGCCCCGCGCCGGATGTCGTCGATGTTGGCGGTATCGAGAAACAGTCGCATGCGGCCCTTGCCTCCCGGGCTGCGGCTACGTGCCGCGGCCAGCGTCAGAACGGTTTGTAGATCGCGAGCCAGACCATGACCGGTACAGACAGTGTAAGCAACGTCGCGAAGACCACCGGTACGTTGTCGTTCAGCGCTTCCTGCAGTTCCTCGGTCATCCGCCCCTGGTGCTTGGCCTGGAGCGCCAGGAGCCGGACGCGCCGCAGTCCGACACCCATCAGCGGCAGGAAGATGAAGCCGTCCAGCGCGAAGACGATCTCGAGCGCGGCCAGCCACCCGGTGCGGATGAAGTTGTACTGCGACTCGTCCGAGGAGACCCAGGCGACGCCCGTGAACAGCGTCGCCAGCATGCCGGGGATCAGCCACTGGACCTCATTGCGCTGCGCCTCCTGGAGCAGCAGTGCACGCACGTCGAGGTCTTTCGTGGCCCACGCCTTCCACACCGGGACGGCGACGGCGCCGATGCCCACCATCATCCAGAACAGCGCCAGGGTATGCAGGAGGTTCCAGATCACGCCGTGGCTGCCGCCGTCACCTGCCGCGCCTCCGCGCGCGTGAGCGCCGCCCCGACGAAGTCCCGAAACAGCGGGTTGGGACGGTTCGGCCGCGAGGTGAACTCGGGGTGGAACTGCGCCCCGACCATCCACGGGTGGTCGCGCAACTCACAGATCTCGACCAGCCGGCCGTCGGGCGACCAGCCGGAGGCGACCAGCCCATGATCCTGGAGTACCGGCAGCAGCGTGTTGTTGACCTCGTAGCGGTGGCGATGCCGCTCGCGGACGCGCGCAGCGCCGTACGCGGCAGCGGCGCGCGTGCCTTCGACAAGGCGGCAGTCGTAGCCGCCGAGGCGCATCGTGCCGCCCAGCTCGTCGACGCCGCGTTGCTCGGACAGCAGCGAGATAACGGGAAACGGCGTGCGGGGGTCGGCCTCCGTTGTGTTGGCGCCGGGCATCCCGGCGACGTTTCGAGCGAACTCGCACACCATCATCTGGAGGCCCAGGCAGTCGCCGAGGTAGGGGATCAGGCCCTCACGCGCGTAGCGGACGGCCGCGATCTTGCCCTCCAGCCCGCGGTCGCCGAAGCCGGGGCACAGCAGGATGCCGTCGACGTCGCCAATGACGTCCTCGGGCGGTCGTGACTCCAGCTCCTCGGAGTGCACCCAGCGGAGATCGAGCTGAGCGCCGTGATGAACGCCCGCGTGGATGAGTGCTTCCTTGATGGAAAGGTACGCGTCGTGTAGCTCGACGTACTTCCCCACGAGGGCGATGCGCGCGGTCGCGGACGGGTCGCGCAACCGTTGCACGAACCCACGCCAGTCCTCGAGCGCCGCATCCGCCGCCGGCAGGTCGAGCTGGCGCGCGACGATCTGGGATAACCCGGCCGCTTCGAGGTACAGCGGCACCTCGTAGATGGAATCGGCGGTCTCGAGGGCGATCACCGCCTCGGTGTCGACGTTGCAGAAGAGCGAGATCTTCTCCCGTAACGCCTGCCCTACGGGGAAGTCGGAGCGGGCAACAATGACGTCAGGCTGGATACCGAACGTCCGCAACTCGCGCACCGAGTGCTGCGTCGGCTTCGTCTTCAGCTCTTTCGTGGCGCCGATGTAGGGCAGCAGCGTCACATGGATGGACATCGTGTCCTGCGGCTGGAGAGCGTGCCGCATCTGGCTGATCGCTTCGAGGAACGGCTGCCCCTCCATGTCGCCGACGGTGCCGCCGACCTCGACGAGCACGATGTCGGCGTCGAGCGCCTGTTGCGCGCCTCGAATGCGCCGTTTGATCTCGTTGGTGATGTGGGGGATCGGCTGGATCGTCCCGCCGAGGAAGTCCCCGCGCCGCTCCATGCGGATCACTTCCTCGTATACCTGTCCGGTCGAGGTGGAGTTGGCGCGTGTCAGGTTGTCATCGAGGAAGCGCTCGTAGTGCCCGAGGTCGAGGTCGGTCTCCGCGCCGTCGTCGGTCACGTACACCTCGCCGTGCTGGTACGGCGACATGGTCCCGGGGTCCACGTTGATGTAGGGGTCAAGCTTCAGGATCGACACGCGGTGGCCGCGTGACTTCAGGATGCGACCGAGCGAGGCGGTCACGATGCCTTTGCCCACGGAACTCACGACCCCGCCGGTGACGAAGATGTACTTCGGCATGTCAGGTGCCTCGGATGCGGGGGGAGTGAAAGGGGGACACGTCCAATCCTCGGCAACACCCTGGCGGGTGTCAACCGATGAACGCCGCGCGCGCCGCCTTGCGACGCCTATGGGCGAATCGTAGGCTGAGCAGACACCCTGCGAGGGTCGAGGCAGGCGCGATCCTCGGCCGTGCGGCCAGAGAGGCACCCGAATGGCGGCCATCCCGCAGTTGACCACGCTCCAGAACGGTCTTCGCGTCCTCACCACGTCCCTGCCCACAGCGCAGGCGGCGAGCATCGCGTTCTTTGCCGGCATCGGCTCGCGGGGTGAGTCCGCGCGTACCAACGGTCTCTCGCATTATCTCGAGCACATGCTGTTCAAGGGCACCGAGCAGCGGCCGAACGCACAGCTCATCAGCCAGGCGATCGAGGGCGCGGGTGGCACCCTGAACGCCTACACGACGCACGAGCTGACCTGCTACTGGAACAACGTCCCCTTCGAGGCCGCCGGCACCGGCATCGCCGTCGTCGCCGACATGATCCAGCGCTCGCTCCTTGCCCAGGAGGAGATTGACCGGGAGCGCACGGTTGTGCAGCAGGAGATCCGTCGCGGTCACGACACGCCCGCCTCGCGGGTCGGCGAGTTGATCAGCCGCGCGACGTTCGGCGATCAGCCGATCGGCTGGCCCGTCGCCGGCACCATCGAGACGGTCGAGGGCATGCACCGCCCGGACTTCACCGAACACATGCAGCGTTTCTACACCTCGACGAACGCGGTGTTCTCGGTCGCAGGCAACGTGACGCACGAGGACGTCGTCCGTCTCGCGGAACAGCACTTCGGCGAACTGCCGACCTCCACGCCCGACCGCTCGCCAGCAGCGAACTGGGGCCTCCCACCCGAGTGCGTCATCGTCGAGGAGCGCGAGACCGAGCAGACGCAGCTCGCGCTGTCGATGCAGGCGCTCGCGCGTCGCGACCCGGACCGCTACGCCCTCGAGATCCTGCACACGATCCTCGGCCGCGGCATGTCCTCCCGCCTGTTCGAGGAAGTGCGGGAGCGCCGGGGGCTCGCGTACTCGGTGGGCTCGCGCATCACCCGTTACCAGGACATCGGGTCGTTCACGGTGGCCGCGGGCGTCACACGCGCCCAGCAGGAAGAGGCGCTGCAGGTCATCGTCGAGCAACTGCACCGTATCGCCGAGGAGCCCGTGGAGGAGGAGGAGTTGCGCCGCGCCATCGACTACGCCGCGGGCTCGTTCCGCCTCTCCTTCGAAACGCCGATGTCCTATGGCCAGCGCTTCGGTGAGCAGTTGCTGCAGGACGGCGAGATCGAGTCGATCGACGAGACCGTGGCGCGGCTGCGTGCGGTAACTGCCGAAGATGTCCGGCGCGCGGGTCAGCGGGTCATCGCGCGCCGCGAGTTCTCCCTCGCGGTCGTCGGGCCGTCCGCCGGCGCGGACCGCCTCGCCGAGATCCTCGCGGCCTGAGGCTCGCGGCATGCCGTTCATCGACACTCCCGACGGCGTCTCGATCCGGTACCAGGAGTACGGCAGCGGCCGGCCGCTCGTGCTCGCCCATGGCTTCAGCGCGTCGCTCGACATGTGGTGGCCGCAGATCGAAGCCCTGTCGCGGAGTCACCGCCTGATCGTGTGGGACGCCCGCGGCCACGGTGCATCGAGCGCGCCGCGTGACCGCAGCGCCTACTCCATGCCGGGCATGGCCGCGGACCTGCGCTGCCTCCTCGAGCGCATCGACGCCGTCGAGGATGCCGTGATCGGGGGGATGTCGTTTGGCGGTCATATCGCGCTGCAGTATGCGGTCGACTATCCACAGGACGTGCGCGCCCTGGTGCTGTCTGACAGCACCACGCGGGGCGACGCCCCGCTACGGGGAGAAGTGCCTGTGATGTTCCAGGAAGACTACGGCCTCGAAGGGGCGTTCCTCGCCATGGACGCCCGCCCGGACCTGACGCCTCAGCTGTGCACGCTCTCGATGCCGGCACTGGTGATGTACGGGGAACTGGATCAGATGATCGCGAGCGGCATCGACCGTCTCGCCTCGGGACTGTCGAACCGGCGCGTGGTGCTCATCCGCCACTGCAGCCACGGCACCTCGGCGCAGCGCCCGACAGACTGGGCCGACGCGGTGCTGCGCTTCCTGGAGGAGGTCGACGCAGGGCTTGATATCCGTGGCGAGGAGATGGTGTAGGTGGATCCGATACGCACAAACCTCCTTGTCGGCAATGCCACGGCGCTCGCGGCCGCGGGTAGTACCAGCGCGGATGCCGTGACCGCTGATGCGGCACTGCTCCCCAGGCCGCCCGCGCGTCGAGGAACGTCGGCGCCCCCGCTGACCGTGGCCCGCCCGCTGCACATGCGAATCGCCATCGACCGCCGCCTGGGCTTCGAGGCCTCGCTCGAGGAGACCATCAACCCCGCGGTCGTCGCGGTGCTCCTCGGCGGCAGCGACCGGCCACAGGACGTGCGCGATGCGGACGTGGCGCTGCGCCGCCGGGAGATGCGCACGGGGCTCGAGCCGGGCGCCGTCCGGCTCGTCTGCGAAGTCGGTTCCGCCCTCGCACTGCGGGCGCTCCCGCAGATGATCGAGGCGGTCGACCGCCACTCCGCCGTCGCGCTGAACACGGATGCGCTCGCCGCGGACCTCGCACTACCCGGCCCGCCAGCGACGCACATCGCGCTGATCGAACACGCGATGGCAGAGGTCGCCATCACGGCGCGCGCGGCGCGGCTTCCCTGGCTGCTGCTCGCGCCGGCTCTCGATGTGGGTGTTCGCTCGATGCTGGCGACGCGGGCACACGCGCATGGTGCGTCCGGCGTCTACGTCGTGCACGAGCCGGAGGCCGCCGGCTTCAACTCGCTGTTCTCGAAGTAACCTCGTCCGGCAGTGCGCCGAGGCGCGCCAGGCGGGCCCGGAGCTCCCGCACGACCGTGCGGTGCCGGCGGTCGAGCAAGGAGCGCGTCCTCGCGATCCGCTCCTGATCGGTCCGCGTGAGCAGACCGGCCACCGCCGCCGCCTGCACCTCGTCGTCGTCTTCCCAGCGCGGGCCATCGGCATCGACCCAGAGGTCGAGGAGCAGGTCGGTGTAGCTGACCTCCCGCGCGCCGAGGCGGACGTCGCGCACGACGTCGAAGCGGGAGACCCACTCCCGACCGTCCGCACGGTGGACCATGTGATAGCAGACGTACGGCCGCCGCGCCCAGAACACGCCGTACGAGTCGATGGGGCCCGCGGTCGCCTCGAGGTGATAGCGGGCGATCACGAAGCTCGACGTCTGCTCGACGAGTTCGCACCCGAAGCGCTGCTCACTCCCATCGAGCCTCCGCTTCACCTCGACGATCGGTCGGGGCGCTCCATCACCCATCGAGGCCGGCGACCAGCGTCTCCATCTCCCAACGCAGCCGTGCCGGGTCGAACATGCAGACGCCGTGCCCGGCATCCGGCACGATGACCAGCCGGCAGCCGGGGATAACGCGGGACAGCTTGACCGTCCCACCGACACCGGCCACGCGGTCGTCCTCGCCAACGATCGCGAGCGTCGGGACATTGAGGCCGCGCAGGTCCTCGTTCATCGGCTGCGTGTGCAGGGTGGCCAGAGCCTCGCACGTCTCGAGGAACGCGCGGGGGTCGATGCGCAACGGCGCCGCCTCGGGTGAGGATGGGCGCGCAGCGCCGCCCGCCTCGGTCAGTCCCGCCGGCGCGGCCGCCATGGCCTCGACGCCGCCCTCGAATAGCGCGCGCCCGCGCGCCACCCAGTTCTCGGCGGCATGCGCGTTCATTTCGGCGGAGGTGCTATCGACGACGAGGGCGCGCACACGGCGCGGGAAGTCGACGGCATGCCGCAGCGCCACGACGCCACCCCACGAGACGCCGTAGACCATCGGCCGGTCGATCGCGAGCGCGACGAGAAGCGCCTCGAGGTCCCGCGCGTGCGTCGCGATCGAGTAGTCGCCACCCTCGGGCGCATCGTCCGATTCGCCGAGCCCGCGGTTGTCCCAGATCAGGACGCGGTACCCATCGGCGAAGAGCTGCGCGGCGCCGCGCATCGACTGCAGTCCGGAGCCCAGCCCGTGACACATCACGAGCCAGTCCCCGTCCTGGCCGTATACCTCGTAGTTCAGCTGGAGTTCGCCCGCCTGCACTCGCATTGCCGCCTCCGTTACCTGCCGCCCGCACGCACCTCGATATCTGCGGCGGCTCACGACCCCTCGAGGGCGACCCATACCGCAGTCCCCGGTGTGCCGGGCGCCGCGGCGGGATCGTACGCCACGCGCGCGCGCTTCCCCACGGCCTGCCGCTCGCCGTCCTCGGGAAACCAGGTCGTCCCCGGCGCCAGCCGGAGAGTCAGCGTGTTGCCGCTCGTCTGGACGGTCGCGCGGCGAGCACTCACGTCCATCCCAGTGACGGTCACATCCTCGACGACCTCGCCGGCCCATGCAGCGTGAGGCGACCGCGCATCGAGGTGCACGGTGTGCGTCGCCCCCAGCGCGTCCTCGAGGCGCACGCGATAGCCCGGCGTGACCACCTGGGCGCACAGCAACGGCTGCCGCACGCCCAGACACGCGTCCGGCCACTCCACGGCCTCCACGAGGCGGGGCGTCAACTCGCGCTGCGCTACGCCGAGCCAGCCCGCCATCGCCTCAATCGCGCGGCCGGCCGCGAGCTCGGCCGCGGCCCCAGATGCCGGCGTGCCATCGACGTGCGTGGCCGCTGGCGAGGCGGGACCGGCCGCGGGCGAAGCCGTGCCGGACGGCGACGAGGTCGTGGGTTCGGTCGGGATGCCAGTCGCTGCGGGCGTCGCGGCGAGCGGGTTGCGCGTGGGCTGCTCGTCCTCGATGGCGCCACACGCTGAGGCGAGCGCGGCGAGGCCGCACAGCGCGCTCATCGAGGGCCACAAGAGATGGCGTCCACGCACGGCGTTCCTCCGACGATCCACCGTACTGTATGATCGCGCCGGGCTTTCCCCGAGTCATTCAGTTCGCTCGGATTTCCCGGCGACCGTGCCGGAAGGGAATCGCATGCCGGCAACAGTAGTCATCGGCGGTCAGTGGGGTGACGAGGGTAAGGGGCGCGTCGTCGATTTCTTCGCGCGCAATTGCTCGGTCATCGCGCGCTACTCCGCGGGCAGCAACGCCGGACACACCATCGTCAATGAGCGTGGCAAATTCGCCCTGCACCTCGTGCCCGCCGGCATCTTCTACGGCGACAAGACGTGCGTCATCGGCAACGGCATGGTCATTCCGCCGCAGTCGCTGATCGACGAGATCGCGATGCTCGAGGACCGCGGAGTCGACACCGCTCGCCTCAAGATCAGCGACCGCGCGCAGCTGGTCATGCCCTGGCACCCGATCATCGACCGCCTCGACGAGCAAATGCGCGGCGAACACGCCATCGGCACTACCGGCACCGGCACGGGGCCCGCCTTCATCGACAAGGCCTCGCGCATCGGCTTCCGCATGGTCGACCTCGTCAGTCCCGACCCCTACGAGAGCGACGCCTTCGACCGGCAGTTGCGGTTCGTCCTCGACTACAAGAACCGCGTCATCACCGGGCTGTACGGCGGCGAGCCACTGTCCTTCGAGACGATCCGCGATGAGTACCGCGAGTACGGTGAGCGACTCCGCAAGTACATCGCGGACACGGCGACGATCGTGCAGGAGGCACACGAACGAGGCGACCAGGTCCTGCTCGAGGGAGCGCAGGGCGTCCTCCTCGACCTCGACAGCGGGACCTATCCGTACGTAACGTCGTCATCACCGGCCTCGGTCGCCGCCGGGGCCTGCATCGGGGTCGGCATCGGACCGACCGCGATCGAGCGCGTGGTCGGCGTCTACAAGGCGTACCAGACGCGAGTCGGAAACGGGCCGATGCCCACCGAGCTCAACGACGCCGATGGCGTGGCGCTGCGCGACCACGGGCGCGCGCAGGGGACGGGAGAGTACGGCACGACGACCGGGCGCCCTCGCCGCACGGGCTGGTTCGACGGCGTGCTCGCGCGGTACACGGCGAAACTGAACGGCGTCACCTCGGTCGCGTTGACGCGCCTCGACGTGCTCGAGCAGTTCGACCGGGTTCGCGTGTGTGTTGCGTATGACCTGCACGGGCAACGCATCTCCACGCTGCCGGCCGCCCTGGTCGATGCCCAGGCGGCCCAGCCCGTCTACGAAGACCTGCCGGGCTGGAAGCGCGACATCTCGCACGTCCGCAAGTTCGGCGATCTCCCGGCGGAGGCGCAGGCATACGTCCGCCGCATCGAGGAGATCGTGGGCGCTCCCGTCGATATGATCTCGGTCGGGCCCGAGCGCGATCAGGCCATCGTCACGCGCGACATCTTCGGGACCACACTCTAGCCCATCGAAAGGCTCGTTCCCGATGGACACCATCTCGCTCAGCCTGCACGTGCTCTTCGCGGCCATCCTGGTCGGTCCGCAGGTCCTGTTGTTCTACGCGGTCATCCCCTCGACGTGGCTGATCGAGGACGAGGGACTTCGCCGGTCCGTGGTGCAGGTGGTCACGAGGCGCTTCGGTGTCCTCTCTGGCATATCCCTGGTGGGGCTGCTGGTCACCGGCCTCTATCAGTTCTACTCGGACGCCATCGTGCCGCAGGGCATCCAGGACGAGATGATGGACTATCGCTGGGGCCTGATCTTCATGACGAAGATGACGGCGCTGGTCGTCCTCATTGGGCTGATTGCCGTCCACGGCATAGTGTTCGGCAAGCGCATCCGCCTCGCCTCCGAGGCGGTGCAGCGCGGCGAGGGCGACCAGGGGGCGCTCGAGGCGGCCCGCCGCACCTCGATGCTGTTCTCGACGCTCATCCTGCTGGTCTCGATCGCGACGCTGTTCCTCGGCGTGACGCTCGGCTATGCCGGTTACTCCGAGGTGCCGCGCTAACGGCTGTCGAGGGACGGCGGTCTATCCGCACACTGCCGGACCTGCTCCGTCCAGGCCTCGACCTGGTGTTCGTCGGCATCAACCCCGGTGAGGTCTCCGCGCGACGGCGCCATTACTATGCCCACCCCGGCAACGGTTTCTGGACGGCATTATCCGCGTCGCGGCTCGTGCAGGAGAAGCTGGGTCCCGAGGACGACCGCGCGCTCCTCTCGAGACACGGCATCGGCTTCACCGACCTCGTGAAGCGCGTCGTGACGGATAGCTCCGCCGTCACCGATGCCGAGCTGCGAGCGGCGCTGCCCGCGTTTCGCGCGCGCATCGCCTACGCCCGTCCACGCGCGGTCTGCTTCACGACGACACGCGGCTTCCACGCGTGCTTCCCCGGGGTGCGGGCGGCTTCGGAATGGGGCCGGCAGCCGGTGGCGCTTGCCGGCGCCGAGGTGTGGGTGATGCCGTCCACCTCGGGCCGCGCGGTCGCGCATCGCGCCCACGTGCATCGGGTGCTCGACGACGTCGCGCAGCGGCTGTCCGCGCTCCGTGAGAACATCGATCCGTGAGCGCCGAGCAACGCTACCGCCCCGACGACGAATGCCCCCTGTTCAGCGAGCGGCTCGAGGAGCACATCGTCCTCTTCACGCGCGGAGAGCTGCCGAACCGTGGCCGCTTCTGCGGCAATTGCTACACGCCCATGTCCGCAGACACGGCGCGCTGTCCGCACTGCGGAGCGTTGACGGACGGGCCGCTGTCGCCTGTGGACCGCATTCCAGATGAAGTGATTCTGTGGCTCCGCGAGCAACGGAAGACCGAGAGCCGGATCGTGAACTCGTTCGCCTACGCCGGTCTCATCATCGTCATCGTGGTGGGACTCGCCATCGTCCTCGGCATCCCCTATCTCCGATCCCACCTGCTCCCGGCGACGATCGTGTACGGGCTGTTCCTGCTCTTCGGCGGCCGCACGCTCGCGGGCATCCTCGGCGGCTACTACGGCGACCGCATCGCCTACGAGCGCGCGCGCAACCGCCTCCGCCAGCGCTGGGCGGAGTGGGTTGCACGGCGTGGGGAGGCCGTCGAGGCGTAGGCCGGTCTTCGGGCGCCCTCGCTACTCCACGAAGATGTCGACCGAGGGGCGCAGCTTCGCGCACTCTGCGAGCACCTGGTGGATCTCATGGTCCTTGAACGCGTCGACCAGGTCGCGCTCCAGCGGCTGCTGGTCGTCGAGCGCCACGTAGGACTGCTCCGTGAGGACGTAATCGAATCGCGGCGCCCATTTGCGTGACCCGAGGCGCGCGGTCGTTGAGCAGTTGTCGACCATGTACGCCACCCCTCGAGCGTGCATGTACGGATTGAGTGAGTCGACGGCCTCGATGACGGATTCGTTCGCGACCTCCGAGTACGGATGGCCATGCGCGAGCAGGATGTCGATCTGCGCCATCATCGTCGCGATGTAAACGCCGGCCGTGAACGGGTGCAGTGGGATCTCGTCCTCGACCCGCTCGGCGCGTACCCGCTGACCCGTCTTCCAGGTCTCGGTGCCGTCGATCTTGCCCATGGGCGTCTGCTTCAGCCGCTCGCCCGCGAGGATCACGCTGCGGATTTCGTTCCCGCTCGACACCTCGTCGTAGATCTCCGAGAGCAGCTCGTGCGCCGCGGGATACGAGGCGGCGTAGGCGGCCTCGAACTCGCGACGGCCGTCGGCGCCCACCGCCTCGTAGACGCCCTGCATGCCCTGCCGCGAGATGATGCGCGAGATCGGCCCGGTGATCGCCTCGGCTGAGTTGCGGAACGCGTCCTCGTGCGACATGCCCTGGTTGATGAAGCGACGGTAGAGGCTCTCAATAATGCCGTGCACCGCACCGAGGAGGATGCCGCGCTCGCCGTAGATGTCCGACTTGAACTCGGACTCCATCGTCGTCTGGAACGTGTACGGGGAGCCGATGGCGACCGACCAGCCGAGGGCGATGTCGGTGGCGCGTCCGTCGACGTCCTGCTCGATGGCGAAGCTGCTGTTGATGCCGGCCCCGTTGATCTCCTTGCCCTGCACGTACAGCCGCCGCACCGAGGGCCCCATCCCCTTCGGGCACACCGCGATGGCGTTCACGTGCGCCGGGAAGCGCTTGCCCACGTTTCGCATGTGGCCGAGGAGGAACCCGTGCGACAACCCGATCGTGGCGCCCTGCTTCAGGTTCGCGAAGACCTCTTCGAACAGCTCCGCCTGCGCGGCGTCCGAGATGAGCAGCAGGACGAGGTCGGAGTGCCGCACCACCTCGAACATCTCGCCGAGCGTGCCGTCCTCCTCCGAGAAGCCGGCCTCGCGCGCCTCGACCGTCGAGGATGAGCCCGGCCGGAGCCCGACCGCGACCTTGATGCCAGTGCCCTCGAGGGAGTCACGCAGGTTCTGCGCCTGCGCCGGCCCCTGCGAGCCCCACCCGATCACGCCAATCTGCTGGATCCCCTCGAACGCCTTCGGCAGCAGGGGGAACAGGTGCCGCCCGCCTTTGACGATCTGCTCCTGCTTGCCGTCGCCGAGGTCCAGCGTATCGACCTGGAAGACGCGTGAAGTGAAGGACATTGGAGGAACCCCCTGCGCACACCGTTCGAGTGACGTCTGATGACACGCCGGTGTTGCGCACACCCACCTTCGAGGAAGGTTGCGCTGGCCGGTGCGCACTCACGTTACCGGGACGTGCGTCCTCAGTCGACATGGCTGGGGGTCGGCAGTCGACAGCGGGGGTACAACAACGAGAGAACGGCTTCGGGCCGGGCCTCGAGAGGAGGGCTCGAGTGTCCGGCCCGAGGCGCCGGGGATTACTCCGGCCGCTCCACCGGCTCGTCCGGGTCGCGGTCGTGCACACCCTTGCCCGTCACCTCGCGCAGCTCTTCGATGCGCCGGGTCGCGGCCTCTTCGTCGAGGCTTTCGTCGAACGGCTCCTCTGCCTGCTCGCTGAGCAGCTTGAGGTACTCGCGCTGGGCCTCCGTCATCGGGCGGCCGGCGGGCTGACTGACCATCGTGACCTCCTCGCTCACTCGCTGTGTCGAAGAGGCTAACGAGCGCGGGCTCGCGTCCGGGGTACGACCGGGCCGGGATGACTCTCGGCGGCGTTACGTCTCGTCAGGCTACACAGGAATGGGTAGGTCGACCTGATGCTTCGCCAGCTCGGCGACCACCTGGGACTGCGCGGCCTCCGAGGCCTCGACCATCGGTAGACGCAGCCCGCCGACACGGAAGCCCACGTGGTTCAGCGCGAACTTCACCGGGATCGGGTTCGTCTCGATGAAGAGCACGTTGAAGAGGGGCATCAACGCGGCCTCAAGGCGGCGCGCTTCCTCGATCTGGCCCGCGGCGGCGGCGGCAAGCATCTCGCCGATCTGCCGTCCCACGAGGTGACTCGCCACCGAGATCACCCCCCACCCGCCGCGCTCCACGATGCTCACCGCGGCGCTATCGTCGCCAGCCCAGACCTTGAATTCCTCGGGGGCGTGGTCGAGGATCGCCCCGATCTGCTCCATGTCCCCGGAGGCTTCCTTGATTCCCACGATGTTCGGCACCTCGCGGGCGAGGCGCAGCGTGGTCTCCGCAGTCATGTTCAGCGAGGTACGGCCCGGAATGTTGTAGAGGATGCACGGCAACGGCGTCGCTTCCGCGAGCGTGCGGAAGTGACGGAACAGACCCTCCTGCGGCGGCTTGTTGTAGTACGGCACGGTGAACATCAGCGCACTCATGCCCGCGTCCGCGCCCTGGGTCACCATCTCGAGCGACTCCGCGGTCGAGTTCGTCGATGCGCCGCCGACGAGCATCGCGTCCGGTCCGACGGCGCGGCGCACGGCTCGCCAGACCTCGACCTGCTCCTCGATGCTCAGCGTCGGCGTCTCACCGGTCGTGCCGGTCAGGACGAGACCGTCCGAGCCCGAGGCGAGCAGCGCCTTCGCCAGCTCACCCGCCTGGTCGTAGTCGACGGCCCCGTCCGCGCGGAACGGAGTCACCATTGCCGTCAGCAGCCGCCCGATCTCAGTCATCGCACACCTCCGAGGTCGCCGCCACCGGCGGCGCGGTCAGAACGCAGGAATGGTACCGCGCCCGATGCAACCCCGGGGCGGCTGATCCGAGGAGCCCCCGCCGCACCCGGCGGCGAGGGCTAGACCTTGCCTCGCCGGATCAGCTCCTCCGCGATCTGGATCGCGTTCGTCGCGGCGCCCTTGCGCAGGTTGTCGGTCACGCACCAGAACGCTACGCCGTGCTCCACCGATGGGTCGATCCGTAGCCGTCCCACAAACGCCCGGTCGTCTCCCGCCGTGTTCAGCGGCGTCGGGTACACCGACTTCGAGGGCTCGTCCATGAGCACCATGCCGGGCTGCTGCCTCAGCGCCTCGCGCAGGTCGTCAAGGGCCGCGGCGCTCTGGAACTCGAGCTGCACTGCCTCGGCGTGGCCGATGATCGTCGGCACGCGCACGCACGTCGCCGAGAATGGCAGCTCCGGCTCGTGGAGGATCTTGCGCGACTCGTTGCGCATCTTTGCCTCCTCCGCGGTGTAGCCGTCCTCGCCGAAGACATCCACCTGCGGGATCACGTTGAGCGCGATCTGCTGCGGGTACACCTCGGCGGACGGTATCGGCTCGCCGCGGCCGTACGCCTGGAGTTGCGCGCGCAACTCCTCGATCGCCGCCACACCGGTGCCGGAGACCGCCTGGTAGGTCGCCACCGTCACGCGCTTAAGCGCCGCCACCTGCCGCATCGCGTGCAGCGCCATGACGAGGGGGGTGGTCGTGCAGTTGGGGATCGAGACGATGCGCTCGTGCCATTCGAGGTCGTCGCCGTTGATCTCCGGCACCACCAGCGGCACGTTCGCCTGCATCCGGAACGCCGAGCCGTCGTCGATCATGATCCCGCCGTCCGCGGTGATCACGGGCGCCCATTCTCGCGACGCCGCGGAGGTCGCCGAGCAGAACACGAGGTCCGCACCCTTGAGCGCCTCCGCCGTGGTCTCCTCGACGGTGATCTCCTCGCCGCGGAAGCGCAGCTTCTTCCCCGCCGATCGCGCCGTGGCGAGCAGCTTCAGGCTGCCAACGGGGAAGTCGCGCTCCTCGGCGACGCGGAGGAACACGTCCCCCACGGCGCCGGATGCGCCGATCACGGCGATGTTCGGTTCTCGAGACATGCGGGCACCCTCCTGCCGACCCCCTGCGTCGAGGAGCAGGGCACCTCGCACAGGGGCGTGTACTAGTTCTGCTTCTTGGTGGTGGTGGTAACGAGCGCGGGCGCGTCGCCCTTCGGCGCTCGAAGGGCAGCAGTACCAAGGTCGAGCACGTCGAGGCCGTTCGTCCGCTGCATAGTCGCCACATCATACATGGCCGCGCGGAATGAGCGTAGCGGCTACCCGAGTTCCGCGATCACCAGCCGGTACCCGCCATCGAACGCATCGAGATCGAGCAGCGCGGCGTTTCGACGCATCCATTCGCCGCTTGTGAGGTCGGCGCGGAGCCGCGCTGCGCCCTCACTGACCTCGCGCTCGGAGATGGTCAGGAACCCGGTCATCGCGGCTCTCACCGACGGATCGAGATACGCCTCGGGGCGGCGCCAGTGCGCGAGCAAGAAGCCATCCTCGCAGTCCGCTGGTATGGGCACCACGTCGATCCGACCGTCGCCGAGCGCCGCGGCCACCTCCTCGACGGGCGGGAACCGCGCGAGGTCGCTCGCGACGATGCCCGGAACGTAGTCACGTACCAGCCACGGCAGGTCCATGCCACGCCAATCGTGCGTCAGGACGACCACTCGCTTGCGGGCAACTCGGCGCAGCTCCCCGAGCCCCCACGCTGATCCAGCCAGTGGTGGAGCGTGAGGATCGCCATGCAGGCATCGAAGCTCTCGTCGTGGAACGGCAACGCCTCCGCCACCGCCCGCACGACCGGCGCGGCATCGTCCCGCCGCTGCGCGATCTGAACCATCGAGGGCTCGACCGCCACGACGAGGCGGTCGCGCGGCTCGTAGGAACCTGACCCGGCTCCCACGTTCAGGACACTCGACGCGTCTCCGAGCGCCCTCCAGACCTGCTGCTCGATGCGTGCGTCGGGCGCCCGCCGCAACGCGTACCCGGCGCCAGTAGCCTCGTCGTAGATCCCCGTCACTTCAGACCAATGAGCTCATCCAGACCCACGACCAGCGTGTTGCGCCGCATCACCTCGCGGACGGCGAGCACGATGCCCGGCTTGTAGCAGTCGCGTCCCGAGGTGTCATGCCGGAGCGTGAGCCATTGCCCCTCCCCGCCCAGAATCACCTCCTGCGAGGCCACGAAGCCCGGCAGCCGGACAGAGTGCATGCCGACGCCGCCCTCGACGGCGCCGCGGGCGCCCTCGACATGCTCGAGCTGCGAATCCGGGTGCACAAAGTCGCTGCCACGCGCCTCGCGCATGAGGCGCGCTGTCTGCAGCGCCGTCCCCGAGGGTGAGTCGACCTTGCGGTCATGGTGCAGTTCGATCACCTCGGCCGTGTCGAAGTAGCGCGCCGCGATCGTCGACAGGTGCATGAGCACGACCGCCCCCAGCGCGAAGTTCGACGCCACCACCCCGCCGATGCCCTTCGTGGCGCATCCGCCGCGCAGCAACTCGACCGTCTCCGACGGCACCCCGGACGTCCCGATCACGGGCCGTACGCCGGCGGCCATCGCGGCCTCGGCGAGCCGGGGCGTCCACTGCGCGTTCGTGAAGTCCACAACGACATCGGGCTGCGTCATCGCGAACAGTTCCGCGGGGTCCGCGTGCGTCCCATAGACGGTGCCGCTGGTGGCGCGGAAGTCGCCGACATTGGCCATCGGCTCGACGATGCCGACGACCTCCATGTCCTCCTGCGCCTCGACGGCCTCGACGACAACGCGGCCCATCTGGCCGCTGCCGCTCACTACCACTCGGATCATCGTGCGTGCTCCAGGTTCTTTGCGGACGTACAAGCACTGCGCCCCGGTCGTCCGGGGCGCAGTGTACATCGCAGATCGTGACCGCCGACGCGCTACCAGCGTCGCCCGCCGCTGGGCGGCCGAGGCTCCGGCGGGCCGCTCGGGCGGTCGTAGTCGCCGGGGCCGCGCTCCGGGCCACGACCGCGGCCGCCGCCCCCGTACCCGCCGCCACCGCCGAAGCCGCCACCGCGGCCCTCATCGCCGCCGCCCTGGCGTCCACCACCGCCGCCCTGGCCGCCGCCTCGGTAGCCACCGCCTCCGCCGCCGTAACCACCGCGGCCGCCTCCGCCGCCACCGCCGCCCTGGCGGCCGCCCCGGCCTCCGCCGCCGCCGCCCTGGCCACCACGGCCGCGGCCACCGCCCTGACCGCCGCCCCGGCCTCCGCCGCCGCCGTAGGCCCCGGTACCGCTCATCACAGAGCGAGGCGCTTCACCGGGCTGCGGTCGCCGCGGGATTTCGTCTTCGTCGAAGAAGTCCTCTTCTTCACCTTCGCCGGTGCCAACGCGGCCGTCGCCACCCTCGAGCAGGGCGCGACGCGAGAGGTTGATGCGGCCGAGGTTGTCGATCTCGACGACGAGCACCTTCACGCGGTCGCCGATCTGCACCTCGTCCTCCACCCGGTTCACGCGGTGCTCCGCGAGCTCCGAGATGTGGACGAGCCCTTCCTTACCGGGCAAGATTTCCACGAACGCGCCAAAGGTCATGATGCGGGTCACCGGGCCCTCGTACTGCTCCCCGACGATGACCTCCTTGGTCAGGCCGCGGATCATCTCGATGGCGCGGCGCACGCCCTCCGGGTCGCTGCCGCCGACGTGGATCGTGCCGTCGTCCTCGACGTCGATCGTCGCGCCGGTCTCCTCGACCATGCCGCGGATGACGCGGCCGCCTGGGCCAATCACCGTGCCGATCTTCTCGCGGTCGATCTTGATCGTCTCGGTGCGCGGCGCGTACGGCGACAGCTCCTGGCGCGGCTCCTCGATGGCCTGGGCCATCGTCTCGAGGATGCGCTCGCGCGCCGCCTTCGCGTCGCGGAACACCGTCTCGAGCAGGTCCGCCGGCAGACGCTGCAGCTTGATGTCGAGCTGGATCGCAGTCACGCCGGCGGCAGTGCCGGCGACCTTGAAGTCCATGTCGCCGTAGGCGTCCTCGATGCCGGCGATGTCCGTCAACACGCGGAACTGCTCGCCCGCCTCGTCGGTCACGAGGCCCATGGCCACACCCGCGACCGGCGCCGAGATCGGCACGCCGGCGTCCATCAAGGCCAGCGTCGACCCGCAGACTGACGCCATCGAGGATGAGCCGTTCGACATCAGCACGTCGGAGACGCACCGCAGCGTGTAGGGGAAGTCATCGGCCGACGGAATCACCGGCTCGAGCGCTCGCTCGGCGAGCAGGCCGTGTCCGATCTCGCGGCGGCCAGCGCCACGCAGGGGGCGCGCCTCGCCGACGGAGAACGGAGGGAAGTTGTAGTGATGCATGTAGCGCTTGAACTGTTCGGGCGAGATGTTGTCCAAGCGCTGCCGGTCGGCCAGCGGCCCGAGGGTCGCCGCCGTCAGCACCTGCGTCTGTCCGCGCTGGAACAACCCGGACCCGTGCGCGCGAGGCAACAGCCCCACCATCGCAGTCAGCTCTCGGATTTCCTGTGCGGATCGGTCGTCCGTCCGCCGGTCCTGCTCCAGTATCCGCTTCCGCACGAACGGCTTGATGACGCCGTCGATCGCGCTCTGGACCGTGCGCCGGTCCAGCTCTTCCTCGCCGCCGATCGCCTCGATGACCTGCGTCGTCAGCGTGGCGATGCCGTGCGAGCCCTCCATTTTCACGGCGTCGAGCATCTCCTGCTCACGCGCCATGAGGATGTCGTGCACCTGCTGCTGGAGAGCGGTGTTGATCCCCGCCGGCGCCTCGAACTCGAGCTTTGCCACTCCGAGCTCAGCCACGATCTCGCGCTGCAGCTCATTGAGCTGCTGGATGATCCCCATCGCGTACTGGATGGCCTCGATGACGTCGGCTTCATCGACCTCGCGCGCGCCGGCCTCGATCATCACGACCGAGTGTTCGGTGCCCGCCACGATCAGGTCAAGGTCGGCGGCATCGAGTTCCTCGTAGGTCGGGAACGCCTTGAACTCGCCCTCGATGCGCGCGACACGGACGGAGGACACGGGGCCCGCAAACGGGATCTTCGACATTCCGAGCGCCAGCGAGGCCGCGGTGGTCCCGAAGATGTCCGCCGGGTTCTCGCGGTCCGAGGAGAGCAGCGTCAGCACCACCTGCACCTCGCGGCGGTACCCCTTGGGGAACAGCGGGCGGATGGGGCGGTCGGTCATGCGCGCGGCAAGCGTGGCCTCCGAACCCGGACGTCCCTCGCGACGGAAGAACGAGCCCGGGATCTTGCCGATGGCATACATCCGCTCCTCGAAGTCCACCGTCAACGGGAAGAAGTCGATGCCGGGGCGGGGGTCGCCGTCACACACGGTGGCGAGGAGTACGGTGTCGCCGAGGCGCACCGTGCAGGAGGCGTCGGCGTTCTGGGCGAAGAGGCCCGTACCGACCTCGAAGGTCATGCCTTCGATCTCGCGGCTAAACGTTCGTGGTTGGGGTGTCAATGACGATGCCTTCCTTGGGGCCTCTCGAGGGTCTGTTGTCTGCCCTCGGCCGTCGCGCGGCCGTTGCAATGGAGGCTGACGCGAAGCGTGAAGGTGCCAGCCCGCGCCCGGGTCTGGAACAGCGCGTCAGCGCGCGGTGCGGGAGGAATCGTCTCGACTGGTTCCTCGCTGCATCCTGGTCAGCAGCAGCCCTCCGGCCCCCGGAGCACGCTGCGTTGCGTCGGCTCGCCGGACTTACCGGCGCAGACCGAGGCGGGCGAGGAGCGTGTGGTAGCGGTCGACGTCAGTCTTGCTCAGGTAGCGCAGTTGCCGGCGGCGCTGGCCGACCAGCATCAGCAGGCCCCGCCGCGTGTCGAAGTCGTGCCGGTGCGCGCGCAGATGATCAGTCAGTGTGCGGATGCGATCCGTGAGGAGCGCGATCTGCACTTCGGGTGAACCCGTGTCCCCGGGGAAGCGGGCGTAGTCCGTGATGATCTGCTGCTTGCGTTCGGTCGTCTGCATCGTTGCCGTTCGAATCCGTGTTCTGCTACCTGCCACACATCTCGCCACCGGTCGTCCCGACCGGTACGACGCCCCGCTGCGATCACCGCGAGTCAAGAGAGCGTGCGTTCACGCTAGCACAGCCCCCAACCATGGAGCAATGATGCCCGGACGAGACAGCAACCAAGCCGGCTCGTCCGGGCGGACGCTTACTTGCGGTTCAATGCCGCCAGCATCACCGACGTCACCTCGCCGCCAACGCGTTCCACCGCGCGCACGGTAAACCGGCGATCGCCGTCGCAACGCAACTCGATCTCCTCGTGGTACGGCTGCCCCTGTTGCGTCCCGTCATATGCGAGCTCGATGTCGCCATCCTCGCGCCACGGTCCGGTGTGGTCGTGCACGTTGCCGGTGTTCGTCAGGCTGTAGAGATGCACCAGGCCGGTCTCCTGGTCGAACCCCAGCAGGTCGTCCTCCAACATCGCGCCGAGGCCCTCGATCTGCCCCTCGAGGTGGGACCGCACACCCCAGCCGCCGGCAACAGGCGTCATCGACCAGTCCCCACTGATGGGAAGCGTGTCTTCTCCCAGCTGCAACGTCCCGCTGAGCGTCCACTCCCCCACGAACCACTGGAGCCGCCTTGCCCCGTCCGGCATCGGGAACATCTGCGCCATGTCGGTCTGCTCCTGCGTCGTCATCACCTTCTCCTTCCGCGACCGCTCTCGTCTGGGAGTCCGCCGGGCGCCCCGCGTCCGGCGAACTCCATGCCACGAGACTAGACGCGGTGACCGGCCACCTCTTCCGTGCGGACGCGCAACTTCACCCCCAACCCGGCCGGCGGGGAGTGACGGTGAACACGTAGTGCGGCAGTCAGTCCGAGGGTGGCAGCAGGCCCGTGCGGAACGCGTGCGCCGTCACCGCCGCTCTCGCCGTCCGCCCATCGACGCCCAGCTTGCCGTAGAGGTTAGAGATATGCCGTTCGACGGTACGCACACTCAGCACCAGTTCGTCCGCAATCGCCCGATTGCTGAGCCCGCTGGCGATGAGCCTCAGGATCTCCGTCTCGCGCGCGGTCAGCCCGGCGTCGTCGGCTGACTCGCGCGCGTCGGTCGCCGGCTGGCCCGCCAGCTCCGCCAGCTCCGCCAGCTCCGCCAGTAGCGTCCGCGCACGGGCGGCTTCGCTCCGCGCCCCCAGCTCGATGCACGTCGTGAGTGCGGACTCGATCTCACGTAGCGCCGAGGTCCGGTAGCCGGCGAGGTCGAGCGCCCGCGCCAGGTCCAACCGCACGCGCGCGGTCTCGAACGGCGCGTGGGCAGCGGCGTAGCAGTCCGCCGACTCCTCGAAGGCGCGCCGAGCAGCCTCATGCTCGCCCGCCGCCGCGGCGAGCAGCCCTTCCGAGGCACAGGCGGCGGCTCGCAGCAACGGTGCGCCGGTGGCCTCCGCGATCGCCCGCAGCTCGGCGGCCGGCTCGCGGGCCTGCGCGGGCTGCCCGGCCGCGATCCGCGCCCGCACCAGGAGATCGAGGCCTGCCACGCGCTCGATGCGATCTTCAACGGGAATCCGCCGCAGGTAGCGCTCGGCCAATTCAATCGCCATCCAAGGGTCACCTTGCTCGAGGGCCAGCCGCCCCCGACCCAGCTGCGCCAGCGGCTCGTGCTCGACGTCGGCGAACAGTGCCGCCGCTTCCTCGTGACGTCCTTGCAGCATCCGTAGCTCCGCAAGGCGAACCACACCCTCAATGGCCATCGCGGGCCGGATAGCGCTGAGCTCACGCACCGCGGCGGTGAGCTGCGCCTCGGCCTCCGTCCACGCGCCATGCCAGGTGAGCACGACGGCGTAGTGGGGGCGGCATGCCGAGAACACCTCCTCAGCGCCCCACTGCCGAGCGACCTCGTGGATTCGGGCTGACCATTGAGAGGCACGCTCGTAGTCCCGTGCACGGTCGCACGCATCCATGAGCGAGCAGAGGATCGTCATGCGCATGTTCGGGTTATCGACGTCGCCGGCGACCGTCGCAGCCGCGGCCTCATCGACCAGGCGCATGCCTTCGCTGATGCCGCCCTGGCTGACCAGCGCAAGGCCCTCGATGGCCATGGCCGTGAACTCGACATCCGCGACGCCAAACTGACGCGCAAGCGCGATAGCGCGGCGGGCCGCCTCCATCGCGCCGGCCGGGTCGTTGACTCCCATGAGCGCGGACGCCGCATCCCACAGGGCGAGCCAGGCGTGCTCGGCCCTCGGCTCGAAGTCGTCGAGCAGCCGGCGTGCGCGCGAGACCCATCCGTCGGCGATCGCCGCCGCTCCCCGGAAGTCCACCAGGTCGTTCGCGAGCCAGACCGCGGCCATAGCGGCACGGGGGGAGTCGCCCCGCTGTCGGTAGAGTTGAAACGCGCGTTCCCAGTGCTGCATGCACAGCTCGTCGTGCAGCCAGCCGCAGGCCCGCGCCAGCCCCTCCTGCGCTTCGGGTGAGTCTTCGATCGCCACGGACTGCTCGAAGGCCTGCCGTGCGGACACCCAGTCCCAGCGGCGCAGTCCATCAAGGCCGCGCTCGATGTGGCCCCACGCCTCATCGTCCATGGCTACTCGGTGCTCACCTCGCGCGCGCGCCGTCGTTTGCCGTCCGGCGCCGCGTGCGCACGGATGGCAAGCCACGCTCGGGCTGCCGGGTAGCCATAGCGCTGCAGCCAGAGCGCCATCGCGAGCCCCACCGCACACACGACGAGACCGGCCACGCCATCGAACACGAAATGATTGCCGGTCCCGACGACCGCGATGCACTGCAGCACGAACACGGCCATCGCTGCTGCGCGAGCGAGCGCGTTCGGCGTGGCGCGGAACACGACGTACACGAGCAGCGCCGACCACCCGACGTGCAACGAGGGGACGGCCGCGTAGGGGTTCACGAACGGCTGCATGGACTGCGCCTGGTACGACAGGTTCGAGTAGACCTCGAGCGTGTCAACGAAACCCAGCTCGGTCAGGTAGCGCGGCGGCGCGACGGGGAACGTGTAGTAGATGACGAGCGCGATGCCACCGGAGAGCAGCAACGAATCCCGCAGCAGCGTGTAGTGGTTTCGGCTGCGGAAGAACATGAACAGACCGACGCCCACGATGAGCGGGAAGTCGAACCAGAAGTAGACGAAGTTCATGAGGCGCCAGAGGATGCCCGAACTCAGCACCCATTCCTGCACCTGTGGCTCGATGAACGTCCCCGTGGCGCGTTCGAGGTCCACGATCCAGCGCGCATGCCTCAGCGCGTCTTCGGTGCGGTCAGCCGGGGCGCCACGGACGAGGAAGTAGAGGAGGAACCCGAGCGCCACGAGCGCGACCTCGGACATGTCCCACCAGCCCACGCCCCGTCGCTGCGGGCTGGTGGCACGCAACATGAAGCGGGCGATTCGGCGTCGCAGCGGCACCAGGACGGTCCTGCCTTCTCTCGGATCCGTGAAGTGCCATTGTAGCGTTCGGCGGCGACGAACCTGGAGCCGGCGGCAGCAGAAGAACCCGTGTTTGCGGGCCTGCGACCTCGGTCACTATGCTCCCGCCAGCACATCGCGAGCGGGGGCCCCGCGGCGAATGAGAATGGAGTCAGAGCATGGAAGTGCGCGCGGCGGCCGGCAACCTGGCCGAACAGCAGGTCGAGACCCTCGTCGTCGAAGTCGCGGAGGGCGCCGCTCGCCTGAGCGGGCCGGCGGCGCAGGTGGACGCGACGCTCGACGGGGCGATCACCGCGATGCTCCGCGACGGCCTGATCACCGGCCGTGCCGGCGAGGTTACCTCGGTCGCGTCTCTCGGCCGCGTCCCGGCGAAGCGCGTCGTCGTTCACGGGACCGGTAAGCCTGCGGCGCGGACGGTCGACGGCGTCCGCACCCGCGCCGGCAACCTCGGGCGCGCGTTGCGAGGGCTCGACGCGAAGTCGGTGGCCATCGGCCTCCAACAGACGGATGACCTCGATGCGGAAGCCGCCGGACGCGCGCTCGCTGAAGGCGTGCTCCTGGGCCTCTACCGCTTCGACCGCCATCACACGCGATCTGAAGACCGTCCACGCGGGTCGGTCGATTCAATCACTCTGGTCGAGGGTGGAGCCCGCCGCCTCGCGGCGGTCGAGCGAGGCGTGGCGGCCGGCGTCATACTCGCCGAAGCGACGAACCTGACCCGCGACCTGGCCAACGAGCCCGCGAACCTGATGACGCCCACCATCGTGGCCGAGCGCGCACAGGCGGTCGCCGCCGAGACCGGGCTCGAGTGCACCATCGTCGAACGGGCGGAGGCCGAACGCCTCGGCATGGGCTCGTACCTCAGCGTCGCGAATGGCTCCGTGCAGCCGCCGAAGTTCATCGTGCTGCGGTACCGCAACGGCGGCCGGGCGCGGCCCATCGGCCTGATCGGCAAGGGCATCACCTTCGACACCGGAGGCATCTCCATCAAACCCGCCGCGGGCATGGAGCGGATGAAGGGAGACATGACCGGCGCCGCCGCCGTAATCGGCGCGATGCAGGCCATCGCCCGCCTCGGTCCAGAAGTCAACGTGCTCGCCATCGCCCCCTGCACCGAGAACATGCCCAGCGGCTCCGCGACCAAGCCCGGTGACGTCGTCTACGCCATGGACGGCCAGTCCATCGAGGTGCTGAACACCGACGCCGAGGGCCGCCTCGTGCTCGCTGACGGGCTCGCCTACGCGCGCCGCGAGCGCTGTTCGGTGCTCGTCGACGTCGCCACCCTCACTGGCGCGATGAACATCGCCCTCGGGAACGTCCGTATCGGCACGTTCGCCAACAATGACCGTCTCTTCGCGGACCTCGAGCGGGCGGCCGCGACGGCCGGCGAGCGGCTCTGGCGGATGCCGCTCGATGCCGAGTACTTCGACCTCATCAAGTCAGACGTGGCCGACATCAAGAACACCGGCGGACCTTCCGCGGGCTCCATCACCGCCGCGAAGTTCCTGGAGCGCTTCGCGCATGACACGCCATGGGCGCACCTGGACATCGCGGCGGTCTCGGACTCCACGGCGGAGAAGGGGATCCTCGTCAAGGGGAGCACCGGCTCACCCGTACGCACCCTCGTACACTTCGTGCTCGGCCGCGCGCGCTGAATCGCGCGCGCCGGCCCGGGCCCCGCGAGGAGTAGCGCTCCCCCCGCGCCCGAAACTCCTTGTCTGCCTTGCTACATTGGTCAGCGGGGCGACAGGAGGCGGCAGGAGCGGCGGAGTGAGGATCGCGCAGGTCGCGCCGTTATTCGAACGTGTCCCGCCGCTGCTCTACGGCGGCACCGAGCGCATCGTCGCCTACCTCACGGATGAGCTGCTCGCCCTCGGCCACGACGTGACGCTGTTCGCCAGCGGCGACTCGATCACGCGCGCCCGCCACGTCGCCATCGGACCGCGCGCCCTCCGCCTGGACGGCTCGGTCATCGAGGAGCTGGCGCCGCACATCCTGATGCTGGAGCAGGTCGCGCAGCGCGCAGCCGAGTTCGACCTCATCCACTTCCACACGGACTACCTGCACTTCCCGCTCGCGCGACGGTTGCGTACCCCGCACGTCACGACGCTGCACGGTCGACTCGATCACGCCGAGTTGCGCCCGCTCTATCGCGAGTTCGCGGACATCCCGGTCGTCTCGGTGTCCCGCGACCAGCAGCGACCGCTGCCTCAGGCCAAGTGGGCTGGCGCCGTGCTGCACGGCCTCCCGGAGCATCTGTACCGCCGCGGAGAGGGCCACGGCGGCTACCTCGCATTCCTGGGCCGCATCTCGCCGGAGAAGCGACCCGACCGCGCTATCGAGATCGCCCGCCGTATCGGCATCCCGTTGCGGATCGCCGCGAAGGTGGGCGTAGCCGACCGGCCGTACTTTCACCAGGTGATCGAGCCGCAACTCGCCGACCCGCTCATCGAGTTCATCGGCGAGATCGGCGAAGCCGAGAAACAGGACTTCCTGGGGAACGCTCGCGCACTGCTGTTCCCGATCGACTGGGCCGAGCCCTTCGGCATGGTCATGATCGAGGCCATGGCATGCGGCACGCCCGTCGTCGCGTATCGCAGTGGCGCCGTCCCCGAGGTGATCGCGCAGGGCGTGTCCGGGTTCATCGTCGACAACCTCGATGACGCGGTGCGCGCCGCCGCCGCCGCGTGCGCCCTCGACCGCTCGCGCGCCCGCCACGCCTTCGAGGAGCGGTTCACGGCGCGCCGGATGGCGCTCGATTACCTGCGTGTCTATCGTGACGTCATCGCCGGACGCGCGGGCCCGGCCACGGAAGCCACGCCTCTGGCGTCCTGACGACACAGCGCTCTCCCTCCTCAGACGCCCATGAACACCAGCGCCGACGAGCACCTCATCCATATCCATCCGACTGCGTCGGAAGACCACAGTCGCGTGCTGAAGCACGGCGAGACCTTCGTCGTGTGCGACCGTTTCGGGGACATCCAGCCGGCGGAGACGGGCGACCGCGGCCTCTATCACGAGGGCACCCGTCACCTGTCCCACCTCGTCCTGCGCATCAACGGAGTCCGTCCCCTCCTGCTCAGCTCCGGCATCACCGCCGACAATGCCGCGCTGGTCGTCGATATGACGAACCCGGAGCTACCCGGCGATGAAGGAGGGCTGTGTCCGCAGGACACCATCCACTTGCTGCGGTCCAAGCTGCTCTTCGGGGCCGCCTGCTACGAGCGCCTAGAGGTCGCGAACTATGGCATGACCTCAGCGGCCGTCAGCCTTTCGTGGGAGTTCGACGCCGACTTCCGCGATGTCTTCGAGGTGCGCGGCACGTCCCGGCGCCGTCGCGGCCGCTACCTGCCGAACGATGTGGCGGACGACGTCGTGGAGCTTCGCTACGGCGGCCTGGACGGTCGGGTACGCGGCACCACCCTCCGGTTCGACCCGCCACCGTCGTCGCTCGATGAGGAGCGCGCCGTCTTCTGGCTGTTTCTGGGGCCTGGCGAGACGCGTGCCATGGAGCTCAGCATGTCGTGCGCTGCGGATTCGCCCGGCGGGATCGGCGCGACGGCCCTCACGTTCGCCGCCGCCCGCTCCGGGTCGCAAGAGGAAGCCGCCACCGCCGAGGGCGAGTGGGCACGCGTCGCGACCTCGAACGACCAGTTCAACGAGTGGCTCGATCGCTCGGCCGCGGACAT
The DNA here is from genome assembly GCA_041390685.1 of Dehalococcoidia bacterium. Lineage (GTDB taxonomy): Bacteria > Chloroflexota > Dehalococcoidia > UBA2979 > UBA2979 > JAIBBD01. The sequence continues at coordinate 1,244,612 of JAWKPL010000001.1, read as the reverse complement.
TCGCATGATGGGCACCGAGACACCCTCGGGCCCCTACGTGTATGCGGGCGTGCCGTGGTACAGCGCCCCCTTTGGGCGCGACGGCATTGTCACGGCCCTCGAGACGCTCACTTACCAGCCCGCTCTGAGCGCAGGCGTGCTCCGCTACCTCGCCGCCACGCAGGCGACCGCCGCGGATCCGGCGAGCGACGCCGAGCCAGGAAAGATCTTGCATGAGGCTCGGGGTGGCGAGATGGCGGCCCTGGGTGAGATCCCGTTCGCCCGCTACTACGGGAGCGTGGACGCCACGCCGCTGTTCATCGTGCTCGCGGATGCGTACGCTCGGCGCACCGGCGACCACGCGCTCATCGATGCGCTCTGGCCCAACCTCTGCGCCGCGCTCGACTGGATCGACGGCCCCGGCGACCCGGATGGCGACGGCTTCGTCGAGTATCACGCCTCGACCGAGCGTGGCCTGGTCAACCAGGGCTGGAAAGACTCGTACGATTCCGTCTTCCACGCGGATGGCGCCGTCGCCGAAGGTCCCGTCGCGCTGTGCGAGGTGCAGGGGTACGCCTTCGCCGCCCGGCGAGCGATGGCCCGCCTCGCCCGCATCCGAGGCGACCGTGTCCTCGCGCGCGAGCAGGACCGCCGGGCCGCACGCCTCCGCCGGCGCTTCGACGACGCGTTCTGGAACGCTGACCTCGGCGGCTACGCGCTGGCGCTCGATGGGAACAAGCGCCCCTGCCTCGTCGAAACGTCGAATCCGGGCCACGGGCTATTCAGCGGCATCGTCCCGCGGGCGCGCGCGGCCCGCCTTGCGCGCTTGCTCCTCGACCCAAGGCTGTTCAGCGGCTGGGGCGTCCGCACTCTGGCGCAAGGGACGGCGCGCTTCAACCCGATGTCGTACCACAACGGCTCCGTCTGGCCTCACGACAACGCGCTCATCGCCGGTGGTCTGAGCGCCTACGGGTTCCGCGCCGAGGCGATGACGATCCTCCACGCGCAGTTCGACGCGGTCCGCCACCTGGACCTGAAGCGCATGCCGGAGCTCTTCTGTGGCTTCGACCGCCGCGAGGGTCAGGGGCCCACGCAGTACCCGGTCGCGTGCCTTCCCCAGGCCTGGGCCGCCGGGGCGGTGTTCATGCTGCTGGACGCCTGCCTGGGCTTGCGCATCGACGCGGCAACCCGGACGCTGCATGTAGCTGAGCCGGCGCTCCCCTCGTTTCTCGACGATCTCACGATCACAGGCCTCGAGGTGGCGGATGCACGGGCAGACATCCGGCTGCAGCGTGCTGGCACGCGCGTCGAGGTAGCGCTTACGCGCGCGACGGGACCGGTCGCGCTGGTCATCGACGAGCCCTCAGCAGGGCCATAGTCTCAACCGTACGACCGACTACCTCGGCGGCAGCAGGGCCACCACGCGGTCCAGCACGTGCCATGCAACGTCGTACTTCATCATCAGGGGCAGGGCTTCGCGTCCGCCCTGGTCATCGAGGATCGTCACGCGGTTCGTGTCCACAGCGAACCCGGCGTCGGCGGCCGTGACGTCATTGGCGACGACAAACCGCGCCCCCTTCGACGCGAGCTTCTTCTGCGCGTTCGCCAGGAGATCCTGCGTCTCGGCGGCGAAGGCGACCTTCACGAGGCGCTCGCCCTGCACAGAGGCGATGATGTCGGTCGTCTCGACCAGCGCGATGGTACGACCGGACTGCCCGGCCACCTTCTTCAGCTTCTGGTCGGCGGCTTCCGCCGGGCGGTAGTCAGCGACGGCCGCGGCCATGATCAGCGCGTCAGCTTGCTTACACGCCGTCTGGACGGCATCCAGCATCTCCGCCGCCGACTCCACCGACAGGACCTCGATGCCCGCAGGCTTCGGCAGTCCCGCCGACGTTACGAGCACCACCGAGGCGCCGCGGTCGCGTGCGGCCTCGGCGATCGCGTACCCCATCTTGCCGCTGGAGCGGTTGCCCACGTAGCGCACGGGGTCGATTGCCTCGCGCGTGCCGCCCGCGGAGACGACGATCGTGCGGCCAGCGAGGTCGCCGTGTTCCCGCCCGAGCCGGGCCTTCACATGTTCGACCATCTCGGCGGGCTCCATCAGCCGGCCTGAGCCGCTCCGGCCCGACGCCAGCCGCCCGGATACCGGTCCAAGGAAGTGCACGCCGCGTTCCTCGAGCGTCGCCCGGTTTGCCTGCACCGCCGGGTGCTCCCACATCTGACTGTCCATGGCGGGCGCCACCAGCACCGGCGCCTGCGTCGCAATCGCGGTGAGTGAGACGAAGTCCTCCGCCAGTCCATGCGCGAGCCGTGCCAGCGTCGAGGCCGACACCGGCGCGATGAGCATCAGGTCCGCCCGCCGCGCCAGCTCAACGTGGCTCTCGCCCTCGTTGCCGTCGCGGTACAGGTCGACGTACGGGCGCCGCCCGGTCAGAGCGCGAAACGAGAGCGGGGCGATGAACTCGGTGGCCCCAGGCGTCATGACGACCTCGACGTGCGCGCCCTCCTGCACGAGGCGGCTGCAGAGGTCCGCCGCCTTGTACGAGGCGATCGACCCGGACACACCGAGCACGACCCGGCGCCCGGAGAGCGGCCCGCTCACCGGTTCGCCTCGTGCACGATCCGTAGGCCTTCGAGGTTGAGATCGGGCTCCACGTGGTCGATGCAGTCGATCTCGTCGATGAGGATGGGCGCGTATCCGCCAGTGGCAATCACCGTCGCGTCCTCGCCGATCTCCGCTTTGAAGCGGCGCACCATGCCGTGAATCATGTCGGCATAGCCGAAGAACAGGCCGGACTGAATCGCGTGGACGGTGTTCTTGCCGATCACCGAGCCCGTCGATGGCCGTTCGATGCTGACACGCCGGAGCATCGCGGCCCGGCTGAAGAGCGCCTGCGCGGCGATGTTGATGCCGGGCGAGATCGCGCCGCCCAGGTAATCACCCTCGCGCGACACCGCGTCGAAGACGAGGGCGGTGCCGAGGTCAACGATGATCAGCGGAGGGTCGTACTTCGCGAGCGCGGCGACAGCGTGGAGGATCCGGTCCGCGCCCACCTCGCGTGGGTTGTCGTAGCGGACCCGGACCCCCGTCCGGACGCCTGTCCCGACAGTCAGCGGCTCGACGTGGAAGTAGTTCCGGCACACCTCGCTGAACGTGAGCAGCAGGGGCGGCACCGTCGAGGAGATGATGGCGGAGCCGACCTGCGAGGGGTCGATCTCCCGGGTGCGGAGGAGCGATAGGACAAGCATGGCATACTCGTCCGGGAGGTTCTCCTGGTCGGTCGCGATGCGGAACGTGGCGACGAGCTTCTCGCGGTCGTACAGGCCGATGGCGATGCTCGTGTTGCCGATGTCAATAGCGAGCAGGAGCGAAGGCGTCGTCATGGTCGTCCAGCGTCCGTACTGGGAGCGCGTGCCCTCGAAACGGGGGTGCGGGCGATTATACACAGCGTCGCGGAGAGGCCGCTTCCCTTGGTATTCCAAGGAAATTCACGTGGACTACACATAAGCTGCTTGATCGGCGTTCTCGCCCGGTGCTATCGTCCGCCCCGGTCCGAAAACGCCGGCTCGATGCGGCATGAGCCGGTAGTCTGACCTGATAGTGCATTAACAACGAACCAAGCGACCCCTTGCGGGGATAGGCGTTTTGTCCACCTGGCGATAGCTCGGATATCCACACGTTACAAACGTTTGTGGATGATCGTGTCTGCGGTCGCGGGATGGCCCTCGCGTATACCTCCGCCACGGTAGTGGGAGCCCTCGTGCGCAGTGACGCGGCCCTCGGCGACCCCGTCGACCTCTGGCAGCAGGCCCTCCGTCACCTCGCGCAACACGTGTCGCGGGCGAACTACGACACCTGGCTCGAGGGCACCGAGGGCCTGCGCTTCGAGAACGGCGCGCTCGTCGTCGGCACCCGTTCCGAGTTCGTCACTGAGTGGATCCAGAAGCGTCTGCGGCCACTGATCGTCCGCACGCTGACCGAGCTCGCCGCACAGCCCGTCGACATCCGCTTCGAGACCCTCCGCGTCCGCGCCGAGGAACCGACTCCGGCTCTCCAGGGGTTTGCGGAGCACGTCGCCTCGGGACCGCTCTTTCCGCGTCCACGCCTGCGGGAGCGGTATACCTTCGACCACTTCATCGTCGGCCCGGCCAACCGGCTCGCGTTCGCCGCAGCCGAGGGGGTGGCCGCCGAGCCGGGCAGGCTCTACAACCCGCTGTTCCTCTACGGCGCGGCGGGGCTGGGCAAGACGCACCTGCTGCAGGCGATCGGCCATCGCACGATGGAGGACGGGCTGCGCGTCGCGTACCTCTCAGCAGAGCAATTCACGAACCAGCTCATCACCGCGATCCAGCAGCGCAAACAGGAGGAGTTCCGCGCCCGCTATCGGTCCGCTGACGTGCTCCTGATCGATGACATCCAGTTCATCGCCGGCAAAGAGCAGACGCAACAGGAGTTCTTCCACACCTTCAACGAGCTCTACGAGGATGCGAAGCAGATCGTCATCACTTCGGACAAGAGCCCCGCGCTGATCCCGCAGATCGAAGAGCGTCTGCGCACGCGGTTCGAGTGGGGCATGATCGCCGATATCCAGGCGCCCGACATGGAGACGCGCGTCGCCATCCTGCAGGCGAAGGCGCGCGACCAGCGCGCCCGCGTGCCCGATGAGGTCTTCCAGCTCATCGCCGCCCGTTACACGAACAACATCCGCGAACTCGAGGGGTCGCTGACGCGCATCCTCGCCTACTCGCGGCTCACCGGTGAGCCCCTGACCACCGAGCTCGTGCAGTCCGCGCTCGCCTCGCTGCAGCCGGACGAGCCGCGCCTCCCACCGTCGCCCGAGCTCATCATGGACGTCGTCTGCCGCTACTTCGGCATCGACCGCGAGGCGCTGCTCTCGAAGAGCCGCGAGAAGCGCGTCGCCTACCCCCGGCAGATCTCGATGTACCTGATGCGTGAGCTGGCTCAGCGCTCACTCGTCGAGATCGGCACCGCCCTCGGTGGCCGCGACCACTCCACGGTGCATCACGGCTGGCGGAAGATGGAGCGCTCACTCGTCGTCGACCCCGAGACGAAGCGTGACATCGGCAGCCTGCGTGAGCTCATCGACCGCGCCCGCCAGGTCGCCTGACCCCATCCTGTACCCACAGTTCGATGCATGCGAGTAATTGCATACTCGCATGCTCCTTTACTGTTGACAGAGGCGTCGATATCCCGTCGACGCGAATGTGCCAGCCTGGGGAGAACGGTCCTGGAGACCATGAACGGGGCCCTGCCCATCAGTCCTCAGTGCGTCTGCAATGCAGCTGTCCACACCCCCGCACGGCACAGGTGACGGCTTCCACAGGCGGTTCCGAATCTGAGCCGTATCTGCGTCCACACTGCCAACACCCCTACTACGACGACTTCTCTCCTACGATAGGTAAGCCTATGAAGACTGACCTCTCAGCGCATCCATCCACAAGAACGTGCAGCCGATGATTGACCAGGCGCACATCCAGGTCGCGGCTGGTCGCGGTGGCGATGGCGCGGTGTCCTTTCATCGCGAGAAGTTCGTGCCGCGCGGCGGCCCGGACGGAGGGGATGGAGGCCGAGGCGGCGATGTTGTGTTCATCGCGGACCGCTCATACTCGACCCTCCGCCACATTCGCGAAGGTCAGACGTTCAACGCTGATGATGGCGGTCGAGGCGGCCCGAATCAGCGCCGTGGGGCGTCGGCGCGCTCACTCGAGCTTCGCCTGCCGGTAGGCACGGTTGTATGGAACAGTGGCGAGGACGAGTCGGACGCGGAGGTGGTCGCTGACCTCGATGTCGACGGCAAACGCGTTGTGGTTGCCCGTGGCGGACGGGGCGGGTGGGGGAACAAGCGCTTCGCCACTCCGACCCGAAAGACGCCACGCTTCGCGCAGTGGGGCAGCGAGGGGGACCGGCGGCCGCTCCGCCTTGAGCTGAAGCTGCTCGCGGATGTCGGGCTCGTCGGTCTGCCCAACGCTGGTAAATCCACGCTCCTGCGCGCGTGGTCAGCAGCCACGCCGAAGGTTGCGCCCTACCCCTTCACCACCCTTGAGCCTGAACTGGGCGTGGTCGAGGTGGGCTACGAGACCTTCGTGGCCGCTGATATGCCCGGTCTGATCGAGGGCGCCAGCCAGGGCGTCGGGCTCGGTCACGAGTTTCTCCGCCACATCGAGCGCACGCGCGTGCTGGTGCACGTCCTCGACATGATGCGCGAGGATCCCGCGGCCGACCGCGATCTCATCGACGCGGAGCTGTCGGCCTTCGGGCATGGCCTCGCTGAGAAGCCTCAGCTGGTCGCGCTGAACAAGATCGACGACCCCGAGGCGCGAGAGCGCGCGGTTGCCATGGGAGAGGCTCTCGAGGCCAGGGGCACGCCGTGGCTGGCCATTTCCGCGGCCACCCGAGAAGGCACGAACGATCTCGCACAGCGCGCCTGGCGGCTGCTTCAGGAGCTGCGCGGGCGCGACGCCGAGGCATCCCCGCTCCCCGTGCTCCAGCCGGAACCTCGCCGTCAGCGCTTCGAGGCGTCGCGCGCCGAGGACGGCACGGCGGTCGTCACCGGCAACACCCCGGAATGGCTCGCCAACACCCTCAACCTCGCGGACTTCGAGGCCCGGCAGGAGCTGTTCGACCGCCTGCGGAAGCTGGGTGTGGGCCGCGCCCTGGATCGTCTGAAGGTCCGGCCGGGGGAACGCATCCGGATCGGCGACGTCGAGGTGGAATGGGGCGTGTGAGGGCTGGCGTCCTCGGCGGCACGTTCGATCCGCCGCACATCGCTCACCTGGCTGTGGGCGCCGCCGCCAGGCATGCGCTCGCGCTGGACCGGGTGCTCTTTGTGCCCGCCGGCGACCCCTGGCGGAAGATAGACCGCAACGTCACTTCCGCGCCTGTCCGGCTGCGCCTGCTGCGCGCCGCGCTCGCGCCGCTCGCCTGGGCGGAGGTGTGCACGCTCGAGGTCGACCGCCGCGGTCCCTCCTACTCGGCGGATACGCTCGAACAACTTGCGCGGGAGGCCGGGCCGGCTGTCGACTGGTGGTTCATCGCCGGCGACGATGCCCTGGCCGATATGCCCAACTGGCATGAGCCCGAGCGGTTGCTTGCGGCGGCGCGCGTGGCACTCGTGTGGCGTCCGCCGGGCGAACCCGTCATTCCCGCTGAGGTGCGCACTCGCTTCCCGAACGTCGCCAGTCGCATCGATGTCGTCCCAATGCCTCCCCTGGAGGTGTCCTCGACCGATCTCCGAGAGCGTGTGCGCTCGGGTGGCTCGACCGCGGTCCTGTTGCCGGAAGGCGTGCGTGCGGTGATCGATGAGCTGACGCTGTACCGCTGATCAGCCCGGTGGCCAGCCTTCGGGCGCCCGGCCGACGAGGATCGAGGCGCGCGGGATCGGCGGGAAGAAGAACGGCCGCAGGACTGCGTCGCGCGCAAACTCGAAGCCCGCTCGTTCGGCATACTCGAGCAGCGTCGAGGTGTTGCGCAGCACCGGATCGCGGACACGTGGCCCGAGCACGCGGCGGTTCCAGGCGTCGAGGCGTGCGCTCCCGCTGGGCGCGAACTCCCACAGCAACGCCAGCCCGCCTCCGGCGAGTACGCGCCGTACTTCAGAGAAGAACCTGTCGAGCTCTTCGTCGGTCAGGTGCTTCATCAGGTAGCCGCTGGTGATCAGGTCGAACGACCGGTCACGAAATGGCAGGGCTGTCGCCGTTCCGCCTGCGAGCCGCACCTCATGACCGTGCTTCCTCGCGTCACGCCTTGCGAGGCCGAGCGCCTGCATCGAGAAGTCGACGCCGGTGGGCGGCGTTTCGAAGCCCACCCGCTGGTCGACGAGGCGGAGCAGGGCGCCTCGCCCGCAGCCCACGTCGAGCCAGCGCTGCTCGCGCCGCAGCGCGAGGTTCTCGGGCAGCTTCATCAGCGGGCTGTTGACGGCCCACTGGCCGGGTGCGCTCATCACCCAGCGGATCACCGCGGAGTGCAGATCGCGTCTCCTGAGCCACCGCTCGTACTCGCTCCCCCGCCGCGCCTCGCTCATGCGGCCATCGTGTCACGAGGCGTCAGTGCGCACAAAGGACGGTTACGCGCCGTGATTGGCGTCGCCACGCGAGAGTAGCAGGACATCGATGCCCTCAGTCGGGAATCGTCCATCGAATGTGTACACGGTCAGGCTGCCGCCCGTTCGGGCGGCGGCCCAGATCAATGCGTCCGCGATCACGACACGCCGGGATTCGCGGCACTTGAGCAACCCTTCGATGACGGCGGCCCGATCCAGGCGAAACGTGTCGATGTTGTCCTGCACCAGGAACTCAACCAGGCTGTCGACGATCTCGGCACGCGGAAGCCGGTACACAGAGTCGAGCACGTATGCCACTTCAGCGATCGCCACTCCTGTGATCGCCAGGTCGGCCACTTCCCGGATCACGGCCCGCGCGGCCTCCGCGAGGTGGGGCGGGTCGTCCGTCAGGTACCGGACGAGTGAAGTGTCCAGGAGCGCGGGCACGCGCTACCCCTGCTTGCTTCCGAATCGTTCGCGTATTCCCTCGCGCCAGGAGCTAGGAAGGCGCCGAGTGTGGCAGCGGCGCCGCCGCCGCGATCACTCCAGCCAGAACGACAGCCGTACTCCCGCGCCTCGCGAGGCGGCCCAGTTGCACATTGCTGCCAGCTCCCGCAGCCGTGGCGCCAGTTCCTCGTAGCCGGCGGTCAGTTGCCGCAGCGCCGTGTCGTCGGTCTCGAGGGCGGTCGCGACGGCGCGGGCGGACTCCGCGAGGGGCGCCGCATCCTGCCAGGCGCGCTCCAGCTCCCGGCGGTCGTCGTCAGACTCCGCGTCGCGGTCGGCATACGTGAGCAGCGGTTTCAGGTCCACCCGGTGTTTGCGCTGCATATGCAGCGCCGCCTGTGCCAGCTCGTGCATCCCGCCGAAGCGCATGCTGAACGCCCACGAGATGAAGAACAGCACCACGGTCGGGTCGCCGAGGAAGCCGAAGGGACACGGCTCGTCCGTGTCGAATTCGACGAAGAGGCCGCGCCCCCCGGCCGGCTCGATCGCGGATCGCGCGCCGGGCGGCATTGAGGGCGCTAGACGTCCAGCGTCGCGGAGAGCGCGTGCGTCATGATGAACGACTTCCGAGGCGGCACCTCGTCGCCCATCAGCTTGGTGAACAGCTCGTCCGCCCGCTCGGCGTCGTTGATCTCCACCTGCAGCAGGGAGCGGGTCGTCGGGTCCATCGTGGTGGTCCACAGCTGGTCGGGGTTCATCTCACCGAGACCCTTGTAGCGCTGGACGTTCACGTTCTTCCGCTCCACCGAGAAGTAGGCTTCCCGTTCGGCGTCGCTGAATAACCAGGTCACGTTGCGGCCCTGCTGCGCGCTGTAGAGCGGAGGCTGAGCGATGTACAGGTGGCCGTGCTCGATCAGTTCCGGCATGAAACGGTAGAAGAAGGTCAGCAGCAGCGTCCGGATGTGCGCCCCGTCGACATCGGCGTCGGTCATGATGATGACCTTCCCGTAACGCAGCTTGGCGATGTCGAAGTCGTCCCCGAACCCGGTGCCGAGCGCCGTGATCAGGATGCGGATCTCCTCGTGCGCGAGCATCTTGTCGAGCCGCGCCTTCTCCACGTTCAGGATCTTGCCGCGCAGCGGGAGAATCGCCTGCGTCCGCCGGTCGCGGGCGCTCTTTGCCGAGCCGCCTGCCGACTCGCCCTCGACGAGGTAGATCTCCGAGTACTCCGGGTTCGACTCGGAGCAGTCAGCGAGCTTGCCCGGCAGCATGGAGCCCTCGAGGACGCCCTTGCGCTGGACGAGGTCGCGCGCCTTACGGGCAGCCTCGCGGGCTCGCGAGGCCGTGAGCGCCTTTTCGATGATGCGGCGTCCCACGCTCGGGTTCTCGTCCAGGTACGTGTTCAGGCTCGACGCCACCAGTGAGTCGACGAGCCCCTTCACCTCGGGGCTGCCGAGGCGGGTCTTCGTCTGACCCTCGAACTGCGGCTCGGGGAGCTTCACGCTGATCACCGCCGACAGCCCCTCGCGCACGTCGTCGCCGGAGAGGTTCGCGTCGTCGTCCTTGAGGAGCTTCGCGCGCCGTGCGTAGTCGTTCAGCGCGCGCGTAAGCGCGGAGCGGAAGCCAGTCATGTGGCTGCCACCATCGATGGTGTTGATGCAGTTGGCGAAGGAGTGCACCGACTCGCTGAAGGAGGCGTTGTACTGCAACGCGACCTCGATTGAGATGTTGTCACGCTCACCCTGGATGACGATCGGGTCCGCGTGCAGCGCGTTGCGGCCGCGGTTCACGTGGCGCACGTACGCCTCGATGCCCGAGTCGAAGTAGAAGTTCTGCTCCTGCCCGTCGCCGCGCAGGTCGATGAACTGGATCCATAGGCCCTTGGTCAGGTACGCCATTTCGCGGAACCGCGCGGCGAGCGTCGCGAAGTCGTAGTCGAGCGTCTCGAAGATCTCGGAGTCCGGCTTGAAGGCGATCTTCGTGCCGTTGTGGTCAGGCTTCTCGCCACGCACTTTTTCGATGTCGCCTGTGGGGGCGCCTCGACGGTACGACTGGCGGTACAGCGCGCCGTCCTTCGCGACTTCGGCGGTCAGGTCCTCGGAGAGTGCGTTCACCACGGAGGCGCCGACGCCGTGCAGACCGCCGGACACCTTGTACCCGCCGCCGCCGAACTTGCCGCCGGCGTGCAGGACGGTGAGCACCGTCTCGAGGGCTGAGAGCCCGGTCTTCTCGTGCCGGTCGACGGGGATGCCGCGCCCGTTGTCCTCGATGCTCACGCTGCCGTCGGGCTGAATGATGACCTCGACGCGGTCGCAGAAGCCAGCCATCGCCTCGTCGACGGCGTTGTCGACGATCTCGTAGATCAGGTGGTGCAGGCCGCGCTGGTCCGTCGAGCCGATGTACATGCCGGGGCGCCGGCGCACCGCTTCGAGGCCCTCCAGCACCTGGATGTTGGCCGCCGTGTACTCGCCGTTCTGCGCGTTCGAGCCATCCGCCCTGCGTGCGGTCGTCGTCATGCGTCCTCGCTCAACGTCTCACATACCGGGTCGCCGCGTCGCGCCAGCGCCCATGCTCATCGCGGCGGGGAAGCCGCGGGCATGGCGGAACAGTCGCTGCGCGACGCCCCTGCCACGACTTCTATTCTAGCACAGCCGCCTGTGCCCCCAGTCCTGCCGCGAGGGCTGTCGCGATGCTCTCAAGATCGCTCGCCATGTCGCTGGATCGGCCTGTTTCGGATGCGTGACGCGCGACGTGCGAGAGGGTGGCGCCGATGCCGGAAGCGGGCCGGCCCCGCGGCTACAATGCCAACCATGGCGGACGACATCACCTTGACCCCGATCGGCTTCGTCGCCAACGGCGAGCACGATGTCGCGCGCCACGACTGGTCGCGCGTCCGCAGCCAGGTCCGCCTCCGCGAGGGCCTCGGCGCGGCCCTCCTCGGCCTCCGCGACTACTCGCACGTGATCGTCCTCGGCTGGCTCGACCGGATCCCCGAGGACCTGCGCCTCCGTCTCCAGGCCTACCCCGCTGGCGATGAGCGTCTCCCTCTGCAGGGCGCGCTCGCGCTCCGCGGCGGCGCCCGTCCGAACCCGCTCTCCTTCACGGTCTGCGCTCTTAAGGGCATCGAAGGCGACGCCCTCCTCCTCGAAGGCCTCGACCTCGTCGACGGTACCCCTGTCCTCGACGTGAAGCCGTACATCGCCTACTACGACGCCGTCCCGAAGGCGAAGCTCCCGAAGTGGGCGGGGTGATAAGGCTGCGGCTGGGCGCCTCGACGTAGGTCTCCTCGTCGGGTAGTACTCCTGCCTTGATAGGAGCGGCGGCGCTGAAGTTCGCGTTAGGACTAACGGCCATCCGCCACCAGCAGCTCGCTATGGGCATCGTCCTCCGTTGCTCGGAGTTCAGTTCCTCGACTCACGACTTGGGTCTTCGTTCTGATAAGGCACTTCACCTGATCGCGGCGAAGAGTGGGCTGCCTTGCCAGTGGCCGGCGGGACGGCGTGCCTCCGCCGTCCATTGCGATGGTCATGATCGTCCGTGAGGCGTAGCCGCCTGTCGCTACGCTGCTACAGCGCCTGGATCCGCCACTGGGGCGTCCGCAGGAGCACCGACCCCATCGGGTTCTGCTCGGGGCTGAACACCAGCTGCGACCATCCCTCGAGCTGCATGTCGAAGCGCACCTCGAGGTCGACCCACACCGAGAGATTCGGGTTGACGAGGCCGAACTCGACCGGCGGCATCGGCGTGAACCCGGGCAGGAATGCGTCGACGAAGCGGCTGTTGTTCTCCTCGTCGATCAACGTCCGCCGGTCCACCCGCTCCGCGACGACGACCGCCTGAGGCACTGCGTGCAGCCCCGGCACCCCGAAGTCATGCGGGACGAGTTGATACGCCGTCTGCCGCAACACCAACCAGCATTTCGCCCACTTGTCGTCGGCCGCGTACAGCCAGTGGTAAAACCCCGTCATCCCCTCGATGCGGCCGATGAGGTCGATCGCCGGCAGCGATGCCCACCGCCCGATGTTCGAGTGCGGCCGGCGGTTGGCGTGGAGCTCAAAATGCGCGACTGCCCCCGCGCTGAAGCTGATCAGTGGGTCGTCCCGGTATGCCGCGAATCCCCAGAAGTGCAGCCCGTCCGTCAGGAAGTCCGCGTTGATGTCTCGTTGCGTGTGCCAGTCCGTGCTCGCCCACCAGAACTCCCCGTCCGGCGGGGGCGGCGGCTCCAGGACCACGTCCGGCCAGTGCGTGTCGAAGATGCCATCGGGCCATTCGTACAGGATCGCGCGGTCGAAGGCGGACGCGTAGTCCGCCACCGCGTCCACCGCGTCCGCCGCGTAGCGCTCGAGGTCCGCGGACTCGCCGGAGAACCGCCGCACGAGCTCCTCGCGCAGGCGCTGCTCGGCCTCCGACCCGCTGCGCACGAGCGCCGTGCGCTTCTGCGTCGCATCGAGGAGCGCAAGGCGCCGGTCGCGCATCTCGCGCTGGGCCTGTTGCTCGACCCGGGGCACGCGATGGCGCTTGTTCCGGATCTCGTTGGTCGTGACTCGCGTGGCCGGTTTCGATCCCTTCCCTGGCATGCGGTTCCTCCTGAGGCGCGTGAGAGTGTCCCGCGAGGAGGATAGCTGCCCCAAGCGCGGATCGGGTCAGCGGCGAGCGCGCGGGCTCGGTCGTCGCTTCGCCGCCAGTTGCTCGTCGATCTCTGCCGCTCGCCGGCGAATCATCCCCTCCACCACCGCGGGCGGCAGCGCCTGAGGCGGTACGAAGCGGATCGTCCCCTTGGACACCTCGTACCCCGCCAGCTGCTCCTCGAAGCCGGTCGAGTCCATGCCGTACAGCCCGCAGTGCCGCTTCGCCGCCCCGATGTACGCGAGCGGCTTCCCGCGGTACTTGAACCCAGCGAGGCCGTACGCGACCCCCTCGGTCGCCTCCGGCACAAGCGCGAGAATCTCCCGCCGCAACGCCTCGAGAGGCCCTCGGAATCCCTCGGGTACTGTGTCGAGGTACTCGTCGATCGTCGTCGGCTTCGTGTCCATCCGACCTCCTTCTACGCGTTCGAAACTGCTCGCGCGGCGCGGCCGAAGAGCGCACGCAGTTGCGCGGTGTTGCGCCTGGCGTCGTACTCCCGTTCCACGAGCGCACGCGCGTTCGTTGTCACGCGCCTCCGAAGTTCAGGGTCGCCGAGGAGGCGCGCGGTCGCCGCGGCGAGCGCCATAGGGTCGCGTGGCTGGCACAGCAGGCCGGTCTCCCCGTCCCTCACCAGTTCCGGAATCCCTGTGACCGCCGTCGAGACGACTGGCACGCCGAGCGCCATCGCTTCCACAAGGACGGTCGGAATGCCGTCCCGATTGCCATCGCTCGCCACGACCGAGGGGGCAACGAACACGGTCGCCCCGCGCATGTGCCGTAGCAGCTCTCGGTGCGCGAGCGCACCGGTGAACGACACGTCGACCCCGAACATGTGTGCCTGCGCCTCCAGCGCGCCCCGCAGCGGACCGTCGCCGACGATGGTGCAGGACCAGCCACCGGCCCCGAGCAGCCGGCAGGCATCGATGAGGTCCGCGAACCCCTTCTTCTCGACCAGCCGTCCCGCGCCCACGATCGGCGCAGTCGCATCAACGTCCGTCCTGAACTCGAATCGCTCGAGGTCGAGCCCGTTGCGGATGAGGTAGAGGTCGACGTGCTCGCCGATCCGGGCCTGCAGGTCAGCGACGTTGTACTCGCTCACGGTCACCACGAACGCCGCCGCGCGCGCCATGCGCGCGAGGCGCTCCTCGTCAACGTCTCGATGGAAGATGTCGACGGCGTGCGCGGTGAACGACCACGGGATTCCCAGAGCGCCGGCGGCGACGCCGGTCACCTCGGCGGCAACGTCCGCGAAGTGCGCGTGCAGGTGGGTGACGCCCTGCTCGGCCGCACGCCGCACGAGCTCCGCCGCCATCCGTTCCACGGTTCGGTTCGCGTCGCGGGCCGCATCGAGGTACTGCGCAGCCGTCCGGATGCGCCCGAACACGTCGTGCACGCTCCCGCCGAGCTCTGGTCCCAGCGAGTAGATCTGGAGCGGCAAGCCGGCAGCTTCGTGCTCGATCAGCTCGTTCAGGATGAACGTCTCTGACAGCACCGGGTATGCCGCCAGCACGTACCCGACTCGCACCGGAGCGGCCTCGCCGCTAGAGGTGATGTGCGCGGTCTGCGGTCGAGGCGCTCGAGCGTGCACGCGCGGAGTATAGCGCCGCGCCGCCTTGCCCCCGCATCCCCCGCCTCCGACACTGACGCCATGGACATCGGCATCATCGGCCTCGCCCGCTCCGGCAAGACCTCCTTCTTCAACGCCGTCACTCGAGGCGCCGCGCAGGTGGGCGCGTACTCCTCGCAACAGGAGCCGAACGTCGGCGTCGCCCGCGTCCCCGACGCCCGCGTCGACGCTCTCGCTACCGTCTTCCATCCGAAGAAGACCACCTACGCCGAGATCCGCTGGGTCGACTACCCGGTCGCGGGCTTCGGCGCCGAGGGCCCCGGCAACCGCTTCCTCGCCGAGATCGCCGGCCTCGACGCCCTCGTGCACGTGGCTCGCGCCTTCGAGGACGAGTCGGTGCCGCACCCCGAAGGCAGCGTCGACGCCGCCCGTGACATCGAGTCGCTCGACCTCGAGCTGGCCTTCGCCGACCTCGCCCTCATCGAACGCCGCCTGAACCGCATCGACGCCGAGATGCGTTCGATGAAGGCGGCCGACCGCGGACGCATCGAGGGTGACCGCGCGCTCCTCCAGCGCCTCCAGACAGAGCTCGAGGCCGGCCGCGGCATCCGCTCCCTCGACCTCACCGAGGACGAACGCCGGCAGCTCGCCGCCTACCAGTTCGTCACGGCGCTGCCGGTGCTACTCGTGGTCAACGTCGGCGAGGCCGGCCTCGACGGCATCGAGGCGACCGAGGCCGAATACGCCGCCCGCTACGGTGGCTCCGGCGTGGCTGTCGCCGCGCTCTGCGCGAAGGTTGAGGCGGAGCTGTCCACACTTGACCCCGCCGAGGCTGAGGAGTTCCGCCGCGACCTCGGCCTGCCCGAGGTCTCCCCCCTGGACCGCGCGATCCAGGCCGCCTACTCGCTGCTCGGCCTGCAGTCCTTCCTCACCGCCGGTGACGACGAGTGTCGCGCCTGGACGGTGCGCCGAGGCGCCAGCGCCCCCGAGGCCGCCGGCAAGATCCACTCCGACCTCGAACGCGGCTTCATCCGCGCCGAGGTCGCCCGCTGGGACGAGCTGGTCGAGGCTGGCTCCGTCGCCGAGCTAAAGAAGCGCGGCCGCCTCCGCACCGAGGGCAAGCAGTACGTCGTCCAGGACGGCGACGTGCTGAACATCCTGTTCAACGTCTGAGGTCGATTCGACCGCGGATGCCTGAGTCACCGTCCCCGGGCATCCTCCGGCTCTGACTTCCGCCGTATCATCTCCCGCGGAGGAGCCGCGATGACCAACGACGTCGAGACACGCATGCAGATCATGGGTGAGATCGAGGACGCCCTCGGAGGAGGGTCCTCCGTTGTCGTCGCCACGGTCGTGAATGGCGGCGAACTCGGCCTGCCTGCCGGCGCCAAGCTCCTCATCCGCCGCGACGGGTCCACCCTCGGCGGCATCGACCCCGAGGTCGACGCAACGATCGCCGCTGCCGGCCTCGAGGCGTACGAGGCGTTCCCTCGCGTCCCGGCCCAGACCCTCTGGGTCCACCGCGAGGGCGGCGCTGTGAAGCGCCGCCACCAGTCGCGCCCCGGCGACGCCCAGCTCATGGTCGAGCTGTTCGAGGCGCCCGCCCGCCTGCTCATTGTCGGCGGCGGCCACGTCGGCCTCTCGATCGCCCGCATCGGCGCCATCGTCGGCTTCTCGATCGCCGTCCTCGACGACCGCCCCGAGTTCTCCAACCCCGAGCGCTTCCCCATGGCCGAGGAGGTCATGTGCGGCGCGGTCGACGAGGAGCTCGACGGCACCCGCATCGATGAGACGACCTACATCGTGCTCGTCTCGCGCGGCCACATGCAGGACGCGCTCGCGCTGCGTCACACCGTCTCGAGGGGGCCCGCGTACCTCGGCATGATCGGCAGCCGCCGCCGCACCGCCACCGTCCTCCAGCAGCTGCGGGACGAGGGCTACAGCGATGATGACCTCGCAAAGGTGCACACCCCGATCGGTCTCGACATCAACGCGGAGACACCCGAGGAGATCGCGCTGGCGATCCTGGCGGAGATTGTCCTCATCCGAAAAGGCGGCAGCGGCCGCATGCTCTCGACGATCACGAGCCGCCGGGCGGCAGGAGCGACATAATCCAAGGGCGTGGTGGCACTAGGCCGCGACGGGCGCCGTCGCTCGACGTAACGAGGACGAACGCTCGCGAAAACGCGACGTAAACCCCTTGATCCGCTGTGTTATGCTGACCTAGCTGATGGGGTAAGTCACCCCAGAAGCTGACCGACCGCCAGCCCCTGCCGAGGTGTTGCGCACGGTTGCATCTCGGGGGTATCCCTCTGGGGCACAAGGGCCGAGCAATCGGCCCTTGTGCTATCTAACACCCCCAGCCCCTCGTGGTGTCACTGATAGATACGGCCCGGAGCGCCGCGCGGATCTCTCACGCCCCGCGCGCACATCCGGCGCTCAGTACGGCTATAATTGCCTGGTACGTGTACAGGGAGTGACGATGTCTCGCGAACTCTTCGCCGAAATCCGTGAAGCGCAGCAGTCCGGCCAGCCGCGCGTTCTTGCGACGGTCGCCGCGACCCGCGGCTCGACCCCTCGAGGCCCGGGCGCCCACCTGCTGCTGCGGCCGGATGGCACCTTCAGCGGCACCATCGGCGGTGGCTGTGGAGAGGCCGAAGTCTGGCAGGAGGCCATGGAGACGATGGTGGACGGCCAGCCGCGCGTCGTCGTCGTGGATCTCACCGAACCCGTCGAGGGCGAGGACAAGATCTGTGGCGGTGTGATGGAGGTCTTCATCGAGCGCGTCACGGGCTGAAGCCCGCTGGCGTACCCACTACCCCGTCTCCTCGAATCCGTACCGCACAAACAGGCGTACCGCTGGTACGCCTGTTCGCTGCGCTGTACCGTGCGTCGCGGGGTGTTACGATCGTCTGACGGCGCGCACCCGCCGGGAAGGACACACCGATGCTCGGTAGTCTGGGTTGGCAAGAGCTCCTCATCATCCTCGTCATCCTCGCGCTCATCTTCGGCGCGTCGAGGGTCGCGGGCCTCGGGGGCGCGCTCGGGCGCGGCATCCGCGAGTTCCGCCAGGAAGCCGGCAGTTCCGACTCCACGGACGACGACAAGGACGGCAACAAGACGGCGACCGGCAGCAATTCCGGGGACACCTCGACCCGCAATAGCTGAGCCGACGGGGCGATACACAGGTACTGAAGGAGCGCACACATGCTCGGCAGTCTCGGCTGGCAGGAACTGCTCATCATTCTGGTCATCCTCGCGCTGGTGTTCGGCGCGAGTCGCGTCGCCGACATGGGCGGGGCGCTCGGCCGCGGCATCCGTGAGTTCCGCAGCGAGGCGGGCCGCCCGGACGACTCCTCGGACGCGCCCCCCGCGACCGGAGCCACGTCGGCCAGTGGCGCGAAGGACGGGTCCAGCCCCGGCTAGCCCGCACGCTTCCATCGTGAGTTGACGACGCGCGGCCTCGTGCCGCGCGTCTGCGTTCGAGAGCCGAGTTCTTGCATGGCCCCCGGCTTCGGCCCCCGCGAACGAGGCGCGCTGCTCGCCGGTCGAGCCGCCGGACAGGTCGTCCGAGGCCTCGGCCGGGGGGGTGGTACGGCGCTTCCCGGCCTCATCGCCGCCCGTCTCGCTCCCGGCATCGTGGAGTCCGCCGCCCTCCGGCTCGGCCATGGAGTGGTGACCGTCACCGGCACCAACGGGAAGACCACCACCGCCCACCTGCTCTCCGCCGTCGTGCGCGGCGCCGGCCTCCGGCCGCTGGCCAATCGCTCCGGCTCCAACCTCGAACGAGGCATCGTCAGCGCGCTCGTCGACGCGATCGGCACCGGAGGCGGCGTACGCGACGCCGAGCGGCGTCTCGGCGTGTTTGAGGTCGACGAGGCGCACTGGCCCCTGCTGGCCCCTCGCCTCCATCCACGCGTGGCGCTGTTCCTCAACCTGTTCCGTGACCAGCTCGACCGCTACGGCGAAGTCGATTCGATCGCCGCCGCGTGGCGGGCCGCCGTCGGCGCCCCCGGCGCCGCCTCGACGCTCGTCCTGAACGTCGACGATCCCTCGGTCGCGCAGCTGTCCGAAGACTACGCGCGGGGAAGTCGTTGGATTCGGCATCGAGGACCCCGCCGTGGCGCTCCTCGCGCCGGAACACGCGACCGATGCCCGCTTCTGTCGCTGCGGCTCCACGTACGCGTACGACGCCATTTACATGGGTCACGTGGGTGTCTGGCGCTGCCGAGGTTGCCAGCGCCGCCGGCCGGTCCCGTCCGTGGTCGCCGAGCGCGTCCACCTGGGCGCCGAGGAGACGCAGTTTGACCTCGTGATCGGCGAGCGACGCGTCCCGGTCGCCACCCCCCTCGCCGGGCTCTACTCGGTCTACAACGCGCTCGCTGCCGCGGCGGGGGCGCACGCGCTCGGACTCTCCATTGAGGCGACCGCGCGCGCCCTCGCCGCGTCCGGCCCCGCCTTCGGACGCCAGGAACGCTTCCATGTCGAGGGCCGCACGGTGCGCCTCCTGCTCGCGAAGAACCCGACCGGCCTCAACGAGGTGTTCCGCGCGCTCGAGGCGGCCTGGCCCCCGCTGACCATCCTCGCGATGCTCAATGATGGCATCCAGGACGGCCGCGACGTGTCGTGGATCTACGATGCAGACGTGGAACGCCTCGCCGGCCTCGTGGGCAAGCTCATCGTCTCCGGCCGCCGTGCCGAGGATTTCGCCCTCCGCTTCGCGCTCGCGGGAATCGAACCCGCAGCCGTGAGCACCGACACGCGTACGGCCCTCGAGACCGCGCTGCTCGCGACACCGCCCGGCGGCCGGCTGGAGATCGTCGCCACGTACACGGCCATGCTCGAGGTCCGCGAGTTGCTGGCGAGTCTCTCTGGCGGCGGCCATTACTGGGAGGGCGGACCATGACCGACCAGCCGCGCACGATTCGGGTCGTGACGCTCTACCCCGACGTGATGAGCATCTACGCGGACCGCGGGAACCTGATCGCGCTGCGTGCCCGTTGCCGCCAGTACGGGATCGTCTGCGAGGTGACGGCTTCAGGCATCGGTGATGAGCTGCCTGCAGACGCCGACCTTGTCCTCATTGGCGGCGGACAGGATCAGGAGCAGCGGCGCATTGCCTCCGACCTCGCCGCGAAGGGAGTGCGTCTTCGAGACTGGGCCGAGGACGATGTCGCCATGCTCACCGTCTGCGGGGGCTTCCAACTGTTCGGCCACTTCTATCGCACCGCTGAGGGTGAGGAGCTCCCCGGCGTGGGCATCTTCGACGTCACGACCGTCGCGCCGGCCCCCGGCGCCCAGCGCTGCATCGGGGACGTCCTGGCGGACGCGGTCGGCCTCGGCGAGGTCGTCGGCTTCGAGAATCACGGAGGCCGCACCTACCTCGGGCCAGGCGCCCGCCCCTTCGCGCGCGTCCGCCACGGCTACGGCAACAACGGCGACGATGGCACCGAGGGCGCCGTGTATCGGGAGGCGATCGGGACCTACCTGCACGGTTCGCTGCTGCCGAAGAACCCGAGCGTGACGGACCGTCTGATCCTCGCGGCCCTGCGCCATCGGTACGGGTCGGACCTCACGTTCGAGCCGCTTCCTGCGGACACGTACGCCGAGCGCGCGCATGCGGCCGCCGCGGCGGTCGCACGGCAGCGCGGCCGGCGGAACCCGTGACTCAACCCCCGTGAGGCATCCCGTCGTTTGACGCTGGGGGCCTCACCTCCCAATCCTGATCGCATGTTCACCCGCCGCCGTCTGCTTGCCCTCGGGCTCGCCCTGCCGTTCGCCGTCGCCGCGTGCGGTGATGATGGCGAAGATGGCGCCGCTTCGACCGGCGACGTCACGATCGGCACCCCGACCGCCGAGGGCGCGTCCACGCCGGCCATCCCTCCGGCGACCGGAACGGCGACGCTCGCCGCCTCGGCGACGCCGTCGCCGGCTCGCCTTCGCCTCGACGACCTGAGCGGGTTCGCCTTCCCAATCGCGGGCGCCTGCCTTCCCGACAGCGACAATCTGATGCCGAATGCCCCTCGCACCTACCGCATGGGAGTCCATGAGGGCGTCGACTTCTATCCCGGCCTCGCGTGCGCTCCCATCGTGAAGGGTACGGCCGTCCTCGCGATGTTCGATGGCACGATCACGCGCGCCGACCTTGGCTACGAGGAGCTGACGCCGGCCGTCCTCGCGAAGCTCCGAGCCGACACGGCCGCTGCCGGCACCACACCTCCCGACGTCCTGGACGCGTATCGCGGCCGCCAGGTGTGGGTCGACCACGGACAGGGCGTGGTCACCCGGTACTGCCATCTGGCGTCCATCCCGTCCGGCATCGCGGTCGGTGCGCGGGTGCGCCAGGGTGAGCAGCTCGGTGGCGTCGGGGAGTCCGGCACACCGGAGTCGATCGAGGCGCCGGGCACCGAGATCCACCTCCACGCCGAGGTGCGCGTCGCCGGTGGCTTCCTTGGCCAGGACCTCGCTCCGGGAACCGTGCGTGCGCTGTACACGCGGCTGTTCACCGCGGGGTAGCCGCGCCGCAGCGGGCCGCCCTCGGCTTTAGTAGCATGAGAGGGCCCACCGAGGACGGAGCCTGCGTTGCCTCCACTGACCATCGAGATCGGCTGGAGCCCGAACATCACGACGATCGGCGGGTTCCTGCTCACGTGGCACGGGCTCTTCACGGCCATCGGCATCCTCGCTGGCGTCCAGCTATCGCTGCGCATGGCCCGCGTCGTGCGGTACGACCCTGACCAGGCCTACACGCTCGCGCTCGTGGGCGTGCCGAGTGGCATCGTCGGCGCTCGTGCGCTCTTCGTGGCTGAGCACTGGGACTTCTACGGCAGCAACGTCGGAGAAATCTTCAAGATCAACGAGGGCGGGATCTCCGTCTGGGGTGCCGTGCTCGGCGGCATCGTCGGCGCCGTCCTGTTCGCGCTGTGGAAGAAGTACCCGATCGCGCGCGGGCTCGACATCGCGGCGTTCGGCGCCATCCTTGGCATGGCGATTGGGCGTCTCGGCGACCTCGTCAACGGCGAGCACCTGGCTCGCGCCACCAATCTCCCGTGGGGCGTGGTGTACACCCACCCCGATTCGCCCGCGTTCACGCACTCCCTCCAGGTCGGGGCGCACCATCCGGCGACGACGTACGAGATGCTGGCGGACCTCCTCATCCTCGGTCTGCTGTTCTACGCGCTGCTGCGCGTCTTCCGCGACCGGCCGGGACTGACGTTCTTCGTCTTCCTCGTCGGATACGCAGTTATGCGGTTCTTCGTCACGTATCTGCGCGTCGATTCCGAGGAGGTCCTGGGCACGCCGCTGCGCACGCCGCAGTTCGTCTCGCTGCTGGTGATCCTGGCGTCGATCCCCGCCATCTGGTACTTCGCGAAGCAGCCGCGCCGGCCGCTTGAGCCGCAGCCTGAGCGGCAGGCCGTGCCACGACCGGCCGCGGCGCGCCGCGGCTAGCGCCCGCGATGCCCGAGGTCGTCCTCTACGGCCAGCCCGGTTGCCATCTCTGCGAGGAGGCCGAAGCTGCGCTCGAGCAGCTCCAACGCTCCCACGCCTTCACGCTGCGCGTCATTGACATTCACTCCGATGATGCGCTCGCGCGTCGGTTCTTCTTCGAGATCCCCGTCATCGAGGTCGATGGAGTCGTCGTGACACGCGCCCCCGTCGACCTCCGAGCGGTGAAGGCGGCTCTCGATGGCGGTACGCACATCGAGGGCCGTCCGTAGGTCCGCCTCAGCGGCGGGTGTCGCCGGGGATGCGCCGCTGGCTCACGTACATGACCGCGCCGAAGGAGTCGGCGGGGTCCATCAGGTACGTGTCCGCCGTCCGCTCCTCGACGCCCACCCCGTTCGCGCGCAGGAACTGCGCCGCCTTGGCGACATCCTTCACGCCCCACGTCACCGAGTGGATGATGTCGCCATTCTGCTCCAGGTCCCGCGCCAGCAGGCTGTCCGAATCGAGCGGCGTCGCCACCTCGATGACGGTCGTCGTCCCCACGGCGATGAACGCGCTGCGGGCCCGCGAGGCCGGGTTCTCCTCCTCGTGTAGCAGCCGCCCATCGAGGAAATCGATGTACCTCGACTTCCCCCGCTCGAGGTCGTTCACCGCCATCGTGATGTGCCAGGCGCGCGGCACGATGCCCAGTGGGTGCTCGTCTGGCCAGAAGCGCTCGTCGTAGCCCGGGATGGCGCTCGTCCCGATGCTCATCCCCTCACGGCGCGGCATGAGCTCCCACTGGCAGCCGGTGTCGCGCGGATGCGTGAACGCGGCGGCCACGAGGTTGTCCGCCGACGTCGCCGCCCCGCCGCCGTCGGTGAAGAGGCGCACCCCGCCGTCTTTGAGCTTGCCGAACAGCTCGGCAAAGCCGCCGTCGATGTACCACGCCACCGAGTGCAGCCGGTTCCCGAAGCGCCGGTGGAACCGCCCCACGGGCATCTCCTCGGCGCCCTCCACCCGGTACGATGGCGCCATTGGTTCCATGCAGAAGTCCGCGATGAACGCCAGCGACGCGTCGCGCTTCTCCACCTCGCTGTAGTTCCCGTGCATGCTGCGCTTCACCGCGAAGATCTTGTCGTACCACTCGTCGAGCGGGCCCAGCTCGTCGTACATGTGGATCACGTGGAACATGTCCCCGACCTGGATCGCCATCGCGAAACTCCTTCCTCGCCGGCCTCGCTTCGAGGCGTCCGCATACTACTCCCGGGCGGAACGCGCGGCGGGACGCCTCAATTGACAGAACGCCTCGCCCCCTTCTAGCCTCACTGCACGCACGACCACTCGTGCGGTTCATCCAGAGTGGTGGAGGGCGTCGGCCCTGCGAAACCACGGCAACCGAGCCGCCCCTCGCCCGGGTGGGTACGGTGCCAATTCCGGCCCGGTGGCGTCGCGCCGGGAGAGATGAAATCGAAGGCGTCCCCAGACATGTCGACTGACCCCATCTGCCCCTTCAGCACCTCGCCCGCACGGGCCGCTTCGATGCGCGCCATGGCGATGCCACGGCCCGACCGCTCCTAGCGGCTCGGGCCTGCACCACGCACCACCCAGCGTTCGAGTACGCCGCCCGCCAGCGGGCGCGCCGGAGTCCATACGATGTCGTTTGAATCCGCCCTGCGCTGTCGCGAGTGCGGTCGAGAGTACCCGCTCAACCCCATCTTCTCCTGCGAGTTCTGCTTCGGGCCCCTCGAAGTCGCCTATGACCTCGAGGCGATTCGCGAGGCGGTCTCCCGGGACTCCATCGAGGCCGGGCCGACCACCATCTGGCGGTACGCCCCGTTCCTCCCGTGTGACCCGGACTACCGGGTCGACCTCGGCACGGGATACACGCCGCTCATTCGCGCCGATCGCCTGGCGAAGCGCCTGGGCCTCGACACGCTCTGGATCAAGAACGACACGGTGAACCCCACCTGGTCGTTCAAAGACCGCGTCGTCAGCATTGCCATCGCCCGCGCTCGCCAGTTCGGCTTCGAGGCGATGGCCTGCGCGAGCACCGGCAACCTCGCCAACTCGGTCTCGGCGCACGCCGCCGCGGCGGGTATGCCGGCCTATGTCTTCATTCCGCACGACCTCGAGGAGGGCAAGGTCGTTGGGAGCGCGATCTACGACCCCACCCTTGTCATGGTCGACGGCTCGTACGACGACGTGAACCGCCTCTGCACCGAGGTCGCTGGCTCGCGCCGCTGGGCGTTCGTCAACATCAACGTGCGCCCTTATTACGCCGAGGGTTCGCGCACGCTCGCATACGAGGTCGCTGAGCAGCTCGGCTGGCGCGCCCCGGACCATGTCGTGTCCCCGATGGCCTCGGGCTCCCTCTTCACCAAGATCTGGAAGGGCTTCCAGGAGTTCCACAAGGCCGGCCTTATCGAGGAGCCGCACACCCGCATGTCGGGGGCGCAGGCGCGCGGCTGTTCGCCGATCACCACCGCCTTCGAGAACCAGACGCTGAACTTCGTGCCGCAAAAGCCCAACACGATCGCCCGCTCGCTTGCCATCGGAAACCCCGCGGATGGGTACTATGCACTCAAGGTGATGGAGGAGACCCAGGGCGGGTCCGAAGCCGCCACCGACGACGAGATCGTCGAGGGCGTGAAGCTCCTCGCCGAGACGGAGGGCATCTTCGCCGAGACGGCCGGCGGCGTGACCATCGCCTGCTTGAAGCGGCTCGTCGAGAGTGGCGCCATCCGTCGCGACGAGGAGACGGTCGCCTTCATCACCGGCGGCGGCCTGAAGACCATCGAGGCGGTGCAGGGCAAGCTCACGGCGCCGCTTCGCGTCTCCGCGAACCAGGCCTCGTTCGATGAAGCGCTGGCCCGCCGCGAGTCGGTCGGTGCCGGCGTGGGAGGTGCATGATGGCCACGAGGCGAGTCCGCTTCACGTTTGAGCCGCAGCTCATCCGGGAGCCGTTCATCTACCAGCTCGGCCACGAGTTCCGCATCGTCACCAACATCCGCATGGCCGACGTCGACGAGCAGGTCGGTTGGGTCGTCCTCGAGCTCGAAGGTGACCCGGACGAGATCGAGCGCGGCATTCAATGGGCCGAGGCCAAAGGCGTACGAGTAGACCCTCTCCTCGGCGACGTCGTCGAGGGGTAAGCCCCCACTCAGCGAACGGACGGAGACTGCAGACCGATGCCCATCAACGTGAAGATCCCCACCCCGCTGCGCGCGCTCACCGGCGACCGTGACACGGTTCCCGGCCAGGGCGCGACGCTCGGCGAGCTCGTGCAGCACCTCGAGACCGAATTCCCGGGCATGCGCGAGCGTCTCTGCGACGACTCCGGCTCGTTGCGCCGCTTCGTCAACGTGTATGTGAACGGCGAGGACGTGCGCTTCCTGAGCGGCCTGGACAGCGCCCTCAAGGAGGGCGACGAGGTCTCCATCGTCCCGGCCGTGGCAGGCGGGTAGGCCCGCCGAGACAGGCATCACGCGGACAGCTCGCACGGCTGCGCCCGCGGGACAACCAGGCGAGGATCACAAGGAGGACCCATGGACTGGGGCGACACACCAGAGCAAGGACAATTCCGACAGCAGGTGCGCGACTTCATCCAGAGCAACCTGCCCGACTACTACCGCCGCAAGGCCGCCGACAAGCGTCCACGTGGCCTTGAGGGTGACTGGCAGGAAGACCTCGTCCACGGCTCGGAGGAAGCGAAGACCGCCGCGAAGCAGTGGGCGGCCGCGCTCAACGACCGCGGCTGGGCGGCGCCCCACTGGCCGACGCAGTACGGCGGCGGCGGTATGACCTCGATGGAGCAGTTCATCTACAACGCCGAAATGGCCGAGGCCAATGCTCCCGTCGTCGGCGGGCAGGGCCTCTCGCTCCTCGGCCCCACCCTGCTGGTGCACGGCACCGAGGAGCAGCGCGCCCGCTTCCTCGCCCCCACGCTGCGTGGCGAGATCCTCTGGGCCCAGGGCTTCTCTGAGCCGGGCGCCGGCTCCGACCTCGCCTCGCTGCAGACGCGTGCCACCCGGGACGGCGACGAGTACGTCGTCAACGGTCAGAAGATGTGGACCTCCACCGCCCACAAGTCGAACTGGCTCTTCGGCATGTTCCGCACCGACCCGGAGGCGCCCAAGCACCGCGGCATCTCGTTCCTCGTGATGGACATGACCACGCCCGGCCTCAGTGTCCGCCCGATCATCTCGATGGGCTGGGAGCACGCCACCAACGAGACCTTCTACGAGGACGTGCGCGTTCCTCGCGAGAACCTGGTGGGCGAGGAGAACCGCGGCTGGTACGTCGGCGTCACGCTGCTCGACTTCGAGCGCTCGAACATCGCCGGCGCCATCCGCACGCGCCGCGAACTCGACGACCTGATCGAGAACGTCACCACCGGCCCGGGCAAGGACCAGGTGCAGCACGGTGGCCTGCAGCGCCAGCGTCACGCGATCGCGGAGCACTACTGCGAGTCGGAAGTGATGTTCAACTACTCCTTCCGCATCATCTCTATGCAGGCGCGCGGCATCGTCCCGAATTACGAGGCGTCGACCTCGAAGATGTACCACTCGGAACTCGTGCAGCGCGTCTCGCGCACCGCGATCAAGACATACGGCCTCTACAGCAACGTCTGGGATCCGGACGAGCAGTGGGCGGCCCAGAAGGGCCTGTTTACGCAGGCCAACGTCCACTCGGTCGTCGGTACGATCGCCGGCGGTTCGAGCGAGATCCAGCGCAACATCATCGCCACGCGCGGCCTTGGCCTGCCTCGCGGCTAACGAGGCCCGAAGAGAGCGCAGCGAGAGAGCGGCCCATCCGGGCCGCTCTCTCACTGTACCCAGCGGTCGCTGGGGCGCCGGGGGCGCGGTCGTCGTGATAGCATCCCTCCCCGCCTGGTCCTGAGGGGTGCGCGATGGACTTCGAAACGATCCGCTACGAGCGCGATGGGCACGTCACTACCATCACGCTCAACCGCCCCGAGCGCTTGAACGCCTTCAACGAGCGGATGTCGTTCGAGCTCAGCCGCGCCTGGTCCGAGGTGCGGGACGACCCGGGGGTGCGCGTTGCGATCCTGACCGGGGCGGGGGACCGCGCTTTCTGCTCAGGCGTCGACATCGCAGCCACGCCCGACGGCGACCCGCTCGTCACGCGGCCCTGGATCGCACGCATGACCGCAAAGGGCAACGAGTGCTACAAGCCGGTGATCGTCGCCGTGAACGGTCTTGCGGCGGGCGGCGCTGCCTACTGGATCGGCGAGTGCGAACTCGCGATCGCCGCGGACCACGCGACGTTCTTTGACCCCCACGTCGACCGCGGCATGGTCCCGCTCGAGGAGCCGATGATCTACGCGCGCCACCTGCCGCTGATGCCGGTCATGCGCATGATCCTGCTCGGTCTTAGCGACCGCATGGACGCGCGTACCGCCCTCGCCGCCGGCCTCGTGACCGAGGTCGTGCCGGCGGAGGGCCTGATGGCAGCCGCCCGCCGCTACGCGGAGATCATCGCCTCGAAGTCACCGCAGGGCGTGCAGCGCGCGACCCGCGTCCTCTGGCAGACGAAGCATCTGCCGCTGGACGAAGCGCTCGAGGTCGCCTGGCGCGAGATCGTGGAGCACTCTGCCGTCTCCACCGACCTCATCGAGGGCAAGCGGGCGTTCCTCGAGAAGCGCGCACCGGATTGGGACCGCCCGGCCGCACGAGGTTAGCTAACTCCGATCACCTCCGCCGAGGGCAGCACCGGGAGCACCTGGCTCCGTGTGAGCCCCACCAGGCCGGCATCCACCAGGATCTCCTCGATTGCGTGCACGTTCGGCGCTTCGACGAGGAGGAAGATCTCGTGCGCCGCCCGGCTCATCCACGTCCCCTGCGGCTCCACCCCGTGCTCGCGCGCCACCGAGTGAAACCGCCGCAGCGCCCCCCGCATGGCGTCGCTCTCCGCGTCGCCTCGGAAGACGCAGTCCTGCGGGTTATGGGTATTCACGATCATGTGCAGCACGCGGGCATCCTTCCGGTTCGCGCGGCCTCGCTCGTCACGACAGACGCCGAGGAGCGCTCAACGATTCACGACATGCATGGCAGCCGTTCGGCCCGAGCATACCAAGGTCGTGAAGCGTGACTCAAACGAATCAGGCCGGACCAGTCGGTGGACCGATCGCACTCGGGACGGGTTTCGCCGCAGGGGCAACGGTGGCCGGGACGTTCCGGACAGCGAGCCCGGTCCGTCATCGACGACCCGGATCTCCCGATTGACCACCGGCGCCGCGTCCCGGCCTTCGGGCGGGGACGATCAGGCAGCCGGACTCGGGGCGGCCTCCGGGGCCCCGATCGCCGCGAGCAGCTCGGCAACGCGATGCTCCCGCTCCAGCGGGTGCCGCAGCGGGAGTTGCCGGTGCAGGCGGTAGTAGTTGCGACGCCCGACCCGCTCATGCTCGAGGTACCCCTCAGCCTCCAGCTCCTGCACGATGCGCTGCGTCGCGCGTTCGGTGATCCCCACCGCGTCCGCGACGTCGCGCAGCCGCACCGAAGGGTCGCGCGCGATGCACAGCAGGACGTGTGCATGGTTGGTGAGGAACGTCCACTGCGGTGGCTGACTCATGAATCGGATGTCCGTCCGCCTGCGTCCGAGGTGCGGGAGAGACTACTCGCTCGTCCTTCCCGCTGCCACACGATGCGCGCGCGATCCTCCGGCAGCGCATGGTCGTGCCATCACGTTCGCTGTATGGCGCCGCGGACGGCCGCAGTGCCGTTCGTCTCGTGCTATGATCTTGACCAAGTTAGTCGTGAATTAGGGGCATCGGGATGCACATCGGCACCAAGGGCGATTACGGCGTGCGCGCGCTGATCGACCTCGCCATGTATGGCGGCGAGGGGCCCGTGCAACGCGCCGAGATTGCCCGCCGTCAGCACATTCCCGAGTCCTACCTCGACCACCTGCTTGCGCAGCTCCGGCGCGACGGGTTCGTGCGCAGTACCCGCGGCCCGGGCGGCGGCCATCAGCTCACGCGGCCTCCCGAGGAGATCTGCCTGCTCCATGTCCTCGAGAGCCTTGAGGGCTCGCTGGCCCCCATGCCCTGCCTCGAGGACGACGACTCCGGGGAGCCGCACTCCGTGTGCGCTCAGCAGTGGGTGTGGCGCGAGATCTACGATGACATGCGGGCGCGGCTCGCCGCCGTGTCGCTGGCTGACCTGGCCGCACGCGAGCGTGAGCGTCTCCGCTCCACCGTCGCGAGCTACTCGATCTGAAGGCGAGAGAGACGGGCATGACCATCCCGGAGGCGCACCCCCTCGCGACCCCGCTCATCGCGGACTCTGTCCTCGAACTGATCGGGGCGACGCCGCTGGTACGCCTGAGCCGCATCGCGCCGGCCGGCGTCGAGGTCCTCGGCAAGCTCGAGGCGCGGAATCCCGCCGGCTCCGTGAAGGACCGTATCGCGCTCTCGATGGTCGAGGAGGCGGAGCGCGCGGGCCGCATCCATCCCGGCGACACCCTTGTCGAGCCGACCTCCGGTAATACCGGGATCGGCCTGGCGATGGTCTGCGCCCGCAAGGGCTACCGGCTCATCCTCACGATGCCGGAAGACATGAGCATCGAGCGCCGCCGCCTGCTCGAGCGCTTCGGCGCCGAGCTGATCCTGACGCCGGCCATCGAGGGTATGACCGGCGCCGTCTTCACGGCGCAGGAGTTGGCCCGCGAGCGCGGCTACTTCATGCCGCAGCAGTTCGACAATCCGGCCAACCCGGAGATCCACCGCCGCACCACCGGCCCCGAGATCGTCGAGGCCACCGAGGGCCGCCTCGACGCGTTCGTCGCCGGGGTCGGCACCGGCGGCACCATCACCGGCGTGGGCGAAGTGCTGCGCAACGCGCGCGTCCCGGCGCGCATCGTGGCTGTCGAGCCGGCCCGCGCGCCGGTGCTCCAGGGTGGACGCGCCGGGCTGCATGGCATCCAGGGCATCGGCGCCTCCTTCGTCCCGGGCGTGTTGAACCGCGAGGTGTATGACGAGATCATCAGCGTGCGCGACGAAGATGCCTACGCGATGACCCGGCGTCTCGCGCGTGAGGAGGGCCTGCTCGTTGGCATCTCCTCCGGTGCAAATGTCTGGGCGGCGATCCAGGTCGCCGAGGCCCTTGGGCCCGGCAAGCGCGTCGTCACCATGTTGTGTGATACCGGCGAGCGCTACCTCAGCGTGGCGCTGTAACGTATCGAGCATTCGAGAGCGAAAGGGACTTCCCCATGGCCGTGAGCGTCTACATCCCCTCGCCGTTCCGGCGGCTGACGCAGAACCATGAGTATGTGTCGGTTGAGGGGCGCAACGTCGCCGAGGTGCTCGCCGCAGTCGACCAACGCTACCCGGGCTTCGGCAACCTCGTCTACGACCGCGACCGCGCGATCCCGGCCCACATCAACATCTACGTGAACAATCAGGAGATCCACGACCTCTCCGGCACTGACACCACGGTCGCGGACGGTGACCAGGTCGCGGTCATCCCCGCACTCGCGGGCGGCGCTCCGGATGCCGACCGCGCTACGAACGGGCACACGCCGGCCGGAAACCCGGCCGCCCTCTCGCCCGAGGAAGTCATGCGCTACTCGCGGCACATCATCATGGGCCAGGTTGGGCCCACGGGGCAGCGCAAGCTCCGCAACGCGAAGGTCCTCATCGTCGGCGCGGGCGGCCTTGGCTCACCTGTCGCCATCTACCTAGCGCTCGCTGGCGTGGGCACGGTCGGCATCGTCGAGTTCGATACCGTCGACCTCTCGAACCTCCAGCGCCAGCTGCTGCACCAGACGGAGGATGTCGGCAAGACCAAGATGCAGTCCGCCGTCGAAACGCTGAATGCCTACAACCCGCACGTCACCGTGCGTCAGCATGAGGCCCCCATCACCTCGGACAACGCGATGGAGATCATCCGCGACTACGATTACGTCGTGAACGGCGCGGACAACTTCGCCACGCGCTACCTCGTGAACGACGCCTGCTACCTGCTCGGCAAGACGCTCGTCGATGGCTCCATCCTGCTCTTCGACGGCCAGGCGACCGTCTTCAAGCCCGGTCAGGGCTGCTACCGCTGCCTCTATCCCACGCCGCCCCCGCCCGGCCTTGTGCCCTCCTGCGCGGAGGCCGGGGTCCTCGGAGCGATCACCGGCATCATCGGCTCGATCCAGGCCACCGAGGTCTTCAAGCAGGTGCTCGACATCGGCCAGCCCCTCGTCGGGCGGCTCCTCCTCGTCGACGCGTTGACGATGGAGTTCCGCACCATGAAGCTGCGCCGTGACCCGGAGTGCCCGCTGTGCGGCGACCACCCGACGGTCACGGAACTCATCGACTACGACCAGTTCTGCGGCTCGCCCCCGCTCGTCGCGCCCGGCGCGACGGGGGCCGCCCACCACTAACACAGGACGGCCCGGGGCGCCCTGCCGGCGCCCCGGACTCGCCGCCACGCGCGGCGCCGGACACGACCAGCGAAGAGGGGGCTGCTTTGTCGGTGCAGGTGCATGTCACGTCAGTGATCCAGAAGGCCGTCGACGGTCAGCGTGAGTTTGCCGCCGACGGTTCGACAGTCGCCGAACTCATCGAGGACATCGAACGCCGCTACCCCGGCTTCCGCTCTCAAATCATGGACGGCGCCGGGCAACTCCACCGCTTCGTGAACATCTACCTGAACGACGAGGACATCCGCTACCTGGGCGGCGCGGAGACAACCCTCAAGGACGGCGACCAGGTCTCCATCCTGCCCGCCCTCGCTGGCGGCTAGGACACGCTCGATGCTCTACCGCAGCATGCTCGACATGGTCGGCAACACGCCGCTCGTCGAGGTTGCTGTGTTCTCTCCGAAGCCCTCTGTCCACATCTACGTGAAGCTCGAGGGCCAGAACCCCACCGGCTCGGTCAAGGACCGCATCGCCAAGTACATGGTCGAGTCCGCTGAGCGCGAGGGGCGGCTGCAGCCTGGCCAGACCATCCTCGAGCCCACGTCCGGCAACACAGGCATCGCGCTGGCCATGATCGGTCAGCTTCGAGGCTACCCGGTCAAGGTCGTCATGCCGGACGCCGTCAGTCCGGAACGCGTCGAGATCCTCCGAGCGTTCGGCGCAGAGATCATCTACTCCCCTGGCGACCTTGGCACGAACGGTTCCGTTGAGATGGCGCGGCAGGTGCACGCGGAGCACCCGGACTGGTTCATGCCCTTCCAGTACGAAAACCGCGACAACCCTCGCGCCCACTACGAGACCACGGCCCCCGAGATCATCGCTGACTGCCCGGATGTCGATGTCTTCGTCGCCGGCCTTGGCACCGGGGGCACCCTCACCGGGGTCGGCCGCCGGCTCAAGGAGCACGACCCGCACGTGCGCATCGTTGCCGCCGCGCCCCATCCGGGCGACCTCGTGCAGGGGCTGCGCAGCCTCGAGGAGGGCTACATTCCGCCCGTCCTCGATGAGTCCGTCCTCGATGGCCGTATCGTCGTTGACTCCCGCACGTCGTTCCGCATGACCCGTGAACTGACTGCGAAGGCCGGCGTTTTTGCCGGCATCTCGAGTGGCGCTGCCGTCCGCGCCGCCCAGAAGGTGGCCGAGCGCATGGACGAGGGTCACATCGTCTGTCTCCTCGCGGACGGCGGCTGGAAGTACCTCTCCTCGGGCCTCTGGACCCAGGACTACGAGAACATCGAGGAGGATGTCGGCACCAAGCTGTGGTGGTAGAGGGGCTGTGGTGGTAGCAGGCGCCCTGCGCACCAAGGCGCATCGAGTTGGTTAGACTGCTCCCCGCGAGGGAGCCGGCACCGGTAAAACCCGCAGAACGCGAGTCACTCAGGAGGAAGTCATGACCGACAAACTCGTCACCGTTGACTGGGTCGCCGAACACCAGGGTGACCCCAGCGTGCGCCTCGTCGAGGTCGACGTCGACACTGAGGCGTACGGCACGGGACACATTGAAGGCGCCGTGGGCTGGAACTGGACCACACAGCTGCAGGACCAGGTGCAGCGCGACATCATCTCGAAGTCCGGTATCGAGGAATTGCTGAGCGCCTCCGGCATCGGGAACGACACGCACGTCGTCCTCTACGGCGACAACAACAACTGGTTCGCCGCGTACGCGCTCTGGCTCCTCGAGCTCTATGGCCACGAGCGCGCCTCGCTGATGGACGGCGGCCGCCTGAAGTGGATGGCCGATAACCGCCCCACCACCACCGACGTACCGAGTTACGCCGCTACGAGCTACACCGCGAAGGACGCGAATCCTGCCCTGCGCGCCCAGCGTGACGAAGTCCTGCAGGCCGCCGGCGGCGCCGCCAAACAGCTGGTCGACGTCCGCAGCCCTGCCGAGTACAACGGCGAGATCATCGCCCCGCCTGGCATGACGGAGACGGCCCAGCGCGCCGGCCACATCCCGGGTGCAAAGAACATCCCCTGGGCGCGCGCCGTCAACGAGGACGGCACCTTCAAGTCCGCCGAGGACCTCAAGACCCTCTACGGGGGCGCCGGCGTCCAGGAAGGCACGCCCACCATCGCGTACTGCCGCATCGGCGAGCGTTCGTCGCACACCTGGTTCGTCCTCAAGCACATCCTTGGCTACAGCGATGTGAAGAACTACGACGGCTCGTGGACTGAGTACGGCTCCCTCATCGGCGTCCCGGTCGAGAAGTAGCCACCAGGGCCGAGGAGTCACCGAATGGATGAGGATCAGGCGGCCGTCACCGCGGCGCTGCAGCGGCTGCTGCTGACCCGTGCCTTCGCGTCGAAGGACTCGAGCCGCCTGATCCTTCGCTTCCAGGCCGCTGTCATGGACCGCTACCGCGAGCGAGGAGCGAGTCTCATCCGCACGCGCACGGTCGGCCGCGTGTCGTTCCCCGGGCGCTGGACGCTCGACGTCGGCATCGCCGCCAACGACACCGAGGTGCAGGTGCCGTTCGAAGACCTCATCGAGCGGCTCCCACCGGCCGAGCACGCCCACTGGGTCGAGCATCTGGTCATCGAGCCCGCGAGCTTCAATTTCCTTCGCATGCGCCTCGCGGGCGCTGCCTGCATCGACGACGGCGAGGCGCAGCAGTGGACGTGAGCGGGGTGGCGGGCGCGCTCACGAGATGAAGTCCGGGGCGATCATCGTCGTTGGGCTGGTGGTGGTGATCATCGGCGGGCTGCTCGCCGCGGGCGTCACTGTGACCGGCACCGAGACGTCGTCCGGAAGCGGACCGGCCATCGCTGTCGATGGCCCGCCGGCCGAACCGCCGGCCGATGGCTCCTCGGCGCTTGTGTACGGCACCATTCGCACCAACGCCGGTTTCCGCCTGTTCGGTCTCCAGCTCATCGCGCCTGACTACGCCGCCTCCGTCGGCTTCGTGCCGCCCGCCGGCTGTGTCCCCGATCATCGCGCGGCCCTCGTCGCCAAGGGACCGTGCGCCAGCATCCCCGCTGCGGGCGAAGTGGTTGGGGGAGGCACGTTGAGCTCCGGTCACGCGCTGGTGATCGTCCAGGCTCCCATCTCGGGCGACTGCTACGAGGAACTGCGAGAGGGCGACCGCTGGCCCTCCGAACTCGTTGCCTGCGGCGAGTCCTGACTCGCCGCGAGCCGTGGCGAACAGGGCCCTGACGCCCGACAATCGAGCCGACAGCGCCGCGCACGAGCCGGGAGTGACGATGCCGCCCCGCCACTGCCACGACCGCGTCCGCACGCCGCATTCGACACACCAGCAGACGTGGCATTCCGCGAAGGACGGCCGATGAAGCCCGGCGCGGTGGTCGTGGTCGGCCTCGGACTCTTCATCCTCCTGGCCGGCTTCGCCGCCGGTCTCTCGTTCACCACTCCCGACCGAAGCCCCTCGACCGTTACTCCTGAGGTGATTGAGGCCACGCCGGGCGAGCCGCCGGCGGATGGCTCGTTGGCGCTGGTCTACGCCGCGTATCGCACGAGTTCCGGATTCCGCATGTTTCGCATCCAGATCGTCCCGCCGAAGTACGCCGCGTCGGTCGGCTTCGTCCCGCCTGCGGAGTGCCGGCCGCCGGACGGCGTGGTGCTTACGTCCGAGGGACTCTGCACCGGCGTCCCTGCCGAAGGCGTCGTGGTCGGCCGGGGCACGACCAGGTCGGGCCTCGAGATCGTGATCGTTCAGGTCGCGATCTCGGACGACTGCTTCGAGGTGCTCGACAACGCCGAGGTGTGGCCCTCCACGCACGACGCCTGCCGGGGCTTGTGACGCCTCGGACCATGGCGAACAGCACTTCCGCACCGCACAATCGAGCCCACATCGCCGCGCACGACTCGGGAGTCACGATGCCGCGCATCCCCAGTGCCCTGATCGACGAGATGGTCGCCCACGCCCGGGAGGATCTCCCGAACGAGGCTTGCGGCATGGTCCACTCGCGCGACGGGGTCCCGATCGCCGTCCACCGCGTGAAGAACACCACCGCCAGCCCGTACCGCTACGAGATGGACGGCCTCGAGGTGGCCCGCCTGGAGCGGCAGCGCGACGAGTCTGGCGAGCAGCTGTTCGCGATCTACCACTCCCACGTCGCCTCCGAGGCGCGGCCCTCGATGACCGACATCCGCCAGGCCTTCTTCCCGCCGGGCGAGATCGAAACCGGCCTGTTCATGTACCCCGAGGCGCTCTACATCCTCGTCTCCCTCGCCAACGACCCTCCGCCGTCCGTCCGCGCCTGGCGCATCGTCCGCGAGACGCCCCACGTCATCGAGGAGCCGATCGAGGTCGTGTAGGCTGGTCTCGATGGCCCCCGACTGTCCGCCCTGCCCCACCCCCATCCGCATCGGCGGCCGCACGTTCGCGTGGGGTGCGCGCACCTACGTCATGGGCATCCTCAACGTCACCCCCGACTCGTTCTCCGGCGACGGCGTCCTCGATCCCGCGCGCGCCGCCGAGCAGGCCGCCCGCATGGTCGAGCACGGTGCCGACCTCCTCGATCTGGGCGCGGAGTCCACCCGCCCGGGCGCCGCGGTCGTGACCGCCGAGGAGGAGTGGGCCCGCCTCGGCCCGGTCCTCCGCGTGGTCCGCGCCGCTGTCGATGTCCCGCTGACCGTCGATACCGCGAAGGCCGAGGTTGCCGTCCGGGCCTTCGAGGCGGGCGCTGACGCCCTCAACGATGTCCATGGCCTGCGTGGCGACGCCCGCATGGTCGCGGTCCTGGCCGCCTCCGCCCTTCCAGCCGTCCTGATGCACAACCAGCGTGGCCGCCCGTCCACCGGCGATGTGATCGCCGACGCCCGTGCGGGCTTCGAGGAGTCCCTGCGGCTCGCCCGCGACGCCGGCGTCGACGAGCACCAGCTCATCCTCGACCCTGGCTTCGGGTTCGGCTGGCAGCCCGCGCAGAACCTCGAGTTGTTGCGCCGCCTGGCCGAGCTGCGCGGCATCGGCCGCCCGCTGCTCCTCGGCACGTCCCGCAAGTCGACGCTCGGCCTCGTGCTCGACCGCGCCGAGGACGAGCGCCTGTGGGGCACCGCCGCCACGGTCGCCCTCGCCGTGCAATCCGGCGTCGACATCGTCCGCGTCCACGACGTCCGCGCCATGGCGGACGTCGCCCGCATGGCTGACGCCGTCGTGCGTGGCTGGATTCCTCCCCCATGACCCCAGATGGCGATCACGGGCAGGCCGGGGAGCGCCGGATCTGGCTCGCCCTGGGCGGCAACCTCGGCGACCGCATCGCGCACCTCCGCGCCGCCCTCGACGCACTCGACGCCGCCGGCGTCACGGTCGAGGGAGTCTCGTCGGTGTACGAGACGCCGCCCTGGGGCATCGAGGATCAGCCGCGCTTCGTGAACATCGCCGTCGAGGCGCGCACCGCCCTCGACGCCCACGCGCTCCTCCGCCTCTGCAAGCGCATCGAGGCGGAGCGCGGACGCGACTTCAGCACCGTCCGCAACGGCCCTCGCCCGGTCGACATCGACATCCTGCTCATCGAGGGGGAGGTGATCGACGACCCCGACCTCATCGTCCCCCATCTCCGCCTGCACGAGCGCGCCTTCGTCCTCGTCCCACTCGCGGAAGTGAGCCCCGAGGTCGAACACCCGCTGCTCCACCGCACTGCCCGTGACCTGCTCGAGGACGTCGACCCCGCCGGCATCGAGGTCGTCGCGGGCCCCGGCTGGTGGCGGCAGTAAGCGCGCCCGCTATCCTCTAGTCGCCGCGAGACGCCCGCGGCCTTCACAGCTTTGTACGGGAGGTTCACTTGCAACGCCAGGACGAAGTCGCCCTCTTCATCGACCTCGAGAACGTCGCTACGTCGCTCCACAAGTCCTTCGGCCAGCAGCCGAACCCCGGCCGTCTCATTGCGCACGCGAGGCGCTACGGCCCCATCGCCTTCGCCCGCGTCTACGCCGACTTCGGCACGGACCTCTTCCGCTCGATGGAGACCAGCTTCCGCAACGCCAACATCGAGCCGTTCCACTGCCCGGCCAAAGTGCGTGGCGAGGTCACTCAGTCGACCGTCGACATGAACCTCGGCCTCGACATGTACGAGACCGCGCAGGATCGCCCGACCATCGGCACGTTCGTGCTCATGGCCGGCGACAGCGACTACGTGCGCGTCGTCGCCCGCCTGCGCTACCGCTTCGACAAGCAGGTCGTCGTCGCGGGTGTCCCCGGCTCGGTCAGCCGCGACCTCGTCGAAGCCGCGGGCGAGGAGGACCCCCTCGAGCTTGCCGAGATCACGCCCGAAGACGGAGAGGCCATCATCCGCGCCCTCGTCAAGTACGAAGACTCACGCTACGAGGGCTACCTGCCAACGTTCCGCGACGCCGCCGGCTATGTCCGCCACCCGGCGAACCGCATCGATCCCTCCATCGTCGACGTGGTGATGAACCGCCTCGTCGAGCGCGGCGTCCTCGTGCAGGCCTACGAAGAAACGCGCGAGGGCAACCCCATCCGCACCACTCGCCTCGACCGCGACCACCCTGAAGTGGAGGACGCGCTCCGCCGCGCGCGGCCCTGACCCGCCGCCCGCGGGAGTCCTCCGGCGCACCCCATTGCATCCGTCGCCGTGGGGTTAAATCATGCGTACGTGCAGGCAGACGACGGTCGCTCCTTTGTCTTCGACGCGCTGAGCCGTCTTCCGGAGGTCGACGACCTCGCGCTGGTGCGCATGATCGAAGCCTCCATCGCCGTCGAGGCGGTGAACCGCCTTCCGGTGATGCTCTTCGCGCTCGACGCGGAAGGCAGGTACATCCTCGCGGAAGGTGGGGGACTCAGCGACCTCGGCGTCGTGCAAACCCAGTTCGTCGGCCGTTCCTAC
The DNA here is from genome assembly GCA_041390685.1 of Dehalococcoidia bacterium. Taxonomy (GTDB): domain Bacteria; phylum Chloroflexota; class Dehalococcoidia; order UBA2979; family UBA2979; genus JAIBBD01. The sequence continues at coordinate 1,206,272 of JAWKPL010000001.1, read as the reverse complement.
GAGGAGCTCCACGCCAACAACCCCGGTCTGCTCGACGCGGTGCGGCAGGCGCTGGCTGGCGAGAGCGTCGAGGGGAAGATGAGCGTCGGCCAGACGACGTTTCAGTTCTCGTCGCAGCCGCTGATCCGCTCGGGGACGATCGCTGGCGTCCTGGCCGTAGCCTTCGACATCACGGAGCGCGAACGGAGCGAGCGGCTCCTCGCCAGCGTGGTCGAGGAGTCCACGGATGCGATCGTGCTTGCCTCCGCGTCCGGCAAGATCATCCGCTTCAACCCGGCCGCTGAGCGCATGTTCGGGTACGCCGCCGCCGACGTGATCGGCACCCCCGTCACGAACCTCGTGGCCCCCGAATTTCGCGATCAGTACCTCGGCGGGATCGACCGCAACGGTGTGCTGAACCACTGGCTGCGTCTGCGCGGCCGGTGTGCCGACGGCGACGAATTCCCACTCGACCTCCACGTCAGCCGCGTCGCGCCTGAGCACCAGGACCCTGTGTTCGTCGGCGTCATGCGCGACGCCAGCGCGGACGAGGCGAGCCGTCAGACGCGCGAGACGTTGCTCGCCTCGGTCTCCCACGAGTTCCGCACGCCCATCACTGCCATCTCCATGTTCACCGAGCTCGCTCGGACAAGTCCCGCCGTCCCCACCGAGGTCAGCGGCTACCTCGATGTCATCGAGCGCAACGTCGCTCGCCTCGAGCGCCTCGTCGAAGACCTCATCTACCTCGGCGCGGGGATCGAGGAGTTCAATGCGGTCGACGAGAGCGTGAACGTCGCGGCAGTGGTCCGCGACGCGGTGACCCTCGCACGGCCGGCGGCGGCGGCGGGCGGCATCGGTCTGAACTGCGAACTGGCGGACGGCCCGGCGGTCTCCGGCGATCCGGTCCGGCTTGGCCAACTGTTCGACAACCTCCTCGGCAACGCCGTGAAGTTCACCCCGTCCGGGGGCTCGATCGCCGTCCGCTGCGCCGTCGATGCCGTCGCCTGGACGGTCACGGTCACCAATAGCGGCGCCAGCCTGCGTCCCGCGGAGGTGGGCGGCGCCTTCGAGCCGTTCACCCGGGGCGCCGAGGCCGTCGCCACCGGCATTCCCGGACAGGGGCTCGGCCTGGCGATCGCGCGGGCCATCGTCCAGCGTCATGGTGGCTCCATCGACCTGACGAGCAGCACCGCTTACGGCACGACCGCGACCGTCCGCCTCCCGTTTGTGCGCCAGACCCTCGAGGCCGCCTCATGACCCGCATCCTCGTGATCGATGACGAATCCGATATCCGTCAGGCCGTCACGCTCATGCTGTCGCGTGCCGGATATGAGGTCATCGAGGCCGCCAATGGCCGCGATGGCCTCCGTCGCTTCCACTCTGACAGCCCCGACCTTGTCCTCCTCGACGTGGCCATGCCGGAGCTCGACGGCTGGCAGACCCTCGACCGGCTGCGCGACATGAGCAACGTCCCCGTCCTGATGCTCACCGCTCGCGGCCTCGAGGCCGACCGCGTCCGCGGCCTGGACGCCGGCGCGGACGACTACCTGGTGAAACCGTTCGGCGGACAGGAACTCGTTGCACGCGTGCGCGCGGTTCTCCGGCGGGTCACGTCCTCCACTGAATCGCGCGACGCCATCGAGCAGGGCGGGCTTGCGCTCGACCTGCTCCAGCGCCGCGTCTTTTACGGTGACTCCGAGCTCCAGCTCACCCCGCTCGAGTTCCGCGTCCTGCAGGCTCTCGCAAGCCACCCGGGCAACGTCCTGACCGAGGAGCAGTTGTTGGAGCGCGCCTGGAACGATCCCTCCGAGGTCGGTGCGGAGCGCGTGAAGTTCGTGATCCACCGCCTGCGCCGCAAGCTCGCCAGTGCCGGCGTCCCTGACGGCCTCATCGAATCGGTGCGCGCCGTGGGCTACCGCTTCCGCCCATAGCCCCGCTACCCGCGCGTCGCGCTGATCACGTCCGCTTCATCGAGGCGGGGCGAGTGCGTGCCACTCAGGAGAACTCTCGGGCGTCCTGTCTGTGCTTGTGCGCGCATTCACGAAACGCAACCGACGTGCAACGTTTGGAATAACGGCCCTGCAACTGCCCGCCGCGACACTCATCCCATGGCACCGCCGCCCCAATGAGGCGCGGGGCGGGGGTCCAGACGACGGGGGGACCGCCTCAAAGAGGCGCGAGGCGGTCCTCCCCGAGTCATCCACCGAACGAACGACTCGCAGCACACTTGGAGGGAACGACAATGAAGGGGAAGCGCAGCGTCTTCATGAGCCTGGCGGTCATCGGCCTGGTTGCCGCCATGATCACCGCCGCTACCAGCGCCGTCTTCACGGACGCCGCCACGAGCACCGACAACACGTTCAACACCGGCACACTGGACATCCAGCTCAAGGACGACAACGAGGGCCCCGCGGACGACGTCTCCGCCAGCATTACCTTCGAGAACATGGCCCCCGGCGACTCCGTCGCGAAGCCGGTCACGGTCAGCAACCCCGGCTCGCTCGGTCTGCGCTACGCGCTCACCGCGTCCTCGACGAACGACGACAAGAAGGACCTCGCGGGGCAGATCGTGCTCAAAATCGTGAAGGTCGCGGACGCCGGGTCCTGCGGCGCGTCCGCCTTCAGCGGGTCGCCGACGTACGCGTACAACGGCGCGCTCGGCAAGGCCGCGTTCGGTGACGTGACCACCGGCGCGCAATCCGGCGACCGCTCGCTCGCCGCCGCGGCCAGCGAAGTGCTCTGCCTCCAGGCGTCGCTCCCCATTGCGACCGGGAACGAGTTCCAGGGCGCGGCCACCACGACCACCTTCACCTTCACCGCCGAGCAGACGGCGAACAACTAACCCACTCGACACCACGGGCCTCGGGATCCAGCCACTGGATTCCGAGGCCCCACGAGGGTCACTGCCATGCGCGGAATCAAGGCCATCGTCATCGTCGGTCTCGCGGCGCAGTTGCTCATGATGCTTGCCGTGGGCCAGTCCACCGCTGCCCGCTTCACCGACGACACCCGGGCTGCGGCCAACGCCTTCTCCGCGAAGACCATGCAGACCCCGGCCCTCACTGCCACCACGTCCGGGGCGACCGTCATCCTCGACTGGACCAATCCGGACGCCCCCGCCGGCGCGAACGCGAGCTTCATCGTCCAGCGCGCGAGCGGCGACTGCTCCGCTCCGGGCGAGTTCACGGCACTGCCCGGTTCGCCGTTCACGGCCACCACGCTGACCGCCACCGACGCGCCCGCGGCGGGTGGCGTCTACTGCTATTCCGTCCAGACCGCCCTCTACTCGTGGCGGTCACCGACGGCGACTGCTGCCGCGACCCTGCAGCAATCGGGTGTGCCGGCGTTTCGGCTGCGCTCGGGGACGCCCGGTGTGTGCTTCGCCGGCGCTTCGCTCCGCGTCGCCGCCGGCGACGGCAACGTCGTTATCCGCAGGGACAGCGATGCGCTCTTCGCCGCCCCGGCGGCCGAGGGCGCGGCCCGGGTGGCCGCTGGCGACCACGTCGCGACCCTGTCCTTCCCGGGCATCTCGTCCTCGCGGAACGTGTCGTACACCGTCCAGCTCGGAACCTGCCGCAACGGGGTCTTCACCTCGCTCGCAAGCGCATCCGACGGCTTCAGGCTCGACGGGTCTGGCGCCACGCGTGTACTGACGCTCCGCGTCTCGAACGAGGTCGCGCTTCCGAGCGGCACCTACCTCGCGGTGCGCATCATCAACGAGCGCTCCCAGAACCTCCGCCTGAACGGTCCGCAGGGGGAATCCACTCTCCAGGCGCCCGCGGGCGCGAGCTACTGACTGCTAGCAGAAAGGCACATCCGATGCGTACGCTCGCTCGTCTCATCAGCGGACTGATCTCCTGGCTCGCGCTCGGTCTGCTCGCCTGCCTGGTGGCGGGACTCGTCTTCGTCGCCCTCGCTCCAAGGCTCCTCGGCTGGCAGTTCATCATCGTCGCCGGACAGAGCATGGAGCCGTCGATTCAGTACGGCAGCGTCGCCGTCGTCGAGCGCATCTCCGGGGTCGAGGCAAAGCCCGGCGACGTGATCACCTTCGTCGACTCCGGCTCCGGCGGTCTGGTCACACATCGCGTGCTGGGCTACGCGGGTGACAGCCCCTCGCTGCTGACCAAGGGCGACAACAACACGGACGCCGACCCGCTGCCCGTGCCCGTCGGGAACGTCCGCGGTCGGTTTCTCTTCGAGGTGCCGCACGTCGGGAGTATCGCCCACTGGATGCGGTCTCCCGAGGGCTACCTGGCCGCCGCTGTGGTCCCGGGCTCGCTCGTTATTCTGTTCGAGCTGGCGTCGATCGTCCGCACGCTGCGCCGTCGCGACGATGCGCTCCCTGCCTGATTCGCTGGCTCAGATGACCGTTGCACGAGAGCGGCCTCGATCGAGGCCGCTCTTGGGCGCGCGGAGGCCGCTCCGGTACGCCAGGGGGTCCCGTAAAGAATTGTGCCTCGCGTCACAAATGCAACCGTCCTGCAACCAAACGCGAACGACGGTGCAACGCCCTGTTGGCCATACTGCGGAGGTGCGTTCGGACTATGAGGCGCAGGACGAACGCACACAGTTCTGGCCCGACTGCTCCATGAGGCGCGGAGCAGTCGGGCCGGACGCTTTACGGGGGGCTCGGCGCGTGACGCACCGGGCACACGCAGCTCGGGGCGCGGACCAGGTCTCGACCGAGGAGTTCGAGCACGATGCTCCGAGGGCGAGCCGAGCCGCTAACTTACTCCTCGGCGTCCCACTCCGCGGCCGACATGGTCCAGCCCACCCAGAATCCGAGCGCCGACACGATTCCGACCCCGAAGAACACGGGAATCGCGAGCGCTGCGTACGAGCGCCGCATCGCTGCCACCGCGAACAGCAGCATCTGCACCACGGACAGCGCCATGAGCGCAGTTCCGAGCTGACGTGACCGTTCCGGCGTCATGAGCGTGCCGCCTCGGCCGCCATGGCGCGGCGCATCTCAGGCGGCAAGAGGTTCGGGATGCCGCCCTCGATCGGATAGTCCTCGTTGCACGCCGCGCAGCGCAGCGTCCCCGCGACCACCTCGTCGCCCTCAACCTCCTCGGCGGTGAGCGTGAGCGCCCCCTTGCAGACCGGGCATGCGAGGATCTCCATCAACTCTCGGCGCATCAACACCTCCAATGCGCGATGATAGGGAGGCGGCACAACCGCGGGCAAACAGCTCGCAGGTGCGCCGCCCGAAAGCGATGGGCGACCGCATGTCCGCTGAACGTATTCCGCTGCAGCGCACCGTCGCCGTCGTCCGGCCGGACTCGATCGCCGTGCGTCCCTCGCGAGGTCAACTGCTCGGACCGGTCATCGAGCTCGGGCTCGCGCTCGGCGCGGTCGCCGCGATCGTCCTGTGGTTGAACGCGCTGCCGCTCTGGGTGTTGATGCTGCTTCTGCTCGTCTCGCTCATCCTCGGGCCCGTCAGCGTCCTCGGCATCGTCTACAACGCCATCGGCTCCAGCTTTCTCATGGAGCGCAAGAAACAGTCCGCAAGGTGGCAACAGGGCTTTCTTGGCATGGGCATCGGCACGGTCGACTTCGTCCCCTTCCGCCGCATCAAGCACATCGAGGTGACCAGCGACTATGACGACGAACTCGCCAGCGGCGAGGTCCAGGACATCGTCCAGTGGGACGTTGTCATGGTGAAAGACAACGATAAGCGCCTGACCGTCGGCTCCGTTGCCGCCGCGCGGGCGCTCGCCGACCTCGGAGCGGAGCGCGCGAACCGCCTCGCGGATCGTGTCGCGGCGATGGCCGGCGTCGAGGCCGTCCTCGCCCCCGTCCCAGCGCCCGACGCGGCTGCGACGGGCGTCACCACGGCGACTCCTGCGCGCCGCCGCCGTCGCAGCCGGCGTATCTCCCCACCCCCCGGAGAGGCCTGACCCATGCCCGCGGACGCCGATCTCCCACTGCCCCTCCGCCTGCTGCGCGAAGCCCGCACGATCGCCGTCGTCGGCATCTCGAGCCGTGCCACCCGGCCCTCGTATCAGGTCACGCGCTACCTCATCGACGCTGGATACACGGTCTACCTGGTCAACCCGGACGAGACCGAGGTGTTCGGGTTGCCCGTCTATGACCGCCTCCAGGACCTGCTCGAGCCGGTCGACATCGTGGACGTGTTCCGCCTCCCCGGGCACATCCCGCCCGTCGTGGAGGACGCTATCGAGGCGCACGCGCGGGCGGTCTGGCTGCAGCTCGGGATCGTGAACGAAGAGGCAGCGGCGCGTGCGCGCGCGGCCGGCCTCGAGGTCGTTATGGATCGCTGCACGAAGATCGAGCATCAGCGGCTGCTGGACCTCCGAGGCGAGGGCCCAGCGGAGGACGCGCAAACCTCCGAGACTCCGCCTCGCGTCTGACCGCCGGGGCGAGTACACTCAGTCTCTAGCAGCGCTCACACCGGGGGGTGGCATCGGGTGCAATTCCCGAGCCTGCGTGAGAAGTGCGGCGTCTTCGGTGTTTTCGCACCGGGTGAAGACGTAGCCCGGCTTACCTTCTTCGGACTCCACGCGCTCCAGCATCGCGGGCAGGAATCGGCAGGAATCGCCACCTCCGATGGCGATGAGTTGCATATTTGCGCCGAGATGGGCCTGGTCACCCAGATATTCGATGAGGCCAAGCTCGAAGGCCTGCCCGGCAACGCCGCCATCGGGCATACCCGCTACTCCACGACCGGCTCCAGCATCGAGTGCAACATTCAGCCTCTGCTCGTCGAAGACCGCTTCCCCGACACCGCGATCGTCACTGACGGACTGCGCCGCCTGGCCCTCGCCCACAACGGCAACATCGTGAACGCCGACGTCCTCCGCGAGGACCTCGAGGCGCAGGGCGTCACGTTCGAGACCACCACCGACTCCGAGGTGCTCGCGCATCTCCTCGCCACGGCGCCCGGCCCCGGCTGGGAAGACCGCTTCGCCGAGATGATGCGGCGCGCCAACGGCGCCTACTCGCTCGCCGTACTCACGAATGACGCCGTCTTCGGCGTCCGCGACCCGAACGGCGTCCGCCCGCTCTGCATCGGCACTCTCAATGGGAGCGGCTACGTCCTCGCCTCCGAGACCTGCGCCCTCGACCAGCTGGGCGCGAAGTTCCTCCGCGAGGTCGAGCCGGGTGAGGTCGTCCGCCTCGACGCCAGCGGCATCACCTCGTGGAAGCCCGTCGAGCCGCTCCGCCGCGCTCTCTGCCTCCTGGAGTACGTGTACTTCGCGCGTCCCGACTCTCGGATGCGCGGCCAGCTGCTGTATCAGGCGCGCATGCGCATGGGCGCTGCCCTGGCTCGAGAGCATCCCGTCGAGGCCGACATCGTCATCGGCGTGCCTGACTCCGCCACCGCGGCCGCGATTGGCTACGCGCAGGAGTCCGGCATCCCCTACGTCGAGGCGCTGGTCAAGAACCGGTACGTCGGACGCACGTTCATCCAGCCCGACCAGCGCCTGCGTGACCGCGGCGTTCAGCTGAAGTTCAATCCGCTCCCGGAGCTCCTCGCTGGCAAGCGAGTGGTGGTCGTCGACGACACCATCGTCCGCGGCACCACGACCCCGCGCGTGGTCGCCATGCTGCGTCGTGCGGGCGCCCTCGAGGTGCACATGCGCATCACGTCGCCCCCCATCCAGGACCCGTGCTTCTACGGCGTGGACATGGCGACGCGTGGCGAGCTCATCGCCTCGTACAAGACGACGGAGGAGATCTGCGAGCACATCGGCGCAGACTCTCTCGGCTACCTCCCCATCGAGGCGACGGCGGCGGCCACGGGCCAGTCAGAGGACTCGCTGTGCACCGCCTGCTTCACCGGCAATTATCCGCGCGAAGTCCCGCTGCAGCTCGACAAGTTCATCCTCGAGTCGGCGCCGGCAGAGAGTCGCTCTCCCGTCGCGCTTCCGCTCGTCCACTAACCCCGATACGCTGAGGGCGCGGCTTCCGCACCCTCCCCGCCGGCAGACCGCGAGGACACCGACGCTTCCATGAGCGTGCCGCCCGACCGTTCCCTCAGCTACGCGGACTCCGGCGTCGACATCGACGCCGCCGAGGCTACCGTCCTTCGCTACCGCGACATCGCCCGGCGCGCCACGCGCCCGGAGGTGATGGGCGGCGTCGGGCCCTTCGCCGGCCTCTTCAAGCTCGGCGCCTACCGTGACCCCGTCATCGTCAGCAGCGCCGACGGGGTCGGCACCAAGCTCCGCATCGCCATCGCCGCCGGCCGCTACGACACGGTCGGCCAGGATCTCGTGAACCACTGCGTGAACGACATCCTCACGAGCGGCGCGGAGCCCCTCTTCTTCCTGGACTACCTCGCCACGGCTAATCTGCCTCAGGAGCAGCGCGTCGAGGTGGTCGCGGGCATGGGCAGGGCCTGCGAGGAGAACAACGTCGCGCTGATCGGCGGCGAGACCGCGGACATGCCCGACATGTACGAGGCGGGCGACTTCGACATCGCCGGCTTCATCGTGGGCGTCGTGGAGCGCGATGCCGTCATCGATGGGTCCCGCATCGAGGCGGGCGACGTCTTGCTCGCTTTGCCCTCCACGGGCCTCCACACGAACGGCTACTCGCTCGTCCGCGAGGCGTTCGGCATCGGCAAGGGCCTCGGCGCCGACCACGACCGCGCGCTTCTGGAGCAGCACCACGAGGAGCTCGGCGCCACGCTCGGCGATGCCCTCCTCGCGGTGCACCGCTCCTACCTGGACGTGTTGCGCCCGGTGCTCCCGAGGTTGCACGGCATCGCCCACATCACCGGCGGCGGTGTCCCCGGCAACCTCCCGCGCATCTTCCCGGATCACCTCGGCGCCCGCGTCGACGCCGCCTCCTGGCGCGTCCCGCCGCTCTTCGAACTCATCCAGCGCGCCGGCAACGTCGCCCCGGCCGAGATGTTCCGCACGTTCAACATGGGCGTCGGCGTCGTCCTTGCAGTCTCCCCCGCCGACGCGGCCGAGGTGCAGTCCGCCCTCGGGGGCGCCTGGCGCATCGGCGAAGTCCTCGAACAACGGCCGGACGCCCCCCGCGTCCTCGGCCTTCCGAGCTAGTCCCACCGCACGAAGGAGTCACTCGCGATGCGCGCGATTCTGAGCGTCTACGACAAGACCGGCATCGCCGGCCTCGCTCGCGGCCTGCATGACCTCGGCTGGGAGCTGTTCTCGACGGGCGGCACCCAGACGGCGATCGCCGAGGCAGGCATCCCGGTGACCTCGGTCGCCGATCTCACCGGGTCGCCCGAGATGCTCGGCGGGCGAGTGAAGACGCTCCACCCGAAGGTGCACGGCGGCCTGCTCTATCGGCGTGGCCATGCCGGGGACGCCGCCGACCTGCAGGCCAATGCCATCGGACCCATCGACATGGTGGTCGGCAATCTGTACCCATTCGTCGCCACGGTCGCCCGCCCGGGCGTGACCCTCCCCGAGGCCCTTGAGGAGATTGACATCGGCGGTCCCACGATGATCCGCGCCGCCGCCAAGAACCACCCCTGGGTGATCCCCGTCGTCGACCCCGCCGACTACGATGCCGTCCTCGACGCCCTCCGCGCGGGCGGCCCCGACGAGTCCGCCCGCCGCGCGCTCGCCGCGAAAGCGTTCCAGCATGTGGCCCACTACGACACTGCCATCGCCGAGTACCTGCGAGGCGACACCGACCCGTTCCCCGACCAGCTCACCGTGGGCCTCACGCGCTCGGGCGACCAGCTCCGCTACGGCGAGAACCCGCACCAGCGAGCCGCGCTCTACCGCGTCGACTCCGTGCGCACCCCTGCCGAGGGCATGGGTGGCTACGTCCAGCACCATGGCAAGGACATGTCCTACACGAACTTCCTGGACGCCGACGCCGCCTTCAACCTCGTCGCCGACTGCCCGCAGCCGGCCGTCGCGATCATCAAGCACACCAACCCCTGCTGCTTCGCGACCGGCGAGGAGCCCCTCGCCGCCCTCTACGAGCGCGCCCTCCAGCAGGGCGACCCCATCTCCGCCTACGGCGGCATCGTCGCGGTCAACCGCCCGCTCGACATGGCGCTCGCCACGGCCCTCCGCGACGTGCTCAGCCCGCTCACCGAGGCGCGCATGTTCTTCGAGATCGTGATCGTCCCCTCGTACGAACCCGAGGCCCTCGAACACCTCAAGAAGAAGTCGAAGGACCTCCGCATCCTCGAGGTGCCCCTCGGCGATCCTCGGCGTCAGCGCTTCGAGTACCGCGCCGTCCGCGGCGGCCTCCTCGTCCAGGACGCCGACGTCTCCGTCGAATCCGCCTTCGAGGTCGTCAGCGAGCGCCATCCGTCCGAGGCCGAACTCGCCGATCTCCGCACCGCGTGGGCCATCTGTCGCCACGTGAAGTCGAACGCCATCGTCTTTGTGAAAGACGGCGTCCTCGTCGGCATGGGCGCCGGCCAGCCGAACCGCGTCGAGAGCGCTCGTCTTGCGGCCGGCGGCGCCGGTGAGCTTGCCCGTGGGGCGGTCATGGCCTCCGACGCGTTCTTCCCCTTCCCTGACTCGCTCGAGGTTGCGGCCGCCGCCGGCGTGGTCGCGGCCGTGCATCCGGGCGGCTCCCTGCGCGATGAGGAGTCGGTCAGCACCGCGAATGCGCTCGGCCTGGCACTGTGCACGACGGGAGTCCGCCACTTCCGACACTGACGCCTGATGCGCGCACGGGAGGTACGGCCCCGGCGGCTCGGACACTACCTCCTGGCGCGGTAGGATGGCGCCATGGCAACTGTCGACCTCGTCATCCCCGTCTACAACGAAGAGCACGTCCTCGCGGGCAGCGTGGATACGCTGCTGAGGTACCTCGAGCATCACCCCGAGCACGAGTGGCGCGTCGTGATCGCTAACAATGCGTCCACAGACGGCACCCTGGAGGTCGCCCGGCAGCTCGAAGTGCAGACCGGGGGCAAGGTGCTCGCGCTCGATATCGGCACCAAAGGCCGCGGCATCGCCCTCCGCGTCGCCTGGCTGACATCGCCCGCCGATGTCGTCGCGTACATGGACGTCGACCTCTCCACGGACATCGCGCACATCCCGGAGCTGATCGACCCGATCGCGAACAACGAGGCGGACGTGGCCTACGGGACGCGGCTCGACAAGCGCTCGCAGACGAAACGCTCCTTCAAGCGCGAGTTCATCTCCCGCTCCTACGTGTTCATCCTGCGCACGCTGGCCGGACTCAAAGTCTCCGACGCGCAATGTGGCTTCAAGGCCATGCGCCAGGACGCTGCGAGGGCCATCGTGCCGCTGGTCAAGGACACGCAGTGGTTCTTCGACTCAGAGCTGCTGCTCATCGCCCAGAAGAACGGCTACCGTCTCCACGAGATCCCCGTCCGCTGGGACGAAGACCCCGACACACGGGTCCACATCGTCAAGACCGCGACCGAGGATCTGCGCGGCATCTGGCGCCTCCGCTCGAAGGGCGTGCCCCGCGTATCACGACCGCCCGCCGACACTCCTCGAAGTTTCCTTGACGCTACATAGGGTGCTGGCTAGTATCCGAGCGCTTGTGAAAACAGGAACGGTGCGCGTGCGCCCCGATTCCAGGCGTGGGGGGATCACCCATGATCTTCGGTGAAGTCGGCGAGACACTGGAGCTGGTCGGTGTCGTGATCACCATCTTCTCCTCGCTCGCCGTCATGGTGATGCTCGGCAAGTGGTGGGAGACGTAGGCCCTCGGTAGTTGCACCGTAGGCGAGGAGTATCGAATGGCGACGAGAGAGCGCCCGGAGTCGCGCAGCCTGGGAGACCGGGCGTACGACATCCTGTTCCATAACACGCTCTGGCGGTCCATCTTCCGGTCCGGCTATCCCAACACGCCGCGAAACCAGATGCTGGTCGTCGCCACGAACGTCTTCCTGCACCTGCACCCGACGCGTATCCACCGCACCCACGTCAAGATCACGCACACGTACTGCCTGGGTGGACTGTCCTTCTTCCTGTTCCTCGGTCTCACCATCTCCGGCGTCCTACTGATGTTCTATTACGTACCGTCCGTCGAACGGGCGTACGAGGACATCCTCCGTCTGGAGACGGATGTCCGCTTTGGCATCCTCATGCGCAACATGCATCGCTGGATGGCGCACGGCATGGTGATCATGGTGCTCATGCACATGATGCGCGTGTTCTACACGGGCGCGTACAAGCCGCCCCGGGAGTTCAACTGGGTCGTGGGCGTGGTGCTCCTCGTCCTCACGCTGCTGCTCTCGTTCACCGGCTACCTGCTGCCGTGGGACCAGCTCGCCTTCTGGGCCATCACCGTCGGCACCAACATGGTGGGCTCCGCCCCCATCCTCGGTGAGCCCAACCGCTTCGCGCTCATCGGCGGCTACGAGGTCGGCCCGTCCGCCCTCATCCGCTTCTACACGCTGCACGTCATCGCGCTCCCGCTGCTCGCGGCGGTGTTCATGGCCGTGCACTTCTGGCGCATCCGCCGCGACGGCGGCCTGGCCCGGCCGCTGTAGCCGAGGCGAAGGGACACATCGATGGTCTCCGCGACTCAGGAGCAGGCTGCCTCCCAGGCCGTACGCGGCCGCGCGAAGCGGCAGCGCGACGAGGAACTCCTCGTCTGGCCCGACCTCGTATTCATCGAGTTCATCGCTGCCGTCCTCTTCACCGTCACGATCTTCGCGCTGTCCGTCGCGATTAACGCGCCGCTGCTCGACCGCGCGAACCCGACGGTCACGCCGAACCCCGCGAAGGCGCCCTGGTACTTCCTGAACCTCCAGGAGCTCCTGCTGCACATGCACCCGGCGCTCGCCGGTGTCATCGTGCCCACCGTCGCCCTGATCGCGCTCGGCGCCATCCCGTACTTCGACCGCTCCAACGAGGGTCAGGGCGAGTGGTTCGGCACCGCCCGTGCAAAGGCGAACACCGTCGTCGGCGCTGTGGTGGGAACCGTTGGCACGCTGCTGCTCATCTTCTGGGACGGCGGCAAGCACGTCGTCCTCTGGGCCAAGCTCACCGGGAACACCGAGGCGGACTGGCCCGAAAAGCTGAACTGGCTCCGCAGCGCCACGGCGCTCGACAAGGAGATCGCCTGGCCCGAGAGCTGGCGTACCGTCCCGATCGGCGAGAAGGTGCTGCGCACCGACCTCCTCGGCCTGCCTGCCATCGACCTCGATGTCGACGTTCCGGGCCTCATCGTGCAGCAGATCATCCCAGTCACGCTCATGATCGGCCTGCCGCTGCTGCTGTCCGCTGTGGCCTGGAAGGTCGGGCTCGCGCGGACGCGGCGGGATCACATGATTCTTCAGTTCTCCGGGTTCATCGCGGTATACGTGCTGATGACCATCATCGGTACCGCGTTCCGAGGTCAGGGCATGGAGCTCCTTCCGTTCTGGGAGGTGAAGACGCCCGTTTCCTAGGAGCGGGCGTCGTTTGAGAGTCGCCGCCTTCGGGCGGCGGAGACGAGCACTTGAGGGGGCGTCAGGGATGACGAACGCAGCCGACAGCAGTGGCGCCGGCATCGGTGCTTCGCCGGCCGCCGGCGAGAGCGGGGACGCCTGGCGTCAGGCCATCGCCACCCGCCGCACCCAGCAGGCCGCTGGCCAGGCCGTACCCGGCGCGCAGGCCTCGCGTCAGGATCCCGATGTCTCCCGCCGCACCTTCATTCGTGGCTCGTTCCTCGGTGGCCTTGGCCTCGCTCTCCTCGGCTCCGTCGGTTTCTTGCTCGACTACCTCTACCCGCGCAACGTGAAGGGCTTCGGCGGTCCGGTGCCGGGCGGCAACGTCGCCGAGTACCCGCTGGGCGGCGACCCTAAGCACTTCCCGGACGGCCAGTTCTTCCTCGTGAACCTCGACCCCGAGGAGTCGCGGCTTGGCGGTTCCGGCGGCGGCGCGGGGCTCCTCGCGCTCTGGCACAAGTGCCCCCACCTCGGTTGCACGGTGCCCTGGCGGCCCGAGTTCACGTACGAGGGCGACCAGGGCTGGTTCCGCTGCCCGTGCCACGGCTCCACCTACACCAAGGCCGGCGTGCGCGTCTTCGGTCCCGCCCCCCGTTCGATGGACACGATGGCCATCAGTATCGATGACGCGGGGAACATCACGGTCAACACCGGTGCGCGCGAGTCAGGCGGCGTCAATAACCCGCAACGAGCCGTCCAGCACCCGCAGCTGCCGAGTTAGGCAGCGCGCGGAACCAGCCGAAGCAAGCGGAATGGCAGCAAGATGAACACCAGCAAACAAGTCAACATCATGATCGGCGTGGTGCTGCTGTCCATCCTGTTCTTCGGCGGCTACATGCTGAACGAGAGCAACCGCCAGGTACACGCGACCGAGGAGATCAACGAGCGCATCGCCGAGCGCGGCGCGCGCCTCTTCGTGAACAACTGCCGGAACTGCCACGGTCTCGAGGCTGAAGGCCACATCGGGCCCGCCCTCAACAGCGGTGCGTACCTGATCCTCGAGGAGGACAACGAGTACGGCCTGCCCGCCACGCCTGACGGCCAGGCGACCGAGATCCGCAACTACCTGTTCAACACCATCGCCTGCGGCCGCACCGGCACGTTCATGCCGATGTGGAGTCAGCGCTTTGGCGGCACGCTCTCCGACACCCAGATCAACCAGATCGTGACGATGATCACGGGCGGCTACTGGGAAGTGCTCCACGAGATCGGTGCTGAGCACGACGAGGAGACGGGCCAGACCGAGGAGGACATCCTCGCCGACCCGGCTACGCTGTCCGGTGTCACCCAGAAGAACTGCGGCCAGTTCAACGCTGAGACGGCGGCGCCGTTCCGCAGCCGCGATCCCTTCGCGACCGGGACGCCCGAGCCGACTGGGACGCCCGGCGGGGATGGCGGCGACGACCTCGTCTCGCAGGGCAGGCAGCTCGCCTCCTCGAACGGCTGCGTCGGCTGCCACACCGTCACCGGTGTGAACAGCACCGGCCCCACCTGGAAGGGCCTCTTCGGCAAGGAACGCCAGTTCGCCGATGGGTCCAGCACCACGGCCGACGAGGCCTATATCACCGAGTCGATCAAGAACCCGACGGCCAAGGTCGTACAGGGCTTCGCCCCCGTCATGCCGCCCTTCGCGAGCCTGACGGACGACCAGATCGCAGCCCTGATCGAGTACATCAAGTCCGTGCCGTAAGCGTCACGCTCCCGTCGGAGCGGTGACATGGAGTCCGCCCCGCCGTGGGCGAAGGGGGAACAATGCCAGTAGTCACAGGCAAGCGCTACCGCTGCACCAAGTGCGGAGCCGAGTTCATCGTTACCCGCGGCGGCGACGGCGATCTCCGCTGCGGTGATGACGCGCTCGAGCAGCTGTAAGGAGTTCCGATCATGGCGGTTGCACTGGGTAAGCGGTACAAGGACGAGCTGTCGGGCGTTGAGGTGCTCTGCATCAAGCCCGGCGACTGCAACCTGAACATCGATGGCCGTGGCCTCGAGGAGCTTCAGCCGAAGGTGCTGCCCTCGGCTGACTAACGCAGCGGCGTCGCTCGGGAGCACAGGAGACGTTCGCGTCTCCTGTCTCGTCTCCCCGGGACGGTTTGACGCGGCTCGTGCACCCCTCCTACGATCGAAGACCGGATGACGCGCCGCGCGTCGACCGCGGTTCCCGATGGAAGGAGGTGGAGGAGACGAAGTGAGCGAAGTTCAAGTCGGAGACATGGAATCCCTGGAGTCCGCCCTCAAGCGCTTCAACAAGCGCGTCCAGGCGGATGGCATTCTCTCGGATGCCCGGCGCCACGAGTACTACGAGAAGCCCTCGGTTCGGCGTAAGAAGAAGGAAGCCGCTCGCATCCGCAAGCTGCGCAAGGCCATCCGCACGCAGGCCGCGCGCCAGCGCTAACTGGTGGACCCCGGCGCAGCCGGGGTTCTGCTTCATCGAGGCCCTCGATGTCACTCGTTCAGACGGTTCGCGATGACATGACCGCCGCCTGGCGCGCCGGCGACTCTCGCCGCCGCGACACGCTGCGCCTGCTCATCGCTGCCCTTGATTACGCCCGCATCGCTGCTGGCCACGACCTCACCGACCAGGAGGCCATCGCGGCGCTCCAGCGAGAGGCCCGCCAGCGTCGCGACTCGATCGAGCAGTATCGCGCCGGCGGCAGGCAAGACCTCGTTGACCACGAGGAGGCGGAGTTCGCGATCATCGCCTCCTACCTCCCCGCAGACCTCACCGACAACGAGCTTGAGGCCCTGGTGCGCGAGGCGATCGCCGAGGCGGGCGCTGCCGGTCCCGGCGACGTCGGCAAGGTCATGGGTCCGCTCATGAAGCGCGTCGCCGGACGCGCCGAGGGCGGTCGAGTCAACGCCCTCGTTCGGGAGATGCTAGCCTCTTCCACATGACCCCTCGGCGCCAGCCACGCTCCCCCTCATGCTAGCCCGGCCGCCCGCCCCGACCTTCCGCTTTTCGAGCGGCGCGAGCGTGTTCCTCGGGTTCGTCGTTGCGGCCGGAGTGCTGCTAGCCGTGTTCCCGTGGTACCCCCTTGGCAACGTCGTTGCCGAGGGCGACCGTGCGCCCTGGACCCTGACTTCGCCTCGCGCGCTCTCCTTCGACTCCGCCATCCGCACCGAGCAGGTCCGGGCCGAGGCCGCCGCGGCCGTCCCCGATGTCTTCGTCCTCGATCCGACGGTCCGCGACCGCCAGCTCACGCTCCTCGACAGCCAGCTGTCCGCCATCCGCGGCATCCGTGACGAACCCGGCCTCGCGGCCTCGGCCCGCGAGAGCGCCATTCGCGCCGTCCGTGACGTCGAGCTGTCTCCGGCTGCCGCCGCGACCTTCGCGTCCGCCACCGCCGCTGAGTGGGAGACCATGGTCACCGAGGCCACGGCCGCGCTGGGCCGCGCCCTGTCGGGTACGCTGCAGGAGCAGGATCTCCCCGCCGCCCGCGAACAGGTCTCCGGCTTCCTTTCGCCCTTCCTGTCGCCCGCGCAGATCTCGGCCCTCACGGAGCTCCTCTCGAGGCACATCGTCTCCACCCTCGTCGTGGACTCCGCCCGCACGAACGCGCTCCGCGCCGAGGCCCGCCAGAGCACACCGCCCGTGCATGTCAGCCGCGCGCGCGGCGACGTCCTCGTCACCGAGGGCCAGCAGCTCACCGCCGCGGACATCGAACTGCTCGAAGAGGCCGGGCTACAGGTGGACGGCGTCCGCGTAAGTGACGTCCTTGCCGTCGCCCTCCTTGCCGCCGTCGCCGGCACTGCCGTGGGTGGCTATGTCCTCGTCACCCAGCCCGCATCACTCGCGAGCGCCCGCCGCGTGACGCTGCTCGTGTTGCTGCTGGTGCTGCCTGCCTTCGCGATGAAGCTTGCGCTCTCCGTCCTGCTCCCCGACCAGGACCGCCATTTCGTGGCGTACGCGCTGCCGGTGGCGGCTGCGCCAATGGCCGCTGCGGTCCTGCTCGATGTCGGCCTCGGCATCCTCCTGTCCGTGCTCCTCGCCATCATCGCCGCCTTCGTCTCCGTCATGCTGCCGCTGAGCCACGGCGTCGCCGCCGGCGAGATCGAGACGGCGAGGCTGGCCCTCGCCGTCTCGGCGTCCTCGCTGGCCGGCGTATACGTGGCCGCTCGCGCGGAACGGCTGCACCGCTACCTGGTCGCCGGGCTCGCCTCGGGCGCGGCTGCCGGCGCCGCGCTCCTCATGGTCTGGCTCGTCGAGGTCGAACGCGGCAGCCTGGACCTCCTCTGGATGGCCATGGCCGTCGGAGTGAGCGGCGTCCTCGCCGCCCTCATTGCGGTCGGCGTGTTCGTGCTGTTCAGCCGCCCGTTCGGCATCATCACCCGCGTCGAGCTGATGGAGCTGACGCAGCTCAGCCATCCGCTCCTCCGCCGTCTGCAGGACGAGGCGCCGGGCACGTTCCAGCATTCGATCCTCGTCGGCAACCTCGCGGAACGCGCCGCCGAGCGGATCGGCGCGGATCCGCTCCTCGTGCGCATCGGCTCTTACTACCATGACATCGGCAAGCTCGTTGCGCCGCCGTTCTTCATCGAGAACAGTGGCGAGGAGAGCCCGCACCAGCCGCTCGACCCGCTGCAGAGCACGCGCGTGATCCTGCAGCACGTCACCGCGGGCGTTGAGATCGCGCGCCGCGAGGGCCTGCCCGACGCAGTCGTGCAGTTCATACCCCAGCACCACGGCACTCGGCTGGTTACGTATTTCTACCGTCGCGCCGCCTCGATCGACCCCGACATCGATCCCGAGATGTTCCGCTACCCCGGCCCGAAGCCGCAGTCTCGCGAGACCGCCCTCGTCATGCTCGCCGATTCCGCCGAGGCAACCGTCCGCGCCTCCGCCGACCGCTCCGCCGACCGCATCCGCAGCATCGTGGAGGCCGTGATTCGCGAGCGGCTCGAGGAGGGTCAGTTCGACGAGAGCCCGATCTCAATGCGCGACCTGCGAGCGGTCACGGACGTGTACTCCTCGATCCTGAACTCCGTCTACCACCCGCGCGTCCAGTACCCCGAGCCCACCGCTCGCGAGCTGGCCAGCCGTCGCGGCGTCTCGCTTACCGACACCACCGACTCCGAGGGCCCGCGCTGGCCTCGCCTCCCACGCCCGCGCGCACAGCTCCCGGCCGGTCCCGCCCCAGTCGAACCCCACGACACGTCCGAGGACGGCCCGTAGCTGGCCTCGCTCCTATACTGGGAGTTCAATGACCTCGGAGGCCCCGATGCGCGCTGCCGTCCTCGTCTTTCCCGGCACCTGGAGTGACGGTGACTGTGTCTACGCGCTCAGCCGCGTGGGCATCGATTCGCGCCGCGTCTGGCATCGCGATCCCACCCCCTTCGACGCCGATGAGCTGGTCGTCCTGCCTGGTGGCTTCTCCTATGGCGACTATCTCCGTTGCGGCGCGATCGCCCGCTTCTCGCCGGTGATGGAGTCGGTGCGCCGTCATGCTGAGACCGGGGGCCTCGTCGTCGGCATCTGCAACGGCTTCCAGATTCTGTGTGAGGCCGGCCTGCTCCCGGGCGTCCTCATGCGCAACGACTCGCTGCAGTTCCGCTGCCAGCCCACGCACCTCGTCGCCGCCGAGCACGACTCGCCGTTCACGCGAGGCATCACCCGCGGACGCATCCTCGAAGTACCGATCTCCCACGGTGAAGGCAACTACTTCGCCGACGAACCCACGCTCGACGCTCTCGAGGCGGCCGGCCGTGTCGCGTTCCGCTACGCCGATCCCGCCGGCAACGTCACCCCAGAGGCGAACCCCAACGGCTCGCTGCGCAACATCGCCGGTGTCCTCTCTGAGGGCCGCAACGTCCTCGGCATGATGCCCCACCCCGAGCGCACCTGTGACCCGCTGCTCGGCGGCGAGGATGGCAACTCCATCTGGCTGTCCGTCCTCCAGTCCGCCGCCGTTCCCGCGTAGTGGAGGCATGACCACGACACGCCCCTACACCGTCGTCGTTGAACCGTGCGAGGACGGGTGGATCGTTGTTCACTGTCTTGCGCTCCCGGGCTGCGTGACCCCGGGACGACCAGCGAAGAAGCCCTCGCGAACGCGCGAGAGGTCCTCCATCTGATCATCGGCGCGCTACAGGATGAAGGGTCTTCGCTGCCCGACGGCCGATCATTCGACTCGGGTCTCACCGTCGACGAGTTCGTCGTGCTCCTGAGGGGCTGGCTTCCACCGTTCGGGTGCGAGGCTGCCGTGCCCATCGGTCACCCAGTACACCCCCGCAATGGCACTGCGCATCTCTTTACGTGAGTGATACCGTTTCACGGTCCGAAAGGAGGTGTCCCGATGGCCACCATGTCCGCGACCATGTCTTCCGAGTCCGCCGACTACCCCGTCCACCTGCAGGTGCAGTCACCTGAGGGTGGTAAGCGCTGGATGATTCTCGTGCGGTGGCTGCTCGCCATCCCACATCTCCTGATCACCAACGTCCTCAATAACCTGTCGACCGTAATCACGCTGCTTGCGTTGTTCGCCATCCTCTTCACTCGGAAGTACCCAGAGAGTCTCTTCAAGCTGCAGGTGGGCATCCAGCGCTGGTCTTTGAACGTCTGGGCCTATGTCCTCTTCCACAACCGGTATCCGCCCTTCTCGTTCGACGACGGGCAGTACGCGCCCGTTCAGTACTCGGTACAACGTCAGGAGCAGTACGCGCGCTTCATGCCCCTGATCAAGTGGATCCTCGCTCTGCCCCATTACCTCGCGCTGATACTCCTGGCGATCGGCGCGATCTTCGTCTTCCTGTGGATGCTCATCGTCGTTCTGGCCACGGGCCGTTACCCGCAGGGCCCCGTCGAGTACCTCGTTGGTGTGCAACGGTGGGGCTCGCGCGTCTTTGCCTACGTAGGCCTGCTCGTCGACCGGTACCCGCCGTTCTCGATGAAGTAGCCGACGAGGAGAGCCAACGGGTGGCGCGGCCCGCTCGCGACAGCGGCCGCCACCGTGTATAGACGTAGGCACCGCTCGTGCCCGTACTCTGGAGCCCTCGATGCCACGTCTCGCCGCGCTCGTCGCTCTGCTCGCCGGTGCCTTGCTCGCTGTCTCCGTACTCCCCGCCGAGGCGGCGAAGGGCGCCCCCATCCACCTCCAGCTCCTCGCGGTGAACGACCTTCGAGGCCAGCTCGAGCCGCTCACCCTCGACGGCCGCCCGGTCGGCGGGGCCGCCGTGCTCGGCACTTACCTCGCTCAGGCGGTCCATGACGCGGACGCGGAGGGCGCATCGTCGCTCATCCTCGGAGGCGGCGACCTCTTCGGCTCCAGCCCGCCGGTCTCGAACCTGCTCGACGACCGCCCGATCATCGAGGCGCTCGGCCTGATGGGGCTGCGCTACAGCGCCCTCGGCAACCACGAACTCAACGACGGCATTCGCGACTTCCTCGGCAAGCAGTACGGCGGTTGCCGGCCGGGCGGCGACTGTCGCGCTCCAGCCCCCTACCAGTACCTGGCCGCCAACGTCATCGACCGCACGACGGGGCAGCCCGTCCTCCCTGCCTACGCCATCGAAAAGGTCGGCCGCGTCGAGGTCGGCATCATCGGCGTCGCGTTCCGCGACACGCCCACGATCGTGACGCCCGCCGGCGTCGCGTCCCTCGAGTTCCTGGACGAGGCGGAGAGCGTGAACCGCTATGTCCCGGTGCTGCGCGCTCGCGGCATCGAGACCATCATCGTGCTGCTCCATGGCTCCGGCGCCGGCGACCTCGAGGGCGGCCCCATCACCGGCCCCCTCGTCCCGATCGTTGAGGCGCTCGACGGCGCGGTTGACGTGGTGATGACGGGCCACTCCGAGACAGGCTTCGTCGGCACCGTGGACGGAAAGCTTGTGACGCAGGCCTACGCTGACGGCACCGCGTTCGCCGCGATCGACCTCGTCATCGACCGCAAGTCTGGCGACGTCGTCTCGAAGCAGGGCCGCGTCGTGCGGACCTGGGGCGATGTCTTCCCCGGCTCCACGCCGCACCCGCAGATCGAGCAACTCATTCAGCGCTCGCGGAGCGCCGTGGCGCCCCTCATCGACCGCGTCGTCGGCCTCGCCGGCGCGCCCATCACGCGTGAGCAGTCCCCGGCCGGGGAGTCCGCCCTCGGCGACCTGATCGCGGACGCGCAGCGCGCGAAGGGCGGCACCCAGCTCGCATTTCTCAACCCGGGCAGCATGCGCGCCGATATTGAGGCAGGCGAGGTGACGTGGGGCGAGCTCTTCGCGGTGCAGCCCTTCCGCAACGCCGTCATTCGCATGACGCTCACCGGCGCCCAGGTCGAACGTCTCCTCGAGCAGCAGTGGCAGGGGCAGCCCGAGCCGCGCATCCTTCAGCTCTCTGGACTGCGCTATCGCTGGTCGCCAGACGCTCCGGTCGGTGACCGTATCCGCCCGGAAGACATCGAGGTAGGCGACGCGACGCTCGACCTCGCGGCGACCTACACCGTCACCGTGAACAACTTCATCGCCACCGGCGGCGACAGCTTCACGGTCCTCCTCGAAGGCGTGGACCGCGAGGTCGTCGGCGGCACCGACGGCGAGGCACTCGTCGAGTACGTCGAAGCGCTGCCGCGCCCCTTCGAGGCGGCCACGGATGGACGCATCGGTTTGCGTTGAGGCTGGACCGGCGGTCCAAAGAGGCCCGCCGCGCCGAAGTTCTCGTCGCTCGTGGCCCCGGATGTCGCCAGATCAGGGTGCGCAGCGCCCGCCGGCGGTGCCGCCTGTGCACTTCATCTCGAAGTGGCCCTCGATGGTGGCCCGTCGGGGCTCTGCGGTCACGCGTTGCTCTTCGACGTCGAACCGGAACGCCCCGGCGAACACTTCGTAGTCGAAGCGTGTCACCTCGAACGTGCCGCCGGCCGCCCGGTAGGCCGTGCCGTTGAGGGTGACCGAGGCGCCTACTTCCCCGTCGGGGGGGCGCGTCCCACCCGCGATCGCCGCGATGCCATAGCTTCCCGGTCCGAACGGGAACTGCTCGTGCGTCGTCGCGCTTGGCAGGAACACGACGCCCGTCCGCGAGTCGCCGCAGTTGAGCACGAGCGGATAGAACACGAACTCGCCCGCCGCGAGTTTCGCCTCTGCCGCTACCGGGTCCTCGTTCAGCTGACGCGCCGCCTGCAGCACTTCCGCTTCGGTCAGCCAGTACTCGCTGGCGACCGCCCCCTGGTCGCCTCCACTGCGAATCGTGGCCGTCACCCCACCGCTCACCGTCGCCTCGCACGACCCGAGGCTGAAGTCCGTCCGCACCGCGCCTACCGGCACACTGCTCTGCCGCGTCGCGGTAGCGGTTGCCGCGGCCGTTTCGGACGCGGCGGCGCCGGGATCGACGGGGACTGAGCCCCCGCCGTTGGGCGCGTCACCGCCGCATGCCGCGAGGAACAGCGAGCCAAGCATGCCCGCTTGCACGATCCAGCGGCCCGACCGCCCCCACTGTCCCATCCTCGACCCCATTCCGCCGTGCGGACGTCGCCACCGCCGATGATCTTACGCACGTCTCGCCTCACGGACACGTGCCTCGCTCCCCCGTCGCCGCGACCGCTGCTACGCTGATGTCATCCCGCGATCCTCTCCGGATGGAGCCGCCGCCGATGCCCGTCGACGACCACACGCTCGCTCAGGTCGCGATGTCGCGCGCCGAATACGAGCGCCTCCTCGATATGCTCGACCGTGAGCCCACCGAGGTCGAACTCGGCATGGCGGGCGCCCTCTGGTCCGAACATTGCGGCTACAAGCACACCCGCCCGCTCTTCCACCACTTCCCCACCCACGGCCCGCGCGTGCTGACCGAGGTCGGCGCCGAAAACGCCGGCGCGATCGACCTGGGCGACGGCTGGTGCGCCGTTTTCAAGATGGAGTCCCACAATCACCCCAGCGCCATCGAACCCTACGAGGGCGCAGCCACCGGGGTCGGCGGCATCCTGCGCGACATCTTCGCCATGGGCATGCGGCCGGTCGCGCTCCTCGACTCGCTTCGCTTCGGCCCCCTCGACGATGCCCGCAACCGCCACCTCTTCGCAGGCGTGGTCGCCGGTATCGGCGGCTATGGCAACTGTATCGGCGTCCCCACCGTGGGTGGCGAGGTGCAGATGGACCCGGCCTACAGCGGCAACCCGCTCGTCAACGCCATGTGCGTCGGCATCGGCCGCGTTGACCACCTGCTCTCCGCGGCCGCTCACGGGCCGGGCAACCCGCTCGTCCTCGTCGGGGCCGACACCGGCCGAGACGGCATCCATGGCGCCACCTTCGCCTCCGTCGAGCTCGACGAGGACTCCGCCGAGCGCCGTCCCGCCGTGCAAGTCGGAAACCCCTTCATGGAGAAGCTCCTCATGGAGGCCTGCGTCGAGCTCGCCGAACACCACGGCGACTGGATCGAGGGCCTGCAGGACCTCGGCGCCGCCGGACTCACCTCGAGCGCCGTCGAGTCCGCCAACAGAGCCGGCACCGGCATCGACATCGATGTCGCCCGCGTGCCCCGGCGCGAGCTCCACATGACCCCCTACGAGGTCATGCTCTCCGAGTCGCAGGAGCGCATGCTCGTTATCCCGAAGCGCGAACACCTCGACGACGTGCTCGCCCTGTTCCGCCGCTGGGAGCTGCACGCCGACGTTATCGGCGCGGTCACCGACGACCGCATGGCCACCATCCGCGACGGCGACAAGGTCGTCGCGCGCATCCCGGTCGCCGTGCTCTCCGACCCGCCCCAGTACGACCTCGATCCCGCGCGTCCGCCCGAGCTCGACGCCCGCCAGTCGACCGACCTCGAGGCGTTCCCCGACCTCGCCCCGGAAGCCGCCACGGGCACGCTGCTCGACCTGCTGGCGTCCGAGAACCTCGCCAGCCGGCGCTGGATCTTCCGTCAGTACGACCACCAGGTGCAGACGAATACCATCGTTCCCCCCGGCGGCGACGCCGCGGTCATCTGGCTCAAGGGCACCGACCGGGGCATCGCCGTGGCGTCGGACTGCAACGGCCGCCTGGTCGGGCTCGACCCTCGAGTGGGCGCACAGATCGCGGTCGCTGAGGCCGCCCGCAACGTCGTCGCGGTCGGCGGGACGCCCGTCGCCATCACCGACTGCCTCAACTTCGGCAACCCCGAGCGCCCCGAGGTCGCCTACGAGATCGAGCAGTCCATCCTCGGCCTGGCCGATGCCTGCGCCGCCCTCGGCACCCCGGTGGTCTCCGGCAACGCCTCGCTCTACAACGAGACGCCGACCGGCGCCGTGCTGCCCACTCCGACGGTCGGCATGCTCGGCATCGTCGACGAGGTGCGCCGCGCCCTGACGATCGCGCCGAAGGTCGGCGATACGCTCGTCCTCGTCGGCGCGCCGCCCGCGCAGCCGGCGTCCACGCTCGCCGGCTCCGAGTATCTGGCCCGCATGCACGGTGCCGTCGCCGGCCGTCCCCACATCGACCTCCCCTACGAGGCGCGCGTCCAGGAGTTCGTGCGCGAAGCGCACGCGCGCTGGCTGCTGAGCGCAGCGCACGACTGCGCCGACGGTGGACTCGCGGTGACCGCCGCCGAATGCTGCATCGCCGCGGGCCTCGGCCTCGACGCGGCGCCCGAGGAGGATGCGCTCGACCTCGGCGCACGCCTCGACGCCGCGCTCTTCGGCGAAGCCCAGTCACGCTTCGTCGTCGCCGTCACCGAGCACCAGGACCTCGAGGGCCTTCGCCGCCTCGCCGCCGAGTTCGACGTCCCCACGGTCGCCCTCGGTGTCGTCTCTGGCGACCGCTTCCGCCTCGGCCCGATCGATGCGCCCATCGAATCACTGCGCGAGGCCGCAGAGGGCGGCCTCGGCCGCCTGCTCACCGGCTCCGCCGCCGACCCGGACGTTGCCCGCCGCGCCTGACCGCCCCCACGTGCGGCCGCGTCACGAGGTGCGACGAATGTCGTAGAATGCGCGGTGCCTCTCGTGGGCGCGCACCCGCGCCCCGGGTCACGAGCGCATTCGGCGGACATCCCGCCTCGACGGGCAACCGGCTGGCCAGCAGAAAGGAACGACGATGGACTGGTCCGACAGCGACGAGCAGGCGACATTCCGCAGGGAAGTCCGCGACTTCATCCAGGCCAACCTCCCCGAGTACTACAAGCGGCGCCAGGAGAAGCCGGCCGTGGGGCTCGAGGAGAACTGGGAGCAGGACTACGTCCACGGCGACGACGCCGCGAAACAGGCCGCGACCGCGTGGAACGCCGCCCTCACCGAGAAGGGCTGGGTCGCCCCGCACTGGCCGAAGGAGTACGGCGGCGCGAGCATGACCACTATGGAGCAGTTCGTCTTCGCCTCGGAGATGGCGCAGGCGCAGGCGCCGCAGCCGGGCGGCTCCGGCCTCTCGCTCCTCGGCCCCACCCTCCTCGTGCACGGCACCGAGGAGCAGAAGGCGAAGTACCTCCCACCCACCATCCGCAGCGAGATGCGGTGGGGCCAGGGCTTCTCTGAGCCGGGCGCCGGCTCAGACCTCGCCGGCCTGCAGGCCCGCGCGACGCGCGACGGTGACGAGTGGGTGATCAACGGCCAGAAGATGTGGACGTCCACTGCTCACAAGGCCAACTGGATCTTTGGCCTGTTCCGCACTGACCCGGACGCGCCCAAGCACCGCGGCATCAGCTTCTTGATCATGGACATGGCGACGCCCGGCATCTCCGTCCGCCCCATCATCTCGATGGGCTGGGAGCACGCCACGAACGAGACGTTCTACGAGGATGTCCGCATCCCGGCCGAGAACGTCGTTGGCGAGGTCAACCGCGGCTGGTACGTCGCCATGACCCTCCTGGACTTCGAGCGCTCGAACATCAGCGGCGCCATCACGCAGCGCCGCAATCTCACCGACCTCATCAACTACCTGAAGTCGGACACGGGCGCCGAGCGCTCACAGGGCCGCGCCACGCTCGTTCGCGACAAGGTCGCGGACCGCTGGATCGAGTCCGAGGTCATGTTCAACTTCTCGTTCCGCATCGCGTCCATGCAGGCGTCCGGCGTGATCCCGAACTACGAGGCCTCCACCTCGAAGATCTGGAACTCCGAGCTGCACCAGCGCTCCTCGAATACGGGCATGAAGGCCTTCGGTCTCTACGCCAACCTCTGGGACCGTGACGACGCGCGCACCCCGCTCGACGGCCGCTTCACGCAGGACTACGTCCACAGCGTCGTGTTCTCGATCTTCGGCGGCTCCAATGAGATCCAGCGCAACATCATCGCCACCCGCGGCCTGGGCCTGCCGCGGTCCTGACCTTCCGAAGTGACCAACTACGGCCCGACCGGGTTTCCCGGTCGGGCCGTTTGCTTCCTCCGACGATTACGAGACGGCATGAGATGCCGTAGAATGCTCGGTGCTTCGAGGGTTTCACGCCCTGAGTTGCGACCGCAGATGCCGGACCTGCGCCTCATGAAACCGGCACGCACTGACCCGGCTGAGAAAGGAACCGTGGATGGACTGGGCTGACAGCGGCGAGCAGGCGGCGTTCCGCAAGGAAGTCCGCGACTTCATCAATGCCAACCTCCCCGAGTACTACAAGCGTCGCCAGGAGCAGCCCGCGATCGGCCTCGAGGACAACTGGGAGCAGGACTACGTCCACGGCGACGACGCCGCAAGACAGGCCGCGACCGAGTGGAACGCCGCCCTCACTGAGAAGGGCTGGGTCGCCCCGCACTGGCCGAAGGAATACGGCGGTGCCGGCATGACCACCATGGAGCAGTTCGTCTTCGCGTCTGAGATGGCGCAGGCGCAGGCTCCCCAGCCCGGTGGCCAGGGCCTCTCACTCCTCGGGCCCACCCTGCTCGTGCACGGCACCGAGGAGCAGAAGGCCAAGTATCTCGCCCCCACCATCCGCAGCGAGATCCGCTGGGCGCAGGGCTTTTCCGAGCCCGGCGCCGGCTCCGACCTCGCCGGTCTCCAGGCGCGCGCCATCCGCGACGGCGACGAGTGGGTGATCAACGGCCAGAAGATGTGGACCTCCACAGCCCACAAGACGAACTGGATCTTCGGCCTCTTCCGCACCGACCCGGACGCCCCGAAGCACCGCGGCATCAGCTTCCTGATCATGGACCAGACGACGCCCGGCATCTCCGTCCGCCCGATCGTCTCGATGGGCTGGGAGCACGCCACCAACGAGACCTTCTACGAGGATGTCCGCATCCCCGCCGAGAACGTCGTCGGTGAGGTCAACCGTGGCTGGTACGTGGGCATGACGCTGCTCGACTTCGAGCGCTCGAACATCAGCGGCGCCATCACGCAGCGCCGCAATCTCACGGACCTCATCAAGTACCTGAAGTCGGACAAGGGCGCCGAGCGCTCGCAGGGCCGCGCCGAGCTCACGCGCGACAAGATCGCCGACCGCTGGATTGAGTCCGAGGTCATGTTCAACTTCTCGTTCCGCATCGCCTCCATGCAGGCCGCGGGCGTGATCCCGAACTACGAGGCCTCCACCTCCAAGATCTGGAACTCGGAGCTCCACCAGCGGGTCTGCAACACCGGCATGAAGTCGTTTGGCCTCTACGCCAACATCTGGGAGCGCGAGGACGCGTACACCACCCTCGACGCCCGCTTCACCCAGGACTACGTCCACAGCGTCGTCTTCACCATCTTCGCCGGCTCAAACGAGATCCAGCGCAACATCATCGCCACCCGCGGCCTCGGCCTCCCGAGGTCGTAACCTCCATCCCGGGGAGTCACACAGACGGCCCGACCGGAACACCCGGTCGGGCCGTCTGCGATCCGGCCTGCACGGGGCGCGGCGTCTGTCCCCTGACGCACAGCGTCGCGTGGCGTCTGCACGTCCGAAGCGGGGGAGGCAGGGGAGGCGGCAACCCCTCGAAGGGTGGGTGGGCGGGCCGCTCCACCACCCGTGCCACGAACGATCCAAACGAGGTGTCAGCTACGCCCACGACGACCCATCCGCCCCGAGGAGGGGTGGCCTCTCGGATACAGAACAAACGTTTGACAATCGCCGCACACAAGTTCTACCCTGCGTCGCACAGCAGCGCTAGCGCGAGGAGCAGGCCACTGCCCACCCGATTGCACCCCACGACACAGCGCGGGTACCCTGTGCTCCCGGATGTGAGTCCGTTTCACAAGACTATCCACGCCTCGTCCGAGTCTCACGCCGAGAACTTCTGGACAACGTCGTTGGTAACTGCATGGGTCGGCCCGGCCGGCGCCCGCACTATAGCTGGTGTCCCGGCTCCGACACGCCGAGAGGGTCATCCGTCGTGAAGGTGCTTTTTCTGGAGACTGTCGAGGGTTCAGGCACTCGGGGCGAGGTGAAAACCGTCGCCAACGGGTACGCCAGGAACTACCTGTTGCCTCGCGGTTACGCCGCGCCGGCAACGCCAGCCATCCTCAAGCGGGCTGCAAAGCTCGCCGCCGAGGAAGAGCAACGGCAGCTGTCTCTGGACGAGCAGGCGCGCAAGCTTGTCGGCAAGCTTGAGGGCCAGACGCTCGTAAGCGCCGTTCGCGTCGGAGAGCAGGGACGTCTGTACGGTTCCGTCACAAATGCTGACATCGCCGAGAAGGCTGGGGAGATTCTTGGCGAGGAACTGGACCGGCGTCGCATCCTGCTGCCCGAGGTGATCCGTCAGGTCGGGCTGTACTCCGTGCCCATCCGCCTGTCACGTAACGTGACGACGGAGGTACAGGTAGCCGTCGTGGATGTCGACGCGCCGGAAGGCGTGGAGGCAGCCGTCGAGGCTCTGCTGGTTGTGCCAGAAGAGCCCGAGGAGATGGCCACCGGTGCGGACAGTGCAGCCTCGGCCGCCGACACGGCCGCCGATGGTGTGTCGGAGCAGGGCCAATCCTCCGCTGATATGGCCACCTCCGAGGCTGACGACGCTCCCACGGGCGACGCAGACCAGCCGGAGGACTCGGCCGCGTCCTAAGCCCGCCGCATGGTCAGCACCAGCCGGCCGGCGCCACTCCGGCCGGACAGCCGTCCCGCCGCTGGCCTGCCGCCACACGACATCTCCGCCGAGGAAGCGGTCGTCGCCGCCCTCCTCCTCGATGAGGACGCCTACGCTCGCGTTCTTCCGATCGTCCGGCCCGAGGACTTCTTTCGCGAGCAGCACGCGTGGGCCTATGAGGCCTGCCAGGCGCTCGCCGACCGTGGCGAGGCGATCACCATCCCGACGCTCGCCCACGAGCTCGATCGCGCCGGCCGTCTCGATGCCATCGGCGGCGAACCGGCCCTCGTCGAGATCGCCGGCCGCCACTTCACCGCCGTCGGCGTCGAGGCCCATGCGCGCATCATCGCCCGCGACGCGCTCTACCGCCGTCTCATCCAGGCCGCCGGCCAGATCGCCCAGCTCGCCTACGAGGGCGGCCCCGACGCCACCCGTGTCCTCGCCGCCGCCGAGGGCCTGCTCCTCGGCATCCGCAACGCCGAGGCCGCCGGCGACTTCACCCGCCTGCGCGACCTCCTCGACCAGTTCCTCGAGGATCCCGGCGAGTCCGCCGACGGTCTCATGGTGTCCGCCGTCCGCTCCGGGTTCATGGACCTCGACTCGCTCCTCGGCGGCTTCAAGCGCGGCGACCTCGTCATCGTTGCGGCCCGGACCGGTGTCGGGAAGTCGTCGTTCCTCCTCAACCTCTCGAGGAACGTCGCCGTCGGCCAGCACGGCACCGTGGCGTTCTTCGCCCTCGAGATGGCTGGCGAGCAACTCGCCATGCGCCTCCTCTCCACGGAGGCCGACGTCGATTCCACCCGCCTCCGCCTCGGCATGCACACCGAGGCCGAGGAGGCGCGCATCATGCACGCCATCGGCACCCTGGCCGAGACGCACATCTTCATCGACGACTCCGCCGTCCTTACCGTGCCTGAGATCCGCGCGAAGTGCCGTCGCCTGCAGGCCGAATACGGCCTCGACCTCGTCATCGTCGACTACCTGCAGCTGCTCCACGGCAGCGGCCGCGCCGACACCCGCGCCAACGAGGTCGGCGCCATCTCGCGAGGCCTGAAGGAGCTCGCCCGCGAACTCGGCGTCCCCGTGCTCGCTGCCGCGCAGCTCTCCCGCGCCGTCGAGACGCGCACGCCCCACATCCCGATGCTCTCCGACCTCCGCGAGTCCGGTTCGATCGAGCAGGACGCCGACATCGTGATGTTCATCTACCGCGAGGACATGTACACCACCCGCGAGGAGTGGGAGGAGCAGCACCCGGACGCGCCCGGCGCTCAGCACCCCACCGGCATCGCTCAGTTCATCGTCGCGAAGCACCGCAACGGCCCCACTGGCAACGTCGCCGTCCGCTTCGTGAACCGGACGGCTTCCTTCCAGGATCTCATCCTCCGCGAGCCTCCGGCGTACGGCCCGTGACCGCCGAGCCCGCCTCCGCCTTTGAGGGCTTCGTCGCTGGCGGCGCCGCCACCACGCTCCCCTCGCAGTTCTTCGTCGAACTCCTCCCCGTCATCGAGGACGCTGCCGAGCTACGCGCTACTCTCTATGCGCTCTACGCCATCGGGCGCAAGCGCGGCCCGCTGCGCGCCGTCCGCGCGAGCGAGCTCGCCGCTGAGACCCCGCTCGCCCGTGCCTTCGAGGGTTGCGGCGGCCCCGGGGCGGTCCGCGCCGCCCTCGATGCCGCCGTTGCGCGTGGCACCCTCGTCGCCTGTCCCCTCGCCGATGGCGACGCGCTCTACTTCATGAACAACGACGCCGGCCGCCGCGCCCTCCTGCGCGTCCAGGCCGGCGCGCTCGAGGCGCCCGCCATCGTGGCCCGCACGGCGCCGCCCGCCGCCCGTCCCGCTCGCCCCGCCGAGGTCTACGAGCAGGAGATCGGCGTGCTGTCGCCCGCCGTCGCCGACGCCATCGCGGACGCGGCCGTGCGCTGGCCGGAGCAGTGGCTCATCGATGCCATTCGCCTCGCCGCCCTGCGCAACGCGCGCTCCTGGAACTACGTCCGGGCGGTCCTCGAGCGCTGGCAAGCGGAAGGACGTGACACCGATGCAACGACTGGAACAGCTGCTCCGCGAACGCAGACAGGCCGCGACCACGGGCCCTACGAGAAGGTCATCCGCCGCTCCTGAGCCCACGGTCGAGGTGTGCCGCCTTTGCGATGGCGCCCGCTTCGTCCGCGTCACCGCGGATCCCGACAGTCCCGACTTCGGTCGTGCCGTGCCCTGCCAGTGCGCGCAGGTGGAGGACGACCGCGAGCGGCAGACGCGCTTGCTTCGCTACTCGCGCCTCGGTGCGCTCGCCCGCTTCACCTTCGACACGCTGCTCCCGCGCGGCCGCTCCACGCGCCGCGACGCGCAGGAGCGCTACGCCCACGCCGTCGAGGCGGCCCGCCGCTTTGCTGACCACCCCGAGGGCTGGCTCGTCCTGACGGGCGTTCCCGGTTGCGGTAAGACCCACCTCGCAGCGGCCATCGCCAACCACGCCATCGCCAACGGCCAGCCCGCGCTGTTCCTCTCGGTGGCGGACCTGCTCGATCAGCTTCGTGCTTCCTACGGCGACGATGCGGAGATGCCGTACGAGCGCCTGATCGACCAGGTGCGCACCGCGCCACTCGCCATCTTCGACGACCTCGATGCGTACTCAGCCACGCCATGGGCGCGCGAGAAGTTCTACCAGGTCGTCTCCTACCGCTTCCACGCCGCGCTGCCGACCGTCTTTACCTGTGACGCGCCCCCCGAGGAGATCGACCCCCGCCTCGGCGCCCGCCTCACTGACCCCGCCCTGTCCCAGGTCTTCGTACTCGAGCGCCGCACTGCGCCGCGCTATTCGCACATCGGCGCGATGACCCGCGACCGCCTTGGCACCCTCACCTTCGAGACCTTCGACCCCCGCGGTCACGGCCTCCGAGGCAAGCAGCGGGACAGCCTCGAAAGCGCCTTCCAGGCCGCCCGTCGTTGGGCGGATGCGCCGGACGGCTGGCTCGTCCTGCTCGGTCAGACCGGCTGCGGCAAGACGCACCTGGCCGCGGCCATCGCCAACCACCGCCTGGACGCCGGCGACGCCGTCTGCTTCGCCAACGTGCCGGACGTCCTCGATGAGCTGCGCGCCACCTTTGCCCCCGGCGCGGCCGAGCGCTTCGACGCCGCCTTCACCCGCCTCCGCGAGGTGCCGGTGCTCGTCCTCGACGACCTCGGCGCTCAGCAGTCCAGCCCCTGGGCCGAGGAGAAGCTCTACCAGATGCTCAACCACCGGCACCTCGGCCGGCTCCCGACGGTCATCACCACCAACTGCGAGCTCTCGAAGATGGAGCCCCGTATCGCCTCGCGGCTCGCCGACCTGCAGGTCTCGAACGTCCACGAGATCACCGCACCCGACTACCGCCTGGGCGGATAATGTCGGCTCGGACCAAGATGCCCGTGGGCGGCATGCGGCTACGCGCGAGGTAAGATCGTGCAGATCGGCTCGACCGCCTCGGACGTCGCCGCATCAGCGCTTGCCGGGTGGCCTGGTCCTCGGCGATCGTCCGTGGTCAGTCTGATCCCGCGAGGCCGGACAGGCAGGACAGCGCTGTGCAGACCGCTTCCCTGACCCAGCCGCTCAACCACCGTCAGATCATGGTCGTGTACAGCGGCATCCTCCTCGGCATGCTGCTCGCCTCGCTCGACCAGACCATCGTCGCAACCGCGCTCCCCAGGATCGTCGGCGATCTCGGCGGCCTCACCCACCTCTCCTGGGTCGTAACGGCGTACCTCCTCGCCTCCACCGCCTCCGTCCCGCTGTACGGAAAGATCAGCGACCTCTACGGCCGGAAGGTCGTGTACCAGTTCGCGATCGTCTCGTTCCTTGCGGGGTCCGCCATCGCCGGTGCCGCTCAGTCGATGCCGATGCTCATCCTCGGTCGAGGGGTGCAGGGCCTCGGAGGTGGCGGACTGATCTCGATGGCCATGATCGTCATTGGCGATATCATCCCGCCGCGGGAGCGCGGCCGGTATCAGGGCTACATGGGCGCGGTGTTCGCCACGTCGAGCGTCGCCGGCCCGCTTCTGGGCGGGTTCTTCACGGACCAGCTCACGTGGCGCTGGATCTTCTTCATCAACATCCCCCTCGGCCTCGTCACGCTCGCCGTCGTGTCCATCGTGATGAACATCCCCATCGCAAGGCAGGAACGCCGCATCGACTTCACCGGAGCCGCGCTGCTCGTGTTCGCGGTTACCAGTCTGCTCCTCGTCACCGTCTGGGGTGGCAACGAGTTCGCGTGGACGTCTCCCGAGATCCGCGGCCTCACCGCGCTCGGGCTCGTCGTCGCCGTGCTCTTCCTCCGCCAGGAGACCCGCGCCCCCGAGCCGATCCTCCCCCTCAACCTCTTTCGGGACGGCATCTTCCGCGTCTCCAGCGCCATCAGCTTCCTGCTCGGCTTCGCGATGTTTGGCACGGTCGTCTTCCTGCCGCTCTACTTCCAGATCGTGACCGGTGCATCGGCGACCAAGTCCGGCTTGCTGGCGCTTCCCATGGTCGGCGGTCTCATGGGCTGCTCGATCCTCAGCGGCCAGATCACGAGTCGCACCGGACGCTACCGCATCTTCCCCATCCTCGGCGGCGCCATCGCCACCGTCGGCCTGCTCTTGCTGACCCGTCTCGATGTCGATACGTCGCGCCTGGAGTCCTCCGTGTACATCTTCGTGTTCGGCTGCGGCGTTGGTCTGATGATGCAGACCCTCATCCTGGCCACCCAGAACGCCGTCGCCCGGCCGCTCATGGGCGTCGCGACCTCGGGCGTCACCTTCTTCCGTTCCATGGGCGCATCCTTCGGCGTAGCGGCCTTCGGCACGATCTTCGCGAACCGCCTGGACTACTATGTCGCGCGCAACGTCCCCGCAGAGGATCTGCAGCGCCTCGGCTCACCCGCGGGCAGCGACCTCGGACGCAGCCGCGCAGCCATTGAGGCCCTGCCCGATGTCGTCCGCTCCGGCGTCACTGAGTCCTTCGCCGAGGCCCTCCGCGTCGCTTTCGTCTTCGCGGTGCCGGTGGCCTTGCTGACCTTCCTGCTCGCGTGGACGCTGAAGGAGCTCCCCCTCCGCACCACCGTTGCCGTCGTCGAGCAGGGCGAGCCCGAACCCGTCGAGCACGCCTTCCCTGCTGAGCCCTAGCCAGCTGCCGGGCCGGCGCGCTGCGCGCCGCTCAACCGCGCCCGCGCCGGGCTCAGGGTGGCGCCTCGATGTGGCGGCGCCCTGGGGCACTACAACGCCTGTGCCCCGGACGCCGGCGCCGGCGAGGGCTCCACACCCTCCTGCCACACTGCGCCCTCCGGGCCGTATTCCTTCTTCCAGACCGGCACCGTCTCCTTGATACGGTCCACCGCTCGCAGGGCTGCCTCGAACGCGTCCCTCCGGTGCGCCGCCGACACCACCACGAGGAGCGACGCCTCGCCGATCTCGATCATCCCCGTCCGGTGATGCGCTGCGAGGTCGTACACCTCGCGCTCTGCGAACTCCGCCAGCACCTCGCGTGCCACCGCCGCCAGCTGCTTCTCCGCCATCGAGGGGTACGCCTCGTACTCGAGCCGCAGTACCGTGTGGCCCTGGTGGTGGTTGCGCACGGTCCCCTCGAACAGCACCACCGCGCCCGCCTCGTCCGTCAGCACGAGGTCGCGCAGCGCCTCCCGATCCAGCGGGTCCGTGGTCACGAGGAAATGCGGAGTCTCAGCGCCGCCGGACACCGGTGGGATCAGTGCCACCACGTCGCCGGCGCGGATCGCGGTGTCGCCATCGCGCACGTACTCCTCGTTCACCGCGATCGCCGCGCACTCGAGGTGCGGCCCCAGCTGCGGATACCGCTCGCCGAGGCGCAGCCGGAACTCTGACACCGTGACGCTGTCGCCCTCGAACCGCTCGTCCAGTTCGCTGCCGAGGAGTTCTCGCAGTCCAGCGAAGAGCATGACCTTGACCTGCATCGTCGCTCCTTTCCGCTAGTATAGCCCCGAGCCGGGGGCCGCCATGCCTGCTCGTCCGCCCGTCAGGCCACTCCTCACGGCGCTCGCCGATGCGCTGTTCCCGCAACAGTGCCTCGCCTGCGGCCGCTTCGGCGCGGCGCTCCATCCGCCATGTGTCGCCGCGTTCCCGCCCGCTGAGCCGCCCCGCTGTCTCCGTTGCTGGACGCCCGGCGCCGCCGCTATCTGCCACCGCTGCGCCGAGGCGCCGCCCGCCTTCGAGGCGCTTCGTGCCCGCTTCCGCTTCGAGGGTGACGTCCGCCGTGCGCTCCTCGAGGCGAAGTTCCGCGGCAAGACGGCGCTGCTCCCGCCGCTCGCATCCTCCGCGTTCGAGGCCGTGCCGCCTGACTGGCGGGTCGATGCCGTGGTCCCCATCCCGCTGCATCGGCGCCGGCAGCGCCAGCGCGGCTACAACCAGGCAGCCGTGCTCGCGCAGACGGTCGCGAGACTCATCGATGCGCCGCTTGCACCCGATCTCCTGCGCCGTCCGCGTCACACCCCGCCACAGACTGGCCTCCCCGCCGCCGAGCGCGTCACGAACCTGCGCGACGCCTTCGAGGCGCGCCCGCTGAATAGTGAAGTGCTGCTGATCGACGACGTCACCACGACCGGCGCGACCTTCGAGGCGGCCGCTCGCACTCTGCTGAATGCGGGAGCAAATCGGGTGTTTGCGCTCGCAATCGCGCGAGAAGACTAGCTCCCGCCATCTCGCACGCTTCCGCTCGACGCCAGCGATGCCCCCGCGGGCGCTCATGCTCCCTCACGGCGGTCGCATCGGGGCCTCTCACTTCCTACACTTTCCCCATCGGGCACGGCTCGTGTCCGCGAGGCGCAACACGTGATCATCACCGTGGCCCTGAACCCTGCCGTGGACCAGACCGTCGAGGTCGATGGCTTCCAGGAGGCTGATACCAACCGCGTCCTGGCCATCCGCTGGGATATCGGTGGCAAGGGCATCAACGTCGCCCGCGCGCTCAAAGAACTCGGCTACGAGGCGCTCGCCACCGGGTTCGCCCCCGGTCCCCAGGGCCGCATGATCGAGGATCAGCTCAACGACTCCGGCATCGGCTGCGACTTTGTCTACGTCCCCGGCGATACCCGCACGAACATCACGATCCTCGACCGCGCCACCCACGCCCATACCCAGCTCGCGCTGTCCGGCCCCACGCTCCCCGCGGATGCGCCCGCGCAGCTCCTCGACCGCCTGACGCGCCGTGTCCGCGAGTCCACCTGGCTCGCCCTCGCCGGCTCCATCCCGCCGCCCGGCGATCCCCGCGTGTACGTCGACCTCATCGCCATGGCCGAGGAGCGGGGCGGCCTGACGGCGCTCGACGCCGACGGCCCGGTCGTCGAGGCGATCCTCGATGCTGGCGTCCGCCCAACGCTGCTCAAGCTCAACCGCCTCGAGATCTCTCGCCTCCTGCATCGAGAGGTAGAGACTCCGGACGAGGTGCTGGCCGCCGCCCGCGCCATCCACGCGCGCGGCGTCCCCTATGTCGTCGTCACGATGAGCCGCGATGGTGCCATCGCCGTCACTCCGGACGCCGAGTACCGTGTTCTGGTCCCGCCCGTCGAGGTCGTTTCCGCCGTTGGCGCCGGCGACGCATTCCTCAGCGGCCTGCTCTGTGGTCTCGTCCGCGAGGGCGGCTGGGAGCGCGCCCTTGCCCTTGCCGCCGCCGCCAGCACCGCTGCCTGCCTGACCCCCGGCACCGTGCTCTGCGCCGGCCCTGACGTCGAACGCCTCCGCCCCGACGTCCGTGTCGAACGCATCCGGGAGCACAGCCTCGCCCGCTGACCGCTGGCGTCACGCGCCGTGCGCGCCTGCCGCCGAACTGCGGTAACGTATGCGCCTGCCGGCAGGCGCAGTCAGTACGTTCAGCGGGGGAACACGACGATGACCACAATCGCCCACAGGGACACGCTCGCCCAGGTCGACCCGGCCATACACGCCGCCATCGGCCGCGAGGAGGCCCGCCAGCGCGGCACCCTCGAGATGATCGCCTCCGAGAACTTCACCTCCGCCGCCGTCATCGAGGCGGTCGGCAGCGTCCTCACCAATAAGTACGCCGAGGGCTACCCCGGCAAGCGCTACTACGGCGGCTGCGAGTTCATCGACGAGATCGAGCAGATCGCCATCGACCGCGCGAAGGCCCTCTTCGGCGTCGAGCACGCCAACGTTCAGCCCCACTCAGGCGCGCAGGCCAACATGGGCGTCTACATGGGCGTCATCAAGCCCGGCGACACCGTACTCGGCATGAAGCTCGACCAAGGCGGCCACCTCACCCACGGCTCGAACGTCAACTTCTCAGGCAAGCTCTACAACTTCGCCTCCTACGGCGTCGACCGCGAGACCGAGACCATCGACTACGACCAGATGGCCACGCTCGCCCGCGAACACCGCCCGAAGATCATCGTCGTCGGCGCGACCGCCTACCCCCGCACCATCGACTTCGCCCGTGCCCGCGCCATCGCCGACGAGGTCGACGCCGTCCTCATGGCGGACATGGCCCACATCGCCGGCCTCGTGGCCGGCGGCGTCCACCCCTCGCCCGCGGGCCTCGCGCAGCTCATCACGTCGAGCACGCACAAGACCCTCCGCGGCCCTCGAGGCGGCATGATCCTCTGCGACGAGGCCTTCGCCCGCCGTATCGACCGTGGCGTCTTCCCCGGCGCGCAGGGCGGCCCCCTCATGCACGTCGTCGCCGGGAAGGCTGTCAGCTTCCTCGAAGCTGCCACCGAGGAGTTCAAGGCCTACTCGCGCCAGATCGTGGAGAACGCCCAGGCCCTGGCCGACACGCTCGTCGATGCCGGCCTGCGCCTGGTCAGCGGCGGCACCGACAACCACCTGCTGCTCGTGGATGTCACCACGAAGGGCCTCGATGGCCAGCGCGCCGAGGACGCCCTCTCACGCTGCGGTATCGTCGTGAACAAAAACGCCATCCCCTACGACACGCTGCCGCCCGCCGTCGCCTCCGGCATCCGTATCGGCACCCCCGCCCTCACCTCGCGCGGCCTTGGCCCGCAGGAAATGCGCCAGGTCGGTGCCCTCATCGTCCAGGTCCTCGATGCCCCCGAGGACGCCGAGGTCGCCCGCCGCGTCGCCGCCGAAGTCGCGCAGCTCTGCGAGACCCACCCCGCCCCCGGCGTACCGAGGGGGTAGCCGGACCTCACACGTTGCCAGTCACTCCGGAGCCCCCGCTCCCCTCGCGGGCGAGGGTTGGGGTGCGAGGGCCTCCGAGTGGGCAAAAGCCTCGGGCACCTGCCCGCCCCGGACCCTCGCCTCACGACCGAGCCTCCCGCTCTTGACCTCCCCACCACGCCTGCAATACTCGTCCCGATGACGTAAGTCCCTGCCGAGGAGCCCAGCCGTGTCCCCCTCCGAACCACATGCACCCGCCCAGATCAAACCGAAGAAGCTCGCCGACTACCTCGATGTCATGAGCAGGGCCGTCTTTCAGTCCGGCATCTCCTGGAAGGTCGTGGACGCCAAGTGGGCCGGCACCCGCGAGGTGCTCGCCGGCTTCGACCCCGAGGCCCTCGCCACCTGGGGCGACTCCGAGGTTGATACGGCAGCCACCGACACGCGCCTGATCCGCAACCGCAAGAAGGTGCAGGCGATCACCGACAACGCCCGCGCCATGCTTGACGTCGCCGCCACCCCCGCCGCCTTCCGCAAGTACCTCCGCTCCCACGAGGACTTCGACGCCACCGTCAAAGCCCTCCGCAAGCGCTTCAAGTTCCTCGGCGAAAGCGGCGCCTACTACTTCCTCTACGTGGTCGGCGAGCAGGTGCCCGACTACGAGACCTGGTGCGAGTCCCGAGGCATCACTCCGATGACGATGCGCTGAGGTAATGTCGCCGGCCGCGCTGTCCAACGGCGGCAGAGACGGTCGCTTGCCCCACTGTCTCGTCGCTACGCTGCGTAGGGGCTGCCTCACGATGCCCGAGGTGTAGTCGTCGGAGCCTCCAGCTCGACGCTCCGCACGTCTTGCCTCTCTCCTCTTGCCGTCCGATACTGATCGCTCCGGTGTAGCCACTCGGCCGCCTCGGCATCGCCCGTTGTCGCGAATGACCGCGCCGGGCCGCATCTGCTGTGCGTCATACGGCGCATCCGCTTCTTGGTGGGGGATCGGTTGAAAGAGTACGAGCTTCTGTTCATCGTCAGCCCGCGTGTGCCCGCGGACGACGTGCCCGCCGCCATCGACCGCGTTGCGGCGCTCATCACCAGCGGTGGCGGCGAGGTGCTGTCCACCGACAACTGGGGCCGCCGCCGCCTCGCCTATCCCATCAAACACTACTTCGAGGGCACGTACGTCCTGCTTGGTGTGCGCATGGAGCCATCTGCTGCCGCACCGCTCGAGGCGTCACTCATCATCTCCGAAGAGGTGATCCGCCACCTGCTCACCGAGGGCATCACGCCGCCGTCCAGCCGCGACCGTGGCCCCGCCGCCCCGGAAGACCGCGACCGAGCGCCTTCCGAGTCGCCTGCTGCCGCTCCGGCCGCCGCACCGGCGGCTGTCGCCGTCGCTGAGCCGCCCGCCGCGTCCGCATCCGAGGAGCCCGCACCGGCTGCCGCGCCCGAGGTTTCAGCGCCCGCCGCGTCGGAGGCTCCGGTGGCCGAGCAGGAAGAGCGCGCGACCGTGGCGGACCAGGCTCCGGAAACCGAACCCGCCGCGTCTGACCCCGCGCCGGCCGCAAGCGAGTAGCATCTCCCCAACCGAAGGGAGGGTGCACCCATGGCGAGCCTCAACAAGGTCATGATCATCGGCAACCTCGGCGCCGACCCCGAGATGCGCTACACCGCCAACGGCAACGCCGTCACGACCTTCAACGTCGCCACCAACGAGTCGTGGACCGACCAGCAGGGCGAGCGCCGCGAACGCACCGAGTGGTTCAGCGTCGTCACCTGGAACCGCCTCGCTGAGACCTGTAGTCAGTACCTCACCAAGGGCCGCCAGGTCTACGTCGAGGGCCGCCTGCAGACCCGC
Organism: Dehalococcoidia bacterium; assembly: GCA_041390685.1. Classification (GTDB taxonomy): domain Bacteria; phylum Chloroflexota; class Dehalococcoidia; order UBA2979; family UBA2979; genus JAIBBD01. The sequence goes on along the minus strand of JAWKPL010000001.1, from coordinate 1,166,081 downwards.
TCCTGGGAAGGCCAGGACGGACAGAAACGCTACCGCACCGAGGTGATCGCGGAGACCGTCCGCTTCCTCGGTGGCCGCGACAGCGGCGGTTCCGAGGGCTATGGCGCTGGCCTGCCCGTCGGACCCGACGCCGACGGCGATATCGACCCGGACGACCTGCCGTTCTAGGACGGCGGGCTGTGCGCCGTGAGCGCGCAGACCAGTCGAAAGTGAGCATCGAATGGTGAACGAAGCAGACTCCCCGGCGGCTGCGGCCTCTTCCGAGGACGCCCCGCGCGAACCGCGCGCCGAGCGCCCTGACCGGCCTGAACGCCCCGACCGCGAGGACCGCGGTGAGCGCCGTGTAGGCGGCGGTGGCCGCTTCGGCGCGCGCCGCCGTGGCTGTGAGTTCTGCATCGACAAGATCGAACACCCTGACTACAAGGACGTCGCCACGCTGCGCCGCTACATCACCGATCGTGGCAAGCTGGAGCCCCGCCGCAAGGTCGGCACCTGCGCGAAGCACCAGCGCCGCGTCGCCGTCGCCGTGAAGCGCGCGCGTGTGATCGCGTTGCTGCCCTACACGGCAGAGCACGTCCGCGTTTCCGGTGTCCCCGGCGGGCGCTCTGCCGGTCCCGGCGGTCGCCGCTAGGCCGCTGACCACTGCGCACCTGACGGCCGCGGCGCCTCCGTATACCGACCGACCGGCCAGGCTTCGAGACTGACGAAGGGATTCGGACTTGGCCGGCAAAGCCCCGCGCAACAAGACCACCCGGTCGCGGCCGGCCCAGGCCTCCAACAAGCGCTACCCGGAGACACGCATGGAACGCGGCGTGCTCCTCATCGTGGGCGCCGTCCTCGCGGTGGCCGCGGTCGTCGTCCTCGCCGGCCTCTACCTCACCGAGTACCGTCCGCCGCGCGCGCACGCTCTCACCATCGAAGGCCAGGACTACAACGCCGACGCCGTCAAGCGCCGCGGTTCGTACCTGCTCCGCTACGAGACGCAGGCCGCCCGCGACGTGAACCAGGACAACCTCGTCGAGCGCACGGTCGACCGTCTCGTCCGCGACGAGGTGCTCAACAGGCGCGCGCCCGCCCTCGTCGGCGAAATCACCGACGAGGAGCTCGACCAGGAGTTCCGCATCCAGCTCGGCTTCGCCACCCCGACCGCCACGCCAACGCCCACGCCGGCGCCCGGCGCCACGCCAACAGCGACGCTCCCGGCCACCGCCACGCCGTCGCCCACCCCTGAGGAAGCCATCACGCCCGATGCCGAACAGCTCGCCCGCGAGGAAGCCGACTTCCTCCGCGCCCAGCGTGATGTCTACCGCGACACCGGGCTCAGCCGCGAGGAGTTCTACCGCATCTTCAAGGGCCAGCTGTACGAGCGCCGCCTGCGTGATCACTTCGCCGACGAGGTCGGTGAGACCGCTCCGCAGATCAGGCTCCAGGTGATCCGCCTGACGGACCGGGCCGTCGCCGAGCGAATCCATGAGCAGGCGCTCCAGGGCGCCGATTTCGTCCGCCTCGCCGCCCAGAACTCCGTGCTGCCCACCGCGCGGCAGGACGGCGGCGAACTTGGCTGGCGCCTCGTCTCCTCGTTCGACGAGCCGGTCCGCGCCGCCGTCGAGGACGCAGCCGCGGGTAGCATCTCCGAGATCATTCCCGTCGACCGCTTCTTCGAGATCTACCGCGTCGCCGAGGTCACCGCGGACCGCGATCTCGACGCCGCGCAGCGCGGCACCCTCGTCGCCGAGCGCTTCGACGACTGGCTGGAGCAGGAGACCGCCAACGTGCAGGTGGACCGGGACATCTCCGATGGCGAGAGCGATTGGATTCGCGACGCGATCATCGAGGACGTGACTGACCGCGGCGCGGTCGGCACGCCCACCCCGACGGCGATCCCCGTTGGCTAGCGTCGGGCTGGCGATCCTCGGCGCACGGCCGGGCAACGTCGGGGGCGGCGTCGTCGCCGCCTTCGAAGCCGCGCACGAGCGTTACTCCGCGCACGTCGGCCGCACGCTCGAGCTGCGCCACATCCTCGTCCGTGACGCCGCGCAACCCCGCGAGGGCATTCCGTCCGCACTGCTAACGACGGACTTCGATGCCATTCTCGGGGACCCCGAGGTGCACATCGTCATCGAGGTGATGGGCGGCGAAGACCCCGCACGCGCCTGCATCGAGCGCGCGCTCGCCTCAGGGCGCCACGTCGTCACGGCCAACAAGGAAGTGATGGCGAAGCACGGCGCAGATCTGCTCGCCATCGCTGCGAAGCACGGCGTCCGCCTCCTCTACGAGGCGTCCGTGGGCGGGGGCATCCCGATCATCAGCCCGCTGTCTCGCGACCTGCTCGCGAACGACATCACTGCCGTCACCGCCATCATCAACGGCACCACCAACTACATGCTCACCGGCATGGCCAGCGGCACGGTCGACTACGCCGACGCCCTCGCCGAGGCGCAGCGCCTCGGCTACGCCGAGCCTGATCCCACCGCCGATGTCGAGGGCATCGATGCCGCTTACAAGCTTGCCATCCTCTGCGGTCTCGCCTTCCACGTCGCCGTGACGCCCGATGATGTCGCTCGTCAGGGCATATCGAGGCTCGCCGCCCGCGATTTTCGCTACGCCGATGCGCTGGGTTACGCGATCAAGCTGCTCGCCACCGGGCGCCTCCTTGATGGAGGCGTCGTCGCTTCCGTACAGCCCACCCTCATTCACCGTGACGAGCCGCTCGCGAAGGTGGACGGCGTCCTGAACGCCATCCAGATCGAGGGCGACCTCGTCGGACGCGTCCTGTTCCAGGGCCGCGGCGCCGGCGCGAAGCCGACCGCCAGCGCCATCCTTGCGGACGTCCTCGACGTCGCCCGCGACATCGTCGCCGGCCGCCAGCCCGCGGAGGCGATCCAGCGGCGCGTGGTCCCCGTCCATTCCCCTGGCGTCCATCGCTCGCGCTACTACCTGCGCGTCACGATCGCCGATCAGCCCGGCGTCCTCGCGCGCATCAGCGGCATCCTCGGCGACCACGCCATCAGCATCGCCTCGGTCATCCAGTTCGAGACCGACGAGGACGCCCGCACCGCCGAGCTCGTCATCACCACGCACCAGGCGTCTGGCGCTGCCCTCGAGGCCGCGCTCGCGGACATCCGCGCGCTCGATGTCGTCACCGAAATCGGCAACGTCCTGGCCATGGCCGGCTAGACCGAGGAGTCTCCGCCCGTGCCTCCCGAGCCCCTGACTCCCCCCGTCTGGCTCGAACAACAACTCCAGCGCGCCCTCGCCCGCATCGACGCGCTGGCCCACGAGGTCGAGACCCTCAACTCCGCCTTGCGCACCGAGCAGGCCAACGCGAGCCAGCTCCAGGAGGAATTGGCCCTTCTGCACGGGCGCACGATCCGTCATGAGACGAGCCTCGACCTCGTCCGCCGCCTCCAGACTCAGGTCGCCGCCCTCGAAGGCGGCATCGAGGCCGAAGCCTCACTCCGCCGCGATTCCGCAGGCTCCCTCGAACGCGAGCACCACCACGACGCCGCCTCACTTCACTCCCTCGAGGCAGCCCTCGACCGTATCGAGGTCAATGTCGCGCGCCTCGACGAGCGGCTCGACTCCGTCGAGGGACGCCACCGCGCCCTCGTCGCGGATGTTGCGTCGTCGGCCCGCGGTGACACGTCCGTCGAGTCGGCCCTCGAGAACCTCACACGGCGCGTCGACGCGCTCGCCGGCGCCGTCCGCAACGAAGGGCAGGAAGAGGCCGCGGCGGCCGCCGCCATCCCGGAGCTGCGCCTCGAAGTCGATGCGTTCGCCGCCCGTCTCGCCGCGCTCCACGAGGCGCAGCTCCGCCTCGGCGACGAGGTCGCCGCGCTGCAGCCAGCCGCCGGCCTCCATGACCTCGTCGCCGACGCCGCTGAGCAGGTTCGTAGCCTCCGTGAGCGCGTCGAGGCCCGCCTCCAGCCCATCGAGGAGGCGGCCGCGTCTCACGAGGGGGCCGAGCGCCTCCTCGCCGAACAACGCGACCTCCTCCGTCGGGAGCTGGCCGCCCACGAGGCGCGCTTCGCCGCCCTGGACGCGGCCATCGAGGCGCAACGCGACCTGCTCATCGAGCACGTCCGTCGCGCCACCAGCGCGGCGGAGGATGCCGGCCGTCGCCAGCTGCAAGAGATCGACCGTCAGGCGCGCGCCGGCCGCGAGCTGCTCCGCCAGCTCACCGAGCGCGCCGCAGAAGGATCGCGAGAACAGCCCCTATGACCCCAACCGCCCGCTTCATCATGGAGCGCTACGCCTCGCTCCTCCCCGTCACGGAGAAGACCCCCCTTGTGACCCTCGGCGAGGGCGGGACTCCCCTCGTCCCCTCCCGGTCGATCGGCCCCGAGCTTGGCCTCGAAGCGCTGTACTTCAAGCTCGAGTACGCCAACCCGACCGGCTCGTTCAAGGACCGCGGCATGGTCATGGCCGTCGCCAAGGCCGTCGAGGATGGCGCCACTTCCTTGCTCTGCGCCTCCACCGGCAACACGTCCGCTTCTGCCGCTGCGTACGCCGCCCGTCACGGTCTTCAGGCCTACGTCGTTGTCCCCAGCGGGCGCATCGCCTCCGGCAAGCTCGCCCAGGCCGTGGCCCATGGCGCGGAGATCGTCGCTATCGACGGTTCCTTCGATGACGCACTGAACATCGCGAAGCAGCTCGCCGAACGCCCCGGCGTCGCCCTCGTGAACTCCGTCAACCCCTACCGCATCGAGGGCCAGAAAACGGCCGCCTTCGAGGTCGTCGACGACCTCGGCGACGCTCCTGACCTGCTCTGCATCCCCGTCGGCAACGCCGGCAACATCACCGCCTACTGGCGCGGCTTCGTCGAGTATCACCGCCTCGAGCGTGCCTCGAAGCACCCGTCGATGTGGGGCTTCCAGGCCGCCGGCGCCGCCCCCCTCGTCCTCGGCCACCCGGTCGAGAAGCCCGAGACGATCGCGACCGCCATCCGCATCGGCAACCCTGCCTCCTGGGAGGGCGCCATCACCGCCCGCGACGACTCGGCCGGCGTCATCGAGGCCGTCACCGACGACGAGATCCTCGAGGCCTACCGCCGCCTCGCTTCGAGCGAAGGCGTCTTCTGTGAGCCGGCTTCCGCCGCCTCGGTCGCCGGCCTCCTCAAGCGGGCCCGCGCCGGCGCAGCGCTCGAGGGCCTGACCGCCGTCTGCGTCATCACCGGCCACGGTCTGAAGGATCCGGACACCGCCATGACCATCGAGGCCGTCCGCCACGAGGTGCCCGCCGACCTCGCTGCCGTGGAGAGGAGCCTTGGCTGGCGGTGATCGATGTCACCGCAACGCCTCGTGCCCCGCATGCTACGATCGCGTTTGCGCGTTCCCCTCTGCGGAATCTCGAGGCTGATGCCGTGACTACTACCCTGCCGCCCGCCACAGGCCGTCCCCAAGACCCCGCCGCCGCCGAGGAGATCATCCGCGACCTCCTCGTCGCCATCGGTGAGGACCCCGACCGTGAGGGCCTCCGCGAGACCCCGCGCCGCATCGCCTCGATGTACCAGGAACTCTTCGAGGGCCTCCACCAGGATCCCGTCTCCGTGCTCTCCGTCGGCTTCGAAGAAGGCCACGACGAGATGGTGATCCTCCGCGAGATCCCCTTCTACTCGATGTGCGAGCATCACTTCATGCCGTTCCATGGCGAGGCGCACGTGGGCTACCTCCCCGACGGTCGCATCGTCGGCCTCTCGAAGATCGCCCGCGCCGTCGAGATTTTCGCCCGCCGCCCGCAGGTGCAGGAGCGCCTGACCGGTCAGATCGCCGACTGCATCGAGGACGTACTTGGCGCGAAGGGTGTCGGTGTCGTCATCGAGGCCGAACACCTCTGCATGACCGCTCGCGGCGTCCGCAAGCCCGGCTCCAAGATGGTGACCTCGGCCATGCGCGGCCGCTTCCGCACCGACCAGAACACCCGCCAGGAGTTCCTGGGCCTGATCCGTCCGCGATAGCGCTATCGTGTCCGGGAACATGCGCGTCGCCGTCCTCTCGCTGCACACCTCCCCGGTCGCGCCGCTCGGCGGCCGTGAGACCGGGGGGATGAACGTCTACGTCCGCCACGTCGCTGCCTGCCTCGCGCGCGCCGGCGTGGCGGTAGATGTCTTCACCCGCCGTACCGACGCCTCGACCCCCGAGGTCCAGCCCATGGAGGGCGCTCGTCTCATCCAGGTCACCGCCGGGCCAGCGGCCCACGTCGAGAAGGAGGACCTCGTCGGCTGCGTCGAGGAGTTCGCCCGTGGCGTCGATGCGTTCCGATTCCGCGAAGCCCTCGACTACGACCTCATCCACTCGCACTACTGGCTCGCCGTTGAGGCCGGCGATGCGCTCGCTCGCCGGTGGCATGCGCCGCACGTCGCGATGTTCCACACGCTCGGCGACGTGAAACTCCGCGCCCGTGCGTCGGAGCATGAGTCCCCGGCCCGTCTCGAGGCCGAACGTCGCCTCGTGCACTCCGTCGACCACATCGTCGCCGCCACCCAGCATGAGCGACAGCTCCTGAAGCAGCTCTACCGCGTCTCGCCGCAGCGCGTGGCTGTCATTCCCCTCGGCGTGGACCTCCAGGCGTTTCGCCCCCGTCCCCGCGCCGAGGCGCGCGCCGCCCTCAGCCTCCCCGCGCAGGGGCGTGGCGAGGGCCATCTGCACGTCGTCTTGGCCGTCGGCCGCATCGAGCCCCTCAAGGGCTTCGACATCCTGATCCGCGCCCTCGCCGAAATGACCGAGCGTGACCACGTCCGTCTCATCGTCGTCGGTGGCGACGACCGCGCCGCGGCGGAACTGGACCGTCTGCGTGCCGTTGCCGCCGAGGTCGGCGTCGCCGAGAAGGTGACGTTCGCCGGCGCCGTCCCTCACGAGCAGCTACAGACGTACTACGCCGCGGCGGACGTCGTCGCCGTCCCCTCGTTCTATGAGTCGTTCGGCCTCGTCGCCGTTGAGGCGCTCGCCTCCGGCCTCCCCGTCGTCGCATCGAGGGTCGGCGGCCTCACCTCCACGGTCGCGGACGGCCGCACCGGCTACCTCATCCCCTGGCGCTGCCCCGGCCCCTTCGCGGAGAAACTCGACCTCCTCTTCGAGAACGAGTCACTCCGCGCCGCCCTCGGCGCCGCCGCCGCCCGCTCGATGCAGGCCTATTCGTGGGACGCGGTCGCGGCCTCGCTCCATGACCTCTATCGTGACCTCGTCGCCGCCCGGAGCTCCGTCGCCGTCGCTGGCGACGGCTAACCACCCCGCATCAAGGCGACCCGGAGCAGACCCATGGTGACCCAGACCCCCCTCGACCAGATCACGGATGCTGCCGAGCTGTTCGACGCCGTCGAGCCGAAGCGCGCCATGGTCATCATGGCCCACCCCGACGACTGCGAGTTCATGTGCGGCGGCACCGTCGCCGTGCTCACCGCCGGCGGATGGGAGGTCGATATCGTCGTCGTCACCAGCGGCAACAAAGGCACCAAAGACCCCGCGATGACCGCCCAGCGCCTCGCCGGCACGCGCGAGGAAGAGCAGCGCGCCGCGGCCCGCATCCTCGGCGCCCGCGAGCCGGTCTTCCTCGGCTACCACGACGGGTCCGTCCTCGACGACGACGAACTCCGCGAGACCGTCGTCTACCAGCTGCGCCGCCGACGCCCCGAACTCGTCATCACCTGGGACGGCTTCCGCCCCGGCTTCAATCACCGCGACCACCGCAACGTCGGCCGCGCCACGTATGACGCCATCTACCCCGCCGCCGATGACCACCTCTACCACCCGGAGCACAAGCTCGAGGGCCTCGAGCCCCACCGCCCGCGTGTCCTCCTCCTCGGCGGCACCAATGAAGCCGACCTCCATGTCGACATCGAACGCGTGCTCCGCCGCAAGGTCCGCGCGGTCCTCGCCCACACCTCGCAGATGCGCGGCCGCTCCGAGGCCGAGATGCTCCGCTTCCTCCGCGAACGCGCCCGCGCCGTCGCCCCCGCCGACGCCATCAGCCCCAACGTCCGCGAGGCGTTCCGCAAAGTCGTCTTCCCCCGCTAACGCCGCGGGTCCGCCCAACCGTGACCCGCCACGCGATCCCGCAAGTGCTGGCGCATTCTGGGATACTCAACGAGCCACCACGCACGAGACCACCGAGGAAGCGCCTGCCGTGCCTCAGGGCCTGAACCGCTACCTGCTCCCCGCCGCCGGCCTCCTCGTCACCTTCGCGGTCAGCGGCATCATTGTCTTCGCCGTCGCGTCGTTCTTCCTTGGTGGCGATGACGACGAGTCCGCGGACCGCGGCGCGGGGGTCGAGGCTTCCCCCACTCCAACGCCCGCCGCCACGCCTACGCCAGCCGCCAGCCTCACTCCGTCCCCGACGGCAACGCCATCATCGACACCGTCGCCCACGTCGACACCTACGGCGACCCCCACCTCCGCACCTGCGCCGTCGCCCACCCCCGTCCCGACGGAGCCGCCGCGCCCCGCGCCGACGCAGGCGGCAACGGCGCAACCCGCCCCGGCCAGTTTCGCCGGCACGTGGCGCATCGCCGACACCGTCCTCCAGGGACGAGGCGCCGGACAGACGTTCACCTTCCAGGTCACGATCACGCAGACCGGCAACTCGATCTCGGGCGGCGCCCCCGGGGCCCTCACGCTCTCCGGCACCGTCGCGGGCAACATCGCCACGGTCGAGTTCACGCAGCCCGGCCTCGGTATCACCGGCATCTTCATCTGGACGCTCGGTGCGGATGGCAACGCCACCGGCACCTTCACGAGCAACGTCCCCAACAGTGGCACGAGTCAGCTCATCCGCCTCCGCTGACCTCCGCGGCGATCCCGGAGAAAGAGAGATGGCGGCGGCCTGTCCCGGCTGCCGCCATCCCTGCCCGTCCGGGGCTAGACCACCCCGCCCCGCGCCTTCAGCAGGTCCCGGATCTCCTGCAGCAGCGCAATGTCCTCCGGAGTGGCCGCCACCTCGGCCACCTCCTTGCGCTGACGCATCTGCATCAGCCGGTTCACCGGCATCACGATGATGAAGTACACCGCCGCCGCTACGATCACGAAGTTGATCGCCGCGCTCAGCACGGCCCCCACCGAAAAGTTCGCGCTGTTTATCGTGAACGTCGCAACGTCGGCCAGGTCTGGCTGGCCTCCGATCGCCGCGATCAGCGGGTTGATCAGGTTCTCGACCATCGACGTCACAACCGCCCCGAAAGCCGCCCCGATCACCACCGCCACCGCGAGGTCGATGACGTTTCCCCGCAACACGAAGTCACGGAATCCGCTCACCATGCCACCCATCGCCACACTCCCTTCAGACACCGATGCTCGATGCTCGCAATCGCGGATGATACGCCGGACCGCCTCCGCCGCGTAAACGCCCGCGCGCGAGTCAAATGATAACTTGCCTGCGCGTACACCCGTTCGCTATCATCCTGCACGGGCTCGGTAGCCCCGTTTTCCACGTGCCCCCGGTCTGCCGTGCGGGCGCGTTGACACAGATCGCACTCGCCCGTAACATCCAAGTTCGCGTTCCGAGAACGACGCACGTTCACGTGTGGCGGTCGGTGGCACGAACGCGGTGACGACCAGCGGCACATCCCGCGCCCCTTCCGGGACGCATCCGCCGCAACGGTTCACCGCGAAGCCTTCCGGCCGTTCTTGCTGCCCTCGATATGGCCTCCACTTCTGTGGACACCCGCCGTAACCCGGGCCGATTGCGAGTGGAGTCGCAGTGCCGACGATTAATCAGCTGGTCCGGCATTCCCGCCAGCCGGTCATCAAGAAGACCAAGGCGCCCGCGCTGCGCTTCCGCTTCAACGCGCTCAAGAGCCGGACGACTCGTTCGCCCAAGGGTTCGCCGCAGAAGCGTGGCGTCTGCACCCAGGTGCGCACCGTCACCCCCAAGAAGCCGAACTCCGCGCTCCGCAAGGTCGCGCGTGTCCGGCTCTCTAACGGCATCGAGGTCACGGCGTACATCCCCGGCGAGGGCCACACCCTCCAGGAGCACTCCGTCGTCCTCATCCGCGGCGGCCGTGTGAAGGACCTTCCCGGCGTGCGCTATCACATCATTCGCGGTGCGTTGGACGCCCAGGGCGTCAAGAACCGAAAGCGCGGCCGCAGCAAGTACGGCACGCGAAGGGGCTAGGAAGAGCGATATGGCACGCCGTAATCGTCCCCCCACCCGCCCCGTCGCGCCCGACCCGCGCTTCCAGTCGCGGCTGGTGACCTCGTTCACCAACAAGCTCATGCGCAACGGCAAGAAAAGCGTCGCCGAGCGCATCGTCTACAGCGCCCTCGACCGCGTCGAGGCGCAGACCGGACGCTCCTCCATCGATGTCTTCGACCAGGCCGTGCGGAACGCCACCCCCGTCATCGAGGTGAAGCCTCGTCGCGTCGGTGGAGCCACCTACCAGGTGCCGGTCGATATCCGCAGTGAGCGCCGTCAGGCGCTCGCGATCCGCTGGCTGCTCGCCGGCGCTCGCAACCGCAATGGACGTTCCATGTCGGAGCGACTCGCCGCCGAGCTCATGGACGCCGCCAACAACACAGGGACCGCGATTCGGCGCAAAGAGGACACCCACCGGATGGCCGAGGCCAACCGCGCCTTTGTGCACTACCGCTGGTGACAGCCCCAGGCGGCTGACCTCCCCCGGCTTCGCCGGGGGTGTCAGTGTCCCGGGCCGAAGCAAGGACGACTGAACGAACTATGCCACGCACAGCGCCGCTCGAGCGGGTACGCAACATCGGCATCATCGCGCATATCGATGCCGGTAAGACGACCGTGACGGAGCGCGTCCTCTACTACACGGGACGCACTCACCGCATCGGCGAAACCCACGAGGGCACCGCCATCATGGACTGGATGGAGCAGGAGCGAGAACGAGGGATCACCATCACCTCGGCCGCTACGACCTGCGCCTGGAACGACCACGCCATCAACATCATCGACACCCCCGGACACGTCGACTTCACCGTCGAGGTGGAGCGCTCCCTGCGCGTCCTCGACGGTGGTGTCGTGGTCTTCGACGGCGTTGCCGGCGTCGAGCCGCAGTCCGAAACCGTCTGGCGTCAGGCCGACCGCTACAACGTCCCCCGCATCTGCTTCGTCAACAAGATGGACCGCACCGGGGCCGACTTTCAGCGCTGCGTCGACATGATTGTCGACCGCCTGGGCGCCGTGCCAGTCCCGCTGCAACTGCCCATCGGCGCCGAAGACCGCTTCGAGGGCGTCATCGACCTTGTCGAGATGAACGCCATCTACTTCGAGGGCGAGCGTGGCTCCGAGGTCTCCGTGCGCGATATCCCGGACAACCTTCGCGCGGAGGCCGATGCCGCCCGCGAGGCCCTCGTGGAGCGCGTCGCCGAGAACGACGAGCAGCTCATGGTCTCGTTCCTCGAGGGCCATGACATCGACATCACCGAGTTGAAGAAGGCCATCCGCCGCTCGACTATCGCCGGCGACATCGCGCCCGTGCTCTGCGGCTCCGCTCTCAAGAACAAGGGCGTCCAGGCCATGCTCGATGCCGTCATCAGCTACCTCCCGTCGCCCGTCGACATCCCCCCGGTGCAGGCACACCCGGTCGGCGACGATGAGTCGACGGTCGAGCGCGCTGCGTCGGACGAGCAGCCGCTCACCGCCCTCGCCTTCAAGGTCGTCGCCGACCCGTTCGTGGGGCGCCTCGTGTTCTTCCGCGTCTACTCCGGCGTCGCCAAGAGCGGCGACCAGGTGCTGAACACCACGCGCGACAAGCGCGAGCGCTTCGGCCGTCTGCTGAAGATGCACGCGAACTCCCGCGAGGACATCGATGCCGTGTACGCCGGCGACATCGCCGCCGCCATCGGCCTCAAGGACACCTTCACCGGCGACACGCTCTCCGCCCGCGAGACTCCGGTCATGCTCGAGACGATTTCGTTCCCCGAGCCCGTTATCTCCGTCGCCATCGAGCCGAAGACCCGCGAGGACCAGGAGAAGCTCGGCGACGCGCTCCAGCGCCTCGTCGAGGAGGACCCGACCTTCCGTGTCCGTTTCGACCAGGAGACCGGCCAGACGGTGATCGCCGGCATGGGCGAGCTACACCTGGAGGTCATCGTCGACCGCATGAAGCGCGAATATAAGGTCGAGGCCAACATCGGCCGGCCTCAGGTCGCGTACCGCGAGACCATCACCCGTCCCGCCCGCGCCGAGGGCCGCTTCGTCCGCCAGACGGGCGGTCGCGGTCAGTACGGCCACTGCGTCCTCGAGGTTGCTCCGCGCGAGCCCGGTACCGGCTTCCTGTTCGAAGACAAGACCGTCGGCGGCTCCATTCCGCGCGAGTACATCAACCCCGTCCGCGCCGGCGTCGAGCAGGCGCTCCAGAGCGGCGTGCGGGCCGGCTTCCCAGTCGTCGATGTCTACGTAGCCGTCGTCGACGGTTCGTTCCACCCCGTCGACTCGTCGGAGATGGCCTTCACCACCGCGGGCTCGATGGGCATGCGCTCCGGTCTCGAGAGTGGCAGTTCCGTCCTCCTTGAGCCCGTCATGAAGCTCGAGGTCGTGACGCCGGACGACTACTTCGGCGACGTCCTCGGCGACATCAACTCGCGCCGCGGGCACGTCCAGGGCATGGATCAGCGTGGCAATACTCACGTCATCCGCGCCATGGTGCCGCTGGCGGAGACCTTCGGATACGCGACCGACCTGCGCTCCAACACGCAGGGCCGCGCCACGTACTCGATGGAGTTCGATCACTACGAGCAGGTGCCGCCGAACGTCGCGGCCGAGATCAGCGGGCGCGACCGCGCGCGCGCGGGCGTCTGAGCAGGAGGACACTTCGATGGCGAAGGGGAAGTTTGAGCGGAACAAGCCGCACGCGAACGTGGGCACGATTGGGCACGTGGACCACGGGAAGACCTCGCTGACGGCGGCGATCACGAAAGTGCTGGCGCTGAAGGGCGAAGCGGAGTATCGGGCGTTCGACTCGATCGACAACGCGCCGGAAGAGCGCGCGCGCGGGATCACGATCGCCATCGCGCACGTGGAGTACGAGACGGACACGCGTCACTACGCGCACGTGGACTGCCCTGGTCACGCGGACTACATCAAGAACATGATCACCGGCGCGGCGCAGATGGACGGCGCCATCCTCGTGGTGGCGGCCCCGGACGGGCCGATGCCGCAGACGCGCGAGCACCTGCTGCTGGCGCGGCAGGTCGAAGTGCCGGCGGTGGTGGTCTTCCTGAACAAGGTCGACATGATGGAGGACGAAGAGCTGCTGGAGCTGGTGGAGCTCGAGCTGCGGGAGCTGCTCTCCTCGAACGGCTTCCCGGGCGACGACACGCCGATCATCCGCGGCTCGGCGCTGAAGGCGCTGGAGTCCACGGCGACCGACCCCAACGCGCCGGAGTACCAGTGCATCTGGCAGCTCATGGAGGCGGTGGACAGCTTCATCCCGCAGCCGGAGCGTCCGAAGGACCTGCCGTTCCTGATGCCGATCGAAGACGTGTTCGGCATCAAGGGGCGCGGCACGGTGGTCACCGGGCGCATCGAGCGCGGGACGGTGCACGTGGGCGAAGAGATCGAGATCGTGGGCATCAAGGAGTCGCGCAAGACCACGGTCACGGGCGTGGAGATGTTCAAGAAGCTGCTGGACCAGGGCGAGGCGGGCGACAACGTGGGCTGCCTGCTGCGCGGCATCGAGCGTGAGGACGTGGAGCGGGGGCAGGTGCTGGCGAAGCCGGCGAGCATCACGCCGCACCGGAAGTTCTCGGGCGAGGTGTACGTGCTGTCGAAGGACGAGGGAGGGCGGCACACGCCGTTCTTCAACGGGTACCGGCCGCAGTTCTACATGCGCACGACCGACGTCACGGGCACCGTGTCGCTGCCGGAGGGCACCGAGATGGTGATGCCGGGTGACAACGTCACCGTGGACATCGAACTCATCACCCCCGTCGCCGTCGAGGAAGGCCTCCGCTTCGCCATCCGCGAGGGCGGCCGCACCGTCGGCGCGGGCGTCGTCACCAAGATCAACGAGTAAGTCGCTCTCCGGAGCGAGCACGAAGGACTGAGACAGGGAAGCAGGCGGACCGTGGCACGGCAACGCATTCGGATCCGGCTCAAGGCGTACGACCACCGTGTCCTCGACCGCTCTGCGCAGCAGATCGTCGAGGCCGCGGAACGCACGGGCGCGGCCGTCGCCGGCCCCGTCCCGCTGCCGACGCGCATCCGGAAGTACACGGTGATTCGCTCACCGTTCATCGACAAGGACTCGCGAGACCAGTTCGAGACGCGGACGCACAAGCGTCTGATCGACATCTTCGAACCGACCTCGCGCACGGTGGACACGCTCATGCGGCTGCAATTGCCGTCCGGCGTCGACATCGAGATCAAGCTCTAAGGGACCGAGGGCCGCACACCATGGTGGGCATGATTGGACGCAAGGTCGGCATGATGCGCCTCTACGACGGCGCTGGCCGCGCGCGCGCCGTGACCGTCATCGAGCTCGGGCCCAACCGGGTCACTCAGCTCCGCACGACCGAACGCGACGGCTACGAGGCCGTGCAGGTCGGCTTCGCCGGCAACCGCAAACGCGTCAACCGTCCCGAGCGCGGCCACCTCCGCGCCGGCGGCATCGAGGATACGCTGACCGTGCTCCAGGAGTTCCCGCTCAACGGCGAGAGCTACGAGCGCGGCCAGACCCTCACGGTCGAGGCCTTCACGCCTGGCGAGTACGTGACCGTGTCCGGCGTCTCGAAGGGCCGCGGCTTCGCCGGCGGCGTGAAGCGCTGGAATTTCCGCGGTGGCCCCAAGACGCACGGTCAGTCGGACCGCCACCGCGCCCCCGGCTCCGTCGGCGCGGGCACCACGCCCGGCAAGGTGTGGAAGGGCCAGAAGATGGCCGGCCACATGGGCCATCGGGCGAAGACCATCATCAACCTGCTGGTCGTCCTCACCGACCCCGCCCGCAACCTCATCTTCGTCGAGGGCTCCGTCCCCGGCGCCGATGAAGGCATCGTGACGGTCGAGCCGGGCCGCCGCGCTCCGCTCAAGGACTACACCCCGCCCGTCCTCCACGTCCCCGCTCCGGCGTTCGAGGAAGTCCTCGCGCCCGTCGTCGTCGACGAGGATGAGGCCGAGGACGCACCGGTCGCGGACGACGCTGCCGAGGACGGACCTGGCTCCGAGGATGCTGCCGAGGACTCAGGCGAGGACGCGGACGACGCGCCCGTCGCTGAAGACGCGACCGCCGAGGCGGCAGACGATACCGAAGGCGAGGCGGCGCAGTGAAGCTCGATGTACGCGACCGCGCCGGCGCGTCCCTCCCCTCGATTGAGGTGGATGACGCGGTGTTCGCGGTAGACCCGAATCAGGCCGTGGTGCATCAGGCGCTGCTCGCGCAGCTGGCCGCGCGCCGCGCCGGTTCCGCCAACACCAAGACCCGCGGCGAGGTACAGGGTTCCACCAAGAAGACCCGCCGCCAGAAGGGCCTCGGCATGTCCCGCCAGGGGTCCATCCGCTCACCACTCCGCAAGGGCGGTGGTGTGGTCTTCGGCCCGAAGCCTCGCTCCTTCGAGCAGCGCCTGCCGAAGCGGATGCGCCGTCTGGCCATTCGCTCGGTGCTCTCGGCCCGCGCTCAGGACAGCCGCCTGGTCGTCGTCGATGACCTCGGCATCGCCGCACCCTCGACGAAGGCCGTCACCGGCCTGCTGCGGAGCCTCGGCGTCGAGCGTTCGGCGCTCATCGTTACCGGCGCGCCGGACCGCAACGCGCACCTCTCGGCGCGCAACGTCGACGGCGCTCGCGTGCTCCCCGCCGACACCCTGAACGTCGGCGACATGCTCTCGCATCACACGCTGCTCCTTACCGTCGACGCGGTCCGCCGCATCGAGGCGCTCTGGGGCGGCGAGCGCGCGATGTCCCGTCGCGCCGCCGTACCGTCGCAGGCGGAGGCCTAACCGATGCCCAAAGCCATTCACCCCTACGAGGTGCTCCGGCGCCCCATCGTGACCGAGAAGAGCACGGCCCTCTCCGCGCAGGGCAAATACGTCTTCGAAGTCGCGCTGGGCGCCAACAAGCCGCAGATCGCCCAGGCCGTCGAGATGGCCTTCAACGTCCACGTGGTCGACGTCAATACGTCACACGTCCCGGGCAAGTTGAAGCGCTACGGCCGGAACGTTGGCCGCCAGGCGTCCTGGAAGAAAGCCATCGTGACCGTCCGGCCGGGCGAGCAAATCCAGGTGTTCGAGGGGATCTAGGCGATGCCGGTACGCAATTTCAAGCCGACCTCGCCCGGACGCCGCGGCGCCGCGGGCTTCACCTTCGAGGAGATCACGAAGTCCACTCCCGAGAAGAACCTGCTCGCCAGCAAGAAGCAGCGTGCCGGTCGTGGGACCAGCGGTCGCATCACCGTGCGTCATCGCGGCGGCGGCGCCAAGCGCAAGATCCGCATCATCGACTTCAAGCGCGACAAGGCCGGTGTGCCCGGCAAGGTCGCGGCCATCGAGTACGACCCCGGCCGGAGCGCGCGCATCGCCCTCGTCCACTATCTGGACGGTGAGAAGCGCTACATCGTCGCCCCGAACGGCGTGACCGTCGGGCAGCAGATCGTGTCCGGAACGAGCGCGGCCATCGCTCCCGGCAACACGCTGCCCCTCGCGGCGCTGCCGCCCGGCACCACCGTGCACAACGTCGAGCTCCAGCCCGGCCGCGGCGCCCAGCTCGGGCGGTCCGCCGGCGTTTCGATTCAGCTCATGGCGAAGGACAACGGGCGCGCCCTGCTGCGTCTCCCCTCCGGTGAGATGCGCTACGTGTCCGAGGAATGCCTGGCCACCGTCGGCGTCGTCGGCAACGCCGAGCACGCCCTCCTGAAGCTCGGCAAGGCCGGACGCACGCGGCACCGCGGGCGTCGCCCCCAGGTGCGCGGCTCCGTCATGAACCCAGTCGACCACCCCCACGGCGGTGGCGAGGGCAAGGCGTCCGTCGGTATGCCCGGTCCCAAGACCCCCTGGGGCAAGCCCGCCCTCGGGTACCGCACCCGGAACAACAAGCGCACCGACCGCGATATTCAGCGCCGTCGTGGCGGCGGGCGGAGGTAACCGATGTCACGATCGACCAAAAAGGGCCCCTTCATCGAGGAAAGCCTCATGCGCAAGGTGGAAGCCGTGCAGCGTTCGGGCGCCAAGCAGGCCATCCGCACCTGGTCGCGCGCCTCGACGATCATGCCAGAGATGGTGGGCCTCACCATCGCCGTCCACGATGGCCGTCGCCACGTCCCGGTCTTCTGCACGGAGAACATGGTGGGCCACAAGCTCGGCGAATTCGCCTTCACCCGCACGTTCCGCGGCCACAAGGGCCGCTCCGAAACCTCGTCGAGGTCCCGCTGATGGAAGTACGCGCTCTCTCGGCCGACCAGCCCGTGTCCGCACGCAAGGTGCGGCTCGTGCTCGACCGCATTCGCGGCCTCCCGGTCGGCGAGGCCCTCACGGTGCTCGAGTTCCTGCCGCAGCCGTCGGCGCGCATCGTCTGGAAGACGGTGAAGTCCGCCGCCGCCAATGCGGAGAACAACTACAACCTGGACCCGGACCGGCTCACCGTGAAGCGAGCCTTCGCCGGGGAGTCGCGCACGCTGAAGCGCTACCGCGCTCGCTCGCGCGGCCGCGCCGCCCCGATCCTGAAGCGCACGTCGCACATCGAGATCGTGGTCGAAGGAGACGAGGGGTTCTAAATGGGGCGTAAAGTTCACCCCTACGGCTTCCGCGTCGGCATCACCAAGGACTGGCAGTCCCGCTGGTTCAGTGAGCGCGAGTACGCCACCCTCCTCGCCGAGGACATGCGGCTCCGCCGACTCGTGATGCGCATGCTGCCGGACGCCGGCATCTCCGCCATCACCATCGACCGCAACGCGAACCAGCTCAGCCTGACGGTCCGCACCGCCAAGCCAGGCATCGTGATCGGTCGCGGTGGGCAGAACGTCGAGCAGCTGCGCGGCGCGCTCGAGGGCGCGACGGACAAGCGCGTCCGCCTCAACATCGAGGAGATCCGCGTCCCCGAGCTCGATGCGCAGCTCGTCGCCCGCTCCGTCGCCGACCAGCTGGAACGCCGCGTCGCGTTCCGTCGTGCGATGAAGCAGTCCGTCCAGCGCACCATGCAGCGCGGCGCCCTCGGCTGCCGCGTCAAGATCAGCGGTCGCCTCGGCGGCTCCGAGATGTCTCGCTCCGAGCAGGAGATGCAGGGCCGCGTGCCCCTGCACACCCTGCGTGCGGACATCGACTTCGGACAGGCCGAGGCGCACACCACCTTCGGACGCATCGGCGTGAAGGCCTGGATCTACAAGGGCGACATCGCCCCGGACCAGACCCCGTTCGCGCTGGCCGGCGCCGAGGGCGGGACGGAGTAGCGCTATGCTGATGCCCCGTCGCGTCAAGTACCGCAAGCAACACCGTGGCCGCCGCGCGGGCGCCGCGATGAGCGGGAACACCGTCGCCTTCGGCGAGTGGGGCCTCCAGGCCCAGACCACCGCCTGGGTCGACTCTCGCCAGATCGAGTCCGCCCGTCGTGCGATCACCGGTTCGCTGCGCCGTGGCGGGAAGGTGTGGATCCGCATCTTTCCGGATAAGCCGGTCACCAAGAAGCCGGTCGAGACTCGCATGGGCAAGGGCAAAGGCCCGCCCGACCACTGGGTTGCGGTCGTCAAGCGCGGCCGCGTGATGTTCGAGGTCGCGGGCGTCTCCGAGGTCGCCGTGCGCGAGGCGTTCCGCAGGGCGCACCACAAGCTGCCGGTCGACACGAAGGTGATCGGCCGCGAGGAAGGGGGCGCCTGATGCCCTCCCAGAAGGAGACCGTCGAGCTGCGCGGACGCGATGACGTCCAGCTGCGCGCCGACCTCGAGGCAGCGCATCAGGCGCTGTTCAACCTGCGCTTCCAGGCCGCCACGCGTCAGCTGGCGGACGTGAGCCAGATCGCCAAGGCGCGCCGGCGCGTCGCACGCGCCAGGACACTGCTGCGCGAGCGGGAAATCCTCGCCGAAGTCGAGGCCACCCGCTCCGCCGCGGACGAGTAACCAGCCGGCTCAACACCGGCGAACGAGGAGTATCGAATGGTCGAGGCGGCAACCACCGAGGGGCGGGTCATCAACCGCAAGGCTCGGACCGGCACCGTGGTCTCCGACCGCGGCGATCAGACGATCATCGTCGCGATCGAGCGCGCCGCGCCCCACCGCCTCTACCGCAAGGTGATCCGGCGCACCAAGCGCTACCCCGTGCACGACCCCCAGAACGCCGCCAGCGTCGGCGACCTGGTCCGCATCGAGGAATGCCGGCCGATCAGCAAGACCAAGCGCTGGCGTCTGGTCGAGATCGTCCAGCAGCGCGAGGTCGCACAGGTACGCGCCGAGGCCATCGACGCCTCCCTCGTGACCGAAGTGCAGCGCGCGGCCGCGCACGCTGCCGCCCAGCCCGAGGCCGCACAGAACGAGGCGGAAACGCAACCCGAACCCGCGGCGCAGGCGGCGTCCACCGACGCCGAGGCGACCGCTGAGCCGGCCCCCGCCCCCGAGGCTGCGGCCGAGACCGCGACCGAGACGGAGTCGGAACAGCAATGATTCAGCAGCAAAGCCGGCTCAAGGTCGCCGACAACTCCGGCGCTCGCGAACTGCTCTGCATTCGCGTGCTCGGAGGCTCCGGCCGCCGCTACGCCCGCGTCGGTGACACCATCATCGCGAGCGTCAAAGAGGCCCAGCCCAACAGCAACGTCAAGAAAGGCGACGTCGTCCGCGCCGTCGTCGTGCGCACTGCCCACACCTATCAGCGGCCCGACGGCTCCGCCATCCGTTTCGACGAGAACGCGGCCGTCCTCCTCGCTGACAAGGCCGGCAACCCGCGCGGCACGCGCATCTTCGGCCCCGTCGCCCGTGAGCTGCGCGACCGTGAGTACATGCGCATCGTCTCGCTCGCCCCGGAGGTGCTGTAGCCATGGCTGCCAAAGTCCGGCGCAACGACACCGTCGAGGTCACCACCGGCAAGGACCGCGGCAAACGCGGTGAGGTCCGTCGCGTCCTCCCCGCCGAGCAGCGCGTCGTCGTCGCCGGCCTCAACCTCGTCAAGCGCCACCGCCGTCAGCGCACCGCCCAGGAGCCCTCGGCCATCATCGAGATGGAAGCGCCCCTCCACGTCTCCAACGTGAAGGTCGTCTGCCGCTCCTGCAACGAGGCCACCCGCGTCGGCTTCCGCTTCCTCGATGACGGCCGCAAGGTCCGCGCCTGCAAGAACTGCAACGAGGCCATCGACTAATGCCCGACACCATCACCCTCCCCGCGCTCAAGCAGCGCTACCGCGAAGAGGTCGTCGCCGTCCTCACCCGTGAATTCGGGTACAGCAACCCGATGCAGGTGCCGACGCTCGAGAAGATCTCCGTGAACATCGGCCTCGGCGAAGCCCTGACGAACGGCCGCGCCATCGATTCGGCCCAGGCCGACCTCGCCGCCGTGACCGGTCAGCGCCCCGTCGTGAACCGCGCCAAGAAGGCCATCTCGAACTTCAAGCTCCGCGAAGGCAACCCGATCGGTGTCTCGCTCACCCTGCGCGGCAACCGCATGTGGGAGTTTCTGGACCGCCTCATGAACATGGCGCTCCCCCGCGTCCGCGATTTCCGAGGCGTCAACGCCAACGCGTTCGACGGTCGTGGGAACTACGCCCTCGGCCTCACCGAGCAGATCATCTTCCCGGAGATCACGTTCGACCAGGTCGAGCGCGTCCGCGGGATGCAGATCAACGTGATCACCACCGCGCGCACCGACGAAGAAGGCAAGCGGCTGCTCGAGTTACTCGGCATGCCGTTTACCAAGAGCTAGCAAGAACGCAACCAGACTCGCCACCGGCGAGGAGTAAGGGGATACCCACGATGGCGAAGATGTCGCAGATCGTGAAGTCCAACCGCACACCGAAGTTCGCCAACCGGCACGTCAACCGCTGCCCGGTCGTCTGGGCGAACCGGCCATGCGGCCGCCCACGTGGCTACATGCGCCAGTTCGGCATGTGCCGCATCTGCTTCCGTACGCTTGCCAACCAGGGCAAGCTGCCCGGCGTCAAGAAATCCTCCTGGTAGTCGGCGCCCCGAGGCCAGAGAGAAGGCAGGACAGAGACCGATGAGCATGTCTGACCCGCTCGCTGACATGTGCACGCGAATCCGCAACGCCGTGGCCGCACGCCACGAGACCGTGCGCGTCCCTCACTCCAAGGTGAAGCGCGCCGTCGCTGACGTACTCCAGCGTGAGGGCTACATCGACGGCTACAGCGAGGAGGCCGAGGGCGCACGCCAGTATCTCCGCCTTCGCCTCAACTACCGCCCGGACCGGCGCTCCACGCTCTCCGGCATCCGCCGCGTGTCCCGCCCCGGGCTGCGCGTCTACGTCAACAAGGGAGAGATTCCGAGGGTCTACGGAGGCCTCGGAGTCGCCATCATGAGCACGTCGCACGGCGTCATGTCCGGCCAGGAAGCCTGGCGGGCCAAGGTCGGCGGCGAGGTGCTCTGCTACGTCTGGTAGGGGGCCGCAATGTCTCGCGTAGGCCGGCTGCCGATCGCCATCCCCGCGGGCGTCGAGGTGACGCTCCAGGGACAGCACGCCCGGGTCAAAGGCCCCAGGGGCCAGCTCGAACACGACGTCCACCCCTCGATCGCCGTCACCGTCGATGAGGGCGCCGTCGTGGTCACTCGACCCTCGAACGCGCCCACCCACCGCGCGCTGCACGGGCTCACCCGCGCCCTCCTCGCCAACATGGTGACCGGCGTCTCCGAGGGCTTCCGCAAATCCCTGGAGATCCAGGGCACCGGCTACCGCGCCGAGCTGCGCGGCTCCAACCTGGTGCTCAACGTGGGCTACTCACACCCCGTCGAGATCCAGCCGCTCGACGGCGCCGCCTTCGAGGTGGAAACCCCGACCCGTGTGCACGTGGTCGGCATCGACAAGCAGGTCGTCGGCCAGCAGGCCGCCCTCATCCGCAAGCAGCGGCCCCCCGAGCCCTACCGGGGCAAGGGCATCCGCTACGCCGGTGAGGTCGTCCGCCGCAAGGCCGGGAAGTCTGGACGGTAGGAGAGGCGATGTCAGCCAAGGACACCACTCGCGTCGCCCGCATCCGCCGGCACGTGCGCATCCGCAAGAAGGTCGCCGGCACCCCCGAGCAGCCCCGCCTCGCGGTGTTCCGCTCGAGCCAGCACATCTACGCGCAGGTCATCGATGACCGCGCCGGCCGCACCCTCGCCCAGGCCTCAGACCTGGAGGCCACAATGCGCGAGGCCGGCGGCACCAAGACCGACCGCGCCCGGCAGGTCGGCGAGCTCGTCGCCCGCCGCGCTCGCGCGGCCGGCCTCGAAACCGTTGTCTTCGACCGCGGCGGCTTCGCATACGCCGGCCGCGTCAAGGCCCTCGCCGACGCCGCGCGGGCCGAAGGGCTGGTGTTCTAATGGTCCAACGTGATCGAGGCGAGCGCGGCCCCCGCCGCGACCGCCGCCGCGACGACGATGAGCAGAGCGACTACATCGAGAAGGTCGTGTTCATCAACCGCGTCGCCAAGGTCGTCAAGGGCGGCCGCCGCTTCTCCTTCACCGCCATCGTCGTCGTCGGCGATGGCCACGGCCGCGTCGGCTTCGGCATGGGCCGCGCCAACGAGGTCCCGGAGGCGATCCGCAAGGGCGGCGTCATCGCCCGCCGCTCGATGATCCAGGTCCCCATGCGGCAGGGCACCATCGCCCACGACACCATGTCGCAGTTCAAGGCCTCCAAGGTCATCATGCGCCCCGCGTCCACCGGTACCGGCCTCATCGCCGGCGGTGCCGTACGCGCCGTGATGGAGGCCGCCGGCGTCACCGACGTCCTCACGAAGTCGCTTGGCTCCAACAACCCGGTCAACGTCGTGCGCGCTACGCTCGACGGCCTCAAGAACCTCCGTCAGCCGGAGGAGGTTGTCCAGCAGCGCCACGCCATGGTGGGAGCAAGCTGAGATGGCGAACCTCCGCATCACCTGGGTGAAGTCCGGCATCGGCTACGCACAGGACCAGAAAGCCACCATCCGCGCGCTCGGCCTCAAGCGCCTGCACGACACGGTGGAGCACCCGGACAATCGCAGCATCCGAGGCATGACGAACAAGGTCCGTCACCTCGTGACCGTGGAAGAAGTCGACTAGTGGAACAGCACACGCTCCGCCAGCCGAAGGGCGCCAAGCACGTCTCCAAGCGTGTCGGACGCGGCCCCGGCTCCGGCCAGGGCACCTACGCCGGCCGCGGTCGCAAAGGCCAGAAGGCCCGCGGCTCCGTCCGTCCCCAGTTCGAGGGCGGTCAGATGCCCCTCGTCCGGCGCCTCGGCCACAAGCGCGGCTTCCGCAACTTCAACCGCATCGAGTTCCAGGCCGTCAGCCTGCGCGACCTGAGCCGCCGCTTCGAGGCCGGCTCGACCGTCGATGGCGCGTCGCTCGCCGCCGCTGGCCTCATTGACCACCCAGCGTCGCCCTACAAAGTCCTCGCCTCCGGTACGATCGACCACGCCCTGACGGTGACCGCGCCGCGCCTCTCCGAAGCCGCGAAGCAGGCCATCACCGCCGCCGGCGGCTCCTTCACTGAGACCGCCCCGGCGGAGAAGCGAGTCCGCAACCGCATCCACCGCCGCGCCGCCGCTGGCCGCGCGTCGGCCCAGGAGGCCACCGCCTGATGTCTCGAGAGCAGGCAGTCAGCCGTCGTCCCCGTCCGCAGCTGCTGCAGGCGGGTATCGACGCGTTCCATCAGACGGAACTGCGGCAGAAGATCCTGTTCGCCGTCGCCATGCTCATCATCTTCCGCTTCGTCGCGCACATCCCCGTGCCCGGCGTCGACTCCGAGCAGCTTCGTCAGACGTTCGATGACAATGCCATCCTCGGCTTCATGAACATCTTCTCCGGCGGTGCGTTGCAGAACCTCTCCGTAGCCGCCCTCGGCGTCTATCCGTACATCACGGCCTCGATCATCATGCAGCTCGGCGTCCCCCTCATCCCGAGGCTCCAGGCGCTCTCGAAGGAGGGCGAGTCCGGACGCCAGCGCATTCAGATCTACACCCACTGGATCACGGTCCCGCTGGCTGCCCTGCAGGGGTACGCGCAGCTGCTCCTGATTCAGCAGCTCGGCGGTGTCAGCAACATCGGCTTCGGCGGCGGCAACGCCCTCCCGACGATCGCGACGATCTTCTCCATGGTCGCCGGGACGATGTTCCTCGTCTGGCTCGGCGAGCTCATCTCTGAGAAGGGCATCGGCAACGGCATCTCCCTGATCATCTTCGGCGGCATCGTCGCCGGCATGCCCAGCCTGCTGGGCCGGGGCGTCCTCACCGGCACCGGTGCCGCCATTGGCGGACTCCTCCTGCTCAGCGTGCTCGCCATCCTCATCGTCGCCGCCATCGTCTTCGTCCAGGAGGCCCAGCGCCGCATCCCCGTCCAGTACGCCCGCTCCACCTTCCGAGGCGGCCGCATGTACCGCCAGCAAGGGCAGACGCACATCCCTCTGCGCGTGAACTCGGCGGGCATGATCCCGCTCATCTTCGCCACCTCGATCATGATCTTCCCGCCCACCTTCTCGCAGTTCATCGCTGAGACCGTGGATGTCGGCTGGATCGCGGACGTGGCCGGATGGATGCAGACCGCCTTCTCGCCGACGGGCGTCGTTTACTGGGCCGCGGTCTTCTTCCTCGTGGTGATCTTCTCGTTCTTCTACACCGTGGTCGTGTTCCAGCAGCAGAACCTGGCGGAGAACCTTCAGCGCCAGGGCGGCTTCATCCCGGGCATCCGCCCCGGCCGGCCGACGCAGGAGTACATCACCCGCGTCCTGATCCGCATCACCTGGGGTGGCGCGATCTTCCTCGGCATCGTGGCCATCATTCCGTTCCTGGCGACCAGGCTCACCAACGTACAGGCGCTCACCATCAGTGCCGCCGGCATGCTCATCGTCGTCGGCGTCGTCCTCGACACCATGCGGCAGATCGAGGCCCAGATGATGATGCGCAACTACGAAGGGTTCATTTCCTGATGCAGCTCATCCTGCTCGGACTCCCCGGCGCCGGCAAAGGCACCCAGGCGCAGCTCCTCGCACAGCGCCAGGGCCTGCTCCACATTTCTACAGGCGACATGTTCCGCCAGGCCGCCGCCGAGGGCACCGACCTCGGCAAACGTGCCCAGGAGTACATGTCCCGCGGCGAGCTCGTCCCCGACGAGGTCACCATCGGCATGCTCCTCGACCGCATCCAGCGCCCGGACGCCGCCGCCGGCATCATGCTCGACGGCTTTCCGCGCACCATCCCGCAGGCCGAGGCCCTCGACGCCGCCCTCGCCGACCAGGACCGCGGCATTGACGCCGTCCTCTACATCAAGGTCCCCGAGGACCTGCTCATGGCTCGTCTCACCGGGCGCTGGTCCTGCTCGAGCTGCGGCGCCATCTTCCACGAGCTGACCAGCCCGCCCGCCGAGCAAGGCAAGTGCGACCGCTGCGGCGGCGAGCTCTCCCAGCGCGCCGACGACCGCCCGGACACGGTCCGCGCCCGCCTCGATACCAACCGCACGTGGACCGAAGCCCTCGCCGACTACTACGAGCGTCAGGGCAAGCTCCACTCCGTCGATGGCACGGGCGAACCCGACGAGGTCACAGGCCGCCTCACCGCCGAGATCGACTCGGTGTCCACGGCTGGCGAGAAGGCGTAACATAGATCGATGTCGGTAATGACGGCTGTCACCATCAAGTCGAAGGACGAGCTCGCGCTCATGCGTGAGGCTGGACGCCGCAACGCAGAGGTGCGCGCCATCCTGCGCGATGCCGTGCGGCCGGGAATGACGGGACTCGATTTGGATCGTCTGGCGAAGGACGAGATCGCGAAGCGCGACGCCGAGCCCACCTTCGTGGGCTACGGCCCCGGCGGCCGTCCGCCCTATCCCGGCGCTATCTGCTACTCCGTGAACGACGAGCTCGTCCACGGCATCCCCGGCCCGCGCGCTCTGAAAGACGGCGACATCGTCAGTATCGACCTCGGCGTGACGTACCGCGGCTTCGTCTCCGATGCCGCGTTCACCTGCGCCGTGGGCGAGGTTCCCGAGGAGACCGCTGAGCTGCTGCGCGTCACCGAAGCCTCCCTCTGGGCGGGCATCGAACAGGCGCGCTCCGGCAACTACCTCGGCGATATCTCCGCCGCCATCGGCGCCTGGGGTGAGCGCGCCGGTTACGGCATCATCGCCGAGTACGGCGGCCACGGCGTCGGCCGTGAAATGCACGAGCCACCCCACGTCCCGAACTTCGGTCGGCCCGGTGTCGGCCACAAGCTCAAGGCCGGCATGGTCCTGGCGCTCGAGCCGATGTTCGCTCTCGGCCGGCCGGCTACCGAGGAGATGGCAGACCGCTGGACTGTCCGTATGTCGGACGGCAGCCTCTGCGCCCACTTCGAGGAGACCGTCGCCATCACCGAGGATGGCCCGGAGGTGCTCACCCGCATCGGCTAGCGGGTGAGCGAGGATTGCCTGTGCCAGACCGTAGACAACAGAAGACAACCAGACAGCCGAAACAGAAGAAAGAGGTCATCGAGGTCGAAGGCGTGATCAAGGACGCCCTGCCCAATGCCATGTTCGATGTCGAACTGGCCAACGGGCACCACGTCCTCGCGCACGTCTCCGGGCGCATGAAGATGCACTACATCCGCATCCTGCTCGGAGACCGCGTGCTCGTCGAACTCAGCCCATACGACCTCACTCGCGGACGCATCACCTACCGCTTCCGGTAGGCCGACGCTGAAGGCACGAGGAAACGAACGATGAAAGTATCCGCATCGATCAAGAAGCGCTGCGAGCGGTGCCAGATCATCCGCCGTCACGGACGGCTCCGCGTGATCTGCGTCATCCCCCGCCACAAGCAGCGGCAGGGCTAGGAGACTCCCGTGGCACGTATCGCCGGCGTCGACATCCCGCGCGACAAGCAGGTGCTCTTCTCCCTGCCGTACGTCTACGGCATCGGACGCACCCGCGCCTCGCAGATCCTGGCCCAGACCCAGATCGAGCCCACCACGAAGGTCCGCGACCTGACCGACGACGAGGTCTTGCGCCTCCGCAACGTCGTCGAGGGCGAGTACATCGTCGAGGGTGACCTCCGTCGCGAGGTCCGCCAGAACATCCAGCGCCTCATCGAGATCAACTGCTACCGCGGCTACCGCCATCGTCGCGGCCTGCCCGTTCGCGGCCAGCGCACCAAGACCAACGCCCGTACCCGCCGCGGTGTCCGCCGCACGGTCTCCGGGAAGCGCAAGGCCACGCGCAAGAAGTAAGCATCCAGCGGCCATCCCGGCCTCAGCCGGGCCGCCGTGCGACAGGGAGTACCTATGGGTCGATCTCAACGAGGGGGCCGCACGAGGCGGCGCGAACGCAAGTCCGTCCCGCGAGGGAAGGCCTTCGTGTCGTCCACCTTCAACAACACGATCATCACGCTCACTGACCCCAACGGGAACGTGCTCGCGTGGGGCTCGGGCGGCACCGCGGGCTTCAAGGGCTCCCGCAAGAGCACCCCGTACGCCGCGCAGATCGCCGCCGAGGGCGCCGCTCAGCGCGCCATCGAGCACGGCCTGCGTGAAGTCGAGGTCTTCGTGAAGGGCCCCGGCGCCGGCCGTGAAGCCGCCGTCCGCGCCCTCCAGTCCTCGGGCGTCCGCGTGCTCTCCATCCGCGATGTCACCCCCATCCCGCACAACGGCTGCCGGCCTCGCCGCCGGCCGCGGCAGTAATCAGGAGGATCGATGGCCCGTTACACCGGTCCTAAGTGCCGCAAGTGCCGCCGCTACGGGGTCTCCCTCTGCGGGACGGCGAAGTGCGCTCTCATCCGGAGGCCCAACCCCCCCGGACCGCGATCGCTTCGTCGCCGCAAGATCTCCGACCGCGGCCAGCAGCTCATCGAGAAGCAGAAGGTCCGCTTCGCCTACGGCCTCATGGAGAAGCAGTTCCGCGACTACTACGACTACGCCGTCCGCCGCCCTGGCGTGACTGGCGAACTCCTGATGCGCGCCCTTGAGGAGCGCCTCGACAACGTCGTCTACCGCCTGGGCTTCGCTTCCACGCGCGCGCAGGCCCGCCAGCTCGTCACGCACGGCCTCATCGCCGTCGACGACCACAAACTGGATGTCCCCAGCGCCCGCGTCAAGGTGGGCTCCAGCATCGGCTTCACTGACCGCGGCAAGCGGTCCGAGTACGCGAAGATCCTCGCCGAGGAGATCAAGTCGCGTGACGTGCCGGGCTGGGTCGAACTCAACCGCGAGGCGCTGTCCGGACGCATGGTGGCCGAACCCGGGCCCGGTGACATCGAAGGTCACTTCAACCCGAACGCCATCGTCGAGTACTACTCACGGTGATCGCCGCCGCCGGCCCACGCCGGCGGCCCCTCACCAGAGCGAGGTGTTTTTTTGGCTGATCTGCACATCCCCGAAATCCGCGTCGAGGCCGAGGAGGCCGACTACGCGCGCATCGTCGCCGAGCCCCTCGAGGCCGGCTTCGGGACCACGCTCGGCAACGCCCTGCGTCGCGTCTTGCTGTCGTCCCTTTCGGGCGCCGCGATCACGTCCGTCCGCATCGAGGGCGTTGAGCACGAGTTCTCCACCCTCGAGCACATGCAGGAGGACATCACCGAGTTCCTCCTCAACCTCAAGGAGGTCCGCCTCCGCGCCTTCGCTGACCGCCCCGCGCGCCTCTTCCTGGAGGCCTCAGGCGAGTCCGTCGTCACCGCCGGCGACATCCAGTCCACGGCCGACTACGAGGTCGTCAACCCCGACCTCCGCCTCGCCACGCTCACCAACCGCGACGCCTCGCTCGTCGTGGACGTGAACGTCGAGAGCGGCCGCGGCTACATCCCCGCCGGCGCCACCGAGGGCCTCCCCATCGGCGTCATCCCGGTCGACGCGGTCTTCACCCCCGTGCGCCGCGTCAACTACCACGTCTCCCACACCCGCGTCGGTCAGGACACCAACTTCGACCGCCTCGAGATGGAGATCTGGACCGACGGCACCATCACCGGCCCCGAGGCCGTCTCGCTCGCCGCCGAGGTGCTGCGTGAGCAGCTCCTCGGCTTCCAGCGCCTGAGCCGTCCCGAGACTGCTATGTCCAACGCGCTCCAGGAGCCCGTTCAGACCTTCGACGGCTACGACACCCCCATCGAGGATCTGGACCTCTCCGTGCGCGCATACAATTGCCTCAAGCGGTCCGGTCTCGTGACGGTCGGCGCCATCCTTGAGCGCTCCGAAGAGGAACTGCTCGCCCTGCGCAACTTCGGCGAGAAGTCCTACCTCGAGCTGCGCGACAAGCTCGTCTCTCGCGGTTTCCCGTCGCCGCGCGTCGACTCGCGACGCCAGCCCGTCGCTTCCGGCATCGCCACCGGCAATGGCGCCCCGCCGCCGGCGGACGACGACGAGCCCACCCCTGACGATGTCGGTTCCCTCGGCGCCGCGCTCATCCAGGCGCTCCGCGAGGCCGGCGAGGACCCCTCTGAGCTCGTGGAGGATGACGAGGAATGAAACACGGAGTCTCCGGTCGCCGCTTCGACATGCCGACCGACCAGCGCATCGCGATGTTCCGCAGCCTGGTCACGCAGGTCCTGAAGCACGACTCCATCCAGACCACCGAGGCACGCGCCAAAGAGGTGAAGCCCCTCGTCGACAAGATGGTCACGCTCGGCAAGCGCGGTACCCTCCATGCCCGCCGGCAGGCCCTCGCCTACGTCTACGAGCCTGCGGTCGTCGAGCGCCTCTTCGAGGAGATCGCACCCCGCTACACCGCTCGCCCCGGCGGCTACACCCGCGTGATGAAGATCGGCCCGCGCAAAGGCGATGGCGCGATGATGGCGCAGCTTGAGCTCGTCTGACCTCGGCCATGTCCGCATCGAGGCGGCTCGCGCTGCTCGTCGAGTACGACGGGACGGCCTTTGCTGGCTCGCAGGCACAGCCGGCGAGCCGGACGGTGCAGCGGTTGCTCGAGACGGCCATCGAGGCCTTCACGGGCGAGACGCAGCGCGTCCGCTTCGCGGGACGGACGGATGCCGGGGTGCACGCCCGCGGCCAGGTCGTCACCCTCGACACGCGCGCGGCGCACTCGCCGGCGCAGTTTCGACGCGCGCTCAATCACTTCCTCCCGCAGGACGTGGCCGTGCGCTCGGCCTGCGAGGCGCCTTCGGACTTCGAGCCGAGACGGCACGCGACCTCGCGCCTCTACCGCTACGTCATCGAGGACGGACAGCCCCGCTCGCCGCTCACCAGGTATCTGGCCTGGCAACGCGACGACTCGCTCGATGCATCGGCGATGGCAGAGGGCGCGTCGCTGCTGCCGCGGACACGGCGGGACTGGTCGTCCTTCGCGGGGCGGGTCCCCGAGGACCGCTCGACGCTGCGGACGCTCCTGCGCTGCGACGTCCGGCGTTGCACGCCGCACCGGCTCGAGGTGTGGATGGAGGCGGACGCCTTCCTGCCACACCAGGTGCGCCGCACGGTGGGCGCGCTCGAACGCGTAGGCTCGGGGCGCCTGACGCCGTCAGCCTTCGCCCGCCTCGTCGAGGCGCCCCCGGCTTCCGCCGGTCCGGCCGCCCCGCCGCAGGGACTGACATTGATTGCCGTGCGCTACCCGCCGGGACTCCTGGCGTGGGACGCGCTCGACGCGGAAACGGTGGATTGAGATGACAACGAAGACGTTCCGCCTCAGCGCGAAAGCGATGGAGCGACCCTGGCACGTGATCGACGCCCGCGGGCGTCCCCTTGGCCGCGTCGCCTCGGAGGCCGCGCAGTTGCTCATGGGTAAGCACAAGCCCACCTATGAGCGCCACCTGCCCATGGGCGACTTCGTCATCATCGTCAACGCCCGCGAGGTCGCCGTCACCGGCAACAAGTCCCTCCAGAAGGTGTACTACCGCCACTCTGGCTATCCGGGCGGCCTCCGGCAGCGCACCCTCCGCGAGCAGATGGAGCGCGACCCCCGTCGCGTCATCGAGCGCGCCGTCAAGGGCATGCTGCCCGGCACGTCCCTCGGTCGCGAGCTGTTCCGCCACCTCAAGGTCTACGCCGGCCCCACCCACCCCCACGAAGCGCAGGTGCGAGCTGGTATGAGCACCCGCACGAAGCGCGTCACTCCCGCACCCGCCGCGGCAGCCCCCACCCCGGTCCCCGAGGCCGCTCCTCCGCCCCCCGCCGAGGACGAGACCCCGGTCGTGGCGCCCGAGGCCACTGCCACCGCCGAGACCACCGATAACGCAGCAGATCAGGACGAGTAGCGTATGACCTCCGAGCACTATTACTACGGCCTCGGCCGCCGCAAGAGCGCCGTCGCTCGGGTCCGGCTCTACCCCGGCACGGGCACCGTCGTCGTCAATGGCGCACCCCTCGAGAATGTGGTCTTCCGCGCCTCCTCGCGCCAGGACCTCCTCCGTCCGCTGGTCGTGACCGACAACCTGAAGCGCTTCAACGTGCAGGTGAAGGTCGACGGCGGTGGCATCGAGGGCTGGTCGGGCGCCATGCGCCTGGGCATCGCCCGCGCCCTCGTCGCCGCCGACGAGGCCAACCGCCGCCCCCTGCGGCAGAATAATCTCCTCACCCGCGACCCGCGCGAGAAGGAACGCAAGAAGTTCGGCCTCAAGCGCGCCCGCAAGGCCCCGCAGTACACCAAGCGCTAGTCCGTATCCCGGAGGGCGCATCACGGAAGCCGCCGGCACCGCCGGCGGCTTCCGCTGTCATTCGATGGATACGCCGCTCCGCCGGCGGTACACCCGCCATTCCGGGGCGGCTACAATCCCTCCGCAGCAGGCATCGACGCCGGCTCGACCGTGCCAACACTCCCCCTGAAAGCGGACACCGGCGGTGGGTTTGAACCTCTGGCTCTCGTCTCTCATCGTGCTCGCGTCCGTGGTCATCGCGATCGCGCTCATGTTGACCGTCCGCCGGCGTGCCCCGGAGGGCGGCTTCTTCACCGATAGCGACCGCGCCGCTGGCGTCTTCGGCGTCGTCGGCACCGCCTTCTCCGTGCTCCTCGCCTTCGTCATCTTCCTGGCCTTCGGGACATACACCGATGCCAGCGAGGAGTCAGCGCACGAGGCGGATGCCGTCATCGACCAGTTCGAGATCGCTGAGCTCTTCACGCCCGTCGACCGTGACCTCGTCCAGTCGCA
The DNA here is from genome assembly GCA_041390685.1 of Dehalococcoidia bacterium. Taxonomy (GTDB): domain Bacteria; phylum Chloroflexota; class Dehalococcoidia; order UBA2979; family UBA2979; genus JAIBBD01. The sequence continues at coordinate 1,133,974 of JAWKPL010000001.1, read as the reverse complement.
CCTCGTGTGCTACGGACGCGCCGTCGTGCGTGATGAGTGGCCGCGCATGCGCGATGGTCGTCGCAGCGAGGTCGTCGACGAATGGGTCCTCGAGCTCGACCACGCCGTCGAGGCCGTCGACCTCACCACGTCCCGTCAGGAGTCCGGCTTCGACAAGTTCTTCGACGAGACCATCGAACGCGAGGCCGGTCGCCGCGGCCGTCTCGAGGAGGCCAACGGCGTCGTCCCGGCGCCGATGTGGTTCATCCTCCTGCTCGGAGCCGGCTGCGTCCTCGGCTACGTCCTGCTGTTCGCCGATCGAGGTGAGCGGGCCATCGCGCAGGCCGCGATGATCGGCATCGTCACCGCCCTCACCGTCACGTCGTTGCTGCTCGTCGACTTCCTCGATCACCCCTACCGCAACAAGACCGGCAGCATCCGCCCCACGAGCATGGAACTCGCCCTCGACACCATGGAGCGCGAGCGGCATGCGGACATCGTCATCTGCGATGACCGCGGGACCCCGACCACGCAGCGCGCTGCCCGGCCCTAACGCAGCTCGTAGCGCGGCGCCACCTGCCATTGCTCGTCCGGCGGGTTTTCCTGCGCGCGGCGCTCCGCCCGCCGTCGCTGCTCCTCGATCCGCTTCGCCTGCGCCAGGATCCGGTCGTGTTCGTGCGCGTGTTCCACGTCCCGGGCAATGCTCGCGGCGCTCTTCCCCCGCCGGGGCTTCCCCGGATGCACCGTCAGCGCACCCTCCGCCTCGAGCTGTTCGAGGTGCCGGCGCACGTTGTTGTCCGCCCCGCGCCGCAGTCCCGGCGCGATCTCCGGGTACAACTGCTGCATGATCTCCCAGCTCGAGAGCGGCCCGCTCTCTTTGAGCGTCGCCACGATCTGACGCTCCCGCATGTTGCGGTGGTCGATGTACATCTGCAGGCGCTCTCGCGGGTCATGCACGATCTTCCCGTGCCCGGGGCAGATCACCTGCAGGTTCGGCAGCGCCACCAGCCGTTCGAGGCTCTTCCGGTACTCCGCGAGGTTCCACACCGTCGTCGTTGAGGACCCCAGCAGCGTGTCCCCCGTGAACAGCACCCCCTCCTCTTCGAGGTAGTAGCACAACGAGTCCACGCTATGCCCAGGCGTCGCGAGCACCTGCACCCGCACTCCCTGGCCCAGCTCGATGACATCACCGTCCTTGAGCGTGTCCACCTTCGAGGGGATCAGGCCCTTGAGCAGCGGTCGTCCCCCGGCCGGGATCGCCACATCCGCCTGCAGGTGCTCCTTCACCCACTTGAGGTTCCCCGAGTGGTCCGAGTGGTGGTGCGTGATCGCCGCGATTCCGATCTCTGCCCGCTCGCTCGCCGCCAGGTACCCGCGCAGGAACCACCGGTAGTGGTCCAGCGCCTCCCCGGAGTCGATCGTCAGCGACTGCCCCTTCTCCGGCCCCACCAGGTAGATCGAGGTGAAGTCGGGATGCATCGGCTTGTCGTCCGGCACCATCGCCGCCCGTACCGACTTGCTGATGTTCATGAAGCCCCTCGATTCCGTCCGTAGTCACCGCGACGATACAGCACCCTCGCCACCGTGGAGAGCCCCCGGTGCTCTCCCGTAGGCGCAGGTTTTCACGATTTCGTAACGTCGCGCACGTTGACTCGCCACGATCACTCTCGATAGCCTGTTCTTGCTGAATTCCGGCCGCGCGGGCCGGAAACGGGGGAACCACTTCTGGGGTGCATTCCGCGGCAGCCGCGGATAGGCGACTTCCGACGCCGAACCCGACAGCTCACCCCGTAGGCGTTCGGAGGCGAGTCATTCTGACAGCCTCCTGTCGATTCCGTGTGTCGATGCGCAGCGTGCGCATCGCTCGTGGGCTGCCGTGCGCGTCCTTCGGGGCCAGATGCACGGTCGATGGAAGGAGCGGAACGTGGCCATCCCGACGTCATTCCGGGACGAGAGCATCGAGGGAATCGCTCCCCACCCCCGCCCAGACGAGGCACACCTCGAGGAGCGCGCGCGCCTCGAGTCGCTCCACGGCTCCGCCCCCGGCACGGTCGGCACCCGCGTCGTGATCCGCGAGTGTGGGAACGTCCGCGTTCGTCCCCGCGTGGGCATGGTGCGCGACTAACGTCGGCCACGCGGGACGTCGGTTGCTTCGTCGACGGCTGCGCCTTCGCCGCTGGCTTCTGGCGACGCCCCTAGGCTGTTGCCCGCGCCGTGTGATCTGATCGTCGCGCGCCGCGAAACGTACACCACACCCCACCGCCGACGAAAAAGCCCGTGAGCGACGGCGTTCACCCGTCTGACCAGGCCGATCCGGCCTGCGCGGAAATCGCCCCACCCAGTCGTGAAGCGCCGTGCGCCCTGTTGTGAACGGTCTGCTAACCGTGCGCGCCCGCGCGAGATGACACGCTCCCGAGAGCGTAATCTCCCCCTGAAGGCGCTCGCGGCCTCCGTCGTCCGTACGAGGGCCAGAACTGCGTCAACGCCATCGAGGTGAGAGGAAGACCGTGGAAGGCTACGACCTGCTCCTGTTCCTGCACGTCTATTCCGTTGTCCTGTGGGTGGGCGGCGGCGCGCTCTTGAACGTCCTCGGGGCCCGTATCACCCGTGCCGGTACCGCCCAGCAGCTCGCCGAGTTTGGCGCTCAGGTCGAGTGGGTCGGCCTCCGCATCTTCACCCCGCTCTCCGTGCTCGCCCTCATCGTCGGCGTCCTCATGGCCCTCGATGACCGCTGGGACTTCGGCGCGACGTGGATTCAGCTCGGCCTCGGGGGCTGGGTACTCTCCTTCCTCCTCGGCGCCGGCTTCCTCGGTCCGCAGTCCGGCAAGCTCGGTCGGCTCGTCCGCGAGCACGGCCCTGACCACCCCGAGGTGCGCCCCCGCCTCCAGCGTCTCCTCCTCGTAGCGCGCCTGGACGTACTGCTGCTCCTCCTCGTCGTGGCGGATATGACCATGAAGCCCGGCGCCTGACGTCGTCCGTGGTGACACGGTGGATGCCGGTGCATCCCCCGAGGCAGTACGCTGGATCCCGACCGAGCTCGCCTATTCGGCGCGCCTCGCCCCACCGCGGCGGGGCGCGTATCACGTCGGGAGGAACCAGGCATGCTGCAGGCGCTCGCGCGCGCGTGTTACCGACACCCCTGGCGGGCAGTTGCCGGCTGGGTCGCCGTCCTCGTCGTCGTCTTCGCCGCCGTGGGCGCCATCGGGCCGGCCTTCGACGGCACCTTCGAGATCCCCGCATCTGAGAGCCGCCGCGGCTTCGACGCCCTCGATACGCACTTCGGCGGACTCGGCAGCGGTCAGAGCGGCTCTATCGTCTTCCGCGCCGAGCAGGGCGTGGACGACCCGGCGGTCCGCGCCGCCATGGAGGCGATGTTTGCGGAGGTTGCGGCCTACGAGGGCGTGACGCTCACCAGTCCTTACGCGCCGCAGGGCGCGGGCCAGATCAACGCCGAGGGGACCGTCGCTTACGCGTCCCTGAGCCTCGCCCAGGACCTCGACTTCAACACTACCGCCGAATACGGCGCCGAGTTCGCCGAACTCGCCCCGGACATCGAGGGCCTCACCGTCGAGATCGGCGGCGCGGCCCTCGCCGAGTTCGCCCCGCCCGAGTCCGAGTTCATCGGCCTCGCCTTCGCCGTCGTTGTCCTGATCCTCGCCTTCGGCTCCGTCCTCGCCATGGGGCTCCCGCTGGCAGTCGCCATCGTGGGCGTAGGCACCGGTATCGGCCTCGTCTCCCTCGTCTCCAACGTCCTCTCGATGCCCGACTTCGCCACCACCATCGGCGCGATGATCGGCCTCGGGGTCGGCATCGACTACGCCCTCTTCATCGTCACCCGCTTCCGCGAGGGCCTGCACGCCGGCGACGACCCCGCAGAGTCCACCGTCGTCGCGATGAATACCGCCGGCCGCGCCGTCATCTTCGCCGGCCTGACGGTCGTTATCTCTCTCCTTGGCATGCTGCTCATGGGCCTCCCGTTCATCGCCGGCCTCGGCATCGGCGCCGCCGTGACCGTGCTGGCCACAATGCTTGCTTCCGTCACGCTCCTGCCGGCCCTGCTCGGCTTCGCCCGCGAGCGAGTCGAGGTCACACGCTGGTACGGTCTCCTCGCCGCCGGCTTCGTCTCGCTCGCCCTCCTTGGCGTCGGCCTCGGGCTGACCGTGCTGCTCGTCGGCTTCCCCATCGCCGTCGGCGTCTTCATTGTCGGCCGCTGGATCCCTCGCCTGAAGGAGCTCGTCCCGAGGCGGACCCCCGGCCCCCCCGAACGCGCCCTCGCCTACCGCTGGAGCCGCCTCGTGCAGGCCCACCCATGGCTCGCCGTCTTCGCCGGCTCTGCCATCCTCCTCGTGCTCGCCTCGCCCATGCTCTCGCTTCGCCTCGGCTTCTCGGACGAAGGCAACTACCGCGAGGAGACCACCACCCGCCGCGCCTACGACCTCCTAGCCGAGGGGTTCGGCCCTGGCTTCAACGGCCCCCTGATCGTCACCGCCGAGGTGCGCAACGACGGCGATCGCGCTGCACTGCAACCCCTCGTCGATGCGCTCATGGACGCCGACGGCGTTGCCTCGGTCTCCCCGCCCCTCCCGAGCAACCGCGAGGACGCGGCCGCCTCGGATGCCTACCTCATCCAGGTCGTCCCGACGACGGCGCCTCAGGACGAGGCCACGAGCCAGCTCGTGCAGCGCCTCCGCGACCAGGTCGTCCCCGCCGCCGTCGGCGGCTCCTCGCTCGCCGTCAACATCACCGGCACGGTCGCCGCCAACATCGACTTCAGCGACTACCTCACCGGACGCCTGTTCATCTTCTTCGGCGCCGTCCTCGCCCTCTCCTTCCTCCTGCTCATGGCCGTCTTCCGCTCCGTGGTCGTCCCCCTCAAGGCCGTCGTCATGAACGTCCTCTCGATCGGCTCCGCCTACGGCGTGGTCATCGCCATCTTCCAGTGGGGCTGGCTCGGCTCCCTCTTCGGGACCGCCGAGGCCCCCATCGAGCCCTTCATCCCCATGATGATGTTCGCCATCGTCTTCGGGCTCTCCATAGACTACGAGGTGTTCCTGCTCTCCCGCGTGAAGGAGGAGTTCGACCGCTCCGGCGACGCCGCCAACTCGGTCGCGGATGGCCTCGCTTCCACCGCGCGCGTCATCACCGCCGCCGCCGCCATCATGGTCGTTGTCTTCGGCAGCTTCGTCTTCGAGGACGACCGCGTCGTCAAGCTCTTCGGCGTCGGCCTCGCCACTGCCGTCCTCCTCGACGCCTCCGTCGTCCGCATGCTGCTCGTGCCCGCCACCATGGAGCTCCTCGGCAATACGAACTGGTGGCTCCCGCGCTGGCTCGACCGCCTGCTGCCGACCATCAGTGTGGAAGGCCCGGCCGCCCAGCCGGCTCCCGTCCCCGCCTCGAATCGATCGGCGCCGGTAGGGCAGATCGACGCTCCCCGTCGGCAGCCGCCTTCACATACGCGCGACGAGTCGCTACCATCCGGGCGGACTTGATGGGAGGGCAGACATGGCTCGAGAGATCGTCGTCGGCGCAGAGGTCGTGACCGCGGACGGACAGACGCTGGGCAAGGTCAAGACGGTGCAACCAAGCGCCTTCGAGGTCGACGCGCCCATGCAGTTCGACTACTGGCTCCAGTCCAGCCTCGTCCGAGACGCCAGCGCCGACCGCCTCGCCCTCACCTTCAACGAGGCCGACCTCGGCGGCTACAAGATGGACCGCCCCTTCGACCACAACGCCTTCCGCGACGAGGTTCCGGCGGAACTCAAGCCCGACGCAGTCCGCGGGCACCCCCCCGTACCCCCCAGCCTCTAGTCCGAGGCGGGTCCTCGTGAGGCGTTCGGAGAAGTCCGAGCCAGCCGGCGGCTCGTCGCGACGCTAGGATTGCCCCTCCACTCCTCACCTCGATCGATCGTGAGCTGAGCCGCGATACGCGTCTGCGGCGTCGCGGCGTCATCCTGCACATTGGTGACTGTGCTCGTCTGGGTCGCGATCCCCCGGTGAATCGCCCCGCCGGCATTCGCGTAGCGGAACGACTTGTAGGGGCGAAATCCGTTCGAGAAGCTACGGTCGAGCTTCCCCAACTCTCGCAGCGCAAGCTCCACGACTCGCCGTCAGTCCGTCATCAGTTACCGCCGGGCCGAAACAACCTCGTCCCCCGGCTCCCCGCCCCGTGCCGCCCGCCGCGCCAGCCACCGCCGCACCATCGAGGTCACGCCGAGCGCGTCCTTGCGCCGGATCCGCGCCTCGATGACCGGCAACCCCGGTTCGTAGCCCAGCCTCGTATACGCCCGCACTGCAGGCGTGTTCGCCGGGTTCACCGTCAGCGTCACCAGGCTGCAGCCCCGCTGGTTCAGCAGCTCATCCGTCACCGCCGAGGTGACATACTCCGCCAGCCCCAGCCCGCGGTGTCGAGGATGCGTGAACACGTTTCCCACCACCGCCACCCCTGCATGTGGCGCCACCACGTGTGTCCCCGCCACAGACACCAGCCGGTTCGCCACGAACGCCCCGTAGTACACGGACTGGTTCACCTGCTCCGGCGTGTAGCCCGTCGGGGCTCCCTCCGTCGAATACAACAGGTTGAGCGCCCGCGCGTCCTCCCCACGCAGCCGCCGCACGTCCTGCCGCAGCGCCGGCCGAGGCGCGTACGTCGCCGCCGTCACCGCCATGCGCCGCATCTCCAGCGAGCCAAGCACGAGGTACGTCCGCCGCAGCCCCTCGAGGTGCTCCGGCGCGCACGTCGCGAGGTACGAGCTGCGCGTCCCTGGGTGCAGCGACACGAGCGCGTCCACCGCCGCCGGGTCGCCGACGACCACCGTCGTCCGCCCCAGCAGCCCGGCCGCATGGAGCAGCACACCGCTGCCGCCCGGACCCTCCGCCATCCAGAAGCGTGACCGCTCGAACAGCCCCGGCTCCAGGTGGCCAAGCGCGTATGCCGCGTACGACCGGTCTTCGCTCAGCGCCGCATCGAGCATCCGCCGGTCGGATACACGCCGGATACGGAACCGCGGCCGCGCCTCCGCGCTCGACCCGTACAGCGCGTCCGTCACGCGTCCCCCGCGTACCGGTCGAGCACGAACGCGAGCCGTTGCCGCGTCTCCGCCGGCATCGCCTCCGCCGAGGTGATCACCGCCCCCGCCAGCGCGTCGCCGCATCCACATGCCCCGGTGACCGCCAGCGTCGCGATGGTCTCGCTGACCGTCGCCCGCGCGTGCTCAATGTTGCGCCGCATGTTCTCGATCACCAGCTCCACGCCGACATCCGCCTCCTGGTCGTGCCACACATCGTAGTCCGTCACATAGCAGATCGAGGCGTAGCAGAGCTCCGCCTCCCGCGCGAGCTTTGCTTCCGGCAGCGCCGTCATACCGATGACCGCCGCACCCCACGACTGATACAGCCGCGACTCCGCGCGCGTCGAAAACGCCGGCCCCTCGATCACGACGAGCGTCCCGCCGCGGTGCGTCACCACACCCGCCCCCTGTGAGGCATCCGCGAGCGCGTCACGCACCTCCTCGCAGAACGGGTCCGCGAACCCGATGTGCGCCACCACCCCGTCCCCGAAGAACGTCGAGACCCGTCCCCGCGTGCGGTCGATCACCTGGTCAGGCACCACGGCGTGCAGCGGCTCGTACTGGCGCTGCAGCGACCCCACCGCCGACACCGACAGCACGCGCCGCACTCCGAGCGACCTCAGCGCCCACATGTTCGCCCGCGACGGCACCTCCGAGGGCAGGATGCGATGCCCCTCGCCGTGCCGCGCGATGAACGCGACCCGCTTCCCGTGCAGCTCCCCCACGAGGATCGCGGACGAGGTCGGCCCGAACGGAGTGCTCACCTCAACCGGCCGCGCCGCGCGCAACCCATCGAGGTCGTAGAACCCCGACCCGCCAATCACCGCGATCTCAGCTGTGTCCGCCATCGTGTGCACCTCGCAGCGTCCCGGATCATGGCCCCCGCAAGGCGGCTCTGGCAACGCCGCGCCGCCTTCCCAGCCGTCCCGCCCGCGACCGGCACGCCGCCCCCCGCTCCGAACTGCAATCGACCTGCAATGCAACCGCGCGCGCTCGCGGGCTCATCGCACCGGCCACTCACCTATGAAGAGGAGGATCGACGGACTAACACACCATGGAAAGAAGGTACAGCGAATGCGATACACGTTGGCGACCGCCGCTGCGGTCGCAATGGTGATGGTCGCGGTAGCAAGTGGGCTCCTCCTGACCACCCGCTCCGAGGCCGCGACGGGGACCATCTCCGGTCAGGCGTTCATCCTGAACGGCGACGTCCTCGGGGTCGCGCAGGTCAACATCGGCCGCGTGCAACTGCCGCCCACCGGTGCTGCGGTCGACGGCGGGGTCGCCTCGCTCGCTGTCGGCCCCAGCATCGGCGTAGGCACAGACGTCACCCTCGATGCGGACCTCACGTCCGGCACCGGGACCACGCACTGCGAAGGCGACCCCGGCGGGCTTGGCGAGGATGTCTACGCCGAGTGCAGCGCCGAACTCGAAGACCTCGACTTCACGATGACACTGCAGGTCCTCGGCCAGTCCGATAGCGCGACGATCCTCTCCGCCGACCTCCTGCGCGCCGTCTCGCGCAGCGACGGCCCTGACGGTGGCAACCTCTCCAGCACGAGCGCTGGCTCCATCTTCACCGGCCTCTGCGTCCTCCAGGCGGACACCTGCGCGAACGTCGCTGCCGCGGGTACTGTGGCCGTCAGCGGCTCTCTCGACCTCGCGCTGGTCGGAGCCACCGCCGTGATCGACATCGGCGGGACCGTCGAGGTCTTCCAGGACGACGAGACCGGACCCACCGCAACCTCGGTCGCCCGCTCCGTCATCATGCTCGAGGTGAGTCTCACGCTGTCGGCCACGGTGACCGTGGGTACCGGTGCGCCCATCACCTTCGACATCGACACGCCCGTCTCGTTCCAGCTCGTTCGTGCCGACTCGGCGATCGACACCTTCGCGCAGGACGGCGAACCCACTCCCACCCCCACAACCACGGCCACCACGACCGTGACCGCCACGCCGACGTCAACGTCGACGGCCACAGCGACCGCCACCTCCACCGCAACCGCGACGCCGACCACGACCTCGACGGCCACGCCGACGGCAACCGCCACCTCGACGCCCACCACCACCGTGACCGCGACTCCGACCAGCACGGCCACCGCCGTCACGACGCCTTCCGGCGCCGGTGGTACCGGTGGGACGGGCGGTACCGGCGGCGCGGGCGCACCGAGGCCGCAGGTCACTCCTCGGCCCCCCGCCACCGGCAACCTCGGCCCGGTCGCCGATGACACCAGCACCGCAGCCATCGCGTTTGCCGGCGTCGGCCTCACCCTCGCCGCGGCCGCACTCTACGCGCGCAAGCGGGCGCGCTAGACCGGGCGTCCCGAAGCAGCGACGAAAGGGGGCTCATCCGGGCCCCCTCGTCGCGCGGCGAAGCATCGAGGGAATCGGTTTGCCTCGGTCGGCCTCTGGACCCGAGCGTCAGTCCCGCTCGACCGCGGCCCCCACCGCCTGTATGACCCCGAGCCGCTCACCGAGCAGGCGAGTCGCGACGCCCTGCGCATCCACCGGGTCGGACAGGGGCCTCAACTCGTCGCTCAACGGAGCAGAAACGTCTACCGCTCCTCGGGGCTACGATCCGCTCGCTTCTCGCCACGGGACATTGAGCTGGACGGACGGTCAGTCACAGCGGCGCCTCCGGCCCGGATCCTACCGGTCGCCTCACCCGCCCGGGCGCGCCCTGCGCCGACCGCGATGCAGCGAGAGGGGCCCGCGAGGGCCCCTCTCGTACGAACCACGGACGAGTGCCTCTACGCCCGCGAGCCGCCATATATTGCTCGTTCCAGCCTACGCACCGGATCAAAGCTGCTCTCGCCCGCGGGTCCCGCGTCCGCGCTATTCTGGCGCCCACATGACTACCAACCGCCTCGAGGCGTTCAGCGACGGCGTCATCGCCATCCTCATCACGATCATGGTCCTTGAACTCCACGTCCCAGAGGACGACACATTCGAGGCGCTCCGTCCCCTCTTCCCCACCCTCTTCAGCTACGTCCTGAGCTTCGCCTTTATCGGCATCTACTGGAACAACCACCACCATCTCTTCCAGGCCTCGGGCCGTGTGAACGGCGCCGTGCTCTGGGCCAACCTGCACCTGCTCTTCTGGCTCTCGTTGGTTCCCTTCACCACTACCTGGATGGGGGGCAACGACTTCTCGAAGTGGCCCGTCGCCGCCTACGGTATCGACCTCTGGATGTGCGCCGTCGCCTACACCGTCCTCGTATTCCACCTGCGCCGCCTCCACGGCTCCGGCTCCCTCCTCGACGCCGCCCTCGGAGATGACCGCAAGGGCAAGCTCTCGCTCGCCCTCTACACCCTCGCCATCCCCGCCGCGCTCGTCGTCCCGTGGGTGGCCGTGGCGGCGTATGTGCTCGTCGCCGTGCTCTGGTTCATCCCCGACCGCCGCCTCGAACGCGCCCTCGCGCCGGACACGCCCGCCCGGGTCTAACCCGCCTGCCGCGTTCGCTGCTACCGGCGCCCGTGTTGCCTCCAGAGCGCCGCCGCCAGTACGCCCAGCCATCCCATCGAGGCGTAGATGTTCACCCGCTCCGCCAGCCCTACGCCCGGCGTCGGCCCCGGCATCGGCCGCGCGAGGTAGCCCGTCAGCCCTGCGAACGCAACGGCCACTGCCGCCGTCAGGAGCGAATACACGCGGAACCTCCGCCCCCCGGCGAACGCTCCGAGGACCATCGCCGTCTCCGTGAACGTCGACATCACCAGCGTGACCGCGAGATGCCGGCGGTCGCGCCTCGAGTCCGGCGTCCCCCGGAGGTCCATCGGCGCGTAGAGGCCGCCCACCAGGCTCGTCGCGCCGTAGCCCGCGAGCATCAGCGCGGCGACCTTGACCCGGCGACGTCCCATCGCCGATTGCCACACGCCCCCCGCGAACGCGAAGACCAGCAGGTGGTACGGCGCCGTCATCCGCATCAGCGACCGCCGCGTCGGAGATCCCAACGCGAACAGCTCGCTCACCAGTTGCGAGCGATAGCCGTGGTACTCCGGGTGTTGCCGCCGCGCTACGACGTCGATCGAGGTCAGGTACAGCACCGACGAGGCCGGCCCGCAGAGGAGCATCAGGTTGCGGATCATCGGAAGCCTCGCTTGCCTGCGCGCGCTGCCATCCGAGCGTACATGCCCCTGCCACCGTCCCCGGGTGGCGGGCCACCCGCCCCGCCCCCGAGAATGGAAGCGCTCAGCTACGATCGAGAGGCCGTCCGTCGCGGCTACCGCGGGCAGCGGACGCGCGGGGTTCGAGGAGGAACACATGACCGCTGTACACAACGCCGCCGGAACTGCCGGCGATATCGCCGATGCCGCCCTCGCGCTGCAGGGCGTCCGCCGCATCGAGTGGTCCGCCCGCGAGATGCCCGTCCTCGCGCAGATCCGCGAACGCTTCGCGAAGGAACGCCCCTTCGAGGGCGTCCGCATGGCCGCCTGCCTCCACATCACCTCGGAGACCGCGAACCTCGCCCTCGCTCTGCGCGACGGCGGCGCGGAGCTCCGCCTCGCCGCCTCCAACCCGCTGTCCACGCAGGACGAAGTCGCCGCTGCCCTCGTCGTCGAGTACGGCATCCCTACCTTCGCCATTAAAGGCGAGGACAGCCCGACCTACTACCAGCACCTGAACTCCGCCGCTGAGCACGGCCCCCACCTCACGATGGATGACGGCGCTGACATGGTCGCCCTCCTCCACCGCGAGCGCCGCGACCTCCTCGCCGGCGTCATCGGCGGCACCGAGGAGACCACTACCGGCGTCGTCCGCCTCCGGGCCCTCGCCGCGGAGAGCAAGCTCGGCTACCCCATCGTCGCCGTCAACGAGGCCGACACCAAGCACATGTTCGACAACCGCTACGGCACCGGGCAGTCCACCATCGACGGCATCACGCGCGCCACCAACATCCTGCTCGCCGGCAAGAACCTCGTGGTCTGCGGCTACGGCTGGTGCGGCAAGGGCGTCGCTTCGCGGGCCCGCGGCCTTGGCGCCCAGGTCATCGTCACCGAAGTCCAGCCCCTCCGCGCCCTCGAGGCTGTCATGGACGGCTTCCGCGTCATGCCCATCATGGACGCCGCCCCGATCGGTGACATCTTCGTGACCGTCACCGGAGACATCAACGTCATCGACACCCCGTCCTTCGAGGCCATGAAGAGCGGCGCCGTCCTCGCCAACTCCGGCCACTTCGACGCCGAGATCAACCTCAAGGCCCTCGAAGGCATGACCGAGGCCCGCAAGCCGCTCCGCCCCTTCGTCGAGGAGTTCACCCTCCAGGACGGCCGCAAACTCGTCGTCCTCGCCGAAGGCCGCCTCATCAACCTCGGCGCCGCCGAGGGTCACCCCGCCTCCGTCATGGACATGTCCTTCGCCAACCAGGCCCTCTGCTCCGAGTACATCGTCACCAACCACGCCGCCCTCCAGCCGGACGTCTACAACGTCCCCCGCGACATCGACGACGAGGTCGCCCGCCTCAAGCTCGCCGCGATGGGCGTCGCCATCGATACCCTCACCGAGGAGCAGCAGCACTACCTCAACTCATGGGAGCTCGGCACCCAGTAACCCTGGAGGCGAGGCAGACGGACCCTGAGGGCAGCCGGCCGCGCCTCGGATCGGAGCGCCTGGCGTCGTCCGGGCTGGCCGCCCTCCCGCGGATCGACGCCACCGGACGCCCCTCAGCCCCCGGCCGCTGCGCTCGGCGCCGTCGCCTGCCCGACGATCCGGCCCACGTTCTCCGGATTGAAGAACGATTCGAATGGGATCATCCGCATTCGTGCCTTGAAGAAGCGCGTCGACTCCTCCGGGCGGTCACGCAACGCCTGCCGCAGGGCACCGAGCATCGGCGGTCGAGGCTCGAACCGCGCGAGCGCGAGGTTCTCACGGTAGTCCGCCTCCGTGAGCGCGTCGCGTGTGGCGTGAAATCCCGCAAGCTGCTCATCGAGGTCTGCGCCCCCCTCGAGACCGCGCCCAATCGCGTCCGCCAGCAGTTCCGCGTCCCGCATTGCGTCGCACATCCCGAGGGCGAGCCACGGGTCCTTGTGCAGCCCCGCATCCCCCACCAGCGCCCAGCCCGGGCCGTACGGCTGGCGGAAGAAGTTGGGCAGGCTGGTCGCCCCGGACATCCCCTCCACACGCCTCCCGCTGCGCACGCGCTCTGCGAGCCGCGGAGCGGCCGCGTCCAGCGAGGCCATGAACGACCCCTCGATGTCACGGCGCAGGGCCGGCAACTCCTCGACCGGCGCCGCCACGAAGACGGCCAGCAGGCCACCCTCCGTTCGGAAGGCGAACACACCGCGCCGCGCCTCGATGGACTGGTACAGCTCGAAGTCGCTCGCTTCGATGTCCGCCCAGTACGAGAAGTAGTAGCACAACAGTGTGTCCGCCTCGAAGTACGAGCGGGCGCCCACCGTCCTCGCCAGCGGCGAGTGCCGCCCATCGGCGCCGACCGTGATCCGCGCCCGCTCCGCCACCGGAGGACCGCCGGCCCTCCCGGTGATGCCGGTGATCGCGCCATCGACGGCGTTGTAGCTGTCCACCGTGAAGCCCTCGCGCAGCTCCACGCCGGCCTCCACCGCGGCCCGCACGAGGATCGCGTCGAACGTGCTCCGGCGCGGCGCGTATGCCCACGGCAACCCGTCCTCCACCAGGTCCGTCGACAGGAGCGGGAAGTCGTCGAAGTCGGTGATCGCCGCGGTCAGTGCGGGCGTCGCCTCCGCTACTTTGTCCAGCAGCCCCCACTCCCGCAACCTCCGGGGCCCGTGCCGGTGCAGCAGGTGACCGTGCCGGATATCGCTCGGAAAGCGCGCCCGGTCAACGAGCAGCACCCGTAGCCCCTTCCTCGCCAGCAGCATCGCCGTCGAGGCTCCGGCCACCCGCGCGCCCACCACAATCACGTCGTACACGTTCTCCTCCTTCCCGCCCCGCGTCCGGGCGTGGATGGATGGTCGCCGTCGCGACTGACGGGTATCCAGACGAAGCGATGCCGAATTGATGCCGAATTCCGTGCGAAGGCCGCCCCTGGCGGCTGCTACCCCTCGAGGCCCGTGGTGTCCTGCCGCCACAACCGCTCCGTCACGAGCGCGATCCCGCGCTCGAGCCGGTACCGGTACGTGTTGAACGGCACGCCCAGCCGGTCTGCGGCCGCCTCCTGCGTCGGAGCGTCCTCGATGAACGTCACGGCCAGCGCCTCCTGAAACTTCCGCGTCCGTGCCGTCGTCCCCAGCCCGTCGATCGCTTCGCGCAGCCGGGCCTGTAGCCGCTGCGCCGGTGCCTGCCCCTCCACCCCCGCAGCGAGGCGCGAACGGCACAGCGGGCTCCCTGCCAGCGCGTCAGTCCGGCCCATCTCGCGCAGCGCGGTTCGCACGGCGCGCCGGAAGTCCTCCTCCGACAGCACGAGCAGCTGCGGTGTGGGCTGCCGGGCGATCTCGTCCAGCGTGAGCCCCATCTCCACCTCACGCTCCGCCAGCCCGTCGAGCCACTGTGAGGGCGGCTCGATGCGCCAGTCGTGCCCGAATACACCGTACCGCCGGCCGCCCACCTCGAAGTCCGCGGCCGGCCGGCGCTCGATATTGCAGTAACCGAACATCGGCCCCCACTGCTCCGGGTCCGCCACGCACGGGAACGACCACGCCAGGCTGGGCGTTGTCAACCACAGCCGCGTGGCCGCGGCCGCCACCACGCTCTGCGCCGATACGTCCTGGTAGTCCTCCCCCATCCAGAACCGGTGCACGACCACGCACTCCCCGGGTCGCAGCGGTCCCGCCTCGCTGACGAACGACCAGATCGACCGGACCGCCGGGTCGGCCTCCATCTCGTCCGCCTGCGGCGCCGCGAACTGCAGGTGCGCCGTGAAGCCCTCCATCCGCCCGCTCGCCCCGCGCGAGACGAGGAACGCGTCCGGCTGACGCCCGAACCAGTACCGACCGATCTCTGCCGACTCACTCCCCTCATGGCGCTCGAGCAATGCCACGATCGCCTCGAGGTCGTCCGGGCGCGCCGACTCGACATAACTCCCATGCAGCCGCGACCAGTCGAAGTACGGCCGCATGAGCGGCGAGTTCTTGTGCAGGAACAGCGTGTCGAACACCGCGCGCTGCTGCTCCCGCCCGCGCGAATCTCGAAACCGCTCGATCACGTAGCGGCGCAACCGTCGGTGCAACGTCCGGTACCGCTCGGGGTTCCGCCAGTACAGGTCCGACTCCAGCACGTCTCTCGCAAGGTCGTGCGGGTACAGCCCGTGCGGTCCCTCGTCCACGAACGGCAACCCCCGCAGCCAGCGAAACAGCTCGCCCGCCTCTGACGTCTCCAGTACCGCCGCCAGCAGCTCCTCCGTCGTCGCCCGTGCGTGTCCACACACTTCGAGCGCCGCACGCTGCGACCCGTTCGGCACCACGCTCAGGAACCGCTCCAGCAGCGCACCTGTGATGTCCGTCGATCCCCGCACCGTCGGCGACGCCTCCGGCTGCGAGCGCAGCGACGCGTCCGCGAGCAGCGCCAGCGCTAGTGGATGCCCGAACGAGGTCTCCACGATCGTGTCGTGATGCGCCGGGGGGACGCCCCGCACTCGCGCGTATTCTCGCGCGGCCTGCCGGTCGAGGTTCCGCAACGCATGGATCCGCGTCATCGACCCCAGCCCCGCGTCGGAGCGCCATTCCCAGCCCGGCGCGTTTCGTCCCGCGATCGTCAGTACCGCGTCGGCCGGCAACGATGGCACGAAGACGTCGCGTACCCAGCGGTCGATCGTTTCGATCGCCTCGTACGTGTCGATGAAGAGCGCCAGTCCCGCCGGCCAGCCGCCGCCGTGCGCGCCCGCGTCCTCCTGGACGCGGGCCATGAGCCCCGTTGGCGTCGCTTCGAGGTCGCGCCCGTCCACGGTCACCGCGGGCCGGCCGGCTGCCAGCGCCAATTCGCGGTACCGCCCCAGCAGCGCGCTCTTGCCCACGCCACCGGGACCATGCACGAAGAGCACACGCTCTCCGGTGTGGCCGTCCAGGAGGCCCTGGAACGCGGCCAGCTCCGGCGCTCGCCCTGCGAACACCCGCCGCCGCGCTGCCTCCAGTCGTTGCCCCAGTGGCTCCGCACTCATCGCGTATCTCGTCCCGCGCCCCCGCGCGGATACTACCCTCCTCGGCCGCCCCTGCGCACTGGCGCTCCAACCCCCTCCGATGTGACCATGAGCGCGCTCACACCGCCGTCAGGAGGCTTCGCATGACCACTACCTTTACCAGCTCCCCCTCACTCCTCCTCACCAGCGAGTCAGTCACCGAGGGCCACCCCGACAAACTCTGCGACCAGGTCTCCGATGCCGTCCTCGACGCCATCCTCCAGCAGGATCCGTCCGCACGCGTCGCCTGCGAGGCCGCCGTCAACACCGGCTTCGTCTTCATCCTTGGCGAGATCACCACCAAGGCCTACGTCGACCTCCAGGACGTCGTCCGCCAGACCGTCCGCGACATCGGCTACAACGACTCTCGCATCGGTTTCGACTGGGAAACCTGCGGCGTCCTCTCCTCCATCAAAGAGCAGTCCGGCGACATCGCGCTCGGCGTCAACGCCTCCTTCGAGGCGCGCGCCGCCCACGGAGAGGTCGAGCAGTACGACCTCGTCGGCGCCGGCGACCAGGGCATGATGATCGGCTTCGCCTGCAACGAGACCGATGAGTACATGCCCCTCACCATCACCCTGGCTCACCGCCTCGTCCGCCGCCTCTCCGTGCTCCGCAAGAGCGGCGACCTCACCTACCTCCGCCCCGACGGCAAGTCGCAGGTCACCGTCGAGTACGCCTACGGCGTCCCGAAGCGCATCGAGGCCGTCGTCGTCTCCACCCAGCACGACCCCGAGGTCAGCGAGGAGACCATCCGCCGCGACATCGAGGCCCTCGTGATCCGCCACGAGTGCCCGCCGGAACTCCTCCAGGACACGAAGATCTACGTGAACCCCACCGGCCGCTTCGTCCAGGGCGGGCCCGCTTCCGATGCCGGCCTCACCGGCCGCAAGATCATCGTCGACACCTACGGCGGCATCGCCCGGCACGGCGGCGGCGCCTTCAGTGGCAAGGACCCGACGAAGGTCGACCGCTCGGGCGCCTACGCCGCCCGCCACGTCGCCAAGAACGTGGTCGCTGCCGGCCTCGCCGACCGCCTCGAGGTGCAGGTCTCCTACGCCATCGGCGTCGCACACCCCACCTCTATCAGCATCGAGACCTTCGGCACCGAGAAAGTCGCGACCGATGACGTCGAACGCCTGGTCGCAAAGCACTTCGACCTGCGTCCCGCCGCCATCATCGACCGCTTCGACTTGCGCCGCCCCATCTACCGCCAGACCGCCGCGTACGGCCACTTTGGCCGCCCGGACCTCGACCTCCCCTGGGAACGCCTCGACCGCGTCGATGTGCTTCGTGCCGAGGCTGGACTCGGGCCGGTGCGCGTCGTGAAGTAGGGCGCCGCCGGCCGCACGCCGTGGGCGCGCTGCGCGCAACACGATTGGATCATCAATCTGATCCGTTGTGCCGTGCACGATAGCCTTCGAGGGCGCCCGGCGGGTAGAGTCTTCGGCATGCGCGCGATCGTGCTCGTCGGCGGCGAGGGGACGCGGCTCCGTCCGCTGACGCTTCGTACTCCCAAGCAGGTCGTCCCCGTCCTCCACCGCCCCTTGCTCGACCACCTCCTCCTCCACCTCCGCGACCACGGCGTGCTCTCCGTCACCCTGGCGATGACCCGTCGCAGCGAGGCCGTCCGTGAAGCCTTCGGGGACGGATCGCGTCTCGGCATCCACATCGACTACGCCTACGAGGACGCTCCGCTCGGCTCCGGCGGCGCGATCGCCTCCATCGCCGCCGGCTGGACTGAGTCCTTCCTCGTCTGCAACGGCGACATCATCACCGACCTCGACGTCACCGCCTTCGTCGAGGCGCACCATGGCCGCGCCGCCGAGCTCACCATCGCCCTCCACGAGGTTGAAGACCCCACCGCCTTCGGTGTGGTCGCCCTCGCGGATGATGGCCGCATCACCCGCTTCGTGGAAAAACCGAAGCTTCCAGACGCTCCATCGAGGTGGATCAACGCCGGCTTCTGGCTCTTCGAGCCCGGACTGCTGCGGGAGATGGACGGCACCGCGTTCAATCGCGTTGAGGACGCCCTCTTTCCGGCCCTCGCCGCCGCTGGCCGCGCCATCCAGGGATTCCTGCACGAGGGTTACTGGGTCGATGTCGGGAATCCCGAGGCCTACCGCCGCGCCAACCTCGACCTGCTCCAGGGCGCATGCCCGGGGCGGCTCCCGGCCGGCTGGCCTGTCTCCGGCATCGTCGCTCCCGAGGCCACCCCCGACGCAGCCGCGCGCATCCACCCGCCGGCGCTCTTCGGCCCCGGACTGACGCTCGACGCGGACGCGATGATCGAGGGGCCGGTCGTCGCCGGCGACCGCTGTCAGGTTGGCGAGGGGGCAAAGGTCTCTTCCTCCGTGCTGTGGGACGATGTCACCGTTGAGCCCGGCGCGGTCGTGCGCGATTCGGTGCTCGCCGTCGGCGTCCGCGTCGGTGCGCGCGCCGTCATCGAGGGCGCCGTCGTCGGTCACGGCGCGATAGTCGAACCCGGTGCGAGAGTGCCGCCAGGCGCGCGCATCGATCCGGACACGGTCTTCGCTTGCGAGGACGGAGGGCGGTCATGAGCAGGGTCCACTTCGGCACCGACGGCTGGCGAGGCGTCATCTCCGACGACTACACCTTCGATAACGTGCGCCTCGCCGCGCAGGGCACCGCCAACCAGCTGCGCGACTCCGGACAGGCCTCCCGAGGCGTCGTGGTCGGCTACGACACCCGTTTCCTCTCCGCCACCTTCGCTTCCCTCGTCGCGGAGGTCATGGCCGCCAATGGCATCAGGGTCTGGCTGGCCTCCGATCACTGCCCCACCCCCGCCCTCTCGCACTCCGTGCTCCGCCTCGAGGCCGGGGGCGGCGTCATGATTACCGCCAGCCACAACCCCGCTCGCTGGAACGGCTTCAAGATCAAGCAGCACTACGGCGGCTCCGCACCGCCCGCCGTCACCTCCGCCATCGAGGGCTCACTCGATCCCATCGCGGCCGCGGGCGGCGTCCAGTCCATGCCCCTTGGTGAGGCCGAATCCCGCGGTCTCGTGGAGCGGTTCGACCCCCGCCCCCCCTACCTCACCGCACTTCGCGAGTTCGTCGACATCCAGGCCATCCGCGAGGCCGGCCTCAACATCCTCGTCGACTCCATGTACGGCGCCGCCATGGGCTACACCGTCGAGCTCCTTGCCGGCGACGCCACCGAGGTGAACGAGCTCCACGACGCCCGCAACCCGATCTTCCCCGGTATGCGCGCCCCCGAGCCGATCGCCGTCAACCTCGGCGAGCAGCTGGGCCGCATCGCCCAGGACGGCTACGACGTCGGCCTCTCCACCGACGGCGACGGCGACCGCCTCGGCTTCGCTGACGAGCGCGGTCGCTTCATCACGCAGCTCCAAACGTTCGCGCTCCTCGCGCATTACCTCGTCACCGGCCGCGGCGAACGAGGTCCCATCGTCCGCTCGATCACGATGACACGCATGGTCGACCGCCTCGGCGAGCTCTATGACTGCCCCGTCTACGAGACCCCCGTCGGCTTCGTACACCTCGGTCCGAAGATGATGGACAGCAACGCCCTCCTCGCAGGCGAGGAGTCCGGCGGCTACGCCTTCCGCGGCCACATCCCCGAGCGCGACGGCGTCCTCTCCGGCCTCCTCCTACTCGAGGCGATGGTGAAGACCGGCCGCCGCCCCTCCGAGTTGCTTGCCGCCCTCTACGAGGAGGTGGGCCCCCACGAGTACGACCGCGTCGACATCACCCTCCGCGGCGATGAGCGCGACGCCATCCGCGCCCGCGTCGCCGCCGCCGAGCCGGCCACCATCGCCGGCCTCCCCGTCGTCTCTCGGGACACCATCGACGGTTTCCGCTTCGTCCTCGAGGGCGGCTGGTGGCTCCTCATGCGCTTCAGCGGGACTGAGCCGCTGCTTCGCATCTACGCGGAGATGCCCTCGCAGGATCAGGTGCAGGACGCGCTCCGCGCCGGCCAGGAGCTGGCGGGCATCACCCTGTGATCGACCTCGACTTCGCCAGCGACCTCGACCGCTCCGACCTCTACGACGGGCTCGATGTCTCCGGCATGCGCCGCCTTATCGCGGAGTTCCCCGAGCAGTGCCGCCTCGCCTGGGAGGCGGGCGAGCGCTGGGAGATCCCATCGACGTTCTTCAAGCCCCGCCGCGTCGTCATCCTCGGCATGGGCGGCTCCGCCATCGGCGCCGATGTCGCGGCCACCCTCGCCCTCCGCATGGGGGCAGTCCCGCTCCAGATCGTCCGCGGCTACACCCTCCCCCACGTCGACGAGGACACCCTCGTGGTCGCCGCTTCCTACTCCGGCGACACCGAAGAGACCCTCGAGGCGTTCCAGGCCGCCCTCGGCACCCCCGGCATGCGGATGGCCCTCACCAGCGGCGGCCGCCTCGCCCGCCTCGCTGGCCAGCTCGGCTACGCCGTCCTCCAGTACCAGTACGATGGCCCGCCTAGGGCCGCCATCGGCTGGGGCATCTTCCCCCTCCTCGCCGTCCTCGAACGTCTCGGCGCCCTCGATGTGACCGCCGAGAGTGTCGCCACCGCCGTCCGCGAGCTCGGCCAGGCCTCACGCGACTGGGGTGTCGGCCAGCCCTACGCCCAGAACGCCGCGAAGCAAATCGCCGAGGCGCTCCACGGCCGCGTCCCCGTCATCATCGGCCCCGACTTCTTCGAGGTGGCCGCCCGCCGCTGGGCCGGCCAGATGAGCGAGAACGCGAAGCAATGGGCCTTCCACGGAGCCCTCCCCGAGGTGAACCACAACCTCATCGTCGGCTTCGGCCGTCCGGACCTCGCCCGCGAGGCCCTCCACGTCCTGTTCCTCGACAGCCCCCTCCTCCACCCTCGCAGCCGCCTGCGCGTCCGTCTCACGGGCGAAGCTCTCGACGAGGCCGGCATCCAGCACGACGAACTCCTCATCGGCGGCGACGAGCCCCTCGATGTCATGCTCCGCGGGACCTACCTCGGTGACTGGGTGTCGCTCTACCTGGCGATGCTCAACGCCGTCGACCCCACCCCCATCGAGCCCATCGACCGCCTCAAGGCCCGGATGGCCCGCCACGGCTGAACGCCCCCGTACGAGGAGGCCCCATGCCCTCGAAGCGCCCCCTCCCGCCCTTCTCCGAAGAGCAACTCGCCCTCTATGACGCCCTCCTCGCGCACTGGCCCGAAGTCGAGCGCCGCGGCGCCTCGATGCCGTACACCTCGCTCAACGGCAACATGTACTCGTTCCTCGGCGCGGACGGCCTCGCCCTGCGCCTTCCGAAAGAAGCCCGCGAGGCCTTCGTGGACCGCTTCGGCACCCGCCTCTACGAAGCCAACGGCGCCGTCATGAAAGAGTACGTAGCCGTCCCGGACGCCCTCCTCCGTGACACCGCCTCCCTCCGCCCCCACTTCGAGGCCAGCTACGCCTACGTCCAGACCCTGAAACCGAAACCCACGACGCGGCGCAAGACGCCCTGACCCGCTGCCACGCTCGCCGTCGTGCTTTCCGCGCCCGATACGATCATCCCGGGTAGTCGAGCGCGCCCGCCGCGTCCCAGGAGACGTCCGTGTTGGCGGCGCTCAACCCCGTCAGAGGGTCATCCAAGGAGAGACACCGTGCAGGAATTGCTCGTCGACTTCATCACCTCGCTGGACGGCTACGCGTCCGCGGAGGGGTGGCCCGGATGGTGGGGCGTCGAGGGCCCCGAGTACCTGCGGTGGCTCGAAGAGCAGCCCGAACGCGACTACACTCTCCTGATGGGCGCGACCACATACCGCCTCATGTCTGGCTTCGCCGAAACCGCCGCCAGCACGCCGGACGCGTTGCGAGATGAGGAGCGGGATTCCTTCACCGAACTCAACGCCGCGTCGAAGGTCGTCTTCTCCCGCAGCCTGCAGTCGCCGCTGCAGTGGGAGAACGCCCGCCTCGTCAGCGACGACGCCGTCGAAGCGATACGGGCAATGAAGCGCGATGGCGATGTCCCGCTGCGCACGCTCGGCAGCATTAGCCTCTGCCGGTCGTTGCTCCGCGCCGGCCTGGTCGACCGCTTCCGCGTCGGCATCTTCCCCGTGATCACCGGCGCCACCGGCGCCGAACGCATCTACGATGGCTACCCGGACGTCGCCCTCGACATGATCGCCAGCCACACCTTCGATGGCCGCATCCAGATCGTCGAGTACACACCGCGGATCCTCGATGGTCCTCCCGCGCCTCCCGCAGCCTGACCGTCCCCCGTACTATGCCGGCCCACTAGCCCCAGGCGCAGGGCGGGCCCGGCGGATGCCGGGCCCTGCTCACGCTGGTCGCCACGAGGCGCGAGCGAACTCGCTACCGCGCACCCCGCAGCCGGGGTCCGTTGAACGGACGTCCGAACAGCGGCGCGAACACGCAGAAGTCGAACACTCCTGCCGCCAGCGGCACCACGCCCACGACCGCGACGACGATGCCCGTCGTACCGCCGATCGCGCCCAGTCCCAGCGCGATCAATGCCAGGCCCGCGACCGCCCGCGTCACGCGGCCGGCCGTCGAGGCAAGAAACTGGAAGATCGGGTTCACGAACTCACTCCCTTCGATGCCGGGACCCCGTCCCGCTGCATCGAACGTACGTGGTTCGCGCTCGCGCGTCCGTGACTAAGTCACCAACCCGGCCCGATCCTCGAGCGCCTCGAAGTCGAGGACCGTCAGCGCCCCCCGCTCTGCCTCGATCAGCCCGCGCCCGGCCAGGTCCTCCACGATCCGGCTGATCACCTCGCGCGAACTCCCCAGCTCCGCTGCAATCTCCTGGTGCGTCACCCGCACCGGGTTCGCCAACCGCGCCCGCTCGAGGATCCACGACGACACCCGCTGGTCCATCCGCCCGAACGCCACTTCGTCCACCAGCGCCATCACGATCGCCAGCCGGTGCGACAGCAGCTCGATGAAGAACGTCGACCAGAGCGCGTGACGCTGTACCCACGCACGGAACGCCTGCGCCGGAATCATCAGCGCCTCAGCGTCCTGCTCCACCGTCGCGATTGCCGGGAACCGCTGTCCGCTCAGGATCGCGTTCGCCGTCAGGATGCAGCTCTCACCCTCCCCGAACCGGTACAACGTGATCTCCCGCCCGCTCGCTCCCACCTGGTACACCCGCACCACGCCCGAGAGCAGCAGCGCGATCGCCTCGACGTCCTGTCCCTCGACGAACACGTCCCGCCCCGCCGGGATCCGCGCCAGGAACGCCGCCTCCTCCACATCGCGACGCTCCTCGTGCGTTGCCCCCGCGAGGAACGGCAGCGCCGCCGCGGCGCGATCGAACTGTGTCCGGTCCAGCATTGCAGTCGACTCTACGCGAACCCGGGCTGCTCCGCGAAAGCGGGGAAGGCCGGTGTGCACCGGCCCTCCCCGCACTGCCCATCAAGTCCGGATCGAGGTCCTTACGGGACCGCTAGCTTCCACACGTTGTTCACGCCGTCGCCCGTCGTGTCCCCTGGCTTCTTGTCCGCCTGCCAGTAGTACAGCGGCATCCCGTTGTACGTGACCTGCCGCGCTCCGTCGTCCCGCACGAAGACGCCCAGCGTCCCGCTCGCCCCCTCGGCCGCCGTCGGCTCCTGCCCCTCGGCCACGACGAGCGCCGGCCAGTTCGTGATGCACTGCCCCGAGCAGTTGCTCGTGTCCGGCGTGTCGTTCGTGAACGTATACAGCGTCATCCCGGTCTGGCCGATCAGGTACGGCGTCTTCGGCGTCCCGTCGTCCCGCACCTCCACCACGAAGGTCGAGGCCGTGTCCGGCCGTGCGAGGAACCATACGTTCCCCACCAGGTGGCCTTTCACGTCCGACGCCGTCACGTCCGGCGTGTAGTAGTACAGCGGCGCCCCGTTGTACGTGACCTGCTTTCCACTCGGCGTGTCGATGGACGCGAACGTCCCCTCGGCTGCCGCGTCCGCCTGGACGCTCTCCCCCTCCTTCAGCGTCAGCGGGGGCCATGCCTGCAGGCACTGCCCGCTGCAGTTCGATTTCCCCGCTGTGTCCCGTGTGAACACATACAGCGCCTTACCCTCCGGCCCGGCGAGGTACGACCCGCTGTCGATCGTCTTCACACCGATGTTCAGCGTCGCCGCGGCTGCCGTCGGTGTGGCTGCCACCGTCGCCGCGGCCGTCGAGGTCGCCGTCGAGGTCGCGACGTCCGTGTCCTCGTCGTCCCCGTCGTCGCCGCACGCCACCAGGGCCAACGAGGCGATCGCCAGCCCGATCAGAGGCACCCACAGCCGCCTCCAGGTCCGTCGGTCGATGCTCATGTCTTCCTCCTTCGCGCGGGAATCGAGAACGGTCACGCTCGTTACTCGCTCCCGCCGTCCCGCCGGATCAACACCCCCTGACAGACATCACCCGCGCTGGCGTCCTCCACATCCAGCGCGCCCGCTGACCGCGAAGCGCGCTCACGACCCTCGCCACTGGCGTAGGATGGCGATTGTGTGGCCGCGCCGCCGGGATAGCGGCGCGCCGATGATCCGAGGTTCGCCGCCGTGCGAGATATAGTCAGACAGCCCGACGCGCTCGCCGTCCGACTGCGAGCGGGCGACGCCTCCGCCCTCGAGGAGCTGTTCGAGCGGGACGGCGGTCCGGCCTTCCGGCTCGCCTATCGCGTGCTTCGAGATGCCGCCGCTGCTGAGGACGCCGTGCAGGAGGCCTTCGCCCAGCTCTGGGAACGCGCACCGGGCCTCAACACGTCGGGGAGCCTTCGTTCCTTGCTCATGACCATCGTCCACCGCCGCGCACTCGACCAGGTCCGCCGCCGCCGCCGCGCTCCCGCCACACCCGTCGATGCAGAAGCGCTCTCCCGCGTCGACGAGCAGGCCGCCGAGGTCCTCGAGCGCCTGCTCGACCACCTCTCCTCGGAGGGACTCCGCAGCCGCCTGCGCTCCGCGCTGCTCGCCCTCCCGCCCGAACAGCGCGCCGTGATCGAGCTCGGCCACGGCGCCGGCCTCACCCTCCCTGAGATCGCCGCCCGCGAAGGCGTCGCGCTCGGCACCGTGAAGAGCCGCCTGCGCCTCGCCATGGCGAAGCTCTCCCTCGCGCTGAAAGACGAGGCACGGCCGTGAGCTGCGAGGAACTGCGTGACCTCCTTCCCGCCTACGCCCTGGGCATCCTCGAAGCGGACGAGCACGCGGCGGTCGAGGCGCACCTCGCCTCCTGCCCCGAGCACGAGGCCGAACTCGTCGACCTCCGCGCCACCACTCTCGCGCTCGATCTCCTCCGTGAGGAACCTGCCGCCTCGCCCTCCCTCCACCAGCGCATCGCCGCCATCACCCCGGGTACGTCCGCTGAGGCGCCGCCGGGCGGCCGGCCACACTCCCGGCCCCGCTGGTGGCTCGCCGCCGCCGCGGCCGTCGCGCTCCTCGCCGTCTTCGCCTCGGGCTGGGCGGCCCGCGCCGTCGTCGACGACAACGGTCCTCTACCCGCCGCTTCCGAGGTGCGCTACGCCTATGCGCTGCAGGGCGGCGACGGCGAGTTCGTCGGCTTCACCGGCGTCGAGGGCGCAAGCACCGTCACCGTCACCATGGCCGGTCTCGAACGCCTCCCCGACGACCAGCGGTACCGTCTCTGGGCCATCCGCGACGGTCAGTGGCTGCGTATCGGCCAGTGCAACACCAACGCTCAGGGCGGCTGGCGCGGGGACTTCGACTTCGCCCTCGCCGCCGGCGAGCAGCTCGCCGTCACCATCGAGCGCACGACAGCCGACCCCCAGCCCCCCGGCGACCCCATCCTCCGCACTGGCTCCTGACCCTGACTGACGCCGAGACGGCGGCCGGTGTCGGGTCGCCGCCACGGGCCTCGACGTGCATACGGGTCAGTTCGTAGTTCACTCAACAGATATTGACTCAATGAGTGGCGAGTATATAGTTGCTCCATGACGTCGCACGCGACCCGTGAACGCGCCGCACTCCATGCCGCCCTGGGCGACGAGCATCGACTCGCGATCGTCGACTCGCTCCTCCGCTCGGACTGCACCCCCACCGAACTGGGTCGCGTCCTCGGCATCACGTCCAACCTCCTCGCGCACCACCTCGATGTGCTCGAAGCAGCCGGCGTCATCCATCGAGTCATCTCGGCCGGCGACCGCCGCCGCCGCTACGTTCGCCTGAATCACGCCGCGCTGGACCGCCTCGTTGCCCGCCCACCCGTCTACGCCTCGCACCTGCTGTTCGTTTGCACGCACAACTCGGCCCGCTCCCAGCTCGCGGCCGCGCTCTGGAAGCGTTCCTCCGCCGTTCCCGCCGAGAGCGCCGGCACTCACCCCGCCGCCCGCGTTCATCCGCAGGCGATTGCCGCCGCCGCGAAGCACGGCCTCGACCTCTCCAGCGCGCGCCCCCTCGCCATCGAGGATCTCCCCGCCGTACATGACCTCATCGTCACGGTCTGTGACCGCGCCCACGAGGAGTTGCCCCTCGGCAATGTCAACGTGTTGCACTGGTCGATCCCCGACCCCGCCGCCGTCGGCACCATCGCCGCCTTCGAGGCCGCCTACCAGTCGATCCAACAGCGCGTCGTCTCGCTCGCTCACGTCGTCGACGCCAGTCCCAGCGGAGGCACCCGTGACACAGCCGCCTGATGCAGCCGGCTCGGCCCGGCTCGACTGGCAGATCCGCCGCGAGGCCGAATCCCTCGCCCGCGAGTTCGCCGGCGTCTTCGGCCGCGAGACCGAATCCCTCGCCCGCGAGTTCGCCGGCGTCTTCGGCCGCGAGACCATCGAGCGCTTCATCGCCGAGTCGCTCGAGGGCCTCAGGGGTGCTCGCGCCGCTGAGTTCGTCCCCCTCCTCGCGTGGAGGTTCGCTCGTGAGCGCCTCATCGCGCTCGCCCAGGCGGAAGGTGCCATGATGAAAGAACGCCCCGAGATCCTCTACGTCTGCGTCCACAACGCTGGCCGCTCCCAGATGGCCGCCGTCCTGACCGACAGCATCGGCCAGGGCCGCGTGCACGTCCGGTCAGCCGGCACCGACCCCGCCGAGGTCATCAACCCCGCCGTCGTCGAAGCCATGCGCGAGATCGGCCTCGACCTCAGCAAGGAGTTCCCCAAGCCCCTCACCGACGAGGTCGTGCGCGCCGCCGACGTCGTCATCACCATGGGCTGCGGCGACGCCTGCCCCATCTACCCCGGCAAACGCTACCTCGACTGGGAGCTCGACGACCCCGCCAACCAGCCCATCGAGACCGTCCGCCGCATCCGAGAGGACATCCGCGCCCGCGTCGAATCCCTCCTGCATGACCTCGAGCAGGGCGAAGTGCCCCCCGCCCCCCGCGTCGACTCCGCTGGCTGGGCCGCGTCCATCATGGAGCCCCGCCCGTGAGCGCCGCGAGCGGAGAGACACAGTCCATGGCACGCTCCCCCGAGGTCAGGGCCTACGCCGCCGAGGCGCTCGGCACGTTCCTCCTCGTCTTCGCCGGCCCGGGCGCCGCCGTCATCAACGTCGTCTCCGAGGGCGGCGTCGGTTCGCTCGGCATCAGCCTGAGCTTCGGCCTCGCCGTCATGGTCGCCATCTTCGCCATCGGCCATATCTCCGGCGCCCACATCAACCCCGCCGTCACCCTGGCCTTCGCCACCTTCGGCTCGTTCCCCTGGCGTCACGTCCCCGCGTACCTCATCGCCCAGCTCGTCGGCGCCGCTGCCGCCGCCTTCGCCCTCCGTCTCCTCTTCGACAATGTCGGCGACCTCGGCAGCACGATCCCCACAGACGGCGCCGGCCAGGCCCTCGGCCTCGAGGTGATCATCACCTTCTTCCTCATGTTCGTGATCGTCGCTGTCGCCACCGACGAACGAGCCGTACCCGGCGCCGCCGCTGTCGCCATCGGCGGCTACGTCGCCCTCGCCGCCACCTTCTCCGGCCCCATCGCCGGCGCCTCGATGAACCCCGCGCGCTCCTTCGGCCCCGCCATCGCCTCCGGCGTCTGGACCGACCACTGGGTCTACTGGCTCGGCCCCATCGCCGGCGCCCTCCTCGGCGCCTTCGCCTACGGCTGGCTCCGCCAGGGCGCCCCGCCCTCCATGCCCCCCGCAGGCGTCGTCGAGCCCGACTCCGCCGCGCTCGTCCGCCACCACGAGGACGGCCACACGGTCGCCGCCCGCTGACCCCTCCGGCGCAACCCGAGCCCGCACACAACAGTGCCCGCGCCACCCGGCGCGGGCACTGCGTTCGATGTCAGTCGCTCCCCCCCGCGGTCGTAGGCCTCCGGCCCCAGCGCCCGCCTCGAGGGCTCCCCGACGCTAGTTCCGGTGGAAGAACCTCCCGAGCCCCGTCCGCTTCGGCTTCGGCTCCGCCGTCGCCGTGGGCTCAGGCGCCCCCCGCGCCGTCACCACCTTCGGCACGCTCGATGCCACCTGGCGCCGCATCCCCGGAATGGCCTCCAGCAGCAGCGCCCGCTCGTCATCGTCGAACTCCGCCGCCACCACCGACTGCACCACCATCGCGCGCCGCATCGCCATCTCCGCCGGCTGCTCCTCGAACAGTGCGTCGAACGAGCAGCCCAGCCGCCGCGCCCCATCGAGGTCAGACCGCGCCAGCGTCGCCCACGCGTGCAGCCGCTCCGAGGCCAGCCGTCGGCTGTCCGCCGCCTCGCACCCGTACTCCGCCGCGATCAGCTCACGCAGCACCAGCCGGCGCTCCGCCTCTTCCATCGCCGCGATCCGGGCAAAGCCCTCCACGGACATCAGCTCGCGGACGTCCTGCCCGCCACGCTCACGCGTCACATCCAGTTGCTGGGTCATCACGGACCTCCTCCACGTGCCGCAGCGCACGGCACGCACCAGGGCGCTCCATCGCGCACCCGACCGCTTGCCGAGGAGGAGGTAATTCGTACCTGCCTCCCGAACGCCTACGGGGTTAGCTGACGGGTTCGGCGTCGGAAGTCGCCTATCCGCTTGCGCGGAATACACCCCAGAGTTGGTTCCCCCGTTCCCGCCTGGCGACGGGATTCGGCAACAGAAACGCTAGCAACGGGCGTCAAGCCCTGTCAACTTACAAATCCGTCAAACCTCGCGGGCACACGTCGAGGCCACTCCCGCCCCGCCGCACCCGGCCCCTGCGAGGCGCGACCGCTACGTCGTGCGCCGGTCGTTGCGAGGCGTGTGCGTGTGCCCCAGCCCGGAGCCGATCCGCATCCACCACCCGCCGTTCATGAACATCGCCCCGCAGGCGCAGTGCGCCCCTTCGAGGTCCACCTCCGCCGTCGTTGCGACGCTATCGCGTTTCGCCATCGATTCCTCCTCTGCGCGGACGCGGCCCGTCCGGACCGCCCGCCTGCGCATTCCGGCGTGACTTCCGCCGGTCATGCACCGACTCCACCACCGGCTCCCGGTTTCCCACGTCTCGCTGGTCCCCGTGCACAAGGCACGTCCACGCCGTCCCGATCAGCACGCTCCCGCACCGCGTGCAGTTCATCGGTCCCACTCCGCCGCATCCGAGGGCAGGCCCCGGACATACACATGCTGTGCCACGGGCAAACGACCCTCCGCCGGGCAGACCGGCACCGCGGAGGCCGGCTCGGGCCCCCTCCTGGTGTCTCATGCTCGACAGAAGCGTTTGCTGGACGGCTCGGAGGAACGGGAGACAGCGCCATCGCGACGCTCCCCTCAGTCTACACCCTCTCTCCGCCGAACGAGTCCGACCTCATAGCGCCGCAAGGCGGCGCGCTCCCAATCGCTCACCGATCGAGAAGCCACGAATCCATCCGCGCTCGCTAGCAAGCACGATCCGAGGACGATCAACGCTCGCGTCGGGGAGTACAAGGGGGGCAGCCCTTGTGATTGGCGGAAGGATGGATTGTCCGAGCCACCACCCGCCGTCTCAGGCGACGGGCGCGCTGGTCATGAAAAGAGCGATTCCCTCGCTAGGCGCTGAATACATTACGATGCCGCGCGGAGGGTGACATGGCGTACTCGCAGTTTCCGATCGAAGAAGCCGAAGTTCGGCGGCTGACGCTAGACCTTAGGAACTACCGCTTCCCGGTCGATCAACCGACAGAGCACGCAGCCATGAACTACCTCTTCTCGGAAAGCGACTCAATGGCCGTGGCTCGTCTCATACTACGGGACGGGTACGTCGACAACGAGCTTCCGCTCGTGGTGCAAGAGTTCGGTCGGCTCACCATCCTCGAAGGAAACCGTCGACTCTCGGCACTCCGTGCGCTTCTCGATCCCTCGCTCGTGCCGGCGTACGAGCTCGAACTCCAGAGACTCCTCCGGCGGTATCCGCTCGAGGCAGCGAACTTGCCCCAACGAATCCGGGTTATGCGATTCCCGGATCGTGCGGCTGCCGCGCCGGTCCTCGCCCGGCTGCACATTGGCGAATCGAAACGGGCATGGAGCCTCGACGAACAAGCCAAGTTCGTTCTTGCGCAGTTGAACGGTGGAGCTTCGGCCCAGGGGCTCAAGGAGCAGTTCCCGGCGATCAAGGATGTGCCGCGCCTGATCAGGATGGGGCATGTGCGGGAGATGTTGCGGTCGGTCCCTTTCAAGGATCGCGAGCTCGCGGAGTACGCCCGCAGCGACAAGCTGGCGATGTCGTCGTTCGAGTATGCCTACCGAAACCCCGCCATCCAGTCGGCTATCGGCCTCACGTTCGGGGACGCGGGTAGCATCTCGGAGCGCCCTACGACGTCCGAGGAGGTGTTCGCGCTCGAGCGGCTGCTTCGGGGATTTTTGTCCGGAGATCTGAGCACTCGCAAGGGGCTCAAGCGCGGCTCGCCGGAGTTCGATGCCCTACTCCGCGAGATGCGGCCACGTGCCAGCTCTGCCGAAACAACCGACGACACGACAGCATCCAGGCAAACGGTCGACGACGACATGGCATCCGACGCCTCGGCTATCGAACGTGAATCGAGTTCTACGCAATGGAGCGCGTCCCCGGATGAGCCTGCGCAAGGCGGACAAGCGAATCACGACACCGGCCCTCGATCCGCACCCCCTGCAGACTCCCCCCGCCGGGGCCCAAACGATCCTGGGACAAAGACGCGCCTCGACTTCTCGGGGATCGACGAGGAGCCGCTTCCGCTTCCGCTGAAGCACCGAGTCAGAGAGCTCCGGCGTATAGATGTGTTCGAGTTCCCCGCAGCGGCGGTGATGTTGATGCGGTCCGTGATCGAAGCCGCCATCAAGGAGCACTACGACACGAAGACGGGACCTGCGGCGACCGGGATGCTGAGCGAGGTCATGGTTCGGGTAACGGCCGACTACGGACACAACGGCCCTCTGGCTAACGCGATTTCGACCATTAATCGAACCAGCCGGCGCGCGAGCGCGACACCGGGGACGGGCGAGTGGTTCAACCTGGTCACTCACAGTGTGAATGTTGATGTTCAGGGTGCGCAGGTCCATGACGCTTGGCGGGTCGTGCAGCCGCTGGTCAGGTTCCTGTTGCGGGTGCCCTAGGAAACGCCTCGATACGTTCGATTGCGGCCGCCACTCCGCCGGAGGCGACCATCATCTCATCGGACTGCCCGGGATGGCGGGCAGAGTAGTTGAGGGTATATCGACGCTGGAACCTGCCTGCGTAAAGCTGCTCGATCAGCGGCGACAGGTCATACGTCAGGAGCCAGTGAGCGCTGCTGACAGCGTTCACAACCGTCGCGAGTGCAGCGTGATCCCGATGTTCGAACGAGTTCAGGTACAGTCGAGCCCCAGCGCGAACGTAGGGCGGGTCGATGTACATGAAGGTGTTCACGTCGTTGGCGACCTCCAGGATCATGGCGCGACCGTCTGTGTTCCTGACGTCGATCTGGTCTTTGAGGCGCCCGATGGTGCGAACACGATCGCACAGGGCCTCACGATTGAAGCGCGCATCGATCTTGTAGGTGCCCGTCTGGCGTAGGCCTCCGATAACTCCGCCCCGCAGCACTCCGGATCGGTTCGTTCGGTTCAAGTAAAAGAACGCGAATCCGAGCGACAGCAGGTCAGATTCGTCGGCCGCGCGGTAAACATCGCGCTGCAGCAGCCACTCGGGAACGGTCAGGGGCGCGTCCTCGATCAGGCGGACGAATTGGTCCGTCTCGTGGATCACGCTGTGCCAAAATGCATGGACCGCGGGGTCGAGGTCGTTGATCACGAGCCTGCCGACTAACCCATGCTCGAGCAGCGCGATCCCTGCGCCGGCTCCGCCGGCGTAAGGTTCGACGTAGCGAGGCGAAGAAAGGCCGATCTCCTTAATGATATCAGCAAAGAAACCCGCGAGGGCTGCTTTGCCGCCAGGGTACCTCAGGGGCGAAAGCGTGCCGAAACGCCGCGTCGCGACAGCCTTTGCTGGGTTCATTGAGGCCCTCTCCAGTCTGCAGCCGGCCATTCACGACACTCCACCATTAGCCCGAACTGGACTTGATGTCGAGATTGTGCCCTCCGGGCACGGCCAACACCGATGCAGCTGGGAACGGTGCATTCTCGTGATCAGCGAGCCACCGCATTTCACTCGCTCGGAAGCCCCCGCAGTGAGGGCCTCACGAGGAGCCGCAGTCTGAACTCCGAGAACGCACCAAGCGCTCCGCCCGTGCCCCCGGAAAACCCGTTTCGGGCCGCCGCTCGCATCGTCATCCAACTGAACCGCCGCGCCCTCGATGCCCTGAGAGACCCTGTAACGCCGTCCCCTAAACCACCCCGTCACCCTTGAGCCGATTACAGTCCCCGCACAGCACCTGTACGTTCTCGACCGCGTTCGACCCGCCCCGCGACACCGGGATCACATGGTCGAACTGCAGATCATCCTCCGACCCGCATCGCACGCAGCGCCCCTCGTCGCGCACCCACACCGATACCCGCACCTCCTCCGGGATGCGCGCCCGCTGCGCCGCCGCCACCTGCGACTCCCGCGCCCGCAGCTTTCGGAGGCGCTCGATCCGCGCCTCCTGCCGCCGCGCCCGGTCCCACAGCAGCAGCGCCACCTCCTCCGAGGTCATCGCCCCCTCGCCCCAGTAGAACCCGTCCCGGGCCCACCACAGCACCCGGTCGCCCTCGCGGGCCACCGCCGCCACCCCGCCCGCCTCCACCTCGGCGCGCGCCCGTCCGTGCTCCCCCGCGTCCAGCCGCGCCAGCACCACCCCCCGCGCGGTCACCACCCGGTGCTCCGCCAGGAACCACCGCCCCCGCTTCACCAGCTCCACCCCGGACGCCCGCCGCAGCTGCACCGCGCCGCCCTCACCCGCCCCGGGGCGCCACGAAGCGCCCCGCCGGGGCCCTACGACCGCCGGCCATCCGAGGGGTAAGAGAGGACGGGCCGGACGCCCGGCGGGCCCCCGGCCCGCCCCGCCCCCTCGAGGTCACCCCACGCCCGCCGCGCTCAGAACGACACCAGCGCCGCCACCGGCCGCCGCCCCAGCCGGATCCGCCCGGCCAGCTCCGACAGCTCGATGAAGAACGCGAACCCCGCCACTTCGCCGCCCAGCTCCGCCACCAGCCGCGCCGCCGCCTCCGCCGTGCCGCCCGTCGCCAGCAGGTCGTCCACCACCAGCACCCGGTGCCCCGCCACGGACGGGTCCCGATGCAGCTCCAGCGATGTCTCCCCGTACTCCAGCTCGTACGCCACCGAGGCGTACGCCGCCGGCAGCCGCCCCGGCTTCCGCATCGGCACGAACGGCAGCCCCAGCCGCTCCGCCACCGGCACCCCGAAGATGAAGCCTCGCGCCTCCACCCCCGCCACCAGCGTCGGCTCGAATGACTCCCCCGCCGCCGCCAGCGCATCGTTCGCCGACCGCAACGCCGCCGGGTCATGCAGCAGCGGCGTAATGTCCCGGAACAGCACCCCCGGCTGCGGGAAGTCCGGCACCTCCCGGATCAACTCCCGCCATCGAGCCGCCTGCGCCGCGTCCGTCGCCGCCATTACGGCAGCACCAGCCGCTGCCCCACGAGGAGCAAGCCCGCATCCGACAGACCGTTCACCCGCATCAGCGCCTCGACACTCGTATCGAAGCGCTGCGCGATGCCCCACAGCGTATCCCCACTCGCCACGATGTACGCCTCCTCCGAACTGCTCGCCGCATCGACGTGCGGGACGGCGCCATACGGCATGCGCAGCCGCGTCCCCGCAATAACCACATTTGGATTCGCGATTTCGTTAGCCGCCATGATCGCCCCCACCGAGGTGCCCCAGTGCTCCGCGATCGCCACCAGCGTGTCCCCCGGCTGCACCACATACCACCCCACCCGAGGTGCCAGCTCCCCCAGCAGCGGCCAGATCGCCGGGTCCGCCACCCCGAAGCGCCATACCGAGACCGCATCCGCCCGCGCCCCGAACGAGGAGTCGACGAACTCCCGCCACCCATTCGAGGCCACTGCCGTCCCATCCCCGATCGGATGGATCGGCAACCCGTACGAGGCGAGACGGCGCGTGGCGGCGCCAATCACGAACCCCGGCGTGATCCCGGCTGGCCCCACCAGGTCCCCGCTCGCGACGTACCGGCCCAGGTTCTCGAGGCTCGAGAAGGTGTGCCAGTACGCCTGCGGCGAGATCTCGTCCGAGAACGCCGCGAACTCGCCGATCGGGATACGGTCGATCGTCCACGGCCGCGCGTCGACCGAGGTCGACAGCCGCGCCGAGGGCTGCAGCCTCCGCAACGCCTCCCCGAACCGCAGCGCTGCCTCGGGAGTCCCTGTCCAGAACCCCTTGTGTGGCTCCAGATCCAGGAACAGGCTCCGCGCTCCCGCGTCCAGCACGTCCGAGGCGATCTGTGCCTCACCGTCGGGGTCAGTGCCCGTCACGACGCACCATGCGTGGAACGGCACGCCGCTGTTCTCGAAGAACGCCGCGAAGGCCTCCACCCGGCGGGGGCCCGAGACCGCGTTCGCGCTCGGGTCGTACCGCGACATCCATTCCGTTCCGTCGTGTGTCTTCAAGGCGACGCCGAGGCCATGGGACGCCAGCGTGTCGCGGATGAACGCGGGGTCGCCGTCGTGCCGAAACTGCCATACCCAGGCGAGGTGATGGGCATTGGTCGCGCTCGCGGACGGTCGCCGCGGGCCGCCTTCGAGGCTTCCCACCGCCCCCGCGATCGCTCGGATGGGCCCGAGCTGCGAGAGCAGAGCTCCGCCGGTGACCACACCGGTCAGCGCGCCGATGAGCTGACGCCGGCCGAGGTGTCGGGCTGCGAGGGGGATGGCGGGCGATGGGCCGGCCGATGGCAGATGCGAAGTGACGAATCCGAGACGCTGCGTGAGCCGCACGCGAGGTACCTCCGACCGCACGGCGCGCACAGCGCCGCCGTGCCCCGTGTGCACCCCGCCACGCCGCTCATGGTACTGCCTCCATGGCGTGGCTAGCGCGGCCGGGATCGAGGTTTCACGTGAAACACCTTGTGCCTCAGTTCACATACGTGTTCAATCGCGCCGTGAGGGGTGGCAATATCGAGAGGACGCGTTACCATTTCCGGCGGCGGGGTCTGGCTGGGGGCGACCATCACTGGACCCGATCGCGGTGGCCGCGCCACACGCCGTCCACTGCACCCTCGACCACGCGAGTACCGCAGTCTCCTGCGCGCGAGGAGGTTCGCCGGCTCAACGCCCCGCGGGCGGACCCACACGCCCGCGTTCGTTACCCTCGCCGTCCTCGGCATTACCGCGCTGCTCGCCGTCGGGCTGTTCGGCAGCCTCGCCTCGGCCGGCGAGCGCGACCTGACGTTCGCCATGTCGACACTTCCAGGCCTTCCCGCTGCTTCAGCGTCCCCGGACGGTCACACGGTCCTTGCATCCGACGCTGCAGGCGAACGTGACCGTCCCCCGG
This sequence comes from Dehalococcoidia bacterium, assembly GCA_041390685.1. Taxonomy (GTDB): domain Bacteria; phylum Chloroflexota; class Dehalococcoidia; order UBA2979; family UBA2979; genus JAIBBD01. The sequence goes on along the minus strand of JAWKPL010000001.1, from coordinate 1,098,127 downwards.
CATCCTCCCGACCGGGGACGCCGGAGGCGACGGCAACCGCATCTGTTGCCGCCGTCTCGTCCGACACGGCCCTCCCCGCGTGGGTGACGGCCGCGCTCGCGGCCCCGCCACCTGAGTCGTCCACGGACGAGGTCGCGCCCGACACCTCGCGCGCCTCCACCCCTGCTGCCGCCGCCTCCGAGATGCCCACGAGCGGCCAGCGCCAGACGGCGCTCGAGGACAAGCCCTCTGCCGCGTCGCCGCCGGCTGCGCCGCCGCCCCTCTATCACACCTACGCGGTGCAGCCCGGCGACACTGTCAGCGGGATTGCGGCGAGCTTCGGCGTCCGGATTCAGGACGTCATCAACAACAACGCGGGCGTCATCTCAGAGGGTTCGCTCCTGGTCGTGGGCGCCACCCTGCAGATCCCGGCCGCGCCCGGTATCCTCCACAACATCCGGGTGGGTGAGAACCTCGCCGACATCGTGGATGCGTACGGAGTCACCCTCAGCGACATCCTGAGTTTCCCCGGGAATCGCATCGACGACCCCAGTACGGTGCTCGAGGGCATGCAGATCCTCGTCCTGAACGGCACGCCACCGGCTCCGGAGGTGGCGGCAGATCATCCGGTCGCCGAGCCCGACGAAGCGGATGTGCCTGAGGAAGCGGCTACCCCTGCCCCGACGCCGGAACCCACTCCGACCCAGCCTCCCGAGCCCGTATACCAGTTCATCTGGCCTCTGTACGGCAACATCACCTCGTACTTCGGACCATCGCACCCGAAGGGCATCGACATCTCGGTCGCCTTCCAGCCTGTGGTCGCGAGTGCGTCTGGCAAGGTAGTCTTCGTGGGCGGCGACCCCTGTTGCTCGTATGGGTACTACGTCGACATTCAACACGCCGATGGCTACCTGACCCGTTACGCGCACCTCTCGAGGTTCATGGTCACGCTGGGTCAGACCGTGGGTCAGGGAGAGACCATCGGGATCAGTGGAAACACCGGCTACTCCACCGGGGCGCACCTTCACTTCGAGATCCGGCGCAACGGCATTGTCCGCAACCCTCTCGATCTCCTCCCGTAAGCCCGCCTCTGCGAGCGGCTCGATACCTGACGCCCCATGCGGCGACACGCTGGTCACGCGCCCGTCTTTCGCGTGCGCGAGCCGCCAGGCGGCGCTGCGAAGGACCGTCCGATGCTGAAGGTGAACCGGTACAGATGCAGAGGTTCCTCCGGGGGATCGACGACCCGGCGGAGAAGCAGCAGTTGATCGAGCGGGCGGAGTCGCAGGGCGCCGGCGACGAGGTCCGTCGCACGTTGCAGCGCCTGCCAGGGGGCCGGTTCAACAGCCCGAACGCGTGAGGCCATCGGCCGGCTGGATGACTGACGGCCCCACGGTTGTTGCGGGCTGGTCGATGTCGTTTGCGTGAGTGAGATATCCGCCGCGCTAGCGTGAAGCCATGGACGCGGGAATGAGTTCAGATCGACCAGGTTCGGTGCTCTGGCTTGCTCCGGATGAGCGGCAGTGGCTGGCTCAAACCATGAGCCTGCCGCGTGCGCGCGAGGGTGGGGAGGAGCTTTCCGGGGAGTCGGATCCCAGAGCCACCGCCGCGCGTCGATTCCGGGCTCTGCTGCTCGCGGTCTTCCTCGACGCGAGCGACGAAGACATCCCGGTCGCACTGACCGCGGACGAGCTGTGGCTGCTGGACATGCACCTCATGCAGTACGACCTCCGCGACAGCAAGCTTCCGAGTGGGCGGCTGTTGTCGGACTTCGCGCGCAAGGTGTGGGGTCAGCTCACTGAGATCCACCAGGACGAACTTCCACGTTCGTTGCAGAAAGGAACGCGCAATGCCCGAGCGAACAGTGACACCGACGAAAGCGCCGACGCAATCGCCGCGGCCGAGGCCCTACTTCGACCCTCAGAAGACGCGGGAACCGGCTAGGTGGTGCCCGCAGCAGAAGCGCGAGGGAGCCTTCGAAGGAATGTAGCGGTGGACAACCAGTGGGCTGACCCAGAGGGATTCGAGGCACGTCCATCCGCTGTGCGGTACCGGATCCGGACGCCGCGCGGCAAAGTGGAGGAGCATCGGACCGTTCCGACACAAGACCCGCACGTGTTCGACCGATGGTTCCATGCGCTCGCGCCGCAGGACCAGCTGTTCGCTGACCGGTACGCGGATCTGCTGCAGCAGGCAGCGTCGTACTTCTACGCCCCCGAGGAGGTGTACCGGCCACTCGAGGGCGTGGCGGAGATTACGGTCTCCGACGGCGAAGTACGCGAGCGGATTCGGCGCATCGACGGTGGCGAGAACACGCGTGAGGCGACGCGGTACCGCGGATCGGCCGAAGCGCGGTACCCGTTCCTCGAGTTGCCGTTCGACCAGCAGCGCGCGCTCATCGAGCAGATCGAGGCACTGAAGCGGGAGTGGGAGTTCGAGATTCTCGGGCCCGATTGATTGGGGAGCGGAGGTGGACATTGACGCACGGTGACTTCATTGCCGACCCGACCGATCATCTCATCGCGATCGTCGATGATCCTGATCGTGCGGCGATGGCCGAACGTGATCTACAGGACTCCGGTTTCGAGGGAGTCCAGGTGTACCGCGACGGAGACGGGGGCGACTCGATCGACGCCAGCGGAGCGGAGCACGGCGTGAAGGGCGGGGTTGTCCGCGGGTTGCAGCAGCTCTTCTCGAACAAGGACAACATGGCCGAGTACGAAGACGCCGCTCGTGAAGGGTCGACGGTGCTCGCGGTGCCCGCTTCGAATGCAGACGCCCGCGACCAGGCGACGGATATCCTGAAGCGAAACGGCGCCCGCGCGATCAACCACTTCGGCAAGGCTGTCGTGAGGACCATCGAGCCATAAGGCCCCGGCCGGGTGGACGAAGGAGGGACAGCTCCGGGAAGGGGCTGTCCCTCCTCGTCCTGTCCTCCTGAAGCGGGAACGCGGAGATGCACCGCGACTCCTCGAGGATGACTTCATGGACGAGTCTCGGTCAGCGTAGGCGACCACGCTCGGTGGCGCGGCACCGGTCACGAGATCCCGTGCACGAGGCCCGACCGTGAGTCGGTCGCCGCCAGGCGGATGGCGAGCGCTTCCTGGTACGCGGGTGAGTCGTACCAGGAGCGGAACGCGGCCTCATCCTCGAACTCGATGATCACGCAGCGGCCGCCGTGCCAGTTGCCCTCCATGGCGAGCGGGGAATCGTCGAGCGCGAGCACCTTGCCGCCCCCGGAGGCGGCTCGCGCCTTTTCGCGATAGGCCACGAGGGCATCAGCGTCGTGGATCTCCTCTTGAATGATGAAGTAGACGGACACGCGGGCGCTCCTTCCAGCCAGGACGGCACCGGCCGAGGCGGGGACCTGCCCTCCCACATGTCGGCGGCCGCATCTGCCCGCGCCATCCGTCGCGGGTCTGGCGACGGATTCTGCGAGGCGCCGCTCAGAAAGTCACTATCTACCGACCGTCGACATATGTGATTGCCCATCTCAGGTGTTATCATCCGCCCGAGGTGACGGCATGCTTCCTCTGGACGATGTCCGCGTTGTTGACCTGACCCACTACGCCATGGGGCCGTTCGCCACGCGGGTCCTGGCCGACTATGGGGCGGACGTCATCAAGATCGAGCGGCCCGGCGGCGACCCTGCGAGGCGGCTCGGGCCGTTTCCGAAGGACGAGCCGCATCCCGAGCGCTCCGGCGCGTTCCTGGCCCTCAACACGGGCAAGCGGTCGATCGTCGTCGATTTGAAGGACGCGAACGGCCGCGCGATCGTGCTGAACCTGGTGCGTGACGCGCAGATCGTCGTTGAGAGCTTTGCGCCGGGCACCCTGGACCGCCTGGGGCTGGGGTACGAGGCGTTGCGAGGCGTGAACCCGCGCGTGGTGCTGACCTCGGTGAGTAACTTCGGACAGACTGGGCCGTATCGCGACTGGAAGGGAACCGACCTCACGCTCTACGGCATGGGCGGCCCGATGATCTCGCAAGGCGATCCGAGCCGCGAGCCGCTGAAGACGGCGGGGCGGGCGCCCGGCTACCAGGTGGGCTATGCCGCCGCGCTGGCGAGCGCCGTGGGGCTCACACAGTCGGAGCGCCGCGGACGAGGCGAGCACCTCGATGTTTCGGCGTTCGAGGTGCTCGCGCACTCGATTGACTCGCGACTGGGACGGCTGCTGGGCTACCAGTACAACGGACGGATCGTCGGACGGGCCGGGAGCGGTCTCGGCGTGGGCTCCGGGACGTATCCCTGTGCGGACGGGTTTGTCTTGATCACCAGCGGTCCGGCGAGGCTGGGCCTCACGATCCGCATGATCGGGCGGGAAGACCTGCTCGAGCAGCCCGAATGGGCCACGCTGGAGGCGCGATCGCACCCGGATCGCGTCCCCGAGTTCGACGCCTACCTGCTGCCCTGGACGCTCGAGCACACGAAGGAAGAGATCCGGGCGGCATGTCAGAAGCACGGGGTCCTCGGCGGTCCGCTGAATACGACCGCCGACCTCTTCGTTGATCGGAACTTCGTCGAACGGGGCTTCTTCCAGACGGTCGATCATCCGGAGACGGGACCGTTGACGTATCCCGGATATCAGGCGCGCTTCAACACGGAGCCTCCGTTGCCACTGCGTCGCCGCGCTCCGTTGCTGGGAGAGCACACGGTCGAGGTCTTGCGCGACGTCCTCGGGATGGCGCCGGCTGAGATTGAGCGGCTTCGGGACGCGGGCACCATCGGTGTCCGTGAGGAGGTGCGCGATGCCGTCGCCGGCTGACGAACGCGACCAGCCCCTCGCCGGCGTGCGAATCCTTGACCTGACGGTCGTGTGGGCGGGGCCTTACGCGACGATGCACCTCGCGGACTGGGGCGCGGAGATCATCCGCATCGAGTCGCTGCACCACTTCGCGAGCTTCACCCGCGGCACCGTGGCGCGCCCGTCGCAGGCGCTCATCGATACATCGGCGACGAGTGGGATGGGGTACCCGGGTGACCGCGCTGGCGAGCATCCGTGGAACCGATCGCCGGTGTTCAACCACCACGGGCGAAACAAGCGCTCAATGACGCTTGATCTGACGAGCCCAGAGGGGCAGGAGGTCTTCGAGCGCCTCGTCGCGGAATCGGACGGGATGATCGAGAACAATCTGCCACCGCATGCCGAGGAACTGGGCATCACTTGGGAGCGGCTGTCGGGGATCAACCCGCGCTTCATCCTCATGCGGGTGCCGGGGTTTGGCGTCGAGGGACCGTACCGTGACTACCGCACGTTCGGGAACCACATGGAGGCGATCGCCGGACATCCGGTGATCCGCGCCTACCCGGACCTCGGGTTGGACTACGCGCCGGCCAGCGTGCCCGCGGATGCCGCTTCAGGCGTCGGTGGGGCGCTCGCGTTCACGCTCGCACTGCGGCAGCGCGAGCGGACGGGCAAGGGCGTGTACGTGGAACTGGCGACTGCGGAGAACTACGTGCCGTTCCTGTCCGAGTTCATCCTCGACTACTCGATGAACGGGCGGGTCTGGCAACAGATGGGGAATGACCACTGGTCGCTCGCCCCTCACAACGCCTATCCCTGCCAGGGTTCCGACCGCTGGGTGACGGTCGCGTGCCGCGACGACGCGGAGTGGGAAGCGCTCTGCGGACTGATGGGCCGTCCCGCGCTTGCGACCGACCCTCGCTTCTTGGACATGACGGAGCGCCACGCGCACCGTCGCGAGCTGGACGCGGAGATCGCGACCTGGACGCGCGAGCACGACGCGCACTGGATCGCGCAGCAGTTGCAGGCGCGGGGCGTCGCGGCCGGGGTGGTGCTGCACGAATCCGAGCTGTTGCGCGACCGTCACCTCGATGACCGGGGCTACTGGCAGACGATCGAACATCCTGAGACCGGGACACAGCGCCACGTGGGTCGACTCTGGCGGGCCAGCGAGACGCCTCACCCCGCGGCACGGCACGCGCCGATGCTCGGGCAGGACAACGACTACGTGTATCGCGATCTCCTCGGCTTCACAGACGAGGAAATTCGGGCGTTCGCGGCCGCGGGGCACATCGGCACGGAGTACGACTCCAGCGTCCCGTAGCTGGCGGCCGCTGATACGGTGCTGCCAAACGTCCTCTCTGGTACGCCGGTTACGTATGTGATACAAAGTACATCCGTCATGAGACGGGCCGCGCGCGCCCGTCTCCAGATGCCGTGCACGCACAGAGGAGGTACCCAAAACCGTGTCCGAGCAACTGCCAGAGACAGCGTTCCAGTTCCGCGGCCGGCTCGGTCGTCGCAGCGTGCTACAGGGGGGTGGCCTGCTGCTCGGAGGCGTAGCCGCAGCCGCCCTCATTGGCTGCGGAAGCGACGAGGAGGATGAGCCGACCTCCGCCCCGGTGACGGCGACGAGCGCCGCGACAACCGCCGTCAAAGGGGAGCTGGTCAAGGACGACGCCCTGCCCTACCCGTACCAGTTCCCCGAGCCGGACAAGGCTCCGAAGCCCGGCGGGACGATGGTGCTGGGGGTCAACTCGGACGTGTCGATCTTCGACCCGACGAAGACCACCGCGAGCGGCACCGGTCGCGTTGTCAACATGGTGTACAACCGCCTGCTGGGGTTCAACCGCGGTGTGCGCCTGCACCCGTTCAAGTTCGCGCTCGAGGGAGAACTCGCGAAGTCATGGGAGCAGTCGCCGGACGGCCTCGTGTATACGTTCAAGCTCGAAGAGAACGTGAAGTGGCAGAACATCGCGCCGCTGAACGGGCGGCCGTTCGTGGCAGAGGATGTGCGGTACGCCTTCGAGCGCTACAAGACCGGGGGCATCAGTACGTCGTACTGGGTTGGTGCGGACAAGATCGAGGCGCCGGACGCCAAGACCTTGCGCATCACGCTGAAGAAGCCGCTGGCTGACTTCCTGACCCCGCTCGCGTCGCCCTACCAGACCATCTTCCCGAAGGAGCTGGTGGACTCCGGCGAGATCGAGAAGAAAGCGATCGGGACGGGTCCGATGATCCTGAAGGAAGCGACTTCGGGGCAGGGTGTCACGTTTGAGAAGAACCCCGAGTACTGGGAGGGGAAGGTCCTGCTGGACGGGGTGGAGTTCCGCCTGCAGGTGGACACGCCCGCGCGCCTCGCGGCATTCCGGTCCGGGCAGACGGACTTTGGCGACATCCTGGTGACGAACACGACGGATGCGAAGTCGCTCGAGTCCACGAACTCGGGCGTGCAGATCAACATGAGCTCCGTCGTGCATGCGAGCGGGTTCGCGATGAACCTCTCGAATCCGAAGTTCCAGGACGTGCGCGTGCGGCGAGCGATCTCGCTTGGTATCGACCGCACGGCGCTGGCGAACCTGGTCTACCCGGGGATCGGGAAGGTCCTCCCGATGTTCCCGTGGATCTTCCACCTCGACCGTGAGCCGACCCCAGAGAGCTACGGGCAGTGGCATCAGTTCAACGCAGCGGAGGCGACGAAGCTGCTGGACGCCGCTGGTGTGAGCAACCTCGAGTTGCAAAACAAGTTCTACCCGTACTCGCAGGCCTTTGAGCAGACCAACGACGTGCTTGTGGACCAGCTCCGGCGCGTGGGCATCACCCTCGTGGGCGGGAAGGTCGAGTACACCGAGTACAACTCGCAATGGACCGGCCGCAAGCTGCCCGAGGTGTCGACCGGTGGTTGGGTCACGATCGGCTTCGACGCGGACAACTACTATTACAACTGCCTGCACTCCACGGCGGGCGGCAACCGCTGGAACCTCAACGACCCGAAGGTCGATGCGCTGGCGGAGAAGCAGCAGTCCGAGGTGAACCCCCAGGCGCGCAAGGAGATCCTCAAGCAGATCTGGGAGTACGACCTGGACCAGGCGTATCACCCGGTGATGGCGACCGGCGGCGGCTTCTACGCCTACCAGCCCTGGTTGCGAGGCGTGCGCTTCGGCGGCGCGATGGGTACGTCGAACAACTACCAGGACATCGGCGACATGATGCTGGACGCCTGGCTCGACAAGTAGCGCGCGACGGACGGCGGCGGAGGGAGGACGGGATCACCGTCCTCCCTCCGTGTCAGGGCCGGACGCGCCGACGCACGTGTGTAATAGGGGTATGCTGTGCGACCTCGCGGGTGAGGTCACGGGGGGATGCGCTGCTTGCGGAGCGTCTACTTCGGCTACTGGGTGGTCGCGACACTCTTCGTGGCCGAGATCGCCGTCACGGGGATCAGTTTCTACTCATTCAGTCTGTTCATCCGGGAGTGGCAGGACGACCCCGACCTCCAGTGGAGCCTGACCGCGATCAACGCCTCCTTCTGGATCGGATTGCCGCTGGCACTGTTCAGTCCGCTGATCGGCCGCGGCATCGATACACTGGGCCCGCGGTCGATGATGCTGGTCGGCGTGCCGCTGGTGGGGCTGGCGTTCATCATCGAGGCGCTCATGACCGAGCTGTGGCAGCTGTGGCTGGCACAGGGGCTACTGGTGGTAGGCCAATCGGCCGCGTTCGTGGGGACGGGCAAGCTCGTCGGAATGTGGTTCGAGCACGACCGTGGCCGGATGATGGGGATCGCGCTCGCCGGGAACAACGCCGGCGGGATCATCATGGGTCGAACCGTCCCGTACCTGTTCGATGCGTTTGGATGGCGCTGGACGCTGGGCGGCGCGGGCGTGATCGTGATGGCGCTGAACCTGGTGCTGATCTGGTTCTTCATCCGCGATCATCCTCGCGATGTCATCGAGGCGGCGGAGGGGCATCCTCAGCGGCGTGCTGAGGCGGCGGTCGCGAGGTCGCTGCTGGCAGTTGAAGGCCGGCGTGCGGTGAGATGGCCAGGCGTGGCCGGGCTGCTGGCGGCGCCATTCGTGCTGACATTGCGGACGTTCCGCGAGGTCTGGACGCAGGGCATGGCGAGCTGGACGTTCTGGCTACTGACCTTCACTTCAGTGACGTCGTTCGTGTCGATCTTCGCGGTGCTGAACCAGCTGGGGAAGCACCTGGAGCTGGTGGGGATCGACAAGGCCACGACCGGCACGGCGATCACGATCCTCGGGGCGTGCGGGCTGCTCGGGAAGCTGATCTTCGGGTACCTGTCGGAGCGCATTCCCTCGCGGGTGGCGTTCGGCACCATCTGTTTCGTGCAGGTCGCGGGGATCGCGGTACTGCTCGGGGTGCGGAGTCCGGATCAAACGGCGCTGCTGTGGGTGTTCGCGGTGATCTATGGCGTGGGTTTTGGGGCGGTGGGAGCGGTACAGCCGCTGGTGATCGCGGACTCGTTCGGGCTGCTGGCATTCGGGGTGGTGTTCGGGTCGCTGCAGTTGTTGCTGCGAGGGGTGCAGGCGGCGATCCCGTTCTTCGTGGGACGCTCGGTGGATGCGACGGGGAGCTACGAGGCGGCGTTCGTGGTGACGATGGTGGCGCTGTGTCTCGGGGCGCTGGCGGCGGTGTTCGCGAAGCCCCTCGAGCAGGCGCGCGTGGCGCCGGCGATGGCTGCGGGGGACGCGGCGGGCGGGGATGGGTCGTAGCGCGGCAAGCGGCGAATTCGTCCTCAGGGCCTGAACGAAACGAAGGAAACGAATCTCGGATTTCGAATCTGGGAGCGATTCGTTTCGTTCGTTTCCTTCGTTCCTGGGGCATTTTGGCGAGCGCGTGCGCGTCCGGAGCGGGCCGGGGCGCATCGTCGCGTGTCGAGGTGAGAGCTGCCATCCGTCCGATGGTATCGCGGTGGGCGCGGATCACCTCGGCGGGGGTGGCAGCGGGATTCAGGCCGTGCGGGTGCGGTCCCATTCGACGGCGTCGATGGTCTGGCCCTGGAGTTCGCGGCCCGGGTCGGTGGTGAGCCAGACGGCGAGGCGGGCGGCGTGGTCGGGCGGGACGAGGTTGCCGGCGCCGCCGGCGATGGTGGCGGCGGGGAAGCCCCGCGTGTCGACACGGCCGGGCTGGATGGCGTTGACGGCGATGCCGAGGGGAGCGACTTCGAGGGCGAGGTTGCGGGTGAAGCCTTCGACGCCGGCCTTGGATGAGGCGTAGGCGATGCCACCGCGGAGGGGGCGGTCGGTGGCCGCGCCGCCGCCGGTCATGTTGACGATCACACCGCGGCGGCGGGCGATCATCGCGGGCAGGATGAACTTCGTGCAGAGGAACGTGCCCCAGAGATTCGTCTGGATGACCTGGAGAAACTCAGCGGGGGTGACGTCCTGCGCGAAGGCGCGGGGCCCCGGAGCGCCGGCGTTGTTGACGAGGACGTCGACCGGGCCCAGGGCGCGGCGGACGTCCCGCAGCATGGCTTCGACGGAACCGGGGTCAGCGACATCGACCGTGGCGGCGAGGGCGTCGCCGCCGGCTGCCGAGATCTCGGCGGCGACGGCTTCGATGTCTGCACGCGTGCGGGCGGTGACCGCGACCCGGGCGCCGCTGCGTCCGAACTCGATCGCGATGGCACGACCGATCCCGGTGCCGGCGCCGGTGACGACTACGACCTGTGGCGGCTGCTCCGCGGTCATGGGTCCTCCTCGACGGCTGCGCCTGTGCGTAGGGAGCACTGTAGGCGCATCCGCCGAGGTTGTGGAGTGCGTCGGAGGGCTTCCAACCGCTGGCCGTGCGTCGCTCGGCACGGCCAGCGCGAGAGGGGACAGCGCACCCTTGCGCTCTCGTGAATGCGGTCCCCAGCCCTGAATGCGCCGGGGACCCGTTCAGCGATGCGTCAGTAGCACTCCCATGCCTGCCATCCCTGCTTGAGATAGACCTGGTGGCCCTGGTTGAGCTGTCCGACGGCGTCGGTGGGGACGGCGCCGTGGAACCATGGTGCGACCTGCATGAGCCCTCGATGGCCAAGCGGGCCGACCGCATCGAGGTTGCCGCCGGACTCGCAGCGGATGATGCGTTCGACCGTCAACCAGAGGTCACGCGGCCAGGCGCTCAGTTCGAGGGCAGCACGAAGTTCGGACGGGCTCAGGATGCGCGACCCGGCTGGTATCGCCGGGGTCGCCGGGGTTGGGGCGGCTCCCGCGGGTTCGAGATAGACGTCGGCGGCCCACCCTTCGGCAGCGCCGACGCCGATCCTCTGCCAGCGGTACCCGTCACGTTCGACCGCGCCGTCCAGTACGGAGACGCTCGCTCCGGAGGCGATGCAGGCGATGGTGGTCGCACTCAACGAAGCGCCGTCCCGCACGCGCAGGCATTCGCCCTGCGCGTGGACGACAGCGCGCGTCCCCGGTTCGAGCGGGACCTCCCGCAGCTGCGGCGCGGCCGGGGTCGGTGTCGTGGCCGGCGTCGGAGTGGCGGTCGGGGCGGGTGTGGCGGTCGTGGTCGCGGGAGGCGTCGGGGCCGGCGTAGAGACCGATCTGGGGGTGGTCGTCGGGAGCGGCGTCGCTGCCGGCACGGTCGCACGAGGACTCGATGCCAGCGTGGGGGAGACGACGGGACGTGGCGTGGGGGTCTCGCGCGCGGCCGAGGGCGTTGTTGCGGGACGAGCGGCGAGTGGAGTTGCTGCAAGCGTGGGGGGCGAGGGCGTGGCCGTGGGCTGAGCGAGCACGACGACTGGCGTGGGGCCGATGCCGGCTCCGGCCGCAGCCTCGGCCGTTGCGGCCGGGGCCGGTGGCGGGAGCGCAACGGTCTCCTGGGCCGGGTCCGGGGGGGTGGCTTCCTCGGTCGCGAGGCCGGGCGGAACAGCGTCTTCTTCCGCGGGTACGGTCGTGACGCCCTCGTTACCGCCGCTTTGCTCGTTTGCCGGGGGTGGCGGAGGCGCGGCTGCGGCGCTGTCTCCGGGGGCGTCGGTGGCGGTGGCGGCGCCGGCAGGCGTGTCGCCGTCCGCGGGGGCGTCGGGCTGGCCCTCGGTTGGTCCTGCCACTTCGGCGGGTGTCTGCGCAGCCAGTGGGCCGTCTGCGGTGTCGGCGCGGGGCGGCAGGGCTGGAGGCGTCTCGGGGTCGTCGCGCTGGTGCGTTGCGGCGGCGGAGGGGGCCGCAGCAGGGCGCGAGGCACCGGAGGCTGGCGACGGGGCGACGGGCGGCGTGGTGACCGATGGCGTGGGAGACGGTGGCGGAGCTGCCGCGGGAGGGGCGGTGCCCGGCCGGTCTTCGGACCGGGCGGTCTCGCCGTTCTGGCCGTCGGGGGTTGAGCAGCCGGCGAGGATGGCGACGAGGGACAGCGAGACGAGGAGCGTCTCGCGGGTGCGGCGGCCGAGCATGGCGCGCCCTTCTACCCCGCCGCCTGACGTCCCGCCACGAAGCCCGTCAACGCTACGGTTCGGCGCGCGCTACGGTCGAAGCTGTCTCAGGGCGGGGAGGTGCCGGGGTCGGACGCACGCCCGTGCCAGAGGCGGATACTGCGGACGATCTCACCGATCCGGGGATTATGTGCGGTTGCGCGAGCGGGCGATGGGGGTATATGGCGCGCCGGGAGGGATTCGAACCCCCGACCCTCAGTTCCGAAGACTGATGCTCTATCCACTGAGCTACCGGCGCGCGGCTGGTACTCCGCGATCATAGAGGAGCGGCGAGGGGAGCGCAGCGGGAATCAGGGGTGGGCGGCCGCCAGGGGGGGATCGGCGATGGTGGGGGCAGCCCTCGGGCTCGGGAGGAAGACCAGGAAGAGCGTGCCGAGAGCGGCGGCGATCGCCAGCGCGGTGAAGCCGAAGGTGTAGGACCCGGTGATGTCGTAGGAGAGGCCAGCGAGGAAGGGGGCCGCGACGGAGGCGACCGTCACGACGCTGGAAGAGAGGCCCATGATGGAGCCGAAGGACTTCGTGCCGAAGTATTCGGCGCGCATGGTAACGATGACGGGGACACGCGCGCCCCAGGCGAGGCCGTTGCCGACGGCGAAGGCGACGAGGACGGGCATCGCGGTGCCGTAGGCGAGCGCGATGAGTGAGGCGGCGTGGAGCAGCATGCAGCCCAGGATGACGAGGCGCGAGCCGACGCGGTTGGCAAGCCAGCCGCCGAGCGGGCGGCCGGCGAAGTTGGCGGCGGTCATGATGGTGGTGAGTGTGGCGGCTGCGCCCAGGGAATAGGCGAGCGAGCCGACGAGGTGCGCGGTGAAGTGCACCTGGACGACCGCGACCACCAGTACGGACGCGGCGTGGGCGAGTGAGATGTACCAGAAGGCCTTCGTGCGCAGCGCCTGGCGGACGGTGAACTCGGGGCCGCTGCTGACGCGCGTAACGGCGCCGGTGGCGCCGCTGCGCTCCTCGTCGGTGGGCTTGCGACCGTCGGGAAGGTAGCCGTACGGCTCGGGACGCTGGCGGATGACCTGGGTCAGGGGGAGGCCAACGGCGAGCACGACGAGGCCGGAGATGTTGGCGACGGCGCGCCAGCCGAGGGTCTCGAGGCCCCAGACGACGAGGGGCAGGGAGAACCCGCCGATGGCGGTGCCGAGGAGAGCGATGCCCATGGCGGTCTGCCGCTTCTCCTCGAACCAGTTGACGATGACGGTGGTGACCGAGAGGAAGCCGGCGAAGGATGCGCCGACGGCCATCACGAGGTATGCGAGGTAGAAGCCGGTGATGGAGTCGATGCGGGCGAAGAGAAAGAAGCCGCCGGCGAAGAGGAGCATGCCCGCACGCATGACGGCGCGCGGGCCGAAGCGGTCCAGGAACCAGCCCTGGATGGGGCCGAGCAGTCCATCCTCGACGCGTGCGAGGGAGAAGGCGCCGGCGAGCGCGGTGCGGTTCCATCCGAAGTCCCGTTCCAGAAGGACGATGTACGAGCCGAACGCCTGCTGCAGGAGTCCGGCGGAGAGTGCCTGGGAGACGATGGCGGCGCCGACGATCCACCAGCCGTAGAAGGGGAGGCGAGGCCTCGGCACGACGCTACCTTTCGTTCGGGGGACGGCGGGACGCCGCGAAGTACGCATCATAACGAGCGGGTATTCGAGCCGCATCCGCGCGTCCCCTCGGCGGTGGTCCGGGCAGGGCCGGCCCCGTGAGACGGTGATGCGGCGAACCTGAGCGAGGTTCACGCAGCTTTTCGAGGTTTGCGGCCCTGCGTCCATTGACGCTAGATCAGCGCCGCCGAAAGGTGAGAGCCGCCTCGGAAAGGACACCAACCGTGCACCGACGTCTTCTGCTGTTGCTGATGGTCTTCGCCGTCAGCGCTGGACTGCTGCTGGTCGCCTGTGGGGGCGACGATGAGGAGAGCGAGGGCGCGACGCCGACCTCGACCGTAGGGATCGGAGGCACGGGGACGCCGACCGCGACAGCCGCGGCCGTATACCCGATGACGGTGCAGGACAGGCTCGGACGCAGCGTGACGATCCGGGAGCAGCCGGAACGCATCGTCGCGGCGAGCCCTTCGGCGATTGAGTTGCTGTACGCGGCGGGCGGTGAAGCCGTGGCGCGGACGACGACGGCGCGGGTCCCGGCCGAGGTGGCCTCGCTGCCCGACATCGGTACGGCGGAGCGACCCGCGTACGAGCGGATGGTGGCGCAGAACCCGGACCTGGTGCTGGCCGATGCGTCGCTGCAGGCGCAGTTCGCTCAGAACTTCGAGAGCAGCCTGGCGGGAGTGCCGGTGCTGTTCGTGGGCGCGCAGAAGTACGACGACATCGCGCCGTCGCTGGAACTGATCGGGAAGGTCATCAACAACCCGGAGCAGGCGGCGGTAGCCTCGAAGGCGATGACCGACGCGAAGGCGCAGGTACAGGCGTCCGTGGCGGGCAAGGCGGCGCCGCGGACGTTGATCCTGATCGGGGCGCCGAACGACCCGTTCGTCGCGCTGACCGACTCGTTCGTCGGCGACCTCGCGGAGGTTGCCGGGGCCGAGAACGTGGCCGCAGGCGAGCCGCAGAGCGGCCCACTACCGGGATACACGAAGCTGTCGCTCGAGCGGATCGTCGCGGCGGACCCGGAGGTGATCCTGACGATCACGGCGGGTCCTCCAGGCGGGCCGAGCCTGGCGGACGGCATCAAGGGGAACCCGGCGTATGCGACGCTGTCGGCGGTGAAGAACGGGCGAGTGCATAACCTCGACGTGGAGGTGTTCCTGCAGTCGCCGAGCCCACGGGCGGCGCAGGGAATCAAGGACCTCGCGGCGCTGCTGTTCCCGGCGGCCGGTGGAGGCACCTCGACGGCGACGCCGGCCGCGACCGGAACGGCCACTCCGCGGTAGCATCCGCGAAGCGAGGGACGACGCTCCGCGGAGGGAGCCATTGCTAAGCGCGGCTCCGGGGAAGAAACCGCCGCCCGCCGTGACGATGGTCGCGGCGGGCGGTCTGCTGCTGGCGGCGATGGTGGTCGCGGTAGCCTTTGGATCGGTGCGACTGGGACCGGGTCAGGTATTCGACGGGCTGTTCGACCGCGGCGATCCGGTGGCGCGTCAGATCGTGTGGCAGCTGCGGGTGCCGCGGGTGCTGGTGGCGGCGCTGGTGGGGGCGAACCTCGGACTGGCGGGCGTGCTGCTGCAGGGCATCACTCGCAACCCGCTGGCCGACCCGCACATCCTCGGGTTCTCAGCGGGGGCGGGGCTGGCCGCGATCGCGGTGCTGGTGATCGCGCCGGGGACGCCGGTGGGTCTGGTGGCGCCGGCGGCGTTTCTCGGATCGATGGCGTCGGCGGCGGTGGTGTACGCGCTGGCGTGGCGCGGGGGGATCTCTCCGGTGCGGTTCGCGCTCTCGGGCGTTGCTGTGGCGGCGCTATTCACGGCGCTGAGCACGGCGGTGATTGCGACCTCGGACCTGTTCACGCAAGCGACCCTGTCGTTCCTCGCGGGCGGGCTGTTCGGCCGTGACTGGAGCCACTTCGAGCAGCTGTGGCCGTACACGGTGGTTGCGGGGAGTCTGACGCTGGTGGCGGCGGGGTGGCTGAACATCCTCGCGCTGGGGGACGACATGGCCCGGGGGCTGGGGCTGCGTGTGGAGCGGGTCAGGCTGATGCTCGCGGTGCTGGCGGCGGTGCTGACGGGTTCGGCGGTCGCCGTGAGTGGGCTGCTGGCGTTCATCGGGCTGGTGGTGCCACATGCGGCACGGCTGGTCGCGGGAAACGATTACCGCGTGGTGATGCCGCTGGCGGCCATCCTCGGAGCCGCGCTGCTGGTGGTGGCGGATACGTTCGCGCGAGTGGTGCTGGCGCCGATCGAGCTGCCTGTGGGCATCGTGACGGCGGTCGTGGGGGCGCCGGCGTTCCTGCTGCTCGTGCGGACTCGGACGTGAGCGGGGGAGCCGCGCCGCTCCTCGAGGTGCGCGACCTGTGCGTGCGGTACGGATCGCGGACGGCCGTCGATGGAGTCGGGTTGCAGGTGGGCCGAGGCGAGATCGTCGCGCTGATCGGTCCGAACGGGTCGGGGAAGTCCTCGTTGTTGCGGGCGATCGGGCGGATGCGGAAGCCGGACGCGGGGAGTGTGCGGTTCGAGGGGACGGACATCTGGAGAGTCGGCGCGCGCGAATACGCCCGACGGGTGGCGTTCCTGCCGCAGGCGCCGGAAGCGCCATCGGACCTGACGGTCGAGGAACTGGCGTGGCGGGGTCGGTTCCCGCACCGGGGGCTGCTGGCGGCGGCGTCGAAGGCGGACCGGACGGCGGTGGAGGGGGCGATCGCGCAGTGCGGGCTCGAAGCGTTGCGCGGGCGGCCGCTGGCGACACTCTCGGGCGGGGAGCGGCAGCGGGCGTGGATCGGGCTTGCGCTGGCGCAGGAGCCGGAGCTGTTGCTACTCGACGAACCGACGACGTTCCTCGACATCGGGCATCAGCAGGAACTGCTCGGACTGCTGACGCGGCTCAACGAGGCGCGGGGGCTGACGATCGTCATGGTGATGCATGACATCGCGCAGGCGGCGCACGTGGCGGACCGGCTCGTCGCGATGCAGGGGGGGCGCGTGCTGGTGGATGGAGCGCCGACGGAGGTGGTGACGGCGGAGCGAATCGAGGTGCTGTTCGGGGCCTCGGTGACGGTGCTGCGCCACCCCGAGAGCGGGGCACCGATCGTGGTGCCGGCGGCATTCCTGCGCGGCGGCCAGGCCTCGCGCGACCTCGACCGGGTAACATCCGAGGATGGCCAGTGAGGCGGTCCAGGCGCTGCTGAAGCACGCGATGCAGCTGCACTCGCGGGGAGAGATCGACGCCGCGCTGACGGTGGCGAGGGACGCTGTGGCGCAAGACCCGTACTTCGGCGAAGGGTGGGCGTACCTCGGAAACACGCTGGTGACGCGAAAGCGGCTGTTCGCGGACGGCCTCGAGGCGCTGGAGCGGGCGGCGCAGCTGTGCCCGCGGGACGCGGCCGTGTACTACACGCTGGGGTGGTGCCGGGAGTTCGCCGCGAACGCGCTGGACCGTCCGAAGCGGAGCCGGCCGCATCAGCCAGTAGCGCAGGACGCCTCGACGCTCTACGCGATGGCGAAGGCGGCGTTCCTGCACGCGCTGGAGCTCGACCCGGAGGAGGGGATGCGCGGCGACATCGAGGACATGCTCGACGTGATCGCGAACGCCACTGGCGAACCGTGGCGCGAGGGCGAGTAGTGGCGTACCTCGAGCTCGAGGCGGGGTTCCGGCTGTACTACGAGACGCTCGGCGAGGGGCCGGCGGTGTTGTTCGCGCACGGCGCAGGCGGCAACGCGATCTCGTGGTGGCAGCAGGTGCCGGCGTTCCGAGACCGGTACCGGGTGATCACGTTCGACCACCGGGCGTTCGGGCGCTCAGCTGACGTCGAGGGCGGCCCGGGACGCGCGGCGTTCGGCGCGGACGCCGTGGCGCTGCTGGACCATCTCGGGATCACGAGCGTGCATGTGGTGGCGCACTCGATGGGTGCGCGGACCGCGATGGCGCTGATGAGGGCGGATGCGGGTCGCGTGCGGTCGCTGACGGTGTCCGGGTCGACCGCTGGGTGCGTCGACGACCGGCTGCGGGAGCGGAAGGCGGAGCTGGAGGCGTCGGGCGTCCTCGTGGGGTCGTTGCTGTCTCGGGCGCTGGCCGCAGACTTCGCGGAGCGGGAGCCGACGCTTGCGCACCTGTACCGGCAGGTGCGGGCGGTGAACCCGCCGCGGCCGGCGGACTTCCTCGCGCCGTCGCCGGAGATGCGGAACTACCGCGGATCGACGGCGGGGCGGATCAACGATAGCGGCGTGCCGGTGTTGTGGGTGGTGGGCGAGCATGACCGCGTGGTGCCGGCGGAACTGGTGCGCATATCGCACGACCTGACGCCAGACTCGCGGTATGTAGAGGTACAGGGAGCGGGGCACTCGGCGTACTTCGAGCGGGCCGACGACTGGAACGCAGCCGTGCGGGCGTTTATCGATGAGGTGGAGGACGGGTCTGCCGCGGCCCGGGGCGTGAGGGGGGCAGGCGGATGGACCTCGAACTGACGGGGAAGCGGGCGATCGTCACGGGCGGGAGCCGCGGGATCGGGAAGGCGATCGCGCTGGAGCTGGCCCGCGAAGGCGTTGATGTGGCGATCTGTGCTCGGGACCGTGCGACGCTCGATGCAGCGGCGGCGGAGATCGGGGCCATGGGACGGAAGGCCGTGGCGGTCGAGGTGGACGCGCGCGACAGCGCCAGCGTTGACCGGGCGGTCGACGAGGCCGTCGGGGCGCTGGGCGGGGTGGACATCCTCGTGAACAGCGCCGGGCAGCCGGGCGGCCTCGGGACGGGCCCGCTGCCGACAGTGCGCGACGAAGACATGTTCGAGGACTTCAACACGAAGACGTTCGGGACGCTGCGATTCTGCCGCGCGGTGGCGCCGCACATGCAGCGGCAGGGCTGGGGCCGCATCATCAACATCGGCGGGCTGTCGGGGCGGCAGCCCGGCACGTACAGCACCGGGATGCGGAACATCGCGATCACGCACCTGACGCGGACGCTGTCGCTAGAGCTGGCGCCCTCGGGGGTGACGGTGAACATCGTGCATCCGGGGATGACGCGGACGGAATGGGCGAGCGGGCGGTGGGAGGAAGCCGCGCGGCGGCAGGGGCTCCCGCCCGAGGAAGGGGAGCGGATCGCTTCGGAACGGGCGTTGATGAGGCGGGTGGTGGATGCGAGCGAGATCGCGTACGTGGTCGCGTTCCTCGCGTCGCCCAGGGCCGGTGCGGTCTCGGGTGAGGTGATCGGGGTCGGCGGCGGCGAGCCCGGGCGCGCGCTGTTCCTGTGAGGACGGCTGCGAGGGTGGCGATGGCAGGCGAGTCAATCATTGGATCGCGGATCGCGGTCGTGGGCAGCTCAGGGAGCGGGAAGACGACGGTGGCCTCGCAGCTAGCGGCGCGCCTCGACCTGCCGTTCGTCGAGCTGGACGCGCTGTACTGGAAGCCGGGCTGGGTGGGCTCGAACGACGAGGAGTTCCTCGGGCGGGTGCGGGCGGAGACGGCGGGCGAGGGCTGGGTCGTGGCCGGCAACTACTCGCGGGCGTGGGCGGCGTACTGGCCGCGGGTGGACACCGTCGTGTGGCTCGACCTGCCGCTGCGTGTGTGCCTCGCGCGGCTCGTGCGGCGCTCGTGGCGGCGGTCGCGAGAGCGGGAGCTGCTGTGGGGGACGAACGTCGAGCGGTTCTGGCCGCAGCTGAAAGTGTGGGCCCCGAATGAGTCGCTGATCGCGTGGACCGTCACGCGTCGCGCGCGACTCGGCCGGGAGGTGATGCGGGCGGCGACGGACGATGAGCCGGGGCCCGGACGCGTGGTGCGGCTACGGTCGTCCGAGGACGTCAACCACTTCGTCCGGCTGGTGGTTGGGTAGCGCGTGCTGACACTCACCGACATCGGGGTGCGGTTCGGCGGCCAGGTGCTCTACGAGGGCGTGAGCTGGCAGTTGAGTCCTCGTGGGCACTACGGGCTCGTGGGTGCGAACGGCAGCGGCAAGTCGACGTTGCTGCGGGTGATGACGGGCGACCTGGCTCCAACGACCGGGACAGTGACGCAGATCCGCGACCTGCGCATCGGGACGCTCGGGCAGGACCATTTTCGCTTCGACGAGCGCACACCGATCGACGTCGTGCGGATGGGGCGGCCGCGGCTGTGGGAGGCGCTGGATGAGCGGGCGGGGCTGCTCGTAGAGGTACTGGAGCAGGAGCGGGCGCACCAGGGGGAGCGGCTGGCGGAGCTGGAGACGGAGATCGCCAGCCTCGGCGGGTACCAGTCGGAGGCCGAGGCGGCGGCGCTGCTCGTGGGGCTCGGGGTGGAGCACGAGCGGCACGGCCGCCCGATGCGGGAGCTGTCGGGCGGGTTCCGGCTGCGGGTGTTGCTAGCGCAGACGCTGTTCTCGGCGCCGGATTTGCTGCTGCTGGACGAGCCAACGAACCACCTCGACATTGCCTCGATCCGGTGGTTGGAGGGGTACCTGCGCGAGTTCCGCGGGGCGTTCGTGGTGATCTCGCACGACCGGCACTTCCTCAATGCGATCTGCGACCAGATCGCGGACGTGGACTACCAGGAGGTGCGGCTGTACGCGGGGAGCTACGACGCATTCGAGGCGGCGAAAGCCCTCGCAGCGGCGCAGAAGGAAGCGGAACTGGTGCGCCAAGAGGCGAAGCGCGACGAGCTGCAGGCGTTCATCGACCGGTTCCAGGCGAAGGCGACGAAGGCGCGACAGGCCTCGGCACGAAAGAAGCAGGTCGCGAAGATGGAGCTGCCCGAGCTGAAGCGCAGCTCGCGGCGGTCGCCCGCCTTCCGGTTCACACCTCGGCGGCCGTCCGGTCGCGAAGTGGTCGAGGTGCGCGGTGTGTCGAAGCGGTTCGGCGATGGGCCGGAGGTGCTGCGCGATGTCTCGTTCGCGGTGGAGCGCGGGCAGCGCGTGGCAGTAGTGGGGCCGAACGGCGTGGGCAAATCCACACTGCTGAACATCGTGCGGGGAGCGCTCGCGGCGGACGCCGGGTCAGTGCGGTTCGGTCACGAGGTGCAGACGGGCTATTTCGCGCAGGATCACCACGAGCTGCTACGCGGCGAGGCGAGCGCGTACGACTGGTTGTGTGGCGCGACGGGGCTGGCCGACATCCCGACGGTGCGGGGCAGCCTCGGCGCGGTGCTGCTCAGCGGGGACGATGCGCTGAAGCGGGTGAACGACCTGAGCGGCGGCGAGTCGGCGCGGCTGTTGCTGGCGGCGCTGATGCTGCAGCAGCCCAACCTGCTGTTGCTCGACGAGCCCACGAACCACCTCGACCTGGAGGGGCGCGAGGCGCTCATGCGCTCGCTGCAGGAGTATGCGGGGACGGTCGTGTTCGTGAGCCACGACCGGCATTTCGTGTCGGGAGTGGGGACGCGCGTGCTGGCGCTGTCGCCGGAGGGGCTGGAGGACTTCGCGGGGACGTACGAGGAGTACCTCGAGAAGCAGGGGGCGGACTTTCTGGCGGGTGCGCAGGCGCCCATTCAGGCGGCGTCGACGCCGGCGGTCGTGTCGGGGGCGGCGAACGGGTATGCGGACCGCAAGGAGCGGCGGCGGAACCTCGCGCTGCTGAAACGGTCGGTGGAACGTCTGGAGCGGGAGGCGGTCGAGCTCGAGCGGGAGATCGCAGATCTCGAGGCGGTGTTTGCCGACCCGGCGTATTACCAGCGGACTCAGCGTGAGCAGCTCCAGGCGGACGTCGAACGACAGGAGGGGCTGCGGTCGCGGCTGGCGGCGGCGGTGGCCGAATGGGAGGAATCGTCGCTGGCCCTCGAGGCGATCGAGGTGGAGGCCTGAGGGGCGTCGGCGCGTCGTGGTGACGGGTGAACCGACCTATGGCCAAGCTGTGGGGCGAACGGGACGTTCACCGGGCGGCCGGGGATCAGGCGCTCGCGCGGTGGAACATCACGTGGGTCACTCCGCTCGATGAGGTGATGGACTCGACCTGGTAGTCCTGCTCGATGCCTTCGATCCCGTCCCAGAGGCGTACGCCCCGGCCGAGCACGATCGGGACCACGACCACGTGCATGTGGTCGATGAGGCCGGCGGCGAGGAAGGCGCGGATCGTCGTGGCGCCGCCGCCGATGCGTACGTCCTGGCCCGCCGCGGCCTCGCGGGCCTGCGCGAGCGCCTCCGCGGGATTGGCGTCGAGGAAGTGGAACGTCGTACCGCCCTCCATCTCAATCGAGGGGCGTGGATGATGGGTGAGGACGAAGGTGGGCGTATGGAAGGGTGGGTTGGGGCCCCACCATCCGCTCCACTCGGGATCCTCGTGCCATCCGGGCGGGCCGAATTTGCCAGCCCCCATGATCTCGGCGCCGATCCCCGGGCTGTGCAGTCGCAGGAATGCGTCGTCGATCCCGCGTGTACCGCCGGGCTCGCCGAGCATCTCGTGCCACCAGCGAGTGACAAACATCCACTCGTGTAGCCGCTCGCCCGCGTGACCGAACGGTGACTCCAGGCTCTGGCCCTCCCCGGTCCCAAAGCCGTCGAGGGAGATCGAGAAGAACTGAACGCGGGCCAACGACATCGCTATGCTCCCGTCGAGTAGTCGTGGAGGACTCAGCGGCGCGAGGGGGCCATTATCGCCGAGTCCGAGACCCCTGCGGCCGCGGTCCTCAGCCGCCGAGGGCGCGTGCGCGCTCCTCGATGTCACGGGCGAGGGCGACATCGCGATCGGTGATGCCACCCTCGTCGTGGGAGGTGAGGGCGAGGCGGACGTTGTTGTAGGTGTTCGTGATGGTGGCGTGGTGATCAGCGCGTTCCTGCAGCGCGGCGACCTGCACGACAAAGCCGATCGCCTCGACGGAGTCGCGGAACGTGAGTTCGCGGACGAGTTCCTCGCCCTGTTGCTGCCATGCCGGCAGCGTCGCCAGGGCGTCGACGAGCTGGTCATCGGTCATGCGGGGCATGCAATCCTCCTCAACTGGCTTGCCGGGCCGCAGGGGCGGCCCGACACTCGACGCAGCGGTCGCCTGGACGCGGCCCCCCCGAGCGTCATCGAAGGGAAGCAGCGTGAGTTCGATCCTCGAGACCTTCGAAGCACTGCACCAGAATTCAAGGCGGCTCGCGGAACGAGCGCGCCGGGTGTTTCCCTCGGGCGTGACGCACGACATCCGGGCGTTTTCGCCGTGGCCGATCTACGTCGAGCGGGCGGCCGGGGCACGCAAGTGGGACGTGGACGGCAACGAGTACATCGACTACATCGGCGGGCACGGTGCGCTGTTGCTGGGGCACAACCGGCCCGAGGTCGTGGAAGCGGCGCAGGAGGCGCTGGGTCGAGGAACACACTTTGGATCCTCGCATGAGGCGGAAGTGGAGTGGGGAGAGCAGGTGCTGGCGATGGTGCCATGCGCCGAGCGGGTGCGTTTCACCTCGTCGGGGACTGAGGCGACGATGATGGCGCTGCGGCTGGCGCGCGCGTACACGGGTCGCGAACGGGTCGTGAAACTGGTGGAGCACTTCCACGGTTGGCACGACCTGGTCGTGGGGCGGTTGCGCGAGGACGAGGCACATCCGCACTCGGTGGGCGTCCCGGGCGGGTTCTACGACTCGTTGACGATCGTGGCGTCGGGCGATGAGCGCGCGCTGCGGGAGGCGCTGGCGCCGCGCGACGTGGCCGCGGTGATCCTGGAGCCGACAGGGGCGCACTGGGGGACGCACCCGCTGGCCGCCTCGTACCTGCAGATGGCGAGCGAGGCGTGCCGGGAGACCGGGACGCTGTTCGTGATGGACGAAGTGATCACTGGGTTCCGGATGGCTCCGGGCGGGGCGCAGGAGCGCTACGGCGTGCGCTGCGACCTTTCGACGCACGCGAAGATCCTCGCGGGCGGGCTGCCGGGGGGATGCGTCGCGGGCCGCGAGGATGTCGTCACGATGCTCGAGATTCGGGACGACGGGGAGTGGAACAGCAGCCGGCGGGTGACGCACCAGGGGACGTTCAACGCGACGCCGGTGTCAGCGGCGGCAGGGACGGCAGCGCTGCGGCTGATCGCGGCGGGTGGAGAGACCGAGCGCGCGGACGCCTCGACGGCGGGACTGGTGCGCGGACTCAACGGGCTGTTCCGCGAGCTGAGCGTGCCGGGATCGGCGTGGGCGGTGTCCTCGATGTGGCATCTGAACCTCGGCTACGATGCGCCGGCGCCAGGGGATGTTGAGTGGGACGCCGCGGAGGAGCCGGCGGGGGTCGTGGAGTCGCTGGTGGCGCCGCTGAAGTGGGCCCTGTTCAACCACGGCGTGGACCTGATGAACACCGGTGGAATGGTGTCCTCGGCGCATGGCGACGAGGAGATCGACCGTACGGTGGAGGCGTTTCGGGCGGCCGTGGGTGACCTGCGGGCCGAAGGCCTGCTCGGTTAGTGCGACATAAGCGGCCCGGCGACGCTACCGACCGTACATAAGTTATCCACAGACGAGATGGCAATTGTGTTGATAAAGGGTGCGCATAGCGCCCGTTGGGTGCCATAATGCCGCCCGTATGCGGTGGGGAATGCTGCTGACACCCTGGCGGGTCGCGCGCCACAGCCTGTTCATCTGCGGGCTCTCCCTGACGATCGCGACGGGGGCGATCGTGGCGGGCGCGGTGCTGCAGCGGAACGACACGCCGTCCTACCCGCGAGCGAGCGCCTCGACGGCGTCGCAAGGGGCGCTCGAGACTCCGGCGGCGCGCGCTCCGCAGCAGCGTGGTGAGTCGACCTCGATCGGCGCGCTGACGCGCTTCGTGAAGTCGGCGGGCGCGTCGCCGACCGCGGCATCCGAGGAGCCGGCCGCGGACTCCGAGATCGGTACGGACGCGGAGGCGAGCGAACGGAGCGCGACCGCGGCGGCGACGGAAGAGGATGCGCCGCAGTCGGATGCGCGTGTGTCCTCGGCGTTGACGAGCGTCGTGCCCATGCTGATGGAGCGCCCGGCGGACACGGGCGACCTCATGGTGACATCGGCGCGGTTCAAGGTGAAGCCGACGCCGACGATCAGCGAGGCGACGGTGCGGACGCAGACGACGGCGCCTGTGCTTCCCGAACTGCAGGCGGGTGAGCGTCTCACTGTCCCGGTGACGTTCTACTACTGTGAGGATTCAACAGGCGGGCAGCGAGCGGGTGACGGCGGCGGGTTCTGCGGCGTCATGCGCGACGGGACACCTGTGTACCCCGGAGCCGCGGCCTGCGAGTACCAGTACCTCGGTCAGCGGTTCGTGATCGAGGGGGATCCCACGGGCCGTACGTACGTGTGCGCGGATACGGGGAGCGGCATCCACGGACAACATCGGGACATCTGGTTCATGAGCAGTGGCGAGGGCTGGGCCTGGCAGCAGGTGGTGGGGCGCTCGGCCGTCATCCGAATTTTACAATAGGGCGCTTTCCATACGTGCCATCGGGTCATATGCTCGTGATGGCCCTCAAACGTGATATCGCCGCGCCTCCCAACTTGTGCTTGTGCGCACAAGAACACACAGGTTAGAATCACGACTAGATATCTCGGCAGGGTCGAGGCGCCCCTGGAAAGGACGGAAGAAATGACGACGAACCTTGAGGCCGCGGAGCGAGAGCGACGGCGGGCGACCGGGCAGCGGCTGCGGCAGTGGCGGATGAAGCGCGAGCGGTCGCAGGCGGAGGTCGCGCGGACCGCGGGCATCACGCAGGCATCGCTGTCGAACTATGAGACGGGGAAGCGTGAGCTTCCGCTGTCGACGGCGCTGTCGGTTGCAGCGGCCCTGGACATCTCGCTTGGCGACGTGCTGGACGTGTCGGACATCATCGTGCTGCGGGACTCGCGGCTGGGTAAGGTCGTGAAGACGCTGGTCGACCGGCCGGACCTGTTGGACTCGATCGCGCCGCGGCGAGTGGAGGCGGAAGCCGCCTCGTAGGTCCGCGCTGGCATTCCTCCCACCAGACAAAGGCCCCGCGCGCGCGGGGCCTTTTCGTATCCGGCAGCGCCTGTACGCGGAAACGTATACTGATCGAGGCAACCGGCGGCGATCTGCCGGCAGCGTACGGCCCGCGCTCCTTTCGATTCGCAGTAGCCGGCGCGCCACCCGGATGGACCGGGAACTGAAGGGGGCCAGCCTTGGCGAACGAGCAACCCGCGACGCTTGGCGCTCTGCGCGCAACCGGCTACCAGGTGCTCCCGGTGCGCGAGGAGATCCGCAAGAACCTGATCGCAAACCTCGAGCGGGGTCAGCATCTCTTCCCCGGCATCACGGGTTATGACGAGACGGTCATCCCTCAGCTGGAGAATGCGATCCTCTCAGGTCACGACATCATCCTGCTGGGCGAGCGCGGGCAGGCAAAGTCGCGGATCATCCGGAGCCTGACGTCGCTGCTTGACGAGTGGACGCCGGTGATTGCGGGTGTCGAGATTCCCGAGAACCCGTTCGCGCCGATCAGCGAGCAGGGACGGGCGCTGGTCGAAGAGCTGGGAGACGACACGCCGATCGCGTGGGTGCACCGGGATGAGCGGTATGGCGAGAAGCTCGCGACGCCGGACATCACGATCGCGGACCTGATCGGCGAAGTGGACCCGATCAAGGTGGCGGAGGGCCGGTACCTCTCGGACCAGCTGACGATCCATTTCGGCCTCATTCCACGGACGAACCGCGGGATCTTCGCCATCAACGAGTTGCCGGACCTCGCGGAGCGGATCCAGGTGGGTCTGCTGAACGCGATGGAGGAGCGCGACATCCAGATCCGGGGGCACAAAGTACGGCTCCCGCTGGACGTGTTCATCGTGGCGACGGCGAACCCGGAGGATTACACGAACCGGGGCCGGATCATCACGCCGCTGAAGGACCGGTATGGGTCGCAGATCCGGACGCACTACCCTCGAAACGTCGAGGACGAGGTCAGCATCATCGACCAGGAGGCTGCGCGGCTGTCGCAGGATGGGTACCAGGTGACGGTACCCGACTACATGAAGGAAGTGATCGCGGAGGTCACGCGGCTGGCGCGCCGGTCGCCCGACATCAACCAGCGGTCGGGGGTGTCGGTACGCGCCTCGGTGGCCGACTACGAGGCGATGGTGGCGAACGCGTTCCGGCGCGGCGTGCGGCTGGGCGAGCGCGAGATCGTCCCGCGTGTGTCCGACCTGTCATTCATCAAGCCGGCGCTCGAGGGCAAGGTCGAGTTCGAGACGGTGGAGGATGGGCGCGAGGACCAGATCGTCGACCGCCTGATCCAGGGTGCGGTGGTCGCGGTGTTCAACCGGCATTGCAGCCTCACGGATCTCGAGCCGGTGATCGCCTCGTTCAAGTCCGGCATCTCGACCGAGACGGGAGAGGCGCTGCCGCTCTCGCACTACCAGCAGATGCTCAAGCAGGTGGACGGCCTGCAAGAGGCGGTGCGGCAGGTGACGACGGACTCGAGTCCAGCGGCGCAGGCGGCCGCGGTGGAATTGATCCTCGAGGGGTTGCACCTCAACAAGCGCCTGAACAAGGACAGCGTCATCGGCCAGTCGCGTTATCGGGGCTAGCGGGGCCGAGGCTGAGGGACGGACGAGCGCCCGACAGGGGGGCAACATGGTCCTGATCCATCGGTATTCAGAGTGGGACGGCACACAGGAGATTCCGAGCCTCGACGCGAGTGACGTGCTCGAGGCGCTGTCCGACGACCTGATGAACTTTGGCGACCTGCAGCACGCGCTGCGGAACCTGATGCAACGTGGGATGCAGCGTCAGCAGGGCGGGCGGATGCAGGGCGTGCGCGACCTGCTGCACCAGCTGCGCCAGCAGCGCCGCGAGCGGCTCGACCAGTTCGATCTCGGCGGGGTCATGGACGACCTCAAGCGGCAGCTGGAAGAGATTCTCGACCTTGAGCGGCAGGCGCTGGACGAGCGGCTCGGGGGGCAGGACGAGGGCGGGGAGCCCTCGGCTGCCGACGCGAGCGCGGCGGACGGTGGGGAGTCTGGGGACGGCGGAGAGCAGGACGAACGGAGCGGGAGCCAGGACGGGCCGCAAGCGGGCCAGCAGCCGGGCGGCATGTCCTCACCGCAGGGGATGCGCGGCCAACGCAGCGCCGGGCAGCGAGGCCAGCAGGGGCAGGCCGGGCAGCGCGGCGAATCTGGCGAGCCGGGTGAAGGCGCGGCGGGCGGCGAGCCCTCGAGCGGGGGGGCGAGCGACCAGCAGCAGTTCGAAGAGATGCTGCGCCGGATTGCCGAGCGGAAGCAGCAATTTCTCGAGAACCTGCCCGAGGACACGGCGGGGCAGGTCAAGGAACTGCAGAACTACGAGTTCCTGAACCCGGAGGCGCAGCACCGCTTCCAGGAGCTGATGCAGCAGTTGCGGCAGGCGATGACGGAGTCGTTCTTCAAGGACGTCTCGGAGATGGTCGAGCAGATGTCGGCGGGCGACCTGCAGCGCATGAAGGACATGGTGCAGGCGCTGAACGACATGCTTGTGCAGAAGATGCGCGGGCAGGAGCCGGACTTCGACTCCTTCATGCAGCAGTACGGCGACATGTTCGGGCCGAACCCGCCGCAGTCACTCGACGAGTTGATCGAGCAGATGCAGGCGCAGATGAACGCCATGCAGTCGCTCATGGAGTCGTTGCCCTCGGACCAACGACAGCAGCTGCAGTCGCTGCTTGCCGACAAGCTCGGGGATCCGGAGCTCGAGGGCGAGCTGTCGCAGCTCGCCCTCAACATGGAGTACCTCAACCCGACCTCGGAGCGGCCTTCGTCCTACAACTTCCGTGGGGACGAGGAGATCGACCTGCAGGCGGCCATGAATCTCATGGGCGAGATGCAGGACATCGACGAGCTGGAACGTGCGCTCGAGCGCGCTCAGTACGAGGGCGACCTCGACGGGGTGGATGCGGAGAAGCTCCGTGAACTGCTCGGCGACGACGCGAAGGACGCACTCGACGAGCTGCAGCAGCTGCTCGACGTCCTCGAAGAGGCGGGCTACATCCGGCGTGACGGCGATAGCTGGGAGCTGACGCCGGCGGGCATGCGGATGATCGGGCAGAAGGCGCTGGGCGAGATCTACCAGCAACTGAAGCGCCAGGGGATTGGGAACCACGCGGTCCCGGAGTCGGGGCGGCACGGCGAGCGGATCGACGAGACGAAGCCGTACGAGTTCGGCGACCCGTTCCACCTCCACATGACGCGGACGATCATGAACGCGGTCGAGCGCGAGGGGCCGCAGGCGCCGGTGCGGCTGTTGCCGGACGACTTCGAGATCTACCGGTCTGAGTTGATGACGCAGACGACGACCGTGGTGATGGTCGACCTGTCGTGGTCGATGGCGCTGCGCGGATCGTTCCAGGCGGCGAAGAAGGTGGCGCTGGCGCTGCACAACCTGATCAGCGCGCAGTACGCGCGCGACAACCTGTACGTGATCGGCTTCTCCGCGTACGCGCGGGAACTGAAGGTGTCCGAGCTGCCGTACGTGCGGTGGGACGAGTCCGTCCTCGGGACGAACATGCATCACGCGCTGATGCTGGCGCGGAAGTTGCTGGCGAGGCATCGAGGCGGGACGCGGCAGGTGATCATGATCTCGGATGGGGAGCCGACGGCGCACCTGGAGCGAGGGCGATCGCAGTTCTCGTATCCACCGAGCCCGGTGACGATCCGTGAGACGCTCAAAGAGGTGAAGCGTTGCACCCAGGAGGGGATCACGATCAACACCTTCATGCTGGACCGGAACTACTACCTGAAGGAGTTCGTGAACCAGCTGGCGAAGATCAACGGCGGGCGTGTGTTCTACACGACTCCGGAGAAGCTCGGCGAGTACATCCTCGTAGACTACGTGCAGCACAAGCGAAAGCACGTCGGCCGCTAGTTGTCACGCGAAGGCTGTAGATGATCCTGAGCCGCCGGCTGTGGGTCGGCGTGGGGCTACTCGTCGTCGTGATCGTGGGCGGGACGGCCTGGTATGCCGCCGTGGAGGACTTCGGTTTCCTCGACGGGCTGTACATGGCGGTGACGACGATTACGACCGTGGGGTTTCGCGAGGTGCGTCCGCTCGACACGGGCGGGCGCGTGTTTACGATGGCGTACATCCTCGGCGGGGTGGGGGTGATGTTCTACACCGCAGTGGCGCTGGTTGAGGCGGCGCTCGCGGGGGACATCGCGGAGGCGGTGGGCGGGCGGCGACTGAGCCATAAGGTAGGCAAGATGCAGGACCACGTCGTGCTGTGCGGGTTCGGACGGGTGGGCGAGGAGATCGCCCGTGAGCTGCTCACGCGCCGAGGGCCGCAGCTGGTCGTGATCGACAAGGATCCGACTCGGCGAGAACCGGCGCTCGCGGCCGGGGCGCTCGCGGTCGTGGGCGACGCGACGGAGGACGAG
The DNA here is from genome assembly GCA_041390685.1 of Dehalococcoidia bacterium. Lineage (GTDB taxonomy): Bacteria > Chloroflexota > Dehalococcoidia > UBA2979 > UBA2979 > JAIBBD01. The sequence goes on along the minus strand of JAWKPL010000001.1, from coordinate 1,068,125 downwards.
GTGTTGCGGTCGGCGCGAGTGGATCGGGCGCGTGTGCTGATCGCGGCTGCGGATTCGGACACGGAGAACACGTTCGTGACGCTGGCAGCGCGGGCGATGAACCCGGGGCTGACGATCATCGCGAGGGCCGGCAGCGCTTCCGCAGAGGCGCGGCTGCGCACGGCGGGCGCGAATCGCATCGTTTCGCCGTACCGGATCGCGGGGCGGCGCATTGCGCTTGCGGCGGTGGAGCCGCAGCTCGTGGACTTCTCGCTGGGCGTGGCGGACAGCGTCGAGGCGGCGAAGACGCTGGCGGAGGTGGCAATCGGCGACGCGGACGCGGCGTTGACGGGGCTGGTGGTCGGCGACCTCATGACCGGGCTACGGGCGACGCGGGTGCTGGGCCTCGAGCGGCTCGACGGTGAGCTGACGGTGGCTCCGCCGGCGGACATGCGTCTGTGCGGGGCCGACCGGCTGATGCTGTACGGCGACCAGGAAAAGATCGAAGAGCTTGCGGTGCGGCTCTCATCGTCGGTGCCGCCGGTGTCTGAGCGCGTGGCGGCGACGCTCGTTGGCGAGTAGCGGGCGCGGGGTGAGGCGCCTCACCGCAGCGGCCATGGTGCTGGCCGCCCTGTTCGTACTCGCGTGCTCCAGCGACGGCCGTGCGGTTGAGACACCGACTGTCGAGCCGACCACGACCACGACGACGACACCCACGTCCACGGCCACCGCCGTTGCGACTGCGACGGTGACGGGGACGCCGACGCCGACCGGGCCGATCTCGGATGCGGCGGTGGAGGAGCTGCCGCTCGACGTGCGGGTGGGGCAGCTGATCTTCACGGGGCTGCCGGGGACGACGGTCGGTGCGGAGGCGCAGCGACTCCTCGGCACGTTGCACATCGGGAACGTGGTGGTGATGGGGGAGAACGCCGGGACGCCAGCCCAGGTGGAGGCGTTCACCTCGGCGGTGCAGGAGCTGGTGGAGCGCAGCAACAGCGTGGGCGCGCTGATCGCGACGGACCAGGAGGGCGGCCTCGTCCAGCGGCTGACGGAGGGGTTCACGCGGCTGCCCGATGCGGCTTCGGTGGGGGCGGCCGGGCGATCTGACCTCGCAAGGCAGTATGGCGAGGTGGTGGGGGACGAACTGAGCGCGGTGGGCGTCAACATGGCGCTCGGGCCGGTGCTCGACGTGAACGACAATCCGGCTAACCCGGTGATCGGCCGCCGCGCGTTCGGCAGCACGGTGGAGACGGTCGTCGCGACCGGGCTGCCGTACATCGAAGGGCTGCATGCCGCGGGCGTGGTGGCCGTTGGGAAGCACTACCCGGGGCACGGGAATACAGAGACGGATTCGCACTTTACGCTGCCCGTGGTACGCAAGACGGTGGAGCAGATCGAGGCGACCGAGCTTGCTCCGTTCGACGCGGCGATGGCGGCGGGGCTCGATGCGGTGATGGTGGCGCACGTGGCGTATCCGGCGCTCGACCCGTTGGGGATGCCCGCCAGTCTGTCGCCGGTCATTGGTGCGATGCTCAAGGACCAGCTGGGAGCGAGCGGCGTCGTGGTCACCGACGACCTCGGGATGGCCGGGGTGGCGGCGCTGATGCCGTCCGAGGACGCGGCGTTGCGCGCGGTGCAGGCGGGGGCGGACCTGCTGATCTGCGTCAGCCTGCCGTGCGACGCGACGCTCGTGCACGCGCGGCTGATGCGCGCGGTGGAGACGGGTGAGCTCGCGGAGTCACGCCTGAACGACGCCGTGCGGCGGGTGCTGGAGTTGAAGGAGCGACATCGCATTGGGGTGCAGGTGAGCGGGGATCTCGATGCGGTGGGATCGCCGGCGCACCGAGCCGTCATTGAGGAGATCCTCGCGGCGGGTGGATGACGGCGGGCGCGGTGCCACCTCGGGTACGATCTCATCGTGACACACGTACGAGAGATGACGCGCGACCAACTCGTGAGCGAGCTGCGGGACATGGTGATCTTCGGGATGACGTGTCCGCACGAGATCGGCGACCCGACCATCCTGCCAGCGCCGGAGCTGCGGCGGCTGCTGGTGCTCGCGCGCGTACGGGCGCTCTCGGGAGCGCGCTGCCATGACGAGCGGCACGGCGCTTCCTCGGACGCGCCGTAGTGGCTCACTCGGCTAGCATGGATGGATGCGCCCACGTTCGTTGCTGATCCTTCGCAATCCTCACGCGCGCCACGCTCCGAGCGAGGGTGGGATCGAGGCAGCGGCGAGACCATTGCGGGAGCATGGCTGGGCGGTGCGCCTCGAGAGCACGCGAACCGCTGGCGAGGCGATCACGCTGGCGGCCGAAGCCGCTGAGGCGGGGATTGACGTCGTGGCCGCGTGCGGGGGCGACGGCACCGTGCACGAAGTGGTGCAGGCGCTGGCGGGCACACGCACCGCCCTCGCGGTGGTGCCGGCGGGGACGGCGAACGTCTGGGCGCGCGAGGCCGGGGTGCCACTGGACGTGGCGCGGTCGATTAGCCTGATCCCCTCGGCACGCGCGGTGCGCGTGGATGTCGGTGTGATTCAGGGCGACTTCGGTGAGCGGCGATTCCTTCTCATGTGCGGCATCGGACTGGATGCGGGCGTCGTGCGGCGGGTGGAGGGGCATTCGCGGGGGAAGCGGATCCTCGGCAAGGGCTGGTACGGGATCGTGGCGACGCGGGTGCTCGCCCGCGCTCGCGGCGTGGACTGCGAGGTGGCGATGGACGGGGTTGCTACCCGGCGGCCGCTGCTTCAACTCGTCGCGGGCAATACGAGGCTGTACGGCGGTGTGATGCGGCTCACGTCGCTGGCGCGGATGGACGACGGTCTCCTCGACGTGTGTCTGTTCGAGGGGGGCGGGCGTCGGTCACTCATGCGGTTGCTGTTCGCGGCTGCGCGCGGCGACCTCGCGGTGCGCAGGAGCCGGGGGGTGGACTACCTGCGTGGCGAGCGGGTCACGGTGACGGGCACCAGACCATTGCCGATCCAGGCGGACGGGGAGTATGTGGGGGAGACCCCGGCCACGATCTCCGTGACGCCGGGAGACCTGACCGTGTTGATGGGGACGCGGCGGAATCCCCTGTTGGGCGAGGACAGTGGCGACGGTGGGGAGCGGCGGGGTTAGCCGGACGGACCCGGGTCGAGCGGGCGGATTGAGCCCTCGCTGAGTATGTAGTGACGGGCGCCGGGCAACTCGTCGGGGCCGGGCCGGTCGGGGTCGGGGGTGGTGATGAACACCTGATCGACCTCGTAGGCGGTGGCGAGTACGCGGGCTCGCCGCGCGGCATCGAGTTCTGAAAGGACATCGTCCAGGAGGAGCACGGGCGCCTCCCCGGTGCGGGCGGTGGACAGCGCGACTTCGGAGAGGCGGAGCGCGAGGGCGGCGCTCCGCTGCTGACCGCGGGAGGCGGAAGCGCCGGCGGGATGGCCGCCGAGCAGGAAGGACACATCGTCGCGGTGGGGGCCGATGCGGGTCGCGCCGGCCTGGATGTCGCGCCGGCGGAGCTCGACGAGGGACTCGAGGAAGCGTGGCGCGAGGACGGCCGGCGGCTCGTCGACCTGCTCGGAGAGGGGTGGGGGCAGGGCGGGGCGGTAGCACACCGCCAGCTCCTCGCGGGCGGGAGCGAGGTCGAGGTAGCGTTCGGCGGCGCCGCGGGCGAGCGCGGCGAGTGTGGCAGCGCGTGCGGTCAGGACGACCGCGCCGGATTCGGCGAGTTCCTGGTCCCAGAAGTCGAGTTCGCCTGGCGTACCGCGCCGCTCCTGCAGGCGGCGGAGCAGGCTGTTGCGCTGCTGGAGGACGCGCTGGTAGCGCTGCAGGGCGCGGACGTACGCGGGGTCGAGCTGGGAGATGGTGACGTCCAGATAGCGGCGACGCGCCGCCGGTGCGCCGTCGATGATGCCGAGGTCGTCCGCAGAGAAGAGGACGACACGAAGCCGGCCGATGAGATCGGACGCCCGGCGAGCGACGCCGTTGACGCGGAAGCGTCTCGTGGCGGCCGGGGGCTGTCCCGGCTGACCGGCCCTCGCGCCGATGACGACCTCGACGGTTACGGGACCCTCGTGGGTGGAGACCTGAGCGCTCAGCCGTCCGACGGGGAGGGGCTCATCGCGCAGGGCGTCCCAGGAAATGAGTTCGGCATCGGTGGTGGCGCGAGCGCTGCGGGTGGTTGCGAGGAGCGCGATCGCCTCGAGGAGGTTGGACTTGCCGCTGCCGTTCGGGCCCGCGACGACGTGCATCCCCGGGCGAAGGTCGAGGTCGAGGCGGCGGAAGGAGCGGACGTTGGTGAGGGCGAGCTGCGAAAGATGCATGGCAGCCGATTATCGCGCGACAGCGGCGATCACACCCGAGGTCAGCGCGGCGTGGCGGGCTCGCCCTCGCCGTCATCGCGGTCGAGGTCGTCGTCCTCGACATCGTCGTCGTCGTCATCGAGGGGGAGATCGTCGGTGTCCTCGGCGTCGTCGCCGAATTCGTACTGGGGGTCGTCGAGCGGGCCCGCGGGCGCTTCGCGCTCGATCGCAGCGTCGTCATCTGCTTCGGAGGCGGGGTCTTCGGCGGCGCCGTCCTCGATCGCGTCGCGGCCGTCCTCGTCGCCGTCATCGTCGCCGTCATCGTCCCACTCATCAGCGGACTCGCCCTCGTCTGTGAGCTCGTCGATGTCGGAGGGGAGGGTTGCCGCGAGGGCGGGTGGTTCCTCGTCATCGGGCGCGGTGGGGGCGTCGTCCGCCGCGGGCGGCTCGACGGGAATGCTGACGACGTAGACGGCGCCGCCTGAGTCGCCGCGGCGTGCCTCGAGGTGTCCGTACTGAGACTCGGCCAGCCGTCGAGCGACGGCGAGGGCGAGCCCAGCGCCGGGCACTTCGCCGGCGTCTTCCGGGATGCGGTGGAAGGGCTCGGTGGCGCGCCGGAGGTGTTCATCGGCCGGGGCCGTACCGGAGTCCTCCACCTCGATGCGGATGGAGTCGCCGAGGTTGGTGGCGCGCACGGCGACGGCGCCGCCGTCCGGGGCGGCGCGGTTGGCGTTCGAGAGGAGGTGGAGCAGGAGACGTTCGACCGCGTCGGGGGAGACGAGGGCGTTGAGGGGTTCGTTGACGATCTCGAGGGTGAGGGCCTGCTCGCGCGCTGTGAACGCAGGTTCCAGCGCGTCGACGGAGGCATCGAGGATGGGGGCGATGTCGGTGGGCTCGGCGTCGCCGACGACGAGCGCCTCGTCCCCGGCGCCGAGGGTGGAGAGGTCGCTCATGATCACGCCGAGGCGTTCGACGCTGAGTGCGAGGGTGGAGAGGCGGCGAGCGTCCTCGATGGTGCCGATGTCGCCGACGGTGTCGTGGTCGCCCGGCACGGCGGCGGCAAAGGCCTCCACGGCGAGCAGGGCGGGGCCGAACTCGGCGGCAGTGGCCTCGATCAACTCGTGGCGCGTCCATTCGGCGGTACTGACGCCGGCGCGGCGTGCGGCGCTCGATGTACCGCCATCGCTGAGCGCGACGGCGAGCAGGGCGCTGAGCGAACGGAGCAGCGCGGGGTCACTGATCAGGCCGGGTTGCGGGTCGGCGATGATGAGCAGGCCGAGGAGGTCGTCGCCGCGCAGGATCGGGACGCGAGCGATCCACGGCTCGCGGCCGATGCGCTCGCGGACGGGGTCGAGCCAGGGGTCGGCGAGCTCCACCTGCTGGCGAACCACTGGGAGCGGGGGCACGAGCCCATAGGAGTCTCGCGGTTCGAGGGTGGCCTCGTGCGGATACCCGCAGGCGGCCACGGGTTCGAGTCGATGCCCCTGCTCGCGTGCGAGCGCGAGCAGGGCGGACGAAGCCACGCGGGAGCCGACGAGGCGGGCGACGGCGACCTCCGGGGCGCTGGTGGCGGCACCGGGCGCCGCGAGGTCGGCGGCGAGTGAGTCGATGACGAGGCGGGCGGCTCGTTCGCGGGCGACCGCGAGGAAGTGCGTGGCGGCGGCGGCGAGGAGCACGCCGACGAAGATGACCTCGACGAGAATGACGAGGGTGCGGAAGTTGTCTGTCGCCTCCCGATGGAAGGCGTCGATGACGACGATGTGCGCGATGGCGAGGGCAGCGACAGCGAGGGCGGCAAGGGACAGGATCCGCAGCGAACGCCTGCGGAGTTCGCGGGCATCGACCGCGACCGGGGCAGCGGGGGCGACAACTTCGAGGATGGCGCACTCCTTCGAGGCCCAGTTATCCAACGTCCCCCGCTCTGTGGACAATATCAGATTGGCTGACTACGAGAACGGCTCGGATGAAGGAGGGCGCGGTGGCGCAGGCGATGCGGATCGGTGTGATCGGCGCGGGGGCGAACACGCGGCTGCGGCACATCCCGAACTTCCAGGCGATCGAGGGCGTGACGGTGGCCGCGGTGTGCAATCGGAGCGAGGAGAGCGGGCGCCGCGTCGCGGAGGCGTTCGGGATCGAGCGGGTCGCGACGGAGCCGGAGGGGATCTTCGCCTCATCCGACATCGATGCGGTCTGTATCGGGACGTGGCCGTACCGGCACCGCGAGTTTACGGTGCGGGCGCTCGATGCGGGGAAGCACGTGCTGTGCGAGGCGCGGATGGCGATGGACGCCGGTGAGGCGAGGGAGATGCTGGCGGCCTCGCGGGCGCGGCCGGAGCTGGTCGCGCAGCTGGTCCCGGCCCCGTTCGACCTGCGGTCGTGGCGCACAGTGCGGAGGGTGCTCGCCGATGGCGTCCTCGGTGCGTTGCGCGAGGTGCAGGTGACGTCGCTGAACGGGAACGCGTTCGACCTCGATGCGCCGCTGCACTGGCGGGAGCAGCGGGAGTACTCGGGGACGAACGCGATGAACCTCGGGATCCTCGCGGAGACGATGGAGCGGTGGCTGGGGCCGACGGCAACCGTGGTCGCGGACGCTTCGGTCGGCATCGGTGAGCGGGTCGACGCGGAGACGGGGGTCCGCGCGCGGATCGAGGTGCCGGACGGCGTGGCGGTGCTGGCGCGGATGGCGAGCGGAGTACGGGTGACGTATCGAGTGAGCACGGTGGTGCATGCGCCTCGGGATGCCGGCGGGATCTCGATCTTCGGCAGCCGCGGGACGTTGCACTGGTCGCTCGACGACACGATGGTGCTCGCGATGGGGGGCGAAGAGGCGCGGCCGTTGCCGCCGGATGCGGGGAGCGAGGGAAGCTGGCGTGTGGAACACGACTTCGTGGACTCGATCCGGGAGGGGACGCCCGTGGAGTTGACGGACTTCGAGGCGGGGCTGCGGTACATGCAGTTCACGGAGGCGGTGTGGCGCTCATGGACAGAGCGGCGGGCCGTGGAGGTCGCCTCGCTGTAGGGGGCGTCGCGGAGGATGCGATACTCCTCGGGGGTGTGGGAGAGCCCGGAAGGCGGTGGACGTGCGACAGCGAGGCGTGTTCATCCGTGTGCCGTCGGGCGGGGACTGGGACTGGTCGTTCCGGTCGATGGTGCTGCGGTTCCTCATCAACCTCCTCGGACTGTGGCTTGCCTCGGTGATCGTCCCCGGCATCACGATCGATGACTGGCAGTCGCTGGTGGCGGGAACGGCGCTCTTCGCCATCGTGAACACGCTGCTGAAGCCGCTGGCAACGATGCTCTCGTGCTGCCTGATCCTGGCGACGTTCGGGCTGTTCGTTGTGGTCATCAACGCGGCGATGCTGGGCCTGACGGCGTGGCTGGCCGGTCAACTGGACCTGAACTTCGAGGTGGATGGGTTCTGGTCTGCGGTGTTCGGAGCGCTGGTGATCTCGGCGGTCGCGATGGTGGCGACGTGGCTGATCCGGCCACCGAAGGTGCAGCGGTTCTAGGGACGGCCACGCGGGGCCGCAGGCGCCGGCACGACCCGCGTCGCGCCTCGGCTGACTCACCCGCGCCCCGCGCGGCGCGACCTCACGCCGCAGGCGCGTCGGTCGCGCGCTCGGCGGCGAGCAGCTCGTCGAGCTGGCTGAAGGTCTCTTCCATGTCGCCGCTCGTGCTTCCGGAGGCAATCGCCTCGTCGAGCGCTTCCCTGGAGGGGTAGCGTTCGCGCATGACGAGGAGCGTACTGCCGTCCTGTTCCTCGAAGGTGACGGTGGTGATCTGTCCGTCATCACCAGCTTCCTCGTTGGACCAGACGAGCCGCGAGGGAGGATTCACTTCGAGGTAGTGGCCGTGGAACACGATTGGGTCCGGGGACGCGGGGTGACTGAAGGCGAGACGGTACGTCCCGCCGACGCGGACGTCGAGATCACAGGAGAGGAGGGTGATCCCGAGCGACTTCGGAACCCACCACCGTTGGAACAGATCCGCCCGGGTCCACGCTTCGAATACGAGGCTGGCGGGTGCGTTGAAGGTCCGTGACACGACCAGCTCGTGGTCGGCCGCGCGCTCCGCCCTCGTGCGGCTGTCCATGGCGTCTGACGAACTCATGGTGCCCCCTGTCCACGGCCCGACTCTCTGTCTTTCAGTTCCTCGACGACCCGATCCAGCTCGTCGAAGCGGGTGTCCCAGAGCTGGCGGTAGCCTTCGATCCATGCCGCTTCTTCCTCGAGCCGGCGCGGGCCGAGCCTGCAGGTGCGCACACGTCCGACTTTCTCGGTGGTGACGAGCCCGGCCTCCTCGAGGACGGCTACGTGCTTCTTAATGCCCGTGCGGGTCATGTTGAAGCGCACGGCGAGGTCCGTGATGGAAGCGTCCGCGTGTCCCAACTGGAGCAACACACCTCGTCGCGTGGGATCCGATAGCGCGCCGAAGGCGGCGTCGAGGCGTGTTAGATACTGAACCATATGGTGCACTATAACCACACGGGCAACGCCGAACAAGGGCCCCGTCCAAACCAGCGAACTGCGCCGGCGTCTCGCCCGCCTGGGGATCGAAGCGCGGGTGCGTCGCAGGAGAGAGGAGAGGCGAGCAGGTTAGCGGCCGTCGCGGATGGTGCTCGTGCCGCCGACCTTCACGACCTCGATGCGGTCGGCGAGACGTTCGGCGACCTCGGGGACGTGGGAGATGACGCCGATCATGCGGCTGCCCGTGGCGAGGAGCTCGAGGCCCTGGATGGCGATGTCGAGCGACTCGGCGTCGAGGGAGCCGAAGCCCTCGTCGAGGAAGAGGGAGTCGAGGGCGAGCGCGCCGCCGTGGCCGGAGAGCTCGGGGAGGCGCTCGGAGAGCGCGAGCGCGAGCGCGAGACTGGCGAGGAAGGTCTCGCCGCCGGAGAGCGTACGGACGGAGCGGCGCTCGTCGCCGTTGAGGCGATCGACGACGACGAACTCGTCGCCGTCGGCCTCGAGGCGGTAGCGGTCGCGGGACAGCTGGAGCATGCGATCGCCGGCGTCCGCCGCGAGGACCTGCATGGCCTCGCGCTGGATGAAGGCGACAAAGCGGTTGGCCTGCAGCTCGAGACCGAGGCCGGCGGCGACCTCGGAGGTGCGCCGGAAGGTCGCGGCTTCCTTTAGGAGCCGGGTGGCGCGAGCGACCTCGCCGCGCGCCGCCTCGAGGGTGGCCGCAGCGCGGCCGGCTTCGGCGGCGAGGTCCGTGGCCTTGCGGTTCGCGGCCTGGATCAGATCGGCTACGGCGGCGGCGTCCGGGGACAGATTCGGCGGGAGCTGGCGGCGCCATTCGGCCTCGAAGGCAACGCAGGCGGCGGAGGCGGTTTCGCGCGCCACCGCGGCCACCGTCTCTGCCTCGGCAGCCGCGCGGGTGGCAGCCTCGCGGGCGCCATCGCGTTCGACGACGACCGCCGAGGCGGCAGCGCGCGCACGCTCGTGCTCGTCGAGGGCGGCGCGGAGGGCGGCATCCTGTTCCGCCATGCGGTCGAGCGCCGTGACGGCCTCGCGGAGGGTGTCCGCGGTTGCGGCCGCTTCACCGGCGGCGGTGAGGACCTGCGCAGCCTCCTCGACGGCAGCCGCCTGGTGCTGATGCAGCGCGAGCGCCGTGCTCACCTCGGCGGTCGCGTTCGAGAGGGCGGCTTCGGCCGCGACGAGCGTGGCACGGGCATCAGCCGCGCCGCTCGCCGCCGTGGCATGCGACTCGATGGCGGAGCCGAGCGCGGAGGCGATCTCCTCGATGCCAGCTTCGGATGGCGCTGCGCCGGCGTCGATCTCGATGTCGTGAGGGAGACGTGCGAGCAGCGCTCGCAGCGTGCGGGCATCCTCCGCGAGGGCAGCGGCACGAGTCTCGTGCTCGGCGGCGCGTTCGCGTTCAGCCGCGGCGACGGCGGCTGCGCGCTTCGCGGCGCGGTCGACGCCGGTGCGGGTGGCGGCAGCGGCGGTGAGTTGATCCTCGTGGGCGGCCTGGCGGGCGACGGCCGCGGTGAGGGACCTGCGGGCTTCCTCGGCGCGGGCATGGGCGGCGGCGGCTTCGTTGCCTGCATGGCCGGCGGCCTCGCGCGCCCGAGTGTGCGCCTTGCGCGCCACGTCGACGGCCCGAGCCGCGGCATCCAGGTCAGGGGCGGCGTGCTCGCGGAGGTCGGTGAGGGGTTCGCCACAGACGGGGCAGGGGTCGCCGACGGACAGGGTGGCGAGGATCGCGGCGGCTGCGTCTGCGATGCGGGCGGCATCCAGGGCCTGCTCGCGGCGCGTCAGTTCCTCGGTCGCCGTCGCCTCGGCAGCCGCCGCCTGCTGTGCTGCGGCCTCCGCGGTAGCCGCGGCGGCGGTGGCGCGCTGGGCCTCGGCGTCGGCGGCTTCGACATCACGGCGGAGCGCGTGGGCCGCCTCGGCGAGGTGCTGGAGCTGTTTCGCGCGCAACTCCGCCTCGTGGCTCTTGCGGCCGGCCTCGGCGCTGTCACTCGTGGCGGTCGAGGCCTCGGCTTCGAGACGGCTCGCGCACGCGGCAGCCACGGAGGCGGAGACCGTGAGGTCACGGATGGCGGTCGCGAGGGCTGCCTCGGCGCTGTCGCGGAGAGCCTCGGCGCGAGCCCGCTGCGCGGCTGCGACAGTCTCAGTCGCACGAGCCGCCACCAGCGATCGCTCGGCGAGCTGTAGCTGGGCGCGGGCCGCCTCGAGGCGTTCTGCGGACGCGAGGCGCTCACGCGCCTGCTGGTGAGCGTGGCGGTCGTAACCGAGGGAGGCGAGCTGCTCAGCGGTGCGTTCGACGGCGACCGACGCGGCTTCGAGGGTGCTGCGCGCGTGGGTGACGGCGGCATCGGCGGCGGTGGCACGGGCGCAAGCCTGCTCGTGTGCGGCGACCGCGGCGGCGGCATCCTTCGCGCGGGTCAGGTACAGGGACGAGACAGTGTCGAGTTGCTGGAGAGCAGCCTGACGGGCTGCCAGCTGGCGCTGACGCGCCTCGGCGTCGCGGAGTTGTGACTCGAGGGCCGTGAGGGCGTCGGCGGAGCGGTAATCGAGCTGCTCGTGCTGTTGCTGCAGCGCGTCGGCGGCGGACTTCGCGCCGCCGGCGCGGTTATTGGCGGCCTGCATCATCGCCCGGTAGACATCGAGGCCGAGGAGCCGCGAGAGGACGGTCTTTTTGTCCTTCGGGTCGCCGCTGAGAAACGCGCTGAACTCACCCTGCGGCAGGATGATCGTCTTCACGAAGGTGTCGTAGTCGATGCCGAGGATCGTCTCGACGTGCGTGTTGACCTCGTTCACGCTGTCGGCGAGGGGCAGGGCGTCTCCGCCGGGCAGGAGGCGCTCGAGGCGGGCGGTGGTCTGGCCCTTGAGGGGGCGGACGCGGGCGACGCGATACTGATGTCCGTGCGCCTCGAACTCGAAGTGGACGCGGGCCTGGAGCGCGCCATGCGAAATGAGCTCGCCGATGCGGTTGCTGACCCTCGGGACACGGCCGAAGAGGGCCCAGATCATGCCGTCGAGGAGCGAGGACTTGCCGGCGCCGGTCGGGCCGGTGATGGCGAACAGGCGGCGTTCGCCGAACTCGACGGTGATGCGGTCGTGAAACGCCGTGAAGCCCTGGAGCTGGAGCTGGAGCGGCCTCATCGCGGGCTCATACCTCGACGGCTTCCGAGGCGTGGGCTTCTTCGTAGAGCTCGGTGAAGAGGGCGAGGAGCTCGGCGGCGGGGTCGGCGCCGGCGTGCTGAGCGCGGTAGTAGCGGACGAATTGCTCGCGGGGGTCGAGGTGGGCGAGGCGCTCCTCGGCGGCAGTCACGAGCTCGGGGTAATCGAGGCGGACATCGACGGCGGCCGGAATCTGCTCACGCACGCGCTGCGCGAGTCCTGGCTCGGGGCGGTCGACATCGAGGACCACGCGGACGTGGGCGTCGCCGACGGCGGCGGCCTGCGCGAGCACGGCGTCCAGGCTGCCTCGAAGTTCTTTGAGGCGGCGGCCGGCGGTGAGCTCGATGAAGCGGACGTCGTTGAGGGGGCGGCCGGGTGCGGCGTCGACGATGTAGACGCCCTTGGTGTCGTTCACCTCGCCGAAGTCGAGCTGCAGAAGGGAGCCAGAGTACGCGGTGGGCGCTGCGGCCTCGGCGATGCGCTGGGGACGGTGGATATGGCCGAGGGCGATGTACTGCGGTGTGGCCGGGAGTCCCTGTGGGGGGATGCCGTACGCCTGGCCAATGTGAAGGAGCTGCTCGGAGCCGTCCCTCGTCGCGTACTGGGCGCCGTTCACGAAGAGGTGGGTGGTCAGGATGTTGACTGTGTTCGCCGGCAGGCGGTCGCACATCGCTTTTAGGAGATGCGAGCAGCCGTCGGCGTAGCTGCCGAACCACTGCTCGGGGAGGTCCATCAGCTGTCCGGCCGACACATACTGACCCTCGGTGAGAAAGGGGACGGCGGCGATGCGCGCGGTGTGCTCACGGCCCTCGACGGTGATGACGCCGCCGGCGTCGGGGCGGCGCACCTCGGGCTGTGTGTAGACGCCGATCAGCTCGGAGATGTGGCCGAGGGCCTCGAGCTTCTTCGGGGAGTCGTGGTTGCCGGCGAGGAGGACGACCTGGATGCCGTGGTCGTTGCAACGGCGCAGGGTCTCGTAGACGAGGCGGTCGGCGTCGGGGGAGGCGGTGCGCTGATCCCAGATGTCGCCGGCGACGATCAGGCACTCGACGGCCTCGGCGCGAGCGATCTCGACGACCTCGGAGAGGACAGCCTCGAACTCCTCGCGGCGACTGCGCCCGCGGATGGTGCGCCCGACGTGCCAGTCGGCGGTATGGAGGAAGCGCATCGCTAAACCTGCATCGCTAGACCCGGCCGAGCTCGAAGCGGGCGAAGGGGTCGGAGGCGCGAGCGACCTCGGAGGCGCGGGTGGCCCAGGCGGGGAAGGGGAAGCGCACGAGGAGCGGCACGGGGATCTCGGGCTGGTGGACGATCATCGTGCCCGGCTTGAGCAGGCTGGCGCGGGCACGGGCGGCGGGGGTAAGGAAGCCGTACTCGCCGCGCTGGGCCTCCGCGCTGTCGAGGCGGCCGACGACGCGATAGGAGCAGTTGGCAACGACGCGCGACTCTACCTCGGAGGCAGTCTGCTGAGCGCCAATGAGGATGACGCCGAGGGAGCGTCCGCGCTCGGCGATGTCGAGGAGCACGTCCTTGATCGGACTGTGGCCTTCGCGGGGGGCGTACTTGTTCAGCTCGTCGAGGACGACGAAGACGCGGGCCGACTCGGAGTTCACGCCCTGCTGTTCGCGGAGGGCCATCAGGCGCTTGAGGACGACGCCGACGACGAAGCGCTGGGCGCGGTCATGCAGATTGTTGATGCCGACGACCGTGAGCTGCTGCGCCTGCCAGTCGATGCGGTGCGCGGCATTGTCCTCGGAGGCGCGACCGCGGATGAGATGGCCGACGTGGGGGATGGCGCCGCGGAGGCGGCGCATGAAGGCGCGCACGGTGCCGAGGGCGGCGGCGCTGCCGCCGCGGCCGGCCCAGGCGAGGCTGTCCTCGTACTCGTCCGGGGTGATGTGCTTCTCGATGGCGTCGACCAGGGCGTCGAAGGTATCGATGGTCTCGCCGCCGACGAGGACGCGGCCGTCCATGGTGCCAGCGCGGCGGGTATCGAGGGCGCACTCGGCGAGGCGCGCCTCGACGATATCGAGGAGGTAGGAACGGAGTGACTCCTCGGAATCGGCGTCGGCGAAGAGGAAGCGGAGATAGCGTTCCTCGCAGAACTCGTGGAGGGTCCAGTAGAAGCCGGTGACGCCGTCCATCCTCGAGCCGGCGTCGGGGAGTGGCTGCCTGCCCTTGCCGACTGGGACGAAGAACGCGCTCGACTCGAAGGGGCGGGCGGGGAGAGCGAGGCGGCCGTAGTCCTCGCGGTTGGCCTCGTCGAGGTCGGCGTTGGGCTGGTCGAGGAAGAGCAGGTCCTCGCCTTTGACGTTGAAGACCAGGGCGCGGGTGTTGGCGCGGAGCGCGCCGAGGGCGGAGCCCTCGAAGAGGGAGTAGAGGAGGAACATCGCGTACGAGGTCTTGGTGGCGACGCCGGAGATGCCGGAGATGTTCACGTGGCCGCCGCGAACGCCGTTCAGGAACTGCAGGTTGCCGTAGACGGGTTCGCCGGCGCGGGAGAGGCCGAAGGCGACGCGGGTATCGGTACCGTCCTTGAGCTTCATCTCGTCGAAGAAGAGGGCAGCGTCGCGGGCGGCGCCCTGGGCGCGCGCGACCTCGGTGCCGGGCATGGGAGGGATGAAGACTTCGGGCTCGATGCGGGTCACGGCGACGTGGGCGGCGACGGCGTTCTGCGCAGGGAGCACGCCGCGGCTGGCGAGTGCGACGTCGGAGTCGAAGCTCACGCCCTCCTGGAGCGCGCGCACCTCATCGACAACGCCGTAGAGGTCGATCGCCTCGACTGGCCGGCCGCCGGGGAGCGGCGAGCGGACGTGCACGACGTCATCGAGCTGGAGGTAGGAGTCCTGGTCGACGTAGACCCAGAACTCGAGGGGTGTGGCGGCCTCGGCGCGGGTGCCGAGGACGAGGCCGACGGGGCGGGCGTCCTCGGGAGCGGTCATGCGGCAGCCTCGCGTTCGATGGCGGCGGTGAGCAGGCGGTTGATCCAGCGGCGGTCGCCGAGGCGGTGGGTGAGGGCGGCCTCAAGGGCGCCGACAGGGGTCAGGTTCTGTGGCGAGCGGGGGTCACGGACGGGCGACGAGGCGAGGGCTGGCAGCACGAGGGCGGACTGGTCAGCGAGGTGCGCGGCGACATCGGAAGGCAGGGTGCCGAGCACCTCGAGGCGCATGACACCGGCGAGCGGGTGGTAGTGGCCGCGCAGGTCGGCGATGCGCATAAACCACGAGAGGCGGTCGTGACGGCCCTCGGCACCCTCACGGATACGGAAGACGGGGGTGCGCTCGCCGACGCGGAGGTCGAGGAGCAGACGCTGCTCTCTGGGCTCGATATACCAGCGATGGACGCGTTTGATGTAGCCGATCACGCGCTCGCCGGGCGAGCGAAGGCGGAGGGGGCCGTCGACAAAGGTGAGCAACGACTCGTCACGCGACAGCTCCTCGGCGAGCTTCTCCTCCTCGTCGAGCATCTTGCGGTTGAGGGCGGCGACGAGGTCGTTGGCGGTGGTTGCGTTCTCGGGGAGCTCGGCTCGGAAGCAGAGCGACGTGTTGCCGCCTGGGATCTCCCTCGATGCGGGTTCGCCGGCTGTCTGGAAGTAGCGGCGCTCAATGCGAAAGCGGTCTTCGAGGAGCTGAGCGCGGCCGTTGCAGCAGACGGCGCCGACGGCGTAGGAGCCGAACAGGCCGAGGACGAGCGACCCGTCGGGGGCCTCGTCCATGGCGTGGGCCTCGGCGCGGCGGACGCCATCGACGATCTGGACGGCGGCCGGAGGCTCCGCGCGCGGAGCGACGCGCTCCCAGGGACGGTGCTCGGCGAACTCGACGACGGGCGAGTCCTCGCCGCTCGCGCCGCCGTTCGCGTCGACATCGAACTGCATGCCGGTGCCGTATTCGGGGGACCAGGGGAGCAGGCGGAGCGCCATGGGAGCCTCCGGGGAGCCGGACGGAGTATAGCGCAGAACGGCTGTTCGTCTCAAATGCTTACGCTGTTGACTCGATGCCACCAGCGTGTGCGGCGGTATCCTCCTCGTATGGCGACGCCGGAGGAGCTGTTCGAAGGAGGGGCGGACCGCGCGACCTACGTGCGCGGGATGTTCGGCGACATCTCGGCGCGATACGACCTGATGAACACGGTCATGACCGGGGGACGCCACCACGCGTGGCGAAAGGCGGCGGCGCGGGCGCTCGTGCGGCCGGGCGACGCCGTCCTCGATGTGGGGTGCGGGACGGGGGACCTCTCGTTCGCGTGCCTCAGCGCGGGGGCGGGGTATGTCTTCGGGCTGGACTTCGCGGCGCCCATGGTGGCGCGAGCGCGGCAGAAGGCGGTCGAGCGGCGCGCGGGTATCGTCTCGTTCGGGGTGGGGGACGCGACGCGGTTGCCGGTGGGGGACGAGACGTTCGACGTGTGGTGCTCGGCGTTCGTTGTGCGGAACATCCCCGACCTCGATGCGGCGCTCTGTGAGGCGAGCCGGGTGCTGAAGCCGGGCGGGCGCATCGGGATCCTCGAGATCCCGCGCATGGAGCGGGGGGTGCTGCGGCCCGGGGCGCGGGTCCACTTCCAGCACGTCATTCCTCGGGTCGGACGGCTCGTGTCGGGGCACTCGAGCGCGTACCGCTATCTTCCGGTGTCGGTGGACCACTTTCTGACGCCGGACGAGCTGTCGGCGCGGCTGCGGATGGCGGGGTTCGAGGTGCGGGGGGTGCGGTCGTTCATGTTCGGCACCGTGGTGCTGCACGTGGCGGAGAAGCCGTAGTCGCTGGCGCATAGACGCGTATCCGATGAGCGGGCGCACCTCGTATGATGCCGAACGTAATTCGGTGGGAGGTGCCCCGTGCCGTTCGTGTCGGCTGAAGATGGTGTCGCGATCCACTACGAGGCGATGGGCGCCGGGGCCACCGCTGGTGTTGCTGCACGGCCACAGTATGAGCGCCGACCGCTGGATCCAGACGGGATATGCCGACGCCCTTGCGGACCGCTTTCGGGTGATCGTCCTCGACCTTCGCGGGCACGGCGAAAGCGGGAAGCCGCACGAAGCGGACGCGTACCGGCTGTCGCTGTTGCGCGACGACCTGGAGCGTGTCCTGGACGCGTGCAACGCGAAGAGCGCGCACGCGTGGGGGTACTCGATGGGTGGCTGCGTCGTGGAGGAGCTGGCCGTGGCTTCGCCGGCCCGCGTACGGTCGGCCGTTGTCGGAGGGTGGGCGCGCTCTGTTCGCCCACCGATCGAACAGGATCCTCGGTACGCCGCACTAGAGCGTGGCATCGAGGCGTACGTGGACCTGATTGGCGCCCAGTTAACGGAGGCGGCACGGCAGGCGTTCCCGCGGAACGATGCCGCCGCGCTCCTGGCTTCGCTCCAGAGCGCGTCACAGTGGCCGAGCGAGGCCGCCGCATTGTCGTGCAAGGTCCTGCGGTACGCGGGGGAGCTCGATCTGGCGTACGGACGCATCCGGGCTGCGGCCGAGCAGTCGGATGACCAGTTCGTGTCGCTGCCCGGCGCGACGCATCCCTCGGCGTTTGCTGATCGGGCGGCGATCCTTCCCGCAGTCCTCGCGTTCCTCGAGGCAGCATCGGCGAAGGATGCGGAGCGGACGAGCTAGTCCGGCCGCAGCCCAGACGGGCGGCGTGAGGAACGCCGGGGGCTTCGGCGAGGGCGACGTACCAGGGGTCGTAGACAGTGATGTTCTTGCGTAGGTGCCAGATGTGGCCGGCGAGCGCCTCGTAGTAGTTGTCGAGATCGATGGGGAGCCGGAGCAGATCGGCGTGGGCGGCCGCTGCGGCACTGCGAGACATGACGCCGTTCAGCTGATAGCCCCGAAGCACATTCGCGGTCTCAGCCTGCATCAGTTGCGGCGCCGCCATCTCCTTTCGGGCCATTAGCGCCTCGGTCCGACCCGCGTCGGCCCAAGCCCGAGGAGCGCTGCGGCCGCCATGGACGCGTCGACAACCAGAGTCAACGCCGTCCTTCGTCGCGGTACCGGAGGATCTCCTCGGGTGTGATCGGGATGCCACCGCCCATCTGGCGCTTGTGCTCCCGAACCTGCTCGATCCAGGTGGCGATGTCAGGCTTGCGTCAGCTCATGCGCACGTCGCCGAGGGGCTCGCGGGGGACGTCCTCGTGCGCGTTGACCATGTGATGGGCGAGGGGGCCGAGGGCGCCCATGATCTCCTCGATGTCGGAGCGGGTGACGCCGTTGTCCTGGAGCGCCCGGTTGAAATGGCGGAGCCAGCGACCGGCGGCCTTCTGGTCGATGACGAAGGGGAAGTGGCGGCGGCGCAGGCGGGGGTGGCCGAAGCGCTCGGTGTAGCGGAACTCACCGCCGAGCCACTGCTCGAAGAACCACTTCTGCTTCTCGCGGCCCGCGGTCATGTCGGCGGGGAACAGCGGACGAAGTTCGGGGTCGGCCTCGACGAGGTCGTAGAAGCGGTCGACGATGCGCTCGACGCCCTCGCGGCCGCCGAGGCGCGCGAACAACGGCTCGTTGGGGTTCGTCACGGGGACCTCCGGTCGGGCGCCCGGGGCGCGCCTCGGCAGGGGCGGAGCGCCGGCGGGGCGGTCGGTCTGGAAGCCGGCGCAGGTGAGCACCGGGAGCTGCGGGTACTTGCGATAGGACGGATCGTCATCGGAGCGGCGGCAGCGCAGGAACTCGGAGCCGCGGGCGCTTTCGATGCGCTGTGCCCAGCGGCAATGTCCGCAGAGTCCCGCCTCGATGGATGCTGGCATCGTCTTCAGTCTACCCTCGGCGGGCGGGGTGGAGGCAGCGATGCGAGCGACGATCGAGGCAGTGCAGCCGTACGAGTTGCATGGCGTGCGGTACTACCGGGTGATCTACCGGGGCGATGGCGAGGACGGCCTGCGCGAGGCGCGGCTGTCGCACGACATGGTGTACGCCGACCCACAGATGGGGGACGTCGTCGAGGTGCGGGCAATCCTCGGCATTGTCGACCGGATCACGAAGGTCGAGGGGTAGCGGGCCGCGTGGCCGCTGAGGAGCGGCGCGCCTATCATCCGCCGCATGGCTGAGCAGGCGCCGGGGACGGCGCGGTTGCTGGTGCAGTGCCCGGACAAGCCGGGGATCGTGGCGGCCGTGTCGTCGTTCCTGTTCGAGCACGGGGCGAACATCGTGCAGGCGGACCAGTACTCCTCGGAGGACGGTCGGGGGCAGTTCTTCCTGCGGCTGGAGTACGAGCTTGGAGGGCTCGACGCACCGGCCGAGCGCATTGCCGCGGAGTTCGGGGAGCGGATCGCGCCAGCGTTCGAGATGCAGTGGAAGGTTGCGTACAGCAACGACCGCCGACGAATGGCGGTGCTGGTGTCGAAGGCGGACCACTGCCTCCTCGAACTGCTGTGGCGCTGGCGGCGGGGCGAACTGGCGGCGGCGATCTCGATGGTGATCTCGAACCACGAGGACCTGCGTCGCGAGGTAGAGGCGTTCGACATCCCGTACCACCACCTGCCCGTGACGCCGGCGACGAAGCCAGCCCAGGAGCGGGCCGTGCGGGAGCTACTGCGTGGCGAGGCCGACCTCGTGGTGCTGGCGCGGTACATGCAGGTGCTGTCGCCGGGGTTCATCGAGGAGTACCCGCACGCGGTGATCAACATCCACCACTCGTTCCTGCCGGCGTTCGCCGGGGCGGACCCGTACGGGAAGGCGTTCGCGCGGGGGGTCAAGATCATCGGGGCGACGGCTCACTACGCGACGGAGCAGCTCGACGAGGGGCCAATCATCGAGCAGGACGTGGTGCGGGTGTCGCATCGGGACACGCGGGCCGACCTCGTGCGGCACGGGCGCGAGGTGGAGCGGTCGGTGCTGGCGCGGGCGGTGCAGTGGCATCTGGAGGACCGGGTGCTGGTGCATGGGAACAAGACGGTGGTGTTCCGCTAGGGTCGGGGCTGGGCGGAAGACGGCAGGCCGCGATTCAGCACGCGCGTGGTGCGTCTCGTACACTCGCTGGTGAGCCGACTCGGAGTGTCCGAGCGGTTACCCGGCTGAGGCGCAGATGCTTTCTCGAGGGTTTGTCGTCCTGTGGATCGCGATGGCAGTCGCGATGGCGGGCATTGGCATGGTGTCGCCGCTGCTACCCGTGTACGTGCGGGAAGAGCTGAACGGGCCGGAGCTGGCGGTCGCGCTGTCGTTCTCCGGGCTGGCGGTCACGCAGCTCGCGATGTCGCCGCTCGTCGGGCGGATCGGTGACCGGCGGGGACCGAAGATCCTGATCGTGCTCGGGTTCCTGATCTACGGGGCGGCGGGTCTCGGGTACCTCGTTTCGCACCACTGGGGTCTGGTGATCGCGTTCCGGTTGCTGTCCGGCGTTGGCGCCGCGGCGATCTTCCCGATGGCACTGGCGTACGTCGGGCGGCTGGCGCCGCCGGGGCGCGAAGGCACCTACATGGGCATGTTCGCCGTGGCGGAGACGGCGGGGTTCGGGCTCGGGCCGTTGCTCGGCGGCGCGGTGCGGGACCTGGTGAGCTCGCAGGCGGCGTTCCTCACGATGTCGGTGCTGCTGAGCGGGACAGGGCTGCTCGCGCTCGTGGCGCTGCCGGCGGTGCGGGGGTCCGGCCGAGCGGGCGGGCACGGGTCGACGAGCGAGGACCAGGACGGTGACGGCCCTGCCCTGCCGTGGAGCGCGGTCGCGCGGATGCCGATCGTGCAGGCGGCGGTGGCGGCGCGCGTCTGCGTGTCGACGAGCTGGGGGGCGGGATCGACGTTCCTCGCGGTGTATGTGATCAGCGCGGACGGCCTGAACACGGGGAGTGCGACGTTCGTGGGGGTGGTGCTGGCGAGCCGTTCGTTGCTGGGCGGGGTGGTGCAGCCGCTGACGGGCCGGCTTGCGGACCGGTTCAACCGGCGGTACCTCGTGGCGAGCGGGCTCGGGATCGCGGCGCTGTGCCTGTTCGTGATCCCGGACTTGCCGCAGGTGCTGGTAGACGTCTCGATTCTCGGCGACGCGATGGTGGTCGCGCCGTGGTTGCTGCTGGTGTTCGTGGCGATGGGGATGGGTGAGGCGCTGGCGATGCCGGCGCAGCAGGCGCTGTTCGTGGAGGCCGGGCGCCGAGGAGGGATGGGCGCCGTGATGAGCCTGAACCAGATGGCGTCGTCGCTGGGCTTTCTCGGCGGGTCGCTCCTCGGAGCGGCGGTGGTGAGCATGTTCGGTCTGCCGGCGGTGTTCCGCTTCGCGGGGCTGCTCGTGTTCGCGGGCGTGGTGGCGTTCTGGGTGCTGATGGGGCGGGCACAGCGACGGCCGCTGCCGCTCGTGATGCGCGAACTGGTGCCGGCGACCGTGGCCGAGGAGTAGCGGGGTCGCGGGGAGCGCCGAGAATTGATAGAATGGCGGCAATGACATCAGTCCGCGCGCCCGCGAGGCGCGGCGTCCGCCCATCGAGCAGTCTGCACTCGTCTTCCTGCCTCGAGGCGCCTGAAGCCTCGCTGAAGCGCACCAGCACGTACCCAGAGAATTGCCTGTGAGTCTGTTCCGCCGCCTGTTCGGTGCCGGGAGCGAGCGTCCCTCGAGCACCCTCATCCTCTATGATTCCGCCCAGTCCTCGGCGCCTCCTTCCGGTCCTCCGGATGCACACTCCCCCGATGAAGAGTCCGGCGAGAAGCGCCGGCGCCGCGGCAGCCGCGGTGGCCGGGGCCGTGGGCGCGGGGAGCCGTCCTCGAACGGCGGCTCCAACGGGAATACCAGGAATACCAATGGGCCGCCGAACGGGAACGGGGCGGCCCCGCCCAGGCAGCGCTCTGAGGCGCCCAGGCCGGGGCGCTGGCGGCGACCGGCGCTGTCTTCGCTTGATGCGCCGTTGCCGGAGGACATTGCATTCCGGCCCGCCGCCGAGGGTGGGGACGCCTCGATTGTGCCGGCGCGACGACGTCCGGCCGGCCCACGGACGGACCGTGTGCTGTACGCAGGGATCAAGCAGTACGTAACGCGCTCGGCCGAAGCCGAGGCCGAGGAGGCGGACTCGGAGCCTCCGGTCGCACCGGCTCCTCCGGCTGTTGAGCCGTCCGAGGACCGCGACGAGACGTCCACCTCGAAGCGACGCCGCGGGCGCCGCGGCGGACGACGGCATCGCCGGGCCGAGGATGGAGCCGCGGAAGCGGACGAGGCGTCTGAGGACGACGAATCCGGTGGTGACCTCGATGTGGCGGACACTACCGAGGTCGAGCGGAACGGCAACGGCGGCAGTCACGAAGCGCCCCCTCCGGCGTCCGCGCCCGTCATTGACCCCTCGACGTTCCCTCCGGCGTTCCGAGCGCTCGGGCTGGGTGAGCGTTCGCTGGCTGCGGTGGCGGGGTTCGGGTTCACGACGCCGAGCCCGATCCAGGAACAGTCGATCCCGCTGCTGCTGAGCGGCCGAGACGTGGTGGGGATCGCGCAGACCGGGACAGGGAAGACGCTCGCGTTCGGGTTGCCGATGGTGGAGCGCCTGGACGGTTCTCGCCGCGCGGTGCAGGGACTCGTGCTCGTACCGACGCGGGAGCTGGCACAGCAGGTGCTGGAGGTGCTGCAGGACCTCGGGAAGCCGTACGGCCTCGAAGTGGTGGGGCTGCTCGGCGGGCGCGCGCTCGAGCGGGACTTCCGGGCGCTGGAGCGGCGGCCGCACATCGTGGTGGGCACTCCGGGCCGGGTGATCGACCACCTGCATCGGGAGACGCTGTCGCTGAGCGCCGTGCGGTATGCGGTGCTCGACGAGGCGGACCAGATGCTCGACATCGGGTTCTTGCCGGACATCACGCGGATCCTGACGCGGACACCACGAGCGCGGCAGACGGCGCTCTTCTCTGCGACGATGCCGCATTCAATCCTCCGCCTCGTGCGCCGGTACATGGAGGAGCCGGAGACGGTGACGATCGCGCCGGAGCAGACCACGGTGGAGACGGTCGAGCAGGTGTACTTCGAAGTCGCTCAGCGCGACAAGATTCGCGGCCTCCAGGAGCTGATCGACCGTGAGCTGCGCGGCCGGACGCTGATCTTCTCGCGGACGCGACGAGGTGTGGACTACCTGCGCGACCAGCTCTCGGATGCGGGCATCCGCGTGGGCGCGCTGCACGGCGACATGGACCAGCGTAAGCGTGACCAGGTGGTGCAGCAGTTCCGCGAGGGGCGGCTCGATGTCCTGGTGGCGACGAACGTGGCGGCGCGTGGCCTCGATATCCCCGAGATCACGCACGTCGTGAACTACGACGTGCCTCAGAACCCCGAGGAGTACGTGCACCGCATCGGCCGGACGGGCCGCGCCGGGCGGACGGGCAAGGCGATCACCTTCGTGTGCGAGCGGGACGTGGCGGAGTTCGACGCGCTGCTGGCCGCGTTCGGCGAGCGGCTGCAGAAGGAGCAGCTCGAGCTCTACGCCTGAGCGGAGCCCCGTCTCGGTGCGTTCGTTGACGGCGGTGCGGCGGGTATCTACCGTCGGGATGTGAGCGACGACGCACTTCCGGCATACGTCCGAGGGCTCCTCGATCCGCGCGCCTATCCGCACGCCGTCGATCGGGTCGAGCTCGCGCAGACGCACATCTCGTACGTGTTCCTCGCCGGAGACGTGGTCTACAAGACCAAGAAGCCGGTCGACTTCGGGTTCATCAATCAGCTCGCCCCGGAAGATCGAGAGCGGTACTGCTACGACGAGGTGCGCCTGAACACGCGGCTGGCGCCAGATGCCTACCTCGACGTGGTGCCCGTCGTCCGCCAGGCGGCCGGCCGGTTCGCCGTGGAGGCGGACGGTGAGGTCGTCGAGTGGGCGGTAAAGATGCGGCGGTTGCCGGATGACCGGACGCTGGACCGCATCCTAGCCTCGGAAGGGCCGCCGCCCCGCCTCGCGGAACGGCTGGTGCGCACGCTGATCGCGTTCCACGAGGCGGCGGCGGTGGTGCCGGATGACCCCGAGTACGCCGGGGGGCCAGGCGAGCGAACGTGGTGGAGCCGCGAGTACGGCGAGGCTGCGCCGTTCATCGGAGATACGTGGCGAGCCGAGGATGCGGCGGCAACGAAGGCCTTCTTCGACGCGACGATCGAGGCGGAACAGGGGCTATTCAACGAGCGGCTCGCTGACGGCCGCGTCGTCGAGGGACATGGCGACCTGCACGCCAAGCACGTCTATCTCCTCGACGGCAGCGACGGGGCGGCGGAGCAGATCGCTATCGTCGACTGTATCGAGTTCACGGACTGGTTCCACTTCCGGTACGTCGACGTGGGGTACGACATCGCGTTCCTCGCGATGGACCTCGAGGCGCGGGGGTTCGGGGACCTCGGAGACGAGGTTGCCGGGCGGTACATCGCGGCCTCGTGTGACGAGACGATGGGGGTGCTGCAGCCACTGCACCGCGCCTTCCGCGCGTTCGTGCGCGGGAAGGTCGAATCGATCGGGGCGCATGCGTCCGAGATCGATGAGGCAGAGCGCGCGCGGCTGAGTGCCTCGGCGGCGGGATACTTCCGCCTCGCGGCGTCGTACGGCGGCCGGCGGGCGGCGCCGTGCGTCGTGGTGATGAGCGGACTACCGGCGACCGGGAAGTCGACGGTGGCGGCGACGCTCGCGGGTCGCATCGGAGCGGCGTATCTCTCCTCGGACGCGACGCGGAAGCGGCTGGCGGGGCTGGACCCCCGTCAGCGGGCAACGGATGAATTCCGGCGCGGGCTGTACGGGCCAGAAATGAACGAACGCACCTACGAGGAGTTGCGGCGGCGGGTCGCGGCGCAGCTCGAGGCTGGCCGTCCGGTGGTGCTGGATGCGATGCATGGCCGGGCCTCGGAGCGTGCGGCGGCAACCCAAGTGGCGCGAGCGCATGGCGTCCCCGTGCTGATCGCCGAACTGCGGATGGACGACGAGTCCGCGCGGCTGCGGATCGAGGGGCGCGAGGACGACCCGTTGCGGACCTCGGACGCGACGTGGGAGGTCTACGGGCTGCAGCGCGAGCGCTTCGAGGCGGTCGCGGCCGGCGAAGGGCCGCACGTGGTGCTGGATGCGACGCGGCCGGCGGCGGAGTCAGCGCGGGCGATCGCGGAGTTGCTGCCTCGACGGGATCGCTAAGGGGGCGGTCTTGACGGCGCGCGCCCGGGCGTTACCCTCGGCGTAGTCACAGTATGAGATCCGCTGGGGGTGCCTTCGGGCTGAGAGGTGGGCGACCACCAACCCCTCGAACCTGATCACGGTCATCCGTGCGTAGGAATGCGGTTCGGTCCCCGAACATCAGGCCAGCGTATCGAGGTACACGACGCTGGCCTTCTGTGTGCCCGCGTCCTTCCTCGACCGCGGCCGGTTCCGGGACAGCGGTCTCGCAGTCCGGGAGGGACCCGAGATGCGGACCATTCGATTCCTGTTCATTCTCGTGTGCTGGGGCGCGGCCGGCCTCGTGGCGGTGGCGTGCGGCGACGACGACGCGGACGCGCCGACGCTCGTCGTGATCACCCACGGCTCGTTCGACATGAGCAGCGAGCTGATTGAGCAGTTCGAACGTGAGCACGACGTTTCGGTCGACATCCGCAAGGGCGGCGACGCGAACGAGGTGGTGAATCGAGCGTTGCTCAACGCGGGCAACCCGGAAGGCGACGTGCTGTACGGGGTGGACAACCTGACGCTGGCGCGGACGGCCGGAGCGGGGCTGTTCGAGGCGTACGACTCGGCGCGGCGCGACGCGATCCCTTCGGAGATATGGGCGGAGGTCGGCGACTCCCAGGAGGTGACGCCGATCGACTACGGGTACGTGGCGCTGAACTTCGACCGAGAGGCGGGGACGCCGCCCGAGCGGCTGGAAGACCTCGTCACGCCGGCATGGCGGGGGACGCTGGTCGTCGAGGATCCGGCGACCTCCTCGCCGGGACTGCAATTCCTCGCGACGACGGTCGCGCACTTCGGTGAGACCGGTGCGTACACGTGGAGAGACTACTGGCGGGAGCTGCGGGCGAACGACGTGCTGGTGGTCGACGGGTGGGACGTCGCGTACAACACACACTTCAGCCGGAACGGAGGCGAACGGCCGCTGGTCGTCTCGTATACGACGAGCCCGGCAGCGGAGGTGTTTTTCAGCGAAGGTGAGCTGGACGAGCCGCCCACCGCGAACGTCGTCCCGGGCGGGCTGAAGCTCTTCCGGCAGGTGGAGGCGGCCGGGGTGCTGCGGGGGGCCAGGGAGCCTGAGCTGGCGCGGTCGTTCATCGACTTCCTGTTGACGGACGAGGTGCAGCGTCAGATCCCGGAGACGATGTTCGTCTACCCGGTGATCCCCGGAACGGAGACGCCGGACTGGTGGCGATGGGCGGAGGTCGACGTGGAGCCTGCGCCGCTTTACGTTGACGCGACGACCGTGAATCGGTGGGTGCGCGAGTGGACGGACATCATGCGCCGATGAACCGTGTCTGGACGCGCCGGCGCACCACATGGCCCTGGGTGCTGCCGGCGCTGTTGCTGGTGGGGCCGTTCCTGGCGTGGCCGCTGGGAGCGATGGTCTGGCGCGCCGTGACGCCGGACGGCGCGTTCGCGCTGCAGCCGCTGGGCGACGTCCTGGGCGACCGCTACTACTGGGAACGACTGGCGTTCACGGCGGGGCAGGCGGCCGCCTCGACGGCGATCGCGCTGGCGGTGGGGATCCCGGCGGCATACGTCTTCGCGCGGTTGCGCTTTCCGCTGCAGGGGTTGCTGCTGGCGCTGCTGACGGTGCCATTCGTGCTGCCGACGCTGGTGGTGGCGATCGCGTTCCAGCGGCTGGCGGGGCCGGACGGCTGGCTGAACGAGCTGCTGGAGGCAGCCGGTCTCGAACCGGTGCGTCCGCTGGGGACGATATGGATCCTCCTCGC
Organism: Dehalococcoidia bacterium; assembly: GCA_041390685.1. Classification (GTDB taxonomy): domain Bacteria; phylum Chloroflexota; class Dehalococcoidia; order UBA2979; family UBA2979; genus JAIBBD01. The sequence goes on along the minus strand of JAWKPL010000001.1, from coordinate 1,041,455 downwards.
GGCACACGTGTTTTATAACGTGGCGGTGGTGATCCGGCTGGTGTCGGTGGTGTGGCGCAACCTGGACCCGCGGACGGAGGAAGCGGCGCGGCTGCTGGGCGCCGGGCCGTGGAGCGCGTTTCGCGCGGTGACGCTGCCCGCGTTGACGCCGGCGATTCTCTCGGCGGCGGCGCTGGTGTTCACGTTCACGTTCACCTCATTCGGTGTGGTGCTGGTGCTCGGGGCCGGGAACCCGGACCTCGATACGCTCGAGGTGGTCGTGTACCGGCTGGCGACGCGGCTGGTGGAGCTTCCGGCGGCGGCGCTGGTGTCGGTGATCCAGGTGGCAGCGAGCGTCGCGGCGCTGACGCTGTACTCGGTGTTCCAGCGCGGCGCCACGCGGTCACTGGGGCTGCGCGGCGACCATGCGACGCGACTCCGGCGGGCCGGCGGGGGGCAGGTCCTGTTCGCGCTGCCCGTCCTGATCCTGTTGATCGCGTTCATCGTCACGCCGATGGCGGCGCTGGTACACGGGGCGCTGACGGTCGGCGCGACGGACACAGTCACCCTCGAGAACTTCACCACGCTGTTCGACGACACGGGTCGGCAGTCGTTCATTCCGCCTCTGGATGCGATGCGCTGGAGCCTGACGTTCGCCGCCGGGTCAGCGGCGATCGCGACGGTCGTGGGGCTGGCCTCGGCCCGTGTCATCGCGTACTCGCGAGGGGCCGTGGGGGCGGTAGCAGACGCGCTGCTCATGCTCCCGCTGACCGTACCGGCGGTGGTGCTCGGCTTCGGGTATCTGGTGACATTCAACCGCGAGCCGTACGACCTGCGTGGCTCGCTGTGGCTGGTGTTCGCGGCCCACGCGCTCGTGGCGTATCCATTCGTGTTGCGCTCGGCGCTCTCCACGCTGCGGGCGCTCGACCCGCGCGTGCCGGAGGCGGCGAGGATGCTCGGAGCGTCGGCCTGGACGGTGTGGTGGCGCGTGGAGTTCCCTATCCTGCGTCGGCCGTTGCTGGCGGGGGCACTCTTCGCGTTCGCAGTCTCGCTCGGCGAGTTCGGGGCGACGGTGCTGCTGCAGCGGCAGGAGTTTGCGACGTTGCCGATCGCGATCTTCGACGCGCTGGGGCGGCCGGGTGAGGCGAACCTCGGGCACGCGCTCGCGCTCTCGACGATCCTGATGGCGGTGACGGCGGCTGCCTTCTTACTGATCGAACGATTACGCTACCGGGACGCGACCGGCTTCTAGATCGCCGGTGGCGACCGGTGCGCGCGGGTGGAGTGTATGGCGTCGCTCACCGTCGAAGGCCTGTACCGGTCGTTCTCAGACGAGGCGCTTGCCGTCGAGAACGTATCGTTCGAGGTGCCGGACGGTCACATCGCGGCGCTGATCGGGCCCTCTGGGGCGGGGAAGACCTCAGTGCTGCGGATGATTGCCGGGCTGGACGAGCCGGATCTCGGCGACGTGCGCCTCGATGGGCGGTCGATCCGGCGTGTGAAGCCACACCGCCGGGGCATTGGGATGATGTTCCAGGAGCTGGCGCTGTTCCCGCACATGAACGTGGAAGAGAACGTCATGTTCGGGCTGAAGATGGCGAAGTGGCCGCGCCCGGCGCGCCGGGAGCGGGCCGAGGAGATGCTAGGGCTGGTCGGGCTGACCGCACTCGCCGCGCGGCGGGTCGATGAACTCTCGGGTGGGGAGCGGCAGCGTGTCGCGCTGGCGCGGGCGCTCGCGCCGCAGCCGGGGCTGTTGCTCCTCGACGAGCCGCTGGGGGCGATCGACGAAGAGCGGAAGCGGTGGCTGCGGAACGAGCTGCGCGCGGTGCTGCGGTCAGTGCAGACGACGGCGCTCATGGTGAGCCACGATATCCGCGATGCGGTGGCGATTGCTGACGACGTGGTGGTGATGGACGCGGGCCGGGTCCTGCAGCACGGGCCGCTCACGACCGTGGTGGCGTACCCGGTGACAGCCGAGGCGGCGGCGATGTTCGGGTATGTGACGCTGATCGCGGGCGAGGTCCGCGAGCGTGGCGTATTCGAGCAGGGTGTAGGGTCGCTGCCGCTGCCGCCGGAGCTGCGGCTGACCGGACGGGTGCGGGTGATGGCGCACCCGTCGTCGTTGCGGGCCGTGCCGACGAGCGCCGGTGAGAGTTCGGGAGTCACGGGCATGGTCAGCGGGACCCAGCCGGAGGGTCCGACGCAGCTCCTGAAGATCATGGTCGGGACGCGCCAGTTGCTGGCGCGCTGGGCGTGGGAAGGCGGCGCGCCTGCCTCGGGAGCACAGGTTGCGATCGCGGTGCGCGCCGATACGCTGCGGTTCTACGCGGTGTCCACGCCCACCGTGCGGGCGACGAGCGCCTGACCTCGACGGACGCGACCGTTGGTATCGATGTTGCTCTGGCGTCGGATTGCGCTGGCGGGTAGCCTGACTGCATGCGGCGACCGGGACTGCTTCGACGCGACCCCGAGGCGCGCGCGCTGCGGGCGCTCGCAGCCGCGCTTCGAGGGCTTCCTGACCGGCACCGGCCCGAGGAAGCGCTGCAGATCGTGGTGGACATCGCGCGCGGCGAGACAAAGGCGCGCTACGCGGCGCTGGCGGTGACGGACGAGCACGACCGCACGCAGGGGTTCGTGACCTCCGGGATGACGGCGGACGAGCTGCGGGGGCTGCGGGTGCCGCCTCAGGGTCATGGGCCGCTCGGTTCGTTGCGCGCGGATGGACGGCCCGTGCGCTATGACGATGTGTCGAACGCCCGGCGGTCGTTCGGGTTTCCGCCGAAGCACCCGAAGATGCGCTCGCTCCTCGGGGTACCGGTATGGGCCCAGGGCTCGGTACGGGGGTCGTTGTACGTGACCGACCGGTCGGACGGGAAGCCGTTCGATGACGACGACGAGCGGCTCATGGTGATGCTCGCCGAGCACGCGTCGCGTGTGATCGAACGGGAGTGGTACTAGCGGGCGTCATTGCGCCGCCGGCAGCTGGGCGGCCACCTCGTCGTCGAAGCGCACTTCGTCGCCAACGCTGACGGCGTTGCGGGCATACCAGCCCGGTTGCGCCTCGATGGCGTAGCTGTACGCGACGCTCGGGGTGACGTAGTCGAGCGACTCGGCCTGCATCTCACGAATCTCGACGATGCGGGAGTCCGCGCCGACGAAGGCGATGGACAGGTCGACGTGGGTGTTCTTCATCCAGAAGCTGCCCTGGTGCGGTGTGCCCCAGTAGAAGAGCATGCCGCGGTCATCGAGCGTGTAGCGACCCGAGAGGCCGATGGTGAACTCGTTGCGCGGGACGACCTCCGTGGGGAGGCAAACGGAGCCGCCCGACGCCCGGACAAACTCAACGAGAGCGAGCGCGTCACGGGAGGTCGCGCCGGTGCTCGCGGTAGGCTCAGGCGTGGCGCCGGGGGAGCGGTCGCTGATGGCGGGCGTGGCGGTGGAAGACGGAGTCGAATTGCAGCCAGCGGTGGCGGGGGTGTCCGTGGCGGCCGGTGCGGCGTCGTTGGAGCCCTCTGCGCAGGACGCGAGCAGGAGGAGCAGGGCGCCCGCCGTGACGAGGAGGTGCATACGACGGGTCACACCGAGATCGTAGGCGCGCGCTGCCTTCGTTGACAATGCGGCGCGCGCGCCGATAGCGTCGAGGGATGGCTGGCAGCGAACCGCTCGACCTGGCGTTACGGTTGTGGCCGCAAGCACGCGACCGGGGGACGGTCGACGACCCGACCGACCTCGACCGGCTGCTGGAGGCTCAGGGGCTACCTGGCGCGCCGGGCTACGAGTGCGGCCTGCGGTCGACGTTCGCGTGTTTCGGACCGGACGAAGCGGCCTCGTTGACGTTGCCGACCGGCGAACAGCCGGGGAGCGACGAGTCCGCCCGTTTCCTCGCGCACCTCGTGGTGACGCGGACGTTGCTGGCGGTGGGGCTGTCGATCGACGAGCGGGTAGCTGCGGCGATGACGAGCGCCCATGCGCTGTCCTGGGCGACGGCCGGCGGAGGAAACTACCACCAGGAGCCGATCGCGCTCGCGACGTCGCTGTGGCTCGTCGCGCTCGACCCCGACGGCTCTTCGGACCGTCCGTTGCCCATCGACTGGTCCGTCGAGTGCCTTCAGGGAGCGTGGTGGGATCCGGACGAGCGGCTGTTCTCGCACTACGACATGCGCGAGCGGGCACTGGACTGGGCGGCGTACGTCAGCTACGACACGGCTCGGCATGAGGGCTGCTCCATCTGGACGATCGTGGAGCCGCTGCTGCGGTTGGAGCAGGACACGCGGGCGCGGCTGGCCCTTGCGCAGCTGTCGGGTGCGGCGGACGTGGGTCAGCGCGCGAGCGCTGCGGCGATGCTGGAACGGAACCGCGTGGCGGGGATGTTGCGGAGCTACTTCGGGCCGGCGGGGGCCAACGGGTCGACGGCGCAACCCGGCTGGCGGATGAGTTAGGGCAGGTTTCCTAGGGCCGCGCTGCGAACGCCTCGATGGCCTCGAGCACGTTGAGCAGGTGGCGGTCGTCTTTGTCGGCGACGTCCGGGATGTGGTAGCCGCCGAAGTCGTCGACGACGCCCTTGTGATCGTCGATGACGAAGTCGGGCATGACGTTCACGTTGTACTCGCCCAGACGGTCCTTATAGCCCCAGAGCGGCTTCACGAAGTAGTCGGTGACGTAGCCATCGAGGTTGTGGCGGCGCATGTCCCAGCGGCGGATGCCGACGCCCGACCAGACGTAGATGGTGTGGCCGGACTCGGTGAGGCGCTGGAAGACATGCTCGACGTGGTTACGGAGCTTGCCGTCCCACATGATGAGCGTGTAGTCGACGTCGAAGAACACGTTCAGTTTGCGCATGCCTGCTCCTGCATCGCGGCGCGGGGGGTGGCGTTCGGTGACGGCCGTTCCAGACAGTACCACGCCCGGGGGCGGCTACTGGCCAGCGTCACGATGAACGCCTTCGTGCGCGCGCTGGAGGCGGCGGTGCTGCCTCGGCGGCCTCGAGCTTCGTCAGGCGGTCCTTGAGGCGCTGGTTCTCCTGCTGCAGCTTCTCCACCTCGTCCTTCAGGCCTCGGAGCTCCGCGCCCTTGTCGGCTCCCTCGGTGAGGGTGCGGACGGCGATGCGGGCGTTGCGGCGGATGCGGCCGTCGAGGGCTCGCGACGCGGCTGCATTGAGGGCGGCGACGGCCCGGCTGTCCTTGACGGCGACCAGGGCGTTGATGGCGGAGAGCTGGACGCGGAGCCAGCGATCGTCGAGCAACGCCTCGAGGCGTTCGCGGATGCGGACGCGCGCCGGGTCATCGGCGAGCGGGCCGAGGACGCCGAGCGCGTCCACGGCGGCGCGGCGGGCGTTCTGGTGGCGTCCCCAGGCTGTGTAGTCGAGGAGGGTGTCGATGGCGCGGAGGTCGCGGAGGTGGGCGAGGCCGGTGAGCGCACCGACCGTGATGACATCATTGTGGGCAGGGCGGCCGAGGACGCCCGTCAGCACCTCGAAGGCGTCGGGGGCGCGGGTACGGCCGAGCGCTTCGGCGGCTGCGGCCTGGGCGTAGTAGGAGGGGTCGCCGGCGTCGTCGAGCATGGCTTCGAGCGCGCGGGCCGCTTCGACGTCGTCCGGGAACTGGCCGAGGGCGGCCGCGACGGCGCGGCGGAGCTTCGACGGACCCCGTCCGGCAGCGGCGACGAGGGCCTCACGAGCGGAGGCCGTCTTCGTGCCGCCAAGGGCGGTGGCGACCTCGGCGCGGACGACATCCACCTCGGCATCGTTGAGGAGGGCGGCGCGGAGGGCGTCGATCGCGCCGGGCGAGGCGAGCTTCGCGAGGCCTTTCGCGGCCTCGATGCGGCCCATGGCCTGGGGGTCGTCCGTGAGCTGGGCCTTCAGCATCGCCTCACCGGGCTCGAACGCGAGCGTCTTGAGCACACGGTTGCCGGGGTCGATGGCGACGAAGCGAGGCTCGGCGGTGAGTGGGAAGACGAAGGTCTGGCGGGCCTCGGTGACCTCGATGGGGAACGTGCGCATGCCACGGGCGGTCATGAAGCCGATCTCCATCGGGACCCGGTAGACCGAAGTGAGCTGACCGTCTGGCTGTTGGGTCTGCTCGAGGGTGACGGTGGCGGAGCTGTGGGCGGCGTCCCATGAGTAGGTGGCCTTGAAGTCGGGGTGGCCACCCTTCCAGACCCACTGGTCGAAGAACCAGTCGAGGTTGCGGCCGGTGGTCTCCTCGATGGAGCGCTGCAGATCGTGGGTGAGCACATCGCGGCCGGCGAAGCGCTCGACGTAGGCATGGATGGCGCTCCACCAGAGGTCGTCGCCGAGCTGGGTGCGGAGCATGTCGAGGACGACTGAGCCGCGCTCGTAGAGGTGGCGGTCGAAGATATCAATGGGCTCGGTGTAGGTGCTCTGGACGAGCGGGCGGCGGTAGGTGGCGTCCTCCTGCAGGTACAGCTGCGCGTTGCGGTGGAGCGCATAGCGGAACGCGTCCCAGCCTCGATGGTGCTCGGTGAAGAGGGTGTCGAAGTACGTCGCGAAGGACTCGTGGAGCCAGCCGTGCGACCACTCACGGCAGGTGAGCAGGTCACCGAACCACTGGTGGGCCAGCTCATGGGCGGTGATGCCGTCGGCGGTTTCGACCATGTCCTCGTGCGCGCGATCGTCGTGGAGCAGGGTGTCCGTCATGGTGGTGGCGGACGTGTTCTCCATGCCGCCAAAGATGAAGTCGGCGACGGCGACGGTGGCGTACTTCGCGTAGGGGTAGGGGACGCCGATCTTCTCAGCGAAGAAGCGCACCATCTCGGGGGTGCGGCCGAAGGCGCGGCGGAGGTCGTCCGCGCTGCCTCGCCGGCCGTAGTACTGCACGGGGACCCCATCCGCGTCGTCCTCGACGACATCGAGCTCGCCCGCGACAAGGGTGACCAGGTAGGCCGGGTGAGGGACGTCCTGCACCCAGTGGTGGGTGGCGCTGCGGCGGTCGCGTGAGATGGACTCGAGGCGGCCGTTGGAGATCACCGTCCAGCCGCTGGGCACGGTCGCGATGACCTCGGAGGTCGCCTTCTCACCGGGGTAATCGACGCACGGGAAGTAGTAGGGACTGTCCTCGGCCTGGCCCTGGGTCCAGATTTGCGTCGGGCGGTCAGGGTAGCCCTCGTCGGGCCCGTTGAAGTACAGGCCCCGGCGCGGGCGGCAGGTGTAGCGGACGACGGTGGTGAGGGAGCGCCCGGCCGGACGTGGGCGGCCGAGGTCGATGCGCAGTTTGCCGTCACCGGTCGTGAACGGTAGCGGCCTGCCTTCGGCGTCCGCTACCGACTCGATGTCGAGCTCGATCGCGTCGAAGACGACGTCGCGAAGGTTGCCGGTGCGGGGGTGGAAGGTGGTGGTCGCCACGCCTCGGACCTCGCGGCGGGGGAGGTCGAAGGCGAACTCCAGGCGGAGGTGCTCGATGACGAGCGGGCGGTCGCGACCCCAGACGGCGCGGTCGCCGGGGAGGGCGAAGGGGCGGCGGTCGGCGAGGGCGAGTGCGCCGGAGGATCCGCCGCAGGCTACGAGGCTTCCGAATGACTCCGACTCGTACGACATGGCGTACCCCCCTCTGTCACCTCGATGCGTCGATGACAGCGATCATGCGACGTGATACGGGCAGAGGGTAGGCGGGCCTCAGCGGCTCATCGAGCGGTAGCGGAGGACGGCCATCGGCGCGAAGACCGCCACGATGACGGCGATCCAGATGACGGTGAGCAGCGCCGGGTGCTCGGCGGGGAAGCCGGACGAGGCATAGGGGTTCGGATTGCCCCAGAGATCGCGCGTGGCGGCGGTGAGCGTACTCGTCGGGTTCCATTCGGCGATCGGCTGCAGGAAGCCGGGCAATGTCGAGGGGGGCACGAAGACGTTGGAGAGGAAGGTGATGGGGAGGATGACGGTGAACGCGACCTGGTTGGCCACCTCTACGGTGGGGACCATGGTGCCGAACCAGATGCCGACCCATGACATGGCGAAGACGAAGAGCAGTAACAGGCCGACGCCGGCGAAGAACTGGAGGACGCCGGTATCGACACGCCAGCCGACCGCGAGGCCCGAGATCATGAGCACGACGAGAATGCCGGTCTGGTAGACGACGTCGAACACGGCGCGTCCGCTCAGCACGGCCGAACGGGCCATGGGAAGCGAGCGAAAGCGGTCCATCAGGCCCTTGTTGATGTCTTCGCAGATGCCGATGGCGGTGGTCGCGGCGGCGAAGACGACGGTCTGGGCGAAGATGCCCGGGATGAGGAACTCGCGGTACGAGCCTCCGTCCGGGAGGGGGATTGCGCCTCCGAAGACGTAGGCGAAGAGCAGCACGAACATGATCGACTGCAGGATCGCGAAGATGGCGAGCTCCGGGATGCGGGGTACGCGCTTGAGGTTGCGCACGGCAATGATGAGTCCGTCGCGTACGGCCTGGCGGACGCCTCCCGGGGCGTGTGGGGCGAGCGGAGCGTCAGCCTGCACGAGCGGGAGTCCTCTCGGTGGTAGGGGGTGCGTCTTCGGTGTCATTTTCGCTGGCTGGCGCGGCGGCATGCCCCGTGAGCACCAGGAACACATCGTCGAGGGTGGGACGGTGGATTCCGATGTCCTCGACTGGCACTCCCAACTCGTCCAGCTCGCGACCAATGCGGAGCAGCGTGGGGACGCCCTCGTCGGTGGGGATGGTGATGCGGCGCGCACCCTCATCGACGGCGTACTGCTCGCCGTGACGGGCGACTGCCTCGGCGGCGCGGTGGAGGTCGGCGGGGTTGCTCAGCACGACCTCGACGCGCTCGCCGCCGATGCGCGACTTGAGCTGGTCGGCGGTGCCGCGGGCGATGATGCGGCCGTGGTCGACGACGGCGATGGAGTCCGCGAGGGCGTCCGCTTCCTCAAGGTACTGAGTGGTGAGGAGGAGGGTTGCACCACCGCCGACAAGCTCGCGGATGTTCTCCCACATGCGGATGCGGCTGCGAGGATCGAGGCCGGTGGTCGGCTCGTCGAGGAAGAGCAGGCGGGGACGCACGATGATGGCGCTGGCAAGGTCGAGGCGGCGACGCATGCCGCCGGAGTAGGTCTTCACGGTGCGCCCGGCGGCGTCTTCCAGATCATACTGGTCGAGCAGATCGCCTGCACGGCGGCGGGCCTGGGCCGATGGAAGGCCGTAGAGGCGACCGAACATCTCGAGGTTCTCGCGTCCGGTGAGGTTTTCGTCGACGGCGGCGTACTGTCCGGAGAGGCCGATGATAGAGCGGATGCGCTGCGCGTCGCGGACGAGGTCAAAGCCGGCGATGGTGGCGCTGCCGGCGTCCGGGCGCATGAGTGTGGCGAGGATGCGGACGGTGGTGGTCTTGCCTGCGCCGTTCGGTCCGAGGAGTCCGAGGACGGCGCCCTCCTCGACGGTGAGGTCGAGGCCGTCGAGGGCGCGCACCTCGTTGCGGCGTGACCGGTAGACTTTGACGAGTCCGGTGGCGGTGATGACGTCCATCGTTACTCCACGATTCAGCGCGCAAAGTCCCATTGTACGCACTACGCGTCCGTGACTCTGGAATCGGGCGGTCTGGCGTCCTCGACGGGAGTCAGCGGCCATCACGGCTTGTTTGGTGGTCGTGGCGCGCCTACGCTGGCCGGGCTGTGGGTGACGCAACTGGCGGCGGTTGGGTGGATGCCGAGCTGGAGCGGCTGCTGGCGCCGGTGGCGCGCGAGCTGGCGGCGCCCACCTCGCTGTCGCCGCTGCCGTACGACCTGAACGCCGGCGTACCGGACCGGGCGAGCCTGCCGTGGCGCGAGCTGGCGGAGGCCGCAGCGCGTGCCCTCGAAGCGGACCCGGGCGGGACGCTCACCTACGGCGGCACGCTGGGGTACGAGCCGCTGCGGCGGTGGATTGCGGAGCGCAACGCGGCCGAGACGGGTCTCCAGCTCGACTCGAGCTGGGTGACGCTGACCTCGGGGAGCGCGCACGCGATCGACAACATCGCGGCGGCGTTCGTGGCACCGGGGGACGTAGTGATCGCCGGCGCACCGACGTATCCGGGCGCCATCCGCACGTTCCGGGCGCGAGGGGCGGAGATCGTGACCGTGCCACAGGACGGCGACGGCCTCGAGATGGGGCCGCTCGGGGCCGCCCTGGAGGCGCAGCGCGCGGCCGGGCGGCCGGCGAAGCTCGTCTACGTGGTCGCGAACTACGACAACCCGACGGGCGCCACACTGACGGTCGAGCGCCGGGTGGAGCTCGCGCGGCTGGCCGAGGAATACCACGCCCTCGTCGTGGAGGACGACGCCTATACGGGGATCGACCTCGACGGGCCGCCACCGACCTCGCTGTTCCAGATCATGGGCGGCGAGGGCATCCTGCGCGTGGGGACGTTTTCGAAGACGATTGCCACCGGGCTGCGGTCGGCGTGGATCCTGGCGACGCCTCGCATCATCCAGGCGCTGACCTACATGCGCTTCGACAATGGGGCGTCGCCGCTGGTGCAGCGCACGGTCCATGAGTACCTCAAGACCGGGGCGTACGACCTGCACGTGCAGCGACTGCAGGCGATCTACCGTGAGCGGCGGAATGCGGCGGTCAGTGCGCTGCACGAGCGGTGCGAGCCCTATCTCGCGTTCGAGGTGCCTCGAGGCGGGTTCTTCCTGTGGCTGCGGTTGCGTGAGGGCCTCGAAGCGCGGGCGCTGGCGACGGCCGCTACCGAGGTGGGGGTCGCGATCACGCCGGGGCAGATGTACTACGCATATGAAGGCGGGGAGCGCAACGTGCGGCTGGTGTTCTCTGCGCTGCCTCCGGAGCAGCTGCAGGAGGCGATCACGCTGCTGGGGAGGGCGTGCGCGGCCGCGCGCACTTCGTAGCGGGCACGAGGGATATGTATATGAGAGAGGGGAGGCCCAGGCCTCCCCTCTCCTGTTGCGCTGTCTGCGCGACCTCACTGGCGCACCGTTACGAGCGGCGGCGCCTGATGACGACCGAGTAGCGGACGCCCGCGGTTAACAGGCCGGCGACGGCGAGCCATCCGAGGGCGGCGGCCGCGCTGCCGGACTCGTTGATGAGTCCGCCGTTCCCCGTGCTCGGCGGCCGCGGGGCCACCTGGCCGGTCCCGGGGGCAGATGGGCGGGCGCCCGGTGGCGGCGTCGCGCCGGCGACGGTCGTCGTGGTAGTTGGCGTCTTCGTCGCCGTCGCGGCGGGCGTGGCCGTCTTCGTTGCCGTGGCCGTTGCAGTGGTGGTCGGCGTGGGCGTCGCCTGCACCGTCGGCGTCGATGTCGCGGTCACGGTCGGCGTGCTGGTGGGGGTGACCGTGGAGGTGGGCGTTGGCGTGACGACCACCGTTGGCGTGCTGGTGGGCGTCACCGTCGGCGTGGTGGTAGGCGTTGCCGTCGGCGTGGTGGTAGGCGTTGCCGTCGGCGTCGTGGTCGGGGTGACCGTGGGGGTGGGCGTTGGCGTGACGACCACCGTCGGGGTGCTGGTGGGCGTCGAGGTGGGGGTCACGGTCGGCGTAGCGATCGGCGTCACCGTCGGCGTCGTGGTGGGGGTGACCGTGGGGGTGGGCGTCGGCGTGACGACCACGGTCGGGGTGCTGGTCGGCGTCGACGTAGGGGTCGCGGTCGGCGTAGCGGTCGGCGTCACCGTCGGCGTGGTGGTGGGCGTGCTCGTGGGCGTACCTGTCGGCGTTGCGGTTGGGGTTGCTGTGGGACTCGTCTGGACGACGGCGTCGATGTGGCTGATGTCCTGGCAGTCGCTGCCGCTCTGTAGCCGTGTCACTGTGACGACCTGCGTCCCGACGCCTTCGACGCGGTAGCAGCCATCCTCGTAGGTGCCGTTGCCGAGCACGCCGGAGTGCTGGTTGCCGCCGAACATGTTTGCGCCCGACTTGATGCAGACGCCGGAAACGATGTTGCCTGAGCCAGCGTCGTAAGTGGCGACGGGGTCGCCCGAAATGCTGCCGACGACGCCCGGGGTGGTGTCGAGGCACCCCGCGGGACTTCCATCGCCATCCGCACTCGCGGGGCTCGTCAACGAGATGGCGGACGTGGAAATGGCCGCGACTACAGCCATCACGGCGGCGGTGGCGACGAGGAGCTTCCTGATTCCAGACATGATGTGCCTTCCCGGCCACTGGGCCGACGCTCGCGCGGGCACGCCGCAGCGATGCCACACACGAGGCGCGGAGATCGAGGCGCGATGGTGAAGGCGCGTGGGTACGGGTCCGCTCGCGCGCAACGACCAGGCAGGACATCCCTGTTCGGTCGATCGAGGCGCTCTATGGGACTGCGTACCAGCGGATCGGGCTGAGGGCTGGCCCGAACCAGATGCCTGTCCTCCGGGAGGGGAGGCACCCTCCACGCGTGACGCTGAGGCGAGACAGGCGCTTTCGGACGTGAGCGAGGCTGTGCTCGCGCCCAACGAAGAGATAATACCTTAACAGTCGGCCCGCTGCGTAAACGCATGGTTGCAGGACAATTGCAGTTGGTTAAGGATTGCTCTCTACGTGCGCAGCGATGTCGACCCGGAGCGCGTCAGCCGGTCTGCGGCGTGACCTCGCCGCGGTGACGGCGCGCGACCGCCTCGTCCTCCCCGACGAGCTCGGCGGCGCGGGCGGCCTGTTCGGTCTCGAAAGTGACGCGGTAGAGGTTGGCGTAGATGCCGTCTGCGGCGAGGAGCTCCTCGTGGGTGCCGATCTCGGCGATACGACCGCGGTCGAGGACGACGATGCGGTCCGCCTCGCGAATGGTCGAAAGACGGTGCGCGATCACGAACGAGGTACGGCCTTTCAGCAACTCACGCAGAGCGCGCTGGATGATGGCCTCGGTCTGGGTGTCGACGTAGGCGGTGGCCTCGTCCAGGACCAGGATGCGGGGCGCAGCGAGGATGGCGCGGGCGAAGCTGATGAGCTGACGCTGCCCAACGGAGAAATTCTGTCCGCGTTGCTGGAGCACGGTGTCGTAGCGCCGCGGGAGGCGGGCGATGAACTCGTCCGCGCCTACGGCGCGGGCGGCTTCCTGGATGCGTTCGAGTGACGCGTCCGGGTCGCCGTAGGCGATGTTCTCGCGGATGGTGCCGCTGAACAGGTAGGGGTTCTGCAGCACGACACCCATGTGGCGCGTCAGGGAGCGGCGCTTGATGTCGCGGAGGTCATGGCCGTCGATGCGGATGGCGCCGCTGCTGACCTCGTAGCCGCGGCTGACGAGAGACGTGATGGTGGTCTTGCCCGCGCCGGTGGCCCCAACGAAGGCCACAGTCTCGCCGGGGGCGACATGGAGGTCGATGTCCTCGAGCACGGGGATGCCTTCGACGTATTGGAACGAGACGTGGTCGAAGTCGACGCGTCCCTCGACGGTTTCAAGCTCGATCGCATCGGGGCGGTCCTGGATGCGAGGAGGCGTGTCAAGAACCTCGAAGACACGCTCGCCGCCGGCCATAGCGCGCTGGAGCATCGTGTACTGGAGGACAAGGTCGCGGATGGGGTCGAAGAAGCGGCCAACGTAGATCGTGAAGGAGGCGAGGACGCCGAAGAAGACCGCGAGGTCGGCGTCGGTGGAGTGGAGGACGCGGAGGCCGCCGACGATGATGACGGCGGCCATGGCGATGGCGACGGCGAGCTCGAGGGCGGGCATGACGGCGGCGGTCATCACAGCGGCGCGGATGTTCGCAGCGCGGTTCTGGCGGTTGAGCTGGTCGAAGCGGCGGCTGTTCTCATCCTCGCGAGACATTGACTGGACGGCACGCACGCCCGAGAGGTTCTCGGCGAGCGTGCCGTAGAGCTGGCTGACCTGGACGCGGACGTTGACGAAGGCGTCCTTCGCGTGGCGGGCCCACCAGACCATGATGAGGACCAGCGGCGGGACGACGGCGAAGGTCACGAGCGCGAGCTGCCAGTCCTGCAGCAGGAGCACCATGACCACGATCGCGAGGCCAACGAGGTCGGCGGCGAACGTGAGGGAGCCGCTGGTCAGGAGGTCCTGGATCACAGTGACGTCGCTGGTGAGCCGGCTGATCATGCGGCCGACTTCCATCTCGTCGTAGAAGCTGAGCGAGAGTCCCTGCATGTGGTCGTACATGTCGGTGCGGAGCTGCACGAGCAGCTTGTTGCCGAGCCAGTTCACGACGAGCTGTTGGACGAAGGCGGCGAGCCAGTAGACGACGGCCATCGCGGCGAGGACGGCGAGCAGGATCAGGACGAGGCGCTCGTCGCCGCGGACGCCGGCGGTGACGGCGAAGCCGATCACGAGTGGTTGCGCGAAGTTCATGGCGGCGGAGAGCACCATGGCAAGGAAGGCGACGGTGGCCTGGAAGCGATAGGGTCGGAGGTACGGGAGGATGCGGCGCACCACCTCGGCGTCGTAGGCCTTGCCGAGGTACTCGTCGTCCCAGCCGTCGGAGCCGCGGCCCGCACGTGAGGGGCCCATGGACTGTCCGCCGATGCCGGTGCTCCAGCCGCCCGCGCCGCCACCGCCCCACATGCCCATCAGCCGGCGACCTCGGAGGCGGGACGGGGAGCGGGTGCGACTTCAGAGGCGCCATTGCCGCCCGTGCCGTTGCGGTGGGTGGCCAGGTATTCGCCGAGCGCCTCCTCCTGATCCTTCAGTTCGAGGTCGAAGATCGTGCGGTACAGCCCCTCCTGTGCGAGCAGCGCGGTGTGGGTGCCGCGCTGCACGATGCGGCCGCGGTCGAGGACGACGATCTCGTCTGCGCGCATCACGGTGCGCAGTCGCTGGGCGATGACGAAGGTCGTGCGACCGACCATGAGTTCCTGCAGCGCCTGGAGGATGAGGTACTCGGTCTGGGCGTCCACGCTCGCGGTGGAGTCGTCGAAGATGAGGATGCGCGGGTCGAGGAGGAGTGTGCGCGCGATCGCGATGCGCTGCTTCTGGCCGCCGGACAGCGTGACGCCTCGTTCACCGACCCACTCCTGGTAGCCGAGGGGGAGGCTCACGATGAAGTCGTGGATGCGGGCCGCCTTCGCGGCGCGCTCGATGTCCTCCTGCGAGGCGTCGGGCCGTCCGTAGGCGATGTTGTCGCGGATCGTGCCGATGAAGAGGAACACATCCTGCTGGACGATGCCGATGTTGCGTCGCAGGGACTCGATGGTGAGTCCGCGGATGTCCTGGCCGTCGATGGTGATGCGGCCGGCGGTGACGTCGTAGAAGCGGGGGATGAGGTTGACGACGGTGGACTTGCCGCTGCCGGCCGGGCCGAGGAGGGCGATGACCTGTCCCGGCTGGGCGTCGATGTTGATGCCGGAGAGCACGGGGCTGAGCTGGTCGTAGCCGAAGCTGACGTCCTCGAAGCGGACGGCGCCGGCGACCGATGCGAGCTCGACGGCATCGGGCGACTCGATGACGGCCGACTGGGCGTCGATGAGCTCGAAGACGCGTTCGGCGGAGCTGACGCAGCGAGCGACGCCGTTGAGCAGGAAGCCGACGGTGCGGATCGGCAGCTGGAGCAGGTTCAGCCAGAGGACGAACGCGAGGAGGTCGCCTTCTTGCAGCTGGCCGCGGGCGATCAGGAGTGAGCCGAACCCGACGGTGATCGCGATCTGCAGCATCGAGAGGCCCTGCATGAGGGGTTGATGCTTCGCCATCTCGCGGGCCTGGTGGTAGTTCAGATCGGCCTGCTGCTGGACGGTGCGGCGGAACTTCTCGCTCTCGAATGGCTCGCGGCTGAAAGCCTTCACGACGCGGATGCCGGTGAGGGACTCCTCGGCGGTCTGGGTCATCTCGGCCTGGCTCTGCTGGATCTCCTGCCAGACGGGACGCATACGGCGGCTCATCACGATGGAGCGCCAGGCAATGAGGGGAACGGTCACGATGCTCACGAGCGCGAGCGTGGGGTTGATGACAAACATCCCCGCGACGGCAACGACGACGAGGACGGCGACGTAGCCGAGGCGGAAGAGGCTCATGCCGAAGAACATGCGGATGTTCTCGACGTCCTGGGTGGCCCTCGACATGATCTGGCCGGTCTCGACCTGGTCGTGGTAGGCGTAACTGAGGCGCTGGATGTTGTTGTAGATCTCGTTGCGGATGTCGTAGGCGACGTGCTGGCCGACGGTCTCGCCGAGGTACGTCTGGCCGAAGGCGGTGAGACCTCGGGCGACCGCGAAGGCGACGACAGCGAGCGCCGCGAAGATGAGCAGCTGCTCGTTGCCGTCGAGACCAACGATGGCATTGCCCTCGCGGACGGGGCGCAGACCCTGGTTGATGGCCTGCCGGACCAAGACGGGGCTGACCATAACGAAGGCGCCGGACGCGAACACGCACAGCCACGTGAGGAAGACGCGCCGAGTGTAGGGCCTCAGGTATGGGAGGAGGCGAAGCAGGTAGCGCAAGAGAGAGATCCCCTGCCCTCTACCCTACTCCTCTGGCCGACAGAACGTAAAGGTTCGCTTAAACATCGGCGGCGATGGCCAGGGCGATGCGTGTGACGATCAGGCGGGCATGCGGGGGTTCACGCTCGCCAGGTAGCGGTAGTTCGTCACGGTTACGCGGTCCTCTGCGAGGAAGGCGAGGCGGAGGCGGGCGCCGGTGAGGTGGTGGAGGGCGGGGGTGAAGAGCCAGCCCCACCAGCGAGTGTTCGTCGCCCAGTCAGTGATCACCACGTTCACGCGGATCTCGGGGTCGATGGAGAGGGCGCCGTGCACGTACGAGCTGAGCGTGCCGATCACGTCGCCGGCGCCAAAGTGGCTGGGAAGGACGACGAGCTGGACGCCCATGGCGTCGATGCCGAGCTCGCGCCACTGCCGTTTCAGGATGGCGGTCGCCTCGTCATCGACGTTCACGTGCACGGCCTGACGGATGCCGCCGTAGCCGGACATGTGCACGAACTCGCGGAGGGCAGGGAGCGTGTGCTTGCTGAGGTCTCCCACGACGAGGATATGCAGCGTGCGCACGGGCCGCTCGAGGTAGGCCCGGACATCGATCTCTTCGGCGCCGATCTCCCGCTCGACCTGCTGGTAGTGGGCGTGAATGCGGGAGAGCAGGAACACGAGGGACGGGATGACGACGATGATGATCCACGCGCCCTCGGTGAACTTGGCGACGGCGAAGATAACGGTGACGACGGCCGCCATGACCGCGCCGACCATCGAGATGGCCAGCTTCCAGGGCCAGCGGGGGTCGTACTCGAGCGTGGTCACCTGCATGTTGCCAGCGGCGTAGCGAGGGATGCGCTGCCCGGGGGGGACGCGGCGTGCCCGCTGCCAGCGGACGATCATGCCGGTCTGGCTGAGCGTGAAGGACAGAAACACGCCGATCGCGTAGAGGGGGATGAGGCTGGAGACGTCGGCGCGGTAGACGATGATGAGGACGGCCGCGGCGAGCGAGAGCACGGTGATGCCCACGCCGAATACGAGGCGATTGTCACGGTCGAGGAGCCACCGGGGGAGGAAGCCGTCGCCGGCCTGGAACGCGGCGAGACGCGGGAAGTCGGCGAAGGCGGTGTTCGCAGCCATGATGAGGATGGCCGCCGTGCCGAAGATGACCGCGATGTAGAACGGCGAGTGGGGGCTGAATACCGTGCGGCCGATCTGGGAGATCACCGTCTCGGAGTGACTTGCCTGGGCACCGGTCTCGACCGCGAGCTGGGTGATCCCGAGGAACATGATCGCGACCAGCGCGACCATCATGGCCATGGTATTGGCGGCATTGCGGGACTTGGGCTCGCGGAAGGTCTGGATGCCGTCGCTGATGGCCTCGATGCCGGTGACGGCGGTGGAGCCGCTGGCGAAGGCGCGTAGTAGCAGGAAGAAGCTGATCGACTGCGTGGGCTCGATGGCGTCTTTCACGTCCTGGACCTGATTGAGGTCGCCTGTGAGCATGCGGAAGAAGCCCGCACCGAGCATGACGAAGATCGACACGAGGAAGAAGTACGTGGGGATGGAGAACGCGCGGCCACTCTCACGCACACCTCGCTTGTTCACGTACCACATCATCGCGAGCAGACTGACCGCGATGGCGACGCGCACCTGGTCGTTGAAGACCGGGATGTCCGGGATGAACTGGTGCATCCCGCTGGAGAAGTTGGCGACGCCAGCGGAGATGCTGACCGCGACGGTCAGGATGTAGTCCATGAGGAGCGCGGCCCCCGCGACCTGCGCGGGGCCCTTGCCGAGGTTGTCGCGAGCGACGATGTACGCGCCGGCGCCGTTGGGGTACGCGAAGATCGTCTGCCGGTACGAGACGAGCAGCACGATGATCATCCCGACGATGATGGCGGAGATCCATGTGGCGTCGGCGAAGTAGGCGGCGCCCGCAAGGGCGAGGACGATCAGGATCTCCTCGGTGGCGTAGGCGACGGAGGAGAGGTTGTCGCTGGCGAAGACCGGAAGGGCGTATCGCTTCGGCAACGTCTGGTGAGACAGCTCGCTGCGCCGGAGCGGGCGTCCGAAGGGATGGCGGACCGCCCATCCGCGTGCCATCAGGCGCCGACCTCGACGTGGTCGCCCCGGTCGACGAGTACCTCGCAGGGGGCGCGGCGCAGCAGCTCCTCGACGATGCCGCCGATCGGGCCCTCGGCGTCCGCCGCGGGGTTCGCGATGACGATGAGGTCCGCGCCCTCCTCGTTGGCGACGCGGACGATGCCCTCGATCATCTCGCGCTGGTAGGTAAGGCGGGTGCGCCAGCGGATGTGGTGTCGAGCAGCGATGGCCGACCCCATCTGGAGCGCGGCCTCGCCGGCCTCCACGGCCTCGGCGGACGGGTCGTCCAGCGCGAACGCGCGTGGCACGGCGACGACGTGGAGCAATACGAGTTCGGCGTTCTGCGCCTCGCCGAGGCGGCAAGCGAGGTTGACGGCGCGTCCGCTCGCGACGCTCCCGTCGACCGGGACGACGATGCGGTCGAGTTCGCGGACGGCACGCTCGCTGGCGGCGACGGTGCGCGAGAGGCCGGCGGAGAGCCGGCTGGCGAGGGGGCCGGCCTCGATGCTGCGCAGGACGAGGTAGGCGTAGATGGCGCCGAGCGCCTCGCTTCCGCGGGCGGGCTGTACGAGCTTGCCCTGCGGGTAGGCCTCGGCGAGGGCGGCGCCCCAGCCGTTGAAGAGGCGGCGTCGGCGCGGCTCGATGATGAGTCCGGGCGCCTGACATTCGCGGAGGAGGGGGAGCGGGTCGAACGCTCCGACGAGCGCCGTGCGCGCCTGGACGGTCTGTGGAAGCGTGGACGCGAGCCACTGGTCGCCCAGCGCAGACGCATCGCCCTCGTCCAGGCCGAGGTTCTGGAGCATGCGGGCCGGGTCGAAGCGCTGGGCCTCGATGGGGTCGGTACTGAGCGCCCAGGCGCGCATCAACTCGTCGGGCACGCCGTCCGCGTGTCCGAAGGAGGGCGGGGTGAAGTTCAGGATGAGACCAAGCACCCGGTCGGGCTGCATGGCGGCGGCCTGGATGGCCGTGTAACCCGCGTCGAAGACGCCGTAGAGGATGGCGCGTTCGAAGCCGGCGGCGTCGGCGACCGCCCAGAGGTCGGTGGCGAGTTGTTCCCAGTCGCCGCCGGCGCCGAGTGGGGCCGAGGCGCCGCTGCCGCGCTGATCGTAGGCGACGAACGCGTGACCGACCGCCATCGCCTCGAGGAATGTCCGTTGCGTGCTGGTGCGGTCAACGCCGTCGAGGGTGATGCCAAGGGGGAAGGCTCCGATGATTGCGAGTCCGTCGCCCTGATCGATGCGTCCGAAGGCGAGGCCGGCGGTCTCGTGGCGGAGGAAGAGGGGCTCCGGTGAGGGGCGTTCGTGTTCCTCGCCACCGCCGTTCGACGATGAATGCGGCCCGTCCCCTGGGTCATTCATGGGTCAAGTCCAGCACGTTGGCGAGCGGAACGCAATGGCTGCCGGGACGACGAGGATCTACCAGAGCGCGATGACGATCGCGGCGAAGATGGCGACCTGCACGGCGACGCCGGCGGCGAAGAGGACGTAGCCGGCCATCCGGTCCCAGGAATGGAGGATGACGCCCAGGATCAGGTTCGCCGCGAGGAGAAAGGTGGCCGTTTGAGGAAGCTCGAGGATCGCCTCGCGGCCCTCCGCGGAGACCAGGGTGTCGTTGACGGGGAAGTGCAGGGGCATGCGTTCCGGAATGGAGCCGTATCGAAACGCGACCTGGGCCCAGACGAGCGCCAGGCCGACGACGCCCGCGGCGGCGATCCAGCGAGCTCGAGGGTCAGCCCAGAACGACTCCAGCGAGGCGCCGGAGCGCTCCACGTGGTGGGTGACCTCGGCGGTGGGGCCGAGCCGCTGACGCATCAGCACCTCGCGTGCGAACGCCTCGGGGTCTTCGACTGAGATGGCGTAGTTCTTCTCCGCCGTGACGACGTAGAGCACCTGCTCGCTCGCCTGGTGCGTGGAATAAAAGAGGACGGTGCCGATCTGAGGGACCTCGGCGCGGCCGACGTGGTGGCCCCACCACGAGACGCCTCGGATGCGGGGCACGCCTACGGAGGCGGCGGGGACGAGCTGGCGGATGGAGCGCAACGGGACGATCTGGCGGGCCGGACCCCACGAGATGACGAGACCGTTGCGGTCGAGCAGGTAGGCGATGGTCGCGAGGCTGTACGTCCAGAAGGCGAAGAGGATGGCAAGGGCGCCGGCGAGCGTGGCGCCGAGGAAGGTCACGAAGACCTGCCATCCCGCGTCGGCGGCGATGCCGCTGTTGGCGAGGAGGACGGCGACGCCAACGGACCACAGCGTGAGCAGCGTGCCCACGAGGAGTCCGAGTGCGCGGGACGGCTGGTAGTGCAAGGCGACCCGTTTCCGATCGGCGGTGTACGGCCGTGCCGGCTTCGGCAGTCCAGTCTAGTGGGACGGGCATCTGAGGGGCAGGTGGCGGGTGCTGACCGTGAGCCGGCAGCCTCTCCGATGGAGAGGGAGACTGGTGTAGAGGGTCGGTCACTGGGAGGGACGATGCGATGAAGCGCGAGCAGCCTCAGGCGTCGCACATGCGTTTTCACGTTGCGCACGCTCACCTTGGCGCGCCATTCGGCGGAGGCTGGTTCGGAGAGCTGGCGGAGCGAATTGCGCGGCTATTCGGCACCCCGCACTACCTCATCGGCCAGTCGCTCGTGGTGCTGGCCTGGATCGTGGTCAATGTGGTGGCGTTGTTTCACTTCGACCCGTACCCGTTCATCCTGCTGAACCTCGCGTTCAGTCTGCAGGCGGCGTACGCCGCGCCGTTGATCCTGCTTGCGCAGACGCGGCAGGCGGAGCGGGACAAGACGTGGTCCGAAGCAGATGCGCATCATCGCGAAGAGCTGGCGGAGAACACGATGACGCTGCTACAGCAGAACACACGCCTGACGGAGGAGATCGCGCAGCTATCGGAGGAGGTGCGGCGGCTCACGACTGAGATTCACAGCGCCGTCGTCCTGCCTGCCGACGGCGGGGGCGGCGACATCGGTCGGCGGTCCGTCAATTGACCCCCCAGATCGCGCCGCCTAGCATCGCTTCGTGTCCTCAGACGTGACATCCGACCCTTGGTCAGTCGTCGCTCCCCTGTATGACCTCGACTTCGAAGAATTCGATGACGACGTCACGATGTACCGCGAGCTGGCCTCGCGGCAGCGCGGAGCGGTGCTCGAGCTGGCGTGCGGGACGGGCCGCGTGGCGGCTGAGCTCGCGCGGGCCGGGCTTGGCGTGGTGGGCGTGGACTTCAGCGCCGGGATGCTCGCCGTGGCGCGCGAGCGTTGCCGCGGGTTGGCCGTTGAGTTCGTCGAAGGCGATATCCGTGACGTGCGCCTGGGGCGGAGGTTCGGGTGCGTGCTCATCCCGCTCGGGAGCCTGCAGCACCTCGAGGCCGTGGACGACGTGATCGCGGCGCTGACGACGGTGGCCGCGCACCTCGCAGACGACGGCGTGGCGCTCATCGACGTGGAGGCGCCGCAGCCTGAGGACTTCACGTCAGGGCCGCGGCCGCTGGTGGCGCACTGGACACGCGCATGGCGGGACGGGCTGGTCACGAAACTCGTGGCGGTGGACGGCATCCCCTCGGAGTGTCGGCGGCAGGTGACGTTCCATTACGACATCCAACCGCGCGAAGGCGCGCTGCGCCGAGTGAGCCATGGCTTCAACCTGCGCACGATCACGAGCGGTGAGCTGGAACTGGCGGGACGTCTTGCGGGCCTGGAGATGACCGCGCTGTATGGCGATTACGAGCTGACACCCCTTGGCGATGGCGACTTGCGGCAGGTTGCCGTGTTCGAACTCGCGCGATGACCGTGATCGCCCTCGATGCGATGGGCGGCGATGATGCGCCCGCCGCGACCGTTGCCGGTGCGATCGAGGCCGCCCGGGGCGGCATCGAAGTCATCCTGGTTGGCAGCCGTGACGTCCTTGAGGCAGAGATCCGGCGCGCGGGAGCGCGGCCGGGCGGCGGGCTGCGGATCGAGCACGCGCCGGATGTGATCGAGATGGGAGAACACGCGGCCCTCGATGCGCGGCGCCGGCGAGAGTCGTCGATCTATGTTGGTCTCGACCTCGTGCGGCGTCGTGAGGCGGAGGCGTTCGTGTCGGCGGGGAACACGGGGGCCGTCTTCGCGACAGCGCTGGTCGTCCTGGGACGGCTGCGTGGCATCGAGCGGCCGGCGCTTGGCGCGCTGTTGCCGATCCCGGCTGGTTCGACGCTGCTCCTGGATGCGGGGGCGAACGCGGAGTGCCGGCCGTCGCATCTGGTGCAGTTCGCGCATCTCGGTGTGGCGTACATGACGACGGTGGGCGGGGTGGAGCGGCCGCGGGTGGGACTGCTCAACATCGGCGAAGAACCGACGAAAGGCACCCCCGTGCTGATCGAGACGCACGAAGAACTTGCGGCGAGTGCCCTCAACTTCATCGGGAACGTCGAGGGGCGCCACGTCTTCCGCGGGGAAGTCGATGTTGTTGTTGCCGACGGCTTCACGGGGAACGTGATGCTGAAGCTGGCGGAAGGCCTGATCGAGATGCTGTTCACGGAGATGCGTGCCGTTGCGTCACAGTCACTGCGAGCGCGAGTGGGTGGGCTGCTGTTGCGGCCCTCGCTGCGGTCGATGGCGGCACGGCTCGACTATCGGAAGTACGGGGCGGCGCCACTGATGGGAGTGGACGGGGCCGTGTTCGTGGCGCATGGGCGGAGTGACGCGGGGACGATCGCGAATGCGGTCCGCACGGCGGCGGCGGCTGTGGAGCGCGGGATGATTGATGCGCTCGCGGCGGTGCCGACGGAGCGCATGGGACGCTGAGGGCGGCGGGTCAGCCGGCGGATTCGGTCAGCGGGGCCTCGCTCGCGGTCTCGAGACCGCCGACAGCGAAGCCGGCGGCGCCGGGGGCGAAGCGCCACCACATGCGCATGGAATCTCGCAGGAGCTCGACGCGCTCGGTGGGTTCGGCGCAGCCGATACAGTTGCCGAGATGGAGGTCGAGGACGAGCGCGCCCACCGTGTCGATGCCAGAGCGCACGGCCATGAGCTGGGTCACGACATCCTCGCAGGGACGCTCGCTTTCAAGCATCTTGGCGATGCCGCGAATCTGGCCCTCGATGCGGCTCAAGCGGGCGCGAAGCTGTTCGGGGGAAGCTGGCTCTGCCATCGTGGTCCTCCGGCCTTGACATACCCCAGAGGGGTATCTAGAATCTAGCCTGTACTGACCGACCGTGTCAACGCCTTTCGCGAGTACACCTCGGACGGCACAGTTGGAACCCTGGATACGATCATGGCACGAAAGGAAGCGGCATGGCACACCCGGCGGACACGACCGACACGACCTTTGACACGGACGTCCTGCAGAGCGACACACCGGTCCTCGTAGACTTCTGGGCACCATGGTGCGGCCCCTGCCGCATGGTGGCGCCGATCGTGGAGGAGCTCGCGGGCGAGTACGACGGCCGCGTGAAGTTCCTGAAGCTGAACACGGACGAGAACCCGCGCGTTGCGAGTCAGTTCGGCATCCGGTCGATCCCGACGCTGCTGGTATTCAAGCAGGGGGAGATCGTGGGCCAGATCGTGGGGTTCCGGCCGAAGAGCGACCTGCAGAAGCGCCTGGACGCCGTCCTGTAGCAGCAGCCACGGGCAACTGATTCCAGACGGCGGGGTGACCCGCCGTCTGTGTGTCCCACCCCTCGCTGTTCACGCCCATCCGCGGGCCGCGGGGATGCCGCGGTGGCGCAGGAGGTCATGGAGATGGAGCGCATCGATATTGGGATCGTCGGCGGCGGGCCCGCAGGGCTCGCGGCCGGGCTGTACGCGGCGCGAGCGCTGCGGCGGACCGTGCTCTGGGAGCGCGGAGTGGTGGGCGGGCAGATCGCGACCACCTCGACGGTGGAGAACTACCCCGGCTTTCCCGAGGGGGTGAACGGGCTGGACCTGGCGCTGGCGATGCGGCAGCAGGCGGAGCGGTTCGGGATGGGCGCGCGGTACGAGGCGGTGAGCGGGCTGCGGGTGGTCGACGACGGGTTCGTCCTGGGCACCGATGGCGGGTCGGTGCATGCCCGCTCGGTGATCGTGACGGCGGGCGCCGAGCCGACCCGCCTCGGTGTGCCGGGCGAGGACGAGCTTACCGGACGGGGCGTGTCGTACTGCGCCACGTGTGACGCGGCGTTCTTCCGTGATGTGCCGGTGGTGGTCGTCGGTGGCGGCGACGCGGCGCTCGATGAGGCCCTGTTCACCACGCGGTACGCCTCGAAGGTGTATGTGGTCCACCGCCGCGACGAGCTGCGGGCCTCGAAGGTGCTGCAGGAGCGGGCGTTCCGGTCGCCGAAGATCGAGTTTCTCTGGGACACGGTGGTGGAGCGAGTGAACGGGGAGTCCGCTGTCGAGTCGCTCGTACTGCGAAACGTGCGGACGGACGAGACACGCGAGCTATCGGTGGCAGCGATGTTCGTCTTCATCGGGCAGCGGCCATCCTCGGAACTGCTCGCGGGACTGACGCGGCGCGATGCCGGCGGGCATGTCGTGGTGAACGAGTGGATGGAGACCGAGGTGCCCGGGCTCTTCGCTGCGGGGGATCTCCGGGCGCAGTCGGCGCGGCAGCTGGTGACGGCGGCGGGGGACGGCGTGACGGCCGCCATCCGAGCCGAGCACTACCTCTCCGAGCGGTATGACGCCGCAGCGTAGGGCCTCGCGCGCCTAGACGTTGCCAGCGGGTCCCGGGGGCGAGGCGGGGATGCCGGGCGGTATGCCGGGTGGCCCGAGCGGGCCGGCGCCGTCCGACGGCGGCGACTCACGCCCGCGGCAGACCACGACGACCGCCGAGTCACCGGGCATGGGGCCACCCTCGAAGCGGGCGTCCCAGGCAGCGTTGGCGATCGCGGGGGCTCCGGCGATGTAGCTGACGAACTGCCCTGCGGCGTCGTTGGTCCAGGCGGAGGCGGCATCGCAGCCCCGGGCCTGCGCCGCATCGATCAGGTCGTCGGCGCTGCCGCCGCCCCACACCACCAGGCCGAAGCCGCCAGCGGCCGGTAGGTCGCCGGCGATCTCGGCCGTCGAGGCGGGGATGGGGGACGGCGAGGACTCGATCACCGTGCCGGCCTCGCAGAGAGCGATGTACGGCGACCGGGGCGGGAGCTGCCCGCCGGGATAGCGCGCGTTCCACGAGGCGTTGGCGAAGTCGGGCGCCCCGACGATGTTGCTGATAAAGGCGCCCGCGGAGTCGGTCACCCAGAGCGAGGCGACGTCGCAGCCGTGCCGTGCGGTCCGGGCGACGAGTTCGGCCGTCGGTCCGCCCCCCCAGACGATGAGAGCACCGCCGCCGGAGGCCGGCAGCAGGCCGCTGAGGGTGCTGGTGGCGGGAGCCGGAGCGGGCTCGGATGGGGCCTCGGCCTGGGCGAGGTACTGCTCCACGACCCAGCCCGTCTGCCCGCCGACGGACACGAGGCGCCAGGTGAAGCCCTCGGCGTTCACGTTCGCCGGGAGGACGGCGACGGTGGTGCCTTCTGGGAGGCAGGTGAGCACCTGGCCGGACACGCTCGCGGTCGCGCGGAGGCGCAAGCAGTCCCCGTCGGCCTGCACCGTGGCGTCGCGCCCTGATTCGAGCGCGCCGACCGGGCGTGAGCTGAGCAGTCCGAGGGTGGCGAGGAGGAGCGCGGTGAAGACGAACAGGCGCGGGCGCATCGGCATCTACCTACGGCGCCGGAGGCAACCGATTACGAACCTGATCCGAATCCCGCCGCCGTCAGTGTACCCGAGGCAGACCCTCGGCGCTCTGCGTCGGGTCCCACTACGCCTCGAAGGGGTGGTTCCTGAGCCGGTGCAGCTGTTGGTGGCCGTAGCAGAGCCGGCACCAGGGGTTCCCCTCGGGGCCGGACTCGAGATGGGCCGCTTCCGAGTGCCCGCAGCGCTGGCATCGTCCTTCGTCCACGTCGTTCCCCCTTCGTGCGGCGCTCAGCGTCCAGTTCCGTGTTGATGCAGGTGGTCGACGGTCACGGTACGCAGTGAGGGGGGTTCGCGGCAACGGCAGGGGGACTTGTTCAGGCCACTCCGCGCAACTCGAGGGCGGCGCGTGCGACCTCGAGGTGGAGCGCCACGCGACGATGCTCTGGCTGATCCTGCTGCCCCATCTCGACGAGGACAGGGGTCAGGCCAGGGACATGCCGGCCGAGGGAAAGCGAGCTGCTACCGCGGCCCAGCGTGGCGTTCGAGGGGGGTGTTGTCGCCGGAGTGGCGCCGGGCAGCGGGAACTGGTCCCGCGTGACGATGCGGTCGCGCCCCGGAGGGATGTTCGCGTTCGCGCGCGCGATCAGGGCAGGGGCGATCGTCTCGGACTCGGGACCGCTGCTGCTGGTGACGGTTTGCCCGAGGAAGGCCGTGCCGTTCTGCGTCCGCTCGGCGAAGAAGCCCCAGGACTCGTGCATGTCGATGAGCAGATCGACGCCGAACTCGCGGGCGACCTCGATGACGGCGGCGGCCATGCGCTCCATCGGCAGCATGCCGCTGGGTGACCCGGGGTAGAGGCGGTTGAGGTCGCCGAGCTCAGGGAGCGTCCGCTCGAGGACGCGGGTCGCGACGATGTTGGCGCGGGGGATGACGAGGATGCTTCCGGCGGCCGGCTGCCAGCTCGCGACCTCCTCGGCGGCCAGCCAGCCACCGGGCTCGTTGCCGTGGACGCCGCCGAGGAACATGACAGCCGAGCCCGGCCGTCCACTATGCGTTGCCACGAGGGTGGTCTCCCAGGGCGTACCGGGAAGCAGGAGGCGTTCGACGCGTCCCGCAGGCGGGATGGGCCGCGGGGTCGGGGTGGGGGTGACGGTCGGGGCTGCCGTGGTGAGCGCCGGGCCGGATGCAGCGTCGTCGCCGCCCTCGGTTGGAGCGACCAGGGCGGGGCTACCTCCGCAGGCGAGGAGCGCGGCGCCGGATGCCGTGGAGGACGCGGCGAGAGCGAGGAAGGTCCGGCGAGAGAGGCGGCGAGGCTGATCGGACATCGCGCGTTAGAAGAGCTTCCCCTGGGCATCCGGTTGTGGTGCAGGGGTGGGAACGACCGCAGGCGTGGAGTGTACCACCTCGATGCCGCGGTCGCGGAGCGTGCGCTCGAGGCGGCGGCTGTTTTCCGGGCCCTGGTCGAAGTTGTTGGTGTTCATGATGAGGTGCACCTCGTCGGCGTCGCGGGTGAGGTCGGCGATCTTCGTGCCCCACTCATCGAGCTCGGACGGCGGGTAGTAGTAGTCGAAGCGCTCGGATGAGGTTTCCGTGCGCTTCTCCCACGTATCGGCATTGCGCCCGTGGAAGCGGACGTATGCGAGGCCGGGAGTCGTGACGGCCGCGACAGGCGGTACCGACGACGGGAACCCCTGCGGCTCGTCGACGCAGATGTAGGTGAGGCCGAGGTCGCCGAGGAGCGCGAGGGTCTCCTCCTGATGCTCCGCATCGAGCCAGCGAGCCTGGCGGAACTCGACGGCGCCGCGGTAGACACCGAGCCGGTCACGGATCTCCTCCAGGTAGTGGTGGGTATAGCGGCTCGGGTACACCCACTTCGGGAACTGGAACACGATGGCACCGAGGCGGCCGGCGTCGTGTAACGGGAGGAGCGCGTCGTTAAAGGTCGACCAGCAGAGGTCCACGAATTCGGTGGGGGCATCCTCACGGCTGAAGGTGCGCTTGCCGACGAGGCCCGCCGGGAGGATCGCCTGCAGCGCCTTCGGGAGGCGTGCGACGGGCGTCGGATGCTCGGTGAACAGTGAATACGCTTTGACGTCGAAGACGAAGCCGGGCGGCGTGCGTTCGACCCAGCGCTCGGCGTTCTCGACGGTAGGGAGGCCGTAGTAGGTGGAGTCCACCTCCACGAGGGGGAACTGCGTCGCGTAGTAGCGCAGGCGCGCCTCCGGGGTCTTTGCGTCGGGCGGGTAGAAGCGGCCGCTCTCGATGAGCGGCTTGTCTGTCCAGGACGCGGTCCCCATGAGAATGCGGCCGGGCATGGGATGCCTCCGCCCTCGATCGTAGCTGAGGACGGACGGCGAGGGTTACAGGAACAGCAGTGCGAGGGGGATGACGGCCATGATGGCGAGGAAGACGCCGAGCCAGCGCAGGCGTGAGGAGACCAGATGGGCGGCTCCCAGAAGCGCCCGGGAGTAGGGGCCGTACAGGAACACCAGCACGCCCAGTGACACGGTGGTCACAGAGAGCATCTCGACGATCACGACCTCGGTGGCTCCGCCTCCGGGCACGAGGAAGGAGGCGAAGAGCGTGTCGATGAAGGTCGTGATGTTCGCGCCCATGATGTAGGGGATGACGTCCGTGCGGCGGACGACACCTTTCATGGTGAGCGGCACGAGGATGGTCAGGGAGATCGACACGGACATCGTGACGGAGGTAATCGCCGCGCCGAGGAGGAACATGCGGCGCGGCGAGCGGAAGCGCTGTGAGAAGCGCTCAATGCGCGGCGTAGGCGGGTCGAGGTTGGGAAGCAGCCGGTCGAAGAGGGTGAAGGCCGCGAGCAGTGAGCCGATGCCGAGCAGGAAGACCACGACGCCGGGGACCCGCCCGTCGATGGCGCTCACCACGGGACGCGCCACCTCGGCGAGGGCATCGCCCCACTGGAGGGGGACGTCGTCCACCACGCCATGCAGCCACCCCGCCTTGAGCAGGAGCAGGCCGAGCGCGGTGGCGGGCGCGTAGATCGTGGCGGTGGTGAGCAACGCGATCACGCCGACGTAGATGCCGTCGGGGCGCCCGCGGCCCCGGACATAGGCGACGAAGCCGACGACGAGGACGATCATCGAGGCGCCGAAGCGCGAGCCGGACACCATGCCGAGGGCCTCGGATGTGGTGACGGCGCCGCCGTGCAGGAGCGAGAGCGACAGCGCGGCGACGGGCGAGCCGGACAGCGCGCCATAGGCAAGCAGCCAGCCGAACCCGAGGAGGTTCAGGGGCCCGTCGGCGCCGATGCGCGTGAGCAGGTCGGCGACGCCGCTGGCGGAGGCGGAGAGCAGCCGCAGCGCGAGGACGAACAGGTAGAACACGATCGCCCCGCCGACGGCGAGGCGGACCGTGTTCGCGGTGACGAGCGTCGGCCGGTGGAGGCGCACCGGCAGGACGGAGACCAGCCGGTGGCTCAACGGCCGCGGGGCCCCGGCCGGCGGGGCATCGGCCACCGTCAGACGCTCACGCTCTCGGTCCGCATCGAGTCGATGAGGACCTGGGCGACCTCGGGTCGGGAGAACTCGATGGGCGGCACCTCGCCGGCCGCGAGCATCTGGCGCACCTTCGTCCCGGAGAGGACGACGTGGTGGTCGGAGGCGTGCGGGCAGGTGCGGGTGCTGGCCATTGAGGCACAGGCGCGGCAAAAGAAGGTGTGCTCAAACTTGAGCGGCGTGATGGCGAGTTCACCGGGCGCGAGCTCGTCGAAGATCGTCTGCGCGTCGTACGTGCCGTAGTAGTCACCGACGCCGGCGTGGTCGCGGCCGACGATGAAGTGCGAGCAGCCGTAGTTCTGGCGCATGATCGCGTGAAAGATCGCCTCCCGCGGTCCGGCGTAGCGCATCGAGGCGGGGAGCACGGACAGCAGCACGCGGTCCTGCGGGTAGTAGTTGTCGAGCAGGACGCGGTAGCACTTCATGCGCACGTCGGCGGGGATATCGCCCTCCTTCGTCTCGCCGACGAGGGGGTGCAGGAGGAGGCCGTCGATGGTCTCGAGGGCGACCTTCTGCAGGTACTCGTGCGCGCGATGGACGGGGTTGCGGGTCTGGAAGCCGACGACGGTGCGCCAGCCCTGCGCCTCGAAATGGGCGCGGGTCTGCGCGGGGGTCAGGCGGTGTTCCGGGAACTCGGGGTCGGGGGGCAGGGCGAAGACCTGGACGGAGCCGCCGATGAGCGTGTCGCCCTGGGCGAAGATCGCCTCGACGCCGGGGTGGGCCATGTCGTCGGTGCGGTAGACCTTGCGCGCCTCGCGCGGGCGGTCGGCCTCGTACGCCTCGGCGACCTGCATGACGGCGAGGGGCGTGCCTTCTGGAGTGACGAGCGCAACCTCTGAGCCGACGAGCGCGCGCGCCTCCTCGGCGGGGACGCTGAGGGTGACCGGGACGCTCCAGACGGCGCCGCCAGCGAGGTGCATGTCGTCGACCACGCGATCGTAGTCGGCCTTACCCATGAAGCCATCGAGCGGACTCAGGGCGCCGACGGCGAGCAGTTCGAGGTCGGTGACCTGGCGCGCGTCGAGCGTGACGCTCTTGAGCGAGCGGGCGCGCTCGGCGAGCGCCGCGGCAGCGTCGCCCGTGACGAGGCGTTCCTTGAGCCGGCCGCCGTGCGGTGCGATGAGGTCAGGCACGAGCGGCCGCCGGGACGAGTCCGCGCTGTTCGAGGAAGGAGAGGATGTCGCCCAGCGACTCCTGTTCGGTCTGGTGCTCCGAGTTTACGCGCACCTCGGGGCTGTCGGGAGCCTCGTAGGGGTCGGAGACGCCGGTGAAGTTCGCGATCTCGCCTCGCAGCGCCTTTGCGTAGAGGCCCTTCACATCGCGGCGCGACAGCTCATCGATGGAGCAGTCGACGTGCACCTCGATGAAGTTGTCGACGGAGTCGCGGACCTGCTGGCGGATGTCGGCGTAGGGCGAGATCGCCGCGGTGATGACGCAGACCCCGTTGCGGGCGAGGAGCTTTGCAACGTAGCCGATGCGGAGGATGTTGGTGTCGCGGTCTTCCTTGGAGAAGCCGAGACCCTTCGAGAGGTTGGTGCGCACCTCGTCGCCGTCGAGGATCTCGACGGGCACGCCGCGCTCGCGGAGGATCGGCGCCAGATGCTCGGCGAGCGTCGACTTACCGGCGCCCGAGAGTCCGGTGAACCACACGACAAATCCCTGTTGCCCCACGTTCATCCTCTCCGATGTATGCAGTCGCTTCGCGTCACACGGCGCCCGTCGAGGGGCGCCGCGGAATCAGCTTCGAGTGGCTAGGGCGCGGTGTGCAGGCCGCACTCGTCCTTGTCCATGCCGGACCAGCGGCCCGAGCGAGGGTCCTCACCGGGCTTCACCGGCTTGGTGCAGTTGGTGCAGCCGATGCTGGGGTAGCCCCGGTCGTGCAGCGGGTTGTACGGGACGCTGTGCTTGAAGATGTAGGCCCAGACCTTCTTCTCGTCCCAGTTGATGAGCGGGTTGACCTTGACGAGTCCGAACTTGGCGTCCCATTGCACGGCGGGCGTGGAGCCTCTGTCGGCGGACTGGTCGCGGCGCAGGCCTGAGATCCAGGCGGACTTGGCGGCGAGGGCGCGACGGTTGGGCTCGACCTTGCGGATCTCGCAGCAGAGGTCGGGGTCGCGCTCCCACAGGTTGGCGCCGTGGCTGCGCGCCTGCTCCTCGGTGGAGACATCCGTGCGGTAGCCGACGATGTTCGCGGTCTGCCACTTCGCCTTCGCGGTGTCGACCATCTCGTAGGTTTCGGGGAACAGGTAGTCGGTGTCGAGGTAGAAGACCTCGGTCGAGGGAGCCAGGTTCTGGACCATGTCCATGAGGACCATGCCGGAGATGCCGCCGAAAGAGCAGGCGAGGGTGAGGCCCTGGCCGTAGCGGTCGATCGCCCAGCGGAGGATCTCTTCGGGCTCGGCGCGGTCGAGGACGGCCGAGGCCTCCTCGATCGCCGCGAGCTCGCGCGGATCCGCCTCGGTGGCCGTCGTCTCGGTGGTCATGGTCGCTGCCTGTCTTCCTGCTGTAGTCGTTCCTGCGGCGGGGGCGCTAGATCGCGCACTCGCCTTCACCGCGCTCGAGGACGTAGAGCCCGTCGCGCTCCCAGTCGATGAACTCGCCCATGTTGTCGAGTGAGAACTCGGGCGGGATGGTGAGGTCGGCGAGGAGGGCGTCGAAGGGGGCGGGGCCGACGCGGTCAAAGAACGCGTTGAACTCCTCGTCCGGGCTCTGGCGCTCGGCCTCGTAATAGCGGATGAAGCGCTCGACGACGATCGGGGCGCGTTTCGCCGGGATGCGGGCCTTGATGAGCTGACCGATGCGGATGTGCCCGTCGCCGCGGGCGCCGCCCATGAAGATGTGGTAGGCGGGCACCTGGCGGTCGGCGTCGTTCGAAGCCTTGATGGCGGCGCCGTGGAAGCCGATGCTCGCGAGGTGGTGCTGGCCACAAGAGTTCGGGCAGCCGCTCATGTTGATGCGCATCTTGCGCGTCGTCGGGTCCTCGATGTTCATCTCGTAGAGCTTGACGGAGATGGCGCGGTTGAGGCCCATCGAGCAGGTAATGCCGAGCTTGCAGGAGTCAGTGCCCGGGCACGAGACCACGTCGGTGATCTCACCGGAGCCGGCGTCGGCGAGGCCCAGCGCCTGGAGCTCCTTCCAAACGGCGTAGAGACTGCCTTCGGGGATCCAGCGCAGCACGATGTTCTGGTTGACCGAGGTGCGAGCGCGGCCGTTGCCGTACGTGCGCAGGATGCTCGCGACGCCTCGGAACAACTCCGGGCTCATGTCGCCCTGGGGGACTTTCACGTCGACGGTGCAGTAGCCCGCCTGGCGCTGATCGCGGACGTTCGAGGCGACGAAGCGATCGAAGGCCGCGCGGTCGTCGCTGGGCTGCTGCGGGTTCGCGGGGTGTGGCGGGGCGTCGGCCTCCTCGTCGTCGAGGAAGAGGAGGTCGTCCGGGCTGATGCGCTGGTCGGCCCAGGGCTTCGACAGCTCCTCGTCGACCATGCGGTTGAACTCAGCCTCCCCGACGCGGTGGACGAGGAACTTGAGGCGGGCCTTGGCCCGGTTCTTTCGCAGCTCGTCGGCGGCGTTGAAGATGCGGAGCACCGCCTCGGAGACGCGGAGGTAGTCGTCAACGGAGACCCACTCGCGGACGGTCACGGCGTGACGCGCCATGATGGCGAGGCCGCCGCCGGCGACCATCTTGAAGCCCTTCGTGGGTACGCCGTCGACCTCGCGGATCTCGGGGATAAAGCCAATATCGTGGATGTCGGTGATCGCCTCGTCCTGGGCGCTGCCGGTGAAGGCAACCTTGCACTTGCGAGGCAGCAGCTGGGTGAGGTTCTGGCGGACGAAGTAGCGGACAAAGGCGCCGGCGTAGGGTGAGATATCGAACGGTTCGTCAGGACGGACGCCCGCATACGGGTCGCCGGTGACGTTGCGGACGGTGTTGCCGCAGGCCTCGCGGCTCGAGAGGCCGACATCGCCGAGGAGTTCGAGCACCTCGGTCATGCGCTCGAGGGGGATGTGGTGGAACTGATAGTTCTGGCGGGTGGTGATGTGGCCCTTGCGAAGGGGCGCGTACTCCTCGGCAACGCGTGCGAAGGCGTCCAGCTGGTCGGCGGTGACGGCGCCGAAGGGGAGTTTGACGCGGATCATCTGGCGCGCCGGCTGGCGCTGGCCGTAGACGCCCTGCTTGAGCCGGAAGCCGATAAAGATGGCTTCTTCGGTCTTGCCTTCGAGGAAGGCGGTAGCCTCGGTGCGAAAATCCTCGAACTCCTGTTGCAGGATCGGGATCACGCGCCCGGGAGCGTCGGTGCGGGTGGTGGTCATGGCCAATCTCCTCGGTGGACGGGGTCTATCATCGCCAAAGTTGAGTAACAAGGTCAAGTTTGGCGATAATGCGCTCCATGCTACACCCGCGGCGCGGGCGCCTCAATATGCAAGCGGGACGCTGTCTAAATCGCGGGGCCACGGAAACGGCAGGCTGACATGGAGACGGCGGGCCGATTCGAGCGGGCGATCCAGCTGATCGACGAGGCGAACGCGGAGGACCCGAACGTCGTGCTGACGGCCGACGGCCCACGCCCGAAGGAGCTGGTGCACGCGGAGTTGTTGACGGAGTGGGTGCGGCGCATCGCGGGTCAGCCGAGCGAGGCGTTATTGCTGGCGGCTCGCGCGCACCACATCCGGCGCTGGGTGATGCCGCGTGCTTCGTACCCGAAGGGGCGGAGTGCCTACCTCCAGTGGCGGCGTGACCTCCACCGGTTCCATGCCGACGAAGCCGGCCGCATCCTCGGCACGGCGGGGTACGATGCCGCGACCATCTCGCGGGTACAGCAGATTGTGCGCAAGGAGCGGCTCACGCTCGATCCGGAGGTGCAGACGCTCGAGGACGGGCTCTGCCTCGTGTTCCTCGACCTGCAGCTGGATCAGACCGCGAGCACTGTCGACGACGACGAACGAATGGTCGAGGTATTGCGGAAGTCGTGGCGGAAGATGAGTCCCGCAGGCCGCCAGTTTGCGCTGAGCCTCGAGCTGAGCGATCGGGGGCGTGCGCTGGTGGAGCGAGCGCTCGGTGACTAGCGGGGCCGGCAACTCGTGGTCCGACGCCGACCGGCGGCGGGCCGAGTCGTTGCCGGCGCTGGTGTTGCTGATCGCGCTGACGGCGATGGCCCCGCTGTCGGTGGACATGTTCTTGCCGTCGCTTCCCACGATGTCCGAGGAGTTCGCGGCGAGCGAGGCGACGCTGCAACTGGCGGTGACGCTGTTTCTCGTCTGCTTCGCTGGCTCGCAGCTGTTCTACGGGCCGTTTTCGGACCGCCATGGACGCCGGCCGACGCTGGTTGTCGGGCTCGTGTTGTTCATCGCGGGCAGCCTGCTCGCGTTGAGCGCCCAATCGGTCACGACGCTGCTGATGGGGCGCGTGCTGCAGGGGCTCGGTGGCGGGGCTGGCCCCGCGATCGGGCAGGCGATCGTCCTCGACGTTTACGGGCGGGAGCGCGCGGGCAGGGTGATCGCATACATGGCAATCGCGCTGCCTCTGGCGCCGGCGATCGCGCCGATCATCGGAGGGTTCCTGCACGACGCATGGGGCTGGCACTCGGTGTTCGTGACGCTTGCCGGGCTGGGTTCGGTGCTGCTGGTGGCCTACATCGTGCTGATGCCGGAGACGAACCGGCGGCGTCCGGATGCTCCGCCCGGCGCCGGGTTGCTTTCGGACTATCGCACGTTGCTGTCGGACCGCACGTTCGTGACGTATGCGCTGATCATGGGCCTCATGTTCGGCGGCCAGCTGGTGTTCATCTCCTCGTCCTCGTTCGTGCTGATCGACGAACTGGGGTTGAGTGCGCGCCTGTACGGGCTGAGCTTCGCGTTCGTGGCGGGCGGGATCATGGCAGGGGCCACGGTGTCGGCGCGCCTGGTGCGCCGCGGGTGGACGCATCGGGCGGTGCTGCTTGGCGTGACGACGGCTGCGAGCGCGGCGACGTTGCTGGCGGTGCTTGCGTGGGCCGGGGTGCACCACGTGGCGGCGGTGTTGCTGCCGATGTTTGTGGTGGCGCTGGGGCTGGGGATGACACGGGCGCCGGCCATGGCCTCCGCGCTGGTGCCGTTCACGGCGATGGCGGGACTGGCCTCGGCGACGCTGGGGTTCAGCCAGATGCTGATCGCGTCGGGGTACAACATCGCATACAGCCGGGTCGTCGAGGCGAGCACGACGGCCCTCGCGACGGGGGTGTTCATCTCGATCGGGGCGAGCCTGGTGGCGGTGCTCATCCTGCGCCCGGGCTCCGGCGCGCGGCCCGCAGTCGAGGGGGCGCCGGAGCCGGTGGCCGCGGGCGACTAGTACGTCGAGACGTCCATTTCCGGCAGCATGCCGGTCTTGGTGAAGACGACGCGTTCGGCGATGTTGGTGCAGCGATCCGCGATGCGTTCGAGGTTGTGCGCGATCCAGAGGAGGTGGGTGCAGGCTTCGATCGTCGACTGGTCCGCGATCATGATGCTCACCAGGTCGTGGTAGACGCGGTCGTAGAGCCGGTCGATGTCGTCGTCCATGGCGCCGACGCGGTATGCGCCCTCCTCGTCGCCCTGGACGAGCGCATCGAGGACGGTCTTGAGCATCTGGCGGCCGCCGCTCGCCATGGCGGGGATGTCAACGAGGGGCTTCACAAGCGGTTCGTCCCGCATGAGGAGGACGATGCGGGCGACGCCCTCAGCGTGGTCACCCATGCGTTCGAGGTCGGTGATCATCGAGAGGACGGAGACGATGAAGCGGAGGTCGCTTGCCATTGGCGCCTGCATCGCGAGCAGCGAGAGGCAGATATTGTCGAGGTGGAAGCGGGCACGATTGACCTCGACGTCATCGCGGATGACGGCCTCGGCGAGCGGAATATCGCGGTCAACGAGGGCCTGCATGGAGCGCTCGATCTGGCGGTCGACCATGGACCCCATCTCGAGGACTCCGTCCTGGAGGCCCCGCAGATTCCGGTGGAATTCTTCGCGCGACATGCTGGCGCCTCTTCTTCTTCCCCTGTTGCTCTAACCGAACCGGCCGGTGATGTAGGCCTCGGTGCGGTCTTCGCGGGGATTCGTGAACATGTCCTGGGTGGGGCGGTACTCGACGAGGCGACCGACCCCGTCCTCGCCCGCCAGCATGAAGCCGGTCCAGTCGCTCACGCGGGCGGCCTGCTGGAGGTTGTGGGTGACGATGACGATGGTGAAGCGCTCGGCGAGGCCGTGCATCAGGTCCTCGATCTTGAGGGTGGCGATGGGGTCGAGGGCGGAGCAGGGCTCGTCCATGAGGACGACCTCTGGCTCGACGGCGATTGCGCGAGCGATGCAGAGGCGTTGCTGCTGGCCGCCAGAGAGGGCGATGCCCGCCTTCTTGAGGTCGCCCTTCACCTCGTCCCAGAGGGCGGCCTGTTTGAGCGCGGTCTCGACGCGGTCGCGGATTTCGGAGCGGTTGCGGATGTTGGTGAAGCGCAGCCCGGCGGCGACGTTCTCCTCGATGGACATCGTGGGGAACGGATTGGGCTTCTGGAAGACCATGCCGATGCGCTGTCGGACGCGCGTCGCGTCCACGTCCGGGGCGTAGATGTCCGTGCCTTCGAGGTAGATGTGACCCTCGACGCGTGCGCCGGGGCTGAACTCATGCATGCGGTTGAAGCAGCGGATGTACGTGGACTTGCCGCAGCCTGAGGGGCCGATCAGGGCTGTGATCTTCCGCGCGTAGACATCCATGGACACGTCGCCTACGGCGTGCTTGGCGCCGTAGTAGGCGTTGACGTTCTCGGCGCGGATGGCCACCTCGCCGGGGGCGGCTTCGGTGCCGTCCGTGCCGGGCGACGCCTTGAGGGCGTTCTGGGGCTGGAACTGGAAGCCGTGGGTTTCGGTTTCACCAGTCACTTCGGTTGCCGCCGTTCGAGGCTCGTTGTCGAGCACCATTGGAACCCGCCTTCCGCAGCGGTTGCTGCTAGCTGCGGACGACCACCCTGGTGCCGATGACCGCTCGCACGATCAGGCTCACCACCAGGATGAACGCCACAAGGATAAGACTCATTGCCCACGCCTGCTCGTGCCAGTACTCGTACGGTCCCACGGCATACACGAAGATCCGCAGCGGGAGCGCGTCCATGGCCTGAGACAGGTTGGTGCTGAAGAACTGATTGCCGAGCGTCGTGAAGAGCAGAGGCGCGGCTTCGCCGGCGATACGCGAGAGGGCGAGCAGGATGCCGGTGGCGATGCCGGGCAGGGCGGTGGGGACGACGACTCGGATCGCGGTCATCCACGTAGGTGCGCCGAGGGCCAGTGAAGCCTCGCGGATGGAGCGTGGCACCAGGAGCATCATTTCCTCGGTGATGCGTGCGACGATGGGGAGAAAGAGGATGGCGAGCGCGAGGCCGCCTGCGAACCCGCTGAACGAACCCTGACGGAGCACGACGAGGCCATAGATGAAGAGGCCCATGGTGATCGAGGGGATGCCCGCCAGCACGTCCACGAGGAAGCGAAGGACGGTGCCGAGGCGGTTCTGGCCGAACTCGGAGAGGAAGATGCCGCAGCCGATGGCCACCGGGACGCCGATGAGGGTCGCGACGCTGACGATCATCGCGCTGCCGATGATCGAGTGGCGGACGCCGCCGCCTTCGAGGCCCGGGCGGTTGGGATCTTCGGTGAACAAGTCCAGGCTGAGGCCGGGGATTCCCTCCTTCAGCAGGTAGAACAGGATGAGGATGAGCGGGATGATGCCGACCACTGCGGCGCCGACCATGACGACGGTCATCGCGTGGTCGATGAAATGCCTGCGCCTCCGCAGCGGGTCAGACGCTTCGACGATCGAGGCCATTATTCCACCACCGATACGCGCTGGCCGCCGGTGACGCGCCAGACGAGCAGGCGGGCGGCGACGTTGATCAGGAACGTGATGATGAGGAGCACCAGTGCGACCTCGAGGAGTGAGGCGCGGTGGAGGTCGTTCTCCACTTCGGCGAACTGGTTGGCGATGGCGCTGGCCATGGTGTAGGCGGGGTCGAAGATGGTGCTGGGGATGCCCACCCGGTTGCCGATGACGAGGGTGACGGCGAGGGTCTCGCCGACGGCCCGTGCGAGGCCGAGGATGGCCGCGCCGAGGACACCAGAACGGGCGTAGGGCAGGACGGTCAGCCGGATCATCTCCCAGCGGGTGGCACCCAGGGCGAGGATGCCCTCGCGCTGGCTGCGGGGGACCGCGGCGATGACGTCTCTCGAGACCGCCATGATCGTCGGGAGGATCATGGTGGCGAGAATGATGATCGCGGAGAAGAGGCCGGTGATGAGCGGCGTGCCGTCGAAGATGGGGATGAACCCGAAGATGTCGACGAAGCGCGGTCCGAAGTAGTCACGGATGAACACGCCGAGGACGAATACGCCCCAGAGGCCGAAGACAACGCTTGGGATGGCGGCCAGGAGCTCGACCATGAAGGAGACGGGGCGGGCGATCTTCGGTGGTGCGATCTCGACGAGGTAGATGGCTACGAGGACGCCCACGACGGTGGCGAGGGCGAGGGCCGCGAGCGAGGTGACGACGGTGCCGAAGATGAAGGCACCGGCGTTGAACACCTCGCGTGGCGGGTTCCAGTCGGTGCCCCAGATGAAGCTCCAGCCGTTGTGCGTGATCGCGGGCCAGGAGCGTTCGATGAGCTCGTAGAACAGCCCGACGATCACCAGGAGGACGGTGAGCGCGGCGATGGAAACGAGCGCTGTGAAGATCCAGTCGCCGACGCGGATGCGATTGACCAGGCTTGCGCGTTGATTGCGTGCTTTTGCGAGTCCCGCCACGTGTCCCCCGCTTCAGTCGTAGGCCCGGACGCGCCTCGCGTCCGGGCCTACGGTAGCCAATCCGAGTCTGAGCCGACTAGCCCTGGGGAAGGATGGGCTGGCCGTTACAGGTCAGGCTCTTCAGCGTCGCGTCGACCTTCGGCTGGACGCCCGCCGGGAGCGGAGCGTAGTTCAGCGTCTTCGCCGTTGCCGCGGCGGTCGGGTCGTGGAAGACCCACCACAGCATGTTGACGAGCGGCTTCTGCTTGTCGCAGCTCGAGGCGTCCTTGTGCACCAGCAGGTAGGTGAACGACGCGATCGGGTACGAGCTCTCGCCGCTCGCGTTGACGATGGAGACGCGGTAGTCGGCGGGGAGGGTCACACCGGCCGCGGCGGCGCTGGTGCCGTCGATGGACGGGGTGATGAACTTGCCGGCCTGGTTCTTCACGTCAGCGAAGGCGAGCTTGGTCTCGATGGCGTAGTTCAGCTCGACGTAGCCGATGGCGTTGGGGGTCTGCTTGACGGCGTTGGAGACGCCCTCGTTCCCCTTGCCGCCCTGACCGACCGGCCAGCTCGGGTTCTTGCTGGTGCCGACCTTGCTCTTCCAGTCGGCCGAGACGTTGGTGAGGTAATCGGTCCATACGAAGGTCGTGCCGGACCCGTCGGAGCGATAGACGACCTGGATGTCCGCGTCCGGGAGCTTCGCGCCCGAGTTCATTGCGGCGATCGCCGGGTCGTTCCACTTCTTGATGTCGCCGAGGTAGATCTTGGCGAGCGTGTCGCCATCGAACTTCAGCGGGGTGGAGAGCCCGGAGATGTTGTAGGTGACCACGACGGAGCCAAGCACCATCGGGATGTGGACCGCGTCGGGAGCCTTGGCGAGCTCCGCTTCACTCATCGGGGCGTCGGTCGCGCCGAAGTCGACGGTGCCCTCGGTGAACTGCTGGATGCCGCCACCGGAGCCGATCGACTGGTAGTTGACCTGGACGCCCCTGGCGATCTTCTTGTTGTAGTCGTCGAACCAGGCCTGATAGATGGGGGCAGGGAAGGTCGCGCCGGCTCCCGTGATCTGGGCGCGGTCGTCTTTGCCGAGGTCGCTGGCGATGCCGCCGGTGCTGGTGGCTGTGCTGGTGCCAGCGGCGGTGGTGGCGGTCGGTTCCTCGTCGCTCTCCTCCTCATCGCCGCACGCGACGGCGAAGAATGCGAGGCTGGAGATGGCGAGGGCGAGCAACGCCGCCTTCCACCATCTGAACTGGGCTACACGCATGTAGTCTTCCCTCCGAAACAGAATCTGAGCCCTCTGGGTGATCCGATCGTTGGCTCGCCGGGTTAATGCTCGATTAACGTGCGGCAGCGCTTATCAACGAACGAACAAGACGATGGCGACGGCGGCGCTGAAGATCACGACGGCAGCACGGAAGAGCCGCGGGTCGAGCCGCTTCGCGAGGTGTGCGCCCGCGTAGCCGCCGGCGAGCGCCGCGGCGGCCATCACGAAGGCCGGGACCCACTCGACAGGCCCGAAGGCGGCGAAGTACACGACGGCGGCGGCGTTGATGACGAGGGACAGGACGCCCTTGAGCGCGTTGGAGCGTTGCAGGTCATCGGGCACGAGCACCCCCAGCACCGCGAGGGTGAGGATGCCGAGGCCGGCGCCGAAGTAGGCCCCATAGACGGCGAGTGCAAAGACCGCCACGTGCAGCTCGATGGGCGCGGCGGAGTGCGGCCGGTCTTGCCGGCGGTGTGCGGCGACGAATGTCGCGACCCGGTTCTGGACGGCGAGCAGAAGCGCGGCGAAGAGGATGAGGAAGGGGACGATCGCCTCGAAGGCGGACTCCGGGGTCGACAGGAGGATCGCGGAGCCAACGAGTGCTCCCAGCACGCTGGAGGCGCTCAGCAGCGCGATCGTCCGGCGCTGGGGGATGAGCAGTTCGCGATAGCCGTAGGAGCCGCCGAGGTAGCCTGGCCACAGCGCGACGGTGTTGGTGACGTTCGCGGTCTTCGCGGGGTACCCGGCGGCGACGAGGGCGGGGAAGCTGATGAGCGACCCGCCGCCGGCCACCGCGTTCACGGCGCCGGCGGCGAACGCCGCCAGTGTCAGGCCCACGACCTCGACTATGGACACGCGCGCGTCCTCTCTTCCCGCGGTCGCACCGCTCGGGCGGGGTTGCAGCGTCTCACATGCCGGCCTCGAAGGCGGCGCGACTACTCCGTGCTGACCGGGAGCGTGAAGCAGAGCACCGCGCCCGGCTCCGTGCGGTCCTCGATCCAGATGCGCCCGCCGAGCCGCTGGACGATGTGGCGGGCGATGGCGAGACCCAGGCCGCTGCCGCCCGGGCCGCGCGCGCGGTCTCCTGTGTAGAAGCGCTCGAATACGCGGGCACGGTCAGCCGGCGGGATGCCGGGGCCCTGGTCGGCGACCTGGAACCGCACATGGCCGGCTTCCCGGGTGGCGCTGAGTCGCACCACGCCGCCGTGCGGGCTGTGGCGGACCGCGTTGTCGAGGAGGTTCGAGAGGACTTCGAGCACGCGCTCTCGGTCGCCGAGGACGCTCTCGGCTCCGGCGCTGGCTCCCGCGAGGACATCGATGCGCACGTCACGGCTGGCTGCGAGCGGGCTGATGCGGCTGGTGGCTTCGCGCAGCAGGTCGTCGGCGTCGATGGGGGCGATGGTGAAGGTCTCCGCGCCGGACTCCACGCGCGCCAGCCACAGGAGGCGCTGGACGATCGCCCCGAGGCGGTCGATCTCGTCGACGAGCCGGTGGTGAAACCGTTCGCGCGCTTCCTGCTCGGCGACTCCGGCCTCAAGGGTCTCGGCGAGGGCGCGTGCCGCCGCGATTGGGGTGCGCAACTCGTGGGATACGTTGGCGACCAGTTCGCTGCGCGCGCGCTGGGCACGGCGCAGTTCCGTGACGTCCTCGATCGTGAGAACGGTGTGCACGTCATCGAGGGTCACGGGAGTGGCGGTGGCGATGACGTCGCGACTGGCGACGGAGAGGTGCACCTCGACCGGCGTGGCGGAGGCTTCGCGAGCCACCCTGGCGAGATCGTGGTCTCGCACCGCCTGGACGAGCGATGCACCCGCCATCGAGCCGGCGGGGCGGTCGAGGATGCGCTCGGCGGCAGCGTTCGCGACGAGGACGTTGCGTTCACCGTCGAGGGCGACAACGCCCGCGCTCAGTGCGGCGACCGCTTGCGCCAGGTGGGTGTACGCGGGGGCGCCGGGAGCGTTCTCGATCCGCAGTTCGCGCTCGTCGCGGCGCGCTGTGAACGCGGCGAAGGCCACGGCGGCCAGGGCGAGGAGGGCGTCGACCGGGGACGGAAGCGCGACGATGGCGAGCCCGGTCAGGAGCGCGAGGATCAGGGTCGAGACGGCGAACCCCCGTCTCGAGCTCACGGGACGAACTTGTAGCCGACGCTTCGCACGGTCTGAAGGTGCACGGGGTGCGCCGGATCGGCCTCGAGTTTTTCACGCAGCCAGCGGATGTGGACGTCCACGGTGCGCGTCTCGCCGCCGTAGCTGTACCCCCAGACCGACTCCAGGATCATCTCGCGGGTGAGCACCTGTCCGGGGTGCCGCATCAGGTACTCGAGGAGGTCGAACTCCTTGGGGCGCAGCTGGACGGGCTGATCGCGGCGGCGCACCTCATGGGCCGAGACGCTCAGCACGATATCGCCGCCTTGAAGCGTTTCGAGGCGGGCGGGCGTCAGGCCATGGCCCGCCTCCCTGGAGATGCGGTCGCGGCGGAGTACCGCATTCACGCGCGCCATGAGCTCGCGCATTGAGAAGGGCTTGGTCAGGTAGTCGTCGGCGCCGATCTCGAGTCCGACGACCTTGTCTACCTCGGTGTCACGCGCGGTGAGCATGAGGATCGGCACGGCCTTCTCGGCGCGCACGATGCGGCAGACATCGAGGCCGGACATGCGGGGAAGCATCAGGTCGAGGACGATGAGGTCCGGGTCTTCTTCGCGGGCGAGGCGGAGGCCATCGAGACCATCGGCGGACGCGAGCACTTCGTGGCCGTCGCGCTTGAGGTTGTAGGCGACGGCATCGAGGATCGCGGGGTCATCTTCGACGACCAGCACTCTGCTCACGGCGCTCAGTGTCGAGGGCGGGCGCGCGCTTCGCAACTGGTGCAGGGACGGCGGGCTGGATGGCTGGCTTGCTCGTCGCGCCTCCTCGTACACGGCGCGTGTGCGGTCTACCATCGGGAGATGACGGCGGTATCGCCTCCGAGCGGCATCGAAGTGCACGAGCGGGTGCCGCTCGCGCGGCACACGTATCTGCGCATTGGCGGCGCGGCGCGATACTTCGCGACGCCGCGGGACCTGGTGGAGCTGGAGCGGTTGATGCTCTGGTCCCGGGCGGCCGGAATGGCGATGCGGATCATTGGCGGCGGCTCGAACCTGCTTGTGTCGGACGATGGCGTCGACGGCCTGGTGGTCTCCTTGCGGCGCGCGTGTGGCGGGATGCAGTTCAACGGGACGCGTGTGACAGTGGGGGCGGCGGTCATGCTGCCGGCGCTGGCGCGGGCGGCGGCGGAGCGCGACCTCGGCGGTCTGGAATTCGCCGCCGGGATTCCGGGGTCGGTGGGCGGGGCGCTGCAGACGAATGCGGGGATCGGCGACGGCCGCTGCATCGGTCCGCTGGTGCAGGAAGTCGAAGTGTTCGGCGGCCGGGGATTCCAGACGTTGAGCCGCTACGAAGTCCGCTTCGAGTACCGGCAGTCGAGCCTGCGCGGCGCCGGGGTCATGGTGGTGGGCGCGACGCTGAACCTCGAGCGGCGTCCGGCAGCGGAGGTTCAGGCAGAGATGCGACGGCTCCTCGATGCGCGATCTGCGACGCAGCCAACGGCGGAGCCGAACGCAGGCTCGATGTTCCGAAATCCTGAGGGCGACTACGCTGGCCGGTTAATCGAGGCGTCTGGATGTAAAGGCCTGACAGCCGGCGGTGTGCGCGTAAGCGAGCGGCACGCGAATTTCTTCGTGCACGATGGCACCGGGCGGGCCGGTGACGTCGTGGCGCTGATGTCACTGGTGCAGCAGCGGGTGCTGGCTGCCTCTGGTGTCTGGCTCACGCCGGAGATTGTCTGGTGGGGTGATGGCACCCCGCCCGCGCCGTTCCTCGGGCCGCCGTTCGAGGTGTGACCGCCGGACGCCGGAACGCGAAACAGGAGGTCATCAGACCTCCCGTTTCGCACCGTCTCGTATGGCATGCGCGCCCTCGGCGGGCGCCACTTGCGGTCAGGGCTGGACTTTCCGCGGGCGACCGCGGCGGCGGGGTGCTTCCGCCGGCTTCGCGAAGACCTTCGTGCCCTGATGCCAGTGCACGAAGGGGCGGCCGAGCTGCTTGCTGGCGCGTGTGATGAGGCCCTTGGTGCCACGGATGGCCTTCGTGCTTCCGGCGTCGACCTCGAGCACCATCCCCTGTGCGAGCTTCGACATTTCCAGTTTGAGCTGGTAGAGCTCCTCGTTGGCTTTACCGCTCGCGGACGGCGCGGGGACTTCCTGCTCTTTGCGGTGGGTGATCTTTAGCGGCATAGTTACCCTTCTCTGTGGATGCCCCCAAGGTGTACAACACGATACTCAGAACGCACAAGTCTGCGGACAG
Source organism: Dehalococcoidia bacterium (assembly GCA_041390685.1). GTDB lineage: Bacteria > Chloroflexota > Dehalococcoidia > UBA2979 > UBA2979 > JAIBBD01. The sequence continues at coordinate 996,557 of JAWKPL010000001.1, read as the reverse complement.
CGGAATAACCTGCGAATATCCCTTGGATTGTCGCATGGTTTGGTAGAGGGAGTCGTGAAATCCAGTCCCTACACACCGCCGCTTCCAGCCACGAGCGTATCATTGAGATGAAGACGAGTTCGCAGTAATCGGCCGAGGAACGTGCATGCCTGACGTGCGGGTAGTGGCCAAAGCAATGAACGATCTGGCGGACGATTGGCACTGGGTCACGCTGGTGGAGGCGACGGAACTGGAACCGCGCGTCTTCAGAGCGCTCCAGGTGCGGACCCGCTGCGGCATCGTGATCTCGTCTGAGCCACGTGTCGTGCAATTGTTCGACATGGGCGCTCCTGACGAGCCGACGTGTCCTCGGTGCATCGAGGGGGGCATGGATCCGGCACTCCGAGCGGCGATCTCGGAGGTGCTGGAGTCGAGCGAGCGCGTGGCCGAGCCGGCGGGCGGCCAGATGGGATCCGGGAGTGCCGGCGGGCGTGCCGCGCGGGATCGCGGCCGCTGAGCGGGCCGTACGCGTGACCGCCCCCTGGTGGTACCTGGCGACCGTGCCGGAGCGTGTGTTGCGCGCGCTGTTCGCGGGCCTCGGCGGCACGGTACACGAAACGGCGCAGCTCGTGCTGCCGCGGTTCGTGCGGCGCTCGCGTCTGTACGAGGCCACGGCGAAGAACGCGCTGCGCATCGCCGTCGAGCTTGTGGGGGGCGTGGCGCCCGACGCACGGCAGCCCGCGGAGGCGGACGGCGCCGGGCGGGTGGCCGTGAAGAAGGCAGCGGGCAACGTGGTGGAACTGGGCTCGATCGCAGCGTTCGGTTTCTCACCGCTGTGGTTGCTGGCGGGCGCTTCCGATGTGATGAACGGGTCCCGAGTCTTCCTGCGGGCGCTGGAGGAGGAGCTGTCCGCAGCGGGAGTGCTGTCGGCGGGGACACACTTCGGGTCCGTCGACCAGTTGATCGGCGCGCTCGAAGGCACGACCGGCACGACGGCGCGCGCTATCGACCTGCCCCCGCTGGAGCTGTCCGAGCTCAAGCGGTCACTTGCTGAGTTGCGCGGAAGCGCCGGTTCGCTGCCCGCTCCGGGGGAGTTGATGCGATTGTTCAATGGGCTGGTGGCCACGGCGACGAAGGAGCAGCGCTCGCTGCTCGAGGTGTCGACCGGGGTCGGCCTCGCGTTCGTGACCTCGGCGAAGTCAGTGGGTAGGGCGCATGTGTGGGCGCCGTATCGCGAGGACTGGGCGCCGCTGCGCGAGGAGGGCTTCGGCGCGTACGCCACGCGAGTCGCGCGGCCGTACCGTGAGGCGGTCGTGTCGCACTTCGGTGGCGATCGGCGAACGCTGACGGAGCGCGTGCCTGAGATCGGCCAGCGCGCCGTCGGTGGCACGTGGATGCGTCTCCGCTCCGTGCGGGTCCCGCGCCGGCGCGGTTCTGGGCGAGGCCGAGCGTGACGCAGGGCGGGAGGATGCTGCGCCTCGGGATTCTCGACCAGTCTCCGATCCGCCGCGGGGGGTCGCCTCGTGAGGCGCTGCAGGCCACGCTCGAGCTGGCCGAAGCGGCGGACCGGCTGGGCTATGCGCGGTACTGGGTGGCGGAGCACCACAACACGCCGACGCTGGCGAGTGCTTCGCCGGAACTGCTGATTCCGCTGATCGCCTCGAGGACCGAACGGATCCGGGTTGGTTCGGGCGGCGTGATGCTGACGCACTACAGCAGCCTGAAGGTCGCGGAGACGTTCCGGATGCTGGAGACGCTGTTCCCGGGCCGGATCGATATGGGCCTTGGGCGGGCGCCGGGCAGTGACCGGCGCACAGCCTCGGCGCTTCAGCACGGGCCGGGCGCGCTGCCGCTGGAGGCGTATCCGGAGCAGGTGCGCGACGTACTGCGCTACATGCGTGACGAGGTGCCGGAGCGGCACCCGTTCCACGGGATCCGGGCGGTCCCCGCAGGGCCGTCGATGCCGGTGCCGTGGCTGCTGGGGTCGGCGTACGACAGCGCCCGCTTCGCGGCCGAGCAGGGGCTGCCCTTCTCCTTCGCGCACTTCATCAGTCCGGCGGGCGGGCCGAAGGTCGTGCAGTCGTATCGTGAGCAGTTCCGGCCCTCGGCGCTGTGCGCGGAGCCGCTGGTGAACGTCGGCGTAGCGGCCTTGTGCGCGGAGACGGACGCGGATGCGCATCGCATCGGGCTCAGCCGGCACCTCATGCGGCTGCGCCGGGATCAGGGGCGCGCCGAGGGGGGCGTACCGAGCATTGAGGAAGCGCTGCAGACCGAGTTCACGGAGCCGGAGATTGACTACATCCGGTACCAGCAGAGCCTGACGTTCGAGGGGAACCCGACGCGCGTCGCGGAAGGGCTACGGGAGCTGTCCGACGAATACGGGGTCGACGAGGTGCTGGTGGTCACGATTACCCACGACTACCAGGACCGGCTGCGGTCATACGAGTTGCTGGCCGAGGCGATGGACCTTCATGGGAACGCGGCGGCTATGCCACCGTCGGAGGTGTGAGCGGCGGCGTTAGACGTTCGCGGGAGGTTCTGCCTCGTCGCCGACGCCGGCGTTGCTCCAGACGGTGCGGTACTCCGGCCCGCGGATGGCGAGGCGCAGTTCGTGCAACTCGAGGGTGCGGAGTTCCTCGAGGCAGCGCCCGGCGTCGAGGAGCGCGTCCGTGCCACCGCATTCGAGGAGGCGGCCGGTGACGCGGGTCCATACGCCCGTCGATTCGAGGGCGTCGACGCTATGCGCCCACGGAATCATGGTCAGCGACTCTGGTCGCGGCAGCTGCGGACGAAGTCGGTGCAGCGAGGCGTAGCGCTGGGCTGAGTTGTCGACCATGGCGTCGAGACAAACAAGCGGGCCCTCGTCGGGCCCGCATCGCGTGTCGACCAGCAATGTGTGGCGGAGCATTGGGAAGTAGAACGAGACTACCTCCGCTTCCTCGACGTTCTGGTTCACCGCTTCGATGTCGATGTCGTAGCCGCCGTCGATCATTCGTGGCCCCCCGCCCCGACCATGCGCAGGAAGCGATGGCGTCCCACGCGCACTTCGTCCCCCCCGTGGAGCAGCAGCGCGAAGTCGGTGACGGCATCGCCGTTCACGCGCACCGCGCCCTGCGCCACGAGCCGGCGCACCTCCGCCGCACTGGCGGCGAGGCCCGCAGCTCGAATCACGCGGTCGAGGCGGGCACCGGCCGCATCCTCGATCGCGAATTCTTGCATCTCTTCCGGCGTTTCACCGCGCTGGAAGGTCGACTCGAAGTAGGTCTGGGCTGCCGCGGCAGCCGTGCGGTCGTACATCGAGGCGGTGACTTCGAGGGCGAGCCGCTTCTTAGCCTCGATGGGCGCTCCCGCCAGCTGCGACTCGATCACGTCGGAGCTGAGGTCGGTGAGCAGGGTGAAGTAGTCACGCATGGCGACATCCGGGAGCGACATCACCTTGCCGTACATGTCGTTGGGCGCCTCGTCGACGCCGATGTAGTTTCCGGTCGACTTGGACATGCGCTGATGACCGTCGGTGCCGACGAGGATCGGGACCATGAGCACGATCTGCGGTCGCTGCCCGTACTCCTCTTGGAGTTTGCGTCCGGCCATGAGGTTGAAGAGCTGTTCGGTGCCGCCGACCTGGACATCGGTCTGGAGGGCGACGGCGTCGTACGCCTGCATGATGGCGTACATGAACTCGTGGAGATGGATGGCATCGCCGCGCTCCAAACGCTTCGAGAAGTTGTCGCGCTTCAGGAACTCGGCGACGGTGAAGTGGGAGCAGAGCTTGACGACATCGGCGAAGGTGAGCTCGCCGAGCCAGTCGGCGTTGTAGGTGATGGTGGTCTTCGCGAGGTCGAGGATGCGGCCGGCCTGCTTCTCGTAGGTGGCGGCGTTGGCGGCGAGTTGCTCCGGGGTGAGCATTGGACGGCGCTTGTCCTTGTCGGAGGCGTCGCCGACGAGGCCCGTGAAGTTGCCGATGAGGAAGGTGACCTGGTGGCCGAAGTCCTGGAACTGGCGCAGCTTCCGCATGGTCAGCGTGTGGCCCAGCGTGAGGTCGACCGAAGTGGGGTCGTAGCCGCAGTAGACGCTGAGCGGACGGTCTTCCTCGAGGCGGACGCGGAGGTCACGTTCCATGTTGCGGCGGGTCATCTCATCGCCGAACTCGGTGCCGCGCATCAGGACGGCCATCTGCTCGTCGACGGGCGCCATGCGCCGGGTACCTGCCGTCATGCGAAGTACGACCTTGTCGCTGCGACGTCGCGGGTGATCTGGGCGACGAGCGCGTCGACGCCGTCGAACTTGCGCTCCTCGCGCAGGCATTCGAGGAGATCGATGCGTACGACCTGTCCGTAGGCGTCGCCCTCGAAGTCGAGCAGGTGTGTCTCCACGCGGCGCGTGGTGCCCTCGAAGGTTGGCTGGACGCCGATGTTGGTCGTCCCCCGGTAGGCCTGGCCGCGCACTTCGGCGCTGGTGACATAGACGCCATTGGGGGGCAAGGCGCGGTCCGCGCTGACACCGATGTTCAGGGTGGGGAAGCCGATGCTGCGTCCGCGTTCGTCGCCGTGCAGCACGGGTCCGCGGATCGAGTACGGCCGGCCGAGCATACGCGTCACGTCGGGCATGTCGCCTTCGGCGAGGGCACGCCGGACACGTGTGGACGAGATGGCGTCAGCGGGATCGTGCTGCAGCAGCGCGACCGGGATGACCTCGAAGCCGAGGTCCTGGCCGATCTCCTGGAGGCGCGGAACGGTGCCCTCGCGTCCGCGCCCGACGGCGAAGTCCTCGCCGACGACGATCAGGCGCACGCGGGCCTCCTCGACCAGCACGCGGGCGAAGTCCTGGGCGGAGACCTGCGACAGCTCGGAGGTGAACTGGACGACCGACACCCAGTCGACGCCGGTCTCCTTGAGCAGCTCGACACGCTGCTCCAGCGTGGTGAGGTAGGCGAACGGGGTGCCGGGTCGCAGCACGGTCACCGGGCTCGGGTGGAACGTCACGACGCCGGAGCCGAGTCCTCGAGCGGCGGCCTCGGTACGGACGCGCTCGATGAGCATCTGGTGGCCGCGGTGGACCCCGTCGAAGACGCCGAGCGTGATCGCGTGATCGCCGGAGGTGACCGCGTGCCGAAGCTCGTCGCGTACCAGGAGCAATGCGACTCCTTGAGAAACAGGGTGTGGCGGCCCGGATCGTAGCACCCGACGAATCGCGCGTTCAAACGGGAGGACGCACCCTATGGACCGGCGAAGTCCTCCGCCATTTCCTCGGCGGACGGCGGCTGGCCGCCCAGGACCTTGATCAGGTCGATATCGCCGAACGCCTGTGACTGTTTCGCCTCGAGGTAGCGAGTCTTCACGAGTTCGAGGACCGCGAGGAACTCGACGATCACAGCGACACGCGTGGTGGCCGGAGCGACGAGGGTGCGGAACGTCGTCCGGCCCTGATGGTCCAGCAGCTCTACGAGCGCCTGCACGCGGTCGGCGAGGCGGATGGACTCGCGCGGGACGCCCCGGGGGGCCGGCTTCTCTGGCGGCAGGCGCTCGAGGACATCGCGCAGGACGTCCATCAGTGAGGCGAGCGTGGTGCCGTCGAGGCCGGTGGTGGGCGGGATCTCGGGAGGCGAGGCAGTACGCCGGAACGCGGTCCGCCCTTCCGCCTCGAGATCGCGCAGGTGCTCTGCCGCTTCACGGAAGCGGCGGTACTCCTGTAGTGCGGCGAGCAGCGCCTCGGGATCCGCATCGTCCTCGGGGGCGGGTTCGGCGTCCGGGTCGCGGGGCAACAGCGCGCGCGACTTCAGGAGCAGGAGGCGGGCGCCGATGGCGATGAAGTCGGCGAAGGCGTCGAGGTTGAGCCGTTCCGCTTCGCGGAGATGCGCGAGGTACTGCTCGGTGACGGCGAGGAGCGAGACCTCGGTGATGTCGAGCTGGCGATCTTCAAGGAGCGTCAGCAGCAGGTCGAGGGGGCCCTCGAAGACGGGGAGCTGCAGCACGAAGCCGCCGGGTGCAGCCTCTGGTGGCTGCGCCGCGGCGGCTTCGTCGGATCGCGGTTGCTCGTCGGGCACGGGAGCCCGCCGCTAGGCGACGGCTACCGGGACGTCGGCGAACGGACGGCCGATGGAGGAGGCGAGTGCGGAGCCTTCGCGCATCAACTCGGCGAAGTTGGCCGGGGTGAGCGACTGAGCGCCGTCTGACAGCGCCTGGTCGGGGTTGGGGTGCACCTCGATGATGAGGCCGTCAGCGCCCACGGCGATGCTGGCCATCGCCATCGGCTGGACGAGGTACCACTTGCCGGTGCCGTGTGAGGGGTCCGAGATCACGGGGAGGTGGCTGAGCCGCCTGACGAGGGCGATGGCGTTGAGGTCGAGCGTGTTGCGGGTCGCGGTCTCGAAGGTACGGATGCCGCGCTCGCAGAGCATGACCTGCGCGTTGCCCTGGTTGAGGATGTACTCGCTGGCCAGGAGCCACTCCTCGATCGTCCCTGAGAGGCCGCGCTTGAGGAGCACGGGCTTGCCGGCCTTGCCGGCTTCCTCGAGCAGGACGAAATTCTGCATGTTGCGGGCGCCGATCTGGAGGATGTCCGAGTACTCGGCGACGGCCGCGACGTCGCGGACCGAGAGCAGCTCAGTGATGACGGGCATGCCGAACTCGTCGCCGCACTGGCGGAGGAGCTTGAGACCCGCGACCCCGAGGCCCTGGAAGGCGTAGGGGGAGGAGCGCGGCTTGAACGCGCCACCGCGGAGGATGTGCGCGCCGGCCTCCTTCACGCCGCGGGCGGCCGCCCAGAGCTGCTCCTCGGTCTCGATGGAGCACGGGCCGGCCATGACCACGGGCCGTCCGCCGCCGATGCGCACGCCGTGCGCCAGCTCGATCACGGTGTCGTTCGGGCGCACCTCGCGGCTGGAGAGCTTGTAGGGCTTGGAGACGCGGAGGACTTCCTCGACGCCGTCGAGGGTGGAGAGTTCGTCCTTCAGCTCGGGGTAAACCTGGCCCAGGACAGCGATCACGCTGCGCTCGACGCCGGCGATCTCCTGGGCGCGCAGCCCGAGGTCCTGAATGCGGGTGATCACCGCCGCCTGTTGTTCGGGCGTGCGGTTCATGCTCATGACGACGATCATGCGGTTACCTCCGTGGGTGTGTTCGCGGCGAGATCGGGGCGCAGCGCCTGCGCGCCCCGCAGGTAGACGTGGTTGACCTGGTCGAGGGCCAGATCCGTGTTGACGTGCATCAGAATGCGGACGCATCGAGCGAGGCTGCCCGGGACGCCCATTTCATGCCCGCACATGAGTGCGACATCGGTCCATCCTGCCGCGCGAGCGGCGACGGCGGGGAACTCGGCGTTCAAGTCGGGCGTGGTGGTGAAGATGATGGAAGCCACATGCTCATGGTCGATGTCATTGGCGCGGACCAGCGCCTCGAGCAACTCGGCGGTGGCATCGAGGATGGCCTCGCGGGTGTTGGCATCAGCGGTGGTGGCGCCTCGAAAACCTCGAACTAGCATGGGATGGGCTCCGATGTTCAGTGACGGTGGGAGCTGGCGTCCGGACGTCCCGTCCCAAACGACGCGGCCGCAGGAAGCCACGCGTGCAGGCCGCCGTCGCGCGTTGCGCGGCGGTCAGCCGTTGCCCGGGGAGTGGCCATTCCCACGACCGGTGATCTCCTCCACGTAGGCCCGGACGACGCCCGGGCGCTCTGCCGGCGGCGCAGATGTCACCGCCTGCACGAAGGCGCTTCCGACGACGGCGGCGTCCGCGATGCGACCGACGGATTCGACGTGTTCACGCGTCGAGATGCCGAAGCCGATCGCCAGCGGTACGTCGGTCTGCCGGCGGACTCGTTCGAGGAACGCCGGCAACTCGTCGGAGAGCTGACTGCGCGTGCCCGTCACACCGGTGACGCTCACGCAATAGATGAACCCGCTTGCGTGCTCGGCGACGAGCGCGATGCGCTCGGCGGTCGAGGTGGGCGCTAGCAGGTACACCATATGCAGTCCGGCGGCGCGGACGAGCGGTTCGAGTTCGTCCGCTTCGTCCGGGGGCATATCGACGATGATCAAGCCGTCGACGCCCGCCTCGGCCGCGTCCCGCACAAAGCCGTCCAGCCCGTAGGCGAACAGCGGATTGCAGTATCCCATAAGAAGTAACGGCACGCGAATGCCCGCGGCGCGAATCGCGCGCACCGAATCGAGGATGGCGGGTGGGGTCACGCCCTGTTCGAGGGCGTGCTGGTAGGCCACCTGGTTGGTGACGCCGTCACCGATGGGGTCGCTGAATGGGATGCCGATCTCCATCGCGTCGGCGCCGCCATCGACGGCTGCCTTCACGATCTCGAGGGTGGCGTTGGGCTCGGGCCAACCGCCAGGGACGAAGGGGATGACCGCGGGGCGCCCTTCCGCGCGGGTGCGCGCGAACATTTCGGCGAGGCGATCGGTCATGGTGGCGAGGGTAGCAGCGCGAGCGTCCGGACGCGAGGCGGCCCTAATCCGCAGCTCCGGCGACGCTCAGGGCGAACGAGACGCCGTTGACGAGCATGTGCGCCACGATGGGTGTGACGAGGGAGTCGGATTCCTCGTAGCCCCAGGCGAAGAGGGCGCCGATGAAGGCGAACGGGACGATCACGCTGAGGTTGCCGTGGAAGGCGCCGAAGACGATTCCGCTGACCGCCAGGGACGGGATGAGCCGCCAGTACCCGCGGAGACCGCGGAAGATCAGGGCTCGAAAGAAGAGTTCCTCACTGAGTGGCGCGACAAGGACGACCGCGACCCCGAGGACGGCGAGCAGGAGGATCCCGTCCCCCGTATCCACGGGCAGTGGATTGCCTTCGGAGAACCGCGAGCTGTCGATGCCGGCCTGCTCGAGCAGCGCCAGGATGATCTGATACGCGACAAGGATGGCGTACGAGCCGGCCCAGACGAGTCCGATGAAGCCCCAGCGGCGTGGCAGGACGAACCCGAGGTCACGGAGGCCGAGGCGCCGTCTCCGAGCGAGCAGAACAACGGCAGCCCCGATCATGACCTCGAAGGCGAGCGTGGCGATGACGCCCGGGACGTCTGTGTCCTCGTTGCCGGTGACGCCGACGTAGATGCCGAGACCGATGACGACGAGGACGAACGCCCCGGCCACGAGGCCCAACCCCGCGAGGATGTCTCGGCCTCGCCAGAGGCGGGCTTGAATGGCGTTCGGGGGAAGTGGCGTGAGTTCAGGGGGCTCCGCGAACACGCATCGAGCGTATCACGGGGGCGGTATCGTCGCCGCGCGGCACCGATCGGGTCGACGCGCCGGTATAGTCATTATGATCGGAGGTCGCGATGGCAGTGCTTGGGGTCCTGTTGCTCGTCGTGGTCGTGCTGGGGCTGATCACGTTGTTCTCGAGCGTGTTCGTAGTGAGCCAGCAGACGGCGGCGGTAGTGGAGCACTTCGGCCGGTTCCACCGTATCGCGGATGCGGGGCTCCACTTCAAGATCCCGTTCGTACAGCGGATCCGTGAGCGCACGAGCCTGCGCGTGCAGCAGCTCGACGTGCGGGTCGAGAGCAAGTCACAGGACAACGTGTTCGTTGAGCTCGCGATCGCAGTGCAGTACCAGGTGAAGCCGGACGCGATCCAGGATGCCGTGTACCGCCTGACTGACCATAGCCGCCAGATTGAGGCGTACGTCTTCGACGTCGTACGTGCGGAGGTACCGCGAAAAACGCTTGAGGAGGTATTCGAGGACAAGGAGACGATCGCCCTCGCCGTCAATGAGCAGTTGACGGAGCAGATGGGCCGCTACGGATACGAGATCGCGAACGTCCTCGTGAACGACATCAACCCGGATGCGCGGGTGAAGGCGGCGATGAACCAGGTGCAGGCCGCTACCCGCGAGCGGGAAGCCGCGGTGCAGATGGCGGAGGCCAACCGGATCACGATCGTGAAAGAAGCTGAGGCAGAGGCGGAGCGCACGAAGCTCCAGGGCGAGGGCCTCGCCAATCAGCGAAAGGCGATCGCGGAAGGGCTGCGGGACTCCGTTGACCTCGTGCGCGGGGCCGCGGGGGGCGAGGGCGGCATCGAGGAGCAGGACGTGATGAACCTGCTGCTGCTCGTGCAGTGGATGGACACGCAGAAGGAGATCGCGGGTACCGACCGCTCGACGGTCGTCTTTCTTCCGAACAGTCCGGGCGAGATCGCCAATATCGCGGCACAGCTCCGCGACGCGATCCTGGTGGCGCAGTCCGCGAACGTCGACGGCAACGGGATCGGGGCGCCGCTCCCGAAGTAGCGCGCGGTTGTGGCTATAGCGTGACGCCAAGGGCAGCGGCGACGGTGCCCATGTCCTTGTCGCCACGCCCGCTGAGGTTCACCAGCACGAGGTCGTCCGGCCGCAGCTCGCCCTGCATCTTCAGCACCTGCGCGACCGCGTGTGAAGACTCGAGGGCGGGGATGATGCCCTCGAGGCGGGAGAGGGCCTGGAAGGCGGCGAGCGCCTCGGTGTCCGTGACGGCGCGGTACTCAGCGCGCTCGGTCAGCTTCAGCCATGCGTGCTCCGGACCGACGCCCGGATAGTCCAGCCCGGCGGAGATCGAGTGCGCCTCGAGGACCTGGCCCCACTGATCCTGCAGCAGGTACGACTTCGTCCCATGGAGGACGCCGGGACGGCCGGCGTTGAGCGTGGCGGCGTGGCGGGCCTCGAGTCCCTCGCCGGCGGCCTCGACGCCGATCAGGCGTACCGGGTCGTCGATGAAGGCGTGGAAGAGCCCGATGGCGTTGGAGCCGCCGCCGACGCAGGCGACGGCCATCGTGGGCAGGCGCCCTTCCTTGTCCAGCATCTGCTCGCGCGCCTCGCGGCCGATCACCGCCTGGAAGTCGCGCACGAGGAGCGGGTACGGGTGCGGCCCGACCACGGAACCGATGATGTAGTAGGTGTCGCGGACGTTCGTGACCCAGTCCCGAATTGCCTCGTTCGTGGCGTCCTTGAGCGTGCGTGAGCCGGAGTCGACCTGGCGCACCTCGGCGCCGAGGACCTTCATCTTGAAGACGTTGAGGGCCTGGCGCTTGATGTCCTCGGCGCCCATGTAGACGACGCACTCGAAGCCGAAGAGCGCGCAGGCGGTTGCGGTGGCGACGCCGTGCTGGCCGGCTCCGGTCTCCGCGATGATGCGGTGCTTGCCCATGCGCCTCGCGAGGAGGGCCTGCGCGAGGACGGCGTTGATCTTGTGTGCGCCCGTGTGATTCAGGTCTTCGCGCTTCAGGTAGACCTTCGCGCCGACCTGTTCGGAGAGCCTCGAGGCGAGCGTGAGCGGCGAGGGGCGACCGACGTACTCGCGCAGCAGCACGTCGAGTTCGGCGAGGAATGCGGGATCCTGCTTCGCCAGCTCGTACTCGGTATCGAGCTGCGCGAGCGCGGGCATCAGCGTCTCAGGGACGTACTTGCCGCCGAACTCTCCGAAGTGTCCTCGTGCGTCGGGGGCGGTCGTCGTCACTGGTCTGCCTCTCGCACCGCGCGCACGAACGCGCGCACACGGTCGTAGTCCTTGCGTCCGTTGGTCTCCGTGCCGCTCGCGACATCGACGACCCAGGGGTGCACCCGGCGTACGGCTTCGGCGACGTTCTGGGGGTTCAGGCCGCCCGCGAGCACCATCGGGATGCGTGCCGAGATGAGTTTCGCGACCTCCCAGTCGAACGTCTGACCGCTGCCGCCACGGTACGGGCCGTGCGCGGAGTCGAGCATGAGGGCGATGGCGAATCCTGGCTCGACATAACTCATCGGGTCGGAAGGGGAGTCGAGGGGTGACACGTGCACGACCTGGATCACCTGCTTGGTCACGAGCAGGCAATCCTCCCACGTCTCGTCGCCCGAGAGTTGCACGAGGTCGACCCCGGCCTCTTCGGCGATCTCGTTCACTTCATCGATCGACTGGTCGGCGAAGATGCCGACGGTGAGGGGCCGCTTCACCTCGAGATAGGACTCGACTACGGAGGCTCCGTGGCGGAACCACTCACCGACCTCTTCGCGGACGTGAGGCCGAGCGGGCGGCGGCATGATGAACTCGTGCTCGGAGAGCGGCCCGCCGAGGGCGCGCACCATCGCCTGTGCCTCCTCGATCTCGACCCGCCGTGGGGAGTTCGCGAAGATCATGCCGACGAAGTCAGCGCCCGCCTCGGCGGCGGCGACGACGTCCTCTGGGGTCCGGTTGCCGCAGATCTTGACCAGCGTCATGGCGCGACCTGTTCACCGATAAGCATGAGTTCGCGGGCTTTGGACTCGATGTCGCCGCTCTTCACGAGTGCCTCACCGACGAGGATGGCGTGCGCGCCGGCCACGGCCATGCGGCGGGCGTCGGCGGCGGTGTGGATCGAGGACTCGGCCACGAGGGTCGTCTCCGCCGGGACGTAGCGCGCCAGCCGCTCGAACGTGCCGAGGTCTTCGCGGAAGTCGCGCAGGTCGCGGTTGTTCACGCCGATCACGCGCGCCCCGGCTGTCAGCGCCGCCTCCACCTCGGCTTCGTCATGCACCTCGACGAGGGGTTCGAGGCCCTCGTCGAGGGCGCACGAGATGAGTTCCGCGAGGGCAGCGGGTTCGAGCATCATCACGATGAGGAGCAGGGCGTCTGCGCCGTTCGCGGCCGCCTCGCGCACGTGGTACGGGTCGAAGAGGAAGTCCTTGCGCAGGAGAGCCGGCCGGGCGTCGCCGTCGCCGAACGCCTCGCGAGCGGCACGCAGGTCGGCGATCCGTCCCGCGAAGAACGAGGGTTCGGTGAGCACGGAGACGGCGCTGGCGCCAGCGGCGGCGTAACGCCGCGCCTGATCGGCGGCGTCGAGGTCCGCGTCGAACACGCCCTTCGAGGGGGAGGCGCGCTTCACCTCGCCAATCAGGCGCAGGCTCGCCGTGGCCGGGCTGAGTGGACTGCCTTTTCGGAGACGCGCGGCGAAGTCCACGCGCCGGCCGGGCAGCGCCGCAGCGAGGGCGCTGAGGGCCTGCTCGGGGGCGGCGCGGCGGTCTTCTTCGAGCCGCTGACGGCGGTCAGCGACGATGCGGTCGAGGACCGTGCCTGTGGTGCGGGTGCTCGACGTGCTCATCGCGTCACTACTTCGCCGCCGCGACGCGCCGCGTCGTCTCGACGAACGCGCCGAGCTTCGCGGCGGCGTCGCCGCTCTCGATCGTCTGGATGGACATCTCGACCCCCTGCCGCATCGAGGCGGCGAGCCCGCAGACGTACAGCCCGGCGCCCGCCTGCGCGACGACGAGGTCGCGCAGCGCGGACGGGCCGCTCGAGGTGAGGACCTGGCGGACAAGCGCGGCGTTCTCGGCGGGGGTGCCGCCCGTGATCTCCTCGAACGGATGGACTGAGAGTCCGAGGTCGAAGGGGATGACCTTCTGCTGCGTCACGGACGTCCCGCGGACCTCGAATAGGATAGTGGGGCCGCTGACGCTGATGTCGTCGAGTCCGTCATCGCCGCAGGCGACGATGGCGTGCCGCATGTTCAGGCGGGCGAGTACATGCGCGAGGCGTTCGGCGAGTTCGACGCTGGCAGCTCCCATGACGTGGCACTTCGCGCCGGCGGGATTCGTGAGCGGGCCGAGGATGTTGAAGACGGTGCGGAAGCCGACCTCCCGGCGGAGGGGGCCTGCGAACTTCATCGCGGGGTGGAAAGCGGGGGCGAACATGAAGCCGATGCCCGCCTCCTCGATGCAGCGTGCGACCTGCTGCGGCGTCAGCTCGACAACGGCGCCGAGCGCCTCGAGCAGGTCGGCGGCACCGGACTGGGAGGTCATGGCGCGGTTGCCGTGCTTCGCGACCTTCGCGCCCGCGGCGGCGGCAACGAACGCGGCGGTCGTCGAGGCGTTGAACACCTTCTTGTTGGAGCCGCCGGTGCCGCAGGTGTCGAGGAGCGGGGCGACGGTGGTGTCGACGCGCAGCGCGGCCTCGCGCATGGCCTTCGCCATGCCCGCCAGTTCGTCGACGGTCTCGCCCTTGAGGCGCAGCGCGGTGACGAAGGCGCCGAACTGCGAGGCGGTTGCCCGCTCCCCCTCCGCAAGGTCGAGGCCGGCGCGCATGATGTCGCCCATCGCCTGGTAGGCCTCGTGCTCGGTCAGGTCGCGGCGTTCATCGACCAGCGCCGTGACTGCCTCGCGGATCACGAGGCCGCTCCAGCGGGCTCGGGCATACGCATCTCGAGGAAGTTGCGGAGCAGGTCGTGGCCGACCCTAGTCATGATCGACTCCGGGTGGAACTGGACGCCCTCGATGAGCATGGTGCGGTGGCGGATGCCCATGATCACGCCGCTCTCGGAGGTCGCCGACACCTCGAGCTCCTCCGGCACGGAGTCCGGCGCGATGGCGAGGGAATGATAACGAATCGCCTCGAACGGATTGGGGAGACCGGCGAAGACGCCCTTGCCGTCGTGACTGACCATCGAAGTCTTGCCGTGCATGATCTCGCCGGCCGAGACGACCTCGCCGCCAAACGCCTGGCCGATCGCCTGGTGCCCGAGGCAGACGCCGAGGAGCGGCACCCTTCCTGCGGCGGCCTTGATGAGGTCCACGGAGATGCCCGCCTCGTCCGGGGTGCAGGGGCCCGGGGAGATCACGATGCGCTCTGCGCCCATCGCCATGCAGTCCTCGACGCTGACCTCGTCGTTGCGGTACACGCGCACGTCGGCGCCGAGCTCGGCGAGGTACTGGTAGAGGTTGTAGGTGAACGAATCGTAGTTGTCGATCAGCAGCAACATCAGGCGCCCCCTCCCGAGCGGGCGTTCGACTGCATTTTCGTCAGCTGAGCGGCGTGTTCGAGGTCGTGGTCGGCGATGGCGAGGAGCGCCTCGCCGACGCGGACGGCGCCGCCGAATCCACGGCTGCCGTAGTGGGCCAGTTCGGCCTCGACCATCCCGCCGATCGTCTTCAGGGTGTCGGCCTGCACCTGATGCAGCCGAGCCACGACCTCAGCGTCCATGGGACGCGCTCGATAGAGGCGGTCCGCGTCCCACTGCTCCGCGTTAAAGGGACGCCACGGGTGGGCGCCGGACGAACCGAGTTGCCGCGCCTCCCGCAGGTAGTACGCCTCGGCGCTCGCGAGGTGGGCGAGGACGTCGACCGGCGCCCAGTCGCCATCGAGCGGACGTTCGCGGTCGCGCGGGGCGATCGACGAGTAGGCGCTGATCACCTCGCCCCGTGCCTGCACGAGCATGCCCGCGAGGCGCTCGGGCTGGACGTCGTCGGGGACGGGGGCGTCATCACCTCGGAGCCATGCGGCGACCTCTGGGATGACGTCCACGCCATCGAGCGCCTCGACGAACACCCATGCGGCGTCCTCGTAGTCGCGCTCGGCGTAGCGGGGCTCGCCGGACCAGCCGACGGCGTCGAAGACGTTGATGACGACCTCGATGCTGTCCCGCCTGATGGAGAGCGTCTCCGCGAACTGGAACCAGCCGGGCTGCATGCGCAGGCCGTCGCGGACGACCTGCGCCGCGGTCGCCTCCGCGGTGGACTGCTCCGGCATCTGCGCCATGGGGAGCGACCAGATGCCGCCCGCGAGTCCGGCGGCCGGCCGCACGAGGAGGACGGCGTCATCCGGGCGGCGGATGCGCACCGCCGACGCGACGATGGTCTTCGTCTCGGGTGTGACCATCAGTAGCCCAGGCTTCCGGAGGCGACGCGCTCACCTCGTTCGGCGTCATCGAGGGCGGCGAGTAGAGCGCGCGCCTTGTGCTGGCACTCCTCGAACTCCTTGACGGGATCGGAGTCGAAGACGATGCCGGCGCCGGCCTGGACGTGCGCCCAGCCGTCCTTCATGACGAGGGTGCGGATCGTGATGCACGTCTCTACGTTGCCGGAGAGGTCGAAGAAGCCGACGCCGCCCGCATACGGGCCGCGCTGGTCCGGCTCGAGTTCCGCGACGATCTCCATGGCGCGGATCTTGGGCGCCCCGGAGACGGTGCCCGCCGGGAACGCCGAGCGCAGCGCCTCGTAGGGACTGGTGCCCTGTTGCAGCTTGCCCTGAACGTGACTGACGAGGTGCATCACGTGCGAGTAGTACTCGATATCGAACCGCTGCGTGACCTCGACGGAGCCGGGCTCGGACACGCGGCCGACGTCGTTGCGTCCGAGGTCGAGCAGCATGACGTGCTCTGCGAGTTCCTTCGCGTCGTGGCTCAACTCCTCGGCAAGCCGCTCGTCATCGAGCGGTGTCGCGCCGCGGGGGCGCGTGCCGGCGATGGGGTGCACATCAACCTTGCCGTCTTCGACCTTCACGAGCAGTTCGGGCGAGGCGCCTACGATATGCGTGGCTCCGAAGCGGAGGAAGTACATGTACGGTGAGGGATTAATGGCGCGCAGCGAGCGGTACACCTCGAACGGATGGGCGCCCGTCTGGCGTGAGAAGCGCTGCGACAGGACGGCCTGGATGATGTCGCCGGCGCGGATGTAGTCCTTCGTCCGCTCGACCGCAGCGAGGAACGCCTCGCGCTTCCAGTTGGACGAGACTTCGCGGCCGGTAGGGCCGGCGCACGGTTCGTAGGGCAGCGCGGCGAGCGGCTGCTCGAGCCGCGCCACGAGCTGGTCGATCTTTGCGCGCGCCTGCTCGTACGCGGCCTCGATGTCGCCATCGAGCCGGACGTGGGCGACCACCTTGATCTTGCGCTGCAGGTGGTCGAAGACGAGCAGGTTGTCGGTGAACATCAGCCACGACTCGGGGACGCCGAGGACATCGCGTTCGGGGGCGGGGACGCGCGGCTCGAAGTGACGCACGACCTCGTAGCCGAGGTAGCCGACCGCGCCGCCATGGAAGCGCGGCAGTCCGGGCACGTCGACCGACTTGAAGCGCCCGAGCTCGGCCTCGACGTCGACGAGCGGGTCGCCGTCCTCGAACTCTCGCGAGATCACGCGGTAGGGCTCGGTGCCGATGAATGAGTAGCGGCCCACGCGCTCGCCGCCCTCGACGGACTCGAGGAGGAACGAGTACGAGCCACGCGCCACCTTGAGGTACGCGGAGACCGGGGTCTCGAGGTCAGCGCGGACCTCGCGATAGATGGGGACCACGTTGCCGCGGCCGGCCATGGCGCGGACCTCGGAGAGCTGGGGGTGATACTGAGTCATCGAGCGCCTCGACTTTCGGTCGTCATACGGGAGGGGTCGCCAGCGAAGCTGCGCCAGCACCAGACATGCCGGCGCCATTGCCCCAGCGATGCCGTGTGCGATCGCGCTGCTCCAGGCCGGTGGCCCACCACTCGATACTCCTCTCGCCCGCCGCGGCGGCGGGTGGCTACGTGTACACGAGGCGCATGGCCTCGCGTACTTCGGCGATGGTCTGCTGTGCGACGGCGCGCTCGCGGCGGCTGCCCTCCTCGAGCACCTCGGCGGCGTAGCCGGGGCGTTCGAGGATCTTCGCGCGGCGTTCGCGGATCGGGTCGAGGAAGGCGTTGAGGGCGGCGACGAGCCTGTCCTTCACCTCGCCGTCGCTCACCTTGCCGTGTGCGTACCGCTCCTTGAGGTCTGCGACCTCGTCGGCGTCCGGGTTGAAGACGTCGTGGTAGAGGAAGACCGGGTTGTTCTCGACGATGCCCGGGTCGGTGGGGCTGAGCCGCGGGTTCTGGCCGGTGATGTCGGTGACCATGCGGCGCACCTTCTTCTGGACCGTCTTCGCGTCATCGGAGAGGTAGATCGCATTGTCCAGGCTCTTGCTCATCTTGGCCTGTCCATCGAGGCCGAGGAGACGCGGCACGCGGCCGACCTTCGCCTGCGGTTCGGGGAAGATCGGGCCGTACTGGCGGTTGAAGCGGCGTGCGATCTCCCTCGTCAGCTCGATGTGCGGGAGCTGGTCTTCGCCGACGGGGACGAGGTTCGCCCTGGGGAGCAGGATGTCGGCCGCCTGGCTGAGCGGGTAGTTGAAGAAGCCCATCGTGATGGTCTCGTGGGAGTCCTCGAGCTGCTGCATCTCGGACTTGAGGGTCGGGTTGCGGTCGAGCCAGCTCTTCGGGGTGAGCATGCTGAAGTACAGCGTCAGCTCGGCGTGCTCGGGAACGTAGCCCTGCACGACGAAGGGCGACTTCTCGGGGTCGAGGCCGACCGAGAGCCAGTCGACGGCGACATCGATGACGGACCGGCGGATGCGCTCGATGTCGTTGAGGTGGTCGCCGAGGGCCTGGTAGTCGGCGATGAGGAAGTAGCAGTCGTACTCGTACTGCAGCTCGAGCCAGTTCTCGAGCGCACCGACGTAGTGCCCGAGGTGGAGCGGGCCGGTTGGCCGCATCCCGGTCAGAATCCGCTGTCGCTCCACATACCCTCCGACTGTCGCCCGCGTACGGGCACAAAAAAGACCATCGCCTGGGGCGATGGTCCTCGCGGTGCCACCCAAGTACCGCGCGAAGCGGCCAATGGCCCTCGCGCGCTCATTCGAGGCACGGCCACCGCGTGAGCGGGGCGATGCCCTGGGCCTGGATAACGGCGCCCACACCGCCGGCGCCTACTGGCCGGGCATCCGAGTCGCCTCGGAGCCGGCGTTTGGGCCGGGACTCCCGGGTCCATTCAACCGCTGCTCGACGGGTGCCGGGCTCGCACCTTGCCCCGGCTCTCTGCACCCCACGGAGGTGGGGAAACCCCGCTGGACGGCCTACTAGTCCCGTTCGGCGTCTGTACATATTCGTAACGACGTTCCATCAACGGTAGGCGGGGCCCCGTGCGCTGTCAACGGTGGGGACGGGCCGCGCTGCGCCTCAGAGGCGCGCCTCAGGCGGCGCTCAGTACCACGACGCCGGCGACCACGAGGAGAGCGCCGATCACGATGGGCGGGGTGATGCGCTCGACGCCGCGCAGAAAGATGGCGGCGAGGATGAGGGTGAAGAGTGGGTTGGTGGCCAGCACCGGCGAGATGATGACGACCTCGCCGCGGCTGAGGGCCTGAAACATCAGCATCACGCCCGCCGCCGAGAACACGCCGGCGGCGCCGAAGTACAGCGAGCCGGTGCGCAGGTCGCCGCGTACGTTTCGCAATGAGCGCAGCGAGATGATCAAGAAGCCGAGCGTGCCCCAGAACAACGCAATGAAGGAGCCCACGAGCGGCGGCGCGAGATCGGACACGCCCTGGCGCGTGAGCACCTGCGAGGAGCCGTAGGAGATGGCGGCGCCGAACGCGAGCGCCACTCCGATGACCATCGTGCGGCGGAGGCCGGTGCGTTCCTCGGTCGTCGCGGCCATGGCTCAGCCCGTCTTCGCGGTCAGTGTGACGTAGAGGCCGCCGAGGATCAGCGCGATGCCAGCGACCGTGGCAAGGTGCAACTCCTCGCCGGTGAAGAGCACCGCCCCGAGGACGGCGAAGAGCGGGGCGGACGCGAGCAGCGGGGTGGACCGCCCGACGCCGAGGTGGCTCATCGCGAGGTAGTTCAGGAAGCGGCCCATCGGGAAGTTCAGGATGCCGATCACCGCGAACATCGCGACGGCCTTGAAGGAGACGTCGAGCAGTTCGCCGAGCTGGAGGGCGGCGGTGAGCAGCGCCGTCAGCGCCAGCGCAGAGAGCAGCGAGATGAAGGTGCCGACGGTTGGGGTGAGGTAGCGCAGGCCAGTCCGCACGAGGACGGCGCTGAGCCCCCAGCAGAAGGCGGCGGTCAGCCCGAGGAGGATGGCGAACATCGGGCCTCGTCTCCTCGCGGGGTGGGGTGCCGCGTGCTGCTCACGCGGGTGCTCTGGCATACTCGATCGGCAACACTACAGCGATTCGAGGCGCAGCGGTGCATGTGCCGCTGCCCGCGTCGAGGTGATGCGCATGAAGTGGGTCCTTGTCGCGCTCATGGTGGCGGCCTTCAGCGGCGCCGGGGTGGCGTTCGCCTCCTCGCTGACGGTCGACTCGGACGACGTGACGGTGTTCAAGAACACGTTGCAGGCGACTACCACTACGACCAGCCTGACGCTCACCTCGATTGCGGAAGGCGAGGACGGGGATGCCTCGGCGACGCTCGGATCGACAGCGGTCGTGGCGCCGAGCGGGAGTGTCACGTACACGGTGTACGACGACGACCTCTGTACGAGCCTGTACGCTACCGCGGGTACCGTGACGGTCACGGCGGGCGTCGTCCCCGATTCGCCGCCGGTGAACTTCCCGACGGCGGGCAGCTACTACTGGCGGGCGGCGTACAGCGGCGACGGGTACAACCAGCCCTCGTTTCACTGCCTGAGCACGCCGCTCGTCGTGAACCCGCCCCCTGGGCCTTGAGGCCGTTTCCGAGCGAGCCGTTGCCGTGGGACGACGAGGTCGAGCCGGCCTCGCCTGCTCCTGTTTCGACCGAGCCAGTCCGCGAGGCGCCTCCCGAGTCGCGGCGGCGGCGTACGCTGCGCTGGGCCTGGCGCGTAGCGAGCGTGCTGATCTTCGTCGGGCTGATCGCACTCTGGGCGGTGACGTTGCGCCCGGTGTCGCTGGGCGGGCCGGCGACATACCTGACGGTGAGCGGCCGGAGCATGCAGCCGACGCTGCGCGGCGGCGACCTCGTGATCCTGCACGAACGGGAGACGTACGCGACCGGGGACATCGTGGCGTACCGCATCCCGGCGGGCGAGCCGGGGGCGGGCAATCGAGTCATTCACCGCATCGTGGGCGGGTCAGGCGGCGAGGGGTATGTGACGCGGGGCGACAACCGCACCTCGGATGACCAATGGCGGCCGACGGACGAGGACGTGCTGGGGAAGCTCTGGGTGCGCGCGCCGGGCGTCGGCCAGTTCCTGCCGCAACTGCGCGCGCCGCTCATCGTTGCGACGCTGGCGGCGATCCTCGCGGTCTGGCTCGTGTTCGACTGGTGGCGGAAGCCGAAGGCCGACGCGTAGCCGACGCTGGCATCGCTCTACGCGGGCACCAGTGTCAGCTCGAGGCGCGGGCCCCACAAATGGGGACGATGCGACCGGGGCCGGGACCGTTCCCGAGGCCAGTCACATGACGCTTCGCACCTGCCGCACCACCGGGCGTCCATGTCGGCCGCCTCCGCGAGGCGGTCCCATGCGGCTCCGCACACGGCGACGGCGACGGTCGTGTAAGAGCGTTGGCCGACAGCCCGGTACTGCAGGACGTAAGTGTTGCCGATCACCGTCCATCTGAACCTCGATTGCCGCGTGGTAGCGGACGACGTAGTCCGGCTCCCCATCAGCGTCGAGCCATGGCGCCACCGCTGGAGCGGCGCGTTCCTCCGTCCAGGGCGCGAGATCGCGCCTCGTCTCGTCCATCCGGGCCCCCGTTCCCGAGGGGGATGCTAGCCGGTCGCAGCTGACTATCACAAGTGCTCATCGTCACTTGAGATGGCCACGGAGCGTGGTTGTGGCGCG
The DNA here is from genome assembly GCA_041390685.1 of Dehalococcoidia bacterium. Lineage (GTDB taxonomy): Bacteria > Chloroflexota > Dehalococcoidia > UBA2979 > UBA2979 > JAIBBD01. Next base: position 975,326 of record JAWKPL010000001.1, on the reverse strand, counting down.
TGCGTGTGTGCCGCGAGGCGTCGCGCGCCGCCATGCGCTAGGGAGCGGACGGTGAGGGGCGTGGCGGCTCGGGGCGCTCATGCAGCCAGATGCGACAGGCGAGCCAGAAGGCGCCGGCAAGCAGGAGGGAGCCCGCGCAGACGAAGAACAGGGCCTGCACGCCGGTTTCCTCGGCGACCTCGTTGTAGGAGCTGGTGCGGTTCACGACGACGTGGAAGAAGAGGAAGGTCACCGTCGAGGCGATCCCGAGCCAGGCGAGCTTGCTCCACCGCCAGAGGGCGTGCCCTTCCATGAAATCGAGCGGCAGCATGTTCAGCAGCAGGCCCTCGATGCCACCGATGAAGAGTGTTACGGCCACCGTCTCCGGGATCGCGGCCCACCACGTCGTGGAGTGCACGTTCGCGTAGTTGCGGAACGAATCGACGAGCGAGAGCGAGACAAGACTCATCGCGATGACGCCGATCATCGCGACGAAGACGATCCGGCCCTGATCCTTTGGGTCGGACGTCGGCACGATAGCGCCGGCCACCACGCCGAGGACGATACCGGGGTGGAGGTCGGTCAGGCGGGTGATGAGGACCGATGCTCCCGCGACGATGATGCCGACCGGGAGCGGCTCGAGGCGCCCCTTGGTCCCGGCCGCCCGTGGAGCGACTAGGACCTGTGCGCCCTCGTAGAGCAGGGTGAGCATGCCGACGCCGAGCGTCATGCTGATCACGAGGGCGGCGGTCGACTTGTTGAACCCGAATTCGGTGTCGAGGCCGGAGTAGATCGCCGCGACGATCAGCAGGATCAGGCCGACTCTGAGGAGTGACAGTGACCGACCCTCCTCGCTTCCGCCGTCGCGGCCGATGAGGAAGCCGAACGGACCGGCGAAGCGCCCGAAGACGCGTGCGAGCCCCCGGTGATTCTCTTCCAGCGTCTGGTTGAAGACCGTGGCCGCGAGCAGGATGACGAACAACATGCCCAGCGACATCGCGAGGTTGGTCGCGATGGTGATGGGGCTGGCCGTGAGTTCCAGCAACGACGGGAACTCCTGGACGAAGGGGGCGGTCGCCTGGTTCACCTCAGGCTTGGGCGGCGGCGGTGTGGAGGTGACGGCCGCCCCGGCGGGAGTGGCCGTCACGGCGGCGGTGGCGACGGGCGTGGCGGACGCGGTCGGTACCGGCGTCGCGGTCCTCGAGGGTGTCGCGGTCGGTGACGGCCGAGGCGTCCCGGTGGCGGCGGGACTGACGGTCGGGACGGACGTCGGGAACCCGACGGCCGGTACGAAGGGGATGAAGGGCTCATCCTCCGGAGGGTCGGAGGCGGGAGCCAGGGCCGGCGTGGCCGTCGCGGTGGCGGTCGCCGTGGGCGTCGGGGTCGGGGTCGGCGTGGGAGTCGGCGTGGGCGTGGGGGACGGCGTGGCGGTGGGTGTCGGCGTGGCCTGCTCCCCGCCGCGGGTGCCCGTGATCTGTACGTTGAGGCCGGTGACCTGGCTCACTGGAGGCGGGATGTCGATGGCGACCGTGAGCGTCTCGCCCGTGATGACCGCGTCACCGCTGGCGATGGTCGAGCCGCCGCTCTTCAGGCTGACGGTGAGCGCGCCGTTGCAGGTATCAGCGATGCCGTCGATGCGAACGGCGGTGACGCGGTAGACGAGCGGGGACCCCGAGAGGGAGACCTCATACGAGGCGTGGATGCCGTCTGGGTCGCAGCCGACCTCCTGCGCCTCGACACGGGGGGCGGAGGCCGGCGCCGCGACCAGGGCGCAGGCGAGCGCGGCGAGCAGCAGGAGGGGGCCGGAGCGGCGGAGGTCACGGGCCGACAATGATGATGACCTCGTGCTTCACCTGAGACGCGGGCGGGTTCGGCGAGATGCTCACGGTGGCGGACCCGCCTGTGACGGTCACCGGCCCGCCGGTGCCGACGCTGACGTTGCTGACGTCGGTGAGATCGACCGTCAGATCGCCGCCGATGCACGCGCCGCTGATCCCGCTGATGGCGATGTGCGTGACCTGGTCGCTGCCGTTGAGCGTGAAGCCGTCGATGACGAAGCCGTCCGCGTCACAGGTGCCGACGGATGCTCCGTTCGCGCCAAGGTTGCCGCTCGAGAGCGAAAGTGCGGCGGCCGCGACGGCGGAACCGGCGGCGAAGGCCGCAACGGCGACGACCACCGCGAGGAGCCGCCGCCGTCCGTTGCCGCCGATCCGCATCACTCCAAATTCACGTCCTGCGCGTCGATGCCTGGTGCTGCCCAGCCTAGCCGGTGATGACGATGTGGAGGCCGATGACGTCCTCAGCGTGCACCTTCGGCGGGTTCGGAGAGAGACCGGCGATGTTCACGACCTGCGAGGTGCCCCCGACGGTCGTGGAGCCATCACCAAGCGCGACGTTGCTCGCCCCAGTGAGAGTCACCTTGATGTTCTGGCCGTTGCACGCGGCATCGATGCTGCTCACCGTTACCGAATCGACGACGTATGTGGCTTCGGTTGCGTCATACGAGGTCTGGTACGTCGTCACGACGCCGCCAGCGGTGTCGCAACTCGCGACGACAGAGTCGTCCGATCCGAGGTCGTCAGTGCCCAGCCCGCCGAGCGTGGCCGCGCTCGCGTAGGCGGCGGCGAACACGGCGACGCCGACGGTGAGCGCCACGAGTAGCTTCTTCATCACAACCCTCCTCGGGCGGCGTGGCCGTACGGCCGCATCGTCGCTCGGTCATGCAGGTGACGATTATATGGCGGTTTCGGAGGTCGTCTACCCACTGGCGATTGTTAAGATTGGCGCAATTATGGTTGGAGGTCGGGGATGAGCGAGATCCCGGGCGACATGCTCGTCAGACGTATGATGGCGCTCGAACAGGCGCTGGAGCTGCTGTACGACACGTTCGTGGTGCACGACTTCGAGCAGGCGTGGCGGTGGGACGAGGAGGACGGCGAGCCCGAACTGATCGAGCCGTACGCCAACGCAGCGATGAACGCACGGTTCGTGCTCGATCGGGAGGGGTGGGTGGTGCATGAACTGCGCAGCCCCTCGCCGTAGCCGCTGACGTGCTGTGGCGGGCTGCCTGTCGGATTGAGCGGCGATCGCGGCGGCGCGGATAATAGATCGAAGAGCGGGTACCTCCCACAACGGCCCTCGACTCAGGTGTTTACGTGCAAGGGGTGACGGGTGGGGCGACCCGGCGAGAGCCTGCTGTTACAGACACGCGGCGCGTTCTATCTCTCCCGGCTGCTGAGCCAGACGGGGCAGGCGCTGTTCCTCGTGACGGTGTTCCTGATCATGGGCGGGGGCGGCCATTCGGCCGTGGGCCTGAGCGCCGTCTTCGTCTCGATGATGGCCGCATCGATCCTGTTCGGGCTGCCCGCCGGCGCCGTCGCGGACTGGATGGGTGCGCGGCGGGCGTTTGTGCTCGGTGCGGGGCTGCGCGCGCTCACGGTGGCGTCAGCGGCGCTGGTGATCGATGCCGAGCAGTGGCTGTGGGCGGTCGTGTTCGTGTACTCAGCGGTGTCGCAGCTGTTCTCGCCGGCCGAGATGGCGCTGGTGTCCGTCGTGCAGCGAAGCCGCCCTGGGATGGCGCACACCGCGCTGGTGATCCTGCAGTACGCGGGGCAGGGGCTCGCGGTGCTGGCGCTCGCACCGGCCTTGCACTTCGTGGGCGGGCTGCCGCTGATGGTGGGCGTGGCGGCCGGCATCAACGGCGTGGCGTGCGTACTCGCGACCGTGTGCGCCATCGGCACGCGCGGGAGCGGGTCGCTCCCGGTGCGAGGGGCGGGGCGCGCGGCGCTCGACCTGCGGACCACGTTCCGCTTCATCGCCTCAGACTCGCGGGCCGCGTACGCCGTCGTGCTGCTGGCGTTCAGCCAGCTGGCGGTGAAGGCGCTGATGATCACGCTACCTCCCTACGTGGCGGACGACCTGGACTTGAGCGTTGTGCAGATGATCGTGATCGCCGGGGTGGCAGGACTGGGCGGCGTGGCGGGCTTCTACTGGACGAGCCGCACCCTGACGCTGCGCGTGGCGCCGACGGCGTTGAAGGTCACCTTGCTGTTGATGGTGGTGTCGCTCCTCGCGCTCTCGGCGCTCACGGATGGCTTCGTGGCTGGCCCGGGCGCGGCGGGATTCGAGTTCCTGCAGCCGCTCAACCTGCTGCGCGCGTCGAGCTTCGCGGTGCCGTTCTCGGTCGCGGCGATCCTCGCGATGTCGCTGACCGTGGCGCCGATCGGCGCGCGCACCATCCTCACCGAAACGGCGCCGCGCGCGCATCAGGCGCGCGTGTTCGCGACGCAGGGCATCGTGACGGACCTCGTCGTGCTGCTGCCGATCCTGCTGTCGGGCCTTGGGACGGAGCTGGCGGGCGCGCGGGTCACGTTGCTGGTCCTCGCGGCGGTCGGGCTCGGGATGTTCATCCTGCTCGAGCGCGTCTGGCGAGCGGCCCCGCCGGCCGGCCACGAGGCGCCGGCGGCGCCCGCCTAGGCCGGATGGTCGGCCGGGACCGCGGGCGTCGCGCGCTGCGCCATCACCCGGCGCAGCACCTCGAGGTCCGAGCTGATGATGCCGTCCGCTCCGATGTCGAGGAGCATCTCCGCCTGCGGCCAGGTCTCGACTGACCACGTCATGACGAAGCACCCGCGCCCGTGCAGTTCGTCAGCGACGGCCCGGGAGAGCAGCCGGCGGTCAATGGACACCGCCGATACCCCCGGCTGCGAGTCCAGGCGGCGTAGCTGCCGCAGGTTGCCGACGGAATGCACGACGGCGATGTCTCCGTGGTCACGAAACGGGTCGAGGAGCTCCCAGCTCTGGGAGCAGACCGTGAGCGGCGGGCGGTCCTCGGCCGCCTCATGGGCATCGAGCACCGCGCGTGAGAGCCTCAAGTCGTGGCCTTTGAGGTCGAGCATGAGCTCGGTGCGCGGTCCGCGCGCGGTGAAGAGTCCCCGCAGGCGGAGCCGGGGCCGCCAGCCCGGGGCGAGCCACCAGTGCTTCCAGCCCTTGCGGTCCCAGAGCAGTGGGATAGGGACATTGCCGAACGTCTTGAGGTGTCGTACCTCGACCTGTCCGCGATAGGGCCAGAGGTCGCATTCGACGAGATCGATGCCTACGGCCTCGGCGGCCCGCAGCGCCTCGAGGTTGTTGCCTGCGCGGTGGACGATGGCGACCGGCCGCAGGCGGGTGATGACCGGAGACTCAGGCATATCGAGCAGCATACGCACGCAGACGCGCTGTGAGGGGAGGGGCGTGGGTGGCGATGACGAGTCCTAGTAGCGCGAGCGTGCCTCCGGCGACGGCATCGATGATGAAGTGGTTCGCAGTGGCGACGATGGCGAGCAGCATAGCGAGCGGCATGACGACACCAGCGGTCCGGAGCAGGCCGCGCCCGGTGCGGACCATCGCCACGCCGATGAGGAGGTTCCAGCCGAAGTGGAGGCTGGGCATCGCCGCGTACTGAGCCGTGAATGCCTTCGGCTGGAGGACGCGATACGAGGTCGAGTGCTCGGACACGGTGTCGATGAGATTGAGCTCGGGGACGAGCCTCGGCGGCGCGACCGGGTAGGTCGCGAACACGATGAGGCCGATGCCGCCCGAGATGAGCATCGCGTTGCGATAGCGGTAGAACGCCGGGCGGTGCCAGAGGAAGAGCCAGACGGCGGCCATCAAGATCACGGGCCAGTGCCACCAGATGTAGACCCAGTTCAACATGCGAAAGGCGCAGAGCGAACCGCCGAACGCGTCCTGGATCGCGCCCTCGCGTGCGATGCTCAGGGCCTGCTCGAAGTCGAAGAGGTCTCGTGCGTGCTGGAGCGCCGGCAGCTCGTCGCCGACGGTCAGGTGGCGGACGCCGAAGTAGACGACGAGGCCGGTCGCGACGATGAGCGCCTGTTTCGCGGCCTGACGGCCGTTCCAGTGCGGTCGTCCACGGAGGACGAGCACGGCGAGGACCGCGAACACGAGCAGCGCCCCGCCCCACTCGACGGTCTGGCTGAAGGCCCGGCAGCCGTCCGCCATCGTCACGCCCATCCGGTGCATCAGCGGTTCGTGCTACCACTGTAGAACGCCACCAGTCACGTTCACACGAGGCGCAAGTCCCCGCTAGTCCCAGGGCGGGCAGGGAAGGGCCGCGCCGGAAGCGGCAGCCCCTCCCTGCCCGTGGGGCGCACGCTAGCGTCCGCACACGGGCCACGCTCCCCACCCCTGGCGCAGGTAGACGTCGTACGCCTGCGCGAGTTGCCCGACGGCGTCCGCGGGCACCGTACCGTGCAGCCAGGGCGCCACCTGCATCAAGCCGACGTAGCCGGCCGGAGACACGGCCGTAGTGCGGCCGCTGCTCTCACACATGACGACTCGCTCCACTTTCGGAAGGAGTTCCGCCGGCCAGCCGGCAGCGGCAGCAGCGCCCTGGATCGAGGTCGTATCGGCCGTCAGAGCGCTGGTGACCACGGCAGTCGCGGTCCGCATGGGAGTGGCTGCTGCTGTGGCGGGCGTTGTCGCCGTGGCGGCCCGGGTCGCCGCCAGCCGCGCTGCCTCGGCCTCGGTGGCGCGCGCACGGGCGGCCTCCTCCGCGGCTGCCTGCGAGGCGGCGAGAGCCGCCTCCTCCGCGCGGGTGCGTTCCTCGGCCTCCAGTCGCGCGGCTTCGGTCGCCTCCCGGGCGCGTGCTTCGTCATCGCGCAGCGTGGCCGCTACATCCATCGCCAGCAGTTCGCTCGGATCGGCAGCCGAGACCGGCGGCGGTTCGATGAACGCCGCGAGTGACATATCGAACCTTGGCGGAACCGCTGGTGAGCCCGTCTCAATCGCGCGCGCGATGGCGCGTGAGCCCGCCTCCGAATCAGTGGCGATGTAGGCCACAACTCCCGTGGCGATCGCCAGCGAGAGCGCTGCAGATGCGACTGTGACCTCGAACCGAATGACGCGTTTGTTGCGAATCCATCTCAGCAAGTGCTGCCCCCTTTCGCATAAGGCGGCACTTTGCCGACTGCTCAGACGTCCAGTCGAGTCGTTCTTTCCACAGATATTCCAATCGCATGACGATCACGCCGCGGAGACGTCGAATCGAAAGCAGAATGGAGCCGTGTTCGCGGGCAGAGTACCGCCTATCCATTGCCATCAGGGAGACACCACCCGATCCCCACCGGAGTCTCGGTATATCGCCGAGGAACCGGTGTATTCGCGAGTATCCGCCGCCGCATTACACTTCGTTGATATTTGTCCGATATACCCTCTTGTTATCTCGAAACCGGCGATATCTCGCGGGCGATCGCCGCTGCAGGCAAGGGGTTCGCTGCAGCCCGTGCGTCCTCGGCGCGTACCAGACGAGGGCGTAGCGAGGGCCTCGAACGTCCGCTCAGACGTCGTCCGGCGCGGGCGTTCGCAGATTCGATGCGAGTGCGACGGACGAGCGTTCTTTTCGTGCGGGTTCGCGCGTGTGCGAGCGGTGGGATGATGACGAGCGATTGCCCGCGAGAAGGACCCGCGCGTGGACGGTGGCATCGGCGTTTAGCCGGTTGATATACCTCCCAACAGGCCGTGACGCGGTTGAGAGCGCGGCCGTGACCATACTCGTCCGCGGAGGAGTGCATGCCCGGTCCCGGAGCGGTCATATCTGGCGCGAAATCGCTGTGGCATGAGCTATCGGCTGATGACGCGAGCGATTTCGCTGCCAGCCTCTCATATCGGTTCTTTTTGGCCCTGTTTCCGTTCTTCATCTTCGTGACCGCGCTCGGGGGCGTGATCGCTCAGATCGGCGGCTTCGAGAACCCCGCGACGCGGTTGGTCGACCGCTTCGGGGATGCGCTTCCGAGCGACGCGCGGTCGGTCATCGAGACGCAACTCGGGAGTGTGCTGGGGAACCAGCAGCCGGGGCTGCTCTCGGTCGGTCTTCTCGGGACGATCTGGGCAGCCTCGGGCGGTGTTGGGGCGCTGATGAAGGCCACCAACCGGATGTACGACGTGCAGGAGACGCGCCCGTTCTGGAAGCGCACCGCGATCGCGCTCGGGCTCACTCTGCTCGGCGGGCTCTTCTTCATCGGCGCGTTCGTGCTGGCCGTCGCCGGTCAAGCGATCGCGGGCGAGGTCGTGGAGTCGCTCGCGCTCGGCGGGTATGCGGAGGCGGGGATCACGGCCGGGGGCTATGCCGCCGCGTTGCTGTTGCTGCTGGTCTCGATGGCGTTCCTGTACTGGGCGACGCCGAACGCGACGTTACCGTTTCGGTGGGTGTCGCCCGGCGCGGTGCTGTTCGCGTTCGGCTGGCTCATCGCGACGGCGCTGTTTGGGCTGTACGTCTCGAACTTCGGTTCGTACAACGCGACGTACGGGGCGCTCGGCGGCGTGGTGATCCTTCTGATCTGGTTCTACCTGACGGCGTACATCCTCCTCGCGGGGGCGGAGGTCAACGCGATGCTGGCCCAGAGGCAGGCTGCCGAGGAGTCTACCGTGCCGGCCGCCGAATCGGGCCACTGGGAGGCGCAGCCCGCCGCACGGCCCCGAGATGGTGGGGGGCGGAAGGCACGTTCCGCGCGCAGCCAGACGAAGGAGCGGCCGGGCCGGCGGATGTCCCGCGAGCGAACCGGCTCTCCCCAGAACGCGGGCTCACCCGGGCGTGCGCGTGCGGCCTGGGGCCTTGCGGGTCTCGCCATCACGCTGGTCGCACTCGTGCGCGCCGCGCGGCTGCGCGGTGAGCGACGAACACAGTCTGCACAATGAGGGGACGGACCGATGGCTGAGGAGATGGACGAGGCAGGCCGGACCAGCTATCACGATGAGCGAGCGTCCGTGGAACAGACGATGCGCGAGGCACGCGATGCGACGGCCGATTCGGCGGAGCGTGCTGGCGAGCGAGCTTCGGAGATGGCCGATGAGGCGCGTTCGAAAGCGGGCGCGGCCGCCGATCGAGCCATGGACGCGGCAGATCACGGTCGCGAGACGACGGCCGATGCGCTCGACCGCGCGGCATCGAACATAAAGGACCGCGCCGGCGACGGCATGACCGGTGCGGCGATGGGGAAAGCCGCGGGCGGGATGGAAGCCGCAGCGGGGTATCTCAAGGGCCACGAGACCAACGAGATCTGGGACGACCTCGAGCGGTACGTCCGGGATCATCCGCTGCAGGCGGTCGCCGCTGCGGTAGCGACAGGGATCGTCGTCGGGCGAGTGTTGCGTTAGGAGCCAGCATGGCAACGAGTCCGACTCGGGAGGCGGAGGATCGCGCACGGCGCGCGGACGGGTCCGGGTCCATCCGCGAGGAGGTGCGAGCCGTCGGCTCGACCGTCGCGGCAGTGACTGAGGAGCTGTTCCAGCTTGCCGCGAAGGAACGGCAACTCGCGCAGGCGGAGATGGCGGACAGCATGTCGGCGGAGCGTCGGGCCAGCATGCTCGGCGCGGTCGCGGCGGTGCTCGCGCTGCTCGTACTCGGGTTCCTCGCGTTGTCGCTCATGTATGGCCTGGACACGTTGATGCCGCGGTGGGCGGCGTCGCTGGCGACCGCAGGCATCGTCACGGTCCTCGCGGGCGAGATGACGTCAGTCAGCTACTCCGCCTGAAAGTCGCCTGACTTGCCGCCCGACTTTGCGATGAGGCGGATGTCCTCGATGCGCATGGAGCGCTCCACAGCCTTGCACATGTCGTAGACGGTGAGCGCGGCGGCGCTCACGGCGGTCAGCGCCTCCATCTCTACCCCCGTCTTGCCGGTGGTGCGCACGGTGGCCTCGATGTCGATGCCCGGGGACCCGTGATCGGGAGTGAGGGCGACCTCGACACCGGTCAACTGGAGCGGGTGGCACAGCGGGATCAGGTCGGGCGTCCGCTTGGCCGCCATGATCCCGGCGACGCGCGCCACCGCGAGGACGTCACCCTTCGGCAGCCGGCCCTCAACGATCAGCGCGAGCGTGGATTCGAGCATCGACACGCGGCCTCGCGCGGTGGCCTCGCGGGTGGTGTCCGCCTTGGCGGACACGTCCACCATGCGCGCGTGGCCTTCACTGTCGAGGTGGGAGAGCTCGCTGGTCATCGGTAGGCCTTCCACGGGGGCTGGGAGGAGGCTGCGGGGTCAGCCGCCGATGTAGGACATCTCCACGCGTCGGAGGCCCTGGGTGTTCCCAGAGCGGAGTTCCGAGTAGCGGTCCTCACGCACCTCCCAGACCGAACGCAGGAGCGCCGCGAGCTCGTCGTCGCTCGCACCGGAGCGCAGGGCCTCGCGGAAATCGGTGCCCTGGAACGCGAAGAGGCAGGTGTACAGCTGACCCTCGGCGGAGAGTCGGGCGCGCGAGCAGTCACCGCAGAACGGCTGTGTGACGGAGGTGATCACACCGACCTCGCCGCCGCCGTCCGCGTACTTCCAGCGCTTCGCGACCTCGCCGCGGTAGTTCGCCTCGACGGGCTCGAGGGGCATCTCGCGGCCGATCATCTCAACCACCTCCGCGCCGGAGACGACGTCATCCAGGCGCCAGCCGTTGCTCGCGCCGACGTCCATGTACTCGATGTAGCGCAGGATGTAGCCGCGGTCGCGAATGAACCGCGCGAGGTCGACGATGGTGTGGTCGTTCGTGCCGCGCTTCACGACGGCGTTCACCTTGATCGGACCGAGCCCGGCCGCATCGGCCGCCTCGAGGCCTTCGAGCACTCTCGCGACGGGGAAGTTCACGTCGTTCATGGCGCGGAACACCTCGTCATCGAGCGAGTCGAGCGACACGGTGACGCGCCTGAGGCCGGCCTCGGCGAGGGGCTTCGCGAGCTGTGTCAGCAGCGAGCCGTTGGTCGTCATGGCGATATCGAGGTCGGGGATCTCGGCGAGCATCGCGATGAGCTTCGGCAGCTCGGCGCGCAGCGTCGGCTCGCCGCCCGTGAGGCGGAGCTTGCGCACCCCATGGGCCGCGAAGATACGCGCGAGGCGGGTGATCTCCTCGAACGTCAGGATTTCGTCGCGCGGGAGGAAGGCGAAGTCGGCCCCGAAGACCTCGCGCGGCATGCAGTAGCGGCAACGGAAGTTGCAGCGGTCGGTGACGGAGATGCGGAGGTCGCGCAGTGGGCGCCCGAGGCGGTCAACCAGCGTGACCGGGGCGTCCACCGCCGGGGAGCCCGGGGTCGGAGATGTCGTGGGGCGCAGCTGCTCGTTCATGCCGTTCCTCGCGGAGGGATCGAAGTACATCCATCATCGCACGAATCGCGACCGCCCGATGGCTGACCAGCTGTTTGAGGTCACCCGACTCGGCGACGGTGCGCCCGTCGGGCAGCTCGAAGACGGGATCGTAGCCGAAGCCGGAGTCCCCGCGCGGCTCGAGGGCGATGCGGCCCTCGAGCGTCCCTTCGCGAGTGATGACGCGGTCGCCCGGTAGCGCCAGCGCGACGACGGCGCGGAAGCGCGCCGTGCGCCGGGATCGAGGCACGCCTTCGAGCTCCTGCAGCAGGCGGTCCGTGCGCTCCGCGTCGGTGCGCACTCCGGGACCGCCGTAGCGGGCGGAGAGGACGCCCGGACGGCCGTCGAGCGCGTCCACCTCCAGGCCCGAGTCGTCTGCGAGCGCGGGCAGTCCCGACGCCTCGCAATAGGCGACAGCCTTGCGGATGGCGTTCTCGAGGTACGAGCGTCCGAGCTCGATCACCTCGACGGGGCCGAGTCCAGCCTCGTGCGGGGTGACGAGACGCCATCCGCTGTTCTGCAGCAGCAGCCCGATCTCGCGCGCCTTGCCGGCGTTCGAAGAGGCGAGCAGGAGCCGGGGCAGCATCGACGCCGCCCCGCGCCTAGATTTCGTCCCAGCGGCTCGACAGCTTGGCAGCCACGGCGGGCATCGTCGTGTACTCCATCTCGTCGAGCGGGAGGCGGTGCGGCTCGAAGGGGCCGTGCTTGCGCAGGTAGTCCGCGACCTGGTTCGCCTCCTTGCGGGCGTTGTCGTAGGAGGGGTCATCGAACATGTCGCGCGGTCCGACGAGCTTGCCTTCGGCGAGCTGGAAGCCGAGCGCGACGACCCGCGGCGGGCCGTCGAAGCGGGCCGGCGTGGCCTGCGCGACCGAAGTGGGCATCCAGGGGCCGTAGTGCGAACCGCGCATGAAGCCCTCGACGGTCCACGCGGTCGTGAACGGCTCGAGTACCTCGCCGACGGCGGGGAAGTTGCCCTGCGTGCGCACGATGGCGGTCGGGTCGTCTTTGCCGACGTAGCGGCCGGCGATCAGCGAGAGCTTGTCCGTCGAGGACACGGCTCCGACCTCGCCGGTGAGGCGGCTGACGACGCGCTTCACGGCGTACCGCGCCGGTGAGCCAATGAAGACCAGGAGGTCGTACATCTCCTCGGGCGTGTTGAGCACGATCTTCCGGTGCTCCTTGACGTCGTGCACCTCGAAGGCGAAACCGGAGTGCAGCGGCTCGGAGATGACGAGGCCCGCTGTGTTAAAGGGGTCGGCGAACATTTTGTAGAACGGCAGGTTGAACGAGCCCGCCGAGGTCTTGTCGCCCATGAACACGATCACGGGCTCGGAGGGCCGCTCCTCGAGCTCCAGTTCGGCGGAGCCGGGACCCGCGCCGCGGATGTTCCCGGAGAACGCGTCGACGAGCAGGTCCTGGCCGGCACCGTAGAGGTGGAGCTTCTTCGCGACGTCCGTGCCGGCGATGAAGGCGTCCCAGGCGAGCTTGTGCACTTCCTCGTCGTTCTCGCCGCGGTCGTGGGACATGATGAGGAACATGTCGTCGCCGCAGGACGACGCGTGACCGTCGATGAGCAGGCCGGACTGGACGGCCCGCGCGAGGAACTCACGGCCCTGGTCGAGCACCTCCGGGTGCATCGCCGAGTGCCCGACAAAGCCCCCGACATCCGCCTTGATCACGCTCAGCGTCTGCGGCATGGCCGCTCCTTCCTCTGCACGTCCCACGTTTATCCGTGTCGAGCTTCGTGCCTGAGCGCGGCCCGTGTGCTCGCCTCGAACGGGGCGAGGACGGCTCCGTGTATCCCGCGCGCAGGGCCACCATACACAGCGCGGCAATCGCTCAGGGCGGCTGCGCGCGGCCATGGGCGGCAGGCGTCATCGTATCAAACGGCCCATCCCCGGCAAACCGCGTGCGGGGTCACGGGAACTGGGGGGTCCTACGCAAACCGAGCACGCAGACGGTCGATGGCCGCCTGTGCCAGCGGTCGCGTGCGCGCCTGGAGGTCCCAGTCGAGGTCCGCCGCGCCGGCAAGGAACGTCTGCAGCGCCTCGAGCATCTCGAGGCCGCGCCGGCGCGCGTGCTCTTCGTCGATCGCGCGGAAGCCCTGCAGCTTACGCGGACCCTCTCGGCCGCCTTCGGAGATGTACCAGTCCTTGAATGCGTCGCCGCAACCGACCTCCGCCATCAGGGCGCCGAGCGGCGTGGCGAGCGGCGGCACGCGCGCGGCAAGCGCCTGCGCGGTCACACGCCGCGCCTCTGAATCGTATTCGGCCATCAGGTGCCCGCCCGAGGGGACGAGGCGGGCGAACTGCTCGAAGATGAGCCGCTCGATACCGGGCGGCACCTCTACTTCGCGTCCGTCCGGGATCGGGACCACGGCATGGTAGTCGATGACTTCCACCCAGTTGTAGCCGGGGTACGGTCCGGCGTTCTGCATGCCGAAGACGACCGGCTCCGTCGTGCGGCCGAAGTCACTCACGAGGTAGGTCCGGAAGTAACGCGCACCAACGCCGTTCTTCGGGCCGACCCAGACCTCGAGTGTGACGTCCTCGCCCACGGAAGCGCCGTCCCACGCCGCCGGTCCGGCGTCGGGCAGGTTGGTGGCCGGCTGCCAGAGGCGGCGGTCGATGCCGGGCGGGCCGTCGTTCATGTGCTCAACGTAGCAGGCGTCGCGAATGCGTGGGAGTCGCGACGCCTGCGTCCGGCCGAGCCGCGCGGCTCGGGCCAGGCACCGGTATCCTGATTTGCGTGACGACGATCCTCGCCATTGAGTCGTCCTGTGACGAGACCGCGGCGGCCGTCGTGGTCGACGGACGGCGTGCGGCCTCGAACGTCGTCGCCTCGCAGCAGGAGCTGCACGCGGCGACCGGCGGCGTGGTCCCCGAAGTGGCGGCGCGGCAGCATTTGCGCGCCGTGGTGCCGGTCGTGCGGCAGGCGCTCGCGGATGCGGAGACGGACTGGGGCGGCATCGACGCGGTGGCGGCGACGGCAGGGCCCGGGCTGCCCGGCGCGCTTGTCGTCGGGCTGAACGCGGCGCGCGGACTTGCGTTCGCGCGCGGACTGCCGTTCATCCCCGCGGACCACATCGAGGGCCATGTCTGCGCCAACTGGCTGCTCCCGGAGGAGCCGCCGCTGCCGGCCGTGGCGCTCGTCGTGTCGGGCGGGCACACCGAGCTGCTGCTGATGGAGGCGCACGGACGCTACCGGCGCCTCGGCGGGACGCGCGACGACGCTGCAGGCGAGGCCTTCGACAAGGTGGCGCGGCTGCTCGGGCTCGGGTATCCCGGCGGCCCGCCCGTATCGAGGCTGGCCACGACGGCGGGGCCCCACCGGGTGCGGCTGCCGCGCGCCTGGCTGCGGGGGACGGACGACTTCTCGTTCTCCGGGCTGAAGACCGCGGTCCAGCAGCTGGTCGCCGCGCCGGACGCCCCGCCGCATGCGGCGATCGCCGATGCCTTCGAGGAGTCGGTCGCCGACGTGCTGTCCGCGAAGGCGGTCCGCGCCGCTGAGCGGGAGGGTGTTGCTTCGCTGCTGCTGGCCGGCGGTGTGGCGGCCAACCCGCGCCTGCGCGCCCGCCTGCGAGAACGTTCGCCGATCCCGGTGTTCATCCCGCCGCCCGACCTCTGTACCGACAACGCGGCGATGATCGGTGCGGCGGCGTACCGGCACCTTGACCTGATGGTGGCGCCTTCGGCGGCGCTGGACGTGCGGCCGACGGTGTCGCGCAAGGCGTTTGCGCTGCTCTAGGACGCGCGGCCGCCGTTCGGCTGCGCGGGCGGCGACAGTGGGCAGGCGCCGCAGCCGCCGCGCTCGCACCAGAGGTCCTGCAGATGCAGCAGTCCCTGGGCGTAGAGCGCCCCGGTGGGCGGAGCGGCCGGCCCGAGGAGCGCCGCGAGCGCGCGCGTGCGCCCGTAGGGCCGCGGCGCCGGCCACGCGGCGACGAGGGCCGAGACGTGGCGGCCCAGGGCGATGTCCTGGTAGGCCGCGGCGAGCGCGGCGAGAAGCGGGAGAGCGGCGTTCCAGCCGACTTCGGCTGCCCGGCCCTGACCGAGGGTGCCGTGCGCGCGAAGGGCACGGATGAGGACACGCGGCGAGCCAGCGGCGGCGACGCGACAGAGCCCAGCCACCAGGTCGTCCCCGAGCGAACCGGTGATGCGGACCGCGAGCGTGGCCCGGCGGGCGTCCGACTCATGGCAGCGGCCCGCGCTGGCAAGCAGTGCGCGATCGAGGAGCTCGGTCCATACGCCGTCCCACCCGCGCTCCGCGACGAGCGCCGCCGCATGCCAGGTGCGCTCCGCGAGCCGGCGCTGGCCCTCGTGGCGGATCCTCCCCGTGAGTTCGTCTGCTCCGAGCATCGACGACTCCTCGGCGCATGGTTCGGCACCGCGGGGGCCACGGCGCACGAGCGCGCGCAGGCGCGCCGGGCTGTGGCCGAGCGCTGGTCCGACGACGACGGTCGGCGCGGTGGCTCCGCCGGGCAGTGCCGTCGGGGATCCCGGCGCCGGGCGGTCGTCCTCCCAGACGACGTGCGCGAGGACACGGGCGTACGCCGGGTCGCGGTGATGGCCATGGTGCGCGAAGTCGCTGGCGCGCAGGTGCACTTCGACGGCACCGGTGCGCGCGACGCCCGAGGGAAGGGCGAAGGTGGCCTCGCGGACGTCCGGTCCGGGACCGTGCCCGGCGCGCCCTGGCCGCAGCAGCGGCCAGGGAAGCGTCGTCTCGGGCACCCGCCCGAGCAGCCACAGCGCGACGAGCTCGTGCTCCGCAAGGGGCTCAGGTGTGCCGTACGGGGCGCGCGGTTCCGAGAGGCGGCGGACCGCAGGCGCGCCGCCCGAAGCCCGCTCACGGAGCGCGGTCGCCGGCCTCACCGTCGTGTGCCTCCCCGGGCATCCCCGGCCGGGGGCTCCCCCTGCGAGTCCGCCTCGACGGCGTAGCGAGCATGCTCTTCCGCGAGCATCGTGAGCAGGCGCTGCGCCATGCGCCGCGGCCGGCTGGCGCCGCGTTCCCATTCGGAGACGGTCTGCTGCCGCGTGCCGAGGCGATCCGCGAACGCCTGCTGACTGTCGCCGAGCGCGTCCCGGAGCTGGCGCACCCGCGCGCCGTCCCATGCTGACGTGGCCTCGCTCATGGCCTCAGCATACGCGATTTCGCGTACGGCGGAGGTGTTGTCGGCGAGAGGGCTCACGGGCACTAGCACTCTCTGCGAGAGAGTGCTAACATCCGCCCTCGCAGACCAGTGAGATTCGGCGTTGAGTGCACGAAGGAGGCAGCACGCGTTGGCTACGAAGGTTGTGCCGCTGACGGACCACATCGTACTGAAGGCAGTCGAGCAGGAAGAGGTCACGCTCTCCGGGATCGTGATCCCCGACTCGGCGAAGGAGAAGCCACAGCATGGCCACGTCGTGGCTGTGGGCCCGGGCAAGATGAACGAGGCGGGAGTCCTCGAGACGATCGACCTGCAGGAAGGCGACCGTGTGCTGTACCAGAAGTACACGGGCCAGGAGATCACGGTCGATCAGGGGGACTACATCGTGATCCGCTTCCAGGACGTCCTGGCGAAGCTGGAAGAGACCGCCGCCCCGGCCCCGGCCCCGAAGGCCACGCGCGGCAGGAAGTAGGTCCCGCATGGGAGCGAAAGAGCTCAAGTTCGAGGAGGAGGCGCGCAGGGGCCTCCGTGAGGGCGTCGACGTCCTCGCCGACGCGGTGAAGGTGACGCTCGGCCCGCGGGGTCGCAACGTCGTACTCGACAAGAACTACGGGCCCGCCGTTATCACTAAGGACGGCGTGACCGTCGCGCGCGAGATCGACCTGCCGGACCGCTTCCACAACATGGGCGCGCAGCTCGTGAAGCAGGTCGCGATCCGCACGAACGACATCGCGGGCGATGGCACGACCACGGCCACGGTGCTGGCGCAGGCGATCTTCGCGGAGGGCATCCGCAACATCGCCGCGGGCGCGAACCCGATGGCGCTGCGGACCGGCCTCGACAAAGGGATGCGCGCCGCCGCGGCCGCGCTGCGGTCCCTCGCCGTGCCCGTCGAGGGCAAGTCCACCGTCGAGGCGGTGGCCTCGATCTCCGCGAACGACAAGGAGATCGGCGCGCTGATCGCCGACGTGATGGAGAAGGTCGGCCGCGACGGCGTGATCACCGTCGAAGAAGGCAAGTCCTTCCAGACGGAGACCGACATCGTGGACGGCCTCCAGATCGAGCACGGGTACGAGTCGCAGTACTTCGTCACGAACCCCGAGCGCATGGAGTGTGTGATCGAGGATGCCTACCTCCTGATCACGGACGCCAAGATCCAGAGTGTGCAGGAGATCCTGCCGGTGCTGGAACGCGTGCTGAAGGTCTCGAAGAACCTTGTCATCATCTCCGAGGAGATCTCCGGCGAGGCGATGTCGACCCTGATCGTGAACAAGATGCGCGGCAACCTGAACGTGCTTGCCTGCCGGGCGCCGTCATTCGGCGACCGCCGCAAGGCCTCGCTCGAGGACATCGCCGTACTCACCGGCGGCACGTTCATCACCGAGGACATGGGGCGCAAGCTCGAGTCGGCGGAAGTCGCCGACCTCGGTCGTGCGCACCGTGTGGTCGCGGACGCCAACCACACGACGATCATCGAGGGCGCTGGTTCGGACGAGGCGATTCAGGAGCGCATTCGCCAGATTCGGGCGCAGATCCAGGACGCTGCCTCCGACTATGACCGCGAGAAGATGCAGGAGCGGCTCGCCAAGCTCGCGGGCGGCGTGGCCGTGATCAAGGTTGGCGGCGCCACCGAGACCGAGGTCCACGAGCGCAAGTTCCGTGTGGAGGACGCGCTGTCCGCGACCCGCTCAGCGGTCGAGGAAGGCGTGGTCCCGGGCGGCGGCGTGGCGTTCATCCGCGTCCAGTCGGCGCTCGACGACCTGATCGAGACGCTGCCGGAACACGACGAGCAGACCGCCGTGCGCATCCTGCGCCGCGCGCTCGAGTCGCCGCTGCGGCAGATCGTCGAGAACGGCGGCCACGAGGGCTCCGTGATCGTGCAGGACGTGCGGGCGGCGAAGCAGAACGTGGGGTACGACGCGGCCGGGGAGCGCATGGGCGACATGTTCGACCTCGGCATCATCGACCCCGTGAAAGTGAGCCGCGTGGCGCTCGAGAACGCCGTCTCCGTGGCGGCGCTCATGCTCACGACGGAGTCCGTGGTCGGCGAGATCCCCAATCAGGGGCCGACCGTGCGCGCTCCCAACCCGGGCATGGGCGATGACATGGGCATGGGGCCGGGCTTCGGCGACTTCTAGTCCGAATCCGGCAACCGGACGACGAGGCCGCTCGCGAGAGCGGCTTCGTCCGTCCCCTCGCGGCTGACGCCTCCGGGGGCTACGCTCAGCCGGCGCGACGCATCACGCACGTCGTCCCGCACAGCAGGCAGGTCACCTCGCACGATGCGTCGGCCCTCGTTCGCTTACCGCGCGCCCTGGCACGCCGAGGAGTTGCACTTCCCTCGCTACCGGTGGGTGATCATCGGGCAGGTGATCGCGCAGCAGCAGGCGGCCCCGTTCATCTTCGCGATGCTGGGCATCCTGCTCCCGGCGATGCAGGACGACCTGGGCTTCGGCAGCGTGCAGGCCGGGTGGCTCGGGACGGCACGGTCGGCCGGGAACCTGCTCGTATTCGGCGCCAGCCTGTACCTGGTGCGGTTCAGCCCGATCAAGACGTTCAACGCGTTCATCGTGGTGCTGGCGCTCTCGCTGCTGGTCGGGATGCTGGCGCCGAGCTTCTGGGTGCTGCTGCTCAGCCTCGCCGTCTACTCGGTCGGGGTCTCGTGGGGCCAGATCCCGATGAACATGGTGCGGCTGCAGTGGATCCCGCCGCGCGAGGGCGCGACCGTGATGGGGCTGCTGCTCTCCGCGAACACGATCACGCAGACAGCGGGCCTGATCATGCTCCCGATCGTCGTGCACCAGGTCAGCTGGCGCGTCATCTTTGGCGTGAACTGCCTGGTCCTCCTCGCGTGCGCGCTTGCCTGGTACCTGACGGCGTACGAGCGCGTGTCTCCGAGCTACGCGGCGGCACGGCCCGACCAGCGCGGGCTCGGCGCGGCGAGGACGGTGCTTCGCCGTCGCGAGTTCTACCTGCTGGGCGTCGCGACCCTCGGCGGCGCGACCACGTTCATGACGTTCATGCTGTTCCTGCCGACGTTCTACACGCGCGAGCGGGACCTTTCGCTGCAGACGGCGGGCATCATCACGGCGGTTGTGCAGCTGGGCGGGCTGGCGGTGAACCTGGCTGCGGGCATGATCTCGGACCGGCTCGGGCGACGGAAGCCGCTGATCTGGCCGGCCGGGATCGCGTTGCCGTTCCTGTGGTTCCTGATGCTGTCGCCGCTCCCGCCGGTCGGGCTGGGGGTCGTCGGGTTCTTCGTGGGCGCGTTCGCGTGGATGCCGTTCCCCATCGTGCAGACGATCCCGCTCGAGATACCGGGCCTGAGCCCTTCCGACCGCGCCGTCGGGCAGGCGCTCCAGTTCACGCTGCAGACATCGGGGTTACTGGTGGCGCCGATCGCGGTGGGCGCCGTGGCGGGGGCGACGGGTTCGTACCACACGGCGTTGATGCCACTGATCGTGCTGCCCTCGCTGTTCGCGATCTGCATGCTGTTCTTCCCCGAGACGGGGCCAAAGGCGGCGAACGCACGGCCCCCTGAGGCGCTCGTGCCCGCCGACTCCGGCTGACGGGCGGCCCAGCAGTCGACGTAAGTGATATTGACATAGTCAAGGGCGGTTCTTTATGGTCGCCCCGGCGATGCCGTGGGGACGGAACAGGCCGGTCCCGCGAGGACGGCAGTGGGCG
This sequence comes from Dehalococcoidia bacterium, assembly GCA_041390685.1. Classification (GTDB taxonomy): domain Bacteria; phylum Chloroflexota; class Dehalococcoidia; order UBA2979; family UBA2979; genus JAIBBD01. Next base: position 955,389 of record JAWKPL010000001.1, on the reverse strand, counting down.
AACAGGAGGCGCCTCACTTATGGCTATCACGCGTTCGATCGGGATGAGAGCGACGCTTGTCGTCGCGCTGCTGGCCGCAGTGGCGGCGGCGGCGTTCGTCGGCACCCGCATCGCGGGCGCGACCCCGGGCAGCGACCCGGCGTTCGTACCGCATGCGGAGGCGTGTGTGAACAAGTGGTTTGGGACCATCCGCGTCAAGACCCTAACGGCTCCGACCTGCAGTTCGGCGGCCGAGCGCAGCCTGCTGATCGCGTCCGAGGAGAAGGTCGACGAGGTTGCGCGGACCTACGTGAAGACGAGCGTGTCCAACTCAGGGAACGGGACCACCACCAGCACGGCGAACTACGCGGACGTGTCGGTGTCATGTGACAACGACGACATCGCGACCGGTGGTGGCGCCTGGCTTGACGTCGGTAATCCGGGGAACACCGTTGCCGGCGACAACGTCGCGTTGCAGGCGAGCTACCCGCGGGTGGACGGGGCGAACCCGAACGACTATGAGCAGGCGAACGGCTGGCGCGCCTTCGCGCGCGAGCTGCAGAACATCCCCGCTGACGCAGACCCGGTCACAAAGGCCGAAGACGCTGATGGTCACACTCCCGTGGAGGGCTTCTACGGCACGCAGAAGACCTGGGGCAACTTCAGTGGCGCCGAGGCAACCTACACCTCTGCGACCAGTGCGCCCTGGAATCTGCATGTGTACGTGATCTGCCGCGGTAACGACATCGCGGCTGACTAGCGCATCCACGTAGCACTGACGAAGGCCCGCCGACCGGCGGGCCTTCGTCGTGCTCCCTCCTCCGTGTTGCCGGAAGTGTCGGGGCACTACACTGCCGGGCATGCGCACCATCCTGCTTCCACCCGATGTCGCCCGCCGCCTCGGACCCGCGCTTGCACGGTTCGGCGACCTCGAAGTGCTCACGCCGCCGGAGACGCCGGGCGAGGTGCTCGCGCCCGACGCGCTCGAGCGGATCGAGGCGGCGTTCTTCAACCTCGGGTCGGGCCCGCTGGGCACGCGGCGCATCCTGGGAGCGGCTCTTCGCGCGCCCGGCCTGCTCTGGCTGCATCTCGGACATTCGGGAGTGGACGACCCGGCATTTCAGACGCTGATGCAGCGCGGCGTGACCGTCACGAACTCGGCCGGCGCGAACGCCGAGCCAATCGCGCAGAGCGCCATCGCGGGCGTGCTCGCGCTCAACCGCGGCATCCCCGGGTGGGTCGATGCGCAGCGCCGGCGCGCGTGGGAGGCGGACGCTGACGACCTGCCTGCCGAGCGGCTCCCGCGCGAGTTGCGCGGGCAGACGATGGTCATCTTCGGCCTCGGGAGCATCGGGGGCCATGTCGCGCGGTTCGCGCGCGCGTTCGGCATCCGGGTCGTGGGGGTGCGGCGGACGCCCGCCACCGCCGAGGACGGCGTTGACCAGTGGGCCTCACCGGACCGACTCGACGACGTGCTGCCAGCCGCCGACATCGTCGTGCTGACGGCGCCGCTCACCGCCGAGACGCGTTCGACGTTCGATGCGCGCCGCCTCGACCTGTTGCCCGCCGGGGCCGTACTGGTGAACGTCGCACGCGGCGAGCTCGTCGACGAAGAGGCGCTCGCCGAGCGTCTCGCGGGCGGACGGCTGGGTGGAGCCTACCTCGATGTGTTCACGACGGAGCCGCTGCCGCCGGAGTCGCCGCTATGGGATCTGCCGAATGTGCTCATCAGCCCTCACGACTCAGGCCGATCGGCCGGCACGCAGGACCGCGTGGATGCCATCTTTGTCGATGAGCTGGTGCGCTGGATGCATGGCGAGCCCTCGTCGCGCGAGGTACGCCTCGAGTAGTCAGGCGCCGCTCGGAGCACGGGCGGGACGCGACAGATCCCGCAGCGCCGGGACCGAGACCATGAGTGCGACGGCGAAGGCGGTGACCGAGAGGCCACCGGCCGCGACGGCGACGGGCGCGCCGAGCCAGGCGGCCACGAGGCCGGCGGGCAGGCCACCAACGGAGCCGAGGAAGTACGTCATGCTCCACACGCCCATCACGCGGCCGCGCAGCTCATCGGGGACCTGCACCTGGAGCGTGGTCATACCGATGTTGAGGTAGACGGCCGAGGCGCCGCCCGCGGCGAACAGGAGCAGCATCGAAAGCCCGAGGGTGCGGCTGGCGGCGAAGGCGGCGATGAGCACACCAAACGCGGCGGCGCCGCCGAGCATCACCGGTCCGTAGTGCCGTTGCGAGCGGATGCGCACGATGAGGAATGTCCCGAGGAGGGCGCCGGCTCCGGCCGCCGTCTCCATGAGCCCGAACCCGCGAGCTCCGACTCCGAGTATGTCGTCCGCGAAGGTCGGCAGCAGGACGATATACGAGGAGCCGAAGACGGATGTGAAGAACGACAGCCCGATGGTCGCGAAGAACAGCTTGTTCTTCACGATGTACCGCGCGCCCTCGAGCATGCCTCCGCGGTCATCGTGCGCCGCGCGCCGTGCGACGGGCTCGAGTCGCAGGCGCTGCAGCAAGAGAGCCGAAATGGCGAAGGCGGCGGCCGTCACGAAGAACGCCTGGCCGGTGCCGATGGCGGCAATCAAGATGCCGACGGCGAACGGTCCGACGATGCGCATCGCGCTCCAGGCGGCGCTCGTGTAGGCGACCGCGCTCGCGATGGCGCGCATGTCGATCAGGCGCGGCAGGATGGCGCTCTGGGCCGGGTTGGCCAGCGCCATGAGCGCGCCGAGCACGACGGCCCACAGGACCGCGATCCACACGTTGGCCATATCGAGGACCACGGCGATGGCCAGCGCGGCGGTCACGAGTGCGGTCAATACGCTCGACCAGACCAGCAGCCGCCGGTTATCGACGCGGTCGGCGAGCGCGCCCGCGGGCACCGAGAGCACGATCGTGGGCACTGCGGTAGCGATGCTCAGGACGCCGAGCCACAGCGGCGATGCCGTGAGTTCCTGGACGAGCCACAGCCCCCCGATGAATCGGAACTGGATGCCGAAGATGCGGACCAGGTTGGCGATCCAGTAGTTGCGGTAGTTGGGATACGCCAGCGCGCCCCAGCGTGGCAGCGGCGGGTCCTCTTCGCGGACGGCGTGTTCATGCGGGTCCACGGTTGCCATCGAAGGCCCGTCCTCCAGACGTGTGCGTCCGTGTTGTAGTGTCACTGTACATGTTCGCGCGTCTTCGTCATTCTGCGTCGCTCGTCCGGCGAGGGCGGAGTGACGCGACCGCCGGCCGGCTCGCCGGCGGCAAGGAGGAACAAGTGCCGCTCAGCACAACGGACCGGCTCGACATTCTCGACCTCGCGGCGAGGTACAGCCATGCGACCGACCACGGTGACGGCGAGGCGCTCGCGGCGACGTTTACCGCGGACGGCGTCTTCGATGGCCCCGGAGGGCCGAGGCAGGGTCGCGCGGCTCACGTCGAGGCCACGAACGCGCTTGGCGCCAGCGGGATGGTCCTGCGCCATTTCATCAGCAACGCCGTGATCGAGGGGGATGGTGACGCGGCAACGATGCAGTTGTACGTGGAAGTGAAGAACCTCGCGGACCTCGCTACCCCGATGCTGATCGGGCGCTATCACGACGAACTGCGTCGGGTGGACGGACGCTGGCTGTTCGCGCGCCGCCGCGTCGAAGTGGACTACCCGTCGGCGAGCGCGCCTTCGTAGCCCGAAGTCACGTGACCTTTGACCCTGACGGTGCGGACTCGCGCCGAGGCATCATGATGGCGGTGGATCCACCCCGAACACCATCGGAAGGGAGGCAAGAGCTGAAGCCCGAACTTCCTGGAGCGGCGATGCCGCGATGGCTGATCAAGCTGTGAGAGGGGGATTCCGCCCTTGGACTACGTAGCTGCGAGTCAGCGGTAACCTCGGAGCGCCCGATTCGCAACTGGAAGTGGTTGCCCTCGGCGTGAGCGCCGGAGATCGCCTTACGAGGCACGCCGCGAACCTGAGCAAACGGATGTGGGACGGCCCCGGCAGAGCCGGGGCCGTCCTCGTGTCGTGGTGGATCCTGGAGCCGTCCGGCAGGCGGTCAGAGGTCATCCCACCGCAGGCGCTCGAGGAGCGGGCGGAATGCCTCGGGGACGGGCGTGGCGACGGTGGGGGATACTGGTGCGGCCGGCTCGGCAGCCGCGCGAGGCGGCGCGAGTCCGATGGGCACTCCGAGAACTCGCGCCGCGAGCAGTCCCACGCCCGGCTCGACCAGGGCCTCGATGACCTCGCCTTCGGCACTGCACAACTGCAGCTCCGTCCGGACGTGTTCTTCGCCTTTCGACAGGAGGACCGCGGTGACCTCCGCGCCGAGAGCGCGCAGGCACCGATCGAGGGCGGTGAGGGCGGCGTTCATGCCCCCAGGCAGCCCTGCCTCGAACGCCGCGAGGGCGCGCCCTGCCTCGATCGAGATGCGGAGGCGCGCCCGAGGGAGATCCTCGTCGTCCGCGAGCAGGACCAGTGCGTGTGTCCCGCAGCGGCACGCTTCCACGCGGGTGATGTGGAGCGTTGTCTCCGACACTCAGACCTCCTCGTACATATGGGCATTGGTTATCGTGCCCGATGTCGCGGTCGCCGGCCGGTACGGCACGATGAGCGGGCACGCCCGGTCCGGATCCGCGAGCACGCGCACGCGGTGCTCGAATACTTCGCTCAGAAGGTCCTCCCGCAGCACGGCGTCGGGGGAGCCGCACGCCGCGACGCGGCCCGCGTGCATCACCGCCACGGATGTCGCGTAGGCCGCGGCAAGGTTCAGGTCATGCAGCACCGCGAGGACGCCGCAGCCCTCGGCCGCGAGGGACGCCGCCGTCTGCATGACCGCCTCCTGGTGGCGTACGTCCAGCGATGCCGTCGGTTCATCGAGCAGGACGACCGGCGTCTGTTGCGCGAGCACGCGAGCGAGTGACACGCGCGAGGACTCGCCACCGGACAGCGTTGGGAAGCTGCGCGGCCCCAGACGGGTCGTATCGGTGCGCTCCATCGCGGCGATCGCCGTGGCGCGGTCCTCGGAGGACTCGTGGCCACGCCGCGTGATGTGCGGACTCCTCCCCATCAGCACCACCTGTTCCGCGGTGAACGCGAACTGCAGCAACGTACGCTGCGGTAGCACGGCGCGCAGTAGCGCCAGGCTGTCCGCGGAGTGCGCCCTGATGGAGCGCCCCCCGTAGTGGACTTCTCCCTCGGTCGGCGTGAGGTCGCCCGACAGCAGATGCAGCAGCGTGGACTTGCCCGCGCCGTTGGGCCCGACCAGCGCGAGCACCTCGCCGCCGCTGAGCGACAGCGAAGCGGAGTCCACGAGCACCTGGCGCCCCACACGGAACGTGACGGTGATGGCCTCCAGCAGGGGTGCCTGCAGCCCGGTCATGCCCATCCTCCCTGCGCGGCCCTGGTACGTCGAAGCAGCCAGAGGAAGTAGGGTCCGCCCGCGAGCGCAGTGACGATGCCGAGCGGAAGCTCAGCGGGCATGACGACGGTCCTCGCGACGAGGTCCGCGCCCAACACGAGTGTGGCGCCGCCCAGCGCGCTCGCGGGCAGCAGCGTACGGTGGTCCGGCCCGGCGATGAGGCGGAGCAAGTGCGGCACGACGAGGCCGACGAAGCCAACGATGCCGCTCGCGGCCACGGCGCAACCCGCGACGAGCGTGGCGAACGCGATCACGCGGAGGCGCACACGCTCGGTGGACACGCCGAGGTGATACGCCTCGCGCTCTCCGAGGACGAGCAGGTTCAGGGCGCGTGCGTGCCGCCAGAGCCCGACCATGCCGAGGCACGAAAAGAGGCCCACCGGCAGCACCACATCCCAGGTTGCGCCGCCCAGCCCGCCCATCGTCCAGAACACGATGTTCCGCAGCTGGGCGTCCGTCGCGACGAAGTTCATCAGTCCGATGGCGCTCCCCGCGATCGCATTCATCGCGACACCGGTGAGGACCAGCGTAACTACCTCGGTCCGGCCGCCGTTGCGGGACAGGACGTAGACACCGAGGGTGATCGCGAGAGCGCCGGCGAACGCGGCCAGCGGCTGCGACGCCCAACCAAGCGGCGCGGTACCCAGGATGATGAGGGCGATCGCACCGACGGCTGCGCCGCTCGACACGCCGATCAGCCCCGGGTCGGCGAGCGGGTTGCGGAAGATGCCCTGCAACGCCGCCCCGCTCATCGCGAGACCCGCGCCGACAATCATCGCGAGCGCGACGCGCGGGAGCCGGATGCTCCAGAGGACGTTCTCTTGCTGCACCGTGAAGTCGATGCCGGCGTGGATGCCGAGGCGGTCCAGCAGGATCGCGACTACCTGGTCCGGTGCGATCTGCACGGCGCCCATCCCGACGTTGAGCAGTAGCGCCACCACAAGGAGGCCGCCGAGCATCGGGTACAGCGCGACACGGGGACGAATCGCGGCCCATGCGCCCCACGTCGCGCCATTGGGTCTGCTCACGAGTCGCACGTGGTTGCCGCCTCAGTTCGTCTGCGCGAGTTCGGGGTGCAACGCCCGGACGAGTTCGATCAGCAGCTGGCCGGTCCGCGGGCCGAACCCGAGCAGATACTGGTCGTCGAAGTGGACGACGCGCCGCGCCTTGCCGGCCGGGGTCTCCGCCATGCCGGGAATCGCCAGCAGGCCGTCCACACCCCCGATCGACTCCAACCCCGCGTCCATCACGAGGATGACATCCGGGCTGGCGGTCACCAGTGCTTCGGGCGTGATCGGCTTGTAGTCGTCGATGCCGGCGCGGACGCCGGCATCGACGCCGCCTGCGGCCTCGATCAGCGAGTCGGCGCGTGTGCCCTTTCCGCCCATCATCTGCGTGGCCGAACCGCGCAGGTACAGGAAGGAGACGGTCGGCTTCGAGGTGGCCCGCCGTACGAGGTCGGTCGCCGAGTCGATCTCGCGGCGTGTCTGAGCAGCGAGCTCCGCACCGCGGCCGGGCACGCCGAGCGCCGTGGCGACGGCCGTGATCTTCGTCGAGATGTCGTCGATCGTCACCGCGTCCGGGAGGATGAGCACAGGCACGCCGGTCGAGCGGATCTGTTCGATCACCTCGGGCGGTCCGGCGCCTTCGTCGCCGATGACAAGCGTAGGGGTCAGAGCCAGGACTCCCTCGGCGTTCAGGCGTGCCTGATAGCCGATGCTCTGCTTCGCGCGCGCCTCGGGCGGATACGTGGCGCTGGTGTCGACCCCGACGACCTGCTCGCCGAGTCCCAGGGCGTAGACGACTTCCGTGATGTCGCCGTTCAGGATCACGAGGCGACTGACGTCGCGGATCGTGACGGAGTTGCCGTCCCGGTCGTCCACGGTGACCGGCAGGACAGGCGAGACCTCCCGGGTCGTGGGCGACGCGGTCACCGCGCTCGGGCTGGCGCTTGCCGGGGCGGTCGCCGTTCCCGTTGAAGCGGCTTCCTCCCCGCATGCAGTGAACGTGAGTGCCGCTGCGATGAGCGTGAGCGCGACCAGCATCCTCGTGGCCATGCAGTCTCTCCTAACGTGTGTTGACATCTCGCGGTGCGATGTTCAGACGATCGATGGAAGTTAGCCTCGACTAATACTCGCTACCGTGCAAGACTGCAAGATACAACAAGCTGCTGCATCTCACGAGGGATTGCAGGGACTGAGGAGGATTGCCGATGTTTGTGGCGATGAACCGATTCCAGGTCGACCCTGGTCGTTCCGAGGACTTCGAGCGCGGCTGGCGCGAACGTGAGTCGCGGTTGCAGGAGATGGCAGGGTTTCGTTCGTTCGCCCTGCTGAAGGGGGACACGCCGGGCGACTACATTTCCCACTCGACATGGGACTCGCGGGACGCGTTCCAGGCGTGGACACGGTCGGAGCAGTTTCGGCATGCCCATTCCCGAGGGCCGGCTGAAGGCGTCCTTGTTGGGCACCCCCAGGCGGCGTTCTATGAGGCGGTGCTCACCGAGGAGAACGCGGCCAACTAGTCCATCTGCCTGCGCTCGGTCCCGTTGGGGCGCCTATCACGGACGGCCGTGACGACAAACGGGCGATCGGGGCCTGCTTGCAGAGCGTAGTCGCCGCTGCGCGGCTCCATTGGTGCAACACCCGGTTCTGGCCGCCTTGTCGAGGCAGGGGACGGAGTGGTCACATCGCCTCGCCGCTCTTAGACCGGAACGGAGATGCAAGTGACCGGGGTTGTCACGGCAGGACCGAACGTCGAACTCACACCATGCGAACGGCAGGTGCTCCACGGGATCGTCAGCGGCCAGAGCCGCAAGGCCGTCGCGTACGCGCTCGGGCGGAGCATTCGCACAATCGACTTCCACATCGGGAATCTGCACCGCAAGGTGGGTACCGGGCGGCTCGTGGAGCTCGCCCTCTGGGGAGCGGGCCACGCCTATTGCTGTCCGCGTCCCTCGCACTAGTACCTGCTGGTAGAAGTACCGGAACCCGGCAGAAGTGCGGGTGTGGCCCGCCGTCCTCCTCCCTACTGTGCCCGGAAGCGCCTCTCAGCATCGGGGGAACAGGAGGACACGAAGTGGATCGATGGAGAGAAGTGGATCGATGGAGAGGAGTACGCGGGCATGCTCGCGGACTCCAGCCGGGCAGCGTTTCGAGGCGGCTCGGGCTCGCAGGGGGAGCGTTGCTGTTCGGGCTCGTGGCGGCGTTCGCGACGGGCGGAGCCGCGGCGGAAGCGAGTACAGTCGGCGGCCTCCCACAGCAGGTGGGAGTGTCGGACCCCGGGCAGGAGACACACCGCATCCAGGCCGGCGACACGCTGGGCCGGATCGCCGCCCGGTGGGGCGTGTCGGTGGGCGCTCTGGCGCAGGCCAATGGGATCACGAACCCGAACCGCGTGTTCGCAGGGACCACGCTGCTCATCCCGCGTGGGTGGTCAGCGGCAACTGGCGAGCAGTCCGGGAACGTGCACCGGGTGCAGCCGGGGGAGACGCTTGGCATTATCGCCTGGCGCTGGGGGACATCCGTGCAGGCACTCGCACGGACGAATGGCATTGCCGACCCGGACCGGATCTACGCGGGGCAGGTGCTCACGCTGGGCGGTGCCGCGGCTGCTCCCGTGACAGGCGCGCCACCCTCGGCGTCAGTCGCCGCCGTGCCGGCGGCGGCCCCGGCGACGACCTCGCTGCGAGAGGCCCTGGCACTGAGCCCGTGGCCGCCATCGTCGTGGTCCACCGTGGAGCGCATCGTGGCTTGCGAATCGAGCGGGAACACCGCAGCGGTCGGCCCTCTGGGTCACCAGGGCCTGTTGCAGGTCGATCCTCGTCTCCATGGTGCGGTGCCGGCCGATGCTGTCGGCCAACTCACCCAGGGGTACGCGGTGTATCAGCGGCAGGGATGGGGCGCCTGGGCCTGCTACTAGCCGAGTGAGCGGTTCGACGCGGTCGCGACCGCGATGGGGCCGAGGCGGGAGCGAGGCGCGTTCACGCCTCGCTCCCCGTCACGGTGCGACGATGTGGTGCGGCTTCTCCGGTCCGGCCGCCGCCCTGAGCATCGAGCGCGCGGCGGCGAACCGGCGCACGAGGCGGACGTTCGCGAGAACGGCGAGGACCCCGAGCGCTACCCGCGGCTTGCGCGCGAGCCCCGCTGCCGTCACGGCCAGGAGCCGTCCATCGCGCCCGGTCCATGGGACCAGGCGGTCAATCGGATGGCGCTGGCCCTCCTCCTCCTGCAACAGACGGACGGACTGCTGCTCGGCGCCCAGCCGTTCCTTCGTCAGTCCGGAGACCAGAATGCCGTTTGCCGCCGCGAGAGCCATGAGCCAGTCGCCTCGGGTGCCGCCGCTTCCCTGGGCCAGTCCCGCCAGTACGGCTACATCGCCAACGCGGTCGAGGACAAGATCGAGCAGGGCGCCCGCGGGGTTGGCGGTGCCCTGATTCCGCGCCACTTCGCCATCGACGCCATCGATGACCGAGCCGGCATGGCAGAGGGTTGCCCCGAGACGCGGCCGTCCGGCGCTGAAGGCGCCTGCCCCCGCGCAGACGGCAACGAAGGCAATCCACGACCACTGGTCGGGCGTGAGCTGCTGCGACAGACGCAGGCCTGAGATGCGCCGGGAGAGCGGCCGGTTCAGCCACCTCGAAACCGGCCCGTCGATGCCCGAGACCCCCTTGTCGGCGCCGTCTTCAGTGGAGGTGTGGGTCACGGCGCTTCGGCTCCGGCGGGGGAGAGCGGCGCGTCGTTGGGCCCGTCAGGGTGACTCGGCTCGCCGTCGCTCGAGGAGCCCGGCCAGGTGAGCAGCAGTTCCTCGGCGGCGGCGAGTTCGGCGGGCGTGTCGATGTCCATCCATCCGAGGCCCGTCCCATCGACGGCGGCGGCTTCGCCTGCCAGCGCGAGCCGTCCTACCGCATCACTCAGTCCATGCTGGCCGTCGGCGGCGGCGTCACGAAGGGCGTCGAACAAACCGTCCCGGCAGAGGAAGAGGCCGGTGTCGATCGCGTGGTAGCGCGGAAGTTCTTTGCCGATCCTTTGGACGAGGTCACCTGCGAGCTGGACCTTGGTCGCCTCCTCGACATCGATCGAGGGGTCAGGGGCGCGGTCGATGACGACGGCGCAGGCACGCTGGCCGTCGTCCTCCGCGACCAGACGCGTGAGCGCCTCCGGGTCAAAGAGGTGGTCCGCCATCGCGAGGAAGAATGGCTCCTCGACGTGTGGGGCTGCGGCGAGGGCGGAAGAGCCGTTGCCGAGCCGCCAGTCGCGGCATACCGCGGGTGTGATCGAGACATGCTCTCGCTGGCGGATCTCAGCGAGCTTTGGCAGCATCTTCTCGCGTCCATATCCGACGACCACGATGATCTCCGAGACACCGGCGCCCCGAAAACGGGCGATGGCATGCTCGATCAGCGGCGAGCCCAGCAGCGGCATGAGCGGCTTCGGGTCGTCCGTCGCCGTCGCGCGCAGGCGACTTCCGCGTCCCGCCGCGAGGATCACCGCCTGCCGGACGGATCCATCGGCGACTGGCGAGCGGCGCCGCCTCGGGACGGCGCTCCAGGATCGGTATTGAGATGCAGGTCGGTTGGACACGGGGCGCTTCCATTCGTCAATGCGGCGGCTCGCACGTGGGAAACGTGCGTCGGTCGCGGTACGAGCAGGGGAAGCGGGCGCACCCACTTCCGAATGCCTGCGGGGTTAGCTGACGGGTTCGGTGTCGGAAGTCACCGGGGCACGTTGGCCCTTCACCCCACTGCGGAGGGTTCCCCCGTTCTCGACGTGGTCGAGATTCGGCGCGCGCAGCGTACCAGCCGCTTCGCGACGCATGTCAAGTCGTGATGAGGGCGGCGCGATGCCGTAGCGCGACTGTTGGTCCTCGGTTTCTGGTCCGGCAGACGCCTACGGCACTCCGCCCGAAGGGGATCCGTCAGGCCACTGTTGACAAGTAGTGTGCTAACCGAACGTTCGCGGCGTTCACGCTATTGTCTTATCATCACGGCACTGGCATAGTGATCACTGCCTCGCACTGCGCGGATGCCTCCTTGCTCGCAGTGCTTCATCCGCGGCCGCGCCCCAATTCGGCCGTGGAGCAGCGCCTTCGTTACCGCGCCTCTGGTCAAGCAGCGCCTTCCGGGTGGCCCTGTCATCGGGCTACCGTGCCTCACTGCCAGCGCCTTGTACGTCGACCATGCCTCTGCGTCGATAGCGCCTTCGATCCGTAGCGCCTCGATCCCCGCCTGCGGCGATTGCCGCTGCGCGTGCGTGTGCGTGAGGAAGCGGAATGTCCAGAAACAACGTACGACGCGTCCGCCCGGACATCGGGCCGGAGTGGATTCTGATCGCGCTGGCGCTGGTAACAGGCCTCGCGATCGTCCTCGGCGTGCAGTGGGGCCGAGAGCGCAACGCTGACGCCGCGCAGAGCGCGAGCGTCCAGCCGACGGGCCAGGGGTTCTACACGGCATGGTCGGGCGGGTTCAGCAACGTGAACCAGGCACCCGCCTGCAACGGATCGAGCAACAGCAACTACATCAGCGAGAGCAACTCGGGAGACCGCGAGTCGTTCACGCTGCCGATCACCTCGGTGCCTGCTGGCGCGGTCATCACCGGCGTGACGATCACGGTCGGCGACCGCGGCGACACGAATGACGACGGCACCTACCGGACGTTCGCGCGGCTCAACGGCGCCGACTTCGACGGCAACAGCGACCTCAGCGCGACCGGGAACTCCGGCGGGTGCAACACGAAGACGCAGCACATCGTCCTCGACCCCACGCTCAAGTCCGCGGTCACCGGCCTCGAGATCGGCGTGGTGAAGGACAGCTCTAACAACAACGCCGTGCGCATCGGCACCATCACCGCCACGATCACGTACGCCGAGATCGTCGCCAACCCAACGCTCGGGAACAGCTGCGGGTTCGACCTGGTCATCGTGATCGACACATCAGCCAGCATCAACGACACGGAACTGCAGCAGCAGAAGACGGCCTACACGAGCCTGCTCACCGCCCTCGCCGGAACTCCGACCCGCGTCGGGGTGATCGAGTTCAACAACTACGCGGCGATCCGGCAGACGCTGACCAGCGATCTGAGCCAGGCGCAGGCCGCGATCAACGCCATGGACGGCGACGTCATCACCGGGACTTACGCACCGAACGACCTTGCCTGGACGAACTGGCAGGATGCGCTCACGAAGGCGCAGAGCCTGTTCGGCGGGCCTGACGGCCGTGACGACCTGATCCTGTTTAGCTCGGACGGGAACCCGACGCGTCACAACAGCGCGGACTCTCCGACCACGAATCAGCCGAACGTCCACCTCACCCCGGCGATCGAGGCAGCGAACGCGGCCAAGAGCGCGGGGACGCGGATCATCTCGCTCGGCGTTGGCGGCGACCTGATTCCCGAGTACATGCAGTTGCTCTCGAGCAACAACCCGAACGACGCCTACTACGAGGGTGGGTTCGGTGACCTCGGTGAGACGCTCGCCGAGATCCTCCTCGACCTCTGCGCCCCGTCGATCACAGTTCACAAGGTGATGGACGCCGACGGCAGCCTGGCCACGACCAACGACCGGACGGACGGCGTCGGCTGGGGCTTCACGACGCAGATCTCCGGCGGCACCATCGACCCTTCGTCCGGCAGCACGAACGCGGCGGGCCTGCTGGGCTTCAAGATCATCCTCGGCGGTCCCACCGCTGTCGTGACGATCAACGAGACGGAACAGAGCGGGGCGTCGCTGCTCGACATCTCGTGCACCGGGTCGCCCGCCGGAAGCCCCCCGGCGAACGAAAACCTCGCGGCGGGCACCATCGATGTCACGGTCGAATCCGAGTCCATCGTCACGTGCACGTACATCAATACGCTCAGCAAGCCAGCCGTAACGGTCGACAAGACCTCGACGACCACGACGCTCCCCGCGAGCGGCGGTCCCGCGACCTTCACGTTCACGGTGACCAATACCGGTCCGGTGGCGGTGACGATCACCTCGCTCAGTGACGACCAGTTCGGCCCGCTGGCGGGCGACGGGGACTGCCAGGTAGGCACTCCCCTGGGTGTGGGCGCGTCATGCAGCTTCGACGCGACCTTCAACGTGCCGGCGGGTGCGGCTCAGACGACGCACGTGAACACGTTCACGGCGGTCGTCACCGACAGCAACCAGCAGACGGCGACCGACGACGACCCGCATACGATCACGTACGAGGCGAACCCGCTGCCCGCGGTCCTCGTCGATAAGACCTCGGCGACGACCACGCTCCCGGCGAACGGCGGGCTGGTGACGTTCACCTTCACGGTGACGAACACCGGCCCGGTGGCGGTGACGATCACGAGCCTTGACGACGATCAGTTTGGGCCGCTGGCGGGCGACGTCGACTGCCAGGTGGGGACGCCGCTGGGTGTGGGCGCGTCATGCAGCTTCGACGCGACCTTCAATGTCCCGGCGGGGGTGGCGCAGACGACGCACGTGAACACGTTCACAGCGGTCGTCACCGACGTCCACGACCAGACGGCGACCGATGACGACCCGCACACGATCACGTACGTAGCGACGCCCGAGCCCTCGGTGCTTGTCGACAAGACGTCGACAACCTCGACGATCCCGACGGCGGGCGGACCGGTGACGTTCACCTTCACAGTGACGAACACGGGTCCCGTGGGTGTGACCATCACCTCGCTCAACGACGACCAGTTCGGGGCGCTCGTGGGTGATGGGGACTGCCAGGTGGGTACGCCCCTCGGCGTCGGTGCGTCCTGCAGCTTCGATGCGACGTTCAACGTGCCCGCGGGGGCGGCGCAGACGACGCACACCAACGTGTTCACGGCAGTAGTGACGGACGACATCGATCAGACGGCGACCGACGACGACCCGCACACGATCACGTACATCGCGACGCCGCAGCCCACGGTGCTCGTCGACAAGACCTCGGCGACCTCTACGATCCCGGCGGCCGGCGGGCCGGTGACGTTTACCTTTACCGTCACGAACACGGGTCCGGTGGCGGTGACGATCACCTCGCTCAGTGACGACCAGTTCGGGGCGCTGACGGGGGACGCGGACTGCCAGGTGGGGACACCGCTTGGCGTCGGCGCGTCGTGCAGTTTTGAGGCGACCTTCGACGTGCCGCCCGGGGCGGCGCAGACCAACCACGTGAACACGTTCACCGCAGTCGTGACGGACGACAACGAGCAGACGGCGACCGATGACGACCCGCACACGATCACGTACATCGAGACCCCGCTGCCGGCGGTGCTCGTCGACAAGACATCGGCGACGACGACCCTCCCGACAGCCGGCGGGCCGGTGACCTTCACCTTCACGGTGACGAACACGGGGCCGCTGGCCGTCACGATCACGAGTCTGAACGACGACCAGTTCGGCGCACTGGCCGGCGATGCCGACTGCCAGGTCGGCACCTCGCTCGGCGTGGGTGGTTCGTGCAGCTTCGATGCCACGTTCAACGTCCCGGCCGGACAGGCGCAGGCGACGCACGTCAACACGTTCACGGCCGTCGTGACCGACGCCAACGAGCAGACGGCGACTGACGATGACCCGCACACGATCACGTACGTTGCGACCCCGCTGCCGGCCGTGGTGGTGGACAAGACATCGGTGACGAACACTCTGCCGACGGCCGGCGGGCCGGTGACCTTTACCTTCACGGTGACGAACACGGGACCGGTGGCCGTGACGATCACCTCGCTGGAGGACGACCAGTTCGGCACGCTCGTCGGGGACGACGATTGCCAGGTGGGCTCGTCGCTCGGCGTCGGGCAGTCGTGCTCGTTCGATGCCACGTTCGAGGTGCCCGCAGGAGCCGATCAGTCGAACCACGTCAACACCTTCACGGCGGTCGTGATCGACGCCAACGAGCAGACGGCGACGGACGACGACCCGCACACGATCACCTACCTGGCCGAACCGGTGCCGGCGGTGCGCGTCGACAAGACCTCCGTCACGACGACGCTGGCGACGAGCGGCGGGCCGGTGACCTTCACCTTCACGGTGACGAACACGGGGCCAGTGGCCGTGACCATCACCTCGCTCGAGGATGACCGGTTCGGCTCGCTGGCCGGGGATGCCGACTGTCAGCTCGGGACGGTGCTCGCGGTCGGGCAGTCATGCTCGTTCGACGAGACGTTCGACGTGCCGGCCGGGGCAGCGCAGACGAACCATGTAAACACCTTCACGACGGTGGTCACGGACGCCAACCAGCAGACCGCAACCGACGACGATCCCCACACGATCACGTATATCGCGGACCCCCTGCCGGCGGTGCTCGTTGACAAGACCTCCGCGACCTCGACGCTTTCGACGGGCGGCGGGGAGGTGACGTTCACGTTCACGGTGACGAACACTGGCCCGGTGCCCGTCACGATCACGAGCCTGAACGACGACAAGTTCGGCACGCTCGCCGGGGATGCGGATTGTCAGCTGGGCACGCCGCTGGCGGTTGGCGCCTCGTGCAGCTTCGACGGGACGTTCGACGTTCCGGGGGGCGCCGCACAGGCCAACCACGTGAACACCTTCACGGCGGTTGTGACCGACGCCAACGATCAGACGGCGACGGATGACGACCCGCACACGATCACGTACATCGCGAACCCGCTGCCGGCGGTACTGGTCGACAAGACTGCCTCCACGACGACGCTGGCGACGGCGGGCGGACCCGTCACCTTCACCTTCACGGTGACGAACACGGGGCCCGTTGCGGTCACGATCAGCTCCCTGGATGACGACACGTTCGGGGCGCTGACCGGCGACTCCGACTGCCAGGTGGGCACGCCGCTCGGCGTCGGTGCCTCGTGCAGCTTCGACGCGACCTTCGACGTGCCGGCGGGCGCTGCTCAGGCGACGCACACGAACACGTTCACGGCCGTCGTGACGGACGAGAGCGACCAGACGGCGACGGACGATGACCCGCACACGATCACCTACGTGGAGACGCCGGCGCCGGCGGTACTGGTCGACAAGACCTCGGTGACGACGACGCTGCCGACGGGCGGTGGATCGGTGACGTTCACCTTCACCGTGACAAACACCGGACCGCTGCCCGTGACGATCACGTCTCTGACCGACGACAAGTTTGGCTCGCTCGCCGGCGATTCCGACTGCCGGGTGGGCACGCTCCTCGGCCTCGGGTCGTCGTGCTCGTTCGACGCGACGTTCACGGTGCCGGCGGGCACGGCACTCGGGACGCACGTGAACACGTTCACCGCAGTGGTCACCGACCCGAACCAGAAGACGGCGACGGACGATGACCCGCACACGATCACGTACGTCGCGGATCCCGCTCCGGCGGTGCGGGTGGACAAGACTTCCACGACCACCACGCTCTCGACGAGCGGCGGCGCGGTGACGTTCACGTTCACGGTGGTCAACACCGGGCCGGTTGCCGCGACGATCACCTCGTTGACCGACAACAGGTTCGGGACGCTCACGGGCGATGCGGACTGCAAGGTCGGGATCGTGCTCGCCGTGGGTGCGTCCTGCACCTTCAACGCGACGTTCGCGGTGCCGGCGGGCACGGCACTCGGGACGCACGTGAACACGTTCACGGCGGTGGTGACGGGTCCGAACCAGAAGACCGCGACCGCCTCGGACTCGCACACCATCACGTACGTGGCGGACCCGACGCCCTCGGTGCGTGTCGACAAGACCTCGAGCACGACCACGCTTCCGGCCGGCGGCGGTCAGGCGACGTTCACGTTCACGGTAACGAACTCCGGGCCCGTGTCGGTGACCATCTCAAGCCTGACCGACAACCGGTTCGGGACGCTCGCCGGCGACGCCGACTGCAGGGTTGGGACGGTGCTCGGCGTTGGCGCTTCGTGCCAGTTCGATGCGACGTTCACGGTGCCGGCGGGTACGCCGCTGAGCACGCACGTGAATACCTTCACCGCGGTCGTGAGCGACCCAACGGGGAAGACCACATCGGCGAACGACTCCCACACGATCACGTACGAGCCGATCGTGATCACCACCGTGCTGGGGTCACCGCCTCCCGTGGCCACGCCCTCGGCGCCGGTGCTGACCACCGTACCGCCGCGGCTGCCGGCGACGGGAACCGGGGGCGTGCGCCCGGTTGATCCGACGGCGGTCGTCGCGGCCGCCGCGCGCCCGAGCGGTGGCGACGATGGCTGGAAGCTGACGCCGGACGGTGTGAAGGCCTTCATCCAGCGGGCCGGTGAGCTCGCGTACCAAGATCTGAAGAGCCGTGCCAACGAGAACGTGACGCTGCCGGTCTCGTGGCTTGCCGCGGGGGTGGGGTTGCTGGTGTTCGCGCTCCTCGCCGTTCGGGCGCGGTCGCGGCGCCGGAGGTCGTAGCGCGAGGGACGAGGCGGGCCATGGCGCCCGCCTCGTCCTTCGTGACGCCACTCGTCGTGACTCGCGGCCGAGTGGTGGCGTGCGGGAGGTCAGACTGGTGAACGCGCTGCGCATTGCCATCGTGACCGCCGTCGTGGTGGTGGTGGTCTCGACGCTGCCTTCGTTTGATGCGGCAAACGAGGTCGTGGGGGACACGAGGGACGTTGTGCTGGCGGCAACCGCCACGACGGCCGCCACACCCACCGTAGCGTTCACTGCGACTCCGCGTGCCACTGCCGACCCGCACTGGACACCGACTTCCTCGCCCGAGGTTGCTCCCGCTGTTGTGTCGGTGCTGCCGTCGATGGCGGTGGACGAGGATGTGGCTCCCTCGGCGGCGCCGAGCGGGTCAGATCCCGGATGGCTCACGATTCCACGGATCGGCGTTTCGGCCCCGGTCGTGTTGCTTCCGCTGCGCGCCGACGGCACGATGCCGGCGCCGGCCAGTCCGCTCGAGGTGGGTTCGTACACCTTCGCTGCGAAGCCCGGTGAGGTGGGCAACGTCGTGCTCGCGGGGCACGTTGACTTCGCGAACTACGGAGCGGCGGTCTTCTACCGCCTGCGCGAACTTCACGACGGCGACGAAGTGGTTGTGACCGCGGGCGATGGCGCCGCCTACACGTATCGGGTCTCCTCGGTGGTGGCCTACGAGGAGGCGACGGCGCCAGTGATGGACATCCTCGGGCCGACGTCTGGTGAGGTCGTGACGCTCATCACCTGCGCGGGGACGTTCGATCCGCAGGCACGGGCATATGACCAGCGCCTTGTCGTGCGGGCGGACCGGGTCGCGTAGTCGCCCTGCGGGCGTCGGAATCGGTCCGTCCGGCTAGAAGACCTTCGAGTCCTTTACCACCTGGCTGTCGCGGAGTATCCAGCGCTGGCCAGTCGAGTCGACGGCGGCGAAGCGGTTCTCGAGCGTGCCTCCCGCGTAGCCGAGCTTCGCCGTCTGCATCCAGGCGTCCGTGAGGACATCCGAAGACGAACTGGCTTCGACGCGGGTGAAGAAGTGCTGGCGGTTGGCCATGAACTCGGCGCCGAGCATCGCGTTGACGACGCGATACCCCGTGAGCCCCCGAAAGCCAAGCATCGTGTGATCGCCGAACAGGGAGTGGAGGTACGTCACGCGGGAGTTCAATCCGAGGGTGCTGCAGCCGCCCCA
This sequence comes from Dehalococcoidia bacterium, assembly GCA_041390685.1. GTDB lineage: Bacteria > Chloroflexota > Dehalococcoidia > UBA2979 > UBA2979 > JAIBBD01. The sequence goes on along the minus strand of JAWKPL010000001.1, from coordinate 936,495 downwards.
CACGACGAGGCGGGGGCGGAGGCCGAATTCGCTGGAGTCACGCTTCACCGTGACTTTATCGCTACCCACCTCGAGGGTTACCGAGTCGGCGGCGAACCGCACCCCCACGTCCTTGGACTGGTTGTAGAGCCGGTCCCCGGCGAAGTGGCCCGCGAAGAACACCCAGTCGAACGAGCTTGCGAAGAACTGCTTCAGCTCGTCCATCGTGGGCGACGGCTTCTTGATCGGCAGGGGTGCATCGAATCCGAGGCCTTTGCATCCCTTTTCCCAGGTGGTGGAGTCCGGGCGCGTACCGAGGCTGAGGATTCCGGTCTTGTCTGTCATGACTGCCTCGCTCTGGTGACGTGTTCGCGGCCCGCAACTCGCCGCCGCTCGATGTGGCCGCTCGCGCTCAGCCGGTCCAGGCCGCCGACGAGTTCCGACTTCGGCACCTGCAGCTCGGCGCGGAGCGCCGTCACGGACAGCGGACGCTCCGCCCGCGCGAGCGCCTCGAGGATGCGCGCTGCGAGCGGGTCGTCGAGGGTGCTGGGGGCTGCGTTCGCCTCCCGCTCACTCGCCGTTTCGGGGGCGGATTGCTCGAGCAGCGACGGAGCGCCGAGGGCCGCCATGCGATAGAAGGCCTCCACGTAGGGCAGGAGCAGCGCGTGGATGGCCCGGGCGTGGACCGCGACGGCTTCGAATCTTGCGTCCGCGGCGATCCCGCTCGATTCAGCCCAGAGCCGCTGCCCGATCAGCGTTTCAGCGAGCTGCGTATAGGACTGCGCGTTGTCCGCGAACCCGGCGTCGCGGAGCGACTGCTCGAAGTGCGCGAGGACCGCTTCGGCGGTGGCGACCGTCGCCCGGATGTTGCCCGTCAGTTGATCGACTGCGTCGGCCATCTCGATCAGGCGGGTGTCGCCGGCCGCTCGCTGGCGGCCTGTTCGAGGATGTCGAGGGAGCGGACGAGGCCGGGCGGAAGCTCGGCCTTCTCGATTTCGACGGAGATCTTGATCGTGCCCCGTTCATCCGTGGTCCTGCGACCGCTCAGGACCTGGCCTTTCAGGACCGGTGTCGCGAGGCCCGGCAGGCCCGGGCGAGCGGGCCGGTCCGGTGGCTCCTGTACGCTGTTCACCTCGAATTCCAGGTCGATGGTGGCGCGGCGGATGGCGATGAGCGGAATATCCACCATTCCCAGCAGGGGGAGGCTGACCTGGAACTCGGCCTCCTGGTTGTTTTCGTCGCGCTTGCGGTACGTGAACTCGACGGTCCTGAGGGCAGGGGAGGCGCCGGCGCGGGCGGGCAGGAACCCGACCTCGTCGATGAACTCGACGGTTGTCCGCGCGGCGCGCGCCTGCGCATCGACCAGCGCGGAGATGATGTTGCCGATGGCCTGACCGAGCGTCAGCGATGCGAGCGGGTCGATGACGATGGTCATGGCCGGCTCCTACTCTCCCGGACTCTGCGGACGTCCCGACTGCAGGTCTTCGAGGGTCAGCGTGAGCGTGAGCTCACTGACCTGGTGGTCGGCAAGCGCTCCCAGCGACTCTTTCGTGATGGACACCTCGAGTTCACCCTCGGCGGACTGCCGAGCCTGTTCGAGCCGACGCGCAGCCGAGCGCAGATCCGGGATCTCCTCGCGCACGACCCGTTCGAGCGTCGGTGTGAACGCGGTGTTCTCGATGCTGCGGCGTACGGTCGCCGGCAGCTTCCCGACCTCCGCGGAAAGGAATGTCAGCGTTGACTTCACCAGCCGCTCTTCCGTGCCCTCCGCCAACAGGTCGCCCGGCTCGATGAAGGCCGGTGGGTCCGCCTCCTCGAGGCGGCGGTCGAAGGCCGAGACCACTCGTTCGTTGTCGAAGCGGCCGATGCCCGTGAGGACACGGGGGATCACCCGCTTTCGCATCGCGTCGAGCCACAGCGAGCGGAGGTCGTCGGGGTCGAGACCCGCCTTCGCTTCCTGCACAGCGTCAACCGCGAAGCGCAGGGTGATCTGCGCTTCGCGGATCGACAGCCGCGGGACCGGGAGATGCGAGAGCATCGCGTCTCGGCGGTACGCGTCGAACGCCTCGAGGGTGTACGCGTCCGAGATGGCGTGACTCTGAGCGAGGTCCCGCATGAGACCGCCCACGATAGTGCTCAGCTTCGTCATGAAGGCGGAGCTTACGCCTTCGTCTCGCTGATCGCGCTCTCCAGGATGTCGAGGATCCGGGACAGACCTCCGGGCATGTCCTGCGAGACCGCGCGGACGTGGATGTCCATCGAGTAGTCCCGGGTAGCGCTGGCCTGACTAGACGTCGAGGTCTTGAACGCCGCGTTCACCCGAAAGTCGAGCTTCACGGGGGACCAGAACGCGCTGTAGCTACCGCCGACGGTCGTGTCGAGGGAGAAGCTCGTGTTGGTATTGCGGACGACGCTGTCGGTGAGCTTGGCCTTGAAGTCGATCGTCATTTCGTCGACGCGCAGGTACGGGATCGGCACGATCGAGAGCAGGGGGACGACGAGCGAGAAGCTGGTGAGCGTGCCGTTCTCGTCCAGCTTCTGGTACTCGAGCGTGATGTTGCGGATCTCGCCCGCATCAGCGTTCTGGTCCGGGTTCGTGAAGAGCGCGTCCGCGGCGCCGGCGGCGGGCTGTTTGAAGCCGACCTTCTGGATGAACTCGACGGTGCTCTGTGCCGCGAGCGACTGCGCCTCGACGGCCGCCTTCATCGGCGCGCCGATAAGGTGGGCGAAGGGGATCTGCGAAAGCTCCTGTACCGCTCGAGACATCAGTCAGCCTCTCCTTCATACCGCCGACCGGCGGCGTCATTCAGCGACGTCCTCATCCACATCTTCGAGCCGCACCGCTGGCACCCGCCGGAGGACCGCTCGTTTTGTGACAATCACGACCTTCGAGCCGGCGCTTGCCGGGAGCGATGCTGCCAGGGCCCGCGCTTCCTCCTCGGTCCCGGCGACACCGAGCAGCAAGTAGCGCCGGGCCCGGAACCTTGCTTGCCGCTGGTCACACAGTTGGAGCCGCGTCTCCGCCCAACGGTCGCGGGAGTGTCCTCAGGGTCTTACACGCGCGGCGAGGGTATCGACCACGTAACAGGCTGTCAACGTCGCTCCCCTCGCCGTTGCGTACCAGGATCCCGGACGATGCTGCCCACGACCATCCTCCGATCCGGAGGCGGTCGCCTCCGTAGAGCCGCCGGGCGCTGTCGCCTACGATCACGAGGGAGGTCGAGACGATGCCGGAGGCGATTCGAGAGCACTCGCTCGAGACGGTATCCGCGTTCGGGATCATCGCGGGCGCGCTGATCCTCTGGCGCGTGCTTCCGGCGGTGCTGCGGCGCGCGGTCCACCTCGGCTCGCGCTCCACCAGGCCGGAGCGCGAGCGCCGGCTGGCGGATGCGCTGGGCTTTCCCCTCGGCCTGTTCGCCGTGACGAGCAGCGTCGTCCTCGCAGTCCGGCTGCTCCCCTACGCGAACCGCTACGATGAGGCGGTAGAGCGTGTGTGGGCGGCGGCGACCCTCGCGTTGCTCGTACTCGGCGCCCAGCGCCTGATTTCCGCACAGCTCTTCCGTCCAGCGGACGGTTCGCGTGTTGCCGCGGCACCACTGGGTCATGTCACGCCTCTCGCCCGCCGCACCCTGAATGTAGCGATCCTGCTCGTGGGCGCTCTGCTGGTGCTCGACCAGCTGGGTCTGTCGATCAGTCCGCTGCTTGCCGGCCTCGGGATCACCGGCCTTGCGGTAGCGCTTGCCCTGCAGCCGCTGCTCACGAACCTGTTCGCCGGCTCGTACGTCCTGTCGGACTCGTCCATCCGGGAGCGCGACTACATCGAGATGCTGAACGGGCCGAGTGGTTATGTGACCGACATCGGCTGGCGGGCCACGAGGTTGCGAGGTCCGGGGGACGAACTCGTGATCGTGCCTAACGCAACACTGGCCGCGTCGGTCGTCACGAATCACGGTCCCGGCCGTTCCGCCGTCGTGTCGCTGAGCTACCCGGTCCCGTATGGACACGCTCTCGAGCGGGTGCAGCAAGCAGCGGAAGAGGAGGCGCGCGCGCTCGTCGCAGGGCACGAGGGTGCCGCGCGGGACGCCGAACCGGTCGTGCGCTTTCGGGGAGTCACTGACTCGCGCCTCGAGTGCACCGTCGAAGTGCGCGCGTCGTCGCGTTCAGACGTCCCCCAGATCCGGCACGAACTCCTCCGACGGCTTCATGATCGGTTTCAGTCTGAGGGGTTCAACGCTCCTCCTCGCTCATCGTGACTCCTCGGATGTTTCGGAGCGGGACCAGGGCGTACAGCGCCGTGCCGTGACCGGGGTACGGCACGCGAGTAACGTGCGGGCCATGTGCCTCGCGTGCCCAGTGACCGACGACGAATGCACCGAGTGACCGTGAGACGCGTCATGGACGGACCGCGCTCTCCACTGGGCCGGTTCCTGTGGGCGCGGTTCATCGGGCAGGTTGCCCTCAACGCGACGCTCTATGCGCTCCTGATCAGTGTCGTCGAAGAATCGTCCTCGAGTTTCGCGAGCACGTTGTTCGTCGCGGCGTTCGTGGCGCCCTCCATCCTCCTTGGCGTCCCCGGCGGGATCGTCGCGGACGCGCTGCCGCTGCGGTTCGTCCTGACCGCCTCGCTCGTGCTGCGCGCGGCCCTGTCGGCTGCGTTCCTCGTCTGGAGCGACGACCTGACGTCGCTGCTTCTGCTGGTGGCGATCCTCGCGACGATCGGGCAGGCGTACGCACCGGCGGAGTCGGCCACGATCCCCGAGGTGGCCCCTCCGGAGTCGCTGGCGCGAGCGAATGCGTGGTCGAACTTCGTCCTTGTCGGCGCGCAGGTCCTCGGCGGCGTGGCCATCGCGCCGGTCCTGCTGAAGGTGCTCGATGCCCGTGCGGTGTTCGCGTTCGCGGCCGCGCTGTTTCTCGTCGCCGCCCTGCAGATGGCGCGCGTGCCCGCTCACCGGACGGCGAGTGAGGAGGGCGAGCGAGGCGCCACCGCATCGGGCACGCACTCGCCGCTAATGGTCGGATGGCGAGTCCTGCGCAACGACGGGCTGGTGTTTGAAGCCCTCGTGCGACTGACGCTCCTCGGCACCGTGCTGAAGGTGCTCGTCGCGATTGCGCCGATCCTGACGCGAGACGTGCTGGGGATCGCAGTCGCGAACACGGTGTTCATCATGGCGCCCGCAGCGGTGGGAAGCGCGTTCGGCCTGCTGGTTGTCACTCCGCTCGCACGGATCGCGGGACCGAGCACGCTCGGGCGGGCCGCGTTTCTCTTGTTCGCGGCCGGAGTGATCGCGCTTGCCACGGCCGAGCCCCTGTCCGTGTGGGTGGAAGGATGGTCGACCATGCGGCTGGAGCGCATCGCCGAGATCAGCCGAGTGCCCACGCTGGTTACGGTGGTCATGCTCATCGCTGCCTACCTGGGCGCGATGTACGCGATGGCGGGTGTGGCGACGCGGACCGTGGTCAACGGCCGCTCGCCTCGAGGGTTCCAGGGCCGAGTCTTCGCCACCTACCAGACGATCGCGGATGTCGTCTCGCTGCCTCCGCTACTCCTGGCCGGTGTACTGGTGGACCGGATTGGCACGGACCTTGTGCTCCTCGGCATGGGTGTGCTGTGCGTGGCCGGCGAGTTGGTTCTTGCCCGTCGTGTGCGGGGCGGGTAAGAGGTTCTGGCCGTTCGGTGTTCGACATACGACGAGGAGGGAGCTGGCCAGGGCTCCCTCCTCGGTCTGGCTCGATTCCGAGCTACTCTACCGTCAGCTCCGCGAACATCCCGCGCGCCGCGTGAGGCGGACCCGAGGGCTCCTCGTCCGCCGCTGGGGTGCCCTCGTCATCCGGGCCCGGCTCCGCCAGAACGTCCGCGGGATCCGCACCGACGGGGATGAAGCAGACGACGGCGTAGCGTCCAGGTTCATCGATCGTGCCGTCCCCAACGACCGCGATGCCGTCTTCGCCGGGTGGCGCGATGAGCACGGTTGCCGGCTCGGTGCTGACGATCTCGCCGAGCTCCTCGTCGGGCAGGGTGATGAGTTCGCTCACGGGTCTCGTCTCGCCGTCGGGCAGACGGATCGCGACCAGTTCGTGCGCCTCTTCATCGGAGTCGTTGGTAAACGTCAGCCTGGTGCCCGCGTCGATGGTGTCGGGGAGTCCCTCGAACTCGTAGTCGACCCCCGTGACCTCGACCGTGTTGCCGTCACCGCCGGCGGTGGTTGCCGTGCTGGTCGCCGTCCGCGGCGGCGTCACGGAGATCGTCGGTATCGCGTCCTGAGCTTCGTCCAGCGCGTCGTCGACCGGGTCGTCGTCATCGCCGCAGGCGGCGAAGAGCACGGTTGTTACGGCCAGCGCAGCCAGGGCGCCCTGGACGCGTGGGAGGGTGAATCGCACGGTGGTTCCTTTCACGGCCGCGCAGCCTCGCGGCAGCACAAGCGCAACGTTGTTGCCGAGTGACGGGTGATGGCGAGGTTAGCGGCGGGCCGCTCGCAACCCGTGACGAGTTGTGGGTGTCGCCTCGCAGAATCGCAACGATTCCGGCGCGAACTACGAACGCGCCCTCTACCGGCGAACGCACTGCCGATCAACGCCAATGGTTCTCTGTCCTGCAAGCGCGCCGGTAGCCGAAGGCGGTACGGCGTTTCACGGCCGAAGCGCCGGGCGTCCGACGCTGGACGAGCAGAGTCGACGGAGGAATCGCGATGGATGTTGGGCATCGAGCGGATGGCGCGCAGCTAGCGGTGGAAGCTCAGTGGTGGGTCCGTGCACGCAACGTGGAGTCGGTCTGGTGCTGGCTCCCGACGTTCGACCAGGTGTGCGACGACGTGCATACGTTGACCGTGCTCGGGAACGATGGGTTGGCGGTCAATGTGCAGGTGAACAATGAGCGGGCGGCGCGAGCCAGCGGCCTCGGCGGCGAGCTCGCGCAGCTCGCTTACCTCGGCCGCATCCTGACTCAGATCCGGGACGACGAGGCACAGTACCCGACCGGCCAATAGGCGGCCGGGCCTCTCAGCGTCCGGACGGAACGGCTGCACCGACGGGCTTGATCGGCGGGGTAGCCTGCTGGGGACGGCCGTCCGAGAGGAGCGAACGATGATGCATGGAAGTCGAGCCCCGAGCCGACGGGTGCTTGCTGCTTTCGCAGTGGCCCTAGTCAGCCTGACATTGCTGCTGCCGGGCGGCGCCTCCGCCCAGACGGGGACGATCATCAGCGGCAGCATCCCGCCAACGGGCGGATTCGGCATCATCGTGTTTGGCGGTGGCAGCGACGAGGAGCTCGTCGCCGCCAGCGGGTGCCCGCCCGCCACGGCGGCGTTCTGGGCGACCTCGAACGGTCACTTCGTCCCGTACGTGCCGGGTTCGAGCGTGTCGGCAGTGAACGCGGCCTGGAACGCGCTGTTCAGCGGGGGGATTCCCGCGACGACCGGCATCATCGGGCGGTGTGTCGAGGCTCCGACCTCCGGTGGTGCATTTACGAACTTCTTCGTCGACGAACCCGGCTCGGCGCTCCAGGTGACGCAGACGGCCATGCGCGTCGGCCGGCACGAGGGGTTCGACCGCCTCGTGTTGGAGTTCTCGGGGTCTGAGCTCCCTGGATACCGGATCGAGTACCTCGGTGGACAGGCGATGCAGTGTGGCTCGGGGCTTCCGGTGAACCTGGAGGGTGCTGCCGTCCTCAACGTCACATTGCGGAACACCACGGCCCATGACGACGGCGGGACACCGACCGTGACGAACACCAATCCCACTCCGGGGTTCCCGAAGTTGCTCGAACTTCGTCAGACGTGCGACTTCGAAGGGGTGGTCCAGTGGGCAGCGGGCATGGCGAGTCAGGAGCCGTTCCGCGTGTTCGAGCTCAGCGGTCCGACCCGCCTCGTGATCGACGTGCAGCACTAGCCCTGAGGGCGCTGGCGCGTGGAACGAGCGAGTGGGTGAGTGCCGATCGCGAGTCTGTCGCGTCGAGGCGGCTCTTGAGCGCGCCTGACACTGGGGCGGCCCGAGTCGGTGCATCAGGATGGATTAGCGGCAGGCCATTGGCACGGGCTTGTCGATGGCGGGTGCGTGTCCGGTGTCGCCTTCGGCTCAGGGATGAGCCTTCAGCCAGGCGCGGATCTCTCTGCGCGCCCACTCCAGGTGGCTGCTGGTCGCGGAGACGAGGTATGACCCGAGCGAGGATGTCCCGGTCCAACCCACGTGGCCGCGCACGAACAGCACGTCGGGAGGCGTAGCGTCGATGACCTCTCGGATACGGGCGAGTCGGGTCTCCAGACCGCGCCTCGCTCCCGCCAGTGGTTGCGTGCGGTTCGCCTCGAAGATCTGTGCGTTGAGCGCGGGCGTCTCCGACCACTTGAACCCGGGCGCGGGGACGGCGGGTCGGTCGCCGCGCTCGCCGGCCTCCCACCAGCCGAGGAACATCGCCGCCCACGCATCCACATGCGCCACGATGTCCTTCGGTGACCAGTCATCCGGCGTGCCCGCCGCCGCCGCCTGCTCCGGCGTCAACCCGTCGAGGGTCTCGTCGAGCGCGGTGATGCTCAGCTCGATCGCCGCCATGAGGTCATCCCGGGTGCGTGGGCGGGGCATCGGTCACTCCGTTCGGCTGCGGGGGCTGCGGGGGGGGGGGGTGTGACCGTGGGACTCGCGCCGACCTACAGCTCCGCGTGCGCACGTCGTTCAGCCGGGCAGCCAGTGCGTCCGCTTCGCCCGTCCGTTGCCCCACAGCATCGTAGCGGGCCGATCTCCGATGCGGGCCGTGCTCGCCTGCCAGAACTGCTGATGCTCGACCACGTCGTGCCGAATCCTCAAGCGGCCCGTAACGTACCGCCAGTGGTCGAGGTGGTCGAGGTGGTCGAGGTGGTCGAGGTGGTCGAGGTGGTCGAGGTGGTCGAGGTGGTCGAGGTGGTCGAGGTGGTCGAGGTGATGCGTCGCGTCCGAGCCGACAGCGCCACTGCCCGATGAGTGTTCCCCGGGAGCGGGGATACCGGCGTGCGGACCAGCGCGCGGTCAGCTACCGTCGCCGCATGTGCGTCGACACCGCCTGTTCGAGCACCGCGGCCACGAGTTCGGCGCGGCCTCCCAGAGCCCGGACCAGTGTGCCGGCGCTGTTCGGGAGAGCCGTGCTCCCGACATAGAGATCGTCCGCTGCATCCTCCGTAGGCAGGCAGAGGGCGGCGCCCGTTCCCAGCAACACCGCCGTCCCAGCGACCGAGAAGCCGCCGAACGCGTCACGCACCTCGGCGGCGTGTGAGTCGAGGCGCAGGTCGTAGCGCTCTTCGTACACAGGCTCGACCGCATCGCGCTCACGGACCAACAGTTCGCTGTGGAACGAACGGAACGACAGCCGTTCGCCGGACGCCGTACGGCCAAGCGACAGCAGGTCGAGGTACGCGAGCCGAGCGCCGGGCTCGACGATGAGCTCAACGGTCTGGCGGTAGACTGAGCCCACTTGGAGGATCGTCAGTCCTCCAGAGACGACCGACGCCGACCCGCGGCGTGCCTCGACGCGGAGGCGCGTGGCGCCCCCCTGGCACTTCGCGGGGAAGACCCGCGTCGCAGAACTCGGCTCGACTCGCACCTGTGCTTCCGGCTCGACGCGCAGTGTGACCTCGTTGGTGTCTCCGTCCAGGATCCCCGCTGTCACGTTCCTGAGAAAGAAGGTGGTGAGGCCGTTGTCGCCGGGGAAGCCGCCCCGCAACTCCAGCGGCGGCGTCGCGCGCACAGAGGCGACCGTCGCTCGCCTCGAGGGCGAGAAGACGGCGGCGAGCGCTCCGGCGAGACCCGTGCCGACCTGCATCTTCACCGGCTGAGGGCGTGCCGTCGGACCGCCTCGATCTGCCGCGCGACCCAGTCGACGACGTCGCCGAGGCCCGTCCCTCCGCGGCAGTCGGTGAGCATGATGGGCCCGCTGCGGAGCGCGGTCGCATCGCGGAGCATCACATCGAGGTCGGCGCCGACGTACGGCGCGAGGTCGGCCTTGTTGATGACGAGGAGGTCCGCCTGCATCATCCCCGGGCCCTGCTTGCGGGGCGTCTTGTCGCCGCCGGCGACGTCCATGACGTAGATGCTGCGGTCGGCGAGCAACGGACTGAACGTGAGGGTGAGATTGTCTCCACCACTCTCGATGAAGACGATTTCGATCTCTGGATGCTCGCGGATCAGTGCATCGATGGCGGCCAGGTTGGCCGTCGGATCCTCGCGCACCGCCGTGTGCGGGCACGTCCCGGTCTCCACGCCGACGATCAGGTCTTCGTCGAGGATGCCGCGGAGGCCGCGCCTCAGGATCGACGCATCTTCCTGCGTGAAGACATCGTTGGCGACGATCGCCGGACGGTAGCCACGGGCGATGAGGGGCGGCACGAGGCGCTCGACCAGCGCCGTTTTGCCGGAGCCTACCGGCCCACCCACACCGATGCGAATGACCTCGCTCATGCAGTACCTCCTATGACGTGAAGAACCGCACCCTGGCATCTCGATGGCGCATGGAGGCGATCTCCTGCAGCGGATGACAGGATGCGAAGGGCCGATCGCAATCACGGACGGCTGCCGCCGCGAGTTCGGCGGTGCGCGGACGCAGCCAGTGCAGCGCGCCCTGCACGTCTCGATGTGACACGGGGAGCAGACGCATCCCCGCTGACAGCAGCACCGTTGCCGTGCCGAGCAGGAGCGCAGCCGCGACGTCGTCGGCTTCGACGCCAAACGCGGCCCCGACGGCCCCGAAGGCGACGGCATGCGTGCCGGGCGCGCGGCCTGCCTGCACGTGCGCCGCGTACTCGAGCAGCAACGGGTCGCGCTCGTGGGCCACGACCTCCTGGAGCAGCCGTGAGCCCGTCGCCGTAGAGGCTGCACGCAACTCCTCGGCCGCCTTTGTGCGAACGAGCGCGGCGTCGACGGCGCGGAGGCGGTCGCCGTCGCCACCGGTGTACGCGGCGACGGCGCGCGCGGCCGCGCGTGCCTCGGACTCCGCGACCTGCAGCACCAGCACGGAACACACCGCCGAGCGAAGCGACGGGGCGTCGGTCACGCGGCCGTCCCGTACGAGCTGTTCGAGCCCGTAGGAGTGGGCGAACGTCCCCGCCGGGAACTGCGAGTCCGCGAGCTGGAGCAGGGCCAGCGTGGCGCCAGCCGAGGACCGGGTCATACGAGGAAGTACTTCTGAGCGAGCGGTAGCCGCTTGGCGGCGGGGGCGGTTGCGAGCTCACCGTCCACACGGACCTCGTACGTCTCCGGATTGACGTCGATGTGCGGCAGCGCGTCGTTCCGGAGCATGTCGCGTTTGGAGACGGTGCGACAACCGCCGACGGGCTCCACGAGCCGTTCGAGTCCGAGATGGGAGGGGACGCCTCGTTCGTAGGCCGCCCCGCTCACGAACGTCATGCAGGTCTCCGCGATCACGGAAGGATGCGCGCCGAACATCGGCCGGTAGAGGATGGGCTCGACGGTGGGGATGGAGGCGTTCGCGTCGCCCATGAGGGCCCACGCGATCGCGCCGCCTTTGATCACCAGCGCCGGCTTGACGCCGAAGAACTCCGCGGGCCAGAGGACGATGTCCGCCAGCTTGCCCACCTCGAGGCTCCCCACCAGATGCCCGATGCCGTGGGTCCGCGCGGGGTTCGTGGTGAGCTTCGCGAGGTACCTCAGCACACGTGCGTTGTCGTCCCCGGGGCGGTCCTCGGGGAGCGGGCCTCGCACCTCTCGCATCTTCGACGCGGTCTGCATGAGCCTCGTGAAGCTCTCGCCCACGCGCCCCATCGCCTGCGAGTCGGAGGAGTACATGCTGAGCACGCCGAGGTCGTGCAGGACGTCCTCGGCGGCCATGGTCTCCGGCCGGATGCGGCTGTCGGCGAAGGCGACGTCCTCCGGGACCTGCGGGTTCAGGTGATGGCAGACCATCAACATATCCATGTGCTCGGCGAGCGTGTTCACGGTGTAGGGCCGCGTCGGGTTCGTGGACGAGGGCAGGACGTTCGGCTCGCCGGCGATGCGGATGATGTCGGGCGCGTGGCCGCCGCCGGCGCCCTCGGTGTGATACGTGTGGATCGTCCGCCCAGCGATCGCTGCGATGGTGTCATCGACGAAGCCGGACTCGTTCAGCGTGTCAGTGTGGATCGCGAGCTGAACATCGTACTCGTCGGCCATGCGGAGCGCGGCGTCGATGACGGCGGGCGTGGTGCCCCAGTCCTCGTGCGCCTTGAGGCCGCAGGCCCCCGCCTCGAGCTGCTCGCGGAGCGGCGCTTCGTCGGAGGCGTTGCCCTTGGCGAGCACGCCCCAGTTCACCGGCAACTCCCGCGCAGCCTGCAGCATACGGCCGATGTGCCATGGCCCGGGTGTGCAGGTGGTGGCACGGGTGCCGTCGGCCGGTCCGGTGCCGCCGCCGAGGAGCGTCGTGATCCCGTTCGAGAGCGCCGCCCAGGCCTGCTGAGGCGCGATCATGTGGATGTGCGTGTCGACGCCGCCCGCCGTGGCGATCATGTGCTCCCCGGCGATCACCTCGGTCCCGGGCCCGAGCACGAGCCGCGGGTCGACGCCGTCCATGATGTCGGGGTTGCCCGCCTTCCCGATTGCCACGATGCGGCCGTCCTTGATCCCGATGTCGCCTTTGAGGACGCCAAGAACCGGGTCGAGGATGATCGCGCTCGTGATCACCGTGTCCGGCGTACCGCCGGCTGAAGTTGCGCGTGGCGACTGCGCCATACCGTCGCGGATCGACTTCCCGCCGCCGAAGACGGCCTCCTCGCCGTACGTTGCGAAGTCGCGCTCGATGCGGACCACGAGGCCGGTGTCGGCGAGACGGACGCGGTCGCCAGTCGTGGGACCGTAGAGCGCCGCATAACGCCGTCTGGAGATGCTGCTCATGAGGCCTCCTCCGGTGATCTGGTGAATCCCTCGGCAGCCGCTCGGGCGAGCGCGGCGGCACGGACATCGGCGTTGCGGGTGTCGCCCTCGGTCAGCGCGTTCAGTCCACGCGCGACGCCGTCGCCACCGAGTGCCACGAGCGACACTGTCTGCTGCTGGCCCGGCTCGAACCGCACCGCCGTCCCGGCCGGGATATCGAGGCGCATGCCGAATGCCGTGTCACGCTCGAAGCTGAGCGCCCGGTTGACCTCGAAGAAGTGCGCGTGGGAGCCGACCTGCACGGGCCGGTCGCCCGTGTTCGCCACCAGTAATTGCAGGGTGGGACGCCCCGCGTTCAGTTGGATTTCGCCGTCTTCGACCAGGTACCTGGAGCTGTCCATCGTCGTCTACCGGATGGGATTGTGGCAGGATACGAGCTTCGTGCCGTCCGGGAATGTCGCCTCAACCTGCACGACCGACACCAGTTCGGCAATGCCGTCGAGGACATCATTGAGCGCGAGCACCTGGCCGCCGATCTCGGCGGCCTCCCCCACGGTGCGCCCGTCGCGAGCCGCCTCGATCATGGCCTCGCTGATCAGAGCTACGGATTCGGGGTAGTTGAGCCGCAAGCCGCGCGCGCGACGACGGCGGGCGACATCGGCTGCCACGAAGATCTGCAGCGCCTCCTGCTCACGCGGTGTCAACCGCATCGTCCTGCCTTTCGTGTGTGCTTGGCGTGCCCGTGAGCCTAGGCAGCGAGGGTTACGCCCGGGTTGCGCTCGGATGAACGTTCGGTTTCGGCGCGTTCGTAGCGCCCTCGAGCGTCGGGTCGGACCGAGCCTGCGGGACCTCGCGTCGTGAAGCACGGACGAAACCCAGTGTTCATTGACCTGCAAGCTCTCGGTAACAGCGCGTGCTTAGGCTCGCCAAATCAACCCGGCCTGAAGGAGGAATAGCTTTGACCCACGATCCCAACGACCCGCTCCGAATCGCGTCCACGCGATGGTCGAGGCGCCGCGTCCTGCGCACCGGACTGATCCTCGGCGGGCTGCCAGCCCTCGGAGGCGTGAGCGCGCTGTTCACCGCGTGTGGCGATGAAGAGGATGACGACGCCACGGCTGCGGCTTCGGGAGGGTCGGGCGCGACTTCCGGCGACATCAAGGTCGGCGTGCTGCACTCGCTGAGCGGGACGATGGCCGTCAGTGAGGTGTCCGTGAAGGACGCCGAGATCATGGCCATCGAGGAAGTGAACGCCGCCGGCGGAGTCCTTGGGAAGCAGCTCTCACCGGTCATCGAGGATGGTGCCTCGGACTGGCCGACGTTCGCTGAGAAGGCGAAGAAGCTGATTCAGAGCGACGAGGTGGCGGCAACCTTCGGGTGCTGGACGTCCGCCAGCCGGAAGGCCGTGCTGCCGGTGTTCGAGAGCAACAAGGCGCTCCTCTTCTACCCGGTCCAGTACGAGGGCCTCGAGGCGTCTCCGTACATCTATTACATGGGCGCTACGACCAACCAGCAAATCGTCCCGAGCGTGGAATACCTCCTGAAGGAGAACAAGAAGAAGTTCTTTCTCCTCGGATCCGACTACGTATTCCCGAGGACCGCGAACAAGATCATCAAGGCTCAGCTCGCGGCGTCGGGCGGTGAGACGCTGGCCGAGGAGTACACGCCGCTCGGACACACAGACTACTCGACGGTCATCAGCAAGATCCGAAGTGCGCGTCCGGACATCGTGTACAACACGCTCAACGGGGACAGCAATGTTGCCTTCTTCAAGCAACTGAAGGCTGCCGGATTCACGTCGGACTCGCTCACGACGCTCTCGGTGTCGGTCGCCGAAGAAGAAGTACGCGGCATCGGCGCCGAGTTCATGATTGGACACCTGGTGGCGTGGAACTACTACCAGACGGTGGATACGCCGGAGAACACCAAGTTCGTCGCCGCGTACAAAGAGAAGTTCGGGAGCAACCGCGTGACCGCGGACCCGCACGAGGCAGCCTACATCGGTGTGCACCTCTGGGCAGCAGGCGCGAACAAGGCGGGCACGACTGAGGTCGAGGCGGTAAAGGCGGCGCTTGCCGGGATGACGTTCAAGGCCCCCGAGGGCACGGTCACCGTCAACGGGGACAACCACCACATCTCGAAGACGGTGCGTATCGGCAAGATCCGGGCTGACGGGCTCATCGACACGATCTCGGCGACTCCGGGTCCGGTCGAACCCGACCCCTACCTCGAAACCTATTCCTGGGCGAAGGAGTTCTGGCGGAAGCAATAGGACGCGGACGACGACAACGCCAGAGGGGCGCTATATGGGAATCCTGCTGTTACAGGCGTTCAACGGACTGAGCGTGGGGTCGATCCTGCTGCTTGTCGCGCTGGGACTTGCCTTCTCGTTCGGTCTGATGAACGTCATCAACATGGCGCACGGCGAGCTGATCATGGTTGGCGCGTACGTGGCGTACGTCCTCCAGAGCCGGCTTGCCGACGTGATGGGCGACGCGGGCCTCCACGTCTATTTCCCGATAGCGCTCCTGCTGGCGTTCGGGGCCTCGGCCATCCTCGGGGTCGCGCTCGAGCGCCTGCTCATCCGCCGGCTCTACGGGAGGCCGCTCGATACGTTGCTGGCGACGTGGGGCGTCAGCCTGGTGCTTCAACAGGCGGCGCGCTCGATATTCGGGGCGCCGAATGTACAGGTCGTGAGTCCGCCGTGGCTGAGCGGCGGACTCGAGGTGACGGATGACCTCATCCTTCCGTACGCCCGGCTCTTCATCATCGGCCTCGCCGTGGCGTGTCTCGCGGGCGTGTACCTGTACCTGTTTCGGACGGGCCGAGGACGCACCATCCGCGCGGTGATGCAGGACCGCGAAATGGCGGGGGCGCTCGGCGTATCGACTCGAGCCATCGACAGCACCACGTTCGCACTCGCGTCCGGACTCGCCGGTGTCGCCGGTTGCGCGCTGTCGTTGCTCGGTCCGATCGGGCCGTCGCTGGGGACGTTCTATATCGTGGATGCGTTTCTCGTGGTCGTCCTGGGCGGCGTGGGCCAGCTCATCGGGACGATCGCGGCGGCAGTTGGCATCGGGATCACGACGGCGACCGTCGAGTATCAGACGACGGCTTCGCTCGGCAAAGTCATCGTGTTCTTGCTCGTGATCGCGTTCCTCCAGTGGCGGCCATCGGGGCTCATCGCAAGGCGAGGTCGGTGATGGCCCGCGGCTTCTCATTCGTCTGGCGGAGCCCGGGTCGCGACCATCTGGCGCGTGAGCTCTTCGTGATCGGGGTGGTGGCGGTGTTGCTGCTCGTGGCGCCATCGTTCCTCTCGGAGTTCAGGCTCAACCAGCTGGGGAAGTTCCTCACCTTCGCCGTTGTGGCGATCGGGATCGATCTGCTGTGGGGCTACACCGGCATGTTGAGTCTGGGGCAGGGGGTCTTCTTCGGCCTCGGCGGCTACGCGATGGCGATGTACCTGAAGCTCGAGGCGTCGGGCGACGAGCTGCCCGACTTCATGAGCTGGAGTGGCCTCGATGCGCTGCCCTGGTTCTGGGAGCCGTTTCGCCACGCATGGTTCGCATTGCCGGCGGCCGTCATCCTCCCCGGCCTGCTCGCGTTCGGGTTCGGGTACGTGCTGTTCCGCAGCCAGGTCACGGGCGTCTATTTCTCGATCGTGACGCAGGCGCTGGCGCTGATCCTCAGCACGTTCTTTGTCGGCCAGCAGGCGTACACCGGCGGCACCAACGGACTGACGAACTACTTCACGCTGTTTGGCTCGAGCCTCAGCAGCCCGAGCATGCAGCGCGCGCTGTACTTCGCGTCGGTCGCGGCGCTGGCCGCCACGTATCTGCTCGCGCGGCTGGTCACCGCCTCCCGCTTTGGCCGGCTGATGGTCGCAGTGCGCGACGACGAAGAGCGCGTCCGCTTCTCGGGGTACAACGTCGCGCTCATCAAGGCGGTGGTCTTCGCGGTTGCCGCCGCGATGGCCGGCGTGGCCGGCGCCCTGTTCGTGCCGCAGGTCGGGATCATTTCCCCCGCGAACCTCGGCGTGGTGCCCTCCATCGAAATGGTGCTGTGGGTGGCGATCGGCGGACGGGGCACGCTCTACGGAGCGGCGGCGGGTGCGGTGCTGATCGGGTGGGCGCGCAGCTACTTCAGCGAGACGTACCCCGAGACCTGGCTGTACCTGTTCGGAGGGCTATTCATCGGGTCAGTCGTCCTGTTCCCCGGTGGAGTCGTCCGCCTGTTTGGTCAGCTGCGGGCGTTCTGGGAGGGGCGCCGCGGCGTCCCGACGCGCGGGGGCGGGACGAGTGAGGCGGTCTCGACCGCGTCCGAGGCGGCGCCAGGAGGTGTCCCGTGACCGACGACGTCATTCAGGTGGAGCAAGCCGTGGTCTCGTTCGACGGGTTCGTCGTCCTCGACCATCTGGACTTCTCCCTGCGGCAGGGGGAGTTGCGCTTTCTCATCGGACCGAACGGGGCCGGGAAGACGACGCTGATGGATCTCCTGAGCGGGAAGGTGCGGCTCGACTCCGGGCGGGCTCGCTTCCTGACGCACCCCGGTGAGCCCGCGGCGCGCGCCGTGGACATCAACCGGTACAAGAAGCACGAACTGGTCCGCCTCGGCATTGGGCGCAAGTTTCAGACGCCATCCGTATATCGCAGCCTGACCTGCTACGAGAACATCGAAGTGGCGCTCGGATTTCGGACCGCCCTGCCGCGACTCCTTCGCCGCGCATCGTCCGTCGAACGCGACCGCATCCACTCGGCGCTGGACCGAGTGGGGCTCGCGGACCGCGCCGCCGTCGTCGCCGGGGCGCTCTCACACGGCGAGCAGCAGTGGTTGGAGATCGCGCTGCTGCTGGTGCAGAACCCGACTGTGCTCCTGCTCGACGAACCGGTCGCGGGCATGACCCGCCAGGAGCGCGAGCGCACCGGGGCGCTGCTGCACGCTCTCGAGGGCACGCACTCGATCATCGTGACCGAACACGACATGGAGTTCGTGCGGCAGTTCTCGCGCACGGTCACGGTGCTCCACCAGGGGCGCGTGCTGGCCGAGGACTCGGTTGATGAAGTGCAGTCGAATCCCGCAGTGATCGAAGTCTATCTCGGCCGTGCGAGGGCGGCGTAGGGAGGTTCGGATGGTGGCGGCACGGTGGACGCGTAGGGGGCGCACGAGGACCTTCGACGAACGGGATCCACGCGGGGCACACCTCGAGGTGCACGGCCTGGCACTCGGGTATGGCAGCAGCGTTGCCGTACGCGACGTGAGCCTGCACGCGGGCCCGGGCGAAGTGATCTGTGTGATGGGCCGCAACGGCGCGGGAAAGACCACGCTTCTTGGAGGCCTCATGGGGACGCTGACGAGCCGTGAGGGCACGATTGCTATCGACCGTGTCGATATGAGCCGCCAGCCCTCATACGGACGTGCCCGGGCCGGGATCGGGTATGTCCCGCAGGGGCGGCGCATCTTTCCCCATCTCACTGTGCTCGAGAACCTGCTGGTCGGGACGGCATCGGCGGTCGACCGGGAGCCCGCAGATCTGGACGAGGTGTACGAGCACTTTCCGGTGCTTGCGGAGATGAGCCGCCGCGCCGCTGGGCTATTGAGCGGAGGCCAGCAGCAACAACTCGCGATCGGGCGGGCGCTCATGGGGCGCCCTCGGCTGCTCCTGCTCGACGAGCCGACCGAGGGCATTCAGCCCTCGATCGTGGAACACATCCAGCAGGTGATCGCCTCGCTGCGCGGCAGGATGACCATCCTCCTGGTGGAGCAGTTCGTGGACTTCGCGATGGCGAACGCCGACCACTGCTACGTCATGGGCGGCGGCCAGATCGTCCTCGATGGCCCGCCCTCCGATCTCGATGCGGAGCGGTTGCGCAGTTACCTGTCTGTCTAGGAAACGCATCGGGCGAGGTTGCGCGGGGCGGACCGGCCTCAATCGCTCGCTACCATTGCACGAACATCGGCATCACCGTTCGGAGCCGACGAAATCTTGGTCCCGTTCGCGGTCAGCACGTCGCTGCGACCATAGCCATATGAGCGCCGCTCCGCTCCGGCGGAAGCCGGTCGAGCGGATCCTGCTGGGAGATCAGCTTGTCAGTTGCGAACCGCGATCAACCGCCTTCCGTGCTGGCGACGGAAGTATCCCATTCCGCGCCCAATCGAGTTAGCCGACACTCGACTTCCAGAGGCGGCATTACCTTGCCACCGGCGCTGGAGTCGCGCCGCGGTTCAAGAGTTGCATCGCCGTGACTGGCGCGAGCTCGTGCTCGTGAGCATCGTGCTGTGCCACCAAACCACGGCCCAGCGGCACGGGACGACACTTCACCGGACTCGAGGCCGTCGGAGTTCGACCAGCTGGGAGAACCGCCGCGGCTAGCTCGTCTGGTGGTATGAAGTACAGGTAGGGCTGTAGAGCGCTCGACGAATCGGAGCGGAACTCGAGGAGCACGTCCATGAACACAGCCGTGGGGTTGAGCCATGTCCTGGATATGCACACTTGGGGGATAACCGACATGACTAATCACGGTCAGGCCCAGCTAGGGGGACGATAGATCTTCGATCCGTCGCCTAGATCGATCTGCTCTGGGAACTGCGCTGCCCTCAGGGCGGCTTTGTGGGCTCGAGTGATGTGTATCTTGAAATCCGCCACCTCCTCCAAATCGACCATGGGATAGCGATTGCGGAAATAGATGGGGGCGGCCACGCCGACGGCGACACCGAAGCGATCCCGCGCGAGCTGGATGGGGAGAACCAAGTCCGTGTCATTCGAGATGACGACCGCCACGTCGTAGCAACCGTCTATCGCGTCGATCAGGAGATACGACGCGAGATTGACGTCTGAGCCCTTCTCCTCGCTCCGAACCACTTCAGCAAACCCTGTACCGTCAGCCAGCATATAGCTCCGCGTGTTGGTCTTGAACTTGCCGAAGTGCAGTGACAGCCGAGGCAGTGTGCGGAGGGCGCGGAAGTACACCTCCTGTCGCTCCCTCGCGTACGGATTGTTCGGGCGGTTCTCAACCGGGGCCGTGAAGTACCGGATGTGACTGACGGTGTACAGGGGGAATACCGGGGCGAGGAGCGAATCGACCAGAGCGGCGATGTTCAGCCACCGGTACGGGGTTCCGGCGAGGCAGCCGAAGTACAGGTTGAACCCATCGATGTAAACGTTGATGCGGAGGGCGGGGGACGCAAGAGGCTCCCTCTCGGGAGCCTCGGACCTGAGCGTCGAAGCACTCAGGGATGTGTCCTCATCTTGGGGCGAACCATTCGGGTTGTCAAGTGACTCTGGCACTTACCCACACTCCGTCCACCCGCTCTGGGGCCACCAGTCGCAATGAACTGAGGCTGACGCTGCATCGCAATCATGCCGCGCCTGCCATGCAGGCTGGGGAGAAGTGGCTCTGATGGTACTCCTATCCGGCCCCCGCAACAACCAGTGGCCGAGCGCGAATGGGAGCATTTGTTCTATAATCCGGATCTGGTTGACGGACTAGAAGCGTATCGTCATGCTGTTCTAGTCGGATACGAGGGAGTGCACGCGATGGCAACGGACGCGATCAGGGAGGCGAGGACGCTTCTCCTCGAACAGCGACGCAAACTGCGCGCTGATCTGGATCGGCTGACAAGGGACATGGAGCGGACGGACAACGCCATCGCGGCGCTGGAGGCGGTGCTCGGACCCCTCATTGGCCCGGAAGTGGAGAGGGAGGCGACTGCCACAGGGATTCCCACGACTATTCGCGGCAAGACGAATACGCGCCCGTTCATCGCTCGGGTGCTGCGGGAACACCCTGGAGGGCATCACGTCAAGCAGATCACCGAATGGGTCGAGGGGTTGATCCACCAAACCGCAAAGAACCCGGTACAGGCGAATACCACGACGCTCATCCGGATGCAGGAGCAAGGCCTCGTAAGAAACCGCGGGAACAACGTCTGGGAGTGGATCGGCGGGGACGCGGGGGAATCAGACCCGACACCAGACTCCGAGGAGTCTGTTATCGGCGGCGGTGGGGAGTCCGGAGAGTCTGGGCTCACTTTGACGGGGGGCCAAGGCTAGGGAACCCCCACCGCCTAGAGAGGCTCCACCATGCGAAGGAACTTCGCTACGTGGTACGCGGCCCGAGAGTGATCTCTCGGCCACGAGAGGCCCCCGCAAGGGGGCCTCGCCTTTTCCTCATGATACGTGAGCATCATCGTTACGCTCACGCTTACGCAGCTCCTCCACCTGTTCCAGCACCTTCGCTCTTGGCGCCCGGAAGATGGCCTTCATCGCGTCCGCGAACTCGTCCTCGGGGATTAGCTCGACGGCATCGAGGTCCTGCGGGTTCTTCCGTGGCCTCGGTGGAGTCATTGGCTTCCTTCCTGCGTCCCCGCCGTGGGGCCGGGAATCAGGATGCCGATGATGCTGCTTCGGCTTTCCCGGTCAACTGATCGTATCGCAGCCGCCTACCACTGACGTTGGCGAGGACGCCGACGAAGCGCTCATAGTCGGTTGCGCGCCGATGGTTGAACCGGTACGCCTGCTCATCAAGGTATCGGAAAAGGTGATACGGTTCAACCGACACATAAGTTCCGCTTATGGTTCGCTTCAAGAGGCTCCAGTAGTTCTCCGCCCCGTTGGTGTGGATCGCGTTCCTGACATACTCCTCGGCGTCGTGGTTGACTGCTTCGTGCACGAAGTGGTCGCTGAGCCTGTTGTATGACAGCTTGCCGTCGCTGTAGACGGTCGAACCGGGGGCGACCGTCTCCGAGACAACCGGGCCGAGTGATGAGCGGCGCGTGTTCCTCACCACCTCCGTCTTGATGCGACTGTGACCGTCCGGCCCGTGGCGCTCCAAGACGCCCATCACAGCGGCCTTGCCCGCGCCGCCGCGCTTGCCCTTGATCCGCTCCTGACGCTGCCAAAAGTGCATGTTCCGGGCCTTACCGCCGATGAAGGTTTCGTCGACTTCGACCTCACCCCGAAAGGGTTCGAACCCGCCCTCCTGCATGGCGAGCCTTGCGCGGTGCAGCACGAACCACGCGGACTTCTGATCCAGGTCGAGGCTGCGGGCCAACTCGTGGGAGCTGATGCCGTTCTTCGCGCTGGCGATCAACCAGATCGCGGGGAGCCACTTCGTCAGCGGGATCGGGCTGTCCTCAAAGATGGAGCCTGTCTTGATGGAGAACTGCCGCGTCGTATGGCGGCTGCGGCACTGCCAGCGCTTCTGCTTTTCGAGCCACGACACGCCGAGCGAACCGCAGCGGGGACACGCCACACCGTCGGGCCAGCGGATGTTAGCGAGAAACTCCCGGCACCTGTCCTCGTCCGAGAAGTAGATGATCGCCTCTTGAAGTGTCTTGGGGGCCATGGGTTTCTCCTCTAGCTGTCATACTAGACGAGCCCATGTGATTAGTCAAGTCGGTTATCACCCACACTTGGAACTCCGGCGGCGATGTAATGCTTGACATTGTCGAGCTTCGTGACGGTCTGACCATCGCGATCGGCGAAGAGACGATCAGCGTCTACCGGAGCCTCAATGAGCTCTGGGCAGAGGTCGAGGATGGGGATCCCTCGCATCGAGCAACGACAATCCTCCGCTCCACCGGAGGCCCTTATGGGTGATCGGCTGCGTTGAGCAGAAAGCCCGTGCTTCCAGACCGGCTCCCATACCCTCAACCCACGTCAGACGCGGCCTCGCGCGTGATGAAGGGCAACCGGAAGAAGAACACGCGGCCGGAAGTCCAGTTGCGCTCCGTCCTACATGCACTCGGCCTGCGCTTCCGGAAGCACTACCGCATCGTGCTGCCTGATCTCCCGAGCTTCGAAGGCGACATCGTCTTTCCACGCCAGCAGTTAGTCGTGCTCGTTGACGGCTGCTTTTGGCATCAGTGTCCGAAGCACTCGAATGTACCGCGTGTCAACACGGAGTACTGGAAACCGAAGCTCGAGCGAAACGTCCAACGAGATCGAAGGATCGATGCGGCGTTGCAGGCGGCCGGTTGGACGGTGTTCCGAGTCTGGGAGCATGAGCCCCCCACAGATGCGGCAGCGCGGATCCGCCACCGCATATCCGAGACCGGTCAACGTGGCAGCGAGCGGGAGATTCCTGCCGGCTAGCCGGTAGTTGTCTGCCCGGATGGCCAGCCGTTGAGCCACTCGTCAAGTTCGCTGTCTCCGACCGCCGATGCGCCGGAGAGATCAACGCGGTAGCGAGTATCTGAGACTCCAGCCGGCTCCGGCACGCGGAAGTGCGGGGCGTCGCCGGCGCGATACCAGGTTAGCGAGCGCTCCGCGTGGTCGAGATCGAAAGCGGGACCTCGCTCGTCCAGGGACTCCATGCCAGCCAGCCGAACCGCCCGCTCGAGCTTCAGCAGATCTGCCGGGCTCCTCAGCGCCACCGACGACTGGTCGATGAGCTGCCGAAGCGAAAGCCCCACGTCGTCCACCAGGAGGAGGAGCGACGCAATCATGATGTCAAGGTCTGGTGGGGCGAAGAGCTGGCCATGGGCGAAGTGGTGGATCCGCTCCGCCCCAACGGTCGTCTTCACCTCCACCCGTCTCCGCGCTGACGAGAAGTCGAACCTTCGCTTAGGGTCGCTGTGCCAGAACGGCGCCCGGAACTCGACCCCACGGACTTGGTTCATTACGAATAGCTCGCCCCACAAGCCTTGTCGCTCTGCATCTAGATCCCGAGCGCGATCCGTTGAGAACAAACGAACCATGGAACGGAAGAACATTGAAAGCGATTCGCCCGTCGGCTGGCGATCGGTGTGCTCACGAATGAAGGCATCGACGAGAAGCAGGAACGTGTTGATGTCATCTTGATCGCTGGTTTCACACTGAAGCGCATGGAACATCGCTGTCGTCGGTGGGATACCGACGCCCGCCATTTGAAACCGCTGATGGAGGCGCAGCGAGATATGCCCCGTGCGCAATGCTGGCTCGTACGAACGTCGATCGCTCTCGACGAACAGCACTGGCCGGCCCACAGAATCGACGCCGAGTATCGTCCCAGATGATCCAGGGAGCGCCTCGACAGTGAACTCGTGCCCGGATGGCTGAGTCGCAAGTCTCCTAAAGACATCGAGAATGGTCATTGGGGATCGCGAACGACATACCGAAGGTCGAAGCGCGTGTCATTCTGCGGGATATACAGCGCGAACGCAGTTGTGGTGACTTCCTGAGTCACCTCCCCGCCGCGCATTTGGATGATGTGCACTTGGAGCTGTGGGGCCCCGCCGTGCAGGTTGTCATCGCCGGGGTAATATTGCGGATCGGCCGGTGCTCGTCCTGGTGAACGACCTTGCATCGGATTGACTCGTCCGCCGGACTTCGCACGCTCGCGCGCTCGTCCTTCCACCATGAGGAGCACGTCGAGCGACGGCAGGCGTCCGCCGACGACGAGCCGTGCAAGGTACTCGACGACGTAGGTGCTCTCCCAGTCCGTGCCGACGGTATCTACACGTGCCAGCAGATCGGATATCAACTCCTCCGTTGGACACCGCTCGAGGACAAGATGCGTGACGTTCCCGAAGGTGCGCGCCTCGGTGGGCCGTCGCTCAAAGAAACCTCGGGCCACGCCGACGTTGCTACTGGCTCGCGATTCCTCTTCAACGAGGCGATTCTGAACGTACCATCCCTCCGGCCGGAATTGCCTGAAGCTCGCCACGTTCGTGCGTGTCGGACGAACTCCAGTCGCCACATTCAGCCGCAGTAACCGCGGCCAGTCCCGGACAGACAGTCCCTGACGGTGAGTCCGGTCAAGCGCGTCCCAGAAGTCATCCTCGTGCTGCAGGAGCTGCGTATAGTCGTCACGGAGTTGGCTCGTCAGATAGATGCGGCATACATCAAGGTAGCCCTCTTTATATCCGAACCAGCGCGCGCGCTGCTCCATCGTATCGGCGTTGGTATCCCTGGTCGCCCGTCTCGTGATGTAGGTCACAGCGAGGCCCTCGACTGTTACCCCGCGGCCCAGCATATTCCCGCCGATGAGGATGTTGTTCGGCAGTCGGAATGGCGTGCCAACAGGATCTCGGCCGGCCGGAAGGCTGTTGACCATCCACGTCTCAGTCCCGATCACCTCATCGCGCAAGACTTGTCTGACCGACTCCCAAGGTGGGGCCGCCGGTGATGTCGTCACGAGGTCGTTGTAGGCCCTCTCGAACAGCTCCAGAAGCTCCTGCTTGGCAGGATCATCGCTCGTGAGCGCCAGCCTATCCGCCCACTGGGTTACCAGTGTGCGAATGGCCGACTCGAGTGGTAATTGGCCAGCGACTGTATAATGGCGAACGCGATGCGAACGCAGTGTTACCCGACTTGCTCAATCATCATCAAGAACGCTCGGACGTTCCTGATGCCTTGGGACATCGTTCTGAGGAGATGGAATTCCTCGGCGGGTTGGTTGTCGCTCCGAGCAACCTTGACATGTACCTCGACGGTGCCGCGCGTCTTCACTTGCACTTCGGACTCGTGCAGCGGCGGGTTGACATTCCAGGTCGCCACGAAGAGTGGTGCGCCGTCTTTCAGAAATTGATTGCGCCCAATCGGGACGGCGTACTCAGCAGTTTCTCCTCGGGCGGTCATCGTAGTGACTGGGCTAATGAGTCCGCTGCCGACTGTCAGCAGCCGCTTGTGTTTGTCGGCGGTATCGAGGCGAGCGAGGATGCCCATAATGTCGTGCCTCGGAATGTCGCCGTGGTACGGCTGGATTTGCTTGATCACTGCCTTCGCCGTGGGATTCAGCCCAGCGATCGCGCGATTGAAACTTTTCCTCCGTTCGGAGTCTCGTATCACATAGCGCCGGAAAGCGTCCCGTTCCCAGAGGTCCTCTGTGGCGATCGGGAAACTGGCGCTTCGCCGCCGAGCGCTAGGGCGGGAGTGACCAACAACGGCGACATCCAGTGCGCTCCGGAGATTGTGTACGAAGTCACCGACCATAGCGGAGAGTTCTGGTTCAGGGTCTTCGGTAATCCTAAGGCTGAATCCCCATTTGTCGCCTTCCGACTTCGAGTATCTGATGCGGACGGCCTCATATGGGTGACGTTCAGAGTAGGCGCGGACACAGCGCCTGATCTCTACCATGTGTCGTTGCGCCCGCTTGACCTTGACCCACCAATCAGCCTGACGTTTATGAGCCATGAGGTACCATCAGATCATGAGCAACGAGAAGGAACCGACGCAGCGGACGCCAGCGGGCGAGGAGATACCGATCCCGAAGCGCAGCGACTTCCTAAAGAACCTGCTGAAGACGGCGAAGAAGCCGCCGCGCTCAACTGCCGACCGCCCGGAGGAGTAGCGTCTCGAACTGAGCGCGCTCGTCTCCCCGGTGGGAATAGCGCCACGCATACTCGTTCAGGTAGCCCTGAAGATGCCTAGCCGAGACGGAGTGGTACACGCCACGGATGCCGTTCTTCGTGAGCGACCAGAAGCCCTCGATGGTGTTCGTGGACACGTCTCCGCTCACGTAGACACCCTCAGAGTGACGGATGCGGTGGTGCGTGTAGCCCTTGCCGTCCAGCCCGTCGTAGGACTTCAACTCGTCCGTGAACACGGTCGAGCGGGGCAGGACGCGCTTCTCGATGTGCGGCATCAGCGTGGCCTTGCGGACGTTCGGCACGGTCACGGCCCGCACCCGCCCGCCACGCTCGACGATGCCGAACACGGCGACCTTGTGCGTCTTGCCGGGGCGCGGGCGACCAACCGGATCGCCTCGCCGGGTGCCGCCGATGTACGTCTCGTCCGCCTCGACTTTGCCGGACAGCGGGTCGTCATCTTCCTGGGACATGAGTTCGGAGCGGATGAGACGCATCATCCGGGCGGCAGTCTTGTAGTTGACGCCCAACTCGCGCTCCATCTGCTTAGCGGAGATGCCGCATCGAGTGCTGGTCATCATGTACATCGCGTAGAACCACAGGTGCAGCGACGTAGAGGACTTGTGGTAGATGGTGCCGGCGGTCGGGTGGATGTGGTTCCCACACCCGCAGCACGTCCACGACTGGCGCTGCTGCGTCGTCTGGTAACGCTTGAACGAGCGCACCTGCTCGCACTTCGGGCAGTACGCGTGCTCACCATCTTCCGAGTATCGGTTGCGCCAGAGCCATTCGAGGCACGAGGCGTCGTCAGGAAACTCGCGCATGAAGTCCATGAGCGAGTAACGCGAGTCGGAAGACTTCGCGCGCTTCGGATTGTTTCGGTCTACTGCTGCCATCTCACTACTCCTGAGACTGGACGCCCCGCTGGGAGTGGGGCTTTGACCAGCGGGGCGTGAAAGGATGATGCCATGTCGGGCTTATACAGTCAATGGCCACTTACCATGCTGATTGGCACCCACGTGTGCCCAACGGTGGCGCCGAAACGCGGCTCGCCGTGACCTTGAAAGCCCGACTCAACGCCGACGCGTTCCAGCGCGAAGAAGAGCCCGTTTGCGACACGGAGACGCCGCTGCGCCTCGGGTCCCTCGAAGCGGGGTTTGCTCCAGCTGTGTGGATTGGCGCGGCGCTCGGCGTCCTCCGCGATCAGTCCGGCGATCACCGGATGAGTTCTCGCGGCTAGCGCCGGGAGGCGCGGACGACCGACCCGCGCCCGAGCCGCCGCCTCGATATCACCGATGTCGTCCGGGAACTGAGGTTCCACAGGTTCCTCGACAGACTCAGTCGCGCGCTGCCCGGTCCACCGCTGCCTCAGCGAGCCGACGAAGGCTCGGCGAGACATGCCCGGTCCTCGGGGCGGCAGCGGATCACGCTGAGCAGTCTTCCCAAACCGTCGTTTCGCCCAGTAGCCACGACCGGGCATCGGGATCAGCGCATGCCTACATGCCGCGGTGACGTTCGCAACTGACGTTCCGTAGCGCGGTGCGACCCTGCTGACCGGCTCGCTCCACACCAGTTCGTAGAGGGCCTCACGCGTGAACCACTCGCCCATAGCTCGCTGCCTCCTCTGTCTCGCGGACTCGTTGACCAAGGGGCAGGGTAGGCCGGCGTGAGCGAGCGCTCCCAGGTCTTTCGACAGCTAGGAGGACCGGTGCCGTGCCGATGAGTCCTCGGCCCTTGTCGACGTCTCCTGCGGATCGGTCAGTCGGCGCACGCACCAGGGGTGGTCAGAAGGAGCAGCGCTGCCCGCTGGTAGATCTTTCGTGCGGTCGGGTCCCCGTGGCCCGATGACGGGCCCACGGGTGAACGTCTCGGGGCCGTCGCCTCACGTCGCGTCTCCAAAGGCTCGATCGAGACTCGCCTCGAGTGACGCTCGGCACTCCCCGAACGATGGGAGGGTCGGCACGAAGTCCGCGAGCTGCGCATCCCAGTCCCGCTCGATGCCGTTGAGCACCTCGTCGTCCAGGAAGCTCCCCGAACCCTCGTAGGCGAGGTCGTACGCTCGAGCCTTCGCAGGGAGCAGCTCGCCCACCCGATCCCAATCGAGGGGCTGATCGTGCTCCAGCCAGAGATGGTGCAGGTCGTACAGATCACGGGGGCGGTTGCGTAACCATCCCCGCTCGTCGAGGTGTTGGCGAGATTGCAGCAGCGCTCGCAACTTCTCGGCCGCGATTTCTTCCAAGCTGTAGCACGCAAGGGTGGCGGAAAGCGTCTCCTCGGGGAAGCTGTGGATGAGCGGGCGCTCTACCGAGCCACTGACGAGTGGCTCTTCGGCCGACACCTCGACCTTGAGGCTGCACTGCGGGGCACGCATCCACGGGAACTGCACCCGCACGCGGAAGACGCACTGCCCGCGCGGGTGCGGGTCCCGATGGCGCTCCTCCTCGGCGACAACCACGAACGGCCCAATCGGGTCCAGCAGCTCACGCATCCGTTCCGCTGCCTCCTGGAGCGCTGCGAGCAAGGCGTCACAGGGCAGCGGCGTTCGGGACGTGAAATCGAGGTCTTCCGAGAAGCGATAGCCAGGGAAGTAGGCCTTCCGCAGACAGGTCCCACCCTTGAAGACGAGCGAGTCGCGGAGGAGGTCCACGCTGCCCATCGCCGCGAGCAGGTAGCTCAGGGCGTAGTCCTTCTCGACGACGTACTGCGGCTTGCCGGCGGCGGCCGTCGCTTCCGCCATGCGAACCCGGAGCAGGCGCGCGACGGGTGGTTCATCAGGCACCAAGGTTCTCGATCACCTGCCAGCGCAGATCGTGGTGACCTCGAGAGGGCCTTCCCGGGTCGAGTGGGGCGTCACCTTTCACCGGGTAGTTGAGCAGCGGCTTCAGCGCGCGTTGCGGCACCTCGAGCCGCTCCAGCGCCCAGCCGACGCGCTTGACGACGGCGCCGACGTCCAGGCGGATCGCGTGATGCACGAGCCGATCGACGTCGAGGTCGTCGAGATGGTCGTCGAGGATCCCCAGCCCTACCGAGAGCGAACCGAAGACGTGGAAGTGCTGGAACGTATCGAGCAGCGCCCGCTCGCGGTCGAAGACCGACACGCGGTTGCGCTCATCCATCCACACGTCGGTGGTTCCAAAGAACCTGCGCGTCACGATCGAGACGACCTGGTAGCGCGTCCCCGCCACCACCCAGGTGCGTAGACCGCGAGCGACCTCTGCCTTCCCCATCGGCGGAAACGTGCGTCGCGGAGATGAAAGGGTCACGGCTGCCGGAATCTGTTCGGTGAGTCCCCAGTGCTGCAACGCCGACCAGTGGCTAATCGCTGAGGGTGTGACGAGCGCTGTGCCAATGGCGAAGGGGTGAGCCCGTGGCCTTCGGGTCACCGGGTCGTTGATCGCGTACAGCCCCTTCTTTATGCGAGTGAGCCGACGCGCCTCCGCAAGCTGATTGAGCAGCTTGGAGGCATGCGAGCGACTCAGACCGAGCTGTTCCGCCTCTCGCTGAGCGTCCGCCGAGCTGAACGGGTCGAGACCGGCGCGCTCCAGCGCGTCAACGAGGCGGAGGCCCAGAGGCTCACCATACGGGCGTGAGGATGGTCGGTACGATTCCGTTGCCATCATGACCTTTTCGGTAATTTAGACAGCACAAGCATATACGGTGCTGTCCCACACTCCAAGCTCTGTCGAGGCTCCGTCTCCGATGACCTTCTCCTCAACGTCGCGGGGTGAGGGCGTTCGAGCGGCGTCTCGAAGTACATCGCCGGTGGCTCTCTCCCGCCCGCGTCGGAACTCTCAGACGCGCGATGTACACCGGGCGACCGCTACGAACTACGCGATTCCCGACGCGATACCAGGAGAGCTGTGCCGTCGCCGGCATCGCGTCGACCGTCGTTGTCTCCGAGGTGGATCCGAGCGGCCGCGTCCGACTGGCGTCGCGTCGAACGACTTGCTGGTCGTGAAGGCCGTTCCCTTGCTCGAGGGTGAGCCTGAGGGCAAGAGCACCAGCGTGAAGTTCGGCAGCGAGCTCCGATCGGCGTGTGGCCGAAGTGCCGTACGCGGATACAAGCACGGTGTCGATCTGAGTGCCCTCGGTCAAGAGCCAGAACCTATATGAACCACGCGCCGCGGATCGTCCCGCGGTGACGATTCTGATTGCGGATTTCGCGACCCAGGCCGGATTCTTCGCGGCGCCCCCGGCCAGCCGTCGTGTCGAGAGCGCGTCGAGACCGGAGCGCTGTCCAACCCCGCGTTTGGACCTTTTGGACCACCCCGCTCGGCAGGTAGTGCGGCGCCTGTGCCGACCTCCGTCGTCGACCGGCGAGCACAGCGAACGGGCATCCACGGCCCCAGCGGGCCCGCACCTCTTGTCGAGAGAATTTCGACTGAACTTCGAGCGCTGTCGACGCCAGATCGAGTCGCTGTCGACTGGACTTCGAGAGCCGCCCCTCATCGTGGTGATCGCATGCACTACCCATCACTGCGTCGGCGCTCGGCTTACCGAGCGCCGGATCGGAAGGTCCGACGTGCCTGCAAGCTTCCCGGCGTCATGGAGGACTGGCCGCTGGCCGCACGAGGTCCACAGCAAACCTGGAGCAACTCTGGACCTTCTGGATCTCAATTCGGTGCGCGTTTGGAGATCGCCTGGACTACGTGCCGTCACCATCGGTGAGGGGTATGGCGTCGCGTTGAGAGGAAGGAGGGCGTCGTGAGCAGGGAGCAGAAGCAGCGCGTGCTCGAAGGCGTGGTGCTGCGCTGGCTCGCGCGGCTGCCGTTGCTGCGAGAGGACGACTTCGCGCTGCTGACAGGCGAACACGAGGCCGATACCCGCCGCGCGCTCCAGGCGCTCGTGCAGCTCGGCTGGATCGAGCGAGTCCGGCAACGATCGTCCGAGGTCGAGGAGGAGCCGCACTCGCGCTACGTGTTGCGAGGGTCGGCGCCCCGCCACTTCGCGGAGGCGTTCGGACTCGACGACATCGAGGTGCGTCGCAATTGGCCGATCGGATGGAGCGAGAACCTCGCCCACGTCACGCACTTCGAGCTCACCGACTGGGTGAACGGGATGCTCGTCGGCCTCGTCGCGAGCACCCGCGACTCCAGCTTCGACGTCGCCGATGTGCGCTGGCTCCCGCACGCCCGCCGCGATGAAGGGAGCTGGTGTCCGTCTCAGGTGGAGGCGTACGGCTGCCTGCGCAACGGCGAGCGCTTCGCGCACTTTCTCGTGGCCTGGGACCGCCTCGCGGCGCCGGCCGTGCACCGCCGCGCCCGGGTGCGCGCCTGGTACGACTCCGCCGAGCGCGCCGATCACTGGGGCGAAAACCTGCTGCCGCCGATCCTGCTCGTGCTTCCTTCGACCCGGCTCGAGCCGGAGTGGGAGCACGCGGTCCGCTCGGTCGCGCATCGTCGAGACGTCGACGAGCTCGAGGTGTTTGTCGCGGATGATGGCGAGGCCTGCGAGAAGACCACCGATGCGATCTGGCATCGGCTCGGCGAGAGCTACACCGATACGCTGAGCCGTAGCCTGCGGTGGGGCGGCACCCCGCCCCCGGTGGACGTGCCGAACTCCGCTCGCTTCGACCTCCTCGCTCGGGGCGCCCCAGTCCGCGAGCCGACACTGCATGAGTGGGCGGACCAGGTCCTCGGCCGCGCCGAGGCTGGACCACGGGACCGCACGGCTGCACTGGCGCTGCGGCTCGAGGCGGACCATCGCGACGTGCGCGAGCTGCTTGCCCGGCATCCGTTGCTCGAGGTCGACGAGATCGCGGAACGACTCCAGGTCCCGGTGCCGCTCGTGCGCCGCGTGGTCCGCGACCTCGAGCGATACGGGCTGATCGCCGGGCTCGACGAGCCCGCGCCACGGCGGCGATGATGCGCTACTTCCCCACGCACGAGGGGCTGCGCACGCTAGCGGGCGCCGAGTGGGTTCCACTGCTGCGTTTCGCCGAGTACGGGGCGTTCGCCGCAGAGACGAGCGCACGCGGTCGCGGCGGGAGCCGGCTGCGCTCGCTGCGCCGCAACCTCCAGCACACCATCGGCGTGAACGTCTTCTTCGCACGACTTACACGTGACGCGCGCCGCCGCGGCCACGACGTCCCCACGTGGTGGAGCGAGGCGGAGGCGACGCAGCGCTTCCGCGTCGATGACCGGACGTACTGGGTGCGCCCCGACGCTGCCGGTGTCTACGAGCTCCCTGCGCGTCGCGTCCCCTTCATGCTCGAGTACGACCGGGGCACGATGCGTCGCCGCGACTACGCCCGCAAGCTCGCGGGCGTCGCAGCCTACTTCGAGGGCGCGCACTGGCGCGGCTTCTTCGCCGTCGAGCCGGTGGTGCTGGTCGTCGCTGAGCACGAGGCCGCGGAGGAGCGCTTCGTCAACGCCGTGCGGGAGGCGGAAGTCCGCTTCGGCGTCGAGATCCCGGCGCTGTTCACGACGCGCGGTCGCTCCCTTCGCAGCCCGCGCAATCCCGACGGAACGCTCGGGCCTATCTGGCGTCCGACCTCAGCCTCGGAGCGCTTCCGGTGGCTCGAGGACCGCGACGCGGGCTCGGGCGCGTGAGCGCCAGCGACCCGCGCCGCCGTCACGGTCCGCGCGGGCCGCATCCGCTCCCGCCACTGCCGGTCGATGCGTTCTGGGACGAAGGCCCACGGACCGAGGCCTGGAACGAGCTCTGGCGGCGGCTGCTCGAGGTCGTGCTCGCCGACCGGGTCTGTGAGGACGGCGACGCGCCGGCTGACAGCCCGGGTTCCGACGCGGATGATGATTGTCTTGCTGCTGATCAAGCGTCAGGCGAGGTTCAGCGATGACCGAGCAGATCAACGTCACGCAGGCGCGCCGGAGCCTCGCGACGCTCGCCGACAAGGTCGCCGAGGGTGAGCGCTACCTGATCACGCGCCGAGGTCGCGCGGCTGCCGCGTTGGTGAGCGTCGAGGACCTCCGGGGGCTCGCGGGTACCGGGCGGCTCTCCCCTGAACCGAGCGGTGCGCTTGCGCTCGGCGGACTGTGGGCGGACGTGCCGGACGCCGACATCGACGCATTCCTCGATGGCCTGAGAGCCGAGCGCGTCATATCGGATTGACCATGGCTCCTTCTGGCGACGCCCGTCGCATCTCCCCGCCACGTGCTTCGTCACGCCGGCCGGGGCCAGAAGATTTCGCTCATCGCGCTCAAAGGAAAGGATCCGCGGGTTCCTTTCCTTCTTCCGTCGACCCGACCTTCGCCACCAAGACCACCGCGGGACCGGGTCACACAAGAACCGGCCACGCCCGGAGGCGAGGAGCTTGCGTGCGCGGGCGCCGACTAGGATGTCACTGTTGCGAAGCGCCGGATGGGGAGCTGCCACTTCGGCTGGACACAGGATGGAGCGGGCCTTGAGAGCGATCATCTACTCCCGAGTCTCGACCGACGCGCAGGAGCGCGATGGCACGTCGCTTGATACGCAGGAGCGGGCGTGTCTCGAGCTAGCCGAGGTCCGTGGCTGGTCGGTCGTCGGGTGCGTGCGTGACTCCGCGAGCGGCTACAGCCTCGACCGGCCTGGCATCGAGGAGGTGCGTCAGCGGTTGCGAACCGCCGATGCGGACGTCGTCGTCGCGTACGCCGTCGACCGGCTCTCTCGCAACCAGAACCACATCGGCGTGGTCTTCGACGAGGTCGAGCAGGCCGGCGCACAGCTCGAATTCGTCACCGAGCGCTTCGAGGACACAGCGATCGGTCGCTTCATCCTCGCGGCGCGAGCGTTCATCGCGGAGGTCGAGCGCGAGAAGATCGCCGAGCGGACGATGCGCGGCAAGGAAGAGCGGGCCCGCAGCGGGAAGATCCCGCAGGCCACGGGCGCCGGCATCTACGGCTATCGCTACGACGCTGCATCGGGGCAGCGAGTCGTGGATCTCGTGCAGGCTCAGGTCGTGCGTCAGATCTTCGCCGACTTCGTCGCGAACGGGACCTGCCACGGGATCGCCAAGCGGCTGAACGCCGACGGGATCACCGCGTTCGGTGGTGGGCGCTGGTATGCCCCGACCGTACGACGCATGTTGCTGAACGAGACCTACACGGGCCGAACAATCTACCGCCGCACAGTCGCCAAGAAGGTGCGCGACCCGCTGCGCGGCCGCTGGGTACGGCGTGTCCAGGAGCGAGACGAGGCGGAGTGGATCGAAGTTGAGGGCGCGACGCCGGCGATCATCTCGCGGGATCTCTTCGAGCGCGCACAGGTGCGCCTCCAGGACCCCGAGCGACTTCGGCGGCGAGAGTCATCGCGCGTGTACCCGCTGCGGGGGCGCCTGCGTTGCGCGTGCGGCGCAGCAATGACGGGCCACGCGGTGAATCGAGGCCGGTACCACTACTACCGCTGTGTCGACGGCTCGAGCGGCCCCAACAAGACTCGCTGCACCTCCGGCTACGTCCGGCAAGAACGACTGGAAACCGCCGTGAAGGCAGCACTGCGCGAGCTGCTGGCCTCTCCTGAGCGCGTGCCCACAGAAGCGCGGCGCGTCGCCGAGGAAGCCTCTGCTCCGCCGGAGGAGATCGCTGCGGTCGTCGCCGAGCTCGACGAGGTTGAGCGGCGCCAGCGCCGCCTCGCGCAGCTCTACACGCGCGGCGAGCTACCGGAAGATGTGCTCGCCGCAGAGTCGCGGTCGCTGGCCGAGCGGCGCTGGGTACTCGAGGCTCGACAGCGCGAAATCTCGCCGCGAGTACCGGTCGATGACTGCTACGTTTCGGCGATCGCGGAGCGGTTACCCGAGGTGCTGGCGTCGATCCGTGAGTACATCGAGCGCTCCGATGATGAAGGCTTCCAGCTGCTGCTGCGGGCCGTCGATGCCCAGATCAAAGCTTCGCCAGAGCGCGCAGAGGTCCGCGGATCGGTGCCAATAAATGTTCAGTCTGGTGAGTCTTTCGCTACCATTGGACAAACATCGGCATGACCACGTGGACGTAGCGGTCATCGCCGACGGGGCGGAGGACGCCCGGCGCCGAGGGTGACGAGGTTTCGATGGCGACCCGGTCGGTGGTGATCACGTTCAGGACCTCGATAAGGTAGCGGCTGTTGAACGCGATCTTCGCCTCTTCGCCGGTGACGATCGCGTCGATCTCGCCCTCGTTGTTTCCGACTTCCTCGGCGCGGGCGGTCACCAGGAGACGGCCGGGCGCGCCGGCGTCGCCGGGCGAGGCCGTGAGCCGGACGATCCCCGAGCCGTCGCGGGCGAAGATCGAGGCCAGGCGGGTCTCCTGGCGGAACTCGCCAACTGAGACTTCGGTGTGGGTGGCGGAGCTCGCGGGGATGAGCTGCTGGTAGTTGGGGAAGGTGCCCTGGATGAGGTTGGCCACCAGCGTCGCGTGACCGAGGTCGAAGAGCACCTGCGTCTGAGCCGCGTTTACCGTCATCATCACGGGTTGTTCGGCCTCGGGGAGCAGCCGCGCGAGTTCCCCGAGGGCGCGCGCCGGCACGATGACCTCGCGTTCCTGTGGGGCTCCCGCGGGCAGTTCGAGCTCGTAGACCGCGAGGCGGAAGCCGTCAGCCGCCGCGAGCCGAATGGCGTCCGCCGCGATGGCGAAATGGACGCCTGTGAGTACGGGCCGCGAATCGTCCGTGGCCGCAGCGAAGACGACGTGGTCCAGGGCCTGCCGCAGGCGGTCGGCCTCGATGGAGAGGGCGCCACTCCCCTCGACCGGCGGGATGGGCGGGAACTCGTCCGGGTCCATGCCCCCGATCGAGGCGGCGTTTCGTGCGCACGACAGGCTGACCTGGCGGGAACGCTCGGCGAGCGTCATCTCGATCTCGTCACGCGGCAAAGTCGCGACGAAGTCCGAGAGCAGTCGCGAGGGCATCGTGATCGACCCGGACTCAGCGACGGTGGCGGGGATCGTGTAGGTGATCGCGATCGTCTCCGCGTCCGTGGCGGAGAGCTTGATGCGGCCCTCGTCCGCCTCGACCAGGACATGCTGCGTGATGGGGAGGACAGAACGGGCGGGGACCGCGCGGGACACAGCGCTCAGCCCTCGGTGCAGCTGATCCTGCTGGCAGGCGACGCGCATCCGCAGCTCCCCGATAATTGCTCAATCGCTGAGCGTTTACACGCTCTCTGCAGTATAGGTGTCCGTGTGGACACCTCGCAAACGGCCCGCGCCCGAGGAGTTACGAGGCAGCCGCCAGGGCCTCGTTCGCAGCGCCGACGGTCTCATCGATCACCGCTTCGTCGTGGGCGAGCGAGACGAACCAGCACTCGAACTGCGAAGGGGGCAGCAGCACACCGCGGTCGAGCATCGCCCGGTGGAAGCGGGCAAAACGGTGGGTGTCGGCCTCACGTGCCTCGGCGTAGTTGCTGGGGCGCGTCGCGCGGAAGAACGGCGTCAGCACCGAGCCCACTCGAGCGACTGCCAGCTCAACGCCGGCAGCTTGTGCTGCCTCCTCGAGCCCTTGCTGCAGACGCGCGCCGAGGGCGTCGAGCCGCTCGTATGCGTCCTCGTCGTCGGAGAGCGCGTCGAGGGTGGCGATGCCGGCCGCCATCGCGAGTGGATTCCCGGAGAGCGTGCCGGCCTGGTAGACATCGCCCGCGGGCGCCATGCGCTCCATCAGCGCTCTCGGCCCGCCGTACGCCCCGACGGGAAGGCCGCCGCCGATGACCTTGCCGAGGGCGGTGAGGTCGGGGAGCACCGAGTAGCGCGCCTGCGCGCCGCCCCGACCGACGCGGAAGCCCGTGATCACCTCGTCGAAGAGCAGCAGGCTGCCGTGCGCGTCGCAGACCGATCGCAGTCCCTCGAGGAAGCCGGGCCCCGGCGGCACCAGTCCCATGTTGCCGGCGACCGGCTCGACGATGATGCAGGCGATGGCCCCCCGGTGGTGTTCGAACGCCACCCGCACCGCTTCGAGGTCGTTGTACGGGACGACGAGGGTCTGGGCCGCGAACGCCGTGGGCACACCGGGGGAGTCAGGCAGGCCGAGGGTGGCGACGCCCGATCCGGCGGCAGCCAGCAACCCGTCGGCGTGGCCGTGGTAGCCCCCGTCGAACTTCAGCACCAGATCGCGGCCCGTCGCGGCGCGCGCCAGCCGAATCGCGGTCATCGTGGCTTCAGTGCCCGAGTTCACGAAGCGCACCATCTCCACCGACGGCACGGCGGCGACGACGCGCTCCGCGAGGTCCGCCTCAGCCTCGGTTGGCGCGCCAAACGAGGTGCCACGCGCGGCGGCGGTGCGGATCCCCTCCACGACCGAGGGGTCTGCGTGGCCAAGAATCAGCGGGCCGAACGAGCCCACGTAGTCGATGTACTCGTTGCCGTCGACGTCGCGGACGCGCGCACCCTGACCGCTCGCGATGACGACCGGTTCGCCTCCCACGGCCCGATAGGCGCGCACGGGCGAGTCGACGCCACCGGGCAGGAGTCTGCGTGCTCGCGCCATGGCCTCGTCCGATCGCTGGCGGGGACGCGATGCAGTCATGGCGCCAGGATCGCTGTGAGCTCCGCGAGCGACCGCGTTTCGATGTCGGGGAGCGCCGTGTCCTTCGGGTACTCCGCGTCGTTGCGGCGCAGGTAGGCCGCCCGCATCCCCGCATTCACCGCCCCGGCGACGTCAGCGCCGGGAGTGTCGCCGACGTACAGCACTTCGCGCGCCTCACAACTGAACCGCTGAGCGAGCGCGAGGAACGCCGCCCGGTTCGGCTTGTAGATGCGGAGCGACTCGGACGACTGGATGACTGAGAACCGCAGGCGGTTCACCGACACCGCGCTCTGCAGGAAGTCCTCGTCCGCGTTCGACATCAGGCCGACGAGGTAGCGTCCCGCGAGGCGCTCGATGCTCTCGAAGGCATCGGGATACGCCGGCGCGTGGCTGAGCACGTGGCGCAGGTGGTTGGCGCCCGCCACCGGATCTCCCGCCAGTTCGAACTTCTGGAAGGTGTACTCGAACTGTCGGCGCCATGTCTCCCAGGTGGCGATCCACGGCGGGGGTGGCCCATCGGCGAGGCGCTTGCGGTCGAGTTTTCCGTCCTCGCCGGTGTGCTCGGCCCAGACGCTCACCTTGCGAAACGCCTCGTCCTGGAAGGTCTTGGCCACATCCTCGTGGTCGCCGCCCAGCCCCTGCTGGGCGAGCACCTCCTGGACGGTGAGGATGAAGTCCCAGTGGAACAGCGTGCCGTACGCGTCGAAGGCCACCGCCTTGATGACGGACAGGTCGAGGGGCGCTCGCCCGTCCGCCGGTCCCACCTGTTGCGTCGTTTCCGCCGTCGTCATCCCTGCACCCTTCGAGGCCCGGCCGCCTACGCGCCCGCTCGGAGCCACGTGGCAGCGTCCTTGGCGTGATACGTGAGGATGATATCGGCGCCCGCGCGCTGGATCGCGGTGAGCGTCTCGATCACCGCAGCGCGCTCGTCGAGCCAGCCGTTGAGGGCCGCCGCTTTCAGCATCGCGTACTCACCGGAGACGTTGTAGGCCGCGACGGGCAACGTCGTCGTTTCCTTCACGGCGCGGATCACATCGAGGTACGCGAGCGCAGGCTTCACCATCACGATGTCGGCCTGCTCGACCACGTCGGTCGCGACCTCGCGCAACGCCTCGCGGACGTTGGCCGGGTCCATCTGGTAGCTGCGACGATGCGGCGGCCCCATCCGAGGGGCAGAGTCGGCGGCTTCGCGGAACGGGCCGTAGAAGGCGGAGGCGTACTTGGCACTGTACGACATAATCGGCAGGTCTTCGTACCCGGCGCCGTCCAGCGCCGACCGAATCGCCGCCACGCGCCCGTCCATCATGTCCGAAGGTGCAATGAGATCCGCGCCCGCCTCGGCGAGCGACACGGCTGCTTCCGCCAGCAGCGGCAGCGAGGCGTCATTGTCGATGCTGCCATCGCGGCCGAGGAGGCCGCAGTGACCATGGTCGGTGTACTCGCACAGACAGACGTCCCCGACGACCGTCAGGTCGGGGTCCGCATCCTTCAGCGTCTGTGTCGCGAGCTGCGCGATGCCGTTGGGGGCGTAGCCCTCGCTGCCCACCGCGTCCTTGGAGGCGGGGATGCCGAAGAGCATGACGGCGCGCACGCCCAGTCGTCGCAGCTCGGCCGCCTCGGCGGGCAGCTGATCGAGGGACAGGCGGCACTGACCCGGCATCGATTCGATCGGATCGCGGACGCCACGGCCGTGTGTGACGAACACAGGGTAGATAAAGGAAGCGGCATCGAGGCGCGTCTCACGCACCAGGCTGCGGAGGCCCTCGGAACGTCGCGTGCGCCGCGTCCGTCTGAAGTCAGTTGAGGTCGTCAGGAGGGTCATCGCTGAACTCCGTATCCGTGCTGTCGCCGTAGTACTCACGGAGCGCTCGCACGAGGCCCTCGACTGAACGCTCGGGGGAGACGATGGCTGGCTCGAGGCCGGCCTCGCGAGCTGCGGCAGCGGTCTGCGGGCCGATGCATGCCACGACGGTGGAACGCAGTGGCGCGATGTCCCCGTCGAGCAGTGTAACGAGGTTGCGCACGGTCGATGACGAGGTAAACGTCGCTGCGTCGATGTCGCCGCGCTGGATGCGATCCAGGGCGCGGCGAGGCGGGTTCGCCGGCGGCGCTGCGAGGTAGAGTGTCACCTCATCCACGTCGGCCCCCGCGGCGCGCAGCCCTTCCGGGAGGAGCGCGCGGGCCTGCTCGGCGCGGGGCAGGAGGATGTGCTGACCGTCCACGCCTGCCTCGACGAGCGCGTGTAGCGTGGCTCCCCCGTCCGCCTCGGGGGGGACGAGGTCCGCGCGCAGGCCGTGCCGGCGGAGGGCTTCCGCGGTCGCGCCGCCGATGGCGCACACGCGCACGCCCGCCAGGGCGCGTGCGTCGAGTCCACCGTCCTCGAGCATCTCGAACGTGACGTCGACCGCGTTGTCGGACGTGAACACGATCCAGCGGTACTTGCCCGCACGCAGGCGCGCGAGGGCCGCCGCCGCGGCCCGCGCATCGACGCGCCGATCGAGCTCGATCGCGGGCAGCACCACAGGGACTGCGCCCTCGGCACGGAGCGCGTCGGCCAGGCTTGACGCCTGGCGCCGCGTCCGGGTGACTAGCACGCGTTTCCCTGCCAGCACCCCCGGCGGGCTGAGCTCCAGCCGGGAGCGGAGCGCGGCGACGTCGCCGACCACGACCAGCGCCGGGGCCTCGACGCCCGCCTCGCGAGCGGCCTGCGCAAGGCTGGCGAGCGGCGCCTCCACGACGCGTTGCTCCCGCGTCGACGCGCGTTCGACGACGGCGCCTGGCGTCGCGGGGTCTCGTCCCCCATCGATGATCGCGCCCGTGATGGCCTCGAGGCGCCCGACACCCATGAGCACCACAAGGGTGTCGACGGCCGTTGCGAGCTGAGACCAGTCCACTCCCTCGTTCGTGCGGTCGGGCGCCTCGTGGCCCGTGACGATGGCGAATGAAGCAGCCACGTCGCGATGGGTCACCGGGACGCCCGCCGCTGCGAGGCCACCGATCGCCGAGGTGATGCCGGGCACGACCGTGCATGGGATGCGCGCGGCTGCCAGCGCCTCCGCTTCTTCCCCCCCGCGGCCGAACACGAAGGGGTCGCCGCCCTTTAGACGGACGACGAGGCGCCCGGCGCGCCCGTGCTCGATGAGCTCCCCGTTGATCTCCTCCTGGCTCATCGCGGCGCGCCCCGGCGCCTTGCCCACATCGATGAGCAGCGCGTCCTCGCGGCACTCGTCCAGCAGGTCCGCGGTCCCGAGGCGGTCGTAGAGGACGACATCCGCCCGGCGCAGGACGTCGAGGCCTGCGCGCGTGATCAGGCCGGGATCGCCGGGTCCCGCGCCGACCAGCCATACGTGGCCGCGGCTGCGACCGTGCGCGATGGGGCGTGCGGTCACTCGTTCCTCAGCGACGACGGGGCTGCCGCCCCCAGCAAGCGCGCACCCAGTCCCTGTCCGAGCACCGCGGCCTGGGCAAGTGGACCGGTGGCGTCGCCGAACAACGGCATCCCGCGAGCCTCGTCGGCCACCATCGCGCGCAGTGTCAGCAGGTCGCCGTCGACCTGCCCGTACGCGCCCACGGGCAACGTACAGCCGGTTCCCAGCGCCGCGAGGAAGCTGCGCTCCGCGACTGAGGCGGCATGCGTCCCCCCGTGGTCGACCCGCTCGAGGACCGAACGCGTATCCGTATCGCCGTCGCGGCACTCGATCACGATCGTGCCCTGGCCGGGTGCAGGCAGGAACTCCATAGCCTCGAACAGCTGCGTTGCCTCGTCGAGGCGGTCGAGCCGCGCGAGGCCGGCCGCCGCGAGCAACACACCGTCATAGGCGCCCTCGGCGACGCGCCTGAGACGCGTGTCCACGTTCCCTCGGATCTCCCGTACCTGGAGGTCGGCGCGGAGCGCCCGCAGGAGCGAGGCGCGGCGGTTGGAACTCGTCCCCACGGTCGCTCCCGGTGGCAGGTCGCGGAGCCGCCGCCTTCCGCTCGCGACGAGCGCGTCACGGGGGTCGCCCCGCTCCAGGAACGCCGCGAGCCTGAGGCCGTCCGGGATCGCCGTCGGGACATCCTTGAGCGAGTGGACGGCGATGTCGGCCCGGTCGTCGAGGAGTGCCTGCTCGACCGCTCGCACGAACACCCCGCGCCCGCCGATAACGCTGAGCGGTGACTGGCGGTCGGCGTCTCCCTCAGTCCGCACCTCGACGAACTCGACCTCGATGCCCGGTGCGACGGCGCGGATGGCTGCGACGGCCAGCTCGCTCTGCGCGAGCGCGAGCGACGAACTGCGGGTGGCGAGGCGCAGCGGTCTCACCTCGGCTCGTCGGGCCGGGGGGCGTCCGCTTCATCGAGCCGGAAGAGCGTGCGCACGGCGTCGATGTAGACTTCGCGGTCGCCGCGCTCGCGGAGCGTCGCAATGGGGTCATGGAGGACCTGCTTCACGAGCGCTTTCGTCAGCGCCTCGAGGTGGGCGCGCTCCTCGTCGCCGACGTTCAGGCGACGGAGCGTCTTGGCCAGCTCGGCGGCCCGCAGCCGTTCCGCGCGGTCGGTGAGCGCCGCGATGGTGGGGATCACGCGCAGTTCGTCCCACCAGCGGAGGAAGCGCTCAGTCTCGTCGTCCACCAGCGCCTGCACTGCCTCGACCTCGCCAGCTCGCACCGCGTAGTGCTCCGCTGCGATCGCCTGCAGGCCGTCGAGGTCGTAGTAGGTGACGCCCTCGATCGACCCAACCGTGTGCTCGATGTCGCGTGGCACGCCGATATCGATGATGAGCAGGGGGCGGTACGGGCGCTCGGCCATTGCCGCCGCGACGGTCGCGTGCGCGGCCAGCGGTGTGGGCGCGTCCGCGGCCGCGATGACCACGTCCGCGCGCGTGAGCGCGTCCCCCATCT
The DNA here is from genome assembly GCA_041390685.1 of Dehalococcoidia bacterium. Classification (GTDB taxonomy): domain Bacteria; phylum Chloroflexota; class Dehalococcoidia; order UBA2979; family UBA2979; genus JAIBBD01. The sequence goes on along the minus strand of JAWKPL010000001.1, from coordinate 894,106 downwards.
CGTCGAGCGAGCATGCGCGCCCGCCGAGTTCCGCTGCGAGGTCTTCTGCGTGGGCACGCGTCCGGTTCGCGACCAGCACGTCACGGACTCCCTGCTCCACGAGCGCGGCGGCCGCGAGGCGACCGGCCTCGCCTGCGCCGATGACCAGCACGGTTGCCTCGGGCAGGGCGGGGCACAGGAGGCGTGCCTGCTGCACGGATATCGAGGAGACAGAGAGCGCGTGGCGCCCGATCGCCGTCTCCGTCCGTGCCCGCCGTCCCAGGCGGATGGCCGTGTGGAACAGCCTCGAGAGCAGGGCGTCGTCACAGCCTGCGGCGACCGACGTGGAGAAGGCGGCGCGGACCTGGCCCAGAACCTCGGATTCGCCGAGCACCATGGAGTCGATGCCAGCGGCGACCGCGTACAGGTGGCGCACAGCCTCGGCGTCGCGAGCGATCTCGAAGTGGGCACGCGCCAGCGCACGGTCGACCCCGGCGGCGGTTGCGAGGAAGTCGATGACCTCCTGGCGTCCGCGGTCGCCAGGCAGATACAGCTCCAGCCGGTTACAGGTGGCCAGGACCGCCCCGGCGCCGAAGCGCTCCCGCAGCGCGCCCATCACCGCGGGCAGGGCGTCCGCCTGCACGGTCAGCCGCTCGCGCACGTCCAAGGGTGTCGTCTGGTGGCTGACACCGGCGAGCGTCAACATGCGCGGCCTCCGTTCACGCCTGCACCAGTGGGCGGTCGATGCCAAGCGCCGCGACCAGACGTTCCCTTGCACCGGCGTAGTCGCCGAGGCGCAGGAGGGCCCGCAGTTCGTCGTCGATCGCGGCCTGCCAGGCGTCCGGGGTGATGCGGTTCGGGCAGCCCTCGCAAAGGAGAGGCGGAGGAGTGCGCGTGCGGCTGCAGGTCGCGGCGCATGCCCGATCGCGTTCCCGCGCGAGTACGCGCACGTCGGCGAGCAGCTCGCCCAGGGCGACCACCTCGTCGCTCAGGAACTCCTCGAGACGTTCACGTAACCAACGGGCCAGCGCCGGGCTCGACCCGCCGGTGGAGGCGGCGATGGCGATCCGTCCGCGCTGAGCGAGCGAAGGCAGGATGAAGTCGCAGTTGGCGACATCGTCAGCGGCGTTCACCCAGATGCCGGCGGCGCGCGCGTCGCCGGCGACCGCGGCGTTCACCTCGCCGTCGTCGGTGGCCACCATGACCATCTCGAACCCCTCGACGTCGCCGGGCTGGTAGGGCCTGGCGCGCCAGTCAGCCCGCCCGTCATCGATGAACGCGCGGACAGGTGGAATGAGCGCCGGCGACACCACGGTGACACGCGCCCCCGAGTTCACGAGTTTGCCGATCTTCTCCAGGGCGACATGGCCGCCGCCGACGAGGAGTACGGCCCGCCCTGCCATCTCGACGAAGATCGGGTAGTAGCCCATCAGGTCCCTTACTGCCGGTCGTAGGCGGCGCTGAGCCCGATCAGGACGCGGTCAGCGAGGCCGGCGATCTCCTCGCGGGCGCGCGCGGCCTCCTCGCCGGTCATGCTGTTCCGCTCGGCCAGTCGCTTGGCTGTTTCATCGAGCGAGCGACGGAAGAACGTGAAGGCCTGAACCGCTCGTGTGAGCGGCATCCCGCGCTCGTGCAGGATCTGGCCGTAGCGCCGGCCGATCTCATCGACCTCGTGCTCGACCTGTGCGCGGCGTCCCCGGCGCGAGATGTAGTCCCCGACAAGTTCCACCAGCCGCCGTCCGAGCGGCCGGAGCGCATCGCGTTCCTCCTCCTCGATGCTGGCGTACCAGCCGGCGGGGCCGCCTTTGCTGCCGGCGTGGAGCTGGCGACGGATCCTCGACACCGCAGCGGTCTCGAGGTCGCTCTCGGGGCGCCGACCGCCGCTCTCAGTCATCGCGTACAGGTCACTCTCGGCGAAGCGCCGATGACCACCGGGGGTGCGGAAGCACCGGATCTCACCGGAGTCGGCCCAGCGCCGGACCGTCGATTCGTTGACCCCGAGGATCTCGCAGGCCCGACCCAGGTTCACCCAGCGCGTAGAACCTGCGGAACCGTTGCTCAGGGCCTGGTCCAAAATCTCACCAAATCGTCCGTCGAATTCTGCGAGATCTGGAGTGTATTTGCGCCCCGGAGGGGATGCAACCTTATGCGCCCCGACGTTCATGCGCTCTTCGGGATCACGAGACCGATGTGCCGCATGAGGTCCGCGACCGGCATGCGCCGGCATGTGTACATCGGCGTATCGCGCTCCGTGTAGGCCGATGCTTCCGACTCCCGTAGCTCGCGCACGAGCGCAAGGAATTCACCCGGGTGATCGCCTTCGAAGGCGACGACAAACTCCTGGTCGTCGAGGCCGTACGAGTATGTCGTGTTGATGCGGATGCCGTGATACGCGTGTCCGATGGCGATGTGCTCCTCCATCATCCGCTGACGCTCGGACCTCGGGAGGCGGTACCACTCGCGGGTCTTCACCATCGGGTAAACGAAGAGGTAACGCGCGCCGCGCTCATCGGCTCGCAGGCGGTCGCGCCCGGAAGCTCCGGCGTGGAGCGGGTTCTCGTAGAGCGAGCGCATCGTCATCGAGAGGTACGAGGCGGGGCGCTCCAGCGCCGCGCCGAGCGGAGAGCCGAGCAGCCGACTGTGCCAGTCCGCGATCGTGTCTAGGTCATCCGCGACCTGCCAAACGAGAAAGTCGGTGTCGCCGCGCGTGCCGACGGTCGAGTAGGCCCGGGTGAGCATCTGTTCCGCGGAGTCACACAGGAGACGGTCGAGGCAGTCCGCGACCTCGCGCCACCTCATCTCGCCAGCGCGCCGCACGTCATCGCTGATCCGGTAAAAGCTGAACTTGACGAACTGGCGACCCCAGCCGGCAGTCGATGCGGCCCCGGAGTCGCTTGTTGTCTGTCCGTGGTGCGAGGCGGCGTGCGGTGGGTCGCTCATGCTTCCGGCTCCTCTCCGGCCGCGGCGGCCTCGCACAACGCCTCCCATTCGTCGTACTCCGGCACGAAGTAGGGCAGACGGATCTTCTTGAACTCGGTGCTCGAGTAGAGGACGCGGCGGTCTCCGACGCCGGTCTCCGTCGCGATGGCCTCCGCCACTTCCTCGACGCCGTCCACGCGGGGGGCGTGAATCATCGAGAAGACGTTATAGGGCCAGTCCTCGTACGTAGGGCGCTGGTAGCAGTGCGACACGTTGCGGTATCCCGCCACGAATGTGCCGAACGCCTCGATACGTTCGGTGGGCACGGCCCACACGGCCATGCCGTTGGCCCGGAAGCCCGCGGCGCGATGGTTGAGGATGGCAGCGAACCGCCGCAGGTGGCCGCTCGCGACCAACCGCTCGCCGTGCGCAATCACCTCGTCGACCGACCGCCCGAGGCGCCCGGCGACGGCAGCGAAGGGTTCGGGGTCGTCGGGCAGGTCGCCCTGCGTCGCGCAGATGTACGCGATGTCATCGTCATCGATGATGTGCGCGGCCGCGTTTGCGCGGCGCTCGTCGGAGTACTCGGGCGCGCCTCGCGCCGCTGTGGGTCGCGCACCCGCCATGTCGAGCGTCACGCCAATCTTGAACAGGCGCAGCGTCGGCATCGGGCGGGTGGACTCGGCCCCCGCGAGGTCGTGCAACCGCGCGATCACCCGGTCGAGGTCGTGTCCGGGCGGCATCGCCACGGTGAACCACATGTTGAACGCGTGGTTGCGCTGGTAGTTGTGGGACACGCCGGGGTGCGCGTTCACGACGGCCGCGGCGCTCGCCAGCCGGCCGGCCGGCACCTGCATCGCGACGAGGGCGGAGGAGTACCCGAGACTCTTCGTGTCGTAGATCGCGCAGACTTGCCGCACCACGCCCGCCGCGCGCGCCTCGCGCAGACGTCCGAGCGTCTCATCCTCGGAAATGCCCAGCCGCTCACCGACCGCTCGATACGGCCGTTCGACCAATGGGAAGCGATCCTGTAGCTCGTTTAGCACGCGCGCCGTCATCTCGTCGAGCGTGGGGTGCGGTCGCGGGCGCGCCTCGATGGTCATCGCGCCACCGCCTGTTCTCGTTCTCGTGGCAGCCCGTAGTTGGAGTCGAAGAGTGCCTCGATACGGGCGATGTCGTCAGGCGCCAGGTCGGGACAGTTGGACGCCGCTACGAACTCGTCGAGCTGGTCGCGGTCATAGACGTTCGGAAGCGCGCTGACGACCGCTGTATCGTGGAGGACGAAGCGCAGCGCCGCCTGAGCGAGCGTGCGTTCGCCGCCCGCGGTAAGAAAATCGAGCTGCTCGATCTTACGGAGCCCGTTCGTGAGCCAGGCTCGCGGGCGGTGGCTGCGGTGGTCGCGTTCGGGGAAATGTGTGTCTTCGGTGTAACGCCCCTCCAGCATCCCCGACGAGTGAGGCACGCGCACGAGGAGCGAACGGCCAGCCTCGCGAGCCGCGCGGATCAGCTCGCGGCCTGGATCGAGTTCGAGCGCGTTGTAGATCATGTGCACCAGGTCTACCGGGAGCTCCTGCAGCGCGTGGATGCCCTCGTCGCGCCAGCCGATCGCGGGCCCGAGGGCCACGCCGACGGCGCGGACCTTCCCCTCGCGCCGTGCGCGGTCGAGGAACGTCCAGACGTCGTCGCGGTACAGGTGCTCCATTCGCACGTTGTGCAGCTGCCACAGGTCGATGCGGTCGGTGCCGAGGCGGCGCAGCGAGCCCTCGAGGGCCTGCTCGAGGAACGGCACGTCAAAGCGGTGCGGCGCCTCGCGCTGGCCTTCCTGCCGGCGCGCGGTGCGTGCCTGCCAGTCGTAGCCGAACTTGGTACCGATCACGATGTCGTCCCGGTCCCGGGCGGGGAACGCCTGCGCGAGGAGCGTCTCGCCGCGGCCGTTGCCGTACGTGTCCGCGGTGTCGAAGAAGGTCACGCCGCGGTCGTACGCCTGGCGCAGGAGCGTGACAGCGTCGTCATCGGAGTGGTCGCCCCACCAGCCGGACGCGAGCGTCCACACCCCGAAGCCAACCTCGGAAACCTCGATGCCCGTGTCGGCGATTTGCCGGTAACGCATGCCGTGCTCCCCTCGGTGTGCGCAGCGAACCGCGCCCGGGGCGGAGCGACAAGCGGGACTTATCGAGGGTTCGGCAGACTCGGTCCGGTTCAGACCAGCTTCGCTCAGGTAAGTGAGGTTCGAGTTTGGTCAGGTCTGAGGAGTTTGCCGCCCGCGTCCGGGTCGCCGCGGAGAGAGCCCACGGGACACGGATTCACGCCCGAAGCGGTCACGGATCTCGTCGATGGCGCGGTCGAGTTGCTGGTCGTGCAGCAGCCGTCCGTCGTCGAATCCGAGTTGCACGGCGTCGTCGACGAGGTTCGTGGCCCCGAGGCCGATCAGGCGGACGGGGCGCGTTCCCTCCTCCTCGATCAACTGCCCCAGGAGGAGCGTACCGGCCGCGGCGAGCTGCTCGGTCGTCTGGACTGGTTGCGCGACGGTGGTGCTGCGAGTGAACGTCTTGAAGTCCGGCCAGCGCAGCTTCAACGTCACCGTGCGCGCGCGCCGCCTCGATGCCCGCAGGTCCGCGCCGATTGCGTCGGCATGCGCCCGCAGCACCTCGCGCAGCTCGTCGAGATCGGTCACGTCGAGGCCGAACGTCACTTCTCGCGAGATCGAGACCGCGGCCCTGGCGCTGGAGCGCACTGGCTCCGCGTCGATCCCGCGGGCGCGGCGCGCGAGGCTCACTCCGCCGCTCCCGAATCCGGCGTGCAGCCACCGCTCGTCCAGCGCTGCTAGCTGACCCAGCGTCCGCACGCCCGCCGCGCGCAGGCGTTCTTCGGCACGCGGGCCGAGGAAGGGCAGGTCTCGAAGCGGCAGCGGGGCGAGGAATTCGGCGTCGCCCCCGACGGGGACGTCCAGGAGGCCGTCCGGCTTCGCGCGGTCCGAGGCGACCTTGGCGACGGTGCGGGAGCCGCCGATCCCCACCGATACCGGGAGTCCGAGTTCGGAGCGGACACGGCGCCGGAACTCCCCGGCCACGCGCCGCGCGCCCTCCGCGCCTGAGCCAAGACCGGTGAGGTCGGTATACGCCTCATCGAGCCCCACCGACTCCACCACCGGCGAGGTTTCACGGAGCAGGGTGTGGAATGCGTCAGACGCTGCGCGATAGCGTTCGAAGTGCGGCGGCACGACGACCGCTTGCGGACACAGACGCAGCGCCTGGCTCATCGGCTGAGCGGAGTGGCAGCCGAACACTCGTGCCTCGTACGACGCCGTGGCAACCACCGAGCGCGGACCGCGTCCGCCGATGAGCACCGGCAGGCCAATCAGAGCGGGATCGCGCAACCGCTCCACCGCCACAAAGAACGTATCGAGGTCGCAGTGGGCGATGCGACGCGGCAGCGATGCAGCGCTGGGCATGCTCACGGCGATGTCATCGCCACGGGATCAGGCCGGCTGGCGGGCCGCTTCCGGGGCGGTGTCGTCGTCCACTGGCGCATCTACCGCCGGCTCGGGCTCTTCGGCGGCCGGCGCTTCGGGCTCGATGACTCGGAGACCCTGTACTTCCTCCGCGGTGACGCCAGCGACGGCCTCGTCGGCGCTCTGGCCGGCCCGGATGCGGCGCGCGATCGCCACGCCGGCGAGCGCGATCAGCGACGAGGAAACGACAGCGCCGCCCGCCACGAACTTGTGACGGCGCACCACGTCCGGGAATCGCTCGAGTGCGCGGTGCGCGAGGCGGATGGCCTCACCGGCAGTGCGGTCGATCGGCTCTCCGCCACTCGGGTCTCCACTGATCGGGCTCATAGGCTCCTCCTCAGGTTACGAATGCGCACGGTCGATCAGCGGAAACAGCGTCGCCATCTCGATCGCGGCGAGCATGGCTTCGCGGCCCTTGTTGCCCACCGCCCCGCCCGATCGCGCCTGCGCCTGCTCCAGGTTGTCCGAGGTGATGACGCCGAACGTCACGGGGATCGGGAAGTCGCGGGTCACGTCCATGATGCCGCGGGCCGCCTCGCCGGCCACGAAGTCGAAGTGCGGGGTCTGTCCGCGGATCACGGCCCCGGTGCATGCGATCGCGTGGTAGCGGCCGGTTGCGGCCAGCCGCCGGGCGGCCATCGGCAGCTCGTAGGCGCCCGGCACCCAGACGACATCGATGCAGTCCTCGGGCACGCCGTGTTCGAGGGCGGTCGAGGTCGCGCCCTGCAGCAGCTTCTCGGTGATCATCTCGTTGAACCGGGAGACGACGACGGCCACACGCAGCGCGCTGCCGTCCAGCGGGCCCTCGATGATGCGCACTAGCCGAGCCCGTCCGCGTCGAGCAGGTGGCCCATCTTCTCGCGCTTCGTTCGCAGGTAGCGCACGTTGTGGGGGTTGGGGGTCACCTCAATCGGCACACGTTCGACGATCTCAAGCCCGAATCCTTCGAGGCCCGCGCGCTTAATCGGGTTGTTCGTCATCAGGCGCATCTTACGGATGCCGAGGTCCAGCAGGATCTGCATGCCGATGCCGTACTCGCGCTTGTCCGCCGGGAAGCCCAGCGCCTCATTTGCCTCGACGGTATCGAGACCACCGTCCTGCAGATGGTAGGCGCGGATCTTGTTGTGCAGGCCGATGCCGCGGCCCTCCTGGTCCATGTACACGACGACGCCGCGGCCCGCCTCCGCGACCAGACGGAGTGCCTTGTCGAGTTGCTCGCCGCAGTCGCAGCGCAACGAGCCGAAGACATCACCAGTGACGCACTGGTCATGCACGCGCGCGAGGATGGGCTCGTCCTCACTCACCTCGCCCATGAGGAACGCGACGTGCTCACGCGTGTCGATGAGCGTCCGGTAGGCGATGGCGCGGAACTCGCCGTAGCGGGTGGGCATCAGGCTGTCGGCGACACGCTCCACCAGCCGCTCGTTGCGCAGGCGGTGGGCGATGATCTGGTTGACGCTGACGATCTTCAGCCCGTGCTCCTCGGCGAACCGCAGAAGGTCGGGCATACGGGCCATGCTGCCATCGGGCGACATGATCTCGCAGATCACGGCTGCCGGATAACGCCCCGCCAGCTTCGACAGGTCCACTGAGGCCTCGGTCTGCCCGGCCCGCACCAGGACGCCGCCGTCACGGGCGCGCAGCGGGAACGTATGGCCGGGCCGCGTGAGGTCCTCGGCCGTCGAGTCCGCGTTGATCAGCACCTCGATCGTGCGGGCGCGGTCGGCGGCGGAGATGCCGGTCGTGACACCCTCCCGGGCCTCCACGCTCACGGTGAACGCGGTACCGAGCGGCGAGCTGTTGCGCGCCGTCATCAGGGGCAGCCCCAACTCGTCCAGGCGTTCGCCCGTCATCGCGACGCAGATCAGGCCGCGCGCGTGCATCGCCATGAAGTTGACCATCTCGGCGGTGCAGAACTCCGCCGGGATGCAGACATCGCCTTCGTTCTCGCGGTCCTTGTCGTCGACGATGATGACGGGGCGGCCCTGACGGAATTCCTCGATCGCCTCTTCCATCGAGGCGAGCCCTGGCTCCAGCTCGGATTCCGGACGTTCTGGGGTGCTCATCGTCTCTCTCCTGCCCCGGCGCTATGACAGCGGACTCTGCGTCCGCTCGGCGAGCAGTTGCTCGACATAGCGGGCGATGATGTCCGTCTCCAGGTTGATGCTAGCACCCGGCTGCCGCCGCGTGAGGTTCGTGTGTTCCTGCGTGTACTGCACCAGGGAGACCGAGAACGTCTCCTCGTCCCGCCCCATCACCGTCAGCGAGACGCCGTCGACGCAGACCGGACCCTTCATCACGATGTAGCGCAGGTACTCCGCTGGTGGCCGGAAGCGCGCGATGAGTGCGTCGCCCTCCGGAGTCAGGCTGTCGAGTGTGCAGGTGGTCTCGACCACCCCGCGCACGATGTGGCCCGAGAGCCGGTCCGCCGGCCGCACGGACCGCTCGAGGTTCACCAGGTCGCCGGCCTGGGCGTCCCGCAGGTTCGAGCGGCGGAACGTCTCCGGCATCACGTCGAACGTCATCGCGTCGGCGGACATCTCCCGCACGGTCAGGTCCACGCCGTTCACGGCGATGGAATCGCCCAGTCTGGTCCCCTCCACGATCTCGTGACATTCGATGACCAGGACGCCGCCCTGAGCGCTGCGGACCGTACCCACTTCCTCGACGATGCCTGTGAACACCGAATCTCCTAGTCCAGTTCCGGCCACTCGGGAAGGCCGCTAATCATCGCGTCGTCCCCAAACCGCTCGACGGTGACGGAGCGCAAGCGGGGAGCGTCCGCCATACGATACGCCCCCCGGCCCGAGACCGCCGAGGGTGCCTCGGCAGCGCCGATAATCAGCGGGGCGATCACCGCCTGAACGCGGTCGACCAGCCGGGCATCAAACAGCGATCCCAGCAGGGTGCCGCCCCCCTCGAAGAGCACGGTGAGCGCGCCGCGCCCGCCCAGCACTCCGAGCAGCGCGTCGAGGTCCACATGGCCGTCCCGCTCCGGGAGCGTGAGCACCTCCGCGCCCGCGCGGCGGATCGACTCGCGCCATCGTTCGGGCGCGGACTCCGTCGTTGCGACGAGCGTGGCGGGAGGCGGCTGGAGCACGCGCGCCGTCGGCGAGATGCGTCCACTCGAGTCGACGACGATCCGCAGCGGCTGGTGCGTCGCATCCGTCACGCCCTCGGGGCGAGCCGTGAGCTGTGGGTCGTCGACGAGCACCGTCCGCGAGCCGACGACGATCGCGTCGAGCGTGGCGCGCTGGCGGTGCATCCACGCGGCCGTCTCAGGCCCCGACACCCACCGTGAATCGCCCGAGGCGGCGGCGATGTGCCCGTCGAGCGAGGCCGCAAACTTCGCGATCACGAACGGCATCCCCGTGCGGCGGTGCTTCAGGTACCCCTCGAGCAGGCGCGAAGACTCCTCGGCGCCGTCTCCGTGCTCCACGGCAACCCCGGCTTCTGCGAGCTGCCGGTGCCCCTCACCGCGGACGAGCGGGTCTGGGTCCTCGATGGCGTACACGACGCGCGCGACCATCGCGTCGATGAGCGCCCGCGTGCACGGCGGCGTTCGCCCGTGATGACCGCACGGCTCAAGGGTGACGTACGCGGTGGCGCCGCGTGCGCGGTCGCCGGCGTCCCGGAGGGCCATCACCTCGGCGTGGGCTGCACCCGGCGGCTGCGTGTGACCGCGGCCAACGACCTCGCCGTCTCTAACGAGGATGGCGCCCACGGCCGGATTCGGAGACGAGTGCCCAAGGGCGCGGGCCGCCTCTTCGAGGGCAACACGCATGTACTCGGATGCGGCCATCAGACCATGCCTCTGCCGGCTGCGCGCGGATGCAGGCTCGTGGACGGGGAGGGAGGCGCCGAACGCCTCCCTCGCATCCTATCGCGCGGCCGCTCGGGCGGCCATCACGAGCAGTGGCGACACTACTCGATGTCGTAGACCACGCTGACGCTCAGGCTGATCTCGGTCTCTCCGGGACTGAAGGACGTCTCTCCGGCGCCCGCCGCGGATGGGACGGCGAACCGCGCGTCCGCTGAGACGCCCGATGTCTCGGAGACGGCTCGTGCACGGCCGAGCTGGACGCCGGCCAGCCGCGCCAGCTCCTCGGCGCGCTGGCGCGCGTCCGCGACCGCCTGCTCCCGCGCGTCGGACTGGTACTGCTCCGGCTGGTCGACGGTGAACGAGACGTTCTGGACCCGCGCGTCGTCGCCGCCCGCCGCCACCGCCGAATCGACGACACGCGACAGGTCGTCAATACGGCGCACTTTGACGGCGAGCTGGTTGATGACGGTGTAGCCGACGATCCTGGGGCTGCCGCTCCGGTCTGCCGGGTCCACCGGCCCGTACTGGGGTTGAATGCTGAAGTACGCCGTTGCGATGTCCTTGTCGTCCACCCCGTTCTGACGCAGGGAAGACTGCACGGCCTCGATCGCGTCCGCCGCCGCGGAGCGCGCATCCGCCACGCTCGACCGGGTGACCTCCACGCCGAGGTTAACCACCGCGATATCCGGCACGACGGTGACCCGCCCCGTGCCACTCACCGAGATACCCGTTTGTTGCTCCTGGTCGACGGACACTCGCGTCTCACTCGAGCAGCCCGCGACCGCCACAGCGACGATCCCGAGCATCGCCGCCGCAATCCAGCCCCCACTCCGGTTCACGTTGACCTCCTCAGAACCCGCTCGCTGCCGCCCCACGGCGGCGCGCGAACCACAGCCATCCCGTCATGCTCCCAAGCCCGAGCGCGAGACCCCCGAGGCCGAATTCGGCGGCACGGAAGCCATCAAACCGGTCGGTGCGCGTGACGCCGACTCGGGTCACGCTCTGTCCCCACCCGCCCGGCTGTTGCGCCGGGACGGGCTTGATCGACCCCAGGTCGGGCGCGAGATCGCTGTCGAAGCCCCCGCCCCCCCGCTCCTCGGCCGGCGCGACCGGCACGGGCGCGGTCTCCGTCACCGGATCGTCCTGAATCGGTGGTTCGGTCGCCGGCTGCTCATCACCGGTCGGCGACGCCGGAGTCACGGCGGGCAGTGCGGGCGCGCTGCCCGCCGCCCCCTGTCCACCTGCGGCCGCCGGCTGCGGCGTCGAAACGGTCGTTGCCGTGCTCGGTGCAGCGGGTGCGCCCGCGGGACCGGGCGTCATTGTTGCCGCCGGAGTGGGGGCAGCTGCGGGCGTCGTCGGCGCGGCTGCCTGTGCCAGGGCGGGCGTGCTCGATGCCACGGCGGTGGCCGCCGGCGTCAGAGCGCGCGCGGACGGAGTTGCCTGGAGCGCAGACGTGGTAGTGGACGCCGAGGTGACCGCCAGCGCAGGCGTCCTCGACGGCACCGGTGTCGCCGCCGGCGTCTCCTCCCGGTCCGGCGGTTGCGCGGGAAGCGACGGGGCCGTCGCCGGAGTGACCGGCTGTGTGACGAACGAGGTGGGGACCATGTCAGGCTCGGTCACAGCGTCCTCCGCTGCGCTCGCGTCGGCGTCCCCTCCGGCCGTTGCGTCGCGGAAGGCGCCGCTCGCCGCAACCGCGCCGGCTGCCGAGGCATCGGGTGCGATGAAGCTCGATGAAGCCGATTCCGCCTGCAGCCGGAGCGGAGCCGCCTGGCCACGGACGCCCCCCGCGCCGCCGCGCTGCACGTCCAGCCCGAGTACGACGACGAACGCCGCCGCTGCTGCGACGGCCCCCACGCGGAGCCCCAGTTCGAGAGGCCCCAGCACGCGAGGCCTGGCCGTCGCGGCGGGAAGCGCAAACGCGCGCGGCGCCCGCAGGTCGTCGAGTTGCTGCAGCTCGGACACAACGTCGCGCAGGCCCTCGAACGCGTCGTGCAGCGATGGGTCGTCAACGAGCCGTCGCTCCAGCGCCAGCCGTTCAGGCGTATCGAGATCCCCGTCGAGGTATGCGGACAGGAACACGTCGGTCGCCGCAGCCGGATCCGGCTGCGGTTCACTCTCACGACGCCAAGACTTCCACCATTGCATCCGCACTACCGCCTGTCTTCCAGACGATCCTGGGCGCCCGCTGGTTCCCGGGTCGCCCGCAGCAGGTCGCGCAGCCGCCCCCTCGCCCGGCTGAGTCGAGACTTCACCGTGCCGACCGGGATGCCGAGCGCGGCGGCGACCTCGTCATACGCCAGTCCGTGGACATCGGAGAGCAACACGACCATGCGCCAGTCCTCCGGGAGGGTGCGCAGCGCGGCCTCGAGGTGTCCCCGCAGCTCCCCGCGGAGCGCCGTCGCTTCGGGCGACGGGCCGGGGTCGGGTGGGTCGATCGTCGTGCGGTCCGGATCGTCGCGGGCGGCATCGAGCGAACGCTGGGGGCGCCGCCGTTGCCTGCGCAGTTCGTCCCGCGCGGCGTTCGCGACGATGCTCAGCAGCCACGGCCGGAAGCGCTCACCCTCGAACCGTCCGAGGCCGCGGTAGGCGCGGAGAAACGCCTCCTGTGTGGCGTCTTCGGCCGCCTGCTGAGAGCCGAGGAACCGCAGGGCGAGCGAGTAGGCGGCATCCTGGTGCTGCATGACGAGGACGTTGAAGGCGGCGACCTCGCCGGCCCGCGCTCGCCTCACCAGCGCCGCCGTGTCGTCCGGCAACACGTCGTCCCGCGGCGTGGCTGGGGTGATCGGAGGCTCGGTCACGGAGGTGCGCTCCTCAGCCGCGCGAGCGTAGCATGCGTGCCGGTTGCGGTCGCACAGGGACCAGGAAGCCGCTCACCCAGGAGGTCGCATGCTCGCCTCAGGCAAGGAGTTGCTCGCGGATGCCGAGGCGCGCGGTTACGCGGTGCCGGGATTCAACGTCTCGAACCTGGAGCTCGCCCTCGGAGTGCTCGACGCGGCAGCCGCGAAGCGCTCCCCGGTACTCTTGCAGTTCAACCAGAGCAACCTCGATCACGTCGGGGGCGTGGAGGTGGCAGCCGCCTTCGCGCGCGCCCTCGCGGCCCGCGCACAGACGCCCGTCGCGGTCCATCTCGACCACGGCGGCAGCGTCGACCTCCTGCGAGCGGCGGCGCGGGCGGGCTTCACTTCGTTGATGTTCGACGGCTCAACGCTGCCGTTCGAGCGCAACCTCCGCGATACGCTCGATGCGGGAAGAGTCGCGCTTGAGGCCGGACTCGCGCTCGAGGCGGAACTCGGACACGTCGGCGGCCGTGAGCCCGGAGTCGTCACCTCGGAGGCGGTGCTCACGGATCCCGATTCGGCGAGGCGCTTTGTGGATCAGACGCGCGTCGATGCACTCGCCGTATCCGTGGGGACGGCGCATGGACTGGCGGGCGCCGTCCGCCTCGACCTGGTTCAGGAGCTGCGTGCCGCCGTGCGCGGACTCCCGCTCGTGCTGCATGGAGGTTCCGGTGTAACCGCCGAGGATCTGCGCGCAGCGGTGCGCGCCGGCATCCGCAAGGTCAACATCAGCACGGAAATCCACTCGGCGTTCGCGCACGCGCTCGCAGGTGCGTCTGGCGGCGACCCGCGCCCCGCGCTCCGCGCGGGCCGCGCCGCGGTTGCCGAAGTGGCGGCGCAGCGCATCGAGCTGCTTGGGTCTGCGTTCCGTTTTTGAGACGTGCGCCGAGACGCTACACGGTGCGCTGCTATACTCGAAGAGATGTCAGATACACCACCGGCCGAGGCGGGATCCGGAACGGATCCCGCGGAAGAGCCGGCTTCGGTCCACAGTGTTTCGAGCGAGCCCCACCCCCCGGAACCAGCCCACAGCGAAACGGCGCCTGGCGTTGCGGATTCCGTTGCCCCCGGCACCACTGTCGGCTCCGTGTCCTTTTCGTCGCTCTCGCGATATCCCGGGGCTGCCACGGGCGAGGCGGCGATTCCCGTCGCCGGGCCCGGGGGACGCTCGCCATGGTCGCCCACGCAGGAGGGGGCCGCCGAGCACGATGTCTTCGACCAGGAGCCGGAAGCCGAGGAGACGAGCTCCTCGTTCTGGCCATGGGGCATGCACGGCCTGATCGAGACGGTCGAGGTGCTCGCGCTCGCGCTGCTGATGTTCCTCCTCGTCCGTTCCGTCGCGCAGAACTTCGTTGTCGACGGCGGCTCGATGGAGCCGACCTTCCACAATGGCGAGATGCTCATCGTGAACAAGCTCGCGTACCGCAGCTTTGACCTCTCCTGGTTGCCCTTCACCGACAAGGACGACTGGCGCCCCTTCGGGACACCCGAGACCGGCGACGTGGTCGTGTTCAAGTTCCCGCAGGACCAGAACCGCGACTTCATCAAGCGCGTCGTCGGTATTCCGGGCCAAACAGTCGAGGTGCGAGGAGGGCAAGTCTACCTCGACGGCGTGCGCCAGAACGAGCCGTACCTGGATCAGGCACCGACGTACGACTACGGGCCGGTGACGGTCCCGGACGGCCAGCTCTTCGTGCTGGGAGACAACCGGAACAACTCGTACGATTCCCACTCATGGGGGCTGCTCGACCAGTCCTTACTCATCGGACGCGCCGAGTTCCGGTACTGGCCCATGGGCCGCATCGGCCGGATCGACCATGGCGGGCTGAGCGCCGAGTCTGGCGTCTCCATTACGCAGGGAGCCACATCATCGCCGTCGACAGCGAGGTAACCGCCGCTCTCGAGGACTCCGGCGCCATCCTCGAGGGGCACTTCCAGCTCAATTCGGGCCGCCATTCCGACCGCTACCTCGAGAAGTTCAACCTCCTGCAGTGGCCGCGGTACACGGAGATGGTGTGCCAGAAGATCGCTCAGGCCATGCGACACCTGGAGCCGGAGACGGTCGCCGGACCGACGACCGGCGGCATCATCCTTGCCTACGAGGTCGCTCGACAGCTCGGGCTGCGCGGCATCTTCGCCGAGCGTGCGTCCGGAGGAGGCCGCGCCTTCCAGCGCGATTTCCGCCTCCGACCGGGCGAACGTGTCCTCGTGGTCGATGATGTCCTGACGAGCGGTGCGTCCGTCCGCGAGACCCTGGCTGCCGTCCGGACGACCGGGGCAGCGTCCGTCGGCGTGGCCGTCCTCGTCGACCGGTCGGGTGGCAGCGCCCGCTTTGGCGACTTGCCGTTCTTCGCTGCCACCGAGTTCGCGTTGCAGACGTACGAGCCAGGGGAGTGCCCTCTGTGTCGTGAAGGCGTCCCGCTGACGGTCACCTGATCGAGGGCAGGCCACGAACGGACAACGGGCTCCCGCGGGTCATCCGCTCAGGCCGGCGTCATCGTACCTTCGTCCGCACCTTTCGCAGGCCTCGAAACACTGTCCGAGTGTCGACGATCTCGACGTCATCGAGGTCAGCGCGGGTCGTGACGTGCTGCTGCACGAGCCGCCCGACGGGCTGGGCGGCGACTACGGCCACCATGGCAGCCATGAACGCGTTCGACAGCCGTCCTCCGGGCCTGCCGTTCGAGAGGACCGCGGTTGCCGCCGCGGCTGCCATCAGTCCCGACACGGCGATATTCGTGCCGCACAGTGGCGACACGGCGAGCCCCGCCTGCCCCGCCTTCAGGCGCCGCAGTGCCTCCTGCGCGCACGAGGTCAGCTCTTCAGAGTCCACATCGCCGGCGATCAGGAACCCGTCGACGCTGGCGCGGCCCGCGAGGCGGGTCGGGCCGTGGCGAGCAAGCAGCACGGCGACCGTCGCATGCTCGAGCGCGTGGTTCCTGCGGACCGCATCGGCCCACCGCTTCAACATAGAGCCTCCCGAATCCCGATGTCGCCCAGTGTAGGACGTGCGGGACACTGCGGCGTTAGTACGCTCGGCTCGTGCCCGGGGCCGGCAGCTCGAAATCGGCCTCGGCATTGATCGTCACGACCACCGGCTCAGACGTTCCGTTCGCCGCGCTGACCGTGATGCTGCCGGACGTCATCGACTGGGGGAGCGCCGCCGGATTGAGTGTCACGGTGAACGTGGCGCCGCGGATGCAGCCGGACCCGCAGGCAACTTCGGGGCCAAGCGCGACCCCGGCCGGCGGGTCGATCACGATCCAGTTCGCCGAGGGGATCGCGCTCCATACGAGAATCCCGCTCCCGCTGTTCGCAACCGTGACCGTGGCTTTCGCTGCGGCGCCGCTACCGTCGAGTCCGAGCTGGATGGAGGTCTCAGATACGCTCAGCACCGGCGACCCGAGGACGCGTGACGGGAAGTCGCCGGGAATCGTGGGCGCCGCCTGGGTATGCGATGGCTGCGCGGTGGGGATGTCCATCGACGAGAACGGGGGCGCGAAGTTGCTCAGGCTGAGGGGGCCGGCGAATCGCGGGTCGGACAGGTTCGGTAGCGACGCGGCGATCGGCGTCCAGAGTTGCTGCCCGGCGCGAGTCGGAGGCGATGCCATGCAGCCCCAGACCACCTCCTGGTACGGGTAGCGTGTCCGCGACTGCGTACCGTCGCACTTCCAGCGCTCGCGGGTCGCACTGAATCGAGGGTCGAGCGGGTGGTTGGACTGCACCGCCCCGGGCCCCGTGAAGCCGTTGTAGCCCCAGACGGCGTAGTACCAGTTCTCGATGATCGAAGGGTCCGAGTTTGTGTCGGTGCCCGCGATCGGTCGTGATGCCGGCGCCTCGTTCCACTTCGCGGCCAGGATCGCGGCGCCTCGCGCGATGTTGTAGAGGTAATGCGCCGCGACGCGCGCCTGGTTGACCGTGGGCTGATTGTCGGCGCCCAGGGGCGTCGTCATCCCGCTGGTCACCTGCATGATGCCGTACCCGCAGTCGAACGAGACGAGTGCGGGGCCCACCGACTCATACGAGACCGAACGCGCGGCCATGGCGGAGTTCGACTCGACCCATCCGATGGCCCGCAACAGTGTCGCAGGCATACGGGCCGCACCGTCGACGCGGTTCGATCGTGGCCCGACCTTGAGCGCCGGCAGACCGAAGTAGTCGTCGCCCGGAAAGAGCGCGTTCATGGCCGCGGCGTCCATCGCGAGGGCGTAGCTCGTGCGCCGCTCGTCCGCTTCGTACGACGAGGGCGTACGCAGGAACGCGCACGCCTCCGCGCGCGTCGCGCCGAACGGCGCGGGCGAGCTGATTGCGAGGACACCCATCACGAGCGCCATGAGCGCGAGGAGTCCCAGCGCGCGCTTACTCATCATCACCGTCCGCCCATCCGAGGAAGAGCAGCTCGCTGGACGCGGTGACGGTGACCCGCTTGCCGTCCAGCGTCACAACGACGAGCGTCTCCGTCCCCGGATCCTGCGCCGAAACCCCGTCGAACGAACGTACGGCGAGGTAGTCGCCGTCCGCGCTCCACCCTGCGGGGACGTCGTACCCGCGCGCGGGCGCAGGCAGCGACGCGGGCGTTCCCGTGCCGAGCGGATAGGTCACGGCTGAGGCGGAGGTGTCTGGATACGCTTCTCGCCCGACCGTGATCCCACTCCCATCGGGCCGCCAGACAGGCGTGAACTCCTCGACGGCCGAGGGCGGCCGTGCCGTGGCCACCGATACCGGGGTGCCGTCTGTAAGATCGACGACCTGGAGCCGGTGGACCACGCGCTCATTCTCGATCGCCGGAGCCAGGAACGAGACGCTCCCCCCGTCCGGCGACAGCTGCCAGTCGCGCGCCACCTCGTCCGAGGCGTGCACCACCAGCTCGGGGGGCTGGTCGGCCGAGGTGGCCCGATACAGCTCGGTGCCAGCGCGCGAAAGCGCCGCGAACAGCAGGCGACCGTCCGCCTCGAACCCCACCGGGAACACACCGAACGTGGTCTCTACCTGGTACAACGTGCGGCGCGCACCCGTGTCGAGGTCGACGCTGACCAGCGACTGCAGGCCGACGTCACCATTGCTGCGATACGCAACTGCTGTGCCGGCCCGGTCCATCACGGGTGGCGTGAGGAGGTCCGCGTCCCCCGCGAGCAAGCGTGTCTCACCGGTCGACGTGTCGAGCACGTACAGCTCCGCCGGGCTGGTGCGGTCAGGTGACGCGCCTGGCGGGAGCACGGTGTAGGCAACGAGGTCGGTCGTGGCCGGGGCACCGGGGTTGATGCCCCAGTCCGGCGCATGAGAAATGGTCGCGAGCAGCGTCCGCTCCGAAGGATCGTCTGCCCTGGCCAGGAACACACGGTCGGCGTCCGTGCCGAACTCCGCGACCAGCAGTGCCGCGCGTTCGTCCGACGTGGGAGCACCGGCGCCCCCGTTCGCGGCGGGCTCCTCGCGCGTGAGCATTACCAGCGCCACGGCGACGGCGACGGCGAGACCCGTCACGGGGACCACGAGCACGAGACGGCGGGGCAGGGTCATGTGCGCTCACCATGCAAACGAGGGGAACGACATTCCCCCGAAGTAGCGTGCCCCGCCAGCTCGCTACCGCCTGCTGTGTGGCCCGGGCGCCGCGCTGGGGGAGAGCGCACCGAGTGCACCCACCATAGGAACCGCCTTTCGGGTGTGTCAAACCGGCGGCGGGACGTATCCTGATCGTGTGCTGCTGCGTTACCTGTCCGTGCTCGGGGACGCGCCCTCGGCGTTTCTGATCCTCATCGGCGCCTTCCTGCTGTCCATCGTGGTCGGCCTGGCTTTCCACGAGTTCTGTCATGGCTATGTCGCGAACTCGCTCGGAGACCCAACGCCGCGCCGATATGGGCGCCTGACCCTTAATCCAAAGGCACACCTCGATCCGATCGGGTCGTTGATGATCCTCTTCGTTGGGTTCGGCTGGGCGCGGCCAGTTCCGGTGAACCCCTACAACACCCGCAATCCGCAGTCGAGCATGGTGTTGATCGCCGCCGCCGGCCCGGTGTCGAATCTGGCCGTCGCTGGCCTCGCGGGCATCCCCATCAAACTCGGGGTCGTCCCGTTCTTCCATCCCTTCGTCAATCCGGGCGAGGCCGCGTTCTGGGCTCGCCTCTGGTCGGATTCTCCGGAGAACCTGATCGGGCTGTTCCTGGGCACGATCGTCTTGCTGAACGTCATCCTCGCTGTCTTCAACTTTGTCCCGATCGCCCCACTCGACGGCTTCCGCGTCCTGGTGGGACTGCTTCCAACGAACCTGAGCCGCGAACTCGGGAAGTACGAGGCGTGGGGGCCCGGCGTACTGCTCATCCTCTTCATGTTGCCGTTCATCACCAACGGCAACGTCAACCCCCTCTTCGACGTGATGGGCCCGCCCATCGAGTTCCTCCTCAATCTCTTCGCGGGAGACAGCGGCGGTCTTCGTGTGGCATAGCGCTGCCTACCGCTCTGGCCAGTTTTTCCGGGGCTTCCGATGGGCGCTCCGCCCTGACGAGGTGTCACGCGTCTGCGCGCTCCTGAGCGAGCGGGAGCGGCTCCTCTTCGTGGCCATGCAGGGTCGTGACCGACGTCACTCGATGGACATGGTGGCGTGGCTTGAGCGGCAGCGAGTCGCGGACGGTGCTCATCCGTCGACTGACCTGCTCGTGGCGGCGCTCCTGCACGACGTCGGCAAGGGGCCGCTCGCCGTGTCAGATCGCGTGGCGTTCGTATTGCTGGGGGCCGTCTCGACGCGGTTCCGTCGTTCGCTTGAGCGCGAGCACGGGCCTCGGTGGCGGCGCGCGTTGTGGCGGCTCGAGCATCACGCCCGGTTGGGCGCGGACCGGCTCCAGCAGGCTGGCGCCAACCCGCGCGTCGTCGACCTCGTGCGCCGGCACAAGGACCTGGACGCGGGCGCTGACGAGGAGCTACGGGCGCTGATCGCCGCCGATGGGGCGTGCTGAGCGTCATCCGCACACCCAACCGCCTCGGATACACTGATCGAATACGCGAGAGGGGTGTGTGAGATGCCACGGGTCGCCATCCTCGGCACAGGCCTCATCGGCGCTTCCATCGGCTTGCGGCTGAAGGCGAGCCGTGACCAGCTCGAGGTCGTGGGCTTCGATGCCTACCGTGAGCATGCGCAGGCGGCCGAGCGATCGAAGGCCGTCGACCGCGCGATGCGCTCCCCTCGGGAGGCGGTCACTGGCGCCGGCCTCGTCATCCTCGCCGCGCCCATCCTCGCGATCCGCGAGCTGATGGAGGAAGTGGCTTCTGCGCTCGAACCCGGCGTGATCGTGACAGATACCGGCTCGACCAAGGCAGAGGTCATGCGCTGGGCGCGTGAGTTGCTCCCGCCGCAGGCGTCGTTCATCGGCGGGCACCCCATGGCCGGAAAGACGGAGTCTGGGCCCGGGGCCGCCGAGGCCGCGCTCTTCGAGGGCGCGCGCTGGGCGGTGGTGCCTTCCGGCGACGCCGCTGAGGATGCCGTGGACGTCGTCACCGGCCTCGCCCATACCATGGGCGCCCGCCCGATGTTCCTCGACGCCGAAGAGCATGACGCATACGTCGCGGCGATCTCCCACCTCCCGCTGATGGTGGCCACGGCGCTCTTCCGGCTCGACCGGGACTCGGAAGCGTGGCCAGAGCTGTCAGCGCTCGCCGCCGGTGGCTTTCGCGACACGTCCCGCCTCGCGGGCACCGATCCGGCGATGGCGCACGACATCGCGATCACGAACCGCATCCAGCTCGTCCACTGGATTGAGCGCTACATCGAGACGCTCCGCGGCCTGCAGCGTCAGGTCGCGGATGTCGAGGGTGAGCAGGAGCTGTTCCGGCTGTTCGCGCAGACGAGCCTCGAGCACGGGGCGTTCATGAGCGGCGCTGTTGGGCGAAAGGAGATTGACGAGGCGCACTGGGCCGCCGTGCCGGAGTCGAGCATGATGGACCTCCTCCTCGGCGGGACGATGGCCGACCGCGCCCGGGAGCTGTCCCGCCGCGCCGATGAGCGGCTCGCCGAGGCTGAGCGCCGCGCACGCTCCGGAGGCCGCGGCGAATGACCGACACCATGCGCGTCGGCCGCCCCGCTCGCATCCGGGGTGAGATCGCGATCCCGGGCGACAAGTCGATCACGCATCGCGCGATCATGTTCAACTCGGTCGCGACGGGAGATGCGCGGATCGAGGGCTTCCTCGACGCCGCCGACACGCGGTCGACGCTCGAGTGCATGCGTGCCCTCGGCGCCGGCATCGAGGACCTCGGCGGTGGCGTGCTGATCGTGCACGGCCGCGGCCGGGCGGGGCTCCGGGAGGCCGACAACGTCCTCGATTGCGGGAACTCCGGTACCACCATCCGCCTGCTGACGGGCCTCGTGTCCGGTCTGCCGATGCTGTCCATCCTCACGGGGGACGGCTCGCTTCGCCGTCGCCCCATGGCGAGGGTCGTCCGGCCGCTGGCCGGTCTGGGTGCTGACATCACAGCACGAGCCGACGGGACTCTGCCTCCGATCGTCGTCCGCGGCGGACCGTTGCGAGGCGGCCAGCGCATCGAGACGCCGGTCGCGTCTGCCCAGGTGAAGTCTGCGCTGCTCCTCGCCGGCCTCGCCGCCGAGGGTTCGACCACTGTGTCCGAGCCATCGCAGTCGCGCGACCATACCGAGCGGATGCTGGCGGCGATGGGCGCGCAGGTCGCGACCTCCGATGAGCGCGGCCGCCATGCGGTGACCGTCACGCCGCCGTCGGGCGACCTCCGTGCCGTCGACGTTGTGGTGCCCGGCGACATCAGCACCGCCGCGGTGTGGATGGTGGCGGCCACGCTGCACCCGGATGCCGATCTGCTTCTCACCAACGTTAGCATCAACCAGACCCGGACGGGGCTGCTCGACATCCTGACGTCCATGGGCGCTGACATCACGCTCGTCGACCAGCGGGTGACCGGCGGCGAGCCCGTGGCGGACCTGCGGGTCCGTTCTGCGGCCCTGCGCGGTATTGAGGTGGGAGGCGACCTCGTCCCCCGCGCCATCGACGAATTGCCGCTCGTCGCGCTGGCCGGCGCGTTCGCCGCCGGCGAGACGCTGATTCGCGATGCCGAGGAGCTTCGGGTCAAGGAGTCCGACCGCGTCGCGTCGACTGCGGCGGTGCTCCGCGCTTTCGGCGTGACCATCGAGGAGCGCCCGGACGGCATGCTCGTCCGTGGCGGCGCGAGGCTGCACGCGGGTACCGCTGATTCCCGCGGCGACCACCGCCTCGCGATGCTCGGAGCGGCGGCCGGCCTGCTGGCGGACGGCGTGACGACGATTGTTGACGGAGGGGCTGTTGAGGTGTCGTATCCTGAATTCTGGGAGGAACTAGCACGTCTCGAGGCAGCGGAGGATGCCGTAACTCGTTGAGGAAGAGCCAATGACCACCGAACTCATCCACGTCGGATTCGAAAACCACCTTGCGCTGAACCGCGTCGTCGCCGTGGCTACCCCGGCATCGGCGCCGGTCAAGCGGATGATCCAGCGTGGAAAGGAAGAGCGGCACATCATCGACCTCACGAGCGGTCGCCGCACGAAGGCCGTCGTTGTCCTCGACAACGACTGGGTCGCCCTGCTCGCGATCACTCCCGAGACGTTCGCCGGACGGGTGGGCGCCCTGCGCAACGTAGACGGCAACTAGCCCTTGGCCGAGGACGCTCCGCACTTCGTCGTCGTCATCTCCGGCCCCTCAGGGGTCGGCAAGGATGCGCTCGTCGACCGCCTGCTGGCGGAGCATCCCGAACTGGCCCGGCCAGTCACGATGACGACGCGCCCGCCGCGCGAGGGCGAGCTCGATGGCCGCGAGTACATCTTCGCGACCGTCGAGGAGTTCGCTCGCCACGTCGAGGCCGGCGACATGCTCGAGTACGCGAACATCTACGGGAACATGTACGGCGTTCCGCGCGCGCAGCTTGATCGAGCACTTGACGCAGGCGACGCGGTCGTCCGTGTCGACGTGCAAGGCGTCGAGTCCCTGCGCAAGCTGCTGCCCTCGGCCATCTACATCATGCTGGTTCCTGACAGCTTCGAGCACCTCGAGCGGCGGCTGCGGGAGCGCGGCGAGGCGCACGATCAGGCGGACCTGGAGCGGCGCATCGCCGCTGCCGCGCGCGAGCTGGGGCGGCGCGACCTGTTTGACCACGTCGTCGTCAATTCGAACGGTGACCTCGACCGCACGATTGACCGCGTCCTGGCGATCGTTGAAGGGGAGCGGCAGCGCACGCGCGCCGCGGTCGCCTGCGCCCGCTGACTACTCTTCTCGCGCGACCCCGCCGAGCGCCGCGCGGTAATCCGCCGGCGAGGCACCGAGCAGTGGTCGCAACTCCTCATCAGACTCGAGTAGCGCCGCTGCGACGTCGCCGGTCGAGGTCGGTCGGCCCGCGTCGCGAGCGGCTTGACTGCCCAGTCCCTGCGCCTGCGACGCCGGACGGCTGAATCCGGTCATTGCCACGTCGCGCCTGCGAGCGGGAGGCACCCCAGAGGGCTCGGCGGGCGGCAGCGTCACCCCCAGTGCCTCGAGGGCCTGCGCGGCCTCGCTGTGCCGGTCCCCGACCAGCCCCCGGAGGAGCAGCAGGCTCGAGATTCCCGAGTCGCCCGCGGTGAGGGCCAGCCGAATGACCGTCTCGGTCGCTCGCTTCAGCGTAGCGGTGGTCCCAAGTGGGTTCGTGATGTCATCGAGTGTCTGCATCGCGGCGGTCTACTTTCTGCGTGGACGCTTCGCGGCCTCGGCGAGCGCCACGAAGCCATCGACGTCCAGCGCCGCGACGGCGTCCCCGATGAGATCGAGCGGGAGGTCGTCGAGCCGCCGGAAGCGGACGCACGACTTCCCCACGTCGTAGCGCTTTCCGGTGGCTCGATAGGCGCGCTCGAACTCCGCAGCCTGTTCGGGTTGCCCGTACAGGCCCATGAGGTAGAGCGAGACGTACCGTTTCTGCGGCGCGAGCGCGACGTAGTTCAGGGGCTTCCCGTTGTACGTGTCCGCGTACCGCTCGAGGGGGACGTCATACGTCACCAACGCGGGCGTGATCGATTCGACATAACCGTCTGGGAGGCGATCGACGACGATCCGACGCACCGCCGCCACCATCGCGCGGCGCTCCTCCGGCAGGCCCTCGAGGTACTCCTCGAACGTCACGTTACGCACGCTCCTCGGCTGCTACGGCCGCGAGGGCCTCCAGGGGCGTGCCTTCGACTCTGTACGTCGTCCACTTATCGAGCGCGGACGCGCCAAGCCGCCGGTAGAACCCGATCGCCGGTTCGTTCCAGTCGAGTACCGCCCATTCCAGTCGGGCACAGCCACGTTCCACCGCGATCCTCGCGACCGCCGCGAGCAGCGCCCGCCCGTACCCCTGCGCGCGAAACTCGGGACGGACGAAGAGGTCTTCGAGGTGAATCCCCGGCTTTCCCTCCCACGTGCTGAAGTTGTGAAAGAAGAGCGCAAAGCCCGTGTTCTCGCCGGACTCGGTTTCCGCCAGCAGGACCTCGGCGTAGGGACGCGGGCCGAACAAGTGGCGGCTCAGCTCCTCGGGGTCGAGCCGCACCGCGTCCGGCTCACGCTCGTACTCCGCGAGCGCGTGGATGAGCTCGATCACGGTGGCGAGATCCGCCTCGGTGGCGGGGCGCAGTGGCATCGGTGGCTGCTCCTCGGGGCGAGGTGGCGTCCGGCTTCACACGCATCTTGCCGTGAAGATCGCCCCGTCAGGAAGGGGCGGCGTGCCGGGAAAGAGCGCGAGGAACTCTTCGTTCACCACGCCGACCTGCGCGCCCGGGATCCACACGGCAAAGCGCCCGTCCTGCTTGTTGTAGAAGAGGACCGAGGTCGCGCGGGGGCACCCGGTCGCCACCAGCAGCTCCTCGAACGTCCCGCCCCCGAACGAGAACGTGCCGTATCCGCCGTTCCCGGGAGGCGCGAAACCGTACACGATGACCCCGCCGCCCGACAGCACCTGATAGCTCACGCTTCCGCTGGCGGAGTTCCCGGCGCGGTCCGTCGCGGAGCACGTCACGGCATATGTGCCAGCGAAGTTCGTGTCGATGGTGCCGCAGCTTGAGGTCGCCACGCCCGACGTCGCATCGACCGCGTTCGCGGCGACCGTGAGGGGGTCACCCTTGTCGACGGTTGTAGATGACAGCGAGGGCGAGAGTGCGGGCGCTGTGGCGTCGCGCTTCACGGTCAGGTCCTCGGCCTCTGAGGACAGGCCCGCCGCATTCGTGCACGAGCCCGCGAACGTGTGCGCCGCGGAGTCCGTGCTCAGTGTCTGGTCAGCCGTACAGGTCACCGACCCGCTGACCTCGTCCGCGCCGGCTGTCCGCGCCACGACGTTCGAGGTGTACCAACCGTCGAGCCCGAGCGTACCTGATACGACTTCGATGGTCGCCGTCGGTCCGCTCTGGTCGATGTCGATGCCGCTCGCGGTCAACGGGTCGGCAGCGTTGCCCGCGCGGTCGACACAGCTGCCGGTGCTGGTGACGGACTGATCCGCGCCCTCCTCGGTAAGCATGGCGCCCGCGAGGGTGTCGAGGGCGACGCCGGATCCTGCGTCGCTGCAGCTGAACGAGACCTCCACTTCGCTGGTGAACCAAGCGCCGGTCCCCTGGGTGCCCTCGATCACAGCCTCGATGACCGGCCGCGTCGAGTCGCGTCCGAACTCGACCTCGACGACGCTCGCCGCGCCGCCGGCGCTCAAGGCGGCACAAGTGTAGGTGGTGAGGCCGCGGTCGACGGTCACGTGCTCGTCGGTGCACCCGGTGAGCACGAGCGTTTCGGGAGACTCGGCCTCCACGACCGTCCACGCGAGCACCACGTCCGAGGTGTACCAGCCGCTCTCCGGTAGGTCCGGGGAGAGCAGGAAGCTGATCACCGGCGGAGTGCCGTCGACGTACTCGAAGTCCAGGCTCGCCGTCCCGACGTTGCCGGCGTTGTCGACGCACGCCATCTCGACGGACGCCGCCGAGGAGTGAGGCCCGTTGTAGGTTTCCGGCGGGTCGCAGTACGCGATCCCGGATCCCTCGTCGCTTCCCGCGGCGGTGAAGGTCACGGGGTGGTCCCAGCCCTCAGCGGTGTCGGGCGACCGGCTGGGAGTGATCGTCACCGCCGGCGGCGTCTGGTCGATGTTGATGTTGATCGCCGAGGCGGACTGCGAGTTCCCCGCAGTGTCCGCGCAAGATCCCTCGGCGGATTGCCCGGCGCCGTCGGACGCGAGTGTCACGGGCGCATCGCAGGCGTCCACCCCCGAACCGCCGTCCGCTGCCGAGTACGTGACCGTGACCGGTGTCGAGTTCCAGCCCGCCGGGTTGGGCTCGGGGGATGCCGTCGCCTCGACGAGTGGCGCGGTCTTGTCGATGCTCACGGTGATCACGTTGCTCGGGTCGCTCTCGTTTCCCGCAGCATCGAAGATGGTCCGCGCCGTCGAGGAGACCGCTGCGCCTTCGTCGGTCAGCGTCTCGTCCGTCGGGCACGTCCCGTCGGGGACGCCCGAATCCTCGTCGAGGCATGTGAACCGCACGACGACGTCGCTCACGTACCAGCCCGCGTTCCCTTCGACGCCGGAGATGATCTCGGCGCTGATCGTCGGCGGTGTGGTGTCGGGGGGCTCGATGAACGCGAAGAAGTAGCTCGCGCTTCCGGTGTTCCCGGCGAGGTCGGTGCAGCTCAGTTCCACGGACGCGTTATCGGACAGCGGCCCACTGTAGCTCGCCGGCGCGTCGCACGAGTCGACTCCTGAGCCGTCGCCGTCCTCGGCGGTGGCCGTGAACGTCACCTCGTGGTCGTACCCGCCGTCGTGGTCCGGCTCGCGGTCGGGCGTGATCGTGACAGTCGGCGCCGTACGGTCGATGCTCACTGTGACGACGTTGCTCGACGCGCTCTCGTTGCCCGCGCGGTCGAAGACGGTCGCCGTGAGCGACGCCACCGAGGCGCCCTCCTCGCTGAGCGTCTGGTCACCCGGGCAGGCGTCCGCTTCGATGCCTGAGCGGTCGTCCAGACATACGAACCCGACCGTGACGTCGTCGCGGTACCAGCCGTTCGCAGCGGTGCCCGCCGTCACCGTCGCCTCGATCGTCGGGGCGATCGTATCCCGACCGAACTCCACCACGACTGGCCCCGAGCTCCCGCCCTCGCTCGACGCCGAGCAGGAGTACGACGTGACGTCCTGGTCCGTCTCGACTGTCTGGTCGTCGCACCCCTGGAGGACGGTCGCTGACTCCTCGTCCGTCACCGTCCAGTCAAGCGTGACCGTCGACGAGTACCAGCCGTTCGCCGGCAGTTCAGGGTCGAGGTCGTAGGTGATCACTGGCGGCGTTTCGTCCGACGGCGTCTCCGGCTCGAAGTACGTGCGAAACCCGAAGTCGTACCCCTCGACGGGGCTCCCGCCGACGAACGCATTGCCACGCGTGTACGGAGTCGAACTGTTGGCTGTCCATCCAATGGCGGCGGCCCCGCTGAGGCGGATCGCGTACCTGACTTCGGGCGTCAGCGAAACTGGTCCAGAGAAATCGACGTGCAACTCGTACGCTGCGCCATCGGTGCTCCGAGTGTCCGCCGGTACAGTGGCCGTCGCGCTGCCGAGAACCGTGCTCCAATCGGCCACCGCGAGAATCTCGATAGTGACTTCTGTCGGTGTCTCGATCACGGCGTCGTCCGTAGACAGGAATAGGTCGACGGCGACGAGCATCGCCTCGGCGGGGGTGAAGCTTTGTGCAAGGCTATTCGTCAAGGGCGGTGACGTGGTGAACGGCCCCACGTACTGCTGGTCGACCGTGCCATGGCCGAACGTCGGCGCAGGCCGCACACTTTCGAGGAGGAGCGCCAGCATGAAGGCGAGTCCCAGTGCCGCGAGGGCTGCCAGTACGCGCGCAGACGGCGTCGATGATTGAGCCCGTCGCAAGGCCGGGCGCCGCTTCGAGAACATCCCCCACTCCCGCCGTGTGAGGACAGCCGACTCGGCGTCGCGAGAGACTTGACGGAGACGAAACGCCTCGCTTCCGTATCACGTTCGCGATGCCGCGCGGGATACTAACAGAGTGCGAACGTAATTGTCACGCGCCCGTGGATGAAGCCCGGTGTAGGCCTTAGCGGTCGGACGTCGAACCCGCGGTGACAAGTTCAGCGGTGACGAGCTCAGGAGCACGCGCGCTCACCGCTGCACACGAGCGGCAGACCTCTCCCTCGCTCGTCTCGATCGCCCACTCGGCAACCTCCTCGAGGCAACGCGAGCAGAGTCGATGGCCGCCGCCGTGTCGTTCCGTGGCCGCGATCGCGACAGCCGGGCGGGCGTCGAACAGCGTTTCGTCGTCGAGCGTCCGGTACGCTTCGTCCTGCGCGTGGGCGCTGTGCGCACAAGCCGCGGCGAGCGTCGCGAGCTCCCGCAGACCCGCCCGAGCCGCGATGCGGACGGCGTGCTCTCCCCTCGAGAACGTGGCCGCGAGCTTTCCGCACTCGTTGACGCGCAGCCGCCCATTCCCCGTCGTGCAGCCGGTCACGGCCGCGATGGCGTCCGTGGCGCACCGCGCCGTTTCTACCTCGATGAGCAGAGGGGGCCTTGGTTCCGCTGCGCCGCCTTCGAGCAGACGCGCCGCGTATCGTGCCATTCGCACACCCAGCGTGAGGCCAGGACAGCGATGCCCGTGCGCACGAGCAGCCAGCCTGATGTCCGCGCGCACCTCCTCCGAGCCTGACGCGGAGATCCCGAGGACACACTGCAGCGCATCGGCGACCGCTTCGACGTCGGACATCGGCCCCTCGTACTCAGGCCTCCCATCCATGGTCACGAGCCGCACTCGCGACTCCGGCGCGTCCGGGGCGATCTCGATGCGCGCGCCGAGCGGGTCGGCCTTGAACCCCTCCACCAGTACGACATCGACTGTCGGCGGCAACTCAGCGACGAGCGTCGACAGGTCGCGACTGGCGGCCCCTCGGATCAGCGTCCCATCTCCAGCCGCGAAGACGACGGGAGTTGCGCCGGCCGTTGCGAGCAGCGCTGTGTCGGACCCCGGCCGGTCGACTGGTGTCGGATGGTGCGAACTCTTGATCGCGGCCACGCGGTAGCCCCGTCCCGCGAGCTGCTCGATGAGCCTCGAGGCGAGCCACGTTTTGCCGATGTTCCGCGTCGGCCCCATCACCCGCACTACCGGTATCGCTGCTGCCATGCTCGGCTCCCTCGATATTGCCTTCCATTCGTACCCTCACGGCGCGTTCGCGGCCAACGGGACTGGTCACACGTTCCGGGTGACTTTCGTCCGTGTCCCGTCCCGACAGGAAGAAGATGCTCAGAGCATCGAACTATCAGTGTGGCACTAAGGAACAGCGCATCACTGATGGCACTCGCTGCGGCGATCGGATGGAGGCACAGGATGCAGCAGCGCGGGGGGATGACACGACGGTCGTTCTTGGGGCGTGCGGCGGCGGCCGGCGCCGGGCTGGCGATTGCGAACGCGCTCGCCTTCGAGCCCTGGCACCTCGAGGCCAGCGACCCGGTCCAGATCGGCGACCCGTTCCGGGTGTTCCCGGACCGGGATTGGGAGAAGGCGTACCGCAACCTGTACGACTCGGACAGCAGCTACGTTTTCACCTGTGCGCCCAACGACACGCACGACTGTTTGCTGCGAGCCCACGTGAAGAACGGAGTCGTCGTCCGCATCAACCCCACGTACGGCTACGGCGAGGCAAAGGATCTCCACGGGAACGGTCCGTCCCATCGCTGGGATCCGCGTTGTTGTCAGAAGGGCCTCGCCCTCGCGCGGAAGTTCTACGGCGACCGCCGCGTGAAGGGCGCCATGGTCCGCAAAGGATTCAAGGAGTGGGCGGACGCCGGGTTCCCCCGCGACGCCGACACCGGCGCTCCCACGATGGACACCTCGAAGCGCGGCGAGGACGGCTGGCTCAAGATGTCTTGGGACGAGGCGTTCGCCCTCGCCGCCAAGGCCTACGTGAACATCGCCACGACATACTCCGGTGCCAAGGGTATGTCGTACCTCGAGAAGCAGGGCTACGACCATGACATGATCGAGGCGGCCCACGAGGCTGGTACGCGCACGATCAAGATGCGCGGTGGCATGCCACTCCTGGGCGTGGGGCGCATCCAGAGCTTCAATCGCTTCGCGAATGGTATGGCCCTGCTCGACGACAACGTGCGTGAAGTGGGTAAGGGCGCCGCACTTGGCGCACGTGCATGGGACAGCTACGCCTGGCACACCGACCTGGCACCAGGCCATCCGATGGTGACCGGCCAGCAGGGCGTCGACTTCGATCTCTTCGCACCCGAGTATGCCGACCTCATCGTCACGTTCGGCATGAACTGGATCTCGACGAAAATGCCAGATGGTCACTGGCTGGCCGAAGCCCGCATGAAGGGCACCAAGATCATCACGATCACCACTGACTACCAGTCGACCTCGAACCGCGCCGACGAGGTCGTGATGATCCGACCTGCTACGGACGGGGCGTTCATGCTTGCCTGTGCGCAGTACATCATCGCCAACAGACTGTACGACGAAGCGCACATCAAGCGGGCGACGGATCTGCCGTTGCTCGTGCGTATGGATACCAAGAAGCTTCTCTCCGCGAAGGATGTCGTCGACAATTACCAGAACGCCGAGTTGACCAACTACGTCACGATGGTCCCTGCGGACACGGCCCTCGCTGGCATTCCCTTGGGCTACGCTCAGGGCACACAGTACCTGCCGCAGAACCTGCGTGCTGACTGGGGCGACTTCGCCGTCTGGGACAGTGCCGCCAACGCGGCCACACCCGTGAACCGCGACCAGGTGGGCGAGAAGTTCGCACTGAATCCGGCGCTCGACGGCGAGTTCGACGTCAGGCTCGCGAATGGACAGACGGTGAAGTGCCGTACGGTCTTCTCGCTCGTCAAGCAGTACCTCGACGCCGACTTTACGCCACAGATCGCGTCTGAACTGACCTGGGCGCCACAGGCAGCGATCGAAAGTGTCGCGAAGCAGATCGCCGCAGCGAAGCAGAAGACTTTGATGCCCACTGGCATGGGGCCGAACCACTTCTTCAATGCCCAGCTGAAGGATCGCGCGGTCTTCCTGCTTGCCTCACTCACCGATAACGTGGGTCATTTCGGGGGAAATGTCGGATCGTACTCTGGGAACTACCGGGGCTCCGTCTTCAATGGCGTTACGCAGTTCATTCAGGAAGATCCATTTGATATCGAGATGGATCCCGCGAAACCTGCGCGGCAAAAGTACTACTACAAAGGAGAGTCGCCGCACTACTATAACTACGGGGACAGGCCGTTACGTGTGGGCAACAAGAACTTCACTGGTTCGAGCCATATGCCGACGCCGACGAAACTCATACACTTTGGCAACTCGAACTCCCTGCTCGGGAATAGCAAGTGGCACTATGACGTGGTCCACAACACGCTGCCGAAGATCGACGCGATCTTCGTCAACGAGTGG
This sequence comes from Dehalococcoidia bacterium, assembly GCA_041390685.1. Lineage (GTDB taxonomy): Bacteria > Chloroflexota > Dehalococcoidia > UBA2979 > UBA2979 > JAIBBD01. The sequence goes on along the minus strand of JAWKPL010000001.1, from coordinate 862,616 downwards.
TGGTGGACGGCCTCCTGTGAATATGCGGACATCGTGTTCGGCGTCGATTCGTGGGGCGAGCATAAACTAGTGGACGCGTCGGCCTCGTGCACGAATCCATTTCTGCATATTTTTCCGCGGACGCCGCTGAAGAGGATTTTCGATACGCGATCCGACTATGAGGTGCTCGCCGGTGTCGCTAAGGCTATCGGCATGCTCACCGGGGACACGCGACACGAGTCCTACTGGCGATACATTCACGAGGGTCGGGCGGAAGTCTACTTGCAGCGAACCTTCAACGCTTCTGGAACGACTCGTGGCTACGAAGTACTCGACATCGAACGGATGGCCCAATCCGGCATCCCGGCTGTCATGAACTACCGCACCTACCCGCGTGGCTTGGGCTGGGAGCAGCGCTTCGAAAGCAAGCCCTGGTACACGCGCACTGGACGGCTTGAATTCTATCGAGATGAAGCCGAGTTCCTCGAGCACGGCGAGAACATGCCGGTCTATCGCGAGCCAATCGATGCCACGCCACATGAGCCGAACGTCATCGTCGCCTCGCCGCATCCAATGCTGGCCCCGAATGGCCCGGACAGCTATGATCTCAAGACGGACGACCTATCTGCGGAGACGCGGCAGGTGCGCAACGTCATGAAGCCGTGGTCAGAACTGAAGACGACCAAACACCCGCTCACCGACAAGGACAGTAAGTACAAGTTCATCTTCATCACGCCGAAGTATCGCCATGGTGCGCACAGCACACCGGTGGACATCGACTGGATGGCAATGCTCTTCGGGCCGTTCGGCGACATGCTCCGACAGGACAAGCGGTCGCCGTGGACCGGTGAGGGATACGTAGAAGTGAACCCGAAGGACGCGCAGGAACTCGGCATCGATGATGGCGACTACGTCTGGTTCGACGCCGACCCGGAGGACCGGCCGTACCGCGGCTGGAAGAAGGATGATCCTTTCTACAAGGTCGCCAGGGGCATGGCGCGCGCGCGCTACAATAACGCGATCCAACCGGGCGTGTTACGCATGTGGTACAACATGTACATGGCGACCAAGGGATCTGTAAAGGGTGCCGAAACACGCGAGGATGGACTAGCGAAAAACCCTGAAACGAATTACCAGGCAATGTTCCGCCATGGTGGCCATCAAAGTGCTACTCGTGCTTGGTTGGGTCCGACGTTACAGACCGAAACGCTGACCCGCAAGCCGTACTATGGGCAGATCCTTGGCAAGGGCTACGAGGCCGATGTACATACGGTCGTGGGTGCTCCCAAGGAGAGCTTCGTCAGGCTTGAAAAGGCCGAGGACGGCGGGATGGACGCGAAGGGTCTCTGGCTGCCGGCCAGGGAAGGCCTGCGGCCGACCTACGAGTCCGATGTGATGAAGCAATATCTCGGCGGGAAGTTCTACACGGTTTAGCCCGTAGAGAACACGCGTCGAGAGCAGAAGGGAACGACGATGGCCGAGGTATTCAACTGGCAGCTGCAGCGCAAGATGCAGTACCAGTACGACGAATCACGACCGCAAAAGCAGATCGCCTGGGTGTTCGACACCAATAAGTGCATTGACTGCCAGACGTGCACCATCGCCTGCAAGCAGACCTGGACCTGGGGCACCGGTCAGGAGTACATGCTCTGGAATAACGTCGAGACCAAGCCGTACGGCTTCTACCCGATGGGCTGGGACGTCAAGCTCATGGAGCTCGTCGGGGCGGGCAAGTGGGACAACGGTACATACAACGGGAAGACGGTCTTCGAGCAGGCTGATCCCGGTGAGCGCGTCAAGGGTTTCCTCTTCGACTCGGAGCACTGGGCGCATCCGAACATCGGTGAGGACGAACCCGTCGGCGTGGCAGAGCAGGGCACCTACATCAGTGAGTTGCCGCACAGCATGTGGTTCTCCTACCTCGCGCGGATCTGCAACCACTGCACCTACCCGGCATGCCTGGCGGCCTGCCCTCGTGAGGCGATCTACAAGCGCCCCGAGGATGGCATCGTCCTCGTCGACCAGAGCCGGTGCCGCGGGTACCAGGAATGCAACAGCGCCTGCCCGTACAAGAAGGTGATGTACAACCCGGAGGACCGCGTCTCACAGAAGTGCATTGCCTGCTACCCGAAGATCGAGCAGGGCGAACAGCCGCAGTGCGTTGTGTCCTGCATCGGGCGCATTCGCATGGCCGGCTTCATCAGCCCGCCGGACGTGATCGACCCGACGAACCCGATCGACTACATGGTGAAGGTGAAGAAGGTCGCGCTGCCGCTGTACCCGCAGTCCGGCACCGAGCCGAACGTCTACTACATCCCGCCGAAGCACGCTGACCGCGAGTACACACGGCAAATGTTCGGCCCGGGCACGGACGCCGCCATCGACGCGTACAACAATACGAAGAATGACCCCACGCTCCTGGGGCTCTTCATGCTCTTCGGTTCGACCGAGAAAATCATCCGCAAGTTCGAGGTGCAGGGCGACATCGCTATCGGATACGACGACAAGGGCGCGGAGATTGTCCGCGTTCCGGTCCAGGAACCGAGCGTCGTGCGCGACTACTTCGACCAGGTGCACAACGCGTACCTGCACAACATCACTTAGCGACTGACAAGGCTCGACCCCGCTCGCGCGGAAGGATGACACAGCGATGACGAGCGAAACCGAAGTCCAGGTTCCCGAAGAACAGCAGATCGACACCCAGAGCCGGCGGCGCTTCCTGCAGACTGTAGGCGGCGCCGCGGCTGCCGGCCTCGCGATCGCCGGCACCATCGGCTACGTCGCGACCCGCGGCCCGGGGACGACGGACAAGCTCGTCGCCGGCTATCGCGCCGGCGACCTTCCCGACGACCCGACGAGCTCGACATGGCTTGACCGGGACCCCTTCGTGGCCGCGATGCTCCCGCAAAACATGGCCACGCCACTGCAGACTGAGGTCGATATTGCCGAGTTGCGCGTGCGTGCGCTGCACAACGGCACCGATATCGCGTTCCACCTCCAGTGGGACGATGATACCGAGGACGCCCATGAGAGCCTCGGGCAGTTCCGTGACGCCGTCGCGGTCATGCTCGAGGTCGACCCGGCCACGACGCCGTCGTTCACGATGGGAAACACCGGGGCGCCCGTGCACATCCTGCAGTGGCGGGCGAGCTGGCAGGCCGACATCGATGAAGGCCACCAGGGCGTCAAGCAACTGTTCCCGAACGCCTATAACGACGTCTCGCCGGAGATGCTGATGCCGAAGGAGCAGGCGATCGCGTTCTACCCCGCGCGCGTCTCGAACAACTCGCAGTCCAACCATGAGCGCACCTCGCCCGTCGAGGAGTACTCGGCGATTGGCTTTGGCTCGCTCACGTCGCACACAGAGCAGCAGGCGACGGGAAGCGGCGTGTACCGAGCACGGCGCTGGCAGGTGGTGATCTCGTGGCCGATGACGGCCGGTGACAGCACGAAGTCCAGGGTGGAGCCCGGGGAGACGCGAAACGTCGCCTTCGCGGTGTGGAACGGCGACTCGGGGCAGCGGGGCGGGCGCAAGCAGTACGCCCCCTGGGCGCCCATCGAAGTGGAGGCCACGGAATGACGACCACCACCGCACTTGACGATCCCCGTGTCCGCGTCGCGATGTACCGTTCGGCGATCTACGAGGCGCTCGCCCTCGGATTCACGTACCCGGAGCCCGAGGTCCGCGAGCGTCTCGTCGTGCTCCTCGAGGACATGCTCGACTTCGAAGTCGACGTCGATCCCGAGATGCGCGACCGCGCCCGGGCGTTGCTCGCAGCCCTTCAGGCGACGGACCTGGTGAACCAGGCCATCGAGTACAACCGCCTGTTCGACCAGTCAGCGCTCTGCTCGCCCTTCGAGACCGAGTACGAGGCTGACCCGTTCGCGAAGGCGCGGCAGCTCGCCGACATCTCGGGGTTCTACAACGCGTTCGGGATGGATGCGTCCCGTGACCGTCCCACGATGAACGACTATGTCGGCTCGGAACTCGAGTTCATGACCCTGCTGACGCGGAACGAGGCGTACGCGACCGCACGCCACTGGACGCGGCGGCGCGAGGTTGCGCTTGACGCGCAACGCGGCTTCCTGCGCGACCATCTCGGCCGATGGGAGCGGACGCTGGCCGCGGACGTCGAGCGGGTCCTCGCCGACGACCACGACGCGACTGCACATTTCTACAGGCTGCTCGCCGCCCTCCTCGAACGCTTTGTCGAAGGCGAGCTGCGGATGTTTCACGTGAAACCATTGCGGCTGAAGCAGCGGATGACCTCGGACCGGGAGCCGATGGCCTGCCCGCTCGCCCCTGATGTGCCGGAGGCGGAGCGTGGAAGCCTGGCGTTTGGTGACGCCGAGGCGCTGCTCGCCGACGAATAGCGTCGCGGATGCCGCCCGAGCCCCCTCGGGCGGCATCCGCCTTCCCTGGCATGCGGTAGGATCGCGCCGCGTCGCGGTACCCCTGATTCGGCGCCGCCAGTGAGGTATCTTCTAGGTAGCCGCGTACTCGCTCCCACGCGCGAGGAGTTCACGCATGGCTGCCGTGCGGGGCCGTCCCTCGGCCCATCGCTTCAGACGTGCCCAACGCCGCGTCTTCGCGATGGGGTCGCGCGCCTTCCTTCTCGCCGTGCTGTTGTTTGCTCTCTGGTCAGCCGCGTGCGGCTCGGCAGCGGATCCATCTCAGACGACAGCGGGCGATGCGTCTGCGGGCTCCCCGGCCACGAGCGCCGCTGGCGAGGAAGCGGACGAGGAGCCGTGGCCTGATGGATTCGTCCCCGGCGTGAGCACGGCCGGCTGGCGGACGGACTTCACGAAGCGGATCGTAAGTCTCGGTGAGATTGAGTCAGGTGGACCGGGCAAGGACGGCATTCCCGCGATCGATGAACCCGTATTCACCTCGACGGGTGAGGCCGACCGCTTCCTCGCTCCCGACGAACCGGTCATGGTCGTCCGCCGCGGGACCGATGCGCGTGCGTACCCGATTCAGATCCTCATCTGGCATGAGATCGTGAACGACGTCGTGGGCGGCGACGCGATCGCGGTTACGTTCTGCCCGCTCTGCAACACCGCGCTTGCCTTCGAGCGGACCGTCGGTGGCCGCGTGCTCGACTTCGGCACGACCGGCAACCTCCGGCACTCCGACCTCGTGATGTACGACCGTCAGACTGAGACCTGGTGGCAGCAGGCCAGCGGCGAGGCGATCATCGGCGAGTTCGTCGGGACGACCCTTGAGCCGGTCGCAGCCAGCATCTTCTCGTATGCGGACTTTAGGGCCGCATACCCGACGGGGCAGGTCCTGTCACGCGAGACCGGCCACGACCGGCCCTACGGTCAGAACCCCTACGAGGGGTACGACACGGGCGACCCATTCTTCTTCCGAGGCGACGTCGATGCTCGTCTCCGCCCAACCGAGCGTGTGGTCGCCGTCGTCGTGGGCGACGAGGCGGTGGCGTATCCATTCAGCCGGCTCGAGTCGGTCCGGACCGTGAACGATGCGGTTGGAGGGCGGGCGATCGCCGTGTTCTTCAAACCGGGCGCACGCTCCGCCCTCGACGCGGAGGCGATCCGGAACGCACGGCTCGTGGGGGCGGGCGTGGTGTTCGATCGTTCGTTCGGCGGCCGCGACCTCACGTTCCGCGCGGACGGAGACCTCTTCCGCGACGACGAGACGGGAACCCGCTGGGATATCGCGGGGCGCGCGGTGAGTGGCCCGCTGGCCGGGTCGCAACTCGAGTCCGTGGCCCACGGGAACCACTTCTGGTTCGCGTGGGCCGTCTTCCGGCCCGAGACGCGCGTCTATGGATAGCAGCTGCCGTCTACGCGTCGGCAGCCGCCCTAGGCCGCTTCTCGTACCCCAATTGCTCCATGACCCGCTCGAGGACCTCGTACTCCTGCGCGCCCACGACGCCGTGGCGTCCGTCGAAGATGAAGGTCGGTACAGCGGTGACGCCGATGCTCTGCGCCCAGCCGATCGCGTCGTCCACTGCTTCCTCGTAGCGCCGGGTCTCGAGGACGGTCCGCAGCTCGCCGGCGTCCAGTCCGTTCTCGGCTCCGATGCGTACGAGCACCTCGATGTCGCTGACGTCCTCAAGGTCCTCGAAGTGCGCCTTGTACAGCGCGCGGTGGAGCGGCTTGTCGTCGATGCCCGCCTCCGAGGCGCACATCGCGGTCTCGAGGGCCAGGTGGGAGTTCGGACGGAACGTGCGCCCACGCGTGAACTTGATGCCGAGGCGCTCCGCCCGCTGCTCCACCGGCGTCGGCGGATCGCCGGGCTTGGTGTACGGTGTCTGCGGCCTGCCCTCCGGGGGCACCGTCGGATCGAGGAGGAACGGCGACCACTGGATGTCGACTGCGAACTGCTCCTGCAGCTTCTCGAGCTCCTTCAGTCCGACGTAGCACCACGGGCAGACAACGTCCGAGAGCATGATGATCGACGCTCGTTCTGGCCTGGCCTCTTCGTTCATCCGGCACCTCCGTAGGCTGTCCGCGGGCCACCATCGTACCGCGTGAGCGATGGCGTGCGTGCCGTGCGGCGAACGGACGCTCGCTAGGCCACGGGCTTGCGAAGGGCCGGGTGCCGGATCGTGGCGAAGAGGAGCGCCAGCCCGACCTGGGCCAGGACGGCAGGAGCGAGCACCGGCGCCGGGCCCACGGTCTTCGTCGCGGCGTGCCACCAGCGGTCTATGCCCGACATGGCAGGCCATCGGTCGGCGTACCGAAAGTCGAGGAAGCCCGCATCGTAGTTGGCGGCGACGTGCCGCCAGACGCCGATGCTCGCCCCCACGAACAGCGCGGCCGCGAGCACGCGCGCGAGCTGCACCGTGCCACGACCCGGCCGGCCGGTCAGCAGTCCGAGGCTCACGACGCCGGCCCCCAGGAACGGCCAGGGAATCAGCTGCTCGATGCCATCCCAGTGGCGCTCGAGGGTGAGTTCCGCCGCCGTGCCCGCCAGCCCGAGCCCGCCGAGTATGAGGAGGGCCAGGCGAAGGGCCGACGCCTCCTGACGCCATCCCCGCGTCACGGGAGCTGGAGCGTGGCTACGATTGCGTCGACGACGCCTGGCCCCGGGTTGTACTTCGCGAGTTCCTGCCTCAGCTTGTTTAGATTCGTGTCCGACTCGGCGTACGGGCGGTACTCGTCGACCTCGCGCGCCCAGCGGCTCGCGCTGGAGATGCCTGCGGCCTCGAAGGCGGCGGTCAGCTCGGCGATCGTCGCGTTGTTCGCGGACACCTTCTGCCCCGTGGATGCGGCTGTCGCCGCTAAGGTCGCCGTCGACGTCGCCGCACTGGTGGTGGCGGTCGTGGCCGGCGCTGCGCCGGTCGCCGTCGATGCAGCTGCGGTCTGCGTTACGGCGGGTGCAGCGGTGGTCGCGGCTGCGGTTGGCGTGTTCTCGTCGTCTCCGTTCGAGCAGGCGGCGGCCAGCAGCGCGACACCGATCGCTGCACCCGCGAGCATGAGGCGGGCGTTCATGGGTGTTCCTCCCCGAGAATCACTTCAGTCGATGCGAACTGAATCGTAGATGCGCGATGCTAAGTGCGACCGCGCAAGGTGTTAACGAATCGCGAGGCGAGCGGCGGGAGGCCGGCATGGACATCGGATTGATGGTCGAAGGACAGAACGGACTGACCTGGGAGCGCTGGCGGCACATCGTGGGCCTCGCGGAGCGCCTCGGCTTCCCGAGCGTGCACCGCTCCGACCACTACTTCATCGGCACGCAGCAATCCTCGATTGAGGCGTATCTGTCGCTGGCCGTCGCGGCCGTCGACACGAGCCGCATCCGGCTTGGACCCCTCGTGTCGCCGGTGACATTCCGGCACCCGGTCGACGTAGCGCGCGCGGCGGCGCAGCTCGACGTGCTGAGCGAAGGACGGTTCAAGCTCGGAGTCGGAGCCGGGTGGAACGAGCCCGAGCACCGGGCGTACGGCCTTCCGTTCCCGGGCGCGAAGGAGCGTCTCGACCGCCTGGAAGAGGCGCTCCAGGTGATGCGCGCGCTGTGGGATGAAGATGACGCGACGTTCGAGGGGCGCTACTACTCACTGCATGGGGCCACGATGCTTCCTCGCGCCACACGAGGACGGCCGTGGGTCACCGTCGGCGGGGCCGGCGAGCGCCGGACGTTGCGACTCGTCGCGCAATACGCGGACGAATGGAACTGCGTCGCGTTGACGCCCGAGGCCTACCTCGCGAAACGCGAGGTCCTCGACCGGCACTGTGCGGAAGTCGGGCGGGATCCCGCCACGATCCGCCGTTCGATGATGGTCTTCGGCGCGATGGGGTACTCGGCGAGCGACGTCGAACGAGCGCTCAGGCGGCTTCCCGGACGGGTCGCGGGTCCCCTCGACAGCGGGTTGCGCGACCGGCTGCGCGCGCGAGGAATGCTGGTGGGGACAACGGACGAGGTCATCGAGCAGCTGGGCCGCCTCGCCGCGGCCGGCGTCGAGGAGGTGCAGATTCAGCACCTGGACTTCGACTCCGACGACGTGCCGGAGTACCTCGCGACGGACATCGCGCAGCGCGTGGCGTCGCTATGATGCCCCGCGTCGACCATCGTTCGGACACCGGCGCCGACGGCGAGGAGCCAGCATGACCGCCTGGGATCCGGCACTGTACGCGCGCTTCGAGGCAGAGCGCAGCCAGCCGTTCTACGACCTCGCGTCGCTGGTGCGTCGGAGTCCGGGGATGTCCGTGCTCGACCTGGGATGCGGGAGCGGCGAGTTGACGGCGTGGCTCCACAGGCGCCTCGAGGCCGCCTCGACGCTCGGGATCGACTCCTCGACAACGATGCTCGAACGCGCCGCGGGGCAGTCAGCGCAGGGGCTCGCGTTCGAGGCCGGCGACATCGACCGGTTCGACGAAGAACCCTGGGGTCAACGGCGGTACGACCTCGTGTTCTCGAATGCGGCCCTGCAGTGGGTCCCCGATCACGAACGGCTTCTCCCGCGCCTGCGGTCGCTCGTGGCGACGGGTGGTCAGATCGCCGTGCAGATGCCCGCGAACGAGGGCCATGTCTCGCACGTCACAGCGATGGAGCTGGCGCGCGAGGAGCCGTACGCGAGCGCCCTCGATGGGTACGAACGCCCGCTGACCGTGCTCTCGCCCGTCCGCTACGCCGAACTGTTGCACGAGCTGGGGTTTGAGGAGCAGTCGGTCCGGCTGCAGATATACCCGCACCTCCTGCCCGGCCCCGAGTCCGTCGTCGAGTGGGTCAGCGGGACGTTCCTGACGGCGTTCCGCTCGCGCCTCTCCGCCGAGTTGTACCGGCAGTTCCTCGCTGAGTACGGACGTCGGTTGCTGGGCGCGCTTGGACCCCGGCGGCCGTATCTCTACACCTACCCGCGCGTGCTGATCTGGGGCCGACTGCCTGAGTGACGGCGCCGGCGTTACGCCTCGAGCTGATCGGGACGCCGGGTGTGCCGCTCGCGCTCGCCGCGCTCGACCTCGGCGTCGTCCGGGATGACGGCGAGGTGGTGGCGGTAGACCATCTCACCCCCAAGGACGCCGGCCGCGGCGAGCAAGCCGACGCCGAGTCCGTGGAGGATGACCGTCGTTGTGAGCGCGCCGCCCTCGAGTGCGCGGTCATCCCGCATCACGATGGCGGCCGCAAGGAACAGCACCACGACGGCGACGTTCAGCAGCATGTGCGCGGTGGCATGCAGTCGAGCGTTGCTGTCGACTGCCATCGTGAGGTAGTCACCGAAGCCAGGGACCGCCGCGAGGACCGCCGCGACGATGCCGCCGATCCCGGACCAGAACGAGATGTCATGCCATACCCGGTCGTCAGAGACGAGATAGACGAGGTCTGCCACGAACGCCCAGAGGAAGAGGCCGATCGGGACGGTCACGAGGAGCGGGTGTAGCGGGTGTCCCGCGACGCTGAAACGGCTTCGCACGCTGACCTCCCGGCGTTAAGCGGCGTGCGTCGACCGTAGCATCGTCCTCGCGACGGCTCAGTCGCGTTTCGGCGGAGGGGGTTGCAGGCGGCTTACGGCTGGCGGTGGACTAGCGGCCAATGTTCCCCGCGAGGGGGTACCCGCCGGCGAGGCGGTTCGGGTCATTGAGTCCCAGGTAGGGCGGGAACAGGGACTCGAGTTCGGCGCGCAGCGGATCGCCCTCCGGCAGGTAGCGCGAGAAGTCGCCGTCCGGCTCGGGGCGCAGGCGCTGGCCACCGTCGACTCCGTGCTGGCGGATCTTGTCCTGCAGCATCATCAGACCCTGGAGAAGCGACTCTGGCCTTGGGGGGCACCCGGGCACGTACACGTCCACGGGGCAGATCAGATTCACGCCGGGGAGCACCGAGTAGGCGTAGGCGAAGGGGCCGCCCATGATCGCGCAGCCACCCATCGAGATGACCCACTTCGGCTCGGCCATCTGCAGGTAGACACGCCGCACAGCCGGCGCCATCTTCCATGTCACGGTGCCAGCGACGATCATCAGGTCCGCCTGCCTCGGCGAGGCGCGGAACACCTCCGACCCGAAGCGCGCGATGTCGTAGCGTGAGGTCGCGGTCGCGATCATCTCGATGGCGCAACAGGCGAGGCCGAACATCGCGGGCCACAACGACGACGACCGCGCCCAGTTGAGGATGCCATCGACGGACGTAACGAGTACGTTCTTTCGGACCTCTTCATCGAGGTCGAGTGGGGCGATGTCGTTGTGCGTGTGCAGGTCGAGTGAGTGCGTGGTCACGGCTCGATCCTAGCGGAGGCGGAGTCGCCCGGCAAACGGGCGGCGGGAAATGGGATCAAGATGACGCTGCGGACCGATGTGCTGGTGATCGGCGCGGGGCCGTTCGGCCTGGGGCTGGCGGCCGAGTTGCGCCGGCTCGACCTCGATCATGTGGTCGTCGGCCGCCCGATGGAGTTCTGGCGGAAGCACATGCCACACGGGATGTTCCTCCGCTCTGCGTCCGACTGGTCTCTCGATCCCACGGACCGCTACTCCATGCTGCGCTATCTCGAGGTGCGTGGGGAGACGCCCGACGAGGTGGAACCGCTCTCGCGGGACTACTACCTCGGGTACGCGGACTGGTTCCGAGCGCAGTCGGGCATCGAGACGATCGAGACGTACGTGGTCCGCCTCGACGGCGTCGAGGGCGGGTTCCACGCGGTCCTTGAGGACGGTGGGGTGATCGAGGCGCGGCGGGTCGTCATCGCGCTCGGGATGGGGTACTTCGAGCAGCTGCCCGACGAGGTCGTCGCCCGACTGCCAGTGCGCCGGTTCGAGCACACGCGAGACGCGGTGGACCTGGCACGGCATGCCGGCCGCCGTGTGTTGATCGTCGGCGGGCGTCAGAGCGCCTACGAGTGGGCCGCGCTGCTCAACGATGCGGGCGCCGCGCAGGTGCACCTGTCGCATCGCCATGATCCGCCAGCGTTCGCCGAAGCGGACTGGGCCTGGGTGACGCCGCTCGTCGATGGGATGGTCGAGAACCCCTCGTGGTTCCGCGCGCTGGACCAGGCGGAGCGAGACGCGATCGCGCGAAGGATGTGGGGCGAGGGGCGGCTCAAGGTGGAGCCGTGGCTGGAGCGGCGGGTCGTCCGTCCTTCGACGCACGTGCACGCTCGGACAGCGTTGAAGGTGTGCACTGAGCGTCCCGACGGCGCGCTCGATGTCACGCTGGACAACGGCGAGGCGTTCGTGGTGGATGATGTGATCCTCGCGACCGGCTACCGGGTGGACATGTCGCGCGTGCCCCTTCTCGCGGCGGGGAATCTGCTCGAACGGCTCGACGTGCGCGATGGCTGGCCGGTGCTCAGCGAGCACTTCGAGACGAGCGTGCCCGGCGTGCACGTCACGAGCATGCCGGCCGGGCGGGACTTCGGCCCCTTCTTCGGCTTCACCGTGTCGGTGCGGGCGTCGGCGCGCATCATCGGTCGCGCCCTCGCGACATCGTCGTAGCGATCCGGCGTCAGGCCGACGACGGTTCGCGCTTCAGCCGCTCGAGGAATACCGAGCGAGCCTTTGCCACTTTGGGCGCGATGATCGCCTGGCAGTACCCCTGGTACGGGTTCCGGCGGTAGTACTGCTGGTGGTATTCCTCGGCCGGGTAGAACGTGTCCAGCGGGACGACCTCCGTCACGATGGGGTCATCCCATGGCCCATCCTCGTCCACCTCGCGGACGGTCGCCTCGGCGATCGCCTGCTGCTCGGGCGAGTGCGCGAAGATCGCCGACCGGTACTGCGTACCCACGTCGGGGCCCTGCCGGTTGAGCGTCGTCGGGTCGTGGATCGTGAAGAAGACGTCGAGGATGTCCTGGTACGTGATTTCCGCCGGGTCGTACTCGAGCTGGACAACCTCGGCGTGCCCTGTGCGCCCGGTGCACACGCTGCGGTAGTCGGGGTCGGGTGTGTGTCCGCCAGCGTAGCCGGACGTGACCTTCTCGATGCCTCGCAACATTTCGTACACGGCTTCCAGGCACCAGAAGCACCCGCCCGCCAGCGTTGCCTGCTCCACATGCGCGGTCATTGCGGCCCTCCTCGGTCAGCACGTGTGAGCAAGGATACGGCGCACTGCTTGCGGAGATGTGACGCTTCTCAGCCCGTCCGCCGAATTGTCACGGAGGAATTCAGGGGCTCCGCGGTTGCCTGGCCGCGGAATCGGCCCGTCACCGGTGCGGCGAGCACGTAGTCGGGCCCGGCGGCGACGGCCACATGCCGGTCGGCGACAGCGAGACCCGTCGAGGGATCGAAGCCGCGCCATCCGCCTCCAGGCAGGTACACCTCCGCCCATGCATGCAACTCGTCGCGTTCGGCCTCCTCGGCCAGGCAATAGCCGCTCACGAAGCGAGCCGCGAGTCCGACCTCGCGGCAGAGCGCGACGTACAGCATGGCGAGGTCGCGGCACGCGCCCTCGGCCGAACGCAGGGTCTCCTCGGGAGCTCGCGGAGCGCCCTCGGGCCGCACAACGTGCCGGCAGTCCATGTGCAGCCGGCGCGCGAGCTCCGCGGCGAACGAGGAGGGTTCGCGCACGGCCCTCTCAGAGACGGCCTCGGCGTACTGTTGTAGCGCCGGCAGCGGCGCTTGCCTCGTGTACGGGAGGAGCAGGGATCGGATCTCGTTGCCGTAGTGCATCGGCAGCCGGTCCTGGTGCGGCGGCACGAAGTCGAACGGGTTTGTGCGCTGCGTCTCCACCTCGAAACGGACGTCGATGGTGAGGTGGTCCGTGAGGCCGGTGAACCAGGCGGCGAGCACCTCGTTGCCGTCGACATCGAGGTTCGCGGTCGATCCGGCGGCCCCGGGCGAGAGGAGGAATTCGAAGCGGTCGAGGCGCTGCCACGCGTTCGTGCGGGGCCGAAAGCGAAACTCGTGCGGCTCGAGGAAGACCGGCGCGCTGAACCGGTAATCCGTGCGGTGCTCGACGGCGATGCGCACCCTACGGACTGTTCGTGGTTCCGACCTCTCGCGGCCATGCTCGCTTGCCGGTCGCGATGTCCGCCCAGAACCCATCGAGGCAGGGGGACGGCAGGTTCGCGACCGAGTTGCGGAGCCGCTCCTGCCAGCCGTCGGAGATCTCGAGGAGGTCGTCCTGCTCGAAGCGGCGGACGACCAACTCGCGGCGCTCGGCGAAGTAGAGAACGACATCGATAGGGAAGTCGACATCTGCGGCGCTGATGCGGGTGGAGTCGAACGCGAGGCAACCGACCTTGAGCGCGAACTGCATGGAGTCCTCGTGTTTGAGGGTGCGGTCGAGGACGGGCTTCCCGTACCCGCCCGCGCCGATGATCTGATACGGCGTCGAGGGGCCGACCTCCACCCAGTTGGCCTGCGGGTAGATCAGGTAGAGCTTCGGTTCGGGGTCGTCGGCGAGCTGGCCGCCCAGGAGCGTGTACATGTTGAACGTCAGGCCGCTCTTCTCGAGGGCTGCTCCGTCCTCGGCGGCGACGCGCCGGATCTGGGCGGCGTACGCGTTCGCCGCCTTGAAGAGCCGGTTGTGCGGCTCGTCGTTGCCGCGCATGTCCTCCTCGAAGTACGTGACAGTCTTGTCCCGGATTGAGCGCAGGCCGGATGTCATCAGGAAGAAGCTGTCGCGGCCCTGATGGAAGACCGAGAGCTTGCGTGCGGAAATGTTCTCGTTGCCCGAAATGACGCGGGTGTCAGCTATTCCCACCAGCCCATCTCTGACGCTGATACCCAGACAGAACGTCACCGTTGGCCCTGCTTTCCGACGTCCCGGCGGACGGCTGCTCCGCGATCGGCTGTTGCGCGAAGAACGTCTGTGCGATCGCACTCCCGACTTCGTTCAGCCGGGCCTGGAAGCGGTCGCAGTATTCGTGGAGACCGGACGCGATGATCTCAGACGCCTGTGCGTACGCCAACTCGGAGCGCAGCCGCCCGAGCAGCCGCTCCACCGGATTACGGACCATCCCGACGGGAGAGCCGGAGATGGCCCGCACGGACTCGTCCGCGTGCGCGAGGCAGTAGAGGATCGCGCGCGGGAACTCCTTGTCCAGCAGCAGGAACTCCACGACGTCTTCGGGCTCGATGCGTCCGTATCGCTTGCGGTACATCTCGAATGCGGACGCCGACCGCAGCAGGATCGACCACTGCATCTCGTCGATGGGGCCGCCGACGTCCTCGGCGGACGGGAGCAGCAGGAAGTACTTCATGTCGACGAGGCGGGACGTATTGTCGGCGCGTTCGAGCAGTCGGCCGAGCTGGAAGAAGTGCCAGGCTTCGCCGTGCGACATCGTGTTGTCGGCGACGCCGGCTACCAGGTGGCTGCGCAGCTTCACATTGTTGAAGAAGTCATGTGAGTCGAGCGACGCGTGGCCGGATGCCGCGTACTCGCTCACCTGGAGGTAGAAGCTGTTGATCTCCTCCCACATCTCGGACGAAATGACCTCACGAATGGAGCGCGCGTTCTCCCTCGCCTGGCGCAGGCACGACAGGATCGAGCTCGGGTTCAGCGGGTCGGTGGTGAGGTAGCGCAGCACGCGCTCGCGAGTCGCCACCTCGTACCGGTCGAGGAACTCAGGGAGTTCTCCCGTGATCGCGACCAGCGGCTGCCACTGGTCCGAGAACGAGATCGGTGCATCCAGGCTCATCTGGAGGTTCACGTCTACCCAGCGAGCGGTGTTCTCAGCACGCTCGATGTAGCGCGCCGCCCAGTAGACCGAGTTCGCGACGCGGCTCAGCATCAGGCTACGTCTTTCGAGAGGATCCAGGTGTCCTTGCTGCCGCCGCCCTGTGACGAGTTCACGACGAGCGACCCCTTCTTGAGGGCCACCCGCGTGAGGCCGCCCGGCAGGACGTAGATGTCCTGCCCGTAGAGGATGTACGGCCGCAGGTCGACGTGACGCCCCTCGAAGTGGTCGTCCGTGATCACCGGCGCGCGTGACAGCGCGAGGACGGGCTGGGCGATGTAGTTCCGTGGGTTGGCCCGCACACGGCGCACGAACTCGGCACGCTCCTCTGCGGTCGCGTGGGGCCCGACGATCATGCCGTAGCCGCCCGACTCGTTCGTCGGCTTCACCACCAGCTCGTGGATGTGGTCTACCACGTATGCGAGGTCGGCCTCGCGCCAGCACAGGTACGTGGGCACGTTCGGGAGGATGGCGTCCTCGCCGGTGTAGTAGCGCACGATGTCCGGCACGTACGCGTAGATCGCCTTGTCGTCCGCGATGCCGGTGCCGGGTGCGTTGGCGATCGCGACTCGTCCCTTGCGGTAGGCGCTCATCAGCCCTGGCACCCCCAGCGTCGAGTCCGCGCGGAAGACGGTGGGGTCGAGGAAGTCGTCGTCGATGCGGCGGTACAGCACGTGGACACGCTCGAGTCCACGCGTGGTGCGCATGTACACGGTGTCGTCGTCGACCACGAGGTCGCGCCCCTCGACCAGCTCGACACCCATCTGGAGCGCGAGGTACGAGTGCTCGAAGTATGCCGAGTTGTAGACGCCCGGGGTGAGCACAGCGACTTCGGGTGGCTCCTCGGCGGGGGCGAGGCAGGACAGCGCCTCGAGCAGCCGGCTGGCGTAGTCGTCCACCGGCCGCACGTGCGACGAGCTGAACAGGCCGGGGAACGTGCGCTTCATCAGGCGCCGGTTCTCGAGAACGTATGAGACGCCGGAAGGGCACCGCAGATTGTCCTCGAGTACGTAGAACTGCCCGTCGCGGTCACGCACGAGGTCAGTCCCGGTGATGTGGCACCAGACCCCGCGCGGCGGGTTGAGCCCCACGCAGGCTTCGCGGAAGGCGGGGGCGGACAGCACGAGCTCCCGCGGCACGATCCCGTCCTGCAGGATCTTGCCGTCGTGGTACACGTCGTCGATGAAGCAGTTGAGCGCGTAGATGCGTTGCTGGAGCCCTCGCTCGACGCGCTCCCACTCCGAGGATTTCACGACCCGAGGCACGATATCGAACGGCAGCACTCGCTCGACGCCGGCACCGTCGCTGTAGACGTTGAAGGTAATCCCGAGGTTCACGAGCGCGGCGTTGGCCGTTTCCTGCAGCCGCTCGAACTCACCGCGTGGGAGCGCCTCGATCGCCTGGACGAGCATGGTCGCTTCGGGACGTGGTCGACCGTCTGCGTCGAACAGCTCATCGAACCAGGGGCCGGTGTCGTATCCCGAGAACAGCACGTCCTGCCTCGATCGCGGTTCAGACTTCGACAGTCGCTGACATCCAAGGTAGCGGAATGCGAGGCCCGCGAGTGACGTTGCGGTTACGGATCCGTTACAAGCGCGAGAACAGCGGTCCTGATCGGACGTCAGCGGGGCGATCGCGTCGCCGCGGGGCTAGGCCAGCCAGGGCCGGTACTCCGCGGGCGGCTCTGTGATCGGGAGCGGCGAGAGCGCCCGCATGCGCGCCACGATCGGGGGCAGTACCTCGAGCAGGCGGTCCACATCGGCATCGGAGTTCATGCGGCCGAAGGTGAAGCGAAGCGAACCGCGCGCGAGGTCGGGCGGCACGCCCATCGCGACGAGCACGTGGCTGGGCTCCACCGAGCCGGTGGTGCACGCAGATCCGGACGAAGCCGCGACGCCCGCGAGGTCGAGCGCGAGCAGGATCGACTCGCCCTCGACGAATGCGATGACGACCGATACGGAGCCCGGCAGCCGGTGGTCGAGGGCGCGCGGGCCGGTGATGCCGAGCATCGGGATGCGGCGCGGCAACTCCTCGATCAGGCGCTGCTGGAGGTGACGCTCGTGACGGACGTCCGCTTCGCGCAGCTCGTCCGCGAGCCGGATGGCCTCGGCGAGTCCGACGATGGCCGCCGTGTTCTCGGTGCCGGCGCGACGGTTTTCCTCCTGTCCGCCTCCCACGATCTGCGGCTGGAGCGGCGTCCCGGAACGGACGTAGAGCACGCCCGCACCTCGCGGGCCGTAGAACTTGTGCGCCGTGAGCGTCAGGAGGTCGATGCCGAGCCGGTCGACGTGCACGCCGAGGTGCGCCGCGCTCTGAACCGCGTCGGTGTGCACCATCGCGCGCGGGTTCTTCGCCCGCACGCGGCGGGCGATCTCGGCCAGGTCGTTGATCGCGCCGACCTCGTTGTTCGCATGCATGATCGAGACGAGGACGGTGTCGTCCCGGACGGCCGCCGCCACCTCGGCGGGGTCGACCTGGCCGTCCCGCGCGACGCCGACGACCGTGACTTCGGCGCCGTCGCGCTCGAGCTGCTCCGCAGTGTCGAGCACCGCGTGGTGCTCCACTGCGGACGTCACGAGGTGGCGGCCGCGGTGCGTGGAGGCCGCGAGCACGCCTCGCAGTGCGAGGCTGTCTGACTCGGAGCCGCCCGAGGTGAAGATGATCTCCTCCGGGCGCGCGCCGATGGAGCGCGCTACGGTCTCACGCGCCTCGTCGATTGCGGCGCGGGCGGCCTGCGCCTCGATGTAGATGGAAGATGGGTTGTGCCACGAGTCGCGCAGGTACGGGAGCATCGCCTCCACCACCCGCGAGTCGGGCGGCGTCGTGGCGGCATGGTCGAGGTAGACGCGAGGGCTCACTCGCTCATGGTACGTCTTCCGCCGTGCGAGGTGTTTCCTACGTTTCTCGCAGCAAAAGCTCAGAAAGTTTGACGCGCTTCTCGCCGCTGCGTACGCTCGATCCTGTATGGCAACGGTGGGGCGGCTGGAAAGCAGCCGCGAGGCGATTCTCGACATCCTGCGGCGCCGCGAGGGCGCGTCGGTAGATGAGCTGTCGCAGGAGCTCGGACTGGCGGGCGCGACCGTCCGCCGGCACCTGGACGTCTTGATGCGCGATGGGTACGTCAGCGCCTCGCAGGTCCGAGGCGGCATGGGGCGGCCCCGGTACTCCTTCTCGATCACGGAGGCGGGCGCCGACCTGTTTCCGCACCACTATGTCCGCCTAACGCGCCGGCTGATCGACGAAATCGTGTCGCTCGGCTCCGCCGAAACGACCGGCCGGCAGGGCATCGAGCTCGCGAACCTCATCTTCTCCAAGATGGCCGAGCGACTGGCGCGCGAGTACGCCCCGCGTGTCCAGGGGCGCACGCTCGAGGAACGGCTCCGCGTTGCCGCGCGGCTGCTTGCCGAGGAGGGCCTGGACTTCGAGGTCGCGTCGACACCCGACGGACTGTGCCTGTTCGGGCGGGGGTGTCCCTGCCAGCGCCTGGGCGGCCTGACGACTTCATTCGACGCCGGTCAACACGGCGCATGTGAGCACGACCGCCGCCTGCTCGAACAGTTGCTCGACGCCAGGGTCACGCCCCTGGCCGAGGCGGAGCTCCCGCATGACTTCGTCTGCGGCTACCGCATCGAGAGCGCTGCGTAACATGTGGATAAACGCAGCGTGGAGCGGGAATATCTGGACGCGCCGGGATGGAATCGGTACGATAGTGGCCGAAGTTTCGGGTAACGATGGCTCCGTACGAATCGAGGAGACACGATGACGACGCAGATTGAAGAGAGCGCCCTCGTCTCGATCACGCCGCGCGCTGCCGCGCGCGCCAAGGAGTTGCTCGAGCAGAAGGGCCTTCCCGATGGCTCGCTGCGCGTCTTCGTCGTCGGTGGGGGGTGCTCGGGCTACCAGTACGGCATGGCGCTCGCGCGCGAAGCCGAGGAAGACGACACGATCGTGGACGTCGAGGGCGTCCGCATTCTCATCGATATCGACTCGGCTGCGCTGATCAGCGGCGCCGAGGTCGACTACGTCGAGGACCTCATGAAGTCCGGGTTCACGATCTACAACCCGAACGCGACATCCTCGTGCGCGTGCGGCTCCTCGTTCGCCTCGAAGGACGGCGGTGGCCAGGCGCGTCCCTGCCACGCCTGATCGGGCACGAGCAAATTGCCAAACGCGGGCGCCGGAAGGCGCCCGTTCTGTTTGCTCGGCCGATGCGGTGTCGCGGCGGCACTGTGCTCCGAATGTTATCGTATCGGTCAGTGGAAGAGGGGCGGAGTGTTGACTCATGCCGGGCGAGATCGGCTACGTGCGGTCTCCTGACGGAACGCGAATCGGGTTCGAACGGTACGGTTCCGGTCCGCCGCTCGTCCTCGTACATGGGACCTCAGCCGACCGCACCCGCTGGCAGTCGGTAGCGCCGGCGCTGTCGGAGCGCTTTTCGGTCTTTGCGATCGACCGGCGCGGGCGCGGCCTGAGCGGGGACGAGCAGCCGTACGCACTCGACCGTGAGTTCGAGGACGTTGCGGCTGTGGTTGCGTCAATCGCGGAGCCCGTCTACTTGCTCGGTCACTCCTTCGGCGGGCTGTGCGCGCTCGAGGCGGTGTTGCGAGCGGGTAACGTCCGCCGCCTGATTCTGTATGAGCCGGGGATGCGGACGGGCGCTCCGATCCCGGAGGCCGGGATGCGCAGTGAACTCCAGGCATTGCTCCGGCGCGGTGAGCGCGATGCGTTGCTAGCGCTCTTCTTCAAGGAAGTGGTGGGGGTCACGGACGAGCAGCTGGACCTGATGCGCGCCGATCCGGCGTGGGCGCGCCGTCTGCTCGCGGCGCATACCATCCCCCGCGAATTTGACGATCTGGACTACATCCTGCACCCCGAACGCTTCCGAGGGCTGACGCTCCCTATCCTGCTACTGGCCGGAAACGAGAGCCCCCGGTTCCTGCGCGAGGCGACGGAGTTGCTTCGTGCCGCCCTGCAGACGAGCAGGGTAGTCACAATGCGGGACGAGGCTCACATCGCCATGACGACATCGCCCGCGCTCTTCGTCCGGCTGGTGATCGAGTTCTGCGACGAAGGGCCGTAGCGGGACGAGTTCCGCTGACGATGGCGTGTATCCTCCGTTCTGAACGAGAGGAGCCGGGGATGCAGGCATGGATCGTGGTGGGCTCGCCGGAGAACTTCGAGTTGATGCGTGAGCGCGGGTTCGATGTCTGCGGATTCAAGTCCTCGCGTCGCCGGCAGGCGGGTGAGATGCAGCCCGGCGACCGGCTCGTCTACTACCTCACCGGCGTGGTGCAGTTCGGCGGGATCGTCGAGGTCACCTCGGAGATGTTCGAGGACAGCTCGGACTTCGGGCTGCGTTCGAACTCGAAGCCGGGCGAGGAATACCCGTACCGCATCCACACGAAGCCGGTCGTGATTCCGCCACCCGGCCGCTATGTCGAGGTGCGCGAGATCACGGACCTGCTCGAGAAGACGCGCGCGCTCGGGCCGCAGAAGCTCGGCATCGCCTTCCGAGGCAACCTGCATCGCATCTCCGATGCCGACTACCGGCAGATCGAACGGCTGTTGTCGGAGCAGGCCACGGCTGCCTAGTCCGCACTGCGCCCTCGCGGGCGCTCGCGTACCATAGCGGCATGACGCAGTCCTCACCCCGGCGGCTGACCAGAAGCCACGACCGAGTACTCGGTGGCGTGGCCGGTGGTCTCGCGGAGTACCTCGACGTCGACCCGACGATCGTGCGGGTGATCTGGGTGCTCGCCGTCGTGTTCGGTCTGCCGCTGGCGATCCTCGGCTACTTCATCCTCTGGCTCGTGATGCCAGTTTCGGACGCGGCCGGATCGCCGCCGCCTCGGGCGTCGCGAGGCGCGGGCGGGAGCGGCAACGGCGCGCTGATCCTGGGGCTCGTCCTGATCGTCGTTGGCGTGCTGTTCCTCTTGCCGGACCGGCATTTCCTGCCCTGGTTCGGATGGCGTCTGCTCCACGTGGGCTGGCCGCTCGTGTTGATCGTCGTCGGTGTGCTCGTGCTGATGCGCAGCCGCAGCTCCTCGGCCGGGTAGCACGAGGATGCCCCACCCCTTCCTCGAGGCGGTCGCCCGGGGCGCCGTGCTTGCCGACGGCGCGATGGGGACGCTGCTGCGCGCGCGTGGCTGGGACGGCCCCACCGACTGCGCGGTGCTCGACGACCCGTCGCTGGTGCGGCGCGTGCACGAAGACTACATCGCGGCCGGCTCCGACCTGCTGTTGACCAACACGTTCGAGGCGAACCGCGCACTCCTCGCACGCACGTCGCACGCGCGGCGGGTGCGCGACGCGAACTTCCAGGCCGCGCGGATCGCCCGCGACGCACGCGAGATCGCCGGCATGCCGGTGCTCGTCGGCGGCTCGGTGGGTCCAATCGGCCGCGAGCTGGCCGTCGGAGCCTGGACGCTGGACGACGCGTACGAGGCGTTCCGCGAGCAGATCGGCGCGTTGCTCGAGGGTGGTGTGGACCTGCTGGTCCTCGAGACGTTCCCCTCGCTCGTCGAGGCAACCACGGCCCTACGGGCGGCGCGCTCGCTGACCGATCTCCCGGCCGTGGTGATGCTCAATTTCAACGCGGACCTCGCGACGCCCGCCGGCGAGCCGGCCGCCGAGGTTGCTCGGACGCTGGCCGCGGCTGGCGCCCAGGTGGTTGGCGTGAACTGCGGCGTCGGGCCGCAGGCGGCGCTGGACATGCTGCAGGAGATGGCGTCGCAGGCGGACGTCCTGGGTGATGTGGGGCTGGCCGTGAAACCAAACGCTGGCCTGCCGCGGGTCGTGCAGGGGCGGCGCATCTGGCCAGCCGAGCCCGAGTATCTCGCGGACTTCGCGCTGCGAGCGCGGGACCTCGGCGCGGTCTTCATCGGCGGGTGCTGCGGCACGACGCCCGAGCATGTCCGGGCCATGCGCGAGGCGCTGGGCTCGGGGCGACGCCCATCGGTCGTCGTACATGGAGCGCCTCAGCTCGACCCTCCGCCGCTCGAAGAGCCGCTGGCGCCGGCCGCGTCGACCCTGCGCCAGAAGCTGCAGGCGGGCACGTATGCCATCTCCGTCGAAATCGACCCGCCCCGCGGCATCAACCCTCGCAAGGCGATCGAGGGCGCGGCGCTGCTGTACCAGGCGGGGGCAGACGCCATCAACATCGGTGATTCACCGATGGCGCGTGTCCGCATGAGCGCCCTCGCGCTGGCGATCCAGATCCAGCAGCAGGTGGGGATCGAGACGATCATTCACCAGACGAGCCGCGACCGGAACCTGATGGCACTGCAGTCAGACCTCCTCGGGGCGCACGCGCTCGGCATCCGCAACGTGATCGCGCTCACGGGGGACCCGCCGCCCGAGGCCTCGCAGTCCTCGGCGGTGTGGGACGTCGACTCGATCGGGTTCATCCGCGTGCTGAAGCGGCTCAACGAGGGCGTTGACTTCGCGGGCAACTCTCTCGGGCGTCCGACCGAGTTCTTCGTGGCGGGTGCCGCGAACCCAACGGCCGACGACCTCGACCTCGAGCTGCGGCGCGTGCGAGACAAGGTCGAGGCGGGCGCCGACCTGTTGATGACGCAGCCGGCGTACGACGTGGCCGTCGTCCGCGACTTCTTCGAGCGACTGGGCCCGATCGGCATCCCGGTGCTCCTGGGTGTCTTGCCGCTCATGTCCTCGCGGCACACGGAGTTCATCCACCACGAGCTGGCGGGGGTTACGGTCCCGGACGCCGTGCGCGAGCGCATGCGCCTCGCGGGCGAAGCAGGTGCGGCCGCGGGCCTGGAGATTGCGCTGGAGCACGTGGAGGAGACGCGGACGCTCCCGTTCGTGTCGGGCATCTACGTCATGCCTTCCTTCGGCCGCTACGAGGTCGCAGCGGAACTCGTGCGGCAGGTCGCAGGACGGCGTTGACTTCGCGGGCGTCACGTCCTCGCAACGTCGAGGGCGGGGCGTTCACATCACTGCGGCCCATCGCGCCGTACCCTCCGTCCGAGCGTGAGGGAGGCCGAGATGGCACACGTGCATACCGAGGAGTGCGAGCGCCTGCACGAGGCACTGCAGTCGCTGCAGGCGCGTCAGCAGCCGCCCCGGGGAGCGATGGGCACCTTCGGCGGACAGCTCGTCAACCCCGAGCGGGGGCTTTCACCGGAAGGTGAGACGCCGGGGGTCGAGTCGGAGATCGCGGACATCCGGCGCGCCCTCGCGGCGATGGAGTGCGACCGCTGAGCAACATGCGGTGTTGCTCAGCGGGATTCGGATAGAATCCTCGTATGACCTCGTTGCAGCGTTACCTCGCCGACGCGATCGATGAGTTGCTGGTGGGCAGCCAGGGCCTCGTGGCGGCGATCGAGGGACTCACGCTGGACGAGTTGCACGTTCGCGCGCACGAGGACACGAACTCGATCGCGTTCAACGCGTGGCATGTCTTCCGGACGGCGGACAACATCGTCCACTTCGTATTGCTGCGGGAACGGCCGGTGTGGCTGCAGCAGGGCCTCGACGAGGCGTGGGGACTGCCTCGAAACGCGCAGGGGACGGAAATGCCGCCCGAGGAGGCGCACACACTGCGGTTCCCGGAGGCGCCACTCCTCGCCGCGTACGGCCGCGAGGTCGCGGCGGCGATCCGGCCCCGCATCGAAGCGCTGAGCGACGAGTTTCTCGCGGAGACGACGCCGCTGCGGCCCTGGGGCGAGGTGACGAAGCTCGAAGCGATCGGGCGCAGCATCCTCACGCACGGCCACGACCACCTCGGCCAGATCGACCTCGCGCGGACGATCCTCGGGAAGCCGGGTCTCGGCTTCTAACGCCGTCGGCGAGCCGGCAGCGCCCTCGTGCTACCCTCGAAGGGCAGACGGTCGAAGGCGAGGATCATGGCGACATCGAGCCTGCATCACTTCTCTCCACGCCCGAACCGGGCGCACGAGATCCCGTGGCTGGAGTGGGGTCCCGAGGTCTTCGAGCGCGCGCGCGCCGAGGACAAGCCGGTGCTGCTGGGCATCTCCGCCGTCTGGTGCCACTGGTGTCACGTCATGGACGAGACGACGTACTCCGACCAGCGAGTGATCGATATCGTGTCGAGCCGCTTCGTGCCGGTGCGCGTGGACAACGACACGCGGCCGGATGTGAACGCCCGTTACAACATGGGCGGCTGGCCCACGACGGTGTTCCTCGACCCGGACGGAGAGATTCTCGCGGGGCTGACCTACATCCCCCCCGACCGCATGGTCGAGATGTTGAACCGCGTCAACGAGGCGTGGTACGTCGACCGAGACACGATTCGTGAGCGGCTCGAGCAGGTCAAGGCGCAGCGCGCGACGCGAGAGCAGGCCGCGCCCGGCGCCCTCGACCCGCAGATCGTGCGGACCGTGCTGAGGGAGTTCGAACAGGCGTACGACGAGCAGTTCGGCGGCTTCGGCAACGAGCCCAAGTTCCCGCAGACGGACGCCATCCGCCTGCTGATCCGCCACCACCTGCGCACCAACGAATCTCAGCCGCTGGAACGGGCGCGGTTCACCCTCCATCAGATGGCCGCCGGCGGCATGTACGACCACGTCGAGGGCGGCTTCTTCCGCTATTCGACCACTCGCGACTGGTCCGTCCCGCACTTCGAGAAGATGTCCGAGGACCACGGCGGGCTGCTGCTCGCGCTGGCGGAGCTGGCGCTGGTGGCGGAGGAGGAGCAGGAAGTCGCGCTCGGCATCGTCGAGCCAACGATCGCGTACCTCGACCGCACGCTGTCGCACCGCGATGGCGGCTTCTTCGGGTCGCAGGACGCCGACGAGGAGTACTTCGCACTCGACGCGGCGGGCCGCGCAGAGCGGGAGGCGCCGTTCGTCGACCCGCGGGTGTATGCCTCGTGGACGGCGGGGCTGGCGCGCGGCTATCTCGCGTGCGGGGTCGCGTTCGAGCGCCGCGAATGGATTGAGCGCGGTCGCCGCGCAATCGACTTCCTGTGGTCACGCATGCGGGCGGGCGAGGCTGGCATGTACCGCTACTGGGACGGCGAGCCGCACCTCCTCGGGATGCTGGGCGACCAGGGCGCGACACTGCTCGCGCTCCTCGACGCCTACGAGGTGACGGCGGAGCCGTCCTACCTGGACCACGCGCAGCAGCTCGCGCGCATTACCGAGGCGCACTGGCGCGAGCCCGGCCGCGGCTTCTGGGACACCGCCGGCGGCCACGACGACACCGGGCTGCTGTCCATCCGCACGAAGCCGCTGGCCGAGAACGCGGACGTCGCCGAGGCGTTCATGCGCCTCGGCCGCCTCACGCATGACGAACGCTACCTGCGCACCGCCGAGGACGCACTGGCCGACTTCGCGGAGAGCTACCGCGGCTACGGCACGCTCGCCGGTCGGTACGGCCTGGCCGTTGACCGCCTGCTGTCGCCGGAGGCTGAGGTACAGGTGGTCGCCGGTGTCGAGGGCTCGGAGGCTTCGCAGCGCGCCGAGGCGCTGCGCCAGCGAGCGCTGCGGCTGCCCGTGGCGACGCGCACGGTGCAGCGCCTCGACCCGGCGCGCGACTCCTCCATGCTCTACCAGCTGGCACTCCCCCTCGACCGCGAGGGCGTGGCGTACGTGTGCGTGGGTACGGTGTGCTCCGCGCCGGTGGCGCATCCGGAGGACCTGCTGGGGGCGGTGGAGGACGCGCTGGCTGCGCCGGCGTTCTAGCGCGTCCGCCACGGGCTCCCCCGTTCATCCGGGTCGCGCCGTACGATAGCGCTGCGCATGTGGACTGACCGCCAGATTCTCGTTCTCACGGCGATCGTGACGGGTATCGTCACGATGCTGACGTTGATCACCACCGCGGACTGGGCGGTGACGGCGCTGACCATTCCGCTGGTCGCCTCCGCGGCGTTCTGGTCACTGCACATCTCACGGCGCATCGGCAGGGCGCTCCAACGACGGTACGAACGCGGGCGCGCCGCGCCGCCCGCCGAGGCGCCGCTGACGGCGCCGGTCCACACCTCGGAGCGGCCGGAGCATGCCCAGCGGCGCCGTCAGCGGCGGCGGCCGCGCGGTCGGCGCGACAGTTGAGAGCGGGCTCGACCCGCTGTTGTTGAACCGCGGCGCGCCCCGTACGATTCGCACGCACACGAGGAGGGTTTCACATGGCTGACGAGGTTCACGGGATCGCGGTCGGCACCACCGCATCCTTCACGAAGACCATCACGTCCGAGGACATCCAGAAGTTCGCGGAGGTGTCCGGCGACGACCAGCCGCTGCACCTCGACCCGTCTTTTGCGGCGCGGACGCGCTTCAAGGAGCCGATCGCGCACGGCATCCTCTCGGCGAGCGTGATCTCGGCGGCGATCGGCACGAAGCTGGCTCCGGGCAAGGTCGTCATCTACATGAGCCAGAACTGCCGCTTCCGCGCGCCGGTCAAGCCGGGTGACACCATCACCGCGACGCTCACCGCGACTGCTGTCGACGTGGAGCGCAGCCGCGTCACGCTCGACACGAAGGTGACGGCGGCGGATGGCACCGAGATCGTGGTCGGCGACGCGCTCGTGATGGTCGAAGACCCCTCGTAGGGTTCGTTCAACCACAAAGCGCGGTAGCGACGGCCGGTAGACTGGGAAGCAGACCATGACGAACGACGCCATCACCAGCGCCCAGACGGCATGGGAGGATGAAGCGCTCGCGCGCGTCCTCAAGCGGTTCCCCGAGCGGCGGGGCGAGTTTCGCACGTCGTCCGCGGAGACGAAGCGCTTCTACACGCCCAATGACGTCGAGGCCGTCGACTACCTGCGGGATGTCGGGTTTCCCGGGCAGTACCCGTTCACGCGCGGCGTTCAGCCGACGATGTACCGCGGCCGTCTGTGGACCATGCGCCAGTACGCCGGATTCGGTACCGCCCAGGAGAGCAATCAGCGCTTCCGCCAGTTGATGGCGGACGGCCAGACGGGCCTCTCGGTGGCCTTCGACCTGCCGACGCAGATCGGCTACGACTCCGACAGCGAGATGGCGGTCGGCGAAGTGGGCCAGGTTGGCGTCGCCGTCGACACGCTCGCGGACATGGAGGACATGTTCGCTGGCATCCCGCTCGACAAGATATCGACCTCGATGACGATCAACGCACCGGCCGCGATCCTCGTCGCGATGTACATCGCGGTGGCGGAGAAGCAGGGCCACGCTGCGAACGTGATCACCGGCACCGCGCAAAACGATGTGCTCAAGGAGTACGTGGCCCGCGGGACCTACATCTTCCCGCCCCGGCAGTCGGTCCGGCTGGCGGCCGACCTCATCACGTACTGCGCCGCGCAGACGCCGCGGTTCAACTCGATCTCCGTCTCCGGGTACCACATCCGGGATGCGGGGGCGACGGCCGCGCAGGAGATCGGCTTCTCCTTCGCGAACGCCATCGAGTACATCTCCGAGTGCGAGCGCCGTGGCGCGAACATCGATGAGGTGGCGCCTCGCATCTCGTGGATCTTCAACACGCACA
The DNA here is from genome assembly GCA_041390685.1 of Dehalococcoidia bacterium. Taxonomy (GTDB): domain Bacteria; phylum Chloroflexota; class Dehalococcoidia; order UBA2979; family UBA2979; genus JAIBBD01. Next base: position 835,116 of record JAWKPL010000001.1, on the reverse strand, counting down.
ACTACTTCTTCGAGGAAGTCGCGAAGTATCGCGCACTGCGCCGGATGTGGGCACGGCTGATGAAGGAACGCTTCGGCGCCCAACAAGCCGAGTCGATGATGTTCCGGACGCACACGCAGACCGGCGGCTCGACGCTGACGGCGCAGCAGCCGCTGAACAACATCGTGCGCGCCTCGATCCAGTCGCTCGCGGCGGTCGTCGGGGGCGTGCAGTCGCTGGCGCTGTCCTGCTACGACGAGGCACTCTCGATTCCGACGGAGCAGGCGCAACGGATGGCGCTGCGGACACAGCAGATCATCGCGCACGAGACGGGCGCGGCCGACACGATCGACCCGCTGGCCGGGTCGTACTACGTCGAATGGCTCACCAACGAACTCGAGCGTGAGGCGCAGGCCATCATCGACCGCGTCGACGACCTCGGCGGGTCCGTGGCGGCGATCGAAGGCGGCTACATGCAGTCCGAGATCCAGGAGGCCGCGGTCGCCTACCAGCGCGAGATCGAGTCGGGTGAGCGGGTCATCGTGGGCGTGAACGACTTCGTTGACGTGGAGGATCAGCCGCCGATCATCTTCCGGCCGAACACGACAGTGCGCGACGAGCAGGTCGCGCGGTTGGCGAAGGTGCGGGCAGGTCGCGACCAGGGCGCCGTCGACGCGTCGCTGGCGCGCCTGCGCGAGGCTGCGCGCGGCGATGAGCCGCTGATGCCCCCGATCCTCGACGCCGTACGGACGTACGCCACCATCGGCGAGATGTGTGGTGTGTTGCGCGAGGAATGGGGCGAGTACACACCGCCCACCGTCGTGTAGCCCCTCCACCGGGGCACCATTTGCCTCGAAGCTCGCGGCGCGGGAGACTCTGCGCTCACTGCCGCTTGTAATCGAGGCGTTTCGTGGCGTCAGGTCGACGGTCCGCGCGCGTGTTGGAGTCTTTCGACGCGACCGTCCGCCCGCAGGGACGTGTCTTCTACGGCTGGTGGATGGTCGCGATTGGCGCGGGAGTGCAGGCCGCGATCGCGGTGCTCTTCAACCAGGCGTTCGGTGCGTACGCGGCTGTGCTGCGCAAGGAGTTCGGCTGGACGCGCGCCGAGCTGTCCGGCGCGTTCTCGATGGCCGGGGTGGAGAGCGGGATCCTCGGGCCGATCGTGGGGTGGCTGCTGGACCGGTTCGGCCCGCGCAATGTCATGATCGCGGGCATCGCGCTCCTGGGCGCGGGACTGATTGGCTTCTCGTTCATTCAGTCGCTCGTCGGCTTCTATGCGGTCTACTTCGTGATGTCGGTGGGGTCGACGCTCGGTGGCTTCCTCGCAGTCACGACGGCGCTGGTCAGCTGGTTCAGCCGGCATCGAGCGAAGGCGCTGGGCATCACCCAGATCGGCTTTGCAGCCGGCGGGTTGCTCATCCCGATCACCGTGTTCAGCATCGAACGGTTCGGCTGGCGGGAGACCGCGGCCGTGTCTGGTGTGCTCCTCTGGGTGATTTGCATCCCGCTGGCGATGGCGATGCGCCGCCGCCCCGAGTACTACGGCGAGACGGTGGACGGCGTGCCCGCGGGTACCGCACCACCGGCGGACGCTCGGAGCGCCCGCGCGGTCGCAGCGGACGGATCTGAGGACTTCACCGCCCGCGAGGCCGTGCGCACCAGCGCCTTCTGGTTCATCTCGCTCGGGCACGGTTCCGCCCTGCTCATCGTGTCCGCGGTGATGGTGCATCTCACGCTGCATCTGACGGAGAACCTCGGTTACACGCTGACGCAGGCGAGCGGGTTCGTTGCCCTGATGACGGCGGCGCAGGTCGTGGGGCAGGTGAGCGGGGGCTTCCTCGGCGACCGCTTCGACAAGCGCATCATTGCGACGGTGTGCATGTTCGTGCACGCCATTGGACTGCTGCTGGTGGCGTTCGCGGTCAACACACCGATGGTGCTGGCCTTCGCGCTGATGCACGGCTGGGCGTGGGGCACTCGAGGCCCGCTGATGCAGGCGGTGCGCGCCGACTACTTCGGGACATCGCACTTCGGGAAGATCATGGGCGTGTCGCTGCTGATCGTGACCCTCGGGAATACCGCCGGGCCCATCGTCGCGGGCCTGATGGCGGACCGCACCGGAGACTATCGAGCCGGTTTCACGGTCCTGGCGGTGGGCGCGCTCCTCGGCTCCGTCTTCTTCATGGCCGCAAAGCGTCCGAAGCCGCCTCCTCGGGTCGTCCACGCGGAGCGAGCGCCCGAGGTAGCCCCAGCACCGGCGGCATGATCGACATACACCAGAGATGCGCGGGCCGGTCTCCTGCTGACCGGCCCGCGCTTCTGCACGGCGGAAGGGGGCGCCGCCGTCGTTTCATCGTAGCGGTAATGATACGTCATATCAATATGGACGGGTTACCCTCAGGGTTGAGTCGCCTGCCCCCTCCGACATACCCTAGACGCGTATTCGTGCGGCAGTTCACATGAAGCGCGTCGGACGCGCTGCAACGGCGGGTAGACATGACTCAGCAGGATCCGGCGGCGACCCAACCGGCCTCCACGCCCCCGGTCCGCTCGCGGCCCGACCCGAAGGAGATCGACCGCAAGGCGCGGTTGCGCATCCCCTCGCAGTTGCCGGAGAAGCAGGCACCCGAGGACCGCGTCCACAACTGGGATGAGGTCACGTTTCTCTTCGACCCGGAGATCGCGAAGACGGAGGCGACGCGTTGCATCCAGTGCCCCGCGGCGCCATGCCAGCGCGCGTGTCCGGTGCACAACGACATCCCGGGCTCCTTCTGGCTGCTTGAGCAGGGAGATTTCACCGGAGCCGCAGATGTGTTTCGAGCGACGAGCGCGCTGCCCGAGATGTGCGGCCGCCTCTGTCCCCAGGAGCGGCTCTGCGAGGGGCACTGCGTGGTCGGGAAGAACGCGCCACCCGTCGCCATCGGCAAGCTCGAAACGTTCGTCACGGAGTGGCAGCGCAAACACGCGCCATCGCAGCCCCAGCCCGTGGCTTCGGCGACGGGGTTCAGCATCGCGATCGTTGGCACAGGCCCGGCCGGCATCGGCTGTGCCGAGCGGCTGGCGGTTGCCGGGCACCGAGTGGTGATGTACGAGGCATGGCCGCGTCCCGGAGGGCTGCTGCTGTACGGCATTCCCAACTTCAAGCTCAACAAGCTCGCGGTGGCGCGGAAATTCGAGGATCTCGCTCACCTGGGTGTCGAGGTCGTGACAGGGACACGGATCGGCGAGTCCCTGTCGCTCGATCGGCTCGCCGATGAATTCGACGCGGTGTTCCTCGCGTTCGGCGCGCCCGAGGGCGCCCACCTCGGCATACCCCACGAGGACGCGCCCGGCGTCCACGAAGCGACCGAGTTCCTCGTGCGCGCCAACCTGCCGCGTGAGGCGCTGCCCGAGGAGATGCAGACGCCGCTGCCCGACTTCCGGCGCGTCGTGGTGGTGGGCGGCGGCGACACCTCGATGGACTGCGTCCGTTCGGCTGTCCGTCTAGGTGCTGAGGAGGTCACGCTGATCTACCGGCGCACGGAGGTGGAGATGCAGGGCCGGGTGGAGGAGCGCAAGCACGCTCGCGAGGAGGGCGTGCGGTTTGAGTTCCTCACGACGCCCATCTCGGTGCTGGTTGACGACGCGGGACAGGCCTCCGGGTTGCGCTGCCGGCGCATGCGCCTCGGCGAGCCCGACGAGAGCGGACGCGCGCGGCCCGAGCCAGTCGAGGGCTCAGACTTCGATATCAGCGCTGACGCGATCGTGATTGCGATCGGGTACAACGCCGACCCGGAATGGGGTGAAACGGCGCCGGCCGTACGTCGCGACCGCTGGGGCCGTGTGGTCGTCGACCCGGAATCCATGCGGAGTTCCCAGCGAGGTGTGTTCGCTGGTGGTGACAACGTCAACGGTGCTGACCTGGTCGTCACGGCTCTGGCTGATGGACAGAGTGCCGCAGCCGCGATCGAGCTGTACCTGGCCGACCCGGAGCGGAACTGGTAGCGCGCCTCGCGGCCTGCCCGGATAATCGGCATCCGTGAGCACCGACTTCCACGCACTCCGGCGGGGTGACCGCCTCCCGGCGCTCGCGTTTCGCGTGCCGGCGGGAGATGTGCGGGCGTACCTGGCTGCGACGGGCGAGGACGTGGCCGCCTGGAGGGTCTCCGTGCCGCCGCTCGCGCTCGGCGCGTACATCCTCGCAGGACTGATGGAGGAAATGCCGCTGCCGGACGGCGCTCTGCACGGCGGACAGGAGTTCGAGTTTCTGGACGCCGTCCAGCAGGGCGAGCCTCTGGTGGCGGAGCTGATCGTGGCGCAGCAGTCGGAACGGCAGGGCTCGAACATCGTGGTCATCGCAACGGAGTTGCGTACCGCCAGCCGTGTCGTCCTTCGTGGGCGGACGACCGTGATGGCTCCGGCGGCGGCGGTGACGGCATGAGCGCGCCGCCAGTCGAGCTGTCACTGACGCGCTTGATCGACCAGGCGCGAGTGGATGCCTACGCCGAGGCGGCGCGCGACCCGAATCCGATCCATACAGACGAGGCGTTCGCAGCGTCGTCTCCGTTCGGCCAGCGCATCGCGCACGGCATGCTGGTGCTGGCGCTGGTGTCGGAGTTGATGAGCGAGGCGTTCGGCGAGCGCTGGGCGCGCACGGGCGGGCTCAAGGTGCGGTGGCGGGCGCCCGCCATACCGCCCGTGACCGTGGCTGCTCGTGCCTCGCTGCGAGGCGTCTCCGAGGGAGTCGCGACCTACGACGTGACGTGCGAGGCCGCGGACGGTACGGTGCTGCTCGCGGGTACGGCGAGCGTGACACCCGGCGAGCCATGACGATCGAGACCGATCCAGCGCTGCGGGAGCACTATTGCTTCGGGTGCGGACGGCATAACCCGATCGGCTTCCACCTTGTCTTTGAGCGTGAGGGCGAGGACGTCGTCGCCCGCTATGTCCCTCGCCCGGAGGACCAGGGGTTCCCAGACGTCATGCACGGCGGGCTGCTCACGCTGCTCCTCGATGAGGCTATGGGCTGGGCGATGTACGCCGACGGCGTGTTCGCCGTCACGGCGAAGATGGAAGTGCGGTTCCGCCGCGCGGTCGGCCTCGCCGAGGCGCTCATCGCGCGCTCCCGCATCACGCGCAGCCGGGGCCGGCGCATCGAGGTGGAGGCGAAGCTTACGAATGATGCGGGGGAGGTCCTCGTGGAGTCCTCGGCGCTCTTCATGCGGATGAACCCGGAGGACGAAGCCCGCGCGCTCGCGTCGTTCCGCGCCAGCGCGGGCGGCTGAGCGGTTAGGAGACGGAAGCGGGCCGCAAGAGCGCGCTCCCCATCATCCCTGTCTGGTACGTCGGGTCATCGAGTGCGGACCGCGCGAGGATGTCCAGCGCTCGCGCTTCGATTGGTGGATGGACGGTCGCGCTGCGGACATCGCGGTAGAGCCGCTCGAGCCGTCCCATCCGCTGGAGCCCCGCACCACCCATCACGCGCATCGCCAGGTCCACCACCTCGCAGGCTCGGTCACCGACCTCGAGCTTTGCCGCCGCCTCGAGCGGCTCGATCGGTCGCACCCGAGGCGCGCGCACCAGGTCCTGCCCGGCGGACAGAGCCGCCATGACGAGTATCGACTCGCAGGCAAAGAGATGGAGGTCCATGCGGGCGATCTGGTCGCGGACGTACGGCACTGTGGAGATGGCCGGCCCGCCGCCCGGGCGTCGTTGGCGTGCGAACGAGACGGCTTCATCGCGCGCCGCGCGTGCGATGCCGAGGTACGAGGCTGCGACGGTCAGTACGAACCACGGCGACATCGCCGGACGGGTCGCGGTGAACGCGGCGGGGCGACGCGTCAGTAGGTCTCCGTCGCTGAGCGGGACCTCCGAGAAATACACGTCATGCGACGCGGTGCCACGCATTCCGATGGTGTCCCAGGTGCACTCGATCGTGATGCCGTCCGTGTCCATGGGGACGATGGCCATCGCGACATCGCCGCTTCCGTCCTCGACCGAGGCGAAGACCAGCGCGTGGGTGAGCGCGTGCGCGAAGGTGGCGAACGTCTTGCGCCCGCTGAGGAGCCATCTTCCGGCTCCGACCGGCGTGAGCAGGGTGGCGGGCCGTGTGCCGCCCTGCGGCGAGCCCATCTCAGGCTCGGTTGCCAGTACGTTCAGGAAGATGCGCCCGGCGACCACACCGGCGTACATCGCCCGGCGGCGGTCGGGTTCCCAGCTGGGAACCCAGCTCTCGCCTCCCGTCACCATCAGGTGCATACCGACACCGAGCGCCGTCGAGGGATCTGACTCGGCCAGCGCCGCCTGCGCCAGCACGATGGCGAGCAGGGAAGCGCCGCTGCCTCCGTGTTCGGCAGGCACGGCCGCCGCGAGGTATCCGCACCGACGGAGGGCGTCCAGATGCTCGAACGCGACCGTAGCCTCGTGGTCGTGCATCGGGACGTTCGCCGCGAACGCCGAACTGACGTCGCGGACGGTTTCGATGAGGTGCAACTCAGCCGGGGTAAGCAGTTCGATGAACCGGCCACTTGACACAGTCGGGTCTCCCTGCTCCGGCGGTAGATGATACAACATATCAATAGTGGATGACAAGCGCCGTCTCACCGGCCAGTGGCTCCTCTCCCGGCGCTACTTCTACGTGGGCGATTCGGTGTGCGGGGCCGGTGCGGGCCCTCCCAGGAAGCGTCCTATGTCCTCGGCCTCGTCCTGGATGGCCTGTTGAATCTCCTCGGAGAGCGTCTCGAAGAGCTCGATGACGACTCGGGCGCGCTTAGCCGTGCGGTCGAGGTGCCAGACGCCCACGAGCCTGCCATCGACCAGCACGGTCGCGTTCAGGATGCCGCCCCCGGGCAGGACGCGCTTCGTGTGGGCGGGGTCGAGGATGAGGTCTCGCGAGCGGTGAGACAGCAGGTAGGTGTCGAAACGAGGCAGGAGGCGCACGATCGGCGAAGGCGGCGGCTGCTGGCCCCCGTCCACGGCCTGCAGTAGCCAGGCGGTGCCCCCGGGCCACTCGACCTCGACGCGCTCAGACTCGATGGCGTCCCATGCCTGCCGTGCGTCGCGCACGGGCAGCGCCGACCAGGCGACGAAGTCCTCCGCCACCGCTGGTCCGGCGGCCCGGAGGTACCGACGCGCGAGTTCCGCCAGCGCCGCCGGACGAGGTAACGGTTCACCACGCGCCACCCAGTCGTCGAGGAGCGCGAACTCGAACGTGCCGCCACCGCGATCGTCGCTGCAACAGACGTGACCCTGGAGCGCCGCCACGTAGAGGAGATGCACCACCGCCTGGCCCTCTGCCGGCAGGCCGTGCTCGCGAAGCGCGGCCCGGATCGTCTCCCGGGGTGAAGGTCCGCGCTCGGCCAGCAGGTCGCGCACGACATCCACGCCGCGTTCGACGGCGGTGTCATCGAGGCCGAGCTGCCTCAGGCGGCCTCGGTCGCGGGCGATGAGCTGTGGCCCCAGCAGCGGCAGCAGCCACGCGAGATCCGCGGCTGGCACGAAGTGCAGCGTACCCCGCATCGCCCACGTGCGAACGACCGTGCGGTCGCGCACCCGCGCGTCTCGCGTGTCCGCGGCCCGAAGGGCGCGCGTCCGCGCGCGGGCGGAGAGCAACCCCGCTGTCGCGTCCTGCGCCTGGAGGCCGCCGGAACGCCGCACGACATCGAGGAACCCACCCTCGTCCGAGGCGAAGCCCTGCGCCTGGGCGCGCAGACGCAGCAGTTCCGCCGTCGTGAGCCGTATCGTGGCAGGCCGCCTACTTGCCGCCGGCCAGCAGGCGCTCGAGCGGCACGTACGGTCTCCCGAGGGACTCCGCCACACCCTGGTGGGTGATCGTCCCGCGGTACGTGTTCACGGCGCGCCGCAGTGCCGGGTCGTGCAGCACTGCGTGCTCGAACCCCTCGTTGGCCACCTTCAGGATGTATGGCAGCGTGAGCCCCGTCAGGGCTCGCGACGAGGTGCGAGGTACGGCGCCGGGCATGTTCGGGACCGCGTAATGCACCACGCCTTCTTCGACGTACGTGGGGCGCACGTGATCGGTGGGACGCGTGGTCTCGATGCAGCCGCCCTGGTCCACCGCCACGTCCACGATTACCGCCCCCGGCCCCATCGAACGCACCATCTCACGTGTGACGACGACAGGGGCGCGACGGCCCTCCACGAGCACCGCGCCGATGAGCAGGTCAGCTCCCTCGATGGCGTTGGTGAGCGCCTGCGGGCTGCTGAGGAGCGTCTCCACGCGGCCGGCGTACAGCTCCTCCAAACTGCGCAGCTGGTCCTCGTTGTTCGAGACGACGGTCACACGGGCCCCCGCGCCCACCGCCGCGCGTACCGAGTTCTTGCCCACGTTGCCCGACCCCACGACGACGACGTGCGCGGGCGGGACCCCCGGCAGTCCGCCGAGGAGCACGCCGCGGCCGGCGCCCGGGCGCTTCAGAAAGTGTCCGCCCACCTCGACCGCCATGCGTCCGGCGATCTCGGACATCGGCGCGAGGAGGGGCAGGAAGCCGTCGTCGCGTCGCACCGTCTCGTAGCCGATGGCGATGCACCGCGACTTGATGAGCGCGTCTGTGACGTGCGGTTCAGCCGCGAGGTGGAGATAGGTGAAGAGCAGCTGGCCGTCGCGGAGCAGCTCGTACTCGGAAGGCTGCGGCTCCTTCACCTCGCACATCAGGTCCGCCTCTGCGTAGACCTCCTCCGGCGTGTCCCGCAGCTCGGCCCCTGCCCCGGCGTACTCCGCGTTGAAGAAGTTGGAGCCGACGCCGGCAGAGCGCTCCACGAGCACCCGATGCCCCGCGCGCACGATGTCCGCGACCCCTTCCGGGGTCAGGGCCACCCGGTACTCCTCCAGCTTGGTTTCCTTGACGGTGCCGACGATCATCCGTGCCGAGCCCCTCTCCCGGCCGCCCCCCACGAGCGGCGTCCGAGGTCAGGATACGGCGGCCTCAGCCCGCGCTCACCTCACCGACCTCGATGAGCCGCCGCTCCAGGTAGCGGCGCTCGACCGCGTTCTCGCAAAGCGTCAGGGCCCTCCGGTACGCCTCGGCGGCTTCCCGCTGGCGCCCGGCTCGCCGCAGCAGGTCGGCGCGCGCGGCCGGCAGGAGGTGGTACCGCTGCAGGACTCCTGACGCCTCGATGTCGTCGAGCATCGCGAGGCCGGCTGCCGGCCCCTCGGCCATGGCCACGGCGGCGGCACGGTTCAGCCGCACGACCGGGGTCGGACGCATGCGTTCCAGCACGGCGTACAGCGCGGCGATCTGCCTCCAGTCGGTGTCACCGGCTGTACTCGCCTCGCAGTGCAGCGCGGCGACGACGCTCTGAATCTGGTACGGCCCGGCCCGCCCATGCCGCAGCGCGCGTTCGACGAGCGCCGCGCCCTCTTCGATCTGGTCGCGCTTCCACAGGGTGCGGTCCTGCTCGTCGAGCGTGACAAGGTCCCCGGCGGCGTCAACGCGCGCTTCGCGACGCGCGTCGTGCAGCAGCATGAGCGCAAGCAGCCCCAGCAACTCCGGCTGACCCGGCAGCAGCGAGTCGAGCAGCCTCGCGAGCCGGATCGCCTCGGCGCACAGGTCGATGCGCACGAGGCGCTCACCGGCGGTCGCCGTGTACCCCTCGTTGAAGATGAGGTAGATGACGGCGAGGACCGAGTCCAGTCGGCCCGGAAGGTCGTCCGGCGCGGGGACGCGATAGGGGATGCCCGCGTCTCGGATCTTGCGTTTCACCCGTACCAGGCGCTGCGCCATTGTCGACTCCGGCACGAGGAATGCGCGGGCAATCTCCGCGGTCGTGAGGCCGCCGAGCGTGCGCAGAGTGAGCGCCACCTGCGCCTCAGGTGCGAGCGCAGGATGGCAGCAGGTGAAGATCAGCCGCAGGCGGTCGTCGGCGACGGGAACGTCGGCGTCCTTGCGCGGGACGCCCTCCTGCGCTTCGAGCAGTGAACCGAGTGCCTGGAGCTTGCGGGCGAACGTCTGGTCTCGTCGCAGGCGGTCGATGGCGCGGCGGCGCGCCGCTGTGGTCAGCCATGCCGCGGCGTTTCGTGGCACTCCTGTCGATGGCCACCGCTCCAGTGCCACGGCGACCGCATCCTGCAGCGCGTCCTGCGCGAGGTCGAAGTCGCCGCAGGAGCGGATGAGCGTCGCGAGGATGGAGCCGCCTTCCTCACGGAAGACGGCGTCCATCGCCTCGCGTGTCACCTGGTCGGTCACGGCTCGTCCGTGACGTGCATCAGCGGGCGCACTTCCACGCTGCCGAGGGCGGCCGTCGGAACGCGCGCCGCCATCGCGACGGCGTCCTCGATCGAGTCGAACTCGGCGAGCGAGAAGCCGCCGAGTTGCTCGTGTGTCTCTGCGAACGGTCCGTCCGTGACGAGCACCTCCCCGCCGCGGACACGCACCGTAGTGGCGGCATCCGTCGCCGCGAGGCCGCCCGTCATCACCAGGCGTCTCGACGCGAGGAGCTCCCGGCCGAGCGCCTCGAACTGCTCGAACACCTCGGGCGTCATGAACTCCGGCAGCAGCCGCTCGTCCGTGTAGACCAGCAGCAGGTATCGCATTCGCTAGCCCTGGGGCATGTCGAACTGCATCAGCGGGCGGATTTCGATGCAGCCGTTGCGGGCGTCCGGGATCTGCGCCGCCAGCTTGATTGCCTCGTCAAGGTCGTTTGCCTCCACGAGGTAGTAGCCACCCAGCTGCTCCTTCGTCTCAGCGAAGGGCCCGTCTGATGTCGCGGTCGCTCCGTTGCGGACGCGCACGGTCGTGGCCGTCATCGTCGGTTGCAGGGCATCCCCGGCGATGTACTGTCCGTTCCTCTGCAGATTCTCAGTGAACGCCCAGTACTCGTTCATAAGCGCTTCCTGGTCCGGATGATCCGCTTCTCGGTTCGCCTCCACCGAGTAGATCAGCAGCATGTACTTCATCGTCGGTCCTTTCGTGTCTGACGCGAGACCTCCCCGCGCATCCAAACAGACGACGAGCGAGCAACGCGCAGATCGACAGCGCCGGTCAAGAAACCGGCGTGACGGTCTCCGCAGCACGCCACATGTACCACGAGCCCACCGTCCGGAACGGGGCCCAGGGCGCCCCGATCTCACGGGCCTCCGCAGGGGTCGGCATGGCATTGAGGCCGTAGGCGAGCCTCATGCCGTTACGCATCCCCATGTCGCCGGTGGGAAGCACGTCGGGCCGGCCGAGCTCGAACATGAGGAACATGTGCGCGCTCCACTCGCCGAGCCCGTGGACGTCGGTCAGGCGCTGCACGACCTCGGTGTCCTGTAGCCGGCCGATCTTCGCGAAATCGAGACGGCCGTCGGCCACGTGCAGCGCAAGGTCGCGGAGGTAGGACGCCTTCTGCCTCGACACGCCGGCGGAACGGAACTGCTCATCGGACGTTTCGAGGATCTCACTCGGTGCGGGTGTGCGTCCGTCGTCGCTGTACAGGGCGCGCCACTTGCGGTCGATAGCGCGGGCGGCCGCTCCGGCGAGCTGCTGGAAGAGGATCGTACGCACCAGCGCCGAGTAGGGGTCGCTTCCCGGGCGCGGCAGGAACGGCCCGTGAGCCTCGATGAGTCTCGCGAGGACCGGATCGGCCGCGCGCAGCGTCGCCTCGGCCTGTTTCACTGAAAACGGCAGCCGTCGCGCCATAGTGACCCCCGGGACTTAACGCGGCGTTCACGATGAATGTACGCGCCCGTAACGCGACGCGCGCAGACTCCGAATCAGGGAGCGTTGCAGTTCCTCGCGACGGGATCGGGGCCCCCCTCACCCGATCCCGTCGCTGCGTCTGCGGGGACCCGGCGTACACCGCCGCGACGGGTAGCCTCGCGCGGGGACACCGATGCAGTTATGCGGGGTCGGGGTCCTCGCCCGCCGGGTGGTAGTGGTGGACGTGGTGTCGACCACGGCGGCGCTGGATGTGCGCACTGAGCAGCCCGTGGTTCGGCGCCAGCACCAGCGCGACGAGGAAGCAGGCCGTCGCCGTCAGCACGATGGTGCCGCCGGCGGCGCTGCCGGCATGGTAGGAGATGTACAGCCCCGCGACCCCGCTCGCGACCCCGATGATCGCGCTCAGCAGCAGCATCCTCCCGAGTTGATCGGTGAGGAGCCGGCCGGTGGCCGGCGGGGTGACGATGAGCGCGAGGATCAAGATGTTTCCCACGGTCTGCAGGCTCACGACGATCGTCGCGGAAACGAGCATCAGCAGCGCCAGATCGAGCAGGAATACCGGGTAGCCAAGCGACCTCGCCAGCGTGACATCGAAGGCGACGAGGGCGAATTCCTTCAGGAGGGCCAGCAGGACGGCCACGACGACCGCCGCGATCACGGCGGTGACCACAACGTCCTGTGTCGAGACGCCCAGGATGCTGCCGAAGAGCAGCGACCCGAGATCGCGCCGGAACCCCGTCTGCCGGCTGAGCAGCACCACCCCCAGCGCGAAGAAGGCAGCGAAGATTACGCCGATCGCCGTGTCTTCGCTGACGCGGCGGCTCTTCGAGAGCACGCCGATGCCGAGCGCCGTCAGGCCCCCGAACACGAACGCGCCGATCAGGATGCTGCGGCCCGCGAGATACGACAGCACGACGCCGGGGAACACGGCGTGAGCCAGCGCGTCTCCGATGAAAGCCAGGCCGCGCAGCACCACGAAGCAGCCGACAAGTCCGCACAACGCTCCGACGATCGCGATCTCGATTAACGCTCGCTGGAGGAACGGGTACTGCAGCGGGTCGGTAATCCATCCGATCACGTGAACACCGCCAGCTGTCCGGCGAAGGTCTCTTTCAGCACCTCCGGCGTATACACATCCTCCGTCCTCCCGAAGGCCACGAGGCGCTCGTTCACGCAACACACATGCGAGCAGGTCATGGCCATCTCGTCGAGGTCGTGCGTCGCCATGAGCACGATGATGCCGGCACGCGCGAAGCCCGCGATCGCCTCGTGGAACACGGCGCGGTTTGCAGCATCGATGCCCGTGAACGGCTCGTCGAGCAGCACCACCAACGGGTCCTGCACGAGGGCGCGCGCGAGGAAGATCCGCTGCTGCTGGCCGCCGGAAAACTGGCTAATGTGTCGCCGCCCCATTCCGCCCAGACCGAGGCGTTCGAGCGCCGCCTCGGCACGCTGACGGTCGCGGTGCGAGGGCCAGCGCAGCCACCCCATATTCCGGTAGCGCCCCATCATCGCGACATCCAGCGCTGTCGCGGGGAAGTCCCAGTTCACGTCCTCCCGCTGCGGGACGAAGGCGATACGTCCGGCGTACTCCTCGATACCGCGACCCGCGAGCGTGATGCGACCTGCGCGCAGGGGGAGCACGCGCGCGACCGCTTTCAGGAGGGTGCTTTTTCCGCTCCCGTTTGGTCCGATCACGCCGACGATGTCGCCGGGGCCCGCCTCGATCGTCATCCCGGAGAGGACGAAGGTCGAGTCATACCCGACCTGGACGCGATCCAGTACGAGCGGCCCGGAGGCACCAGTCGCTGCAAACTGGTCAGCGGAGGGCGTTGGCGATGGTTCGGGCATTAGCGAGGAGCATACCGTGGACCGTTGCTGCATCGGTCCCCTCCTCTCCGAGCGAATCGCCGTACAGGTCGTCCACGATGCGTACGTTGGTGTCACTCGCGATCTCCCGCGCGACCTTTGGATCGACGGAGCTCTCAGCGAAGATCGCCTTCACGCCTTCGCTGCGAATCGTCTCCTCGAGGTCGGCGAGGTCCTTCGCTGACGGTTCGCCCTGTGTCGACAGCCCGGGAATCACCGCGCCGACGTAGGTCAGCCCGTAGCGGTCGATGAAATACCCGAACGCGTCGTGGTTGGTGACCATTTTCCGGTTCTCGGGCGGGATGCTCTCGATGAGTTGTCGGATCTCAGCGTCCGTCCGGTCCAGCACCGCCTTGTAGGCGTCACCGTTCTGGCGGAACGTCGCGGCATCGTCCGGGAACGCCTCGGCGAGCGCCTCCACGATGTTGTCCACCATGATCTTCACGTTGAGGGGGTCGTGCCACACATGCGGGTCCTCACCCCTGTGGTCGTGGTCGTCTCCCTCTTCTGCATGGTCGCCTTCGACCTCAGACTCCTCGTCGGCGTGACGGAGTTCGATGCCTTCGGTTGTGGTGACGACGCGCTCCGCTTCGCCGCTTTCGAGTGCGCGGTCGAGGAACTCGTCGAGACCGATGCCATTGCGGAGGACCAGTTTCGCGTCCCCGATCCTGCGGAGATCAGTCGCGTTCGCCTCGTACTCGTGCGGGTCGACTCCGGGTCCGACGAGGGTATGCACCACGAGGAGGTCCCCTGCCACCTGCCTCGTCAGTGCCCCGATCTGGACGGTCGTCGCGATGACGTCCGCGGAGTCGCCTGAGTCCTCGCCGCACCCCGCCAGGAGCCCGGCGATGCCGCCCAGCAACAGGACCCACGCGAGTGATGCCCGCAACGCCATGTGCCCCACCCCGATCAAACTGATACCCAGTACCTATACTGGCCGAGAGACCACGTGTCAACAAACGAGCCGGGCCGTCCCGGGCAGGGGGACGTGCGTTCGCGTACGATGAGGGCTCAGTCCAGCGAGGAGGATCGAGATGACAGTGGGCACCGACGAGATCCGCGAAGCCGTCCGGGATGCCTACGGAGCGCGGGCGCGTGCGGCCTCTGCGGGCCGCGCCGACGCGCAGGGACTTGCCGGGACGCTGTATGCCGGCGAAGTCGTCCCGGACGGCGTCGTCTCGTATGGCTGCGGCAACCCGATCGCGATCGCGCAGTTGCAGCCGGGCGAGACCGTGGTGGACCTCGGGTCAGGTGCTGGACTCGATTGCTTCCTCGCGGCGTATCAGGTGGGACCGGCCGGGCGTGTCATCGGCGTCGACATGACGGACGACATGCTCGCGCTGGCGAACGCGAACCGCGGGCGGCTGCTCGACCAGGGCGACCAGGTCGAGCAGGTCGAGTTTCGGAAGGGCGTGATCGAGGAGCTTCCGCTCGAGGACTCGTCGGTCGACGTCATCATCTCGAACTGCGTGATCAACCTCTCCCCCGACAAGGATGCGGTATTCCGGGAGGCCCGGCGGGTGCTCCGCCCGGGCGGTCGCTTCCAGGTGTCGGATGTGGTGCTCCTGCGTGAGATCAGCGACGAAGAGCGTTCCGACCTCGACCTCTGGTCTGGCTGCAAGTCTGGCGCGCTGCACATCACCGACTATCAGACGCGTCTCGAGGCGGCCGGGTTTGAGGACATCGCGATCGAGACTGCCGAGGCCGGTGCCGAGGCCTGGGCGAGCGCGTTGATCAACGCTCGACGCCCTGGTGGCAGCCCGACGCGCCGCGGCTGGCAGTTCAGCGGACCGATGATTGAGCTGCTGGCTCCCGCCGGCCTCGACACGGCCGATTGCTGCAGTCTGGACGACCCGTCCTGTTGCTGAAACGGCGGCCCGACGTTCGCCGACGCTCAGTCAGACGCTCGCCGGTTCGAGCTCAGCGAGTTCCTCACGGCATGTTGAGCAGCGCCCGTAGACTTCGAGGCGATGCGCGTCGATGGCGTAGCCGGTGCGCTCGGCGATCTCGTCGAGCAAGCCCTGGATGTCGCACGAGGAGAAGTCGTTCACCGCGCCGCAGCGCGAGCACACGACGTGGTGGTGATGGCCCCCGCTGGTGAGCCGGTACTGTAGCGTGCCGTCGTCCAGCACCACCTGGCAGAGAGCTCCGATGTCCTGCAGCAGCCGCAGCGTCCGGAAGACGGTGGCGCGTCCAACCCCGGGCGACGCGGCGACGAGCCCCTCCGCCGTGAAGTGGTCGCCCATCTCTTGCATCGTCGCGAGGAGTTCCCGGCGCGGCCCTGTCACGCGGTACCCGCTGCGCGCCACGTCCCGCTCGAGGGACTCCAGACTCATCATGTGCTGATCGTCATCCGGCGAGCGACCGCTGTCAACGGCCGGGCGCCGCCCCCACGGGCTGCCTAGAATGGACGGGTGACACCGAGTCGTCCCCGTCCCCTTACGCCTGCTGGAGCCAGGGCGCTCACGGCGGTGGCGCGCGAGCACCTCGACCGAGGCTGGCACCATGGGGCGCAGCTTGCCGTCTATCGCGATGGGTCGATCCAGCTCGACGAGCGGCTGGGAGTGGCATCCGGCGACGCGCGCATGCTCTGGTTCTCGGCGACGAAGCCGCTCACGGCCGTCTGCGTCCTCATGCTGGTTGAGCGCGGCGTGCTCGACCTCGACCGGCCGATCGCCGAGGTGTGGCCGGAGTTCGGCGCGGGTGGCAAAGGCTCCTGCACGCCCCGGCACGTCCTGACGCATCGAGGCGGCCTCCCTGTGTTCCCGCGCGATTTCGACTGGGCGAGCATTGGCGACTGGGACGCCGTCACGCGGACCGTCGAGGGCCTCGCCGCGCAGTGGGAGCCGGGCACGGCGGTCGGGTATCACCCCGTGACCTACGGTTTCGTGCTCGGGGAACTCATTCGCCGCATCGACGGCCGCATGCCCCGCGACTTCATGCGCGACGAGCTGTTTGACCCGCTCGGCATGGAGGCCTCCCTGGGCGTCGGGCCGTCCGACCTCCCACGCGTCGTCCCGGTGGAGGCGATGTCCGAGGTCACGTTCGACGATCCCGAGGGAGTCGAGCGGCGCACTTCGGAGATGGTGGAGCGCTTCAACCGGCCGTCGACTCTCTTGGCACAAGTCCCGGCCGCGAACGCAGTCGGGTCCGCCGAGGCGCTCGCGCGCTTCTACGCGATGCTCGAGCAGGGAGGCAGCTTCGAGGAGATCGCGTTCCTGCGGCCGGACACGGTGGCCGCGGCGACGCGCGTGCACGCCGAGGCGGTGGCCGACCGGACAACCGGCCTGCCGGCGTCGTACGGACTCGGGTTCATGGCGGGCGGCATCTGGGAGCCATACTCCACCCCCGGGGTGTTCGGTCATGGCGGCCAGCAGTGCGCGATCGGCTACGCCGACTCGTCAGTCGGTCTGGCGGTCGCGTACGTCACGAACGGCCTGCAGGATCCGGGGACGTACATGCGACGGATCGAGGACATCGTCGCGGCGGCCCGGGCGGCCTGCGAGTGACCGGCCAGCCCGCGTCCTCCCTCGGTCGGGGACTGACAGACCGGGGGCGCGCCCGAATCGAGGCGCTCTTCGCACAGCAGCTCGAGGCGGGCTGGCACCCGGGGGCCCAGCTGGCAGTGATCCGAGATGGCGTGCTGGTTCTCGAACTGACCGGGGGCCTTGCGGCGCCCGGACGCCGTCTAACCCGCGATGACCCGATGCTGTTGTTCTCAGCGACAAAGCCCATCGCGGCGGTGTGCGTGCATCTGCTCCACGAGCGCGGGCGACTGTCCTACGACACGCCGGTCGCCTCCTTCTGGCCGCAGTTCGCCCAGAGCGGCAAGCGGCATGTGACCGTGCGCCATGTCCTGACACACCAGGGTGGCTTCCCGCAACTGGCGCACGACTTCGACTGGATGCGGGTCGACGATTGGCCGTACGTGACGGCGCAGACGGCCGCAATCCCGGCTGCCTGGAAGCCCGGCACCGCCGTCGGCTACCACCCGATCACATACGGATGGGCACTGGGCGAGGTCGTGCGCCGCGTCGATGGCCGCATGCCGCGGGATTTCATGCGCGACGAGGTGTTCGCGCCGCTGGGCATCGAGGATCGCATCTCGCTGGGTCTCAGCGGGTCGCGCGTCGATGATCGCGTCCCTGTCTTCGCGATGTCCGAGCAAACGCGACACGACCCCGCGGGAGAGCTGCGTGCGACCTCGAAAATCGTCGAGGTCTTCAGCACGGAGGCGATGGCACGCGCCCAGGCCCCAGCTGTGAATGGGTACGGGACGGCGGCAGCCCTCGCGGGCTTCTATGCGGGCCTTCTACCGCGTGCGTCGGGCCGCCCACTTCTGCGGTCAGAGACGCTTGCCGAGGCGACCCACGTGCAGGCCGAAACGGCGCGGGACCGCACGCAGGACGTGCCCAAGCGGTACGGCCTCGGGTTCTATCTCAGCGGGCTCAACGGCGACCCGTTCGACTACCACGAGGGCGTAGGAGTCTTTGGACATGCGGGACAGCAGTCGTCCGTCGGCTATGCCGATCCGCGGTACGGCCTCGCGGTCGCGTACATCACCAATGGCCTGCAGGCGCCGGCGATCGTGACCAGGCGCATGGCGGAGATGGCTGCGGCGCTGCGCGCGGCGTGCGCCTAGCGCGGGGCGCGAACGAGCGGCGGCTCGTTATACGCGACATAACGATAGGGCCAGGTCTGCGACGCGGGTCGACGCCAACTGCGGGCGCGCCTTTCAGGGACTTTTTCGCAATTAATTGAAACAATCATTGACATAGCCCCGGCACGAGCAGACACTGGTAGCGATCCGCTCCATCAGGCACTCGCCGAGAGGTGGCGTCTCGGCAGACATGCGAGCAGCGCAGTGGAACGAACACGCGACGAGGTCGTACGCATCCTCCACGACCGGGGGCCATCCTCGGTCGCTGAGATCGCCGAGGCAATCGGCGTCTCGCCGGGCTCCGTGCGCCGGCACATGGACATCATGATCGCCGACGGCCTTGTCGAGATGCGTCTGGACCGCCAGCCACGTGGCAGGCCCGTGACCCGCTACTTCCTCAGCGAAGCCGGCGAGGAGCGATCCGCGGCCGGGCACTACGCGCGCCTGCTCGACCGGCTCTACCCTGCGCTCACCCGGCTGCCCGCGGACGCGGTGTCGGGGCACGACGGGATCTGGGTCCTGGAGCAGGTGTTCAATGGCGTCGCCGAGGATATTGCGCGCTCGTACGCCCCTCGGATCAGCGCTCGGAACCTCGACGATCGCGTTGCGCAGGTCGCTGACGTCCTGCGGGCGGAGGGCATCCTCAACGATGTCGTCGACGAGGGTGAGCGCATCCGGCTGCGCAATATCGGATGCCCCTACCGCTCCACTGCTGAGGGCACGCACGCTGCGTGCGCGGCTGACCGTCGCACCATCGAGCTGCTGCTCGGCGAGTCCGTCGA
The DNA here is from genome assembly GCA_041390685.1 of Dehalococcoidia bacterium. Classification (GTDB taxonomy): domain Bacteria; phylum Chloroflexota; class Dehalococcoidia; order UBA2979; family UBA2979; genus JAIBBD01. The sequence continues at coordinate 816,190 of JAWKPL010000001.1, read as the reverse complement.
GCAGGTCGCGACGATCGTTGAGGGCTCGCCGACGTGTGAATACCTCGTCGCGAGGATGCAGGAAACACAGGACGGGGACGAACTCGCCCCCGAGGCGCACCCCGAGCTGGTGCGGAACTAGTCGAACGGAAAGGCAACCAGCCGATGAGTGAACCCATCCTCGAGGTGCGCGGCCTGCAGGTCAGCATCGCGGAGAAGCCGGACATCCAGATCGTCAAAGGCGTCGACCTCACGGTTGGCCGCGGCGAGGTGCACGCCCTGATGGGGCCAAACGGCTCCGGTAAGAGCACGCTCGCCAGCACGATCGCGGGCAGCCCGGCGTACGCCGTCGATGGTGGCCAGATCCTGTTCAAGGGGCAGGACATCACCGAGTGGAGCGCGGACAAGCGCGCTCGCGACGGGCTGTTCCTCTCGTTCCAGTACCCCACGCCGATTCCCGGCGTGACGATGGTGAACCTGCTCCGTGCGGCCCTGCAGGCCCGCCGCGGCCAGGAAGTCCCGGCCCGCGAATTCCTGACGGAACTTCGCGCCACGCTCGGGCAGTTGAAGATGGACGAGTCGTTCGCCCGCCGCTACGTGAATGACGGCTTCTCCGGTGGCGAGAAGAAGCGCGCCGAGATCCTCCAGCTCGGCATGCTCAAGCCCGACCTTGCCATCCTCGATGAGACCGACTCCGGCCTCGACGTGGACGCGCTGCGGACGGTCGCCGAGGGCGTCAACGCGCTCCGTACCTCGGAGATGGGCATCCTGCTCATCACCCACTACGAGCGGATCTTGAACTACATCCAGCCTGACTTCGTGCACGTGCTCGTCAACGGGCGCATCGTCCGCTCGGGCGACGCGAGCCTTGCGAAGCAGATCGAGACCACCGGCTACGACCCGATCCTGCAAGAACTGGGCCTGAGCCGTGAGAAGGAAGAGGCGGCCGTCTGATGACCACCAACATCCAGGCCCGCGAGGCCGTTGGCGAGTACAAGTGGGGCTTTCACGACGAGGAGAAGCCGCTCTTCATCGCGGAGAAGGGCCTCAACGAAGAGATGATCCGCGGGATGTCGCGGATGAAGGGCGAGCCCGAGTGGATGCTCGAGCAGCGCCTCGAGGCTCTCGCTACCTTCCGCCGGCTGCACGACCCGACGTGGGCCGGCAGCCCGGAACTGCTGCAGGCGATCGACTTCGAGAACATCCACTACTACGTACGCGCCACCGACCGTGACGCCACGAAGTGGGAGGATGTCCCTGAGTACATCAAGGACACCTTCGACAAGCTCGGCATTCCGGAGGCGGAGCGCCAGTTCCTCGCCGGGGCCGGCGCCCAGTACGACTCCGAGGTCGTCTACCACAACATCCGTGAAGACCTGAAGAAGCAGGGCGTGGTCTTCCTCGGGATGGACCAGGGGCTCGCGGAGCACGAGGACCTCGTGCGTGAGCATTTCGGCACAGTCGTCCCGGCCGGCGACAACCGATACGCCGCGCTCAACTCGGCGGTGTGGTCCGGCGGCTCGTTCATCTACGTGCCAAAGGGTGTGCGCGTCGAGATCCCGCTGCAGGCCTACTTCCGCATCAACACCGAGAACATGGGCCAGTTCGAGCGGACGCTGATCATCGCGGACGAGGGCTCCTACGTGCACTACGTCGAGGGCTGCACTGCGCCCATCTACAGCACGGACTCGCTGCACTCAGCGGTCGTCGAGATCATCGTGAAGAAGGGCGCGCGCGTCCGCTACACGACGATCCAGAACTGGTCGAACAACGTCTACAACCTCGTGACGAAGCGCGCGTACGCGTACGAGGACGCCGTCATGGAGTGGGTGGACGGCAACCTCGGCTCGAAGCTGACGATGAAGTACCCGTCCGTGTACCTGATGGGCGAGGGCGCGCACGGCGAGATCCTCTCGCTCGCGTTCGCTGGCAACGGCCAGCACCAGGACGCCGGCGGCAAGATCGTGCACGTCGCGCCCAACACGTCGAGCGCCATCGTCTCGAAGTCCGTCTCCCGCGGGAACGGCCGCACCTCCTATCGCGGTCTGCTGAAGGTGTACGAGGGCGCGGAGAACGCCTCATCGACCGTCCGCTGCGACGCGCTGCTTCTCGATGAGCTGTCGCGCTCGGACACCTATCCAACGATGGAGGTCGACGAGGAGCGCGTGCAGATCGGGCACGAGGCTTCCGTCTCCAAACTCGGCGAAGACCAGCTGTTTTACCTCATGGCCCGGGGCATCCCGGAGGAGGAGGCCGCGAAGATGGTCGTGAACGGCTTCGTCGAGCCGATCGTCAAGGAGCTGCCGATGGAGTACGCGATCGAGTTGAACCGCCTGATCGAACTCCAGATGGAAGGCTCGGTCGGCTAACGCCGTCAACGGATTCGAGGACACATTCATGACTGAACGCACGGCCACCGCCGAGCGCTACACGGAATCCCAGGTCGCCGCCGCCTCGCGGGAGCGCGGCGAACCGCAGTGGCTGCAGGACGCTCGCGCGGAAGCGGCTCGCGCCTGCTCGGCGCTGCCAATGCCGACGCCCGCGCTGCGTCCGTGGCGTTATACCGACCTGCAGGGTCTGGACCTCGAGACGTTCCTGCCTGCGCGGGCGACGGTCACCGTCGAAGGCGCGGCGCCCGCGGGCGGCTTCGCCGGCCGCCTCACCGACGCCTCATCCGAGGTCGTCCGCGAGTGCCTCGGCTCCGTTGTCGCGACGACGGAGGGGAAGTTCATCGCTGCCAACGCGGCGCAGTGGGAAGACGGCGTGCTCGTGCATACGCCGCGCGGACAGGCGTTCGACCAGCCGGTCGTGGTCACCGTCGACGCGTCCGCCCTCGACGGCGCTGCGGTCTACCCGCGGTTGCTCGTGGTCGCCGAGGAGCGCGGCGAGGTGACCATCGTGCTCCGCATGCGGTCCGGCGCAGCCCCGTTGCTCACGATGGGTGTTGTCGAGGTCGTCGCTGAGCAGGCGTCGCGCGTGAAGCTGCTCCTGGACGACCAGTGGGGCGAGGCCACCCGCGACTTCACGTGGCTCCGCGCTCGCCTCGCGAAGGACGCTGACCTGCAGGTCGCGTCCGTGGCGATGGGCGCGCAGCTGCTGAAGCAGACCGTGGAGGTGCTGCTCGAAGGCGAAGGCGCGACATCGGTCATCCGTGCCGTCGCGCTCGGCAACGCTGACCAGCACTTCGACTTCGTGACACTGCAGGACCACATCGGCCCGCGCACGACCTCGGAGGTCGAGGTGAAGTCCGCGCTCGCCGGCGCCTCACGTTCTGTGTATTACGGGATCACGCGGGTGGGCGAGGGCGCTCAGGGAGCGAACGCCAATCAGGAGAACAAGAACTTGCTCCTGTCGGGCTCAGCGAAGGCCGACTCCGACCCTGTGCTTGAGATTCTGACGGCCGACGTCGTGCGCTGTGGCCACGGCGCCACCGTCGGCCCGGTCGACCGAGACGCGCTGTTCTACCTCGAGAGCCGCGGCCTCGACCGTCGTCAGGCGTTGCAGCTGCTCGTGGCGGGCTTCTTCCAGTCGGTGGTCGGCGAGTTGCCGCTCGAGGGCTTCAGCGAGGAACTCGAGGCGCGCGTGTTCGCAAAGCTCCAGACGGCGGAACTGTGACCATTGATCGCGTGGCGAGCGCGTCCGAGATCCCGGCCGGCGAGGTCCGGGTCGTGGAATGCGGAGCGCGCTCGCTCGCCGTCAGCAACATCGACGGCACGCTGTACGCCATCGACAACCGTTGCACACACGACAACGGCCCGCTCGGCGAGGGCAGCCTGCGAGGCGACCGCATCATCTGTCCTCGTCACGGCGCCGCCTTCGATGCCCGCACCGGCCGGGTGCTCACGCTGCCCGCCGTGCGCAGCGTGCACTCCTACCCGGTCACCGTGGACGGCGGTGAGGTGTACATCGACTGTGAGGGAGCCCGTTCCCCATGACTGCGCCCCACGTCTACGACCCCGACGCCGCGAACGGCCAGCGCGAGTTCGATCTCGAGTCGATCCGCCGGGACTTCCCGGTGCTGCGCCGCGAGGTGAACGGCCGTCCGCTCGTCTACCTCGACAACGCCGCCACGTCGCAGAAGCCGGTCCAGGTGATCGCTGAGATCACGCGGTACTATCGTGACTTCAACGCGAACATCCATCGAGGCGTGCACACGCTCTCCCAGGAGGCCACAGACGCGTACGAGGGCGCTCGGGAGAAGGTGCGCGCGTTCATCAACGCGGCCCACTCCTCCGAGATCGTCTTCACCCGCAACACCACCGAGTCGATCAATCTCGTCGCCCACTCGTATGGACGGACGTTCCTCGAGGAAGGCGACGAGGTCGTCATCTCGGAGATCGAGCACCACTCGAACATCGTCCCGTGGCAGATGCTGCGCGACGAGCGCGGCATCGTGCTGCGATATATCCCGATGCATGACGACGGCACGCTCGACCTCGATGAGGCGCGCCGGCTCATCGGCCCGCGCACCAAGCTGCTCGCGATCACGCAGATGTCGAACGCCCTCGGCACGATCGTGCCGCTCGAAGAGCTGATCGAGCTGGCGCACCGCCACGGGGCAGTCGTGCTGGTGGACGGCGCGCAGAGCGTGCCGCACCTGCCGACCGACGTGCGTGCCCTCGGTGCTGACTTCCTCGCGTTCTCGGCGCACAAGATGCTTGGACCGACCGGCGTGGGCGTCCTCTGGGGCCGCCGAGAGCTGCTCGAAGCGATGCCGCCGTTCCTGGGCGGTGGGGACATGATCCTCACCGTCTCCATGGAGCAGTCGACCTGGAACGAGGTGCCGTACAAGTTCGAGGCGGGGACGCCGAACATCGCCGACGTCATCGCGTTCGGCAAGGCGATCGACTACCTGCAGGCGTTCGGCATGGACAAGGTCCGCCGGCATGAGCGAGAGCTCCTCGAGTACGCCGTGACGAAGCTGGTCGACCTGCCCGGGATCACGCTATACGGCCCCACTGACCTGGACCAGCGTGGCGGCGTCGTCTCGTTCGGGGTTGAGGGGCTGCACCCGCATGACATCGGTCAGGTCCTCGACACGCACGGGGTCGCTATCCGCACCGGGCACCACTGCGCACAGCCCGTGATGACGCATCTCAACATCCCCGCCACTGCGCGCGCGTCGTTCTACATCTACAACACCCCCGGCGAGGTGGATGCGCTTGCCGAGGCGATCGCGGAAGCAGCGAGGTTCTTCGGTCATGCCCGCGTCTGACCTCGAAGAGCTGTACCGGGACATCCTCCTCGATCACTACCGCAGCCCGAGGAACCGCGGACGGCTCGGCGCGGCGGCGTCCTGCTCGGCGGATGGGGCGAACCCGCTCTGCGGCGACCAGATCACGCTCGATGTGACCGTCGACGATGGTCGGATCGTCGATATCGCCTTCGACGGAAACGGGTGCTCCATCTCGCAGGCTTCGGCCTCGATGATGACCGAGTACGTGAAGGGACGCACGGTCGATGAGGCGCGCGATGGGATAGAGGCGTTCCAGCGCATGATGGTCGAGGGTGAGCCCCTCGGCGACGAGTACGGCGACATCGAGGCGCTCGTCGGCGTCGCGAAGTTCCCCCTGCGCGTGAAATGCGCCTCGCTCGCGTGGAAGACCCTTGAGCAGGCGCTGTCCAACGATACCGCCCGCGTCGCTGTGACGACGGACGAAAGGAGCCAGTGATGGCCGACACCGACACGACGACCGAAGCGCGCCCGAGCGTCGAGGAGCTATGGGAGGTCGTGCGCCAGATCCAGGACCCTGAACTGCGCATGAGCATCGTGGACCTGGGCCTCGTCTACCACGTCGATATTGACGACGAGGGCCTCGTGACGATCGACCTCACGCTGACGTCACCGGGCTGTCCCGTCGGCCCGATGATCCAGGGCCAGGCGTACCACATGCTCACGCAGATGGACGGCGTCGAAGACGTCGAGGTGAACCTCGTCTGGGATCCGCCCTGGGACCCAAAGACCATGGCATCGGAAGAGGTCAAGATGATGCTCGGCATCTGGTAGCGGCTTCTCGCCCGACGGGTCGATGTCAGTTCGCTAGCGCGTCTCGTACCGGGGTTGTCCTGGCGACGAGCAGTCTCCGGTGTCTCCCTCATCCCGGCATTGGCCGAGCATGACACGCTCAAGATCCACCACGATGACGGTCGCGGTCACCTCGACGTCGAAGGCGTCGAGCCCCCGCGGCGCGTTGCCTGATAGCACTGCGCCGTCGGGTGCGTAGGCGGTCCCGTCGCACGTTTCGATGAACACCCCGGTCTGGCCCTCGACGGCGAGTTCGCCGCGCCAGTTTACGTAACAGCGATTCCCAGGATCCTGTGACAGGAAGGCGCGGGTGCTCCCCGTCTCCGGGACCAGGAGCCACACGCCAAACGTCCTCCCGGAGGAGTCCGCGCCGAAGCTCGGCTGAGCGTAAAACCGCGGTGCCCCGACCGTCAGCTCGCCCTGTGGGACTTCGAGCGTGTGCGGCGGTGTGCTCGAAACGACGAGCGAGAGGCATCCAGCGACGGCGACGAGCCCGACGATGACGGTGAGCGCTACACCGCCGAGCACCTTTACGGTGCTCCGCGACCGGCGCGCCTCACTCTGCTCGTCCATATCACCAGTGTCGCCGCTCTGCCGGTACAGCGGCTAGCGGGCCGTGGCCAGCCTCCGTACTATGGCGTCCCGCCCACCCAGTAGCACGAAACGGGACGATCGCTTCGATGTCCTTATCCCGTCTGTACGGTCGCCGTGAATTGCTGCGCCTGGGCGGTGCTTCCGCGATGGGCGCGCTCTTCGCGGCCTGCAGCGGCGGCGACCTGCTGGGTGACGCCCCGGCGGCGCCGTCACAGAAGGAGCGATCCGGCACGTTGCGTCTCGCGCCCGGCGTTGGAAGCCCATCGCCAGCGGGGCCCGCAGGACTTGTGTACTCGACGCTCGTGGCGTTTGACCCGCGGCGCAGCCGTGCCTCGGGCGACCTCGCGCGGTCGGCGCGCGTCGACGGCTCGCTCGCGGTCACATTCAAGCTACGCGAGGACCTGCGGTTCCACCCGGACAGCCAGAACCTCGCATCCGCTCTCACGGCGCAGGATGTGCAGCACGACTTTCAGGAGCGCGCGGCCGACCGGGAGTTCCTCTTCGCGAATGTGATCGACCGCGTCGAGGCGCCCGACATCCTGACCGTCGTGCTGCGGTTGCGGGCCCCGTTCAACCTGCTCTTCGACTATCTTGCCGACCCGCTGCTGGCCAGTGTGCGCTCTCAGATCCGGTACCAGGCAGTCGACGCGCGCCTCGGCAGCGGCCCGTTCGTGCCCACGCAGCGCGATGCGGGCGGTCTCGCGATGGCGGCCCACCCCTTGTTCCACCGCTCGGCCCAGCCGCTGCTGGAGGGTCTACTGGTGGCCGACACCCCTGGGGACCGCGACCTCGATGCCGCGTTCGTGGCGGGTGAGCTCGACGTGCGCGTCCATGCGCGCGACACGCAGCCTGACGCCGCGGGGGCCCGCGACGGGGCCACCGTCTCCAAGCGTCCATCGAGGCGCATGCGAGGGCTTGGTCTCTCCCTGTTCCCGCAGAAGTCGGGACCGACGGGCGGCAACGTGCGCTTCGTGGCGGCGTTTCAGGATGTCAGGGTGCGCCGGGCGATCTCACTCGCCCTCGACCGCACCGCCATCGCCGGGGTGGACGCCGGGTATCTGAGCGGTCCCGTGGGGCCGGCCCATGCGGGCGACGCCCTGCCCGAAGCCGACCTGCTGAAGCACCCGCTGTACCAACGGGACGTCGCCGAGGCCCGGAGACTCCTCGACGCCGCCGGGCGGTCCGGGCTCGAGTTTGGCATCGAGGGCCCGAACACGACGACGATGCGCTCGGTTGCTCAGCTGGTGGACGCGCAGCTGCGGGAAGCCGGTCTGGCGCCCCGTGTGAACCTGCTCCCGCCCGACAACTGGGCGCCCCTGTTCTTCGCCGGCGACTTCGAGGCGGCGCTGTTCGAGCTCGAGGACCTGCGGACTCCCGATGTGGGGCTTCGCCTCCACCTGACTGGCGGCCTCACCGGGAACTTCTCGCTCTGGGGATACTCCGATCCGGTGTACGACACCGCGTTGCGGCCGGTATTTGCCGCGCTCGATCCCCGCGAGCGGGCCGAGGAGTCACGCAAGGCGCAGACGGTACTGCTCGACCAGGGCCCGGCGATGTTCCCGCTGTCCGCGCCTCCCGAATACGCCTCCCTCGCTCCCGAGGTGCGCGGCTACGAGTTCGACGCGTTCGAGTTCAATGAGTCGCGGTTGAGCTCCATGTGGCGGGTCGCGAGCGGCTGACCTCACCCGCCCGGTAGGCTTCATCGAGCAGTTCGATCACGTGGCGCACGACGGCGGGACCGCCGGTCGCGATCAGCCCGCCCTCGATCTGAAGTGTGCAGCCCGGGTTCGAGGTGGCGACCACCGCCGCTTCGGTCCCCGCGATGTCATCGAGCTTCGCGTTGAGCACGCGCTGTGACATCTCGCGCTGGACCAGCGTGTAGAGGCCGGCGCCACCGCAGCATCGGTCGGGCGCGCGCATTTCACGGAGTCGCAGGCCCGGAATAGCGCGCAGGATCGCGCGGGGCGCTTCGCGGATGCCCTGTGCGTGCGCGAGGTGGCACGCGTCCTGCACGGTCACGTCGACATCGAGACTCCCGAGGCGGTCTCCGAGTGGCCGCAAGGCTACGAACTCGAGCACGTCCCGCACGCCCGCGGCGAACCGCTCTGCGCGCGGTCGCCAGAGATCGTCGTGCCTCAGCAAGCGGCCGTACTCCTTCATCGCCGCGCCGCAGCCGGCCGCGTTCACGATCACGGCGTCCACGGCGGCGGCCTCGAACGCCTCGATGTTCCGCCGTGCCAGCGCGCGTGCGGCCGACGCGTCGCCAGCGTGCGCATGGAGCGCGCCACAGCAGGCCTGACCGGGCGGCGCGACGACCTCGCAGCCCAGCCGTTCGAGCACCCGCACGGTCGCCTCGTGCACGTTCGGATACAGGTCGCCCTGCACGCACCCGAGGAGTAGCGCGACGCGCGTGCGCGGCTGCGCGGGCCGTGCAAGCGTGCCCATCTCGCGGTATCGCGGTTGGTCGAGGACCGGCGCACGTGCCTCGATCGCCCGCAGCGCCGGCGGGACAGCCTCGCGCCATGGTCCTCGGATCCTCCGCTGGAGGCCCGAGCGCGTGTAGGCGCGCCCGAGCGCGAACAGCGCTCCGAGTACGCGCGGCCGCGCGACGACCTGCCGGAGGAGGGCGGCTCGCAGGGTCCAGCGCAGCGGGCGGCGTGCGATGCCGCGCGCCATCGCGGAGGCGCGCGCGTCCTCCATGATGCGGCCGTACGGCACCGATGAGGGGCACGCCGTCTCGCAAGCGCGGCATTGCAGGCAGAGGTCGAGGTGCGCGAGCAGCGCACCGCTGGCGTCGGCCCGCCCCTCGATGACCGACCGCATCAGGTGCAGCCGGCCGCGCGGCGACTCGAGCTCCTGCCCGGTCGCGATGTACGTGGGGCAGACCGGCAGACAGAAGCCGCAATGGATGCAGTTCTGCAGGTCCGACAGCGCCGGGCGGTCTTCGCCCACGAACCCGAGCGGCACGGCGTCGGGGGTCATACGCCCTCCATCCAGCGACCACGGTTGATCGTCCCCCGTGGGTCGAACTGCGCCTTCAGCGCCCGTACGAGGTCGCGTTCTGGCGTGGCGAACGGGTCGGCGGTGGCGCGCAGCGAGGCATCGGCTGCCTCGATCTGGAGGAAGCCACCGGCCTCGACGGCGTGCGCGCGAAGCCGCTCGACGGTCGAAGTGTCCAGCGAGGCCGCGGTGGCAAGCACGGAGCCTGAGGCGAGATAGCCCCAGGCAACGCAGCCAGCCTCGGAAGCCGCCTCGACGGCGGCAGCAACTCGCGAGGCGGGGACACCCAGCCGGACGACGCAACCCGTCTGCGGGCCGGCGAGCGTGCGAAGCTGCGTCCATGGGGCGTCGCCCGGCTCGACGCCGCGGACTGCGTGCAGGAGTGCCGCCTGCGTCTTCACAGCATCCGCGACCCGGTGGAGGACCGCCGCCCTCCCGACGCCCTCGATGAGCACGTGCGGCGCCGCGGGCAGGCCGGCCGCCGCGGCTGCTGCGTTGGAGAGGAGCGCGAGCCCCCGCAGCGGCAGCGCCCGGTCCCACAGCGCGAACGCGAGCTCCGACGCCTGTTCGAGGTGTGCGCACTCGAGTACGAAGGTCCGGCGGCCCGCCGGGAGCGGCGCCACCTTGAAGGACGCTTCGACGATCACCCCGAACGCCCCGAGCGCTCCGGTGTGCATGCGGTGCATGTCGTAGCCGCTCACGTTCTTCACCACGCGACCGCCGGAATGCACCAGCGTCGCCTGGGGCGTCGCCACCGTTGCGCCGAGGACGAGGTCACGCGCCGCCGGCAGATGCCCGCGCCATGCCCCCGGCCGCGCCGTCGCGAGGAGCCCGCCGACCGTCACGCGGTCGTCCGGTGGCGGGTCGACCGGGAGGTACTGTCCGCGCTCACCCAGCACGCTTTGCAGTGCCTTGAGGGTGATCCCCGCCTCGACGGTCACCGTGAGGTCTTCCGGTTCATACGCCACGACGCGGTTCAACGCTGTGGTGTCCAGCGCGACGTCGTAGCGGGCGAGGGGCCGCCCGAGCCGCAGCGCCGTCCGCGCGCCGAGTGGCACTACCACGACGTCGGCTGCGTCCGCGGCGTGCAAGAGCGTGGCAACCTCGTCAGCAGTCCTGGGGCGGAACGCTATACGAGGGATCAGCCCGTCGACCGGGTACTCCTCGGCCGGCCGTCGTCGCTCCGGCGGGAGCGCCGCCTCCACGCGATCCGCGGCGGCGGCGGTCACACGTACACGCCCGGCGTCTGGAGGTGACGGAGCAACTCGGAAGCGTGCGCGTGCCCGCATCCGCGCCCAGTGGGCAGCATCTTGCACGGATTGAAGCGCTCGTCCGCGCCGAAGGCGATGCGGATCCGTCCCATTGCATCGAGGTCGGCGGGGCCGAAGATCCACTCCATGTAGGAGCGCTTCTCGAGTCCGACGCCGTGCTCACCGGTGATCGAGCCGCCGGCGTCTACGCAGACCCGCATGATCTGCCCACCGAGTGCCAGCACCCGCTCGGTTGCCCCGGGCTCGAGCTCGTCGAACATGATGTTCGGGTGCAGGTTCCCATCGCCCGCGTGAAAGATGTTCGCGCAGCGGAACCCCGCCGCCTCCGAGAGCCGCATGATGTCTCGCATCACCTCGGGCAGCCGCGTGCGAGGCACGACGCCATCGAGGATGTAGAAGTTCGGGCTGATGGCGCCGATCGCGCCGATGCCCCCCTTGCGACCCTCCCACAAACGGGCCCGCTCCTCCTCGGTCCCGGCTGTGCGCACCTCGCGAGCGTGCAGTTCGCGACAGACGGCGATGACCGCGGCTTCGTCCTCGGTCACAGCCTCGCGCAGTCCCTCGACTTCGATCAGCAGCACGGCGCCCGCGTCCATTGGGTAGCCGACGTGCAGCCGCGGCTCGACGGCGCGGATGATCTCCTGGTCGAGCATCTCGAGGGCCACCGGGATGATTCCTCGCCGGATGATCGCCGACACCGCCTCGGAGGCGTCATCGATGCTCTCGAAGACCGCGAGCATCGTGCGGACGGCCTCAGGCGCCCGCTCCAGCCGCACACAGATGCGCGTCACGATCCCGAGCGTGCCTTCCGAGCCGACGAAGAGCCCGCGGAGGTCCACGCCGGGTGCGTCGGGCTGCCGCCCGCCGAACCAGGTCACTCGCCCGTCAGGCAGGACCACCTCGACTCCGAGCACGTGGTTCACCGTGCTGCCGTGCGCCAGCGTGTGCGGCCCACCGGAGTTCGATGCGATGTTCCCCCCGAGGGTGCAAATGCGCTGTGACGAAGGGTCCGGCGCGTAGAGCAGGCCGTAGCGAGCGCATGCCTCCTGCAACGTGAGATTGATCAGCCCCGGCTCCACGACGGCCACGCGGTCGCGCGGGTCGATCTCGATGATGCGGTTCATGCGCGTGAGCACGATCACCACGCCGCCCCGCACGGGCACCGCGCCGCCGGCCAGTCCGGTGCCGGACCCCCGGGGCACGATGGGTGCGCCATGCTCGGCAGCGACGCGCACGCACGCCGCTACTTCCTCGGTACCGCCGGGGAACACGACCGCTTCCGGCTGGTGTCGCTCGATCGTTGCGTCGTACTCGTACGCGAGCAGGTCCTCGGGGAGGTACACGACGTTCGGCGCCCCGACGGCGCCCTGCAGGGCGCGTACCAGCGGCGTACGGTGGGCGGAGCGGCGGAGCGGCGAGGAGATGCGCATTCCGTCCCGGAGTGTAGCATCGGGTTCCGGAGCGCCCGAAGGGACCGCCGTGCTGGATGTGGATCTCGATGCCCTGCGCGCGGCGCTCGAGGACGCCGTCCGCTCCGCCGGCGACGCGATCCTCGAGGTGGTCGGGCGCGGCGATATGCGTGTCGGCCATAAGTGGGGCGAGGGGCCCGTCACCGACGCCGACTACGCCTCCGATGAGACGCTGCACGACCGGCTCATGCCGCTCATAGAGGGTGCACAGTGGCTTTCTGAGGAGTCGGAGCAGGTCGCTCCGCTGCTGCACGGTGAGCCGACGTGGGTCGTCGACCCCCTCGACGGCACGCGCGAGTTCATCCGCGGCCTGCCTGAGTACGGCGTGACCGTCGGCCTGTTCGTTGAGGATCGCCTCATGCTCGGCGCGGTCGCGCTGCCCGGCACGGGCGAGGTGTACTCCGCCCTGGTCACGGACACCCGCCGCGAGGCGCGCAAGAACGGTGCGCCCTTGCCTCCGCTCGCCGCCGCCGGCGAAGTGCGTCGTGTCGTGGTGTCCCGACACGACTATGAGCGGCGTCGCCTGCACTACCAGATCCCGTTCGAGGTGTATCCGGCCGGGTCGGCGGCTGTGAAGCTGGTGCACGCTGCGGATGGGACGGCAGATGTCTATCTGTCGACGGGGCCGCGTTCGATCTGGGATGTCGCCGGCGGCGCGGCGATCCTCGAGGGGGTCGGCGGTAGTCTGCTGATGCCGAACGGCCGGCCACTGGTGCTATCGCCGCGGCAGGTGCACGTCCCACCGTACGCCGCAGGACAGCGCGAGGCGTGTCTGCGAGTGCTTCGAGGAATTGGCCAGCGAGTCCAGCCCTGACGCTAGGCGTACAACCCGTACGCGTTCGCCGCGTACTGGCGCACCATGCGCTCCGTGTTGAAGAACGAGCCGTTCAACGCGATCGCAGATCGCTGGACATCGTTGTATCGCTCGCGGGCCCCGTAGAACATCGGCAGGATGCTCGACTCGAGCTTGGTGTACAGCGAGTCTGCCTCGTCGCTGGGGTGCAGGACGCCGTCCCAGGGGCTCATCCCAATCGCCCACCCAGTCACCCCTTCGACGTGGCCCTCGATCCACCAGCCGTCGAGCACGCTGAGGCTCGGGACGCCGTTGAGCGCGGCCTTCATGCCGCTCGTCCCGGACGCTTCCAGCGGCTGCTCGGGCGTGTTCAGCCAGAGGTCGACCCCGGCGCACACCAGGCCCCCGAGCTCCATGTCGTAATCCTCGAGGTAGACGACTGGCACCTCGTCCCGTAGCGCGCGATGCGCCTCGAAGACGCGCCGGATGACGTCCTTTCCGCCCACGTCCTGCGGATGTGCCTTTCCCGAGTAGATGAACTGGATCGGTCCGATGCGGTCCGCGATGCGGCGTAGTCGCTCGATGTCCGAGAACACGAGGTCGGCGCGCTTGTACGTCGCCGCGCGACGCGCGAAGCCGATCGTGAACGCGCCCGGAAGGAGGATCTGGTCGCTGCGGTTCGCCACCTCGTGGAGCAGCCGTCGCTTCGCCTCGATGTGCGCGTCGTCGATGTCGGACAGCGGGATTGCGACGGCGTGTCGCAGATCGGAACTGTCGAGGCGCCAGTCGGGCATGTGCCGGTCGTAGAGCTGCTTGAACGACGGCGCGAGCCAGGTCGCCGTATGGACGCCGTTCGTGATCGCGTGGACGGTCTGCTCGGGGAACATCTGGCGCGATACCTGGGCGTGCCGCAGCGCGACCGCGTTCACGTATCGAGCGAACCGAAGCGCGAGATGGGTCATGTTGAGCCGCTCGCCGGGCGCCGCGCTCGATTGCAGGAACGATGCGTGCTCTTCGCCGAGGAGCCGGTACACGAGGTCCCACTCGAACTTGTCGTGGCCGGCGGATACGGGAGTGTGCGTGGTGAAGACGCACCGTTGCCGCACGGCATCGAGGTCCCCGTCGCCGGCGGACGCGATCGGACGCTCACCCAGGCGCTCGTGCAACAGCGCGAGGGCCAGTAGCGCGGAGTGGCCTTCGTTCATGTGGAAGGTCGGGATGTCCGTATAGCCCAGCGCCCGCAGGAGCTGCACACCGCCAATGCCGAGCACGACCTCCTGCGCCAGCCGGTAGCGTGGGTCGCCGCCGTACAGGTGGTCCGTCAGTCCCCGATCCTCGGGCGCGTTCTCCGGCAGGTCGCTGTCGAGGAGGAAGACCGGAAGCTCGCAGCCTCTGGCGCCACGGATGCAGTACCGCCAGGCCCGGAGTTGCACGCTGCGGCCTTCGATCTGGACCGCGACGCGGGCCGGCAACTCGGTCAGCCGACCCTCCGGGCGCCACCCGTCGTCTGCCTCGATCTGGTTGCCCGCCGCGTCCAGCCTCTGATGGAAGTAGCCCTTGCGATACAGCAGCGACACGCCGACGAGCGGCAGGCCAAGGTCGGCCGCCGAGCGCAGCATGTCGCCGGCGAGCACGCCCAGTCCACCACTGTAGGTCGGGATGTCCGACTCCAGCGCAAGGTCCATCGAGAAGTAAGCGACTACAGACATAGCCTCCGCCAGTGGGCGCGATCCTCCGTGCGTCGACCGCGTACAGCCACCTGGGGAGCGACCGTGAGGACGGGGACCCGTGTGTCCCCGCTTCCGAAACGACCGGACGATGGTACCTGCCTCGATCCGAGGCTTCCAGTCTCGATCCTTCGCACGAGCGTCATCGGTCCAGCGCCCGCCGCACCTCGCGCGCGATCTCGAGGTCCTCGCGCGCGCGCACCAGCAACACCGGGACCGCCGCCCCGGATGGCGAGAGCACGCGGTCGTCATCTCCGCCCTCGTCGTTCAGGCCGTCATCCACGGACAGTCCCAGAAACGCGAGGCGTTTCGTCGCTTCGCGGCGGACGCGCGCGGAGCCTTCTCCCACGCCTCCCGTGAACGCCAGAGCATCGACGCCACCGAGCGACGCGGTCATTGCGGCGATGCTCGCGGACAGCCGATGCAGATACACGTCGAAGGCCAGGGCGGCACGCGCGTCGCCCGCGTTGATGTCGCGTTCCACTTCACGCATGTCGCCGGCGCCCCCCGCCAGCCCTCGCAGCCCCGAGTCTTCGTCGAGGGCGCGCTCAACGTCCGCGACCGAGAGCCCGTGGTGCCGCTGCACATGCACGATGATCCCGGGGTCGAGTGAGCCCGAACGGGTGGCCATGACCAGACCCTCGAGGGGGGTGAACCCCATCGTCGTGTCCACCGAGCGCCCGTCCTGGATGGCGCATAGCGACGCCCCTGCTCCGAGGTGGCAACTCACGATGCGCAGTCCGGCGGCGGGACGTCCCAGCAGCTCCGGGACTCGTCGCGCGACGTAGGCGTGGCTCAGACCGTGGAATCCGTACCGCCGAATCCCCCACTCCTCGGTCCAGCGACGCGGCACGGCATATGTGGTCGCCTCCCGCCTCAGCGTCGAATGGAACGCCGTGTCGAAGCACACGAGGTTGGGGAGATCGGGCGCCGCCGCGCGCATCGCCTCGAGACCCGCGAGCGCCGACGGATTGTGCAGCGGGGCCAGGTCGGACACGCCGCGCAGGCGTTCAACCACCTCGTCCGTGACGAGCGTGGTCTCGCGAAAGACCGCGCCCCCGTGGACCACCCTGTGCCCCATGGCGCCCACGGAGGGATGCCGGTCCAGCAGCGCGCGGATCGCATCGAGATCGTCCGCGTCCTCGATCGCCGGCAGATCGGCGTGCTCGATGACCTCGTCGTCGCCGTCGAGCACCCGCAGCTTCAGACTGCTCGACCCGGCGTTCACGACGAGGATCGACATGTCTCCTCGGGCGGCCACGTCTCTCCTCCGTTCACCCGTCGGTCAGTACGGCCACGTCCACTGCGAGATCTCCGGCATGTCCTCGCCGAACTGGCGCGTGTAGGCGCGTGCTCGCTGTCGCGCGTCCAGCATCCGCTGGCGCAGGTGCGCGGCCCGCGAACCGAGCTTCGGCACCCGGTCGATCACGTCGGTGACGAGATGGAACCGGTCGAGGTCGTTCAGCATCACCATGTCGAACGGCGTCGTCACCGTCCCCTCTTCTTTGTACCCGCGGACGTGGAGGTGCTCGTCACCGGGGCGCCGGTACGTCAGCCGGTGGATCAGCCACGGATAGCCATGGAAGGCGAACATGATCGGCACGCCCACGGGAAAGAGCGTGTTGTACTCGCGGTCTGACAGCCCGTGTGGGTGCTCGGACGCGGACTGCAGCCGCATCAGGTCGACGACGTTCACCACCCGTACCTTGAGTTCAGGGAGGTGCTGGCGCAGCAGGTCGACGGCGGCCAGCGTCTCCAACGTCGGGATGTCCCCGCAACACGCCATGACGACGTCGGGCTCGCCGTCCGTGTCGTTGCTGGCCCACTCCCAGATGCCGATGCCGCGTCGGGCATGCAGCGCCGCCTCTTCCCACGAGAGGTAGTTCAGCGCCTGCTGCTTGCCAGCCACGATCACGTTCACGAAGTCCCGCGTACGGAGACAGTGGTCGGCGATGGAGAGCAGCGTGTTCGCGTCCGGCGGGAGGTACACATGTACGACCTCCGCCTTCTTGTTGACCACGATGTCGAGGAACCCCGGATCCTGGTGTGAGAAGCCATTGTGGTCTTGCCGCCACACGTGACTCGTGAGCAGGTAGTTCAGCGAGGCGACCGGCCGCCGCCATGGCACCTCGCGGCTCACCTTCAGCCATTTGGCGTGCTGGTTGAACATCGAGTCGATGACGTGGATGAACGCCTCGTAGCAGTTGAACAGCCCGTGCCGCCCGGTCAGCAGGTAGCCCTCGAGCCATCCCTGGCACAGATGCTCCGACAGCACCTCGAGCACGCGGCCGTCGGGCGCCAGGTGGTCGTCCGTCGCCACCACCGGCCCCTGCCACGCACGGTCAGTGGCCTCGAACACCGCGCTTAGCCGGTTCGACGCCGTCTCGTCCGGTCCGAAGAGCCGGAACGTCTCCGGGTTCTCCCGAATGACATCGCGCAGGTACGCACCCAGCACCCGTGTCGCCTCGGAGAAGGTGGTCCCCGGGGACGGTACCGGCACGGCGTAGGTGCCCGGGTCCGGAAGGAGGAGTGGCCGCATCAGCACGCCTCCGTTGGCGTGCGGGCTCGCGCTCATCCGTCGTTCCCCGGAGGGCGACAGCGCCGCGATTGCCGCGCGCAGCGTGCCGCTGGCGTCGAACAACTCGTCGGGCCGGTAGCTCCGCATCCAGGATTCGAGCAGCTCGAGGTGCTGCGGATTGTCGCCGATGTCGGCCAGCGGCACCTGGTGCGAGCGGAACGTCCCTTCGGTCTGCTGCCCGTCCACTTCGTGCGGACCGGTCCAGCCCTTCGGCGTCCGGAACACGATCACCGGCCAGCGCGGGCGGCCACGCGATTCCTCGTCGCGCGCCACGCGCTGAATGCGAGCGATCTCGTCAAGCGCGTCGTCGAGAGCGCCCGCCAGCTGCTGGTGCACGTCCTCCGGGTCGTCTCCCTCGACCCAGTACGGCCGGTATCCGTATCCCTCAAGCAGTGATTCCAGTTCCCCGTGCGGCACACGCGCGAGGATGGCAGGATTCGCGATCTTGTATCCGTTGAGATGCAGGATCGGCAGCACGGCACCGTCCGTGACCGGGTTCAGGAACTTGTTGGAATGCCAGCTTGTGGCGAGCGCGCCGGTCTCCGCCTCTCCGTCCCCCACGATGCAGAAGACAGTGAGGCGCGGGTTGTCGAACGCCGCGCCGTACGCGTGTGCGAGCGAGTACCCCAGCTCGCCGCCTTCATGGATCGAGCCCGGCACCTCGGCAGTCACGTGGCTGCCGATCCCGCCGGGGAACGAGAATTCGCGGAAGAGGCGGGTCATCCCCTCCTCGTCACGAGAGACCTGCGGATACGCCTCGCTGTACGTGCCCTCGAGGTATGCGTTGGCGACCGCGGCCGGCCCGCCATGGCCGGGCCCGATGATGTACATCGCTTCCAGGTCACGCCGGTTGATCTGTCTGTTGATGTGCGCGTAGAGGAAGTTCAGCCCCGGGGTGGTCCCCCAGTGTCCGAGGAGGCGCGGCTTCACGTGCTCGGGACGCAGCGGCTCGCGCAGCATCGCGTTGTCGAGCAGGTAGATCTGGCCGACCGAGAGGTAGTTCGCGGCCCGCCACCACGCGTCCGTGAGTTCGAGGTCGTCCCCAGAGATCGCGCCCGCGCGTCCTTGCACTGCTACCGCGCTCCTGTTGCCGTCCGTCATGACTGCCTCCTCGATCGCCGCCGAGAGGCGGCGGCTCCGCACAGGTCGGATCCATGATCGACCATTGGTGTTAAGACTCAGCTACCGTTCCATGCTGCGGCTGGCGAGAAGAGGTCAGTGGGTGATCGTCCTGGTGACGGGCGTCGCCGGCTCAGGGAAGAGCACGGTGGGGGCACTGGCGGCGACCCGCCTGGGGTGGCGCTTCGTCGAT
Source organism: Dehalococcoidia bacterium (assembly GCA_041390685.1). Taxonomy (GTDB): domain Bacteria; phylum Chloroflexota; class Dehalococcoidia; order UBA2979; family UBA2979; genus JAIBBD01. The sequence goes on along the minus strand of JAWKPL010000001.1, from coordinate 797,442 downwards.
GCCGACGACTATCACTCACACGCGAACATCGAGAAGATGCGCGCCGGCCGCGCACTCACGGAGGCAGACCGCCGGCCCTGGCTCGAGCGCCTCGCGGCCCTCGTGACGGACGCTCGGAGCCATGGCACGTCGCTCGTGCTGGCCTGTTCCGCCCTCAGGCGCGCATATCGCGACGTTCTCGTAGGCGGCCGACGCGACGACGTGCTCCTGGTGTACCTGTGGGGAGACCCGGCTCTACTGGAAGCGAGAATGGCGGCGCGAGAGCATTTCATGCCCGCCGCCGGCCTGCCGGCGCAACTCGCGACGCTGGAGCCTCCCGAGGCCGACGAGCGTCCCCTCATTCTCACCGCGGAGGAGTCGCCTCAGCGGCTCGCCGACTCCATCGTGCGAGCCGCCCGTGGCGGCGAGGCCCAAGACGCCTAAAGCGAGGAGGAGGGCCCCGGCCCTCCTCCTCGCTCGTGTTGCCAGTGCGCGTTGACTACTGCGCGGCCGAGAGCTTCTGGTCCGTCTTGGAGACTGCGGCCTTCACCGCGTCCTCCTTGATCTCGTCCGGCGCCCCGAAGATCGAGACGAACGCCACGGCGTTCTTGTCAGCCCAGGCGTACAGCTCCGCGTGAAGCGCGAACGAGATCCCCGCCGAGGACAGTGAGATATCGAAGGCCTGCGCAACGCCGTTGTGCGGAGCGGAGGTGAGGGGCTTGCCCGCCTTCAGGTCGAACTCGACTTCCTCAGGGATATCGCCCTCAGAGCCTTTGATCACCTCGCGGAAGCACGCTTCGAAGTCGGCCGAGCCGAACGCGCCCCGGGCTTCGGAGACGAGCGAGCTTGCCGTGCCGGAGTCCTTGAAGACCGTCACTTCGACATCGATCGAGGTACCGAAGAGCGCGCCAGCCTCCTGGAACCCACGAGCCGCCCGCCCGATCCGTGCTGCCTCCGCCTTTTTCGCGGCGTCCGTGACCTTCTTCACGTACGCGCTGCAGGCGGGCGTGTTCGCGAATTCGGTGTCGTCCGCGCTCAGCAGCGATCCCTCGAAGTCGTCGGTCGAGATTACCGTCCAGCCGGTTCCGGGGAGGTCGGACTCGACGAGCATCGCCGCAGTCGCGATGCGGTTGCCCTGCTCGGTTCCGAGATTCGTGCTGCCGCCGGAAGCGGTTGCGGTCGGCGTGGAGCCGCCCGCCGCGGTCGCGGTTGCGGTCGAACCGGAAGCGGTAGTGGCGGTCGCCGTCGCGCCGCCTGTTCCGCTGCTCGCAGTCGGCGTCGAGGTCGCGTCACCGCCTCCGTCCTCGTCGTCCCCGCCGCCGCAGGCAACGAGGGCGACGCCGAACACGAGCACCGCGAGCAGCACTCCCGCGCGTGAGGCGCGCTTCATCCATGAGTCAAAGGCCCGCACGGGCATCGTCCTTTCTGACCAAATCTGTCCAGATGCGCACTCGCGGTACCGTACCACGGCCTTTACGGGAGCCGCGAACCTGCCCCGCCACTGAAGACGACGTTCGTAGAGGTCGAGCCTTGCCGTATGAGAGCTTGTCTCCGTGAGCGGCTCGCGCCGTGCACGGCCCTCTGCTAGCCTCGACGCCAGGCAGACTGCTTCGAGGAGCCCATGAGCCAGACCGGCCCCGCGCCCGACAAACTGTGGGGAGGCCGCTTCAACGCCCCCACGGACGCCCTTGTGGAGGCGTTCACCGCCTCGATCGCCTTCGACCGCCGTCTCTACCGCGAGGACATCGCCGGATCCATCGCACACGCGCGTATGCTCGCCCGCCAGGCCATCATCACCGAGGCCGACTGCACCGCCATCGTCGACGGTCTTGAGGCGATTCGCGCCGACATCGACGCCGGTACGTTCGAGTTTCGGCCCGAGCGAGAAGACATCCATCTCAACGTCGAGGCTGCGCTGGCGGAACGCATCGGGGAGCCGGCCGGCCGCCTGCACACCGCCCGCTCCCGCAATGACCAGGTCGCGACCGACCTCCGGCTCTTCACCCGCGCCGCCTGTGATGAGGCGCTTGCCCGTCTGCGATCCCTGAGGCGCGCGCTCCTCGACGTCAGCGACCGCGAGGCCGCGACTGTGATCTCGGGCTACACGCACCTCCAGCGCGCGCAACCCGTGCTGCTGGCGCACCATCTCCTCGCGTACGAGGCGATGTTCGCCCGCGACTGCGAGCGGTTCGCGCAGGCGCGGACGCGTATGAACCGTTTACCACTTGGGGCAGGCGCCCTCGCCGGGGTGACGTATCCCGTCGACCGCGCGTCCGTAGCCCACGAGCTTGGCTTCGAGGCGGTAAGCACGAACTCGCTCGACGCCGTCTCCGACCGCGACTTCGTCGTCGAGTTCCACGCGGCGGCTGCACTCGCGCTCGTGCATCTGTCTCGCCTGAGCGAGGAAGTGGTCCTCTGGTCGACTGCCGAGTTCGCGCTCGTGCAGCTTCCAGACGCCTTTGCCACCGGGTCGAGCATCATGCCGCAGAAGAAGAACCCGGACGTCGCCGAAATCGTGCGCGGCAAGAGCGCCCGCGCGATCGGGAACCTCGTGCAGGCGCTCGCTCTGCTGAAAGGCCTGCCGCTCTCGTACAACCGCGACCTGCAGGAGGACAAGGAGCCGCTCTTCGACACGGTGGACACGCTGCTCGCGTCGCTCGCGGTCACCGCGGCGATGATGCCCGCGCTCCGCTTCGACGCGGACCGAGGGCGATCGATGGCCGTCGGGCAGTTCGCCCTGGCCACGGATGTGGCGGACTACCTCGCCAAGCGTGGCGTCCCGTTCCGGGAGGCCCACGCCGCCGTCGGTGCGCTTGTCGCACAGTGCGAGCGGGACGGGCGCCGCCTCGAGGACCTGACGGTCGAGGACTACCGCGCGGTTCACCCGGCCTTTGATGCGGACGTGATCGCGATCGACCTCGACGCGGCGCTCCGGGCGCGGAGCGCGACCGGCGGGACGGCCCCCGAGGCGGTGGCGCGGGAGCGATCGGCGGCGCGCGCCCGCCTCGACGCGGAGGAGGCGGGATGAGCGCATTTCAGCGCATCCAGATCGCGCCCTCGATCCTGACTGCCGACTTCGGACGCCTGGCCGAGCAAGTCCGCGCCGCCGAGGAGGGTGGCTGTGACCTCTTCCACCTCGACGTGATGGACGGGCACTTCGTGCCACAACTCAGCTTCGGCCCTTCCGTGGTGGAGGCCGTCCGTGCCGCCACCTCAGTCCCCCTCGAGGTGCACATGATGGTGGAGCGCCCGCATGAGCACGTTGAGTCGTTCGCGAACGCGGGAGCCATGCGCCTCGTGTTTCACTACGAGGCCGAAGGCGAACCTGCCGACCACATCGACCGGATCCATCGCCTGGGCTGCGAGGCCGGGATCGCCATCAATCCCGAGACGCCGTCCGAAGCGCTCACGCCCCTCCTCGACACGCTCGACGAGGTGGTCGTGATGCTGATCAAACCGGGCCGCGGCGGTCAGGAGATGATGCCGGAGCACCTCGACAAGGTGCGCGACGTGCGGGGGCGTCTGGCGGCCCGCGGTCGCGCCACCCCGATCGAGGTCGATGGCGGCGTGAAGGCGCACAACGCCCGGACCTGCGTCGAGGCCGGCGCTACGATTCTCGTGGCGGGGTCGGCGGTCTACAACGACCGTGAGTCGCCACAGCAGGCACTCGCCGCTCTGCGGTCCGCCCTGCGGGCATGACCGCGCGCTCCTCGACGGCTCGCGCGCAGGCGGACGAGCTGGAGCGCGCGCTGCGTGCTGCCGGCCGCCCCGAGCGCGCATCGAGCGAGAAGCGCTACCTGAAAAGCGACCTCGAATTCCTCGGCGTCGATGCGACCGGAATGCGCGGCGTCGTCCGCGCGTTCCTCGAGCGCCACGGCAAGCCCGACCACGATCGGCTCGTCTCGCTCGTCGAGGAGTTGTGGGCACACCCCGTCCACGAACGGCGCGCTGTGGCGATCGAACTGCTCGACCGTCATCGGCGTCTGCTCGGGCCTGCGGACCTGCCGCTCGTCGAGCGGCTGCTGCGCGACTCGCGCACCTGGGCGTACGTCGATGCGCTCGCCGTGCACGTCGTGGGCTCGATCGTCGAACGTGACCCCGAGGCAGTCTCGGTCCTCGACCGCTGGGCCACAGATGGCGACTTCTGGCTTCGCCGCTCCGCGATGCTGGCGCTGCTCCGTCCGATTCGCCGCGGCGAGGGTGACTTCGAGCGCTTCGCGCGCTATGCCGACGCCATGCTCGAAGAACGCGAGTTCTTCATTCGCAAGGCGATCGGCTGGATCCTGCGGGATGCTTCGAAGTCGCGGCCTGACCTGGTGTTCGACTGGCTGGCCCCCAGGACGCATCGGGTCTCGGGCGTCACGATCCGCGAGGCGGTGAAGTACCTGCCGGTCGACCAGCGTGAGGCGCTCATGACGGCATACACCACGCGAACAGCCGCAGGCTGACCCCCGCTAGCGCCAGCACCACGGGTCCTCTAGATTCTGGAGAATACATTCGTGGTTGCTGGTTCGGGCAGCACCGGCGGCTCGTCGGGCGAGCAGCATCGGGGGCGCTATGTTCGCTACCCATCGCAACCGTCAGCTCGGGCTGGTCTACCGCGACGCGGCTCGGGGGGATGGCGGCTACACCAGCTTCTCGAGCACACACGGCACGCACGCGACTCTGCTCCACTCGGAGGGACAGATCGTCCACCGCTGGAGCTATCCGGAGGGGATTCAGTACGGCCGGCTGCTCGAGTCCGGGCACCTGCTCATGCGCACGCAACCCCCGAGGGATGCGGGCGGCGTTGAACGTATCGGCGGCTCTTCCGGCGCGCTCATCGAGCTGGACTGGGACGGCAATGTCGTCTGGGAGTATCGCAACTCGATGATGCACCACGACTTCGAGCGCCTGCCGAACGGTAACCACCTCATCGTAACGTGGCGCACGCTCCCGGCTGGCGTAACCCCGCAGATTCGAGGAGGTCTCGCGGCTGACGACGACCCGGCGGACATGCTCGGAGACGTCGTGCAGGAGGTCACCCCGACCGGCGATGTCGTTTCGGAATGGCGTTCCTGGGAGCACCTGCGCTTCGACGAGGATCGGCTCTGCCCGCTCGACGGGCGCCGCGAGTGGACGCACCTGAACTCCATTGCGGTCACGCCGTCGGGCGACTGGCTCGTGAGCTTTCGCCTCACGGACACGGTCGCCCTTGTCGATCCGTCGACCGGCGAATTCAGGTGGAAATGGGGGCCTGGCACGCTGTCGCACCAGCACCATGCGACGTGGCTCGACAGCGGTCACGTGCTGGTCTTCGACAATGGGTCGCACCGCCGCCGCGGACCGAACTTCTCGCAGGTCATCGAGGTCGACCCCGCTACCGACGAGGTGGTGTGGACGTACCGTGCTCCCGTGCTGCTGTCGTTCTACAGCTTCATGGTGTCCGGTGCCGAGCGTCTTCCGAACGGCAACACCTTCATCACTGAAGGCGCCTCGGGGCATCTCTTCGAGGTGACGCCCGAGGGCGAGACGGTCTGGGAGTACGTCAGCGGCTTCACCTACGAGAGCCGCGCCTTCGGCCCCACGCCAATGATGTTCCGCGCTCATCGATACGCCGCCGGGCGACGCACGATTCCGCGGACGGGATCTCGATCCCGCGCGCCATGCCGCGGCGACCGACGCCCATCGCGCCGGTGAGACGCCCTACTGACCTCGCGCTCTCGTTTCACGGAGTTCGCTGCAGCACGAAGACGCTCCGCGAAAGCGGAGCGTCAATGCAGTCGGGCCGTGGTTGAGCGCGGAGCGAGGCTAGGAGACGGCCTGCTTCATCTGCGTGCGCAGACAGCGCGTGCAGATGTTCATTCGCCGGCGCCGCCCATCGATGAGCATGCGGCGCGATTGCACATTCGGACGGAACTGCCGGTTGGTGCGGGGCGCCTTGCGCTCCCAGCGTCCGGAGTGCTGGTGCCGGATGTTCCGTCCGAACGCCACCGTCTTGTTGCAGAAGTCGCACGTACCTGAGGGCATACCAGACCGTCCCCGCGGATTCAGCCGAATCCCGTAACCTCGGATAGAGTAGTGACGACCAGCCTAGCATCGCAGCCGGTACTGCGTCCAACCGAATGAGCGAGGCACATGACCGCCACGGAGGCCACAGCCCTCACTGCCGCTGCCCTGCGGGATGCGTTCGGCGTGGCCGCGCGCTGGCTCGAGTTGAACCGCGACGCGATCAACGCCATCAATGTGTATCCGGTGCCTGACGGCGATACGGGGACGAACATGCTCCTCACTCTGCGTGCCGCCATCGACGCCGGCGGCGGGGCGGACGCTGGCACGGCGGGGGCATACGCGCAGGCGTGCGCTCGAGGCGCTCTGCTCGGCGCGCGTGGGAACAGTGGCGTCATCCTGTCGCAGATGCTGCGCGGTTTCGCGGCGGGTCTGGACGGCCTCGAGGTCGCTGACGCGCCTGCGCTCGCCGGCGCGCTCCGAAGTGCCGCGGACACCGCGTACGCCGCCGTGTCCGCGCCGGTCGAGGGCACGATGCTGACCGTGATGCGGGACGCCGCGGACGCAGCCGCTGACGGCACCGGCGGCGTGATCGACGTGCTCCGGTCGGCTGCCACCGAGGCACTCGTGAGCGTGGACCGTACTCCCCAGTTGCTGCCCCGTCTTCGCGAGGCGGGCGTCGTGGACTCGGGCGGTCTGGGGGTCGCGGTGATTCTCGTCGGGCTGCGGATGGCCGTCGCCGGCGAGCCGCTCCCCCCTGCGCCGCCCACACCTCGGGGCGCCGTCGATCTGGCAGCGGTGACGCACGAGGGGCACGGATACTGCACCGAGTATGTTGTCTCCCGTCGCGACGGTGCTCCTCTTGATGAGGCCGCCCTCATCGCGGCTCTCGATGCGGCCGGCGGCGACTCCATCCTCGTGGTGGGCGATCCCGACGCGCTCCACGTGCATGTGCATCTCGACGATCCCGGCCCAGCCCTGACCGCTGGCGTCGCCGCCGGGACGTTGAGCGGCATCAAGATCGACAACATGCAGCTGCAGCATGAGGCCTGGTCCGCGACGCATCGGGCGACAGACGGCGTGGCAGCGGCCATCCCTGCGATCGGCGTGGTCGCGGTGGCCGCGGGCCTCGGTATCGCCGAGGCCTTTCGCGCCCTCGGCGCCGTAGCGCTGCTCGCTGACGGCAAGCCGAGCCCGGCTGCATTCCTCGAGGCGGCCCGCAGCGCCGGCTCGAAGCGCGTGTTCCTCCTCCCGAACGACGTTGATGCCATCATGGCCGCCGACCAGGCCGCCCGCGAAGCCCCCGACCTGCTCACTGTCATCCCCACGCGCTCCATCCCCGCGGGCATTGCCGCCGCCGTCGCTTCCACCCCCGATGATGCCCCGGACGATGCCGAGCAGGCGATGCGGCTCGCCATCGACGGCGTGCGCTGCATCGAGGTGACGCGGTCGGCACGGGCGGTCCAGATCGGCGGCGTCGCTGCCCGCCAGGGGCAGCCCATCGCGCTCCTCGATGGCCGGCTTGCCGCCTCCGCGGAGACGCTCGAGGATGCCCTGCTCGTTGCACTCCAGTCGGCGGTCGGGCCGTCCGCTGAGGTGGTCAGCGTCTACCTGGGCCAGGACGTCCCGGAGGAGGCGGTGGCATCGTTACGAGCACGCATTGAGGCCGCCGTGCCTGCGCTCACCGTCGAGCTGATCGAGGGCGGACAGCCGTACTACCCGTACGTCGCGGGGGTCGAGTAGACTCGCGCGATGGTCATCCGGATCGTCACTGACTCCACATGCGACCTGCCCCCGGAGCTCGTCGCGGAGCACCGGATCACTGTCGTGCCGCTGATCGTGCTCTTCGGTGACGAGGCGCTGCAGGACGGCATCGACATCAGCGCCGAGCGGTTCTTCAAGCGCCTCGTCCGCGAATCGAAACTCCCGACCACCTCGCAGCCGTCGCCGGCGGCCTTCCGCGCCGCCTACGAGCGGCTTCGCGACGAGGGTGCGACTGAAATCCTGTCCGTTCACATCTCCGGCAAACTGAGCCGCACGCTGGAGTCCGCGCGCCAGGGCGCGGAAGGCATCGAAGGCCTGCGCGTCGTGCACGTCGATTCGGAGCTCGCCACCCTCGCGCTGGGCATGGGCGTCGTGCGCGCGGCCGAGGCCGTGGCCGCCGGGTGCTCGCTCGACGAGACCGCCGCCATCGTGCGCGGGCACTTCCAGCGCACACACACGCTCTTCCTGGTCGACACACTCGAGTACCTGCGCCGCGGGGGACGTATCGGGCGCGCCCAGGAGATCGTGGGCTCGTTGCTGAAGGTGAAGCCGATCCTCTCGCTGCAGGACGGCGAAGTGGTGCCCGTGGGACGCGCCCGGACCAAGCAGAAGGCCATCGAAGAGATGCTGCGACGGGCAGCCGAGTTCCGCCCGATTCTCGAGACGATGGCCGTCCATGCGTCGACGCCGGACGACCTCAAGTACCTCGTGGAACGCCTGCACGGCCTGGCTCCGGAGGCGCGACTGACCGTCGGACGCATCACGCCGGTGATCGGTGTCCATGCCGGGCCCGGCCTGCTCGCGTGTGCGGTCGTGACCGCCGAGCCCACCTCCTCGTCTTACAGCTCCGGGACCTGATGGCCGACCTGGAGCGGCTGCAGGCCGTCCTCGACCGCGAGCTGCGGGACGGCTGCCGCAACGCAGTCGTCGAGGGAGGCCTCGACGAGTTCCTCGTGCGGCAGGCGCAGACCGAACCCATCGGCTCGCCCGTGTTGCGGATGGTGCGGGCACTACCCCTCGAGGGATACCGCTCGCTGGGCCCGGACGACCGCCGTCAGTGGCTACGGCGCGCGATCGCCACGGTGGTCCACGAGCGGGTCGCGAACGCACCACCGAAGCCGAAGCGCGCGCCTTCGGGGCGCTCGCCCGCGCGCGGCGCGGCCTCCCGTCGCGCCGCCATCGACGCGGCGCCCGGCGCGCTCGACGCCCCGGCGGCGAAGCCCCGCCCCGCCCCGAAGCGAGAGCCGCGTCCTTCGCTCCCGGAAGGCGCCGCGGCCCTCGAATCACCCGTCCGGGCCGCGGGCCTCCGGCTCGGCACGTCCACGTTCGACCGGCTCGAGAAGCTCGGCATCCGCACGATCGGCGATGCACTGCGGTACTTCCCGTACCGGCACCTCGACTTCTCTCGCGCGGTGCCCGTCGCGCAGCTGCGCGTCGGACAGCCGCAGACGGTCCGGGGAACGCTCGACCGCGTCCAAGAGGTGCGGATGGGTCGAGGCGGACGCATGCGCAGCACAGAGGCCATGCTCTCCGATGAGACGGGCGCCCGCGTACAGATCGTCTGGTTCAACCAGCCTTTCATTGCGCGCCAGCTCCGGCCCGGCATGGAGGTCGCGGTTTCCGGCAACGTCACGGCCTATCGAGGCCGCCCCGCGTTCAACAACCCGGACTACGAACGCCTCGGCGAGGGTCAGCACACCGGACGTCTCGTCCCCGTCTATCACCTCACCGAGGGGCTGCCGCAGCGAACGCTCCGGTCCGCGCTGGCCACACTGGTGGAGCGGTTCGCCGCCCGCATCGAAGACCCGCTACCGGCGGAGATGCGCGCCCGGCACGATCTCCTCGACCTCGTCGAGGCCACCCGGCAGGCGCACTATCCGGACAGCGCGGAGGCCGTCGAGGCAGCTCGCCGTCGCCTGGCGTTCGATGAGCTGCTCGCGATCCAGCTGGGCGTCGTTGCTCGCAAGCGGTCCTGGCAGACGGCCGGCAGCGCGCCCGTTATTGAGGCCCGCGAGACGGCCGAGGCGTTCCTCGGCACGTTGCCCTACGCTCTGACGGCCGCGCAGCGGCGCGCGCTCGCCGACATCCTCGGCGACGTCGCCCGCCCGGTCCCGATGGCGCGGCTGCTCGAGGGGGATGTCGGGTCCGGGAAGACGGTCGTGGCCCTGGCGGCGATGCTCAGCGCGGTCGCGGCCGGCCACCAGGCGACGCTCATGGCACCCACCGAGGTGCTGGCGGAACAGCACTTCCGCACGATCTGCCTGCTCCTGTCGGGCGAACCCGAGCCGCCGCTCAATGGCCTGGTGACACTGCCGTTCCTCGACCGCCCGCTCCGCATCGTGCTGCTGACCGGGTCGACCCGTTCGAAGGAGCGACGCGATGCTCTGGATGCGATCGCGTTCGGTGGCGCGGACATCGCCGTCGGTACGCACGCCCTCATCCAGGGCGGCGTGGAGTTTCAGAAGCTCGGTCTATCCGTCGTCGATGAACAGCACCGCTTCGGCGTCATGCAGCGGTCGGCGCTGCGGGAGAAGGGAGGCGCTCCCCACCTGCTCGTCATGACGGCCACGCCGATCCCGCGCTCGCTTGCACTCACGGTCTACGGCGACCTGGACCTTTCTGTCATCGACGAGCTGCCGCCCGGGCGGACGCCCATCGAGACGCGGTGGCTGCCTCCAGAGCGCCGTCGCGAGGCGTTCGAGCACATGCGTGCCGAGATTGAGGCGGGCCGGCAGGCGTTCGTCATCTGTCCGCTGGTCGAGGGCTCCGATGCGGTGACCTCACGCGCCGCCACCGAGGAGTACGACCGCCTCCGTACCGAGCAGTTCCCCGACCTCGCGGACCGCATCGCACTGCTGCACGGCCGCATGCCGGCGCGCGAGAAGGACGCGGTCATGCTTCGCTTCGCCGCCAACGAAGCCGCGATCCTCGTCTCCACGGCTGTCGTTGAGGTCGGCATCGATGTCCCCAATGCGACCATCATGGTGATCGAAGGCGCCGACCGCTTCGGCCTTGCGCAGTTGCACCAGTTCCGCGGCCGCGTCGGCCGCGGCCGCCACCCGTCGACGTGCTACCTCCTCGCCGACGACCCCACGCCCGAGGCGGAAGAGCGCCTGTCGCTCGTCGCCCGCACCCGCGACGGCTTCGCGTTGGCCCAGGCCGACCTCGAGCTGCGCGGGCCAGGCGATACGTTCGGCACACGGCAGTCCGGGCTGCCGTCGCTGCACGTGGCTTCGCTCCTCGACGCCCAGTTGATCGACGCCACGCGACGTGAGGCTGAGCGTGTGCTGGATGAAGACCCGGCGTTGGGGGCGCCGGAGCATCGAGGGCTACACGCACTGGCGGCCCGCCTTGCCGAGAACGTCGTCGCCGAGGTGCACTGACGCTCCACCGGGTACGTCCGCCGCGACTAGCTGTGCTGTTCTGGGAGGTTGATGCGGCTCACCGGTGGGAGACCGTCGAGGGCGGTGTGGCCTCGGTGATGGTTGTACCGGTGGAGCCAGCTGTCCAGCGCTCGGGTACGCTGCAGCTCTGAGCGATACATACGGACGTAGGCCCACTCCTCCAGAAGGGTGCGGTTGAAGCGCTCCACCTTGCCGTTCGTCTGAGGCCGGTAGGGACGCGTGAAGCGATGCCGGATGCTCGCGGCTGAGCAAGCGCGCGCGAAGTTCCCGCTGCGGTAGGCGGAGCCGTTGTCCGTGAGCACCGACCGCACCATCACTCCCCGCTCGGCGAACCAGGCCAATGCCCGCTGCCAGAAGCCCACGGTCGTTGTGGCGCGCTCGTCAGGGAGCACCTCGCTGTAGGCCAGCCGCGAACAGTCGTCGACCACCGAGTGGATGAAGGCATAGCCGACGCGGCTGTGTCCGCCGTGGCCGTCCTTCCCGCGACCGTGCGCCCGCCAACCGCCACCGTGAGGGATACGCCCGAGCTTCTTGATGTCCATGTGCACCAGGTCGCCCGGGCGCTCGTGCTCGTAGCGGCGGATCACCTCACCGGTCGGCCGGTCTAGCCAACGCAGCTGGCGCAGGCCGAGCCGGCACAGGATGCGGTAGACCGTCGACGCCGCCATCCCGAGTCGGAACGCGATGCGGCCCGGCCCGAGCTTCTCCCGTCTGCGCAAGTCCTCGACTCGCCGCTCCACCGTCCGTGGCGTTCGGCGTGGGCTGCGGTGGGGGCGCGAGGAGCGGTCCTGGAGCCCCGGCTCTCCCTCCGTCAGCCAGCGCCGCCACCAGCGACTCGCCGTGGTGCGGGAGACACCCATCTCCGCGGCGACGTGGGCGATCGGACGACCAGCAGCAATGCGCCGGACAAGGATCAACCGTCCCGCTCGCGTGAGTCGTGCATTAGCGTGTAAGGAGGACCTCCCGGGGTGATGTGACTGTGGTAGCCACACCTTCTCCGGGAGGTCCCCTTCGATCACCGGGTCGTGCTAACAACCTCTGTGGACGTCACAGCTAGCGCGCCCGGCGGTACTGCTGTGTCGGGAGCGCACCCGGCTCCGCCGCGACCCCGTCCTCGCTCAGGTCGACCACCGAGTAGAGCCCGTGCCCTACGATCGGCGACGCGGATCCGCTGTCGGCGATTAGCGTGCCCTCGAAGTCGAGCTGGTGCGCGCCGTGATGGTGTCCCAGCGCCACGTAGTCGAACGTGGCGATGGCTTCTCGATGCCGCCGCGGGACGATCGGGGAACTGCGCCCGTTCGGGGCGTCCATGAGATAGCCGTGCGCGACGGCGACTCGCCAGGCCGCTCCGACCTCGAGTGCGGGCAGCCCCTCCAGGGGGTCGTTCTCCGGCGTGTGCTCCGGCATCCCGCGACCCCAGAGGTGTAGGCGTCCGTCCGCGAGCGTGACCAGGCGGCCCGAGTGCTCGGTGATCGCCAGGGCTTCCTTCCCGAGTTGCGTGAAGAGCCGACCGAACGGGTCGGGGTCCCACTGCGAGTACAGCAGGTCGTGGTTGCCCGGGATCGCGGCCACTGGCACCGGAAACGCCGCGATCTCCTCAGCGGCGGCGTCCGCGAATTCGTCGGGCTGCTTCGAGGAGTCGAAGAGGTCGCCCGCCATGATCACCTGATCCACGCGATGCCTGGAGGCGGCTTGGCGCAGCTCCCGCAGCGTGGCCATCGACGCGTCCAGAGCATGGTGCGTCAGGTGCAGGTCGGCGCAATGAAGGAGACGCAGGTGCGGCCGAAGCATGCCCCCAGTCTGCCTCGCTGCCGCCGCCGGTGCCAGGCCCGTGCAGGCACCGTCACCCGCGGGCACGCCTAACGCCTCGATTGCGCTTCGTTAACACGCGCGAATCGGCCGCCTGCCAACCTAGCATCGCGACCGCTCCCAGCGCAGGAGGATGAGCTCGATGGTACGACGTTTCGCCATGCCCGGCGGCCTTGGCGTCCTGGCGCTGGCGGCGCTGGCCGCGTTCGGCGTCTGGTACTTCTTCTTTCGCGATGATGCGCCTGCGCCCGTCGACCTGCAGAGCGCCGTCCGGTCCGTGGCGTCGTCGACCGCGGACGCAGGGAGCGGCGTCGCCAGCACTGCAACCCCGTCCGCGTCAGGTACCGCCTCCGCCGGCGCGGCAAGCGGCTCGACGAGCCTGGTCGGCACGTGGCAGGTCGCCTCGGGTGGCCAGTCCTTCGTCGGGTACCGGGTGCAGGAGCAGCTGGCGAACGTTGGCGCGGCGACGGCGGTGGGCCGAACGTCCGCCGTCACCGGTACCCTGACATTCGACGGGTCCGCCATCACCGACGTCACCATCGAGGCCGACCTCACAAAGCTCCAGAGCGACCGTTCCCAGCGCGACAACGCACTCCGTCAGCAGGCGCTGGAGACGAACCGCTTCCCCACCGCGACCTTCACGCTGACCCAGCCGATCGAGTTGAGCGGGAATCCGGAAGCGGGCGACATGGTCGAAGCTACTGCCGTGGGCGACCTCATGCTGCATGGCGTTACGAAGTCGATTTCGATCCCGCTGCAGGGACAGCTCGTCAATGGGCAGATCGTCGTCGTTGGCTCGCTTGATATCGTGTTCGCGGACTACAGCATCGCGCAGCCGCGCGCCGCGTCGGTGCTCTCCGTCGAGAATCATGGCCTCATCGAGCTGCAGTTGATTCTCAGTCGCGGGTAATCGAAGAGGACGCCTGCTCGGATGAACGTCGCACGGGCCGCCCTGTCGCTGCTATCGGCGCTGGCCGTCGTTGCCTGCGGGGGCGAGACATCCGAGGACGGCGCGGCATCGTCTCCACCCGCGACCGCATCCGTTGAGGTGACACGAGCGGTCGCGACGCCAACCGCCTCGCAGGCGGCGGCGACCGGAACCGGCAGCTCATCGCCCGCTGCACCGGCCGTTGCCGTCGAGGTGTTTGACCTCCCAGCGGGCTCGGGACCGCACGACGTTGCGCCTGCCGCCGATGGCGGCGTCTGGTACACGGCACAGCGCGCCGGCGCCCTCGGGTACCTGGACCCCGGTACCGGGACGACCCGGCACATCGGGCTCGGCGCCGGCTCCGCGCCTCACGGCGTCATCGTGGGCGCCGATGGCGTGGCGTGGGTGACCGACGGCGGCCTGAACGCCATCGTCCGCGTCGATCCGGTGACGGACGATGTGCGCCATTTCCCGCTCCCTCCCGGCCGCGGCAACGTCAACCTCAACACTGCCGCGTTCGATGGCGCAGGCGTGCTTTGGTTCACCGGGCAGCGCGGCGTCTACGGGCGTCTGGACCCGCGCAGCGGTGAGATGGACGTGTTCGACGCGCCTCGCGGCGCCGGACCGTACGGCATCACGAGTACGCCGTCAGGCGACGTCTATTACGCGTCGCTCGCCGGCAACCACATCGCCCGCATCGACACCGAGACAGGCATTGCGACTCCGATCGACCCGCCGACCGCGGGACAGGGGGCGCGGCGAGTCTGGTCCGACTCACGTGGCCGCATCTGGGTCAGCGAGTACAACAGCGGCCAGGTATCGCTCTACGACCCGACGGACGGCTCATGGCGTTCGTGGCGGCTTCCCGGCGCCGGCCCCCGCACGTACGCGGTCTACGTCGACGACGCTGATGGCGTCTGGCTGACCGACTTCGGCGGAAACGCGCTGGTGCGGTTCGATCCCGAGACCGAGACGTTCACGACGATCCGGAACCCGGACCAGCCCGGGAACGTGCGCCAGCTCCTCGGCCGGCCGGGCGAGCTGTGGGCGCCCGAGTCGGCGAACGACCGCCTCTTCGTCGTGCGGTACTAGCGTCGGGAGATCGCGCGCCGCGCGCCGATGAACGGCAGACCGTGCACGCTGATCAAGCCGAGCAGCCCCCGCCCCGCGCGGTGCTCGGCCGGCCGAGTCTGCAGCTCCCACGGTCGAATCGCCTCGTCGAGGAGCCGTCGCGCGTAGCCCAGTTTCGCCTCTATGAGCGCTCCGATGAGTGCTGCGTCTCCTCGTGTTGCCTCGAGCTCGGCTTCGGTCAGGACCGGCCAGCAGTCCAGCAATCGATCGCGAAGTTCGCCCCAGCCGTCGGGGACTTCTTCGTGTCTCAGGCCCAGGATCGCTCCGTTCGCTTTGTCGAGCATGACCCCGGGAAACGGCAGGATGCTTCGTGGGATCCCGCCGCCGTCTGCTGCACGCGCCTCTTGTGCCATGTCGCCTCCCCTTGCCGCAAATCCACTATCCACTCGGTTAGTGGAGGAAACGGCAAGGAAGGAAGCTCGCTGTTACGAGGGTATCGAAATGCGGCCGAGTATCGGCCATAACAGTCGAGTTCGCCGATCGGCGCCGGTGGCGACTGGTTCCATCGGAGCGCCGCGCCAGCGAGGGCGCGGCGCTCCGGCGCCCGCAGTCACGCCTGGGCCACCGCCAGCTGTTTCAGCACCTGCTCCTGCACGTGCGCCGGCACCTCGGCGTAGTGGTCGAACATCACGCTGCAGCGGCCTCGCCCATGGCTGAGTGCGCGCAGGTCGATGGCGTATCGCTGCACCTCGGCGAGCGGCGCCTCCGCCTCCACCACGCTGAATGCGCCCGCCGGCTCAACGCCGTGCACGTGGCCCCGCCGCCCGTTCAGGTCGCTCATGACGTCGCCCACGCGGTCGGCGGGCACGCGCACGGTCACCCGCGCCACCGGCTCGAGCAGGATCGGGTGCGCCTGCAGCATGCCTTGCTTCAGCGCCTGCCCCGCCGCGAGCTTGAACGCCATCTCCGAGGAGTCCACCGCATGCGATGACCCGTCGAGAAGCGTGATCTCCACGTCCACGATCGGCGAATGTGCCAGCGGTCCGGCCGGGAGTGTCTCGACGATTCCCTTCTCGACGGCGGGGATGAACTGCTTCGGCACGTTGCCGCCAACGACCTTCTCGGTGAACGAGAAGCCCGCTCCCCGTTGCGCCGGGTCGATCTGGATGACCACGTGTCCGTACTGGCCATGCCCGCCGGTCTGCTTCTTGTGTTTGTACTCGGATTTCGCTGGCATGGTGATCGTCTCGCGGTACGGCACTCGAGGCTCGGCGATGTCGACCGCCACGCCGAAGTTCTTCTCGAGGCGGGCCGCGGCGATCACTGCCTGTGCATCCCCGACGGTCGTCATGATCGTTTCGCCCGTGTCGGGATCCCGGCTCACGTGGATCGTCGGGTCCTGCTCTGTGATGCGCGCCAGCGCCTGTGACAGCTTGTCTACGTCCGCCTTCGTACGGGGATGCACCGCCGATCGGTAGGTCGGCTCCGGGAACGGCATCGAGGGCAGGCGCAAGCCCTTGCTCGCCTCGTTCGCGACGAACGTGTCACCGGTGGCCGTCGCCGTCAGCTTCGCGGCCACGCCGATGTCGCCCGCGACGAGCTCGGGGACACCGATCTGCTCCTTGCCACGCATCGCGAACAGATGCCCGAGGCGCTCCGGCGTCCCATGCTGGACGTTGAGCGGGTTGGCGTCCGGCCGCAGCGTCCCCGAAAGCACGCGCATGTATGTGAGGCGGCCGACGAAGGGGTCAGCGGTCGTTTTGAAGATGTGGACTACGAGCGGGCCGTCTACCTCCGTTGTCAACGTACCCTCGCCGTCGAGCCGGTGCTCCCGGCCCAGCGGCGAGGGGAGCAGTGCCGCCGCGGCGTCGAGGACGGCCATTACCCCCACGGCGCTCGTTCCTGCGATCGCGAATACCGGGACCACGCTCCCGCGGCGCACGGCCTCCGGCAGGGCGGCGCGCATCCGGGCGTCATCGATCGCGTTGCCCTCGAGGTAGTCGTTCAGCAGGTCTTCGTCCGTCTCCGCGACGGATTCCACCAGCATCTCCCGCGCCGCCTCGATCGCCGCGCGGAGATCGCCCGGCGCTTCACCCATCGTCCCGTCCGCACCACGGCGGGCCGCCCCGCTGGCGAGGTCGACCACGCCCTCGAAGCTGCCGGCAACGCCGATCGGGATTGCCAGCGGCACGATGCCCGTGCCGAAGCGCGTGCGCAGCGCGGCGAGGACCGCGTCAAAGTCCGCGTTCTCCCGATCCATCCGCGTCACCACGATGAATCGAGGCCGAATGTCCGCCTGCTCAGCGTGTTCCCAGGCTGCTTCCGTACCGCTCTGAATCCCGCTCACGGCATCCACGGTGATCACTGCAGCGTCCGCGGCCGCAGCCGCCGCGATCGCTTCGCCCTCGAAGTCGGGGTACCCCGGCGCATCAAGGATGTTGAGCTTGACCCCATCCCACTCGACCGGAATCAGGGACGTGGAAATCGAGTAGCGGTGTTGGTGCTCCTGGTCGTCAAAGTCCGAGACCGTGTTGCCGTCGTCGACCCTCCCCATGCGCGACACCGCGCCCGAGGCGAAGAGCATCGCTTCGGCGAGCGTCGTCTTCCCCGAACCGCCGTGCCCCATCAGCACCAGGTTGCGAAGTCGATCGGACGCGTACGCCTGCATGGAATGGCTCCCCTCGTGTCGCGCGATGGTACACATTCGTGATGGGCGCGACAAACGGCACCCGGATGCGCGAGCGAAGCGCCTGTGCTCAGTGTAAGAACGCGGCGCAACGGCCGAATGGCCCTATTCCGAGGGTTTCAGGTCGAGCACTTCGAGCTGCAGTGTGCCCCGCATGTTGTCGCGGCGGAACGTGTAGACGATGTCCGCGCACTCGCCGTCGGGCACGGCGTTCGCGGCGTTCCCGAACGCGATCGCCCGCCATGTGACGGTGCCTTCCTTGAGCTTGAACTGCAGGTGCGACCCGTCCTTGCCCACGGCGCGACTGTCGAGGACGCGCACACGAGGCGACATAAACGTCGGTGTCTCGTTTCCGATCCCGTGCGGCCCAAGGCGCGCCAGCCATTTCAACAGCTCGCCGTTGACGTCGTGCAGCGGGAGCTGGGTGTCCACCTCGATGGTCGGGATCAGGTCGGCCGGGTCGAGGTGGCGTGTGGCGTCGTCGATGAGCGTCGCGCGCACTTCGTCCAGCCGTGCCGCGTCGATGGTGAAGCCCGCAGCGGCGCGGTGGCCCCCGAAGCGCTTGAACAGGTGCGGGTGCCGCCGCAGCAGCGCCGTGATGTCGAATCCCGGGATCGAGCGGCACGAAGCGCGCGCCTCGTTACCCGCGATCTGCATGACGATCGACGGCCGTCGCAGCTGCTCCACGAGCCGCGACGCGACGAGTCCCACGATGCCAGCGTGTAGCTCCGGCGCCGCCACGATCACCAGCGGAGCGGTGCGCTCAGCCTCCGAGATCATCGCGGTCGCCAGCTCGCACGCGCTTGTCGTCTCGCTGCGCCGTTGCTCGTTGAGCGCTTCGAGGCGCCTCGCGAGCGCGGTCGCCTCGGTCGCGTCCGTGCTCAGCAGCAGTTCCAGTGAGATGCGCGCATGGTCCATGCGCCCAGCCGCGTTCAGTCTTGGGCCCAGCACCCAGCCGCACATCTCTGGGTCCGTCTCCGCGAGGTCGACGCCCGCCACCTCCGCGAGCGCCCGCAACCCGAGTCGCCGCGTCGACCGGAGCGCTCCGAGGCCCAGGCGCACCAGGTCTCGGTTCTCCGCCAGCATCGGGGCGAGGTCGCAGACGGTCCCCAGCGCGACCAGCGCGCGATGTTCGTCGGGGTCGTACTGCCGGCCCAGCCGGTCGTAGAGGTCGTGCACTACCTTGTACGAGACGCCGACCGCGGCAGGCTCGCTTCCGTACTCCGACGATTGCAGCTTGGGGTTCACCAGTGCGAGCGCGTCCGGTAGCTCCTCGGGCACGGTGTGATGGTCGATGACGATGACGTCCATCCCGAGTTCGTTCGCGACGGCGACCTCGCGCACCGCCGAGGTGCCGCAGTCCGCCGTTACGAGGACCGTCGCCCCCCGCGACCGCAGGTACTTCACTGCATCCACGTTCGGGCCGTACCCCTCGGTGAAGCGGTCCGGGATGTACGGGTGTGGCACCGCGCCGAGATCCGAGAGCCCCTCCGTCAGGATCGTGGTCGACGTCACTCCGTCCACGTCGAAGTCCCCGAGGATGGCCACGTGCTCCCCGGTGAGGCACGCGCGCGCCAGCCGCTCGACAGCGACATCGAGGTTGGGCATCAGCTTCGGGTCGGTGAGTTCCCCCGGCGCGCCGAGGTATTCGTGCGCCTGGGCAAGGTCATGCACGCCACGATGCCGGAGCAGCACGGAAACCAGGGCGGGCCATGGAGCGCCTTCGAGCGCCCCGATGTCGGGTGTCTCGCGGATGCGCCAGCGCCGCCCCCCTGACCCTGCGAGGATCGCTTCGTGCGGCCGGGGGAGGGTGGTCACATCGCACTCCATGAGGGTGGGGGAGTGCTACGTATTCTGTCCGCTCAGCGGAAGCGTGTCCAGTACAGGTGTTCGCTCAAGAGGTTGAGCGGTTAGCCGTGGCTACGCGTGGTACCTTCGGAACACGAGCGACGAGTTGTGGCCGCCGAATCCGAGCGAGTTCGACATCGCCCAGTCGATCGCGAGGTCGCGCGGGCCCTCGGGGACGTAGTCGAGGTCGCAGTCCGGGTCCGGCACCTGCAGGTTGCGCGTCTGGTGGATGCGCTGGTCGCGGATGGACAGCACGGTCACCGCGGCCTCGATGCCTCCGCAGGCGCCGAGGGTGTGGCCCACCATGGACTTCGTCGAGGAGATCGGGATCGCGCCCGCCGCCTCGCCGAACACGGCCTTGATCGACATCGTCTCGAACTTGTCGTTCATTGGCGTGCTCGTGCCGTGCGGGTTGATGTAGTCGATGTCCGAGGCGGCGGCGCCGGCCTTCCGCAACGCCATGCGCATCGCCCGCGCCGCGCCCTCGCCGTTCTCGGACGGCTGCGTGACGTGGAACGCGTCAGCGGACTGGCCGTACGACACGAACTCCGCCAGTATGTTCGCTCCACGCGCCTTCGCGTGTTCCAGTTCTTCGAGGATGAGCGTGGCCGCCCCCTCCCCGAGCACGAACCCGTCCCGCTCGAGGTCGAACGGCCGGCTTGCGTGCTCAGGGTCGTGGTTCCGCTTCGTCGACAGCGCCCGTGACGCGGCGAACGAGGCGATCCCCATCCGCGTCACGGTCGCCTCGGCGCCTCCCGCGAGCATGGCTACCGCGTCCCCGCGCTTAATCGTCTCGAGCGCCGCGCCGAGCGCGTCGGCCCCCGACGCGCACGCCGAGACCGTGTTGTAGTTCGGTCCCCGCGCCCCAAAGACGATTGAGACCTGCCCGGCGGCCATGTCCGGGATAAACATCGGCACGAGGAAGGGCGACACGCGCCCCGGCCCCTTCTCGAACAGCACGTGGAACTGGTCCTCGAGCGTCGCGATGCCGCCGATGCCGGAGCCGATCATCACGCCCACCTGCTCCGGGTCTTCCTTGATGTCCAGCCCGGAGTGCTCAATCGCCTCGGCGCTCGCCGCGATGGCGAGGTGCACGAAGCGGTCCATGCGGCGCGCTTCCTTGCGGTCGACGTAGTTCAGCGGGTCGAAGTCCGGCACCTCACCGGCGATCGTCGATTCGAGGTCTGTCGGGTCGCAGAGTGTGATCGATCGGATGCCGTTCTTCGCCGCGAGCAACGCCTGCCAGGTCGTCTCCCGGCCGATGCCGACCGCGGTCACCATCCCGATGCCTGTGACGACCACCCGTCGAGGCTCCCCCGTCACCATCACGCACCCCCCCAGCGGCCGAACAACACGGCGGAGTTGTGCCCCCCGAGGCCGACCGAAGTACTCATCGCGTAGCGGACTGTAGTTTCGCGAGCCTCGTTCGGCACGTAGTCGAGGTCGCAGTCAGGGTCGGGCGTCGTGTAGTTGATCGTCGGCGGCACGACCCCGCGTGCGCACGCGAGGACCGCCACGCCCGCCTCGACGGCGCCGGCCGCGCCCATCATGTGCCCGATCATGGACTTGGTCGATGACACCATCAGCCGGTCCGCCTGCGCTCCGAACACCGTCCGGATCGCCCGTGTCTCGACGCGGTCGTTCAGCGGCGTGCTCGTCCCGTGCGCGTTGATGTAGTCGACGGCGTCGACGGGTACTCCGCCGCGCGTCAGCGCCCGCTGCATGGCCCGCACGATCCCACGGCCGTCCTCAGCGGCGGCGACCATGTCAAAGGCGTCGTTCGAGGTGCCGGCGCCGTGCCACTCGGCGTAGATCCGTGCTCCGCGGGCCAGCGCGTGCTCGAGTTCCTCGATCACCAGGACGCCCGCGCCCTCGGAGATCACGAACCCGTTGCGGTCCCGGTCGAACGGACGTGAGGCGCGCGTCGGGTCCTCATGTTCGGCCAGCGCGCGCATCGCCTGAAAGCCGGCGTAGTAGATCGGGCGCAGTGGTGCCTCGAACCCGCCGGCCAGCACGACATCGGCCTCGCCTCGCGCCACTAGTTCGGCTGCTTCACCCGTTGCGGCGCCGCCGGTGCCGCATGCTGCCGTGACCGCGAAGTTGGCACCGTCGGCACCCAGCGCGATCGCCACGAGGCCGGTCGCCGTGTCCGGGAGCATGCTGGTGATCAGGAACGGGCTCACCCGCCGCGGACCCTTCTCGTCGAGCACCTCCTGGTTCTCCACGATCAGGTGGGCGCCGCCGATCCCCGTGCCGAGCACGACGCCGACCGTCCCCGGGGGTTCCGAGGCGATGTCCAGCCCGGCGTCCTCGACCGCCTGTTTCGCCGCGGCCATCGCCAGCACGGACGAGCGGTCGATGCGCCGCAGCAGCTTGGCATCGACGTGCGCCTCCGGCTCGAAGCCGCGCAGTTCTCCGGCGATGGGGCAGTCGTAGGCCGACACATCGAAGCTGCTGATGCGACTGATGCCTGAGCGTCCCGCGATGAGACCATCCCATGTCGAGGATGTGTCGTTTCCGAGCGGTGTGATCAGCCCCAGGCCGGTGACGACGACGCGACGCATTGCGTCAGTGTGCGGGTTCCGGCGGTAGTGCGGAAATCGGGATGGGCTCCACCTCGGCGTCATCGAGTGACACGGCGGTCACGCGGTCCGAAATGCGCTTCACCATCCGGGCCAGCACGTGTCCCGGTCCGACCTCGACGAAGGTGTCGACGCCCTGCGCGCGCATCTGGCGCACGTTCTCTGACCAGAACACCGGCGACCGCAGCTGCTCCTCGAACTCCTGCCGCACCTCCGCCGCCGTGCGCAGGAGTTCCGAGGTACGGTTCGAGACAATGGGCCGTTTCGGATCCACGATCGGGATCTCGCGAATGATCTGCGCGAACGCCTCGGCCTGCTCGTGGTGCAGCGGCGTGTGGCTCGACACGCGCACCTTCAGGCGGATGACCTTCGCCTGCAGCGCCCGCGAGCGCTCCATGGCCCGCTCCAGCGCCGACACGTCGCCGCTGATGACCGTCTGCGTATCGAGGTTGTGGTTCGCGACGTCGACGCGGTCGAGGGGCGACAGCGTCGCCTCCTCGCAGATCTCGCGTACCGTCTCGCTGTCGAGGCCGATGATCGAAGCCATCCCGACCGGGCGCTCCTGGTTGAAGGTGCTCATCAACCGCGACCGCTCGAGGACCACGAAGAGCGCGTCGCGGAAGGTGAGCGCTTCCGAGGCCACGGCCGCGCTGAACAGACCGAGCGAGTGGCCCCCGAACAGCCGCGGCCGCACGAGGCGCCCGACCTCCGAGAGCTTCTCCCGCATCGCGTTGACGATGGCAATTGAAGTGGTCAGTACCGCGGGCTGCGTGTACGTCGTCTCCGACAGGTCGTCGACATCGCCCTCGAAGCACACGGCGGCGATGTCCATGTTGGTGACGTCGCTGGCTTCCTCGAAGGTGCGCCGAGCCGCTTCCGAGTGCGCATACACGAGCCTCCCCATGCCGGGGGTCTGCGACCCCTGGCCCGGGAAGATCAGCGCAAGCGGATCTGTGGATTCGTGCGGCGCGTCACTCACGGTCGTGAGCCTCCTGCATGCGCGCTCCGCGCAGTGCATTCATGGTAACAGAGCGCTCCCCGGTGGTCATCGACGATCAACAGCCCCAGCTGTGCTGAGGCGCTACGCCGTCGGTGCATGCCCTCGAGGCGGACCGAGCACGCTTCGCTCGTGAGCCGGCAGGGTGGCCTCGACGGCGTCGAGCTGCCGCCGCTGGCGCCTGAGGCTTGCGAGTCGCGACTCCGGTGCGCGCTCGATCAAGTCGTCGAGCAGCACCCAGAGCCGGCGTCGCACCTGCACCGAGTCGCGGCCATCGACCCGGATCTCGTCGAGGCTCAGCGCGACATACGCGTCCCACCCCGGCCGCGGAAGCTCGAGGAACGCGCGCCCGTCCTCGTCCGCCCGCACAGACGGCGGGATCTCGCGCTCGGACAGTTCGATGAGCAGCCCGTGCAACTGATCGAGCACCTGCGTCGCTGTTGTGGGTTCGTTCACGCCGGGCGACAGCGCGCGTACGGCGATGTCCACGAGTTGCCTGAATCCGTACAGTGCGTCCTGCGATACCGTGCGCTCCGCACCGACAACGATCGTCCCGAGTAACGTGTCTTCCGCGGGTGCGTCCTCACCCCACGCCACCGCGATCCGCGATCCACGGCCTACGAAGTCCCCGATTGCCACTTGCAGGCGAACGAACCCTCCCGACTCGCGGCAGACCCGCGCGAGCTCCTCGTCGTGCACCGACACGACGACGCCGCTGGCATGAGGCCAGCGGTACGTCCGGTCCGGCTCGCCGTCCGGGAGTCGATGGACGGCCTCCGCAGGCGCCGCCTCTGCAATCGCCGAGGGATACAGCCGCTCGATCGCCCGTCGCGCGTCGTTGGCCACGCGCTGCACCACTGTCACCACCCGGATCGACTGCGCGATGTGATGCACGTAGTACACGAACGCCGCGACGCTGAGCATCACCGCCACGAAGGCCGCCCACACGCTCAATCCCGGCACGAAGTCGTCGCGGATCTCGCGTAGCGTGAGCAGCACGTATGCGTACGTCGAGATGAACAGCGCCAGCACGACCTGGTTGCGACGGTCGCGCAGGAACGTCGAGAGTACGCGTGGGGAGAGCTGGCTCGCCGCCAGCTGCAGCACCAGCATCGTGATCGAGAACACCACCGTCGTCA
Organism: Dehalococcoidia bacterium; assembly: GCA_041390685.1. Classification (GTDB taxonomy): domain Bacteria; phylum Chloroflexota; class Dehalococcoidia; order UBA2979; family UBA2979; genus JAIBBD01. The sequence goes on along the minus strand of JAWKPL010000001.1, from coordinate 773,247 downwards.
TCGACAGCATGCTCGTCGCCATCGTCTCGAGGACGCTGCGGGCGCTGCCCGCCCCGCCCCCGAATACGAACCAGCGCGCCGTCTCTCCGTCCAGCCGGTGGTCGATGTTCAGCAGGACCACGTGCACCACGACCGCGATCACCACTCCGAGCGCGGGGATCGGCCAGAGGCTCTGGGGGAGCTGGTCGATCAGCAGTTGCAGGCGGCCTCGCATCGTGGTCGAAGAGTCCGTTCATCGTCGCGTCGCTCCTCACACCGTACGACCGGAGGCCAGCGACCCCGGAGTATCCTCGCGAGCAAGGCCGCCTGCGAGGACACTCCGGCGCCGCGTCTCACGTCTATGCGCCCACGAGCGCGGGCTCTCGCTGCCGCTCAAATCGAGGCGCCTCCACGGGCTGGAGGCCAAGCGCGGCGCGCCCGGTGAAGCTCAGCTGCTGACGGCGCGGCAGCGGGTGGAAGTCGCCCGCCCGCACATCCCGGCGGATCCGCTCGAGGCCCGTCCGGCGGTAGTATCCAGCTCCGCCCGCGGCGTCGATTGCCGCTTCGACCGCGCGACGCACCTCCTCGACGACCTGAGACTTCAGCGCAAGTACGGTGCTTGAGAGCTCGACGCCGGGCGTGAAGCGAAGGTCATCTGCGAGCGCCACCATCCGATCGTGGAGTGCGCCGGCCACGATCACCGCGCTCTGCATCTCGCCCACCGCCCACTGCACCGTTGGGTCCGTGGATCGCCGCCGTGCCAGCGGCAGCGCGATGCGCGCCGCCTCCTCCGCCAGCCCCACGTATACCCCCGCGATCAGCGGCATCGCCGCGGTCACGATCACGTCCCAGATCCCGTGGAACTCGCCGCGAGGCCGCCGGAGCGTGATGGCCCCGTCCGGGACGAAGACATCATCGAAGACGACCGTGTGTGAGCCCGTCGCCCGCATGCCGTGCGCTTCCCAGTCATCCTCGATGCGCACGCCCGGGGCGGTCAGGGGCACGCCGAAGTGCAGCACCTGCCACCCCGCGTCCGGATCCTCGTACGGCGCGCTGGTCACCGCCACATCCCCGGCGGGCGATCCGCTCGCGAACGCCTTCCGCGCGGTCACCCGGAACCCACCCTCGACGGCTCGGGCTTCACCGTTCGATTCCAGCCAGTCCCGAGCACCGGTGCTCACCAGCACGAGGCGCTCTCGCGCCACTCGCTCGAGGATCGGCGCGGGCTTGCCCTGCAGCTGGTTGAACACCTGCGCCGCTACGAGGTGCTGATGCATCGACAGCGCCAACGCGGTCGATCCGTCGTACCTGGCGAGGCGGCGCAGGGCGGTCGCCATGGTGGAATGACGCACGCCGCCGCCTCCCAGCTCGTGCGGCACCATCGCCGAGATCACACCGCGCTCTTTGAGCACGGGATAGTGTTCGGCGACGAACGCGTTTCGCTCATCGCGCTCCGCCGCCCCGGCCGCGAACCCGGGCCCGATCTCGTCGATCACATCGAGGAACGTTGCATCCTGCATGACCAGCCTCCTGAGTCGCATACTGAGCACCGATTGGCTCCATCCGACTATCGCGAGGCGCTCACTCCGCCACTTGACCGAGGTGCCGTGTTTCTTGCTCCTTCGTCCGCAATGCCTCGCGACACCCTCTCCGAGGTGCTCGGCGCCATCCGGGTGGCAGGCGGTCTGTTCTTCCGCGTGCACCTCAGTTCGCCGTATGCCGTCACGACTCTGGATGCGAGTGACGTCGCCGCCCGCTACGCGCCCGGCGCCGTGCGCGTCCTGCCGTTCCACCTCGTGACCCGCGGATCGATCTGGTTCGAGGCCCCCGGTGTCGCCGATCCGGTCTGCCTCGAGGCGGGCGACGTCATCGTGTTCCCCCGTGGCACGGAGCACACGCTGACCGACCGCCCGGGGACGCCGCCTGTCCCCGTGACGGCCCTCGATGATCACTTCGACGGCTCACCCCCCACTCTCGTCTGGGGTGGTCCCGGACAGCCCAACGAGGCGCTCTGCGGCTTCTTCCAGACGGGAGGACGCATCTTCAACCCGCTCGTGGACGCTCTACCCGATGTGCTCGTGGTCCGCCGAGGCGACCCCGGTGCCGATTGGCTGGTGTCGACGTTGCAGCGTACCTACGGGGAGCTGGCTGAGAACCGTCCGGGGGGCGCTGCCCTGGCCAGCCGGCTGACCGAGTCCCTGTTCGTCGATGTGATTCAACGCTACGTACGCTCGCACGACGGTGGGGGCTGGTTCGCTGCGCTCGCGGATCCAGTGTCTGGGCCCGCCCTCGCCCGCATCCACGGCGACCCCGCGCGGCACTGGTCTGTCGAGGACCTCGCCTCCGAGATCGGCGTCTCGAGGACGGTGCTCGCGGACCGCTTCGCGGCGACCGTCGGCCTGTCGCCGATCCGCTATCTCACCTCGTGGCGGCTCGAACTCGCGGGCCAGCGTCTCCTCGAGACCCGCGACTCCGTGGCGGAGGTCGCGTATGCCGTTGGCTACGAGTCCGAGGCCGCGTTCAACCGGGCGTTCAAGCGTTTCGCAGGGCAGCCGCCCGCGGCCTGGCGGCGCGGGCGGCGCCCGCCTCCCCCGGCGCTGACCGCCTGAGGCGTTCAGGCGCTCGAGGCGGCCACCTCTCCGCTCCCCGCCGGCGTTGCGAGCACCGCCTGCAGCCCCTCCTCGACCGTCTCGTGCTCGAAGCCGAACCCCGAACGCAACAGCTTCTCCGGCAGGACGCGCTGGCCGTGCAGCAGCAGTTCCTCGGCCATCTCGCCGAGGATGATACGCAGCGCGAAGCCGGGCACCGGGAAGCGCGTCGGTCGGTGGAGTTCCCGCCCCAGGGCCTTCGTGAACTCACGGTTCGTCACAGGACGCGGCGCTGAGAGGTTCACCGGCCCGCTCACATCGTCGTGTGTCAGCACCCACTCGATAGCGCGTACTTCGTCCTCGAGTGTGATCCACGACATCCACTGCCGCCCGCTGCCCAGCCGGCCCCCCACCCCGAGGCGGAACGGCGTGAGCATGCGCTGCAGCGCGCCCCCTCGTGGCGCGAGCACCATCGCCGTGCGGAGCGACACGACTCGCGTCCCGGGGCGTGCGGCACCTGACGCCTCACGCTCCCAGTCCCGCACGACCTCCGCGAGGAAGCCCTCGCCGCTGCTCGCGTCTTCGCGCAGTTCCTCGCCGCCGCGGTCGCCGTAGTACCCGATGGCAGATCCGCAGACGAATACGCGAGGCGGACGAGTCAGCGTCGCCATGTGCTCCACGAGCAGCCGCGTCGAGTCGATGCGGCTGTCCCGCATGGCGCGCTTTCGCCGCTTCGTCCAGCGCCCGTCGCCGATCGACTCGCCTGCGAGGTGCACGACCGCGTCGACTCCCTCGAGCGCCCCCGCTTCGATCCAGCCCTCGTCCGGCAACCACGCGACGCCGTCCTCAGTGCGCGCTCCACGCTGCACCGGCAAGCCCTCGTGGCCGCCGGCACGCAGTCGCGCGAGCAGCGCCGTCCCGATCAGGCCCGAGCTTCCAGTGACCGCGACCCGCATCGCATCCCTCCGTTCACGCTGGCTGTACCAACGCTACGCGGAGGCACGGGGCGCGACTTCGCGGAAACCTCGTAGGCCGCGAGCCGGAAACCTCGTAGAGCTCGTAGTGGTGGTAGGGCTACCGGACCCGGTGGGTGAGCGCGTAGGCGGTGGCCTCGGAGCGGCTGCGCACCCCGATCTTCCCGTAGAGGTTCGTCAGGTGCCGCTCTACGGTATGTACGCTCAATCCCAGGCGCGCCGCGATCTCCTTGTTGGCGCTTCCGCCCGCCAACAGCGCCAGGATCTCGACCTCCCGAGGTGTGAGCGCGTCGGAACTTGGGACGGCCGGAAGCGGCGCGTCGACGGTGTCGTCACGCAGCCCCAGGAACCGTTCGATGGCCGCGATTGGCTCCTCGATGTCGCCCGAGAACGGCGAGGCCGCCTCGCCAGGGAGCACGACGAGGCTGGCCTCGGTGATCCGCGCCGCGAGGTCGCGTGCCAGCTCGAACCGCTGCGAGGGGGCGTCGCGCCGGTGTAGCACCAGCGTCCGCGCCTGCACCTGCGGCACCAGCGTGGAGACGTCATACTCGCGCGCCGCCGAAAAGGCGGCCAGTGCGACGTCGGGCTCGACGCAGGCGCGGAAGAACTCCGCCATCGATCTCGCCTCGGCGCTCGAGGCCGTCCACGTCCGCGCCGCAGTGTCCGTGATCTGGTCCCACAGGGCCGCGACCGTCGCGGGCGAGGGCGCGGCGAACGGCAGCAGGTAGACATCGCTGCCACGCGCGAACCCGCCCCACAGCACGAGCCGCTCCACCGCGGCGTGCGCGGCCGCGTAGGCGATCGCCGCTGGCGAGCCGTTGAAGAACCCGCAGAGCGTGAGTGAGTCGAGCTCGAGCCGCTCCACGACCGCAGCGAGGTCCCGCTGCATCGCGTCAAGCGAAAAGTCCGTCGCGCCACGGTCGGAGAGGCCGGTGCCCCGGCTGTCATAGCGGATCACCTGGGCCCGCTGCGCCAGCCGCTCCGACCATCGACGCTGTCCGGCTTCACGCTCCGCCGCCTCGAGGTGACTGAAGGGGATTGCCGGCGCGCACACGATAGGAGGGCCGTCACCGCGCGCCGTGAACGCGATGCGCACGCCGTCGTCGGTCGTGGCGTAGCGGATCGCGGGCGTCGCCATCACGCGTCCACTATGACATGCCGGGCATCCCCGGGAAGCCTCCGCCCATGTCGCCGAGTCCGCCCATCCCCCCCATGCCGCCCATCCCGGACAGCGCGCCCATGCCGCCGCCCATCGACGACCCGGTGGTGCTCCGGCCATCGAGGTTCTTGCGCGCGTCCGGCAGCGCCCGCAGTAGGTCCTGGGCGAGCCCGGCCGCCTCTCCGTACTCCTTGGCGACCATCGCCGCCGTCTCCGAGTGCACGTACACCGCAGCGGTTGCCGCCTCGAGCAGGTCACACCCCTGCGCGATGAAGCCGACGATCAGCCCCGCGAGCACGTCGCCGGTCCCGCCGGTCGCCAGCATCGAGTTCATCGCCCCGGAAATGCGCGCGCGCCCGTCCGCCGTCGCGATGATCGTGCACGCGCCCTTCAGCACAACCACACCCCCGATGGCGGCCGCGTACTCCGTGGCGTGGCGCAGCCGGTTGCTCTGGACCGCCTCGGTAGTCGTCCCCAGCAGGCGCGCCATCTCTCCCGGGTGTGGCGTCACGATGCGCGGCGTACCGAACCACTCATGCCACGGCTGCCCCGCGACGGCGTTCAGCGCGTCTGCATCGAGCACCACGGCCCGCAGCGCCTCGACGCCGTCGAGGCCCGCGAGCAGACCGCGCATGAACTCCTCAGTGTCATTGGTGTGCCCGAGTCCTGGCCCGACAAGCAGCGCATCCGTGCCCGGCAGCGCGCGCAGTAGCGCCCGTGCTGCCTCGCCGTTTACGGTCCCGCCCGCCGAGGGAAGCGGCTCGTGCACCGCGTCCGGGAGCCGCGTGAGCAGCGGCTGGATCGCCTCGGGCGCGGCGATGGCAGTGAGGCCCGCCCCCGACCGCGCGCACGCCTCCGCCGCTAGCACCGCTGCGCCCGGGAAGCGCGAGGAGCCGGCTGCGACGACCGCGCGTCCGAACGTCCCCTTGTGGGCGTCCGCGGGCCGCTCGGGCACCCCGCGCTGCGCCATGCGGTACTCGATCTCCTCGTACGGCAGTTCGATGGCCGGTTCGGCCGCCAGCCCGATGTCAGCGCGCACGATCTGGCCGGCGTACCGCCGGCCCGGGGCCTGAAACAGCCCCACCTTGAGGTAGCCGAACCCGACCGTCACGTCCGCGGCCACCGTGTACGGGTCCACTCGCCCGCTGTCGGCGTCGACGCCCGTTGGCACGTCAAGGGCCACCAGTTCCATGCGCTTGCCGCTGTCCCGCACCGCCGCGAGGCGGTCGAGCACATCGGCCATTCGCCCCTCGATCGGGCGGTTTGAGCCTGTCCCCAGCAGCGCGTCCAGCACCGCCGCCGCATCGGTCAGCAGCGATTCGAGCTGGACGTAGTCCCGGTCGTCGCTCGCCAGCGTGAACGGGATGTCGTGGTCGTGGAGCACCTGCCAGGCGGTGTCGTCCTCAGCCCGCGCTTCGAGGAGGTAGACGTGCACCCGCGCGCCCATATCGCGCAGGTGATACGCGGCGATCACGCCGTCGCTGCCGTTGTTGCCCGGCCCGGCCAGTACAAGGACCAGCCGGTCCTCGATGATGCGCATGGCCATCCACGTCTCTTGCGCCGCCGCCAGCCCGGCCGCGTCCATCAGGTTGTCGATGTCCGTGCCTTCGGCGATCGCCTGCGCCTCCAGGGCGCGCATCTGCTCGACCGTGACGAGCTTCATGTCAGCCGGCCTCTCGCCCGCATCCACCCGACGAGGCGCTCCCGCGCCTCCGCCGGGTCCTGTTCCTGATGTTGCTGCGCGCATACCACCACCGCGATCGCGAACGACTCGAGGTGGCTCAGCGACACGTCGATCGCCTCGAGGCCGATCGACTCCGCGCGCTCCGCGGCCCCTCCGTACAGGTACAGCAGCGGCTTTCCGCGGCGGTCAGGTAGCACCTCGATCTCGCGCCACCCGACCGAGCGCGCCCCGGTCCCGAGGGCCTTCATCACGGCCTCTTTTGCCGCGAATCGCGCGGCCAGCTCGGGCACTCGCCCGCGGCAGAATGCGACCTCCTCCGGCGTGAACACGCGCGTGAGGAAGCGCTCGGGGTGCCGTTCCAGCACCTTTCGCACTCGATCCGTCTCGATCATGTCGACGCCGACCGCGTGGGTGGTCACGAGGCGGGATTCTAGCATGGGCCCATGCCATACTCCCTTCGTGTCGGCTCGGATCATCGATGGCAAGGCGATCGCAGCAGAGGTGCGCGCTGACGTCGCCGAGCGCGTCCGCGCACGCATCGAGGCCGGCGCGTCGCGGCCTCACCTGACCGCGATCCTCGTCGGTGACGACCCTGCCTCGCATACCTACGTGCGCAACAAGCGCATCGCCTGCGACGAAGTGGGCATGTCGAGCGACACCCGCCTGCTCCCCGCCGAGACCTCCCAGGCGGCACTCCTCGACCTCATTCGCGAGTTGAACGAGCGCCCCGAGGTGTCCGGCATCCTCGTCCAGACGCCGCTCCCGCCCCACATGGACGAGCCCGCAGTCATGACCGCGCTCCACCCCGATAAGGACGTCGACGGCCTGCACCCGATGAGCCTGGGCCGGCTCGTCCAGGGCGAGCCGGTCATGGTGCCCTGCACGCCCGCGGGCGTGCAGGAGATGCTGCTGCGCTCCGGCTACGACCCCGCAGGGAAGCGGGTCGTCATCGTCGGCCGCTCGATGCTCGTCGGGAAGCCGCTTGCGCTGCTGCTCGGCAACAAGGCCCGGGGCGGGAACGCGACCGTCACGCTCGCCCATACCGGTACGGTCGATCTGCCCTCAGTTACCCGCGAGGCGGAGATCCTCGTCGTCGCGACAGGCCGGCCCAATGTCGTCACCGCTGACATGATCCGCCCCGGAGCGGTTGTCATCGACGTCGGCACGAACCGCATCCATGCCCCGGAGCGCAAGTCTGGCTCTCGCCTCGTCGGCGACGTGGACTTCGAGGGCGTCTCGCAGGTTGCCGCCGCGATCAGCCCCGTCCCCGGCGGCGTCGGCCCCATGACCATCGCGATGCTGCTCGCGAACACCCTCAAGGCCGCCGGCGGGTAACGTCGCGTCCTTACGCCCCCGGCACGTCCAGCTCCACCGACATCGCCGGCAACTCGCCGGACCCCTCAAAGCGTGCGATCGGGATCGCTGGCATCGTGACGACGTGCACGCCGGCCTCGACTCCCAGCGCGAGCGAGAAGCGCGCGGCCCGCTCGTTGTCCTCGGCCTCGACGATCCCTACGAAGTCGTACGGCCCGAGCACGCCGTACAGCCCCATCAGGTCGACGTCGGGCATGTTCACGCGGTGCTCAGCCGCCGCCACACGCGCCGGGTCGGCGGCCGCCTCCGCGCGCCCCTCTGGAGTGAGCGTCATCAACAGCACGTACATCGCCATCGCCTGCTCCTGTCCTCGTCAGGCCGGATTGCCGGCCGCGTCCGCGCGCAACGCTGTCGAGGAGACGTCGGCGCGGAACAGTTCCTCCGGGATCGCTTCGAACATCCCGCTCCACCGGGCGTCCATCTCGATGTCGGCCAGCGTGCGAAACTGCTCGCCCGCGAGGCGTCCGCCCACAACGAACCGGCACCCGAGGCCCTCCAGCTCATCGAGGGCCACCGCCATCGCCTCGGGCCCGCCGTAGTAGCGCGGCTCGACGAGCCGTATCGCGGTATCCCATCCCACGACGAACGTGGCTCCGGGAAACAGACGGCCCTTCTCCAGAAACGTCGGCGCCCGCGTCAGCACGACATCCCAGCGTCCGCGGAACTGCGCGATGCGTCGCAGCACCTCGTCGACATCGAGCGGCGGCTTGTCGACGTTGGCCACAGAGACCTCGAGCACCGCCGCGCGCCCTGAGGCCGCGCTCGCCGCCTCCGCGAGCAGCTCGTGGCCATGGTGCAACGGATTGAACGACCCTGGCAGCAACGCAGGCCGTTCGAGGCGGGCGTCGACGGTCGCCTCGCCGTCCCGCTCGACGAGCACGACGCGTCCGTTGCCGGCCGGACGCGCGATCAACTCGTGGACGTGGGCGCGCAGCGTCATTCGTCCAGTGCTTCCACGAGCAACTGCAGCGCTCGATCAGCGATCTGCATCATGATCTCCGCTCGCGAGCCCGCGAACGCGTGCTCCTCGATGCGTGTCCCCGACGGCGTCGCGAGCCCGATCACTGCCGTCCCGGCCGCCTTCGACGACCGCCGGCCGTCCTGCGGTCCGGCGACGCCGCTCTCGGCGAGGGCGTACTCCACTCCGCTGCGCGTGCGCATCGCTTCCGCGAGTGCCCCGACGAGTTCACGGCTCACCGCGCCGGACGCCGCAAGGATCCGCGCTACCTCGGGAGCCACGTCGAGCTTGCTCGCACGCGAGTAGGCAGTCACCCCCCGCTCGAACCACGTCGAGGCGCCGGGGACGCTGACGAGACGCGCGCTGATCAGTCCGCCGGCTGTCGTTTCCACGACCGCGAGTCGCGCCCCGCGAGCGCTTAGCCGCGCACCTGCGGTGGCCGCCACTTCGTCGCGTTCGAGAGGGTACACCGAGGACTCGCTCCGCCCTTTCATACCTTCAGTCTAGGGTGGCGGCCGCGAGGTGCGGATCAGACGACCAGGAGTCCTGTCCCACGCTCCGCGATTTCCTGCACCCGGTCGGCGGTGAGCGCCGCGTCGCGGTCCTCGGAGCTGTCGAGCACGGCGCCGGGCAGGATACCGGTCGCAGCTTCCTCGCTGAGCCGCCCGTGCAGCACGCGTACGCGCTCCGGGATGCTGACACGCCGCGTGGCATCCCTCGCCAGCGTGACCTCGATGCGTGGCAGCAGCGTCACGAAGTGCACCGGCGCGCCCAGCGCGGCGAGCGCCCCACGGTATACGCCCGCCATCTCTGCGAGGGCGACGTCGTCGATAACCACCGCGTACCGCATCGCCACGGCTTCCCGCGCGACCGCCGCGGCGTTGCGCGCGGCCAGCACCAGCTGCTCGTGCGCCTGGTGGTCTCCCGCCCATGGATGCCGGTAGCCGGCTTTCACCATGTGTCGCAACGTGTCCACTTCAACGTGCAGCATGCGGTCGTAGCGCTCGCACAGGGCTTCGGCCACCGCGCTCTTTCCCGCGCCTGGCGGCCCGCTGACGATGATCACATGCTGGCTCATCGCGGTGCCGAGGCCTTACAGCGCTTCGATCTCGAGCGAGATGTCGAGCGCGGGCGCGGAATGCGTGAGCGCACCGACCGAGATCAGGTGCACCCCTGACGCCGCGATCTCACGTACCGTCTCCAGACTCACCCCGCCCGACGCCTCGAAGAGGATGCCATCGTCCGGCGCGTCGTCGATGATCTGCTGCATCTCCGCCGGCGCCATGTTGTCGAGCAGGATGGTGTCGGCGTCCGACGCGAGCGCGAGGAGCGCCATCGACCCGTCCGTCACCTCGATTTCGATGCGGAGCGTATGCGGGATCGTCCGCCGGACCTCGGCGATCAGGTCGGGAATCGAGATGCCGCGCTTCAGAGCAGCGTTGATGTGGTTGTCTTTGATCAGAACCCCGTCCGCAAGCGTGTCGCGATGGTTCCGTCCGCCCCCGACGCGTACCGCGTAGCGCTCGAGTTCGCGCAGTCCCGGCGTCGTCTTCCGCGTATCGAGGATCTGCGCCGGTCCTCCTTCTGCCGCGGCCTCAACGAACCGCTTCGTCATCGTCGCAATGCCGGACATCCGCTGGAGCAAGTTCAGCGCCACTCGTTCGCCGGACAGCATGGGAGCGAGCGGCCCGTGCACCTCCGCCACCACATGCCGGTCCTCGACAGTAGATCCGTCGGGTGCGAGTACGTCGAGCTCGATCTCGTCCGACATCTCAGCGAAGACGGCGCGCACGACGTCCATGCCGCAGATCACGCCGGGCGCCTTTACCAGGAACGAGCCATGGCCGCGCTGGTCAGAAGGCACGGCCGCTCGCGTCGTCAGATCGTGGTACGCCCGGTCTTCGGCAAGCGCGTGACGGATGACGCGCGTGACCTCGCGTCCGTCGGGGGGGAGCACCTCGTCGAGCATGTGGCCTCCTGTCGCGTCGATACTACCCGAGGGCACGACCGCGAGCAGCGGGCGTTCGGACGGGCGACTTATCCAACAACTATCGGACATTGTTGATAGTCTCGTTCGGACTCCGGGACGGGAGTCCCTTGCGCTATGCGTGCACAGCGAGATCGTGGCCCCACCAGTGGCAAGGCGGCGCGGAACCGTGACACGTGGTACGGTAAGAGAAATCCGCCGCCACAGGCCGCGGCGATCCTCAGCTACGACTCTTCTCTCACCCGCTGCGCGTACGTCGCCCATGTGAGCTCGGAAGAGCGCCTCGCCCCGGTCGGGCGAGGTGCGGTGACTGAGACGCATGAGCAGCGACGGCCCACGGCTGTTGGGCCCCGCCCGCACGTACCGCTGGCATACGCCGCGCGCCGGGACCGCTCCCAGACCGCAGCCGCACGAGATGGAGTCCTTGTTTGTCGATTCTGACGCGAGCGTTCGCGCGTACCTCTGCACGCGAAGACAGCGCCCCTCCTGCTCCGCCTGCGGAGTCCGTAGCCTCTCCCGAGGGTGCCGTCCAGTCTTCCTCTGTGGTCGCCGGCGCCACGTTCCCCTCGCTGGGCATCCGATCCGACCTCGTCGAGGTGCTCGGGGCCAGCGGGATCACGCAGCCCTTTCCGGTCCAGGAACTCACGATCCCCGATGCCCTCGATGGCCGTGACGTCTGTGGCAAGGCCAAGACCGGCTCCGGCAAGACCCTGGCATTCGGCCTCCCGCTGATCGAGCGTACCGAGCGTGGCAGCGCGCGTCGCCGCCCTCGCTCCCTGGTGCTCGTCCCGACGCGCGAGCTGGCGAACCAGATCGCCGACGCCCTCGCGCCGTTGGCCGCGGCACGCGGGCTGTGGCTAACCGCCGTCTACGGCGGCGTGTCCATGCTCCGCCAGATCCAGGCGCTGCACGCGGGCGTCGACATTGTGATCGCGACGCCAGGCCGCCTCAACGACCTCCTCGAGCGCGACGAGGTGATCCTCGATGACATCCGCTTCGTCGTCCTCGATGAGGCCGACCAGATGGCCGACATGGGATTCCTCCCGCAGGTCGAGCGCATCCTGCGCCGCATCGAGGTGAAGCCCCAGACGCTGCTGTTCTCCGCCACGCTGGACGGCGCCGTTGGCGAGCTCGTTCGCAAGTACCAGCACGAGCCCGCCTTCCACGAAGTCGCGTCCGAGACGGTGAGCGTCGACACCCTCGCGCAGCGCTTCATCGGCACGACGTCGGAGGAGAAGGTCGCCACCACCGCGCGCATCTGTGCCGGAGCGCGCCGAGTCCTCGTGTTCGTCCGCACCACCCACGGGGCGGACCGCCTCGTGCGCCACCTGGAGCGCGAGGGCTTGCGCGCTGCCGCCATCCATGGCCGCCTCGCGCAGAGCCGCCGCGAGCGCACTCTCGCCGCGTTCTCGGATGGCACGACCCCCGTCCTCGTCGCCACGAACGTCGCCGCCCGCGGTCTCCACGTCGACGGCGTCGATGTCGTCGTCCACTACGACCCGCCCGAGGACGCCAAGACGTACCTGCACCGCTCCGGCCGCACGGCGCGGGCCGGTGAGGAGGGACTCGTCGTCACCCTCGTGCTCCCGGAGCAGCAGCGCGACGTCGCGAAGCTGCAGCGCGAGGCCGGCATCGGGCTCGCCATCGTCCCGATGACCGCGGACGACCACCGTCTGCTCGACCTGGCCTCGTGGGATCCGCCCGCGGCCCCGGCCGTTGATGAGGAGCGTCCGCGAAGCGCTTCACGAGCGCCCGCGCAGCGCCCGGGTGGTGGCGATTCTCGTCGCGGTCGCCGTCGCAACTTCGGCGGAAACCGCGCTTCGAACGCGCAGTCCGCGTCCAGCCGTGGAGGGCGTCCGATGGACAGGCCGGCCAGGTCTCGCTGAGTGCGGCCGGGGGCCGCGTTCGGCCGCTGGCCGGCTACTCCCCCGCGCGGAACACGATGTGCCGTCGCCACTCCTCGCGTGGCTCCGGGAAGTCGCTGCGATAGTGCGCGCCTCGTGATTCCTCGCGCATCAGCGCCGCCGTCGCCGCGAGGCGCGCGCACGTCAGCAGCGAACGTAGCTCGTGGCCTGCGCGGTCGTCGGGTCGGGGGAGCACCGCTTCCCATCTCGCGAGGCGGCCCGCGGCCTCCACGAGGCCCGCGCCGTCCCGCTCGATCCCCACGTGCGACCACATCAGTCTCTGCAGGTCGTCGATGGCCGGCGGAGTGACGCCGTTGCTGCTCGGCGGCAGCGAGGACGCGTTGGGCGTCGCGTCCAGCGCGCCGTCGGGCGCGCCGAAGAGGCGCTCCACCGCACGCTTCGCGAACACGATCGTCTCGAGCAGTGAGTTGCTGGCGAGGCGGTTCGCTCCGTGTACCCCTGTGCAGGCCACCTCGCCCACCGCGTACAGCCCCGGCACGGTCGTTTCGCCCCAGGTGTTCGTCCGCACGCCGCCCATCGTGTAGTGCGACGCCGGCGACACCGGGATGCGGTCGCGGCTCATGTCCAGCCCCGCATCGAGGCACGTGCGGAAGATCTGCGGGAAGCGCGTCGCCAGCCACGTGTCCGACCGGTCGGTGATGTCGAGGAGCACGTGGTCGGCCCCCGTCGCCGCCATCTCGCGCTGCGCGGCGCGCGCCACGACGTCACGAGGCGCCAGCTCCGCCAGAAGGTGGTACTTCGGCATGAAGCGCTCGCCGTGCGTGTTGTACAGCAACGCCCCCTCGCCTCGGACGGCCTCCGAGATGAGGAACACCGGTACGCCCGGCAGCCGCAGCGCCGTCGGGTGGAACTGCGTGAACTCGAGGTCCATCACCTCGGCGCCGCCGCGGTAGGCGAGCGCGATGCCGTCGCCGGTCGCCACCGGGGGGTTGGTTGTGAAGCGGTATAGCTGACCCGCCCCGCCGGTGGCGAGCACGACCGCAGGCGCCTCGAAGCGCGCCGAGCGCCCCCGTCGCCAGTCGAACGTCTCGAGGCCCGCGATCCGTCCGCCGTCGACGACCAGCTCGTCGCCCAGCGTGTGCTCGACGACGGTGATCCCCTCGCGCTGCGCGAGCCCGGCCAGCGACAGCTCGATCTCGAGGCCCGTCGCGTCTCCCCGCGCGTGCAGGATGCGCGCCGCCGAGTGCGCGGCCTCCCGCCCCAGCGCCACCTCGCCGTCCGTCGCGTCGAAGTGCACGCCATACCGCACGAGGTCCGCGATGCGGTCGGCCGCCTCCGAGGTCAGTACACGCGCGGCCTCTTCGTCGACCAGCCCCGCTCCCGCCTCGAGCGTGTCCTGCCAGTGTGCCTCCGCTGAGTCGCCCGGCCCCACCGCCGCCGCGATGCCACCCTGCGCGTAGCGCGTGTTCGCCTCGTCGATCGACCCCTTCGTCACGACGAGGACGCTCGACCCGCGCTCGTGCGCCTGCAGCGCCGCGTACAGCCCCGCGATCCCCGACCCCACCACGATGAGGTCGAACTTCGTCCCCGATGGCGGCCAGTCCGAGGTCACGCGCCACCCCCAGGACCCAGGTCCGAGGTCTCATACGCCTCGATGGCCGCAACGATCGCCGGCCAGTCGGGCGGCGTCTCCGCGCGTCCCGTCTGCGCGTTCACGTACGCGTAGCGGTGGGTCATCCGCGCCACGAGCCGGCCGTCCGAGGCCGCCGCGACCTCGCAGTCGAACGTGAGGCGGCCAGGTGCGGCCACCGAGGCGCGCAGCCGCACGATCGCCGCGTCGTCCCAGCGCAACGGCGCCAGGTACCTCGTCTCGGTGTGCGTCTGGAAGCGGAGGACGTCGCGATGGCTCGGCACTCCCGCCTCGACGTCGTAGGCGTCGAGCGCGATCTCCGTCAGCGCGAGCAGCACCCCGCCATGCACGAACGGCGTCCCGCCGAAACTGTCCGTATGCCGCAGCGGCAGCCGCGTCTCGAATCGAAACGCCGGGGGCGTGCCGTCCGGGCTCGTGGACTGCGAGGTCATGCGCCGCCCTCCTGCTCACGCCAGAACGTCACGAACTCCTCGGGCCACACGACGTTCCGAGGCTCCGCCTCGCCCGCCCGGAACAACGGCGCGATGTCCTCGACGCGGTACCCCGCGATCCCGCACCCGACCGGCGTCACGTGGAACGTCAGCTCCGGATGCTCCGAGGCAAAGCGCAGGAACTCAAGGACATGCCGTCCGATGGCGCCCAGCGGCACACGGTGGTCATCGCGGCGCGTGTAGTCCACCGTCGGGATCGCGTACGACTGCCCCTGCAATCCCACGCCCTGCCCCCACACCGCCCCAAAGTGCCGCACCGCATCGGCCGCCGCACCACCGGCGTGCCGCCCCTCGGTGTTGCTGCCGAAGACGAACACGTGCCCCGCGGGCAGGCTCGTCAGCCGCTCCATTGACAGGCGCTCCCTCTGTCGTAGCGTTCCGACGAAGGATTGCACAGATCGCCGGAGACGAGCGGTGAGCGATCAATCACCTTCCGTCGAGCCAGTGACTACAATCGAAGTTCATCCGCATTTCTCGATTGAGGTCCAGGCAGTGCTGGTATTCAAGCCGGTTATTCTGCTCTCTTAGCCGCTCGGCCTCGTTGTCCTTTTCGTTCATTACCCACCAAACGAACAGCCCGAGGAGGATAAGTCCAAACAAGGTTGTTCCTGTAAATGCTGTAATCTTGTCAGCCACGCCGACCAACCTCCGACGCGAACCGCGCTACTTCAGCGCCAGCATCCGCTCGAGGGCGATGCGCGCGTACCGCTTCGTCTCCTCCGGGATCTGGATGCGGTTCACCACCTCGCCACGCACCAGCGACTCCATCACCCACGCGAGGTACGCCGGATGCACGCGGTACATCGTGCTGCACGGGCACACCACCGGGTCGAGGCAGAACACCGTCTTGTCCGGGTGCTCCTTCGCCAGCCGCGATACGAGGTTGATCTCCGTCCCCACCCCGATCACCGACCCCGCCGGCGCATTCGCCACGTACTTCGCGATGAACGCCGTCGATCCGTTCGCGTCGGCGGCCTGCACCACGTCGTAGCGGCACTCCGGGTGCACCACGATCTGCACGTCGGGATACTGGGCGCGGGCCGCCTCGATCTGCGTCAGCGAGAACCGCTGGTGCACCGAGCAGTGCCCCTGCCACAGGATGATGCGCGAGCGCTCGAGGGCCGCAGGGTCGGCCCCGCCGAGGCGCCCCGCCGGCTGCCGCCAGTTCCACAGCACCATCTCCTCGAGCGGGATCCCCATCGCGTGGCCCGTGTTCCGCCCCAGGTGCTGGTCGGGGAAGAAGAACACCCGCTTTCCGCGCTCGAAGGCCCATTCGAGGACCTTGCCGGCGTTCGAGGAGGTGCAGACCACGCCCCCGTGCTCGCCGCAGAACGCCTTCAGCGAGGCCGCCGAGTTCATGTAGGTCACGGGGATGATGTCCTCGGTCGTCCCGAAGAACGCCTCGAGCTCCCGCCACGCCGACCGCACGTCCGGGTCGGAGGCCATGTCCGCCATCGAGCAGCCCGCCTCGAGGTTCGGCAGGATCACCTGCTGGTGCGGCTGGCAGAGGATCTCCGCCGCCTCCGCCATGAAGTGCACGCCGCAGAAGACGATGTACTCCGACTCCGGCCGCTCCGCCGCGTACTGCGCGAGCATGAACGAGTCGCCCCGCTCATCCGCGAACTGGATGATGTCCTCGCGCTGGTAGTGATGCCCGAGGATCACCACGCGGCTGCCGAGGGCCTCCCGCGCCGCCCGGATGCGCGCCGTCAGCTCCTCGGCGCCCAGCCCCTGGTACTCCGCCGGGATGCCCCGCTGCCACGACCCGAACGACACCTCCTCGACGAGGGGGATCGTCGCGATGCCGGTGTCCGTCTCACACTGCAGCTGCGCCGCCGAAGGCGCCGGCCGCCTGCCCAGCTCGATGACCACAGGTCGCCTCCTCCGGGGTAAGCGCCGCACCAGATAGCGTACTTAGTACGCAAACTGACCTGCGACCATGGTACTCCCGGGGGGTACGGCGGGTCAATGTGAGGGGAGGCACTCGACGAATTAGCACGACTGTGCTAATAAGGAGGTGGCTCCCCGGTCGTAGGCGTGAACATGTCGGTTCTGGCCCATGTCGATGTATGTGCAGAGGCCGGGTCCCGGCTGCCCCTGCGTGCCGCCGAGTTCTTTGCTGGGATCGGGCTCGTACGCGTGGCCCTGGCGCGGTCTGGGATTGAGGTCGTCTTCGCGAACGATATCGAGCCGTTCAAGCGGGATATGTACGTCGAGAACTTCGGTGATGATGACTTCCTTCTAGCGGACGTACGAACCCTCTCGGGAAACACGATCCCCTCGATCGATATTGCCACAGCCTCGTTCCCTTGTACCGACTTATCACTTGCCGGCTGGCGTCGAGGGTTCGACGGAGAGCAGTCGAGTCTCTACTGGGAGTTCATCCGGATTCTCGAGGAGATGGGCAGCGCCAGACCCGCGACCGTGGTTATCGAGAATGTGCCAGGCTTCCTGACCTCCAACGGTGGTGCTGATCTCGAATCTGCCATCAGCGGGCTCAATCGCCTGGGTTATACATGCGACATTATTCTGGTGGACGCGGCTTGGTTCGTCCCCCAGAGCCGTCGGCGCATGTTCATCGTCGCACAACTACACCCTCCTGCGGCAAGTCCACTCTACGGATTCACGAGCCCAATTCGACCAGCGGCTGTTGCGAAGTTCCTCTCGCGGTATCCCTCTTTAACGGTCGCTACCCTAGTGCATGGAGCACCAGAATGGCGTGCCACGTCGATCGCCGACGTTGTCGAGCACCTCGACCCGGAGGATCCTCGTTGGTGGGACGGCGAACGTATGCGTCGTTTTTCTGACTCGCTCAGCGACCTTAACACCGAGCGTCTCGAGCAGATGCGCGCCAACCCGACGATAACCTGGGCAACAACGTACAGGCGAACGAGGAGTGGGCGTTCCACTTGGGAAATCCGCGCTGACGAGATTGCCGGATGCCTTCGCACAGCGCGCGGCGGTTCGAGTAAACAAGCAGTAGTTGAGGCAGGGAAGGGCACCTTCCGAATCCGATGGCTGACCTCCCGTGAGTACGGACGTCTGCAGGGTGTGCCAGATTACCGGATCCCGCCGACCGTGACGGAAAATCAAGCTCTCTTCGGATTCGGCGACGCGGTATGTGTCCCGGCGGTAGAATGGGTCTTGCGGTCCTGCCTGCCATCTTTCGCCGTGAACCGGGTGATGAGCTCCTGACACCTCCCAGCGAAGTCCGCGAGTTGGTGGAGAAGTGGTTCCTTGCGAATCGCGGTCGTTCGACGCTCGGTGTGGCAAACGCTGGCCTGATGGTACTGGAGTACTTCCGCAATAAGTGTCCGCTGGAGGAGTCGGACTACCTGACTCCAGGAGGTTCTCAGGTCAGGGGACTCTCAGGCGCTCGTGCGCTGGAGATTATTCGTAGATTCCTTCCATCCGCTCGACCCGTGGGAACCGAATCCGGACGCACCAGCAGAGGGACCGCCTCGTCTGCCCGGAATCTTGCCAGTATCCTCAATGATCTGGTGGAGCCGGGCGGTGACTTGACGGCCGATGAGCGCTCGAGGATAGCCAACGCTGGGCAAGAATGGTTGGTGGCGCACCCGATCCAGTCGTATTACCAGCGTCAGCGACTGTCCCCCGATATCAACTCCTCGTGGTCCGCACACCGGAACATCCAGGGAATACTCGAAGCTGCGGGAGATCGACGAGGTATCGTGGCCCAGCATCTCGTTGGGGCAAAGCTCTCTCTGCGGTTTCCTGGACACCAGTTTCCGATTCATAGTTACAGCACTGCAGACGCCCAGACCGGCCGGTCAGGGGATTTTCAGATCGGCCAGTCTGCGCTGCATGTCACCGTGGCACCAGGACAGCCTCTCATGGAGAAGTGTCGCTCTAATGTACGAGACGGCTTACGCGTTGTAGTCATCGTGACTGAAGGCACCCGGGAGGGTGCGAAGCAGCTCGTTGCGACAAACGACTTGTCCGACTACGTGACGGTAACGACAATCGAGTCGTTTGTCGGACAGAATGTTGACGAAATCTCGGAATTTGACTCAGCGATCTACCCCAGCACAATAAGTGACCTGTTGCGGCGGTACAACGAGCGCATTGCGGCGGTAGAGCCGGATGCATCTCTGCAGATTGAGATTCCCAAAGGGTTGAGCAGCGGGTGACCGATACCGTTGATCCGGCCACTCGCAGCCAGATCATGGCCAATGTTCATTCGAGCGACACGCGGCCTGAACGTCTGGTCGCTCAACGCTTGGCAGCGGAGCAAATACCTTTTCGAGCAAACGTGTCGGAGATCGAAGGTTCTCCGGATATCGTCCTGGATCAGACACGGGCCGTCATCTTCGTTCATGGATGCTTCTGGCACTGGCACGGGTGTAAGCGTTCCCGCATGCCCAGCACAAACAGGGAGTACTGGACGGCGAAGATCTCACGTAACCGGTCGCGTGACCGTCGCGTCGCCCGGCGGCTGCGGTCCGCAGGCTGGCGCGTGTTTACGGTCTGGGAGTGTCGGATCCAACAGTCGCTAGATCGAGTGTTACGAGAGCTACGTCGACCGCCGGGAGGATGACTCCCGCCCCAACCCGCTACACTCCCCACTGCACACAAGGAGGCACCGATGACCACCCGCGAGCTCACCGAGGACCAGCAGCGCATCCGCGGCTACCTGCTCGCGCAAGGGGAGAAGTACGGCTGGTTCGAGATCCTGCCGCGCATCCTCGAGACGCGGGTGCAGCTGCTGCAGGCCCTCGACGGCGTCACCGACGAGCAGGCGGACGTGCGCGTCGATGTCGATGAGTGGACCATCCGCGAGGCGATGGACCACGCCGTCAACGTCGCGCAGTCCACGCTGCGGCACGTCCAGCGCCTCGCGCTCGGGGAGTCGCAGGCGGGCGTCTACGAGGAGCCCCCGCGCCCGGAGCACCCCCGTCCGCTCAGCGAGCTGCGCTCGCTGCTCCTCGCGAACACCCTCGACATGGTCGCGCTGCCCGCGAAGATGCCCGTCGACCCGCCCCTCGATCCCATGGCCGCGCACGCGTTCTTCGGCGACCTCCACTGCAAGGCCTGGTACGTCTTCTTCCGCGTCCACGAGGTCGACCACGTGAACCAGGTCAACAAGATCCGCCAGGCCATCGGCATCTAGCCCCGCGACGACCGAGGCCCGCCCGGCACCTCCACGGCGGGCCGAACGTCCCCTGCCTGACCGCCGAGGGCCCTGCTACCCTCGGACGATGGACGCCTCGACGCCCGCGCTGCTCATCGAAGGCCTCACGAAGCGTTACGGCGACGTCGAGGCGCTGCGCGGCATCGACGTGCGCGTGGAGCGGGGCGAGATCTTCGGCTTCCTCGGTCCCAACGGCGCCGGCAAGAGCACCGCCATCCGCCTCATCCTCGACCTCATCCGTCCCACGGCGGGCCGCATCGCCGTCTTCGGCGTCGACTGCCAGCGCGCCGCCGTCGAGGCGCGCCGCAGCGTCGGCTACCTCCCCAGCGACCCCACCTACCCGAACGGCATGACCGCCGCCGAGGTCTTCGCCTACGCTGCCGCCGTGCGCCGCCAGCCCCTCGACCGCCCCTACGTCGACGGCCTCGTGCGCCGCCTCCAGCTCGACCCCACGAGGCACGTGCGCGACCTCTCGCGCGGCAACCGCCAGAAGGTCGGCCTCGTGCAGGCGCTCAGCACGCGCGCGCCGCTGCTCATCCTCGACGAGCCCACGACCGGCCTCGACCCGCTCGTGCAGGAGGAGGTCGAGGGCATCCTCCGCGACGTCGCCGCCGAGGGCCGCACGGTCTTCTTCTCCTCGCACATCCTCGCCGAGGTGGAGGCCGTCTGCTCCCGCGCGACCATCCTCCGCGACGGCCGCGTAGTCGACACCTTCGATCTCGCCGAGCAGCGCCGCCTGGCCCCCCTGCGCGTCGAGGTCATCCTCGACCGCCCGCTCGAGGACGCCGCGACGGCGACGCTGCCCGCCACCGTCCGCCTGCTGGAGCACGACGGCGCGCGGCTCGTCTTCGAATCCCACGACGAGGGGATGGACGGCCTTGTGAAGTGGCTCGCGAGGTACCACGTGGAGCGCCTCATTTCCCGCGAGCCGACGCTCGAGGACCTCTTCATCCGCTACTACCACGCACAGGACGGGGCGCAGGACGCCCCCGCCCGACCCGCCGCCACGGGACGAGCCGCCTCGTGAGCCTGCCGGTCCTCCGTCGCGCCCTCGTCGAGTTGCGCTGGCAGGTCGTCTGGTACGGCGTCGGCCTCGGCGCGTACGCCTCGCTGATGGTCTGGCTCTTCCCGAGCTTCGAGGACACCCTGCAGCAGGTCGACTACCCCGAGGAGTACCTGAAGTTCTTCGGCGGCACGGGCGACCTGAGCCAGCCCTCGAACTTTCTCGCCACCGAGGTGTGGTCGTTCGCCCCGATCATCTTCGTCATCTATGCCATCGTTGCGTCGACCGGCCTGCTCGCGGGCGACGAGGGCCATGGCTCCCTCGACGCCGTGCTCGCACAGCCGGTCTCGCGCACCCGGGTCCTGCTGGAGAAGGCCGGCGCGTTCGTCCTCGGGGCGCTCGCCATCGACGTCCTCATCTGCGCCGCGTGGGCGACCGCGGTCCCCTTCGTCGACCTCCACGGCGACCTCACGCTCCTCGAGGTATGGGGCGCCACCGTCGCCATGCTGCCGCTCGTCTGGTTCTACGGAGCGCTCGGTTTCCTCGCCGGCGCCCTCGCCCCCTCGCGAGGGCTCGCCGCGGGCGCGCTCACGGTGCTTGCGGTCGCCGCCTACCTGGTCGCTTCCTTCGCCCGCGTGATCCAGCCCATCGAGTGGCTCCAGTACCTCAGCCCGTACTACTACGCCGACACCGCCCGCGTACTCACTGACGGCGTGGTGTGGTGGCACACAGCCCTGCTCCTCGGCGGCGCGGTCCTCGCCGTCGCGCTGGCGGCGCTGTCGTTCCGCGGCCGCGAAATCGGCGCGCACGTCTGGCAGCCCTTCGCCTGGGTGGCCGGCCGTTAGACGCCGTCGGCCGCAGCACCGCCGTCTCCCCGCCGCAGCGCCCACAGCCGCTGCCCCGCTGCGCCCGCCAGCGCGACCGCCCCGAGGCCGCCCAGGACGTACCACGTCGAGTCCGTGCCTCCGCCACCGGCGCTCGCAGCGCCGCCCTCCGAGGACGCCTCGGATGCATCGACGCGCGCGGGCGGCGGCTCGAAGCGGCCGGGCGAGGGCTCATCCGACACCTCGTACCCCGCGAACGAGCCGTCGTCACCGAGATACCGCTTGAGTGACCGCCCCGCGCCCGGCGCGGGCAACGGCGGGCTGTCATACGTCGCATCCGAGCCGTAGGACAGGGCATCGATGACGCGCCCGTCCGCCGCGAGCAGCGCCAGCCGGTCACCGCTGTTCCCCAGCCCGTTCGACAGCCCGCCCGCTGGCCAGAACGCCGAGGCCTGTGGCACCGCCGCCCGCGGCCCCGCGAGCACCAGCGAGGCGCCGGGTTGCAGCGTCACCTCGGGCAGGGCCACCGCCCCCGTGTTGTCGCGCAGCAACATCCCTCCGAGGTCGACCGCCACGCCCCCGACGTTGCTGACCTCGACCCACTCGAAGTCGGCGTCGTTCCCCGGCTCGACCGGGTCAGGCATCAGCTCGGTGATGCGCAGCAGGATCTCCGCCGCCGGCGCTACGAGGCGAGGGACGCCCGTCTGCTCCGGCCCGGCAGCGCCGCTCGCCGCCCCGGTGGGTGCTCCTCGGCTTGCCGATCCCGTACCGGAGGCGGTCGTGGCGGCTCCACTGCTTGCCGTCGATGTCCCGCCCGTGGCCCCCCCGGCGGAGCCACTCGCGCCGCTACCTGTCACCACGCCTCCCTCGCGGACCGCGTCCGGCGCCTCACCGGGGGCACCGGCAGGCGCTGCGCCTCCTCCGCTGGCCGCCGCCGCTTCGCTCACGGGCGTCGGGCCTGTGGCCGCGGGCGTGGCAGTCGTCGCCGTGGCGGCGGGTGTGGGGGGCGGCGACGAGGTGGGCCCGAACCACACGTCGTCGACCGCAAGCTCAGCAGCGCTCCCGCTCAGCGGGCGCAGCATCACGCGCACCTGCGCCGTATGTGCCTCGTTGGGCGCCTGCACTGCGCCCGTCCGCACCGCGCCCGCACCGCTCGACAGGGCGGGCGCGTCCACCGTCGCGAGCTGGCTCCCGCTGCCGTCGCCCGAGGCGTACCACCCGATCCGCACCCACGCCGCGTCTACCCCCGCCCCGAGCGCGAGGTGCGCTCCGCCCTCGTACCAGCCGCCGGGTGTCACGCGCACGGTCTGGTACAGGTACTTCGTTGACGTCGACGCCGAGCTCATGCGCGCCGCGCCCCCGACGACCTCGACATCCGCGCCGATGTCGCTCCAGCCGTAGAGTCCGGACGAGAAGTCGCCGTTCATCAGCACGTCGAACACCCGAGGTACCTCGGGCGGGACGGGCGCGGCGGGCACCGTCGACGTTGGCGAGGCCGTCGCCGCCGGCGTGGATGTGGTAGCGGGCGTGGTGCGCGGATGCGGCGTGACGGTTGGGGTCGCCGCGGCGGTCGCGGTCGGTGTCGCCGGCGGCAGCGGGTCCCGCTCGAGCGCGATATCGTCGACGTAGAAGCGCGGCCCGGCCTCGGTCACCACCGCCCGCACCTCGATGCCGACGTACGACGTGCCGGGCCCGCCGATCAGCGTCACCGTCACGAGCTGCCAGCCCGCCGTCCCGCTTCCCACCGTCTCGATGAACGCGTTTCGCTTCGAGATGCCGTCCGCTCCGAAGAAGGCGAGTTCGACCTCGATCGACAAGGTGCCCGGGTCGTCGTCATAGACCCACACCCGAGCTGTGTGCGCCACGCCGCCGACGGTCGGCAGCAGCCACGGCTGCGTGCGGATCCCCGCGGCGCCAGGCCGCGTCCCCTCGACACGCATGGCATACCCGCCCGAGTGCACCGGCCCCGAGCCGTCGAGGGATGCCTGCCCGGCTGAACTCGCCAGCCACCCCGCCCCCTCGCCCTCGAAGGTGCCGTCGATGACGCCCGGCAGCAGGTCGACCGTCTGCGCGGAGCCGCCTTGCGGTCCGCCGACCAGCGCCGCCGCGCCGAAGAGCGTCGCGGCCATCGCGCGCACAAACGTCAGCCTCCGCACGGGGGAATCGCCTTCCGCACCGGGTGAGACGGCTGCCCCCGCCACACCCGCGTGAACATGCATGTGATACCACATCACGTTCGCCGTAGGGCGACGATGTGCGAGGGGCGATTAATGGGGAACGATTGGAAGCCCGGCGCGCATGCCGAGCAGGTCATGCTCAGCGACGAACAGTGTCGCCCCCGCCCGGGTGGTCGCGCCGATCTTCGCGTAGATGTGCCGGACGTGTTGCTGCGCCGTTCGAGGCGAGATCGTCAGTGCTTCGCCGATTTGCGGGTTCGTGAGCCCGCGCGCGAGGAGACGGAGCACTTCCACCTCGCGGGGCGTCAGCCCCGCCGGAAGACTGCGGATCCGTCGCGCGCTGCGGTCGCCCGCCGCGTGCAGCACGGCCTCGACGGCCTCCCGATCGAGCACTCCCGCGGTCACCAGGCTGCGTAGGCGCTCCGAGGCGCCGGGCATCGTGAGCGCCGGTCGATACGCGCGGCCTTCGATGAGGCCCCGGTAGGCGTTCGCGGCTGACAGGACCCTCGCTGCTGTCGACAGTCCGCTACCCTGGAGCCCGCGGTGGTATCCCGAGCCGTCGAGGCGCTCATGCGCCTGCCCCGCGAGCCGCGCCACACCCGACAACGAGGGGATCAGGCTCAGGATGCGTTCGCTTTCGTACGCATGCCGCTGCGCGCGTTCGCGGTCGACGCGATTGAGCGTGCGCGGACTGTCGAGGATCCCGTTGGGGATACTCGCCCGCCCGAGGTCATGGAGGAGCGCGGCCAGCTCGAGGGTCAGGATATCGTCAGCGGGCAGCGCCATCGCCTCCGCTGCCGACTGCGCGAGCGCTGCGACACCACGGGCGTGGCCCAGCGTGTATGGCGACTTGAGATCGGAGTAGTCGGCAAGCACACGCGCGAGCTCGATCACCTTCGCCTCGGCGACCCGCCGCCGCGGCGTCGGCTCGCAGGCGAGCACCTGATCCCACACTGATTCGTCGCCGAAGGCGCTCAGCGCATCGAGCCCGTCGGGATCGAAGCCTCGCACCAGCTCCGGGTCGAGGTCGCTCCCCGCGCGCCGCTCGATCAGCGCGCGCAATTCGTCGCGTGCCAGGACGCGGCCATACACCGTACCCACTTCTGCGAGCTTGAGGATTCGCGCCGCCAGTGGGATATCCGTGGCGGCAAGTCCGTCGAGGCCCCGCCCGTCCCACCGTTCGTGCAACGCGTTTACTGTCCCGATGACATGCGGGGGCATCCCGAGGCGGGCGGCGAGCCGGGAAGCCACCTCGCAGTGGGACGCGAAGACGGCCGGCGCGATACTAGGGCCGTGCTCGAGGAACCCGCGTGTCTCCGCCTCGGCATGTGCGGTCCCCAGCGCCGCGCGCAGGCTCGCCTGCACGCGTGCGGCGACCGCCGGGGGATCGGCGAAGTCGACCGCCAGCAGCCCGGCGCGCAACGCGAGGTCGTCGCCGCCGAAAGCCGACTCTTCGACCGACGTCCCCACGCAGCCGACGAAGCGCAGGAGCCCGCCCCAGAACACCGCTTCGCGGTCGGCGGCCGAGACCCCCGCCGCCTCGGCCAGGCGGAGGCCGAGCAACGTGCACCGCAACGCCGTCTCCAGGGGCTGCCCGTTCCCGAGGTCGGTCGCCAGTGACATCGATGCGACCAGCTCAGCGATGCGGACATCGCCGGTCGCGTGGTTCGCGTTCTCGTCTGGAAGATGAGCCACTCGGCGCATGCGTGCGGTCCTAGCCGCCACCTATCGTGGCCTCAGGAATGGAGGTCGAGAGAATGTCCGATCAGCAATTGAGCGTCGTCAACCGCATCTACGAGGCGTTCGGGACCGGTGACGTGCCCACGATTCTCGGGTACATGGCCGCGGATGTGGAGTGGGAGTACGGGTGGGCGTCCACCGTCATCCCGTGGCTCCAGCCGGGCCGCGGCCCCGCGCACGTCGGCGGGTTTTTCCAGACCCTCGCCGAGCAGCTCGAGTTCAGCCGGTTCGAGGTGAACCATGTGCTCGTCGGCGACGCCGTCGTGGTCGCGCTGGTAACACTCGAAGCCTTGGTCCGATCGACCGGCCGCACGATCGTCGAGACAGACGAAGTGCACATCTGGCACTTCGACGGCAGCGGGCGTGTGTCGCGGTTCCGCCACGCGGCGGACACGCTGCAGCAGGCTCAAGCGCTTGGATACGAACTGCGCGAGCCGGCTCCCGCACTCTGACCCGCAGTCCCCGCCCGGAGTCGCCTCCCGTGACTCGTTTCGCGTATCGTGGGGCCGCGTTCGGGAGCGGCCCCACGGGCTGCTCTGCGGGTCGGGAGGATCGAGATGGACATCAAGCGAGTGGGCGTCGTCGGCGGCGGGATCATGGGCTCCGGCATCGCGCAGGTCTGCGCGTCCCACGGTTACGAGGTGACCGTCGTTGAGGTCGATGCGTCGCGCGCGGAGGCCGCCGTCGGCGGCATCGCGTCTCGCATCGAACGCGAGGTCCAGCGTGAGCGGCTGACGAAGGAGCGCGGCGACGAGATCCTCGGCCAGCTTCAGGCCCACGCGGACCTCGAACGCGTCGCCGACTGCGACCTCGTTATCGAGGCCATCGTCGAGGACCTGCCGACGAAGCGGGATCTCTTCGCCCGGCTGGGTGCGACCTGCCAGCCCTCCACCATCCTGGCCACGAACACGTCATCAGTGTCAGTGTCTGCGCTCGCCGCGGCGTCAGGGCGGCCCGCGCAGGTCCTCGGCATTCACTTCTTCAACCCGCCCACCGTCCTGCCGCTCGCGGAGATCATCTCCACTGCGAGCACGTCGGAGGCGACCGTCGAGACGGCCCGTGCCTTCTGCGATTCCATCGACCGGGTGATTGTTTTCGCGAAGGACCGCCCCGGCTTCATCGTGAACCGGCTGCTGATCCCCTTCATCCTCGATGCCATCCGCTTGGTCGACCACGGCATCGCCACCGCTCAGGAGGTGGACGACGGCTTCCGCGCCGGCGCGAACCACGCCATGGGGCCCATCGCCACGGCGGACCTGATCGGCCTCGACACGGTGGCGCACATCGCTGACACGCTGTTCGAGGAACTGGGCGAGAGCCGCTACAAGACGCCGCCGGTCGTCACGCGGCTCATCTCGCTGGGGCACCTCGGGCGCAAGACCGGTAAGGGCTTCTTCGACTACGCGCGGTAGCGGTCGAGGCGCCTACTGCGCCCCGAGCAGCTCGACATCGAAGATCAGCACCGAATTTGGTGGGATCGCCGCCCCGGCCCCACGGGCGCCGTACCCGAGGTTCGCCGGGATGATCAACCGCCGTTTGCCGCCGACTTTCATCGTCGCGACGCCCTCGTCCCACCCGGCGATCACGCGTCCCGCTCCGATGGGGAACACGAACGGCTGCCCCCGGTCTCGCGAGGAGTCGAACTTCTTCCCGTTCGTCAGCCACCCCGTGTAGTGGACGGTGACCTGCTGCCCAGCCCTCGGGCTCGCGCCGTCGCCCACCTTCTCGTCGATGTAGCCGAGGCCGCTTGCCGTCCGCTGCACCGCACCCGTCAAGACGGGGACACCAGGTGCATTGCCTTCGCTCGTCGACACGCTGGTCCCCCCCGCCTGCGCTGTGGCCGTTGCGACCGTTTCTTCATCGTCGCCACCGCACGCCACCGCTACTCCCGCGATCAGCGCGCAGGCGAGCAGCGGTACACGGGCGACCGAGGTCAGACAGCGGACGTTCATGCGTCCGATCGTCGGTTCGGTACCCGGTGTGCGCAACAGGCGGTGCCATCGGTCACGCGAAGGGCGGCCCATCGGCTGCGCTTGTACCGCCGCGCTGCTCCTCGAGAAACCGCTCCACGTCGAGGATTGCCTCCTCGCCCGACGGCAGGACGAGCGCGGCCTCCGCCGGCGCCCCGAGGAGCGCGGTCTTCGTCCCGTGCATCCAGTCGTACTGTTCCTCGAGTGTCGTCACCACCGTCCGCAGTTGCGGAGATTCCTCGATCGCGGTCGCGACATCCCCGTCGAGCTGCAGGGCCCGATCCCGCACCTCACCAAGCGCCGTCGATGTGCCCAGCCCGCGGTCGAGCGCCTCGACCAGCGCCGTCGTTGCGTGAGGATGCGGGTCGGCCACCGCGTAGAACGGCGTCAGCGCCGTCAGGCTCACGGTCTCGATCCCCCGCGCCTGCAGCGCCAGTGAGATCACCGAGGTGATCCCCACCGGCCCCTCGTATGCGCTTGCGGTTGGCTCGATGCCGAAGGGACGCGTGAACTCCGTGTCCGCCCCGTCGAGCCGCACTGGCAAGGGCCGCGTGTGCGGCACGGCGCCGGGGTACGCCGCCACCGTCACGAACGTTGTGGCGCCGATCTCGGCCAGGAGTGAAGCGACGGCCTCGCTGAATGACCGCCAGCGCAGACTCGGCTCGACCCCGGAGAGCAGCACGATGTCCCGGTCCAGCGCCTCTGGCGAAGCGACGTACAGACGACTCACCGGCCACTGCAGGACCCGGTGCTCGCCCTCGAGCTGGACGAAGGGACGCCGCACCGTGAAGTCGAAGTACTCCTCTGCATCGACCTCGGCGAACGCGGTTCCGCCCCACCGCTCCACGATATGGTCGATCACCGCCGCGGCCGTGGTCCCGCTCTGACTGGCGAACCCCGCGATGACAATCGGGTTGCGCAGCGCGCGGTCTTCGAGGATCCGGACCGATTCGTGCACCATCTTTAGGCCTCCCAGGGGCTACACTGCCGCCTCGGCTGGCGCGGGCTCATCAGCGAAGGCATCGAGGTAGTCGCGCCGCCGCAGCCAGGGCAGCGCGCGTGCAAGCGCCCGGAAGTCGCCGAAGGTCAGGCCGTTCATCAGCACCGCCCGTTCTGCCTCGCGACACCGCGCCCGGTACTCGGCCGGGAACCCGTCGAGTGCTCGTTCCCACGCCCGCGCGAGCACTAGCCGGTCCTCCGCATCCAGCTCCAGCCACGCCTGCAAGCGGGCCAGCACCGCTTCATGCCGCGCAGAATCGGACAGCTCGTGCTCCGCTTGGATGTGTCTCGTCAGGGCCTCGACGAGCCGCTCGTCGGACAGCGCAAGGAGCGCGTGGAAACGCCCCGCGAGCAACGAGGCCGGCCAGGGGATGGTCGTGATGGTTGCCCGGGCGGTCGAAGCAGGTTCGCGGACGTCGCGAACGATCGAGGTCACCATTGCTGACAGCCTCCCATCTTCGGTGATGTCAGTACCTTCTCACGAGGATGCCCTCGCATACACAGATATTAGCAGTCTACCGAAGAGAGTGCTAATCCTCGCGGCGGCTATCCTACTGCGAGCTGGTCGTCATCGTGGAGACCGCCGATGCGCCTCACCCTCCCCAGCGGCGTCGGGCAGTGCGCGTTTATGGCAGCCTGCTCGCTCGCCGTCGTGCTCGCCGCAGGTTGCTCCAGTTCGCCTCACGCGAGCGGGACTGCGACCGTCGCCGCTCAGCCTCAGGTTCGCATCGTCAACGGCATTCGCATCGGCCCCGGGGCACCCGGAAGCATCGAGTGTCGTGCAGGAGAGCCTGTCGACGCTGATCCGCGCTGGTTGGTCGGGACGCCACTGGAGATCACGGCGTGGTACCTCCCTGCCGGTTCGGTGCTGGTAGCGCAACACGCGACGGAGTGTCACAGCGTGAACAACGCTGCCGGCGCACTCTACGAAGTCCGAGACTCGTCCGGTGGGGTCGTAGCAACAGTGACCATCGGTCGGTCTGTTGGGACGCTGAGCGTTCCGACCTCGCTACCGTTAGACCGCTCGCGCCCCATTACCGTCGCGGGGCGTCCGGCCGCGCTCGTGCCGGGTGGCGTCGGCGATGGCCGGTCCATGCTCATAGTCGCAGAAGACTGGGGAGTCACAGTCCTCACGGGGCAGGGGATCGATGAGACCGAACTCCTGCGCGTCGCCGAAGGCCTCTACTGGGAGCCTTCGCTCAGCCCGTCCGCACAAACTGGTACATCGAGCCGCGGCCGTCGGTGGCGATCGCCCCGGCCGGGCCGGCCTGCAGGATCTGCAACTGCAACGCGTACGGGATCACTCCGTTCGCAACGCCCTGCAGCATCAGCGTGCCGGTGGCCGGAATGAAGTCCCAGCGCCCCTGGATCGTGACCCCCGAGGGCGACACGACCGCCTGCATACTCTGGTCGTACCCCATCGCGACGTATGCGCTCTCCGTCGGCATGCCGCCAACTGAGACGTTCACAGACCACTGGCCGGGCGGCTGGAACGCATGGGTGGCGCCCTGGCCTGCTTGGGCCGTCGGCACTCCCCACGCCCCGGCCTGCCCCCCGAAGGCCCGCGGCGGCTGAGCCGGCGACGCCGCGGCGGGACTACCCCACGCCACCGCCGAGGCAGCCTGCAACTGCTGCAGCATCTGGTCGGCCATCGTCGCCCACAGCGTCCGGTTCAACCGTCTGAACTGGTCGCGCGCCTCGGTCAACGTTGCGAGGCAGGTCTCGACCGCGCCGGCGAGCTCGGGGCCGGGCGGCGTTCGCTGGTGCTTCAGTACCAGCGATTGCACGGAGAGCATCAGCGCCTGCGCCTGTTTGAACCGGTCGTCGTCGGTGGCCGCGTGACCGAGGAGCGCATGCGCTTTCGTCAGCACCCGCTCCTCGTCGCTGACGTCGTCCGGCGTGAGCGCCATCAGCAGTTCAGCCAGCTGCAGCAGCGCCTCGGTGTTCGTGTCTTCGATGGAGAGCGCCTCCTCGAACAGGGCGCGTGCCTCGGCGAGCTTCGCCGTGAACGCCTGCCGGTCGAAGTCGCGCCAGACGATCGCTTCCTGCTCGGCCTGGAGCGCTGCCATCGCGCCCGTATCGAACGCAGGCGAGGACTGGAAGCGCATCTGCAGCGCCTGCAGCTCGGGCTGCTTCCTCGTCGCGTTCTCCGCCATCATCTGGGCCGCCTCCGCCTTGAGGACGACCCCGCGCTTGAGGAGCAGTTCGACCTTCGAGACGCGGATATCGCCGGCTTGCACAGCCTCCACGGGACGCCCGCTCGCCTCTGCCGCGCGCACTCCCGCGAGGGCCTGCCTCACGATCTCCGCCTGCTCCCGGTCGACGGGTGGCGTTTCGAGGCCCGACCCCGGTACGGCCGGCGGCGCGTTCGTCGGCGCCTGCTGCAGCAGCGTCCCGAGGGGCGCCGGCATCTGAATCACCACCACGTCGCCGTGAACGATCGTCCCCGCGATGTCGCCGGCGGCGCCCCCCGCGCCCACGCTCACGACGTTTCCGCTGTTGTCGCCCCCGATCCCGACGTCCATCCCGCCGTCCGTGGGGCCGTCCGTAGACATCGGACTACGGGGCCGGCGGCGCACTGCCGCCCGCGGTGATGTTCCCCACGTGGCTGCCCGGTCCGATGTTCGTGATGTTGCCCGTATTCGCACCGCCCACCCGCACGTTGAACCCGCCTTGCGCAGCGCCGCTCTCCTCGACGAGCCGTTCGAGGACTCGCGCGAACTCCTCGTCCGTCGCGATCTCGCCCACCAGGATGTTCTTCACCCGCTCCCGTTCCGCCTCGCCGGCTTCTGCGGTTTCGAGCTGGTCCAGCGCCTCGGTGCGCTTCTCGTCACCGGCCAGCTTGTCGCGCACGGCACCCACGAGGTCGTCCACCTTGTCGAGGGCGGACACGCCGGCGTCTCGTGCCACATCGATGCCCGCCTTCGCCAGGCGAGGGGCAATCAGAGCGACCACGCTTCCGGCGAGGCTGACGGGGTCCATGGCGTACCTCCTCCACGTTCGACGGACGCGCGCAGCGTAGGCGGCACCCGGGAGCCTGTAAAGCTCGTCCGCCCTAGGCGACGAGGCGCACGTGACATGCTGATTGCGGCGCTTGACCCTCGAGCAACTTGAGGCTCTACGGTTCACTTCGGAGGCAACGACATGGTTCATGCGACTACGATCGGCGAGGTGGCGCGGCAGACCGGCCTGGCCGTCTCCGCCATCCGTTACTACGAGGCCGAAGGGATCGTATCGCCGGCGACGCGGACGGAAGGCGGCTATCGGCTCTTCTCCGACGCCGACATCCGTCGGCTGCTGCTCGCGAAGCAGGCCCGCCATCTCGGACTCAGCCTGCGCGAGGTGAAAGACCTCATCCGCGATGTCTCCACCCTCGACTGCGCCACCTTCGCCGGTGAGCTCGGTTCACGCATCGCCGGGCAACGGGCGGCCGTCGCCGCGCGCATCGCCGAGTTGCGGGAGCTGGAGACCACCCTCGAGGCGCTCGAGGCCCACCTCGGCAACTGCGCCTGCCACCCCGGGAAGGCAGCCGCGGACTGCGCAATCACGCTCTTCGACGAGAAGGAGGACCACGATGACTGCTCGCTTTGCCTGTGACTGCGACGCCGGATGCAACTGCCCCTGCGGCGACGGGTGCTGCTAGCCGCTTGAACGCGACGAGGGGCGGACAGCTGCCGCCCCTCGCCATCTCCGGGTCGCGGCTCTAGCCGCGAGTCGCTATCCCCCGAGCACCCCGCACTTCGCGAGGTGCGCCTCAAGCAGCCGGTTGAACTCCCCCGTCGCCTCGAGGTTCGACAGGTGCCCCGCCCCCTCGATGACTTCGAGCTGCGCGTTCGGGACCTGCGAGGCCATCGGCTTCGTTGCCTCCGCCGGGATCAGCGTGTCACCGGTCGAGGTGATCACCAGCACCGGCACGTCGATTCCCGCAAGGTCGTCCGTGTAGTCCGGGCGCGCGCCCATCCCCAGCGAACCGCCCGCGATGCCCG
The DNA here is from genome assembly GCA_041390685.1 of Dehalococcoidia bacterium. GTDB lineage: Bacteria > Chloroflexota > Dehalococcoidia > UBA2979 > UBA2979 > JAIBBD01. The sequence continues at coordinate 740,686 of JAWKPL010000001.1, read as the reverse complement.
CCGCCGTCTGCTTCGCGATGATCCCCTTGACTCGTCCCCACAGCTCCTCGGAGGCTTCGGCCGACAACAGCGGCGGCGGCCCGTCCACGAGGAACTGCGACCCCTCGGCCCTCAGCCGGTCGGCCAGCCCCTTGCGGCGCTCTTTCCCGGCGTCGTCGTCAGCCCCGGAACGGGTGTTCGCCAGCACGAGGCCCGCTACGCGGTCGCGATGGTTTCGCCAGAACGCCAGAGCCGCGTAGCCGCCCATCGACAGCCCGCACACCACGGCCTTGTCGATGCCGGCCGCGTCCATCGCCCGCAACCCTGCCTCCGCAGCCGAGTCCATGGACATCACCTCGGGCGCGTCGCCGCCAGAGCCGAACCCGGGAAAGTCGGGCGCAGCCACCGGCAGGCGGTCCTTGAACGCCGACACTTGCGGCTCCCACATCGAGGAGTCCAGGGGGAAGGCGTGCAGCAGCAGCAGTCCGTCGGCCATCTACGTACTCTCCTTACGTGTTGCCTGACTGAGGGCATTCGTGGCGTGGCCCGACGCGTCTCAGTCCTCCCATACTCGAGGACTACGCGCCGCCACCGCTCGACGATGCCGCCCCCGCGCTGATCGCGCAAGTCGTGGGGCGGCCACGGCGAGAGTCCGTAGCCGCGCCTCGCCAGTATCGTGGATGCTCCAACGCGCCAGCCCCGCGAAGAGGCTCCTCTTGCTCGTCCGCAGTCCACAGCACGCCTGGAGCGCCGTCGCGGGCGCGAGCCGCCCTATTCGCTTCACGCTCGCCGCTGTCTTCGTCCTCGACGTGTTTACCACCGTGATCGTTGCCGCCTACGGCAATAGCTATCTGGTGAAGACCCTCGACGCGCCGCCTTCCTACCCCGCGTTCTCGCTGGCCACGTACGGCTTCGTGAAGCTCCTCACGGCGCCCGCTGGAGGCTGGCTTACCGACCACACCCGTCCCTCCTTCAGCCTCACGCTGGCCGGCGGGCTGCAGGTGCTCGGCGTGGGCGTGATGCTCGCGGAACGCACGCCCGAGGCGTTCGTGGTCGGCACCGGCGTCCTCGCCGCCGGCACCACGCTGCTCTGGCTGCTTGTGTTCGAGGCCCTGAGCGCGAACCTCGCCGCCGACGAACGCGGTGCCGCCACCGCCAGTCTCGGCATCGTATCTGTCGTCTCCATCGGCTTTGGCTTCGGCGTCGCGGCCGTGCTGGCGGAGACCACCCCTGAGCTGGTCTTCACACTCGGCCTCGGCCTCGGAGCAGCCTCCGCGGCGCTGCTCCTGCCCGCGTTCCCGCGGAGCGATGCGACAGCGCGCGAAGCCGTCGAGGAGCCGCGCCTGGCCGGTGGCTGGCGTCCCGCGCGTCCCGAGGCAATGGCAATCGCCATCGCGTTCGGCCACTTCCTGTGCGTGAACGCCACGATCGCGGCCCTCAGCCCGCTCGCCCTTGGTCGCCTCGACCTGAGCCTACTGCAGCTGGGCGTGGTCCTCACACCCGCCGCTGCGGCCGGGGGACTGGCGATGCTCGTCCTAGGACGGCGCTCCCGAGAGGGGCGCCGAATGCGGGAGATGGCGCCGCTGTACGCACTCGGCGCCACCGGCCTGGCGCTCGCCGCGTTCGTCTCCGGCTGGGCCCCGTTCGCCGTCGCGATGGTGGCCGTCGGCGTGACCCTCGGCGGCTCGATGCCGCTCTTGAACGCGAGCCGTATCGATCTTTCCGCGCAGACCGTAGCGCCCGGCCGCATCCTCGGTCGGATCCTGTTCGCCGAGGGCCTCGGCAGCGTGGTCGGCCCGGTCGCCGCAGGCCTCGTGATCGCCGCGGCCGATGAGCGTGCGGGCGCTGTGACCGCCGGCCTCTCGTTCGCCGTGCTGGCAGCGCTGACCGCCTACACGGCCCGTACCGTACGTCTGTAGCCTCCCGCGCTACCGCGTGAGCACGAGCAGCGCACCTCCCACGATGCTCACGAGCACCAGCGCCATCACGAGCCGCTGCGCCAGCACCCACCCGCTCCGGTCCGGGGGATCCCAGCCTGCGTACCCGGCCTCCTCCGTCAGGTCCGGGTCGAGGTCGCCCTCCGTGGACTCCACCCACTCCTCGTCAGCCATACAGACAGGCTACGGAACGGATCGACCCCGGTCACGCGGTATGCTGGCCTCGATGGCATCCGAAGCAACGCACGGATCTTCAGAGCCCCTGGCCGGCCCGCTCCTCGATGAGATCGAGGCGGTGGCCGTCGAGCTTGCTCAGCTCGCGGGCGCCGAGATCGCTGGGACGCTCGGGCGCGAGATCACGGTCGAGTACAAGACCGCGGGCAGGAGGGGCGACCACGAGCCCACCAACCCCGTCTCCGAGGTGGACCACGCCGTGGAAGCCCTCGTCCGCGAGCGCCTCGCGGTGCGCTTTCCCGGGCACGGCATCATCGGCGAGGAAGTCGAGTTGCACCCCGACCCCTCGCACGACTTCGTCTGGGTGATCGACCCGGTCGACGGCACCACGAACTTCGTGAACGGCTTCCCGCTCTTCGCCGCCTCCATCGGCGTCCTCCATCGAGGCGTCCCCATCGCCGGCGCCATCTGGTGCTCGACCAGCCACGAGCTGCGCGCGGGCGTCTATCACGCCCGCAGTGGCGGCCCGCTTCGCTTCGAGGGTCGCGAGGTCCCCCTCGGCCGCCCGAGCGTGGGCGTGCGCCGCCGTCTCATCGCCGGTCCAGGCGGCCGTATTGGCCGCGACCCGAAGTGGGACTCGCGAGTGACCGGCTCCGCGGCCATCGAGTGCGCGTTCGTGGCGGCCGGTATCTTCTCTGCGACTGCCTTTTGGGGCCTCGCCATCTGGGATGTCGCGGCGGGCATCGTCCTCGTGCGCGCGGCCGGCCGCGACGCCTGGACGCGCAACCCGGACGGCTGGTCGCGCCTCGACCGGTTCGTCGCCCCCGCGAAGGTGAAGGACGAACGCGCGCCCACCCTGCGCGACTGGCGCCAGCCGCTGCTCATCGGCACCGAGGATGCCACCGCGCCGTTCCGCATCGGCGAGCGCGGCCCCCGCTGGTGGTGGCGCATCCGCCTCGCCACCCGGCTGCTTACCGGCCGCTGACGAGGGCGTTCACGCCCCTGAGGTCAGAGCAACGGCCAGGGTACGCACCGCCAGGGGTACATCTCCGGGAGCACCGGGTGCCCCAGCAGCGCCTCGCAGCGCCGCACGATCGCGTCCACTTCGCCGTCGGCGATCCAGTCGCGCAGCGCCTTCGTCGAGGCGTCGCGCGCCGCGAGGCAGTCACGCATCCGCTCGAGGTCCGCGCAAATGCTCTCGGGCAGCTCGGCGCCGGCGAAGTCCCAGATCACCGTCCGCAGCTTGTCGACCTGGTGAAAGCACAGCGCGTTGTCGATCCCCCAGACGTGCCCAAGCGCGTCGAGGAGCACGTGTCCGCCTTTGCGGTCCGCGTTGTTCACCACGAGGTCGAACACCGCGAGACGAACGAGTTGCTCGTGGTGCGCGGTGTCCTTGCGCAGCTCGAAGTAGTGCTGCTGGGGGTCGTGCGCGATGAATAGCTGCATCGATCCGAGGCCCTGCGGCCCGTCGCGCTCTACGGTCGGCGGCACGAGCCGCCACCCGAGCGCCTCCGAGGCCTCGTACGCCGCGACCTCGCGCTCGTGCAGCGTGCCGTATGGAAAGTCGTGCAGCGGCTGCTCCCCCGACCGGGGCTTGTACACGCCCAGCCCCTCGCCGTGCTCCGCGTGCGCCAGCGTAGCCAGGAAGACGTAGTTCGAGGAGTCGTAGATCAGCTGCAGCTGCCGGATGTCCGCGTCCCGCAGCGCTTCGAGGACGAACGGGTCGTCCGGCCCCCACGCGTTCCGCAGGTCGGCCATGCTGGTCGTCACGCCCTCGATTGTAACGAGGGCCGAGCCGCCGCCTGCCACAGGGCAGCGTCAGGGCGTCGCCACGACCTCGCGCGCCGTGATCCCGAGCCCGACGCGCATCGCGCAGCAGTGCATCATCATCGTCGCCAGCGCCGGCAACGCGGCATCGAGGGTCGCGCTCACCTGCCCCAGCTCCGCGTCGGATAGCCCATGCGCCGCCATCGCCTCGCGGCTGGCCTCGATCGGCTGCGCGAGGAACCGCGACGAGGACCGCGCGTAGAAGTACAACGCCCGCCCTCGGCGCCGGAAGTCCGGGTATGCCGCCATGTGCTGCAGCTCGTCCCACACCGGCTCGATGTAGCGCGGCCACCGCGCCACCGCCCGGTACAGCTCCGGCGCCGCCTCGATTTGCAGCGCCTCCGCCACCTCCGGCAGCACTCCGGCGTCCGGCGCCGTCAGCTCCACCCGCGTCTCGAGGTGTGCGACCTCCCGCTCGGAGGTCGCTCGCGGGTCCGGCCGCCCCTGTCCCCCGACGCGCGGGTGCTCCCACGCTTCCGCCAGCGCCGCGCAGATCAGCAGCTCCTGCGGTTGCACCCAGTGGAACACGTCGAGCACCGCCTCGACCTCACGCATCGCGTCCGCGCCGAGGCCGCTCGCCAGCAGCGAGGCGCGGTCGAGCACCGGCTCGTACACCGCTTCGACGGCGTCAAGCGCCATGTCCGCCATGTACAGCCCGCTCCCGACGATCCCCGCTGTCTCGACCGACGGCCGCAGCTGCGGCCACACCACCTCGAAGTACCGCCCCGCGTCGCCGAGCCGCGCGAACACCTCCGGCACGAACGGCGACCGCAACGCCGCCGCGATCTCCTCGGGAATGCTGGTTCCGCTCATCGAGGCCGAGCATACCGCGCCCCTCCGAGGACGTTCACCACCACCCCGAACTGCTTCTCTGTCCCGCGCACGCGCGTCCGCCCCCTCCCCCGTACGGGGAGAGGGCGGGGGTGGGGTTCCCGGTCGCCTCTGATTCCCGACTTCGCGGGCCTCCCTCGCCCCTCGCTACCGGCGCCCGTACGATTGCCGCCTCACGAGCACTCGAGGTCAGGAGGACGCACATGGCACGACCGGTCGGGCTCATCACCGGGGCCAGCCGCGGCATCGGCAAGCAACTCGCGCTCGACCTCGCCTCGGCGGGCTACGACCTCGTGCTCACCGCCCGCTCCACCGCCGACTCGCCGAGCGCCATGCCCGGCACCATCGATGAGACCGCCGACCAGTGCCGCGAGCGCGGCGCCGAGGTGCTGACCGTTGCCGCCAATGTTCGCCGCGAGGAGGAAGTGGACGCCGCCGTCGACCAGGCCTACGCCCGCTTCGGCCGCGTCGATGTCCTCGTGAACAACGCCGGCGTCGCCCCCTTCGGCTCCGCCCTCGAGATGCCCGTCCGCGTCTTCAACGTCGTCATGGACGTCAACGTGAACGGCCCCTGGTACTTCATGCGCGCCGTTGCTCCGCGCATGCGCGATGCCGGCTCCGGCCGCATCGTGAACATCTCCTCGAGCGCCGCCATCCGAGGCTCAAAGGACCGCGTCTCCTACGGCGCCTCGAAGCGGGCCCTGGAGTCGGTCAGCGAAGCCCTCGCCGAGGAGCTGGCCGGCACCGGCGTCGCCGTGAACTCGCTCCGCGTGGAGTCCGCCGTCTGGAGCGAGGGCTTCGCCTTCAACCTCCCCGGCGAGGACCTCTCGGACTTCGAGGACCCGGTCATCGTCACCGACGCCCTCCTCTGGCTCCTCGCGCAGCCCGCCGACTACACCGGCCAGACCGTCTCCATGCGCGCCCTCCGCGAGCAGGGCGTCGTCCGCCCGCTCACGCGGATTGGCGACCGGGAGGAGTAGGCGTCGGCCCGCAGCCATTCGCGCCATTGCCTGTGCGAAGATGGCACGTCCGATTCACGCGAAAGGGCGACACCGATGACCAACACCGATCACGCGGCCCGCTGGGCCTGGCTCCGCCAGCACACCCCCGCCCTCGCCGGCCGCGTCTACCTCAACGCCGGCTTCCAGGGCCCTATCTCCGAGCCCGTCGCCGCCGCCATGCATGAGTGGCTCGACCGCGAGGTCAAAGAGGGCCCCACGAGCCGCCCCGTCCTCGACGCCCGCCGCGCCATGGCCACCCGCTACCGCGAGCTGATGGCCCATGCCTTCGGCGCCGACCCCGACGAGATGGCCATCACCGACAACACCACCCACGGGATGAACATGGTCACCGCCGGCCTGTCCGTCGAGGCGGGCGACGGCGTCGTCACCTCGGGCGTGGAGCACGCCTCCGGGCTCGTCCCCGTCTATGCCCTCCGCGAGCGCCGTGGCGCGGACCTCCACATCGTCCCGGTGACCGCCGAGGATTCCCCGGGCACGATGCTCGAGGCGTTCGGGCGCGCCCTCGACGCCCGCACGCGCCTCGTGCTCATCTCCGGCGTCAGCTACTCGACCGGCCAGCGCCTCCCCGAGGCGGAGATCGCGGCGCTCGCCCACCAGCAGAACCCGAACGCCTTCGTCCTCATCGACGGCGCGCAGACCGCTGGCCATGAGCCGCTCGACATGCACGCCAGCGGCGTCGACGCCCACGCCTTCCCCATGCACAAGTGGCTCTGCGGCCCCGGCGGCCTCGGCGCGCTGTACATCCGCCGCGACCGCATCGCCGACATCGAGCCCGCCGCCATGAGCTTCCACGGCGCGAAGCGGTTCGACTTCGCCGGCGGATTCGAGCCCGAACGCAACTCGATCGAGAAGTTCGAGTTGACCACCGTCTCCGGCGTGCTGCTCGCGGGCGGCATCGCCGCCGTCGAGCAGTACATCGAGTCGGGGCCACAGGCCGTCTGGGATCGCGTCCGAGAGCTGAACGTCGCCGCCGAGCGCCGCATCGGCGGCATCCCCGGCGTCACCGTCACCAGCCCGACCTCGGACGCCACGCGGAGCGGCCTCTTCGCCTTCCGCGTCGAGGGCATCCCCCCGTCCGAGGTCTCAGCCCAGCTCTGGCTCGCGGGCAAGGTCGTCTGCCGCGCCGTAGCCGAGACGAACTGCGTCCGCCTGACACTCCACGTGTACAACAACGAGTCGGACATCGATGTGGTCGCCGGCGTCATCGAGGACGCCATCAAGAACGGCGTCTCCGAAGCGGCGCGCGAGCTCGCGGCGATTCCCTTCGGACAGCCGGCGCCAACCTCGCTGACCCCGAGCTGAGCGAGGCGGCTACGTTGACCGCAGCCCGCCTCCGAAGAAGGCCGGCCCGTCCGACAGGGCGCAGTCTGTGCTTCGTCGCGTTCGAACTCGCCGAAACGTACGTCTACGGACGCGGCGAGGTAACCCCCCGTAGTCTTGTTGTCCCGTGCCACGTTACCTCTGGTATCGGCCCCCCGAGAAGCTGGTAACCACTCCAGCCGACCATCACCAATGCGCCCAACAGGTATGCATAGCGGAATACGAAGTCCCAGAGATCGAACCAGCCCGTCTGCGGCGGGAACAAGAGCGTGATCGCCAGCGTCAGCGCGGCGAAACCCGGTACAAGTGATGCTGCTCGGCGCGGAGCCCGTCCGAAGCCCCAGGCGAGAACGAGGAGCGACACCGCGATCGGTAGCCAGTAGACTCCCAGTCCCCTGACGGGCGCATCCTGTGCCGTATCGAACGATACGCCGCCCGCGAACGGCGGGCCGAGCGGCGCCTGTGCACCGACGAGAAGGACGCCGAGCAACAGTGCGGCGCTGCCGATCCTCCTCAGGACGCTCCACCGGCTCCACATAATGATCGCTTCACCAACGAGGCTGCTCGAGACGAGTGCTGAGCCGAGCATGATCGCGTTCGGCCGGTAGCCCCACGCGAGGAACCCCCACTGGGGGCCGAGGAAGATGATGAACCACGTCAGCGAACCGGTAAGCGCGAGGATCCCAGTAATCCGCTCTTTGAGCCCGAGACGGGCTAATGTCGACACAATGACCTCCAGCCACTCGCGGAACATCGTGGCAATTATCCCTTTGACACACCCGAACAGGTGGTCTAGCGTGATAGGAAGTGACAGGGTGGCAGAAATCACGGAACGCGAATTGTTGCTCGCGCTGATCGACGGGCTTGGGGTGCTTGCTCAGCAACTTACCGGAGAGCGCATGGAGTTTGTACTCACCGACTCGGACGGCGGCAAGAACGTAATCTACTCCGGTGGGCTGATGGCGCGACTTACCACTGGGGGGTCGGGGGCGGCGCTTGCAATCCCCCGCGATCACCCTCAGGAACAAGAGCCCAAGCGTTGCTGAGTTGGTGGCGCAGTTGATGCCAGTCCGCTAGATCCTGAGCCACCCGCCGAAGATCCGGCCAGCGGTGCGCATCGAAGGTTAGCTGAGCTGCTCCCGCCGGGAACCCGATGTCGAGGTTAGAGAACCTCATGTCCCACCACCGGGTCATCAGGTTGTTGATGTCTTTGATCGTGTCCCGATGGGCGCGGCACCTGTCGGTCTGCTCGTCGAACGCGCGCTTGGCGTCGAGATAACGGCGGATCGGGTCTTCGTTGGTCATTGAGGCACTCCCTCCACTCCGGGCGGGAGCATAACGGTTGTGGCGTCGCTCGTAAATCCGTTGTAGGATCTCCCAGCTCGTGTACGGGTGGGGGAGTGGGCGATGGCAACGCCGTATCGACTGTATCTCGACGAGTCCGGCGATCACACTTATCGTGATCTGACCAATTTAGAGAAGCGTTATCTCGGGCTGACAGGCGTACTAGTCCCACGACAAAGCTACGACGAGAAATTGCAGCCAGCGCTGGAGGAACTCAAGCGCGCCCACTTCACTTACGATGCCGACAAGCCACCAGTGCTTGTGCGATCACAGATTGTGCGCCATCGCGGGCCATTTTGGCGGCTGCGCGATCCGGGTAACAATCAGCGCTGGTGTGATGACCTTATCTCGTTTATCGAGTCGCATGATTTCCTTGTATATACCGTAGTAATCGACAAGAAGACTCACTTCGAAACGTACTCAACATCATCATTCAATCCGTACGAATACTCTATGCGCGCGTTACTGAATCGCGTTCGCGGACTACAGGTGTACTATCGTCAAGGTCAGTCAGTTGGCGTAATGGCAGAGGCACGAGGAAAGCGAGAAGACTCGCAGCTCAGGAATGACTATGAACTTTTCCGCAATCTTGGTGACGAGCGGCGGACTGGAGCTGAGGTGCGAGCGACGTATCCTGAGGTGATCGACTTTCGGCGTAAAGACCACAACGTTGCTGGATTGCAGTTGGCTGATCTCATCGCCTATCCGCAGAAAATGGACATCGTAGAAAGAAATGGCAGACCGATGCACGCTCAGCTAAGTGCGTTCTCGAAACGACTAAATGACGCGCTTGAGAGCAAGATCATGGGGCAGTACGGACGTGTGCTGCTGAACTAGAAATGAACAGGGGCAAACCCGAAGGCTTGCCCCTCTCCACGCTGGTTCTACACGAACCATCCACGTGTTATATTACACACCGAACGCATGTGCGTCAACCCCTTTGTAGCGATACGTACCTGAGCGGGTGAAACGTATCGCGACAGCGCTATCATGGAGGCATGACCCGCGAGGACCTCGAGAAGCCTGTCAGCCTCGCCCCCCTCAGCTTCGAGGAGGCGATCCGCTGGCTCTCCCGCGTCAAGCCTCAGGGGAAGGCCCGTCGCGGAAGTACCAGCGAACCCGAGGATGAGCAGCCGACTCCTGAACCAGACTCAGGAACCGCTCCCCCCGTCCGACACCTTCCGACGATTGAACCGGAAGCTGAACTCGTCGAGGTACTGCCCGAGGTAGCCGCGATCCACGTGCTGGTACGTCCCGTACAGGCCACGCTTCAAGACTGACCAGTAGTTCTCGATCCCGTTCGTGTGAATCTCGCCGCGCACGTACTCGGAGGCGTGGCGGATCACGTCGTGGGGGACGTGCTGCCGTATCCGGTCGTACGCCTTGTACTCGTCCGTGATGAGGTGCGACTGCCCTATGTCCATGTGCCGGAACATGACGCCTTCCAGCGTCTTGCCCGCAACGTTCGGCACGGCCTCGGTGCGGACGCGCCCGCCACGCTCCAACATGCCGAACACGGCGACCTTGTTGGACTTCGCGCCGGGGTGGCCAGGGATCGCGCCCATGCGCTTCGCCCGAGGCGACCGCGCGTAGCGACCGCCGACGTAGGTTTCGTCCGCTTCAACCACGCCAGCGAGGAAAGGGGAGCCACCTTCCTTCATGGCCGACCGGATGCGGTGCATGAGGAACCACGCGCTCTTGTAGGTCACGTCCAACTGACGGTGTATCTGGTGGGCGCTGATGCCCTTCTTCGAGGCGGTCATCAGCCATATCGCCGCGAACCACTTGTTCAGTGGGATGTGCGACCCCTCGAAGATCGTGCCGACCGTGGCAGTGAACTGGCGCTTGCAACCACGGCACTTCCACAGGAACCGCACGCCGTTCTTGCTCGGCTTCTTGCGCTCGATGCGGTACGGGTCGAGCGTCCCGCAGTCAGGACACGCGATCCCGTCAGGCCAGCGCTGAGTCTCCAAGAACTTCAAGCACTCGTCGGTGCTCATGTTCAGTACGGCCATGAAGGAAAGCTTGTCGGCCATCGTCGGCCCCCGTTCTAGCTGCTATACTAGAACGGACGTGCAGGTGTGTCAAGTCTATAATTGCCAACATCGTTACCGCGAAGTCACGCATAACCAGCCTCCCGACCGAGAGCTTGTCCGTCGATCGGATGGACGTGCGACGAAGTTCGTCGAACGCCTCGACCATCGGTTCGCCGTACTCCTCCCGAAACGAGCGAGGGCGCGCCCTGAGCAGTGCTCGATAGACGGGTACTAGCAGACGGCTCACGCGGATACGCCGCCGTCCTTCGACGGCAACGCCCCTGTGCGGGTCGCGTAGTCCACCATCAATGCAAGGCGCTCGGCTTCCGAGCGGAGCACGGCGCGACCGGAATCCGTCAGTCGGTACGTCCGTCGACGCGGGTCTGAGTCACCGGTTGCGACCTCCTCGATCCAATGCTGCTCAATGAGGCGCTTCACAGCGCCGTACAGGGTTCCGGGGCCCATCCGTACGCCGCCCACTGCCAGCTCGCGCATGATCGCGTAACCATGGCGCTCGCCCTCGCTCAGTGTCATCAAGACTTGAAACCCGGCTTCCGATGGCCGCCCCGGTCTTCTACTCATGAGCGCTCCTTATATCGAGTTACGATATATCAGATAACGAACTATCACCGCATCCACCGGGGACGTCAACGAAGGGCGTCCACCGCAACTCTGGTCTGCCGCGCCGCCGCCGAGACGAACTGCGTCCGCCTGACGTTGGACGTCTACAACAACGAGTCGGACATCGATGTGGTCGCCGGCGTCATCGAGGACGCCATCAAGAACGGCGTCTCCGAGGCGGCTCGTGAGCTGGCGGCGATTCCCTTCGGCCAGCCGGCACCCACCTCGCTCGCCCCGAACTAGTCGGCCCGGTTTTCCGGCCCGGACGGGGCGCCGCCTACGAGGCGTGGCGTCCCGATGGCCAGTACGCCGCACGGCCCCCCCGTAGCAACTTGTGCGCCTCCATGACGACGATCAGCGTCGACGCCACGAGGCCGGCCCGCACCCACGCGTCTAGCCCGAGTGGCTCGACGCGGAGCACGTACTGCGTTGGCGGTACATGGAGCGACAGGACGTGCACGCCGAGCGCTGCCGCCGTCGCCGCGAACAGGAACGGGTTCGAGAACGGGCTCTTCCGGAGCACCGACAGCGTCTCCGACCGCGCGTTGCCCACCTGGAACATCTGGAAGAGCACCATCGTCGTCAGCGCCGCCGTCTGGGCCCGCTCCAGCGACCCCGACGCGTCGAGCTCGTAGCGGAACAGCACCAGCGCGCCCACGCCCGCAACCACGCCGGTAATCCCCACCCGCTCCCACAGCACACGCGACAGGATGCCTTCGGCTCGAGGCCGCGGACGGCGCCGCATCAGACCCGGCTCGCCGGGCTCGAACGCCAGCGCGATGTCCTGCAGCCCGTTGGTCACCAGGTTGAGCCACAGCAGTTGCGCAGCCACCAGCGGGACGGGCCAGCCGAGCGCGATCGCCGCCGTGATCGTGACCGCCGTCGCTGCCCCCGTCGACACGAGGAAGAACGTGACCTTGCGAATATTGTCGAACGTGATCCGACCCTCTTCGACCGCCGCCTCGATGCTCGTGAAGTTGTCGTCAGCAAGGACCATGTCCGCAGCCTCGCGGGCCACGTCCGTGCCACCCCGGCCCATGGCCACGCCGATGTCCGCGGCGCGCAGTGCTGGTGCGTCGTTCACGCCGTCGCCGGTGACCGCTACGACCTCGCCCGCCGCGCGCAGGCGCTCGACGATCAGCAGCTTCTGCTCCGGCGCCACACGGGCGAAGACGTTTGCCGAGCGGAGGTTGTGCAGCAACTCGTCGGCTGACATCTCGGCGAGCGCGGCGCCCGTCAGCACCGTCTCACGTCGCGCGGGTATGCCGATCTCGCGTGCGATCGCCCCCGCCGTGACCGCGTGGTCGCCCGTGATCATGACCACGCGGATGCCCGCCGCATGGCACGCGGCGATGGCGTCGGCGACCGCCTCCCGAGGTGGGTCGAGGCTCCCCTGGAAGCCCAGAAACGTCAGGCCGGCTGGCTCCTCGTCGAACTCGGCGCGCGCCGGCAGCTCGCGGTAAGCCATGCCAAGCACGCGCAGACCCTGTCCGGCCATCTCATCGGCGACCGCGACCAGTGCGCCCCGGTCAATCGGCTCGGCCACGTGGCCATCCACCGCCACGAGGTCGCACATTCCCACTACGCGCTCGGGTGCACCCTTCACGAACTGCAGCAGCGTCTCGTCGTGCAGGCGCAGCGTCGCCGAGTAGCGCTGCTCCGGCTCGAACGGGCGCTCGTCCACCGGGGCGTATCGCTCGCGCGCCTCGGACGGCTCGATGCTCCACGCCATCGCCGAGGCGAGCAGGGCGACCTCGGTGGGGTCGCCCTGGGATTCGATGCCCGACTCCGTGCGGAACGCATCCGCCTCGTTCGCCAGCGCTCCCGCCAGCAACGTGAGGTACAGCGGCCGGTGCTCGGCGAGGTCGATCCCGCCCGGGTGGTCGAGGCCGGCGTGCCGGTCGCCCTCGAAGTACTGGCCGCCGGCGTAAATCGAGCGCACGGTCATGCGGTTCTCGGTCAGGGTGCCCGTCTTGTCGGAGCCGATGACGGTAGTGCTGCCGAGGGTCTCGACCGCGGCGAGCCGGCGCACGATGGCGTTACGGCTCGCCATCTGGCGCACGCCGCGCGCGAACGTGATCGTGAACGCGATCGGCAGCCCTTCCGGGACGACGGCGACGGAGAGCGCAACGGCGACGACGAACATCTCGCTCGCGCTTTCCCCCAGCGCCACGCCGAGCACGAACGAGGTGGCCGCCGCGACCGCCACCGCCAGCGCGATCGTGCGCGCGAGGCGGTTCAGGCGGACCTGCAGCGGCGTCCGCGGCGCCGCGCTCCGCCGCACCTCGTCGGCGATCCTGCCGAGCTCGGTGGCCATCCCGGTCGAGACCACCCAGCCGCGCCCTCGACCGCGCGTCACGATGCTGCCGGCGTGGGCGATGTTGGCCCGGTCGGCCACCACGATCTGTCCCTCGATGTCCCCTGCGTGCTTCGCCACCGGCTCGGATTCGCCGGTCAGCAGCGACTCATCGACGCTCAGCCCGACGGCGCTGAACAGCCGGACGTCCGCGGGGACCTTCACGCCTGACTCGAGCAACACCACGTCGCCAGGCACGACCGTCGCGCTGTCGACCTCCCACTCGCGCCCGCCTCGCAAGACTCGGGCGTGAGGTGAGAGCAACACCATTAAGGCCCGCACCGAGCGTTCTGCCTGGCGCTCCTGTAGAAACCCGATGCTCGCGTTCAGGGCGAGCACCGCCGCGATCACCCCGGCATCGATGTACTCGCCAAGCGCCAGCGTGACAGCGCAAGCGATGCCGAGGATGAAGATGACGGGACTGGCGAACTGCCGCAGCAGCACGGTAAGAGCGGGCGGAGGAGGCGCCTCCTCGATGCGGTTCGGGCCGTGTGCCTCCAGCCGGCGCGCAGCCTCGTCCTCGCTGAGGCCAGCCTCATCGGTGTCGAGCTCCCCCGCGATACTCGCGAGGTCGCGCGCATACCATTCGATGCTCGTCGGTGGTTGCACGCCTTCAGCGTAGGGGAGCAGCGCTCCAGGGACGTGCCGCGAGCACCGTCGAGATATCCACAACTCGTGCCGCGATCCAGCTCGCAAACGCCGCCTGCCGGCGGGCGCGTGCGGGATGCGCCATCGGCGACAATGGCCGCATGCCCACCCCGTCGAGGCCCCTCAGCCCTGTCGCCGCCCTCCGTCGCATCGCCTACCTGCTCGAGTACGCGGGCGAGTCCTCCTACCGCGCGTCCGCCTTCCGGCGCGCAGCCGACGCCATCGCTGCCCTCACTCCCGAGGAGCTGCGCGACCGCGCCGACGCGGGGACGCTGCGTCAGCTGCCGGGCCTTGGCGGTTCCACCGAACGCGTTGTCCTCGAAGCACTCGCCGGCAATGTCCCCGCGTACCTCGAACGCCTTGAGCGCGAGCACGCCGAGAGACCAAAGCGCCCCGGCGATGCGCTGTTCACGGCCCTCCGAGGCGACTGCCACGTCCACTCGAACTGGTCCGACGGCGGCGCGAGTATCCGCGACATGGCCGAAGCCGCCATCGACCTCGGCCACGAGTACATCGTGCTCACCGACCACTCCCCCTCGCTGCGAGTCGCCCGCGGCCTGTCGCCCGACCGTTTGCGGGAACAGCTCGATGTCGTCGCGCGTCTGAACGAGGAGCTCGCGCCCTTCCGTATCCTGACCGGCATCGAGTGCGACATCCTCGTGGACGGCGCGCTCGACCAGGAGGACGAACTGCTCAGCCGTCTCGACGTGGTTGTCGGCAGCGTGCACAGTCTCTTACGGATGGAGCACCAGCCGATGACCGCCCGCATGATCGCTGCGATCGCCAACCCGCACCTCGACGTGCTCGGGCACTGCACCGGCCGCATGCGCACGGGCCGCCGCGAGCGCCCCGAGTCCGCGTTCGACGCTGCTGAGGTGTTCGCGGCGTGCGCGCGGTTCGGGAAGGCAGTCGAGATCAATTCGCTACCGGAGCGCCTCGACCCGCCGCGCCGGCTCATGACTCAGGCCCTCGAGGCGGGATGCGTCTTCTCCCTCGACAGCGACGCGCACGCGCCCGGCCAGCTCGCGTGGAAGATCGCCGGCGCCGACCGCGCTGTCGAGGTGGGCGTGCCACCCGAGCACATTGTGACGACGTGGCCGGCAGAGCGGGTGCTCGCCTGGACCAGTTCCCACGAGTCCGCGCCCGCGCCGTCACGAGGCTCCTCGTGAGCCCGCTGGCCTTCCAGCCGCCCCTCGAGCCGATGCTCGCAAAGAACGCCGACGCCATTCCCGACGGCGGCGGCTGGCTCTACGAGCCGAAGTGGGACGGCTTCCGCACCCTCGTCTACTTCGACGGGGAGGAGGTCTACCTCCAGAGCCGCGATCTGAAACCGATGGGCCGGTACTTCCCGGAGCTGGTCAATGGGCTCCGCGAGGCGCTCGCCGCCCCGCTCATCCTCGACGGCGAGGTGGTGGTGATGGGCGCGTCCGGCCTCGACTTCGGCCTCCTCCAGATGCGCATCCACCCGGCGGAGTCGCGCATCCGCAAGCTGTCTGCCGAGATCCCGGCGACCTTCGTCGCCTTTGACCTCCTCGCGGAGGGCGACGAAGACCTGCGGGACCATCCGTTCGAGGAGCGCCACCGCCGTCTCCTCGCGGCGACGGAGGGCGCCGAACCGCCCTTCATCCTGACGCCCGCGACCGACGACCGCGTGCTCGCGCAGGACTGGTTCGAGCGCTTCGAGGGCGCCGGCTTCGACGGCGTGATCGCCAAGCGGCTCGCCGACCGCTACCAGCCCGGCGTCCGCGCGATGCTCAAGATCAAGCACCTGCGCAGCGCCGACTGCGTGGTCGCCGGCTTCCGGTGGCAGACGAAGCACGAGGGCGAGGCGGTCGGCTCGCTGCTCCTCGGCCTGTACGACGACGCCGGCGTGCTCCATCACGTCGGCCATACCTCGAGCTTCACGATGGCCAGGAAGCGCGAGTTGACGGCGCTGCTCGCGCCCTACCGTACCGAGGACGACTCAGACGGTTTTGGCGGCGGGCGCACGCCCGGATCGCCCAGCCGCTGGTCGTCCGGGAAGGACGTGGCCTGGAACCGCTTGCGCCCCGAGCTTGTCTGTGAGGTCTCGTTCGACCACCTCCAGGGCGACCGGTTCCGCCACGGCACGACGTTCCAGCGCTGGCGCCCGGACAAGCCCCCTGCGGATTGCACCTACTCACAGCTTGATGTCGCCGCCCCCGTCGAACTGCGCGAACTCCTCGACGATGTCCGAGGTGCGCTCTAGGGACTCTACCCCGCCGCCCGCCGAAACACCGGCTGGACCGCCCGCGCGAACCGGAACAGCTCCCGCGCCAGCGCGAGCGGCTTCGGCTTGCCCCGCGTGGGATCGAGGTGCTTGAACACCGTGAACTCGGTGTAGCGGTCGCGGCCATCGAGGGCGTCGTGCAGCGCCCTCGACTCACCGACGGGGATCACCGGGTCGTCGCGGTCGTGCAGGAGCACGACCAGTGGCGCACGCAGGCCGTCGAGGTGCGCGAGGGGCGACATGGCCCCGAGGCGCGCCCGGAGGAGCTCCGGCAGATCACGTAACGCTGCCTCAGCCTGCGACGCGTCGAGGTCGCACAGGAGCGGGAGCACAGCCCGGGCATCCTCGGTGGCGCCTTCCGGCGCAGCCTGTGGCCCACGTTGCGCGAATGTCGCCCGCAGCCGCGCCGCCTCGTCAGGGTCGAGCGTGGCCGTCACGGTCGATACGAAGACGTGACGCGTGAGCTGGTCCACCTCCCACGTCTCCCGGCCGTTCCCGCGGTCCGTGGACCCGCTCGCAATGTCCCTCGCCAGGGTGGCCATCGATGCGTACGCGGCGTACGCCAGCACGAACGATACACGGTGGCGTACCGCGGGCCGCGAGGCGGCGACCAGCGCGAACGCCCCGCCGACGCACGTGCCGAGCAGCCCGCTGCGAGCAGGGTCCACGTCATGCCGCTCGGTCAGCGCCGCGTACGCTGAGACGATGTCGTCCGCGTCGATTGGCTCCAGGCGGAAGTCGCGCATCGCCGGTGACCAGTGCATGAGCGCCACGAACCCGGAACGCGCGAGCGCGCGTCCGAGGCGCGGTACCTGTGGATGTTCGACGCCGAACGGCACCACCCCGAGGCAGACCACCACGGACGGATGCGGCCGATCGCTCGACGGGCGGTAGAGGTCCGCCTCAACCTCGCCCGCCGAAGTGCGGTAGCGCATGCGCTCGACGACCGGGCGCGGCGTCACGAGGTCGAACGGTCGTGAGGGGAGCATCGGGAAGACCTCGAACAGGAAGACGAGTGTTGTCCACGCTGCGCGCGTGCGGCGCCCGACCGCGGATGCCAGCGACAGCAGAAGGCCAATCACGCGGGAACTAGCTGCGGCCGTCCGACGGGTTGATGCGCTTCGTCTGGCGCCCGCGCAGCGACGGGTCGAGCCCCTGCCACGGGTCGTAGTCGGGGTCGGGGGGCTCCTCGGCGGGACGCTGCGCCGGCGGCACGTGACGAAGGTTCAGCCGGATGCGCGTCCACGTGGAGGACATGCCGCGCATCGAGTCGACGAGGACATCTCCGTCGGTGAGATGCGCGGCCGCCTTGGGGTGCCGGGACTTCCACCGCTCGAGCCCCGAGAGCGCCTCCTCCTTGTGCTGCGCGTTCGCCACCGTGATGAGCGGATGCACGGGTTGCCGTCGTCCGGTCTTCTTCGGCGGCGCGCCATCCTCCTCATCGGCACGCGCTCGCGAGGGCTGCACCCGCTTGGGTTCGCCCGGCATCTTCGGGAACTGCGGCGGCCATGCCGCGTCGCCCAGACCCTCGCGCTCGTGACGCTCGACGACCTCGAGCAGCGGCTCTAGCGAGAAGTGCAGGCCGTCGATCGTCGCGTGCGGGTCGCCACGCTCCCGCAGGCGCGCCGGCACCGTCTCGATAGTGAACGCCGCCGCGTCGACGTCCGCGACCTCCGACCACTCCAGCGGCGTTGACACTCGCGCGTCCGGCATCGGGCGGATCGAGTAGGCCGAGGCGACGGTGCGGTCGCGCGCGTTCTGGTTGTAGTCGATGAAGACGCCGTGCCGCTCTTCTTTCCACCACGCGGTGGTCGCGAGGTCAGGGGCGCGCCGCTCCACCTCGCGTGCCAGCGCGAGTGCGCATCGCCGCACGTCGCTGAACTCCCACTTCGCCTCTATGCGCACGTTCACGTGGATGCCGCGGGAGCCCGAGGTCTTCGGGTAGCTACGGTAGCCGAGGTCATCCAGCACCTCACCCACCACGAGCGCAACCTCGCGCACATCGGCCCAGCTTGCCTCGGGGGTCGGGTCGAGGTCGACGCGGAGCTCGTCGGGGTGGTCCACGTCATCGCTGCGTACGGGCCACGGGTTCAGGTCGAGGCAGCCGAGGTTGGCCACCCACAGCAGGTCGGCCACCTCGTCGCACACCGCGAGGTCCGCGTGGCGTCCGCTCGGGAAGGTGATGCGGGCGGTCGAGATCCACTCCGGGCGGTTCGCGGGCGCCCGCTTCTGGAAGAACGGCTCTTCGGCCGCGCCGTTCACGAATCGCTTCAGCACCATCGGGCGCCGGTACACGCCTCGTAGCGCCGCCTCACCCACCTCGAGGAAGTAGCGTGCGACGTCGAGCTTTGTGAATCCACGCTCGGGGAAGTACACCTTGTCGGGGTTGGTGATGGAAACGGCGCGCCCGCCGGCTTGGAGTTCGACAGCCTTCACCATGCGTCCACTGTACGTCGCGGAGCCGCCGTCGAGGACAATTCAGCCGCCCGCCTCCCCGGAAGCCCCGCTAGCCGCTGTGTCACTGCGGCCCTCCAGCCTGGACTGGCCCTCCACCGCGTGCTGCAGCAGCGCGTCCGCAGCCTCGGCCGCCCGCTCCGACGCCTCGTCGAGCTCATCCGAGGCGGCCCCGAGCCGTGACGCCACTCGCCGAAAGCGGTCCTGTTCGCGGCTCAGCCGCTCCGACGGTTGCTCCTCGAGATCGATCATCTCGTCGCGGGCGCCGCTGACCGCGTGGATCAACTCGTCCAGCTTCAACTGGACCGCCGTCGAGTCATGGTTCTGCGTGTTCTGAATGAGGAACACCATCAGAAAGGTGATCACTGTCGTGCCGGTGTTGATCACCAGTTGCCACTGTCGCTGAAGCCGACCAGCGGGCCCGTGATCGCCCACGCCAGCACGATGCTGAAGGCAACGAGGAAGGCCGCCGGAGAGCCGGACCTCACCGCGATTGCGCGCGAGGCCCGCTCGAACAGCTCACTCACCGGCGGCGCCCATCGCCTCCGCCTCCGCTCAGCTCGCGGCGAGTGCCCGCTCGCGCAGGCTCTTCGGCCGGCGCCAGAATCGGGAGTCCGCGTCGTCGGGAAGCGCGAGTGAGTCATACCCGAACTCCAGCGATGACTGCAGCTCCGGCAGCGATTCGCGGCTCATCCAGCTCACGTAGGCCCAGACCGCCTGCGCATACCAGCGCGCTGACAGCTGCACCTGCGTCGTGAGGATGGAGCGGACACGGTCGAGGTCGTACCCGGACTGAATCGCCGTCGCGTGCAGGAGCGCCCAGGGCCGTCCCTCCAGGATCGACGTGCACATGACGTACTCGAACTCCGCGCCCAGCAGGCCTGCACGGTCCACGGGCGATGGCACGCCGCTCGCCTCGCCGAGTTCCGCACCTGCCGAAAGCACTTCCTGTCGCCGCGAGCGCGTCCCCACGAGGACCTCCGAGAACCCCGCGGTCTCTTCCTCGCCCGGCCGGTGCGCGAGCAGTGCCGTCAGGAAGCAGCTTTCAGCTTCGAGGTCCGCCAACTGGACTGCGAACGCCCGCCGCGCCCGCTCCCGCCGCGAGATGTTGCCATCGAGGAGCCAGCACGCGAGGCTTGAAGAGTCGAGGATCGTCCGCGCGATGCTCCAGGTACCGTACTCCGGCGTGGGGGGCTCAAGGCCTCGCGCCAGCGCGATCAGTCCGTGGCCACCCGCCACCAGGCACTGATAGGCGTACAACCGCCCGAACTGGAGCGCTGCTGCCTCCGCGTCGCTGGCCGCGCGCAACTCGAGCGCGCCGGGCGAACCCCGCTCTGGCTGCGCGCCCAGCGAGTCCGCGTGGCCAATGAGGTCCGCGCGCAGCGGCGGCAGTGCATCCAACAAGTCACTCGCGCTCCGCTGTCCGCGCGGTCGCGTTGTGTGCTCGTAGCCGCACATCAGACAGGAGAGCTTCTCGCCATCGAACAGCAGGCGCGCGGAGCATCGAGGACAGCCGCTCTCACCGTCGCCGGTCTGCCGTGCACGTGCCGACGGCCGTCTTGTGGCCTCACGCCGCGCCTGGTCGATGCTACGAATCTCGGCACCCCGCACGATGTCCTCCGGTCTCTCCGACTCTCCCATTCCCGTCGCAGAGACCGACAGTAGGTTTGCCGCTTCGTAGAACGCATAACGAGGCGAAACGAAGGGGTTGCGAAGAGGTAACACGAGTAAAGCGCGGCTTATCGAGCAAGACCGTCACCAGTGCGGCCCGCCGCTCCCGTCAGGTCCCCGGGGCCGTCCAGCAAGGCGGCCTGCCTCGTCCTGTCCGACTCGCCACGCGCTCGCAATCGTCCAGCGCACGTCGTGGCCTGACGGCAAGCGCCCGCTCCTATCTTGGAAACAGCGCCCGGTCGACAGGTAACGCCCAGTCGAGGTGCGTCTGCTGGACGTCGGCTCGGGCCCTGGTTCAAGGAAGGACACTGGAATGGGATTACGTGGCTTGCTGATGACGATCCTCAGCCTGATCTGGGTCGTCATCCTTGTCTTGGTCGGCGGACGCTTCCTCGTGCTGCTTGCGGACGCGAACCGTGATAGCGAGATCGTAGACCGCCTCATCCGCCACAGCGACTTCTGGGTCAAGCCGTTCACCGGCCTGTTCGACCTGACGAACGAGGCCGTCGAAAGCACCGGAGGTGTCTTCGAAGTCGCATCGGCTATCGCCTTCGCGTTCTACTTTGTGGTCGGGCTCGTGATCTTCGCCCTCATCAACCAGGCAAGCGGTTGGGGCCCGCGCTATCGTGGGCCGGTCGAGGGCTAGCGCCCTCGGGCGGAGGGCAGGAGTCGGACGGGATGGCCCTCGTGTGGAGACGTTCGGCGGTGCTTGTCGTCGGGGCACTCGTGTTCGCCCTGGTGGCGTCGCCAGCGGGGAAGCCGCTACGGGAGCGGATGCAGTACCTCGCGCGTACCGTCCGTCGACGTCGGGACGAGAGGCGCATTGAACGTGATCTCAGCCGTCTCGAGCGGGGATAGCGTCAGACTCCGGATGTGAGAACGCGGCGTTCAGGGCCCTGTCGCTTCCGGGTAGTTAGAGGAACGAGTGCGGGCCTCGGTCCCATGGGACCGAGGCCCGCACTCTTCACCGCCCGCCGCCAACGCGAATGCTGCGCCTGCGTCCCGGCATCTGCTGGCTCAGGGACTTCGAGCGGCTTAGTACCCCGAACTCGATCCCTGGGACTGGAGCGCCGGCTCGGACGTTGCGGCTGGCTCCTCGGAGGCCTCGCCTCCGGCTTCGGCCGCATCGTCTTTCGCCCCATCCTTCGCACTCTCGTCCGAGGTCAGCATGTATCCGACGCCCTGGAACGTTCGGATGATCTTCGGCTCGCTTGGTTCGCGCTCCAGCTTGCCGCGCAGCCGCGACACCCACACACGCAGGTACTGCAGGTCGCCCACGTACTCGGGGCCCCAGACCTTGCTCAGCAGTTCGGCGTTGAGCATCACTTTGCCCGCGTTCGCGGCCAGGCATTGCAGCAGCATCCACTCTGTGCGCGTCAGGTTCACGAGGTCGCCGTCGCGCTTCACGAGCCGTCGCCCGAGGTCGATCTCGACATCCTCGACGCGCACGATGCTCTCCACGTTGGGCGTGGCGCTGCTCCGGCGCAGGACGGCGCGCACGCGAGCGCTGAGCTCATCCAGGCTGAACGGCTTCGGCAGATAGTCGTCCGCCCCCATCTCGAGGCCCATCACTTTGTCGGTCTCGCTGCGCTTCGCCGTCAGCATGATGATCGGCACGTTGGACCGTTCGCGAAGCTCGCGCATCACTTCGAGGCCGTTCATCTCGGGCATCACGATATCGAGCAACACGAGATCCGGGCGGTGCTCCTCGGCCATGCGCAGCCCCTCGGAACCGCTCCCGGCTGTGAGCACGCGGAACCCCTGCGCCGACAACTCGAGCTTGATGACGCGA
The DNA here is from genome assembly GCA_041390685.1 of Dehalococcoidia bacterium. Lineage (GTDB taxonomy): Bacteria > Chloroflexota > Dehalococcoidia > UBA2979 > UBA2979 > JAIBBD01. The sequence continues at coordinate 718,426 of JAWKPL010000001.1, read as the reverse complement.
AGAATCCCGGGCTCGTCATCGATCGCGAGGACCATCTGTTCAGTACCCACGGCTTCCTCCTCGCCTCGCCTCCCCCGAAGCGGGGGAGCTGCATGCTGGATCGCCGTTTCCTCACGCCAGCTGCCCGCGACCGTCACTTGCTCGCACAGGACATCGATCGACGGAGGGCGACTCCCAGCGATGCTACCGGCTCGCCGCAAGGGAAATTGTAACAGCGCGCTCGACGGCCATTTCAGCGGCATCGCACTGCGGGCCCGACGACTGCCGGCCGGATCGCAACACAATCGTGACTTCCCGCCCAGCGCCCGCAACGGCGCCGCCAGTCCCCGCCGTTAACGTACAGCCGTAACCCGGTGTGCAAGCTGATGCGACGGCTTCCACTCGCCCCACTCCTGGGACCGTAGCGTCAGGTTGTAGAGCAGCCCCGTTGAGGAGACTCGACGGGGCTGCTCATTTCGCCGACTGCCGTCGTTCTGGGTCACACGAGCTGAACGCACGCTCGTGTTCAGCCGCGATGAGGGCGCCGCACCCCGTAGTGCGCGATTCGCGGCTAGTTCCCCACGCTCCCCTGGTTCTGTCCTCGCCCGGGATTCTGCGGTCCGAATGACGGAGGCCGCTGAGCCTCTTCCGTCGGCGCGTTCGATTCTGTCGTCGTGGGTGGCGGCGTCACCGGCTGCGCGGTGGGCTGCGGGGCTGCGGGTTGCACCGTCGGCGGCGTCTGCGGCCCGGTAGGAGCCACGGTTGGACGTGGCGCCGCCGTCGGAGTCGGCGTTGGCGACCGCGAACCACCCCCGAGACCGTTCCGCGCCAGCCAGCCCCCCAGGCCGGACCAGGTCTGTAGCTGCGTTGGCAGCACCAGTCGCGCGCCCCCGAACCCCGGCTGCCACCAGTCGTCAGTGAGGGCAATCTGGTTTGGCCCTTGCAGCGTCTCAGCCGCGAATAGCCCTTTCTGCCGGAACTGACGGGGACATAATGAGGTCGCCAGCTTGCCCGAGGGGAAGCAGACGTCGCGTTCCACCACCGAGTCTGGACGCGCGAACCCCTCGGGCTGCAGTTCCAGGTAGTCCAGCGCGAAGGCCATGAACTCCCGCCACGTCTGCCACGAGACGCTCGTCGAGAAGATGTTTGCCATCGGTGTGTTGTCGGAGTTTCCGAACCAGGTCCCCGCCACGAGTTGTGGCGTGTACCCCACCGCCCACGTGTCTCCGATCAGGTCGGTGCGGTCCTCGAACGGTTCGCTGGTTCCCGTCTTGATGGCCGCCGGCCGGCCGTCCGGCAGCGCGAGCGCGCCACAGACGCCGAAGGTGATGCACTGGTTCTTGCCGTCCGACAGGATCGACGAGATGAGATACGGGAAGCTCGAGGCGAATACCTCCTCAGACTCCGGTTCCTGATACTCGTACAGCACCTCCCCGCTCGTCGAGTCCGTCACCTTCAGGATCGCCGCCGGGTCGAGGCCCCGGTCGGGATCCGTCCGACCGGCCTCGTTGTCGACACCGTTCCGGACTCCATTTGCCGCGAGCACCGAGTATCCATACACGAGGTCGCTGAGCGTCACGTTCACGCCGCCGACGGTGATTGCGGGTCCGTACGCGTTCGGCCGCGTATCGATCGTGGTGAACCCGGCCTTGCGCAGCGTGGTCACCATGTTGTCGATACCGGCAAACAACACGGTGTTCACTGCAGGGACGTTCAGCGAGTTTCCCAGCGCCTGCGCAGCCGGGATCACGCCCTGGTAGCTCCCTTTGATCGGGTTGCGGACCTCGTAGTCCTCTCCGGTGGCGCCGTCCTTCAGCTTAAGCGGCACGTCGAGGACGCCCGTGGACGGGCTCCAGCCTCGCTGGAACGCCGTCAGGTAGGTGAACGGCTTCAGCGTCGAGCCCGGAGACCGCAACGCGCGATTCATATCGTTCTCGCCGCCGATGTCTTCGCGAAAGTAGTCGCGACTGCCGATATAGACCAGCACTTCGCCCGTCCGCGGGTCCAGCGCGTTCAACGCCCCGTTGTGACCGTTCGATACCGCCTCATACTCGAGAATCCACTTCTCGAGGATCCGCTGCGCCTCCTGCTGCAGCGGCAGGTCGAGCGTGGTCACGATTTCCAGGCCCCCTTCGTGCAGGGCTGTCGGCCCGAACCGCTGCTCGATCTCCGCCGCGACCGGGCCAAAGATGAAGTGCGGCGCCTGGATGCCCACCGGCGGCTTCTCGATGACCTGCGGCGGCTGCTGCCGCGCCTCGTCCGCCTGCTCTGGCGTGATGGCGCCGTGCTCCACCATCAGCCGCAGCACCTCCTGCTGCCGGGCGATCGCCGCCTCCGGCTGCGATACTGGGCTGTACGCGGATGGTTGCTGCGGGATCCCCGCCAGCAACGAGGCCTCCGACAGCGTCAACTCGCGGGCGGGCTTGCCGAAATACCCCTGCGCCGCCGCCTCGACGCCGATGTACACGCCGCCGTACGAGATCGAGTTCAGGTACCACTCGAGAATCTGCTCCTTCGAGAACTGGCGGTTCAGCTCGATCGCGATCGCGCTTTCTTTGAGCTTCCGCGCGATCGTGCGGTCGGTGCGCTCTGCCTGCGGGATGAAGATGTTCTTCGCCAGCTGCTGGCTGATCGAGGAACCGCCCGTCCCCCCCAACCAGCCCTTCCTCAGCGGCGTGTTCTCGATCGCCGCGCGCATGAGCCCGCGAGTGTTGATCCCGTTGTTCTCCCAGAAGCTCGCGTCCTCCGTCGCCACCGTCGCGTCGATCATGAAGCGCGAGACCTCGGACAACGGGACGGAGCGACGCAGCCCCGAGTTGCTGAACTCGTACAGCAGCGTCCCGTGCCGGTCGTAGACGCGCGATCCGCCTCGTGGGAGGTGCGCGATCACGTTGTCCGCGTCTTGCACTACGCTGGCGTACTCGTCATAACGATCGGTCGTGACCATCGCGCCGGCCGCGATGGCGCTCCCGGTGATCACTGTCACGAAGAAGAGCGCGAGGAACACGGACGTGGACTTCGTCTCGATGACGTTCCGGCGCGCCTGTTGCAGTCGCAACCGGCGTCGCACGCGACGTCGTACCAGCTCTCCAGCCGACACGTCGGCCCCTCACTCCTCAGGCAAGCGGTTCTTCTCCTTCCACTGTAGGGCAGTGACGAAACGGAATCGTAAAATCACACCCGCTTCGGCCCTGCGACCAGGTTGCACAACGAGTCCGGCCGCGCGGCCGCGTCGGCCTCGCTCCGCCCTCCGCGCGACACACCGTTGCGATGCGCCAGGGCCCGCTGACAGCCCGCTGCGAGCCTGCCCCGCATACCGTCGAGGTCGAGACCGCATGGAGGAGGGTGTCTTGTGAACGGCGAGTCTGCGTACGGCGAGACGCACCTCGGCAACGTCGAGGTGATGAACGAGCAGGGGGAAGTGGTCGCTATGGCGAAGCTCACCGCCTGGAAGGACACGGACGGCGAGGAATCCCGCTGGCAGGGTCATCTCACAGCGCTCACGCCACCTGGCGTCGCTCAGGATCTCGTCGGGCAGTACTCCCTCCGCCTGCCGGACGGCACGCTCCACGAGGCCTTCGTGGAGTACGACGGCTCCGCGAGCCAGCTTTCCCCAGGCATGGAGGTCACCGTGCTCGGGGTTGGCGAGCCGCCCTTCTAGCGACGGCCACTCCACCCGTTGTTCGACGACCCTCCGACCGTGGCGCTCCGTGAGTTACGATCACTACCCCGACGATCGGAGCGCTGTGCGGACGGGACGACTGCGCCGACTTTCGATGTTCGCCGCGCTGGTGGTGGCGGTCGTCATCATCGTGCTCACGCTCCTGGTGAGCCCCGCGCAGGACGACGCGCTGGCGCGCTTTCTCCCCACAATTGTCACTCGAACTGGCGGCGAGGCCGGTCACGATGCCTGCATCGGCGGCATCCCCTGCCAGGACGGTCACGCTATCGCGTTCCTCGTGCTTGCCTTCCTCGCGGCCGTGCACGTCTCGGCCTCGTGGCCGCCCGGCCGACGTGTGTTGCCGCTTCTGCGCCTCACGGCGCTGCTGATCGCGTTCGCCGCTGCCGACGAGGTTGCCCAGCGCTGGGCCGGACGCAGCCCCTCGCTGAACGACTGGCTCGCCGACCTCGGAGGAATCCTCGTCGGGGTCGTGCTCGCCTCCCAGGTCACACCCGCCCTGCTCCGTGCGAAGCTCCGCCGGGAACGTCCGCGCGTGGAGACTCGTTAGAATGACTGCACCGGCGCTACGACGACGGGAGTGGCTCGATGACCTTGCATCGCCAGCTGCGGCTCTCGCTCCTCAGCCTGCCGGCCCTGCTGACGCTCTTCGCCTGTGGCGGTAGCTCCCCGGAGCCGACATCGGAGCCCACCGCTGCCGCCACCGTCGCGCCGACGCCTCGCGCCACCGCGACTCCGCGCTGGCCTGAGGTCGCCCGCGCAACCATCACCACCGATGACCTGAACGTCCGCTCCGGCCCGGGCGCAGCCTATCCCGTCGTTGGCCGGCTACAGCCCGACGACGTCGTGCCAGTGTCCGCGCGCCTTGCCGGCGCGGAGTGGCTCGCGCTTCCCGGCATCGGCTGGATCGTGTATTCCGAGGACTGGACGCGGCTTAGCACGGAGTTCAGCGCTCTCCCTGAGATCACGGAGCCCTCGAGCGGCTTCGAGTTCACCGGCCCCGTTTATCCCGCTGACGCGCGCTCGGGGATCCCGGTCGTCGATGAGGTGCTCGCCGCCATCGTCAGCCGTGACCGCGCCCGCCTCCTTGCACTCGCGTCGGCGGCCCCTTCCCCGTCCCCGACGCTGGCCGCGCCCACCTCGACGCCCGTACCGACCTTAGTGCCGGATGTGACCGAGACCGCCACCGCCACACGAGAGGCCGGTCCGGACGCCGAGTCCTGTTCGGACGGACCGATCTCCGCTGCCAGCCTTCGTGAGTACCTCGATGCCTTTTATCGCACGGAGGTCCCCGCTGCGGCTCGTGGTGGCGACGGACAGGGGGTGCTCAGGCTGTATGGAGTGGTTCGGGCTCCGGTGCCGGAGAACGGCCTGCCGGACTACGTGCTCGTGGTGGCATTCGAGGGCGGCGAGGCTCGCCAGCTCTGGGTGAGCCCGGACGGCCGTCTCACGCAATTCACGCTGCCGTGCGAGCCGACGCTTCCCGGCAGCCTCCTGCGTGTGACCAGCGGCGAACCGTTCTTCTGGTTCCGGCCGGCGGTCTCACCGCCGGTGCACGAGCTTCCCTGAGCGGCGCTACTCGACCCGGACGATCAGGATCGGGCACGGGCTGATCCGCAGCAGGTGCTGCGCCACGCTCCCGAGGATCAGCCCGCGGACGCCGGCGGCGCGGTTCGTCGCGATCACCAGGATGTCCGCCTGCTCCTCCTGCACCACTCGCGCAATGCAGCCCGGCACATCCTCCCCGTGCTTCAGCTCCTCCACCCGTACGCGTGCGCCGTCGAACCGCGCCGCGAACCCCTCGAGATACGCAACTCGCTGCCCGCGCACCGTCTGCAGTGCCTCGGAACGGCTGGGCGCGACAATGTCCGCAGCATCAGTGAGCGGATTGACGACGTTCAGCAGCACGACGTCAGCGTTCGCGGAACGGGCGAGCTCTGCTGCCGGCCCGCCTACCACGTCGTCGTGCTCGGTCGTTTCGAGGGCGATCAGCAGCTTCATCCGGCTCCCCGCGTTCCATGCGCACGCAGGATACGCGGATGCGTCCTTGTGCGCGTCCACGCACCCGGGCACATCGAACTGACAGCTAGAAGATCAGCAGATTCCCCGCAAGGGCCTGGAGCGTGGCGACCGTCTGGTGCTCCGGCGGGCGCGTCACCTCGCCATTCGCCGCAGACTCCGCGGCGAGGACCAGCACCGCCTCCTGCTCCTCTGGGTCGGCCAGAGGCTCATCCGCCCGGATCCCGTGGCCGCCCTTCTGAGCCACGCGGTACACCAGCCCGCGACCGCTTGCGAGCTTCCACTGCGCGTGCAGCGCCGGCAGGCTCGCCCACACGAACGTGATCAGCGCCATCAACGGCCACATCGTGAACTGCCCCAGCACCTTCACTCGTGAGACGTACGCAGGACGCTGGCCGCGTGCCCGGTATTCGAACGCGATCAGCGCGAACAGCGGGACGATGCACACCGCAATCAACAGCCCGCACACCGTGAGGGTGATCCGGGGCTCGACGAGCCCTGTCTCATCGAACGCCAGCCAGTGTTGAGGCGTCAGGATGTTCTCGACGTGCCAGCCCGGCCCCGGGATCTCGAACTGCTTGCGCGTCCACCAGCCCGGCATGGGCGCGCCGAGGTGCTGCGCGAACTTCATCGGGATGAGCATGCCTACCGTGATGATGTACCACTGGGCCGCCCACAGCACGTGCACTTTCGTCAGGTTCGCTGCCAGGACGAACCGCCGCGCCCGGCTCAGCGGCCCCGGCGCGAATGCCGCCCGCCACGCGTACGGGACATCGCTCGCTCCCCATGCATGGCGGACCGACTGCGTGTAGTGCGCCCGCAGCGTCGGCATGTACCCGTCCGCGAGCACGCAGTCGTTACCGAGCGGCAAATACAACGGCTCGACGTGGACCCGGTCTCCGAGTGCGAAGCAGCACTTCAGATACACGTGCCAGTCTTCGGGGATGACCTCTTCGTCCCAGTAGTCGACCTCGGAGAGCATCCGCCAGCTCAGCGCGTAGCAGGAGGTCGGAAACTTCACGCTGACCGGCAGCACCAGGTTCGCGAGCCGGTTCACGCCTGACAGGCCGTCCGGCAGGCGCAGTGGGGCCGGGATATCCCAGATGTTGTTGCTGTTGAAGATCGCCGGCTGCCAGAACGCCCGATAGCGGTCTTTCGACGTGAGGAACAGGTAGTTCAGCGCCTCGAAGTGGTGCGGGTCAAAGTACGCGTCGGCATCGCAACTCGTCACCGTATACCGCGCCAGGTCATCGCTCGCGCCGCCACTGATCAGGCGTCCATACGCCTGGCGCGCTGCCCATGCCTCGTTCGATCCCTTGCCTGGCGCCTCACCCGGCACCCCCGCGGGATGGAACGTCGCGAAGATGTCGCCGAACCGTCCGCGGTACGACAGCAGCAATCGCGCCGCTTTGCGCTGCGCACCTGTCTCACGTTCCTCCATTGCGAGCGCCACCACCAGTTGCTCCGCATTCGCCTGTGCGGCGAGCGAGTCGAGCGTGCGCGCCAACTCGTGCTCGTGCTCGCGGTAGTTCGGGATGATCACCAGGTGTCGTGGCCAATCCCACGCATCGACGCCCCCGCGCCGCGCGCTCCATTGCGCGTACTTCGCGGGCCACTGCGTCTGCTTCCAGCGGTTGATCCGCCGCAGCCCGATCCAGCACGCCGCCGCCACACTGTAAGAGCGGCCGACCCAGTACACATAGAATCCGACGAGGGAGACCGCGAACACCGCCGCGGTCACCGGATGGAACGGCGCCCAGAAAATGAACGAGATCAGAAAGAGCGAAAGCGCCAGCGGCGCCGCATCGCCAAGCCGGCCTCGCCACCGGCTCGGCGACTGCAACTGCGGGATGTGTGGGGAAAGTACAGGCGCCTGGCTGGGCAGCGGCTGCCGAGCTGCGGCCGCGCCGGGGCGCGCCTGGATGGCCATAGGAACCCCTCGCACGAGGTTCTTCCTACGCCGGCGGGGTTAGCTGACGGGCTACGGCGGAAGAAGCCGCTCCCCAGGATCGTGGCCTTCGGCCCCGCCTGAGGATTCGCCCCGGTTCCTGGGTCCCCCACTCTTCCGCGCGACCGGAAGATTTGGCGTGCCACACGCTCAACGTATGGTGGCCGTGCCGGCCAAGTAAGTCAACGGAGCACTGTCGCTCCTTCCTGTCGGAATCGTTACAGGCCCGACGGCCAGACAAGCTCGCATCCGGCCTTCGTGGTCGTGACGCGGGCGGTCAAGGAGCGCCTGTACGCAGAGCACCGGCAGCGCGGCCACCGGCACAGCGAACAAAGCGGAGAGCCCGGCAACAGCCGGGCTCTCTGTCTGCGTCACTGCCGTAGTCACCCGTTCTACGAGGCGGACGCCCTACCGCCGGCCGTAGCCGCGCTGGCCTCCACGGTCGCCGTAGCCGCGGTCCCGGTCGCCATAGCCGCCACCGCCGCGGTCGCCATAGCCACCGCCGCCACGGTCGCCGTAACCACCGCCACCGCGGTCGCCGTAACCACCGCCGCCGCCGCTGCCGTAGCCACCGCCGCCGCGGTCGCCGTAACCACCGCCACCGCGGTCGCCGTAACCACCGCCGCCGCCGCTGCCGTGGCCACCGCCGCCGCGGTCGCCGTAACCACCGCCGCCGCCGCCCCCACCGTAGCGGCCGCCGCCACCACCGCGAGGTCGGTCCTCGCGCTCGCGCGCCTGATTCACGTTCAGTGCGCGTCCGCCGAAGTCCCTGCCGTTCAACGCGTCGATTGCCTTCGTGGCGTCCTCGCCGGACATCTCCACGAACCCGAAGCCGCGCGGCCGTCCGGTCTCCCGGTCCGTCGGCAACACGACCGAGATCACCTCGCCGTACTGCGCGAACAGCTCGCGCACATCGTCCTCCCGTGAGCTGAACGGGAGGTTTCCCACGTAGATCCTCTGATTCAAGAACCACTCTCCACGTCGGCCTGCGCCGACAATAGGCCCGCCATGCGGGCCTGTACCACTAGTCTCTCAGGCTCGACGCGGACGCTCGGGTGGTAACGGCCAGGTAGCGACTGAGAGGACGCGGTCTCCCACGTCCAGCGCTCATTCTACAACCGGCCGCATCGCGCGTGTGGTCACCGTGGCCCCTCCGCCCCCCCTCACCATAGACTTGAGGCACCACCCGAACCATGCAGGATACCGAGGACTCGTCGATGCCCCTCCGGGACGACATCCGCAACGTCGCGATCATCGCGCACGTCGATCACGGCAAGACCACGCTCGTCGACGCCATGCTCCGCCAGTCGGGCTCTTTCCACGCGCACCAGGAGGTCGCTGACCGCGTCCTCGATTCCATGGACCTCGAGCGCGAGAAGGGCATCACGATCCTCGCCAAGAATACGGCCGTCCGCTACGAGGGCGTGAAGATCAACATCATCGACACCCCCGGCCATGCCGACTTTGGCGGCGAGGTCGAGCGCGGCCTCACCATGGTCGACGCCGCCCTGCTCCTGGTGGACGCCAGCGAGGGCCCCCTCCCACAGACCCGTTTCGTCCTGCGCAAGGCCCTCGAGGCCAACCTCGCCATCATCCTCGTCGTCAACAAGATCGACCGCCCCGATGCCCGCATTAAGGAGGTCGTTGACGAGGTCTACGAACTCTTCCTTGACCTCGACGCCACGGAAGCCCAGATCGATTTCCCCATCGTCTACTGCAACGCCCGCGCGGGTGAGGCCACGCTCGACATGGAGCAACCGGGCGCAGGCCTCAAGCCGCTCTTTGACCTCCTGCTGTCCTACGTCCCGCCACCATCGTTCGAGGAAGGACATCCGCTGCAGGCGTTGGTCACCAACCTCGATGCCTCCCTCTACGTCGGTCGTCTTGCGCTGTGCCGCGTCATCCAGGGGGCCATCCGCCGGGGCCAGACCGTCGCCCGCTGCCGCGTCGATGGCACCGTCGAGCGCGTCCGGGTTACAGAGCTCTATGTGACCGAGGCCCTCGAGCGCGTCCCGGCCGAGGAGGCCGGCCCGGGGGACATCATCGCCGTCGCCGGCTTCCCGGACGTCACAATCGGCGAGACGCTCGCCGACGCCGACGATCCCCGTCCTCTCCCGGTCATCCGCATCGATGAGCCGAGCCTCTCGATGACCATCGGCATCAATTCCTCTCCCCTCGCGGGGCAGGACGGCTCGAAGCTCACGGCCCGCCTCTTGAAGAGCCGTCTCGACCAGGAATCCGTGGGCAACGTCTCCATCCGCGTCATGTCCGCCGACCGGCCCGACACCTGGACAGTGCAGGGGCGCGGCGAGCTCCAGCTGGCCGTCCTCGTCGAGACCATGCGCCGCGAGGGCTTCGAGCTCACCGTCGGCAAGCCCGAGGTGGTCACGCAGGTCATCGACGGCAAGCTCTGCGAGCCGGTCGAGCGCCTCGCTATCGACGTCCCGGAGGACTACCTGGGCGTTATCACGCAACTCCTCGCCCTCCGCAAAGGTCGCCTGGAGCAGATGGTGAACCACGGCAGTGGACGCGTGCGGATGGAGTATCTCGTGCCCGCGCGGGCCCTCATCGGCTTCCACACCGAGTTCCTGACTGAGACCAGGGGCACCGGACTCCTGCACCACGTCTTCGACCGCTACGAGCCCTGGCACGGCGAGTTGCGCACACGTCCCACCGGCAGCATGGTTGCCGACCGCCGAGGGCCCACCACCACCTACGCCCTCCTCAGCCTCCAGGAGCGCGGCCAGATGTTTGTCGGTCCGGGCATCGAGACGTACGAGGGCATGATTGTCGGCGAGAACGCCCGCGCCGATGACATGGACGTGAACCCCACCCGCGAGAAGAAGCTCACCAATATGCGCTCCTCCACGTCCGAGGAGACCGAGAAGCTCGTCCCCCACCGTCAGCTCTCCCTCGAGCAGGCGCTCGAGTTCATCCGTGAGGACGAGTGCCTTGAGGTGACCCCGAGTCACGTCCGCATCCGAAAGGTCTTCCTCGATCAGATCGAGCGGTCCCGGCGCCGGTCCGCTCGCCGGCCGTGACGGCTTCATTACAAACCGCCGTCCCGCCGCCGCGGCACTTCCGCGTTACGTCGCCACCCCGCTAAGGTGAAAGCGGCGGGCTAGCATTGAACGCTCCGAGAGACACACCCGTCTATGTCTGCGTCCCGAACGACCCCGGTTCGACATTCTCCTCGCGCCCGTACCGCCACCGGTTCCAATCGGCTCCTGCTGGCGTTGTTCCTCGCGGCGGTCGCCGTCGCTGTCCTGTCCTTCGGCTTCTTCCTGCGTGACGGCGCGCTCGGTGGCGTCGGGCTGGGCGGCCGCTCAGACGATCGCAGCGCGAGCGCCCTCCTGGTCAACGCCCCGGGCGTCCCCACGGTGAAGGATCTGAACCAGCTCCGCGAGCAGTACGGCGATCCCGCTGATGCGACATACGGCCGCATCGTGATCCCCTCGATTCACGTCGACGCCCCGATCGGCACGCGCCTCGTCGGCGCGGACGGGCAGATGCCTGATCCCACCGGTCCGAGCGACGCCGTCTGGTACGACTTCCAGAACTTCCCCGGCTTCGGAGGTGTCCCCGGGACCGGCCATAACGCCATCATCGCTGCACACGTCGATCGCGCCGCGTACCTCGACTACGCCGGCGTGAACTACATCGGGGCAGGTATCTTCTACAGCCTGGGCGACCTTGACACGGGCGACACGGTGGAGATCGAGGTGGGTGGCGAGACGCTGCGCTACATCGTTGCCTGGGTGCAGGACGTCAGCACGGAGGCCGAGTGGGGCGAGTATCTCGCCGCCGACGTTGGAATCGACTCCATCACGCTCGTCACCTGCGGCGGCGACTTCGACCCGGCCACCCACGCGTACACCAAGCGCACTCTCGTCCGCGCCACTCGCGGCTGAGCCCGCGGCGGCTCGCCGTCAGCCGCCTGAGGCCTGACACTCGGCGACGATGAAGCTGTCACCTCCATCGCGGGTCCAGGCCGCCGTCCTGGCCGGCATCGCCGTGCTGCTCCTCCTCATGACCGTCGTCGTGCCGTCGACCCTGGGCTTCGAGGTCACGCATCCGGACACTCCCCAGGGGCCGACCGTCCAGGGGCGCGTCATCGAGATGCTCAGCCGGGAGACGATCCCGTCCGAGCGCGGTCCCATCGAACGAGAGCGCCTCTCCGTGGATATCGATGGCCTCCAGGTCCTCATCGAGCGCACTCGAGCCGAGGGTGACATCGGGCAACTCGATGTCGAAGCCGGCGACCGCGTCCTGCTGTCGCGCCTCGCTGGCCCGGATGGTGACACCTACTACATCGTCGACCGCGTCCGCCAGACCACGCTGCTCTGGCTCCTGGTGGCTTTCGTGCTCGCCGTCGTTGCTACTGGTCGCCTGGTTGGCGTGGCGTCGCTCGTCGGCCTCGCCGCCAGCATGCTCGTGCTCGTCCGCTTCATCGTCCCAGGCATCCTGTCCGGGCACAGCCCGGTGCTGATCGCGGTCGTCGGCGCGCTCACCATCATGGCCAGCACGCTCTTTCTCGCACACGGCGTGAACCGTAAGACGGTCGTCGCGCTCATCGGCACCGCCGTCGCGCTCTGCTTCACCGCCGTGCTTGCCACCGTAACCATCGCCGCCGCACAACTCACGGGCGTGGCATCCGAGGATGCCGCGGTGCTGCAGGTGCTTTCCGCGGGCCAGCTCTCCGCAAGCGGACTCCTCCTGGGCGGCATCATCATCGGCGCGCTCGGCGTGCTCGACGACGTCACGGTCGCCCAGTCGTCGGCCGTCTTCGAGCTTCACGGCGCGAACCCGTTCCTCAGCCCCCTCGACCTCTACCGGCGTGCCATGAACGTCGGCCGCGACCACATCGCCGCCACGGTCAACACACTCGTCCTCGCGTACGCGGGGGCCTCCTTGCCGCTCCTAATGCTGCTCGCCGTGCAGGGGGAGCCGCTCACAGTCCAGCTGAACCGTGAGTTCATCGCCATCGAGGTGGTCCGCTCGCTCGTCGGCAGCATCGGCCTCGTCGCCGCCGTCCCGCTCACCACCGCCATCGCCGCGCTTGCCGCCGCGCGCGTGGCTGCGGGCGACCGGCCAGCATCACCCGATTCGCCCGAGATGGAGGCTGCGCTACACTGAGAGAGTATCGATGTGTCGGCACTGCCTCCTCTCCGCTCCCACCGGCAGTCGCCTCGCCCGCTGACCGCGTCGCCCTCGATCGATCCGACGCTCGAACGGAGAGCCTGACCGTGCACCGTCTCGTCTCGTTGCTGCTGCCCCTTGCCCTCGTTGGCCTCGTCGCCGCCGCCTGCGGCGGATCCGATGAAGCCGGCGATTCCTGGTCCGCCGAGGCTCTTGGCAGCCGTCGCGGGCCGGTAGAAGCACAGATCATCAGCGGCTCGCAGATCGGCCAGGGGCCGGCGAGGCTCGCCTTCGGCATCATCCGGAGCGACGAGGGCTCGCTCGTCCACGACGCCACGGCTCGCGTCACGCTCTACACACTCGACGGCGACGAGGGCACATCCGTTGGTGAGTTCGAACTGACCCCCGTGCAGCTCCTCGAAAACACCGAGCACCACCATGACGACGGCACGCGCCATCTTCACGACGATCCACTCGCGACGGTCTACGTCCTCAACACGACCCTCGACCGCACTGACTGGTGGGGCGCCTCGCTCGATATCGAGGCCGACGGCAAGGAGTACAAGAACGTCCGGACTCGCTTCTTCGTCGCCGACAAGACGTCCGAGCCGGCCATCGGCGCCGAGGTCCCGGCTATCAGCCAGCTCACCACGAAGGACGTGCAGGATGTTGCGATGATCGACTCCTCGAACCCGCCCCGCCCCGAATTGCACGACCTTACCGTGGCCGACGCCCTCAAGAACGGAAAGCCGACGCTCATCGCCTTTGCTACCCCCGCGTTCTGTCAGACGCGCTTCTGCGGTCCCGTGGTTGACTCCGTCGTCGTTCCCCTGCAGGAGAAGTACGGCGAGGGTATGAACTTCGTGCACATCGAGCCCTACAAGCTCGAAGAGGCGCGCAACGGCCGCCTCGTCGCCATTCCGGAGATGGCCACCTGGGGGCTCCAGAGCGAGCCCTGGGTCTTCGTCCTGGATGCCAGCGGCCGCGTCGCCGCCAAGTTCGAGGGCGTCATGTCGCAGGAGGAAGTCGAGCCCTTCGTGCAGCGCGTCCTGGATGCTCAGGCGGCGCGCAACTGACCGCCCACCCGGCGCCCGGCGCGCCCGGATGGACGCTCATCAGGGCGCTCGGTAGGATGCAACCGTTGCACGTCCGGGGCGCAGCGCGCCCGACTACCTGAGGAGGCGTCGCGTGGCGTTCGTCATCACGCAACCCTGCATCGACACGCAAGACCAGGCATGCGTCGAGGTCTGCCCTGTGGATTGCATCCACTTCGAAGAGGGCGCCGACCGCATGCTCTACATCAACCCGCTCGAGTGCATCGACTGCGGCGCGTGCCAGCCCGCCTGCCCCGTGAACGCCATCTTCCCCCAGGCCGACGTGCCTGCTGGCTCCGAACAGTTCACCCAGATCAACGAACTGTGGTACGCCGACCCGGCCGCCGCGCGCGCGATGGTCGGCGGCGACGCCGTACCCGCGCCGCAGCCCGCAGCAGCGGCCGCCCCGGCTGCCGAGTCACAGGACGCTGCCGAAGCCGCGGCGGAGGCTCCCGCTGCTCCGGCGGCCGAGGCCGCCCCTGCCGCCGCCGCGGCCCCCGCCGCTGCGGCCGTCGCCGCCTCTGCCCAGGTCGAGGCCACCGACGAAGAACACCACGGCCCCGTCGTCGTGCCGCACTACAACCCGCCGTCGCCGCGCGGCCTCGTCGCGTTCGCCATGATGGCGGTCTCGTTCGCCATCATGTGGATTACCCCCGGACCGAAGTGGCTCGAGATCGGCGGTGTCGAGATCGCCGCCGGCGTCGTCATCGGCGTCCCGATCTTCGTTCTCGGCCTGCTCGGTTTCCTCGACAGCCAGGTCCGCGACCTCAGCCTCTTCGCTGCCCGCCAGCCCCGCAGCGTCGCCTACTGGCGCGAGGGCCTCACCGAGTGGCGCCGCAGCGAGAGCACGCGCCGCTACGAGTTGGAGCGCGCCGTCCAGGAACTCGCCGAGGGTCGCTTCGCCTTCCCCAGCTCCGAGCACCCCGACTACCGCACGCACGTCAACCTGCCCGAGCCCACCATGGCGCTTGAGTTCGGCGGCGGCGGCGGACAGAAAGTCTTCCCCGACATCCTCGTGGTTCGCTACCCGGGGAACTACCCGGTCATGGTCGCCCAGATCGAGACCCGCGAGACCGTCACCCGCGACCAGGCGAACCGCGTCTGGAAGCAGCTCGAGAACGACGATGCCCCTCTGTACGTCTACGTCCCGAGTGGCTACGGCTCCGCAGCCAAGGACTACGCGAAGGGCGCCGGCATCACCCACGTCAAGTTCCGCACGTGGCGTCACCAGCCCAACGGCATGATGGTCGAGGACATCTAGCCGCCCGCCGCTGCCTGGCCTGCGGGTATCCGCCTCCGCGTACGATGGCGGAGTGGACGGCGAACCGCTGACCCAACTGCGCGCCCTCTGCCTCGCGTTACCCGAGGTGACCGAGCGCATCTCACACGGCGAGCCGGCGTGGTTCGTCCGCGGACGCCGGGCCCTCGCGACCTACGCCCAGCACCACCACGATGACCGTGTGGCCGTCTGGTGCGCCGCCCCCGAAGGCGCCCAGTCCCTGCTGATTGCCTCCGACCCGCAGCGGTACTTCCGTCCGCCCTACGTCGGCGTCCGCGGCTGGGTGGGCGTGTACCTCGACATCCCGGTCGACTGGGACGACCTCGTTGACCTGATCGAGGACGCCTACCGTCTCGTCGCTCCCAGGCGGCTCGTCGCCCTGCTCGATGACCGCTGACCGAGGCGACCGGACATCTACCTCGATCGGCCCAGTGCCTCGACAGCCTCGCGCGCCGCGGGTACGCGATACGCGAACCCGTCCAGGAGCCCGAAGCATCCGCTGATCATCATGTCGCCGTGTGGCGCGGCGGCGTGCACCTGCGGCAGACCCCCTGTCCGGAGCGCGGGCAGCATACGCTCCCGCTGCGGCCCGGTCACCGCCAGCATCGTCACCGGTTCGATACCCGCACCGGATCCCGCCGCGTACAGCGCCCCATGTCCCATCGAGGAGAAGACGGCCTCATTCGTCAGCCGCCCGCCGAGGAGGTCACGGACCAAGCCCGCCAGTTGCTCCGGCGTCACTTCGCCCGTGTGGTGCTCGAAGACCGCCTCTACGCGCGTCCCCTCGAGCACGAAGCACAGCACATGCATGTTGCCCACGTTGAGCACGGCACGACGCGCGTGCCGCGCCACCTCGGGGTCGTGCAGCGCGCCGAGGGCCGCTGCCGGCCCGTTGTCCATGAATACCGCCCGCACGTCCACATCCACCGCGTCGAGGACCGCCCGCGCTCGCGTCAGGTGAACCGGCAGCGCGTCTGGCAGTGCCGCGAAGGCGCGGCCGTCGCGGTCCGCTGCCAGCACCCGCGCGATGTGCTCGAACCGGAACACCCGGTCTGAGACATCCGGTGGCGCCGCGCCATGGTCGAACACCCCGACCGCGATCCCATCGAACTGCGTGTCGACATCGAAAGCTCCGAGCGCCGCCCGTATCACCCCCAGGTCGAGGTCGCGGAGGACGACCTGTTCCCCCTCGATCGTCGCCGCTTCCTCGTCGGAGACGAGCGTCACTCCGTCCGCCGCCACTCGCTCGAGGTCATCGTCGATCGTCCGCGCGGCCTCAGGGGTGGCGAACGCTGGCAGTCCCGCGCGCAGGTGGTCGCCGAGGGCCCATGCGGACGGTCCCCCGCCAGCGACCACCCCTCGCAGGACGACGGGTCGCCTGCCCTCGGTCGCCGCGCGGATCCGCCGCGCCGCGACCGCGGTCGGTGACGGCATCACCAGTTTCGGGGAGTTCTCGACCGGCCCGGACGGGTCGAACAGCAGGATGTCCTGCGTCCCCGTGCCTATGTCCACCGCGAGGATGCGCATGCCGCCAGTCTACGGCGGCATGCGCTTCCCCGCCTCGCGGGCTCGTTACGCCGCCCGGCGGTGAGAGCGTGATCGCTCGATGAACGACCCGTGCGGGCGGATGGTCCGCGACGGTTCCGACAGCGCGGCCGTCACCCACTGCTGCAGCAGCAGCGCCGCCGCCCCGCCAACCAGCACTCCGAGGACCAGCATGAACACCATGTTCCACCTCGTCTCCGAACATCCGTGCGGATGCTGTGTCTACGAAAGGCTAGAACGGGCGTGCTACTTCGTCAACCCCTCGCGGCACTGGGTCGCCCGCGCTTCCTCGTCTCTCGGCGCTCGCAGATCACGAGACACGTTATCGAGGACTGTCGTGCTCCTCCTCGCTGCCTCACCTGCCGCCCGCTACCCTGTGCCCATGCTCACGAAGCGCCTCGGCATCGACCTCGGTACTGCGAACGTCCTGGTCTACGAGCACGGCCGCGGCGTCGTCCTCGACGAGCCCGCCGTCGTCGCCATCACCGAGCGCGACAACACTGTCGTCGCCGTTGGCAGCGACGCACACGCGATGCTGGGGCGGCAGCCTGCCACCATCCAGGTCATCCGCCCCATGCGAGAGGGTGTCATCGCGGATTACCTCATCACGGAAGCCCTGCTGCGCTACCTCATCGGGCGAGTGATGGGCCGCCTCCGGGTCGTCCGTCCCGAGGTGATGATTTCCGTGCCGGTCGGCGTGACCAGCGTGGAGCAGCGCGCCGTGCGCGACGCTGCCGAGGCGGCCGGCGCCCGCCGTCCCGCCCACCTCATCCCCGAACCTCTCGCCGCCGCGATCGGCGCCGAGATCCCCGTTGGCTCGCCGCGCGGCCACATGGTCGTCGATATCGGGGGCGGTCGCACAGAGGCCGCCGTCATTTCGATGTTCGGCATCGTCGCCTCAGAGTCCGTCCGCGTGGCGGGCGACCGCCTGAACGACTCCATCGCCCAGTACATCAAGCGCCGCCACAACCTGATCGTCGGCGAGCGCACCGCCGAGGAAGTGAAGATCGCCATCGGCTCCGCGCTCCCTCTCGACCGAGAGGAGTCGACCGGCGTCCGCGGCCGCGACCAGGTCACCGGTCTCCCGAGGACCATCACCGTCCGCTCCTCGGAGGTCGCCGGCGCCATCCAGGAGCATATGGGGGCGATCGTCCAGACGGTGCGCGCTGTTCTCGAGCGCACACCCCCCGAGCTGGCTTCGGACGTGATCGACCGCGGCATTGTGCTCACCGGCGGTGGCGCCCTCCTGCGCCACCTCGACGAGCTGCTTGTCCACGAGACCGGCGTCCCCGTCCATGTAGCGGACGACCCGAAGCGCTGCGTCGCGAAGGGCGCCGGCGCCGCCCTCGACTACCTCGACGTCATCGCGCGCAGCATCCCGACCGAGGAAGAATCGCTCATCGCCGAGAGCCGCTAGGCGCTGCCCCGGCGGGGGTGTGTCGCCTTACGCCGGCGGTGGTGCCGCCGACAGCTCGGGCGCCCGCGCCTGGTCGCTGGTTTCGGGGTCGTCGACGGTGCCGCCCGACCGCCGTGTGAGCGGCCGCTGCCACAGCATCGCCGCCAGGACCGCTACGTTCGTCAGCGAGAACGCCACGTAGAACACCGCCGACCGCGAAGCGCTCGCGAATACTCGCGGCGGGTCCTGCAGCGTGTATACGAACCAGATGTTCACGAAGTACGTGACAGTCAGGACGGCGAACAGCCGGCGGTAGGTCTGATCTGCTGCCGCCGGCAACGCGCACATGAGCACCACCGGCAGCATGTACCGCTCGTGGATCCGTGTCGGCAGGATATACAGCACCAGCATGATCGCCATTGCCGCCCACAGCAGCGTTAGCGGGCGTCGGTCTCGTACGTAGGTGACCAGCACCGCGAAGTATGCGACGGCGGTGAGCGCAGTCCCCCATGCCTGGTAGCTCGCACCGAGGAGGAAGGGGACGGTATCGACCTGCCACTCCGTCGTCGGCGGCTTGACCGCCGTCCACAGATTGAACGCGTACAGGCTCGCGAACTTGTTCATGTCGACCGCGATCCGCATCCGCTCGACGATGCTCCACTCGCCGATGCCGAATAGCCCCACGCCGAAGGGCAGACACACGATTGCCGCCACCGCCACTGAAATGACCGCTCCCGCGGCCACCGGAATCAGGACGTCGCCCCAGTACCCCTCGCGACGCGACTCCTCATCCCCCGGCGCGCGCCGCACGTAATCGAGGTAGTACGCCGCCGCGATCAGCGGGAACAGCGCGGCGAACTGCGGCTTGATCAGCGTCGCGTACGTCAACGCCGGCAACACCCACCCCAGGCGTCCGGTCAGGTAGAGCCACAGCGCCAGCAGCGCGAAGAACGTGCTGAGGGCGTCCCATTGCCCCCACACGGACGTCAGGAACACCGCACCCGGGTTGAACAGCACGAACACCGCCGCGAGCAGGCCCGCGTTTCGATGCCACAGCAGGCTCCCAAGCCGGTACAGCACCCACGCCACACCGAGGTCCGCCAGTGCCGGCACCAGCTTCAGCAGCCACACGAACCCCGGCGTCTCCACGTCCATCTCGGGCGAGAAGATGCGGAACACTTGCCCGATCAGCCACAGGAACCACAGGTCGCCCGGCAGGTGGTCCTGCTCCGGCAGGAACTGCTGACGCAGGTGGTAGAACTCCGATAGCGGGTCCAGCACGAGATGAAACGTCCAGAACTGAAAGGTCGGGACGTCGAAGTGATGCCCGCCGTACGGCGCGATCGCCAGCCGTAACAGCAGCCCGATGGCGAAGACCCCCGCGACCGCCTGCCCGTGCGACGGTCGCCAGCCCGTCCCCGGCGATGCGATCACGAAGCCCACTCCAGTCCAGCGGTCACGGAGGGTGCGTCGATGCCAGAGGCTCCGGCGAGTCGCGGCGTGCGAGGAGAAACGTAGGCGCTCAAGACCTCGCACGATATGCGCAGCGCGTCCACCGTTGTCAAGCGATCGGACAATGCCTGAGCAGCCCGGAAGGGGTGTCGATGCCGCCGCCGCACTCCAGTCCGGCTCGCCCCTCTTCTCGCTGGCAGCTCGGGCGCCTCGACCGCCTGCTCCTGCTCGTCATCTGCGGGCTCGGACTCGCGCTCGTGTTCGTGTACGGGCTCCTGCTCCCCCTCGACCACTCCCGGCACCCCGGCGTGGTCTTCGGATACCAGCCGCTTGCGACAGTCTTCGGCACGGATCGCGAGGGCCAGACTCGCTTCGTCGCCGCCGTGCTAGCCGCCTACCTCATGTTCTCGCTCGCGGCGATCGTCGCTCGTCGCCTCGCCGGCAGGCGCGCTTGCGCCGTCGTGCTCGGCGGCACGGTCGCTCTTGCCCTGGTACTCCTTCCGACGAACCCCGCTGGCGCGCAGGACATCTATCACAACATCGCCGACGCCCGCACGCTCTGGATCTATGGCGACAACCCCGCGGTTACGCCCCCGAGCCAGCACCCTGACGACCCGCTTTTTCGCTTCATCCCGGCATGGCCCGACACTCCGTCCTCGTACGGGCCGCTGTGGTATGTGCTCTCAGGCGTCCCGCTGCCGCTCGCCGGCGACGACCTCTGGTCCAATGTGCTGGGACAGAAGCTCCTGACGGCCGCCTTCCTCGTCGCCACGACTGTGCTGGTCATGCTGACCGCGGCGCGCATGCGCCCCGGCTCCGCGGCGCTGGCAGGCGTCCTCGTGGGCTGGAACCCGCTCCTCCAGTTCGAGACGGCTGGCGCGGCTCACAACGACATCGTGATGGTCTGCTTCGCCATCGGCGCTTTCTATGCCCTGACCCGCCGAGCGTGGGATCTCGTTTTCCCGCTGCTGGCACTGGCCGTCGCCGTCAAGTACGTCCTGATCCTGCTCGCGCCGCTCTTCCTCGGGTGGATGCTCCTCCGTCGCGATGTCCCGAGGCTGCGCCTCGCCCGCTCCGTGCTCGCCGGACTGGTGCTCGTGAGCGCCTGGTACGTCCCGTTTCTGTCAGGCGGGGACCTCCTGGACACCCTCCGCGGCGAGGGCAATCGCTACCTCTCGTCGGTCGGCAGCGTCCTCGTCTCACTGTTCATGAACGAGGGAGGGCGCTCGGTCACCGAGGCCGGGACCGTCATGAAGCGCGTGCTCTGGGTCGTCTTCGTGCTCGGCTCGCTGCTGCTCACCGCGCGAGCCCGCCCGCGTCCCTCGTACGCTCTGCTCACCACCACTTCGGCGGCGATGGTGTTCCTCTTCCTGGTCACCGTGAAGTGGTGGTTCTGGCCGTGGTACCTCACCTGGCTCGTGCCACTCGCCGCGCTCACCCCCCGTCGAGGGATCGCGGCCCTCGCGGTGCTCTTTTCATGCACCGCGATGCTGCTCTACGCCGCCTACTACTGGAACGTGTACGAGGACTGGCATCGCCAGCAGCGCCTGGTGTTCTGGATCGTGTTCGCCGCGCCACTCGGACTTGCGGCGCTGCTCTCGATCTGGGCCGTGGCCAGAGCCGCGCTCACCCTTCGCCGGCGGTTCCGGCGTCAGTCGCTCGCCCCCGCGGACGGTATTCGGCCATGATGCCGATCGAGGCCGTCCTACGCCTCGCGCCGTCGCAGGTGGTACGTCATCCCCTGTAACGACAACACCGGGTCAATCTGCCGCACCTGTACGCCGGGTGGCACTTGTGCCCCCGTTGGCGCGTAGTTCAGGATCGCACCGATCCCCGCCGCCACCAGTACATCGATCACCGCCTGCGCCTCGCCCGCCGGCACAGCGACGATCCCGATGTCCACCGCTTGCTCCTCGAGGTCGCGAGCGAGGTCCGACACGTTACGCACGACGAGCGATCCACCGAGCTCCGTGCCAACCGCCTCCGGGTTGACGTCGTACACGCCCACGATGTCGAACCCCTGCGGCTCGAACCCTCGATACGACGCGATCGCCATCCCGAGGCGGCCCACGCCGACGAGCACCATCCGCCAGCGCTGGTCTAGCCCGAGGATCGTCCGCAGTTCCTCGGTCAGCCGCTGCACGGAGTATCCGCGGCCCTGCTTTCCGAATCGCCCGAAGTACGAGAGGTCTTTGCGAATCTGCGCCGGCGTCACGTTCAACGCGTCGCCGAGTTCCTGCGAGGAGACGACGGACACCCCCCGCGCACGGAGCGCCGTCAACAGCCGGAAGTACATCGGCAGCCGGTCGATGACGACTTCGGGTATTTCGAGCGGCACGTGGACTCCGGGCGCGTCTCGATGGGAGATTCGAGCGCGGCTTGCGAAAGTGTGCACAATCATACGTCCGCCCCGAGTTGACGCAACCGCACATAACGAAGAAACGGCTTCGTCTATGCCCCTCTCGCCAGACCTCGATCCGCGCCTCGTCCGTCTCCTTGAGGAGGGCCCTCCTGCCACCCCCTTCGTCCGTATCTCCGGCAGTCGTTTCCTCATGGGGTCGGACGTCCGCAAGGACGAGTTGCCCGTCCATGAGGCCGAGGTCGCATCTTTCGAGGTCGCTCTGGTCCCGGTGACGAACGCCGAGTACACGGTCTTCCTCGCCGCCACCGAGTCCGAGCCGCCCCGCTTCTGGGACGACCCGAGGTTCAACGTGTCCGCTCAACCGGTCGTCGGAATCTCCTGGTTCGAAGCCGTCGCGTACTGCGAGTGGCTCTCCACACTCCTCGGTCGCCACTGCCGGCTGCCGAGCGAGGCGGAGCGTGAGTACGCCGCCCGCGGCGGGGACAACCGGTGGCTGTACCCCTGGGGCGACGAGGTCCTCGATAGCGGCCCCTTTGCGTTCGGCGCTGCCGGCATGGACCGTCCGCTACCCGTCGGGACCACCCCGCCGAACGGCTACGGCCTCTACCACATGGGTGAGAACGTCCATGAGTGGTGCACTGACTGGTACGACCCCGCAGGCTACGCCGTCCCGACGCCGTCGCCGCACGACGAGCGGCCCGAAGGCGCGCGGCGCACATCCCGCGGCGGCTCCTGGCGGCACCACGTGAAAGTATCGAGGATCGCCGCTCGCTCCTCGCTCGCCCCGGACCGCCAGTACAACGACTACGGCTTCCGCGTCTACGCGGACATCGCGGTGTAGTTGCGCCGCTCTCAGTCTTCGAACACCCAGTTCACCAGCACCGGCCGCTCCTCGTCCGCCCCCTCGGCCTTCGCGTACGTGGCCCGCGCCGCGGCGTGATCGGGGTCGTGCAGCACCCACATCCCATAACAACCGCGCTCCACCGCCAGCTCGCGCAGCGCGGCGAGCAGCGCCGTCGCGATGCCACGCCGTCGAAACGCCTCGTCCACGCCCAGCTCGTAGATGAGCATCTCCGTGCCTTTGTCGGGATGCGTGATTTCGACCCCGCTGACGAATCCCGCCGGCTCGTCATCCTCGTACGCGATGAGCAAGTGGTGGTTCGCCGCTCCGAGAAACCGTGTGGTGGCCTCGGGGCGCGGGACCTCGTCGAACAGGTGACCCGCCCGACCTACCTCACCTTCGTCCCCTGGGACCAGCTTGCGTATGTCGGCCAACGTTGAGCCCATCTGCGGAACGCTGTGAATGAGTCGCTCGTCCTACAATAGGACTCCCTACCATCGGTTGGCAGGCAGGCGACGTGCGCCATCCCACTCTGACGGTCGAACCCTGGCCTGACGGCGACGCCGTCGAGGCCGCCGCGCGCCTCCGCGGGCGCCATCATCTCGTCTGGCTGGATTCCGCGCTCTCGCATCAGACGCGTGGCCGCTGGTCGATCGTCGCTGCTGACCCGCGCTGGGTCATGATCGCCCGCGGCTCCGAGGTCACGCTGCGCGACGCCGCCGGTGTACGCCGCTTCCAAGCCGACCCGCTCGCGGCCTTCGCCGCGCTCGTCGAGGCCGAGCCTCCGCCTTGGGGGACCGCGGCGCTGGCTGGCCTCCCGTTCGCCGGTGGCGCCGTCGGCTATCTCGGTTTCGAGCTCGCCCGCTGCGTCGAGCGTCTCCCCGCCACGACGGTAGACGATGTGCGCATCCCCGACCTCGCGATGGCCTGGTACGACGCCGCGTTCATCTGGGACGGCGTCGCGGGGGCCGGGTGGCTGGTGGGCATCGATGCGGCGGTCCGAGCGCTCCGCGACCGCCTGCAGTGCCCCATCAGCCCTCGACGCTCGGCGCTCCCCGCTCCGACCTGCGACCTCCGCTCGAACTTCACCCGCCCCCGCTACCTTGATGCCGTCCGCGGCGCGCAGCGGTACATCGAGGCTGGCGACATCTACCAGGTCAACCTCTCCCAGCGCTTCTCCGTTCCTGTCCAGGGTGAGGGCTTTGACCTTTACCGGCGTCTCCGCGAGGTCAGCCCTGCGTGCTTTGCCGCCTACCTGGACTTCCGCTCCTCCGACCCGGAGGCCCGCGGCGTCGAGGTGCTCTCCTCGTCCCCGGAACGCATGCTGCTCGTCGACGGCAACGAGCTTGAGACCCGCCCCATCAAAGGCACCCGCCGGCGCGGCCCCACCCCCGCCGAGGATGCCCGTCAGGCCGAAGCCCTGCTCTCCAGCCGCAAGGACGCCGCCGAGCACGTCATGATCGTCGACCTCGAACGGAACGACCTTGGTCGCATCGCCGAAGTCGGCTCCGTGCACGTCGAGGAGTTCGCGGCCCTCGAGTCCTTCGCGCAGGTGCACCACCTCACGTCGACCATCACCGCTCGCCGCCGCCCTGGCGTCGGCCTCCACGCCACGCTTCGCGCGGTCTTCCCTGGCGGCTCAATCACCGGGGCGCCGAAGGTGCGCGCCCTCGAGATCATCGACGAGCTCGAACCGACCGTCCGCGGCGTGTACACCGGCGCCGTCGGCTACGTGTCGGCCCACGGACGCGCTGACCTGAACATCGCCATCCGCACCATCACCCTCACCGAGGGGATGGCGCATCTGCATGTCGGCGGCGCCATCGTCGCCGATTCCGACCCCGCCGCCGAGTACCAGGAGACGCTCGACAAAGCCCGCGGGATGGCCAACGCCCTCGGCGTGCGCCTGCCCGACGAACCCGCGTTCGCGGACGCCGATGCGGCGGGTTGACTCGAGATGACGTTCGTCTGGCTGGACGGAGCGCTGCAACCCCGCGAGGAAGCCCGTCTCTCGGTCGATGACCTCGCCGTGCTCTACGGCGCCGCCTGCTTCGAGACGATGCGCGCCTTTGGCGGCGTCGTCTTCCGCCTCGATCGCCACCTCGACCGCCTGCACGAAGGCCTCGACGCAATCTATGTCTCGCCGCCCGCCCGCGATGTCCTGCGCTCGGCAATCGCGGCGACCCTGTCCGCGAACGGCCTCCGCGAGGCCCGCATCCGGTTGACCGTCACCCCGGGCCGAGGCGTGGGGCGCCCCGATCTCCGCGCGGCGAACGGCCCCACCGTCCTCATCGTCGCCGAGCCCGCACCCGATGACCCGGAGCCGGCGCGCGTCGCCGTCGCCTCGCTCCGTATCGACGAGGCGCGTCCGCTCGCCTTCGCCAAGACCGCCAATTACCTGCTGTCGTTGCTCGCCCTCGATGAGGCGCGCTCCGCCGGCTGCGATGAGGCGCTGCTGCTCAACCGCTTCGACCGTGTCGCCGAGGGCGCGACCTCGAACGTCTTCGCCGTCCTCGACGGCCGCCTGCTTACCCCGCCCCTGGTCGACGGACCGCTCCCCGGCGTCACCCGCGAGGCCGTCCTCGAATGCGCCGCGCGCCTCGCCCTCCCCGCCGGGGAACGCTCACTGACCCTCGAGGATCTCGCCGCCGCCGAGGAGCTGCTCCTGACGAATAGCGTCGTGGGCGTCCGTTCCGTCGCCTCCATCGCAGGGCGCTGGTTCGCGCCCGCCGCCCCCGGCCCCATCA
The DNA here is from genome assembly GCA_041390685.1 of Dehalococcoidia bacterium. GTDB lineage: Bacteria > Chloroflexota > Dehalococcoidia > UBA2979 > UBA2979 > JAIBBD01. Next base: position 692,946 of record JAWKPL010000001.1, on the reverse strand, counting down.
CCGCCGCCCTGCAGGTCGAGTACCGCCGCCTCGTCGGCCGCGAATGCGGCATCGAGGAGTAGCCGTGGTCTCGACGAAGGTCTACCTCGAGGCCGGCTCGAAGCGCGTCTTCGCGTGCGCCCTCGACTGGCCCGGCTGGTGCCGCCCCGGCCGCACCGAGGATGAGGCCCTCTCGCGTCTTGCGGAGTACGCCCCGCGCTATGCCGCCGTTACCGCCGCGGCCGGCCTCGATGTCTCCGAGATGTCCGCCCCGACGTTCGAGGTCGTAGAACGCCTCGACGGCTCCGCCACGACCGACTTCGGCGCGCCGGTTGCGGTCGCCAACGCCGACCGCGAGCCTGCCCGGGACTCAGAGGCGGAACGACTGGTCGCGCTGGTCGCGGCCGCGTGGGCCGTCCTCGATGACGTCGCTGCCCGGGCACCCGAATCTCTCGCAAAAGGTCCGCGAGGCGGCGGCCGCGACCGGGATGGCATGATGCAGCACGTCCTGGGCGCCGAGACGGCCTACGCCCGCAAGCTCGCGGTCCGCCACTCAGAGCCCGCGTTCGAGGACCGTCCCGCCATCGGCGCACTCCGCTACGCCATCGAGCAGGCCCTCCGCGAGCGCCTGCCCGCTGCCACCGTCACCGGCAGCGGCTGGCCGCCCCGGTACGCCGCCCGCCGCATCGCCTGGCACGTGCTCGATCACGCCTGGGAGATCGAGGATCGCGGCGGCCTCACGCCTCGCATGGCGCCCTGAGGGCCAGGCCTACCCGGCCGCCTCTGCGAGCCCGCCCGGGGGCTGGAATACGACCGTCTCCTCCGCCACCACCACCGGCTCCACCCGTGTCACACCGCGGCGCTTGAGGTCCTCGATGATCGGGTCGAGCAACTCATCCGGTACCGACGCGCCGGCGGTGAGCCCCACGACGCCCGCCCCCTCGTACCAGGCGGGGTCGATCTCCTCGATGCCGTCCACCCGATACGCGGGCGTCCCCGTGCTCGCGGCCACCTGTTGCAGCCGCACCGAGTTGCTCGAGTTGATGGAACCCACCACCAGCACGACGTCGGACCGCTCCGCGATCGTCCGCACCGCCAGCTGGCGGTTTGTCGTTGCGTAACAGATGTCGTTCCGCACCTGCGCGTCCGGGTACCGCCCGCGGATCGCGTCGATGACGCCCGCCGTGTCGTCCACAGACAGCGTCGTCTGGGTCACCACGAACACCGGCTTCGTCCGCTCGTCGAGCGCTTCCACGTCCTCCGCCGAGTCGACGATCGAGGTGCGCTCCGGCGCTTCGCCCAGCGTGCCCACGACCTCGTCGTGCCCACGGTGACCCACCAGCAGGATGTCGAACCCGTCGCGGGCGGCTTTTCGCGTCTCAAGGTGCACCTTTGTCACCAGCGGGCAGGTCGCATCGATCACACGCAGCCGGCGGCGCTCCGCCTCCTCGACCACGGCCGGCGACACGCCGTGCGCGCTGAACACGATCCGCGATCCCTCCGGCACCTCTTCGAGGCTGTCCACGAAGATCGCACCGCGTTGCCGGAAGCCCTCCACCACGTGCCGGTTGTGCACGATCTCGTGAAACGCGTAGACCGGCGCCGGCTCTCGGTCGAGCACGGCGTCTAGGACATCGATCGCTCGCACCACGCCGGCGCAGAACCCGCGGGGCTCCGCCAGCAATAGGGTATGCGGCATATCACCTCCGCCACCCATTGTATCGGGGCATGCCGGAGCGTCCGCCGTGGGCACCCAACCTCAGTTCGGCCCTCAGTACCGCTTTACGCTCCGCAGCCCACGCTCCGGCGTCCACGACTCGATCACCAGGTGGTCCTTCGGCTCGCCGATCCGCGTCAGCGACACCTCGGTGACCTCGATGCGGAACAGATGCGATCCATCCGCCACCTCCGCCTCCAGATTGAGTACGTCCCACGCGTGTGGACCGGTCACTTCTACGGCCCGCCCCGACAGCTTCGCATCCCCCTGGAGCAGCTCCACGTCGACGGTCGCGCTGTGCAACGCCATCCGGGGGTCGCGCAGCAGGTCCGCCGCCTTCAGCGAATGCGGCATCATCCCGATCCACAGCTCGCCCGCGGCGAAGGTGGCCTCGATCCCGCTCACACGAGGCGAACCGTCCCGCCGCAGCGTCGCCAGCACCTTGTGCTTGTGCGTGTCGAAGACGGCCTGCACCGTGTGCGCGAACTTCGGCTCCGCAGCCGCGATCTCACCCCAGCTCACCATCGCCTCGCTCCTTCCGGCCGCGCTTGCGCCCAGTGTACGTGCCGCGCCCGGCGTCCCCTGAGCGCGGCCCGCCGTCGCGTTGACCCGCCGCGCCGCCCGCTCGTACGATGCGCTGCGCTCAACCACGAGCTCGCTTCAGGGACCGGGGCAGCACGTGCCGCTCACCTCGCTCAGCATCGAAGACTACGTCGCGACGTTGACGCTCTACCCCGCACCAGAGGGCGTCAGCCGCAGCTTCGTCGAGGCCCTCGCCTCCTCTTGCGATGAGATCGGGGGCGCCCGCGGCCGCGCGTACGCCGTCGTCGTGCGTTGCGTCCCCGAGTTCCCCGCGCGCTGGTCCAACGAGGCCCTCGCCGAGCCGCTGATGAATGGCGCCCGTCCTCTTGGCGCTGCCTTCGACGCCCTCGCCGCCCTCCCACAGCCGACGGTGGCCGCCGTCCGCGGTTCGGCCCACTCCGCCGGCCTCGAACTCGCCCTCGCGTGCGACATGCGCGTCGCCGCCTCCGGCGCGACGTTCGCCGCACCGGAAACCGCGCTCGGCCTCATGCCGCTCGGTGGCGCGACCCAGCGCCTCCCGCGCGCGGTCGGCCGCTCGCAAGCCCTCCGTCTGCTGCTCTCGGGACTCGAGATCGACGCCGTCGAGGCGAAACGAATCGGTTTGCTCGTCGATGTCGTATCTGAAGGTGAAGAGGTCGATTCGGCGCTCCGTCTCGCCCGCTCCATCGCCGCGCGCGCTCCGATCGCGACTCGGTTCGTGAAGGAGGCCGTCTGGCGAGGGCTGGAACAACCGCTCCAGCAGGGACTGCGCACCGAGCTCGACCTCACCGTGATCTTGCAGACGACCGCCGACCGCGCCGAGGGCGTTCGCGCCTTCGTCGAGGGACGGGCGCCTCGCTTCACGGGGGCGTGAGCGCGCCGTCAGGCCGCGCGACGGAACACGGGACGAACGAAAGGCGGAACCTTGAACGTCATCCTCGATCTGGACGAGGTCCACGCGGTGCTCGCCCGCGTCACCGGACGCGTCATCGATGAGGCCGGCCTCTCCGAGGCGGCCTGCGACGCGATCCGCGCCTGGCGAATCGACCATGACCACGGCACCCAGGCCCTGGATGCGTTTGTCGTCGGCTTCAACGAGGCCGTCGGCAACCGCATCGACGAGCGGACGAGCCGCCGCCTCCGGCTCCGCGGTGGCGTGGTTGTCTCGCTGAAGGACACGGTGAAGCGATGAAAGTCGAGTTCACGGCTGAGGAAGTGCAGGCCATGGTCGACTATGTCCTCGACCAGATCGGCGCTATCGAGGGCATGGATCGCAAGGACCGCGCAATCCTTCGCCGGTGGCGCGGCGACGAAATCCGTCCCGGCTCGCCCACCATGGCCGTCCTCACCGAGAAGGTGAACGCCGAACTCCAGCGGATCCACGAGGCGGCACACGTGTCCGCCATCACCAAACCCGACTGGCTGTAGCCCGGTGACGTCGCCGGTGGCCGGCGACCAGGCGCCGTTCGTCCTCGCCGAGCGCGAGGACGACGTCGTCTGGCTCACGCTGAACCGTCCCGCCCGGCTGAATGCCGTCCACCTTGCGATGCGTGACGAGCTATGGGTGCAGCTCTGCCTCCTGCGCGATGACCCGTCCGTGCGCGTTGCCGTACTCCAGGGGGGCGGCGACCACGCCTTTTCTGCCGGCGCGGACATCACGGAGTTCGGCACTGCTCCCTCGTACATCGATGCTCGCGAGGCGCGGACCGACCGCGACCTCTGGGGCCTGATGTCGACGCTCCCCGTGCCCCTCGTCGCCGCCGTACACGGCTACGCCTACGGCGCCGGCCTCGAGATGGCCCTCTACTGCGACATCCGCGTCGCGTCCGAGGAAGCGACGTTCGCCATCCCGGAGGTCACGCTCGGGTACATCCCCTCCGCCGGCGGCAGCCAGACGCTCGCCCGCCACATCCCCCCCGCCGCTGCCCTGCGCATGGCCGCCACCGGCGATCCCATCGGCGCTCGCGAGGCGTATGACCTCGGGCTGGTACACGAGGTCGTGCCGCGCTCCGACCTCGTGCCCTCCGCGGCCCGCTGGGCGGGCCTGCTGGCATCACGATCGCCCGAGGCGATCCGTGCCACCAAACGTGCGATCATCGAGGGGCTAGACATGCCGCTCGATCAGGGCCTCGCGCTCGAGCGGCGCCTCGCCATCGCGTTGCGCGGCCGGCGTCGTTGATCGCCGGCTCCTGAGGAGTTCGCTGGGAGTCAGCTGTATGACCCGCGACGCCGCACCCCACACGGCCGCGCCGCCCTCATCAGGGCCGCGCGGCGGGCCCGGCCGCCTCGGTTCGCGTATCAGACGCTGGGACGAACGAGGTCGCCTGACCCTCCTCGGACTCACGTTGGTCGCACTCATCGGTATTGGCGGAGCCGTCTGGGGCGGCCTGTTCGCATCGCCAGACGTCCAGGTGCAGGACTTTGATGCAGGTCCCGTCTCCGGCTTCGCCATCGGGAAGGTGGTGCCCTTCCCGGAGGTCAACCTTTACGTCGTCGGCATCGAGGACGGCCGCATCCGCGCCGTGGACGGGATCGTGCGAGACAACGGCTGCGCCGTCCGCTGGGATCCCGCCGACGACCGCACGCGGGAGTTGAATCCTGCCGGAGCCCCCGGCTCCTATACCGACCCCTGTTCCGGGGATGTCTGGGCGAGTTCGGGCAACGCCTTCTCCGGCGCCGCCTCCCCGCTGCGCACCTTTCAGGTCACTTATGAGACGAACGACCAGGGCGTTCAACACGTTTGGGTTGAGGTCATCGGAGATCGGTCCCCTCGCCCTTGACGCGGCCGGGGCGCGTCTATATGTATCGAGTCAAGATGGATGTATGGCGCCCACAATCACCGTTGTCTATGATTGGCCACGCTTCGGCGCGAGGACGCTACCGCCATCGAGGAGGGTGACGCGGTAGCCGGCAGTCAGGCCCAGGAGGCCGAGCCCACCGGGGTCCGCTCCGGCTGTCTCGTCGCCCTCGGGCTGGTCGCGCTCGGAGCGGCGTTTGTCGTGCTGGTGATGTGGCTCTGGCCGTCCGGTGATGGTCAGGTCGATATCGGGAGGGCAGGGGACTACCGCCCGGGTTCCGTGGTCTACCACAGCTCGGACGGATTCTTCGTTGCCACGCAGCCGGATGGCTCGGTGCTCGCGCTCTCCGACATCGATCCGCATAATCCGCCGGGACGGCGTTCATGCCGGGTCACCTTCCGGCCAGACTTGGGAGTAGCGGGCGAGACGGGGCGCTTCTTCGATAGCTGCACCGGCTCGCTCTATGACATCGGAGGTCAAGCGTTATCCGGCGATGGACTCGACCTGGAGCCCCTGCCCGTCCAGAGGGACGAGGAGGGCAACCTCAGGGTCAAACCCACCCGGTAACGCTGGATAGTCAGCTCAGGGAATCCGCCGGCCGGGCCGGACGCTAGGGGGGACGAAGTTGAACACCGCAGAAATCCTGACAATCGCTGGCAGCATGGTGCCCGACCGCGTCGCGCTGACGGACCCGGATGGTGCCGTCACCTACGGCGACCTCCAGTCGCGAGTGAACAAGCTCGCCAATGCCCTCATGGGCCTGGGCGTTGGCAAAGGCGCCAATGTCGGCATCATGTCCGTCAACTCCAACAAGTTCGTGGAGCTCTACTACGCCACCGCGACCGTCGGCGCCACCTTCGTGCCGCTGAACTTCCGCGCCAAGACCGAGGAACTCCAGTACATGCTGGACGCCTCCGACGTGAACGTTCTCTTCGTCTCGGAGCGCTATTTCGGTATCTTCGAGCAGATCAAGAGCAGCCTGCCGAAGATCCAGAAGGTCTACACCCTGGACTTCGTCGCTGACGGGCACGACACCTACGAGGCGCTGCTCGGCACCGGCGAGGACTCCATGGTGTTCGCCGACGTCGACGACAATGACGCCGCCCTCGTCATCTACACCTCCGGCACCACCGCTCTCCCCAAGGGCGTCGTCCTGACGCACAAGACGCTGACCGCCTACGTCGTCAACACTCAGAACCCCGTCGACCCCAGCGCCGATCAGGAAGTCACCCTCGTCGCCGTCCCGTTCTTCCACGTCGCCGGCGCCACCACCATGCTTGGCTCGCTCTGGTCTGGCCGGAAGCTCGCCATCCTCCCAGCGTTCGACCCCACCGGCTGGCTCGACATGGTCGAGCGCGAGGGCGTCACTCACGCGTTCGTCGTACCCACGATGCTCAAGCGCATCATGGAGGCCGATGGCTTCGAGAAGTACAACAAGTCCACCCTGAAGCTCATCACCTATGGCGCGGCCCCGATGCCCTTCGAGGTCGTCCGCCAAGCCATCGATGTCTTCGAGTGCGGCCTGATGAACGCGTACGGCCAGACCGAGTCCACATCGACCATGACGTACCTCGGCCCGGATGACCACCGCCTCGACGGCACCCCCGAGGAGAACGACCTCAAGATTAAGCGCCTGCGGTCCGTTGGCCGCGTCATGCCGGACATCACCGTCGGCATCCTCGGTGCAGACGGCTCCGTCCTCGACAAGAACAAGGAAGGCGAGATCTGCATCCAGGGCGACCGCATCATGCGGGAGTACCAGAAGCGCGAGGAGGAGACCGCCTCCGCCGTCCAGGACGGCTGGCTTCATACCGGGGACGTCGGCTACATCGACGACGACGGCTACCTCTTCATCACCGGCCGCATCAAGGACCTGATCATCCGCGGTGGTGAGAACATCTCCCCCGGCGAGATCGAGAACGTCCTCGAGGACCACCCGGCAATCGCCGAGGCCGCCGTCATCGGCGTCCCGGACGTCGAGTGGGGCGAGGTCGTCAAGGCCGTCATGGTCCCCGATGCCCTCGAGCGCCCGACCAACGACGAGCTCACAACCTACGTGAAGTCCCGCATCGCGTCCTACAAGGCGCCCTCGCTCTACGAGTGGGTCGATGAGCTGCCTCGGAACCACCTGGGCAAGATCCTGAAGAACGACCTGCGCAAGATGTACGGTCAGCCGACAAACGCCAGCTGATCGGGCCCGGAATGCAGCAGACAGGACATCACGAGGTGCAGCAAAACAACCCGCAGGAGATCCGAAAGCCGAGTCGGCTCGTCGGTGCCTGGTGGGGGCCCGCCGTCGGTCTCACCGGTATCGGACTCGTTTCCGCCGTCGAGATCGAGCGCACCTCCGACGCCACCCGCGAGGTCTTCTTCAACGTCGACCAGCCGTGGGCGGTGTACCTCTTCCTGTCGATCCTCACCGGTCTGCTCGTCTACGGCATCGGCCGCCACCTGACCCTCTGGGCGCTGGGGCGGCCGGTTCCCGGACTCCGGCAGCAGCTCGGGCACCGGCTGCGCAACGCCGTCCGGCTCGGGCTCGCCCAGGACAAGGTCCGCCGGGACCGCTACGCCGGCATCATGCACTGGTGCATCTTCTCGTCGATCGTCGTCCTGACGTTCGTCACCGCCCAGGTCGCCATCGCCGACGACCTTTCGATCCACTTTCTCGAGGGCCAGTACTATCTCTTCTTCTCGTTCTACGGTGACCTCTTCGGACTGATCGGCGTCGTCGGCGTCGGCATGGCCCTCTACCGTCGCTACTTCGACTCGTACCACCGCATCCGCTGGGACGAGCGCCTCGAGGATCACGCGATTCTCTGGGGCCTCGCGCTCGTCCTCCTCACCGGATTCGCCGTCGAGGCGTTCCGCATCAATGCCACGGAGCTCGACCAGCAGCCCGATTGGGCTCGCTGGTCATTCGTGTCCTGGGGCGTCGCCAGCGGCCTCGACCTGTTCGACCTCAGCGAGAGCCAGTTGTTGAGCGCTCATGTATGGGGCTGGTGGTCCCACATCGTGATCGCGTTCGGCTGGCTCGGCCTGATCGTCTTCACGAAACTCGACCACATCTTCTTCGCGCCCACGAACGCCTTCCTCCTCCGCACGGACTCGCCCGGCCGCCTGACCAAGATCGAGAACATCGAGGAACGCGAGGTCTTCGGCGTCGGACAGATTCAGGACTTCACCTGGAAGCAGCTCTTCGAGCTGGATGCCTGCGTCCGCTGCGGCCGCTGCTCCTCGGTCTGCCCGGCGAACCTCTCCGGCCAGCCGCTTTCCCCGATGCACCTCATCCAGGACCTGAAGTCGCACCTCGCGACCGTCGGGCCGGAGCTCCAGCGAGTCGGCCACCAAAACGGCGATGTCCGGGCCGTGTCGCCCGTCGCCATGGTCGGTGACGTCATCAAGGACGAGACCCTCTGGGCGTGCCGCACCTGCGGGGCCTGCGTCCAGGAGTGCCCCGTCATGATCGAGCACGTCCCCACCATCGTGGACATGCGCCGCTACCTCGTCATGGACGAGGCGCGCGTCCCCGCCACGGCTCAGGCAGCCCTCGAGAACATGGAAGTCCGCGGCCACCCCTGGCGAGGTACCGCCCTCACTCGCGATTCTTGGATGGAAGGCTTTGATGACGTGCCGTACTTCGACGGCACACAGGAATACCTGTACTGGGTCGGCTGCAGCGGCTCCCTCGTCGAGCGCAACCTCCCGATCACGAAGTCTGTCTTCCGCCTCCTCCGCGAATCCGGCGCTTCCTTCGGCGTGATGGGCCAGGAGGAGACCTGCAACGGCGACCCCGCTCGCCGCCTCGGCAACGAGTACCTCTACCAGATCCTCGCTCAGCAGCTCGTGGACACCTTCAAGGAGAAGAACGTCCAGAAGGTCATCACGAACTGCCCACACTGCTTCAACACGTTCAAGAACGAATACCCGCAGTTCGATGGCCATTTCGAGGTCCTCCACCACACCGAGTTCCTCGCAAAGGCGCTCAAGGACGGCGACCTCCAGGCTCGTCACCAGGTGACGGCGTCCGAGATGACCTACCACGACTCGTGCTACCTCGGCCGCATCAACGGCCAGTACGATGCCCCGCGCCAGATCATCGAGTTCTTGCCGGGCACCTCGTTGACGGAGATGAAGCGCAGCCGCAGCCGCGGCCTCTGCTGCGGCGCCGGCGGCGGCAACATGTGGCAGGAAGAGATCGGCGAGCGCCGCGTCAACCACGTGCGCTCAGAGGAGGCCGTCGGCACAGGCGCGGACAGCGTCGTGTCCAACTGCCCCTTCTGCATCCAGATGTTCGAGGACGGCCTTCCGGCCGTGCACCCCGAGGAGGAAGGCCGCATGCGCGCCTTCGACATCGCCGAGCTCCTCGAACAGTCGGTCTTCGGCCCGGAGGGCGGCTCCCGGGCCACCTCCGAGGTGGCGGAGGCAATCCAGTAAGCACCAGCCCCTCTTGGGGGTGGCCAGCAGCCATGTCTGGCTCAGTCGGGCAGCAACACAAGCGGTAACGAAAGGAAGTCTCCATGCACCTGGTCGTCTGTGCGAAGCAGATCCCCGACCCGGAGACGCCGCCTGCGGCGTTCCGGATCGATAGCGCGAAGAACGAGGTGATCCCTGCCCAGGGCATCGCCCCCGTCCTCAGCCCCTTCGATGCGCAGGCCGCTGAGGCTGCCCTCCGCATCAAGGAGAAGGCCGGCGACGGCAAGGTCACCGTCATCTCCCTCGGCCAGGAGAGCGCCCAGGCCGCCATCAAGCAGGTCCTCGCGATGGGCGCCGACGAAGGCGTCCTCCTCAGCGACGACGCCTTCCAGGGCGGCGACTCTTACTCGACCGCTCACGCCCTCGCCGCCGCCATCAAGAAGCTCGGCGACGTGGACGCGGTCTTCTGTGGCCGCCAGGCCGCCGACTGGGACATGGGCCAGGTCGGCATCGGCATCGCCGAGGAGCTCGGCTGGCCCGTCGCTATCATCGCCAAGGACGCGCAGGCCGACGGCGGCTCGATGGTCGTCCAGCGCGTCCTCGCTGACGGCTTCGAAACCGTCAAGATGCCCCTCCCGGCCGTCGTGACCGTCTCCAACGAGCTCGGCGACCCTCGTTACCCCAAGCTGCAACAGATCATGCAGGCCGCCCGCAAGACCGTGACCACCTGGGGCCCCGCCGACCTCGGCGTCGACGCCTCAGAGATCGGCGCCGCCGGCTCCCGCCTCAAGCTCGAGAAGCTGTTCCAGCCCGAGTCCGGGGCTGAAGTCGAGCTCATGGAAGGCGAAACCCCGGCCGAGCAGGCACAGGCCCTCGCGAAGGCCCTGCGCGACGCCAAGATCATCTAGCGCCGGCTAGCGAAAGGAACCTCAGACCATGGCACAGGATGTCCTCGTCGTCGGCGAACTCGCAGACGGCCAGCTCTCTTCAGTCACCGAGGAGCTCCTCGGCGCCGCGACGCGCATCGCCGACGGCGGCAAGGTCAGTGTCACCCTCCTCGGCAGCGCCGCCCCTGGTGCCGCCGCCGGCGCCTTCGCCGCCGGCGCTGACCGCGCCTGCGTCTCGGGCGACGCCGCCTACGACGAGTTCCGCTCCGACCAGTGGCTCGCCGCTGTGGAGGCAGCCCTCGACCAGACCGGCGCGGCCGCCGTCCTTATCGCCCAGTCGGGCGTCGGCCGCGACCTCGGCCCGCGACTTGCCTTCCGCCGCAACACCGCCGTCGCGATGGACTGCATCCGCGTCGAGAACGTGGACGGCGGCCTCCGGGCCACCCGCTCCGCGTACGGCGGCAACGCGCACGCCACCTACTCCTTCGCCACGTCGCCCGCCGTCGTGACCGTCCGCGCCAAGTCCCAGGACCCGATCGAGGCACGCGCCGGCGCCTCCGGTGAGACCGTCGAGCTGCCTGCGGCCGCTGCCTCCCGCACCGAGATCACCGGGCGTGAAGCGGCCGTCGCCGAGGGCCTGCAGATCGAGGACGCCGCCATCGTCGTCTCTGGCGGCCGCGGCCTTGGTGCTCCGGAGGGCTTCAAGGCCGTCGAGGAGCTCGCCGCCGCCCTCGGGTCGGACAAGGCTGCCGTCGGCGCCTCACGCGCCGCCTGCGACCTTGGCTGGTACCCGCCGAGCCAGCAGGTCGGCCTCACGGGCAAGGTCGTCACCCCGGACCTGTACATCGCAGTCGCCATCTCCGGCGCCAGCCAGCACATGGCCGGCTGCAGCGGCTCGAAGACCATCGTCGCCATCAACCGCGACCCGGAGGCGAACATCTTTAAGTCCGCCCGCTTCGGCATCGTCGGCGACTACAAGGCGATCCTCCCGGAGCTCGTCAACGCCATCAAGGCGCTCGACTAGTCTGTTGCGCGGTTCGCGATCGAGAGGGCCGGCATGCGCCGGCCCTCTCGTGCTTCCGCAGCACTTCGAGTGGACATAACCCAACGACCACGCAGTCCCGCTTCACCTTGCACCCTCGATAGGGTGCCAATACAATCGGGATTGCTACTGCCGAACGATGGTTTTCTCGGCTACCGACGGAGCCTTACATGACCGTTATTGGCCTGACCGGAGGGATCGCCTCCGGGAAGTCTACTGCCGCGAGCTTGCTCAAAGGCTACGGCGCGATCGTCATCGATGCGGACCGGGTCGGGCACCGTGTCTACGAACCCGGCACCAGTGGCTTCCAGGCCGTGGTCAACGAGTTCGGCCACGACCTCGTTGCCGCGGACGGTACGATCAACCGGCAGCTGCTCGGCGGCAAGGTCTTCGGCGACCCCGCCCAGATGCAGCGGCTGACCGACATTGTCTGGCCCGAGATCCGTAAACTCGCCGCCGAGGAGATCGCGGACCTCCAGAAGCGCGACCCGTCGTCGACGATCGTCCTCGAGGCCGCCGTCATGATCGAGGCCAACTGGATGGACCTCGCCGACGAGGTGTGGGTCGTGACCGTCACGCCAGAGGTCGCACGCGAGCGGCTCATGGCGCGTAACGGCCTCACCGAGGCACAGGCGCAGACACGCATCGATTCGCAGCTCACCAACAAGGAGCGCCTCGCCTATGCCGACGTGAAAGTCGACAATTCGGGCACGCTCGAGCAGTTCGAGCAGCGCATCGAGCGCGAATGGAAGAAACTGCTCAAGCGCATCGAGGAGTCCAACGGCGCCGGCGCCGAGGACAAGGGAACGAAGCGGGCGGCTCGCAAGTGACAACTACCCACACCAGGGCCGAGCAGGCCTATAAGCAAATGCAGATCGAGGACTTCCGGCTCACCAGCGAGCCGTACTATCTCCCCATCGCGGACGAGATCCAGCTCTTCGAGACTGCATACGACCAGAACGTCCCCGTCCTGCTGAAAGGCCCTACTGGCTGCGGCAAGACCCGCTTCGTCGAGTACATGTCCTGGCGCCTGCATGGCCACCTGGGCACCCGTGACGACGAAGGAGTGCCGCTCATTACGGTCGCCTGCCACGAGGACCTTACCGCGTCCGACCTCGTCGGCCGCTACCTCCTCGAGGGTGAGGAGACCCGCTGGATCGACGGCCCCATCACCCGCGCCGTCAAGGTCGGCGCCATCTGCTACCTCGACGAGATCGTCGAGGCACGCAAGGACACCACCGTCCTCATTCACCCCCTCACTGACTACCGGCGGCTGCTGCCGATCGACAAGCGCGGCGACCTGCTCGAGGCCGCTCCTGGCTTCCTGCTCGTGCTGTCCTACAACCCGGGCTACCAGTCCGCGCTGAAGGACCTCAAGCACTCCACGCGCCAGCGCTTCATCGCCATCGAGTTCGACTACCCGCCGCGCGACCAGGAAGCCGAAATCATCCGCGTCGAGTCCAACTGCTCCCAGGAGATGGCCAACGAGCTGGCCAAGCTCGCGGAGAAAGTCCGCAACCTGAAAGAGCACGGACTCGCCGAAGGCGTCTCAACTCGCCTCCTGGTCTACGCCGGTAAACTCATCGCCAGCGGCATCGCGCCTCGCCGTGCGTGCCAGTCCGCGGTCGTGTGGGGCCTCACGGACGACATCGAAGTCCAGCGCTCCCTCGAGGAGGTCGTAACCTCGATCTTCGCTGACTGACGGGCGGACACGGGCGGGAGGTCCGGTGCGACTCGGGATTGTCTCTGACATCCACTGCAACATCGCTTCGCTCGACATGGCCCTCGAACGCATGGGCCATGTCGACGAGGTGTTGTGCGCCGGTGACGCCATCTTCCAGTTCCGCTTCTCCAACGAGGTGATCGGTCGCCTCAAGGAAATCGGCGCGCATCTCGTCCTCGGCAACCACGAGGAAGTCGTCCTCGGCCGGGGCGGCCAGCGCGTCCGCGAGCAGCCGGATGTCGACCAGGACCTGTTGAAGTGGCTCGCCGAACGGCCGACCCGCATCGACACTGTCATCGGCGGCAAGCGCATCACGATGTTCCATGGCTCCCACCGCGATTGCGGTGAGTACGTGTATCCCCATAACGCCGTCATGAAGGAGTTCGGCAACCTCGGCGCCGACTACGTCATCCACGGCCACACCCACTGCGCCATGACCCACCAGGTCAACGGCACTCTGGTCATCAACCCCGGCTCCGCAGGGCAACCACGCGACCCCTGGAACGGCTTCCGCTCGTCCTACGCCATCCTCGACACCCAGAGCGGCGAGGTGACGTTCGACGTGTACGATGACCCGGTGCACAAACCGAATAGCGTGACCTCATGAGCATCGTCGATGAACTGATCGCCCGCCACGACCCCGCGCTTCGCGGCCACGGCCCAGCTGTGCCAGATGAGTTCTCGGTGGCCCTTGCTGCCATGGAGCCCATCCTCTCGTCCGAGGACCTCGAGGCCTGGGCGGCCGCCGGCGTCGACCTCGCCGGACGCTCCCTCCGCTCCTGGGAAGCCGCCGTCGAGTACTTCCGCGTCGGCCCCCGCATCGCGAACCAGCTGCCCTTCAGCCTCGTCATGTACTGCGCCGAGACCGCGGGCCGCATCACCGAAAGCTCGCCACCCGTCGCCGCCGCCTTCCTCCGCGCCGCCCCCGAGGTCATACCGCTGCTTCCGCTCGAACGCGGCGACAGCGTCGGCATCATGGGCGAGGAGATCCCGCTCCGGCACGCCGGCCAGAACGAGATTGGCCGCTGGGCGCGCATGGGCGAACGCCTGCACCGCGGCAACTGGAAATCCGTCGCACTCGCCTCGCTCTTCTACGAGCTCACCCCGAAGCTGCTCGGACCGCTCCGCCTGCACCTCGTCGAGGACCTCGTCGAGGTCATCGACCTGCTCTCCGACCGCTCCTACCAGCTCGCGACGATCTGCCTCGAGTCCTCACCGGACCTCTTCGAGGGCCTCCGTCCCGCCGACCGCGAGCCGTTCCTCGGCTTCGCCCGCGCCGTGACGCGCGCCTCGTGGGCAGACACCCGTCTCTACTTCGAACGCGGGCCTCAGCTGATCCAGGGTGTCGAGCAGGACGAGCGCCTCACCTTCCTCGAGATCGCCGCGAAGGTCGTCACCGCCGGTGGTCGCCAGGGGTTCCCACACTTCGTCGATGCCGCCACGGCCCTCGCTGCCGTGCCGTCGGCCGAGCACGAGATTCTGATCAAACTCGCCTCGCACATCGCGACCGGGAGCCCCGTCGCCGCCATGTCCCTGCTCTCGTCGGCGCCGTCTGTCCTTACCCGCCTCACCACCGATCAGCTCGGGCAGTGGGCCGAGCCCGGCAGCCGCCTCCTCTTCGAAGAAGGCAACGTCGAGGGTGCCGAGGCCTACTTCCGCCTCGAGTCGGTCCGCGCCGAGCAGGCCCTCGCCTCCCTTTCCGCCCGCGTCGAGCTCACCCATGTCGGCTCGCTCCTTCGCATGTACGCGAAGGCGCTCACCGGCGAGCAGGTCGCCATCCGCTCCGCCGAAGAACTCGTCGACAAGGGCATCGGCTGGGTGACCGAGTCCGTCGCCACCACCGAGGGCACCTCGATCTACCTTCCGCCGTTCGTCGGCTCATTCCCGGACCAGGCCGCCAACTTCCAGTGCTACAAGGTTTTCACGACGCACCAGACTGGCCGTATGGAATTCGGCTCTTTCGCCTTCCGCTTCGGCGAGACGGGCGCGCACACGCCGGACACCCTGCTCGAGCGCGAGGCAACGCTCCCGCCGCGCGAACGGCCCGTCATCACCTCGATGGAGCGCTACTACGACCTGTTCGAGGACCGCGACCTCATCGCGGCCCTCTTCACCATCGTTGAGGACACGCGTATCGACTCCTACGTCGCGCGCGAGTACGGCGGCATCCGTGTGTGGCTGCAGCGCCTCCAGGCCTTCGAGGCCGAGCGCCGCCCCGATGTCCGCACGATGGCCCTTCGTGCCGCCTTCTGCGAAAACCTGCTGCGGTCCTCGCTGGGTCGTGCCGACCGCATCCTCTGGCCCCGCGAGCTGGCCGATATCCTCCGCCAGGGCCTCAACGCCCTCAAGGTCATCGAACAGCCGGGCGCTCTGGTGCAGGACTCCGCCGAGGTTGCCGCCGCCCTCTACGACCTCGTCACACTGATTCCCAACCTCCTGAACGCCTTCCCGGAGGCGGACTGGGTCGAGCCCGACGAGGACACGCTCAGCATGTACCCGTCGATGCCGTCCGGGCAGGGCGACCAGGCGCCCATGCCGCACAGCGAGGAGGGCGTGGACTTCGAGGCCCCCGGCCAACCGGACTTCCGGGGCGACTTCAAGCCCGAGCTCGTTCAGCTCCTGATGAAGCTCAAGCAGCAGGGCGACAACGCCGACGGCGAGGCCTCCCCGCTCACCCGCGAACAGCTCATGGAGATGCTCCAGAAGTCCGCCGAACTGAACATCTCCGAGATGATCGAGGCCGAGTTCGCCGAGTCGATGGGCATGTTCCTCGACAACCTCGAGAAAGAAGCGTCGACGCCCGCCTCTACCCTCAAGGCGAAGAAAGAGAACGACGGCGGAGACGACGGGGGTGGGCCGGGCGAGGGCGAGGAGCAGCCGCTCGAGCTCGAGATCACATGGACCTACTATGACGAGTGGGACTTCCGCGCCTCAGACTACCGCCCCCGCTGGTGCCGCGTCGGCGAGCGTCTCGCCGAGGAGGGCGACACCGACTTCTACGACGAGACCCTGCGCAAGCACCACGGCCTCGTCACGGATACCCGCCGCCAGTTCGAGATGATGCGCCCGGAGAGCTTCCGCCGCATCAAACGCCTCGAGGACGGTGAGGAGATCGACCTGGACCGCGCCATCGAGTTCATCGTCGACAAGCGTGCCGGCGTGGGCCCGCTTGCCCAGGTCTACTGGCGTCGCAACAAGGTCGAGCGAGACGTTGCCGTCGCCTTCCTCATGGACATGTCTGCCTCCACCGACGAGGAGATCGACAAGCAGAAGGTCGACTACAGCGACGACGACGAGTTCAATGGCGACCCCCGGAACTACTTCCAGTGGCTCTCGCAGCGCCGCGCCCTGCGCGCGATCGAGCCCCCGAAGCGCATCGTCGACCTCGAGAAGGAGTCGCTCGTCATGATCGTCGAGGCCCTCGAGGCCATCGGCGACTCCTATGGCATCTACGGCTTCTCCGGCTACGGCCGCGACAACGTCGAGTATCACGTCATCAAGGACCTCGGCGAGAACTTCAGCGACCGCGTCCGACGCCGCATCGACAAGATTCAGCCCATCCGCTCCACGCGTATGGGTCCCGCGGTTCGCCACACGGTCGCGAAGCTCAACGAGTACGACGCGAAGGTGAAGATCCTCATTCTCGTCTCAGACGGCCGCCCGCAAGACCACGGCTACGGCCGCGATCGTACGGAGAAGGAATACGCCGTCCACGACACCCACCAGGCGCTCATGGAGGCCAAACGCTCCGGCGTTGTCCCCTTCCTCATCACCGTCGACAAGGAAGGCCACGACTACATGAAGCAGATGTGCTCAGACGTCGGCTACGAGGTCGTCGACGAGATCGAGCAGCTCCCCCGCCGTCTTACGACCCTCTACCGCGCGCTGGCGGCTGACTAACGACGAAAACGCGAACACTCATCACGAGGGCCGGGCAACCGGCCCTCGTCGCGCATGACCTTCGTCTACCCCCGGGCCCCGGGCAGGCCTGTACGCTGGATCGAGTCCGCACTCGCTGAAAGGACCTTCGATGGAACAGCGCACCTATGGTCTCTTCGTCCGCACCGCCCGCCCCTACGACGAAGCCCTCGAGGCGACAAAGGCCGCGCTCAAGGACGAGGGGTTCGGCGTCCTGACGGAGATCGATGTGCAGGCGACGATGCAGTCGCGCCTCGGCGCCGACTTCCGTCGCTACGACATCATCGGCGCCTGCAATCCGCCCCTCGCCCACCGTGCCCTGACGGAGGAGTTGGACATCGGCCTGCTGCTCCCCTGCAACGTCGTCGTATACGAAACCGATGACGGGGGCTCCGTCGTCGCCGCGCTCGACCCCCAGCAGATGATGGCCGTCACCGGCAATCCCGCCCTCGAAGCCGTCGCCACTGACGCGAAGGACCGCCTCACGCGCGCTCTTGCGGCCGTGGAGGACTAAGGCCAGTTCTCCATCGTCCCCGCAAGACCCACATGGGGCATCGTCCCCGCGCCTGTGGCAGGATGCGACGCGTGACCGCGCCGCTCGATCCCGACGCGCAGCCCCCTGGCCGCCTCGCCGAGGTGGCCAGGCTTTTCCTCCGCCTCGGCGTCACTGCGTTCGGCGGGCCCGCTGCCCACATCGCGATGATGCAGGACGAGGTCGTCCATCGCCGCCGCTGGGTCAGCCAGCAGCACTTCCTCGACCTCCTCGGCGCCACCAATCTCATCCCCGGTCCCAACTCCACCGAGATGGCCATCCACCTCGGCTTCATCCGCGCCGGCTGGAGGGGGCTCGTCGCCGCGGGTGTGCTGTTCATCCTCCCGGCGATGCTCATCGTCATCGCCTTCGCCTGGGCCTACGTCGAGTACGGCTCCACCCCCGAGGTCACCTGGCTCCTCTACGGCATCAAACCCGTCGTCATCGCCGTCGTGGCTCAGGCCCTCTGGCGTCTCGGACGCACTGCCCTCCGCACGCCCTTCCTCGGCGCGGTCGGTCTCGCTGTGCTCGCCCTCTACCTCGTGGGCGTGAACGAGATCGCGCTGCTCTTCGGCGCGGGCCTCTTCGTCATGGCCGTCCGCCTCGTCCGACTCCGCGCCGCCCGGCCGAGGAGCCTCCGCGCCCTGCTCCCCGTCGGCAGCCTCCCGCTCCCTCTCGCCGCGGCCGCGGCGATCGAGGGCTACAACCACACCACGCTGTTCCTGACCTTCCTCAAGATCGGTTCCGTGCTCTATGGCTCCGGCTACGTCCTGCTCGCCTTCCTCCGCAACGACTTCGTCGAGCGCCTCGGCTGGCTGACCGACCAGCAGCTCCTCGACGCCGTCGCCGTCGGCCAGTTCACCCCTGGCCCGGTCTTCACCACGGCGACCTTCATCGGCTATGTGCTCGGTGGCCTCCCCGGCGCGGTACTCGCCACCGTGGGCATCTTCCTCCCGGCCTTCCTCTTCGTCGCCGCCCTCAACCCGCTCGTCTCGAGGGTGCGGCGCTCCCCCTGGCTCTCCGCCCTCCTCGATGGCGTGAACGTAGCCGCCATTGGCCTCATGGCCGCGGTCCTCGTCGTCCTTGTCCGAGACGCCCTCGTCGACTGGTACACGGTGTTGCTGACCGCCGTCGCGGCGGTCTTCCTCATCCGCTGGAACGTGAACTCAGCCTGGCTCGTCGCCGCCGGCGGCCTCGCCGGCATCGCCTACCGCTCTATCACCTGACGCGAGCGCTACCCGTCCCGTTGCAGCTCCTCCGAGGCCATTCCGCGGTCGATGCGCCGGTAGTACGCCAGTCGCTGGCTCGCGTACCACACCGAGGCGCCCGCCCACACTGCCGTCCCTGCGAGCAGGGCGAACAACGCCAGCGGCCATCGCTCGCCCGGCGCCACAAGCAGCAACAGTGAGAACAGCGCCACCGCCGCCCCCAGGGCGATCAGCCCCTTCCCCGATCGTCGGTTCGCGTCCCGCCACACCCGCCGGTCGGCATACGTCGCGGGCGTCCGCACGCCATAGAAGTGGTTCGGGCGCACGTAGAGCATCCCCACCCCCAGGGCCATCGACAGCGCGCCTCCTGCGGCACACAGGATGAGGATGTACTCGTTCTGCGACACGGCCTCGTTTATACCCGATCGGCCGCCGGCTCGTTGGCCAGACGGTATCGCGCGACCCCGCCCGACTCCTCGCGCAGTGCCTCGCCTGCCCCGTACAGCACATCGAGGTGCCCGATCACCTCTGTCGTCGCCTGTGCCAGCTGCAACGGCCCGACGCGAGGGAACAGCCGCCGTGCGACGCCGTAGGCCGTATCCGCGTGCTCTCCCAGTAGCCGGCGCACCGCCGCCGCCCGCCGCGCGTGGTGCGCCTCGAACCGCTCGAAGAGCCGTGCGGTCTCATCCACCGCCGCCCCGTGGCCCGGTAGCACCCGCCGCGCCGGCAGTTGCCGCAGCCGTCGCACCGAGTGCAGGAACGGCGGCAACGAAGGCCATCGAGGCCCCGGCGCGCCGTCCGGCCCGTCCGGAAAGTGCAGCCCCGGCGTCGGAATCGTTCCCGGAAGCAGTGTGTCTCCCGAATACAGCTCGCCGGTCGCCTCCACCCACCCCACGAGGTTCCCTGGCGTGTGTCCCGGCGCCGAAATCACGCTCAGCCGCGCTCCACCCTCGAGCGCAAACTCCGTCCCGTCGGCGACCGCCTCGGCGCTTCCCGGCGGACACGGCGTCCATCGGTAGCCGTGCCGCCCCGCCTGCTCCCGCTGCGCTTCGATCACCTCGGGCGGGCACCCGTGCCGGCGCAGCGCCGCGAGGCGCAATGGCGTCCGCTCCTCGTACCAGTCCCGCCCCGAGAGCAGCGCGGGCACGTCCATCGCTCCCGCGAGCACCCGCGCCCCAGCCTCGGCCCACCGCGCCGCCAGCCCTGCGTGGTCGATGTGATAGTGCGTCACAAGCACCACGCGCACGTCTGCGGGCGTGAACCCGTGCGCCTCCGCCTGCAGCACGGCCAGTTCCCACGACCCTTCGAGGTCCGGCCCGGCATCGACCAGCAGCACCCCGCCCTCGGCCAGCCGCAGGAGATAGATCGTATTGCCGCCGAGGGGGATGGCGATGACCAAGGCTGCTACTTTCTGACCTCGTGGATCCCGGGCAACTCTTCGCCGAATGTCGGATGGCCGGTTCGAGAATGTGGCCTTCGCCGACGCGCGACGCCTTGTCGAGAAGCTGGGGTTCAGAATTCGCCAGCAGCGCGGTGGCAGCCACCTGGTGTACAGGCATCCCTCAGTGCCGGCTCTCCTGAACCTTCAGGCTCAACGCGGTGAGGCGAAGTCCTGCCAGCTTCGTCAGTTGCTCCGTCTGGCCAGCAGCATGATCGACTCCTGGAGGAGGGTGATGACGGAGGGCCCGCAACGCCAGTATCACATTGACATCTTCTAGAGCGACGAAGACGACTGCTGCGTCGCCGACCTCCCGGTCTTCGAGTTCTGCCCTGCCTTCGGCGACGCTCCTGAAGAGACGTGTTGATCGCGAAGGAGCTATGGCTCGAAGCTGCTCGCGAGGATGGTATTCCGCTCCCCGTCCCGCGTCACCGTCCGGCGAGACTCCAGCCAACCGCTCCGTAGTTTCTGGGTCCTCACGTCACCGCCGCTGCCTCGTCCAACCGCCGCTTCGCCTCCGCGTACAGATCCGCTGCCAACGGCCCTCGCCCAACCGCCTCGAGGTTTCCCCGCAGATGATCGAGGTTCGCTGTCCCTACGATCGTCGTATGCCCGTCCGGGTGCGAGAGCGTGAACCGCAGCATGAACCCCATCCGGCTCTCACCCTCGATCAGGTCATCCAGGTGGGCCGCCTCCCACAGCGCCCGTGGCCGCTCCTCGGGCACCTCCGGTAGCCGCCGGATCCCCCACGCCTTCTCCTCCGAGGGCGCCCCGCGGGCGACGCCGCCGCGGATCACAGTGCCCGCGCCTGCCGTCGCCGCCAGGCCGATGGCGCCTTCATCCTCGCGCTGCAGCGCCGAGTAGGGGATCTGAAGCACGTCGAACACGCCCGAGGCGATCTGCGCCCGGAGACGCTCACCCGTCCCCGACATCCCGATCACGCGCACCGTTCCCGTGCGCTGCAGTCCTCGCAGCGCCTCGATTGCACCCTGCTCCTCCAGCGTCGCCATCGAGGGATTCCCGTGGAACTGCACCACGTCGAGGTAGTCCGTGCGCATCCGTCGCAGGCTCTGTTCAACGGCCGCCACGATGTTCTCCGGCGTGTAGACGTGTCCAGCGCCCGCCTCCAGGCTCAGGGGGCACCCGCACTTCGTAGCGAGGAAGTATTCCCGTCGCCGATGCGCGATCGCCTGTCCGATCAGCTCCTCGCTCGGCCCGTAGTCCGGCGACGTGTCGATGTAGTTGATCCCCGCATCGAGGACGGCGTTGAGGATCCGCGTGGCTTCGTCAGGCGGGATAACGCGCCCAAACCGGTCGTCGAGCGACATCGCCCCGTATCCCAGCCGCGTCACTTCGAGGCCTGTCCGCCCGAGGATTCGCGTGGGCAGCCCGGTATTGGTCATGGGTCCCCTCACTCCGCCTGCAGGAACGAACGCAGCAGGTTCAGCGACTCCGTCACTGCCCGCCGCTTCGCCGCCTCCCGCCCCTGGTAGTACGAGTATTGCCGGTACAGCGTCCGGTTCCCGTCCGTTACCGCGATGTGCATCGTCCCCGGCGGCTGGCCCTCCATCTCAGCGCCTCCGGCAATCCCCGTCAGCCCCAGTCCGACGTTGGCGCCCAGCCGTTCCCGCGCGGCGCGCGCCATCGCCTCCGCCGTCGCCTCCGAGATCACGCCGTGTGTGAACACCACTCCGCCCGGCACCCCGAGGTCGATCTTCGTCTGGGTCGCGTACGTGACGAGACTGCCGAGGAAATACTCCGTCGACCCCTCGCCGTCCGTCATCGCGTCCGCGATGGCCCCGCCCGTCGCGGATTCCATCACGCCGAGCGTGAGCCCGCGGTCGCGCAGCAGCTTTCCCACGCCGGCCGCCAACGAGTCGTCGTCCACACCCCAGATCGCCGGTCCGAGGATGCGCCGCACTTCCTGCTCAACTGGCACGATCAGCGCCCACGCCGCTTCGCGCGTCGGTGCCTTCGCGCTGATCCGCACGTGCACCCCGTCGCGGCGTGCGTAGATCCCGAGGTAGGGATTCGTCCTCTTCCACAGGTCGCCTAACCGCTCGTCCACCGACCCCTCGCCGAGCCCGCTCGTCTTCAGCGTCCGCGATACCAGCACCGCGGTGGCGCGTCGCTCGAGTTCCGGGTCGACTTCTCGTTCCCACATGTGTGTCATCTCGGCGGGCGGCCCCGGCATCACGACGATCACGCGGCCATCGCGTTCCACCCACCACCCCGGCGCCGTCCCCCGAGGGTTCGCCAGCACCCGGCACGATGGGATCGTCATCGCCTGTTTCAGGTTGCGCTCCGGGAACTCTCGAGTGCGTTGCGCGAACCACTGCCGCAGGTGCGCCTCCTGCTCGGCATCGACGGTCATCTCCTCCCCGAGGACGGCCGCGATGCACTCCCGCGTCAGGTCGTCCTCCGTCGGGCCCAGCCCCCCGGTCATGAACACGAGGTCACTGCGCTGCCACGCACGCGCGATCACTTCCTGCAACCGTGCTCGGTCGTCCCCCACCTGCGTCACATACAGCAGGTCGATCCCGAATTGCGGCAGCTTCGAGGCGATGAACGCCGCGTTCGTGTCCGTGATCTCACCCAGCATGATCTCCGTGCCGATCGAGAGAATCTCTGCCCGCATCGTCCGCTCCTCGCCTCGTTTCGCGATGGTAGCAGAGCACGCCTGAGTCTCCGGCCCCGCCGCCACCCGCCTGAGCCACGTGGATGCATGCGCCCCGAGTTCGGTGGCAGTACGCTGACAGCGCGCCTCATGGTCTAGCGTCTGGCAGGCCGGAATGCCCCTCATCCTCAACGAGATGACCCCGCTCCACTGGGCGGTGGGAGGGGCGGCCATCGCCGCCGTCACTCTCGCCCTCCTCTTCCTCTCTGGACGCCGCCTTGGCCTCTCCACGGGGTTCGAGGACGCCTGCTCCCTGGTCCTCAACGCGCCGTATTTCCGGCGATCGAGCCTTCTCGGCGACCGCGACTGGCGCCTCCAGTTCATCGCCGGTCTGTTGCTCGGCGGCTTCCTCTCCGCGGTCCTCGGAAGCGGCTGGAGCCCCACCTGGGATCTCGGCATGTTCGACGAGGTCATCGGCTGGGGCGCCGGCGCCAAGCTCGTCTGGATGTTCGTCGGCGGGCTCTTCATCGGCTTCGGCACTCGCCTCGCCGGCGGCTGCACCAGCGGTCATGGCATCTTCGGCATCTCCAACCTCGAGCTGCCGAGCTTCGTGACGACGGCGACGTTCATGCTCGCCGGCATCGTCACCACCAACCTCGTCTACCGCGCGTGGTTCCAGGCCTGAGGGGGAGCGACGACGATGGTCCTGCTCTACGTCTTCCTCGGCACGGTCTTTGGCTTCGCCCTCAGCCGTTCCGGCGCCGCCGACTACAACTACATCCAGGGCATGTTCCTCCTCGAGGAGTTCCAGCTGTACGGCATCATCGGCACCGCCGTGCTCATCGGCATCCCGGGTGTCTACCTGCTGAAGCGCTACGGCCGCACCGCCTCCGGCGCCATGCTCATCGTCCGTGGCAAGCCCCGTCATCGAGGTAACGTCGCCGGAGGCGTGCTCTTCGGGATCGGCTGGTCGATCACCGGTATGTGCCCCGGCCCGATCGTTGTGAACATCGGCGAGGGCAAGCTGTATGCCATCGCCGCCCTCGCGGGCGCCCTCACCGGAGCCGCCCTCTTCGGCTCGCTGTACCAGCGCCTCCGGCGCCCCTTCCGGCTCCCGGCGCTGCAGTATGGGACGGGCGACGGGTAGCCCTCGTTACGGCTTCAGGACCTCGAACACGCGCCGCCGTTCAGTCATCACGAACCGTCCGAGGCCAGGCACGGGCAGATGGCTCCCCGCGACCAGCGCGTTCGAGGCTCCGATACGCTCCAGCAGCATCCGCCGCGTCGCCCGCACCGGCTCCGCCGCCCAGTCCCACGAGGTCGCCCATTCCGGTTTCGCCACATCCACCGCGGTCAGGAACGCGTCCCCCAGGACGTATGCCTCTTCACCCGCGGACGTGACCACGACGGTCATGTGGCCGGGCGTGTGCCCTGGCGTGTGCAGCGTCACCAGGGAGGGCGAGATGGTGTGCTCCCCCTCGATCAGCTGCAGCGCGCCCAGCCCTTCGAGGGGCGCGACATCTCGGCTGAACGACTCCGGTGGCGGGTCCTGCGCCCGATAGTGGTCCCAGTCCCCCTGCGGCACGAGGTACCGCGCGCTCGGAAAGCGCGGTCCGCCGGAGTCGCGGAGCAGGTTCCACCCCGTGTGGTCGCCGTGCAGGTGCGTGAACACCACCGTGTCGATGTCGCCCGGCGCCACACCCGCGGCCCGCAACTCCTCCATCAACTGTCCCTCTGCCTCGGGACCATTCCCCGTGTCCACCAGCACGGTCCGCCCGTCCGCCCGCAGCAGGAAGCTCGCGAAGTTCAGCACCACGTTCCCTGACGTATCGAGGAGGTCTCGGTACCCGTCGAGCGCGCTCCCCGCGTCGCTGTACACGCTCTCGGCGGGGTACCCCGCCACCATGTCCACCAGCGCCACCACTTCGACATTGCCGACCGTCACTCGCTGCATCTGCAACCTCCCTCGCGGTCCCGCGCCGCACGGTACACGATCCCCTGCCCGCCGAGGAGTCCGCCCGCCGAAGCCGGCAGCCTGCGCGGGTCTCCGCCCTTGGGCCTGATCGACACGCGTAGAATGGAGGGAGAGACCACTGTCGTTGAGAGGCTTCCCATGACCTCAGCCCCGATTGAGACGGTCGACGAGTTCATCGACGAGCTCCTTGCCGCCACTCCCCGCGAGGTGCCAGTCCTGACCGCTTCGATCGACCTGGGCGTGACTGGTGAGGGTCGCCCCGTCGCGCTCCACATGCTCCGGCAGGTGATCCGCGAAGCCATCGACCGCTACCCGTCCGAGCTGTCGCACGAGGCTCGCGCCTCCCTCGACAGCGACGCCGAAGCACTCGCTGCTGCCATCGAGGACAGCGCCGGCGCCGCCGGGCTCTTCTTTGTCAGCGGATCCGCAGACGGCTTCGAGCGCCGCATCGAGACGTCCGCCCCCGTGCGCAACGCCGTGGACATCGATGACCTCCCGGCCCTCTTCGAGCTCGCCCGCTACCGCTACCTCGCCGGCGCCGCCATCGTTCTCGCCGAGGTCTCTCTGCGCGGCGTCGAGGTGACGCGCGTCCAGTTCGGCGTCACCGACATCACTGACACTGTTGAACCGCATGACCGCATCGAGAAGGTGAAGCAACGCACCTCCCGCGAAGGCTTCGGCGCCGCGGACGGCGCGGGCGGCCACGCGATGAACCGGCTCCAGCGCAGCATCGAGGGCAAGCGCACCACCTTTGCCGCTGACGCCGCTCACCGCATCGAGGAGGTCGTCGGACCGGGCGACCTCTTCGTCCTTGCCGGTGTCGACTCCGGCCGCTCGGGCATCAGCCGTCAGCTCCCCGACCACCTGCGCGAGGCTGCCATCGAGGTTCCCGCGCCCGATCCCGGGATGGACGAGACTACCCGCAACGCCTGGCTCACCGACCTCGTCATCCGCTCTCGCCTCGAGGCCGGCGACCGCGTCGCCGCCCGCTGGTTCGCCGACGAGTGGTCCGACCGCACTTCCGGCGGCATCGCCGCCGCTCGAACGCTCGCCGATGCCGGCAACGTCGAGACACTCATCCTCCACGAAGACGCCGTCGACCACTTCGGAGACGCCTCGGACGCGCGGGACCGCTCCCCTGACCACAACCCCCGCGATGTCGAGGCGCTGCTCCGCGTCGCGCTCGGGCAGGGCGCCGCCGTCGTCTTTACACGCGACCCGCTCGCCATGGAGCGCCATCAGGGCGTCCTTGCCGTCGCGCGCTACTGACGCCACTGAGGATCGCCAGGGCCGCCCCCGCCGCCCTCGGCCCGCTCTGCTATCCTCTCGCGTATTCCCTTGCGTGAAGAGGGACGCGTTCGGGGGAGTGTCGCGTGCCTGAAACGGCCCAGCTCGAGGCTCAGTCCGGCTCTGTCGCCGCCATCCAGTCCGTCGCCGGCCGCATCCGGTCGAGCGTCGCCCGCGTCATCGTCGGCGCGGAGGATCCGATCGATCTCATTCTCGCCGCCCTCCTTTCAGGCGGACACATCCTCATCGAGGACGTACCGGGCACCGGCAAGACCATGCTTGCGCGCGCCTTTGCGCGATCCATCGGCGCCTCGTTCCACCGCATTCAGTTCACCCCGGATCTCATGCCGTCCGACATCCTCGGTATCAACTTCTACTCCCAGCGCACCGGGGATTTCGAGTTCCGTGCCGGTCCCATCATGGCCAACGTGGTCCTCGCTGACGAGGTGAACCGCGCGACTCCTCGCACCCAGTCCGCTCTCCTTGAAGCGATGGAAGAGCAGACCGTCACCATCGATGGAGACACGCGCCCCCTGCCTCAGCCCTTCCTCGTCCTCGCGACGCAGAACCCCATCGAGCTCGAAGGTACCTTCCCGCTCCCCGAGGCCCAGCTCGACCGGTTCCTCCTCCGTCTGAACGTCGGCTACCCCACCGAGGCGGGCGAGATCGAGGTGCTGCGTCGCTTCGAAGGCGCTTCTCCTCTGGACTCCCTCGAGCCCATCGTTGGCGCCGAGGAGCTTGTCCTCCTGCGTCAGGCCCTGCCCGCCATCCACGTCGAGGACGCGGTGGCCGCGTACGTTGTCCGCCTCTGCCGTGCCACCCGTGACCATATCGCGTTCGATCTCGGAGCCAGCCCCCGGGCCTCGCTGGCCCTCTTCCGGGCAGCCCGCGCGCTCGCCGCAATGGACGGCCGCGACTACGTCCGCCCAGACGACGTCAAGCGCCTCGCGCAGCCCGTCCTCGCCCACCGCCTCGTACTCTCATCGCAGACCCGTCTGCGCGGTCGCAGCGCGGCGGATGTCCTCGACGAGATCCTCCACGAGGTCCCCGTCCCTGTGGCCGAGTAGCCGCGGCGGTATCGCCCGATGCGTTCCGTCTTCCGCGACTCCTGGGTCAGCGTCACCATCGTCCTCGTCCTGGTCGGGCTCGCCGCCGGCTCCGTACCGCTGATCGGCCTCGGCGTGCTCGTCTTCGGCACAGGGGGCATGGCCCGCCTCTGGGCCCGCGTCTCCCTCGAGGATGTCCGCTACGCGCGCGTCGTGCGCGAACGTCGCGTATTCATGGGCGAGACGATTGACCTCCGCCTTCGCGTCGCCAACGAGAAGCGCATCCCCGTCCCCTGGCTCGAGGTCCGCGAGTACCTTCCCGCCGCCACACCCGTCGAGGGCGCACATGTCACTCCCTCCGGCGTTGCCGGCACGGTCCTCATGCAGCGCTCCACCGCGCTCGGCGCCAACGAGCGCCTCGAATGGCCACTCACCCTCGCCGCCGCTGAGCGCGGGTTCTTCCGCCTCGGCCCCACTCGCCTGCGCTCCGGCGACCTCTTCGGCATCTTCGAGCGCGAGGAGACGGTGCGCGGGACCGACAGCGTCGTCGTATATCCGCGCACGTACTCGCTGCCCGACCTTGGCATCATCAGCGCCCGCCCCTTCGGCGAGCGCGCCGGCGGCCACCGGATCTTCGAGGATCCGGTGCGCGTCATCGGTGTGCGCGACTACCTCCCCGGCGACCCCCTCAAGCGCGTCGATTGGAACGCCACGGCCCGCACAGGGCGCCTCCAGTCACGTCTCTACGAGCCCTCCCGCACGCAGGCGGTCGTCGTCGCCCTCAACATCAGCACGATGGACCAGTCGTGGCTCGGCTTCGACCCGCTCCTCCTCGAGCGCAACGTCGTCGTTGCCGCCTCCGTCGCGCGCTGGGCCTTCGAGGAACGCGCCGCCGTGGGACTCGTCGCCAACGGCTCGTTCCCGGACGCCGATCGCGCCATCCGCATCGGCGCCGGCAGCCACTCCGACCAACTCGTGCGCGTCCTCGAGGCGCTCGCCATGATCGCCCCCTTCACCATCTCGAGCCTCGCCTCCGAGCTGGAACGCGCCGGCCATGCGCTCCCCGCCGGAGCCACGCTCATCGTCGTCGCCTCGCTCATGCCTGATGACCTCGCCGCTACCCTCCGTCGCCTGCGCGGTGAGGGTCACGCCGTCCACGTCGTGAAGACGACCTCTGCGGAGTGGGACGTCGCCCTCGCGCCCATCCCCGTAGTCAACATCGAGTCCGTCATGCACGCCCTCGAGGCCGCCGAGGCGACGCCGGCAGCCCCGTCGGCGGCGACCGCTCGATGACGCTCCGCCTCCGCGACGTCTCCACCTACCTCTTCATCCTCGCGGAGGCCGTCGCCTGGTTCGCGGTACTGCGCGCCGTCGGCACGGCGGTCGTCCGCGGCGCCTTCGACCGTCTCGCCGATCAGGTCCAGCCGAGCGCGCTCTTCCCCGGCGACGGCCGCGCCGCCGAGGCCCTGGCCCTCGCCCGCGATGGGGCCGAGCACGCGGCTGGCGGTCCGCCCCTGGTGCTTGTCGTGGTCGCCGCCTTCGCTGCCTTCTTCCTGGTCCGTGCGCTGGGCGACAGCGGCTTTCCGCTCCCGCTGAGCGCCGCCGTCGGCCTCGCCGCCACCCTGGTCGGCCTCCACGTCCTGGTCCACCTGTCCGTCCACAACGACCTGCGCGTATGGGAGCCCTCAGGCCTCGCCACCGCTCTCGACTCGTCCGTCACCGGCGACGTCGACGCCCAGTCGTTCATCGCGGATCCCGACCCCGACGCCGTGACCGAGGCCTCCATGCTCCTCGTCTCCACCGTCGGCCTCACCATGCTCTGGTTCCGCTTCCTCATCGCCGGCCGCGGTGCCGTGACCTACGAGCGTGCCCTCCGCTCATTCAGCATCGGCTTTGCCATCGTCCTGCTCGCCGCCATCCTCGGACAGGGCATCGAGTCCGAGGCGCCCGCTTTCATTGCCCTGGCCTACTTCGTCCTCGGCGCCCTCTCGATTGCCGTCGCCCACATGGCGCGCACCCGCACCGCCGAGGACTCGGTGGCCCGGGACGCCCCCCTTGCCCTCGCCGCGGTCGGGACGCTCGGCGCCATCGTACTTATTGGGCTCCTGTTCGGGCTCCTGGCGGCCCTCGACGTGCAACGCGCCTTCGACCCCTTCTTCGACCTCGTGCTCGGCGCCATCAGTCGCGTCCTCTACTGGCTCCTGCTGCCCGTCTTCTGGCTCGTGAACTGGGTGCTGTCGCAGGTGCTCGGCGAGAACGGAATCGAGATCCCTGAGCAGTTCCGTCGTTTCGGAGAAGAGACCGTCCGCCGCGACGAGGACACGGACGGCCGGTTGTTCCCCACCTGGATCCTGCAGGTCGTGCGCGTCCTCGCCGTCGCCGCCTTCCTCTGGCTGCTCTATCGCGTCAGCCGCCTCCTGTTCCACCTCACCCGCCGTCGCGAGCAGGAGACCGCCGTCGAGGAGCAGCGCACCGCCGCCGGCGCGGGCAGCGGCCTGAGCGGCCTCATGCGAGGGCTCTTCGGCGTCCGCGCGCAGAGCACGTGGTCGGGCGACTGGCTCCGGCGGCAGCCCGTCTACCGCCTCTACGCCCGCCTCGTCGACGACGCCCGCGACCGCGGCGTGCAACGCGATCCCGGCGACACCCCCATCGAATTCGCCCGCCGCGCCGGCGACCGTCTCGACGCCCCGCCATTCGACCCCATCGGCCGCGCCTTCGACGCCGCCCGCTACGGTCGGCACTTCCCCGCCCCCGAGTCCGTCGATGCCCTCGAGCGCGACCTCAAGGACTGGGAACGCTCCCATCCCAATTCCCCGCAGTGAGGCGGCTTACGAGGCGGTTGCTATAGTGAAGGCTGGCGATCAGTAAGGGGGCCGTCAGTGTCCGCCTCGCGGTACACCGCCGTCGGCGTCTTCGATTCGGGCGTGGGCGGACTGACTGTCGTCGCCGCCCTTCGCCGGCTCAACCCGGCCCTGCCGATTCGCTACATCGCCGATGGTGCCTGGTTTCCCTACGGCGAGCGCACTTCCGACGAGATCGAGGAACGCTCGCTCTTCCTCACAGAGGCCCTTGTCGCCGAGGGCTGCGCACCCGTTGTCGTAGCTTGCAACACCGCCTCCTCGTCCGCCCTCGAACGCCTCCGCGAGCGCTTCGATGTCCCCATCGTCGGCATGGAGCCGCCGCTCAAACCCGCCGTCGAGCGCACCCGCACCGGCCGTGTCGCCGTCCTTGCGACGCCATCCACCGTGCGTGGCGAGCGGCTCGCCCGCCTCCAGGACGCCTACGGCGGAGGCGTCGAGGTCACTGCCGTCCCCATGCCTGGCCTGGCCGACCTCGTCGAGTCCGGCCACGTGGCCGGCGAGCGTGTCGAGCAACTGCTCCATCGCACCCTCGGCTCGCTCGCCGGTTCGGGTATCGACCAGGTCGCCCTCGGCTGCACCCACTACGGCTTCCTGCGCGCCACCTTCGATTCCATGCTCGACGCCCTCCTCGGCGCGGACGTCGATGTGATCGACCCCGCGGAGCCCGTCGCCCGCCGCGCCCTCCACCAGCTCGAGGCCCACGGCATCACCGTCCCCACGGCCGATCCCGCTCCTCCCGTCGTCTGCTCCACCACCGGCGACCCCGCCGCCTTTGCCGAGTCCGTCGCCCGCCTCCGCGCCGACGGCGCCGACCTGCCCCCGCTCGACATCAGCTCCGCCCCCTTCGAGGGCCCCCTGCCGATTCCCGCTGCGCCAGGAGGCGTCCCCTCATGACCGGCCCGTCCACCGGCTCGGTGACGCACCCGCTCCGCGCAGACTCGTTCCGCGCAAAGTACGAGGCGGCAGCCGCCCGGAACCACTCGTTGCTCTGCGTCGGCCTCGACCCGGACCCCGCGTTGCTACCTCCGGGCGTGGACGTGGCCGATTTCCTGCGCGCCATCATCGAGGCCACGGCCGACCTCGTATGCTGCTACAAGCCGAACGCCGCGTTCTTCGAGCCCGACGGCGCGGCCGGCTGGCAGACGCTGAAGGCCGTCATCGACGCCGTCCCCGATGACGTCCCCGTGCTCCTCGACGCCAAGCGTGGCGACGTAGGACATACATCCGAGGCCTATGCCCGCGCCGTCTTCGAGACGCTGGGTGCGGACGCGGTCACCGCCAATCCATACCTCGGCGCAGACGGACTTGAGCCGTTCTTCACCTACGAGGATCACCACACCTTCGTCCTCTGCCGCACCTCGAACGCGGGCGCACGTGACTTCCAGGACCTGCTGGTCTCCGCCCCCGCACCGAGGCCGGATCGCGACCAAACGGGAGCCTCCTCACCCGCGATCCGGGATGGTGAAGTGGGCTCCGATTCCGGCGCTGTCCGTCCGCTCTACGAGCACGTCGCGATGCTCGCCAACCGCTGGAACACCCGCGGCAATGTCGGCCTGGTCGTCGGTGCAACTTACCCAGACGAGGCCGCCCGCGTTCGCTCGCTCTGCCCTGATCTCCTCTTCCTGCTTCCCGGCATCGGCGCCCAACAGGGCGACGTGGAAGCCGCCGTGCGCGCCAGCGTCGACCCTCAAGGCGGCGGCATCCTCATCAACTCCTCACGAGGCATCCTCTACGCCTCTCGCAACGACGACTTCGCCGCCGCCGCCCGCGGCGAGGCCCTCCGCCTCCGTGACACCATCAACGCGGCGCGCCGCTGAACGCTGCTCCTCGCCACCGCATCCCGGTCGGCGATGGGCGTAAGATCGAGGCATGGTCCTCGATCTCCGCGTCGGCGATGTCCTCCGCCTCCGCCGCAAGCACCCATGCGGCGGCTTCGACTGGGATGTCGTACGTGTCGGCGCTGACGTTGGCATGCGTTGCCGCGAATGTGGGCGCCGCGTCCTGCTGGACCGCCCCACCCTCCACCGTCGCCTCAAAACAGTTGTCGAGCGCGGCGCACCTATCGACCCCGAAATCGAGCGCGCCCTTTTCGGAGACGCCTCCGCACCCCCCGCCGAGGTTGCGTCGTGACCGCGGCCCCCGCGGGCGGTCGTTCGTTGACTGCCTTCCTGACCCCCTCCTACACTCGAATCGTGCGGCAAGGCAGGGCGCGAGCCTCGTGATCGAACTCACCATCGAGAGCATTCGCGTCAGCCTGCGCAACTACCAGCGCGTCGTGATCCTCCGTGAGAAGGACGCCGACCGGTACCTCCCCATCTGGATCGGCCCTGCCGAGGCGGATGCCATCGCGGTCCGTCTTCAGGAGGTCGCCGTCGCTCGCCCGCTCACGCACGACCTGCTCACGAACATGATCGAGAACCTCGGCGGCGTCGTCCGCGCTGTCGTCGTGAACGATCTCGCCAACGACACCTTCTTCGCCCGCATCCACGTAGAGCAGGCAGGCCAGATCATTGAGGTCGACTCGCGTCCGTCGGACGCTATCGCCCTCGCCGTCCGCACGGGCGTCCCCATCTACGCCGACGAGTCCGTCCTCGACCGCGCGGGCGTCCTCCTCAACGCCGAAGGCGAGCCCGTCGAGGACGGCGAAGGCCCCGCTGGCATCACCCCCGAGGAACGCGCCAAGCTCTCCGCCTTCAGCGACTTCATCGCCGAACTGGACCTGGACGACTTCGACTAGCGTGGGTATCGGTCGAAACCTCGACCAACGGAGGTAGTAACACACGCAACGGCGAATAGTGCAGTCGGTCACAAGTGTTGATCCACTGATCCGCCCATGCTAGAGTCCCCCCCGGTTCCGATCCGCAGGGAGATGGACCATCTGGAACTCACCGGCGTTCGCGCTGACCGGCATCGGCTTCTACCTGGCGACGTGCATCGTTGGGTTGACGTTGGTGGGACGGCTGCTCGATAGCCGATTTGACACGCAGCCGGTTCTGACGCTCGTGTTCCTGGTGCTCGGTCTGCTGCTCGGCTTCTATGGAGCCTACCAGCAACTCAAAGAGCTACTGGAACGGCTCGACCGTCAGCGAGGCTCGAAAGGCCGTCGAGGATGAAGTGGATCGTCGCCGTCGCCGTCATCGCCTTGATGGCCGTCGGCTTCCTCTTCGTAAAGGGCCCCTCGCCCGCGATCATCGTCGCTCCAGAGCACATCTTCGACATCGGCCCCATCGAGATCACCAACACGATGTTCAGCTCGTGGTGGGTGGTCGGCATCCTCTGCCTCGTCGCTATCATCGCCGGGCCACGCATGTCCGTGGTGCCCTCTGGCTTCAGCGGCGTCGTCGAGGCGGTCGTCAGCGCGTTCTACGGCATCGTGGTTCAGGTCGCTGGCGAGGAGAACGGCCGCCGCTTCTTCTGGGTCGTCGGCACCATCTTCTTCTACGTGCTCATGTCTAACTACTTCGGCCTCCTGCCCATGAACAACGTCATCGGCAGGCCCGAACCCGGTCACGGCGACGAGCAGGTCATCTTCCATACGACCTCCATCGCCGGCCTCGACTGGGCCTACATCCAGATCGACCCCTAAACCTGCACCCTCGAGGCTCATGACTGCCCAACCGAGGCCCACCACGAGGAAGAAGGCCACGGCGCCATCCCCGCCACTCAGCCGTCGGGCAGTGTGTCCGCCTTCCCCGCCGGCGCCGTCGCCGCGGCCCAGTCAGCTGAGGAAGAGGCCGCCGAGGAAGGCCGCTTCTCCGGCCTGCTCGCTCCGTGGTTCCGCTCCGTGAACACGGACGTCAACGCGCCGCTTGCCGTCGCGATCTTCTCCTTCATCTTCGTCGAGTTCTGGGGCCTCTCCGCGCTCGGCATTGGCTACCTTGGCAAGTTCTTCGCCTTCGGTCGGCTGCTCCGAGGCAACCCGATGGGCATCATCGATGTCTTCGTCGGCCTCCTTGAGCTCGTCTCCGAGCTCTCGCGAATGGTCTCCTTCACCTTCCGTCTCTTCGGCAACGTCTTCGCCGGGGAAGTGCTGCTGTTGATGATGACGTTCCTCGTGCCGTTCGTGCTCGTGAACGTCTTCTATGGCCTGGAGCTCTTCGTGGGCCTCATCCAGGCGTTCGTCTTCGCGATGCTCACGCTGGTCTTCGCCCAGACCGCGGTCGCCGGACACGGCGACCACGAGGGCGATCACGGCGAGGCTCATCACTGATCGCCTAATCAAGAGGAGATAGGGGCGGCCGCGCGGCGTGCTCGTGCGGGCATATCCAGGAGGAGGATCTCATATGATGGCTGGCACGATCGCCCGGCGCGGGCTGTTCGCTGCGATGGCGGCCGCGGGCCTCTGGCTCGCGGCGACCGGTGTCGCGGGCGCTCAGGAAGCGGCCGCGGACAACGCGTTCACCGCTGACGGCATGAAGTACATCGCTGCCGCCCTCTCGATGGCCGTCGGCGCCATCGGCCCCGGCATCGGCATCGGTCTGCTCGGCGGCAAGGCCATGGAGGCCCTCGGCCGCAACCCGGAGGCCGCTGGCGCCATCCAGACCAACATGATCCTCGCCATCGCGTTCGCCGAGGCCATCGGCATCTACGCCCTGGTCGTGTCGATCCTGATCGGCTTCGTCTTCTAAATCGATTCGGCTCCGGCGGGCGTATCCTTCGGGGGCGCCCGCCGGTGGTTGGACACGCGAACACGGGGAGCGTACGCAATGGCCTTCAAGAGCCTGGTACGAGGGACCGGCGGCCGCCGTCTGGCGGCGGTGCTGCTCGGCGCCACACTGGCGCTGCTGCCGGCATTCGCCGGGGCGCAGGAAGCAGAGAGCGGCGGCATCGCCTCCCTCGGCTTCAGCCTGCCCGGTCTCATCCAGAACCTGGTCAACTTCACGATCCTGCTGATCGTGCTGAGGCTGTTCCTGTACAAACCGCTCTACCGCGTCCTGGACGAGCGCAAGCGCAAGATCCAGGAAGGCATCGACCGCGCCGCCGCCGCCGCTTCCACGGCAGCCGAAAGCGAGGCCGAGGCCCGGCGCATCCTCGATGAGGCTCGCGCGGAGGGACAGGAGGCCGTCCGCCGCGCGCAGGAATCGGCCATCCGCCTCCGCGAGGAGCTCGAGTCCCGCGCCCGTCAGGACGCCGACCAGATCGTCGCCCGCGCCCGCGAGGAAGTCGCCCTCGAACGCGATCAGGCCATCGAGCAGCTTCGTCGTGAGTTCGCCGACCTGACCATCGTCGCCGCCGAGCGCGTCATCAATCAGTCGCTCGACCGCCAGGCCCACCAGCGCCTTATCGATGAGGTCCTGGTGAGCAGCCAGGCCGGAAGGAACTAGCGCGACATGGCAGGCCTCGCCCGCGATATTGCCGGACGCCGCTACGCCCTCGCCCTCAGCGAGATCGCCAGCGAGCACAGGTCCTTCGACCGTTGGGCCGAGGTCGTCGACGCGCTGGCCGCGCTCACCGCGGAGCCTCGCTTCGTCAACGCGCTCCAGTCGGACGGCATGACCGACGAGAAGCTCCAGGACATTGTTCGGCAGCTTCTCCCGGATGTCGCACCTGTCGAGATGAACCTGTTCCGTCTCCTGCGGCGCAAGAACCGTCTGGCGCTCGGGCCGTCGATCGCGTCCTACTTCCATGAGATGTGGGACGACGAGCGCGGCGTCGAGCGGGCCCTCGTGCGCACCGCCGTCGAGCTCGACGACGAAACGCGCGACCGCATGCGCCAGCAACTTGCCGAGCAGACCGGCAAGACCATCGAGTTGGACACCGAAGTCGACCCCTCGCTCATCGGCGGTGCCGTCATCCGCATCGGCGACCGCCTCATCGACGGGTCGACTCGTACACGGCTGCGCCAGCTGCGCGGACGCCTGCAACAGGGCGCGCTGTAGCGAGGCCAGGCAACACAGCGCGCTCGACGCGGGCAGCGTCGAGCGCAGGGAGGGGTGCGAGATGCCCGTACGCGTCGAAGAGATCGCGTCGATCCTCAAGCAGCAGATCGAGCAGTTCGACTCCGGCGTCGAGGCTGCCAACGTCGGCACGGTCATCGAGGCCAGTGACGGCATCGCCCGCATCCACGGCCTCGGCCAGTGCCTGACCTCGGAGCTCATCGAGTTCGCTAACGGCACCCGCGGCCTCGCCCTCAACCTCGAGGAAGAGACCGTCGGCGCCATCATCCTCGGTAACTACACCGCGATCCGCGAAGGCGACGAGGTCAAGACCACTGGCCTCGTCGCCTCCGTCCCCGTCGGCGAGGCCCTCATCGGCCGCGTCGTCAACGCCCTTGGTGACCCTATCGACGAGCGCGGGCCTGTGGCCACCACCGAGCGCCGCCCCGTTGAGCGCATCGCCCCCGACGTCGTCTCCCGTGTCTCCGTGAACCAACCCGTACAGACGGGCATCAAGGCCGTCGACTCGATGGTCCCCATCGGCCGCGGCCAGCGCGAGCTCATCATCGGCGACCGCTCCACCGGCAAGACCGCCATCGCCCTGGATGCCATCATCAACCAGCGCGGCGGCGACCTCATCTGCGTCTACGTCGCTGTCGGCCAGAAGGAAGCGAAGGTCGCCCAGATCGTCGCCACCCTCGAGCAGCACGGCGCGATGGGTCACACCATCGTCGTCTCGGCGGGCGCCTCCGAGTCCTCCGCCCTTCAATACCTCGCTCCGTACGCCGGTTGCGCCATGGCCGAATACTTCATGGAGCGCGGTCGCGACGTCCTCATCATCTACGACGACCTCACCAAGCACGCCTGGGCGTACCGCCAGATCTCCCTCCTCCTTCGCCGGCCTCCCGGCCGCGAGGCGTACCCCGGCGACGTCTTCTACCTGCACTCCCGCCTCCTCGAGCGCTCCGCGCGCGTCGACGAGGCGCACGGTGGCGGCTCCATCACCGCCCTCCCCATCATCGAGACGCAGGCCGGCGACGTGTCCGCCTACATCCCGACCAACGTCATCTCCATCACCGATGGACAGATCTTCCTGGAGACGGACCTCTTCAACGCCGGTCAGCGCCCCGCCATCAACCCCGGCATCTCGGTGTCGCGCGTCGGCGGCTCCGCCCAGACCCGCGCCATGCGCTCCGTCGCCGGTACCCTCCGCCTCGACCTCTCGCAGTACCGCGAGCTGCAGGCCTTCGCCCAGTTCGGTACGGAGGACCTCGACCCGGCCACACGCCAGCAGCTGCTCCGAGGTGAGCGCCTCACGCGCCTCCTCGTCCAGCCGCAGTACCAGCCGCTGAGCCTCGCACAGCAGGTCACCATCCTCTACGCCGGCGTCCGCGGCTTCCTCGACGACGTCCCCGTCGAAAAGGTCGCTGACTTCGAGAGCGCCTTCCACGAGTACATGCGCGCCAACGCCGCTCCCGTCATCGACGCCATCATGTCGACCGGCCTCCTCGAGGCCGCGACCGAGGAGCAGCTCCGGTCCGCCATCACCGACTTCAAGGCCTCGGTCGCCTACTAGCCCGGGCGAGCACGAGGATCACGAGGAAAGCGTAGAGCGAGGACAACATGGCGGGAGCCGGTGCCGTCCGTGCGATCCGTAGCCGCATCCGCTCCTTCGAGAGCGCGGCGAAGGTCACCACCGCGATGCAGCTCGTCGCTGCATCCAAGATGCGTCGTGCGCAGGACCGCGCCCTCGCGTCGCGACCGTACGCCGACCGCATGCGGGCCGTCCTCGCGCAGCTGTCCGGGTACGCCGCGGGCGCCGACCCCTCCGAGCTCCACCCGCTGCTCCAGCAGCGCCCCGTGAAGCACTTCGCCTACGTCCACATCACCGCTGACCGAGGGCTCGCTGGCGGTCTCAACGCCAACATGAACCGCGCCGGCGCGTCGCTCGTGCTTGAGCACCAGCCGCTGGTCGAGCGCGTCTCCATCGCCGCGGTCGGACGCAAAGGGCGCGACTTCTTCCGCCGCGCCAGCTTCCCGATGCTCGCCGAGTTCACGCAGCTCGGCGACTACCCGGGTATGGCACAGATCCTGCCCATCGCCCGCGTCATCATGGACGACTACATCAACGGCGAGATCGACCAGGTCTTCATCGGCTACCAGCGCTTTGTGAACACCGCCGTCCAGCGCCCCACCGTCCGCCAGATACTCCCCGTCACCGCCCCCGAGGGCGACGCGGGCGGTCCGAACGTTGACTTCCTCTTCGAGCCGTCGCCCCAGCAGCTCCTCGAGACCCTGCTGCCGCGCTACGTCGAAATGCAGATCTACGAGGCCGTACTCGACGCCGCCGCCTCCGAGCAGTCCGCTCGTATGGTCGCCATGCGCGCCGCCACGGACGCGGCGAACGAGATGGTCGCGGACCTCACACTCACCTACAACAAGGCCCGCCAGGAGCTCATCACCGGCGAGCTGCTCGACATCGTGGGCGGGTCCGCCGCCCTCGAGGCGTAACGAACGAGAGTCGTGCCCGCGGGCGATGAACCGCCCGGGGGCAGCGAAAGGACCCCCGGCCCGGAGGGCCGCGAAAGGACCGCAACGATGGCAACCGGAGTCGTCAGGCAAGTCATCAGCACCGTCGTGGACGTCGAGTTCCCCGGCGGCGACCTCCCCGAGATCTACAACGCCGTCGCCATCGACATGAGCGGCAAGACCCTCATGACCGAGGTCCAGCAGCACCTCGGCAACAACTGGGTCCGCTGCCTCGCCCTCGACTCCACGGACGGCCTCCAGCGTGGCGCCTCCGCGACCGACACCGGCGCCCCCATCTCCGTCCCCGTCGGACCCAGGACCCTCGGCCGCATCTTCAACGTACTCGGCGAGCCCCTCGACCCCGGTGAGGCCGTCGGCCCCGAGGTCACCCGCTGGCCCATCCACCGCGAGGCCCCGGCCTACGCCGAGCAGGAGACCAGCGCCCAGATGCTCGAGACCGGCGTGAAGGTCGTCGACCTCATCGCCCCCCTCGCCCGAGGTGGAAAGGTCGGCCTCTTCGGCGGCGCGGGCACCGGCAAGACCGTCATCAACACCGAGCTCATCCGGAACCTCGCCACCGAGCACGGCGGTCTCTCCGTCTTCGCCGGCGTCGGCGAGCGCTCCCGCGAGGGCAACGACCTCTGGCACGAAATGCGCGAGTCCGGCGTCCTCGACAAGACCGCCCTCGTCTTCGGCCAGATGAACGAGCCCCCCGGCGTCCGCCTCCGCATCGCCCTCACCGGCCTCACCATGGCCGAGTACTTCCGCGACGAGGAAGGCCGCGACGTCCTCCTCTTCGTCGACAACATCTACCGCTACACCCTCGCCGGTATGGAGGTCTCCGCCCTCCTCGGCCGTATGCCCTCCGCCGTGGGCTACCAGCCCACCCTGAGCACCGAGATCGGTGAGCTCGAGGAGCGCATCACCTCCACCCAGAAGGGCTCCATCACGTCCTTCCAGGCCATCTACGTCCCTGCGGACGACTACACCGACCCCGGCGTCGCCACCACCTTCGGTCACCTCGACGCCACCGTCGCCCTCGACCGCGCGCTCGTCGAGCAGGGCCTCTACCCCGCGGTGAACCCGCTCACCTCCAACAGCCGCATCCTCGACCCGCTGGTCGTCGGCCAGGAGCACTACGACGTCGCCTCCGGCGTCGTCCGTACCCTCCAGCGCTACAAGGACCTGCAGGACATCATCGCCATCCTCGGCATCGAAGAACTGTCTGACGAGGACAAGGCCACGGTCGCCCGGGCTCGCCGCATCCAGCGCTTCCTCACCCAGCCCTTCTTCGTCGCCGAGCAGTTCACCGGTACCCCGGGCCGCTACGTCCCGATCGCCGAGGCCGTCCGCGGCTTCAAGGAGATCCTCGAGGGCCGCCACGACGCCCTCCCCGAAAACGCCTTCTACATGGTCGGCACCATCGACGAAGCCATCGAGAAGGCCGCCCAGATGGCCGCCACCGGCTCCTAGCCGCAACCATCGAGGAGTGAGCGCCTCTCCCTCGGCGACGAGGGAGGACTACAGAGAAGCCATCCCCTCCCCCGACAGGGGGAGAGGCCACGGAGGGGGACTGCCGTGCCGTTGTCGCTGAGCGTCGTCACCGCAGAACGCACCGTCATCCAGCGCGACGACGTCCAACGCCTCGTCGTCCCCACCTCCGAGGGCCAGATCACCGTCCTCCCCCACCACGCCGCCCTCATGTCCGCCCTCGGCTACGGCGAAATGCTCGCCTACGTCCCTGGCGAGATCGTCGCCATGGCCGTCTTCGGCGGCTTCCTCCAGGTCGCCAACGACCAGGTCACCGTCCTCGCCGACTCCGCCGAGCGCGCCGACGAGATCAACGAGGAGCGCGCCGACGCCGCCCGCCAGCGCGCCCAGCAGCGCCTCGCCGGCCAGCACTCCGGCCCCGAGGCCCTCAACGTCCTGCGCGCCCGCCTCAGCCTCGAACGCTCGCTCGTCCGCATCAAAGTCGCCCGCCGTCGCCGCGGCTCCGGCGTCCCCTCCATGGCCGAACGTTAGGAGGCCGGTGGGCTGATGCGGCCGACAATCTCGTAGAACGCTTCGGCGGCTGTCTCGTCCTCCAGCAGTCCTTGGAAGTGAGGCTCATCGCCGAGATACGTGCTGCTTGTGAACCCCAGATCTACTGCCGCTGCCAGGGACTGCAGCGCAGGCTCAAAGTCACCCAAGGCCGAGAGCGCGCACGCCCTCACGAACTCAATCCCAGCCTCCACTTCGCCGACATCGTGCACCCGAGTCAGGGTGTCGAGCGCGCCTTGAGGATTGCCGGACTCGAGCAACGCGTCCGCGAGCGCGAGCGAGACCAATGGTCCCGAACGCTCCGCTGCCAACGCTCTGGCGACCGCGAGAGCTTCATCGGCTCGATTCAGTTCAATCAGTGCGGACACCTTCAGTACCAGTACCGACGACCGGTCGGGTGCCGCGGTTAGTAGCTCGTCGATGGCGCTGATGGCCTCCTCATGTCGATCCAGCGATGCGAGCAACAGTGGTCGCAGCTCCTTTGCCTCAACGTTATTGGGCGCTTCTGCCAGAATCCCATCAACGAGCTGCAATACCGACTCCGTGACCTCAATCCCGGCAAGCGCCTTTGCCTTCGCTACCAGTCCGTTCGTTCCGACCCGGAGCCAGTTCGCATCCCCAAGCACATCTGACGCCTCTTGGTATTTCCCACGCGAAACGAGTATCTGGCCCAAGGTGAGATGTGTCCGGCCGTCATTTGGGTTGCACTCGACGGCCCTCCTCGCTGCGGCTTCCGCAGCATCCGGCTCGTTCAATGACCACAACGCTCTGGCACGCGCACGATGTGTGTCTGCATCGGTACTGCGGACTCCAATCGCGCGGTCTAGTGCTTCAAGTGCTTCGCGAGGTTCGCTAGCGCGGAGTAGAATCACCCCCTTGTTGTGCAGACCCTCAAAGTGGGTCGGACTTGCCTCGATCACGGCCTCAAAATCGGTCAAGGCGCCTTCGTCGTCTCCCCGCAGGATTGAGATGCCACCGCGGTTGAGGCGAGCTTGGATCAACCCCGGTTGCTCTTCCACGAGGACAGTTAGTGCGGTGTACGCCGCGTCCTTTTCCCCGAGAGCAAGGAGACATGTAGCCCTGTTCAGTTCGACGGTTGGAGGTACCTCGCCGAGCTTCATTGCTGCCTCATAACCCCGAACAGCCAAGTCGAACATTCTCGCCTTCGCGCGAAGGTCAGCTAGGTACAGCCAGTCTCGTTGCGAATCCGGTATCCATGGCGACCGGTACACGAAATCGACGTAAACCCCGGATCCATCGTCGGCGTGAGCAAGTCCGATACCGCGGGAGCCTAGATGCGGCTGCCCCCAGCGACGCTTCGCGTCGGCCATTCCGTGGGCTGCGGCATCGCACATGAGGATGACTTGGTCACTGACCCAGTTGCGTTCTGAGGAAGGCACTTCCTTCGTGTATGTGACGTAGACCTCGCGCTGATCAGACAGACGCCGCCTTCCTACGAATGCGGTGGGCCGCTTCGGGCTCCGAATCCCCGGCCACTCAGCGTCAGCCACGACTCCATCACGCGCGAGCCAGACCTGGAATTCACACCATCCCCCTGCGGGCGCTGATGAAACGACGACCGTGGCGGCAGACGCCGACTTGCCCGGTTTGTCCAACTCGGACGTGGGAACGATGATCCGGAATGCGAGCAGAAGAC
Source organism: Dehalococcoidia bacterium (assembly GCA_041390685.1). Taxonomy (GTDB): domain Bacteria; phylum Chloroflexota; class Dehalococcoidia; order UBA2979; family UBA2979; genus JAIBBD01. The sequence continues at coordinate 650,842 of JAWKPL010000001.1, read as the reverse complement.
CGTCGATGAGCTCCGGCGGTCGAAGCCATCGAACGCTGCCGCGGCCCTCCACCTCTGCCCCCTCGGGCGCTCGAAACGTGGTGTCGAAAGCCTCATGCCATCGAGTCCCGTGGAGGCTGACCTTCCTAATCCCCCGTAACGCGCTGTTCATCACATAGACGTCGTCATCCCTCACCGAGACGATCCACTCGGAACTCGTACCGCCATACCCGTCATCGACGATGAAGTGAATTGATGGCTGCTTGGGCATGTGCTCCCCTGTGATGCGAATCACATATCTGCTATTCCATCTCCACGATAGCCGCCGAAAGCTCGCCCCGCGCCACCGCCAACTGCAGCATCGCTCGCCACCCGCGCTACCCTAAACCGACCCCAATCCGCGCCCCCACCACCCGTCGAGGAGACCCCATGGCCCGCCTCATCTACGCCATCAACGCCTCCCTCGACGGCTACATCGAGGACGCCGAAGGCAACTTCGACTGGACCGTCCCCGATGACGAACTCCACACCTTCTTCAACGACCTCCTCCGCCCCATCGGCACCCAGCTCTACGGCCGTCGCATGTACGAGACCATGGCCGTCTGGGAGAACGACCCCAGCTTTACCGAAGACTCCGAGGTCCTGCGCGACTTCGCCGCCGTCTGGCAGGCCGCCGACAAGATCGTCTACTCCACCACCCTCGAAGCCCCCATCACCGCCCGCACCCGCCTCGAACGCACCTTCGACCCCGAGGCCGTCCGCCGCCTCAAAGCCGAGTCATCCGCCGACCTCGCCATCGGCGGCCCCGAGCTGGCCGCCCGCGCCTTCGAGGCGGGCCTCATTGACGAATGTCACCTCGTCCTCCATCCCGTCGCCGTCGGCGGCGGCAAACGCGCCCTCCCGAGGAACCTCCGCCTCGACCTCGAACTCCTCCAAGAACGCCGCTTCGCGTGTGGGGTTGTCGACCTCCACTACCGCGTCCGCCCGCCTGACCCCGGCCGAGGCCGCGCGCCTACCCCCGAGGAGGGAACAGCTTCGCCGCCTCCAGATCAGCGTCGAGCGAGTCCGTGAACCGCGCCACGAACGCCTGCGCGTCGGCGAGACCCTTGTTGTAGAAGTGCGGCCCGACCTCCTCCGCGAAAAACTCGAGGAGCAACGTCGCCCCCAGCTCGCCCAGCTCCTCCCCCCGCTCCCGTTCGAAGTACGCGCGCAGCCGCCGCACCACGTCCTCGCGCTCCTCCTTCCCCAGCACCACCTTCGACATCGTCACCTCCCGCCCGAGTGTACGAGGCGTGACCCGGCCCATCCGCCCTGCCGTCACATCCCCCCGTCCGCTATCCTCACCTCGTGACTACGAAGACCGCCACACGCCTCCTCATCCGCGGCGGACGCCCCCTTCGAGGGCGCGTCACCGTCTCTGGCTCCAAGAACGCCTCCCTCTACGCCCTCGCCGCCGGACTCCTGACCGCCGAGCCCGTCACCCTCCGTCGCGTCCCCGCCATCGCCGACATCGGCGAGATGGCCGAGGTGCTCCGCTCGCTCGGCGCCACCGTCACCATCGAGGGCGAGACCGTCCACATCGAGGCGCGCGACATCACCGAGCGCGCCGCCCCCGCCGACCAGGTCGCCGCCCTCCGCGCCTCGTTCCTCGTCATGGGCCCCCTGCTCGCCCGCTTCGGCGAGGCCGCCTGCCCGCCCCCCGGCGGCGACGTCATCGGCGTCCGCCCCCTCGATGTCCACCTCGCCGGCTTCCACGCCCTCGGCGCCGACGTGAAGCGCGAGGGCCAGCAGTTCGTCGCCCGCGCCGCCCGCCTCACGGGCACCCGCATCTTCCTCGACTACCCCAGCGTCCTCGGCACCGTGAACGTCCTTTTCGCCGCCACCCTCGCTGAGGGCACGACGACCATCATCAACGCCGCCGCCGAGCCCGAAGTCGCCATGGCCGTTCAGATGCTCAACCAGATGGGCGCCCGCATCGCGGGCGGCGGCACCAGCGTGATCACCGTCGACGGCGTCGAGGCCCTCCATGGCGTCGACTTCACGATCATCCCCGACCGCATCGAGGCGGGGACCTACCTCCTCGCCGGCATCGCCACCGCCGGCGACGTCGAGGTCGTCGGCGCCACCCCGCACCACCTCGACAGCCTCATCACCAAGCTCCGCGAAGCCGAGGTCGTCGTCGAACCCTGCGAGGGCGGCCTCCGTGCCGCGCGGGGCGACCGCTTCCAGGCCGTCCAGCTGCAGGCCGTACCCTACCCCGGCTTCGCCACCGACCTCCACGCGCCGATGGCCGCCGCGCTCACCCAGGCCTCGGGCGTCTCCATCATCCACGAGCGCGTCTTCGAGAACCGCCTGCTCTACGTCGGCGAGCTCCGTTCGATGGGCGCGCGCATCACTACCGGGGGCCAGGCCGTCATGATCGAGGGCCCAACTCCCCTCTTCGGCACCGGGGTCCGCGCCCTCGATGTCCGCGCCGGAGCCGCCGTCGTCCTCGCTGGCCTCTGCGCCGAGGGCGAGACCACCATCCGCGACATCACCCACATCGACCGGGGCTACGCCCACCTCGTCGAGCGCCTCACCGCCCTCGGCGCCGACGTCTCGAGGGTGTAGGCGGGGCCGTTCAACTCCCGGCCAGCCGCACGAGGATGTCCGCCAGCTCGCCGGGCCGCGACAGCATCGGCGAGTGCGACGACTCCATCTCGATCACCTCGTCCGCCTGCGCCGCGAACATCCGCTGGAAGTCCGGCGGCAGCGCCTGGTCGAGGGTGCACAGGATGTACGCCGACGGGATGTTCCGCCACGAGGCGTACCCCGCGGTCGGATCGAGGACGGACTGCGACTGCGGCCGGAGCCTGGACTCAGCCCACGCCGCCACCTCCGGCGAGCAGTCCCCGTAGAAGTGGATCCGCCCGAGGCCCGCGGGCACTGCCGAGGTGCCGTCCTCCCGCAGGCCGACGTAAGGCGGGAGGCCTCCGGGAGGCAGATACGAGACGTAGCTCCGCCCGTTGTCTGGCATGAAGGCACAGAGGAAGACCAGCCGGCGCACTCGCCCGTCGAACGTGGCCTCGCTGATCACCGCGCCCCCGTAGCTATGCGCGACGATCACAACGTGACCATCGATCGCCGCCGCCGCTGCTGAGACCGCCTCTGCGTCCTCCTGGTACCCCCCGAGCGCGGCTGCATCGGGGTCGCAACTCGGCAGCTGGACCGCGACCGCTGCATGACCGCGAGCCTCGATCTCCGGGATCAGCAGGTCCCAACACCACGGACCGTGCCACGCACCGTGGACCAGCAGGAACGTTGTCGCGCTCATGAACTCACCTCACATCCCTATACTCCTGTTGGGAGTATAGGGATGCTCCCAGCAGGAGTAAACTGGGCTGGTGGAACTCACGACCGTCTCCTACGCCATCCTCGGGCACCTCGCGATGCGCCCCTGGTCGACCTACGAGCTCGCCACCGAGATGCGGCGCAACATTACGTACTTCTTCCCACGGGCGGAAAGCCGCATCTATGCCGAGCCAAAGCGACTTGTCGCTCTTGGGCTCGCCAGCGCCACGACCGAGAGGACCGGCAGGCGCGCCCGCACGGTCTACTCCATCACCGACGACGGTCGGGCCGAACTCACCCGCTGGCTCGCGGCTCCTGCCTCCCGAGGCCCCGTCCTCGAGTTCGAGGGCCTGCTCCGCGTCATGCTCGCGCCCCTCGGGAGCGACGAGGATCTCGCGGCGACCCTCGCACAGGTTCGACAGGACATCCGCGGCCTGATTGAGACGGCGGCCGGAATCCGCCAGGAGTACCTCGATGGCCGGGCGCCCTTCCAGCGCGCCATCGCCTACCGGTCGATGGTGTACGACTTCCTGACGTCCTTCGCGTATCTCGTGGACGACTGGGCGGAGCGCTCACAGGCGCGCCTCGCCGACTGGCCGCGGCAGAGCCTCGAGGAGCGGACGGCCGCCGCGCTGGCCGTCTTCGAAGCGACCCCGGATGGCGGACGGCAGATCGGCTAGTACGCCGGCTGCGCCTCGATCAGCTCCAGCCCGCTGAGGTACGGCCGCAGCACCGCCGGCACTTCGATGCCGTCCGCTCGCTCGTACTGCTCCAGCACCGTTGCGAGGACACGTGGGAGGGCCAGCCCCGACCCGTTGAGCGTGTGCAGGTGGCGCACCCGTCCCTCGGCGTCACGGTACCGCAGGTTCGCCCGCCGCGCCTGGAAATCGAGGAAGTTCGACACCGAGGACACTTCGAGCCACTCCCGTGACCCCGGCGCCCAGACTTCGATGTCGTACGTCATCGCTGAGGCGAAGGTGATGTCGGCCGAGGCCAGCCGGATCACCCGGTACTGGAACCCGAGCGCCCGCACGATGGCGAGCGCGTCCTGCACCAGCTGTTCGAGGGCATCCCAGGACCCGTCCTCATCGGTGAACCGCACCATCTCGACCTTGTCGAACTGGTGCCCGCGCTTGATTCCGCGCACATCGCGACCCGCGCTCATGCGCTCTCGCCGGAACGAAGGCGTGTACGCGACGTGCTGGATCGGCAGCGCCGAGGACGGCACGATCTCGTCGCGGTACATGTTCGTCACCGGCACCTCGGCCGTCGGCACCAGCCAGAGGTCGTCTTCGATGTCGCGGTACATCGTCTCGGCGAACTTCGGCAGCTGCCCCGTCCCGACGAGCATCTCTTCTTTCACCACGAACGGGACGTACACCTCGGTGTACCCCTGCCCGCGATGCACGTCGATCATCCAGGCGATCAAAGCGCGCTGCAGCCGCGCCGCGTCGCCCTTGAGGATGTAGAACCTCGACCCCGACACTTTCGCCCCGCGCTCGAAGTCGATCAGCCCCAGCGCCTCCCCGATCTCCCAGTGCGGACGCCGCGAGGGGTCGTCGGCCGGTGCCGGCTCGTCCGCGGCCCGCCGGTGCGGCTCGATCGTCCGCTCAGTCCCCGCCCGCCCGTCCCCCTCGATCACGACCACCGCATCGGACTCGCCCCCGAGCGGCACCCGCGCGTCGAACAGGTTCGGCACCTGAAGCAGCATCGAAGTCAGCGCCGCGTCCGCTTCGCGCAGCCGGCCCTCGAGCGTGTCGAGCTCGCTCCCGACCGCCCGTTGTTCGGCGATCATCCGCTGTCGCTCGTCGGGGTCTTTCGCCGCCCCGATCGCCTTGCTCGCCCGGTTGCGCTCCGCGCGCAGCCGCTCCACCTCGCCGAGGAGCGCGCGGTACTCGGTGTCCGCGCCCAGGATGCCGTCGATCGGCACGTCCATCTGCCGGTCGGCGCACGCCTGCCGCACGGCGTCGGTGTGCTCGCGGATCGTCTGTATCGAGAGCACTACGCCGCGTCCACTTCCAGCGCCCGCACCGCCGCGATCGAGTCGAGACCAAGCTGGCGCACGTCGTCAGGGATCGTCGCCGACCCCGCTCCGTCCGGCCGGTCGAGGTGGGACTCGCTCCGCAGCTCCTCCTCGGAGACCCACAGCCACCCATTGCCGTCGGACGGCAAGGCGAGCGGCTCACCGGCGAGCGGTCGCGTGAAGTAAATGAGGTCGATGTGCTGATGCGGCCGTCCTGGCTCGTCGATGTCGTACACCCCGATCGTCACAGGCGGTGGGAGTTGCCGCGGCTGCCGGTACCCGTACGCCGTCGAAGTCGACACGATCTCCGCCCGTATTCCCGTCTCTTCATGCACCTCGCGCAGGACCGCCTGCACCGGGTCCTCATTCGCCTCGATGTGGCCGCCCGGCGGGAGCCACAGGCCGAGGCGATGCCAGTGCAACGCCGTGCATCCACGCTGGCTGACGAACCCGCTCACGGTGAAATGCCGCTCCACCACGCCCATCCGGCGAGCGTAGCAGCGCCCCTCCGAGGCGGCAACGAACGCTAGAATGGCCGGAGCGCGGGAGGTCTCCCCATGCTCGATGAACCGGTCATGCGGTCCCTCGGTCTCCGCTTCGCCCAGCGAGACGCCGCCGAGGGCGACGCCTACCCCGCAGCGAACGTCGAAGACCTCAAGGCCAGCCTTCTGCTCGGCGCGCCGTTCCCGCCGGCGCTCGGCGGCCAGGGCTGGTCGAATGCCGACGCCGTGCGAGCCATCGAGCTCACAGCGTCGTACTCCCCCTCGACCGCTCTCATCTGGGCGATGCCTCTCGGTCTCGCCGGCGTCCATGCAGGTGACATCGAGGCCGTGCCCGCCGCTGATCGCCCGGTATGGTCCGCGCAGGTCGAGGAGATCGCCGCTGGCTTCCACGCTGGCCATCTCTACGCAGCCTGCAACTCGGAGCGTGGCGCCGGCGGTTCGGTTGCGGCCACGCAGACTGCCGCCCGCCGAGGCGACGACGGTCGCTTTCACCTCACGGGTTCCAAGATTCTGGCCACCTCGGGACGCCACGCCGACGTCTTCTTCTCAACGGCCAAGGTCTCGCCCCAGGATCTCCCTGGCGCGGGCATCGTCGAGTTCTTCTTCATGCCGGTCCACAGCGCGGGCGTCGAGGTGCTCGCCGACTGGGATGGCTTCGGCATGCGCTCGACGGAAAGCCACACCGTCCGCTACGAGGACGCTCCCGCGGACGGCATCCTCGGCTTCCCGAACTTCCTTGCTCGCATGCAGCCGCTTGAGTACTGGTTCAACCTCTTCGCCGCCATCCCCCTCGGGTGCGCTCGCGGCATCCTCCGCGCGCTCTCGACGCCTTCGCCTGCCGCCCCCACGCTTCGAGTGCGCCTCAACGACGCCCGCATGCGCTACGAGGCGCTCCGCGCGTATCTCCTCGAAACCGCGTCCGGCTGGCGTCCGGCGGCAGGCCCCGAGTACGCCGCCCGTGTGCTCCGCACGAAGACGTACGTGACCCAGGAGGCGACCGCCCTGTGCGCGAGCCTGTTCGCCCTCAGCGGAGGCCGGCACTACCGCCGCACCGATCCGCTCGCCCGGCTCCTGGCCGACTCCTTCGCCGGCACTGCGCTGCGCCCCCCGCTCCCCCTCGCCCTCGATTCGATACTCGACCAGTTCACTCCCTTCGATACCGAGCCCTGACAACGATGCTCCGATCATCCCCACGGCCGATGCGCACCCGGCAACTCGGCTGCACGATCGGGCCGTCGAGGACGCGTATGCCTCTGCACCGTCGCCACGATCTTCCCAGCCTGCTCCTCGGCTCACTCGCGGTCGGGCTCGCCATCGCCGCGCTGCCCGTCGTCGTGACGCGCGGCCGCCCTTGCGCGGCCCCTGTGCCTCCCGCGTCCGGTGCGCCCGTGTACCTCGCGCTCAGTGGCGACGCCCGAATCGAGGAGCTTCGTTGCGAGGCCGCCGGCCGCGTCGCCTTCGATCGCGTCCGCAACGCCGCGGACGTCGACCGGCGCCTCTCCGAGGAGGCCGTCGCCGGCGTGATCGTTGACCCGGATGTCTACGCACGCCTGCGGCCGGGCCAGCTCCGGAGCTGGCTGGCCGTCGATTCGGGACGCGCCATCATCGGTTTCGACCTCACCGGGCGTCAGCTGAGCGAAGACACCGGCGGCGCCCCGCCTCCCGACCCCGCGCTCCCTTCGAGCTACCTCGGCGAGTCGTTCTACGGACACCGCTCCTTCCGGTCGGTCCCCCGGGGGGGCGCCTGCGGTGGTGGCGGCGCCACCCCGTATCGAGGCCCCGATCGGGCGGTCTTGCTGATCGAGCGCCTGCTCACCTGGGCAGCGCCGGGCGGGGGCTGCGGCTTCGGCTGACCTACCCCAACCAGTCGAGGCGAAACGCCCGCAACGAGACGACCACCGCGTCCGCCCCTGGCTGTCGCTCCACAGCCGAGCTCGCCTGTTGTGTCTGCACCACGAACATGCCCGCCGCTCGCGCGGAGGCCACCCCCGGCACCGAGTCCTCCACCACCAGGCATGCTCCAGCCTGGACCCCGAGCCGGTCCGCGGCGTGCAGGTACACGTCGGGCGCCGGCTTCGCCCGCGCCACCTCGTCCGCCGTCACGACCTCATCGAAGTGCCGCCGCAACCCGGAGCCGTCGAGGGTCGCCCGCACCCACCGCGGCCGCGATTGGGAGGCCACAGCTAACCGCACCCCCCGTCCCCGAAGCTCCTCGAGCAGTTCAACGGCGCCATCGAGCGGGGGTGGCGGTTCCTGTAGCAACTGCTCCGTCACGAGGTCGTCGTACTGCATGGCGAGCACGTCCGTCGCCTCGATAAGCGCGAACCGGCGACGCAGCCAGTCGATCGTCCACTCCAGCGATGCGCCCACGAAGAGCGCGTACTCCTCCTCCGTGACCTCCAGCGGCGCGATCAAACGCCCCATCGCGCGGTGATGGACCGGCTCCGAGTCCACCAGCACTCCGTCGAGGTCGAAGATCACCGCCTCGATGCGCTGCGCCCCGCTCAACGCCGCTCCTCGATGAGCAGCTTCAGCCGCCACAGTGCGTCGCGCAGTGCCTGCCGTCGCATTGGCCGGTGCATCGTTTCTTCCAGCAGCCACCCAATTGGGCCGCCTGCGGGCTCGTACGCGATCTCGGCCGTGAGGTGCACCTCGCGAGGCCCCTCGACGTTCAAACCCCATCCCAGGGCCCACGAGGTGCCGTCCCGGTCAGCAAGCTCCAGCGAGCGCGGCGGCTCAGCCGCCACGACCTCGAGGTTCGTCCGTTCCTTCCGTGTCGGGAGCAGCAGCGCGAACGCGATGGACTCCTCGTCCCCCCGCACCTCCTCGAAGGCCGGTGGCAGCCACTCCCCGTGACTCTCGAACGCGCGCACCCGGTTGTAGACCTCGTCGGCGGGCGCGTGGATATGCACATCCTCACGGATTCGCTTCACGCGCCACGGTCTCCCGGCTCGTCATCGTCGGCCTCACGACCCCCGCGTTCCCGCATCGCCGGGAACAGGATCACCTCGCGGATCGAAGCCTCGCCCGTCATCAGCATCACGAGCCGTTCCACGCCGATGCCAAGCCCGCCGGCGGGCGGCATCCCGTACTCAAGCGCGAGCAGGAAGTCCTCGTCCGCCACCTCGGCCTCATCGTCGCCGCCGGCCTGCTTCGAGGCTTGCTCGATCATCCGCTCGCGTTGCTCCACGGGGTCGTTCTGCTCGGAGTACGCGTTCGCCAGCTCGTACCCGATCGCGAACAGCTCGAATCGCTCCGCGATCGACGGGTCATCGGGCTTTCGCTTCGCCAGCGGGGAGAATTCTGCCGGGTAGTCGAACACGAACGTCGGCTGCACGAGCTTTGGCTCGACGAGAGTCGACATGACCTCGTCGAGCACCTTCCCCCACGAGGCGTGCGCGTCGACGTGGACGCCCCGCGCCGCTGCCGCGGCCCGGAGCCGGTCCACGTCCGGAAAGTCGACATAATCGAGCCCGGTCTCGTCCCGCAGCAACTCCCGGTACGTCGTCCGTCGAAACGGCGCTTCGAGGTCGATCACATGCTCCCCGAATCGTACCTGCCGCGAACCTCCGACCTCGCTCGCGACCCGCCGCAAGAGCTCTTCCACCATGTTCGCCACATCAAGGTAGTCCGCATACGCCTCGTACGACTCCAGGAGCGTGAACTCCGGGTTGTGCCGCCGGTCGATCCCCTCGTTGCGGAACACCCGACCCAGCTCGAACACGCGGTCGAACCCGCCGATGAGCAGCCGCTTGAGGTGTAGCTCCAGCGAGATGCGTAGAAAGAGGTCTCGGTCTAGCGCGTTGTGATGCGTCACGAACGGGCGAGCTGCCGCGCCGCCCGCGTGCTCCTGCAGCACGGGCGTATCCACCTCCATGAACCCGCGGTCATAGAAGAAGCGGCGGATCGAGGCGACAACCTCCGCCCGGGTCCGCGCGATCTCCCTCGACCGCTCGTTCGCGATCAGGTCGAGGTACCGTTGCCGGTACCGCACTTCTGTGTCCGTGATCCCGTGCCATTTCTCCGGAAGCGGACGTAGCGCCTTCGTCAGCACCCGCCACGCCGAGGCCCCCACGGTGACCTCGCCGGTACGAGTCCGAAAGAGCGGCCCCACCACCTCCAGGAAGTCGCCAAGGTCCAGCAACGACAGCAGTGCGAACGCCTCGCCGAGAGCGTCGGCTCGTGCCTGCACCTGGATCCGCCCGCTTCCGTCTCGGACGTCGAGGAACGCGGTCTTCCCCATCCGCCGCAGCGCAGTCACGCGGCCGGCGACCGTGACCGTGGGCGCGTCCTGGTCCGGGCTCCCGCTCGCCTCGAACGCCTCGAACGTCTGCACGGCTGTCGCCGCCGGATGCGTCCGTGATGTGACCGCGGGATAGGGGTTCCCCGCGCGCACGAGTTCCTCACGCTTCGCAAGCCGCTGCGCCAGCAACTCTTCCTCGGTCGGCATGGCCGCGCTCCGTCCTGCGCCGATGCTCGAACGCGAAGCGGGCGGGGGAACACCCCGCCCGCTTCGTTCGCGCTCCGGGTGGAATGACTACGACACCGAGACGATCGTCATCTCGACAACCCCGCTCGGGGCGTTGACCTGCACTTTGTCACCGCGCTTCTTGCCGAGCAATGCCCGCCCCACCGGCGATTCATGGCTGATCCGGCCCTCGAGCGGTGCGGCCTCCGCCGGCCCGACCACCTGGTACGTGTGCTTCCGCGCGTCGTCCATGCGCACCGTGACGGTGGAACCGACGCGCACTTCCTTCGAGTGGTGCGCCGCTTCCTCATCGATCACCTGCGCGAGCTCGAGCATCTTCTCTATCTCGCGGATGCGACCCTCGAGGAACGCCTGCTGGTTTTTCGCTTCTTCGTACTGACCGTCGATCTGGGCAGTCCCCAGCTCCTGCGCTTCCCGGATCGCCGCCGCCACCTCCGCACGACGTACCGTACGTAGCTCGTACAACTCCGCTTCGAGGCGCTCCAGCCCCGCCTTCGTCAGCAGCACCGGCTCTTCAGACATCGCATACCCTTCGCAGCGGTCCGCGCCGCCGCCCTCCAGTCATCCGGAAGGGAGAACGCGCCTCGATGCAAACGCGAAACGGACTCGCCTGTGAGGGGCCAGTCCGTCGCTGCACTCGAACGGGCGTACGTATCGTACGTGACGATAACTGCCCCTGACAATATCGTGAGGATGTCGGTCGCCCTCCTCCACCACCCTGCTCCGATGGTAGAATCCGGCGGTCGGCGGCACTCGGCTCCCACCCGGTGAAGGAGTCCCTCATCCGCCAGGGAACGTGGCTTCCGCTCGTCCTCGCGCTCGTCGTCGGTCTGCTCGCCGGGCTTGCTGGCGGCGTCTTCGGGGCCCGCCTCAGCGACTCGGACACCTCAGCCCCCGGCGCGGTGTCGACCGCAACCCCCGATCTACAGGCGCGCATTCGTGCCGCCGTCGACCGCGTCCTGCCCAACGTCGTACTCATACTCGCGGACCTCCCCGCCGGCCAGGACGCGCAGGGCCGCACCATCGAACGACAGAACATCGGTTCCGGCGTTGTCGTCAGCCAGGAGGGCCATATCCTGACCAACTCCCATGTGGTCAGCGGGGCATCGAGCATCTCTGTGTTTCTCCCGACGGGTGAGCAACGGCCCGCCCGCTTGCTCGCCGATGATGCCCCCTTTACCGACTCCGCCATGCTCCAGGTCGACGCGAGGGGGCTGCGGCAGATCGCGTTCGGCGCATCTGGGGCACTCCAGCCCGGCGAGACCGTCGTCGCCGTCACCGGTGGCGGCGGCATCTTCGGCCCTGGCAACGCCGTCACCACGGGTGTCGTCTCCGCGATCAGCCGGATCCTTCCCCGAAGTGGCGTCACCTTCGAGGACCTCATACAGACCGATGCCGTCGTCAACAGCGGCGACTCCGGTGGCGCCCTCGTGAATCTGAACGGCGAGTTCGTCGGTCTCATCACCACCGTCGTCCGTGACACCGGCAGCGGCGTCGCCGCCGAAGGACTCGCCTTCGCCCAGTCGTCTGACTCCCTCCGCCCCATCGTTGCCGACATCGTCCGCACCGGCGGCCACTACCGTCCCCGCATCGGGATCGAGTTCCCCGACCGTCAGCACATCGAGGTCTCTCCGGAGCTCGCCGCCGAGCGCGGCCTTTCTGTCCAGGAGGGAGCGCTGATCGTCGACGTGCCGTCTGACACGCCCGCCGCGGCGGCCGGACTCCAGCCCGGTGACATCGTCGTGGGTGTGAATGGCGCGGCCATTTCCTCTCAGCAGCCAATGGTGAATTTGCTTAAACTCTTGCCACGAGGGGCCCGTGTCGACCTCGTGCTCCTGCGCGGCGGCCGTCAGGTCTCCGTCTCGATGACCCCCTCGGAGGGCTAACACACCATGCGCGACCCCCGACGACCACGCCTGCCACGCATGCCGCAGTCCCGCTTTGAGGATGAGGATGACGTCCTCACCGACGAGGACTACGAGGACGATTGGTCGCCGCCCCGACGCGCTGACGGCGGAGGTTTTGAGGCCGATCGGACTCTCCTGCGCGTCGCCGGCCTCATCGCCATCCTCGCTGCGCTGATCCTGATTCTCGTCCTCCCGCCGATCTCGATCCTCGACAACGGCGACACCACCACGGGCGCCCCCGGGGAGATCGTCACGAAGGCCCGCAGTTCAATCCCCGACCTCCCCGAAGGGCTCGAGGCGGCAAGCGCCTTCTACGACATCGCGGACTCCGCCGCGACTCAGGGCGCCGCCACGCTGACCGTGCGGCTCTCCCAGCAAACCAACGACGGTCGCAACCTCGCCTTCTACACGTACCTCGATGGTCAGTGGCAACGGCTTGGCTCCGTCGAACCCGCCGATGGCGGTCGTGCCGCTCGCGGGGAAGTGCCCGGCGTTCCCCAGAACATCGCTGTCCTTCGTCGCACGAGCTTCGCCCGCATCCCTGGGCTCATCATCGGCCCCGGGCAGACCCCGGACCCCGCCGCCCCCGTCGGCGGTGTGATCAGCGTCGTCGCCGGTGCGCCCGTCGGCGGCGGCGAGGAGATCGACGTTTCCGATCAACTCGAGGGCGGGCTCTCCGAACGGTATCTCGGCATCAGCAGCGCAACCGCCGCCCAGGCGGCCGCCGTCAACCGCATCCTCGGTGACCCCAACGCGGTCACGCGTCACGTTGACGCCATCGTCGGCGCGGCACAGCGCACCAACGCGGCCGGCATTCACCTCGACTACGGCGCCGTCGAGCCCGCACGCCGTGACGCGTTTACCTCCCTCGTCGAGCAACTCGCCAGCCAGCTTCGAGCCACCCGGCGAGGCCTCATCGTCACCGTCGCCACCCCTCCGTCCGCGAACGACACCGGCGGGTACGATTGGAACGCACTCGCTGCCGCCGCTGATGGACTCTGGCTGCGTCCGCCTTCGGATCCCGCCCTCTTCTACGAGCAGCTCGAACCGGCGCTCGTGACCAGGCGCGACAGCGGGTTCGACCTCCGCAAGGTCTCACTCGTCGTCGACCGGCGCTCGCACGACCACACCACCGAGGGCGTGAGCCCCCTTTCCCGGCTCGACGCCCTGGCCAACGCCGCCCTCCTCCAGGCGCGCATCGACCAGACGATTACCCCGGGCAGAGAGGTGACGATCGTCGGGACCAACATCGCTCAGGAGGAAGGTGACTCCGGGATCTACTGGGACGAGCGCGCCCTGAGCCTGACCTACTCCTACGCGGAACGCACCAACCAGCACACGGTCTGGATCGAAAATCGCTTCTCGATGGCCTTCCGTCTCGATCTCGCGCGACGTTACGGGCTCGGCGGCGTCACCGTCGAGGCTGCCGAGCAGGATGATTCGCTGCCCGATGTCTGGAACCTTGTCGCCCAGTACCTGGAGGAGGGCCGGGTCCACCTCGAGTATCCCTTCGGGCCCTACCTCGAGCCCCAGTGGGCTGCCACCGATGGCCAGATCGACCGCGGCGCGACGAACGGCCTCGCCATTTGGAGCGCACCGACACGCACGGGGGTGTACGACATCACACTGATTGTCTCGGATGGCGTGGTCTTCGTCGGGCGCCAGATCGCCCTCCGGGTCGCGGAGCCCCAGCGCGAGCCCACTCCGCCGGCGGCGACCGCCACGCCCATAGCCACCACGTCACCCGCCTTGACTGCCACTCCAGCCGCCACCAGCGCCGCGACCCCGGCCGTCACCGCGACGGTCGTGGCGACGGCCACCGCGACTCCGGCCCCGTAGCCGGCGCCCACGCAGCCCGCGACCGATGTGGCAGTCCACGTGCGCGTGATCGCCGGCTCCGCGCGGGGCACGCTCCTCCGGCAGCCCCGCCCGGAGACCACGCGGCCCACGTCCGCTCGCCTTCGCGAGTCACTGTTCGCGATGCTCGAAGCGGCCGACGCGGACTTCGACCAGGTGCTCGACCTCTATGCCGGCTCCGGCGCCCTCGGCATCGAGGCGCTCTCGCGAGGGGATGGCCGCTGCACCTTCGTGGAAGCCGATGCTCGCGCCGCGGATGTCATCCGCGACAATCTGCGCCGCGTCCGCTTCGACGACCGGGCAACCGTCGTCGTCGCCCGCGCCGGCAAGTGGCGTCCCCCCGAGCTCGCTCGCTACACCCTCGTTATCGCCGATCCGCCGTATGATGACGGCCAGGCTTGGGCAGCGATCGAGGCCACGGTCGCGCACGTGCTCGCGACGCACGCCATGCTGGCCGTTGAGCACTCCGCTCGACGGCCTTCGCCCGAGACCCTGGCCGGTTTGACCCGGTGGCGCGAGCGGCGCCAGGGGGACGGCGCCGTCGCGTTGTATCGGCTTCAGCCGCCAGTGGGAGAGGACGCCGCATGACCGTCGCGATGTACCCCGGACGCTTTGACCCTGTCACCAACGGCCACCTCGACATCGTGCGCCGCGCGGTCAGCATCTACGAGGGCGTCGTCGTGGCCGTCGCGCACAGCAACTCCACACTCTTTACCACCGAGGAGCGCGTGCAGCTCTTCTCCGCCGCCGTCGCCGACATGCCCTCCGTCCGCGTCATCGCAAACCGCGGCCTCACCGTCGACGCGGCCCGTCAGCAAGGCGCGAAGGTCCTCGTCAAAGGCCTGCGCGCCATTACCGACTTCAATTCCGAGTTCGACATGGCCCTCATGAACCGCAAGATGGCCCCCGAGGTGGAGTCTGCCTTCCTCATGACCTCCGTCGAGTACCTCTTCGTGAGCGCCTCCCGCATCCGCGAACTGGCGAGCTTCGGCTATCCGGTTGAGGACCTCGTCCCCCCCGTGGTCGCCGAGGCGCTGCACGAGAAGTTCAAGAACCGCTAGCGGAGGACGGACATGGATCTACTGCACCTCGTTGACCGCCTCGAGGAGCTCGTTGGCAGCGCCCAGAAAATGCCCATCGGCAGTCGCGCCATCGTCGACCGCCGCCGCATCCTCGACATCGTTGACCAGATGCGCGTCGCTGTCCCACAGGAAGTCCGCGAGGCCCAGGAGATCGTCAACAACCGCGACGAGATCTTCCGCGAAGCCGAGGAGGAAGCCCGCCTCATCGTCGCCCGCGCCGAGGAGCGCGCCTCCCGGATGGTGGAACAGCACGAGCTGACCATCGCCGCCCGTACCCGCGCTGAAGAGATCGCGCGCGATACCGAAGCACGCATCGAGGAGCGCGTCGCCGAGGCCAACGAGGACATCCAGCAGCGCGTTCAGGATTCCCGCCGCGTCGCGGATCAGCAGATGGAAGCGGCAGACGAATACGCGCGCGAGCTCCTCAACCGTCTCGAAGGCCAGTTGCAGGCCTTCGTCCGCTCCGTGCAGTCGGGCATCTCACAGCTGCAGCAACCGGCACCTCCTGCCGCCGCCGCGCCGCCCGCCCCGGCCGCCGCCGACTTCGATCACTCCGACGAGGAGTCCGCTGTCGCGGTGAGCGAACCAGTCGACGTCGACCCCGACGACACCGAGGATGGCCTCGAAGACCTGCTCCAGCGCCCGCACCTCGACGACATGCCGGATCCGCCCCCCGCCGAGCCCGGCGTGATCGATGATTTCGCTATGCCCCAGCTCGACGATGAGCCAAACACGGCCACCGCATGGTCTCGCCCCGTCGACGGCGATGTACAGGACGCCGCGGATGACGAGGACGCCGGGGACGAAGGTCCGAGGGGCGCGTAACCGCCCCTCCCGCCGGCCCTACTTCAGCACGATGTTGAGCAGCCGCCCCGGCACGTAGACTACCCGCGCCACCTCGTGCCCGTCGAGGTGTTCCGCGACCCGCTCGCTCGCCAGCGCCGCCTCACGCACCGCCTCCTCCGAGGCGTCGGCCGGCACCGACACACGGTCGCGCACGCGCCCGTTCACCTGCACGGGTATCTCGACGCGCTCCTCCCGTAGCAGCACCGGGTCCGGCGTCGGCCACGCCTGCTCGTGCACGGAGTACGCGCCGCCGCTGCGGCTCCACAGCTCCTCCGCGAGGTGCGGACACGCCGGCCCGAGCATCAGCGCCAGCAGCCGCACCGTCTCCTCCCACGCCCGGCGGTCGGTCGGGCCGGCCTCGCGCTGCCGCTGCATCGCGTTCGTCAGCTCCATCAGCGCCGACACCATCGTGTTCATCCGGTACCGCTCGAGGTCGTCCGTGACCCGCTCGAGCGTGCGGTGCGCCGTGCGCAGCAGCGCCTGTGACCCCTCGTCGTCGGGCGCGTCGACGAGCTCTGGCGGCGCCGTCACCAGCGACCACACCCGGTTGAGCCACCGCGACACGCCCACGATGCCGTCGACGTCGTACGGCCCGCCCGCCTCCCACGGCCCGAGGAACATCAGGTACGCCCGGAACGTGTCCGCGCCCCAGCGCTCCACCTGGCCGTCAGGCGCCACCACATTTCCGCGCGACTTCGACATCCGCCGCCCGTCCGGGCCAAGGATCTGCCCCTGCGCGAAGTAGCGCATGAACGGCTCGTCGCCCGGCACGATGCCCGCGTCCCGCGCCGCCTTGTAGAAGAACCGCGCGTACAGCAGGTGCATCGTCGCGTGCTCGGCGCCGCCCGTGTACTGGTCCACCGGCAGCCACGCCTGCGCCGCCTCCGAGGACACAGGCATCCCCGCGTTGGACGCGTCCGGATAGCGCATGAAGTACCACGAGGAGCACATGAACGTATCCATCGTGTCCGTCTCACGCCGCGCCGGCCCGCTGCACGAAGGGCACGCCACGTTCACGAACTCGTCCGACCGCGCCAGCGGCGACTCGCCCGTCGGCTTGAACTCCACGTCGTACGGCAGCGCGACTGGCAGCTCGCTCTCCGGCACCGGCACGATGCCGCACTCGTCGCAGTACACCATCGGGATCGGTGCGCCCCAGTACCGCTGCCGCGACACCAGCCAGTCGCGCAGCCGGTACACGACCCGTGCGCGCCCCCATCCCTGCCCTTCGAGGTAGTCGGTGATCGCCTTCTTCGCCTGTTCGCTCGGGAGCCCGTCGAACTGGCCCGAATGGACCATCGTCCCCGGCTCGGCGTACGCCGCTTCGAGGGCCGCGCCGTCCCACCCGTCAGGCGCGATCACGACCGTCACCGGGATGTCGTACTCACGCGCCAGGTCGAAGTCGCGCTGGTCGTGCGCCGGCACGCCCATGACCGCGCCCGTCCCGTAGGTGTACAGGACATAATCAGCAGTCCAGATCTGCACGCGGTCGCCCGTCAGCCGGTTCACGCAGTACGCCCCGGTGAACACGCCGGTCTTCGGCCGCTCCGTCGACTGCCGCTCGATCTCCGTCGCCCGCGCCGCCGCGTCGAGGTACGCCTCGACCGCTTCGTGCCGGTCGGGCGTCGTCAGCTGCCGGACCAGCGGGTGCTCCGGCGCCAGCACCATGAACGTCACGCCGCACAGCGTGTCCGGCCGGGTGGTGAATACCCGGATCTCTTCGGTCCCGTCCTCCGCCGGGGTCTCGAGCGCGAACGAGACCTCCGCCCCTTCCGACCGCCCGATCCAGTTCCGCTGCATCAGCTTCACGTGCTCAGGCCAGTCGAGGCCTTCGTTGTCCAGTAGCTCTTCGGCGTAGTGCGTCGTCCGCAGGAACCACTGCTCCATCAGCCGCTGCACCACCGGCGTGTCGCACCGCTCGCATTTGCCGTCGACGACCTGCTCGTTCGCCAGCACGGTCTGGTCGAACGGGCACCAGTTCGCCGCTGCCTCCGCTCGGTACGCGAGCCCCATCCTGTACAGCTGCACGAACCACCACTGTGTCCAGCGGTAGTACTCCGGCGCCGAGGTGTTCACCTCGCGCTCCCAGTCGAACATCGCCCCCATGCGCTTCAGCTGCCCGCGCATCCGCTCGATGTTCGCCATCGTCCAGTCCTGCGGATGCTTCGACCCGCCCTTGATCGCCGCGTTTTCCGCCGGCAGCCCGAACGCGTCGAAGCCGATCGGGAACAACACGTTGTGCCCGCGCATCCGCCGGTACCGCGCCAGCGCGTCCGAGGGCGCCATCGCGAACCAGTGCCCGATGTGCAGATCCCCCGACGTGTACGGGAACATCGTCAGCGCGTACCAGTTCTCGCGGCCCGGCACGTGGTCAGGAGTGCGGTACAGCCCGCTCTCCCTCCACTGCTCCTGCCAGCGGCGCTCCACCTCCAGCGGTTGGTAGCGCTCGGTCTCAGTCCGTTCCGGTGTCGTCATCTCGCGATCTCACTTCGCCGTCCGGCCTCCCGAGGGGGCCGCACCTGTTGTTCGGGCCGTCGTGTCGAGGAGGGGGCCGGCGACGCTGCCTACAGCAGGGCCGGCCCGGTAAGGACGAGCGTCCAGCGCCCGAGGCAAGACCGGGAGAAAGCAGCGCGCATGCCCACAGAATACCGGACACGAGCGCCATCGAGTACCGGCCGGCGTCGGCCCGTCCGGCTCCCGTCAGAACGCTACGAGGATCAAGATGGCCAGCAGCGGCACTCCCGCCGAGACGAGGACGAGGAGCCGCCTCGCCTCGCGTAGCCGCTCCGCTGGCAGCGTCGTCCGGACCGCCCGGCGCATCTGCCACGTCACGACGAAGAAGTACACGATGAACGCACCGACGATGACCCACATGCGGCGCATCCTATCGCCGCCCGTCCTGAGGCGCATCCTCGGCGGCCCAAGACGCCTCTTCCGCGCGCAGCCGCAGCACCGCCCCGCCGTGCACCAGCAGGTACACCTCACCCGCCGAATCCTCAGCGAACGAGGACACCCGGCGGCCCGACGCCTCGCCGAGCAACTCGCGTGCCTCCCCGCCCGTCGACGGCACCGCCCACAGCCGCCCGCTGCAGTAGTCGGCGTAGAGGTACTGTCCCGTCAGCGCGGGCACCTCCGCGCCTCGGTACACGACCCCGCCCGTCACCGAACACCCATCGTCGTGCGAGTACGTGGTCACCGGCTCCATCAGCCCGCTGCGGTCGCACCCGCTGCGAGGCGAGAAGCACTGGTCGCCTTCCACCCGGTTCCACCCATAGTTCCCGCCCGCCTCGATCACGTCGATTTCCTCGACCGCGCTGGCTCCGACGTCACCAGCCCACAACCGGCCATCCGCCGGGTCGAATGACATACGCCACGGGTTCCGCAGCCCGTACGCCCACACCTCGGCCCGCGCGCCGGGCTGGCCGGCGAATGGGTTGTCCCCGGGCGCCGCGTACGGCTCCTCGGCGCTGGCGTCCCGTACGTCGATGCGGATGACTTTCCCGAGCAGCACACCGAGGTTCTGCGCGTTCCCGACGGAGTCCCCGGGCGTGCCGCCGTCCCCCAGTCCCAGGTACAGCATCCCGTCAGGTCCGAACCGGATCGCTCCCCCGTTGTGGTTCGAGAACGGCTGCGCTTGCTCCAGGATCACCAGCTCGCTCGCCGGGTCAGCTCGATCCCCGGCTACCTCGAACCGAGACAGCACCGTCCGGCGAGGATTCGTCGCCGAGTAATAGACGTATAGGTATGGTCGCCCGGGGAACACCGCGTCGAGGGCCACGCTCAGCAGCCCCTCCTCAGCACCCCCGCGCAGCACCTTCCCGCGCAAGTCCAGCAGCACCCCGGCGTCCGACCCGTCCGGCCCCATCAGCGAGACCAGCCCCGACTGGTCCGCCACGAAGAACCGCCCGCCCGGGAACGGCGCCAGCTCCGTCGGCCGGTCGAACTGCCGCCCTCCGAATGCCTCCTCGAGGACGACCCGAGCCTCCCCCGCCGCCGGAGAAGGCGTCCCCGCCCCCGGTGTCAGGGTCGCCCCCGCCGCGGTCGGACGGCTCGCTTCTCCTTCGTCCTGACCGCCGTCACCCGCACACCCGAACAGCGAAAGCCCCGCCAGCGCGGGCAGCACCAGGCGCCACATCGACAGTCCGATCAGCTGCGGGCGGGAGCCGTCGCCGATCTAGCGTCCACCACCGCGCAACCACCGCGCCACCCGTGTTGCCCCGCTGGACGCGCCGATCCCAGTCCCGTAGATTCGATCCGGGCCCGTAGCTCAGCGGTAGAGCAGTGGACTTTTAATCCATCGGTCCAGGGTTCGAATCCCTGCGGGCCTACCATCGAGGTAACCCCACTCCGGGTCCCCCGTCTCCTGATCGGCCCCCTGATCAATCACGGCACCGCCCGTTCGGCTTGACCGCGGTGATTACGATCGTGTTCTAAGCTGGGCTCACCCAGAGGGAGAGGAGACATGGACGAAGAACGTGAGAGACAACACAGCGCCCTGACCGCCGTCATCGAGCGCCGGTCGCTCCTGCGCGGCTCGCTGCTCGCCGGCGCCGGCATCGCGACCGCCGCCCTCATCGGCTGCGGCAGCGATGACGACGACGAGCCGACCGGCACCCCCGGCGGCAACGACGACGAAGCCGCCGCCGGCATCGACTTCCCAGGCGGTCGAGGCGAACTCGTCACTGGCGAGGGCCTGCCCTACCCCTACAATTTCCCCGAACCAAACAAGCAGCCGAAGACCGGCGGCACCATGGTGGTCTCAGCGACCTGGGACGTGCAGACCGTCGACCCCGTCGTCTCCGCCTCGGGCGGCACCGTCACCGTCCCCAACATGACCTACAACCGCCTCATCGGCATGTCTCGAGGCCCGGATGCGGACGTCTTCCAGCCCGGCCTCGAGCCCGAACTGGCGAAGTCGTGGGAGCGCTCCCCCGACGGCCTCACCTTCACCTTCCAGATGACCGACGGCGTCACCTGGCAAAACCTGCCCCCGCTGAACGGGCGGCCCTTCATTGCCGCCGACGCCGCCTACGCCATGAACCGCTACGCCACCGAAGGCGTGCACCGCTCGTACTACGTCAACGTCGACTCCATCACCGCCGTCGATGACACCACGCTGAAGGTCACCATGAAGCGGCCCGTCGCCGACTTCCTCTGGCCGCTCGGTAGCAACAAGCAAACGTTGTTCCCGAAGGAGCTCGTGGACAACGGCGAGATCAGCAAGAAGGCCATCGGCACGGGTCCGATGATCATGACCGAGATGACACCCGGTTCGCGGGTCACCTTCAGCAAGAACCCGGACTACTGGGAACGCCCGGTGCTCCTCGACGGCTTCGAGTTCCGCATCCAGCCCGACCACTCGGCCAGGCTCGCCGCCTTCCGCTCCGGGCAGGTCGATTACGCGTACTCGGTCGCCGACACCCTGAGCGACATCGAGAAGCTCAAGGACACCAACCCAGACATCCAGGTCAACATGATCCCTTCCGTCCTCGGCGTCGCCTTCGCCTTCAACCTGGCCAATCCGAAGTTCCAGGACGAACGCCTCCGGCAGGGCATCTCGCTCGCTATCAACCGCGACATCATGATCAAGATCGTCTTCGAGGACCTCGGCCGCATCGCTGCCACAGCACCGTGGACCTACGTCTTCGACAGCGAGCCTTCGGTCGAGGGTGGCGAACTCGGCAAGTGGACCCGCTACAACCCCGCCGAGGCGCGAAAGATGCTCGACGCCGCCGGCGCCACCAACCTCACCATGGCCAACGTCTACTACGCCTATACCGAGGCCGCCAACCGCTGGACGCAGGTGCTCGTCGACCAGTTCCGCGACGTCGGCGTCACCATGACCGGCGGCAAGGCCGACTACACCGAGTTCAACTCGCAGTGGATCGGCCGCAAGCTCCCCGAGGTCTCCAGCTACGGCTGGGCCACATCCGGCTTCGACGCAGATAACTGGTTCTACAACCAGGTCCACTCGCAGTCCCAGGGCAACCGCTGGAACATCAACGACTCGCAGCTCGACGCCTGGGCGGAACAGCAGCAAGTCGAACTCGACCCCGCCGCCCGCAAGGCGATCTGGCGCAAGATGTGGGACCGAGAAATGCAGATGGCGTACCGCCCGCCCATGGCGGTCGGGCTCACCTTCCAGGTCTACCAGCCGTGGATGCGCGGTATCCGATGGACCGGCACGGCGCCCGGCGACAACGCGTCGTACTACTCGTGGGGTTCCCAGGTAGCGCACGGGTGGCTCGACAAGTAGCGGCCACCCGCGCGCCCTGCGCCCGGCGCTAGGACATCCCGTCGCCCGCGAGGTGTGACCGCAGGAAATACGCCTGCAGGTCCACCTCGCGCTGCGCCTCGATGAAGATGTCCTGCGTCGACAGGTCCTCCGCCTCGTCGGCTTCTCGGATGCCGTCCGTCAGCCGCTGGCTGTACTGCTCGAACCGCTCGAGGATCGCCGTCACCGCATCCCGCCACTCGATCTCCCCGCTCGCGATCTCATCCAGCGGTGACTGCGAGGCCGCCTCGCGCACGGTCCCCCGCGCCACTCCGCGCAACGCCCGTACGCGCTCCGCGTACAAGTCGACATGCTCGAGGACGATCCCCGCCTGCTTGTCGAACAGCTTGTGCAGCGCGATGAAGTTCGGCCCCACGGTGTTCCAGTGCGCCTGCTTCACCTGGCTGCGCAGATCGCTGGCCAGCGCCACCAGTTGGTTCAGCGTGTCCACCATCGCGCCCGGACGCTCCATCACCGCGCTTCCAGTCCGCGCTGCTCGCGCTCCATGCTCCCGCGTCGTCATCTGATCGCTCCTTCTGCTCCGCGATGTGCCCTGAGGGCGGTCGAGGACTGCCGACGCGCGTCCGCTTCTCGACCGCTCCTCGCTGCGTCTGATCTTCATTGTGAAACTGCCCCCAACATCCTCGCGCGAGGTTCGCGGGGTATCTCGCCAACTGACACGAGTCAGCAACATCCGGGCCCGCGGTGCCACCGCAAGCGGATGCACCCCCAAACAAAATCGCGGAGTAACCGGTGAAGGCCTCGAGATGTTGGGTTCGGGACGGGCGCACCGGCGCGAAGCAGTCCTGAGTGACGCACGCATGTCGATGGGAGACGCACGAATGCCACAGGCCAACGGGACCGATCCGATCGCACTCCTCAAGGAGGATCACGAGAAGGTCAAGAGCCTCTTCGAAGAGTTCGAGCAGACTAGCAACAGGCGCTCGCAACAGCGCATCATCCGTGAAGCCATCCTCGAACTCGACGTCCATGCCGGCATCGAAGAGGAGATCTTCTACCCCGCCTACGCCGAGGCCGCGAAGGAGTCTGAGGACGAAGAAATCGTCCTCGAGGCGGAGGAGGAGCACCACGTGGTGCACCTCCTCATCGGCGAGCTGCGCGACATGTCGGAGATGAACGACCGCGTCGCCGCCAAGTTCACCGTGCTCGCGGAGAACGTCCGCCACCACATCGAGGAGGAGGAGAGCGAGATGCTGCCGAAGGCGCAAGAGCTCCTCGGCGACCGCCTCCAGGAACTCGGCCACCAGATGACCCAACGCAAGCGTGAACTCACCAGGGAACTCAGGCAGGCCTGAGCCGCGGCACGCTCATCGATTAGAGAGACGCGGCGGTCATCGCTTCGCGCTCGGCCGCCCGCGTCTCCGCCCGTTCGGCCAGCTTCGCCGCCAGCCGTCGGAACACCGGCCCATGCACCGGGATCAACGTGAGCCAGTACAGCAGCCCCCACACCCCCGCCGGGTGGAAGTACGCCGTTGCGGACACACGCGACCTCCCCTTCGAGGCGCCCGGCAGCACCTCCAGTTCGAGCACTGCCGCCCCGGGCACCTTCATCTCCGCCAGCAGCGTCAGCCGCCGTCCCGGCTCCACCGCCACTACGCGCCACCAGTCGATCGCGTCCCCCACTCGCACCTCCGAGGGATGGCGCCGCCCGCGCCGAAACCCCACCCCGCCCACTAGCCGGTCGAGGATCGCCCGCACCTGCCACAGCGCCTCGTACGCCGGCCATCCGTTCTTCCCGCCCACGGACACGATCGCCCGCCACGCCTCCGCCTCTGAGGCGCCACAGTCCGCGGTCCCGCCCGCGCTGCGCGAGTAGAAGGAAACGTCCGGCCGGCCCGCGCGAAAGACCAGCGCCCCTTCCTGCCATCGCGCGGGCACCGTCCCCGACCGCTCATCCGTCAGCGCCTGCTCGATCGCCTCGCGGTACCCGTGCAGCCGCATCGGGATCAGCGAACGGATCGAGCTATCGTCCGCCAGCAGGTCGTGTTTCAACCCGTCGATCAGCGGGCGCGCCACATTCGCCGGCACCGCCGTCACGAGGTCGAGCCAGTACGAAGAGATGCGGGGGCTCAGTACCGGGACCGGCAGGATCGTCACTTTGCGTCCCACCACCGCTGCGAACCCGCGGATCATCCCCTCGTACGTCAGCACTTCAGGCCCGGCGACGTCGTACGTCCCCCCGGCCGTCCTCGGCTCGTCGATCACCCCGATGAGGTACGACAGCAGGTCTTCGAGGGCGATCGGCTGGGTCCGCGACCGCACCCACCGTGGGGTTGTCATGACCCGCAGATGGAACGTCAGGTCGCGGATCACCTCGAACGCCGCGCTGCCCGCGCCGACGATGATCCCCGCCCGCAGCTCGGTCACCGGGATCGCACCGTCCCGCAGGATCTCCCCCGTCTCCCCGCGCGATTCGAGGTGCTCCGAACGCTCCCCGCTTGGCTGCAGCCCGCCGAGGTACACGATCCGCCGCACGCCCGCTCGCTCGGCCGCGCGCCGGAAGTTTCGAGCCGCCCGCCGGTCCCGCGCCGCGAAGTCCCGCCCCGACGCCATCGAGTGCACGAGGTAGTACGCCACCTCGATGCCATCCAGTGCTGCTGCCAGTGATTCCGGGTCGAGGGCGTCCGCGGCGACGCACTCCACGCTCTCCCATCCGCGCCCCGTCAGTGAGTCTGCGCTCCGCGACGACGCCCGGACCGCGTGCCCCGCGGCGGAAAGCCGCGGCACTAGATGACTTCCGATGTATCCGCTCGCCCCGAATACGAGCACACGCATCGCCCGAACCTCCGCGACTCGACCGCCCCGCCCTGCGCCAGTGTCTACCGCCGAGCGTTGCCGTGGCGAGCGCTACCCGAGCCCTGCGCTCGCCTCGAAACGAGGAAGGAGCCGGCGGATCACCGCCTGGTCGCGGTCCAGCGCTCCGTCCGTGGTCGTCGTCCTGACGTCGCGTGCCTGCAGTCCGCTGAACCGCTCCCACTGGTCATCCGACATGAACTCCGCCATCGACAGCAGCCGTTCGCCCGATCCGCGGATCGAAACCCACCGCTCGAGGTCTTCCCGCCACCGCTGCAACGTGGCCGCGTACCGCTGGTACGCCGTCCGCGTCTCCTCGGTCGCCACCTCGCCGGCCGCCCATCGCTCGAGGCAGTGGCGCAGCTCGCGGGCCACCGGGCCGAACTCGTTCGTGCTCGCCTCGCGAAACGCCAGCTCCCGCTCGTAGTCGTCGAGGAACGCGCTGATCAGGCGTTCACTCGGCGCTCCCGAGGCGGGCTCGTCCGCATCCATTCGTTCGCCTACGCCGCCGGGCGGACCGCGTCTCGCGGATCGAGCTCAGCTGGCGACCGCCATCCGCATTGCACACAGGACAGTTCCGCACCATCGAACATCACCCGGCCCCGCGCACACCGCTGGCATGCCACCAGCTTGGTCACTGCCCTGTCCATCGTCGTGCCTCCATTGCTCGTCAGCGAGGCTCGTTGTCCAGCGGACGGTGCCTCACTGACTGACATGATACCCGATGTGGAAAAGAATATTCAACATGTCGACCAAGATATGACCAATGCGCCCTTCCGCCACACGTGTGGACCGGGGCCCAGTGGGGCAACCCTGAGTCGCAGCGCGCGGACACGAAGAAGCCCGCCTCAGCCGAGGCGGGCTTCTTCGTGTCGTACCGCGGTGACGGCTACTCGACCGTGAACGCGACGTGCATCCCCTGCCCGTAGTGCGCCGGGATGTTGCAGATCAGCACGTACTTCCCGGCCTCGAGGTTGAAGCTCTTGTCCTCTTCCTCGCCCGCCGCGATGTTCGCGGTACGGCCGAGCGGCGGGACCTGCTTCTCGTCCACCATGCCGTTGGCGACGGGGAGCTTGTCGTGGGCCAGGTCCGTCTTCACAACCGCCAGCTCGTGCGGAGCGGCACCCTTGTTCGTCACCTCGAACGTGACTTCGCCTGCCTTGGCCGTCGTCGCCGAGGGCTTCACGGCCCACTCGCTCAAATCGACCTTGACGGCGCCCGCCGCGGGCGTCCCGCCGCCGTCACTGCCGCCGCTGTCCTCATCCTCATCGTCGCCGCCGCCACAGGCGATCAGCGCCGTCATCGCGCCCACCGTCATTAGGACGAACGCGATCCGGGTAAGCCGCTTGCTCATGCTGTCCCTCCCTGAAAAAGCGGCCTGACGGCCGCGCTCATCAACCCACATGCAATCCTCACTGAGGGCAGCCTGTGCCCTAGGGGCGATAGTCCCACACATATGTGACTTTCGTCACTAGCGACTATGACCCCCTCAATCCAGATTCAGGAGCGCTTGGCTTGCGAAAGCGGGGGCCGATTCATGCGTCGCGACTTCACCCTATTTGCCATCGTCTGGGCCCTCGTCACTGCGGCGAGCCTCGCAGTGGCGTACTTCATCATCCGGGAAATCTCCTTCCCGACTGTCGGCGCCGAGGAGGCACACGTCATCGATGACGCCTTCATGGCGCTCACCTACATGGCCTCACCAGTCTTCGGCGTCGTCATCGCCGCTCTCGTCGTTGCCGTCCTCAGGCACCGCTCGAGCGGTCCGGCCGATGGTGACGGCGCGCGCATCCTCGGCACGGGCTCCGTCCCGGTGGTCTGGTTCGGCCTCAGCAGCCTCCTCTGCGCCATCGTCATTGTGTACCCCGGCCTCACCGGCCTCTGGGAGCTCCGTAACCACGACGAGCCAGACCTCCGCATCGTGGCCACCGCCCAGATGTGGTCCTGGACCATCGAGTACCCCGATTCCAACGTGAAGGTCTTCGGCGCGCAGGAGCTCGTCCTCCCCAAGGACGAGACGATTCAGTTCGATGTCGTGTCACTCGACATCCTGCACTCCTTCTGGGTTCCCGCGTTCCGCCAGAAGATCGATGCCCTCCCCGGGCAGACCCGCAAGGTCTACATCACCCCCACCGAGGTCGGCGACCGTGACAGCGATGTCGCGTACCGCCTCCAGTGTGCCGAACTCTGCGGCGTCGGCCACGCCATCATGGCGATGCCCGTGCGCGTCGTCGAAAAGGCCGAATTCGAATCCTGGCTCAAAGAGCAGCAGAGCGTAGCGGAGGCGAAGTAACAGCCATGACCCGAGTCGTACGCGCACCCATCTTCGTCGGGCTCGTCCTCGCCATCGTTGGCTTCTTCTTCGGCGTGGCCTTCCTCGGCGCTCTCCGCACCCTCCGCGGCCAGACCTTCTGGGAGATCGAGGCCGGCATGTCCGTCGGCTACGTCTTCGCCCTCGTCGGTTGGGTCGCCGGAGTCGGCGGCTGGCAGCACTGGGGCCGCGAGTGGTTCGGCCTGGAAGCGAAGCCTTACACCCTCACCGGCTGGAAGCGTTACTTCGGCTTCAGCCCGGACCACAAGGTCATCGGCGTCCAGTACTCCGTGACCTTCGTCGTCATCTTCCTGTTGTCCGGGCTCACCGCCATGCTGATCCGCCTCGAGCTGATGCGGGATGGCGAGCAGTTCTTCACCGCGGACCAGTACAACGCCGCCATGTCGTTCCACGGCATCACCATGACCGCCGTCGCCGTCGCCATCCTCCTCGGTGGCTTCGGCAACTACTTCGTGCCGATCATGATCGGCGCACGTGACATGGCCTTCCCGAGGCTCAACGCGCTCTCCTATTGGTTCGTCCCCCCGGTCGCCGTCCTGCTCATTATCGCCGTCCTGATGGGCGGCTGGGACTCGGGCTGGACTGCGTACCCGCCGCTGTCCGTCGTGAACAAGCATGGCCAGGTGCTCTTCAACCTCGCCGTCATCACCTTCGGATTGGTGTCTATCCTCGGTGGCATCAACTTCCTGGTCACGATCATCTACGAGCGCGCTCCTGGCATGACGTGGAGCCGGCTCCCCATCTTCGTCTGGGGCGCCTTTGCAGCCTCCCTCATCTCCTTCTT
This sequence comes from Dehalococcoidia bacterium, assembly GCA_041390685.1. Lineage (GTDB taxonomy): Bacteria > Chloroflexota > Dehalococcoidia > UBA2979 > UBA2979 > JAIBBD01. The sequence continues at coordinate 622,622 of JAWKPL010000001.1, read as the reverse complement.
CTTCACACAGGCGCTCGCCGCCGGCCTGCTCATGGTCCTGCTCGACCGCATCGCCGACACCTCGTTCTTCCGCTCGTCCGAGGGCGGCAGCGCACTGCTCTACGAGCATGTCTTCTGGTTCTACTCGCACCCCGCGGTCTACGTGATGGTGCTCCCCGGATTCGGCGTCGCGCTCGAGGTGCTCTCGCACCTCTCACGTAAGCCGCTGTTCGCCTACCGCTGGGTCGCCGGCGCGATGATCGGCATCGTCCTGCTCTCCGGGGTCGTCTGGGCTCACCACCTGTTCACCAGCGGCATGGCGCCCTACCTCCACGCACCCTTCCTTGTCCTGACGGAGCTGATCTCGATCCCCACGGGGCTCATCTTCCTCGGCGCGATCGGCACCATCTGGGCCGGAAAGCTCTGGCTCCGCACGCCCATGCTGTTCGCGCTGGCATTCGTCTTTAACTTCCTCATGGGCGGCGTTACGGGCATCTACCTCGCCGATGTCCCCACTGACCTGCACCTGCAGGACACCTACTTCGTCGTCGCCCACTTCCACTACACGATCGTCGGCGGCGAGATCTTCGCCCTCTTCGCGGGCATCTACTACTGGTTCCCGAAGATCACCGGCCGTATGTACAACGAGACCCTCGGCAAGCTGCACTTCTGGATCATGTTCATCGGCTTCCAGCTCACTTTCATCCCGATGTTCCGCGTCGGCATCCAGGGTATGAACCGCCGCATCGCGGACTACCCCGCGGAGTACTCCGACTACAACACGATCATTTCGCTCGCCGCGTTCCTGCTCGGCGCGTCGTTCCTGTTCTTCGTCTGGAACATGGCCACCGCCTGGTTCAAGGGCCGCGTCGCCGAGGCCAACCCCTGGCGCGCCACCACCCTCGAGTGGCAGGTCTCGTCCCCGCCGCCTGAGCACAACTTCGATGAGATTCCCGTCATCACCGACACTCCGTACGGCTACGGCGGCGGTCCGGCACACCACCGCCCCTTCGCTGGCGGCGCGGCACTCGCCACCGAGGAAAGGTAGGAACAGTGACCAGACGGCTCTCGAGCGACCGCTCCCACCACGGTGGCTCCGAGGTAGGCGACCAGCGGCGCGGGTTGACGGTCATCGTCGCACTCGCCGTCATGACAATCGTCGAGTACATCTTCGCCGTCGCCCTCGATTCGCCTGCCGCCCTCGTCGTCATCCTCTTCGCGGTGGCGGTCGTGAAAGCCTGGTTCATCGTCATGTACTTCATGCACCTGCCCCTCGTCTGGCAGGGTGAGGAGGCCTAGTCATGGCAACTGCCACCCCGGCCGCCGCATCACAGGCCGCTCACGCCCACGAGCCCCACGACGAGGTCAAGAAGGTTCGCATGAACCGCCTCGGCCTCTGGCTGTTCTTCTTCTCGGACGCCCTCGTCTTTGCCCTGCTCTTCAGCGCCCGCTTCTACATGAACGGCACCGAGGTCGACCCCCACATCAGCCAGGTGCTTGGTCTCGGCATCACCTCCGTCCTCCTCCTCAGCAGCTACACCGCCTATCGAGGTGAGACGGCCATCCATCACGGCAACATCGCTCACGGCCGCCTGATGCTGCTCCTGACCATCCTCCTCGGCATCGCCTTCTTCGCCGGCGTCGTTGTCGAGTGGTCCATCGCCGAGTTCACCATCTCCGAGGGCTATGGCACCTCCTTCTTCTCCATGACGGGCATGCACGCCGGGCACGTCGCGTCTGGCGTCATCTTGCTTTGGATCGCCTGGCGCAAGGCTGGCAAGGGCTACTACGACGGCGGCGGCCTCAAGGCCTACGGCGTCTCCGGCGTCGTCATGTACTGGCACTTCGTCGATGTCGTCTGGGTCTTCTTCTACCCCGCTCTCTATCTCCTCAAGTAGTCCTTGCGGGGGCATCGCGCGGAAGGGCGGGAGCAATCCCGCCCTTCCGCATCCTCACTGTTGAGGACTCCACCGGCCGTCTGAGGTATCGTCCCTCGCACACCAGAATCCATCGGAGGCGCCCGTGAAGCTCGGCATCCACCTCGCGAACTTCTCCTGGGTCGACGACATGTCGGCCTTCGCCGGCAAGCTCGACGAGATCGTCGCGGACGCCGAGGGCGTCGGCTTCGACCGCCTCTCCGTGATGGACCACTACTTCCAGATCCCCGGTGTCGGTCCCCACGACACGGAGATGTTCGAGGCGTACAACATCCTCGGCTACATCGCCGCGCGCACCAGCCGCATCAAGCTCGGCGTCCTCGCCACCGGCGTCACCTACCGCAACCCCGGCTACCTCGTGAAGCAGGTCACGGGCCTCGATGTCCTCTCCGGCGGCCGTGCATGGCTTGGCATCGGCGCGGCCTGGTACGAGCGCGAGCACCACGGTCTCGGCTTCGAGTTTCCCCCGCTCAGGGAGCGCTTCGAGCGCCTCGATGAGGTCCTCCAGATCGCCAACCAGATGTGGAGCGAGAACGACGGCGCCTTCCGAGGCCAGTACTACCAGCTCGAAGAGACCCTCTGCGTCCCGCAGCCACTCCAGCAACCGCGGCCGCCCATCCTCGTCGCCGGCAGCGGCGAGAAGAAGACCCTTCGCCTGGTCGCCCGCTACGGCGATGCCTGCAACGTCCGCGGCGACTCACCCGAGGAAGTACGCCGCCGCTTCGAGATCCTCGCCGGCCACTGCGAAGCCGATGGCCGCAACTACGACGAGATCCATCGCACGATCACGCTCCGCATGGACCCCGGCGCCTCCGGCGAGCGGGTCCCCGAACTCGTCGACACCATCGGCCGCTTCGCGGAGGCCGGCGTGCAGACGACGATCGGCACCATCGCCAACGTGCAGGACCCTGGCGTCCTCAGGGCCATGAGCGACGTCATCGCCCAGGTCGCGGATCTCTAGCCCTCAACGCGGACGGCCGGGCCCGACGCGAACACGGACCTGATCGAGGACGGGCGGTGCGTCGGGCTACTGCGCGGGCGGCTAGACGCACTTCCCGAGGAACCCTGTGCGCTCCGGAAGCGACCCGCCTGGGAACGTCAGCAGGAACGACGCGTTCACAGCCGCGACCGACGTTCCCGGGATAAACGTCACGAACGATCCGTTGACCGTGAAGTAGAGCACCATCGTCTCCACCGGGCAGCCGGTCGAGGTCACGAGGTCGTCCACCGCCCCGCCCCGGTACACCGCAAGCCCGAAGCCGCCGTCAGCCGGGACGGTCCCCCCGGTGAGCGCCTGCACCGTGCTCGTCTCGGTTGCGGTCGCTGTAGCCCCGGGCGTCGCCGCGGCCGTGGTGGTGGCGGTGGCCGTGCTCGCCGGGGTCGGCGTCGCTGTCGGACTCGGAGCCGCCCCGCACACGAGGTTCTTCGAGAACGGCGGTGCCGGGTACTGCACCAGTTGCACCTCGCCGCCCCCGAACGATCCGGTCGCGCACAGTTGGTGCGCGTGCGTCACATCCGTGGCGCCGGCGACCCACACCGGCAGCCCGGGCGAGTACGTCCCAGCGATGGTCGACCACTGGTATGTCGTCGAGTAGATCCCGATCGAGGCGCTCATCGTCTTGAGGTAGTCGATCGCCGCTTCGAGGACCACGGCGTTCATCGCCTTGTCGTCCGACCACGTGTTTTCGGTCTCCACGTCCAGCCACCACGTCGCGACGTCCAGCACTCCCTGCGTCTTCGCGTAGGCGACCGCGTCCTGCGCCGTCTTGTAGCCGTAGTTGTACGCCTGGCATCTCGTATCGGTGGCCGCGCACGTGCCTGCGGGCCCCGTGTCTCGTTGCCCGATCGTCGTCCCGGATGGGAACTTGGTGTTGATGTAGACCGAAGGCGGACGGCCGCTGGCCGCTGCCCAGTTATACTGCGCCCGCAGGCACGGGTTATGCGTGAACGCTCGCCCGCCCGTCGCGCCCACGATGCCAAACGCGTACGGCTGCGCCGGCAGCGCCCCGCCGCACTGCGGGAACGAAATGTCGTATCCCACGCTTCCCGCGGGATACGGACTCAGAGCGGTCGCCGTCAACGCCGACAAAGCCAGCGCAACCGTCACTACAACGACCGAGGCGATAACGCGCATCAACCTGATCCGATCCCGAGGAGTAAGTGGATTGTCCCACCCATCGCTCCTCGGGATCGAACGCTGGTTCGCCTGCTACGCGTGAGCTATCGCGAGAGGAACTCCGAAGCGAAGTCCCGCACGGTGTTGGAGGCAATTGCGAACCCGACACCGACGAAGACCGTCGCTCCCGAGGGATTCTCGATCGATGTGTTGATCCCGATCACCTCGCCCGCGCTGTTGAACAGCGGTCCGCCGGAGTTGCCGGGATTGACCGCCGCGTCTGTCTGGATCATCCCCTTCAGTCCACCCGTCCCCGACGGCGACGACCGGTCGAGCGCGCTCACTACCCCAGCGGTCACGGTGAAGTTCAATCCGAACGGGTTTCCGATGGCGAACACCGGGTCGCCCGGACGCACGCCGCTCGAATCGGCGAACGTCGCTGGTGACAACACGTTGGACGGCACCGACACTTGCACCACCGCCAGGTCTTGGCGCTCGTCGCTTTCGACCACCGTGCCTGTTGCCACGGTACCGTCCCGGAAGGTCACCGTGATCTCTCGCGCGTTCTCGACGACGTGGTAGTTGGTCACGATGTGACCGTCCCTGTTCAGCACCACGCCCGTGCCGGTCCCGCTTCCCTGCCGGAACCCCGTCCCAACCGCCGTCCGGATCGTGACGACCGAGTCCGATACTCGCTCCACGAGCCCCGGCAGTCCTTGCCCCTCGACCGTCGCGATCGCGATGGGGCTGTCCGTCGCCGTTGCCTCCACCGTCGAGGCGGATGTCCCTGCCCCCCCATCACCGCCGCTGCTGTCCGCGAAGGTCAACGTCAGTGCGCCGCCGGCTAGCAGCGACACGATCACGACCAGCCCGAACAGCATCCCCTTGAACGACCCGCTCTCAGTCACAATGACGGCCTTTCGGTGCTACTGATCTCCATCGTGACGCTGAGAGGTCAACAACTGGCCCTGTCGTTGTAATGCGCGTGCTAAGCGCACGAGGAGGCCCGTGGGTCGGGACACCACTCGCGTGCCTGATTCCGCGACTCAGAGGTTCTGCCGTGAAGGCTCACGACCGTGCCGCACAGCCGCGGCCCGAGTAACGGCTATCTGCCGAAGAACCGCCGCAGCCGGTCGCCGAACCCGCCGCCTCCACCTCGACGCGTCGCCTCCCAGGCGGCCTCTGCGGAAGACACGCGCCCGAGGCCCCGTTGCCGCTCCCGGATCAGGTCCAGCACCGCGCGGTCCTCGTGCTCGTCCAGCCAGTATCCGTGCTCGGCGCACGTCTCGAGTTGCAGGTTGTGCGCCCGATAGTTGAACGCGGTCATCGGGCGCGCGCACACCGGGCACGCAAGCTCCGATGGGCGTTCGGCGTACGTCACCATGCCGCGTCGCACTTCGTCGTTCGCCGCCGTCGCCTCCAGCCGGTCCAGCTCGTGCGGGTCGAGCCACGATCCCCGGCAGGTCTCGCATCGGTCCACCGGAATCCCGCGTAACCGCTCATCCGTCAGTCGTGCGCCGTCTCGAGGGCAGTAGAGAATCCGTGTATCCATGCAACCAGTGTCCCACGAAACCCTGTGCGTTTGCCCGCTCGTTCCACCTCGCCCGAGGTGCAAGTTCGCCGTCCCTGATCCCTGCCGCGGCTGTTAATATCCGCCCGATCGACCGCCCGAATCGGGATCGCACCAGGAGCACACCATGCCCGCCCGCACCGCCGTCGTCATCATCCCTACCGAGCTGCGCGCCGCACCCGCCGACACACGACCTGCCGCCTCGCTCGATCGCGGCATCGCTGTCGACATCCTTCGCGACCGCGACGGTTGGTACGAGGTCGAATGTCACCTCGGCCGTGGCTGGGTCGCTGCTCGTTCCGTGGGCGCTACCTCCCGCGGCCTCGTCACTGACTACCTCTGGCAGCACGACGAACTGCGCTCCGTCTCCCTCGAGGCTCCACCCGATCGCCGGCTCGACGCCGCGGGCTTCGGCCAGCTCGGCGCCGCGCTCGCCGCGACCTGGAACGCCTATGGGGGCCTCCTCGACGCTCTCTGCCGCACCGTTGGCCTCGACCCCGCCGCGATCGTCGCGGTGCTGTACACCGAGTCCGGCGGTCGCGGTTCGGGCCCCGACGGGCGCATGGTCATCCGCTTCGAGAACCACCTCTTCCGCGGCTTCCTCGGTCACGAGCGCGCCGCCGAGTTCGATGCTCACTTCCAGTTCGATCCCGGCACCGTCTGGCAGGGCCACCTCTTCTGCCGACCCGGCGGCGACTGGGAGCCCTGCCACCTCAGCCAGGCCGGCGAGTGGGAGGTGCTCGACTTCGCCCGTAGCCTCGATGACGCGGCCGCACTCTACTCCATCAGCATGGGCATCGCCCAGATCATGGGCTTCAACCATGCACTCGTCGGCTACGACAACGTGCACGAGATGTTCGAACGCTTCAGCAGCGACATCCGCTACCAGATCCTCGGCATGTTCGACTTCATCCGCGGTCACGGCGACACGTCCCCCATGCTCGAGGCGCTTCGTGTCCGCAATTACGAGGCGTTCGCGACCGGCTACAACGGCAACGGACAGGCGGCCTTCTATGGTGGGCTCATTCGTTCAGCCGCCGCCGTCTTCGGACAGCTCCAGGGTTCGCCACCCGTTCCATCCGGCGGCGGAGCGATCTACGTCGTCCAGCCCGGTGACAGCCTGGGCGCCATCGCGGCCCGCTTCGGCACCACCATCGCCGCGCTCGTCGCCGCGAACGGCATCGCCAACCCGGATTTCGTCCCTGTCGGCATGCGCCTGCGCATCCCCGGACTCGAGGAATCCCCCGCGCCCGAGTCCCCGCCCACGCCCCCGGCCGCGCCGGCGGAGGACGGCGGCTCCGCGGAGCAAACGTATACCGTCCAGCCGGGGGACATCCTCAGTCGTATCGCCGCACGGTTCGGTGTCTCGATGCAGGCCATCATCGCGGCGAATGGCATTGCGAACCCGGATTTCATCCAGGTGGGACAGGTGCTTCGTATCCCGCCGTCCAGCCAGCCGCGCGAGTTCCACCCGCCTCGCGAGGTCGCTCGGGAACACCTCGTGCTGCAGGGTGACTCGCTATACTCGGTTGCCTCGAGGTATGGCATCACCGCCGAGGCGCTCGCCGCCGCGAATGACGCGCAACTCATCCCGGGCCAGTTGCTCCGGCTCCCCCCGGCGGCCAGGATGCCCCGCTAGCGCTCCGCGGTCGCGCCCTCCATCGCCAGCTCCGTATGGTCGCCGGCGATGGTCCGCCGCGCCTGCCGCAGCAGGTGCACCACGTGCGCGCGCTCGCGGATCAGGATCGTGATCGCGAGCACCATGTAGATCCCGGCGATCACCATGCGGATCGATTCCACCGGGATCACGAACTGGATCATGAACAGCGTGAACAGGAGGATCGCCTCCCACCGGTTGATGCTTAGACTGACCAGGATCGCCACCGCGAACGCCGACTGTGCCGCGGTGATGAACACCTCCTCCGTCTGCCGCGTGTCCAGCGGCAGCCCGTGGAAGCCCCCCTTCGAGATCGCGTACGCTAGCGGTAGACCACCGATGAGCAGCGTCCACTGGTTCACCTTCGAGGACAGCAGCGCCCCCATCGCCACCCCGGCTCGTCCGCGGTTCGCCAGGATCCCCGCGAACAGGAACTCCGGCGCCTCCGATGCCAGCGGCGCCAGCCACTGCACCAGCAGGAACTCGTCGATCCCCAGCTGCACGCCGCTGTGCACCAGACCCTCCGCAAACGGCTCCGCCGAGGCGAAGATCGCGCCCGCCGCGTAGACGAGCATGATCACGATGCTCGCCCGTCGCTGGTACATCGGCAGCGTGCCGATCGTCCGCGCCGGCCCGATCAGCTCCGGCTCCTCAGTCGGTGCCCGCGCGATGATGTACACGTACCCGATGAATAGCGCTGCGAGGATCACCGTGTCGTACAGCGCGATCTCGCCTTTCAGCGGGATCGTGAACGAATACAGCGTCGCCACCGCCAGCGTCGCAATCTCGATCGCATGACCGTGCTCCAGGCGCATCACGTGCCGCCGCGCGCGCCACCAGAACAGCAGGAATACCATCGGCCACGCCGCGCCGATGAGCAGCCGGTTGCCACCTGTCATGTTCGCGACCGCGTACGGCGCGAACTCCGGGTCGTTGCCCGCTTTCCACGCGAACGTCATGTCCACCGCGTACTCGGGCAGCACGGCGATCAGTGCCACGAACGCCACCGCCAGCGCCTGCGAGATGTCGACCTCGGCCGCTTCCGCCCCCCACGCGAGGAGGAACGCCGCCGCCACGATCGCCAGTCCGAACACCGATGTGTCAGCTACCGTGCCCAGATGTGTCCCGGTCAGCCGGAGCGCGATCGCCGGCAACGACAGCACCGCCATCCCGAAGATCAGACGTGCCCCGCCCACCCGCGTTCCCTCCACCCGTCAAGGCGTGTACGACCGTCCCCGAGCATACGCGCTCCACGGCTGCGCGCATCCGCTCGCCGGGTGGATCCGCCGCTGACCTACCTCACCACGGTCGCCCCCGTTTCGTCCTCGAAGCTCGGCACCCGAAACCGCCGTCGATACGCCGACGGCGTCAGCCCCACCGTCCTGCGGAACAGTCTCCGAAACGACGACGCATCTTCGTACCCCACCCGCCAACCGATGTCGTCGACGGCGGCATCGTCGGCTTCCAGCATCCGCTTCGCCTGCTCGACGCGCAGTCGCTGCACGTACGCGATCGGCGCGAGCCCCGTCGCTTCCGTGAACCGTCGCTTGAACGTGCGCTCCGTCAGTCCCGATCGCTGCGCCATCTCTTCCACCGGCGCGGGCACGTCCAGATGGTCGGCGATCCACCGCTGCGCTGTCTCAATCGCCGAGTCACCGTGGTCCGTCCGTCCCTCGAACACGACGAACGGCGCAAGCCCCTCCGGGTGCATCTGGAACGCATAGAACCGCGCTACCGCCTGCGCCACGAGCGGCGACACGTAGCGCGCCACTAGGTACAGCGCCAGGTCGTGCCACGATGTCGCCGCCCCCGAGGTAATCAGCCGCTCTCCCTCGCCGCTCACCAGCAGCACCCGCTCCGGTGTCACGGGGACCGCGGGGAACCGTCGCCGAAACTCGTTCGCGTAGCCGAAGTGCACCGTGCACGAGTGCCCGTCGAAGAGCCCCGTCTCCGCGAGCACCAGCAACCCCGAACACGCCGAGCACAGCGCCGCCCCGTTCGCGTACGCCTCCACGCACCACTCGACCAGCGCCGGGTACCGCCCCGGCTCCCACTCCCCGTTCGGCGCGAGCAGCGACGGCACGACCACGAGGTCGGTCCGTGTCACCTCCGCCAGCGAGCGATGCGGCTGCAGCGGCAACCCCGAGGCCAGCGTCACCTCGCTCCGCTCCAGGCCCACGAGCTCCACCTCGAATTGCGGCCCCCCGAGGTCGACTCCGGCCCACTCCGCGACCCGTTCCACGCTGCTCAGCGCGTCGTAGATCCCGGTCAACGTGGACGCCATCGCGTCCGGAATCGCAATCAGACTCACGTGCAGCGGCTGCGATGGCACGAACGGCCTCCTTTTGGCGATTCTCGCCCTTACGAGGCGGCCCCCTCAACCCCGAACCTCTTGTGCAGGGCTCCCACCGGCGGAGCGCGGTACTTGGAGGATTGCTATGACCACCCAGCTGCATCGGCCTCGCCCCGTCGACCAGGCCAGCCTCGAGACGCTCGTCGGACGCGCTGTCTCGGACATCTCCGCCGCCTACGGCGGCTCCACTGTCGTCGTCGGCCATGCCCTCGGGCTCTACGTGGCCATGTGGGATCAGGGCCCCCTGCCTCCCGCCGAGGTTGCCCGGCGGGCCGGCGCGCCCGAGCGCTACGTCCGCGAGTGGCTGTACGCCCAGGCCGCCGGCGGCTACGTCGACTTCGACTCCGCCACCGGCTGCTTCGAGCTCAACCCGGAGCAGGCCCTCGTCTTCGCGGACGAGTCCAGCCCCGTGTTCATCCCGTCGGCCTGGCACGTCCCCGCCACGTTGTTCCGCGAACAGGAACGCTTCGTCGAGGCCTATCGCAATGACGAGGGGATCGCGTGGAGTGAGCACGACCATCGTCTCCACGAGGGAGTCGCCACGTTCTATCGCAACGGCTATCGCGCCAGCCTCGTCTCCGAGTGGCTGCCGGCGCTGACCGGCGTCGTCCCATTGCTCGAGGCCGGAATCCTCGTCGCCGACATCGGCTGCGGCTACGGTCACTCCACCACCCTCATGGCGGAGGCGTTCCCGTGGAGCACGTTCCGTGGCTTCGACACGCACTCGGGCTCCGTCGAGGCGGCCCGCGGCCTCGCCCGCGAGCGGGACCTCGACAACGTGTCCTTCGAGGTGGTCGGTGCCGGCGGCATCCCTGGCCGCGACTACGGCCTGGTCTGCTTCTTCGACTGCCTGCACGATCTCGGTGATCCGCTCGCGGCGGCTCGCCAGGCATACGGGGCGCTCGCGCCCGACGGTGCGGTCCTGCTCGTCGAGCCCTTCGCTTCGGATCGCGTCGAGGACAACTTCAACCCCGTCGGACGGCTGTACTACGCGGCATCGAGTTTGGTCTGCCTTCCGCATGCGGTAAGCGAGGGCGGGCTGTATGCCCTCGGCGCCCAGGCCGGCGAGGCGGCCACCCGCGCTGTCTTCGAGGAAGCCGGCTTCACCCGCTTCCGCCGCGCCGCCGAAACGCCCTTCAACCTCATCTTCGAGGTCAGGAAGTAGCCGCTCGCGACGACGAAGGCCGAGGAGGTCACCCTCCTCGGCCTTCGCTTCACCCTCCAGTCGCGGCCCTACGAGGGGTTGTCCAGCATCTCTTCCAGCACCGCCCGCGGCGACGCCGGCAGCTTCCGCATCCGCAGCCCCGTTGCGTGGTAGATCGCGTTCGCTACGGCCGCCAGTGCCGGCACGATCGGCACCTCGGCCACGCCACGTACCCCGTAGGGGTGACCGGGGTTCGGGACCTCCACGAGGATGGTCTCGATCATCGGCAGGTCGAGCGTCGTCGGCATCCGGTAGTCGAGCCAGCTCGCGTTGCGCATCTGCCCCTGCTCGTCGTAGAAGTACTCCTCCGACAGCGCCATCCCGATGCCCTGCACCGCGCCGCCCTGGATCTGGCCCTCCACGTACGAGGGGTGCACAGCCGTCCCGACGTCCTGGATCGCCGTGTACCGCAGCACCTGCACCTTGCCCGTTTCCGGGTCGACCTCCACGTCCGCGATGTGCGCCGCGAACGAGGGCCCCTGCGTGCTCTTGTTGATGTCCGCCCGGCCCTGGATCATCCCGCCCGTGTGCGGCAGCTGCCCCGCCAGCTCCCGGAAGCTGAACCGCTTCCCGTCGGGGCCGTTCACGCCGCCGTCCTCGTAACGCACGAGGTTGCGGTCGACCTCCCAGATCGCCGCCGCCCGCTCTTCGAGCTGGCTGCGAATGTCCATCGCCGCCTCATAGACGGCCCAGCCGCCCGCGAACGTCGTCCGGCTCCCGCCGGTCACGCCCGTGTACCCGACCGAGTCCGTGTCTACCACCTTCGGCTTCACGTCCTCGTACGGGATGCCCAGCGTCTCCGCCATCTGCATCGCGTGCGAAGCCCGGCTGCCACCGATGTCCGTCGCGCCAATCACCAGCGCCACCGTGCCGTCCGCGACCACCGACGCGTACGCCGAGGACTCCATCCCCGCGTTGCCCCAGTAGCCCATGGCCACGCCGCGCCCGCGGTGCTTGCCCTGCATCTCGGAACGGTAGTGGTCGCTGTTCTTCACGGCTTCCATCGTCTCGATGTTGCCGATCACCCCGAACACCGTGCCGTCCGTGCGCCGCGTCCCCTCCGTGGCCGCGTTCTTCAGACGCAGGTCCATCGGGTCCATGTCGAGCATCTCCGCGAGCTCGTCCACCAGCGACTCGAACGCATACTCCGAGGCGGGCGCGCCCGGCGCCCGGTACGCCGCCACCTTCGGCTTGTTCACCACCACGTCCAGCGCGTCCACCAGGATGTTCGGGATGTCGTACGGCCCCCAGATGCAGACCGCACCACCGCCCGCCGGCGATCCCGGATACGCCCCGCCTTCGTAGGCCAGGAACGCCTCCGAGGCCATGAACGTCCCGTCGCGCTTCGCACCGAGCTTCACGCGCAGGTACGCCCCCGAGGTCGGCCCCGTCCCCTCGAACACCTCCTCGCGGTTCATGCTCATCTTCACGGGACGCCCCGTCTGCCGGGACAGGATCGCCGCCAGCGGCTCCAGGTACACGGGGATCTTCCCCCCGAACCCGCCGCCGATCTCCATCGGCACCACGCGCACCTTGGACACCGGCAGCTTCACGATCTTGGCCGTCTGGTCCCGCACCGAGAACGCGCCCTGCGTACTCGTCCACACGGTCAGCTCATCGTCCGAATTCCAGAACGCAGTCCCGTTCTGCGGCTCGATGTATCCCTGGTGCGTCATCGTCGTCTCGAACTCCCGCTCGAGGATGATGTCCGACTCCGCGAATCCCTGCTCCACGTCCCCGTTCTTGAACTGCAGCGTGCTCGCGATGTTCGTCGGCCGGTCGCCCCGCTCCGGGCCCGGCACGAAGCGCGCCAGCATCTTCACCGTACGCATGTCCGGGTGCAGCAGCGGCGCCGACTCCAGCATGGCGTCGCGCACGTTCATCACCGGCGGCAGCAACTCGTACTCAACCTCGATCAGCTGCAGCGCGTCCTCAGCGACGTGCGGGTCCGTCGCCGCCACCGCCGCGATCGCATGCCCCTGATACAGCGCCTTGTCTGAGGCCAGGATGTTGTCGAGCAGCCACTTCAGGTTCGTCGCGCTCTCGCCCAGGTCCTCGATCACGTCCTCCGCCGCCGGGAAGTCGGCGTTCGTGATCACCGCCTTCACACCGGGCAGCGCCAGCGCCCTCGACACGTCGATCTTCTTGATGTGCGCGTGCGCGTGCGGGCTGCGCTTCACGCGCCCGAACAGCATCCCCGGCAACGAGATGTCCGCGCCGTACTGCGCCCGACCCGTGACCTTGTCCGCGCCGTCCGGCCGCACCGGCCGCGTTCCGATCGTCGTGTATGGTTTGTCCGTAGCGACCAAGGTGCATTCCTCCCGAGGATTGCGTCGTGACTGCGCCCGCCCCTCCGGCCGGGCGTCGCTATCTTACTCGCTTCGTGTTAGCCCGGTCAGGCCCGCCGGGATAGTCCCGCCTCAGCCCACATCGAGGAGTCTGCATGCTCGTCGCCTTCTCAGTCACCCCCATCGGCACCGCCTCCACGTCGGTCAGCGACACCGTCGCCGACGCTGTCCGCATCGTCCGCGAATCCGGACTGCCCAACCGCACCGATGCCATGTTCACCACCGTCGAGGGCGAATGGGACGAGGTGATGGCGGTCGTCCGGGCCGCCACCCAGGCCGTCGCCGCCCGCACGGGCCGCGCCAGCCTCGTCCTCAAGGCCGACCTCCGCCCCGGTGTCGAGAACGCGCTCGACGCCAAGGTGCGGGCTGTCGAGGACCGCCTCGCTACCGACTGATCTGCAACCACTCCACCGTCATACTTCGGTAAGTCTTCCCGCGTACGTTCGTCGTAGTACACAGAAGAGGACGGAGGCGCACCATGCCCGATGCCAGGCGCATCCTCGTCGTCGAAGATGAGGATATGGTCGCCGACGTAGTCGAACGCTACCTCCGCCGCGACGGCTACGAGGTCGAGGTCGCTCACGACGGGAATGCCGGACTCGCCGCCTACCGCCGCGCCGCCCCGGACCTCGTCGTCCTCGACGTCATGCTGCCCGGCATCGACGGCCTTGAGGTCTGCCAGCGCATCCGCGAGGACGGCGCCACCCCCGTGATCCTGCTCACCGCCCGCGACGGCGAGGCCGACAAGATCAACGGCCTCGGGCTCGGCGCGGACGACTACGTCACCAAGCCCTTCAGCCCCCGCGAGCTCGTGGCCCGCGTAGAGGCCGTGCTCCGCCGCGCGGCCGCCCCCGTGCGCACCGGTGGCGCTGGCGCGCGCGGCAACCTCCGCTTCGGCGATCTCGAGGTCGACCCGGTCAAACGCACGGTCCTCCTGCGCGGCGAGCCAGTCGCCCTCACCGCTCGCGAGTTCGACTTGCTCGCCTACCTCGCCGAGCACCCCGGCCGTGTCTTCAGCCGCGAGCAGCTCATGGACGCCATCTGGGACGAGGATTTCGAGGGCGACGCGGGCACCGTGACCGTCCACGTCCGCCGCCTCCGCACGAAGATCGAGCATGATCCTTCGCGCCCAGCGTTCCTCCGTACCGTCTGGGGCGTCGGCTACAAGTTCGAAGGCTGATGCCTCGGCAGACTGGAGCCCGCTCATGAGGAATCACGTCGCGCTGCGGGTCCCATCCACGCCGTCGCCCGGGCTCGCCACGTTCGCGCTCGCGCTGGGCGCCGCCATCCTCGTCGGCCTGCTCGTCGCCCAGTTGCTGATTCAGCCTCCGGCGGGCGACCTCCGCGCGCTCGCGCTGTACATCGCGCTCTCCGGCGCCGCGACGCTCCTCGGCGGCGCCGCCGGCGTCCAGGCCGCTGACCGCGCGGGCGCCCTCACCCTGCGCACGAAGGTCGCTCTCGGGGGGCTCATCGGAGCCCTCGTCGGCCTCCTCAACGTCTTCATCGTCTCCCAGCTCATGTTCGTGTCGACCGATCACGACCTCGGCCTGCTGATCGCGCTCATCGCCGTGAGCGCCACCATCTCCCTCGGCTTCAGCACCTGGGTCGCCACCACCATCACCCGCCGCCTGCACTCGGTCACCGAGGCGGTGCGTGTCCTCTCCCTCGGCCGCTACGACACCCGCGTCCCCGCAGTCGGCCGTGACGAGGTCGCCCGCCTCGCCGATGACGTGAACGTCCTCGCCGATCGCCTTGAGTTTGCCGAGGTCGCCCGCGCCGCCCTTGAGCGCGACCGCCGCGACTTCACCATCGCCATCTCCCACGACCTCCGCACGCCCCTCGCCTCCATGCGCGCCATGGCCGAAGCCCTCGACGACGAGGTCGTGACCGCGGAGGCCGAAGTGAAGCGCTACCACCACGCCATGCGCCGCGAAGCCGAACGCCTCGGCGCCATGATCGACGACCTCTTTCAGCTCTCTCAGCTCGACGCCGGTTCCGTGCAGCTGACCCGCCGTCCCCTCGCCCTCGACGAGATCGCCGCCGAGGTCGTCGATGCTATGCAGGCCCAGGCCGTCGCTCGCCGCATCACCCTTACCCTCCAGGTTCGCGGCCCCGTTCCCGCGGCCCTCCTCGATGGCGCCCTCATCGAGCGTGCGGTCCGTAACCTCGTGAGTAACGCCCTCGCCTACACCCCACCCGAGGGCTCCGTCACCGTCGTCGTCGAACCCGTCCGCGAGGGAGTCGCCCTCCATGTCCGTGACACTGGCCACGGCATCGCCGCCGAAGACCTCCCGCGCGTCTGGGACCGCTTCTTCCGCGCCGAGCGCTCCCGCACCCGCACTGGCGAGAGCTCCGACGGCGCCGGCCTCGGCCTCGCCATCGTCCGCGGCATCGCGGAGGCCCACTCCGGCTCCACCGCCGTCGAATCCACCCCAGGCCGGGGATCGAGGTTCACCCTCCGCCTCCCCACGGCCTGACCGAAGCTCTCGCGGCCATTCGTTGACGTTCCGGCGCCGCTATCTTGCAGGAAGAGAACTAATGTTCCATGATCGTCGGCGACCGCTTGTGCCGGCGCGCTGACTCGCAGGGCCGCCGCGGAAGGAGCTCCCCCAGTGGGGACCCATCTCGCCCGCATCCAGCTGAATATCGATCCGCAGAACAGCGCATTCTATCGAGGACTCTTCGGGCTCCTGGGTTGGCCCGTTATCTACGAGGGGGATGGGTTCTTCGGCTTCGGCGGGGCCGGCAGAGACAGCATCTGGTTCCACAAGGCGAGCGCGTCGACCAACGACTACGACGGCCCGGGGATGAACCACATCGGCATCGGCACGGATGCCCCGGCGGACGTCGACCTCGTCGGCGCGTGGCTACGCGGCCAGGGCGTTGATCTGCTCTTCGAGACCCCGCGCCGTCGTCCCGAGTTCGTAAACGACGACGACGAGACGTACTACCAGATCATCTTCGAGTCACCCGATCGCCTGCAGTTCGAGATCCTGTACAGCGGCCCGACGGTCGACGAGTAGCGGGACAGGCTTGCTGCCGATCCCGCCCTACAGAGGGCTGAGCGCCCACGTGCCCCGATCTCCGAGGCGCAACCCCGCTCGCTACATCTGCTCCGGCGCGCTGATCGACATCAGCTCGAGCGTCCGCGCCAGTACCGTCCGCGTCGCCTCCGCCAGCGCCAGTCGCGCCTTCGTCAGCGGCACGTCTTCGGTGATCACGCGGCACTGGGTGTAGAACACGTGGAACGACTGCGCCAGCGATTGCGCGTACGCGGGCAAATGGTGCGCCTCCAGCGACGTCACCACCTGCTCCACCACCTCCGGCAACAGCAGCAGCTTCCGCAGCAGCGCCTGCTCCGCCTCGTGCGTGAGCAACGAGGTGTCCGCGCCGTCCGAGCTCACCCCCTCGGAAGCCGCCCTTGCGAGAATGCTCGAGATCCGCGCGTGCGCGTACTGCACGTAGTACACCGGGTTCTCGTCACTCTGCCGCGTCGCCAGTTCCAGGTCGAAGTCCATCGTCGACCCCGCCGAGGGCTGCAGGAAGAAGAACCGCGCCGCGTCCGCACCGACCTCCGACACTACATCGCGCAGCGTCACGATCTCGCCCGCCCGCTTCGACAGCGGCACCACCTCGGCCCCGCGCTTCAGCGTCACCAGCTGGTACAGCAGCACGTCGAGGTCGTCACCGTTCCCCCCCACCGCCGTCACCGCCGCCTTCACCCGGGACACGTGCCCCTGATGGTCCGCGCCCCAGATGTCGATCACCCGGTCGAACCCCCGGAGGATGAACTTGTCATAATGATAGGCAACGTCCGAGGCGAAGTACGTCGGCACCCCGTCCGACCGGATCAGCACGTTGTCCTTCGACTCCCCCAGTTGCGACGAGGCGAACCACACCGCTCCCTCCCGCCGCACGACGTGGCCCCGCTCCTCGAGGATCCGCATCACCTCCGAGTACGGCCCGCCCTCGGTCTGCAACGACCGCTCGGAGAACCAGCGGTCGTACCGCACCCGCAGCAACTCGAGGTCGTCCCGGATTTGGTCGACCATCAACTGGATGCCGACATCTCCCAGCTCCGCGCCCGTCTCCTCGCCGGCCGGCCGGAGGAAGCGGTCGCCGTGCAACTCGCGGATCCGTTCCGCGATCTGCACCATGTACTCGCCCGGATACCCGTTCTCCGGGATCTCGACCGCCCGTCCGAAGAGCTGCTGGTACCGCGCGTACAGCGTCCGCGCGAAGATCGCTACCTGCGTACCCGCGTCGTTGACGTAGTACTCCTCTTCGACGTCATAGCCCGCCGCCCGGAGCACGCGCGCGAGCGTCGACCCGATTGCCGCCCCGCGCCCGTTCCCCACGTGCACCGGGCCCGTCGGGTTCGCCGACACATATTCGATTTGCAGCCGCCGCCCCGCGCCGGCCGCGCTCCCGGCGTAGTCCGACCCTGCCGCCGCGATCTCCCTGACTTGCGAGGCCAGCCACGCGGCGTCGAGGTAGAAGTTGAGGAATCCCGGCGGGGCCACTCGCACGTCCGACACTGCGACGTGCGCCGGCACGTGCCGCCGCAGCGACTCCGCGACGTCTACCGCCTTCATCCGCGCCAGGCCCTGGATCCGCAACGGCAGGTTCGCCGAGTAGTCACCGTGCTCCACGCGTGCCGGGTGCTCTACCTGGATCTCCGGCACGGCGAACACCGGAATGTCGCCCGCCTCCTGCGCCGCCGCGAGCGCCTGCGCCACCAGCCTCTGCACCTCGTCACGAATCATGTCCGCGGCCCCGGTCCCACGAGGGCCCACCCGATGGGCCCGGATCACAACGGTCCGCGTGCGCGCACCGTCCACGTCGTCAATGTGCCGCCAGTGTAGCGCGGCCTCCAGCCGAGGGGGCAGCGCGGCCGCCCTCGCCCCCGCTGGCCGGCCGCGCTACCGTGAGCATCGAGGTACCAGATTCCCCGGGACGGAGCCCGCTCGTTGCTGGACACCCGCATCGCCGCCATCGATGTCGGCTCCAACTCCATGCGCATCGCCGTCATCGACACGGACGGACGCGCCTTCCTCGAGGTCGTCCAGGAAGCACGCGCGGTTCCGCGCCTGATTCGGGACGTACGTGAGCACGGCGGTCTTAGCCCCGTCACTCTCATCCGCGTCATCGATGTCCTGCGCGAGTTCGTCGCCATTGCCCGTGCGGCGGGCGCCGCTGACGTCGCCGTGGTCGCCACCTCCGCTGTCCGCGATGCCGCCAACGCCGCCGAAGTCGTCGCCGCCGTGCGCACCACGCTCGGCCTCGACCTCCGCATCGTCCCGGGCGAGGAGGAGGCGCGCCTGGCCTTCCTCGGCGCACTGCACAGCCTGCCCGTCACTGAGGGCGTACTCGTCGACCTCGGCGGCGGGAGCGCCGAGCTCGTCAGCTTCCGCGACCGCGCCCCGGACGGCCTCGCCACGTTGCAGCTCGGCGCTGTCCGCCTCACGGACGAGTTCGTATTCGCCGACCCGCCTCCTTCGAGTCAATTACGGGCCCTCCGCAAGCACATCACCCGCGAGATCGCGCACGTCGGCCTGGGCCGCCTCAAAGGCGCCGCCCGTCTCGTCGGCACTGGTGGCGCCATCCGCAACCTCGCCAAGATCGCGCGCGTCCGCTACGGCTACCCCCTCCCCCACCTCCACGGCTACGCCCTGACCCGCGCCCGCCTCGACGAGATCGCCGGCGACCTCACCGCCATGCCGCGCGCCGAACGCCTCGCCGTCGCCGGACTCAACGAGGATCGCGCGGACACCATCGTCGCCGGCGCGCTCGTCATCCAGGCCCTCCTAGAGCATCTCCGCGCCGACGAAGTAATCGTCTCGGGTCAGGGACTCCGCGAGGGGGTCGCGCTCGCCCACCTCGATGGCGCTCTCGTCCCGGTCCCCGAACTGCGCGCCGCCGCCGTCGATCGCGCGCTCGCCCGCTTCGCGCCGGACACCGCCGGGGCCGCCGCCCGCCGAGGCGTCATCGTCACCCGCGCCGCCACCGCGCTCAGGCTGCCCGACGACGACATCACCCCCCTGCTTCCCGTCGCCGCCGCCCTCCTCGATCTCGGTCGCGGTGTCGACTACTACAACCGCCATCGTCACGCCGAGAGCATCATCCTCGCCCGCGGCCTCGATGGGTTCACCCACCGCGAGCAGGCCCTGCTCGGGGCCCTCGTGCGCGGCGCGAACTCCGAGCGCTACGACCCGCTCGCCTACGCGCCGCTCCTCGCCGACAACGACCGCGCCCCCCTGGCTCGTGCAAGCGCGCTCCTCTACCTCGCCGACCAGCTCGAACAGCGCCTCCCGCCGTCGCCCTTCCAGTTCCGCCTCAACGTTGACGCCGCCACCGCCGAAGTGGCACTCGACGCGGACCTCCCCCCCGGTTGGGACCCCTCCTCCCTCCGCAAGCGCTTCGTGCGCGCCTTCGGCCACAACCTCGCCATCACATCAGCCACCGAGGTATGATGTCCCTCCCCGAGCGGGAGTAGCTCAGTTGGCAGAGCATCTGCTTCCCAAGCAGAGGGTCGCGAGTTCGAATCTCGTCTCCCGCTCCAGACCTCTCTCCACATCCATGTTTGCCGCTGAACGGTAAAGCTCGTCCGGATCCGCAACCTACCTACCCCGCCAGTCGCTTCGACCGCCCTCCCCTGATGGGCGGCGCATCAGTCCGCGACTGAGCACAGCCGCTCGAAGAATGGACGCGACGAGGGCGGGCGGACTCCGACGGCTATTGCGGTCAGAGCCACGGGCAATCGCTCAGCCGATCAGTCCGCCTCCCCCGGTGCGGAGAACACGTGTGACGCACCTGCTGCCACCACGCCGCCGAGGAAGTACAGGCCGAACGCCGTCAACGACGTGACACGGGTGCGCGTCGCGTATGCGGCCGTCAGACCGAGCGGCCCGGGGAGCAGCACCGCTCCCGCTCCGGCCGCCGATCCGAGGAGCAGGCCGCCACGCCATCGATGTCTCGTGCGGCCCGCCAGGCTGTAGAACAGACCGTTCGCGAGCAGGTCGCCCACCAGCGCGACAACCCGGACTCCACGCCCGCGCGGGCTGACGCGCACACCCGCCTTGGCGGCCAGCTTCGCGAGCACCTCCGATCCGAGCAGGTCCATCCGAGGCGCATCCCCCCTCAGGCGATTCACGGCCTGATGGGCCGCTGTGAGTGCGAGGGCGCCGGCCATTCCGCTCCAGAGCGACTTCACGGCTCGCTCCTTTCGTTCTTGCCGAGGATAGGAGGACGAAGTTGCGGCAAGGTCACGAGCCACAGCGTGAGCCCCACAACTGAGCGACGACTCCCGGTTGCGGCGAACCGCCCGCCGCTGGTCCTGGCGGCTGCAGGTCGGCCACCTGACGCACCCCGGTGCTCACATCGCTGCACCATGCATGCGGCGCGGCCATGAAGCCCCCGAGGTGCATACCGCCCCCAGCGCCATCATCGGCTTCCGGCGAGGCGCCACAGCCGCTCCTATACTTGGCGAATGCACAGGACACTCGCCGGGACGCTCGAGTCGATGGTGGAACGAGTACTCGACGAACTCCCGCCCGAATTCCGGACACGACTCGATAACCTCGCGATCGTCATCGAGGACGCTCCCACGCCACAGGACCGCGAGCGCCTCGGCGGCAGCAACGGAATGCTGCTCGGGCTCTACCGGGGGGTCCCCTTGACCGCACGCCACAGCGGCTACGGGATGATCCCACCGGACAAGATCGTCCTCTTCCAGCTCGCCCTCGAGCGCCTCGCGCGCGACGAGGACCACCTCTTCGCCCTGGTGCGGCACACCGTCCATCACGAGATCGCGCACCACTTCGGTATCAGCGATGACCGCCTGCACGAGTTGAACGCGTACTAGGAGACGGCGGGTCCCCGCCTGCCGGGCTTCCCCGCGGCGCTGACATGCGGTCTCGACGGCATATCCAGCCCGACGGAGGGACGTTGGCCGCAGGCCGGCATCGCTGCTCACCTCTCCTTGTTTTCTTGGTCGAACTGGCCGCCACCGCATCGCAGGGTTGACGAACGGGCTTCCACGGGTAACGTCGGAGGCGGCCCCCCCTCTCTCGGCGCGGCGCAGGGACGGGCGCGTCCGTCCGACGAGAGCGATCGGCCCCAGAGGGGCCCTGCTGCGCCTGCGGGCGGAACGGAGGCGCGATGACGTGGCTCGAAACGTCAGTCGGAGGAAACTCGCTCGCTCGCTGGATGCTCGCCGCTGGCGTCGTCCTCGTGACGTGCGCGGCCCTCCTTCTTGTGCGGCGGACAGTACGAAGACGCGCCTCGAGGCTGCTCGTGGCGGAGGCCAGCGCAGGACAGCTCGTCGCGGCGCTCGCCGGGAGCACTCGCCTGCTCCCGATCCTGCTGCTCTCTACGTACGCGGGGCTCCTTACCCTCGATGTGGCACCCAACTTCGGGCGCATCGCCAAGGCCGGTGCCGTGATCGGACTGCTGGCTCAGTCGGCCGTATGGGGAAACGAGGCGATCGGCTTCTGGGTCGCGCGCTACCGGCGCGACCGCCTCGCCACCGATTCAGCCAGCGTCACGACGCTCGGGGCGATTGGACTGCTCGCCCGCGTCGCTATGTGGTCGATCATCGTGCTGCTGATCCTCGACAACGTCGGCATTCGAGTGACCGCGATCGTCGCCGGTCTGGGAATCGGCGGTATTGCGGTAGCGCTCGCCGCGCAGAGCGTGCTGGCAGACCTCTTCGCCTCGCTCGCGATCGTGATGGATAAGCCGTTTCTCGTCGGGGACTTCATCGTCGTTGGCGATCGCATGGGCGTCGTCGAGAACGTTGGTCTCAAGACGACACGCATCAGGAGCCTATCGGGCGAGCAGCTGATCTTCTCGAACACAGACATCCTGCAAAGCCGGCTGCAGAACTACCAGCGGATGGAAGAGCGGCGCGTGCTGTTCCTGGTCGACGTGACGTACGAGACTCCCGCCGAGCAGCTCGAGGACATCCCGCGCCTCCTACGGGAGTCCGTGGAGCGACAGGACGGTACGCGATTCGACCGCGCCCATCTCGCGCGGTTCGCATCGAGCGCGGTGCAGTTCGAGGTCGTGTACTTCGTGCTGGACCCCGACTACAACCGCTACATGGACATCCACGAGCAGATCAACTTCGAGATCTTCCGGCGATTCGCCGAGCGCCGGATCGACTTCGCCTATCCGACCACGACCGTGCGCCTGGTCCCGCCGGCAGCGATGGCCGGAGCGCGATGATCCGCCGCCCCGTGGGGTTCCGGTCGCGTGACCGCGAGGGCCCGCATCACGCAGCCTCGTCGGCTGCTGGGTCAGGCGGCCCCGACCTGGTGCAACTCCTTGATGAGCCAGTCGAGGCGCTCCCGGCTCATCGAGGGATGCGTGCCGTCGGCTTCCTCCGACCCGCCGTACCGTCCCGCGCCGTGCTCGTCTCCAAACGGCAGCCGCATGCGCGTCGCGTACTCGAAGTGCTCGCGCGCGTACCGAGGCAGCTCATCGTAGGTGCAGGCGTTCGCCATCTCCGCCGCATGCTCGAACGTCACAGCCTCAAGCATCTTGTCCCACTCACCGCGCAACGAGAGCTCATGGAGCCGCATCCCGAGCGCTTCCAGACCGTGCGCCTGGAACACGACGTGATACGTGCGCGTCGAACCGTAGAAGGAGATCGGACGTCGCAGAGCGTCGATGGCCTGCTCGACCTCAGCCTCCGTCTCGCCGAAGGCGCTGAACCCGCCCACCGAGATCTCGATGTCCGCGAGCGTGCGTCCGGCGCGTTGCGCGCCCCGCTCGACCGCCGGCAGGACCGTCT
Organism: Dehalococcoidia bacterium; assembly: GCA_041390685.1. Taxonomy (GTDB): domain Bacteria; phylum Chloroflexota; class Dehalococcoidia; order UBA2979; family UBA2979; genus JAIBBD01. The sequence goes on along the minus strand of JAWKPL010000001.1, from coordinate 599,662 downwards.
GACGCATGTACTTCTCGGTCATGAACCCATGAGGACGCAGCCCATCGCCGACGGCGCCCGCCACCTCGGCCATCTTCGGCCCGACGCTGGCGATTGAGATCTTCGGGAACGGGTAGTCGATCGGCCCCGGATTGAATGCGGGCGTCATCAGCAGGTACCGATAGTCTTCGCCGACGAACTCGGGCCGTTCTCCGAACTGCCACGACCGCCAGATGGCCCGCATCATCGTTACATACTCTTCCATCCGCCGGGCAGGTGGCGACCACGTGCCGCCGAACCGCCGGATGTTGTGACCCTTCACCTGCGAGCCCAGCCCGATGTTGATGCGGCCCTTGCTGAACTGCTGCAGGTCCCACGCCGATTGCGCCATGACCATCGGTGAGCGCGGGAACGCGATCGTGACGCCGGTGCACAGTTCCATCCGCTCGGAGTGTTCCGCCGCCAGAGTCAGCTCGAGGATGGAGTTGTGCCGCATCTCCGGCGTGCTGATGGAGTCGAAGCCGGCCGCCTCCGCCTCGCGCACGCGGGCGGGCACTTCCCCCAGCCAGGTCTCCCCGAAGCCAGTCTCGATCTTCACTCCGGCCCAACCCCTTCATACACAGCGGAATGGAACGCCATTCCGCGTGGATTGTGCGGTACGAGCGAGTTGTGATCGTCGCCGATAACGTACGGCGGTGGCGGCATGATCGTGCTTCCGGCCCGACCATCCGCCACGCGGTCGCGCCCGGAACCCGCAGCCCGGCATCAGTGACTCCGGGCGCGGAGGCCCGCGGGACTCCGGCACGCCTGCCGTCCCGCCCCGATGTCGCGCGGTCGATTCCCTACAATCGTCGGATGGACGGAATGGACATTGAAGCCGCCCCCGCGCCGGCGCTGCTGGAGACCAGGTTCTTCCCGCCCGCCTGGAGGGGCGGGCTCGTCCGCCGGCCGCGCCTCGTGCAGCGCCTCGAACGAGGCGCACAGGGCCGTGTCACCGTAATCTCGGCCCGCGCCGGCGCCGGCAAGACCACGCTGCTCGGAGAATGGCTCGCCTCGAAGCCCGGTCGCACCGTGGCCTGGCTCTCGCTCGACCGCGGCGACGGCGATCCCGGACGCTTCCTTGAGTACGTGGTCGAAGCGCTGCGGCGTGCACATCCACACGTCGGCGGACGCGCGCTCGCGATGGTGCGCACCCGGCAACCATACCCCGCCGAGGTGGTCCTCACCGCCGTGCTCAACGATGCCGCCGCCGAAGCTACGCCCGTCGTCCTGGTGCTCGACGACTATCACGCCGTCGAGTCAGAAGCCGTCCACCAGGCAATGGCCTTCCTCATCGACCACATGCCCCGCCAGATGCACCTCGTGCTGGCCAGCCGGGCCGACCCGCCGATCCCCATCGCTCGACTGCGGTCGCGCGGCGACCTGACGGAACTCCGCTCTGCGGATCTGGCCTTCTCCACGGACGAGGCCGCCGCCTTCCTCAAGGACACAATGGGCCTCCAGGTCTCCGCTGACGACATCGCCGCGCTGGAACGGCGTACCGAGGGCTGGATCGCCGGGCTGCAGCTCGCCGCGCTCTCGATGGAGGGCCGCGATGACCACGGTGCATTCGTTGCGGCCTTCGCCGGCAACGACCGGTACATCGTCGACTACCTGCTCGAGGAGGTACTGCATCGTCAGCCCGCGCACGTACGCGACTTCCTGCTGAAGACATCGATCCTCGACCGCCTGTACGGCCCGCTGTGCGACGCGCTGACCGGTCGCGCGGATGGCGCGGCAACGCTCGAGGGCCTCGAGCGCGCGAATCTCTTCGTCGTGGCACTCGACGATCGGCGCCAGTGGTTCCGCTACCACCACCTCTTCTCCGATGTCCTCCGGGCGCACGTCAACAACGACGCGAAGTACGAAGTCCGTAACCTTCACCGCGCTGCCAGCGACTGGTACACCCGCGCCGGTCAGGCGCACGAAGCGATCAGCCAAGCCCTGGTCGGAGGCCACGTCGAACGCGCGGCCGAACTGATCGAGTCCATCGCCTCGGACGTGGTGCGCGCCTACCAGCCGCTTCAACTCCTCGAATGGTTGCGTCAGCTCCCTGACGAGGTCGTGGCGCAGCGTCCCGTCCTCTGCGCGTACTACGCCTTCGGACTATTCCCCGCAGGTGAGATGGGGGCCGCGCTCCGCTGGCTCGATGTCGCGTCGCGGGCCGCTGACGGACGAGCGAGCGCCGCGAGTCCGGGGCGGCCCGACGAGGCGCTCGCGTTGCTGCAGGGACTCACCGCGGTTGCCCGTGGATACCACGCGATGGCCACCGGCGATGTCACCGCCACGGTGGAGCACTCCCAGCGCGCCCTCGAGGTGTTGCCCGCGGACCAGCACACCTGGCGGTCAGGCGCTGCGCTCCTGCTCGCGCTCGCGCCGTGGCGCATGGGTGACCTGAACGCCGCGGCTGCGGCGCACTCCCGAGGGGTTGAAGGGCTGGAGCGGTCGGGAGACGTTGCCCTGGCGGTCAGCGCCCTCTACGACGCCGGTAAGCTGGCGATGTGGCGCGGGCGACTCACTGAAGCGTGCCGCCACTACGAACGTGCGCTGTCCCTCTGGAACACCGCCGGAAACCCGCTCATGCCGGGAGCGGCGGATGCGCATCTCGGTCTCAGCGCCGTCGCGGCCGAGCGGGGCGATCTCGGTGCGGCGGCTCGGCATCAGCACATCGCCGAGGAACTCGCGCAGGACGCCCTGCTCCCGGAAACGCTCTCGCGACTCGCCGCGGGACGCGCCCGTCTGCACGAGCTCAACGGCGATTTCGCCGCGGCGATCGAGGACCTCTGCGAGGCTGAGCGCTCCGTCGTCCCCGCCACGGTCCCGAGTGTCCCGATGCACGCGAGGCGGGCCCGCGTGATGCTGTTTGCGGGACGGCTCTCGGAAGTCGAGACGTGGGCGGCACAGCAGGGACTCTCAGCAGACGGCCAGGTAGCCTTCGAACGCGAGTACGAGTACCTCACGCTGGTGCGGCTGTTGCTCTACCGCTCCCGCATCAACGGCAGTCCCGCTGATGCGACGGCCGCGCTCGGACTGCTCGGTCGGCTCTTCGAGGACGCGGACGGCCTCCGAGACGGCAGCGTCCTGGAGATCCGCCTCCTGCAGGCGCTGGCCTCACAGGCGCTCGGCGACACGGAGGCGGCGACGGTGCTCTTCGCCGAAGCGCTCCGGCTGGCCGAACCAGAGGGCTACTGGCGCCTCGTTGCGGCCGAGGGCGAGCCGGTCCACGGCCTGCTCCGCCAGGCCGTCGCTGATGGCGTCGCGACCGCGTACGCCGGCGACCTCGTGCGCGCGCTCCGCGAACACGGCATATCGACGAAGCACGCGGCTCACGAGCCCATGGCGCTGCCCGAGGCGCTCACCGCCCGCGAAGTGGAGATCCTCCGCCTGATCGCGACCGGTATGCGAAACCAGGAGATCGCTGACCATCTCGTCCTCAGCGTTGCGACCGTGAAGCGACACATCGCGAACGCCTACGGCAAGCTCGGCGTGACCCACCGCACCGAGGCAGTCGCTCGCGCGAACGAGCTGCGCTTGATCTAGCGCTCCGCCTTCACGCTCCGAATTGCACCCCCCGATTACACCCTTTGGCCGAGGGCGGCGTCCGCCGATCCATCCAGATTGGAGTCATCGACCACAGTCTGCAGCCGGGAGCGCCCCCTCCGCGGCGAAGGGAGTCAACGATGTCGGCGCACGCCACGAACAAGCCGGTCCTCTACGACATCCGCGTCCGAGGCCACCTCGACGATGGATGGTCCGACCGCGTCGACGTCACATCGATCACGCGTGAGGCGGACGGCACCACGCTCCTCCGCATCCCCGTACGTGACCAGGCCGCGCTGCACGGCGTGATCGCGCGGATGCGCGACCTTGGCATCCCCGTCATCTCCGTCTGCCCCATCGATGCCGCTCCGGCCGGCAACGGACTGATGCAGGCCGTCCTGCAGACGAAGTACGGCTCCGCCGACGAGTTGCAGCTCGCGACCGCGAGCATCCCCACGGTCGGTGACCGCGAGGTGCTTGTGCGCGTGCGCGCCAGCGCCGTGGACGCCGGTGTCGTGCACCTCATGACCGGGCGGCCGTATGTCCTGCGGGCAGTGTACGGGCTTCGCCGCCCGAAGCAGTCCATTCCGGGACTGGACCTCGCCGGACAGGTCGAAGCCGTCGGCTCGGCCGTCACGCGCTTCCAGCCGGGAGACGATGTGTTCGGCAGCGGTGCCGGAGCCTACGCCGAGTACGCCGCTGTACCGGAAGACAGGCTCGCTCACAGGCCACCGACCGTGTCGTGGGAGCAGGCCGCCGCCCTCGGTACGTCCGCGGTCACGGCGCTCCAGGCCCTCCGGGACGCGGCGGCCGTCCAGCCGGGCCAGCACGTACTCGTGATCGGCGCGTCCGGTGGGGTGGGCTCCTTCGCCGTGCAAATCGCGGTCGCTCTCGGTGCCCGAGTCACAGCCGTGGCAAGTACCGCGAAGCTCGACCTCGTCCGGTCCCTCGGAGCCACGCAGGTCGTCGACTACACGCGCGAGGAGATCACCGCACGGGGCGCGCGCTTCGACGTCATCCTCGACATTGCCGGGAACCGCCCCATTCGGCTCCTTCGCCGCGCGCTCGCGCCGGACGGGACACTCGTCATCGTCGGTGGTGAGGGCGGGGGTACGTTCGCCGGTGGCGTCGACCGACAACTGCGCGCGCGCATCCTCTCAGCGTTCGTCCGGCAGAAGCTCGGCTTCCTCATCTCGACGGTCCGCCCTGCGGATCTCGAGGTGCTCGCCGCCCTCGCGCGCGATGGTCGGATCACCCCCGCGGTCGACCGGACCTTCCCTCTCCACGAGTCACAGGACGCGATTCGACATGTCCAGTCCGGCCGCGCCCGAGGAAAGGTGGTGATCACCGTGTAGTTCGCAGGCGAACCAGCCAGGAGCAACGCACACCCAGCAGCGAACAGGAGAGCTACTGTGAATGCACCATCTGCAGGAACGATACCTGCGCCGTCCATCTCGACCCGCGCGGCGGCTCGCATCGCGGGAGTCGGCTACGTCGCGATCTTCTTCCTCGCCATCTTCGCGAACTTCATGGTCCGCGAGGGACTGGTCGTCCCGGATGACGCTGCGGCGACGGTCGCGAACATCGTCGAGTCAGAAGGTCTCTTCCGAGCGGGCGCCGTAGCCTTCCTCGCCGTGTTTCTCATCGATGTTGTCGTCGCGTGGGGCCTATATGTCGTCTTTCGCCCCGCCAACCATGACCTCTCATTGCTCAGCGCATGGGCTCGCCTCGTCTACACGGTGTTCCTGGGAGTCGCCCTCGTCTTCTTCTTCATGGTGCTCGGCATGCTCGACGGAGACGGTGCGTTCGACGCCTTCGAGGCGGGCCAGGTGAACGCGCAGGTGACGCTCTATCTCGACGCCTTCAACTTCACGTGGCTCGTCGGTCTTGCCAGCTTCGGGCTGCATCTCATGCTCGTCGGTTTCCTCACCCGCCGGGCGAATCTGGCGCCGAGGGCGCTGTCTCTCCTGCTCATCGCTGCCGGGCTTGCGTACATCGCCGACACGCTCGCCAACACGATCCTGCCGGACTACGGCGACTATGCGGACATCTTCCTCGCCGTGGTCGCTGTGCCCTCGGTGCTGGGCGAGATGTGGCTCGGGTTGTGGTTGCTGACGAAGGGTGGCCGGCGCGACCCACTGGTGGCTGGAGACCAGCGGTCGGCAAGCGGTCTGACGGCGGATCCGCAGCACCCCCCATACCTCGTCGGTTGAGAGGTGCTGCCGGGGGAGTGACCGGCCGCTCGCACCGTGACCTCACCGGCCAGGGCGGACACTCGTCAGCGGAACTCGAACAACGGCGGTGCGTCCTCCGCAAGGCGGTGAAGCCATGCGAAGGGCGCACCGCCGTCCGGCTCACCGGCCTCGAGGTGTGGCCCCCATTCGGCGACCGGGCGCCGCGAGACGAGGTCCCTCCGGTCCTGCGCATCACCACCCTGCACGTCAGGGCGACCCCGGTGGCGGCTCAGCTACGCGACGACGCGGAACTTCGGCAGCGCGACCTCGCCGGTCACATCGTCCCACTCGACCTCGACACGCTGGCCGACGCGGACCTCCCCGGGATCGATCCCAATGACATTGCTCCACATCCGCCAGTGCTCGTCGAGCTGGATCAACGCGAAGACGTACGGGACGTCGTCGTTGAAGCGCCGGTCCATCGGCTGACGCACGACCGTGAACGAGAAGATGCGGCCGCGCCCGGACGACTCCTCCCACTCCAGCGTGCCGACGCCGAGACAATCCGCTCCCGGGCAGACGTACCGAGGGAAGAACACCGGTGTCTGGCAAAGACGGCAGCGTTGGAAGAGCAGCCGGTGCTCCTTCGTTGCGGCCCACCACTCCTTGCTGTTGAACGTCGGCTCGTCGATGAGCGGCTTGTTGTACTCGGGCATGCTGATGCTCCTCGATGCGCGGTGCTAGGCGGTTGGGTCGGTGCTCAGCACCATGCCGGCCTGCTGTGCGAATGACCCCCCGGAGCCCGTGACGTAGATGAGGTTGATGTCCTTCTGTACCTGCCGCTCGCCCGCATCGCCCCGCGCCTGGAACACCGCCTCGGTGACCTGCGAAAAGCCGCCGGCGTCGCCTGCCTGCCCGTACGACATCTGGCCGCCGTGCGTATTCAGCGGCAAGTTGCCGCGGTAGGTGAAGTCCTGCTCCTGGATCCAGTCCCCCGCTTCGCCCTTCGGACAAAACCCGGAGTCCTCTAGCTCCAGCATGACGGTGATGGTGTACGAGTCGTACAGCTGCAGCAGGTCCATATCCGACGGCCCGTAGCCCGCCATCGCCATCGCCCGTTTTGACGCCCGCTCGACCGGCGCCACCGCGAAGTCCGACATGTGCATGAAGTGCTGGCGCGGGATGTGGGTCGCGCCGCCGAGGATGTACACAGGTTTGTGCGGCATGCTGCGTGCGCGGTCCGCGGGCCCCACGATGAACGCCGAGCCGCCGGAGGTCGGCATCACACACTCGAGCAGGTGCAGCGGGTCCGCGACCAGTCGTGAGTTGACCACGTCCTCGGTCGTCATCGGCGTGTCGTAGAAGACCGCGTTCGGGTTCGCGCAGGCGTTCGTGCGTTGGTCGACGGCGATCTTCGCGCGCTTCGCGACGTCCGCCCCATAAAGGTACTCGTAGCGGTGGGCGATCATCGCGTAGTGGCCGTTCGCCGCGACCACGGGGCCCCACGGATTCTGCCACTCGCCGAGTGTCGGGTCCGGCGGCGGGAAGCCCTCGAACCGGGCGTTGGGGTCGCGTGCCTCCGCGCACGCCACCAGGACGAAGGTCGCCAGGCCGGCGTTCACAATGGCCGCCGCCAGGACCGCGCCGGTGACGGCGGAAGCGCCCTGCACATTCAAGCCTGCGCCGAACTGCGGCTGGATGCCCATGTACTCCGCCATCTTGGCGTTCAGCCCGCCCGCGTGACCGCTGAAGTCGGGCTCCATCAGCATCCCGTCAATGTCCTCCTTGCGGAGACCGGCATCGCGGATCGCTCCAAAGCTCGCCTCCGCCAGCAGGCTCGCCACGTCGCGGTCCGGTCGGGACCGCTCAGGCTTGAGTTCGCATACTCCGACGATGGCAGCTGCTCCTCGAAGGGACACCGGCGCCTCCTCTCAACAGACGGCCCGCTCCAGAGCACGGCGCGGCCGGACCGACTTCACGAACGTGGTAGCGGTACTCTAGAGATCGATCCCCCCGGCCCGCAACCCGTGCCGAGGCCAATCCGCCGGATGCGTGGCCGCGCGCGAAGGGACCCGCCGGCCCGCCCTCGCCGCCAGCGTTGGGTCCGCACGCCTCGGCTGGATCAGTCGGCCACGGGCCTCCGGCCGGCGAAGCCGGCGTCCTGCCGGTGCCACCACGAGATGTCCGGCTCGCCCGCCTGCCAGCACCAGTAGGACGGCGACCCATCGATGGTGGTCGGAAAATCGATCAGCCCGCGAGTGCGGTCCTTGATCTCCACGCCCGCCTCCATCAGCGCCGCGCAGTCCGCATCGCTCAGCGGTGCGCGAAGCTCGTCCCGCGCGATCGCGCGATCGCGCGGAGCGCGGCGAGCACCTCGCGCGCCTCCTGAAGCGAGAAGTCCTCCACTCGACCACTCCTTCGGGATCTTGCCTGACGATGCGAGTGCATCCTCCGCGCTCCGCGCGACGCCACCGCGAGGCACGCCGCGGCACCCGGCGATCGATGGACCCTGACCGAGGCCTAGTCGAGCAACGTCAGCGTTCCGTCGCTGAACACCTGGAATACCGGCTGGAACGTCGCATCACCGCTTGGCCCAATCGACAGCGTCCCGAGTACCGTGTCCAGGGCGCTCGTTGCCGTCAGCGCGTCCCGCAGCTTGTCCGGATCGGGCGAGCCGGCGCGCTGCAGAGCATCGACGAGCAGGTAGACCGAGGCGTAGCTCACGGCCGCGTAGTTGTCCGGCGCGTGACCGAACGCCTCGGTGTATGCCCGGACGAACTCCCGGCTTCGCTCGTTGGCCACGTCCGGGTGCCATGTGGACGCCACGTACGTCCCGTCCGCTGCGTCGCCTGCCAGCTTCACCAGGTCTGGCGATGCGAGCGCACTCCCCCCGATCGCGGGCTGCGTCAGCCCCGCGTCGCGCAGCCCGCGCAGCACCGGCGCCGCCGCATCGACCAGCATCGGCAGCAAGAAGATATCCGCCTCGGTGACTGCGGAGCCCGCCAGCATGGCCGCGGTCGGCATCCCCGCGGCGATGTCGACCTCGATCGTCACTGCGCCGCCGGACGCCGCAAGGCCCGCCCGCATCGCCTCCGCGCTCGATCGCGAGTACGCGTCGCTGCTGTCAAAGAAGAGCGCGCCCGTACGGACGCTGCTGATGGTCGCGACGCGCGCGATGAGCGCCGGCAATGACGCATCCTCGGCGAGCGCCACTCGGAACACGTAGTCGCCGATCTCGCCAATCCCGCTTGCCGTGGTCATCGGTGAGATCGCGGGGACACCGCCGCCCTCCGTCACCGCCAGGGCCTGGAACGCGACGTTCGACAGCGACGGCCCGATCACCGCCGTCACCCCGTCGTCGACGAACGCCTGGAAAGCCCCGACGCCGGTCTCGGGCTTGCTCGCGTCGTCGCTGACGGCGTACTCGATGCTAATGCCACTGTCCGAGGCGTTCACTTCATCGATCGCCAGCCTGATCCCCTCCGCGCCGCTCTGCCCGTACGCCGCACCGGTCCCGGTCAGCGACTGCACCACTCCGAGCCGCACCTCCAGCGTCTCCCCGCCCGAGGAGCACCCGGCCGCGAAGACCAGCAGCACAACCATCCATCGGGCAACGGTCTTCACCACGAAGTCACCCTCGACTCTGGAGCCGCTCTCGCTCCGAACGCCTCGGAGCGATCGTCTCGGCCGCGCAGCTGAGATCCCCGTGCGTCCGCGCGTACACCCCGCCCCCGCCGAGGTGAGGTCCTTCGGACGGAGCGCGCCGTGGCTGCGGCCCATCGACGCCTACCTCCGCATGCGCGCGGAGCCTACCACGTCCGCTTTGGTGAGGACGGCGCACGTTCCGAACCGCAGGGGGTGTGGCGTTGTTCCGCGTTACTCGGCAAGGGACGCAGTCGTTCATCGCAGCGGCGCGCCCGCAGGTCACGCCCACAGTCCACGAACGCCCTCCAGCAGCCGGCCCGCCTACGCGCTTGCTGGGATGCGCACCGCTCCGCCCATCCGAGGATGGAGCGTGCTCTGTCTCTGCCCGTCGCCGCGCGCGTCCGGCATCGACCGGGTCTGAGCGACCCGTGCTGGTCAGCGGGGGCAGCCGCTGCGGCGCCCGCCCCCGCTGCCTGTGCTACGCCGCTGCTGCAGCCTCTACCGCGATCGCGGGCACGCGCAGGTGATACTCCGTCAGCTGCTGATACGCATGCCCGACCTGGAACACCGTGCCCTCGGCGAACGGCTTCCCGATGACCTGCATCGAGAGCGGCAGCCCACCCTCGCTGAACCCGCACGGGATCGCCATCGCCGGCAGTCCCGTCAGGTTCCACTGGCTCGTGAAGCTGGACCCGCCGAGTTGCTTCTCCGGGCTCATCTCCGACCGCTTCGGCGCCGGGCTGATCGAGGTCGGCGTGATCAGGACGTCCACGTCCGCCATCGCATCGGCCACCGCCCGCTTCCAGTACGAGCGGAACCGCTGCGCCTGCACGTAGTCCGAGGCCCCGAGCAGCGCGCCCCGCGTGAGTACCTCCGAAGTATATCGTCCGTAGACGTCGTACCGCGCGGCCAGGTCGTCACGGTGGTACGCGAAGGCCTCGCTGTACATGATGATCATGTTCGCGTCCTTCGCCTCACCCGCGTGCGGCAGCGCCACCTCCGTGACCACGGCCCCCGCTTCCTCGAGCGTCCGGACCGCGGCCAGTACGGCCGCGCGGACCTCCGGCTCCAGGTCGGGGGCGTCGAAGAAGTACGCCATCGGCACGCCGACTCGCAGTCCGTCCATCCTGCCCGTGAGCTCCGCCGCGTAGTCCGGGACCGGCACGTCGACGGTCGTAGGGTCGAGTGAGTCGTAGCCTGCCATCACGGTCAGCATGAGCGCGCAGTCATACGCGCTGCGCGCCATTGGGTTGATATGGTCGAGGCTGTAGCCCAGTGGGACGCACCCGTACTTGGAGACCCGCCCGAACGTCTGCTTCATCCCGCTGTGCCCGTTCCACGACGAGGGCCCCCGCGTCGATCCGCCGGTGTCCGTCCCCAGACCGCCGAGCACCAGGCCCGTGGATACAGCGATCCCCGTCCCCGAACTCGATCCGGAGGCGCTCCGCTCGAGGTCCCACGGGTTCTGCGGCATCGGAAACGGTTTGCTCGCATCCGGCATGCCGATCGCGAACTCGTTCAGGACCAGCTTGCCCATCAGCACCGCGCCCGCCGCCCGCAGCTTCGCCACGACAGTCGCGTCGTACCCCGCCCCCCACGATCGGTCGAGGATCAGCCCGTTCGCAGTCGTGGGCGCGTCCTTCGTCGCGATGATGTCCTTCACGCCGTACGGGATCCCCTGCAGCGGCCCGAGGTCGATTCCGGCCGCGAACTTCGCGTCCGCCGCCACCGCCTCGGACAGCGCGGTCTCTTCCGTGATCTCGATGAACGCGCCCAGCGTGGGGTTGAGCGCCTTCGCCTTCGCGAGCAGCGCCCGCGTCAGCTCCAGGCTCGTGAATTCGCCCGCGCGCAGCGCCGCGGCCGTGGCTTCGATGGTCAGCGGAAAGGTCATCGTGAGTTCTCCTGTCGAGTGGCCGTGCTGGTTGTTCAGACCGCCGCCGGGAAGATCACCGCTGGCTGCTCGTAGCGGACCTCGGGCATGGCGAAGAGCGCGTCCGCCGAGGCGCGCAGCCGCGGGTACACGCGGACGTACATCGCCACCTGCTCGTCAGTCAGCGACAGGCCCGCGCTCGCGAGCAGCGTTCGTACCGTTCCTTCGGTGTCGGTGGGTGCTGGCATGATGCTCCCTTCTTTCCCCTCACCCACTGGCGAGGATGTGCGCTGGCTCCGTTTGTCACGCGTTGGCCATGGCGACTCCCTGCGCTGGCTCCGGCGCCGCCCGTGCCGGCGACGCGCGGTCGAACAGGTGGCACGCCACGAGGTGGCCCGGCTCCGCCTCGAGCAGCTCCGGCCGCTCCTCGCCGCACACCGCCATCGCCGCGGGGCACCGCGTCCGGAACCGGCACCCCGAGGGGGGGTTGAGCGGGCTCGGGACGTCCCCCTCGAGGCCGGCGGGCGCCGGACGGTCCGGGTCGATGTCCGGGATCGAGGCCAGCAGCGCCTGCGTGTACGGGTGCAGCGGACGGGCGTACAGCTCGTCCGACGGACAGTCTTCGACCACCTGTCCGAGGTACATGACGATCACCCGGTCCGCGACGTACTGCACGACGTTCAGGTCGTGACTGATGAACAGATAGGTCAGCCCCAGACGCTCCTGCAGGTCGGTGAGCAGGTTCAGCACCTGTGCCTGCACCGACTTGTCGAGCGCGGACACCGCCTCGTCCGCAATCACGAGCCGCGGCTCCAGCGCCAGCGCGCGGGCGATGTTCACCCGCTGCCGCTGTCCGCCGCTCATCTGGTGCGGGTAGTACGAGGCGTGGTTCGGATGCAGTCCGACCTGCTGCAGGAGCATCGCCGTTCGCTCGCGCTGCTCCTTGCGCGGCATGCCATGCACGGCCATGGGGAAGGCGATGCTCGCCCCGACCGACATGCGCGGATTGAGCGCCGAGTACGGATCCTGAAAGACCATCTGCATGTTGCGTTTCACCGCTCGCCGTTGCACCCGGTCCAGGGTGCGGATGTCCACCCCCTCGAACTCGATCGACCCGCGGTCAGGCTCGATCAGGCCGAGGATCAGGCGTGCGGTCGTCGACTTCCCACATCCGGACTCCCCGACGATGCCAACCGTCGTGCCCGCGCGCACCGCGAAGGACACGTTGTCGACGGCCGAGAGCACTCCCCGCGCGCGCACCCCGAGGCGTACCGGGAAGTCCTTCGACAGCCCGGCCACTCGCAGTAGCACATCCGCATGCACGAGCTCACGCGGCGACTGGGTGCTGAACCCGGTGGTGCTTCCCCACGTGGTCGAGGTCGATACGGGCGTCCCTGTCGGCGTTGCCATGGCCACTTCCTTCCGTTGCTCACCTCGGCTCAGCCGTCGGCTACGCGTCCTTCACGTCGAGCGCGTCGCGTAGCGCGTCGCTCACCACGTTGCAGGCCATCGATGTGGCGAAGATGAAGAGCCCGGGCAGGACCGCGACCCACGGCTGCGTGTAAATCGCGCCTCGCAGGCTGTTGAGCATGTATCCCCACTCCGGCGTCGGCGGGGCCGCCCCCAGCCCCAGGAAGCTGAGGCCCGAGGCGATCACGATGCTCAGCCCCACCAGCCCAGACGCGTACACGAAGATCGGGTTGAAGATGTTCGCCAGCACCTGCGACACGATGATCCGCGCCGTGCTTGCTCCGCTCAGCCGCGCCGCTTCGATGTATTCGAGGAGCACAACGCGTCGCGTGGCGGCCTCCGCGACCCGCGCGATCGGCGGGATGAACACGATGCTGATCGCGAGGATCGAGTTGTTCACCCCTGGCCCAAGCGACGCCGCGACCGCGATTGCGAGCATGACCGCCGGGAACGCGTACAGCATGTCCATTGAGCGCATCAACACCGCGCCCAGCGGCCCCCGCAGGTAGCCCGCGGTGGCGCCGATCGCTGTGCCCAGGATCGTCGCGATCAGGACGGGCATCGTCCCCGTCACCAGCGACAGCCGCCCCGCGTACAGCAGACGCGTCAGCATGTCCCGGCCCTGCTCGTCAGTCCCGAGGAGGTGTCCGGCCGCCCCGATCGGGAGCAGCCGCTCCGTCGCGCGGCCGGCGAGAGGGTCGTGTGGCGTCAGCAACGGGGCAGCCACAGCCGTCACGGCGATGACCGCGAGCACGCCCAGCGCCCCGACGCCCGCCCGCTTCGTCATGAAGCGGACTCGCACTTCCCCGAGGTACGAGCGCGGCGCGACCAGCGTCTCGTCCGCCGGCCGCTTCGCGCGGGTAGGCGTGGTGATGGCGACCATGCTGCGACTCCTTCCGTCCAGCAACGGCTGGTTCAGGCGGCCTTCCGCAGCCGCGGGTCGATCACCAGCTGCAGCAGGTCCACGACGAGGTTGACGAGGACGAACGTCACGGCCACGACGAGGATCCCGGCCTGGATCACTCGGAAGTCGCGCGCGCTGATCGCCTGGAAGATGAGCTGACCAAGGCCCGGCCACGAGAAGATCGTCTCGATCAACACGGATCCCCCGAGCAGGAACCCGACCTGGAGGCCGGCGACGGTCAGCACCGGCGACGCCGCGTTCTTCGCCACGTGCCAGAGGATCTGCCGGCCCGTCAGCCCCTTCGCCCGCAGCGTGTCGACGAAGTCCTGCCCGTACGTCTCCAGCAGGCTGGCGCGCATCATGCGTGCCGTGACGCCGATCGATACGAACGCGCTGGCGAACGCCGGCATCACGAGGTGCTTCAACGTGTCGAGGAGACCCCCGCCCCCGCTGCTCATGCCTCCGGCGGGCAGCCAGTGCAGATTCGCGGAGAACACGATGATCAGCAGGATCGCCACCCAGTACGAAGGCACGCTGATCCCCGTCATCGCGACCACGGAGACCAGTCGGTCGAGGAGACGTCCCCGGTGCACCGCCGCGATCGTCCCGAGAGCCACCCCCAGTCCGATGCCGACCGCCGCCGAGGCCACCGCCAGCTGCAACGTGTTCCGAAAGGCCGTCCCCAGCAGGTCGGCAACGTCGCGCCGCCGGTACGGGGAGTACCCGAAGTCTCCCGTCAGCGCATCCCCGAGCCAGTGCACGTAACGCACCGGCAACGGGTCGTCCAGGCCCATGCTCTGCTCGAGCGCCGCCCGGTCCGCCGCGCTCGCGTCCTGGGCGAGCAGCCCTGCCAGGGGATCCCCTGGCAGGACGCTCATCAGTAGGAACACCACGATCGAGACACCGAGCAGCGTGGGTACGACCATCGCCAGGCGCCGCACGAGCATCACGAGCATCGCTCAGTCCTTCATCCACACGCTGGTGAAGTCGCCCCACCAGGACTGCGGCTGGATCCACCCGCGGACCTTGGGCGAGAGGACGCGCAGGTTCAGGTCATGGACGACCGGGGCGATGGGCGCATCGCGCATCATCAGTCCCTCGAACTGCGCCAGTAGCTGGTCCCGCGCCGCGTCGTCGAACGTGTTTGCCGCCTGCTTGAAGAGCGCGTCCGCGTCCGCGCTCGACCAACCCGTGGCGTTGCAGCACCCCGCCGGCGGGATGCGCTCCGTGAGGTACGAGGCGAACGCGAGCAGCGGCGCCTGCGTGTTGGGCGAGAAGTAGAACGCGTCGTACTTGCTGTAGTCCGGTGACGCCAGCCCCGCTCGGTACAGTGCAATTACCGTGTTCCATTCGAGGGGCACCAGGTCCACCTGGATCCCGATGTCACGCATGTCCTGCTGGAACTTCTCGTTCATCGGGCCGGGCCACATGTTCCCGGAGCCGCCGGTCGGGTACGCGACCGTGATCTTCAGGCCGCTCGACTTGCCCGCCTCGGCCAGCAGTGCGCGCGCCTTGTCCGGGTCGTAGCTGTAGCCCTCGAACGTCGGGTCACGCCACGGGTTGCCCTCGTACATGAGCTGCGTCGCCGGCCCGCCCGCGCCCTGGATGATCGCGACCATCCCCTCGCGGTCGATGCCGTAGGCGACCGCCTGGCGGACCTTCGGGTCGTCGAACGGCGCCCGATACGTGTTGAACCCGTAGTAGATCGCGTGCGGGTAGGACTTCAGGAGCACGTTGTAGCCGGACGCCCGAAGCTGCTCGATCGCATCCGGCGGCGGCACTTCCGCCCAGTCGACCTGCCCCGACTGCAGTGCGGCGAGGCGAGTCGCGGGCTCCGGCATCGGCAGCAAGATCAGCCGCTCGAGCTTCGGGACGCGGCCCCAGTACGCCGTGTTCGGGACCAGTTCCATCACCTGGCCGTCGACGTACTTGTCGATCTTGAAGGGCCCGGTCCCGCTCGCGTGGCGCGGGTACTCCTTGTTGCCGTACGTCCGTATGGCGGTCGGGCTGGGAATGTTGATCAACGCCAGGTCGTATAGGAAGAACGACCACGGCTTGTTCGTCGTGAACGCCACCGTCTGGGCGTCGATCTTCTCGTAGCTCGCGATCGCCGCGATGTTGCTCGCCCCGGATCCCCGCTGCGTCTCCGAGTAGAACTCGAAGTCCTTCTTCATCAGCCGGTCGAACGCGAACATCACCGCGTCCGCATCGAACGCCGTGCCGTCGTGGAACGTCACCCCCTGCCGGAGCTTGAACGTCCACGTGAGGTTGTCCTCGGAGCGGCTCCACGACTCCGCCAGTCCCGGCACCACACCCGGCGGCGCGTCACCCTGGTCGGTGTCCCAGTTCACGAGGGCGTCGTACACGTTGACGCCGACAAAGCGCCGCCCTTCGCCGCCCTCGGTCGGGAACTGGTCCGGGATCGGGATGTTCCCCGCGGACATCGCGATGCGGAGCGTCCCGCCGCTGCCGGACTGGTCAGTGGCCGCCGTCGCGTCGCCGCTCTCGGACTGCGCCGCGCCACCGGCGCCGCCCTCGCCCGTGTCCGACGCGCCACAGGCCAGCAGCAGCAGCCCGATGACCGTCGCCGCTCCCGTCTGTAACCCGAGCGCCCACCGCCGTTTCAAGAAATCAGCCACCCTGGAGTCCTTTCGCTGTTGCTCCGCCACCGGCCCCGACCACGTCGGCCTCTGCGATCAGGCAGCGAGCCGCGTGGTCCGGGCCGACCAGCACGAACTGGGGCTGCTCTTCGAAGCAGCCGTCGACTGATACCGGACATCGAGGAGCGAAGGCGCACCCCCCGGACAGGTGTGCCAGGTTCGGCGGCGCGCCCGCGATCGCCTCCGGCCGTTCGCGCTGCCCCGGTCGGATGTTCGCGTCCAGCAGGCCGCGCGTATAAGGGTGAGACGGCCGCCGGACGATCTCCCGGATTGGCCCGCGCTCGACGATCCGCCCCGCGTACATCACCGCCACCCGGTCCGCCACGGACGCGGCCACCGTGAGGTCGTGCGTGACGAGCACCACGCCCATCCCGAGCCGCCGTTGGAGGTCCGCCAGCAGCGAGAGCACTCGCGCCTGCACCGTGACGTCGAGCGCCGTGGTCGGTTCGTCCGCGAGCAGCAAACGCGGATTGCAGGCCAGCGCGATCGCGATCACCACCCGCTGCCGCATCCCCCCGCTGAGCTCGAACGGGTACGCCTCAAGGCGTCGTTCCGGTGACGGGATCTGCACGAGGTTGAGCAGTTCGAGTGCGCGCTCGCGCGCCGCCGCCTTCGTGAGCGCCGTATGCCGGCGCAAGGTCTCCACGATCTGCTGTTCGACCGTGAACAGAGGGTCGAGCGCCGTCAGCGGGTCCTGGAAGATCATCGACACCTGCGATCCCCGGACCACCTCGCGCTCCGCTGCTGCCATCGCGAGCACGTCGCGACCCTCGATCAGCACCTGTCCCGAGACGCGCGCGGTCCGTGGTTGAATCCCCAGGATCGTGCGGAGCAGCGCGCTCTTCCCTGACCCCGACTCCCCGAGGATCGCCAGCACCTCGCTGCGTTCCACCTCGAACGAGACGTCGTTGACCGCGCGCAGCCACCCGCCCGATGTCCTGAACTCGGTCACGAGGTTCCGCACAGCGAGCAGCGGTTCCGGCCTCGTGACGTCCGCATCGGCCTCGCCCACGCGCGGTGTTTCAGTGGCGGTGACCATCTCGCCTCCTCTCGGCCCTCGCTGTCTCGCGGGGCTGCGATGGAGGCAGGCTAGTTACGCCCTGTTACGTCAGGGAGGCCGGGGCGTGAAGCGCTTGTGACTTGATTCACACACTTTGGTCACAGGATCGCCGCCCCCCGCGCGTGAAACGAGAAGTTCATCGGGATGACTCATGGTCGTAAAGGCGTGAGCACACCATGTGCGGTGGAGGAGCGCCATGACGGCGGACGACCGTCGGAACGACATCACCCTCGCGATCGGACAGCGTGTCCCCGAGTTCGTGCGGGCGAACGTACCGGAAGCGCTCTCCGGCATCTCCTCGCGAGAACTGACCAGGGTTCCACCCTCCGCCGTCGTCCTGGTCATGGCCCACCCCGGCCAGTGTCTCCTCGAGGAAGCGGCCGCCGACGCTGGCTATCTCTGCCTGCGCATGTTCGATCCTGTCACGCCGATGCAGGACATAACAACGCGCTCTGACGATCTAGTCTTCGTCGGCGCCTCGCGCGAGGAGATCCTGTGGCGCGCGACCCGCGCCCGCGCAATGCGCCGCTCCGAGTCGCCTGTTCAGCCCGAGCTGACCCCGGACGGGCTCCAGCACGGGTCCGCGTTCGTCCCCCTGTCGGCCTCGGAGGTGCGTCTCCTCGGCTGCCTCATGGAGGGAGCGGGCCGGCCGGTCACGCCCCAGACGCTGGCACGAGCACTCGGGCACCCCGAAGTCGAACGGCGCGCCATCGAGGCGCATCTCTATCGACTCCGCCACAAGCTCCGGCGCCTCCCCTCGCTCGAGATACGCACCGTGCGGCAACGTGGCTATCGCTGGACGGTCTTGGAACGTCCTACCCCTCCCGGCTGATCCCCTGGCCGCGCCGTAACCGCCTGCCGTTCTCGGCCTGCGTACGCCCCCGGCCTGCGGGCCTGCCGTCGCCCCGTTGTCGGTGAAGCCGCCGCCGATCACCGCCGCTTGAGGTCCTGCACCCTCGCATCGCTGGGCTGCGATCGCACGAGACGCTCGGACACGCCCGAGTTGCGCCTGGCCTTCCGCCCGAATGCTATCTTCTCCGCAGTCCTCCCGATCGATCGCGGATCACCCGCGTCGAAGGAGCCGCCAGTGCGTGTCGCGTCCGCTGCTGGCGTCATCCGCCGGCCACGCTCGGTCTACTACGGATGGTGGATCCTCGCGGCCTCCGTCGCCGCGATGGCGCTCGGCAGCGGCGTATCGATGTGGGCTTTCGGCCTCTACGTCCGCCCGCTCGAAGCCGAGTTCGGCTGGTCCCGCTCGGAGGTCTCCTTCGCGTTCTCCGTCTCGCTGCTCGTCAGCGGCCTCTGCGGCCCCCTCGTCGGGCGGTGGGTGGATCAGCGCGGGGCGCGGTCCGCCATCATCGTCGGCGGTGTCGCGACGGCTGCGACCTATCTGCTTCTGGCGACCACGCAGGAGCTCTGGCAGTGGTACTGCTACTCCACGCTCAACGCCGTCGCGCGCACGTTGATGTTCTTCATCCCGTTCATGGCGCTCATCTCACGCTGGTTCGACCGCCGTCGTGGCATCGCCGTTAGTATCTTGGGCACCGGCTTCTCCCTCGGCGGCTTCCTCGTGCTCCCCGTCATGGGGGCGTTGATCGACCTAGCCGGCTGGCGAGGCGCGCTCCTGTGGTCCGGTGTCGCTGTCGCCGTCGTCTTCACGTCCATCGGCCTGTTCGTCGTCCGCAACGCGCCCGTCGGTCGGTACGATGTCGACACCGGCGGCGCCTCGGCGCCAGGAGGCCTTCCCGAGGAGCCCCTGTCAGGCGTCACCCTCCGAGAGGCGCTCCGCTCACCCCTCTTCTGGACGCTCTCGCTCGCGCTGATGCTCTTCTTCTTCGGCCTCTTCGGCTGGTTGGTGCACCAGGTTCCCTTCTACGAGGCCAACGGCATCTCCCGCCGGACCGCCGCCACCATCGTCTCGGTCACCGCCGGCCTCAGCATCGCGACGAGGATGCTCGTCGGACTCGCCGCCGACCGCATCCCCCGTTTCGAGTACGCGGCGCTGGCGCTGGCAGGTTGCCTGGCGGGAGCCATGGCCACACTCACCATCAGCACCAGCCCGGCAGCAATCGGGCTCTTTCTGACCCTCTGGGTCGTCGGCACCGCCGGCGGTCCGATGATGGAGGCGCTCCTCCTCACACGCGCCTTCGGGTTGAGCCACTTCGCGACCATCCTCGGAGCCGTCGCCGTCGTGGAGACCCTCGGTCAGATCCTGAGTCCGACGCTGGCCGGCGCCATCTACGACGCCACCGGCAGCTACGACTGGGCCCTGCTCATGTTCATGGGCACGTTCGCCGCGTCCCTCCTCCTCTTTGCCGTGGCCCTGCGGCTGCCGCGCCCCATCGATCTCGCCCGCTGACCTCCTGCTCCCGGTCGACCCGCCTGGCTCCCGGGCCGTCGCTCCCGGCGTCGCCGCTTGTCCGAAAAAGTCGATACTCGGTATCATTGGCGCCGAGGGGGAGCGAGATGTTGGTCCGGCGGCTGCTTCAGTGGGGTGCCGTCTGCGCGATGCTCTGCGTCGCGTCCGTCCTCGCTGCGTGTGGCTCTGGCGGCGCCTCGTCCGGCCCTGCCTCACCCGCCTCCGATGCTCCGTCCGCCGGTCAGCCGGCCGCCGCTCAGGACGCCGGGTCATCGACTCACGGTGGCGACCAAAAGCTGGTCGCAGTCTCATTCGCCGTGCTCGCCGACATCGTCCAGAACATCGGCCGAGGACGCATCGAGGTCTGGTCCGTCACCCCTCCCGGCAGCAACCCCCACGACTACGAGGTCACGCCGCAGGATCTTGTGCGTCTCGTCGAGGCGGACTACCTCATCACCGTGGGCGGCCACTTCGAGGCGTTCGCGGAGCGGACGGCCTGGCGCCGCGCCGCGCGCGAAGCCGCCCTTCCGACCCTCGTCGTCACCGACTCCATCGATGTCATCATCCGCGACCTGGTCGTCGATCACGGCGACCACACCCACGACTACCGGGGCGGAGATCCCCACTTCTGGCTCGATCCTCAACGCGTGATCGAGCTGATCCCCGTCATCGCCACCGGCCTCGCGTCGGTCGACCCGGAAGGCGAAGACCTCTATCGCGCGAACGGCGAACGGTACGCCGCCCAGGTCCGCGCCCTCGACGCGGAGATGGAAGCCGCCATCCAGACCATCCCGCCCGCTCGCCGCGTCCTGGTCGTCCAGCACGACGCGTACGGCTACCTGGCCGCGCGTTTCGGGTTCGAGGTCCTCGGCTCCATCCTCCCATCCGATGGGGAAGGCGAGACCTCCGTTGCCGCCCTGGCGTCCCTCTACGACCGCGTGGAGCAGGCCGGCGTCCCGGCGGTCTTCCGAGAACCCCAGTACGAGTCGTCGATCCTTGACCAGCTCGCGCGCGACCAGGGCATCACCGTCGGCGTCCTGATGACCGACGCCTTCACCGAGGATGCCCCCACCTACCTCGACCTCATCCGGTTCAACATGCGCAGCCTCGTCGCTCACCTCCGCTGACGAGGTCGTTTCCCGCGGGTGATACGGCATCTCATCCCCTTGAACTGAGACCAAGACTCACTTATAAGGAGGTTGCGGACGCGTCGGGCCGCTGAACACCCGGCGCCAAGAGGCGTATTGGAGGCAAGAGACTTGAGGCGACAACTCCTGGTCGCGGCGGCAGTGGTAGCGTTGCTCGGGCTGGCACCAGGTGGCCCCGTGTCCGCTCAGGAAGCGGCGATCCAGTCCATCGACCACGTCGTCCACGAATGGGACGAGGGCACGCTCCCCGCTGACGAAGCGATGGCCGAGATCGACCACCTCGTCCACGAAGTACCCGCGGCCCAGCGCGCCGGCCTCCTCGAGGAGATCGACCACTTCGTGCACGAATGGCGTGACGGGCGCGTCTCATCAGAAGACGCGATGACCGCGATCGAAGCCCTCGTCCACGGCGAGGGCGGAGCACATCATGACGATGACGAGGCGGCGGCGGCGATTCAGTCCATTGACCACGTCGTCCACGAATGGGACGAGGGCACGCTCCCCGCTGACGAGGCGATGGCTGAGATCGACCACCTCGTCCACGAAGTACCCGCGGCCCAGCGCGCCGGCCTCCTCGAGGAGATCGACCATTTCGTGCACGAGTGGCGCGACAAGCGCGTCTCTTCCCAGGACGCCATGACAGCGATTGAAGCTCTCGTCCACGGCGAAGGCGGAGCACACTCAGAAAACAGTGGAGCGCAGGCCGCCGAAGCGCCGAAGGCCGCGCAGCCTCAGCCTGCGCAACCCCAGCCTGCGCAGCCCGTGCCGCCGCGCACCGGCAACGCGGGTCTGATCGCGCGCACTCCTGCTGGCATACTCGCGATCATCGGTGTGGGAATCGCCATCGCTGCCACGGGAGTCGGCCGCGCCATGACAAAGCGCGTCTAGCCGCGTCGGACGTTCCCGCCCAACCAGAAGCGGATGCCCGGGCTCCCGAGGGGCCCGGGCATCCGCTTCGACGCCGGACGTCGCCACCACGTTCCCTCGCCAGCGCGCGCGTACTGACCCTACACTGCACGGCGCGGTGCGCGGTGCCATCCATGTGCAGGAGGAGTCACGCCGTGGTGGCGAATGAACTCACCGGCTCCCAGCTAATGGACGCGCAGTGCTGGCTGTGGGGGCAGGACATCCGCCACCCGGATGGGAACCTCTTGACCAGGTACGGCTTGCACCGCGGTCACTGGGACACCGGTGAACACAACCGCTACTACTGGCACGAGGTCGGTCGGCTTGCCGTGCTGCTCTGGAGCGGCGGACTGCTCCTCGTCGACGCCTCAGGCGCCATCAGCCTCCCGCGTACTGGCCGCCTTCCCCATGCGCGTCCCGGCGCCCGATTGGGCGGTGCGTTTCCGGATCCGAGGGCGGCGCTTCAGGGTCCCGAGGAAGAGCCGGCACCCGGTCGGCTCGCGCAGGCGTACCGCTGGCTCGCGGACTACGAGGCATGGGTCGCACGTCACGGCTCCGCACACTGGCGCGAGGTCTGCGCCTCCCGCTGGGACGAAGCGGAGCGCACCGCCGCGCGGCTCGCCGCTGAAGCTGGTGTTCGATACGACCCGCTGCCGCCGATCCCCCCGGCAGGCCTCGCCCAGCGATGGGCCGCGCTCGTCCCTTGAATCGTCTGAGACGCCGGCCTCGGACCCCGGCCGCGCGATACCGCCCTGCTCCCGCCGTCAGCCGCTCTGCCGGCTCGCCCGCAGTCCCCTCGCCGTGCCGTTCGCGGCTGCACGCGAAGCCGCACGGGGGCGTCGCGCCTGGGTTCGCAGTCTCGGGAGTATCGCCTCGAAGCGTCGAGCGCGGATCACCAGCTCCGCCGCTGCAAGGACCGCCGCGGCTCCGACTCCGGCAATCAACGTTTCCATCCGTGCGCTCCTCTCTCCCGTCACCGTCCCGAGTCTTGCCCCTGACGACTTGCGAAGCGCGTAACGAAGCCGCTCGCGCATGTCGGATCGCTTGCACAGCGCACACCTGGCCGGCGGACGTCCCCCGCAATCCGCCCGCGGCGACGAACGGCGGCGCGAAGCGCCATGCGGCCCTAGTCCCCCATAATCACCGGGCGACAGCACCCGACGAAACGAGGCAACGATGGCCGAACACGAACACCACATGACTGACGTCCCTCCCGATCTCATGCGCACCATCGGCACCGCCGTGGGTCGTGTTCTCGGGCATTGGCCGGGCGGCACCAACTGGGATGTCCTCGGCTGCGTCGGCTGCGGCGTTGCCCAGGTGCGCTTCGACAACGGAGCGAAGCTCGCCGCCCGCGTCCAGGTCCCCGGCTGGAACCTCACCCTCGCCCCGAGGTCAGACCCGCCCCCCCGCTGACACCGCTGGCTGCCCATCGGCACTGCCCGCGCCGGCGCAGTACCCTCGATGCGTGCTCCGGTTCGCCCTCACCGCGCTACTGGCCATCAGCGTGCTTGCCGCGTCCTGCGGCGAGGACGCCCCCGGCGTGGCGGGCGACCCCTCTGCTGGCGCACCGGCTGCCACGCCGGGCGCCTCCACCCCCGCCCCCACCGCCGCCGCGGATGGCCGCCGCCCCGTCATACTCGTGCACGGCTGGCTCGGCAGTCCCCGCGAGATGCTGCCGCTCAAGCGCTTCCTCGACGCCAATGGCTTCCATGCCTTCATCGCCATCCTCCCCGGCGATGACAACCGCGCCAACGCCGAGTACCTGCGCTCCTTCGTCGCGGAGATCGAGGCGCTGACCGACGTCGAGTCCGTGGACGTCGTTGGTTTCTCGATGGGCGGCCTCTCCCTCCGGCACTACATCCGCTTCCTCGGCGGCACCGCCGAGGTGAGCCGCTACGTCTCCATCGACACCCCCCAGTTCGGCGACCTCTCCGCATGCCTCCTCCCCGCCGACACTGGAGGCCAGATGTGCCCCTTCAGCGAATTCCTCAACGACCTCAACGGCGGTGACCGGACGCCCGGAGACGTCACATACACCACGCTCGTCAACGAGGAAGGCAACCCCGACCTCGGTCGTCTCTACAGTGATGCTCGCGAAATCTCGGTCGCCGGCCCTCACGGCGACCTCCTGGCGATGCCCGAGGTCCACCAGGCCGTTCTCGAGGCGCTGCGCGACTGATCTGATACGGGAAGCGCCCGGGATGGAGTACTCCATCCCGGGCGCTCACCATCTGCTGTCCCTCAGCGTCGAGCCTGGAAGACCCGGTTCGTCGCTGACTCGGCGACCCGCTCGAAGCTCCTGAACCCGGCCGACTCGAACACCGCCCGCAGCTCGGCGTCGGTCGCGACCGTGCCCAGGGGCTCGCCGCCTTCCGCGATCGCATGTGGCGTGCATACCAGCACGGATGCCGCCGCAAACAGCCGGCCCACTGGATTCAGGTTCTCCTCCACCGTGGCGCCCGCCATCGGCTCCACCAGCATGACCGAACCCCCGGGCGCCAGCGCCGCCAGCGCGTGCTTCGCCGCCCCTCCCGGGTCCCCCATGTCGTGCAGGCAGTCGAAGTACGTGACGAGGTCGTACCCGCTCCCCGGAAAGTCCCGGCCACCTGCCACCTCGAACGTGACTCGGTCGTCCACTCCCGCGTCGGCCGCCGCCTGCCGCGCCGATTCGATCGACTCCGCGTGCGTGTCGAACCCGAAGAACCGCGACGCCGGGTACGCCTGTGCCATCAGGATCGTCGAGGCCCCATACCCGCACCCGATGTCCGCGACCGTCCCCCCCGTTCGCAGCACCGGCTCGATGTCCTCCAACGCGGGCAGCCAGTGCCGCTCGATGTTCGCGACGTACCCCGGCTTGAAGAACCGTGCCGTGCCCGTGAACAGCCCCGCGTCGTGCTCCCGCCACAGGAGCCCCTGTCCCCGGCGCATAGCCTCGGTGATTCGCGGCTCGTCTCGCACAACCGCCGTCATCAGCGTGAACCCACCCACCATCGCTGCCGGGCTGTCGTCATCCGCGAACACCAGCGCCTGCTCGGGCGAGAGCGAGTACGCGCCCGTCGACGGCTCGTAGCTGATGTATCCGGAGGCCGCCTGGTTCAGCAGCCAGTGCCGGAGATACCGCCCACTCAGCCCCGTCTTCGAGGCGAAACCCTCGGCCGTGACGGGGCCCACGTTCCGCAGCGTTTGGTACAGCCCCAGCCGGTCTCCCATCGTGACCAGCGCTGAGGAGATCGTTGCTCCGAAGTCGTTGACTACCTGTCCGATCAGCCCGTTCAGCCGGTCCTCGTCGATGGCCGGCGTCGATGTCGTCGTCACTGTTGTCGCTCCTTCGCGAGTGCCCGAGTGCTGGCAGTGGGACTGCGTCTCGATCCGCGTCCCTGCCGCTGTCCACTCTCGCCGCCCGTGAAGGAGCTTCCTATCCGTCGGATTACTGAGATCGGGCGCGGCTGCTACTGATCTTCCCCGCCGTCGCCCGTTCCGCTCCGCCGCGACGCCTGGGCCCCGCGCCGCTCGACGACCCACCCTGCCAGCTGCGCCCGCGCGCTGAACCCGAGCTTCCCCATCGCGTGTGCGATGTGCGACTCCACCGTCCGGGGGCTCAGGACCAGGCGCTCCGCGATGGCGCGGTTGGTCAGCCCCGCCGCGATCAGTTCCGCAATCTCACTCTCCCGCGAGGTGAGCGGCCCCGACCCGTCACGTGCCCGGTTCGGTCGCACCGAAGCTGGAAGACGCGCGTACGCGCCTCGCAGGAACCCCGCCTGCAACTCCGGGTCTCCGACCTTCGCCGCGACCTCGTCGATCGCGGCTGCCGCCCGTCGGCCCGCGGCGCGCGCCCCCTCCGGGTCACCCGCCGCCGCACGCGTCCCCGCCAGCTCGCACTCGAGGCGCCACTCGTACGAACGGTCACCCTGCACGCGCGCCGCTGCCGCCGCGGCCTCGAGCTCCCCCACGGCAGCCGTCTCGTCACCCGATGCGGCCAGGATCCGGCCACGCAGATACGCCAGACGCAATGCCACCAGGGCCCCCGCTGGGCTCGTCGCCGCCTCCAGCGCGTCGAGCATGGCCGAGGCGCGTCCGACCGCTCCGACCGCCAGCAACGCCTCCACACCGGACGCGAAACACTGACGCGTGCCGAATGCACCCGGCTCCGCCGTCTTGGTCGCCTCGAACAGGCGGACCGCGGCCTCGCGCTCCCCGCTCGCCACCAGCGCGTCGATGAGCAACGCCTGCGCCTGCGCCAGCCACAGTCCCGAGGACATCGCCGCCGCCTGCTCCGCTGCCCGTTCGAGTGATCTCCGAGCGCGCTCGAACGCGAGGAGGTCCGTCATCAGCGCTCCGCGGACGCAACGTGCCGCGATCTCCCACTGCGTGTGGCCGATCTCCTGCGCGATCCGAAGCGCCCCTTCCGCCCCTGCCAGCGCCTCGTCGTACAACCCCTGCGGCCCGAGCGAGAACGCCAGTTGCCACAGGGCGTAGGCCTCCGACGGCCGCCGCCCTGCTTCCCGCGCGATGCGCAGCGCGTAACGCCCGTAGTCGCTCCCCTCCCTGAGCGTCAGCGCCGGGGTCGTCATGTCGCTCTGGCGCGTCCCGCTCCCGATCTGGATCGATGCGAGCGCCGAGCTCAGCGTCTCGCGGTCTCGCGCCTCCTCCAGCAGCGGGATCGCCTCCCGGTAGTGCCTTGCTGCACCCACGAAGTCCATCTGCTGCGTGCACGCCATGCCGAGCAGGTCGAGGGTCTGCGCCTCGCCGGCCCGGTCTCCCCTGCGGCGGAAGATTCCGAGCGCCTCCTCGTGCAGCCGTACTGCGCTCCCGGCGTCCCCGGTGTTCGAGAACCAGTTCGCCAACCGGTTCAGGCTGTGGCCGATCGCCTCGGCGTCCCCTGTCTCACGCGCGATCGCGAGCGCGCGTCGGAAGTACGGCTCCGACCGCCCGTAGTCCCGCGCCGCCCAGAGCAGACCCAGGTCCAGCAGCGCTCGCCACGTTTCGCGCGTGTTCCCCGCGCGCTCGCCATCGCCCACTGCCGCCTCGTAGTCGCGCCGCGCGGCCTCGAAGTCCCCCAGGCCCTCGAACGCCGTTCCTCGCAGACGACGCACGGCCGAGAGGTCGCCTACCGCCGCCTGCTCGCCCGCCGCGAGCGCACGTTCGAAGTGCGCGAGCGCTTCCTCCGGCGCCGCGAGCCCCAGAGCACGCAGCCCCGCCCGTACACCGTGTGTGTGCGCCTGCTCCCACTCCTCCGCCTCGTACCAGTGCTGCGCTAGTTCCTCGACACCGTCGTCGCCGCCACCCGACATCCGGAGCTCCAGCGCGCGGGCGATCCGCGCGCTGATCGCCCGCCGCTCCCGCCGCAGCACTCGCGATCGGATCGCCTCGCGCGTCAGCGCGTGCCGGAAGACGAACGCGCCCGACGCCTCCTCAGTCACGAGCTGCGCTTCGATGCAACGTCGCATCGCTCCGAGCAGACGCGCCTCATCGTGCCCCGTCAGCTCCGCCATCAGCGCCAGGTCCACACGCTGCCCCGCGATCGCCGCGAGCCGCACGATCTCGATG
The DNA here is from genome assembly GCA_041390685.1 of Dehalococcoidia bacterium. Lineage (GTDB taxonomy): Bacteria > Chloroflexota > Dehalococcoidia > UBA2979 > UBA2979 > JAIBBD01. Next base: position 572,358 of record JAWKPL010000001.1, on the reverse strand, counting down.
TCATCATCCGCGAGAGACTCCATTCGCCGGCGCACGAGTTCATCGACGCTCCTCGGCACGTCCAGCGCAGCAAGGTCGACTGACGGCACACGCTGCACGGCCCCCGCGACGTCGACCACCGTCCGCAGGATCTCCTCGACCAGGAACGGATTCCCCTCGCTGAGCGTGTGCACGAGGCGCATCAGCGACGGTTGCCCGCCCGCATCCAGCTGCACCGTCGCGCGCACCATCCGCTCCACCTCCCCGGCGCTGAGCGGACCAAGCTCGATCTCCGTGGCGACCCGCTCCCGGTCGAGGTCCGCGAGCAGCGCTCGCAACGCCCCAGACTGCTCGTCGTTGCGGTACGTCAGCACCAGCAGGCACCCGCCGGGCATCGCTCGCGCGAAGTGCAGCAGCGTCTCGAGGCTCGTCGAGTCCGCCCAGTGCACGTCGTCGATCGCGAGCACCGCCCCGCCCGCGGGCAGGTTCGCCACCAGCAGCAGCGCGACGAGCTCGATGTTGCGTCGGCGGCGCGCCGGGTCCGCATCCTCCACCCCCGGCGCCGTGCTCGCCCCGCGGCCCACGCCGAGCAAACGCGCCAGCTCCGGCGCGTTTCGGGCCAGCTCGTCGGCCACCGGCCCGACGACCCCTCCCCTCTCCGGCTCTGTGTGCCCCAGCTCGAGGATCAGCCGCGCGATCCCTGAAAACGGGAGCGCCGCATCATCGGAGAAGAACCGTGCTCGGGCCGTGAACCGGCCCGCCTCCACCGCTTCATCGAGGAACGCCGCGACAAGCCGCGTCTTCCCGATCCCCGCCTCCCCCGAGACCAGCGCCACGCACCCCCGCCGCGCCGCCCCCGCGTACGTCAGCCGCAGCCACTCCAGCGCTGCCTCCCGCCCCACCAGATCGGGACAGACGACCGGGCGGCTGAACCTCGACGTCATAGCCGGCAATATAGTCCCGCTCCCCCTCCCTCGCACGGCCCCTGGCAGGCGGCGCTGCGACGCCCCCGACGCCGCCACCAGCACTCCGAGGTACAATCCGCCCGTTCGACCACCCCACCCTCACCGTGCCCTCAGCCGGAGGCCCGCCATCACCCTCCTTGGACACCGCTTCTTCTACGGATGGCTCATCGTCGCGGCCGGCTTCTCGTCACAGATGCTGGTCGGCATGCTGCTGTTCCACTCCTTCGGGCTCTACGTCGTCGAACTCGAACGCGACTTCGGGTGGAGCAAGACACGTCTCGCCATCGCCTTCTCTCTCGCCCGTGTCGAGGATGGCCTCCTCGGTCCCTTGCAGGGCTGGCTCTTGGATCGCTTCGGACCGCGGGCCGTCATGCGCGTCGGCATCCTCATCTTTGCCGGCGGCTTCGTCGCGTTCAGTCAGATCAACTCCCTGCCGATGTTCTACATCACCTTCGTCATCATGGCCGTCGGCGCCGCGCTTGGAGGCTTCCTCACCGTCACCACCTCGATCGTGAACTGGTTCATCCGCCGCCGGACCCTCGCCGTGGGCATCGGGCTGATCGGCACGGCCGTCGGCGGCCTCCTCCAGCCGCTCGTGGCGCTCATCCTCGAGGAATACGGCTGGCGAGGCATGGCGCTCCTCTCCTCCGTCATCATCCTCGTCGTCGGCCTCCCCATGGCGCAGCTCGTCCGGCACCGCCCCGAGCCCTATGGCCTCCTCCCCGATGGTGACACCCATGAGCAGCTCGCCGCTCGACAGGCCGCCGCCGAGGCCGACGGCACCCACCAGCCCGAGGTCAACTTCACTCTCCGCGAGGCCCTGCGCGTGCGCGCCTTCTGGGTCATCTCCCTCGCCCACGCCGCCGCCCTGCTCGTCGTCTCCGCGGTCATGGTGCACTTCGTTGCACACGTCAAAGAGAGCCTCGGCTACTCTAGCGGCGAGGCCGCCACACTCATCGCCTTCCTCACCGCCATGACCATCATCGGCCAGCTCGCCGGTGGCTGGGCGGGCGACCGCTGGTCCTCCCGCTGGCTCATCGCCGCCTGCATGGTCGGACACGGCGTCGCACTCGTCATGCTCGCCGTCGCCACCTCGCTCTGGATGGTGCTCGGCTTCGCCGTCCTCCATGGCCTCGCCTGGGGCGTCCGTGGCCCCGTCATCCTCGCGATGCGCGCCGAGTACTTCGGCCGCGCTTCATACGGCACCATCATGGGCTTCTCGTCGCTGATCGTGATGCTCGGCATGTTCATCGGCCCCGTCTTCGCGGGCCTGATGTACGACAGCTCGGGCAATTACGAGACCGGGTTCACCCTGCTCGCCGTCATCGCCGGCGCCGGCTCCTTGCTCATGCTGCTCGCGCAAAAACCCGGCCCCGGCCGCCCCGCCTTCGACACGGACACCGCCGGGCCCACCCCGGCGCGGACGGGGACCCCCGCCGAGGCCTGACCCCTGTTGTAGCAGACCCCGCGCGTGCCCTCCCGGGGCCGCCGCTGCCTTCGGCGCCTACTGGGTGAGCGCTCGGCACTCCTCCGCCGATACCGGATTGGCCATCTGCGAGAACTCCTCGGATACGAGCCTGCCGTGTTGCTCCATCGTCCCCGCGAGCACCACCGTGGCCTTGATCATCTCGTTCAAGGCCTCTGCCTGTAGTGTTCCCGCGGTGGCCTTGCGAGCGCCCGCCAGGAGGTTCGACAGGTGCACCGCCACTTGGTCGATCAACCGGACGTACTCGATGTGATCCTGCGCGAAGTCCGGTGGGGGATCGACCGCGGAAAGCGCCGCGATCGTGCTTCTGAACGCTCCGATCACGTCCTCCACGTTCTCCAGCGAACGTTCGATGTCGGGGTCTCCATCGAGCACTGCCTGCAATCCATCGATAGCGCTGGTCATCGCGACGCACTGATCGAGGCTCGCACGACGGACGAGAGCCGAATAGTCGACCGTCGCCATCCGCGTCGCCGTCGCCGTGGGCGAAAGCTCGTCCGCGTTCCCCGGCCTCGATAGCCATCCGCCAACGAGGCCCCATGACCCGATGACGGCCGCCGCCAACACGGTAGACAGCGCTCCCGCCAGGACGCGGTGCTCGATCGAGCGCCGCAGCAGGCCACGCGCGCTCGGTGCGGACGCCGTCCCGCCTGCAACCCTCGGGACAGAACGTGGCGGCTTCCGTAGACGCACCGGAACCTCACATCAGGACAGCGCGCCTATCCTACACGCGAGCAGGCTCCCGCATCCGTCCCGCTACCCTGCCGACCCATCCACCGCCGCTGTACCGCGCCCGCCGAGGACGATCGCCCACCCCACCGCCAGGATCCCCACCACGACGAGCACCACCGTTTCGAGGCCCACCGCCTCCACCCCCAGTGCCGACGCCGGAGTCAGCGCTGCCCGCGTGAGCGCCAGCGTCCCCAGCAGCAGCGCTGCCGTCGCCACCGTGAGCCGCCCTCCGATCCGCAGCAGCACCGCCCCCGCCGCCATCAGCAACGTTGCCTCCACCAGCGGCGTCGCGATCCGCGGCTCACTGAGCCCCGACATCTCGAACCCGAATGGCGCGGGAGCCGCCGCCCCGTAGCAGGCGTCACGCACCACGCACGTGACGTCGTACCCCACCGTCGCCACCGCCAGCCCGATCGAGGCCGCCCCCGCGACCCCCCACCGCGCGACGGCATCCTGGCCTCGTGTCTGCCAGGCGGCCACGGCTGCGACCGCCGCCGCTCCCACGAGCGGCTCAATGCCCGCCTGGAACCGGATCACCACCAGCGGGTCGAGGAGTGATCGCGGCGCCTCGGTCGCGAGGTAGCCGAGCCGCCCCACGGCCACGAAGGCCACCGCGCCGTTGAACGTCAGGTCCCCCACCGCCCGTCGAGGAAGCCCCACCAGCCGGGCGATCGTCCCGCCGCTGGCCCATAGCATCGCCAGCACGAGAAAGAAGGAGACGTACTCCCCCCGCACCTGCACGAACTCCACAACCCCACTCACGAGGCGTCCTCAACGGGACCGTTGACCCCGGCCGGACGCGACAGCGCGTCCTCGATCAGTGCCGTGAGCTTCGATTCGGAGATCGGCCCGTAATGCCGCACCAGGACGCCCCCGTTCGCGTCGAGGACGTAGGTCATGGGGATGCCCCGCGCCCCGAAGTCGGACAGAAAGGCCTCATCCCCCATCGCGTGCGCGTACGACAGCCCCCACTCCCGCGCGAACGCCAGCGCTTCCTCCGCGCTATCGTCGCGGACCACCCCGAGGAACACCACCGGCTCCGAGGCAAAGCGCTCCGCCGTCCGCCGCAACGCCGGCGCTTCCTCCCGGCACGGCGGGCACCACGATGCCCACACGTTGATCACCGCCACCCGACCCGCGAGGTCCGCGTTCGTCACGCGGCCCCCCTCCAGCAACTCGAGCTCGAACGGAGGTGCCGCCGTAGGCGTACCCCCGCTGGACACGCCCCCCAGCCCCAGCACGGCCAGCACGAGGAGCAGCGCCCCGGCGCCTCCGGCCAGCGCGCGCGACAGCCGTCGGCGCAGCTGGTCGGTCCCTGGGTGCTCGTCGATCTCCCCGCCGCGCCGCTCGGCCGCCGTCACTCCGTCTCCCGCTCCGCGTCCGCGTCCCCGCTGCCCGTCCGCACCACCAGCGGGACGCCCCGGAACAGCGGGTCCGGCAGTCCGTCGAGGAGCGCTACGACGGCCTCCACCAGTGCCTCCGCCGTCACGGTCTCCGAGTCGAACCGGACCTCCAGCGAGGATTCGTCTGCCGTTCGTCCGGCCGCCGCGCTCACGGCAAGCACGCCCGCCGTACCCAGCAGCGCCTCGGAGACCGAATCCGCGCAGTAGGCGACATCGCACCGCAGCCGCCGCGAGGACAGCACGACCGTCGAAGCGTCGCGCACGTCCACGTCCAGCACGTGGTCCCGCGGGATCCTCGTCACGAACCGCAGCTCGTTGGGAAGCGGCGCCGGCTCGGTCCCGCGCACCACGGCGTCAAGGTACGTATCGAGGCGCACGCGGTTCGTCGCCCCTGCGTACGTCGTGCGCACGATACCCTCCGCGTCGATGAACACGGTGTGCGGCAGCCCGTGCACCCCGTAGGCGTCGCTCACGGTCAGGTCGAAGTCCAGCGTCCACACGAATGGCGCGTCGATGATGTCGATGAACTCCTGCGCCCGCTCCCGTGTCTCTCCCGCGTTCACCGCCAGTACCGTGAAGTGGTCCACGCCACGCTCCGACTGCGCGGACTGGAGTATGGGCATCTCCGCGAGGCAGCCCCCGCACCACAGTGCGAAGAAGCTGATCACCACCGGCTGTCCGCGAAAGTCACTCAGCCGGACCCGCGTCCCGTCCATCCTCGAGATCTCGAAGTCGGGCGCCTGCTCGCCGTCCCGCAGCCCGACCGGCACCGCCCGCGAGGGCTCCGCCGTCGCCTCCACGATCTGCGCGTCCGTGAAGCCCGCCTCCTCGTCCGCGGGGTCCCCGAGGACGAACACCCACATCGCCGCCACGCCCCCGGCGACCAGGGCGATCACGATCAGCAGGCGACGCACGTCGACGGCCACGTCACTCCGTTCGTCCTCGGCGCTCAGGGTCCCTCAATGGCGCGCGTGTCATGCGCGCGCCTGCTATGTAGCGTATGACGCTAGCGGACGTCCGCGCAGCCGTTGGTGACCGTGATCACCGAGCGCCGTAGGCGGCCCGCGCGACCCTCACGAGGCGGAGGCGAGGCCGCGAGTCATGGAAGCCCCGGCACCCCGCACATGAGGATCCGTACCACTGCTCTGCCCGCGCCCGCTCGCTACGGCCGCTCGTTCGTCGTCGGCGCCGGCTTCGCCGTCGCATGGACGCCGTGCATCGGCCCCATCCTCGGCGCGATCCTCCTCCTCGCCGCCTCCTCGGGTACCGTCCTCCATGGCGCCACGCTGCTCATGGCCTGGTCGGCCGGCCTCGGCCTCCCCTTCCTCCTCGCCGGCCTCGGCGTCGGTGAGCTGATGGCGGCCACACGCCGCGTCCGCCCCCTGCTGCCCGCCATCGAGGGCGTCGCCGGCGTCCTCGTGATCCTCGTCGGCATCCTCGTCTTCATCGACCGCTTCACCGTGTTCAACCAGTACTTCGCCCCCGGCGCTCGCACCGTCGTCGAGGCCGAAGGTTCCATCGAGGGGCTGGGCCTCAGCGGTCCGCTCGGCTTCGCCACCGCCTTCCTGGCTGGCATCATCGCCTTCATCTCCCCCTGCTGCCTCCCGCTCGTCCCCGTCTACCTCGGCCACCTCGCCGGCGTCACCGCCGCCGAGGACGCCGGGCGCCGGCAGCGCCTCGCCACGCTCCGCCACGCCGCCGCCTTTGTGTTCGGCTTCTCCGTCGTCTTCGTGCTCATCGGCGCCTCCGTCGGCGTCGTCGGCTACCTCGTGCAGGACAACCTCGCGACGATCCAGAAGGTCGCCGGCGTCCTCCTCATCGTGCTCGGGCTGAACCTCGCGGGCGCGATCCGGGTGCCCCTCCTCTACCGCACCTGGGAGCTGCGGCCCGGCGACTGAGTCGCTCTCATGCCCGCGAGATCACGGCTGCCGGTGACCGCCGTCACTGTCGCCGCGGCTGGCGGCTCCTAGCTTCGGGAGACCAACGGACGAGGAGAGAGGAGCCCCGCGGTGTCTGCTGTCAGCGAAGTCGCCACCCGACAGTCCAGCACAGTCGTAGTCCGAGGTGCCGTCGTCGGCGCCGTAGCCGGGATGGCCATGGCCATGGTCGCGATGACGTGGTCCGCGGCCGTCGGCATGGGCTTCTGGATGCCCCTGCGCATGATTGCCTCCCTGCCCCTCGGCAGGATGCCCGAAGACATCGGTCTCGCCGCCGCCATCCCCCTCGGCCTCGTCACCCACATGATGGTGTCGATGATGCTCGGGGTGGCGCTCGCCGCGCTCATCGAGGTCGTTCCCGCCGCTCGGGGCTCCCTCTACGGCACGCTCTCACTGGCCATGGCCTACGGTGCTGTCATCTGGCTCGTCAACTTCTACGTCCTCGCTCCCGCCGCCGGCCGCGACTGGTTCACCGACGCCGACCGGCCGCTGCAATTTGTGTCACACACGTTCGCGTTCGGTGCGATGGCCGGACTCCTGCTCGCGCTCACCGGCGGCGCCCGTCGCCGCTGAGGCTTCCGATAAGAGACCTGCGTGACGCAGATCACAGCCCGCGGCCCGCGCCGCGTGCTGCCCTGTGTTGGGAAGCATCGAGCGAAATACGCCACGGGAGGTGCAGGGTGACACCCAGCGAGCGACGCCGCCAGGCAAAGCAGCAGCAGAAACGAAGGTCAACTGGGAGCCCGCTCGTGCGCCGCTGGCTCCCGCTGGCCGCTGTCGCCGCCCTCGTCATCGCGCTCGGCGTGTACGCGCTCGGTGGCTCCTCCGATGAAGGCGGCGGCGGAGCCGCCAGCGCTGCGACGCAGGAGGCCGCGGAGGCGAACGCCGGCGGCGCCGTCGTCCGCTACTCGGGCTCGCACCACACCGTCTATCACTCTCCGGACCCGCTCCCCAGCGCGGACGCCCCCTCGCCCGACGGCCGCCCCACCCTCGTCTGGTTCTCTGGCACCTCCTGCGAGTTCTGCGCGCAGATGGAGCCCTTCGCGCACCAGACCGCCGCCGGGTTCCGAGACCGCATGCGCTTCGTCGAAAAGGAGGCGAACCGCGACCGCGGCGCATCGTCGAAGTACGCGGTACGAGGCACCCCCACGTTCGTCCTCCTCGATGGCGCAGGCCGCGAGGTGACGCGCTTCTTCTATCAGCCCTCCGCCGCCCAGTTCTCCGGTGCCATCGAGGCCGCGCTGCAACAGGCCTCATGACGGACCCCGCGCTCGGTCAGCGTCCGGCCTGGCGGTCCGCGCTCGGCGGCTACCCCCGCTCTGCCGCGGTCGGGGCCACGTTCGCAGTCGCATGGTCGCCCTGCATCGGCCCCATCCTCGCGGGCATCCTCACTCTGGCCGCCACCTCTGGCACGGCGGCGCAGGGCGCGGTGCTGTTGCTCGCCTACGCACTCGGGCTCGGGGGGTGGTTCCTTGCCATCGGAGCCGCGTTCGGTTCCCTCATGCCTCGCCTGCGTCAGGCGCAGCCGTACCTGCCCTGGCTCACGGTGGCCGGAGGCGTCCTGTTCATCCTCGTCGGCATCGCCCTTCTCACCGGGCAATTCGCCCGCCTCAACGAATACTTCCTCGCCTACGGCTTCGCCTTCGGCCAGGCGGCTGATGCCGAGCAGCGCGCGGTCGCCGGCCTCGGGGGCTGGCTCGGCTTCGGCGTCGCCTTCCTCGGCGGCATGCTCTCCTTCCTCTCCCCCTGCGTGCTCCCGCTCGTCCCCGTGTACCTCGCCACCCTCACCGGCGAGGTCGTCCGCCCCGGTGAGGAGACTGCGGCGCAGAGGCGGCACATGCTGCGGCATGCCGCCGTCTTCGTCGCGGGCTTCGCCCTCGTCTTCACCATTCTCGGCGCCCTCTCCGGACTCGCCGGCTCTGCCATCGGGCCGCACCTCGATACCTTCACCCGCGCCGGAGGATTGCTGCTCGTGGTCTTCGGACTCCACATGAGCCGCCTCGCCCGCATCCCCTTCCTCGACCGCACCTTCCAGCTGCCAAGCCGGGTCTGACCGCCGATGGATACCATTGAGCTCGAGGTCTACGTGGACGAAGGCTGCGCCACCTGCCAGCGGGCCGCCGCCCTCGCCCGCCAGGTGGAAGCGGAGCACCCGGAGGTGACGGTGACGCTCGTGTACGCCCGCGGCGACCAGGGAGCACACCGCCACCTCGTCGCGGCGGTGCCCACCTACATCCTCAACGGCCGCGTCGTCTCCCTCGGCAACCCGAGGCTCGCCGACCTCGAGGCGGCCATCCGTCTGGCCGGGGGCCCGGCATGAAGCTGTTTCGCCGTGAACCCCCGCCGGCCGCCGCTCCCCGGCCCGCCCGCTCGCTCGAAAGCAAGCTCGGACTCCTCAGCGCCTCCGACCTCTTCCGCGACCTCTCCGAGGAGCAAATGCGCCAGGTCGACCAGATGACCGTCATGACCACCTGTCCCGCCGGCCGCACCGTCTATGAGCCCGGTATCGCGTCAGAGGCGCTGTTTTTGCTGAAACAGGGTCGCATTCAGATCTACCGGCTCGCCGCCGACGGCCGCAAGCTCACCATCGGCACCGTCCTCCCTGGCACTGCCTTCGGCAATATGTCCTTCACCGGCAACCGCATGCTCGGCGGCTACGCCGAGGCCACCGAGGACTCAACGATCTGCGTCATGAGCCCCAGCGACATCGAGGGCCTCATCGCCGCCTATCCGGTCATCGGCATCCGCCTCGTCCAGATCCTCGCCGGACGCCTCGTCGACCTCGAAGCGCGCCTCGAGGAGAGCACCCTCCGCGATGTCCCGTCCCGAGTCGCCGCCGCCCTCGTCCGCGCCTGGGAGCAGCGCGGCGACCGTCTGTCGATGACCCACCAGGAACTCGCCGAGACGGTCGGCACCCACCGCGAGACCGTGACCCGGGCGCTCGGCGACTTCCGAGACCGCGGGCTCCTCTCCCTCTCTCGCAACACCATTCAGATCCAAGACGTAGCGGGCCTCCGCGCAGCGGCGGGCGACGACCCGCTCTGACGAACGACGGTCTCGGTGCCTCCCGCGCGCGCTCGCTGCCTCCGAGCAGGAAGCGCGGTGAATCCGTTTCGCACATCGCCGCCTCGGCGTGACGCACGGCCTCCTGCGTTCCAGGGGCGGCCGCCCCGTTGAACGCCGCCGTCCGCCCGCCCATACTGCGGTCGTGTACGGGTTCGTTACACGGTTCACAAACGCTCCGGTCGCGCGCTTGCTCGCGTTCGCGGCCGTGGCCTCGCTCTTCCTCCCCATCCTCACCCCGCTGTCGCCCGGGCTCGCCGGCTGGTCTGCGTCGCACGGCCACATCTACGCCGGTGGCGTGCCGGTCCCGCACACACACCCGTGGGAGCAAGCGCCAGGCCCCGCGCCTGCGGCCGCGCCGGTCTTCCACCTCTGCGAGCTGCACCCCGATGGCATCGTGCCTGCCCCCTCCGGCGAAGCTTCCGGCGCGGCCATCGAGGACGACACAGCCGCTGCCGCCGCGCGCCAGGATGTCGTGTTCACGTTCGACCAGACGCTGCTCTCGGTGTCCATGCTGGTACCCGAACCTCCGGTCGCGCCCCCGCTCTCATCCCCGTGGATCGCCGCGTCCACCTGCCCCGATCGGTCGCTCGTTTCCTGGCTCACCTCCGCCCCTGACCCGCCGCCGAAGGCGTAGTCGCCGGCGCCGCGAGCACTTGCCGCTCCGTTCTGGTCCCAGCCCTCGAGGCACGACCTCGCGAGCCGCCTTGGAACGACGGCACGAGGGCGGCGCGGCGCCCTGATCTCGTTCCACACCTTGAGCGAAAGGAACAGCACCATGAGTGCTTCAACGACGCGCGCATCGCTGCTCGCGCTGAGTCTCGCCCTCCTCACACTCATCGCAGCCGCATGCTCCAGTGGGTCGGACGAGGAGTCGGGTGGCGACGCCGCCGCGACCACCACCGTCACGAGCGCTGAGGCCGCTGCAGCCGCCGAGGGCAAAGTCAAAGGTCAGCCGGTCGCTGAGTTCTTCCAGGCCAACTGCTCGGCCTGCCACGGCGCGAAGCGTCAGGGTGGAGTCGGCCCCGAGTTGACGCCGAAGAAACTCACCAGGGACAACGCCGTCTACGAGGACACGATTCTCAACGGTCGCTCCGGCACCGCAATGCCGGCGTGGTCGAAGACCGCGTCCCTCACGCCGGACGACGCGAGAGCGCTTACGCTCTGGTTGAAGGTGGTCGCGCCCTAGCGCCGACGGCTGGCCGAGGCTCGGGCGGACCACGTCCGGGCCTCGGCCACGCTCGCCCGCTTCAACGATCGGACCGCGCCAATGGCTCTCGACCTTCTGGCAATCACCATCTCCATCGACCCCGTGGCCTTCACGCTCGGCCCGCTCTCCGTGCGCTGGTACGGCCTCATGTACGTCGCCGGCATCCTCGCCGCCGTGCTCGTCCTGCGCCGCCTCGCCCCGCGCCTCGGCGCCCGCGTCGATGAGCTCTGGGACCTCGCGGTGCTCGCCATCCCCGCCGGCCTCCTCGGTGGCCGCCTCTACTACGTGGCTCAGAACCGCCCCGGCTACTACCTGGACCATCCCGCCGAGGTGTTCGCCGTGTGGGAGGGCGGCATGGCCTTCTTCGGCGCCATCATCGCCGTCGCCGCGGTCACCATCGCCTTCGCTCGCTGGCGCCACATCTCCGTCTGGCCCCTCCTCGATGCCATGGCGGTGGCCGCACTCGTCGGCCAGCCCTTTGGCCGCCTCGGGAACGTCATCAATGGCGACGTCATCGGTTACGAGACCACCGTCCCCTGGGCCACGCGCTACGTCCACGAACGCGCCTTCGTCCCGGAGCTCGGCGTCCCCTACCATCCCGCCGCGGCGTATGCCATCCTCGCCAACCTGCTCCTGCTGGGCTTCCTCGTCGTCTTGCTCCGCCGCAAGACCGTGCCTGGAGCGATCTTCGCGCTCTACCTGGTCGGTTACAGCATCACCCAGTTCATCGTCTTCTTCTGGCGCGACAACACCGTCACCCTGCTCGGCCTCAAGCAGGCCCAGTTGAGCGCCATCGTGGTCGCGTTGGTCGGCGCGGCGCTGCTCTACGCCGTCACCCGCCACAGGAACGGGCCCGAGGCATTGCCCCGGGCCCGTTGAGGACCGTCGTCCCGTCTGCTCGCCTTACGCCTCCGGCCCCAGCAGCTCGTCCAGCAACACCCGTGGCGAGGCGGGAAGCTTCCGCATCCGCAGCCCCGTCGCGTGGTAGATCGCGTTCGACACGGTCGCCATCGGCGGCACGATCGGCACCTCGCCCACCCCGCGCAGACCGTACGGGTGCCCCTCGCTCGGCACCTGCACGAGGATCGTGTCGATCATCGGCAGGTCCAGTGCCGTCGGCATCCGGTAGTCGAGCAGGCTCGAGTTCCGCATCACGCCGTTCTCGTCGTAGAAGTACTCTTCGTTCAGCGCCATCCCGATGCCCTGCGAGGCCCCGCCCTGCATCTGCCCTTCGACGTACGAGGGGTGCACCGCCTGCCCTACGTCCTGCACCGCCGTGTAGCGCAGGATCTCCACCTTCCCCGTGTCCGGGTCGACCTCTACGTCGCAGATGTGCCCCGCGAACGAGGGCCCAACCTCCGTCGGGTTCACGCTCGCACGACCCTGGACCATGCCGCCGGTGTGCGGCAGCTGCGCGGCAATCTCCTTGAACGTCATCGTCCGGCCCTCTGGCCCGGACAGCTTCCCGTCCTCGTACCGCACGCTGCCGGCGTCCACTTCCCAGATGTGCGCCGCCCGCGCCTCCAGTTGCCGCGCGATGTCCATCGCTGCCTCGTACGCGGCCCAGCCGCCGGCGAACGCCGTTCGGCTGCCGCCTGTCACGTTCGTGTATCCGATCGAGTCCGTGTCCACCACGTGCGGCTTCACGTCCTCGTACGGAATGCCGAGGGCTTCCGCGAGTTGCATCGCGTGCGCCGCCCGCGTCCCTCCGATGTCCGGTGACCCCGTCGTCAACGCCACCGTCCCGTCCGTGTTCACCGAGGCGTACGCCGCCGACTCGAAGCCTACGTTGAACCAGAACCCGATCGCCACGCCGCGACCCCGGTTCTCACCCTCCAGCTCGCTTCGGTAGTGCGGGCTGTCCTTGATCGCCTGCAGTACCTCCACGTTGCCGATGCGTCCGAAGACGACCCCATCCGCGCGACGCGTCCCCTCGACGGCCGCGTTCTTCATCCGCAGGTCGATCGGGTCCATCCCCAGCTCTTCGGCGATCTCGTCGACGACCGACTCCACCGCGAACTCCGCCTGCGGCGCGCCCGGCCCGCGGTACGCTGCCACCTTCGGCCGGTTCACCACCACGTCGAACCCGTCCACCTGCACGTTCGGGATCGTGTACGGCGCCACCGCGCACATCACGCCCGCGCCCACCGGCGACCCCGGGTACGCACCCGCCTCGAACGCCAGGTACACCTCCGCCGCCGTGATCGTGCCGTCACGCTTCGCGCCCAGCTTCGCCCGCATGTACGTCCCCGAGGTCGGCCCCGTTGCCTCGAGCACCTCCTCGCGCGTCATCCACATCTTCACCGGCGCGCCCGACTTCTTCGACAGCAGCGCCGCGAACGGCTCGAGGTACACGGGGATCTTCCCACCGAACCCGCCGCCAATCTCCACCGGCATCACCCGGATCTTCGACACCGGGTGGTCGAGCAGCCCCGCCAGTGCCGACCGCACCGAGAACGGCCCCTGCGTGCTCGTCCATACCGTGATGTCGTCGTCCTTGTTCCACAGCACCGTCGCGTTGTGCGGCTCGATGTACCCCTGGTGCGCCATCGAGGTCTCGAACTCCCGCTCGAGCACGATGTCCGCCTCCGCGAACCCCGCCACCATGTCGCCCTGCGCCAGCCGCATGTGGCTCGCGACGTTCGTCGCCTGACCCGCCCCTGGGGTGGGCGGCTCGAACAGGCTGATCATCTCCGCCGTACGCAGGTCGTCGTGCAGGATCGGCGCGCTCTCCGTCATCGCGTCGCGCACGTTCAGCACCGGCGGCAGCACCTCGTACTCCACCTCGATCAGGTCGAGCGCGTCCTCCGCGATGTGCAGGTCCGTCGCCGCCACCGCCGCCACCGCGTGCCCGCGATACAGCGCCTTGTCGCTCGCGCACACGTTGTCGAGCATGTACTTGAGGTTGCCCGTCCCCTCGCCGAGGTCGACCAGCCCCTCCGGCGCCGTCCGGAAGTCCGCCCGCGTCACCACCGCCTTCACCCCCGGCAGCGCCTCCGCCTTCGAGGTGTCAATCCGCTTGATTACCGCGTGCGCGTGCGGGCTCCGCTTCACCCGCGCGTACAGCAGCCCTGGCATCTTCACGTCCGCGCCGTACATCGCGCGGCCCGTCACCTTGTCCACCCCGTCCGGACGCACCGGCCGGGTACCTACCACCTTGTACGGCTCTGTCGCGACCACGATGCACCTCCGCTTCCCGATTTCGCGTAGGGGTTACCACACCCGTTCGAGGAACACAATCGCCAGCCGCCGCGCTTGGTCCATGGAGTCAACCCACCCCGTTGACCCGTCGCCCCCGCACGTCTATACACCCCTCGTGACCTCCGAGGATCGGACACCGCCCGCCACCCCAACCCGCGTCGCCGTCGTCGGGGGCGGCATCGGCGGCCTCTACGCCGCCTACCGCCTCGGCCTCGCCGGCTGCTCCGTCACCGTCCTCGAACAAGGCGACCGCTGGGGCGGACGCATCGAGACCGTCCACCTCCCCGCCCGCGACGGCGACGCCTTTGTCGCGGAGTTCGGCCCCATGCGCTTCGAGCCCGAGCTCCAGCAGGAGCTCCTCCGCCTCGCGCAGCACCTCGAGATCGAGTTCGTCCCCTTCTCCCCCACCACCGCGCCTGTCTCACCCACGCAGTACGACCAGACCGATGTTGAGGCGAGCTTCGAGCGCTCCTCGCACCTGCTGATGTGGGCCGTGCTCCGCATGTTCTACGGCGCCCCCGACGAGTCCGAGGTCTCCGTCGCACTCGCCGCCGCCACCGGCGACGACGCCGGTCGCCGAGGTCCCGCCGAGTTCGCCGTCCTTCGCGCCCGCATCGACGCCGCGTTCGACAACCCCGACTACGAGGCCGTCCAGGCCTACCTCGACACCCTCCGCCGCGAGGGCCGCCTCCACGCCGACCCCAACGGTCCGCTGCTCCACGACCTCGGCCTCTGGAACGCCCTCGCCGAGACCATCTCCCCCGGCGCGCTCGCCCGCATCCGCGACACCGGCACCTTCTACCACTTCATCGAGCACAACCCGAACGCCGCCGAGTGGGGCATCTTCTGGCTCCGCCAGGCGTCCACCGCCGGCGCCCGCCTCATGACCTTTGCCCCCAGCAGCGGCAACGGCGTCGAGACCCTCGTCGACCGCCTCCTCGCGAAGCTCACCGCCCTCCCCAGCGTGAAGCTCGAGCTCGGCGCCGCCGTCCGTCGGCTCGCCGGCCGCCCCGACGGCACGCTCGATGTTGCTGTCGAGGGCGCACCGCCCCTCAACGTCGAGCACGCCGTACTCGCCCTCCCACAGGCCCCACTGCGCCGCTTCGCCGCCGCGTTCACTCCGCAGCTGCAGGCCGACGTCGAGTCGGTGCTGCCGCTCCCGCTCCTCAAGGCCTTCCTCGTCGTCGACCATCCGTGGTGGAGCCCCCACGCCGAGGCGCAATCGCTCGCCTGGCTCGTCCCCACCCGCGAGCTCCACTACTTCACCCACCCCGGGCCGAGCCCCGACTGCCCCGCCGCCGCCGACCCCGAGGCCGTCTGCGCCTGCCCCGTCGAGGCGGGCATGGTCATGCTCTACACCGACCACCCCTTCATCGAGTTCTGGCGTCCCCTCCTCCCGGAGGGCCCCGGCTTCAACGCCGTCACCCACGTCGCCGGCGACGCCTCCGAGGACGACCCGCGCCTCAACGCGCTCCGCCGCTCCCTCGTCCGCCAGCTCCTCGTCGAGGCCAACCCGGACGTCATCGCGAAGATCAACGCCCAGCGCACTCGCGTCGAGGAAGGCCTCGTCGAGGCCCTCGGTCGCCTCGGCGAGGAGCTCGTCCGCCGCGGCCGCGAGCCCGGCCAGACCCTCGCCGGCGTCATCGCCGCCCACCTCCGCGCCTGCTCCCCCGCGGAGCACGACATCCTCGAGGACCTGTTCTCGGACCTCTTTGGCGCCGACCACAGCTGGGTCCCCCGCCTCCTCCGAGGCCCCGCCGACGTCCTTACCGAACGCCTCGAGGACGCCCTCGCGGACGTGCGCTCCTTCGGCATCCACGACTGGTCCCACGAGGCCTTCGGCGGCGCCGCCTACTGCTGGAAGCCCGGCATCGACTCCACCGAGGTCCGCGCCCGCCTCCGCGCCTTCCCCCTCGAAGGCTCCACCACCCCCAACGTCCACGTCTGCGGCGAAGCGTACTCAGACTTCCAGGGCTTCATCGAAGGCGCCCTCCGCTCCGCCAACCACGCCGTGGCGGCGATCACCGGCGGCGACCCGGTCACGTTCCCGGCGTCGAGCTAGCACTCGAAGTCACCACCTGACCCACGCGCGCGGGACCACGGGGTCCCGTCACTCGAGGCTGTCTCGTGACGCGCCTCGACATCAGACCCGCCCGCATCGAGTCCGCGCTCGTACATCCCGGCGGCTCCTCGCTGAGGAGCTACCTGGCCGTCGCCCGCCGGCGTCGAGGCAGCACCCTCCCACACAGTTGACCCCGCCCCTACCACGGCGTACAGCTACACAAGGACCATCGCCTCACCAGCTACCTGTCGAGGAGCCACGCACCATGGACTGGAACGACACCACAGAGCAGGCTGCCTTCCGCGCCGACGCCCGCGCCTTCATCGAGGCCTCCCTGCCGAAGTACTACAAAGACCAGCTGGTCAGCGGCCCCGAGGACGACAACCCCGAGGCCGGCTGGCAGTTCGACATGATGCACGGCACCGACCAGGCCAAAGCCGCCGCCCACGAGTGGATGGAAGCCCTCAACTCACGCGGCTGGGCCGCCCCCAGCTTCCCCTCCGAGTACGGCGGCGCCGGCCTCTCCACCATCGAGCAATTCATCCTCAAGCAGGAGCTCGCCCGCGTCGAAGCCCCCGAGGTCGGCGGCGCACACCTCATGCAGATCGGCCCCACCCTCCTCGTCCACGGCACCGAGGAGCAGAAGCAGCGCTTCCTGCCCCCCACCCTCAAGGGCGAATACCTCTGGGCCCAGGGCTTCTCCGAGCCCGGCGCCGGCTCCGACCTCGCCTCCCTCCAGTGCCGCGCCGTCCGCGACGGCGACGAGTACGTCGTCAACGGCCAGAAGCTCTGGACCTCCGCCGGCCACATGGCCAACTGGATCTTCATGCTCACCCGCACCGACCCCGACGCCCCGAAGCATCGAGGCATCACCTTCCTCATGGCCGACATGACCACCCCCGGCATCTCCGTCCGCCCCATCATCTCCATGGGCTGGCACCATGCCACTAACGAGACCTTCTACGAGGACGTCCGCATCCCCGCCAGCCAGGTCGTCGGCGAGGTCAACCGCGGCTGGTACGTCGGCATGACCCTCCTCGACTTCGAACGCTCCGGCATCGCCGGCGCCATGCAGCAGCAGCGCGCCCTCAACGCCCTCATCGAGGACGTCAAGGGCGGCCAGCGCGCCAACCGCGCGCACCAGCTCCGTCATGAGATCGCCGACCGCTTCATCGAGGTCGACATCAATAGCAACCTCTCGCTCCGCATCGCCTCGATGCAGTCCCGCGGCGAGATCCCCAACTACGAGGCCTCCATGGGCAAGGCCTACTCCTCCGAGCTCTCCCAGCGTGTCTCCCGCACCGGCACCAAGGTCTACGGCCTCTACGGCAACCTCTGGTCCTCGAAGGAGCCCCTGGCCCCGCTCCGCGCCACGCACACGCAGACCTACGTCAGCAGCGTCGTCATCACCATAGCGGGCGGCTCCAGCGAGATTCAGCGCAACATCATCGCCACCCGCGGCCTCGGCCTCCCCCGCGGCTAGCGAGGGATCACCCCGCTCGACAGTGAGGGCCGTCACCCCGGTGGCGGCCCTCTCCCGTCCCCCAGCCCGGCCCGGCTCTGATGGCGGGCGCCTTCGACCGCGTCACCGGCCGTGGACACCCCTGCATACCCTCAGATCATGTTCTACGACGGCATCGCCGACCTCGTGCGCACCATCGTCGTCGGCACGCTCGCTTACGCCGCTCTGATCGCGTCCCTCCGCGTCTCCGGCAAGCGCACCCTCACTCAGATGAATGCCTTCGACTTCGTCGTCACCGTCGCGCTCGGCTCCACCCTCGCCACCGTCCTCCTCTCCAGCGAAGTATCACTCGCCGAGGGCGTCACCGCCTTCTTGCTCCTCATCGGGCTGCAGTTCAGCATCGCCTGGCTCAGTGCCCACTGGCCCCCGTCACAGCGCGTGCTCAAGAGCGAGCCCGCCATGCTCCTCTACCAGGGCCGACCTCTCGACCGCGCCCTCGCCCGCGAACGCGTCACGAGGAGTGAGCTCGACGCCGCGCTCCGCAGCCACGGCATCTCCTCCCCCTCCGAGGTCTACGCGGTCGTCATGGAGACGAATGGCTCGTTCTCCGTCTTGCCCGCACCCGCCTCGTCGCCGGGACCCCGCACCACGATCGAGGGCGTCCACCACGATGCTCAGGACTGACCGCGAACTGCCACCCGCCGGTTCGTCACCGGTGGGGCGCGCTGATACGATCCCCAACGACACCGGAGGTTCGAGGGCCTCCCAATCGCCTGGCAGGAGCCCCACCGTGTCCCAGCCACCCCCTCGCCCCCACGCCTCGTGACGGCTGCTACGTCACTCGACCGGGCGACCGAGCCCGCCACCGCCGTCGAGCCGGATCGCCTGGCCCGGGCGCGCCCGCACTGGCCGCTTGCCGCCATCCTCGGCGTCTTCCTCCTCTCCATGTTCATCGTCCCTACCCTCGCCGGCGTCGCCATCAGCGATGACTGGGTCTTCATGTGGTCCGCCGAGCGCCTCGTCGATACCGGCAAGCTCGAGGTGCACCCCCTTGTCAGTCCCCACCTCGTCTTCCAGGCCGTCTGGGGGGCCCTCTTCGGCGTCCTCTTCGGCGCCTCCCCCGGCGTGTTCCGCCTCTCGACCGTCGTGCTCTGGCTGCTCGGCGGCATCGCCTTCTACGGCATCGTCTGGGAGCTCACCGCCCGCCGAGGGCTCAGTGCCCTCGGTGCGGCCGCCTACCTCTTCAACCCCCTCGGCTATGCCCTGGCTTTCACCTTCATGACGGACGTCCCCCTCACGTCGCTCACCGTCATCGCCCTCTACTGCGCCGTCCGCGCCGTGCGCCACGGCATCGAGGACCGCTGGCTGCTCGCGGGCTCCGCCGTGGGCGCCTGCGCCCTCCTCGTCCGTCAGCCCGGCATCTTCATCCCGGTCGGCGTCCTTGCCGCGCTCCTGCTCAGCGGCCGCCTCCCGCTCCGCCTCACCCGGCGCTCCGTCGTCGTCGCCCTCGAGGTCGGCGCACTCCCGCTCCTCGCCTACCTCGCCTACCGCTGGTGGCTCCTGAACGTGAACGGCGTCCCCGCCGTCCAGTCCCTCATGGAAGAACAACTCCTCGAGGGTGGCTGGGGCGCCCTCGGCACCCAGGCCGAACGCCTCGCCGCCATCGAGGCGGGGTACATCGGGCTGTTCGTCCTGCCCCTGACCCTCGGTGCCGCCCTCTATCTCCGGCCCGTCGCCGCGGGCGTCCGTCCCCGTGCGTGGGTCGCCTTCGTCGTCTGGCTGGTCGTCGTGCTCGCTGGCATGGCCGCCCTCCGCGCGCTCGGTATGCGCATGCCCTACGTCCCGCACTTCCTGAGCGTCGCCGGCATCGGGCCCAACGACCTCGTCGTCTCCCGAGCCGCACTCGCGGGCGAGTGGTTCTTCACCGCACTGACCTTCCTCTGCGCCGCCTCAGCCGTCGTCGCCGGCTTCCTCGTCATACGCGCCCTCGGCGTGCGCCGCCCCTCGGCGAACGCCACGATGGTCCTCGTCGCCTTCGCCATCCAGGCCATCCTCGTCGTCATCGTCTCGACGCACTTCCGCTACTGGACGGTCGCCGGGCTCCCGGCCCCTTCCCTCGACCGTTACCTCCTGCCGCTCCTCCCGCTGAGCATCGCGCTCACGCTCTGGGCCGTGCGTGACGTCCGAGTGCACATCCCGCTCGCCTGGTACGCCACCGGTGTCCTTGCCCTCTTCGCCGTCATCGGCACCCGCGACAACATCGCCTTCCACCAGGCCCAGTGGGACGTCGCTCGCGCGGCCGCCGACTCCGGCATCCCCCTCACCCAGCTCGATGGCGGCGGCTCCTGGACCGGCTACTACCTCGGCGAGCGTTCCTACGCCGAACGCGGCATCCACACCAACAACGGCGACCCGAGGTGGTGGCTCACCCTCTACGGCTCCATCGTCGACCCCGAATACACCGTCGCCGCCACCGAGCTCCCCGGCTACACCACCGTTTCGAGGCATCCCTATGACCTCTGGCTCGACTCTCGGCCCACGGCCCTCTATCTGCTGCACCGCGACGAAGGGCCACGCGCACCGTGATCCGGCCGCTCGGCCCCACCCGCCGCCCCCGCGCTTGCGAGGGGGTACGCCGCCCGCTACCGTCCCCACCAGCGGGAAGGGCCACCTGACTCAGTGCAACCGTCGCGCCTCCTGACGCTTCTCAATGCTCGCCTCGTGCGGTTCATCGGCGTGGGCTTCATCGCTACCGCGACCGACTTCCTGGTCTTCAACCTCGCCCTGGCCGGCAACGGCGACCCGCCGAGGACTCACATCGTCCTCGCCAATACCCTGGCGTTCGCCGTCGCTACCCTCGTCGGCTACACGCTGAACTCTCGCATCACCTGGGCCGTCGGCCATCAGCGGCGCCTGCTCGTTCGGTACATCCTCGTCGCCACCGCTGGCGCCCTCCTCTACGACGCCGCGCTCGTCGGTCTCTTCGAGGCCACACAGGCCGAGGGCTATCTCGCGCTCAACGCCGTGAAGGTCGCCGCGGTCGGCGTCTCCGCCACCTGGAACTTCTTCGGCTTCAACTACTTCGTCTTCCGGGACCGCGAGGCTTCGCTCCCGTCCGCTGCCCCCGGTGAGGCGCGCCCATGACGGCGCCCGAGGCGCGTCTCACCATCGTCATTCCGGCATGGAACGAGTCGCTCCGCATCGGCTCGACCCTCGATCACCTCATCGAACGCTGCGAGGGCCTCGACATCGCCGAGGTCATCGTCGTCAACGATGGCAGCGAGGACGACACCGCCGACCTCATCCGCGAACGCGTCGCTCGCGCCACCCACCCCCGCATCCGCCTCGTCGACCACGACCGCAATCGAGGCAAAGGCGCCGCCCTCCGCACCGGCCTCGCCGCCGCCTCCAGCCCCCTCGTCGGCTTCCTCGATGCCGACCTCTCCGTCGGCCCGGAGTCCTTCGCCGAAGCCGCGCGGCGCATCGATGCCGGGGCCGATGTCGTCGTCGGCATCCGCATCTCCCATACCGGCCGCGCCGACGGCGCTGGCCAGCCCCTCCTCCGAGGCTGGCTCAGCCGCCTCTTCAAGCGCTTCCAGCGCGGGCTCGTCGGCCTCCCCCTGCAGGACACCCAGTGTCCCTTCAAGCTCTTCACCCGCGAGGCAGTCGCCCGCACCCTCCCCCGCTGCACCTCTGACGGCTGGGGCTTCGACGTCGAGGTACTGCTCGTCGCCCAGCGCGCCGGCCTCCGCGTCGAGGAGATCCCCGTCCCCTGGCACTTCGTCGGCGGCTCCACCGTCCGCGCGAACCCCATCACCGCCTGGCGCACCCTCCGCGAGGTGCTCGCCATCCGCCGCCGCCACGGCTCCGCCTGACCGGGGCGCGCAACGTTCGGGCGGCTCCCCGCTACCTCGAAGGCCGCGCCGCCTCGATCAGTGCGAACAGGTCTTCGGGCGCCGGCGACGCTGGGAGTGCCCGCACCACCGTCTCGTCGAGGACGGCCTCGTACGGCGCCAGCTGCGCGTCGAGCGACGCCGCGTCCCCTGCCACCCCCACCTCGGCGGGCGGCACCTCGTTCGCCTCGAAGTGCTGCGGCCGCGTCGCCGCGTAGCGGCCGGCCTCTCGTCCCACCCGCTCTCGCCCTCCCGGGTCGAGCGCCGCCCGTACGTACATGATCGTCTGCGCCCGGCTCCCCGGCGCGTACAGCCCCTTCGCCTCCACGATCGTCCGAGGTATCAGCCAGTTCGGCTGCACCGCGTCTCCCACCTCCGATGCGATCCGCATCATCTGCGGGCCCATCGCCGCGACCACGATCGAGACGCCCGGCAGCCCGTCACGCAGCGGCGCGATCGCGTCCCGCACCGCCCGCAGCGGCCGCGCGTTCCCCCCCGAGCCGATCCCCAGCCACAACCGCTCGACGGGTAGCCCCAGCTCGCGCACGCGCCGCACGATCGTCTCCGGCGAGTGTCGGTCGAGCGGCAGTACGCCCACCCCGACCCGGATCCGCTCTGTTGCCTGCGCGAACGCTGCGAGGTTCGCCAGCCCGTCCGCGCTCGGCGTGTCGGTCGCCCACACGCTGCTATAGCCCGCCGCTTCCGCTCGCCGCGCGACTTCCGAGGCCACCTCGTCCGCGAGCCCCGCGTCGACGCCGAATCCTCGCCCCACGCCCGTCCCCCTACCCCGCCGGTGCCGCCACGGGCTCACCGAGGTCCATCGGCTGCTCCGACCACACCACGCCGCTCTCCCGCAGCGCCGCCACCTCGGCCGCCGTGTACCCGTACTCCTCGAGCAGCGCGTCCGTGTGCTGCCCCGCGAGCACGCCCGCCCGCGGGTTCGCCGGCGTGTCGCTGAACCGCCACGTCGCCCCCCAGCGCCGGTACGCCCCCCATTGCGCATGCGTCGCGTCGGCCAGCAACTCGTTCGCTTGCGCGTGCGGGTCTTCGAGCAGGAACTGCCCCGCGTTCGCGTACCCGTCCGCCCGTACGCACCCCACGCCCGCCGCAGTCAACGTCGACTCCCACTCGTCCGCACCCCGCGTCGCGAACAGCCCTTCGAGGGCCTCCGCCAGCGCCGCTCCGTGCTCCGCGCGCCCCCTGCCGTCCCCGAACCGCGCGTCCACTCCGAGGTCGTCCGCGTTCGCCGCGAGGCAGAACGCCCGCCAGCCGTCGTCGCTCGCCGCGGACAGCATCACCCAGCCGTCGCGCGCCCGGTACAGCCGGTGCAGCGGCCCCGTCCCGTGCAGTCCCGAGTCGATCGTCGGTCGCTCAGCCTTCCCCTCGTAGGTCAGGAAGTCGTCGGCGTTCGCGTACCCGTTCGCGCCCAGCATGCTGATGAAGATCGGCTGTCCCTCGCCCGTCCGCTGCCGTGCCACGAGCCCCAGCAACGCCGAGGATGCCACCACCATCGAGGTGTTCGGGTCAGGGTTCGCCTCGTTCGCCCGCGAGAACCACCGCGACGCCTCGCGCAGCTCTTCGATCGACGCCGTCGCGGGCGGCCACCCGCTCCCCGATTGCATCAGCGCCCCGCCGCACACCGCTCCCGGGATCGGGTGCGCCGAGGGGCGATGCGCCCCCGGCCCGTCCGGGCCGTACCCGTTCACGCTCACCCACACGATGTCCGGCCGCACCTCGCGGGCCTGCTCGTACCCGATCCCGAGCCGCTCCGGCACCCCCGGCCGGTAGTTGTGGATGATCACGTCCGCGTCCGCCATGAGCCGGCGCACGATCGCCCGCCCGGACTCTGCCTTCAGGTCGATGCAGATGCTCTCCTTCGAGCCCGTCGTCTTCGACACCCCGAACATCGCCCCGAGGCCCACGCCGAGCCCGCGCATCGGGTCGCCCCCGTCCACCGGCTCCACCTTGATCACCCGCGCCCCGAGGTCGCCCAGCAGCGACGCCCCCAGCGGCGCCGCGATGATCGTCGCGAACTCCAGCACCGTCACACCCTCGAGCGGGTGACTTGGCCGCCGCTCGGGCAGCTCCTCCGGCGCGCGCCAGGCCGTCCGCGGCGCCTCGCTCAGCACCTCCGAGGTGTGCGCACCCGCCTCCGGCGCCGGCCCGCCCACGTCCCCCGGCGTCTTCGTCAGCCGCGCCAGCAGCCCCAGCTGTCGCACGTTCCCCAGCCGCGGGTCCGCTCGGTCCACCACCTCGTGGTTCGCTTCCATGTCCGGGTGCCGCACTGCCTCCTGCGCCGTCCCCACGATCTCCGCGGCCACGTTCCCGTTCTCCTGGAACCGCTCCATCCACTCCGCGGCCGGCCGCTCCCGCATCCGTTGGAGGATCAGGTTCCGCACCTCCTCTCGCGCCGTCTCGTCGAGGCCGTTCGGCACCCCCGCGTACCGCGGATTCGTCAGCACCTCCTCCACGAGGTCCATCGCCACCAGGCTCGACTGCACCAGGTGCTCCAGCAGGTTCGCGAACTGGATCCACCGTCCGTCCTGCGTCTGCGCTGGCTGGTACCCCAGCATCGGCATCGTGTCCGGCGCGAACGAGGCGTATGGGTCGTTCCCCAGTAGCGCCGGATATCGAGGCGTCAGCTGCGCTGACATCAGCGTCCGGAAGTCGTACGGCAGCTGCCCCCGCAGCAGGCTCGTCTCCACCAGCTGCCCGCGCCCCGTCCGCTCCCGCACCAGCAGCGCCGCCAGCGTCCCCGCGATCGCCGACTGCGTTGCCGCGTGATGCCCGTTCCGCACCGCGACGTACGCCGGCCCCTCCCGCCGCACAACCCCCGACAGCGCCTGCATCCGTCCCGACTTCGCCGCCACCAGCGCCTCGTTCGGCGGGTACGAGGCGTACGGCCCCGCGAGCCCCCACCCCGTCACCGAGGTGTACACCAGCCCCGGGTTCAACTCGCTCAGCGCCGCGTAGTCCGCTCCGCGCGCCGCGGCCGCCTCCTGCAACTCCGACGACACGACGACGTCGGCACCGCGTGCCAGCTCCCGCAGCCGCTCGCGTCCCTCCGCCTCCTCGAGGTCCAGCGTCACGCTGCGCTTCCCGCGCAGCCACATCGGTGCCGCCGCCTCAGCGCGCGCCGGGTCGCCCCCTGGCCCCTCCACCTTGACCACGTCCGCCCCGAAGTCGGCCAGCACCATCGTCGCCAGCCCGGCTGCCTGGCCGCTGCTCAAATCGATCACGCGAATCCCCGCGAGTGGTCCGGCCATCTCCGCGCCCTCCCCTGGAGGCGGCTCCCCCTTGAGCCGCCTCAGGACGCGAGAATAGCGCGTTGCACGGTGCCTGCGGTGGGCCGCCGGTCTCCCGGCCCGTCTCGAGAGGGGCTTACGCCCCGTCTCCGCCCGCGACCGCGGAGTCCGCCCCCGGACGCAGCGAGCCCCCCGCCCCCCACATCGAGGCGTCAGCGGGCGTCGAGGGCGGAGACGGCTGCGCGGAGCCGCCCGGCAGGGCCGTGCCGCTGTACAGCCGCTCCTCCAGCTCATCCATCAGCACGTCCCAGCTGCGCGCCCGGGCGTCGGTCGCCGCCCATTCCCCCAGCCGCACTCCATACGGCCGGTCCACCACGAGCCGCTCGATTGCATCCGCCATCGCATGCGGCGATCGCGCCGCCACGTGCAGCCCGCTCTCCCCCGCGCGCACGAGGACCGCGGGCGCGCTGCCCGCCACCACGACTGGCGGCACCCCGCTCGCCATCGATTGCAGCACCACCTGCGCGAACGTATCCGAGTCGCTCGGGAACGCGAACACGTCCGCCGACGCGAACGCTTCCGCGAGCGCCGTCCCGCGCAGGTACCCCGTGAATACAGTCCGTTCCGCCGGGAAGAGCCGCTCCAGTTCCGCCCGCTGGGGCCCGTCCCCCACGAACGCGAACCGCGCTTCGGGCACGCGCCTCGTCGCGGCCAGCAGGTCGAGCAGACGCTTCTCCTTCGCCAGCCGTCCGACATACAGCACGATCGGCCGCTCCGGCTCGCCGCCGCTCAGCCGCCGTCGCATCGCGTCGCTGCGTCGCCCCGCGTGAAACAGCGAGGTGTCGACGCCCCGGCCCCAGATCTCGAGCTTTGGTACGCCGGCTTTGACCAGCCCGTCCCGGATCACCGGCGTCGGGCACAGCGTCACGTCCGCCCGCCTCCCGACGCGTCTCGTCACCTCGTCGATCACCGGCGCGAGGAAGCCCGCGCGGTACGCGCGCAGGTACCCCGGCATATCCGTCGTGTACACGTGGATCAACCGCGTCTCGCGCGGCAGCCACCCCGCGACGCCCAGACCCACCGGCCCGAGCGTCAGCACCACCGCCGCCTGCACGTCCAGCCGCTGCGCATACCGCCGCAGCGTCAGCGGCTCGCGCACCACCCGCACCTCCGGGTACAGCGGCAACGGCAGCGCCGCGAGGCGCAGCACGTGTGCTCCACGCTCGCTGTCGAGGCCCGGCCCCGGCGCGATCACCGTCACATGGTGACCGCGCGCGCTCAGTGCCTCGCACATCACCGACGCCGTGTCCGCCACCCCGTCGATCTTCGGCGGGAAGGAGTCTGTGGCCACCAGGACGCGCATCGAGGCGCGCCGTGGACTCACTGCACGACCGCCATCGGGTCCCGCCACTGCGCCGAGCGCGCGGCCTCGCGCCCCAGCGACCGATACACCAGCCCCGCGCGCTCCACTGCCGCCACGTCCAGCGCGTTCCGCGCGTCCAGCACGCCGGACCCGCGCATCACCGCGGCCATCGCCGTCCAGTCCAGCGCTCGATACTCCGGCCAGTCCGTCGCCACCACGACGACGTCCGCGCCGCGCGCAGCCCTGTACGCATCCGCTTCGTAGCTCGCCTCGGGCACGTCGCGCGCCGCCGCCTCGAGGGCGAGCGGGTCCGTCCCTCGGACCGAGCACCCCCGCGTCAGCAGCTCGCGCACCAGGCCCAGCGACGGCGACTCGCGGATGTCGTTGGTACCGGCCTTGAACGCCAGCCCCAGCACCGCCACGCTCCCGCCACTGCCCCCAAGCTCGACGACGATCGCGGCCGCCCGCGACCGCTGCCGCTCGTTCGCCACCACCGAGGCGTCCAGCATCGCGGACGAGCATCCGAGGCTCCGCGCCAGGCTGGCGAGCCCCGCCACGTCCTTCGGGAAGCACGACCCGCCCCAGCCCAGCCCCGAGTTGAGGAAGCTCGGCCCGATGCGACGGTCCATGCCCAGGATCCCGGACACCGCCGCGATATCCGCCCCCACCGCGTCCGCGATCCCTGACATCTCGTTGATGAACGACACACGGCTCGCCAGCAACGCGTTCGAGGCGTACTTCGCCAGCTCCGCTTCCACCGCACTGCAGCGCACGACCGGCGACCGCAGCCGCCGGTACAGTCTGGCCACCGTCGCCCCTGCGGCCTCGTCCTCCGCCCCGATCACGATGCGGTCCGCCTGCATGAAGTCGAGCACCGCCTGGCCTTCGCGCAGGAACTCCGGGTTCACCACGACCGGCGCGGCGAGACCGCGCGCCCGCAGTCGCTCGCCTACCAGCGCCCCGGTCCCCGGCGGTACCGTGCTCTTCAGGCAGATCACCGCGCCGGGCGCGGCGCGCACGATCGCCTCCACCGCCTCGAAGACGGCTCGCAGGTCCGGGTGCCCATCGACTCCCGGTGGCGTCCCCACCGCGACGACCGCCACATCGACGCGGCGGCGCGCATCCTCGAAGCTCGTCGCGAAGCGCAGTCGGCCGCTCGATCCGAGCTGGCGCACGAGTTCAGTCAGCCCCGGCTCGTGGATGCGGATCGTTCCCCGCGCGAGTTCCCCGATCAGCGCCGCGTTACGGTCGATCGCCGTCACGTCGTGCCCCAGCTCCGCGAGGCACGCCGCCGTCACCAGCCCGACGTATCCCGCCCCCACCACCGCGACACTAGCCACCGCGCCGGCTCCTCGCCCCGCCCGCCGCCTCGAGGCCCGTCCGCGCCCCGTTTCGCGCGAAGTGGAACGCGTGCTGCGCCACGTACTTCAGCGTGTCCCCGGACGTCTCTCCCTGGCACAGCAGCCAGACGGATCGTCGAATTCGCCGTTCCAGCCATCCGAAGTAAGCAACCATGTCGTGAGCGTGGGCGCTCGACGATAAACGAACGTTTGCATGTTGCGAACACGGCGTAAAAGTTGAACGACCTATACTGATGCGTGGGAAACGCCCCCATCGCAGTCATCGCTCACCGCGGCCTGCATACCGCCGCCCCCGAGAACTCCCTCCGCTCCATCGCCGCCGCCATCGAGGCCGGCTTCGATCTGATCGAGGTCGATGTCCGCGCCGCCGCTGATGGCGATCTCTTCGCCCTCCATGATGCCCGCGTCGACCGCACGACCGGCGGCTCCGGCCACCTCCGCGGCAAGTCCGCGCGCGAGGTCTCCATGCTCCGTCTCCGCGACGGCGGTCCGCTCCCACGGCTCGAGGCCTTGCTCGACCTCTGCCGCAAGCACGCACTCCTCTGTATCGACGTGAAAGAGCGTGACCTCGGCCCGGCCGTCGTCGCCGCCGTCCGCTCCGCCCGCGCCGAAGCGGAAATCTGGTCAACCCACCCCGAGGTCATCGCCCGCGCCGCCGATGCGCGCATCCCGCCCGCCTTCATCTCGCTCGGTCTCTTCCGCGGCGGCGGCCTCCGCGCGCAGATCGAGTTCGCGGCCCAGCTGGGCGCCGCCTCGGTCTCGTTCTTCCCCGCTGACGTGGCTCCCTCCACCGCTCGCGCCTGCCGCTCACACGGGCTGGGCCTGATGTGCGGCACTCCCAACGACCGCCCCACTTGGCGCAGGCTCGCCGCCCTTCGTGCCCGCGCCATCATCACCGACGATCCCCTCGGCTGCGCCGCCACGCTGGGGCCTCCGGTCCGCGTCTAACGAAGGGAGCCGGCGTGAGCCGGCTCCCTTCGTTACGGACGGATCACCCGAAGCTACGCACCGCCGTCCCCTCCGCTCATCGCCGCCGCGCGCGCCGGCGCCTCCGCCACCCGCCCCCCTTCGAGGTGCACCTCGGGCAGCCATGCCAGCCACCGCGGGAAGTACCAGTTCCAGTCGCCCAGCAGCTCCATGCTCGCCGGCACCAGCACCGACCGCACGATCGTGGCGTCGACGATCACCGCCACCGCGAGCCCGAACCCCATCTGCTGGAACATCGCCAGGTCGCCCAGCGCGAACCCGCCGAACACCGACACCATGATCAGCGCCGCCCCGGTGATGATGGAACCCGTCGAACGCAATCCGTGCTCCACCGCGTGGCGGTTGTCGCCCGTCTGGTCGTACCGCTCCTTGATTCGGCTCAGCAGGAAGACGTGGTAGTCCATCGACAGCCCGAAGAGGATCGAGAACAGGAACAACGGCAGCCACGACTCGATGACGGGCATCTGGTGGAAGCCCAGCAGCTCCGCTCCCACCCCCTTCTGGAACACCAGCACGACCATCCCATATGCCGCGCCCACTGACAGCAGGTTCATCGCCACGGCCTTCACCGGCACCACGATCGAGCGGAACACCATCGTCAGCAGCAGGAAGCTGCACCCGAGGACCGCCCCGAACACGATCGGCATGTAGTGCCGCGTCTCCGCCACCGAGTCCACCTCGATCGCGGTCCCGCCGCCGACGAGGACAGTCGCTCCACTGCCCTCGAACGCCTGCGGCACGTACTCGCTCCGCACCCGCCCGAGCGCGTCGCGCGCCTCAGCGCTCGACTGGTCGCCCAGCAATGGCAGCCGCACGACCGCCAGGTCGCCCGCCTCGTTCACCTCCACCGCCGGCGTCCCGTAGAACGAGTCCCCCGCCACGAGGCCCTCGAACCGCTGGATAGCCGCCGTGGTCCCCGCGTCCCGCACGTCTGCCCCGTCAACCACGACGTCGGTCGTGATCACGGCCGCGTTCGCAAACCGGCTCGTCAACACCTCGAACGCATGCCGTCCGTTGCTGTCCGTCGGCAGCGAGGAGATGCCGTTGCTGCCGAGCTGCATCCAGAACACGGCGGACGCCGCGCCCAGCAGCAGCCCGCCCGCCACGATCACGCTCACCACCGGCTGCGCCGTCACGACCCGCGTCGTGAAGCCCCACAGCCCGCCCGTGCTCTCCGGCGCCCGCTGCCGCCCGATGAACGGCAGCCGCAGCCAGTTGACCTTGTCGCCCAGCAGCCGCAGCAGTGCCGGCAGCAGGCTCAGCGCGGCGAGCTCCGCCGCCACGACCACGAGGATCGCCCCGATGCCGAACGCCCGAAACGTCGGGTCCGGCATGATCAGCATCCCGCTCAGCGCGATCACCACCGCGATCCCGGACACGAACACTGCCCGCGAGGCCGTCCCGGCGGCCGCGAGGATCGCCTCGTTCCGTTCGCGCCCGCGCTCCCGCTCTTCCCGGAACCGCTGCACGATCAGCAGCGAGTAGTCGATGCCGACCGCGAGTCCGATCATCGTGATGATGTTCGTCACGAAGGTGGACAGTTCGAACGCCCGCCCGACGACTGCCGTTGCTCCCAGCGCCAGCATGATCGAGACCATTGCCAGCACCACCGGCAGGCCCGCCGCTACCGCCGCACCGAATACCACGAGCAGGATCACGAGGCCGATACCCAGCCCGATCAGCTCTCCGCGCTCGAGCGTCTCCTTGGCAAGCTCCTCGAATTCCGCGCTCACGCTCCCGTCACCGACCGTCGTCACGCGGAATCCGTCGTCGGCTGCGTCCGCCGCCGCGATCGCCGCGACGACGGGCTCGGCCAGCGTCATCGCCTCATCGGACGCTCCGTCCAGCGACACCACGACCATGGCCACCTGCCCGTCCTCGGTCAGGAAGTCCGCCCCGCCATCGAGATAGCTCTGCACCCCGGTCACGTTCGCCGTCCCCTGCAGCCGGGTGGTCAGGCCGCGCACCTGCCGTTCCATCGCCGCTGCGTCGGCGTGTTGCTGCGCCTCGACGAGCACGTATTCCTCGGCCGCCGGCGCGTTCGCGTCCACCAGCCGCGCGTCGATGAGCCGCTGCGCCCGCGCCGACTCCGATGACCCGGTCACTTCGTTGTCGTCGCTCAGCACCGATCCCAGGCTCCCCGCCGAGACGAACGCCGCCCCGAGGATCACCACCCACACCAGCACCGTGAGCCACGGATGTCGCACCGCGCCTCCCGCTATTGCCCGCGTCGATAACAGCCGTCCCATCGCTTCCCTCCTTCGCCCCGGCGCTCCGCCGAGGGCTCGCGCGAGACCGCTCTGGTTCCGGCGGCGGCCTCCCCGGGAGCATCACGTCCGAGGCCCCAGCCCCGCGTCCCTCTCGGGAGGTCACTTCCCTCGCCAGCCGCGGTCGTACCGCACGACCGCGCCGCGTCCGGCGGATGGCCGACGCCGCCATACCTCCTCCGAGGTACGCCGCGTCAACTGCGGGCGAGGCAGCGACATAACGAGAGGTGGTGAGGGAGACCGGCCTACCACGACCGCTGCGTCACAGCGTCACCAGGGAGTGCGCGGTTCGGGTTGCGATTCCCGCTGAGGTCCGCATCCGGGAAACCCGCGGAATCGCACGAGGTGGGACGGCCTACGAGGCCCCCTCGGTGAGCCCTGCCTCGAATGCCGCGATCACGAGCTGCACGCGGTCCCGTAGCTCGAGCTTCGCCAGGATGCGGCTGATGTGCGTCTTCACCGTCGCATGGCTCAGCACCAGCCGCTCCGCGATCTCGCTGTTCGACAGCCCCTCCGCCACCAGCCGCGTGATCTCCACCTCGCGCGCCGTCAGCTCCCCGAACGCCGCCCCCGAGGCCCCCCGCGTCACCGGCTCCGGCCGCCGCACGAACTCCTCGATCAGCGTCCGCGTCACCGAGGGCGCCAGCAGCGCCTCGCCCGTCGCCACCACACGGATCGCGTTCCGCAGCTCGCCGATTGGTGCGTCCTTCAGCAGGAACCCGCTCGCCCCCGCCCGCAATGCCGCAAAGACGTACTCATCGAGGTGGAACGTCGTCAGGATCAGCACATGCGTGCCCTGCAGCTCGGGGTCGCTCCGGATCCGCCGCGTCGCTTCCAGCCCGTCCATCACCGGCATCCGGATGTCCATCACCACCACATCCGGGTGCATCGCCCGCGCCAGCTCAACCCCCTCCGCGCCGTCCGACGCCGCTCCCACCACGTCGAGGTCCGCCTCGACGTCGATGAGCCCTCGGAATCCCTCCCGGATCAGCTCCTGGTCGTCGACGATCAGCACCGTCGTCACGCGGCGCCCTCCAGCGGCAGTGTCGCCGCCACTCGGAATCCCCCGCCTTCGGCCGGCCCTGCCTCGAACTCCCCGCCGAGTAACACCACCCGTTCCCGCATCCCGACCAGCCCCTGCCCGCTCCCCCGCGGCCGTCGAGGTGCCCCCCGCCCTCCTCCGGCCCCGTCGTCGCGTACCTCCACGCGCAGCGATGCCGCCCCCCGCTCAATCCGTACGCGGACCGCGCTGCCCGGCGCGTGCTTCATCGCATTCGTCAACGCCTCCTGCACGATCCGGAACGCCGCCAGCTCCACCGCCGGTGACAGCCCCAGCAGCTCCCCGCCGGTCGAGGCGTCCACCCGCAGCCCGCCAGCGCGCCCCTGCTCGTATACCCGCTCGAGGTCGCCCAGCGACGGCGACGGGTCGAGCGCGCCCCGCTCCTCTCCCTCCTGACGCAACACGCCGAGGATCTGCCGCATCTCGCGCAGCGCACTCCGCCCGATCTGCTCGACCTGTCCCATCGCGCGCCGCGCTGCCGGCGCGTCCGCCTCGAGGCGGTCCTGCGCCAGCGCCGATTGCACCACGATCGCGCTCATGTGGTGCGCCACCACGTCGTGCAGCTCCCGCGCGATGCGCAGCCGCTCCTGGCTCACAGCCTGCTCCGCGAGCTCCATCCGCGCCTCGCGCAGCGCCTCCGCTTGCGCCGCCAGCCGCTCCCCGTACACCCGCCGCGTCCGCGCCGTGTCCCCGAACAGCCAGATCCCCACGATGATCAGCACCGTCGCGACGAAGTTCCCCGCCCCTTCGTCGAACGGCGGGTCCGCCACGAACACGCCGAGCAGTGCCGCCGCCGCAGCGGGCACGGAGACCCGCCGCGGCCGGTATGCGCTCACCGTGTACACCGCCACCACCGGCCCGAAGAAGTCGACGTTGACTCCCGCATAGTCTCGGAAGTTGAACGCCATGTGCCCCGCGAGCGCCGTCCACAGCACCCACAGCGGCCATCGCCGCCGCACGGCCAGCGGCAGCGTCATCATCGTTCCCAGGACGTACGCGAACGCGTCCGGGGTACGCGTCGCCGTCTCCGTCCCCGGCTCGGAGGTCGCCAGGGCCACCACGCCGGCGGCGAACAGCCCGGCCGCGATCGCCACGTCAGCCGCCGCCCCGGCGCGCTGTGCCCACGCGCGTGGCATGCCCAGCCGCTCCGAAAGCGCCCGCTCCAGCCGCGCCATTGTTCCTGGTGGCCTCGCCTCGTCTGCCTGCAGCACGCACACCTCCGGCGTCACGGCCCGCCCGCTACCGCATCATCGCTCTCCGGGCCCGCTCCGCGCGCCCTTCCCGGGGTGGCACTCGCCTACATCTCGAGATGTACCCCGCCGCACGCCCGCTCCGTTGCGCTCCGCGCTAGAATCGGGCGGCGGTGTACGCCGGACGTGATAGCACCCCACCGAGGAGGTTTCGATGGACTGGAGCGACTCCCCTCAGCAGGCCGAGTTCCGCGCGCAGGCGCGTTCGTTTATCGGCGAACGCCTCCCGGACTACTACCGCGGACGCAGCCGCGTCCACGGCGGCGAGGACGACTGGCAGCAGGACTTCGCCAACGGCAGCGAGGAGGCGAAGGTCGCCGCGAAGCAGTGGGCCGAGGCCCTCGCCGAACGCGGCTGGGGCGCCCCCCAGTGGCCGAAGGAGTACGGCGGCGGCGGCCTCTCCGCCCTCGAGCAGTACATCCTCGCCGAGGAGATGGCCCAGCAGAACGCCCCCGTGATCGGCGGCGCCGGCGTCACTCACATCGGCCCCACCCTCCTCGTCCACGGCACCGATGAGCAACGCAAGCGTTTCATGGGGCCCACCCTGCGCGGCGAGATCCTCTGGGCGCAGGGCTTCTCCGAGCCCGGCGCCGGCTCAGACCTCGGTTCGCTCCAGTGCCGCGCCGTCCGCGATGGCGACGAATACGTCATCAACGGCCAGAAGCTCTGGACCTCCGCCGGTCACAAGTCCAACTGGATCTTCGGCCTCTTCCGCACCGACCCCGAAGCGCCCAAGCACCGAGGCATCTCGTTCCTTCTCCTCGATGCCACCACTCCCGGCGTCAGCGTCCGCCCCATCATCTCGATGGCCTACGAGCACGCTACCAACGAGACGTTCTACGAGAACGTCCGCGTCCCCGCCGACCAGCTCGTCGGCGAGGAGAATCGCGGCTGGTACGTCGGCATGACCCTCCTCGACTTCGAGCGCTCCGGCATCGCGCAGGCCGTCTTCCTCCGCGGCAACATCGAGGAGCTCGTTACCCACCTCCGCACCGACGAGCGCTCACGTGCCCGGCCCGCCTTCCCCCGCTCCGATGTCGCGGACCGCTACATCGAGGCGAACGTCCTGCTGAATCTCTCCCGCCGCATCGCCTCCATGCAGGCCGCCGGGCTCGTCCCCAACTACGAGGCCTCCATGGGCAAGATCTTCCGCTCCGAGCTCGCCCAGCGAATCTCGCGCACCGGCACCAGGGCCTTCGGCCTCCACGGCCAGCTCTGGGACGGCGACGAGGCCCCCCTCAACGGTGAGCACGCCAAGGACTACTGCCGCAGCGTCGTCGGCACCATCGCCGCCGGCTCCAACGAAATCCAGCGCAACATCATCGCCGGCCGAGGCCTCGGCCTCCCCCGCGGCTAACCCCGCACCGGCAGCACGGACGAAGGGGGGCGAGACACCGGTCTCGCCCCTCACCACGATCGAGGCCGCCCGCCTGATCCCGGAGCGCGCCGCCCCTACTCAGCCAGCGGCACGAAGTCGTGCCAGTCCTCGCACTCGAGGCAATAGCCCCGCTCCTCCGGCAGCCCGTCACCCTCGATCGCCTGCACCACGTGGTCGCTCGCCGCGTGCCCGCACGCCTCGCACACGTCGTCCGCCGCGCCCGCCAGCTCATCATCGCGTCGTTCCAGCGTCATCGCGCCCCCTCACCCTCGCCTGGGCTCGCTTCGAGGCGGTCCAGTCCCGCCCCTTTCATCGTAGGACAGCGCCCCGAGCCGTATTCGTTACAGCGCCTTGCCCCGGCTCCGCTCCCGCACTCCCGGCCTCGCCGTCAGGATGTCGAGCCCCCGCTGCCAGTGATTGCTCAGCAGGTACTGCCCCGCGAGCGCCGCCGCGCTCGCCACACCCACCCCCACCCACCCGATCCGCGACACCGGTGTGAACGCGAAGAACTCCCGCAGGCCGTCGTTCCACACGATGACCACCAGCGTCGCAAGAAGCGCCGCCGCGAGCGCCCCGGTGAGGATCGGCCGCCATGGCCGGTGCGCGTTCGCCCGCTCGAGTCCCAGCACCTCCATCACGAACGCCACCCCCACCACGACGATGGTGATCGACACCAGCGTCCGCGCCTCCTCCACCGTCCGCCCCAGCAGCCCCTCCGTCAGGAACTGCAACAGGATCGCTGACACCCCCAGCGCCGCACCCGCCGGCAGCGCAAACCGCAGCACATCCCGCGCGAACCCCACCGAGGGCGCCTTCGGCGGCGTCCCGATCGCCACGAACACCGCCGGGATCCCCAGCGTCAGCGCCGACATCACCCCGCCCTGTCGAGGCAGGAACGGGAACTCCAGCCCCAGCAGGTTCGTCGCCAGGATCAGCAGGAAGGCATACACGCTCTTCGCCAGGAACAGCTTCGCCAGCCGCCCCGCGTTTCCGAGCACGAACGTCGCCTCCTGCGTCCCCCGGATCAGCGCCGCGAAGGAGTCCTCCAGCAGCACGATCCCGGCCACCCCCCGTGTGATCGGTGCTCCCGAGGCCATCGCTACACCCACGTCGGCGGTCCGCAGCGCCTGCACGTCGTTGACCCCGTCCCCCACCATCGCCACGAAGTGGTCCCGCGCGATCAGCGACTCCACGATCCGCGCCTTCAGCTCCGGCGTGACCCGCCCGAACACCGTGGTCGCCTCCACTGTCTCCGCAAGCTCCTCGTCGGACATCCCCTCCAGCTCGATCCCCGATCGCGCGGCCCCCGAGGCGTCCACCCCCAGCTGCTTCAACAGCGCCGCCACGGTCTCCGGGTGGTCCCCCGAGATCACCTTCGGTTCGATCTCGAGCGTCCGCATCAGCTCGAACGCCCCCGCCACCTCTCCCCGCAGCTCGTCCGCCAGCACGATCAGCGCCAGCGGTCGCATCTCCGAGGCCGGTGCTTCGCCGTCCGGTAGCGCGTCCGTCTCCGCGAACACCACACCCCGCAACCCGTGCTCCGCCGCCTCGCCGTACGCGCGCAAAAGGGGGTGCCCGCTCGCCTGCCCCGCCAGCACCGTCTCCGGCGCCCCGAGGACGAACACCCGCTGCTCTCGGCCCCGCTTCAATTCCAGTGCGCTCCACCGCCGCGCCGAGCTGAACGGCACCCGGCCCGCCACCGTGGCGTCGCCGGGGTCATCGAGCGCCCTGGCGATCGTCCCCACCGTCCGGCTTTCCTCGCGCGCCGCCGCGCTGAACGCTGCCAGCCACGCCCGCTCGTCCACCCCCTCGACCCACACGATCTCCCGCACCTCGAGCCGGTTCGAGGTGATCGTCCCCGTCTTGTCGAACGCGATCACGTCGACGTAGTTCAGCGCCTCCACCGCGTGCATGTCCTGCACGATCGCCCCCGACCGCGAGACCCGCAGCGCCCCCACAGCGGTGACCACCGTAATCCCGAGGAGCATCCCCACCGGCACCACGGTGGTCACCGTGGCCGTTGTCGCCTTCAGCGACTCCGCGAACCCGCGGTCCTGCACGTTGAACTGGATGAACAACAACCCTGCGAGGACGCCGGTAGCCGTCAATAGGACGCGCAACAGCCGACGGAACTGGACCGTGAGCGGCGTCTCGTGCTTCACCAGCTCCCGTGCCTGCTCGGTCAACCGGTGCGCGTACGCGTTTGCCCCCACCCCCTCCGCTTCGTACAAGGCCGTCCCCGCCACGCAGTAGCTCCCCGACCGCACCGCCTCCCCGTCCCCGCGTCGCACCGTCGAGGACTCTCCGGTCAGCAGCGCCTCGTCCAGCTCGCACGACCCGCCCACCAGCCGCCCGTCCGCCACCACCTGGCGTCCCGGTCCCAGCAAGAGCAAGTCCCCTTGCACGACCTCCTCCGCGGCCACCTCGCGCGTCAACCCGCCCCGCACCACCGCCGCGCCCGGCGCCGTCAGCGCCTGCAACGACCGCAGCCGCTTCGTCGCAACCAGCTCCTCGACAGTCGCCACGACGACGTTCGCGGCCACGACGATCCCGACGAACAGCCCGTCACGGATCTCGCCCACCACCAGCAGCGCCAGGATCAACGCGAGCAACGTCACGTTGAAGAACGTCAGCGCGTTCCGGCGCACCACGTCCCGGTCGCGCACCTGCTCGGACGGGTCCACGTTTGCGAGGCCCGCCGCCGCACGCCGCGCCGCCTCCGCCTCGCTCAGCCCCCGCTCCCGCCCGAGGAGCCGCGCCAGCCCAGGCTCGAGGGGATCCCCCGTCGCCGCCGGTGCCCCTGCCCCGCGCGCGGCGCCGCCCCCCCGCGCCTCCTCAGCCACGAGGGCTCATCACGTCCACCGCCACGCCCGTCCCGCCCCTGCTCACCTCAGCATCGTACCCGCCGTCGTCCGCGACGCAGACGAAAGCGCCCCCGAAGGGGCGCTCTCCATGCAAGCTCATCCGAGGCGCAGGCTACCCGCGAGGCAGCCCGAGCCCTCTCGTCGAGATGATGTTCCGCTGGATCTCGCTCGACCCTCCTGCGATCGTCATCACTACGGAGTGCACATTCGACTGCGTGAACGTCGCCTTCTGCGGTGCCAGCGGCTCGTCCGGGTCCCACAGGTTCCCGTACAGCCCGTACGTCTTGATCCCCGTCCGCGACACCCGCTGCAGCAGCTCGCTGTGGTACATCTTCGAGGTCGACGCCTCGTAGTTCGGGATCACCCCACGCGCCTGCATCGAAACGATGCGGAACGAGAAGTTGAACATCACTTCCGACTCGACGTAATGCTCCGCGATCGCGTGCCGCTCGCGCCGCAGTCCGCCGTGCTGCAGCCACTGCTGACCCTCGGCCGACTTCGCCACCTCGATCAGCCCGTCGAGCTGCCGCCGGATGTGGATCGCCCCGCTGATGTTCGATCGCTCGAAGTCCAGCAGCGTCACCCCGACGTACCAGCCGCGGTTCTCCTCACCAATGCGGTTCGCCACCGGCACGCGCACGTCCTCGTAGAACGTCTCGTTCGTCGCGTGCTCCCACCCCATCGAGATGATCGGCCGCACCGACAGTCCGGGCGTCGTCATGTCCATCACGAGGAACGAGATTCCCCGGTGCTTCGGCGCCTCCGGGTCCGTCCGGAACATGCCGAACAACCAGTTCGACTTGTGCGCCGTCGAGGTCCACAGCTTTTGCCCGTTGACTACGTACTCGTCGCCGTCGCGCACCGCGCGCGTCTGCAGCGAAGCGAGGTCAGACCCCGCCCCCGGCTCCGAGAACCCCTGCGCCCACAGGTACTCGCCCGAAAGCGTCGGGGGCAGCAGCCGCGCTTTCTGCTCGTCCGTCCCGTGTACCAGCACGGTCGGCCCGAGGAGCGACAGCCCCGCGCCGCCCACCATCGGGGCGTCCGCCTCTGCCATCTCCTGGTTGAAGATGAACTGCTCCATCGTGGTCATGCCCGCCCCGCCGTACTCCTTCGGCCAGTGCGGCGCGACCCATCCGCGCTCGTTCAGCGCCTTCGCCCACTCCGTCGCCGCCTGCTTCGCCTCAGGCGTCCCGTGGACCAGGTTCTCCTGCCAGTCCCCCTCGAGGCCGCGCGGGCGTGCGTCCGCTGCCTGCTCCCGATAGAACTCCGGCAGTCGTTCGTTGATGAAGCCCCGCACCTGCTCGCGGAACCCCGCCTGCTCGTCTGTATCCAGCCAATCCATGACCGTCCCCCTGTCCGTCCGGCCGGGCCTTGCGGGCCGTGCCGGCGTCTCCTCTTGGCGTCGAATCCGCGGGATTGTAGCAGACCAACGCCCGTGCTCACTCCACGCTCACCACGTAGACTGGCGCCCACATCACGACCGCAGTACCGGGCTTCATCGAGGAGGAAACCACCATGCCAGGACCGCTCGAAGGGATTCGTGTCCTCGAGTTCACACTCGTCGTCGCCGGCCCCATGTGCGGCGTCCTCCTCTCCGACTTCGGTGCCGACGTCATCAAGGTCGAACCACCCGGCGGCGAGTCCACACGCCAGAGCCGCAGCGTCGTCGCCAACGAAAGCAAGCTCTTCCAGGCCTTCAATCGCGGCAAGCGCGACATCATCGTCGACCTCCAGACCCCCGAGGGCCGCGAGGTCATTTACCGCCTCATGCCCACCATCGATGTCGTCGTGAGCAACTACCGCTACGGCGTCGCCGAGCACATCGGCGTCGACTACGAAACCCTCAAGAAGTACCGCCCCGACCTCATCTACGTCGAAAGCACCGGCTTCGGCACCCGCGGCGAACTCGCCCAGCGCGGATGCTCCGACGTCGTCGCCCAGGCCTACTCCGGCATCATGGCCGCCGACGGCAAGGTCGCCGAGGACGGCGCGCCCATCCAGGTCACCTTCGGCGCACCCGCCGACTACGCCACCGCCATGGCCTCCGCCATGGGCATCTGCGCCGCGCTCTTCCACCGCGGACGCACCGGCGAGGGCCAGAAGATCAACAGCTCCCTCCTCCGCACCGGCATCTGGCTCCAGGCCCACAACGTCAACCACGAACCCGTCACCGACGCCCTCTTTGACGACGTCATCCGCGCCGAGATGGACGCCACCCGCGCCGCCGGCGGGGGCTACCCCGAGCTGATCCGCGTCCGTACCGAGGGCCGCTTCACCGGCGGCCTCTACTACGCCGGCTACTCCGCGAAGGACGGCGGCATCATCCTCGGCGCACTCACGAAGACCAACCGCGACGGCTTCCGCAAGATCCTCGGCATGGAGGACGAGCCGAGTGACCAGCCCGGCCACGATGTCCTCGACCCCGAGAGCCAGCGCCTCGCCCTGCACTTCAAGGACGTCATCCGCGCCAAGATGCGCGAGCGCACCGTCGCCGAGTGGATCGACATCTTCGACGCCGGCGGACTCCCCGCCGCCCCCGTCAACTTCCCCGAGGAGATTCGCGACGACCCCCAGGTCCAGGCCGAGGGCATCTTCGTGCCCCTCGACCACGACCTCACCGGCCCGCAGTCCGTCGTCGGCCCCGTCGTCGAAATGTCCGCTACCCCCACCGTCGCCCGCCTCGCCTCCCCGCCCCTGGGCCGAGACACCCGCGCCGTCCTCCTCGAGGTCGGCTACACCGAGGCAGAAGTCGACGCCCTCCTGACCGCCGGAGCCGTCGCCACCGGCTGAGCGCCGCCCTACTGCCCTCCGCTGATCCCCTCCCCCGTCCCCGGGGGAGGGCGAGGGAGGCGGTTCCGAGCAACGCTGCAACTTGGCCCCTGGGCAGACCCCCAGCGCGGGACCCATCCCCCGTTGGGGCGGGTGGGCGGGCCCTCCGAAAAGAAACAGCCGGCCGCGAAGCCTAGGTCCCACCAGGCCAACGCCCGATGTCACACCCCCGCGGTAGACCCCGAGGTCAAACCCGCCCGAACGGCCCCCCGGCCCGCGCGAGGATCGCCCCCCGCCCGTCGTAGTAGCCCAGCGCATCCACTGCCGCGTTCAGCGGCCCGTACCCCTCCAGCCGCGCCGGCACCCACTGCCCCAGCCCCTCGAGCTCGAACAGCCGCTGCACCTCCGCGTCCGAGGGCTCCATCGCCAGCAGCGCCTCGCGCAGACGCGCCACCTCCTCCGCCCCCGCCGAAGGTCCCGCCGTCATGTTGCAGTGGTCGTACGGCTCCGTCCGCGCCAGCACCACCGTCGACAGCGGCGCCAGCACCCCTTCCGCGATGAACGCCCGGTAGTTCCACTCGTGCATGCAAGCCGCGTCCGCGCGCCCCTCCGCCAGCGCCACCGCCGCGTCTCGCTCGCCCCCCACGTGGTCGCCATGCAGCCCGCCGAGGACTTCGTGTCGTTGCACCGTGAAGTCCACCCCCGCGCTCAGCCCCGACCCCCGCAGCAGGTCGAGCGGCAGCAGCGTTGCCTGCGGCGAATCCGAGGCCCCGACAGCCACCGTCTTCCCCCGCAGCGCCTCCATGCCGTCGAGGGCCGCGTCCGCCCGTACGACAATCACCGACCGATTGTCGCGGTCCGTGTCCCGCATGCAGAACGCCGACACCCCCAGTCCGCGGTCGGCCGCCAGCCGCTCCGACCGAATCCAGGCCAGCGGCGAGTTCCACGCCACATCGATCAGCCCGTCGAGCAGCGCCTCCACCTGCCGCTCGTAGTTCGAGTACAGCACGTAGTCGAACGCCAGCCCGCGCGCCTCGAAGTACCGCCGGAACCCGTCCCAGATCGTGACCACCTTCGGGTCGTACGCCACCGCCCCGAGGAGCGTCGTGCCATCGTGCATCTCGTCTCTCCCCCCAGCCCCCCGCGCTAGAACAGCGGCATCCCGCACGTCGCGCGGCCGATGAAGTCGTAGAGCACGTCCGTCGTCGGCGCCATCACCGAGGCCGCTCGCGCGTCCCGGAAGTGCCGCTCCACCCCCACCGACTTGCTGAACGCTGCCCCGCCGCACACGCGCATCGCGAGGTCCGTCACCTCGGTCGCCGTCTCCCCGGCCGCGGCCTTCGACTCCAGCACCCGCAGCATCGCGTCCTCGCGCCCCGTGCTCGCCGCCTCCACCGCGTCGAGGAGCAGTGCCCGCGCCATGTCGGTCTTCACCCGCATCCGTGCGACGTACGCACGGATCGTCGGCAGGTCCGCCAGCGACTGCTCGAGATGCTGCAGCCGCGCCGAGGACACATGCGCCGCCGCCTTCGTCGTCGCCCCCTCCATCGTCCCCACCGAGAACGCCGCGTTCATCAGCTGGAAGTACGGCAGCACGACGCCCATCATCACGTCGAAACCGCCCCCGTCCGCGCCCAGCATCGCCGAGGCCGGCACGACCGCGCCGTCCGCGACCACTGGGCTTGAGCAGTTCCCCCGCAACCCCAGCCCATCGAACGCCGCTGGCACTGTCAGCCCCGCCGTATCCGAGCGCACCAGCCACAGCGTGCTCGCCCCCTCACCCGCCGTCGGCCGGCTCGACCACACGTACAGGTCCGCCTCCGCCGCCGAGGTCACCCAGCTCTTGTGCCCGTCGAGGCGGACCGTGTCCCCCTCTCGCGTCGCCGTGCTCACCGGCGCCCAGAAGTGGCTGCGCGACCCTGCCTCGGAGAACGCCAGCGTCGCCACCGACCGCCCCGAGGCCGCTGCCTCCCGCGCCTCACGCGGACCGTGCGCCTCGATCACCGCCGTCGCCGCGTAGTGCATGCACACCACCATCGCCGTCGACGCGCAATGCCGCGCCAGCCGCTCGACGACGTCCACCGCCGCGCCGAGGCCAAGCCCGGCGCCTCCCACCTCCGGCGCCGAGATCAGCCCCAGCAGCCCGTCACGCCCCATCGCGTCGAGCGCCGCCCGCGGGAACGTCGCCTTGGCATCGATATCCGCCGCCGAGGGCTTCACGATCTCCGCGATCACCCGGTCGAGCGCCTCGTGGTAGCTGACTGGCGCCATCGTCGTCATGGTCGTTCCTTTCTACTGGTGTCTGCGGTCGGTCGTGTCCGTGGTGGTTCGAGGGCTATCCGGTGATCGGCCACCGCCGCAGCGGTGGCGGCAGATACCGCGCAACGGCCGCATCGAGGCCGTAGTACCGCCCGGATCCGATCAACAGCAGCGCGATCAGCGGGATCCACTCCACTGCGTACTCCCAGGCCCAGATGTTCCGGTCCCAGTTCGCGAAGTTCAGGTGCAGCGCGAACAGCGCCCCGATGATCGCGCCGACGTTCGCCAGTGCCCCCGTGACGAGCATCAGACCGATCGCGATCTCCGTGACCGTGAGCAGTGGCCCGAACACCCCGTAGTGCTCCAGCACCACGTGGTCGATGAAGTCCTTGTAGATCCCCACCGGATGCGTCTGCACGTCGAACTCGAGGATGTTCCGCGCCCCGTCGTAGTCGATCAGAAAGCCGGGGAACGGGTGGATGCCGTCCCACCCCGTCGCCTTCGCGATCCCGTTCGTCAGGAACACGAGGCCGAGCCCCACCCGCAGCAGCGCGATGCCATAGCCGACGAGCCGCGCACGCCACGGGCTGTCCGGGACAAGCCCGTTCGAGGACGGCCGTGTCATCGATTCCATCGCTGCTCCTTCACGCGCACCGGTACCGCCCGAGGCCCGCCCCAACCCCGCGCATCGCCTCGATCGTGGTCAGCATCAGTTCGAACGCGTCATGGAGCGGGAAGATCTCCCGCGACAGCAGCATCGCCTCCCCCGCCGACTGCGGGTGCCAGAACACCCCCTCCGCCGTCACCGTCAGCTCCGGCTCGATGTCCTCAGCCCGCAGCTCGATCCCCTCGAGGCTGAATCCCCGCTTCGTCAACGGGCGCAGGAAAAACCGCTCCTCGGGGACCCCGAGCTCCGCCACGAACGCGCGCAGCGCCCCGACGTGGGGCGCGTTCACTGGCGTCTCCGTCGCACCAATCCCCACCCGGAACCCCTCGGCCTGCAGCGCGCGGATCGCCGCCACCGTCGCCGCCCACGACCCAGCCCCGCGGTAGGCGTCGTGGATCTCAGGTGCATGCCCGTCGAGGCTTACCTGGATCGTCAGCCGCAAGTCGCGCAGTGCGCGCAGCCGTTCGAGCCGCCGCCCCTTCAGCAACATCCCATTCGTGAGCACCGTCGTCGGCAACCGCGACCCCGCGTACGCCAGTCGCTCGAACGCGTTCGCGAGGAGAAACGGCTCCC
Organism: Dehalococcoidia bacterium; assembly: GCA_041390685.1. Lineage (GTDB taxonomy): Bacteria > Chloroflexota > Dehalococcoidia > UBA2979 > UBA2979 > JAIBBD01. The sequence continues at coordinate 528,922 of JAWKPL010000001.1, read as the reverse complement.
CGCCCGTCAGGAACACTTCCCCGGTCCCTGCCGCCACCGCCTCATCGATCAGCCGCTCAAACGCTCCCTCCGGGAGCGCGCGCCGTGGGGCCGTCGGCGACGAGGAGGTCAGGCAGTAGCTGCACGCGAGGTTGCAGTCGAAGTTCGTGTACACCCACAGCCGCGAGACCGTGGATCGCAGTTCGGTGTCCGGGACGCTGAGGGTGCTGGTCATCGCGCAGGAGCGTAGAGTCCACTGCTTACGGATTCCTTACAGCGACAACCGCGGAGAGTGCGCCAGCCTACCCCTCGCCGCCTCGCAGCATTTCGAGGATCGACGTCACATCGCCGTCCGCCGTCGCAAAGCGCACCCGGTCGCCCGTCCGCAGCCGCAGATTCCCGCGCGGGATGAGCGGCTCCCCGTCTCGCACCACCGAGGTCACCAGCGCGTTCGCCGGCAGCTCCAGCTCCGCCAGCGTCAGTCCGTTCGCCCGGTCCGCTCGCTCGACCACGCTCTCACCCTCGCGCGTCCTCACTGCGCTGCCCCCGCTGTCCGGACGCGCCCGCAGGTACGCGCTCACCACGTCTCGCCGCCGGATCATCCCAACGACCACTCGCCGCGTTCCGCGGTCGCGGACCACCGGCAGCTGCCGAGGCTCCTCACCGACGCTCGCCAGCGCCTCCGCCAGCGTCCGTCCTGTCTGCGCCGTCTCCACGTCCCGCGTCGCGATGTCCCCGGTCGTCATCGGCCCCTGAGAACTGAGCCCCCGCTCGACGTCCGTCAGCGTCACGATCCCTTCGAGGCCCCCGTCCTCTGCCACCACGACCGCTGCGTGCTCCCCGTGCTCCGCCAGCAGCCGCGCGAGGTCTCGCACGTCCAGCTCAGGACCAACCGATACGAACTCGTCCGTCATCGCCTCGTCCACCGTGATCCGCCGCAGCGGGTCGTCCTGCGCCGCGCGCACGGTCTCCGGTCGCCTCCGCAGCCGCGTCCGCTGCTCCCCGAGCACCCCCGAGATCGCGTGCAACGACAGCAGCCCCACCGCCCGCGGTGGATGTCCTGGCCGCACCACCGGCAGCGTCGAGGCGTCTGCCGCCGCCATCCGCTGCAACGCCGCGAACAGTGACTGCCGCTCCCCCAGGGCGGGCACCCGCCTCGCGGCCGCCGCTGCTTCGCTCGCACCGGCCGCCCGCGCCCGCTCGAGGTCCGCCTCGGTCATCAGTCCAGGGATCGTTCCCTCCGCCGTCACCACCAGCGGCGTGCCGGGGTGCAGTGCCAGCAGCCTCGCCGCCTCCTCCAGCGACGCGTGCCCCTCCACCGTCGCCACGTTCGGGTCCATCGCCTGCTGCACCGTGACCGCGTCGATGAGCGCGATCGCATGCTCCCCCCGATGCGCCGGCGAGTCGCCGCGTGTCGCCACCTGGCTCTCGTAGATCGACACGTTCCCGGTGACGAGGTACGCAACGGACGTCGCCGCCATCGCCGGCACGATCATGCTGAACTCACCGGTCATCTCTGCGACCATCAGCATCACGGCGATCGGCGCCTTCGCCACTCCGCCGAACAGCGCCGCCATCCCCACCACCACGAACGGCTCCGGGACCGGCGGCATCCACGGGACGTGCGTGTGCAGGCTCCCCCACATCGCGCCCCCTACCATCCCGCCGATGAACAGCCCGGGCGCGAACACGCCCCCGCTTCCCCCCGATCCGATCGTCAGCGAGGTCGCCACGATCTTCAGCCCGATGAGCGCGACCATCGTCCCCAGCGCCAGTTCCGCCTTCGAGTCTTCGATCGCGAACTGCAGCCACCCGTACCCCATCGACAGCACTTCCGGGAACGCGATCGCGATCGTCCCCACCAGCACCCCCGCCACTGCCGGCCGCACGTGACGAGGAATCGGCATCCGCTGGAACAGGTCGCGCGTCCCGTAGAAGCTCCGCACGTACGCGATCCCCACGACCCCCGCCACCGCCCCCAGTGCCGCGTACCACACCAGCGACTCAGGCGACGCGAACCGGAATCCCAGCTCCGAACCGAACACCGGCTCCCACCCCGACCACGCCGCGAAGATCGTGTACCCCGTCACCGAGGCGATGAACCCCGGCACGATCGCGTTCACCTCGAAGTCCCGCATGTACAGGATCTCCGCGCTCAAGATGGCCCCGCCGAGGGGTGCCTTGAAGATCGATCCGATGCCGGCGCCCATCCCCGCCGCCATCGCGATCCGGCGGTCGGCCGCCGACAGCCCCGTCACCCCGCCGAGCCACGACCCAAACCCCGCCGCGATCTGTGCCGTCGGCCCTTCACGCCCTGCGCTGCCGCCTGACCCGATCGTGATCGCCGAAGCCAGCAGCTTGATCGGGGGGATCCGAGGCCGGATGCGACCGCCCCGCTCGTGAAACGCCTCGATCGCCGCGTCCGTCCCGTGCCCCTCCGCCTCCGGCGCCAGCCAGAACACGATCAGCCCGCTGATCAGTCCGCCGAGCCCCACGACCAGCGGCAACACCCACGGCCGCAGTGGCGCCTCGAAGACCGGCGCCGCCTCACCCCTGGGGGCGGGTGGTGCGAACCCCGCCAGCCGTCCGAGGAAGAAACTCGTGCTCCAGTCGATCGCCGCGAAGAACGCGATCGCCCCCACACCGGCCACCGCCCCGATGAGTACGCCGAGGATGACCCACTTGCGAAAGTACCCCTCGAACAACCAGTCCCTGAACGAAGACCCTCTAAATAGTGAAGCAGTGGACATATATCCAGTTGTACCACGCTGACCGTGCTTCGATCACGGCGCGTGGCTCAGGACCGTTCCCCGCTCGAGATTGATGTCGCTCTGCTGTGCGGGACGCGCGCCGCGGCGAACGCGGAGACCGACACGAAAAGAGGCCGCCCCGAGGGGCGGCCTCTCTCTGCATGGCCGATCGCGCCCGTGGACGCCCTCCTACTTGTCGAGCCACGCCTCCGCCGCCTGATCGCCCCAGTCGTAGTACGAGGAGTTCGCCCCCAGCGCTCCCCCGAACCGGATCCCCCGGAGCCACGGTTGGTAGATCTCGAACACGATCTGCGACGGCATCGGCGGCCAGTACGCCATATCGAGGATGTGGTCCCACATCTGCCGGTGGATCGCCTTCCGCGCCTCCACGTTCAGCTCCACCTGCTGCTGCTCCGCCAGCTTGTCGACCTGTGCGTCGTTCATCCGCCACCGGTTCCCCGGCGACTTCGAGTGCACGATGTTGTAGAAGAAGTTGTCCGCGTCGAACCCTACCGTCACCCACCCGCTGGTGGTGACCTCCTTCAGCTGCGCCCCCACCCACTGCGAGTTGAACTCGGTGTAGTCCACCTTCCCGCCGCTCATCGCGATCCCGACGTCCCGGAACATCGGCACGAGGAGCTCCGCGTACCGGTCCAGGTAGTCCCCGTACGCGTAGTATTGGTTCGTGAGGGACAGCCCCTCCGCGCCCGCCGCCTGCAGCAACTGCTTCGACTCCGCCGGCGCGAACCGCCACCACTTCCCCAGCACACCCGACTCCGGCGTCGGCTCCTCATCGAACATGAACGCCCACGGCATCGGCGGCAGGGTCTTCCCCAGCCCCTTCCACACCACCGTCGTCATCATGTTCGTGTCGATCGCCAGCTGGATCGCCCGCCGTACCCGCTCGTCCTGGAACTTCGCGTGCGACAGGTTCATCCCGAACGGGATTCCCCCGTACGACGGCGCCACCATGTTGATCTGGATCTGCGGGTTCGTCCCCAGCAGGTTGTTTACGTCGTCGATGCTGTTCGCCACCGCGTACGCGTACTCCACCTGCCCTGCCCGGAATGCCGCCAGCCGCGCCGCCTGGTCCGGCACGATCTTGAACTCGAACCCGTCGAGGAGCACCGGCCGCTCGAAGTAGTCCGGGTTCTTCTCGAACACCGCGCTGCTCCCCGCCGTGGCCGACTTCAGGATCATCGCCGACGTCCCCACCGCCGTCCGCTCGATGCTCCCGTTGTCCACCAGCTCACGCGGGAAGATCGTCTGGTATCGCCCGCCGAGAGGGTTCAGGAAGTCCGCCACCGGCCGCTTCATGTTGATCTTCAACGTCGTGTCGCTCACCGCCTCCAACGACGCTACGTTCACCCACAACGACTGGTGCACGCCGCTCGTCCGGTACCGCTCGTACGCGAACTTCGCGTCCTCCGCCACGAACGGCCGCCCGTTCAGCGGCGCGACGTTCTGCCACTTCGTCCCAGGCTTGATCTGGAACGTGTACGTCATCCCGTCCGGCGTCCGCTCCCAGCTCGCCGCCAGCTCCGGCTCCAGCTCCAGCCGTAGCGGGTTCACGTCCGGCCCGCCGACCATCCCGAGCAGCCGGTTGTACACCATGTTCGGAATCGTGATCGTCCCGCCCGCCGCCGACTTCGTCGGGTCCATCGTCGCCACGTCCCACGACGCCGCGACTCGCAACGTCCCGCCCGCCTTCGGCGTCTTCCCCTCCGGCTCCGGGAAGTTGTACGCGTACGGCAGGTTCGGGTCCTTCCGGTACCGTGGGTCCGTCGAGGCGGCACTCGTCCCGCTCGCCGCCGCCGTCACCTCCCCCGAGGGCGCATCGTCGCCCTCGTCGTCACCTCCGCACCCCATCAGCGCCGCCGCGGCCAGCCCCGAAGCGCCGATGAGCCCGCCTCGCAACGCCGCCCGCCGCCCGAGGCGCGACTCCGTCCATTCGCTCCCCAGCCCATCCCTCTCGAAGCGCACACAGACCTCCGTCTCCGTTCGCACGGCACATGCTGCCGTCTGAACACGAACGTAATTCTACCTCCGTCCACTAGCCCCGCGCGCCAGGCTGACGCGCGCCGTCCCCGGAGACGGCTCGAGGGCGCAGTCGCGCCCCCGAGCACCACACCACCGTCGAGGGGCGACCCCCCTGTGAATCCCCTAGGCGACTGCCCCCGAAGCCCGCAGCGCCCCGATCTCCTCGTCCGTGAACCCGTGCTCCCGCAACACCTCGTCCGTGTGCTTCCCGAGCGTCGGCGACGGCGTCGCCGTCCCCGTCGGCGTCAGCGACATGTGCACCACCGGCCCCGGCATCCGCTCCGGCCCCGTCATCTCATGGTCGTACTCCGCGAAGTACCCCATCGCCTGCACCTGCGGGTCGTCCGCCATCTCCTCCGGGAAGTTCACCTTTGACACCGGCGCACCCTCGCGGTCGAACGCCTCGATCCACTCGTCCATCGTCCGCGTCAGCATCACCGCGCGGATCCGCTCGAACATCGCCTCCACCGCCGCGTCGCTCGCCGGGTCGAGCGCGTTGAAGTCCGGCGACGCCGTCGGGTCGTCCGCGATCCCCATCGCGCGCCGCATTTGCTCCCGGTTCGCCGGCGTCAGCGCTCCGAGGATGATCGCCCCGTCCTTCACCGGGTACCCGCCGTAGTACAGCCGGAAGGCCTGCCCCATCAGCTTGAAGATGTCGCCCTTCGCCTCCAGCTGCTCCTTGTAGGAGCCCCCGCGAGCCCGCACCGCGCGCACCCGCTCCATCATCGCGTCCGTCGCAATGGCGTCGAACGCCGGCAGCTTCGAGACGATGCTCCCCTGCAGCGCCAGCCCCGCCTGCAGCAGCGACCCCGTGATGTACTGCCCCTGTCCCGTCTGGCTGCGGTAAAACAACGCCGCACAGATCCCCATCGCCCCCGCGAGGCCCGCCGTGTAGTCCCCCGGCGCCGTCGCCGTGATCAATTGCGGCGCCCCGAACTCGTCCACCTTCATGTCGCCGACCATCAGCCCCGAGTACGCCTGCGACACGATGTCCGACCCCGACCGCAGCGCGCTCGGTCCCCGGTTCCCGTACCCCGTGTTCTCGAAGTAGATCAGGTCCGGCCGGTGCCGCCGCAGCGTCTCGTAGTCGAGCCCCAGCCGCTCCGCCACCCCGGCCCGCGAGTTGATGTGGAACACGTCGAAGTCCCGGATCATCCGGTGGATCGCGGCCTTCGCCTCCGGTTTCTGCACATCGAGGACGATGCTCCGCTTGCCTCGGTTGAGGCTGTGAAACCCCTTGCTCTCCCCGGGCACGAACTGCCCCAGGACGCGCATCCCCTCCCCGCCCGGCGGCTCGATCTTGACCACGTCCGCCCCGAGGTCCGCCAGGTTCTGCCCGCAGAACGGCCCCGCGACGATCTGAGTGAGTTCGAGGACCTTGACCCCGTGCAGCGGCCCCGGCATGGTGCTCCCCTTCCACTTGCCTGCTGTCGACGCCGCACATGGTAGCGGCCCCAGCCCCGGGCGCACGAGGCGAACCGCCCTCTCCCCTAACTTCGGGGACGCGGCTGCCCTCCGCCGTCACGCATCCGCGCGATCGCGTCCATCTCGGACACCAGCTCCGCCTGCAGCCGCTCGCTCACGCCCACCGCGTATGGCTCCGCTGCCCGCTCGAGCGACCGCAGCCGCGCCGGCAGCGTCGCGAGGCCCGCCGCCGCCCGCTGTCGCGCCTCCTCCAGCCCCGAGCCCCCGCGGATCACGCGCCGCCCGTCGCGCATCACCTCCACCAGCAGCGGCGTCCCATCGAGCCGCTCGCTCGCCAGCGCCACCGTGTCCCCGGCTGCGATGCCCCCTTCGTACCGGCGGTACACCTGCTTCCGCCCCGGGAGCGTGATCTTCTCCGGCGACAGCTTGATCCGCCCGTCCCCCCCGTACTCCGCCAGCTTGTACACCGTGTCGAGTACCGGCCGGTCGATCGAGACGCCCACGTGCGTCCCCACCGCGAACGAGTCGATCGGTGCGCCTGCCGCCCGCAGCCGCGCGATCCCCTCCTCGTCGAGCCCCCCGCTTGCCACGATCCGCACCCGCTCGAGCCCCGCCGCATCGAGGATGCGCCGCGCCTCCCGCGCCAGCGCCGCAAGGTCGCCCGAGTCGAGCCGGATCGCCCGCACCCGGAACGCGTCCCCCAGCTCCCCCGCGATGCGGCACACCTCCCGCACGCCCTCCACCGTGTCGTACGTGTCCACGAGCAGCGTCGTCTCCGGGTACGCCCGCACGAACGCCCGGAACGCCGCGGCCTCCGTCTCGTGCGCCTGGACATAGCTATGCGCCATCGTCCCCACGACCGGGATCCCGTACCGCTGTCCCGCCAGCACGCTCGAGGTCCCCGCGAACCCCGCGATGTACGCGGCGCGCGCCGCGGTCAACCCTGCGTCCACGCCGTGCGTCCGTCGCTGCCCGAAGTCGACGACCGTCCGTCCCTCCGCCGCGATCACCGACCGCACCGCTTTCGAGGCCAGCACGGTCCCCGCGGTCACGCGGTTCAGCACGTACGTCTCCACCAGCTGCGCCTCCGGCAGCGGCGCGATCACCTCCAGCAGCGGCTCCCCCGCGAACACCGGTGTCCCCTCCGGCGCCGCCATCACCGTCCCTGTGAACCGGAACCCCGCCAGCCGCTCGAGGAACGCCCGCCCGAACAGCCCCAGCGTATCGAGGTACGCGACCGCTTCCGGCGTGAACCGCAACCCTTCGAGGTAGTCCAGCACATCTTCGATCCCGCACGCGATCAGGAAGTTCCGCTCCGCCGGCAGCGTCCGCACACTCAGGTCGAACGCGGCCGTCTCCGTCAGGCCTTCCGCGTAGTAGGCCTGCATCATCGTCAGCTCGTACAGGTCGGTGAACAGCGCCATGTCGGGCGGCACGCCGCCCGTCACTCGAGGACGGCTCCTGCATCGCGCAGCCTGGCCAGCGCCCGCTCCCCGTCCCCCGCGTCGAGGTTCACGGCCGCGATCGCATCGGTCACCACCACCGCCTCGAACCCCAGCCGCACCGCGTCCAGCCCCGTCTCGAGCACGCAGTAGTCCGTCGCCAGCCCCACGATCACCACCCGTTCGATGCCGTGGTCGCGCAGCTCCTGCTCCAGCGCCGTGCTGAAACGCTCCCCGCTGTCCGGGTTCCGCACCGAGAACGCCGAGTACCCATCCTCGCCCTCGGTCCCCTTGCGGATCACCGGCGCATCGGCGTGCACATTGAGGGCGGGATGGAACGCCGCTCCCTCCGTGCCTCCCACGCAGTGCACCGGCCACACGCCGCCGTCCTGCTCGAAGTGCGGCGTGTGTGCCGGATGCCAGTCCTGCGTGTAGACGAGGAGCGCCCCGGCCGCCCGCGCCCGCGCGATCTCCCGATTGATCGCCCCGATCGCCTCCACGCCCCCCGGCACATGCAACGACCCCGCGGGCGACGCGAAGTCGTTCTGCACGTCCACTACCACCAGCGCTGTCCGCCCGTCGTACTCCACCATCCCGCGATTCTATCCGAGCCCGCCACGCAGCGCGGTCGCGCCCCCCGCTAGCTCCCGGCCACCGCCGCCCGCGCCTCCGACGCCGGCCGCAGCCCATCGATGCCGCCGAGGTGCTCCTCGTACAGCCGCTCCCAGCGCCCATCCTCCAGCATCGACTCGATCACCCCGTCCACGAACTCCACCAGCTCCGCCTGCCCCTGCTTCAGCGCCACCCCGTACGGCTCCTTCGAAAACACCCCGCCCGCCAGCTTCAGGCTCGGATCCTCCCGCGCGAACCCCGCCAGCACCACGTCATCCGAGGTGACAGCCTCCGCGCGTCCGTCGTTGAGCGCCGCCACGCACGCCCCGAAGTCCTCGAGCGTCAGCAGCTCGGCCTGCGCCGCGCGCTCCCGCACGTTCCGCTCGCTCGTCGACTCGGGCACCGTGCACACAATCCGCCCGTTCAGGTCGCCCACCGAGCGGATCGAGGTGTTCTCCCGCCGCACCAGCAGCGACTGCCCCGCGAGGAAATACGGCCGCGAGAAGTCCACCTCCCGCCGCCGCTCCTCGGTAATCGTCATCGTCGCGATCACGAGGTCCACCCGTCCCTCGTTCAGAGACGGGATGCGCGTCCCCGACTGCACCTCGACGAACGACACCTGCTCCTCGTCCAGCCCCAGCGCGTCCCCGATTGCCCGCCCGAGCGCCACGTCGAACCCGTCGAGGCGGCCCGTGGTCGCGTCCTCCAGCCCGAACCCGGGCTGGTCGAACGTCACTCCCACCGTCAGCCGCCCCGACTCCACGATCCGCGCCATCGCCGACCCCGCCGCGAACGAGGCGCCACCGCCGTCACCTGTGTCGTCGTCCCCGCACGCTGCGCTCACCAGCGCCGCCACGACCCCCACCGCCAGGACGAACCACGCCGCCCGCCTCATCCAGTCCTCCCCGCCATGACTCCCCTGCCGCGATACCGCCGACGCATCCGCTCTCCCGCCGGGCTGCCCCCTCCCACGTCCCGGGCGTCCCGGGCGTCCCGGGGGAGGGTGAGGGAACGGATCCCCCGGCTCGACCCCCGCTACCCGCCAGCTTCCACCGCTGCGCGTGCCTCCGTCGCCGGCTTCACCCCCTCGACGCCCCCGAGGTACTCCGTGTACAGCCCCTCCCAGCGCCCCTCCTCCAGCATCGACTCGATCACACCGTCCACGAACGCCACCAGTTCCGGCTGCCCCTTCCGCACGCCGATGCCATACGGCTCCTCCGTGAACGTCCCGCCCACCAGCTTCAATGTCGCGTCCGCCTTCGCGTACCCCGCGAGGATCACGTCGTCCGTCGTCACCGCCTCCACCCGGCCGTCCTTGAGCGCCGTCACGCACGCCCCGTACGTGTCTAGCGTCAGCAGGTCCACCTGCGGCGCGCGCTCCCGCACCGTCGTCGCGCTCGTCGACCCCGTCACCGAGCACGCCTTGCGACCGTTGAGGTCCCCCACCGCCCGGATCGAGGTGTTCGCCTTCTGCACGAGCACCGACTGCCCCGCACGGAAGTACACCCGCGAGAAGTCGATCTCCTGACGCCGCGCCTCCGTGATCGTCATCGTCGCGATCACGAGGTCGACCTTCCCCTCGGTCAGCATCCCGATGCGGTTCGCCGAGGTCACCTCGACGAACCGTACCTGCTCCTCCCCCAGCCCCAGTGCCCGTCCGATCGCTCGCCCCATCGCCACGTCGAACCCGTCGTAGCTCCCGTTCGCCTCTCGGAGACCGAACCCGGGCTGGTCGGACTTCACCCCCACCGTCAGCTCTCCCGCCGACGCGATCCGCGCCATCGCCGACCCCGCCGCGAACGTCGGCGCACCCGCCTCGCCCTCCGAGGTGTCGTCATTCCCGCAGGCCGCCAGCAACGCGGCCGTCGCCAGCGTCCCCGCTACGAGGAACAACCACGCCGCTCGCTTCAACGCCCGGCTCCTTCAATCGCGCGCCCCCGCGGCGCTCGTCACATCGGCTGTTGTCGTTACTGCTCGGCGACCACTCCAAACGCCACCGCACGCTGCAGCGCCGCCTCCCGCATCTCCGGCTCGATCTCGACCGGCCCCCCGATCGCCATCGCCGTGATCGCGTCCCGCGCCGCTTCCTCCACCACGCCGAGGATGTTCACCGCCTGCTCCGAGGTGCGGTGGAACACCAGCACGCCGTGGTTCGCCAGCAACACCGCCGGCCCCCCGCTCCGGATCGCCTCGCGAATGTGCCCCACCGCCTGCGCCGACCCTCGAGGCCCGTACTCCGCCACCGGCACCCCGTCCGCCAGGCCGAACATCGCCAGCGCCTCGATCCAGCAGTCGATCCGTCGCCGCGCCACCGCGAACGCCGTCGCGTATGGCGCGTGCGTGTGGATCACGCACCCCGCCTCCGGCAGGTCGTTGTAGATCGCCGTGTGCATGTCGATCACCGCCCGCGCGATCGGAGGCACGTCCCCTTCGAGGACCTCGCCCGTTAGCGCCACTCGCGCTGCCATCTCCCCGGTCATCCCCGCCAGCGTTGGCGCCGTCGAGAACAGCATCTCCGAAGCCCCCGGGATCCGCAGGCTGAGGTTCCCGTGCCCGTTCGGCGAGATCGCCTGCCCCGCCATCACCGCCGCCGCGGTCGCCGCCAGCTCCGCCCGCAGCGCGTCGAGGTTCGTCGCCGTCATGGACAGTCCTCCTTCTTCCCCGGGAGCGTCCGTGATGATACGTGCCGCCTTCTCCACGCGCCCGCCCGCGCGTCCATGGCCTCACCCTGTACCCTCGATACCACCACAGGTCGGACGCGAGACGTCCGGGAAGACTTGAGGAGAAAGGGTGAGCCCCATGCCCGGTGAAGACGGAAAGAGCTACCGCATCGTGGAACTCGTCGGGACCTCCGCCGACAGCCTCGATGCCGCGATCCAGAACGGCATCGCCGCCGCCGGCGAGGCCGTCGATAGCCTCGACTGGTTCCACGTCCGCGAGATCCGCGGCCGTATCGAGGACAAGCGCGTCGCCTGGTACCAGGTCACCCTCGGCGTCGGCTTCCGCATCGAGGACGAGTCGCAGACCGTCTAGCGGGACCGTCGTAAGGTTATCGGCGAAGCTGCCGCTCGAAGGGGCCCGCGATGACATGGACCCGTCTCCTCCACTCGCCCGCGTTCGGCTTCGTCGCCGGCGTCGCCGTCGCCTCCGCGGTTCTGGTGGGGGCGACCGAGGTGCGCGCCGGCCCCTCGAATGCCACCCCCGAGGTGCAGGCCTGCGTCAACCGGTTCACAGGACTGGTCCGCGTCGCCGTGCGGTTCCCGTGCACATCGTTCGAGACGCCACTGACGCTGAACGAGGGCGGCCCGCCCGGCCCGATGGGCGACACCGGGCCCGCAGGCCCAGCCGGCCCCACGGGGGCCGCAGGCCCAACAGGCCCCACGGGCCCGCAGGGCGCGACCGGCGCCACGGGCCCCGCCGGACCGGCGGGCTAGCGGTGAGACGGCACCGCTCCGCGATGAACACGGCGCCGCCATGACCTGGGCACGAGTCGTTCGCTCCCCTGCGTTCGGAGTCGTCGCCGGGGCCGCTGTCGCCGCCGCCATCCTCGCCGGTGCGACCGAGGTGCGCGCGGGCCGTTCGACGATCACCCCTGACGTGCCGGTGTGCGTGAACCGGGTGACCGGCATCGTCCGGGTGGCCCACCCCTTCCCCTGCACGCCCTTCGAGACCTCGCTCATGTTGAGCCCCGCCGGCTTCCCCGGCCCGAAGGGCGGCACGGGCGTCGTGGGGCCAACCGGCCCTACGGGTCCCACCGGTCCCTCGGGCGGGGCTGGTCCCACGGGCCCCACAGGCCCCGCGGGCGCGACCGGCCCCGCTGGCGCCCAGTAATGCGGCGTAACGTCGAGGGCCCTCGATGTTTCGAGGGCCCTCGTCACACCGTGCCGTGCTTCTTAGCCTAGAAGTGCCAGGGGAACTTCTCGAACTCCGGCGGCCGCTTCTCGAGGAACGCGTCGCGCCCCTCCTGCGCCTCGTCCGTACCGTACGCCAGCCGCGTCGCCTCACCGGCGAATAGCTGCTGCCCCAGCAACCCGTCGTCCGGCAGGTTGAACCCGTACTTGATCATCCGCATCGCCGTCGGGCTCTTCGAGTTGATCGTCCGCGCCCACTCCAGCGCCACCGCTTCGAGGTCCGCGTGCGGCACGACCTTGTTCACCATCCCCATCTGGAACGCGTCGTCCGCCGTGTAGTCGAAGCCGAGGAAGAACACCTCCCGCCCCCGCTTCTGCCCCACCTGCCGCGCCAGCAGCGCCGACCCATACCCCGAGTCGAAGCTCGCCACGTTCGGGTCAGTCTGCTTGAACAGCGCGTGCTCCTGGCTCGCCAGCGTCATGTCGCACACCACGTGCAGGCTGTGCCCGCCGCCGACGGCCCAGCCGGGCACCACGGCGATCACCACCTTCGGCATGAACCGGATGAGCCGCTGCACCTCGAGGATGTGCAGCCGTCCGAGGCGCGCCGGGTCGATCTCGCCTTCCGTGTCGCCCTCGTACTTGTACCCGTCCTTGCCGCGCACCCGCTGGTCACCGCCCGAGCAGAACGCCCACCGCCCGTCCTTCGGCGACGGCCCGTTCCCCGTGATCAGCACGCATCCCACCGTGCTCGTCATCCGCGCGTGGTCCAGCGCCTGGTACAGCTCGTCCACCGTGAGCGGACGGAACGCGTTCCGCACCTCCGGCCGGTTGAACGCCACCCGCACCGTCTTGCGGTCGTGCGTCCGGTGGTACGTGATGTCGGAGAAGTCGAAGCCCGGTACCGGCTCCCACGCGCTCGGGTCGAAGATCTCGGAAACCACTCGCTCAGCCTCCAGTCCGTTTCGAGGGCCGCCCGGGCAGGTTCATCGCCCCGAGGGCCCCCGGTGCCGCGACATCATAACGGGCGCTCGTGGTGCGGGGGAGCGCCCACGCTTCCGTGGCCCAACCATGCTGCAGTCCGCCATCGCAGCCCGCCCATTGAAGTCGTTCGCCGCCGTCGCCGCGCCCGCGCGAGAGTCCCCGCGCTCCCATCTCCGTTTATGATTTCGTTATATCCGTGACCAGAATCGTTACGCTATCGCAACAGGAACCCGGCGCCAGTGCACTAACCTGCCGCTCCTGCGGGGCGGCTTGTCCGCAGTGGCTCAGAGGAGATCCTCCGTGGTCCGCCCGCGTACTCAGCGCAGAGAGGAGTCCTGATGCGCACCCTGGCCCCTACCCAGTCAGCCCCTGCGATCCGCCGCACGAGTGCTGCCGCGACCGGCGACGGCGTCCATGAGTCGCTGTTCATCCCCCTTCCGATACCACCCTTCGCGGGCGAGTCCGGTGTCGGCGAGTCGATTCTCCTGTTCTTCCCCCTTCCCTTCGCTGGAGAGTCCGGCGTCGGCGAGTCATTGTTCCTCTTCCCCCTGCCGATCCCGCCCTTCGCCGGTGAGTCCGGCGTATCGAGCTAGCAATGGCGGACTGAGATCGCGGCGTCGCGGCCGTGCACGGCACTGACGCCATCGCCCTGGTGCCCGGCCTCGAGGCACTGAGGACGCGGACCGGCGGGGGTTCCCCCGCCGTCCGCGTCGCCCTCCTCGACGGACCCGTCGACCGCGGCCATCCCTGCTTCGCCGCCACTCAATTTGCGAACGCACACGTCGCCGCCGCTCGGAGCCCGCTCCATGGCGTCGCCCCGGCGGTTACCTTGCTCACCCGCACCATCTATCCCCCCGACAGCCGCGTCGTATCTCAGATCGACCTTGCCCGCTCCATCGAGTGGGCCATCGCCGAGGGAGCCCACGTCATCAACCTCAGCGCCGGCCAGTACGTCGACTCCGCTCACGCCGATGACCACCTCACTCGGGCGGTCGCGCGCTGCCACGCGGAAAACGTCCTGCTCGTCGCCGCCGCGGGCAACGATGGGTGCCCGTGCCTGCACGTCCCCGCCGTCCTCGATACCGTGCTCGCCGTCGGCGCCCACGACCACGATCGTGCCCCCGCCGGTCTTTCAAACTGGGGTGTCGAGTACCGCCACAACGGTCTGCTCGCTCCCGGCGAGCACATCCTCGTCGCCGTCCCTGGCGGCACCGTCGAGTCGAGGAGCGGCACCAGCCTCGCGACCCCGATCGTCGCGGGCACCGCCGCCCTGCTGCTGAGCGAGATGGCGCAGCGCGGCGAGCCCCTCGACCCCAGACGTGCCCGCGAGGCCATGCTCACCGGCGCCGACCGCTGTGAACACACCACCGAGCAGCAATGCGATCAGTACCTCGTCGGAATCCTGAATGCCGACCGCGCTTGGAGGATCATGACCAACGATATCGTCAGCCATGAGGACGAAGCCCCGGACACCCAGGGCGCCCATCCCGCATGCGGATGTGCCCATCTCCAGGCCGGTCAGTCCGTCGCCGAACACCTCGCCGGTCCCCGCGTCTCAGCCTCTCTGGACGTACCACGGACCACCATCACCCCGCCGGCCCCTCAGGTGCCCGCACCACCTCCACCGCCATCGAGGTTCGTCGCGCCCTCCGCGGTCGAGCCTCAGACGGAGCCCGACACCACCGCCCCCCTCGTGTATGCCCTCGGCACCCTCGGTTACGACTTCGGCACCGAGGCCCGCCGCGACACCTTCAAGCAGTTGATGCCGCCCGTCCAGGCCGGCGACAGCGCCGTCCCGGCGAACCCGTACGACGCCCGCCAGATGGTCGACTACCTCAACGAGGACCTCTCCGAGGCCCGCTCCCTCATCTGGACGCTCAATCTCGAACTGACCCCCGTGTACGCCATCGAGCCGACCGGCCCCTTCGCCCGCGAGGTCTTCGCCAGGCTGCGTGACCTCATGGCCGGCCAGATTGCCGTCACCTCCGACGACGATTACATCGAGCGCGTCAGCGTGCCCGGCCACATCACCGGTCGCACCGTGCGCCTCTTCAGCGGCCAGATCGTCCCCGTCATCGAGCCCGGCAACGGCCGCGGCCTCTACGGCTGGCGAGTGCACGACCTCGTGTCGGCCGCCATTGACGCTGCCCAGCGCACCACCGAAGACCAGGCCGACGAGGAGACGCTGCGCCGCTCGCTGTACGGCTTCCTCAGCCGGGTCTACTACGACCTCCGCAACCTCGGGACCCTCTCGCACGACCGCGCCCTCAACTTCGCCGCCACCAATGCCTTCCAGGCCGCCCACACCTTCGCCACCGCCGTCGTTCAGGGCATGGAGCTCGACTCCATCGATGTCGAGCGCAGCCCCTTCGGCCGCGTCGACAGCGACTGCTGGGACGTCAAGCTCAAGTTCTTCGATCCCGAGAACAGTCGCCGCGCGCGCAGAGTCTTCCGCTACACCGTCGACGTCAGCGACCTCATGCCCGTCACCCTCGGCGACGTCCGCTCCTGGTCGGCCAGTTCATGACCGCGCATCCGCCGCCCCAGTTGGCGCCCGTGCGCCGGCCCCACTTCATCCAGCCGCACACGTGTGTCGAGGTCGATGGGGGCCCCCTCGAGCAGTTGCTCTGGATCCGCATGAAGCTGCTCCACGGGGCCAACTACAACGATCCCGCCTACTACATGCAGCACCACAACGACGTCTTGAGGAGGCGCTAATGCCGCGTTCTGGCTCCAGGTCCACGCCGTCGTCGGGCCGCTCGCCGAGGCGCGCCTCGCGGGCGGTGCCATCGGAAGCGTCTGGCCGGCTCAGCCCGGAGGCGTTCGCCGAGCTCGTCCGCAATACCCCACCCGGTACCGGCCTCTCCGACTACAGCTTCTGGTACGAGCTGCTCCGTCAGGTCGAGACGCCGGATCGGCTGCCGCCGCGGCGTGGACGCATCTGGGCCTGAGGTGAAGCACCTCGAACTCCCCGGGATGGCCGATCTGCGGGCCGCCGCCTTCGACGACGACCCGCTCACCATCGCCGTCATCGACGGCCCGCCCGACCTCGACCACCCCTGCTTCCAGGGCGCCGACGTCGCAATCGTCGATCGTCCATGGGACGCCCGCGTTCACGCCGACCCCGGGTTCGTGCAGCACGCCACCTACGTCGCCAGCGTCCTCTTCGGGCAGCCCGGCACATCCGTCGAGGGCATCGTGCCGCACGCGAGGGGCCTCCTCATCCCCGCCGGCTTCGATGAGACGACAGGCGACCTCGACCTCCTCCGGCTCGCACGCGCCGTCGAGCACGCCGTCAATCTCGGCGCGGACCTCATCCACTTCGCCTTCTGCCTGCCCACCGCCACCGGTGCTCCGGACGAGCGCTTCAACCAGTCCGTGCAGAGGGCGCTGGCGATGGATGTTGGCATCGTCGCCCCCGTCGGCAACGATGCCAACGAATGCCAGTGCGAGCCGGCCATCGCACCAGGCGTCCTCGCCGCTGGAGCGCTCGATCCCGACGGCCGCCCCTTCGACTACAACAACAGCGGCGGCATCCTCCGCGAACAGGCCGTGTACACCCTCGGCGATTACCCTGCCGCCATCGACAACGGCGAGGTGAAGGCCTACCACGGCTCGAGCTGTGCCGCCCCCATCCTCACTGGCGTCGTCGCCCTGCTGCTCGGCCGCGCGAAGCGTGTCCATGGCCGCGCCACCTTCGATGAAGTCCGCGCCGCCATCCTCTCCACCGCTGCCCCCCTGGCCCCCGCCTTCAAGGACGCACCACCTCTGCGTGGAGTGCTGGACATCCGCGCCGCCGCCCGCGCCCTGGGCGTTGCCGGCCTCACTCCCTCCATCGAGCCGTCAGTCCTGCCCGCCCCTCGGCCCACCTACGTCTTCGCCATCGGCACGCCAGACTACGAACTGCCGGACGAGGTCACTGACCGCTACTTCGCCGAACGCATGGTCGATCCCGGAGACCGCCGCGCGATGGTCGACTACCTGCGCGCCAACCCCGAGGACGCCACGAGACTCACCTGGCTCCTCACCGACCGCGCCGCCCCGCTCTACGCCATCAAGCCCGCCGAGGGCTTCGCCGACGAGATCCATGCCCACCTGCTCGAGATCCTCGCCGCGTCGCTCGGCCTCGGGGACATCGCTGTCGAGCGCATGAGCCTCCCCGGCGTCGCCTTCCCCGGCGCGACCTCAACCCTCCGTTCCGGAGAGCCCGTCGCCGACGTACTCGTCGCCGACCTCCGAGGCATCCACGCCTGGACGACCGCCCGTGTCGTCGACGACGCCGTGTCCGCCAGCGGCCTCAGCCCTGCCGCCGTCACCCCCCTCGCACACGAGGTCCTCAGCGCCATTTACGCCGAACCCACCGCCGGCATGCGCGGCATCGACCGCGCACGCAACTTCGCCGGCACCAACGCCTTCCAGGTCATCCGCGCGGTCGGGTTTGCCACAGTCATGCACATGCGCCTGGTCGGCGTCTACCTCGAGCCGAGCGCCTTCTGCCGCGTCGGCTCCGTCTGCTGGGATGTCGTCATCCGCTTCGGTGACGAGGAGAACGCCCTTCGAGGCGACCTGGAATGCCGCTTCACCGTCGATGTCAGCGACCTGCACCCCGTCCTCGTCGGCGCGCTCCGCACCCGACGGCGGCCGCGCTCCCCCGAGCCCATCCGCTAGCCCGCCCGCTACCCGAACGCCACCAGCGCCAGCGTCCCGAGCACGCACAGCGCCGTCCCCACACCGATCAGCCGCGTCGGACGCTCACCCAGGAAGTACATCGACAGCGGCACCACCATCAGCGGCGACGTCGAGTTCAGGATCACCGCCCGCGCCGCCCCCGCCTCCGTCACCCCGTAGATGTACAGCACGCTCCCCACCGCCGTCCCACCGAGGCCCAGCGCCACCATCAGCGGCAGGTCCGCCCGCGACGGCAGCCGCCGCACCACCGACCCCCGCGAGGCCAGCATCGCCCCCACCGCGATCGTCAGCCCGCCCGCAGGAATCCGGATCGCGCTCACCGGCAACGCCCCGAGGTCCCCCCGGCCCCCCGCCAGCAGCAACGTCGCTGTCGTCCAGCACCCCGCCACCAGCGCCAGCACCGCCGCCGTCGCCGCCAGTCCCAGCCGTCGAGGCGCCCCCGGTTCCGGCAGCCCCTCCACCCGCGCCCGCACGATCAGATACGTCCCCGCCACCACCCCCGCCCCGCCGAACAGCAGCGCCCACCCCGCCGGCTCATCGAGCAGCAGCACCCCGCCCACCGCGCTCGACGTCACGAACAGCGCCGTCGTCGTCGGCGCCATCCCCTGCAACCCCACCCGAGGCAGCGCCCGCACATACATCGTGTCGCCGATGCCATACCCGATCGCCGCCGACAGCGCGATCGCCGCCACCGCCCCCGCCGGCGCGCTCCCCAGCTCCGAGGCGCCCCCCGTCGCCAGCATCAGCGCAATCACCAGCGGCGACGCAATCAGAAACCGCAGCCCGCTGAGCACAGCCCCGCCGTAGCGCGTACTTAGCCGCGCCATCCCCACACTCGTCCCTGCCCACGCCAGCGCCGAAGCCAGCGCCGCCGCCTCCCCCATCGCGACCCCCTCCCCCGCGATGCTACGTCCGAGGCACCTTGTGGGCTCGCAGCCTGACATGTCGTGCATGTGCGGATTCGGTACTGACAGTGGCTTGGCAAACGGCGTGTCGATGCGAGAAGATATGAATTCTCCCCCGTGAGTAACCGCATGCACCGAGCAATCTTCTTTCCGCTGAAATCCAACGCCGCCTCGCTCGTTTCAGGTCGAGGTTTGGTCGGCGCTCTGCGTCGAGTAAAGCTCGCCTCGATCATGTTCGACGAGGTTCTGTTGGAGGCCGGCCAGCTGGAGGTCATGGCGGGTCCACGTGGGAGCATGGTGATCTCGAGCGATACTGAGAACTACCGATGGCAGCATCCGAAAGACCGACGCCGCGACGGCAACTTCACGATTAGCGCGAGGATCAGTGACGCGAACCCAGACGACCCATTCACAGTCCTCATTGCATCACCGTCGGAGATTCGATGGAGCCCTACGTGGATGCCACTGCAGGCGGAATTGCCGAAGCGAGCAGACTGGATTCAATTCGTCGAGGGGAGACCGTCCGATTCCACACGTACATTAGCCGCCGAGTTGACGAAACGGAGTAGTGGCTGGGGAACTGGATTTCCGTCACCGAGCTTCACTGAGAGCCTCGTTATCAAGCATGCGAACGAGGACCTTGCGATAGCGTCAACCTCCGGCGTGGCTGTCGCGATGGACCGGACCCATGCACCCGTCATTGGAAGACATCTGGCAAACGGCATCGCCCGCCTCGATGCAAACCTCCTCGTTCTGAAGACCATCGTCCCGACGGTAGAGGCACTGCCTTGGACCACTATCGCCGATCTCCGGCGTAGTTCCGCGGTTCGTGCGTGGCGGAGCAGTCTGTATGAGATCAGTGAGGAGATCCGCGATCAATTAGTGATGGGAACCGACGTCTCCGCGCTGATTACCCGTCGCTACATAGAGCAAGTCGATCGCGCCAATCGCCGTGCGCAAGCTGCCTTCAGTTCCTTCCTCCCCACGGGCATCGGACTGGTGACCGGAATCATGTCAGCCATCGCGTTCCAGCTCGCCGGTGTCGGGGGGGCGGTCGCTCCATCGCTCGACGGTCCCGCGCTCCTGGGGACTGCTGCAGGAATCGCGGCTGACGCTATATCGAGGCGGCCACAGAGACTGTGGCTGGCGGGAGAGGCAACCATTCTGGACGCGACGAGGTAACCTCCACACCCCCCCTAATACCCCACGGCCCGCCCCAACAACTCCGCGAACACCTCCGCGTCGTGTGTCCGGATGAACTCCGGCCCCACCTCGAGGAGACACGCCGCCCACACCACCCGGCTCAGTTCACCGTCCCGCCGCGTGTGGTCCACCATCACCCGCCACCCCGGCGCCCGTAGCCGGGGCAGCGCGTGCAGCACGTGCATCCGATACCGGATCGCCGCCATCCGGTCCGCCCGCAGCTTCGGGTGCAACACCCCGATGTTCGGGTCCACCACCACCCGCTCCCGCGGCAGCCCCAGCGCCGCCATCGAGGCGTGAAAGTGCGCCAGCATCCCCTCGATACTTCCGATCGGCTCCGGCGCCTCCCGCATCCGGTACGGGTCCCCGTACGGCATGTACGCGGTCACGAAGTCCGCCGACGACCCCGCCAGCGCCCCTCGCAGCTCCGCCGAGAAGTCCGTCCCCAGGAAGTTCAGCAGGTCCGCCCCGCCCTCGACCGCCCGCGCCGCCGTCTGCGCGCTCCACGTGTCCACCGACACCCGGAACCCCGCCCCCTTCAGCGCCGCCAGCGCCGGCAACAGCCGCCGCTGCTCCTCCCCCTCGTCCACGACCGGCGCGTCCGCCGCCGTCGACCGTGCTCCGATCTCGACATAACGCGCTCCGAGGCCTCGGTACGCCGCCGCCTTGCGCAGCACCGGCTCCACCCCCTGCGCTACCGAGTCCGCGTTCGGCGACTCCGGCGACAGGTTGATCACCCCCACGAGCGCCGGCATCGAGGGCGGCCCTTCGTTCATGCCGTCCGCCCCCGCGCAGCGCCACCCCGCGATGCCCCCGCCAGCGGGTCGAGGAGCGTCCGCGCCTCGAAGAGGTCGGCCACCACGTGCGTCGGCAGCTCCGGCGGCACCGCCCCATGCCCCCCGCCTGACGCCCCCACGAGCACCCGCAACGCGATCCCCGCGTCCAACGCGCACCGCATATCCGTCGCCGTGTCGCCCACGAACGCCGCCCCCTCCGGCCCCGCGTCGAGGAGTGCGAGCGCGTGCAGCGCCGGCTCGGCGCTCGGCTTCCGCCCCGCCCCCGAATCCGCCCCCAGCACGACCGCGAACCGCGAACCCCACCCCAGCTGCCTGAGCAGCGCCCGCGCGTCCACCTCCGGGTTGTTCGTGATCAGCGCGAGCCCCACCCCGGCCTCGTCCAGTCCGTCGAGGAGTGCCTCCGCCCCCGGCAGCATCGTGATCGTCCGTCGCCGGCTCGCGTACAGCCGCCCGAACGACTCCACGATCGTCTCGATGTCCGTGGGCCCCGCCCCCGTCAGCAGCTCGACCACTCGAGGCGTGGACGGCCCCAGCCCCGCCGCGACCCGCTCCGCCGCCACGTCGTACCCGAAGCCCTGCAACGTCTCCGCCAGGCACCGCGCGATCAGCCCCGCCGAGTCCACCAGCGTCCCGTCGAGGTCAAACAGTGCGGCTCGCAACAAGCGGTTCCTCCGGCGCGCCCCATCCGCAGGCCGGGCGCGGCATCGATGGTACACCGCGGCCCGGCTCCCCCCGTCGCCACATTAACCGCCCGTTAACGGTGCGTCGGCCCCCGATCGGCGAAACTAATCCTCGCTGACACGTCCACCCGAAAGGCCAACGGTGACCGACTCCGCGCCCCCGCTCGAGGAGCCCACGGTGCCCGAAGGCAGCCTCTTCCTCAACCGCGAGCTCAGCTGGCTCGACTTCAACGACCGCGTCTTTGCGGAGTCCGAGGACGCTCGCAACCCGCTCCTCGAGCGCGTCCGCTTCCTATCCATCACCGCCTCGAACCTCGACGAGTTCTACTCCAAGCGCATCGGCTGGCTGAAGCGCGTCGCCCACTCCGACCCCCTCACGCGCACCGTCGACGACCTCACCGTCCTCGATCAGCTGCGCCTCGTGCTCGACCGCACCCAGGCCGCTCGCACTCGCATGGAACGCCATTGGCGAGATCGCCTCTGCCCCGATCTCGCCGCTCACGGCGTCCACTTCTCCTCCTACGAGGCTCTCGACCCCGCCGCGCAGGCCCGTCTGCACGAGTACTTCCTCAGCGATGTCTTCCCCGTCCTCACCCCCCTCGTCGTCGACCCGGCCCACCCCTTCCCCTTCATCTCCGGCGGCAGCCTCTCGCTCGCCCTCAGCATCCGCGACCGTCGCTCCGGTCGTGACCTCTTCGCGCGCATCAAGGTGCCCCCGAACCGCCCCCGTCTCATCGACGCCGGCGAGGGCCGCTTCGTCTGGCTCGAAGACCTCATCGCCTCCCACCTCGACCTCCTCTTTCCCGGCGTCGAGGTCACCGACTCCCAGGCGATCCGCGTCTTGCGGAGTGTCGACCTCGACACCCCGGACGAGGAGAGCGACGACCTCCTCGAGCTCATGGAGAGCGAGCTCCGCCGCCGCCGCTTCGCTTCCGCCGTCTCCTTCGAGGGCACCCACGCCCTCTCGCCCGCCACCCACGCCCTCCTCATCGAAGAGCTCGAGATCCACGAGTCCGACATCGTGACCCTCGAGGGACCCCTCGGCCTCGCCGACCTCACACAGATCGCCAACCTCCCCCTCCCCGACCTCGCCTTCCCACCCTTCGTGCCCGCAGTCCCCTCCATCTTCCGCGAGGCCGAGGGCGCATCCCTCTTCGACGCCATCCGAGGGCAGGACATCCTCGTCCACCACCCCTACGAGTCCTTCGACGCCACCGTCGCCCGCTTCGTGCAACAGGCCGCCGTCGACCCCGGCGTGCTCGCCATCAAACACACCATGTACCGCACCTCCCCCGACTCCCCCATCCTGCAGTCCCTCATCGACGCCTCTGGCCGCGGCAAGCAGGTCGCCGTCCTCGTCGAGCTGAGCGCCCGCCTCGACGAGGCCAACAACATCGAGTGGGCCCGTCGCCTCGAGGAAGCCGGCGTCCACGTCGCCTACGGCAACCCGCATCTCAAGATCCACAGCAAGATCTCCCTCGTCGTCCGCGAGGAAGCCTCGGGCGTCACCCTCTACGGCCACATCGGCACCGGCAACTACAACTCGCGCACCGCCCGCGTCTACACCGACTTCGGTCTCCTCACCGCCGACCCGCGCATCTGCTCCGACCTCGTCATGGTCTTCAACTTCCTCACCGGCCTTTCCGAGCACCCCGACACTCGCATGCTCCTCCTCGCTCCCGCGAACCTGCGTTCCGAGCTCGAGCGCCGCGTCCGCCGCGAAATCGATCACGCCCGCGCCGGCCGCGCCGCGCGCATCGTCTTCAAAATGAACGCCCTCGAGGACGCCGCCTTCACCACCCTCCTCTACGAGGCCAGCCAGGCCGGCGTCGACGTCGAACTCATCGTCCGAGGTATCTGCCGCCTCCGTGCCGGCCTTCCCGGCCTCAGTGACCGCGTCCGTGTGACGAGCATCATCGGCCGCTTCCTCGAGCACGCCCGCGTCTACTACTTCCACAACGACGGCGCGCCCGAGTACTTTGTGGGCAGCGCTGACCTCATGAAACGCAACCTGGACGAACGCATCGAGGTACTCACTCCCATCAACGACCCCGCCCTCCGCCACCAGCTCGACGGCTTCCTCGCGCTCCAGCTCACGGACGACCGCCAGTCCTGGACCCTCCACGACGCCCGCTGGACCCGTGACGAAGCCTCGGCCGAGGAGGGCGTCCACGCCCGCCTCCTCGCCCTCGCGAGCGGCTCCGCATGACCCTCCCCACTTCAGCCATCGAGGTCGAATGGCAGTTCGACGCCCCCGACCTGGAGGCCGTCCGCCGCTGGCTCGAGTCCCAGCCCGCCCATAGCGCGCTCGCCTTCGTCGCCCGCCCCGAGCGCGTCCAGCACGACGAGTACCTCGACACCGAGGACTGGCGCGTCCACCGCGCTCGTTTCACCCTCCGTGTCCGCTCCCTCCCGGACGCTGCCGAGGCCACATTGAAGGCCTTCGGCGACGCCGCCGGCGGCGTCCGCCGTCGCCTGGAGATCAACCAGCCGCTCCCTGCCGGCGTCACGGACCCCCTCGCCGCCGAGGGCCCGGTCGCCGAACGCCTGCGCCTGCTCGTCGGCAGCCGCGACCTCCGCACCCTCGTCGTCATCGACACTCGCCGCCGCCCCTACCTCATCCAGCGCGAGGGCATCACTCTCGCCACGCTCACCCTCGACGAAGCCACCGTCCCCGGCTCCGAGGCGCCTCCCATCCGCCGCGTCGAGGTCGAAGAGGCCTTCCCCGGCGCCATGTCCGAGGTCGACCGCTTCCTCCACGCCCTCCGCGCCGCCGCCGGCCTCAGTCTCGCCACCCGCTCGAAGTTCGAGTCAGGCCTCGCCGCCGTCGGCCTCACCCCCGATGGCGGCCTCGACTTCGGCCCCACCGAGGTCGCACAGGACGCCGCCGCCCCCTTCGCCTACGCCGCCCTCCGCCGCAACTGGGCCACCCTCCTCCGCCGCGAGCCCGGCACCCGCCTCGGCGAGGACATCGAGGAACTCCACCAGATGCGCGTCGCCACGCGCCGCCTCCGCGCCGCCATGAGCGCCTTCGCCCCCGTCCTCCCAGAGGAACTCCACTCTCTCCGCGATGAGCTCCGCTGGCTCGCCGCCGCCCTCGGCGCCGTCCGCGACCTCGATGTCCAGCTCGAAGCCCTCGATCACGTCCGCCGCGAGGCCGGCTGGGACGAAGGCAACGCCATCGGCCCCCTCATCGACCTCGTCGAGGAGTCCCGCCGCGATGCCCGCCGCCTCCTCCTCGCAACCCTCGACTCCCCTGCCTACGACTCGCTCGTGCAGCGCTTCTCCGACGCCCTCCGCGCCGGCCCGCCCCCCGCCCCGCCCGCCCAGGACGTGCCCGCGTCCGCCCACGAGTTCGCCGCCGGACTCCTCCGCCGCCGCTACCGCAGCTTCCGCCGCGACGCCGAGCGCCTCACCCGCCGCTCCGAGGCCGCCGAGTTCCACGCCGTGCGCATCCGCGCCAAGCGCCTCCGCTACTCCGTCGACTTCACGGAGAGCCTCTTCGGCCGCCCCGCCCTCCGCCTCGAGCGCGAGCTCCGCCGCACCCAGGACCTCCTCGGTGAGCACCAGGATGCCGACGTCGCTCGCGCCTGGCTCCACGATGTCGCCCGCGACCGCGGCGCCCAGCTGCCCCCCGACACCCTCTTCCTCATGGGCCAGCTCTCTGAGCGCCACGCCGCCCGCATGGCCGAGCTCCGGCGCGACTGGCCCGGTCACCTCGAACGCCTCGAGGACCGCTGGGCCCGCCTCCGCCGCACCTTCGACGCCGGTTCCCCCGCCCCGCCTCCCCGCCCGGCCCCCGAGGCCGCCCGCCCCCGCCTCGCCACCCCCGCGCCTCGCCGTCCCCGCCGCGTCCTGCGCCTCCCCGGCTTCCCGCGCCGCCCCCTCGCACCCGCGCCCGACGACGACTAGACCGCACTGACGGACCCCCGGCACGAAGACGCCCGGACCGCCATCGAGGCGGATCCGGGCGCCGATTCGACCGCGGCGGGGCGTCCCCCCCGAGCGGCCCGCTACGCCACCGGCGCTGACACGGGCGCCGGGCAGTTCACCATGAACAGCGTCCCGTTCGTGTCCGGCGTCCCCGGGAACCGCTTCAGCGCCCCCGAACTCTCACGCGACACGAGGTCGCCCGGCGACTTCAGCACGGACGCGCTTGTCTCGTTTTCCCACAGGAACGTGTAGTGGTCCCAGAACGGACTCCATGCCGGGTCCCCCACGTTCGTGTCCGTCACGCTTTTCTGGAACCCCATCGGCCCGCTGCCCTTGACCCCGTTCCCGAACACGAGGATCTGCGCCGTCGCTCCCGCGTCCGTCAGCGGCCCGGCCCCGCCCGCCGGCGCGATGTTCATCCCGCCCGCCATCGGCGGCAGCGTCACGTCCGTCACGATGTACCGCGTCCCCGGGTAGCACGAATGCAGCTTGAACGTCACCTCCATGCCGGCCACGTCCACCGGCTCGATCAACTGCCCGTCTCCGAGGTACGCCGTCCGCGCCGAGTCCGCCGGCAACTCCCCGCCCGGCCATTTCACCACCGGGTAGTTCACCACGATGTCCGTCTGCTCCACCCGCAGCGTCCCCGCAGTCTCCGCGGCCTCGATCGCTGCCACCGACCCGAGCGTCGTCGGCGGCCCGGTGAACGTCACTCGATGCACGCGGAACGCCGGGCTGAAGTCCGCCATGTGCGGCGCCGAGCTCAGCACCGGCGTCTGCCCCGACGCCCCGCCCTCGAAGAGATAGATCGCGCTCAGACCCGCGCCCGAGCGCAGCGCCGCCGCCATCTTCGGCACATACACCAGCTTTTCCACAGTCGCGAACGCCCGGTCCGAGGCGTCCGTCCGGATGAAGTAGGCCGGCTCGTCGTCCACCAACCCCTCGTGCAGCTTGAACGTCACGAAGCCAAAGTCGCCCTGCCATCGGTCGGACCGCAGCGCGTGCCCGACCACATCGCCTACCAGCACCGTCCCCGTCAGCGGTCCGCTCCCGCCGGCTGCCGCCGCCGTCCCTGTCGCCGCGGCGCCACCCGAGGTCGCCACGGTCGCGGTCGCCGTCCCGGTCCCCGCCGCCACCGTCGGCGACGGCTCATCGTCGTCGTCACCGCACGCCGCCAGCACCACGCCGCCGGCCAGCCCGCTCCCCGTCAGCGACAGGAACCGCCGCCGCGTCAGCCGCCCGAGGGCCCCCACCAGTCGCGAGTCGTCATGCATACGCTCACCTCCTCGCGAACCAGCGTCCCCCGCCGGCCCTCCCCCCATCGGTGATCCCGCTCACATGTGCCGGTTGGCAACAGACCGCCGACACGACATCAAGCGCTCCGTCACCTCGAACCTCCGGTATGCCCCCGCTCGAAGGCCCAGCACCGGCCCTGCGCCAACAACTCCCGCGCGCAGGCGCAGCCTGCCGCCCACGCGCCAGCCTCAACCCTCACCCGGCCCGCGCCGCCCGCGGTCCATCAGCGCGCTATCATCGCCCGTAATCCCCGCCCTCCGAGGCGCAAGTGAACGGACGAGGCCTCCATGCAGCTCGATCTCCTCATCGACGGCATCGACTTCGGCGAAGGCCCTCGCTGGCACCAGGGCCGCCTCTGGTACTCCGACTTCTTCCAGCACGCCGTCTTCGCCGTCACCCCCGACGGCCACCGCGAACGCATCGTCGAAGTCCCCCAGCAACCCTCCGGCCTCGGCTGGCTCCCGGACGGCCGCCTCCTCATCGTCTCCATGCTCGACCACCGCCTCCTCCGCCTCGAGGACGACGGCACCCTTGCCGAACACGCCGACCTCTCCGGCATCGCCACCGGCCCCTGCAACGACATGGTCGTCAGCGCCACCGGCCACGCCTATGTCGGCAACTTCGGCGCCCCCACCCCCGACGGCCCCCCCGAGGCCGCACTCGCCCACGTCACCCCCGAAGGCCGCGTCACCGAGGCCGCCCGCGGCCTCCGTTTCCCCAACGGCTCCGTCATCACCCCGGACGGCCGCACCCTCATCGTCGCCGAATCCGCCGGCGCCGCCCTCACTGCCTTCGACATCAACGGCGACGGCTCACTCACCAACCGCCGCACCTGGGCCTCCCTCGACGCCCGCCCCGACGGCATCGCCCTCGACGCCGAAGGCGCCATCTGGCTCGCCGACGCCGGCGGCCAGCGCGTCCTCCGCGTCCGCGAAGGCGGCCAAGTCACTCACACCATCGACACCGAAGACAACGCCTACGCCTGCGCCCTCGGCGGCCCCCAAGGCCGCACCCTCTACATCCTCACCGCCCCCGGCCACACCGCCGAAGCCTGCGCCGGCAGAGGCGCCGGCCGCATCCTCCACACCCCCGTCGATGTGCCCCGCGCCGGCATCCCGTAGTCGCTGGGGGCCTGCGTTGCCTTCGCCGTATGAACGTACCTGCGGGCGGAACTGCCCGCAGGTACGTGATCGCGTATAGCGACCGTTGACAAGTCCCCCCCGGTGTAAAATCACTCGCACCGATTGGTTGTGGTCCCCGTGGAGCCGGTCTCGATCTCGAAGCCACACCCCGCATTGCTACCCCAGCGGTCTCGCCCAACCACGATCGACTTTGAAGTCGAAGCCCGATCTATCGGTACTGCAGATCTTGAGATCACCATCCAAGATCTCACCGGTACTCGGCGACGCAATGTCGCGGTTGCAGTGGTTGACACGGGCACGCGCGCGAACCAGCTGCTCAAGCTCGCCGCCTTAGCGGGCCTCGCAAGTGCAGTCGCTGCAACGTTCGCCATTCCCTGCCACGTGCGTGCGCACCGGTGAGCTGCGCAGGGGGGTGCTGTTGCTGCTCGCAGTCGGTTGCCTGGTGCTCGGTATGTTGATGATCCCAGGCCTCTTCGAGAGCGGTACGGAAATCCCGCTTTACTTCCGAGTCATGCTTGTTCTCGTGCCAATAGTCCTGTCGGGTTTCCTCGCACTACTCGGGTTCGGGATGTCCGATGAGTAGAGGCACGCGGACCAGGGGCAGAGGCCAACCGCTTCCCCCAGCGGCCCGATCCCTCGTCACGTTCCTCGGCTACCTCTACACATCTCAACCGTTTGGTCGTCGGCCAGGCGTGCACCCGCTCTGCTTCGTACGGCATCGATAAGTCGGTAATCGAGGGGGTAAGGGGGGCGAAGCCCCCTTTGGCGTAGCCGGGCGGGCCCTCCGAAAAAGGCAGCCGGGCCGCGAAGCGGCCCGTCCACCGTGGCCGGCGCAGCCGGCCGCCCTCGGGCTCGCCAACCTCCCGCGGAGCGCCACAAGCCCGCCGACCCTCCGAAAGCCCACCGCGCACGTCCCCCTCGCCCACAGCGTGGGAGAGGGGCCAGGGGTGAGGGCACAAAGCCCGCACCCCCACACCAAGAATTGAAACCTCCGAGGCAAAACCGACCCTCGCCCGCCTCCAGCTCCGCAACCCGCGCAGGCAACACCCGCCGCGCTCCAGGGGGTCAAGGGGGGGCGAAGCCCCCCATAGGGCGGGCCTTCCCGAAAAAGACAGTGGGGCCGCGAAGCGGCCCGTCCACCCCGGCCCGCACAGAGGGCCGCCTCCGGCCCCTCAACGAGGAACGTCGCCCCACCCTCCGCGCTCCGGCACCCATCCCCGTTCACAGCGGCGGGCACACGGCCGGTGGTGTTCGCCGCTGGACAACCGACCGCGCACGTTCCGACAGAGTGGACGGGCGACACCGCTCACTGCTTGGGGCCGGCAGGCCCATCAGCGAGCCGACAAGGCACCCCGGCACGCGGATCTCCCGTCATCGGAGGGTGCAAAGCCGGTAAACGGGTGTCGCGTCCTCGAGCCCCCCAGAGAAGAAGTGGACGAGTGCCGAACATGCCGTCGACGTTGGGACATCGAGCGCCGCTGCTGCCGACGGCAACGCCATCCAGGCGCGTGGGAGGCTGGCCGAAGGCTCATCACGGGGCAACACCTCGACGGCACAACTGCCCTTCCATCGTGCACTCGCCGGGTCGCCGTCCGCGGGGAAATACGGGGTACTCGCGCAGAGCGCATTGGTCGGCCATCGCTCGTCGGACGCGAGGACGAGGAGTTGGACGCGTTCCACGGCGTCCGCCCCGTCGACCGGGCCGGCGAACGTGAGCCGCTGAGTCGTGCGCCGGTCCACCAGGCATTCACCGCGGACGAGGTCCGAGCCACCCAGACCCGATGCCGGTACGAGGTTGGCGACCAGGTCGACACAGGTCATCCCACTGGGTGCCGCCTCGTACATCCACGCCGGAAGACGCGCGCCGACTTGCTGTGGGAGAGTCAAGACAGGTGGGCCGCTGTGTTGCGGATCGGGTGTCTGGGGGGGCGGAGGCCGTTGTGGAGTCGCGTCCTCTGCCGGCCTCGTTGCCCCCGGCGACGCGAGTTCTGTGGGGGCTGTTGACGTCACGACGGGAGTAGATCCGCCGCGGCCACTGCATGCAACACACTGCGCCAGCACCGCGCATGCGAACAGGATGGCCGCGGTTGGCCTACGCAACCGGCTCACCCCGCTCGACGGCCATGCTAGCCGCAGTCGCGCGGGCCAACGCCGCCGCATTCGAAGGGGAAAAAGGGGGCGAAGACCCCTTTGGGGTGGGAGGGCGGGCCTTCCGAACAACAACAGCCGGCTGCGAAGCGGCCGTCCACCACGGCCCGCACAGCGGGCCGCCCGCCCTCCTACTGGAGACCGAGTCCGAAGGAGTGCCACCCACCCCTCCAACGTCCGAGCCCCCGCTACCCTCCCCTCACCGCCAATTTACCGAGCAAGGAGCCCGCCTACCGCTTCCGCTGCAACTCCATCAGCACAAAGTTCGAGCTCGTCGGATGCACCCAGATCGCATCGGTCGTCGGCACCCGCGTCACCCGGCCCCCGCCGGCCTCGATCTGCTGCGCCATCGCCTCCGGGTCATCCACCTCGCACACCAGCTGATAGATCCCCTCCCCGTGAGGGTTCAGCGGATTCACCCGCTCCTTCATCAGCCGCGACACCGGACTGTTCTCATCCACCGGCGAAATCAGGTTCAGCACCACCTGGTCCCCGTACCCCATCGCCACCATTCGGAAATTCCCGATCGGATTGTGCGAGGGCTCACCCATCGCTTGCATCCCAAACCGCGACTCATGATTCCGCACCGCCTCCTCCAGGTCGTGCACGGCAATCGTGTGGTACTTCACCTGCAGCATCTCGACGTCCTCCTCACACCCGCGCGCCGGCGACGCCCGGCGGCCCGCAGTCTACTTCATCACGCCCGACATCGCCCGCCCCGCCCTGCCCCCACCGAGGTTCATGAAAACACCCCGAAAACGAAGGGAACGAAGGAAACGAACCACCGCCAGATTCGAAATCACCGGCCCGTTCCCTTCGTTCCCTCGCGGGTGCTGGAACGAACCCGCCGCCGACGTCTGCGGCCCTCCGAGGAAACGCGGGCGCTTCCCGATATAGAACGAATGTTTCACGTGAAACACATCGTGACGGCAATCACAAACGCCGATGCCGCCGTAGGGATGACGATCGTGGTATCGTCCGCTCGCCGGCCCCGAGGCACCCCTCGGCCCGCCGAGCCCTCGGCTGCATCATCTGGAGGTCATCGATGGAATGGAACGACACCGACCAGCAAGCCGCCTTCCGTGAGGACGTCCGCACCTTCCTGCGCACCCGCCTCCCGGCGTACTACCAGGATCACGAGTCCCGCCGCCACGAGAACAGCGGCCTCGAGAACGACTGGCAGCAGGACCTCCACAACGGCACCCCCGATCAGCAGGACGCCGCCCGGGAATGGGCCGTCGCCCTCGCCGAGAAAGGATGGGGGCAGCCCCACTGGCCCGCTGAGTACGGCGGGGCCAGCCTCTCCCCCTTCGACCAGTTCATCCTCAAGCAGGAGTTCGCCCTCGCCGAAGCCCCCGAGATCGGCGGCTCCCTCGTCGGCTCCACCCTCCTCGTCCACGGCACCGAGGAGCAGAAGGAGCGCTTCCTCAAGCCCACCCTCACCGGCGAGATCCGCTGGGCCCAGGGCTTCTCAGAGCCCGGCGCCGGCTCCGACCTCGGCTCCCTCCAGTGCCGCGCCACCCGCGACGGCGACGACTTCATCATCAACGGCCAGAAGCTCTGGACCTCCGCTGGCCACAAAGCCAACTGGATCTTCGGCCTCTTCCGCACCGACCCCGACGCCCCCAAGCATCGAGGCATCACCTTCCTCCTCCTCGACGCCACCAGCCCCGGCGTCTCCGTCCGCCCCATCATCTCCATGGGCTGGGAGCACGCCACCAACGAGACCTTCTACGAGGATGTCCGTGTTCCCTCCAACCAGGTCGTCGGCGAGGTCAACCGCGGCTGGTACGTTGGCATGACGCTCCTCGACTACGAGCGCTCCGGCATCGGCGGCGCCGTCGCCCACCGCCGCAACCTCCAGGAGCTGATCGCGGATGTCCGAGGCGGCGGCGGCATCCCCAACCGCGCCGAGCTCGAACGCCTCGAGATCACCGACCGTTACATCGAGTCCGAAGTCATGTACAACCTCGCGCTACGCGTCGCCTCGATGCACGCCGCGGGCACGCTCCCCAACTACGAGGCCTCCATGGGCAAGCTCTACTCCACCGAGCTCGCTCAGCGCGTCGCCCGCACCGGCATGAGGACATACGGCCTGTACGCCAACTGCTGGTCACCCACCGAGGAGTACGCGCCCCTGCACGCCAAGCACACGCAGAACTGCTGCCACACCGTCGTCGGCACCATCGCCGGCGGCTCCAACGAGATCCAGCGCAACATCATCGCCACGCGCGGCCTCGGCCTCCCGCGCGGCTAGCCGCTGTCCTCGGACAACCAAGAGGCGGGCCCTTCGGGGCCCGCCTCTCGTTGTACCGACCTCGCGAGGTGCGAGCGCTACTTGTCCAGCCAGAGGTTCTTCGCCTGCGCACCAATGTCGTAGAAGTACGAGTTGGCTCCCAGCACCCCCGAGTACCGCACCCCGCGCATCCACGGCTGGTACGTCGTCGTGCCGATGTTCGCTGGCTTCTCCACCCGGTACATCTGGTCCAGCGCCTTGTCCCAGATCTTGCGCAGGATCTCCTTGCGGGCCTGCGGGTTGATCTCGGACCGCTGCTGCTCCGCCCACGTGTCGATCTCGGAGTCCTTGATCCGCCAGCGGTTGCCCGTCGAGTCGGACCGCATGTGCTGGTAGAAGAAGTTGTCCGTGTCGAAGCCCTGGGCCGCCCAGCCGTCCGCGACGTCGGCGAACTTCGCCCCGATCCACTGCGAGTTGAACTCCGTGTAGTCGGTCTTCTTCGCCTCGAGCGAGATCCCCGCTCGGCGCATCTGGTCGACCAGCACCTCGTTCGGCCGCGTGTTCGTCGCGTCGTTGTAGTTGTAGTAGATCATCGGCACCGACAGGTTCGTCTGCCCCGCCGCCTCGAGGAGCTTCTTCGACTCCGCGAGGTCCGTCTTGAACCACTTCCCGAGCAGCCCGGACTCCACGGTCGGCTGCTCGTCGAACAGGAAGATCCAGGGGAACGTCGGCAGCGCCACACCGTTCCCCTGGAACACCAGCTGGATCAGCTCGTCCCGGTCCATCGCGAGGCTGATCGCGCGCCGGACGCGCACGTCCTGCCATTTCGGGTTATCGAGGTTGAACGAGATCGCGAACGTCGTGTTCACTGGCCGCGTCGCGGTTGCCTGCACGTCCGGGTTCGACCGCAGTAGCGTCTCGAGGTCCTGCGGCGTCGCGCCGACCACGTACCCGAAGTCGATCTGCTTCGCCCGGAACGCCGCCAGCTGCGCCGCCCCGTCCGTCATCACCTTGCAGTCGATCCCGTCCACGTAGATCTGGCCGCCCCAGTAGTCGGGGTTCTTCGTGAAGGTGGCGCCGGTGCCCTGCTGCGCGTCCTTGAGGACCATCGGCCCGGTCCCGATCACCTTCTTCTCGATCTCGCCCGCGTCCACCAGTTCCTTCGGGTGGATCGTCGTGTAGCGGCTGGCGATCGGGATCAGGAAGTCAGGCTGCGGCTTGTTCAGCGAGATCTTCAGCGTGGCGTCATCGACGACATCGATCGACTTCACGTTGGTGTAGTACGGCTTGTGGACACCCTCGTCCTTGTACCGCTCGAGCGCGAACTTCACGTCCGCGGCGGTGAACGCCCGCCCACTCAGCGGGGCGACGTTCTGCCACTTCACACCTGACTGCATCTTGAAGGTGTAGGTCAGACCGTCCGGCGACGTCTCCCAGGACTTCGCCAGCTCGGGCACCAGCTCGAGCTTGAACGGGTCCGCGTCCGGCCCGCGCTTAAAGCCCAGGAGACGGTCGTACACCATGTTGGGGACGGTGATCGTGCCGCCGGCGGCCGACTTGGTCGGGTCCATCGTCGAAACGTCCCACGTCACCGCGAACACCGCGGTCCCGCCCGCCTTCGGGGTCTTCCCCGCAGGTTCTGGGAACGCATAGGGGATCGTCTTCCCGCCGACCTGGATACCCGCAACCGGCGTAGAAGCCGCCGTGGCCGCCGGCGTCCCGCTCGAGCCGCCGGACGGCTCCTCGCCGCCGTCCTCGTCATCGCTGCCGCAGCCGATGAGCGCCGCGGCCGCCACGCCTCCGGCGGCCAACGCCCCACCGCGGAGCATGCTCCGTCGCGTGAGCAGTGACTCCGTACCTCCGAACAAGCTGTTCATCCGATGCCACTCCCTCTTGTCTGCCGCTCTCCATGAACGGTCTTCATCACGATACGGCCCGTTATGCACAGCGGATGCACCGTCAGGCAGCCCATCAACGAACATTTTGCGGGCGCCTCCCGAGAGACATCCGTCGTCGCCTGCGCTAGAGTGGCGCCATTCCGGCCGCCGCGTCACAGGCGCGCACTGCGGGCGTTCAAGAGGGGGAGGGCAGAGATGACATACGAGAATCTCGAACTGGAGCGCGACGGCCACGTTGCGATTATCCGGCTGAACCGGCCCGAGCGGCTCAACGCTCTGAGCGGCGGCCTCGTGCGAGACCTCAACGATGTCTGGGATCAGCTCGACACCGAGTTCCCCGCCATCCGTGTCATCATCCTGACTGGCAATGGCCGCGGCTTCTGCTCCGGCGCCGACTTGAGCGCGCAGATCGCTGGCGTCAGCGGCGAGGCGCCTCGCCCCGCCTGGGATCCCAGGTCCAGCATTCCGCCACTGGCGCCACGCATGCGTCTCGTGCAGCAGCCGATCATTGCCGCCGTGAACGGCGTCGCCACCGGCGCGGGCCTCTCCCTGTCGCTGGCCTCCGACATTCGGATCGCCTCCACCGAGGCGCGTTTCGCGAGCATCTTCGTCAAGCGCGGCCTCGTGCCGGACACCGGCTCGTCGATCTCCCTCGTCGACCTGATCGGCCTGGGAGCTGCTTCGGAGATGGCCTACACCGGTCGCCTGGTGGACGCGCAGTGGGCGCTCGAGAAGGGGCTGGTCAACAAGGTCGTCCCGCCGGACCAGCTCATGGAGTCCGCGATGGCGCTCGCGCTGGAGATCGCCGGCAACCCGCCGCTGACCGTCCGCGCAAGCAAGCAGTTGATCCACCGGCGACAACGACTGGATGACGCGCTGCCATACGAGCACGACGCCAACGGCCCCTCGATGCCCAGCGAAGACCGCATCGAGGCGCTGCGCGCGTTCGTCGAGAAGCGCGACCCCGTCTACCACGGCCGATAGTCGCTTCGATGAACGCGCGGGGGCGGGCTTCACGCTCGCCCCGTTCGGAAGCAGTCTCACATGCCCGGTCCGCTTGAAGGCTGGCACGTTCTCGATCTGACGCAGGGCATTGCCGGTCCCTACGTCACCAAGCTCTACGCTGACTACGGCGCCGAAGTCGTGAAAGTGGAGCGCCCGGGCGCGGGCGATGTGTCGAGGCGCATCGGCCCCTTTCCGGGGGACCGCCCTGATGTGGACACCAGCGGGATGTTCCTGACGCTCAATACCGGGAAGCGGAGCGTCACCCTCAATCTCAAAACCAGGACCGGTCGCGATATCCTCCTGCAGCTCGCGCGGCACGCTGACGTGGTCGTGGAGAGCTTCCGCGCCGGCACCCTCGAGCGCCTCGACCTCGCACCCGAGCGCTTCGCGGAAGCCAACCCGCAAGCCGCACTGGTCCGCATCTCGAACTTCGGTCAGACCGGCCCCATGCGCGACTTCAGCGCTGATGACCTCACGGCATACGCCGCCGCAGGGATCCTCCAGGTCACCGGTGAGCCTGACCGCGAGCCCGTCGCGCTGGGCATCTACACACCGCTCTTCCTCGCTGGCGCGATCGCCGCGCCGATGGCCCTCGCCGCGATGCGCGCGGCCCACCGAGATGGTCAGCAGGAGGTCGTGGACTTCTCCATCCAGGAGGGCCTCGCGGGCTCGATGGACCGAGGCGGGCCGAACCTCGTGAGCTTCCAGTACAGCGGCGCCCTCATGGTCGAGCGCCGCGAGCGTGTGCTCATCAACGCGCTCCCCAACGGCGTGTTCCCCTGTGCCGATGGATACATTCAGGTCACAACCCAGGTGAACTGGTTTGACCGCTTCTGCCGGGTCATCGGCCATCCCGAGTGGATCACCGACGAACGCATGCGTACCAACCTCAACAACCCGCTGGAGATCGGCGGCGAGGTCGAGATGGCCTTCTACGAGTGGCTTCTGCCGCGGACGAAACAGCAGGCCATGGAGGAGGCGCAGGCCGTCGGCTGGCCCCTGTCCGCGCTCAACACGCCGGCCGACGTGATCCGCGACCCGCACTTCCGCGAGCGCGGCTTCTTCGTCGACATCGACCATCCGCGTGCGGGGCACATCGAATTGCCGGGCCTCGCGTTGCGCTTCTCCGGGACGCCCGGCGAACTCCGCCGTCCACCCCTGCTCGGCGAGCACACTTTCGACGAGCTGCAGACGCTGGGCTACGCCCCGTCCGAGATCGCGGCCTTACGCGCACAGAACGTCATCTAGAGGAACACGACCATGAATGATCGAAGGCCCCCGCTGGACGGCATCCGAGTCCTGGCCCAGGGCCTCGTCTGGGCGGGACCCTTCTCGACGGTCATCCTGTCCGACCTCGGCGCCGAGGTGATCGAGGTGGAGTCGATCCAGCATCTCAACCCCACCCGTACGCAGATGCGACACATCCCCGACGTGGTGATGGAGAGCGTCGGCGGTACCTACTACGTGAACCGCGACCCGTCCGAGGGCTTCTGGAACCGGCAGGCGTGGTTCAACTACGGGAAGCGCGGCTGCAAATCGGTGACGCTCAACCTACACAGCGACCGCGGTCGGGAGCTGTTCATCGAGCTGGTGAAGCATGCGGACGCCTTCATCGAGAACAACGCCGCGGGTGTCGTCGACTCTCTCGGCATCGACTGGGATGTCCTCCATGCGGCGAATCCGCGACTGATCATGGTCAGGTTCCCGGGCTTCGGGATCACCGGTCCCTACAGTCATCACAAGGGCTATGGGTCGAACATGGAAGCCGTCGCCGGGCACACGATGGTGCGCGGCTACGCCGACGCCGACCCGTCGCTCACTCCCGCCTCGCTCCATGGCGACCCCAACGCGGGCGCGCATGTCGCGTGGGCGGTGCAGGCGGCGCTCCTGGCCCGCGAACGGACGGGCGAGGGCCAACTCATCGAGATCTCACAGTCCGAGGCCGTGATGCAGCACATCGCCTACGATGTCCTCGACTACACCTTCAACGGTCGGGAGACCGGTCAGCGCGGTAACCACCACCCCGCCTTCGCGCCCTACGGCGTCTTCCCCTGTGCGGGCCACGACCGCTGGATCGCCATCGCCGTGGCCTCGGATGCCGGATTCGCGGCACTCACGGAGATCATCGGCGCTCCCGAGCTGGCCTCCGATGAACGCTTCGCGACGACCATCGGCCGGCTCCGCCATCGGACCGAGGTGAACGCCGAGGTCGGCGAACGCACGCGCGCGATGCAGAACGGGCAGCTGGCAGCGGCACTGCAGTCGCGCGGCGTGACCGCCTCGGCGCTCGCGCACCAACAGGAGATGCACGAGGACGAGCACCTCCAGGCTCGGGGGTACTTCAACACGATCACGCACCCCGAGGCCGGCACCCACCTGTACCCGGGGCCGCTGGCGAAGCTCGAACACACGGCGGCGGTGCCACCCTTCGAGCCTGCGCCGACGCTTGGGCAGCACAACGAATACGTGCTCAAGGGGATCCTGGGCCTCGATGAGGGTGCGTATCAGAAGCTGATCGAGGACCAGGTGATCGGCGACACCTACCTGGAGAGCGCGACCGCCTGAGTAACTCGTGCGCGCTAAGATTCGTGGGCTCTCGGCGTCCCACTGCGCTGGAGGCGGCGTAGTATGACGCACGGTATGCACGGGACTAGAGGAGGAAACTGATGCCAGACCTGCTGTACGAGAAGAAGGACTTCTACGCCGTATTCACCATGAACCGGCCCGAGCGCCTGAATGCCCTCGGCGGAACGATGAACGCTGAGCGCCAGGCGGCGCTCGACGACTTCAACTCCGACCCGAAGATGCGCGTGGGCATCGTTACGGGTGCGGGCCGCGCGTTCTGCGCCGGCGCTGACCTGAAGGAAATGGCGGAGCGCAACGCATCCGGGGTTGCTCAGAACCGCCGCATCGTCGGTTCGGCATCCATGGGATACGCCGCAAGCCCGAAGCCGTTCATCGCCGCGATCAACGGCCTCGCCATCGGCGGCGGCTTTGAGACCTCGATGGACTGTGACATCCGTATCTGCTCCACCGAGGCCTACTTTGGCCTGTTCGAGCCGAAGCGAGGCATCCTCGCCGGCTACGGCATGCACCACCTGCCGCGCATCATCGGCCTGACGCACGCCGCCTACATCCTGCTGACCGCTGACCGCGTCAGCCCGGAGCAGGCGAAAGAGTGGGGCATCGTGAGCGAGGTGACCGAGCCGGACCGGCTGCTGGCCCGCGCCGTCGAGATCGCCGAGATGATCGTCGCGAACGCGCCCCTGTCCATCGAGGGCACGAAGGCGATGCTCCAGGCGTGGCGTATGGCGAAGATCGACGACTCGTACCGTCTCGGTGCGTGGGTGTCTGACCGTGTGCTCCTCTCGGAGGATGCGAAGGAGGGCCCGAAGGCCTTCGCCGAGAAGCGCGCCCCGAACTGGGTCGACGGCTAACCGCTCGCCCGCCTCGGTCTCGCCCGAGGTCACGGACGCTGCCCTTCGGGGCGGCGTCCGTTCTGTAATCCCGCCGTAACGCCCTCGTCCCGCACCGGCGCGGGTTGCTATCATCGCGTACGGCATCAGGCAACGGAGAGGAAGACGATGACGACACAGCCCGAAACGCTCGTGACCCAGGAGATGATCGACACTCGCGACAAATGGAGCGAACCCCGTCAGTCGTGGACGGTTTCGGCGTCCGATATCCGTCGCTGGGCGCAGGGCGTCTACTGGCCGGAGGTCCCGCCCCGGCTGTACTGGGACGAGGAGTACGCGAAGACGACCAAGTGGGGCGGCATCATCGCGCCCGAAGAGTTCAATCCGTTCGCCTTCCCCCTGGAAGGCGCCTACGGCCAGGCCGCGGCGCTTGCGGAGGTTGAAGGGCGGCCAGCTCCCTCGACCGGCACGATGGGGAGCGGTCCGGGCTCGAACGCGATGAACGGCGGCCAGACCATCCGCTATCACGCCCCGATCCGGCCCGGCGATGTCATCTCGACCACGAGCGCGCTCGTGGACTGGAACGAGCGGCAGACTCGCCTCGGTCTCACGATGTTCGTCACCAACGAGACGCGCTGGACGAACCAGAACGGCGAGCTGGTCTGCGTGAAGACGCAGGTCAGCATCCGCTACTAGAGCGTCGACGAGGAGGAAACCGATGGCCTACAACGTGTACTTCGAGGACGTCAACGTCGGGGACGATCTGCCCGGGTTCAAGCGCCGGACCGACCTCATGAACTGGAACCGCTACGCGGCGATCAACGACGAGTTCATCCCGATCCACATGGACGACGAAGCCGGCCGGCAGGGTCAGAACGAGCAGGGCGCCTTCGGCATGGGCAACCTGCGGACCGCCTACATCCACAACATGCTGCGCAACTGGGCCGGCGATGAGGCTGAGATCCGCGAGGTTGGCCTTCAGTTCCGCGCCATCAACCAGAAGAACGACGTGCTGACGACAACTGGCAAGATCGTCGAGAAGTACGTCGAGGGCGACGACCACCTCGTCCGCATCGAGACGAATGTGGTCAACCAGGACGGCGCGGGGACAGCGCCCGGCCACGCGATCGTGTGCCTGCCCTCGCGGGGGTAACCTCCCCTGGCGAACAACGAAACGGGGAGGGCGTCTGCCCTCCCCGTTTCGTTGTTCAGTGCGCCGCGACTAGATCATCGTTTCTTAGGGGAACCATCGGAGACCCGAAACACCTGCCTCCTACGGTAAGGTCACGGGTGGAGGTGCCCCATGCGGAGACGGATGGCTGTGGTCGGCCTCGCGGTTGTCGCTGCCGCGCTGGCGGTAGTGGGCGTCGCGGGCGTGGCAGCGCAAACCGGGAGTGGCGGTAGCGCGGGACCCGTCGATGGTTTCGTCCAGCGCCTCGCCGCGAACCTGGGGATCGGTGAGGACGAGCTGCTGGCGGCGATTGAGGTGACGCGCGACGAGATGATCGACGACGCCGTCGCCCAGGGGCGGATCAGTCCCGAATTCGCGGACGCGATCAGGCGGCATTTCGACGAGGGCTCGCTCCCGTTCAACCA
The DNA here is from genome assembly GCA_041390685.1 of Dehalococcoidia bacterium. Lineage (GTDB taxonomy): Bacteria > Chloroflexota > Dehalococcoidia > UBA2979 > UBA2979 > JAIBBD01. The sequence continues at coordinate 488,895 of JAWKPL010000001.1, read as the reverse complement.
CTTCGACTTCTGGTCGCAGCGCGGCGAGGAAGGGAAGCCGACTCCGTTCAGTCGCGAGGCGCTCACCGCGCCCGACGGCCTCCTCAGCAAGGCGCTCGCCCCAGTGGCGGAGGCCGCCGGTACCGACGTCACGACGCTGATCGAGGGCCTGAAGAGCGGCAAGTCTCCCAAGCAGATCGCCGACGAGCACGGAGTCACTCCCGAGGAGTTCAGGCAGCGACTCAGCGACGCGTTCCGCAGCCGCTTCGAAGAGTGGAGTGGCCATCCGCTGCCGTTCAGGTTCGACTTCGACTGGGATGTCTCGCCTTCCTCGGGTGGAGGGTCATTTGGCGGGCCGCGCACCTGAAGCGACGTGGTCAGCCAGCGAGCGGGTGGCGGCCCGTTCGATCCTCGAGCTGGAGCTGAGGCGGCGCGAGAGCTGCCTCGAGGGCGGCTGCCGTTGCGGCGTCATGTGGCAGCCGGAGTGTGAGCAACTCAGCGCCCAGGGCCCGGTACAGCGCTGCGAGGTCGCTATCACCGAGGGCGACGAGGTGGTGGCGCACGGTCTCGACATCACCACGGGCGACCGGGCCCGTCAGCGCCTCGCTCAGTTCGTGGCGCGAGATATTCTCGGCGGCCCCGCTGAGCAGTGGGGCCAGCGACGGCCGTGCCGACTCCGCCGGCAGTCCAGCTTCGGTCCAGGCTCGTCGCGCCGCAGCCATCAGCGATACGACATAATTGCTCGCGAAGACGGCCGCCGCATGGTAGGCGGCGCGATCAACGCCTTCGAGGCGGATAATACTGGCTCCACTGCGGACCGTGATCGACTCGAGCACGACACTCAGGTCGCCACTGGCCTCGATGCCGCAGGTGATATCTCGAAACCTTGAGGCATCGCCCTCGAGAGCGGGGAACGACTGCAGCGGGTGGAAGCAGCCAACAGCCGCGCCGCGTGCTGCGGCGGCGTCGAGGGAGGCGAGGCCCAGCGCGCCACTGCAGTGCACAACGGCCTGTCCGCTGCGCCAGTCGATGCTGGACACCACTGCGGCGACGGCGGCGTCGGGGACAGTCACGAAGACCAGGTCGGAGCGCTCCGCGAGCTCCTGGGGGGTCATCGCCGCCACGGACGTCGTCAGCGACGACGCGAGCCGGCGCGCTGATGCCTCCTGGCGGCTCGCGACTCCCTCGATGCGGTATCCGGCTTCGATCAGCGCGGCACCCAGCGATGCGGCCAGACGTCCCGCACCCAGCAGCCCGATGCGCATCGATTCAGGGTCGAACACGTCTTGAGGATAGCCGTTTTGCCTCTGCTGCCGCTTCTTGCGTACAGTCGGGTAACCAGCTCGGACGGGGGGCCATGTGGACGACGACGAGGTGCTAGTCGGGATCGATTTCACTGCCGACCGGCTCCGTGTGCTGCTCGCCGATGTGGAGGGGGAGCCGGTGCACGAGGGCGAGTGGGCGCTCCCTGACCTGCCTGACGAGGCCGCCTGGTCGTGGGAGGTGGGGGGGCGCGTCGCCACGCTGTTCGCGGAGGAGGGCAACGGGCGGTCCGCACTGGCGATCGCGGTGGCCGCGCCGGGCACCGTCAACCCGGTGACCGGGCGCCTCGAGCGGAGTCTGGGGCAGCCCGGATGGGACGGCCTGGCAGTCGTCGAGGCGTTGCGCAGGCATATCGACGCACCGATCGCCGCAGAGAGCCGCGTGCGTGCCGCTCTGCTCGGCGAGGCGTGGCAGGGCGCCGCAGCGGGGCTCGACGACGTCCTGTACGTGTCACTCCGGGGTACGCCGGAGGCCGCGATCCTGTCCGGCGGACGCGCACTGCGTGGTGCTCGGTTCCGAGCCGGCGCGTTGCCCGCGTTTCCGGAGCTTCCCCCCGTCGCGAATCCGCCCACGGATCCGATCGAGCAGACGGCAGGGCTGCTCGCCGATGCAGCCGCCCTCGTCGATCCGCAGACACTGGTGTTGTACGGGCTGCCGCAGCACCTCGACGTGCTCGTCCCACTCACGCAGCGCGTCCTGACTGAAGTCGCCCCCGGGATATCCGTGACGCGGGCCTCCCTGGGGCATCGAGCGGCGCTGATTGGCGCGATCCGCATCGCGAGCACGCTCGCGTACGAAGGGCATCGGAAGCCATGACCTCGAACCGACGCAGCCACTACGCGCTCCGCCTCGACGCCGAGGGCTGCGGGACGATGCTTGGGACGCTGGCGTGGGTGATGGGCGCCCTTGAGATCCTCAAGGACCGCGGACACGCCGTCGGTGACGAGCGCTGGCACGAGCTATCGGACGACCTGGCGCCGCGTCTTGAACGGCTCGTGCAGACCATCGCGGGCGCTCGCATGGCAGTAGCCTCAGAGGCCGAGGTGGAGTCGGAGGTCGAAGCCGCTTACGGGCGCGTACGGGACGCGTTCGAGCGGTGGATCGAAGTAACTGCAGCCGACACAGTCGATGTGGCGCTCGGGTTTCGGCATCAGCTTCATGACCACGGCGAGGAGGGCTCCGAAGCCGGTCAATAGCCCTGGTAGCGGGAGGCGAGCGGGAGCCTTCGGTCGCGGCCGAAGGCTCGAGGCGTGATCTTGACGCCCGGTGCTGCCTGGCGGCGCTTGTACTCGTTTCGGTTGATCATGCCGATGACGCGGCGAACGGTTGCCTCGTCGAACCCCATCGCCACGATGTCCCCCGCTGGCATGTCATCTTCGACATACGCCTCGATGATCGGGTCGAGCACCTCGTAGGGTGGCAGGGAGTCCGTGTCGAGCTGGTCCGGTCGCAACTCGGCGGATGGCGGCTTCTCGATGGAGTTGAGCGGTATGACCGGGGCGCCTGCGTTGCGGTGCTTGGCGAGCTGGTAGACAAGCGTCTTCGGGACATCCTTGATTACCGCGAACCCGCCAGCCATGTCGCCGTAGAGCGTGGCGTACCCGCAGGCGTACTCGGACTTGTTCCCCGTCGTGAGGACGATCGATCCGAACTTGTTGGACAGGGCCATCACGAGCAGTCCGCGGAGGCGGGATTGCAGGTTCTCTTCGGCGGTGCCGGGCTCGGTGCCGTGGAACGCGCCGGCCAGGGTATCGAGCGCCGCCTGGTGCATTGCTTCGATGGGCATGGTTGCCAGACGGATCCCGAGGTTGGAGGCTAGTTCCTGCGCGTCGGCGACGGACCCTTCGGACGAGTAACGGGAGGGGAGCGATACCCCTGAGACATGCTCTGAACCGAGCGCGTCGACTGCGACGGCGGCGACGAGGGCTGAATCGATGCCGCCCGACAGCGCCACGATCGCGTCCTGGAATCCGCTCTTGCGGATGTAGTCGCGCGTGCCTACCACGAGGGCCCGGTAGACTTCCTCGACGTTGTCCGGGCGCTCGAGTCTGTAGGAGGGGAGGGGGCGACGGTCGGCCCGCACCGCGTCCGTGACGTCCACTGGGATCGGGCGATCAGAGGCTCGACGCTCTCTCCGCAGGCGGACGTCGTGGAGCTGTCGCTGAAGGACCTGCCCCACTGGAACGTCGACGACGATGAGGTCTTCCTCCATGGAGGCGCCCCGCGCGACGACCTCGCCGTCGGGGCCGAAGACGGCCGAGTTCCCGTCGAACACCAACTCGTCCTGTCCTCCGACCTGGTTGACCCAGGCGACGGCGACCGTGTTGTCCGACGCTCGCGTCGCGACCATACGCTCGCGTACGTGCGGCTTCCCGGCGTGAAAGGGCGAGGCGTTGATATTGACGATCACGCGGGCACCCGCCAGCGCCAGCTCGCGCATCGGGCCGGCCGGGAACCACAGATCCTCGCAGATCGTCACGCCGACCTCTGTACCGCCGACGATGAACAGCGGGGTCCTGTCGCCTGGCTGAAAGTAGCGGTATTCATCGAAGACGCCGTAGTTCGGCAGGGAGTGCTTTCGATACCAGCCGGCGACCGCGCCCCCGTGTATGACGGCGGCAGCGTTGTACAGCTGCGCATCGAATTCGATGCAGCCGACGATGAGTGGAGGAAGGCCCGCTGCGCGTTGCGCGAGGTCATGGAGCGCGGTCGTGGCGTCTTCGATGAAGGCCGCTCGGATGAGCAAGTCCTCGGCGGGATAGCCGGTCAAAGCCAGTTCTGGGAAGGCAACCAGGTCCGCACCCTGATCTGATGCGCGGCGGGCGTACTCGAGGATCCGTTCGGTGTTGCCCTGTAGGTCGCCGACCGTCGTGTTGATCTGGGCGAGGGCAACGCGCAGGGTCTGCATCACGTCCGTCGCTTCCCGCCTTCCCTGCGAGTATATCGGTCACCTGCGGAGCGCGGCATACTGACAGTACCGCGCGATGCGGAGGTGCGTTTGAACGCGGACTTGATCGGCGGGCTCACCTCGGCCGGTGTCGCCGCCCACGATGCGATCGGCGAAGGCGAATCGGAGTGGCTGGCCTGGTCGTTGGACCTCCCGGTGTTGATCCCGGGGATCCTCCTGGGTGTCTTCTATGCCCGGGGGTTGCGTCGCTGGCCAGTGCGGAGCCGTCGTCATCCCTGGTGGATGGTCGCCTGCTTCTACAGCGGGTTGCTGGTTGGTGTGCTGTCGGTCGTCTCTCCGATCGATAGCCTCGGGTCGCACCACTTCTTCATGCACATGATCCAGCACGAGCTCATCATGCTGGTGGCGGTGCCGCTCATTCTGCTCGGCGCCCCGGTCACCCCAGTGCTTCGCGGGATGCCCCGATGGCTGCGGGTCGACTTCGTAGGGTCGTTCGTGGGCGAGCCGTCCGTGCGGTTGTTGTGGCGGTGGCTCACGCAACCCCTCGTGGCGCTGGTGATCTCGCAGGGCGTCGTCGTAGCGTGGCATCTGTTCCCGGGCTGGTACGAGGGCGCGGTGCGTCACGAGGGTGTGCACTACCTGCAGCACTTCTCGTTCGCGTTCGGGGCGTTGTTGTTCTGGTGGAACGTCATCGACCCCGCGCCGCTGCATTCGCCGATGGGTTATCTGCTCAGGATGGCGTATGTGCTGGCGGGCACGACCGCTCAGGCGGCCATTGCGGCCATGATCACCCTCGCCGACGAGCCGCTCTATGAGGTGTACCTAACCGCCCGTCCGATCTTCGACCTATCGCCCCTGTCCGATCAGGAGTTGGGCGGCCTCGTGATGTGGGTTCCGGGCCAGATGATCCACCTCGGTGTGATGGGTGCGCTGTTCGCCGTATGGGCGACGAAGTCCGAGCAGCAGCAGCGAGAGGTCGAAGAAGCGCAGGAGGGCGGGAGCCAGACGGTTGCCCTGTGACCGGTGCTTACGGTCTGGTTGTCGCGGAATGAATGAAGTCCGCAAGCACTGCTTGCGGACTTCGTGGTTTCGGAGCCTGGTTCTCGGTTAGCCGAGCGGCAGGCGGTGGTCGTCTGCCCAGAAGAGGCTCACCAGTGCGATCAAGATCGCCAGTGCGAGGAAAAAGCTCCCGACGAACATCCTGGTGAAGATCGGGGCGTCGAAGCGCAGGTGCATGAAGTAGGCGACGACGACCACGAACTTCACGGCGGAGAGGATCAGGAGAATCGGCACCATCGCATCGCCGAGGTCGCTGTAGGACACAGCGAGCTCGATGATCGTGATGACCGTGAGGGCAGCGCCGATCATGAGGTACTGGCGGATCGTCAGTCCATGCTGTTCGGTGCCCAACTCGGCTTGCTCTGCGTGGCTCATCGAGTGCTCCGCTTCTGCTCGCTAGTCCGGGATGAGGTAGACGACGGTGAAGATCACGATCCAGACGATGTCGACGAAGTGCCAGTAGAGGCCCGCCGTCTCGACGTGAAATCCTGTCTCAGGGCCAAGCCCAGAGCGACGGAACGACCCCAGGAGCAACGAGGACAGGTAGAGGACCCCGACCGCAACGTGGGTGCCGTGGAAGCCCGTCATGACGTAGAACGTCGCTCCGAAGATGTTCGTCGAAAGGGTGAGACCCTCGTGGGCGAAGTGGCGGAACTCGTAGACCTGGAAGCCGAGAAATCCGATGCCGAGGAGGACGGTCGCGAGGAGCGACAGCTTCATCATCTTCGGCAGGTTGTGCTGTGCACCGTACACGGCGAGCACCATCGTCACGCTGCTCATGAGGAGGACGAACGTGCTCGTTGAGGTGAGCGGGATATCGAGGATACCGTGCTCATCCCCGTGTGGATGCGGGAACGGTCCGACGATCGAGTCGCCCTTGAAAATCAGGTACGTCGCGATGAGGGATCCGAAGAAGAGGCATTCGGAACCGAGGAAGAACCACATGAGGAGCTTCCGGTTGTCGGTCCCCGTATTGGTCGGGTGATGGGCCGGGGCGTGGCCTGTTGCCGCGTGAGCCATGGTCGTGCTTACTCCTCCTCCTGGTCCGAGTTCCTGCGCTCGACCTAGTCGGTTGGCTCGAGGGCCCAACCCCAAATGCTGTAGACGACGACGACCGCGCCGAGGGCCGTCAGTGCGAGGTGCGAGAGCGGTCCGAGGCCCATGAGCAGGACGCCCGAGGCCATCAAAATCGGGTAGTACGAGGGCGGTGGCATGTGGATGTGCTCACCAGTCGGCTCAGGCCGCTCGATGTTGTGGTCGCGGTCGTGCCAGAGCGGATCGCGCGCTCGAACCGTCGGGACGACATCGAAGTCGTGCTCAGGCGGCGGCGAGGACGTGGCCCACTCGAGTGTGGCGGCGTCCCACGGGTTGTCCGGGGCCGTCTTGGGCTGCTGCATCGAGCGGAAGAAGTTCCACACGAATACGATGATGGAGATGCCGATCACGAAGGACCCGATGGTGGCGAACATATTCCAGAAGCCCCAGTCGAGTCCCTGGTCGTACGTGTAGATACGCCGCGGCATGCCCGCGAGACCCAGGAAGTGCATGGGGAAGAAGGTCATGTTGAGGCCGATGAACATCAGCCAGAAGTGCATCTTGCCCAGGCCCTCGCCGAGGAAGCGTCCGGTCATCTTCGGGAACCAGTAGTAGATGCCCGAGAAGATGCCCATCACGGCGCCGCCGAAGAGCACGTAGTGGATGTGGGCGACCACGAAGTAGGAGTCCTGGTGCTGCGAGTCGACCGGGGGCGAGGCGTGCATGACGCCCGAGATCCCGCCGATGGTAAAGGTCACGATGAAGGCGACCGAGAACAGCATCGCGGTGTTGAACCGGATGCTGCCGCCGTACAGGGTGCCAATCCAGTTGAAGATCTTGATGCCCGTGGGGACCGCGATGACCATCGTGTTCGCGGCGAATACGGTCCGGGGAACGGTGCCCATTCCCGTGGTGAACATGTGGTGCGCCCAGACGGCCCAGCCGAGGAAGGCGATCGCGACGCCGGCGAAGACTACGGCCGGGTAGCCGAAGAGCGGCTTCCGTGAGAAGACCGGAAGCACCTCGGAGACGATACCCATGGCGGGCAGGATGAGGATGTAGACCTCTGGGTGTCCGAACACCCAGAAGAGGTGCTGCCAGAGGATCGGGTCGCCGCCCTGCTCCGCAACGAAGAAGTTCGTCTCCCAGTTGCGGTCGAAGAGCAGCTGGATGAGTCCCACCGTGAGGGGCGGCAGCGCGAGGACCAGCAGGAAGGAGATGATGAGGGTCATCCAGACGAAGACCGGTAGCCGCATCATCGTGAGTCCGGGCGCCCGCATGTTGATGATGGTGACGCAGAAGTTGAGCGCGGCCATCAGCGACGACGTACCGAGGATGAGCAGGCCGACGACGTAGAAGTCGATTCCCATGTCAGCCGTGTAGGTCTCGTTGGAGAGGGGGGTGTAGTTGAACCAGCCGGCAGAGGGCGCGTCCCAGAAGAAGCTGCTGGTCAGGAGGAGCCCTCCACCGAGGTACACCCAGTAGGAGAGCGCGTTCAACCGCGGGAAGGCGACGTCGCGGGCGCCGATCATGAGCGGGGTGAGGAAGTTGAAGAAGGCCGCCCCCAGCGGCATGACGGCGAGGAAGATCATCGTGAGCGCGTGCATGGTGAAGAGCTGGTTGAAGCGCTCGGCGTCAATGACGGTGCCGTTCGGGACCGCGAGCTGAGTGCGGATCAGCAACGCCTGCACCCCGCCCCAGAGGAGGAAGGAGAACGCGGTGATGCCGTAGAGGACGCCAATCCGCTTGTGGTCGACCGTCGTGACCCACGACCAAACGCCGACGTTGGCGGGCCTTGCGAGCGTCCCTGCTACCGTGGCCATCTGTGCCTCCCGGCCCGGCGGATTCCCACCGGCGACTACTACGCGGTTTCCTGACCCGTACCTCCGACCCCGACTAGCGGAGGCTCAGCAGGTACGCGGAGATTGCCTCGATCTGATCGTCTGTGAGTGCGCCGCCTGCCGAAGCGCCCTGCGGGGGCATCTTCGAGCCGGGCTTCACGTCGACGGAGTTGTGGATCCAGCGTTCCAGGTTCGCCGCGTTGTTTTCGAGGACACCTGACGCAATGGTCGTCCTGGATCCGACATGCGTGAGGTCGGGGCCGATCACGCCCTGAGCGCTCGTGCCTCGGACGGTGTGGCAGCCGATGCACGCGCTCTGGAGGAAGATCTCCTCGCCCTGTGCGGCGAGGTCGCCGGTCGGGGTGGCGGCCTCCTGCTGCTGGTCTTCGAGCCAACTGTCGAAGTCGTCGGGTGCATGCACAAACACGCGGAACCGCATGTTCGCGTGCGACAGGCCGCACAGTTCGGCGCACTGACCCAGGTAAGGCTCGGGCCGCGCCTTGGTGGGCGTGAACGTGATGTTGTTGTCGTGGCCGGGGACCATGTCGACCTTACCGGCGATCGCGGGCACCCAGAACGAGTGAATCACGTCCTCGGTGCGGAGGGCCACGGCCGCTGCGCGGCCTTCGGGCAGGTGCAGCTCGTTGGCGGTGGTCAGGATCGTTTCGCCGTTGTCGTCCAGGTACCGGAACTCGAACCACCACTGGTGGCCGATCGCCTCAATCTTCAGGGCGTCCGCCGGAGGGTCGTCGCTGATCTTGAAGAGCGCGTCGAATGTGGGGATGGCAATCATCGCCACGATCGCCACGGGAATCAGCGTCCAGATCACCTCGAGGCGGGTGTTGCCGTGGATCTGCTGCGCGACGCGACCTGGCCGCTCCCGGAACCAGATGCTGAAGCCCAGGGTCAGGACGAGCACGACGACGAACACCACGCCGGCGAGGATGAGGACCATACGGTAGGGTCCCCATACCGCATCGTTGTAGTCGCCGGCGATCTCGGTGGTGCTCTGAGGCGCGCCGCACCCTGCGAAGAGACCGATGAGGAGGACAAGCGCGACGATTGGCAACAGGCGCCTGCCGCGTCGGAAGGTCAGACCGAGTCGAGTCGCGCGCAACAACGTCCCCCTTGCTGGCGTACGGCACGGCCCAGCGTGGCGTGTGGGAAAGCGGGCCGCAGTAGCAGTACCATCGGCGCATTATCTGGGTCAAGTTCGGAACGCGATAGGCCGCGCTTGCGACTGGGGGTTGGTGGAGCGTTGATCCGCGCTCCGCGACGGGATAGCCTCGTTCCGAATGACCTCACCGCGAGTGACCCAGGTGGTTCGCCGCCAGCCCGTCGTGCTCCTCGCCGCAGCCATTGTGCTCGCGCTGCTGGCAGTGATCGCGTATGGGATGGCCCGCGGCGTCGGCGACGGGAACGAGCCCGGCGAGGCTGTCGTCGGCGACGCTCCCCCGTTCGCGATTCCGGCGGTTGACGGCACCACGTTCGATATCACGGCGCACTCCGACAAGCCGATCCTGCTCTATTTCTGGGCCTCCTGGTGCCTGCCGTGTCGCAGCGAAGCCCCGCTGATCCAGCGGCTGTGGGGGGAGTACGAGGCCCGAGGGTACACGTTCGTCGGTATGAACATCTGGGATACGGACGCGGATGCGAGACGATTCGCTGAGGAGTTCGGGTTAACATTCCCAGTAGTCCGCGACCCCGAGAACCGGGTGTATCTCGACTACGGTGTGGAGACGCTACCGATGGCGTTCATGATTCGACCTGGGCTTGAGATTGACCGCAGATACCTCGGCGAGCTCAAGGAGGAAGACCTCCGTGCGATGCTCGACCGGCTGGCGGAGCCATCATGACGATGCGGCTCCGGCGCATGTTCTCCAGCAGGCGCGCCCGGCTCATTGCGATCCTGGCGCTGGCGACCGGCGCAATCAGCGTGCTCGCCGTTTCGGCGGCGGGATCGTCTCTTTCGTACTACGCGACGCCCGATGAGTTCGCGAAGCAGATTGACGTGGAGGGTCGCCGGTGGCGCGTCGGTGGACGCGTGGTCGAGGGCACGATCGTCGAGGAGAACGGGCGGCCCGTCTCGTTCGCGATCCAGAGCGAAGATGGGCTGGAGCGCATGGACATCACGTACGACGGCATCAAGCCCAACCTGTTCGGTCCGCGAGCGTTCGTCATTGTCGAGGGTGTCGCGGAGTCGGCCGGGCGGTTACGGGCCTCGTCCGTGATCATCAAGCACGAGTCGGAGTTCCTCACGAGCACTGAGGTGGCGACGCCATCGAACTGAATGTGCTGGCCACGGTTGGCGCCGCGGCGCTCATCACGGCGCTCGCGACAGCGCTGTTTTCGTGCGCTGGGGCAACGGTCGCACTGCGGGCTCACCGTCCCGGGGTGCAGGTACTCGCGCGCCGCGCGTGGATGACAAGCGCTCTCTTCACCTCGCTCGCGATCGTCTCCCTGGTCATCGGGCTCATGCGTGATGATTTCTCGCTCGCGTACGTGGCCTCGGTTTCGTCACGTGAGATGGAAACGCCCATGAAGTGGGCGGCGCTTTGGGGCTCGCAGGCTGGTTCGTTGCTGTTCTGGACGTGGACGATGTCGGTCCTGATGGCCGTCTTCGCGTGGGTCACGTTGCCACGCATCCCGTGGGGCGCCGGTCACGCGACGGCGCTGGGGAGCGGCATCCTCGCGGCGTTCCTGACGGCGCTGGTGTTCCTCGCGTCGCCATTCGAGGTGAGCCGCATCACACCTCCGGACGGTGTTGGGTTGAACCCGCTCCTGGTCGACAAGGGCATGTTGATCCACCCTCCGTTCCTGCTGGCGGGCCTGGTGAGCACGTCCATCCCATTCGTGCTGGGTGGGGCGGCGCTGCTCTCCGCACGGATCGACAACGCGTGGCTGCGGTCGGTGCGCCACTGGGCGCTGCTGTCGTGGCTGGTCTTGAGCGTCGGGAACTTCCTCGGAGGCTGGTGGGCCTACACGGTGCTCGGGTGGGGCGGATACTGGGCCTGGGACCCGGTCGAGAATTCGGCGATGCTCCCGCTCCTGCCGATGACCGCGTTCTTGCACTCGATGATGGTGCAGGAGCGACGGGGGATGCTGAAGCTCTGGAACCTCGGACTCGTCGCCGCGGCGTTCGGTCTGGCGGTGTTCGGCACGTTCAACGTGCGGAGCGGACTGGTCGAGTCGGTGCATTCGTTCGCGGAGTCGGATGTCGGGTCGTACTTCCTGATACTGCTCGCGATCGTGGTGATCCTCTCGATCGCGCTGCTCGTCTGGCGGGGTCCGTACCTGAAGCCGGACCACGATTTCGACTCCCTGCTCTCCCGGGAGAGCGGGCTCATCGTCAACAACTACCTCCTGACGGCGATCGCGCTCATCGTCCTCGGCGGCACGCTCTTCCCCGTGTTTTCGGAGCTATTCGACAACTCCCGCATCACGGTCGGGCCGCCCTTCTACAACCGGGCGGTCGGGCCACTGCTCATCGGGCTCGTGCTACTGGCTGCGATCGGCACTGTCCTTCCGTGGCGGCAGGCAGCCACGCCGACTCTGCTCCGGCGCTTCCGATCGCCCGCTCTGGTGCTGATGGTGTCGCTTCTGGCACTCGTTGCGGGCGGGATGCACGACCCCTTCGCGCTGGCGGGCACGTCCTCAGCGATCGTGCTGCTGTACGTGACGCTCCGCGAGTACTTCCTCGGAGCGCGGGGCGCGAAGGTGGCGCGAAACGCGGGTTGGGTGTCAGCGTTCAGTGGGTTGTTCGGCCGTGACCGCCGACGGTATGGCGGCTATCTCGTGCACATCGGGTTCGCGGTGATGGCGATCGCGATCATCGGGTCCAACGTGTACCAGGAGCAGGTCCGTACCGCGGTGGCGCCCGGTGAGTCGTTCGAGGCGGGTGGGCGCACGCTCACCTACGTGGGGCTGCGAGAGCGGCCGGGGACAGCGAACGGGATTGAGACTGAGATCGTCGCTCCGGTCCGGGTATCGAAGGACGGTAAGGAGGTCGCCTACCTCGAGCCGGGGCGCAGGTTGTTCGAGAACTTCCCCCAGCAGCCGACGGGTATCGTCGCGGTCGACACGACGCTTCGGGACGACCTGTATGTGTTCGTCCAGGGATGGGACGCGGACGGTGTCGCCGAGTTCCACGTGTTCGTCAATCCGCTCATCATGTGGCTGTGGATCGGCGGGGCTGTGTACGTGGTCGGCGGACTGGTCGCGTTCGCGCCGTCGCGTGTGCTGGCTCCGGAGCGTCAGGCTGTGGGGACGCCTGCAATTCCTCAGACATGAGGCACGCGTCTCCTTCGCTCACGCGGAGAGTCCGCCTGGTCATCGCGGCAGCGGTCGCGATCGCCCTCCTCAGTGGCACGGGAGGCGTCCTGCGGGCGCAGACGGACATCGATGCTCGTGCGCTCGACATCGAACGGCAGCTGCTCTGTCCACAGTGCACGAATCTGCGCCTCGACGTCTGCGAGACGCAGATCTGTATCGACATGCGCTCGGTGATTCGGGAGCGCCTCGAGCAGGGTCAGTCGGACACCCAGATCATCGACTACTTCACCGGCCGGTATGGCGACCGCGTGCTCGCGGATGTGCCTCGTGAGGGCTTCAATCTCTGGTTGTTCGCGTGGGTCGGCGGGTCGATGGCGATGGTCGCGCTTCTGGGCGGGTACGTGCTGTTGCGGCTGCGCAGGACGGCGGTGGCGCCGCAGGCGGTTGACGCCGCGGATGAGCGCTGGCTGGACGAGCATATGAGGCACGATCTGGGCCGAGACAGCTAGCGCACGGTGGAGTGGGTTGTGCTTGTCGTGTTCGCCGCCGTGGCGGCTGCGCTCGTGGGTGCGCCGTACGGCCCGCGATCCGGCCGCGCTGCGAGCGCGGACCCCGGCGTGGAGCGTCTGCTCGAGCAACGTCGAGAGTTGTATGCGGAGCTTCGCGAGGTGGACGATGATGCCGCCGCCGGACGGATATCCGCGGAGGATCGCGTGCGGGCGCGGCGCGCGCTCGCGCCACGTCTCCGCGCGGTAACCGAGGCGTTGCGGGGCGCGGGAATCGAGCAAGGGCACGAGTGAGGGCGCTCGCGATCCTGTCGCCGCTGGCCGGGCTGCTTGTCGGGTTCGCCGTTCTGAGCGGTGTTGCATCCGGTCAGACACCGGTCTCCGCCGGCCGCATCACCGGCACGGTGATGAACGGTACCGCTGGGGTGGCGAGCGTGGCGGGAGTGCGCGTCCAACTGCTGGCGCTCGGGGAGGACGGCCAGGTGAGTTCGAGCGAGGAGAGCGCCGCCGACGGCCAGTTCGCCTTCACGCCGCCCGCGGACCCGACAGTTACGTACGTGCTTCGGGCGACGTATCAAGGGGTGTCGTATCTCGTCGATCCTCCCGTCCTGCTGTCTCCGGAACTCCCGAACGAAGAGCGGGCGATCACGGTCTATGAGGCCACCAACGAGGCTCCGGCGCTTCGGATCGCGGCGACCGTCGTCTCCGTGCAGGGGCTGGACCGGGATCTCGGTGAACTGTCGCTCCAGCGTGAGGATCAGGTCGTCAACCCCTCTGACCGCGTCTACGTCGGTGGCGATGACGGCGTTACGCTTCGCATCCCGGCGCCGGATGGTGTCACGGGTCTCGGCGCCACGGACGACCTCGACGCTTCGGTTGAGCTCGAAGGCCTGGTGACGACCACGACGCAGGCGCTGCGGCCGGGCGCGAATCTCGTCGTCACCCGCTACGTCGTGGGCTACGATCAGGCGAGCGACGTTTATCGCCTCCGGGTGACGAGCCCAGTGCCGGCGAGCGAGATGGAACTGTGGGTGCCCGAGCGGTTCGTCGATGCCGTCGAGGCCGGCCCGGAGGGAATCCGGGGAGCCGATCAGACGCTTCGGGATGAACGGTGGATCGTGGTCCGGCGAGTCGATCCGGCTGACGAGGGTGAGAGCCTCACGGCGTCGATTATCGGCCTGACGCGGGCGAACAGCGCGAATCCACTGCTCGGGTTTCCGGGAGCGTTGTTCGGTGCCTCCATAGCCCTTGGTGCGGTCGTGGCGGGCGCTCTGCTGCTCTGGCGCGCTCGGACATCGACGAGCGAGGTCCAATGACGGCGGCGCCGGCGATCGAGGTACGAGGCCTGTCGAAGCGCTACGGGGCAAGCACCGTCCTGAACGCCGTTGACCTCGAGCTGGCGCCGGGATCGAAGACGGCGCTAGTGGGCGCGAACGGCGCCGGAAAGAGCACTCTGCTCGCCATTCTGTCCACGCTGGTCGTCCCAAACGATGGACGCGCACGAATTGCTGGCTTCGACGTGCAGCGCGAAGGCGTGGAGGTGCGTCGGCGGATCGGTGTCCTCAGCCACCGGCCGATGCTTTACGAAGACCTCACACCGCTCGAGAACCTGCTGTTCTTCTCGGCCCTGTACCGGGTGCCGGGCGCACACGCGCGGGCGGAGGCGTTCTTGCGGCTACTCGGGCTGTGGTCCCGCAGGGCCGAGCCGGTATCCGTGCTTTCGCGGGGGTACCACCAGCGGCTGGGGATCGCCCGGGCCCTCATCCACAGCCCGGAGGTCCTGTTGCTGGATGAGCCAGAGACGGGCCTCGACGGCGAGGGTATGGAGCTTCTCGACGGGCTGATGCTGCACGAGCGGTCGTTCACAGTCCTGGCCGCCACTCACCGCGTCGACCGAGTCGAGGGGTGGGCCGATGCCGTGGTGCGTGTTTCGCACGGTCGACTGGACATCGACGGGGGTCGTCCGAGGACGGCCACGATGGCCGGATGACGGGCGCCGCCGCAGTCGTGCGGAAGGACCTGATGCTCCTATGGAGACACCGGAGCGGCTGGCTGTCCGCGGGGACGTTCGCGACGATGAGCGTGCTGACGTATTCGTTCGCGTTCGACCTTGTCACCGATGACGTACGGCCGCTGCTCCCCGGGGTGCTGTGGGTGACGTTCCTCTTCGCCGGGATCATCGCGTGCAGCCGGTCGTTCGCCGACGAAGTGGAGCAGGGGACGTTTGACGCCATGCTATTAGCGCCGATCCCGCGCACCTCGCTATACGTTGGCAAAGTCGTCGCAAATCTCGTGGCACTGCTGTCGATCGAACTGGCGGTCATGGTGATGGCCACTATCCTGTTCAATACGACACTGCTCACTGTCGAATTGGCGGCCATCGTTGCCGTCGGAACGGCCGGGTACGTGACACTGACCACGCTCCTTGCGACCCTCGGCACCCGCGTGCGGTCGCGCGAGGTGCTGCTTCCGGTGCTCGCGTTGCCGCTCCTTGTCCCGCTGCTGATCGCCGGTGTGCGCGCGACCGGCGGGGTGCTCGACGTACCGAGCGGCGATGGTCCCTGGTTGTTGCTGCTGGTGGTCTTCACGATCTGGAGCGCCGCGGGAAGCGCACTCCTGTTCCCCCTGGTGGTTGAACAGTGAACGGCCTCTGGGGGCGGGTCGCACAGGTGTACGAGTGGCGCTGGGTCGTCCTCCCGCCGGCTGTTGGGATCGCGATGCTGGCGATGCTCGTCGGAGCTGTGGTGGTGGCGCCTCGCGAGGCTGTGGAAGGCGAGGTGCAGCGGATCTTCTACATCCACGTGCCGTCAGCGATCGCCGCGTACCTCGCGTTTTTCATCGTGTTCGTCGCTTCGATCGTTGTGCTCTGGCGACGTGACATGCGTTTCGACGTGGTGGCGCGGGCGGCGGCGGGCGTGGGGGTGTTGTTCACGGCGCTCGTACTGGCGACGGGTGCGATCTGGGGTCATCCGATCTGGGGGACATGGTGGGCATGGGATGCCCGTCTCACGAGCACGCTCATCCTGTTCCTGATCTTCTCTGGCTACCTGCTCGCACGGAGCCTATCGGACGTCGCTGACGAGCAGGCGGCTCGCTACGCGGCGGTGTTCGCGATCATCGGGTTCCTCGACATCCCGATCATCAACATGTCCGTTCGGTGGTGGCGCACTCTGCACCCGCAGCCGATCGTGTTGCAGTTGCCCGGTGATCAGACGCTTCCGCAGTCAATGTTCGCGGTGCTGATGATCGGTATGGTCGCAATCCTGCTGCTTGCGCTGTGGTTCATCGTGCTGCGCGCCGAGACGGAACGCGTGAGCGCGCGCCTGACCGAGCTGCGCGTGGCGCTCGACCGCCGGGACGAGAGGTAGACTGATGGACCATCTCGAGTACTTGTTCGCCGGGTTCGCAGTGTTCTGGGCAGGTCTCTTTGTCTACCTGCTGTGGTTGCAGGCTCGGCTGCGTGCCGTCTCGCGAGAGTTAAGGCAGCTGGAGGAGCGCCTTGCCGATCGCTCGGCGAGTGGGCCGCGCGACGTGCGGGCTCCCGAGGATCGACGTCCCGAAGTCACCCTGCGAGACGTTGCCCCGCAGCGCACAACGGAGTGACGTCGTAGCATGAAGATATCGTGAGCGGGCAATCGAACCGGTACTTCGCACTGGCCGCGACGACGGTCGTCGCCACACTGATCCTGATCGCGATCGGATCGGTTGTCCGGACGACCGGCTCGGGCCTCGGGTGTCCGGACTGGCCGCTCTGCCACGGCCAGTGGCATCCACCCCTCGAGAAGACGGCGATCATCGAGTACACCCACCGAACAGCTGCGGCGATCGTCGGGGTGCTCGTGGTCGCGACGGCGATCGTGACGCTGCGGACGCGCTGGGGTGACGTTCCCAGTCGATGGCTGGCCATCACATCGTTGCCGCTGCTGGGGTTTCAGGCTTGGCTCGGGAAAGAGACGGTGGAGCGGGAGCTACCGCCGGAGGTGGTCACGTTCCACCTCGCAACCGCCATGGTGTTGCTCGCGATTCTGACTGTGATGGCAGGTTTCGCGTATCTGGGACCCGACCGGGCACCGGATGTGTCGGAGCGCCGTGGTTCCATGGTAAGAGCGGCTTCGGCCGGCGCAGTGATCATGTTCATCGTGTTGCTGAGCGGCGCCTACGTCGTGGGCGCGAACGCCACGAGCGCGTGCACGAGCTGGCCAGGCTGCGCAGAGGCAGCGATCCCATTTGCGGACGGGGGGCGAGAGCAGTCGATCCACTGGCTCCATCGCTTCGTCGTTGTTGGCGGCCTCCTCGCGGTCACGGGGGTGACGTGGGCCGTGCTGCGAAACCGAAGCGCCGGACGTCTGATGCGACGGTCGGCGTGGCTCCTGGTCGTGTTGTACGGGACGCAGATCCTGGTCGGGGCCTCCAACATGTGGACGGACTTCTCGGAGGCGTCACGAGTAGCGCACCTCGCACTGGGGGCGGCCATCTGGTCGCTCATGGTCTTGATCGCGATCGGAGGCCGGTATCGGGCGGGCGTGCGCAGCGGAGCCGCGACTGCGGAGCCGAGCCGGTCCCGCCCTGAGGCGGCCGCGCGTGTCTAGCGCTGCGATGAAGGCGGCCGACCTGAGCGACGTCAACTCGAGGGCGGTCCGTCGGGGCCTCGGTCAGACGTTGCGGGCGTACCTGGCTTTGACGAAGCCGCACATCATCTGGCTGCTTCTGATCACGACCGTACCTGCGATGGTGCTGGCGGAACGCGGATGGCCGAGCACGTGGCTGGTCGTGGCCACGCTGTTTGGTGGGATGATGGCCGCTGGAAGCGCCAACTCCATCAACCAGTATGTCGACCGAGATATCGACGTCCGGATGCGGCGCACCTCCCGACGGCCTCTGCCTGCGGGCGTTGTGTCACCGAAGCAGGCGGCCGTGTTCGGTGTCGTGCTCGGTGCGGTCTCGGTGGCGTGGATGTCGCTCACCGTGAACGTTGTGGCGGCGCTGCTGTCACTGAGCGCGATCGCGTTCTACGTGGTGATCTACACCTATCTGTTGAAGCGAAGCACCCCGCAGAACATCGTCATCGGGGGCGCGGCCGGGGCGGCGCCGACGCTCATTGGCTGGGCGGCGGTCACGGGCGGACTGGCCAGCCTGGAGCCGGTGTTCATGTTTCTGATCGTCTTCTGGTGGACGCCTCCGCACTTCTGGGCGCTCGCGCTGGTCATGGAGGACGAATACCGCGCGGCCGGAGTACCCATGCTGCCGGTCGTCCGCGGAGTCGAGGAGACCAAGCGGCAAATCCTGCTGTGGACGGTCATGCTCGTGGCGCTCACGACGCTCTTCGCCGGGGTCGCGCAACTGGGCGGCGTGTACTGGACGGTCAACCTCGTGGCAGGCGCGGCGTTCATCGGCCTTGCGCTCGCCCTCCGGCGCGAGCCGGGGATCACCCGAGCGTGGCCGCTGTTCAAGTACTCAACGTATTATCTGGCCGCGCTCTTCGCGGCGATCCTCATCGATCAGCTGATTCGCGCGTAAGGCGGCTACTCCCCCACGATGAGCGGCCCCGTGTGCGGGCGTCGTGGGCCCGTTGCAGCTCGGCCCCGCGCTCCTACATCCACCGGTCGACGTGGTCGATCAGCTCCGACAGACAGTGGATTGTGGCGTCCGGATCGACGTCGTGGACGGGCACGGCGGGATTGTGTCGGAGCACCGTCCGCATCCCGGCCTGCCGCGCCCCAAACACGTCATCGTACGGGCGGTCGCCGACGAAGACCGCGGTGCCTGGATCGTCCACGCCGACCGCGGTCATCGCGGCTCGAAACGCCTCGAGGTGGGGCTTCGTATGCCGCATCTCGCTCGTGTAGAGGCGGGCGTCGATGAGGCCGCTCAACCCGTCGCGCTCAAGGAAGCGCTCATGAAATGCGCGAGGCCAGTGCGTGTTCGAAAGCAGACCGATGCGTAACCCTCGCGAGCGGAGCGCCTCCAGGACTGCCTGCGCGTCTGGTTCGTGTCGGATGTGCGGAGTCCATGCATCCAGGTAGAGGACGCCCGCTTCCTCCAGCAGGGCTTCGGCGACGTCCGCCCCGATGGTCGTCCGGGCCTCAGCGAGCAACTCAGCCAGCGTCCATGAGCGGTGGTCCTGGCTCGACCGCTGCCAGAATGAGTCCTCAATGGCTGCGAGCATGCTCGCCACCTCAAGGTCTCGTTCTGGGGCGAGATGGCGAGCCGCGAGCCGCCACAGGTCTTCCAGATCGATGGTTGCGTACTCGGCGAGCGTCCCACCCCAGTCAAAGATGACTGCCTCGATTGGTCCGCCCGCCGAGGCCGCTGGCATAGTTACGATCCGTAGCCGGGGCTACAGCGCTCGGTACGCCATCGAGAGGGTTGCGCGGTCGAACTCCAGCGGATTGCGGTCGTTGGCGAACTCGAAGAGCGCCGCCTTGAAGATGCCCTCGAGCGCCATCACGGTCCCGATGGCCAGGGCGAACAGCGGCACTGCGACCAGAACGCCGAGCACGGGCATCACCGCGAAGAGGAGGATGCTGGGCAGGAGCGCCATGGCGATCGCCCCGATGTAGACGATCCCGAACCCGAAACCGCTGACCGCCTGCTGCCCCCAGGTTCGCCGGAAGAGTGACCCGGAGCGCCGAATCGCCTCGACCGGGCCGATGCCCTCGGTGACGAGCACGGGGACGACGAAGAACGTCATGTACGCCCATGCGCCGCCGACGAGCGCGATCGCGAGCCGGCCGAGCATGTTGTCTGTGCGGTTACGGAGCGCCTGGAGTATGAGACCGACTGTCGCGGCGACCAGCGCCCAACCGGCGATCGCGGTCACGTTCGCCAGGGCGACCCGAAGGCCCGACGACACATTCGGGTCTCCGCCTCGAAGCCGTTCGATCGCAGCTGCGATCAGCGCAGAGTTGAAGAAGATCACGACGAAGGTCGCGGCGGCGTACACAACGACGCCAAGCGCCAAGTCGGCGGCGTTGGCCTGTTGCCCTTCGGCGTTGTCCGCGCCGAGGCGCTCGAACGTCCCGAGCGAGGCTCCCAGCGCGGCGGCGATTGCGACTACGACCAGCAACACCGCGCCGGCCATGATTGGGAACCAGAGCAGTTCACGGTCTTTCATGAGCACGCGCCAGCTGAGCTTCATCAGGTGGAACGTCTGGCCGATGGTGGCGAACATGGCATCCCTCCTTGGTCGCCGTCGAGTATAGGGCTCCGGACGGCGGTCTTACGAGGTGGGTGCGGTCCGTGTGACGCGTGCGGCGATCACGCCAGGCGCGCTCCTCCCGCTGTCGGGCGCCTCGGATACGATGGCGGGCATGTCGTTGCCGCCGCAATTCGACGAACCCGCCTTCCGTGGCCTTCAACGCATCGACGCGGTGCTCGATCGCGGGCAGACGCGGGTGTTCCGGGTGCTGTGGTTCATGCTGCCAGCCGGCTCGGTGGCCCGTAAGCCGCAGTTTCAAGCGCTCCTCGCGTCGAGGTTCCTGAGCGACATCGCGATTCAGGCGCTGCTCTACGGGGCGCTCATCGCGACGGTGCGAGGCGGCGGGACGGCGGTCGACGCGGCTCTCGTCGGAGTGGCGTACCTGCTTCCCGGTGTTGTGCTGGCGTTGTACGGCGGCGCGCTCGCTGACGCGATGCCGAAGCGGGTGGCGCTGGTCGGCGCCTATCTGGCCATGGGCTTGTTGTGTTTCGTTATCGCAGGCGCGTTCGGTACGGGCTTTCGCTCATTGCTGCTGGTGATCGTGTGCGTCCGCGCGTTGCATCAGTTGTCACAGCCATCAGAAGCATCTGCTCTGCCGCTGGTGGCGACGCGAGAGGAGCTCGCGGCAGCCACCTCGTTCTTGTCGTTCGCATCCTCTGCGGGGGAAGTGGCCGGAAAGGCGCTGCTGGCCCCGGTGCTTGTGCGGGCGTGGGGCGTCAATCCGGTGATCGGACTGGCGGGCCTGCTGTTCATCCTGTCATCCAGTCGCGTGCTCAAACTGCAGATGGCAGAGGGCGATGTCCGGAAAGGTGGACGCGAATCGCTCGACGCCGCACGTCGGCAGTTCTCTACGCGCGTCGCTCTGCAGTACCTGCTCGGGCAACCGGGCATCCTCTGGATGCTGCTGCTCGCCGCGATGGCGAGCACGGTGAACGTCGTGCTCGGCGTACTGGGGCCGCAGTATGTGCAGTCGGTGCTGCATGTCGACCCGTCCAACGCCGTCTACGTGTTTGCGCCCGCGCCGATCGGACTGGTGGTGGCGCTGGTCCTGGCGCCTCTCCTCATCGACTCTCTCGGTGAGCGCGTGATAGCGGCCGTCGGGTTCGGTCTTGTGGCCGTGGCCGGCACCGGCCTCGGCGTGGTCGATTGGCTGGTCGGACAGCTCGGGTGGCTGCTGGTGCTGGACCTGCCGGGGATCAGTGAGCAAGTGGAGCTTGCAGCGCTCCTCTCAGTACTGCTCGGCGCGGGGATGACACTCGCTGCCGCGGCGGCACAGACTTTCGTCACGCGAAACGTGCCCCTCGAAATCCAGGGTCGGACTAACGCACTGCTCGGGATGCTCAAGGACGGCCTGGCCATCCCGAGCCTGCTCCTCCTCGGGGCGGTGGCCGGTCTCGTCGGCGTCAGGGCGGTGATCGCGGTAGCGCCCGGACTGTTGCTGGTGGCCGCGCTGGCCGTCGACCGGTACTCGACGAGGTGGCGCAGTCTCCCGGCCGCCAACCGATTCATCGAGCGCTCATCGTTCTCGCGCTGACGGGTTGGAGACAACACCACGTCTCGTGCTACGCTTGAGATGGCGGGTATTGGGATTGCCCTCTTGCACACTCCCCACCCGGGCCGCTCTCTGCGGTTCCTTTCTCTACGCGCCGGTTTGGTCGTTGTGGTACTGCTGGCCACGGTGGCGTTCGCGGCGCCTCATCTTGCGGCGTCCGCGGATCGCGGGCCCGCCACGTACATCGTCGAGCCTGGCGATACCCTGTCCGACATCGCAGACCGGTTCGGGACGACCGTTGATGCTCTGGCCGCCCTGAACGGCCTCCTCGATCCTTCCCGAATCACCGCTGGGACGGTGCTACGCCTCCGGGATGATGAGCAGGCCGTCCACCCGGTCTCGACGTTCTCCTACCAGGTGCAGCCTGGGGACACGCTTTCGGAGATCGCGCTCGAGTTCGGCACGACGGCAGAGGCGATCGCGGCGCTGAACGGCATCAGTGAGACGAACGTCATCCGGACGGGAATGGCGCTGGGGATCCCGACGGCTCAGATGGCCTCGCGTTCAGCGTCGATGGTTTACGTTGTGCGTCCGGGTGACAGCCTGTCCAGCATCGCGGAAGCGTATGGCGTGACCGTCTCGTCGCTCCGCCAGACCAATGGACTATTAACGGACGTGATCCGCGTCGGGCAGGTAATGGATATTCCGGCGTCCTCGCTACCGCAGCTCTCCGCTCAGACGGCCAACGCCCTGCAACGGGCTGCCGGGGAGTCGGGGGTGGATCCCTACTTGTTGATGGCTCTTGCTCTCATGGAGAGCGGCTGGCAGAACCACGTGGTCAGTAGCGCCGGCGCCGTCGGTCTGATGCAGCTCATGCCGGATACGGCAGAGTGGACCGTCGATTACCTGGCCTCGGGAGCGGACAACTGGCACCTGAGCATCGAAGACAACGCGCGTGTTGGCGCTGCCTATCTCGCTCATCTCCTGTTTATCGAGGGCGGCGACGTTGACGGTGCGCTCGCCTCGTACTACCAGGGCTGGGCAGCCTACAAGCAGTACGGGATGTACGACGAGACACGCGACTATGTCGACGACGTACTCGCGCTCGAGGCCCGGCTACGGGCAGGCGACTAGCCGGCGCCCCGGCGGTGGTACGCGGCGAGGATGCGGGGATGCTGACCTGGTGGTCGCTGGCGCCACCGACCGAGTCATGTGTATCATGTAATGTAGTTCTCTCATCCCGAGTGCCTCGCTCAACGCGCCTCATGTCGTCTCTTTTCTGGAGGCCATCATGGCTGGCGAGGCACAGTTGCCGCCTTTCGTCTTTCACGGCACGCCGAACGCGTACACTAATTACGGGTGCCGGTGTGATCCATGCCGAGAGGCGCACAGCCTCTATCGCAGTGAGCGGCGCGCCCGGGATCCGGCCCGATACACCACGTACATGCGCGAGTACATGCGGAAGTACCGTGCGCGCAAGCGCCTGGAGCGTGAAGGGCTCTGCCTGAATTGTGGAGAAGCGCCCTCGGTGGTGCAGGCCGAGAACGGTCGCCGATACTGTCAGCGCTGTGCTGACGAGCTTGCACAGTCCGGTGAAATTACGATCATCGCGGACACGCCAGCAGACGAGTAGTGTTCGTGGTGCTCGATAGGCACGTCCGCCGGTCGCACGCCTCGCGGGCGCCGGGCTCACGTGGGCGAGCATACTGGGAGGCGCGGGGAAGGAGCTCCAGATGGTCGGGGGACCAGTGGTCTTGCTCAGCGCCTTCGCTCTCGGCTCCTTCGTCTATGCGCTGCTGCTGGTGGCGCAGCCGGGGGCACTGGATAGCGAAGCTGATTCGGACGCTCCCGACTGGAGGGTGCTCGCGAAGGGTGGCGCGGCGTTCGGCCTCGCGATCGCCTTCATGCTCACGGCGATCCTGATGATCGACGTCTAGCAGTAGAGGCGTAAGACAGAGAAGCCGGCCATATGGCCGGCTTCTCTGTCTTACGCTTGAGACGGCGGCTAGTACATACCGGCTGCGGCTGCGCCGGCTGCCTGCTCCTCCTTGAGGTCGGTTACGAGACAGTTGGTCGTAAGGACCATCCCGGCGATGGAGACGGCGTTGTCGAGGGCGGCCTTTGTGACCTTGGCCGGGTCGATGATGCCGAAGTCCACCATGCTGCCGTAGCGCCCCTTGGCAGCGTCGTAGCCTTCGCCGCGCTTCAGGCTCTGAACCTGGCGGACGATCACCGAGCCGTCCTCACCCGCGTTCGCGGCGATGCGACGCATCGGTTCCTCGAGTGCACGGCGGAGGATCCGGACGCCCGTGCCTTCGTCGCCTTCGAGGCTGACCTTGTCGAGCGCGGGAAGGGCGTTGATGAAGGCGACGCCACCACCCGGGACGATGCCCTCCTCGACGGCGGCGCGGGTCGCGGAGAGGGCGTCTTCAACGCGGTGCTTCTTCTCTGTCAGTTCGACTTCGGTAGCGGCGCCGACCTTGATGACGGCGACCGACCCCGCCAGGCGACCGAGGCGCTCCTGGAGCTTCTCGCGCTCCCAGTCGCTCGTGGCGGCGTCGAGCTGCGCTTTGATCATCGAGACCTGCTCATCGATGCGCTTCTTGTCGCCGCGACCTTCGATGATGGTCGTCTCTTCCTTGGTCACGACCACGCGGCGGGCACGGCCGAGGTCGGCCGGCTCGGCGGAATCGAGCGAGCGGCCGAGCTCAGGGCTGATCACCGTGGCTCCGGTGAGCGCCGCGATGTCGGAGATGTTCTCCTTGCGACGGTCGCCGAAGCCGGGCGCCTTGACGGCGACGCAGCTGATGGTGCCGCGGAGGCGGTTCACGGCGAGGGTGGCGAGGGCCTCGCCTTCGATGTCCTCGCCGATGATGACGATGTCCTTCGAGATCTGGAGCTGCTTCTCCAGAAGGGGAAGGATGTCGTTCACGGATGAGAGCTTCTGGTCGGTGACGAAGATGTAGGGCTCGTCGATGACGGCCTCCATGCGCTCCGGGTTCGTCACGAAGTAGGGCGAGACGTAGCCGCGGTCGAACTGCATACCTTCGACGTACTCGACCTCGGTGTTGATGCTGCGCGACTCCTCGACGGTGATGACGCCGTCCTTGCCGGTAGCCTCCATCACGTCGCCGATGAGGGCGCCGATTTCAGGAGAAGCCGCCGAGATCGCCGCGACCTGGGCCATCTGCTCGCGAGTGGTGACCTTGGTCGAGTTGCGGGCAATCTGCTCGCTAATGGCGCGAGCCGCGGTCTCGATGCCCCGCTTGAGGGCCATGGGGTCGGCACCCGCGGCGACGTTCTTCAGGCCCTCGTGGACGATGGCCTGGCCGAGGACGGTGGCGGTGGTGGTGCCGTCACCGGCGATGTCGTTGGTCTTGGAGGCGATCTCCTTGGCGAGCTGCGCGCCGATGTTCTCGAAGGGGTCAGCGAGCTCAATCTCCTTGGCGATCGTGACGCCGTCGTTGGTGATGGTAGGCGACCCGAACTTCTTGTCGAGGACGACGTTGCGGCCCTTGGGGCCGAGCGTCATGCGTACGGCGCTCGCGAGCTGGTCGATGCCGTCGCGCAGCGCCTGACGAGCCTGTTCATCGAACTTGAGTTGCTTGGCCATGCGTCCCTCGTCTTACTGCTACCCGTGTGGCTATCCTGAGCGTCCTTGAGTGGCGCACTCACGCTAGGCAGGGAGTTTAGCACTCTCGAATGTGGAGTGCTAAGACGTTGTACCGAATCGCTCCCCGTGGCGCAAGGGGACCGGTGTTTCAGGGCCGTCGATGCCTTCTGTGGCGAGCCGTTTGAAGCGGCGCCGAGGCGAATGGGCGACCGGGCCGAGCCGAGCGAGCGGCCAGTATCGAAGCCACACGATGCCCTCGATCGCGTCTTGTCCGACTGGACCGAAGTGACGGCTGTCCGTACTGGCGCCGCGGTTGTCCCCCAGCACGAAGTACTCATCAGGACCCAGTTGATTGACACCCCGATATGACCGTGCGGGAACCGTCCCGTGTGCGTAGTCCTCGACCAGGGTGTGGCCGTTGACCTCGACGTGATCGCCGACGCGGAGGGACTCCCCGGGGACGCCGACGATTCGCTTCACGAGCGGACGACCGGACTCCGCGTGGAGGTAGACGATCCTGCCCGCCGCCTCGCGCGGAAGCCCGCGGCGTACCAGCAGGAACTCACCGGGCCGGAGGGCGGGCGACATACTCTCACCGGCCACCTCGATGGTACGGAACGTGCGGCGAGCGTATCGAACCCACAGCAACGCGGCGCACGTCCCGAGCATGAGGAGCGTGCGCCGCGCCATGGTGGACGAGGGGGTCTGGGTCAGGCCTGCTTGGTCTCCCAGAAGATCTTGTCGATCTCGGCGATGGCGTCGAGGAGCTTCTGGCCCTGCTCCGGGTCGGACGACTTCTTCGCGAGGCCCGCCTCCTTTGTGGCCGACCAGAAGAGCTGGTGCAGCTGCGGGTACTTCTCCAGGTGGGCCGGGGTGAAGTAGTCGGTCCAGAGCACCCACAGGTGATGCTTCACGAGGTCAGCGCGCTCTTCCTTAATGACGAGGCAGCGGGCGCGGTAGTCCTCGACGGTCTGGCCGGCGGTCTTCATCTGCTCGGCGTTCTGGTAGCGCTGCTGGATCGCCCTGACGGACTCGGCCTCGACGCGAGCCTGAGCGGGGTCGTAGACGCCACAGGGGAGATCGCAATGCGCGTACGCGGTCGTGCGGGGTCGGATCAGGCGTTCGATCGTGTGGGCAACGTTCATGCAGCCATCCCTTCAGTGCGGTGTTGTTGAGACGTGGATCGCTTCGATAATAGCAGGCGTCTCATGGCGTGCATCGCCGGAGCGGGAGGAGCCTAGCATTCCGTCCTGAGGCCGTCCAACGCTCCTCGGCGCCTCGCGATGCTCAGCCGATCGTCCACCACGGCTCGCTTTCCCGCAGCCGTCCGCGTCCGACGAACCAGGCGACCAGCGCGGCGACCAGCATCACCACGACCGACGCGACGAACACCTCGTGGAAGGTGCTGACCTGGGCCTGTGCGACCAGCGCCTCGAACTCCGGGCTTCCGAACTCGACGTTACCGGCCTTCGCGTAGAAGCGACCCAGACCTTGCGAGGTGAGCAGCGCTGCGCCGATGAGCATGCCGATGACTCGACTCATCGTGAGCCAGGCGGCCGCGGTCGCTCGCTCGGCGTCGGCGACGTGCTGGAGCACGGCGGCCCCGAAGGGCGCGATCACGAGGCCGAAGCCGAAGCCGCCGACGAGCAGCGGCAACGTGCGGAGGGCCTCGCTCAGGTCGCGGTCCCAAGTGCGCAGTCCGAGGAAGCAGGCGGCAGCGAGCAGCAGCCCTCCGACTGCCGGCGCACGGAGACCGACGCGTCCGGCCAGCCAGCCGCCCGCGAGGGCGCCTATCGGGACGGCCACGGTCAGACGCATGAGCGTCCATCCGCCATCGAGCGGACTGCCGGCAAGTACGAGGTTTACGAACAGCGGGACAGCGATCAGCGCCGCGATCAGACCCATACCCACGAGGACGCTCGCGAGGGCCGCAGCGGCGATCGGGCGGACCGTGAACATCGTGAGGCGGATCATGGGGACCGCCGTGCGGCGCTCGTGACGGACGAAGAGCGCGACGAAGGCCGCACTGACCGCCAGCAGGGCGACCGTCGCGATGGGAGGGCGCGGGGCGATGGGGTCGTCGACCAGCGCGTACGTGAAGACGGCGAGCGCGGCGCCGAGGAGCGCCGCCCCGGCCCAGTCGATGGGGCCGCGGTGGCCCTCGGAGGCCCGGGCGAGCCGCCAGCCGGCGATCGCGATGGGGGCGGTCATGGGGAGGTTCACCCAGAAGACCCAGCGCCAGCCGGCGAGCTCGGTAATGGCGCCGCCCCACAAGGGCCCCAGGAGCGCGCCCGCCTCGGAGGCGGCGGCGATGGCGCCGAGGCCCAGCGCACGCCTCGATGGGGGGAGTTCGTCGACAACGATGGCCATGGCAACCGGCACGACCCCGCCGCCGCCCACCGCTTGGAGCGCGCGGGCGACGATCAGCCACTCGAACGAGGGCGCGATGGCGACGAGGAGGCTGCCTGCCATGAAGATGAGGAGCGCCAGCACGAAGATACGGCCGCGGCCATACACATCGGCGACGCGTCCCAGGAGCGGTAGGGCGACGAGATAGCCGAGCAGATAACCGTTCACGACCCAGGAGGAGCGATAGAAGTCGTCCACGGTGATACCGACGTCGCCGATGATCGAGGGGAGCACGGTGACGATCGAGGTCTGGTCATCGGCGGCGACGAAGACGCCGAGGGCGACGACGACGAGGAGCGCGATCGAGGAATCTCGCGCCGCGGGCGAGGGTGGCGTCTCGGGGGCGGTGGAGGGCGGGCGGCGACCGCTACCGCGGCGGGACAATCGAGATGTCCTCGTCGAAGCGACTCAGAGTGAGGGTGCGGACGAGGTCCTCGGATTCCCCTTCCGACACCGCGCCGCGGAGCTCGACTTTGCGAACGAGGTGGTCGTCGATGCCGACCCAGGCGGTGGTGGGGACGGCCTTGCCGGGGGCGGGGTCGCCAGGCAGCAAGTCGAGGTCGCCGGAGTCCAGGGTGGCCTCGAGGCGGTAGCAGTCGACGCCGGCGACTTCATCGGTGCCGGTGACGGAGGCATCGCGGGTGGAGCGGACGAGGGCGATGACGCCCTCGCGGGGGTCGAACACCTGGTCGATGGTGATGTCCTCGGACTCCCAGCGGCGGTTGAGGGGGTTCTGGATCCAGGCCTCCTCGCCGATGATGACGATGCCGATCTCGAAGTTCACGGGGCCGAGGCCGCCTTTCACGGTGGCCTGCATCTTGTCGGGGGTGACGACGTCGCCCTCGGCGCGGGTCATGGCGATGCCTCGAACGATCTCGGTGGCGCCGTCGCGGTGCTCAAGGAGGAAGTGCATCGCGCGGAGTTGCTCCATGGCGGTGGCCGACTCCTCGAGGACGGTGGTGGCCTCCGGGAGGTTCTGCGCGGGCGGGTCATCGCCGCCGCCGCAGGAGGTGAGCAGCGCGGCGAGCAGCAGGGTGGCCGCGGCGATGCCTCGACGGGCGGGACGGGCGGCAGTTGGTCGGACGGTCATGCGCGCTTCCCTGAGTTCGGAGATCCGGGAGGGGCCTGAGGGCCATGGTCGCATCCCTCGGAGGGGCGCGGCAATGCGGACTCGTTTCGGAGGGCCGGATCGAAACGAAGGGAACGAAGGGGCTGTCGTAGATTCGGACGGGGATTCGTTTCCTTCGTTTCCTTCGTTTTCGGGGCGTTTCCGATGCCGCGCTTGCTCCTCGAACGAGGGGTGCGGGCGTGTCGAGACGACGTTCGAGCATCGCGAGTGCCTCTTCGCGCCCATGGTACGGGGGCCGGCGAGGAACGTTGATTCGCGGATGGCGCGGGGCGGCGCGAGCGCCGGCGGGGATCGGGCCGAGGCGGGGCGGTGTAGAGTGGAGGCTCGCGATCCCAGTACGGGGGGGAGGTTCTGATGACCACTGAGCGACCACGGCCGGCGATGCGTTCACCACTCGAGGGGCCGTTTCCGACGGGACCTGAGGTCGGGGAGCGGACGCCGGAGTTCACGCTCGTCGACCAGGCGGGGCGGGAGGTGTCGTTTCCCTCGGCGGCGGGGGAGGGTGGGGCGGTCATCGTCTTCCATCGAGGGGCGGCGTGGTGTCCGTTCTGCCGCACGCAGGTGATCGAGATGCAGCGGCGGCTGGGGGACTTCGAGGCGGCGGGGGTGACGGTGATGGCGATCAGCCCGGACCCACCGCAGGCGCTCGTAGACTTCGCCTCGCAGCAGGGAGTGACGTTTCCGCTGCTGTCGGACGTGGACTCCTCGGTGATCCGGCGCTTCGGCATCCTGAACACGCTGATCGACCCGGATGAGCCGTTCTACGGGATCCCGTATCCGGGGGTGTACGTGACGGACTCCGCGGGGGTGGTGCGGGCGAAGTTCTTCCGGCGGTACTACCGGGAGCGGGATACGGCGGAGACGGTGTTGCACGACGGGCTGCAGATACCGGTCGACATGTCGGCGAACCCGGCGGGGCGGGATGGCGCGGAGGTGTCGGCGGTGCTGGGGGCGCCGGCGCTGGCGTTCCGGCAGCGGGCGAATGTGTACGTGCGGATTGCGCTGGAGGCGGGGACGCACGTGAACGGGCCGGCCGTGCCGGAGGGCCTGATCCCGACCTCGGTGACGGTGCGGGCGCCGGAGCAGGTGGGCGTGGGGGAGGCGGTGTATCCCTCGACGCGGCCGTTCTCGGTGAGCGGGGTGGCGGAGGCGGTGCCGGTGTTCGAGGGCGACGTGGAGATCGCGGTGCCGATCGTGTCGAAGTTCGACGAGGGGGAGTCGTTCGCGCTGGAGGTGGAGGTGCGGTACCAGGCGTGCACGGAGCGGGAGTGCCTGATTCCTCGGACGCAGGTGGTGCGGCTAGACGTGCCGATCGTGCCGCTGAACCGGCCGCCGCGGCGGGAGTGAGGCGCGGGGGCGCGGGTCGCGCCCCTTCGTCCGCGCCGGATCTCTGACGTCTCTCCCATCGATAGACCCTCACGAGCCGCTCAGTGATCGTGTGTCGCGGGCGGTGTCTTGCGGCCGTCGGGACGCGAATTCGAGGGAGCGGCGATGAGCGAGCGGGTGGCGGTGGTGACGGGGGCGAGCCGGGGGATCGGGAAGGCGATTGCGCTGGAGCTTGCCCGGGCGGGGTTTGACGTCGTGGTGGTGGCGCGGACGGTGGAGCGGAAGCGGGTGATTCCGGGGACGATCCACGAGACGGTGGCGGAGGTGGAGGCGCTGGGCCGGCGGGCGGCGGCGGTGCAGGCGGACCTGTCGCGGCGCGAGGACATCGGGCGGCTGGTCGAGGAGGCGATGGCGGCGTTCGGGCGGGTCGATGTGCTGGTGAACAATGCGGCGCATACGGGCACGGAGATCATGGCGCCGTTCTTCGAGACGACCGAGGGGGCGTGGGACCGGCAGCTGGCGATCAATGTGACGGCGCCGTTCTTGCTGATGCAGGCGTTCGGGGCGCGGATGCGGGATCAGGGGGGCGGGCTGGTCGTGACTCTGACCTCGGGGGCGGCGCGGACGGAGTACGTGGGGCCAGTGCCGGGCTCGGGGGATGGGGCGACGGGCGCGGGGTATCCGACGACGAAGGCGGCACTGGACCGGCTGGCGGTGGTGCTGGCGCCGGAGCTGCGGCCGTTCGGGATCGCGGTGGTGAATGTGGACCCGGGCGCGACGCTGACGGAGATCATGGAGCTGTCGGCGGCGCGAAATCCGTCGGTGGTGGCGTCGGCGCATCCGATGTCGGTGCCAGCGCGGGCGGTGATGCGGCTGGCGACGTCGGCGGACGTGATGCGGCTTTCGGGGCGGGTGGTGAGTGCGGTGGAGGTGCTGGAGGAGCTGGGGGCGTAGGGCCTCGACGGTTGGGGAGTCGGGGAGCGGCAGCCGCTGGCGCGGGCCGAGACGGCCGGCCGCGCAC
The DNA here is from genome assembly GCA_041390685.1 of Dehalococcoidia bacterium. Lineage (GTDB taxonomy): Bacteria > Chloroflexota > Dehalococcoidia > UBA2979 > UBA2979 > JAIBBD01. The sequence continues at coordinate 457,784 of JAWKPL010000001.1, read as the reverse complement.
CGGCCGTCCATGTAGTTTCTCGGAAGGCCCACCCGCCCGCCCCAAAGGGGCTTGCCCTGCTGACCCCTGGAGCGCGGCAGGCCGCGTCTGCGCGGCGGAAGGTTGTACGGGGGCGTCGGGCGGAATGCGGGGTCGATGGGTCTGGGGCTATGGGCCGGAAGGGGTGTGGCGCCTCGACGGTCGGGGTTGATTGGGAGCGGCCCCTGTGGCATGGGCCGGCTGCTGTTTTGGAAGGGCCGCTCCAACCCGTCCCGACGGGTCTGTCCTCTTGACCCGCCGGAACGCGGCAGGCTGCGCCCGCGCGTTGGAAGTTGGCCGCGGCTGCAGGGCGGAGTGGGGTAATTCGGGGTGGCGGGGGTAGGGTGGGGGCGTGAGACGCGGGCGGCCTCCGGTGGCGGACGTGCTGGACACCTCGGGAGTGGGGAGGTGTGGGGGCTGTTGCGGGAGGGGCTGACAAACGCGGAGATCGCGGGGCGGCTGGGGATCAGCGCGAATACGGCGAAGTATCACGTGGCGGAGATCCTCGGGAAGCTGGGGGTGCGGAGCCGGGAGGAGGCGGCGGCGTGGACGCCCGAGTCCGGTGCGCGGCGGCGGGCGTGGGGCCTCGTGGTGCGGGGTGGTGGGGTTCGGGGGGGGGGGCAAGGTCGTGGCGAGCCTTGCGGCGGCAGGCGCGGTGGGGGCGTTCGTGCTGGCGCTGGCGATGCTGGCGCGGCCGGACGATGCGGGCCTGGGGAAGCTGGTGTGGGTGCGGGACGGCGACCTGTGGGTGCGGACGCTGCCAGCGGGGCAGCCGCGGCGGTTGACCTCGGATGGTGGGAACTCGTTGCCGCGGTGGTCGCCCAGCGGAGAGTGGGTGCTGTACCGACACGGGGAGCTCGGAAATAACCCGGAGTCTCGCGTTGTGCGCGCGGACGGGACACAGCAGCGGAACGTCGAGGGGGACGAGTACTTCCTGCCGCAGTGGAAGCCCAGGGACGATCACGTGCTCCTACGGCGGCCGGACGGCGCGGTCGTCGTCGAGGACGCGGCCACGGGGTCGGCGCGGACGATTCTCGACCCTTTCGTGAGCCCGACGGAGGCACGCACGGTGTTGCCGTGGTGGTCTCTTGATGGTTCGCGAGTGGTGTTCCTCGAAGTGCGTGGGCCGGATGACTCGGGCTCGCGCGGGTTCCCGGGGCCGGTGAAGACGTACTTTGGGCTGGGCGTGGTTGACTCGGACGGGACGAACCGGCGTGAGCTGGTGAACCTCGGCGCGAATCCCACCGATCAGATCGCGCCGCTGGGCTTCGCGGGAGCCGAGTGGCTGCTGTTCATGAAGATGCCTGAGGAAGCAGGGGAGTCGATCTTCGACGGCGTCGAGCTGATGTCGGTGTCGCTCGCGGGAGGGGCCGTGCGGAGCCTTGGTGTACGGGTCGCGCTGCTGTCGGGAGCGGGGGATTTGTCGGGGGAGCGCCCGCTGGTGGTCGTCGGGGACCAGCGCGAGTCGTGGACGGGGAAGCGCATCGCGGCGGTCGACCCGGCGACGGGACGGGTGACGCCGCTCACGGGCACGGGGGTGGCGGCGCTGTCTCCTCGGGTGTCGCTGGGCGGCGAGCGCGTGGCGTACGTGAGCGCGCCGGACTTCGGGGCGGGGGAGCGGGACCGGGCGCTGGCTGCGCGGCGGATCTGGGTGATGGATGCGGACGGGTCGGACGCGCGACAGGTGTCACCGGACGAGGAATACCGTCACGAGGCGCCTCGATGGTCGAACGATGGGGAGCACATCCTGTTCGCGCGGCTGACACTCGATCGGTGTTCGTCCTCGTGGGCGCTGCAGTTGCTCGACCTGGGGAGCGGGTTGATGCAGGAGGTGGCGTCGGGGCTGCCTCGAATTGCCGCGCACAACGAGCGGCCGGTGGTCAACGAGATTCCAGAGTGCGAGTTCGGCGGGGCGGGCGGGGTCGTGACTGACACTTACGGGAACGTCGGCGTCGCATGGGCATACGACTGGTGGCAGCCGCGGGGATGAATCAGCCGGGGCGGCCTCGGAGGAAGTGCGAGTAGACAATCACCCGGGCGGCGCGGACGGCGCGCGGCCCGGGTGACAGTATCGCAGCGCCTCGAAGGTTCAGGCGCGCTGCATCTCCATGCCGCAGCAGCGGGGGGCCTGGTCGCCGCCGTTGGGGCCTGCGCCGCGGGTGACGGTGATTTCGCAGCCGCAGCCTTCCATCGGGCAGCGGTAGTGTTCGCCTTCCTGCAGGGCCATGTGGGTGTCCTTCCTCGGGGCGCGGAGGCCGGTGCGGCCGAGGCCCTACGGGGCCTCGGCGATGTCCTTGTCGGTCAGGTGGGGGCCTCGGCCCTCGGAGTCGGGGTCGAGCTCGGAGCCGGGGGGCGGGGAGGCGTCACCGCCGGGGCGGGGCTCGGTCCACTCCTGGGGGGTGGGTTCGGGCTCCTGCTGGCCGAGCTGGCGCTCCTCGTCGGGAAGCTGGGGCATATCGTCGGGGCGTTGCATCGGCTCGAGCTCACGGGTCTCGGGCTCCATGCCGGGGCGCTGCGGGCGTTCCTGTTCCTGAACCATGCGAGGCCTCCTCGGTATAGACGGGCTGGTCGTGAGGACAGGCTATCGAGGGGGGCGCAACGGCCCGCTCAGCGGGGCGGCGGCGGCGTGGCGATTCACTCGCAAGCGGGTCGGTCAGGGGGCGGGTGGCACCTCGATGGTGCGTTCCGCGCGGTCGCGGATACCGAGGAGCATCTTGCGCTCCATGACGAGGGAGCCGGGCTCCATGAAGAGGCGCATCAGGAGCCAGAAGCGGAGGCCGCGTCCCTCGACGCGGTTGCGGGAGATGAGGCGGGTGCGGCCCTCGTCGCCGGGTAGGGGAGCGAGGACGAAGGCCCAGGTGGACTTCGCGGGTTCCCACTGCAGCACGATGGCTCGGCCCGGTTGCACCTCGCGGACGCGGAGGCCCTGGCCGGGGCTGATCTCCCAGAAGGTGTCCTCCTCGAGGTGCTGGAACTCGGGGAGGATGCGGTCGGCGTTGTCGATGTCGATGCCGAGGCGGCGTTCGAGCCAGTCGTAGGTGTAGACGCCGGCGCGGGGGCGGGGCCCCATCTGCACGAGCCAGGGCCAGATGCGGCCGGGCGGGGCGTCGATGGCGATGGCGCGGGTGGTCTGGATGGCGGGGGCGGCGAGGATGTCATCGCCGGGTAGGGAGCGGCGGCGTTCGTCCTCGGTGGCGTTCCAGTCGAGGACGCGGGGGCGGCCGAAGCGGAGGTAGGCGGCGAAGGCGATGCCGAGCAGGAGTGCGGCCTTCAGCAGGGTCTTCATCCTCGATGTTCCTCCGTGCGACGGCCGCGCACCAGCAGCGCGCCGAGGAGGGCGACGAGGGGGAAGGCAACCCACCACAGGACCTGGCTCCAGTGGCGAACGCCGAGGATGGCGGTCTGGATGGCGAGCCAGGCGACGAGCAGGAGGCCGGTGGCGAGACTGAGGTAGGGCCCGCCTCGACGGCGGCGTGCGAGGAGGAGGGCGCTGCCGAGGTTGGCGGGCGCGATGACGAGGACCATGAAGAGGCCGGGGATGCGGAAGTCGGGGAATGGGGAGCCCTCGAGCCAGCTTGTGTCCATGCCGAGGTCGCGTCCGTCGGGGTGCCTCGCGAAGGCCTGGCCGGCGGCGAGGGCGGCGACGCCGAGGACGGCGTGGAGCAGGAGCAGGGCGACGCGGGTCATGGGGCTATGATCCCACCTCGGTCGATGGTGACCGGGGGCGGAGGTCATATGGCGGCGGACCCGTTCGTCATCGACGTGGGGGACGAGGAGATCGCGGACCTGCGAGCGCGCCTCGAGCGGACGCGCTGGCCGCACCAGGCAGCCGGCAATGAGGGCTGGGAGTGGGGGACGAACCTCGAGTTCATGCAGCGCCTCGTGCGGTACTGGCGCGAGGAGTACGACTGGCGGGCCGTGGAGCGCGAGCTGAACCGGTTCAAGCATTACCGGGCGGCGGTCACGGCGGAGAACGGCGAGGAGCACCAGATCCACTTCGTCTTCGAACGGGGGTCGGGGAGCCGGCCACGACCGATCATCCTGACGCACGGGTGGCCCTCGACGTTCGTGGAGTACCTCGACGTGGCGGAGCGGCTGGCGCACCCGGAGCGGTTCGGCGGGGATGCGGAGGACGGCTTCGACGTCGTGGTGCCATCGTGTCCGGGGTTCGGGTTCTCGTCACGCCCGCGGCTGCCGATTGCACCTCGGGCGATGGCGTATTTGTGGGACCGGCTCATGCGCGAGGTGCTGGGGTACCCGCGGTACATCGCGCACGGGGGCGACCTCGGGGCGTTCATCACGGCGCAGCTGGGGCGGCGCTATGAATCGAGCCTCTATGGGATCCACCTGACCCTGCTGCCCCTCGTGTTCCGTCTGAACGACGGGGTGCAGGCGCCGGTGACGGCGGAGGAGCAGGCCTACCTCGATGCACGGGAACGGCGCAGCCGGGGCGGGACGGGGTACTCAGCGATCCAGAGCACGAAGCCAATGGCGCTGGCGTACGGGTTGACGGACTCGCCGGTGGGTCTCGCGGCGTGGATCGCGGATAAGTACTTCGCGTGGTCGGACTTCGAGCGGTCGCGGTCGAGCGCGGCGTTCGAGGAGCGGGTGCCGCTCGAGGAGCTGGTGACGATGGCCTCGATCTACTGGTTCACGGGGACGATCGCGTCGGCGAACAACGTGTACAAGGCTGGGCAGATCGAGCGGAGCGCGGGGCTGGGGCCGGGCCAGCGGGTGCGCGTGCCGACGGGATACGCGGACTACCCACAGGACGTGGATGGGTCGGGGCCGCGCGTGCCGCGGTCGTGGGCGGAGCGGGCGTACGAGCTGGTGCACTACGCGCAGTTGCCTCGGGGCGGGCATTTTGCGGCGATGGCGGAGCCGGAGTTGTTCGCGGCGGACGTGCGCGCGTTCGCCTCGAAGCTGCGGTACGAGTGAGGGGTGGGGGATGAACCAGGGGCAGCTGACGGGGTTCCTCGGCGGGTTCGCGGGGGCGGAGGCGGGGTATCCGTTCGGGCCGGGGGCGCAGGTGTGGAAGGTGGGCGGGAAGATCTTCGCCATCGTGGGGGAGGACTCGCGGCCGCTGGAGGTGAGCCTGAAGTGCGACCCCGACCTCGCGGAGGAGTTGCGGGCGGCGTTTCCGGAGCTGGTGCGGCCGGGCTATCACCTCAGCAAGCGGCACTGGAATACGGTGCGCGTGGACGCGCCTCGGGCGGAGCTGCGGGAGTGGGTGGAGCACTCGTATGAGCTGGTGTTCGCCTCGCTGCCGAAGCGGACGCGCGAGGCGATCACTGTGGCGGCCTCGGTGCGCTAGTTGGGGGCGGCGTGGTGGGGCTACTGGACGGTGAGGGTGCCGCGCATGCCGGCGTCGCGATGGCCGGCGACGGTGCAGTAGAACTCGTAGGCGCCCGCCTCGGTGGGTTCGAACTCGAGCCAGCCGGACTTGCCTTTGTCGAGGGCGAGGTGCATGGCGTGGTCGCCGGTCATGTGCTGGTGCTCGTCGCCGCCGGCGCCGCCCATCATGTGCAGCCCCTGCATCGGCATGCGGTCGATGGTGAAGTCATGGGTGACGCCGCCCTTGTTGTCGAGCTCGATGCGGATGTGCTCACCCTTCGCGGCCGTGAGGGCGGTACTGGAGAACGCGATGTCCTGCATCGCGACTTCCATGGTCCGCGCTGCCTCGTCGCCGCCGCCGTCGTCGCCCCCGCAGGCGGCGAAGACGGTGGCGGTCGCCGCGAGCGCGGCCAGGGCGAGGGCAAGATGTCCAGTCATCCGGGGCATGTGAGGTCCTTTCCGCTGCAGACATTGTCAGGCATGGACGTGGCGGAGCGCCCGTCGTCCCGGAGCCGGCGCCGTGTCCTCGTGGAGGCGGAGCCGGCGCAGCAGGAGGGCGTTGACGGCGACGATGACGGTGGAGGCGCTCATGAAGACGGCGGCGAGGGCGGGCGGGAGGACGAACCCGACACCTGCGAGCACGCCAGCCGCAAGCGGGATCGCGACGAGGTTGTAGCCCGTGGCCCAGATGAGGTTCTGCACCATCTTGCGGTAGCTCGCCCTCGACAGGCGGATGATACCGAGGACGCCACGCGGGTCGTCCGAGGCGAGGACTACGCCGGCGGACTCGATGGCGACATCCGTGCCGGCGCCGATGGCGATGCCGACATCGGCGCTGGCCAGCGCGGGGGCGTCATTCACGCCGTCACCGACCATCGCGACGCGGAGTCCTCGACGCTGGAGGCTGGTGACCTGCTCGGCCTTGTGCTCCGGGAGCACCTCGGCGAAGACTTCGTCGATGCCCAGGTCGCGGGCGACGGCCTCGGCGACGTTTCGGGCGTCGCCGGTGATCATCGCGACGCGGACACCGGCGCGGTGCAGCTCCTCGACGGCGTGGCGCGACTCCTCGCGGACGCGGTCCTCGATGGCGAAGGCGCCGATGGGCGCGCCATCGCGGAGCGCGTAGAGCACGGTGGCGCCGCGATCGAGCCAGCCGTCGAGTTGGCCGCGGGGCACCGCAGGATCGACGCCGCGCTCCTGCAGCAGGCGCGGGCCGCCTACCTCGATGGTCGCGCCGTCGACGAGGGCGCGGACGCCGCGTCCGGCCGGGGCGACGAAGTGGCTTGCGGCGGGAAGCGGGGCGTGGGAGTGCTCATGGGCGCGGGCGACGATGGCGCGGGCGAGCGGGTGCTCGGAAGCAGCCTCGGCGGCCGCGGCGAGACGGAGCAGGGCATCGTCGTCGCCGTTCGCGGCCCAGATGCCGATCACGGCGGGGCGGCCTTCGGTGAGCGTTCCCGTCTTGTCGAAGAGGACGACATCGACGTTGCGCATGCGCTCGAGGGCGAGGCGGTCCTTCACGAGGATGCCGGAGCGGGCTGAGACCTCCGTGGAGATGGCGATGACCAGCGGGATCGCGAGGCCGAGGGCGTGGGGGCAGGCGATGACGAGGACCGTGACCGCGCGGACGATGGCTTCGTCGAGATCGCCGAGCGCGGCCCAGACGGCGAAGGTGAGCGCGCCGACGCCGAGCGCGACGTAGAAGAGGGCGGCGGCGGCACGGTCGGCGATGGCCTGCGTGCGCGAGCGCGACGCCTGAGCCTGCGCGACGAGGCGCTGGATGCCGGCAAGCGTCGTGGACTCGCCGACCGCCTCGATGCGGACGCGGACGGCGGAGCCGAGCGCGACGGTGCCGGCGGCGGCGCGGGCGCCCCTGGCGCGGGGGACGGGGCGCGACTCGCCGGTGAGCATCGACTCATCGAAGTCGGCCTGTCCTTCCTCGACACGGCCGTCGGCGGGGACGCGCGCGCCCGGGCGGACGAGCACGAGGTCGCCGGTACGGAGGGCAGCTATGGGGACGAGCCGAGGCTCGCCGTCCTCGATGCGTTCGGCCTCGTCGGGGAGGAGTTCGGCGAGCGCGGCGAGCGCGCCGCGGGTGAGGCCGAGGGCGCGCATCTCCTGCCAGTGCCCCAGCAGCATGACGGTGATGAGGGCCGCGAGTTCCCACCAGAAGTCGAGGTGGACGGCGAGTCCGGCCTCGGCGGCCACGCTGGAGGCGAACGCAACAGAAATCGCGAGGGAGATGAGGAGCATCATGCCGGGCTGCCGCCAACGGAGCTCCTGCCACCCGCCGCGCAGGAAGACGGGGCCTCCATACAGGAAGACGGCGGTGCCGAGCACGGGAGCGACCCAATCGTGGCCGGGCACCCGATCCAGGGAGTAACCCAGCCAGTCCTGCACCATCGTGCTGAAGGCAACGACTGGGATGGTCAGGAGGAGGGCGAGCCAGAAGCGGCGGCGGAACGCCTCGGGGTCGTGGCCGGCATGGCGGTTGTGTTCCTGATGGGACGCGTGCGCCTCGCTGGGGGCTGCGTGGGCGGGCGAGGCAGTGGGCGACGCGCCGTGGGCCGCGTCGTGCCGGATTGGACGGGCGTCGTGCATGCCATGCGCCTGGTGCTGATGTGCCATCCAAGTGCTCCTCGATGCGGTGTTCTTTGACCCGCACCCGGTGGGAGGGGGTATGGGCACTATAGCAGTGAGCGCAAGCTAGGATGTATCGGTGGCATATCCATTGAAGGAGCCAGGCGCGCGGGGCGATGAAGCGGCCGAGCCGCGATACGCACCCGCCGAGCTGATCGCGGTCCTCGATGCGTACTACGGGCGGGCGCCGGCGGAGGCGTCGGGGGACCCGACGGCGGAGCTGGTGCTGACGTTGCTGTCGCAGCACACGTCCGACCACAACTCGGGGCGGGCGTACCACCGGCTGGTGGAACGGTTCCCGGAGTGGGACGCGGTGGTGGCTGCGCCGACCTCGGCGGTGGAGGAGGCGATCCGGCCGGGGGGGCTGGCGCCGACGAAGGCGCCGCGGCTGCAGGAGCTGCTGGCGGCGGTGCGGGAGCAGGCGCCGGAGTACGACCTGGGGTTCCTCGAGACGATGCCGCTCGGGGAGGCGAAGGCGTGGCTGCGGGCGCTGCCGGGGGTGGGGCCGAAGACGGCGGCGTGCGTGCTGCTGTTCGCGCTGGGGCGGCCGGCGCTGCCGGTGGACACGCACGTGGACCGGGTGTCGCGGCGGCTGGGGCTCGTGCCGCCGAAGGCGAGCGTCGAGCAGGCGCACGTGATCCTCGAGGGGATGCTGGAGCCGGACGAGGTGTACGCGTTCCACGTGGACCTGATCCAGCACGGGCGACGGACGTGTCACGCGCGGGCACCGGAGTGCCCTCGATGCCCGTTGCTGGAGCGGTGTCCGCGGGTGGGGCTGCCGCCGTTGAGCTGAGGGCTCGGGGCGCGCGATTGGTATGCTGCGTGCCTCGGCAGGCGGGGGAGATGGGGTGCGTGGTGCGGGTCGCCAGGTCGATGCGGTTGCTGGCTGCCGGCGCGGCGTCGGTGGCGCTCGTGGTGCTCACGGCGGCCGGGGGCGCCGCGAGCACCTTCTATCCTGCCGGTAGCACTGGATACGACGTTTCGTACCCGCAGTGCGGCAGGACGCTGCCTCGAGGCGGGGCGTTCGGGATCGTGGGGGTGACGAACGGTCTGCCGTGGTCGGCGAACCCGTGCCTGAGCACGCAGTACCAGTGGGCGGCGGGGAAGTCCTCGGCGGCGTCGTTTTACATGAACACGGCGAACCCGGGGCCGATCTCGAAGTACTGGACGCGGCCGGGGCCTCGGACGTGCGCGGACGCGACGTCGTACGCGGACCTCGGGTGCGCGTACAACTACGGGTGGAACGCGGCGAACGACGCGTGGGCGGTGGCGAACGGCGCGACCTCGGGGGCCGCGGCCGGGAAGCACTGGTGGCTGGACGTGGAGACGGTGAACAGCTGGAACGGGACTCCGGCGGCGAACGGGGAGGCGATCGAGGGGTACCTCGATGCGCTACGGAGCCTCGGCGCCGGCGGAGTGGGGATCTACTCGACGTCGTACCAGTGGACGGCGATCACGGGCGGGCGGCAGTTCGCTGGGACGCCGAACTGGGTGGCGGGGGCGCGGAACGCGCGGGATGCGTCGCAGCGCTGCGGGGCGAGCTTTGCGGGCGGGCCGGTGTGGCTGGTGCAGTACATCGCGAAGGGCGTGGACAACAACTACGTGTGCCGGTAGTGCGGGGGCGTGCGTAGCGCCTCGGAGCGTGGTGCGACGCTTACTCCCTCACCCCCGGCCCGCTCTCCCACGAGGTGGGCGAGCGGGAGCGGCGGCGCGGTGTGGTCGGCCCGCTGCGCGGGCCGGCTGTTGGTTGTTCGGAAGGCCCGCCCGCCCCGGGGGTGGAACGCGGCAGGCTGCGCCCGCGCAAGGGGATTGGCGGGGCGTGGCTGCGGGGGGAGCCGGGCCGCGCGCGAGCGTAGTGGGGGGCGCCTGGGCTCGGCTATACTCGCGGCTCGACGAAGTCGGAGGGGCGAGCCGTGGCTGTGGAGCTGGAGTGGGTGGAGGGCGGCGGGGTGACGACGCCGCTCGGGTGGCGGGCGGGGGCGGCGTATGCGGGGGTGCGAACGTACGGCGAGGAGCCTCGCTATGACGTCGGGATCCTGGTGTCGGAGTTCCCGGCCTCGGTGGCTGGGATCTTCAGCCGTAACGCGGTGGTGGGCGCGCCGATCAGATACAACCGGCCGCGGGTGGCGAAGGGGCGGGCACGCGGCATCGTCGCGAACTCGGGGAATGCGAATACGGTGACGGGGGAGCAGGGAGACCGCGATGCGGCGCGGATGGCCGAGCTCGCGGCGCGGCAGGCCGGCGTCGAGGTGGAGGAGATGCTCGTCGCCTCGACAGGGGTGATCGGGCGGCTGCTGCCCATGGAGCAGATCGAGGCAGGGATCACCTCGGTGCGGCCGAGCGTGGACGGCGGGCCGCTGTTCACGCGGGCGATCATGACGACGGACACGGTGGCGAAGCACCGGGCGGTGCGGGTGACGTGCGAGGGGCGCACGTACACCGTCGGCGGCACGGCGAAGGGGTCGGGGATGGTGCACCCCGACATGGCGACGGTGTTTTGCTTTCTGACGATGGATGCGCCGTGCGAGATCGAGTGGCTGCGGCGGACGCTGCGGGAGGTAGGGGATGTCTCGATCAATATGATCGATGTCGACATGGATTCCTCGACGAGCGACACGATGCTGCTGTTCGCGAACGGGGCTGCTGGCGGCGAGGTGATCGATGCGGCGCATCCGGCGTCGCAGCCACTGCGGGCGGCGATCGAGGCGCTGGCGATCGCGCTGGCGCGCGACCTCGCGCGGGACGGCGAGGGAGCGCGGACGCTGATCGAAGTGACCGTTGAGGGGGCGGCGACGCGGGAGGACGCGCGGAAGGCGGCGCGGACGGTGACGTCGTCGCCACTGGTGAAGACGATGGTGACGGGGCGCGACGCGAACCTCGGGCGGGTGCTGATGGCCGTGGGACGGTCGGGCGCGCGGGTCGAGGTGGAGCGGGCGAGCGTGTGGATCGGGGAGCACTGCGCCTTTGAGCAGGGCGTGCCGACGGATGTCGAATACAGTGTGATCTCGAAGGCGATGGAGGCGGAGGAGGTCACGATCCGGGTGGAACTGGGTCTCGGTGAGGAGCGGGCGACGGCCTGGGGCTGTGACCTGACCGAGGACTACGTCCGAATCAACGCCGACTACACGACATAACTGGTTGGGGAGCGGGAAGATGAGCGAAACCTCGAAGCGGCCGGTGGTGGTGAAGATCGGCGGATCCACGCTCGGCGCGGAGGACACGACGCTCGATGACGTGGTGGCGCTGCAGCGGGCGGGGGAGCGCGTTGTGGTGGTGCACGGCGGCGGCGCGATGATTACGGACTGGCTCAAGCGGCTCGACGTGCCGTCGGAGTTCGTGGACGGGCTGCGGTCCACCTCAGCGGAGGCGAGGGAGGTGGTGGTCGCGGTGTTGCGGGGGGTGATCAACACACAGCTCGTGGCCGCGATCGTGGAGCGGGGGGGACGGGCAGTCGGGCTATCGGGCGTCGACGGCGGCATCGTGCGTGCGGAGCGGTACGACCCGCGCCTCGGGTACGTGGGGCGGGTGACGGAGGTCGACGGCGAGTTGCTGCTCGCCCTGACGGACGCAGGGGCGATCCCGGTGATCGCGCCGATCGGCCTCGAGGCCCCGGTGCAGCCGCTGAACATCAACGCCGACACGGTCGCGGGGGAGGTGGCCCGGTCCGTGGGAGCGAGGCAGCTCGTGTTCCTGACGGACGTGGATGGGCTCCTCGATGCCGGCGGCGGGCTGATCGCGGAACTCGATGCGGAGCGTGCGGAGTCATTGCGCGCGGAAGGGACGCTCTCAGGGGGGATGATCCCGAAGGTAGAGGCGTGCTTCCGGGCGGTCGAAGCAGGGGGGACCGCGTACATGGCGAACGGTCGTTCGGGGGGGATGCTGCGTCGCATCGCGGCCGGCGAGGTGGTCGGGACACGGATCACATGACGCGTGAGCGGGTCCTCGCCCGCGTGAAGGGCGACGCCTGATGCAGTTCTACGACGACCGAGGCGACCTGGGGCCGCCGCCGGACCCGTTCCGGTTCGAGCGCGGCGGGCGATTCCGCGCGCCCTCGGGGGTAGTGCGGTGGCTGGGGATCGCGGCGGCGCTGCTGGTGTTGTTCGTGCTGCTGAGCGTGCTGAAGTCGATCTACGTCGACCTGTTGTGGTTCGACTCGGTGGAGTACGCGAGCGTGTACCGGCGCGCGATCGCGTGGCGTGTGGTGTTGTTCCTGGTCGGCGCGGCGGTGTCGGCGCTCGTGATCGGGGGGAACATCTGGCTGGCGCGCCGGCTGGCGCCCGAGGCGCCGGAGGAATCGTTCATCGAGGAGGTGGACCCGCAGGCGATCCGGCGCGTGGGCACGGTGCTGATGGTGGCGAGCACGATCTTCCTCGCGCTGATCTTCGGGTCGGCGCTGGGCGGGGCGTGGCAGACGATCCTGTCGTGGCTCAATGGTGTGCCCTTCGGGCGGGAGGACCCGGAGTTCGGACGCGACATCTCGTTCTACCTGTTCGACCTGCCGGCGTATCAGCTGATGCAGGGGTGGCTGCTGGCGCTCGTGGTGATCTCGACGCTGGCGGCGGGAGCGGTGTACGCGCTGACGTTCTCGCTGCAGCGGTTCGTGTTGAACGTGACGCGGCCGGTGCGGATCCACCTGTCGATCCTCGTGGGGGCCGCGTTGCTGCTGGTGGCGGTGGGGATCTGGCTGGGCATCTTCGACCTGGTGAGCGAGCCGGGCGGGCTGGTGGACGGCGCGATGTATACGGACGTCCACGCGCGGGTGCCCGTACGGTACGTGCTGATCGTGCTGACAGCGTTCGCGGGTGCGACGGTGATCGCGAGCGCGTTCCTGTCGACGCACTACCGGGTGCCGGCGGCGGCGCTGGGCGGCGTGGCGATCGCCGGGCTGCTGGGAGGCGGGCTGTACCCCTCGGCGGTGCAGTCGATCCAGGTGCGCCCGAACGAGCTGGAGAAAGAAGAGCCGTATATCGCGCGGAACATCGAGTTCACGCGGCTGGCGTTCGGGCTCGAGTCGGTGGAGGAGAGCGCATATCCGGCGCAGCTTGGTGCGACGGCGGCGGCGATCGACGAGAACGAGGACACGACGACCAACGTGCGCGTGTGGGACCCGGGGCCGCTCCTCGACACGTTCAACCAGATCCAGTCGATCCGGCCGTTCTACGTCTTCAATGACGTCGACGTCGACCGGTACCCGATGGGGGATGGTGAGCGGCAGGTCATGCTCGCGGTGCGGGAGCTCGACATCGGGCGGGTGGAGGCGAACTGGACGCGAGAGCAATTGCAGCTCACGCACGGGTTCGGCGCTGTGGTGTCGCCGGTGAACGAATCTCGTGACGAGGGACTGCCGGTGCTGCTGACGCGGGACATCCCCCCGGTGGGCGAGGACGTCCCGGTGAGCCTCGAAGGGTCGCGGGTGTACTTCGGGGAGCGAACGACGCACTACGTGATCGTGCGGACGAACGTGGCGGAGTTCGACTACCCGCTGGGGGAGGGGAACTCCGAGACGCGGTACGAGCCGGACCGGGGGATCCGGCTGTCCTCGGCGTTCCGGCGGCTGGCGCTGGCGTGGGAGCTCGGCGACGTCAACGTGCTCATCTCGGGACAGCTGGGTTCGGACTCGCGGCTGTTGATGCACCGGCAGCTATCGGACCGCGTGTTGAAGGTGGCGCCGTTCCTGGAGCTGGACCGGGACCCGTACGCGGTCATCCTCGACGGTCAGATCACGTGGATCCAGGACGGGTACACGTCGTCGGGTCGTTTCCCGTACGCGCAGCATCGAGGCGACACGAACTACGTGCGGAACAGCGTGAAGATCGTGACGGACGCGCTGACGGGCGACATGACGTTCTACCTCATGGACCCGAACGAGCCGATCGCGGCGACCTGGGCGAAGATCTTCCCGGACCTGTTCACGCCGTTCGAGGAGATGCCGCAGGTACTGCGTGAGCACCTGCGGTACCCGGAGGACCTGTTCCGGGCGCAGTCGGACATCTACCTGAAGTACCACATCACCGACCCGCAGGTGTTCTTCGTGGGCGAGGACGTGTGGAACATCCCGCTGCAGAAGGTGGGACAGCGCGAGGAGCCGCTGGCCCCGTACTACCTGACGATGCGGCTGCCGGGCGAAGCGGACGAAGAGTTCGTGCTGGTGATGCCGTTCACGCCTCGGAACAAGGCGAACACGGTGGGGTGGCTCGCGGGGCGGTCGGACCCGGGGCAGTACGGGAAGCTGCGGGCGTACCGGTTCCCGACGGACTCGTTGGTGTACGGGCCAGCGCAGATCGAGGCCCGTATCGACCAGACGCCGGGGATCTCGCAGCAGCTGAGTCTGTGGAACCAGTCCGGGTCGCAGGTGATCCGCGGGAACATGTTCATGATCCCGATCGCCGATTCATTCCTGTTCGTGGAACCGATCTACCTGCAGGCGGAGAACTCGCGGCTCCCGGAGCTGAAGCGCGTGGTGGTGGCGAACGGCAACGAGATCGCGATGGAGCCGACGTTCACTGAAGCGCTGGAGGTGGTGCTGGGAAGGCGGCAGTCGACGTTGCCGGGCGAGGCAGGCGGTCCGCCGCTGCCGGGGACGCCTGAGACGACGCCGACGCCGGGACCGACCTCGACGCCGGTACCGACGCCCACGGCAACGCTGACTCCGGGCGACCTGCAGGCGCTGATCGACCAGGCGCGGCAGGCCTCGGATTCTGCGCAGCAGGATCTGGACCGGCTGCGGCAGCTGCTCGACCAGATCGAATCGCAGTCGCAGCGCTAGACTCCATCGAGCGACGAGGAAGCAGCAGAGGAGCGATGACGTGAGTGACATCCCCGCGCGCGAGGCGCAGGTCTACATGCAGGCGGCCCGGCGGCTGCCGGTGACGATCGTGCGCGGCGAGGGGACGCGCGTGTGGGACAGCGACGGCAAGGAGTACCTCGACTTCGTGGCGGGGATCGCGGTGGTGTCGCTGGGGCACGCGGACGAGCAGCTCGCGGAGGTGATCGCGAAGCAGGCGCATACGCTGCTGACGGTCTCGAACATCTTCTACACGGAGCCGCAGATCGAGCTGGCGGAACTCCTCGTGCGGCACTCGGCGCTGGACCGGGTGTTCTTCGTGAACTCCGGCGCGGAGGCGAACGAGAGCGCGATCAAGCTGGCACGGAAGTGGGGGAACCTGCACAAGCAGGGTGCGTTCGAGATCATCTCGACGAACAACTCGTTCCACGGGCGGACGATGGCGACGGTATCGGCGACGGGGACGCCTCGCTACCGGGAGCCGTTCGGACCGCAGTTGCCGGGGTTCGTGTTCGTGGACTACGACGACCTGGACGCGCTGAAGGCGGCGACGAACGAGCGCACCTGCGCGGTGCTGCTCGAGCCGGTGCAGGGCGAGGGCGGCATCAACGTGCCGGCGGCGGACTACCTGCAGCAAGTACGGGCGTGGTGCGATGAGCAGCAGCTACTGTTGATCCTCGACGAGGTGCAGACGGGGATGGGCCGTACGGGGACGCTGTGGGCGTACGAGCAGGCGGGGATCGAGCCGGACATCATGACCTCGGCGAAGGGGCTGGGGGGCGGGGTGCCGATCGGCGCGGTGCTCGCGAAGGAGCACGCGGCGGTGTTCGAGCCGGGCGACCACGGCAATACGTTCGGCGGGAATCCCCTTGTGACGGCGGCCGGAGCGCACGTCATGCACCGCCTGGTCGAGGGCGGGGTGCTGGAGAACGTGCGGGAGCGCGCGGCGCAGCTGTCGCAGCGGCTGCATGGCCTCGAGGACCGCTATGAGGTGGTGAAGGGCGTGCGTGGCGTGGGGCTGCTACAGGGCCTGGAGCTGCATCGCGAGATCGCGGTGGACGTTGTGGGGGCCGGGATCAAGCTGGGGATCCTGCTGAACCCGGTGCGGCCGGACATCGTGAGGATGATGCCTCCGCTGACGATCACGGCGGAGGAGGTCGACCGTGGAGTGGACCTCCTCGAGGAGGCGATCAAGCAGGTGACGGCGGGGTAGCAAGGAGGGCGAGGAGGCCTCCCGGTCTCGGGCGGCGTTTCTCGGACCCCTCCCGCACCCTCCCCCGCTCGCGGGAGAGAGGCGCGGATACCCGGCGCTGAGTCCTGCACTCACCCCCTCTATCTTCGATCCCCTTTCGCGCGTCCGGGCCGGTGGGTTGTAGGGGAGGCGGGCGTGACGCCCTGTCATGGCTGTGGCATCGAACCGGGCGTGGAGGCGGGGGCGCGGGAAGCGACCTCGTGGGCGTCGGCGGAGTGCCTGACGCTGTATGACCGGGTGCTGGCGTACACGTTGAGCCTGCAGGGTTCGTTTTTCCTGCATCAGATCGCCGTGGACGCGCACATGGCGTCGCATCTCACCGAGGAGATGCGGCCGCTGGCGGGGGCGTTCTCGCTCCTCGGGCTGTGCCTCTTCGCGGAGCGCGGATACAGCGGCAAGCGAGTCCAGCTGGCGCACGTGCAGCTGGCCGAGCGCCGGCGGGAGTGGCCGCGGTTCGGGACGCCGCCGGAGTCCCCGGCGATGACCGTCCTCGACGTGCTGGCGTCGCCGCCGGGCGAGTCCCGGGACGAGGCCATCCGGGAGTGGGGGCGGGTCGTGTGGGCGGCGTGGCGGCCCGAGCATGAGCGCGTCCGCGCCCTCATTCGGCTGATCGACGAGGCGCGGCTGCCCTGGGCGTAGTCACCCGGTCGCATCCGCACATGCCGCATCGCGAATGAGGAAGGCGGCTAGCAGCGGCGCTCTTATACTCAGGCACGTCGTCTCTCGCAGGCGGGGCCTGCAGGCGATGTCCTCGAATCTTCACGGGCGGAGCGGGTCATGGGTGAGACGATCGTGCTGGCGTACTCCGGGGGGCTGGACACCTCGGTGGCGACGAAGTGGTTGCAGGAGGCGCACGGCTACGACGTCGTGTGCCTGATGGTGGACCTCGGGAGCCTGCCGGACATTGAGGGGGCGCGGGAGCGTGGGCTGACGGCGGGCGCGCTGGAGGTCGACGTCGTCGACGCGAAGGACGACTTCCTGCGGTACTTCGTGTTTCCGGCGCTGGGCGCAGGGGCGGTGTACGAGGGGTCGTACCCGCTGGCGACGGCCCTCGGACGGCCGTTGATCGCGAAGCTGCTCGTGGACAAGGCGCGCGAGGTGGGCGCGACGGCGGTGGCGCATGGGTGCACGGGCAAGGGCAACGACCAGGTGCGGTTCGATGTCTCGATCCGGGCGCTGGGGCCCGACCTGAAGGTGATCGGGACGGCGCGCGAGAACCTGATGAATCGCGACGAGGCGATCGCGTACGCCGAGCGGTTCGGGATCCCGATCAAGCAGACGATTGCGTCGCCGTACTCGGTGGACGAGAACCTGTGGGGCCGCGCCGTGGAGGCGGGGATCCTCGAGGACCCGTGGGTGGAGCCTCCGGAGGAGGTGTACGAGTGGACGAAGGCGGTGCGCGCGACGCCGGAGGAACCGGCGTACGTGACAGTGCGCTTCGACCACGGAGTGCCGGTGGCCCTCGATGGGGAGTCCCTGGGGGCGGTGGAGCTGGTGGAGCGGCTGAACACGCTGGCGGGTGAGCACGGCGTGGGGCGGATCGACATGGTCGAGGACCGCCTCGTGGGGATTAAGTCGCGCGAGGTGTACGAGTCACCGGCGGCGGTGACGTTGCTGGAGGCGCACCGGGCACTGGAGTCGCTGACGCTGACGAAGCTGCAGCTGCGGTTCAAGGAGCGGGTGGCGCAGGAGTACGCGGACCTGATCTACAACGGGTTGTGGTTCACGGCGCATCACCAGGACCTCGCGGCGTATGTACAGTCGACGCAGCGGCACGTGACCGGCGAGGTGCGGATGCGGCTGCATCGAGGGTCGGCGACGGCGGTCGGGCGGCAGTCGGATCGGAGTCTGTACAGCCATGCGCTGGCGACGTACAGCGAGGGCGACCAGTTCGACCAGACGGCGGCGCAGGGGTTCATCAAGCTGCACGGGCTGCCGGTGGAGGTGCAGGCGCGTCGCCAGTTGATGCTGGACGCGAAAGAGGAAGACCCGTTGCGCCTCGGGACGACGGGCGAGGAGTAGGGAGCATCGGAGGCGGGCGGCTGCGCCGGCCCGGTGTGGACGGGCCGCTGCGCGGCCCGGCTGTATTTCTTTGGAAGGCCCCCCGCCCACCTCAAGGGGGCTTCGCCGGCTTGACCCCTCGAACGCGGCAGGCTTCGCCTGCGCGGCCGGACGGGGCGCTATGCGCGAACGACGGCGGTGGTACCTCGGGACGTGGTCCGTGAGGAGTCTGCCGGGGCTGGACGTGGGGCATCGTTTGCTCCCTCATCCCCCGGCCCCTTCTCCCGGGGGGAGAAGGGGAGGCGCGCCGCCTCGCGGCGCGGTAAGGACGGCCGCTTCGCGGCCGGCTGTATTTTTTGGAAGGCCCGCCCGCCCACCCCAAAAGGGGGCTTCGCCCCCTTGACTCCTCGAACGCGGCAGGCTTCGCGTGCGCGGCCGCGCGTCGACAGGAGTTGGGTGCTCGTGAAGGGTGGGCGAAGTTTGGGGGCGGCGGGAGCGCGCCAATGTGCGTCCGCTAGGCGCGCTCGGCGGTCGCCAGATAACTCCGGGGCGCCCTCAGTGGATTGCCGGGCTAACTGTGCTGGCAGCGGCCGACCGTGGCGAGCGAACAGCGCCGCGGGAGCTTCGACCTCGGCGCGCCAGCCGTGACGTTGCAGCCATTCGGCCGGCTCGACGAGCGACGCGTCCGAGGACGCCGCCGCCCACTTCGCCGCGCTGGCGGCGGCGTCCTCGCCACGAGGATCGTCGGCGCCGGTGACGGCTGGCGGTGAGAAGAACCCCGGCGCGTGGTCGAGAGCGAGACGGCTTCCGGGACTCGAGAGTGTGCCGACCCGGTCGAGCAGGAGGTCGCGCTCGCGTTCATCGAGGTACATGAGCAGGCCCTCGATGAGCCATGCGGCCGGCGCCGCCGGGTCGACGCCCGCGTGACGCAAGGCGGGAGGCCAGTCCTCCCGGAGGTCGATGGGGACCACCGTCCGCGCGCAGCCGGGTCGTGCATCCCGTTCTGCGAGTACGCGCTCCTTAAACGCGAATACCTCGGGCGTATCGAGCTCCCACAATCGGACGCCCGCGGGCCAGGGGAGGCGGAACGCTCGGGCGTCGAGGCCGACGGCAAGGACGATCACCTGGTGGCAGCCCGACGCGGCGGCTGCGCCGAGGTAGTCGTCGAAGAAGCGCGTGCGGACGGCGACGGAGTTGTGACGGGCTTCGTTCACTTTCGGGTCTGGGGACCCCTGTGCCACTGCTTGCGCGATCGCCGGCGAGGCCGCGCCTGCCGCCTCGACGAATGCGCGCGCGTTGGGGTCGTCGAACAGGTGGTCCGTCCGCTTGCTCTCGGCCGCCCTTGCGCCGGCTACGAGGATGGCCGTGAGGGCGAGGCCGGGCAGGAGTTCGGGCTGTACCAACGGTGAACTCCGATCGGTCCGTGGCGATCATACCTCGGGCTTCTCGGCGGCTCCTCGGCACTTGGGAACGTCGAGCCGGCGGCCATGTTGCCGGAGCATGCGCGATAGTCTTCGTGATGAGGTACCGGCCGTCTTAGCGCGGCCGGGACATCCGAAGGGAGGCCGGGATGGCGGTCAAGGCGGGGTTGCGGCAGCAGGATTTCGAGCATCTGCTGATTGAGCGGCGCGATGACGGGGTGGTGGTGCTGACGCTGAACCGGCCGCAGCGGCTGAATGCGGTGACCTCGCGGATGCATACGGAGATCGCGCGGCTGCCTCGGGCGTTGCAGGCGGATGAGGAGGTGCGGGCGGCCGTGATCGTGGGGGCGGGGACGTCGTTCTGCTCGGGGGCGGACATGGGGGAGCTCGAGGCCGACGCGATGTTCGGGGAGATGCTGGTGGAGGCGCGCAACCTACTCCTCGACTGGGTGGGGCTGGACAAGCCGGTGGTGACGGCGGTCCGGGGGTACGCGCTGGGGATCGGGTGCACGCTCGCGCTGCTCGGGGATGTGGTGCTGGCATCGCCCACCGCGCGCTTCGGCGATACGCACGTGTCGAACCAGGGGGTGACGGCGGGCGACGGCGGGGCGCTGCTGTGGCCGCTGCTCGCGGGGCTGCAGCAGGCGCGGTACTACCTCTTGACCGGTGAGCTCGTGCCGGCGGAGGAGGCGTATCGCCTTGGGCTGGTATTCCGGGTCGTGGACGATGAGGCGCTGCTCGATGAGGCGGTGGCGATGGCGCGGCGGCTGTCGGCGGGGGCGCCGATGGCGGTGCGGTCGACGAAGACTGCGATCAACCGGTACGTGAGCCTGATCGCGAACGAAATCCTGCCGTACTCGATCGCGGCGGAGGTGGCGTGCTTCAAGAGTGAGGACCACCTGGAGGCGATGGCGGCGTTTTCGGAGCGGCGGGCTGGGCGGTACCTCGGGCGGTAGGGGGGGCGGGGAGGTACGGGTGCAACGGGGCGGAGGACCTCGATGAGTGCGGGAGGCGATTCGGGCGTCGGTCGGAGGCACCCCCACCCCCGGCGTCCCCCCTCAAGGCGGGATTGGAGTCGGCCTGTTGAGGAGTTTCGTGTCGCTGTGGGGAGGATGCTCCGAGTAAGGTCGCGACTCAGGAGTGCGCGGTGAATACAAGAACCAGCCGAGGCGGGGAGCCTCGGCTGGTTCGGTGTGACCTCGAAGGAGGTTGCGGTTAGCGGCCCTTCCAGACGGGTGCGCGCTTCTCGGTGAAGGCGAGGGGGCCCTCCTTGGCGTCTTCGGAATCGATGACGACCTTGCTGACCCAGGTGTTGAGCTGCAGGGAGTCGTCGATGCCGTAGGTGCGCCACGAGCGCATGATCGCCTTGGAGCCGGCCTCCGCGAGGGGGGCGTTCTCCGCGATCATGGCGGCGATCTCCTCGGCGCGCGGGATGAGGCGGTCGGGCTCGACGACCTCGGTGACGAAGCCCCAGTCGAGGGCCTGCTGGGGCGAGATGCGGTCGGCGGTGAAGACGGTGTAGTAGGCGTGGGAGGCGGGGATGAGCCGCATGAGGTGGTGGATGCCGTAGCCGGCCATGATGCCGCGCTTGACCTCGAAGAGGCCGAAGTAGGCATCCGTGGAGGCGATGCGGATGTCGCAGGACATCGCGGTCTCCATGCCGCCGCCGACGGCGAGTCCGTTGACCGCCGCGATGACGGGCTTGGGGACGTCGACCCAGGGGAAGCTGTGGTCGAGGCCGCGGTGGCCGAGGGCGATCTGGCGCTGGCCGCTGGCGTTGCGCTCGGCCATGGCCTTGAGGTCAGCGCCGGCGGAGAAGGCGCGGCCGGCGCCGGTAACGATGGCGGCGCGCATGTCGGGGTCGCCGATGAAGTCCTGGAGGGCGACGTGCAGCTCCTCCATGAGGGTGCCGCCGAGGGCGTTGAGCCGCTCGGGGCGGTTGTAGGTGAAGATGGCGTAGTTTTGCTTCTTCTCGTACAGCAGGTCTGGCAACTCGAACCCCCTCTTTGCGGGCAATCCTCGGGCGGCCGTTGCGGCGGCCCACTTGGGTGTTCATATACAGCGCGCCGGGCGGGTGTCAATGCGCGTGTCCCATCCCGCGCGGTCGAGGTGCGGGGTGCGCGCTCGGCGATGCGCGGCGCCGTCGGGTTGCCCTCAGGTGGTTTTGGGGCAATCGTGGGGAGGATGGTCCCCGGAGCTGGTCCACGGACGGTGCGGCGGCTGCGCCAGGTACTCGCCGCGATGGCGATCTTCGGACTGCTCGCGCCGTTGCTGACGCCGGCGATGCCGGCGCTCGCGGCGTGGACGCCCGACCACGGCCACCTGTTCGCGGATGGAGTGGCGAGACCGCACTCGCATCCGTGGGACGAGCCGGCCGCTGTGACGACGAGCGCGCCGCTGCACTTCTGCGCGTTGCATCCGGACGGGCGGGTCGCCGACGAGGCGGCCGCGCAGCCGGTCGCCGACACCGCCGATGGCGGCGAGGGCGCAACGGCGGAAGTCGTGTTCCTGTTCGACCACGACCTCAGCGGCAGTGTGCTACCCCCGCCCGCCCCGCCCGCGTTGCACTGCGCCGGGGTGACGCTGGTCACCTCGATGGCGGTCTGGGCGCGGCCGGTCTCTGCGGTGACGCTGATCCCGAGCCCTCCTCCCAAGTCCTCCCTGCCGGCCGCCTGACCCCAAGGCCCGATTCGGGCCGGGCAGCGGACGCGTGCGCGGCGTGCTCCCGACGGAGCGCGCCGCGGAGCCGCTGCGCGGCCCAGGCTGGAGTGACTTCACATGTATCTCGTTCTGCGCATGGCGCGGAGGCTTCCGACCTCGGCGCGTGCATCGCGACGCGTGGCCCTGCTGGCAGTCCTGGGAGCGGCGCTGCTGCTCGCGGCGTGCGGCTCGGAAGACGGCGGTGCGGATGGGACGGTCATCGGCGACACGGGGGCGGACGACCGCTCACCGGCGATGGTGGCGGAGTCTCAGCCGCGACCGTCGTTCGTGCTGACTGATACGTCGGGCGCACGGTTCGACTTCCAGGCGGAGACAGAGGGCTTTCTGACGCTCCTCTACTTCGGCTACACGAACTGCCCTGATGTATGCCCGGTCCACTTCGGGAACATCGCCGGGGCGCTGGACCAGATCCCGAGCTCGCTGCGCGGGCGCGTGAAGGTCATCTTCGTGGGCGTCGACCCGCCTCGTGACTCAGCGGAACGGCTGCGGTCGTGGTTGGACCACTTCGATGCGACGTTCATCGGGCTGACGGGTACGGACGACGAGTTGCGGGCGGCGCAGGTGGCGGCGGGCGTCCCGCCGGCGCAGCGCGAGCCGGCGGATGAGAACGGCCGTTATGCCGTCAGTCATGCAGCGTGGGTAACGGCGTACACGGCGGGCGACGAGGAGACCTGGTGGTTCCCGCTGGGGATCCGGCAGGCCACCTGGGCCTCGACGATCGAAGAACTTGCTCAGATTGGACGAACCGATTCATGAAACTCCGAACATACCGCTTGATGGGCCTCGTGATGGGGCTGGCGATCGTGGCGATGGCCGCGACCGCATGTGGCGACGAAGACGAGGCCGCGTCCGATGAGGACGCGGGGATCCAGATCGTGAACCCGTTCGTGCCGGAGCCGCCGGCCGACCTGGGCGCGGCGTACATGGTGATTGAGAACCACGGGGACAGCGCCGACCGGCTGGTGAGCGCCGCGTCGGACGTCGCGGGAGCGGTCGAGCTACACCAGACGAAGATGGAGAACGGGGCGATGAAGATGTCTCGCGTCGAGGGCATGGAGATTCCCGCTCACGGCGAGTTCAAGCTCGAGCGGGGCGGCTATCACGTGATGCTGATCGACCTCAACCGCGAGTTGAAGGAGGGGGACGAGGTCGCCCTGACGTTGACGTTCGAGCAGGCAGGTGAAGTACGGGTGACGGCGCCGGTGGTGGAATCCGCGGGGACGGAGCCGATGTCCGGGACCGGTACGCCGATGTCCGGGCACTGACGTGGAGCGTGATTCGATGCGCGTCCAGCGCGGCGGGAGGCCGCTGTGAGCTGGTGGTGCAGCGGTCAGGTTGCGGTGCCCTGGGAGTGGGCACCGCAACCGTACGTCGGGATCTGGGCCGCGATGATCCTCCTCGCGGTGTGGTACGTGCGGCGCGTGTGGCGTTCGCCGGAAGCCGCCAGGCGGCCGGGCGGGAGCCAGATCGCGGCGGCGACCGCGGGCTGGGTGATCCTGTGGGTCGCCACGGACTGGCCGCTGGGGACGCTAGCTGCGGGGTATCTGCTCTCGGCGAGCATGGTGCAGCTGCTGGCGTACTACTACGTCGTCGCGCCGCTGCTGGTGCACGGCGTGCCGCGGAGCGTGCGTGCGTCGTGGCTCGAGCGGCGGTACCTGGGGCCAGTAGGGTTCCTCGTGCGGCAGCCGCTTGCGGCGTTCGCGCTGTGGAACGGGATCCTGATCGTCACGCACGTCCCGCTGGTCGCCGACCGGTTGAAGGCGCTGGAGGTTGGGATGATGGCGATGGACCTCGCGTGGCTAGGGTCGGCGGTCGTGTTCTGGTGGGCGCTGGACGTCAGCGGGAGCGAGGACAGCGTGTCCGTCCGCTTCGGGAAGAGCGTGCTGTACCTGCTGGGCTCGAAGGCGGTCCCGGCGCTCCTCGGCGCGTTGCTGACGTTCCACAACTTCCCGCTGTACGAGACGTACGAATTCGCGAACCGCGTCTGGCCGGAGTTCACCGCGCTGGAGGATCAGGAGATGGCGGGCCTGCTGATGTGGGAGGGGATGACGCCGCTGCTGCTGTTGCGACTGGGCCTCATGTTCCGTGCGTGGTACGCGGCGGAGCAGGCGGGGACGAGCCGCGGCGAGGCGGATGCCAGGCAGCCCGGCTGAATCGGGGCGCGCTCCTTGTGTTGGGGGCGCGCACCCCGCACGATGGAAGGACTCTCACCATCGATCGGCCGGTATCGAGCCTAGTCTTCGGCGTTGCGCAGCGCGCGAAACCGCGCGAGGTGGAGCAGCAGGATTGAGAGGAAGCCGGAGCCGGCCATGAAGGCGATGGAGATGAAGCCGAACTCCTCGACGTACCGCACACTGCAGGGGACGCCGGCGGTGCACTTGGTGGCCTGCTCGGGGAAGAGTTCGAGCTGGTAGTGGTAGGTGGAGAGCGCGAGCCCGATGGCGGCGAGGGTAACGACATAACGAACCTGCAAGCGCTGACGAGTGACCGCAGCGACCGTGAGCAGCACGGCGATCGGATACATGGCGATGCGCTGGTACCAGCAAAACTCGCAGGGGATGAAGTGGGCGACTTCCGAGTAGTAGAGCGAGCCCAGCATCGCGGTGGCGGCGACGGCCAGCGTGAGGGTGTGGGTCCGACGGACCACGAGGTCGCGCAGCTGCACGGCGGCGGGCGATCCGGCCCCGATCGCGAGGGCCAGCGAGCCTCCCACGGCGAACAGCGCAGCGAGCGCCAGGATGCGAGAGATGACGTCTTCGGACATCGAGGCCTGCTTCCGTGGGGAGCGCATCCGGGTGCATTGGCCACATTGGCCATCGTCGCGGAGGCCGACGGCTCCGGTGGTCGCGGTGCGACAGCAGGATCGCACGGCTTCGGCGCAGAGGACAGCAAGGAGTGCGGTGTGACCGGGTGTCGCACCGTGGCGAAGGGAGACCAACGAGGTGAGCAGCTCACGACGGAACCGGCCCACGCGCCGGCAGACGCCGTCAGCGCGTCAGGACGGCTCCGGGCAGAGCCAGCCGAGAGCGCAAGCGCCGAAGCCGGCCTGGCGTCAGACGATCGACCAGTGGGGCGGCATCCCGGTGCTGGCGGCCGTGATCATCGTGCCGGTGATCGTGGTGGCGATGATCGTCGTTGGCGGAGGAGGAGCGGATTCGAGTGGTGCGCCGCGCGGCGGCGAGTTCGTGGTCCGCGAGCGGCCGGAAGTTGATGGGCGTCGTGAAGGAAGCGCGAACGCGCCGGTGCAGATCATCGAGTACGCGGACTTCAGCTGCCCGCACTGCCGGGAGTTCCACGAGGGGGCATACGACCAGCTGCGGACGGAGTACATCGAGTCCGGGCTCGTGAGCCTGGAGTACAAGTACGTGTCGTTCCTCGGCCCGGGTTCGGTGCGGGCGGCGCAGGCGGCGGAGTGCGCGAACGAGCAGGGATACTTCTGGGACATGCACGACCTGCTGTACCTGCGTCAGGCATCTGGCGCGTTCTCGGAGGACAACCTCAAAGACTTCGGTCAGGAGATTAAGGACGCGCGGAGCGACTTCGACCTCGGACGGTACGAGTCGTGCGTGGAGTCCGAGGCTACCGAATCGACGGTGGAGGCGGACGCGCAGGACGCGGACGAGAACGGTGTGAACTCGACACCGACCTTCTTCATCAACGGCGAGCGGGTGGGCGGGAACCGGTCGATGGACGAGTTGCGGGGGATCATCAACCGCTACCTCGGACGGTAGACCAACGCGAGGGACTGAACGGCGGGGGGCCGGCGCAGCAGTGTGCCGGCCCCCCGCCGTGTACACGGCTGCGGTCGCGCGGCCTCAGACAGCGCGGGCGGTGATGGGACGGCACTGGAGCAGGTAAAGCGCTCCGCCGGCGAAGGCGCATTCGATATCGACCGGGGCGCCCATGCGGCGCTCGAGGTCGGTCGCGAGCCGGGCGAGGGCGGCGACCTGGGCGTCGGCGAGTGCGGGCCTGCGGCGCAGCGCCTCGGGGACGGGCAGAGTGGTGAGGCCGTCCGGGGTGAGGACTCGCATGAGGGTCTTGTCTGCGACCTCACGACGGAGCACGTCGAACTCGAGGGCGCTGGCCCGAACGGTGTCCGGTGTGACCTCCCCGGAGACGAGCGGTTCGCCGAGTCCCCAGGTGGCATTGATCACCACTTCGTCCGGGTCGCCGTGGACGACGTCCTGGCTGAAGACGACCGCTGAGACCTCGGCGGCGACGAGCCGCTGGACGAGGATGGCCATGCGGATGTCTGCAGCGGGGAGGCTGTGCGCCGCCCGGTACGCGAGGGCCGCGGGGGTGACGGCGGACGCGAGCACCTCGAGCACGGCGGCGCGGAACTCGTCCTCCCCGCGGACGCCGAGGACGGTGGAGTGCTGTCCGGCGAAGGAGGCGCTGTCGCTGTCCTCGTCGAGGGCGGAGGAGCGTACGGCGACGGCGTGGCCGTCCGCGGCCAGGGCGTGGTAGGCCTCGATGACCGGGGGCCAGAACGACGGCTGCGGGAGCGCGTCCGCGGGGACGGCGGGGATCACGAACCCGGGCGGCACGTTGTAGTACGCGGCGAGGCGGCTGAGGTTGGCGGCCTTGGCGCCGACGAGGGTGGGGTCGTCGCTGCCGGGGGCGCCCAGGGGCAGGACCTGCATGTAGACCTCGTTGTCGCTCAGTGCGCTGGGGGACATGATCCACCTCGACTCCCGAAGATGCGACAGGTGGTGCAAGGTGGCGGAGCGTCACGTCGAGTTCAGGCTGCCGGGGCCGGAGTACGAGGCCATCGGGTGGGTGTACAACGAGCATCTGCCGGGGTCGGCGACGCTGCTGGAGCGGAGTATCCGTTCGCTACAGCAGCGCACGCAGGCGGACGGGCTGCCGGGGCAGCTGTACGTGAACGGATATGCCTACTCGCGGGACTGGCAGATGCCGCCCCGGCGCGGCCCGTTTGACCTCGAAGCGATCGGGGGATGGCGGGAGCGGCTGTTCCCGGCGATCGAGGAGGCGCGAACGGCGTTCGACGCATTCGACCCCGCCTCAGTTGAGGCGGGAAGCTGGCGGGACCGGCTGTTGAGCCTCGACGCGGGGTTCGACTCGGTGTTCGGGCGCGTGCACATGGAGACGATGGCGGTGGTGCTGCCGGCATCGTCGCGGTGGCTGGAGCTGCACGCGGAGCGGTTCGGGGCGGAGCGGCGCGACGACGCGCTCGCGCTGCTGGCGGGCTTCCCGAACACCTCGACGGCGCGGACATCGGCGCTGTGGGGGCTGTCTCGAATCGCGGCGGCCGACGAGGCGGTTGCGGCGGCGGTGCGCGAGGGAGAGGTGCCGGAAGGCGGCTCCGCGGGGGCGCGGGCGTTCCGAGAGCAGTTCGCAGCGCTGGTGGAGCTGTTTGGCGACACGACGACGATGCATCTCATCGACCTGCCGACGTGGCGAGAGGACGCCTCGATCCCGCTGGCCATGGTGGCGGCGATGGCGCTCGAGGGGGACGAACGTGACCCGGGGGCGGCAGAAGCACGTGCCAAGGCACGACGGCTGGAGCTGGAGCGCGAGCTGTCGATGGCAGGGCTCGACGAGGAGGCATGGAACGTGCTGCAGGCGGCGCAGCAGCTCGCGCCGGTGTCGGAGGACCACAACCTGTTCTGCGACCAGCGGTTGATCGCGGCCTCGCGGCGGCGCTGGCTGCGTGCCGGGGAGGCGATGCGCGAGCGGGGGCTCCTCAGGACGGCGGAGGAAGTGTTCTACCTGTCGGTCGACGAGGTGGTGGAGGGCCTTGAGACGGGTGAGCGAGTCGCGGACGACCTCATCGAGCGTCGGCGGGCGCAGCAGACGCGGTGGCGCGCGGCGCCGCCCCCCGCGCGGCTGGGCGCGGGCGCGGAGGCGCGGGTCGAAGAGGGGGCCTGGCGCGGGATCGCGGGGTCGCGCGGGGTATATCAGGGGCGTGCGCGGGTAATCGCGTCGCTGGAGGATGCCTGGCAACTGGAGCCCGGGGACGTGTTGGTGTGCGCCGCGACGGCTCCGGAGTGGACGCCGTACTTCGGCGTGATCGGGGCGCTGGTGACAGGGGCGGGGGGCGTGCTGACACACGCGGCCGTCGTCGCGCGCGAGCTGGGGCTGCCGGCGGTGGTGGGGATGACGGGGGCGACCTCGGAGATTCCCGATGGAAGCCTGGTCATCGTGGATGGTTCGGCGGGAACGGTGCGACTGGCGACGGCGGAGGGCTAGCGGGCGCCGCGACGCTGGAGCTCACGCTGAGCCGTATTTCGTGAGCGGGGCGGCGTTGCTGGTTCGCCGGCCCGCTCGGGTCGCTCAGACCAGCCGCGCGATCTGCCTTGCGGCCTGCTTCCCGAGACAGCGCCGCCTTCCATGTAGCCCTGGAAGTCGAAGTTGAGGTGTTCGCCGGCGAAGAACAGCTGGCCGCTGGGCTCCGGGTAGTCACCGATCGCGGCGGGTTCCGCGCTACCCGTGAATGCCGTGTACTGGCCCGTCGTAAAGGAGGTGTAGCTGCCCTTGCTCCACTCATACGTGGGCCAGACGAAGCGGAAGGCGCGGCCGTTCGCGTTGGCCTGTGCGCCGGGGAACATCGCATCGACCTGCGGGAGCGCCTGGTTGCGCTGAGACTGGACCGAGCCGCCGCCTGCGGCGATGCCCTGCTGGCCTCCGGTATAGATCGTCAAGCTGCCCAGGTCGCCTGGCTGGAGCTGAGAGCTGTCCCACCCCGACTGCAGCTCGAGATCCGTGAAGAAGAGCCCGTTCTGTCCGGCGTCCCGCCAGTAGCGGCGGTTGAACCCGAGCACGAGCTTCGAGTTGGTGCCGTATCCGCACTCGTCGATGTAGCGGCGCACGCGCGGGACGAGGTCGACAGCGAGATCGATGTCACGGAGGACGGAGAAGGGGACGGTGAGCAGGAGGATGTCGGTGGTGACATCGTGAGCGCTGCCTCCGGCCGAGCGGAAGGTGCAGACGAACGTTTTGCCGCCGGGTCCACGTTGCTCACGGACGGCGACGAGCCGTTCGCCGGGGTGAATAGCAGAGCCGCGCTGCTGAATGCTCGCGGCGAGGGCATCGCTGATGCGCTGGTTGCCGCCCTCGACCTTGTACCGCTGGTCCGAGATCCCGAACTCCTGGAACCCCTGGTTGGTCCTGGTCCCAATGAGGAAGACGAGGTTAAGGGCGGATTGGATGTCCGTCTCGCCGCCGTACTCGGTCAGGTACGCCACGTCGAGCAACTCCCGGATGAAACCGGATGCGCCGATCTGACTGAGGTACTCGGCGATCGACGTGTTGTCGAGCTCCAGGGCACGCTGGTTGTAATGGAGGTAGTCGGCGAAGGCGACGTCCTTCTGGTCCTGAGCGATGACCGCGGCGAGCGGGCGGAATGCCTCGATCACCTGCTGCTCTGTCTTCATCTGGCCGTCGAAATAGAAGGCCTTTCGCAGGCCCTGCTCGGACGGGGACTCTACGTCGATGAGCGGCAGACCGAACGCCCTGGCGAAGGCGAGCATTTCCTTGTGACCGGAGTCGATGAACTCGCCGCCGATTTCGGTCGTGAGGCCGGGGCCCATGATGCCGTGCGCGCTCCAAATACGGCCACCGATGCGGCCAGAGCCCTCGTAGATGGTGGCAGTGAGGCCGGAGCGCTGGAGCTCGTGGGCGGCGGAGAGACCGGCGATGCCGGCCCCGACGATGGTGATCCGCGGCTGCGAGCTCGCGGTGGCGGCAGCAGGCAACGTGGACGCCGGAAGCGCGGCGAGTGCGGCCCCTGCGGCGAGCGCCGCGCCGCCTCGTCTCAGGAATTGACGGCGGCTGACGCCGACCTGAAGACGGTTACGGCGGTCAGCCTCGTCCATTAGGCGAGATACGCGGGAGAAGAGAGGTGTTCTTCCTGTCATCGCCTTTCTATAGCACGCAGCCGGGCGTGGGCCTAGGGACTAACGAGCTGCGAGTGGCCGGAGAAGCTCGGCGGGCGCGTCCGTCCACTCGTGGGGTGGCGGCTACTTCCACTCCCAACCGGCGTCGGTCCATGAGCCGTCGGCGGCTGATTCGAATTCGCCGACGAGGAGGCAACCGTTGAGGGCCGCGAGAGCGCCGGCGGGGTCGGCCTGGACAGCGACGGCGTATCGAATCGTGATGCCCATGCCGTCGCCGGTAGGATGTCCGATACCGTGGCCGTTCCAGATCGCGCTCTGTCCGTCGGCGGTCATCATGATGCCCTGGCCCTGGGCATACATCTGTCCCGGCACGCGTTCGAAGGTGCTGAAGGTGCCCATGTTGGTCGCGTCCATGCCGAGGACCTTGCCGGAGCCCTCGATGGTGAGTTCGAGCTTCACGTACCGGAAGTCGTCACCGGGTAAGACTCGCGTCCCGGTTGTGTTCCCCGTGCCTTCCCAGACTCTGTCACCCAGCATCGCTCTTCCCTTCTCGCAGATTCCCGTGCCACTTTTCCGCGCGAGAGCATGATAGGGCTGCGGCGGGGGCGTCGCGGCGAACGTCGCGGCAACAGTGGGATCACTCAAGCCTCGGCGGCGGCGAGGGGGAGGTCGGCGAGTGAGGCGACCTTGGGGGGCGGTTCGCGGGAGATGAGGACGGCGACGGCGCCGACGACGTAGACGACGGCGAGCATGAGCCAGGCGGAGGTGTAGGAGCCGCTCGCGTCGAAGAGGGCGGACACGGCGAGGGGGCCGGCGGCGCCGAAGGCGATGCCGATGGGCATGCCGATGCTCCGGACGGCGCCGATGTGGACGCGGCCGAAGTACTTCGCCCAGATGAACTCTCCGAGGGGAACGCCTCCGCCGAAGCCGAGGCCCCAGACGAAGAAGCCGAAGAGCATCAGCGGCAACTGCCCGGTCTCGCGGGAGAGGAGCATGAGGGCGGCGCCCGCGATCATGCCGGAGAAGCTGCCGACCCAGAGCGAGCGGACCTGGAACCTCGCGAGGGTGTAGCCCCAGAAGAACTTGGCGATGAGGTTGGCGACGCCGGCGACGGCGGCGGCGAGGGCGGCGTCGCTCCTCGTGAAGCCGGCTTCGGTGACGAAGGGGATGCCGTGGATGAGGACGCCGAAGGCGCCGCCGCCGAAGCAGCCGAAGGAGAGGGTGAGGAGCCAGAGGGCGCGGGTGCGAACGGCCTCCTGTCTGGTGTACGAGTTCAGGCGGTCGAGGGTGATGGTGTCGTGGTCGGCCTGTGAGGTGCCGACGCCGTCGCCTCGGCGGCCATCCGGGAGCAGCCCGTAGTCTTCGGGCTGGCGGCGCATGATGAGCGCCACGGGGATGGAAAGGACGAGGGCGCCGGCGCCGAGGACGAGGTAGCCCTCGCGCCATCCGAGGTTGTCGACGACGCGGGTGAGCGCAAGCGGGACGAGGATGCTGGCGAAGGAGATGCCGGTGGAGCCCAGTGCGATTGCCCAGCCGCGGCGGAGGACGAACCACTTCGACATGGTGATGTTGAGGACAAGCGGGCCGAGCAGGGAGATGCCGAGGCCGACGCCGAGCGACTGGAGGAGGAAGAACTGCCAGGGCTCGTGGACGCGGGAGATGAGTAGCAGCGAGCCGGAGAGGACGACGGTCCCGGCCAACATCAGCGGCCGCGCGCCGTGCTTGTCGACCAGCGGGCCGATGAAGACGCCCGCGAGCCCGCTGATGACGTTGGTGCCGGTGATGGCGAGTGTGAAGGCGCCGACGCTCCAGCCGAGGTCGTCGACGATCGGGCGGAGGAAGATGCCGGCGGAGCCGGCGCCGGCGGCGACGGACACGAAGTAGCCTACGACGGCGCCGGCCACGATCCACCAGCCGTAGAAGACGCGGGGCTGTGGATCGGCAGTGGTCGTGGCGGCGGTCACGAGGCGGATTCTACCTCGCTACTCCCGAACGTGTTGGGGCCTCGATAGCGGCGCCGTGGGGGGGCAAGCGGGGGCAAGCGGAGAGGCCGCCGCGTTTCGCGACGGCCTCTCCGAGTGATGACCGTGGGAGAGCCGGGGCCTAGCGGCCCTTCCAGTTGGGGGCGCGCTTCTCGGCGAAGGCCTTGGGGCCCTCCATGCGGTCCTCGCTGTTGGCGACCTTGTCGAGGAGCGGGGCGTTGACGCTCTTGAGGTGGTCGAGGAGGAGGGTGCCGGTGGGCGGGGTGGGCGGGTTCATGTGGAGGTGGACGCCGTTCTTGAGCGCCTGCACGGCGAGCGGCGCGCACTTCTTGAGGATCTCGGCGCGCTTCTCCGCCTCTTCCATCATGGCGTCGCGGTCCGGGACCAGCCACTGCACGAAGCCGATGTCGTGGGCCTGCTGCGCAGTGATGTGGTCACCGGAGAGGATGATCCAGAGCGCCCAGCCGAGCGGGACGAAGCCGAGCTCGAGAGTGTCCATGAGGTTGATGGGGGTGAGGCTGCGGAGCGGCTCCGGCATGCCGAACATCGACTTCTGCGTCGCGATGCGGAAGTCGCAGCGGGCGGACATCTGCATGCCGCCGGCGAGGGCGTAGCCATCGACGGCCGCGATGATGGGCTTCTTGCAGTTCGTGGCGGCGTCGAAGCCGTTCTTGGCCTGCTGAGCGGCGCCCTGGCCGATGGTCTGGTCGCGCTCGGTCATCTCCTTGAGGTCGGCGCCGGCGCAGAAGGCGCGACCGCCCTCGCCGGTCACGACCACGACCAAGACATCGTCGTCGTTGGTGGCCTCGTTAAAGGAGTCGTGGAGACCGTTCATCACGCCGGTGCTGAGGGCGTTCATGCGTTCGGCGTTGTTGATGGTGATCCACGCGACGCGGTTGCGCTTCTCGTAGTTCACCAGTTCGAAGACCTTTGAAACCATCTGGCTCGCCTTCCTTTGCTCACTGCCTGGTCGCGACGGGAGCAACATACTCGTTGTGGCGTGGCGTGGGAACCCCGCAGGCGCGGGCGTATTCCCTCAAAGCGACGAGATCCGGTACCATCCGCGTCGGTTCATGGCGCCTCATGTTCACCAGACGGTAGATGTGAGGTGTCCATGCCTGCCGCGGCCGAGCTTCCTTCGTTTGTCTCTCACGGCACACCCAATGCGTACACGAACTACGGTTGCCGGTGCGACCGTTGCCGTCAGGCGCACTCGCTCTACCGCAGCGAGCGCCGCGCGCGCGACCCGCAGAAGTACACCGATTACATGCGGGAGTACATGCGGAAGTATCGAGCGCGCAAGAAGGCGCTCCAGCAGCAGTAGCAGCACGCCGGCCAGGAACGGACGCGACACGACGGTCCTCTGACGACGGCGGATATCTCCGGTCCGTCCACGGCGAGCCGCCTCGATCAGCGCCGCGGCCCTTTCGGTCCCACCTCACGCGCGACCTCGGGGACACACCCGCCTCGAACACCGCATGCGGCGACGGTGCCGTTTCGGGCTTATGGACGTCACGCCCGCGCGGGTTAGTCTGGTGGCGGCGCGCAGCGGCGTCCTGCGCGCGGCGCGAGTCGAGGTCAAAGGGGCATGGGCAAGCGGTTCCTGTTCGTCATCCCGCCGTTCCACGGGCACCTGAACCCTGCGGTCGCCGTTGCGCGGGAGTTGATCGAGCGGGGGCATGCGGTCGCGTGGGTGACATCGTCGTCGATGCGGGAGGTGCTTCCGGAGGGCGCGGCGGTCTACGACTCGATCGGTCGTGGCTACGAGTGGTCGAGCGAGAAGACGCACGAGCTGACGGAGCTTCCGCGAGCCGACCAGTTCTACGCGTACTATCGGGAGCTCGTGCTCCCGGCGGCGGTGGCTGGCCTGGATGACGTTACCCGGGCGTGCGACGAGTTCCGGCCGCATGCGCTGTTCGTCGACCAGCACGCGCTGGCGGGTGCGATCGTGGCGCGGCGGCGGGATCTGCCGTGGGCAACGTCGGCGCCGTCGCAGCAACTGATGAACCCGCTCCGGCACCTGATTCAGCCGTGGATCGATGAGCGGGTAGCGGAGCTGGGGGATGCGTGCGGGGTGGCTGCCCTGCGCGAGGTCTCCCCGGCTCTGGTTGTGGCGTACACCTCGGCATTGCTCGTGCCGGAGGATTCGGCCGCGCCGCAGGTGCGGTTCGTGGGGCCCGCGATCGACCCTCGACGGTTCGTTGAGAATGACGTGCTGTCCGAGTTGCGGCCAGGGCCGAAGGTGCTCGTGTCGCTGAGCACGATCTATGGCAACGAAGGGGACGCGTTCCTGCTGAAGCTCGGGGACGCGCTGCACCGTGGGGGTATGCAGGGGATCTTCAGCAGCAGCAGCCCCGAACTCGCCAGACTGCCCGCTCCAGCAGTGGTCCGTCCGTGGCTGCCGCTGCTCACGTTGATGCCGCACGTGGATGCCGTGGTCAGCCACGGGGGAGCGAACACGGCGCACGAAGCGCTGTACTTCGGGAAGCCACTCGTGTTCGCGCCACTGGCGTTCGACAACTTCATGGTGGCGCAGGCTGCCGTTGGCGCGGGGGCGGCGATCCGGCTACGGATCAGGCGGGCGACGGAGCGGGACATCGAGCGGGTCATGGGGGAGATCGTGGGCAACGCGTCGTACCGGGAGGCCGCCGAGCGGATCGGCGTGTCGCTGCGCGCGGGAGGCGGGGGCGCAGCGGCGGCCGACGCGCTGCTCGAGCTCGTCGCGTGACGCCTACGCTGGCGCTGCCGGTGTGGCTGATGAGCGCCCGCGTCAGCGACCTGGAGCAGTGAATCGTCGCAAACGGGTGTCCTCAGGAGGGACCGGGCGCACGGGTGCGGCGCCGTCGCGTGGGCGGGGGAGACAGTCGTAGCCCACTTCAGACAGGGCGCGCTCTCGGGTGAGTGAAACGTTGCCTCGGGTGTTATGCCAGTCTATTCTTCCTGAAACGCCCGCGCACTCATCGATGAGGTGTTCAGTGCTTGATCGTTTGTCGCGCGTCGTTGTGCTGAGCCCTTTTGAGGCACCGGATCACGGGCTTGTCATTGCGGCGGCGCGGGCCGGCGCCCTCGGTGTTCTTGACCTCGGGCGAGACCGGGAACAGGCGTTCGCATCTCTTTACCAACTGGCGGCGGAACCTCGGCTCGAGTTTGGTGTCCGAGTCCCCGAGGGTGTGCTGTTCGATGCAGAGAGACTGCCTACGAACATCACTACAATCGTTGTCGCGGCGGGAGAGGACCTGGCGCGCTGGGCGGGGTTCCGGCGCGTCGTCCAGGTGACTTCTGTCGAAGAGGCCACCGCGGCGCGTGACGCCGGGGCGGATGCGATCATCGCGAAGGGTCACGAAGCGGGCGGGCGCGTGGGCAGCGAGACGGCGTTCGTCCTGCTGCAGGAGTTGGTGCGGGGCATCGACCTGCCGATCTGGGTGCAGGGGGGCATTGGCATGTTCACGGCGGCCGCCTGTGTGGCGGGCGGGGCCGCTGGCGTGGTGCTGGACTCGCAGACGGCGCTGCTCCATGAGAGCGCACTGCCGGCCGACCTGAAGCGGGTCGTGGCCGCGATGGACGGCAGTGAGACGCTCGTGCTGCACGAGCACCGCGTGTACAGCCGACCGGGGTTGAACCTGTCCGAACTGTCCGCCGAGGCCCTCGTGGCGCGGCTCGGTGCGGGCAGCCTGAGCGAGCACGTGCTGCCTGCGGGGGCGGACGCCGCGTTCGCCGCCGGGTTCGCGGAGGAGTACGGCAGCATCGGACGGCTGGTGCCGGCGCTCGAGCGGCGGATTGATGAGCAGTTCCGGCTGGCGTCTGATGCGCCGCTGTTCGACGGGCATTCTGCCTTCGCGGCGTTGCACGGTACGGGCGCGGCGATCGCGCAGGGGCCGATGACTCGCGTGAGCGACAGCCCGGCGTTCGCGGAGGCAGTCAGTGAGGCGGGCGGACTGCCGTTTCTCGCGCTGGCGGTGATGTCAGGCGTTGAGGCGCAGCGACTGCTGACGGCAGCGGCGGAACGCCTCGCGGGGCGCACCTGGGGTGTGGGCATCCTGGGGTTCGTGCCGCCGGCGCTACAGGACGAGCAGTTCGCCGCGGTCGAGGCCGTGCGGCCGCCGGTGGCGCTGATCGCGGGCGGGCGTCCAGAGCAGGCGGCGAAGTTCGAGGCTCTGGGGACCGCGACCTATTTGCACGTGCCGTCGCCCGGGCTCCTCGACCTGTTTTTGAAGCAGGGCGCGCGGCGGTTCGTGTTTGAGGGACAGGAGTGCGGCGGTCACATCGGCCCGCGGAGCAGCTTCGTGCTGTGGGAGCAGCAGGTCCGGCGGCTGATGCGCTTCGAGCGGCCCGAGGAGCTGTCGGTGCTGTTCGCGGGCGGCATCCACGACGCGCGGTCGGCGGCGATGGTGTCGGTGCTCGCGGCGCCGCTTGAGGCGCGAGGCGCGAGCGTGGGTGTGCTGATGGGTACGGCATATCTGTTCACCGAGGAGCTGGTGGCGACCGAGGCGCTGAAGCCCCTGTTCCAGCGCGCCGCGCTGGACTGCGAGCGGACGGTGTTGCTCGAGACGGCGCCCGGCCATGTGACCCGGTGCGCCGATACGCCGTACGTGCGCGCCTTCGAGGCCGAGCGGGAGCGTCTCGTCGCTGCTGGCCTGCCGCGCGACGAGGTGTGGGCGGCGCTGGAGGACATGAACCTTGGACGGTTGCGCATCGCGGCGAAGGGGATCGTGCGCGAGGGGTCGGAGCTCGTCTCCGTCGACGAGTCGGTGCAGGAGCGCGAGGGGATGGTCATGATCGGCCAGGTGGCCGCCCTCGGAGACCGCGTGCGGACGATCCGGGAGTTGCATGCGGACGTCGCCGAGGGGTCGTTCGAGCTACTGCGTGCATCGGCCGGGGGCGAACTCGTGAGGGCGGCTGACGGCTCGTCTGGCGACGACGTCGCGATCGTCGGGATGTCGGTGATCCTGCCAGGCGCTGCCGACCTGCCGTCGTTCTGGTCGAACATCGTGAATGGCGTAAACAGCATCACGGAAGTCCCGGCGGATCGCTGGAATGCCGGGGAGTTCTTCGACCCCGACTCGAGGAGCGGCGACATGACGCCCTCGAAGTGGGGCGGGTTCATCGACCCGGTGGAGTTCGACCCGCTGGCGTACGGGATTCCGCCGCGGTCGCTCGCGGCGATTGAACCGGTGCAGCTCGTGGCGCTCGAGGTCAGCCGGCGGGCGCTGCAGGACGCCGGTTATGAGACGCGCAGCTTCGACCGTGAGCGCGCGTCGGTCATCTTCGGCGCCGAGGGCGGCGGTGAACTGGCGGGGGTGTACGGCTTCCGGGCGCTCTGGCGCCAGTACGTGGGGGAGCTTCCGCCCGAACTGGACGACGTGCTGCCGAGCCTGACCGAAGACTCGTTCCCGGGGATCCTCGGAAACGTGATCGCGGGCCGAATCGCCAACCGGCTCGACCTCGGGGGCGTGAACTACACGGTGGACGCCGCGTGCGCATCGGCGCTGGCGGCGGTCGACCTCGCAGTGAAGGAGCTGACGACGGGGTCGAGCGACCTCGTGATCTGCGGCGGGGCGGACTTCCACAACGGGATCACCGACTACCTGATGTTCGCGAGCGTGCACGCGTTGTCGCCGACGGGGCAGTGCAAGCCGCTGGACGCCTCGGCGGACGGGATCGCGCTCGGCGAGGGAGTGGCCGCGGTGGTGCTGAAGCGGCTGAGCGACGCGCAGCGCGACGGCGACCGCATCTATGCGGTCATCAAGGGCGTCGCGGGCGGCAGCGACGGCAAGAGTCTGGGGCTGACGGCGCCGCGCCAGGAGGGTCAGGTCCGCACGCTGCACCGCGCGTACGCGCGAGCGGGCGTGTCGCCGTCCTCGGTGGGGCTGATCGAAGCGCACGGGACCGGGACGGTCGTCGGGGACCGGACGGAGCTCGAGACGCTGACCGAGGTGTTCCGGAAGGCCGGGGCCACCTCGGCGAGCTGTGCGCTGGGATCGGTGAAATCGCAGATCGGGCACACCAAGTGCACGGCGGGGCTCGCGGGGATGATCAAGGCAGCGCTGGCGCTGCACTACCAGGTGCTGCCGCCGACGCTGAACGTGCAGGCGCCGAATCCAGGCTGGGAACCGAGCAGCCCGTTCATCATCAACACCGAGCCGCGGCCATGGCCCGGGCCGGAGCGGTTCGCCGGCGTGAGCGCCTTCGGGTTCGGGGGCACGAACTTCCACGCGGTGCTGTCGAGCTACGATGCGGCCGGGGTGCCGGAAGCATCGCCCGCATGGCCGGCGGAACTGTTCTTGTTCCGGGGCGCCGACGAGGCCGAGGCGATGCGGACGGTGGATGCGGTGCGGGCGGCGCTGGAGGCGGGGACGCGGTGGGAGCTCACCGACCTCGCGAAGACCGTCTCGACGATGCCCGGGGCCGTGCAACTGGCGCTGGTGGCGACGAACCTGGACGAGCTGCGTGAGCACCTCGAGACGCTGGGTGCCGTGGTGTACCGGCGTCCGGCGAGGCCGCTGGCCGAGGACGGCACGCTGGCGTTCCTGTTCCCGGGTCAGGGTAGCCAGAAGCCGGGGATGCTCGGCGACCTGTTCATCCACTTCGCGTCACTGCAGCGGTACCTGGAGCTGGGGGAGCGCTGGCGCGACGTGATGCTGCCGCCACCGGCGTGGTCGCGCGAGGAGGCCGACGCACAGAAGCGCACGCTCACGGACACCCGCAACGCTCAGCCGTCACTCGGGATCGCCGGGCTGGCGGCATCGGAGTTGCTACTGGGCCTCGGGATCGAGCCGGCGATGCTCGGCGGGCACAGTTACGGGGAACTGGTGGCGCTCTGTGTGGCGGGCGCGTTCTCGGCGCAGGACCTGCTGATGCTGAGCGAGGCGCGGGCCGCCTCGATCGCGGAGTGCATCCCCGAGGGCGGCGACCCCGGCAGCATGGCGGCGGCGCTGTCGGACCTCGAGACGATCCGAGGGCTGATCCACGACATCGACGGCGTCGTGATCGCGAACCAGAACGCGCCGGACCAGAACGTGCTGTCGGGGGCGACGGAGGCTGTCGCCGAGGCGCGGGCGCGCCTTCGCGAGGCCGGCATTCGGACCGTGGAACTGCCGGTGAGCAGCGCCTTCCACAGTCCCATCGTCGCGCCGGCGGCTGACCGCTTCGAAGACGTGCTCGCCGACGTGCGGATGGGTGAGCTACAGCGGACGGTGTACTCGAACACGACCGCCGAGCCGTACCCGCAGGAGGCGGCGGCGATCAAGCAGCGGCTCGTGGAGCACATTCCGGCGCCCGTGCGCTTCGCCGACGAAGTGCGCGCCATGTACGAGGGCGGAGCGCGCGTCTTCGTGGAGGCGGGGCCAGGGCAGACGCTGACGGGGCTGGCCGGGCGCATCCTCGGCGACCGTCCGCACCTCGCGGTATCGATCGACCAGGGCGGGGCGCAGGCACTGCCGTCGCTGCTGGGGGCACTCGCTCAGCTGGCGGTGCACGGGGTCGAGTTCGACGTCGAGCGGCTATTTGCCGGCCGCGGGGCGGAGGTCATCGACCTCGAAGCGCGCCCCGGACCGAAGCCGACCTCGTGGATGCTGAGCGGGCAGCTGGCGATGCCTGTTTCTGGCGCACTGCCGGAGCACGGGATGAAGCCGGTTACCGGGTCCGTGGTAGCGCCCGCCGCGGCCGTTCCACAGCGATATCCTGACGCAGCCCCTGACGAAGCGGTGCGGCCGGCGCAATCCCTCGATGGTGGGGCCGGTGGCATCGCGAGCGACGCGCAAGGCGCCGTCATGCTGGAGTACCTGCGCAACGTGCGGGAGCTGGCGGAGGCCCAGGAGCGCGCGTTGATGGCGTATCTCGGGCAGGGGCCAGCGGCCGCCGACGGGCAGGATTCGCACGGCGAGCTGCCGGCGTTCCCGCCGGAGCCCCATGGCTTGCGCAACGGCAACGGGAGCAGCAATGGTCACGGGGCGTCCGACGGCTTCGCGACGCCCGGTCATGCGAACGGCACCGGCACCGCCGACGGCCGCGTTGACGGTCCGGCGCCGGCGTTCGCCGGAGCCGATCGCCCCGCGGCCGCATCTTCGCCAGCCACGGTCGTTACCCTTGCCGTCGCGACGACGCCGGCCGCGATCCCGGTGCGGACGTTGCTGGTCGACCTCGTCAGCGAGCGGACGGGGTACCCGGCCGAGATGCTGGACCTGGACCTCGACCTGGAGGCGGACCTGAGCATCGACTCGATCAAGCGGGTCGAGATCGTCGGGGCGATCCTCGAGCGGCTGGCGCCGGGCGGAAGCGCGTCGCTGGCGGAAGCGCCGGACGACCTTGTGCGGCTGAAGACGCTGCGTGAGATTGGCGGGGCGCTCGAAGATCTGTACGGCATGGCGCTGCCGGGGCCCGCGGCGGAGGCCGCGCCCGTCGAGGCGACGGTCGCCTCGACGGCGGTTGCGACGGCGGTTGCCCCGGCGCCGACAGAGCCACCCGGCCCCGCGTCCGCGGCGACGATCGACGTCGCAGCGATGCTCGTCGCGATCGTGAGCGAGCGGACGGGGTATCCGGCGGAGATGCTCGACCCTGACCTGGACCTTGAGGCGGACCTGAGCATCGACTCGATCAAGCGAGTGGAGATCGTGGGCGCAGTGCTCGACCACGTGACGGAGGGCGGCGCCGCCGGGCTGGCGGAGACGCCCGACGAACTCGTGCGGTTGAAGACGTTGCGAGAGATCGCGGAGGCGCTGCAGGCGGTCATCCCTGTGGCGACACCCGCACCCGCTGTCGCGTCCGCTCCCGGTGTGATCCCGCCAGCGGCTTTGCCGGAGGCGACCGCGGCCCCGGCGCAGCCCGCCGTGGATCTGACGGCGACGCTGGTGGCGATCGTCAGTGAGCGCACGGGGTACCCGGCGGAGATGCTCGACCTTGACCTGGACCTCGAGGCCGACCTGAGCATCGACTCGATCAAGCGCATCGAGATCCTCGGCGCACTGTCGGAGGTCACGGGCGCGGGTGACGCCACGTCCTCCGAACTGCCGGACGAGATCGTGCGGCTCAAGACGCTGCGTGCGATCGTTGCGGCGCTCACCTCGATCACGCCCGAGCATACGGTTGCGCCCGCTGTGGAGGCGGCGCTGCCCGTTGCGGAGGCGGCCCCGGCGCGTGACGAGGCGGAGGCTGCGGGCGCGCGGCCCGAGCGGTACGTGCCTCGGTTCGTGGCGATGGGAGGCGTGCCGGAGGCGGGGTCGCTGCAGGGGCTCACGGTCGCCGTGAGCGGGGGGGACGAGCCGCTCATGGAGGCGGTTTCCACCGAGGTCGCGCGGCTGGGGGCGGCGATCGTGGAAGGCCCGGAGCGTGCCAACGCGCTGATCGAGCTGGCCGGGCTGGCCTCCGACTGGAGTCCGCTCGAGGTGCCGCGTGTGTTCGGGCGGCTCAAGGACGGGTTGCTGGCCGGCGCCACGCGTGTCCTTGTCCTCACGCGTGAGGCGGCCATGCTCGCGGGAGGCAGGCCCTCGGAGCAGGCGTACGAAGCCGGCGGACTCGCCGGACTGACGAAGAGCCTGGCGCGTGAGTGGCCGGAGCGGATGATCCGGGTCGTGCACGTGGAGCCGGGGGCGGACGACGCGCTGGTGGTGCAGCGTCTGTGCGCCGAACTGGGTGAGTACAACGAGCTCGACGAGGTCGCGTACACGGGCGACGTACGCCGTGTGCGGCGGGTCGTCTCGCGCGACCTCGAGGACACGGGGGTCGCGGCGATCGAGCTGGACCGGGAGTCGGTGGTCCTGATTACGGGCGGTGCGCGAGGGATCAGCAGCCGCATCGCGGCGGAGCTGGCCCGACGTTATGGGTGTGTCTTCGAGCTGGTCGGGCGCACCGAGGCGGACGTCGACCCGATTGAGGCGCAGCTAAACGGGGCCGCCGACCTCGCAGCGTTGCGGAGCGCTCTCGTGGCGCTGGGGGAGAGCGACGTACGCGCGGTGGACGCG
Organism: Dehalococcoidia bacterium; assembly: GCA_041390685.1. Lineage (GTDB taxonomy): Bacteria > Chloroflexota > Dehalococcoidia > UBA2979 > UBA2979 > JAIBBD01. The sequence continues at coordinate 415,819 of JAWKPL010000001.1, read as the reverse complement.
CGGGCGCGGCGCATCCTCGCGGCGCGCGAAGTGCGCGGGACGGTCGACGCCATCGAGGCGGCGGGCGGGACGGTCAGGTACACGGCGCTCGACGTCCGGGAGGCGGCGGCGTTCGGCGCGTTCATCGACGGCGTGTACGAGCGGCGCGGACGGATCGACGGCGTGATCCACGCGGCCGGCGTGATCGAGGACCGGCTGGTCCGGGACAAGGAGATGGACTCCTTCGAGCGGGTGTTCCTGACGAAGGTGGAGCCGGCGCGGACGCTAGCGGCGAAGCTGCGGCCCGGCGTGCGGTTCGTGGCGTTCTTCTCGAGCATCGCATCGGTCTTTGGCAGCCGGGGGCAGACGGACTACGCCGCGGCGAACGACCTGCTGGACCGGCTGGCTGCGCGACTGAACGGGGACTCCATCGGCCGGGTGTTCTCCGTGAACTGGGGCCCGTGGGGCGGTGGCGGGATGGTGAGTCCGGAGCTGGTTGAGGAGTACCGCAGACGGGGCGTGAGTGTGATCGACCCCGAGATGGGCGTGCAGGCGTTCCTCGATGAGTTGCGGATCGGAGCCGATGACGACGCGCAGGTGATCCTGATGAGCGGGACGCCCGGGAGTGTCTCGTGAGGTCCGCGGCCGTCCATGAGTGACGTCGCGATCATCGGGATGGCGTGCATCTTCCCCGGCGCGCCCGACCTCGAGACGTACTGGAACAACATCCGCAACGGCGTGGACGCGATCACGGACGCGCCGCCTGAGCGCCTCGACGGGCTGTTCTTCGACGAACTGTCGTCGACGCCGGACCGGCTGTATTCGCGCCGGGGCGGGTTCATCGACGAGTACGCGACGTTCGATGCGGCGGCCTTTGGCGTGATGCCGGTGGCCGCGATGGGTGCGGAGCCGGACCAGCTGCTCACCCTGCAGGTCGCGCAGCGCGCGCTGGCCGACGCTGGGTACACGACGAGGCGGTTCGATCGCGACCGGACGTCGATCATCCTTGGACGGGGGAACTACTTCAGCGCGGGGCTGATGCGGGTCAACAACGTGACGCGGGTGGCGGAGCAGGTGCTCCTGACGCTGCGGGAGCTGGTGCCGGAGATCGGCGAGGCGAAGCTCGCCGAGGTGAAGGCGGCGTTCAACGAGAGCGCCTCGACGTTTCGATCGGACACGGCGATTGGTGTGGTGCCGAACCTCGTGGCGTCCCGCATCGCGAACCGGATGGACTTCCATGGGGGCGCGTATACGGTTGATGCGGCGTGCGCGAGCTCGCTGGTGGCGGTGGACCAGGCGTGTCACGAGATCGAGGCGGGGCGGTCCGAGATGGTCATCGCCGGCGGGGTCCACGTGTGTCAGGACCCGCCCTTCTGGAGCATCCTGTGCCAGCTCGGGGCGGTGTCGCACAACCAGCAGATCCGCCCGTTCGACCGGCGCGCGGACGGTCTGCTGATCGGCGAGGGCGTGGGGCTGCTCGTGCTGAAGGACCGGCGAGCCGCTGAGCGCGACGGCGACCGGATCTATGCGGTGATCCGGGGCACCGGCGTGTCGAGCGACGGCCGGAGCGCGAGCCTGATGTCGCCCGCCGTGGAAGGGCAGATCCGGGCGCTGTCGCGAGCGTGGGAGGCGAGCGGGCTCGACCCGAGCACGGTGGGGCTGATCGAGGCGCATGGGACGGCGACCAGCGCGGGCGACGCCGCGGAACTCGAGACGCTCGAACGGTTCTTCGGCAGCAGGCGCACGGATGGTGAGCGCATCGCGATCGGGTCGGTGAAGTCGATGATCGGGCACGCGATGCCCGCGGCCGGTGCGGCCGGGCTCATCAAGGCGGTGCTTTCCGTGTATCACGGGGAGCTGCCGCCGAGCATCCACTGCGAGGAGCCGCGCGACGAGCTGCGCGACGGTCACTTCGAGGTGCTGTCGGTGGCGAGGCCCTGGGACGCGCCGGTACGCCGGGCGGGGGTGAACGCGTTCGGGTTCGGTGGGGTCAACTCGCACGTGATCGTGGAGGCGCACTCGGCGCTTCCCGCGCCGGCGCGCGGCAGCACCGCGCCCGCGCCCGCCGAGGCGCTCGTGCTTGCGGCGTCGACGCGCGAGGAACTGCTCGCGCTCCTCGACCGGGGGGCGAGCCGGATCAGCGAAGGCCGCTGGCGGATCGCGGTGTTCAATCCGACACCGGAGCGGATCGCGACGGCCCGCGCGACCGTCGAGCGGGGGGTGCGGCGGTTCGGGCGCGACGGCATCTTTTTCGCGCCGGGCGGCTACCTGGCGGACGGGGGAAAGCTGGCGTTCCTGTTCCCCGGTGTGGAGGCAGTGGAGATGCCGGACGTGCGGGAGGTTGCCGCGCACTTCGGCTACGCGGCACCTGACCGGCCGGGGACGGACGTTGAGAGCCTCGGGGCGCGTGCGGTGGAGGTCGCCGCACTTCTCGACCGGGCGTTGCGCTCGCTCGGGGCGACGCCGGACGCGATCGCAGGGCACAGCATCGGCGAGTGGAGCGGGATGCTGTCGTCGGGGATGGTGCCGATGGAGGAGGTCGAGTCCCTCCTCGAGACGTTCCAGGAGGGGGCGTTCGACCTGCCGGACCTGGTGTTCGTCGCCATCGGCGCGGGGGTGGGGACGGCTGCGGGGCTCATCGAGGATCTCGAGGGGTCGTGCGTGTCGCACGACAATTGCGCCCACCAGTCGATCGTGTGCGGTCCCGCTGCGCAGATGGAGCGACTGAAGGGGCGGCTGCGGGAGCGACGGATCCTCTTCGAGGAGCTGCCGTTCCGATCGGGCTTTCACACGCCGTCCTACCGGCCGTTCGTCCAGCAGCACCTCGACCGGCTTTCGACGCTGAGCATTCGTCCGGCGACGGTGCCGTTGTGGTCCGCGACGACGTGCAGCCCATACCCGGATACGCGGGCGGAGTTCACGGAGTTGTTCGTCCGGCACCTGGTGGAGCCGGTGCGGTTCCGTGAGCTGGTGGGTCGTCTGTGGGAGGACGGCGTCCGGGTCTTCGTCCAGGTGGGGGCGGGAAGCCTCCATGCGTTCGTGGACGACTCGCTGGGCGGGCAGCCGCACAACGCGCTGAGCACGCTCGGGGTGCAGCGCGGGGCGCTGGACCAGCTGCGCTGGGTGGCGGCCGCGCTCTTCGTCGAGGGGGCCGACCTGGAGCTGCAGAAGATCGGGCTGGGGGCTGCGGCGGGAGCATCCTCGCGGCCGTTGAGTGTGCCGCTCGGCGTCCCGCTGGTCCACCTCAGGCCACAGGCGGAGGGCGCACGGGCAACGGCTGCGCCGACGAGCGCGCCGAGCACGGCGACGCCGGCGGCCGCGCCACCGGCGTTGCTCGAGCGGACGGAGCGCCGTGTCTTCTCCGTGGACACGTTTCCGGAGCTGCGCGACCACTGTCTGTATCACCAGCCGCCCGGCTGGCCGGTGCTCGAGGACCATGCTCCCTCGGCGCCGATGACGATGTCGGTCGCGCTCATGCGGGAGGCGGCGGAGGCGCTGTTGCCCGGCAAGCTTGCGATCGCGGTCGAGCGCGTGGTGGCGAGTTCCTGGCTGCGGGTCGAGCCGCCGGTTGAGGCCGAGATCACGGCCAGGCAGATCGACCAGGAGCGGGTGCGCGTGACGGTGGGACAGTACGCCGAGGGGACGGTGGTGATGGGTGACCAGTACCCGACGCCGCCGCAGTTGCTACGCCGGGTACAGGCGCAGGACCCGATCCTCCTGACGGCGGAGGCGTGCTACCGGCAGCGCTGGCTTTTTCACGGTCCCGCGTATCAGGGGGTCACATCCATCGATGCATCGGACGGGAACGGCATCCGCGGGATGCTGGTCAACCTGCCCGCGAAGGGGGCCCTCCTCGACGCCGCGGGGCAGCTCGCGGGCGTATGGATCGTGCAGAAGACGGAGACCGACCGGGTCTCGATGCCGGTGCGGATCGGGCGGGTGGAGTTCTACGGTCCCGAGCCGCCGATCGGTGCTCGCGTGGAGTGCGAGGTCGCCGTGCGCAGCCTGGGCGCGCGCGAGGTGCGTTCGGACATCGCGCTCTGGCATGACAACGTGCCCTACTGCCTGATCAGTCAGTGGGAGAACTGGCGGTTCGACACGAGCGGCGGGCTATTCGAGGTGATGCGGCATCCGGAGCGAAGTTTGCTCGCAGAGGTGCATCCCGAAGGGTTCGTGACGCTGGCGGAACGGAACGAGCCGGCGCGGGAGGTGCTCTCGCTTGCGGGGCGCTTCGTTTCGGCGACGGCGCTGGACGAGTACCGGTCGTTGCCGAGCCCGCGCAAGCGGAACGAGTGGCTGCTCGGGCGCATCGCGGCGAAGGACGCGGTGCGGAGCTATCTCTTCGACCAGGGGTACGGGCCGATCTATCCGATCGAGGTTGGCATCGAGCACGATGGCAGCGGACGGCCGGTGGTGAAGAGCGGGATCGGGCGCGACCTCCGCGTCTCGATTTCGCATACGGAGGGGATCGCCGCCGCGTACGCCGTCGAAGGCGCCGACCCCGGCATCGACATCGAACGGATTGTCCCGCGGACGGAGAGCTTCGGATCGATCGCATTCACGGCAGAGGAGCTTGCGATGCTCCCGGCGGTCAACCGGGACGAGTGGATGACGCGGCTCTGGTCGGCGAAGGAAGCGGCGGGCAAGGCGCGGGGGACGGGCCTGCAGGGCTCGCCTCGGACGCTGCCGCTGCAGGAGATCAACGGTACGAAGATGCTGATTGACGGCGTCTGGGTGCGCACCCGGCGTATCGGCCAGCATGTAGTTGCTTGGACGGTCCTATGATCGAGTCCCGTATGCCGAAGGAATCCATCCTCGAGGAGGTCGCGACGATCATCCGCGGGGTGGTGCAGGAGGAGTGGATCCAGACCGCTCCGATCACGATGGAGAGCACGTTCGCGGAGGACCTCGAGCTGGAGAGCATCGAGATCGTCGCGCTGGCGGAGCAGGTGCAGGGCCGGTTCGGCACGGACATCGACTTCGCGGGGTGGCTCAGTGAGATGGATCTGGACGGAATTGTCGCGCTGACGGTCGGGCAACTGGTCGACCGCATTGCCGAACGGACGGCGGGGGCCGCGTGAGGCCGGTCCGCGTGGCCGTGTCAGTCACGGCGCGTGGAACGAGATCGAGAGGTGGTACCCGATGAGCGAGTGGTGGAGCGACCTGCGAGCGCGCCTGCCTGAATGGAACCGATGGATCATCGCGGGGGCTGGCGCCCTTGTGCTGGTCATTGCGGCTGGCGGGATGGTCTTTGCGTTCAGCGGCGGCGAGGACGGCGATGCCGGCGGCGATGTCGCCGCCTCGGCTTCGCCGCTGGCGTCGTCGAGGGAGACTCGCACCGCCACAGCGACCCGCACGGCGACCGCAACGGCGCGAGCGGGGTCGGCGACTGCAACTCAGACGGGGACGGCGACAGCGGGCGCCTCGGGTGCCTCGGGCGCGAGCGGTCCGCAGACGGGGACGGCGTCGCAGGGAGGCTCTGCGTCGACGAGCGGCAGCGGGTCGTCCTCGGGCGGCAGCGGGCCAGCGGCGAATCCGACGACGGCGTCTCCCTCGGGGAACCCGACGCAGGCGCCCTCAGGGCCGACGGGCGGCCAGACATCTCCGAGCGGCCCGACGGGCCCCTCGACGCAGCCGACGAGCACGACGCCTGTGCCCGTGCCGACGTCGCCGCCGACACCCGCGCCGACGGTCGCCTCGACACCCGTGCCCACGCCGACTCCGACCGCCGCGCCGACGCCCACGCCAACGCAGGCGCCGACTCCCACACCTACACCCTCGCCGACGGCGACGCCGACCCAGGCCCCGACGGTCGCTTCATTGTCCGTGTCTCCGAGCACCGTGAAGCCCGGCGGGATACTCTTTGTCGGCGGTTCCGGGTTTACACCCGGCAGCACGATCACCATCACGCTGGTCGGCGGGGACTGCACTCCGGATGTCTGCTCGGGTTCGTTCGATTCAGCGACGGGCTCGTTCGGCCCGGTGCCGATTCCGCCGCTCCCGGCTGAGACCCCGCTCGGGTCCTATCAGATCGTGGCGACGGATGGCGTGAAGACTGCGAGCGCGAGCTTCACGGTCGTGCCGTAAGGTCGAGTTCGTCGACCCAGTCGACGAGGCGCTGGCGGAGCATGGTCGTCGCCTGCCAGATGAGGCCATGCGTCGCCCCGGGGACGAGTTCGAGGGTGCAGCGCGGGATGAGGGCGGCGACGCGCTCGCCCTCGGAGCGCAGGTCGGAGTGCTCGCCGTAGAGGGCCAGCACGGGCATGGTGAGCGAGCGGAGCTCGGCGTCCTCGGTCTGCGGGGTGTCGCGGAGGTCGACGACCAGGGACGTGTTCGACGTCAGCTCCTGGGCGCGCGTTGCGAGGGGATTCCTGCGTCGTTTCCCGATGCGGCGGAACATGCGCATGGTGGCCTGCACGTCGGCGTCGGGCTCGCCGTCCACGGTATGACCGTCCACCCAGTTGCCGAAGAGTTCGTGTATTTTTTCCTCGCGGGCGTCGCCCTCGAGTTCGAGGGTGGTCGCCATCTGGCGCCCGAAATCGGACTGCGCGAGGTGGGCGTCGATGAGGACGAGGCTTGCGACGGCCTCCGGGTAGCGGAGGGCGAAGCGGAGGCCGACGAGGCCGCCGGTGCTGTTGCCGGCGAGCACGAGCGGGCGGCCGGCGAGGCCCGAGGCGTCGACGATGGCGCGCAGGTCGAGCGCCATGTCCTCGATGGTGTAGCCGGAGGGCGGCTGTTCGCTGGCCCCGTGGCCGCGCAGGTCATAGAGGAGGACGGTGCAGCGGGCGGCGAGGGCGGGCGCGATGCTGAAGTACCAGCTCGAGAGGTTGTCGACGACGAGGCCGTGGATGAGGACGACGACGGGGTCGCCCGACCCGATCTGGTGAGTGTTGAAGCGGAGGCCGTTGGCGTGGATCTCAGGCATTGGTGCGGTCGGCCCTCGCGTTCGTCCCGTCGTGTAATGGCCGGCGCGGCCGGCGCGGCTGCTGGAGAGCCCGCGTGCGCCTCGGGGCCGGCCTGAGGGGCCTCGCGTCGCCGGGGGGGCGGGTGGCTTACCCCGCGCCGGCGGGCGTGGCGAGCGTCGCGAGGTCGATGATGATGGCTTCGCGTGTCCCGGGCGTGAGCTCGAGGATGGCGACGGTGCCCAGGCCGAGTTCCTGGCGGACGAGGTTGGGGCTGCCCGGGTTGACGAGCAGTACGCCGTCGTGCTCCTCGATCATTGCCTGGTGCGTGTAGCCGAAGACGACGATGTCGACGGGCCGCTCGAAGATGGTCTCGAGCGCCTTCGCGATGGACTCGTCTTTGGGGTAGTAGCGCTCGATGGCGCCGGGCAGCACCTCGTCGCCGAGGCTCTTGAGGATGAGCTCGTGTGTCATGCCGACGACATGGCCTTCGAAGTCAAAGACCTGCAGGGTGTTGGTGCGCATGGGGGATTCGCTGATCCCCTGCAGCCAGGACTCGGCGGACTTCACGGGCGCGATGCGTTCGAGCCACTCGATGCACTGCGAGGTGTAGGCGTGGCCGGCGTGGAGGATGAGGTCCACGCCTCGAAAGGCCTCGATGACCTCGTCCGGGGGCGCTTCGCCGGAGGAGGGGATGTGCGTGTCCGAAATCAGGCCGATGCGCATGCGGACCCCCGAGGTGCTGTCACTGTGCGGTGATGGCGGGTTACTTGAGCCACTCGAGCCAGGGCTCGGTCTCGCCTTCATGGTCCCAGAGGAAGCGGAAGCCCGCCTGCTCCGCGAGTTGCTGGTCGAGATCGCGGTCTCCGATGTGGACGTAGATGTCGGCCTCGAAGCGCTGCCTGATGTCAGGGAGCATGTGCTTGGCGGCGACGAAGTCGACCTGGATGTCGCGGGAGTCCCAGAGCGACTTCTGGGCGGAGGGGAAGCGGTCGGAGCAGCTACCGATGAGGAAGCCGAGGTCCTGGGCGCGCTTCACCATCTCGACGGTGATGCCGCCGGGCGGGTCACCGAACTCGAGGGTACCGTCGATGTCGAAGCTGATGAGGATGGCCAAGCTAACGTCCTTCGCTCGTAAGCGTCTGCGGTGCGGTGAGTATTGCGGACTGCGGGTCCCCCGCGCCAGTGGCTGAGGGACCCGCAGTCTGGAACGCGCGTTGCGGGCGCGGCTAGTCGGGGCTGGAGGCCCAGATCAGGGAGTCGCACATGTGCGGCATGTGCGCGCCGGAGACACCGTAGTTCGCCGGCTTCGAGATCTGGGAGGGCGACCGCCCCTGGATCTGCAGGATGCTGTCGCGGTGGTTCCACCAGCGGGTGCGGCCGTTGCCGTTGTTGCCGCCGCTGGGCGACACGGGGTTCGGGCCGGTGATGCTGATGTCCTCCTGGTAGAGGTCGAGCGCGTAGCCACGGCCTTTCTCGCCGTTGGCGCCGAAGCGGAGACCCTCCAGGTGGAACTGGTGGAAGAGGGTGAAGCCGTCGTACATGTTCTCGAAGTCGAGGTCATCGGGGCCGATGCCGGCGCCTTCGTAGAGCATGCGACCCATCTTGTCGCTCAGGCGCTCCCAGGACTCGAGGGTGGGCGTGACGCCCTGGCTCTCGGGCCGGGTCTGGGCGTGAGTGAGCACGTAGGCGGGGGGCGGCTTGTGGTCCTTGGCGCGCTCCGCGGTGGTCATGATGACGGCGAGGGCGGCCTGCATCGGCAGGTCGTTGTCGTAGATGTTGGCCGGCTTGGCGATCCAGCGACCAGCGAGGTAGTCCTCGACGGTGATCATCTCGGGGCGGTGCTGGCTGTAGAACCCGTCCGGGTTCATGAGGCCGTTCTTGCGCTGCTCCACGATGAACGGCGCCATCATGTCGTGGTTCTTGCCGTACTTGTTGCAGTACTCCTCGAAGATGAAGGCCGTCCCGGCACACGCCGGGGCGCCCCAGAGGCCACCGTACTTCTGGGGCCCGGAGAGCGTGTCGCTCGCGGCAGCTCCCTGGCCGACGTAATAGCGGCCGGCGAGGTTGTGCCAGCCACGGATGACGAGGCAGGTGTGGGTGAGACCCCGCGCGACGGCCTCAGCGGCTGTGGTGAAGGACACGGACATGCATCCGCGGCCTTCCATCTTGAACTGAACGTTGGTCAGCTCAGGCATGTTCACGAGGATCCAGTCGATGTCCCCGCGGGTGATGCCGGCCTGGGGGAAATCGACCATCTTGAAGACCTGGTCCCAGCCTTCCGGGGGCGGGGTGTTGGGGTCGTTGCTGACGCCGGTCGTGGACTCTGGGGTGATGACGATGCCGTCGATCTCGGAGGGCGAGATGCCTGCATCCTCGATCGCCCGCCTGATGGCGATGAGGGTGAGGGCGCCCATGCTGGTCTCGGGCTTCTCGTCCCAACGGCGCGCGGTGGGCGAGGTGCCGACGCCGGTGGCGGCCACCTTGCCGCGGCCGTGCCAGGTGCCGAGGCCTTCGCGGTTGCGGTGCCACGCGTTGGGGGTCATCGGGTGCGATGCCATTAGTTGTCCTTTCGGTGTCCCTGTCTGGTGCGAGTGCGCCCGCGGGCTAGCTCACGACCCTCCACTCGGGAATCTTCTGGCCGGTGGCCGGCGTCGTTTCGAAGATCACTTCGACCTGGGCGCCGATCGGCACCTGCTCGACCGGAGTGCCGGGGAGGTGGGAGAACATGATGACCTCAGGCTCTTCCTCCAGGGCGATCGTGGCGACGTTGAAGGGCTGGTCCGGGATGAGTACCGACACGGGTGTGTCGTAGACGACGACGCGGCTCTGAATCCGTCCGCGGCCGCTGACCTGCCTCCACTCGATGCCTGGGTTGAGGCAGCCTCCGCAGGCGGCCCGCGGCGGGAACTGGTACCTGCTGCAGGCGGGGCAGTACTGGATGACGAGCTTGTCCTCGTTGCAGGCGTCGTAGAACGGCTTGTCCAGCGCGTCAGGGATCGGTGACTGTTTCGGCAAATCGATTCTCCAAACTATCGTCGACGGATGAGCAGGATGGGATTTCCCAGTCAGCCTCCTTCCACGTCACGGGTCATCGTTCGGTCGAGTGTCGAGGCGGCGCAGTCGGTTGAGCGGGCGCAGGCCGTAAGCGACGCCGGGCCGACGAGCATCGGCTGAGGCCCTCCCCTGTCGTCGGGAGCGGACACTGTCGGGTCCCCCTCCACCATTACGGGTGACGTCCAACCGACGCCTCCGGCATAACGGCTGCCTGAACATACCAGCCGACGGCGCATGCCGCGTCATCGATAACGGCGGTAATGTTACCTCAGAACCCGTGCGGTGACAGCACGTCACGAAGCGGATCATCTGGGAGTCCCTGCACGGGCGGGCGGCGCGCACCGCGCGGGCACCCGTCCGGTCAGGCCAGCCGGCGCAGGACGCGGGGCGGGAGCAGCCAGCGCAGTACGGCGGCGGTGCCGGGAGTGGGCGCACCGACCTCGATGTGGGCGACGGCGCCCTTCTTCATCTCGATCGTCACGGGTGGGCCAGCGCCGGCGAGGAGCCATGCCGCGAGGCCGCTGAGGTGCGGCTCGTGGCCGACGAGTCCGACCGCGCGCAGCCCCGGACGTTTCGCGATGGCGGCGAGCACGCCCTCGTAGTCGGGGCTCGTGAGTGGGAGGCAGGACTCGGGCTCGGGCCAGCCTGTTTCCTCGTGCAGGATGCGCGCGGTGGCCCACGCACGGGCGTACGGACTACTCAGAACGCGGTCGACGTGAGGCACGAGGAGGCGCAGGCCGCGGGCCGCGCGCCGGAAGCGAGCGGCGCCCTGGGTGGTGAGGGGGCGGCCGGCATCGACTGGCCAGACGACCGGGTCGCGCTCCATCGCGACGGCGTGGCGGACGAGGTAGAGCTCCAGGACGCGTCTCCCTTCGGGCGCGCGGGCGGATGTTGATCTGGCGTTAACGGCCTGTCCGTACACTCGATGGTATGGGGAACGAGGCGGCTGCGCCGCTCGACGGGTGTGCCGACGCGTTCCGAAGTCACCGACGCGGCGGCGGCCGAACGCGCGGAGTGCGTGATGTTGAACCAGGGTCCGCACCTCGCGGACGCAATCGGGATGCTGGACGACGTGCTGCGACGGATGGAAGCGCACCAGTTCAAGAAGCGGACTGAGTTGCGCGCGCTCGCGTCCTGGCCTGTCGCCTAGGGTCCCAGCACCGAACCGGGAAAGGTGGTAGCCATGCCGGAGCAGATCAGGGTCGCCGTCAACGGATACGGGGTCATCGGCAAGCGGGTCGCGGACGCGGTTCGGCTCCAGCCAGACATGGAACTGGTGGGCGTGAGCGACCGCCGCCCTGACTACCGGATCGAGTCCGGGGTCGTGCGCGGGCTTCCGTTGTTCGTGTCCGATGCAGAGCTGATCGAGGATTTTCGGTCGGCCGGGATTGAACCGGCGGGGACGCTCGACGACCTGCTGGCGCAGGCGGACGTGGTGGTGGACTGCACGCCTAAGGGCGTGCCGGCGGCGAACCTGCCTCGATACCGGGCGGCGGGGGTGAAGGTGATCGTGCAGGGTGGCGAGGCGCACGCGTTCGCCGGGCACTCATTCGTCGCGCAGACGAACTACGCCGAGGCGCTGGGACGCGAGATGACGCGTGTGGTGTCGTGCAACACGACGAGCGTGGTGCGGACGCTGGGCGCGCTACGGGAGGCGGGGCTGCTGGCGCGTGCGCGGGGCGTCCTCATCCGTCGCGCGACCGACCCGTGGGAGTCGCACGAGTCGGGCATCATGGACACGCTGGTGCCGGAGCGACACATCCCAAGCCACCAGGGCCCGGACGCGAAGGACGTCCTGCCGGACCTCGATGTCGTGACGATGGCTGTGAAGGCGGCGCACACGCACGGGCACCTGCACTACTGGTTCGTGGAGATGACGCGTGACGCGACGCGCGACGAGGTAGTGGAGGCGTTCCGGAGGGCGCCCCGGATCGCCTTCGTGCGGGAGTCCGACGGGATCGTGGCGTTGAACAGCACCCAGGAGCTGATGCGCGACCTGGGGCGGCCCCGCGGCGACATGTGGGAAGTCGCGCTGTGGGAGGACATCCTCTCCGTGTCCGGCCGGGAGCTGTACTACACGTACGAGGTGGACAACGAGGCGATCGTGGTGCCGGAGAACATCGACGCGATCCGTGCGCTGATGGGGACGGTCACGGACGCGCGGACCTCGATGCGGATGACGGATGAGTCGCTGGGCATGGCCCGTGAGTTCTTGCGGCCGCTGGCGGAGCGCCAGGTGACGCGGGCGTAGCGGGTTCGGGCGGGTTCGATGTCCGCCGCGCGGGTGTCATCGATGCTCAGCTCAGGTGAGCAGGCGTCCGCCGTCGACGACGAATGCGGCGCCGGTGACGTAGGCGCTGAGCGGCGTGGCGAGGACGAGCGTCATGAGGGCGATGTCATCGGGCTCGCCCCAGCGACCGAGGGGGACCCGCGCGAGGAACTGGTTCAGGAGGTCTGACGGGATGCTGCCCTGCGCGGCCTGTACGCCCTCGGTGGTGATGCCCCCCGGGGCGATGAGGTTGATGCGAATGCCGTGCGGCGCGAGTTCGAGCGCGAGGCTGCGGGTGAGCATCAAGAGGCCGCCCTTGGAGGCGTCATAGGCGGCGAGCCCCGGGTTGGACGGGTGGAACGAGTCGATGGAGCCGATGTTGACGACGGTGGCCGGCGCGCCGCGCTGGACCGCGGCGTTCGCGAAGGCCTGGGTGAGGACGAAGAGGCCGCGCAGGTTGACCGCCATCACGCGGTCCCAGTCCTCGACGGTCATCTCGAGGGCCGGGCGAAACGGGTAGATGCCGGCGTTGTTGACAAGGATATCGGCGCCGCCGCGGGCATCGAGGGCGGCGACGAGGCTATGGAGGCTGGGCACGTCCGACATGTCCGCCTGCACGAAGGTGGCGCCGATGTCAGTGGCGGCGGCCTGACCGGCGCCGGCATCGATGTCGGCGATCACGACCGAGGCGCCGGCTTCGGCGAAGCGCTCCGCGATGCCGCGGCCGATCCCCATGGCGCCGCCGGTCACCAGGACGGTCTTGCCATGGAGGCGGAGCATCTGCTCGAGCGGTTGTCGTGGCATGGCTGGTCCTCCGTCGGATTGCGGGGTCGTTGCGTCCCTGCGTGTGCTCCGATGCTAGCGGTGGCGGGTTAATGGTCGATTAACCTCGTCATCGCGCTGTGCTTCCGGGTGCGCCCGGGCTTGCCGCGCGCGATGGCGGGCTGCCCGTCCATCATCCGTCAGTCGAGTGTAGCGTGAGCCGCCTATGGGACGAAGACGCGGCCAGTTGACGGGCGGCCCAGACAAGTCATATTGCTGCGGTCTGGGAGCCGAAGGCGTCGGGGGGGAGCGCGGGACGTGGGACTGAGCTGCACGGCCGCGCCGTACGGGGCGGCGTCGCGGAGCGCCCTGCGCGAGTTCCTGGCCGCCGCGAAGGCGGAAGACCCGCTCGCGCCCGTGACGGTCGCGGTGCCGTCGAACTATGCGGGACTCGCGCTGCGCCGCGCGCTGGCTGCCGAGGGACTGCAGGAGGGCGCTCCGGGCCTGCTGAACGTGCGCTTCATGGTGCTCGCGCGCGTGGCGGAACTCCTCGGCGCGCCGCCGCTGGCCGCGCGAGGCCTGCGTCCGCTCACGCCCGGATATCGCATCGAGGCGGTGCGCGCGGCGATGGAAGGAACCCCCGGGCCACTCGCCGGCGTCTCGCTCACCGCGAGTACGCTCGCCCGCATCCACGGCCTCTTCGGCGAACTCGACCGCGCGGGGGAGGAGGAACGGGCGACGTTGGCGGCCGAGGGCGGGGAGCTGCAGCGGGCGCTCATCGCGCTCCATCGCGACTATCGGGCGCGTGTCGCGGGCTTCTACTCGGAGGACGACCTGGCGAGGGCAGCGAGCGACGCGGTGGAGCGGCCCGAGGCGGCGGCCGCGATCGGGGCGCTGGCGGTGTACCTGCCCGCGGAGGTCACGCCGGCGCAACGAGGGCTGATCGACGCGCTGGCGGACGCCACCGAGGTGGCGGTGATGCTCGGACTGAGCGGCGACGCCGCCATCGATGCGCCACTGCTCGAGGCGTGGGGCGTCGACCTGCTGGCGACGCCACCGCCTGAGCCCGTCGCGACGCGCATCGTGCAGGCGACCGACCCCGAGGAAGAAGTACGTGAGGCGCTGCGGCGGATCCATACGCGGCTGCTCGAGGGGACGCCGCTGTTCCGCATGGCGATCCTGTATCGCCACGCCGACCCGTACGCGCGCATTGCGGTGGAGCAGCTGGACGCGGCGGGGCTGCCGTGGAATGGCCCTTCCGCTCGGACGCTGGGGCAGACGGTCGCGGGCCGTACGTTGGTGGGCCTGCTCCGGCTGCGTGAGCAGCGTTTCGAGCGCCTGGCCGTGACGGGCTGGTTGAACGCCGCGCCAATCCTGGACCGTCAAGACGGGGGGCCGGCGCCGTCGCATCGCGGGGAGGAGATTGCGCGCGCGGCCGGTGTGGTGCGCGGGGCCGGGCAGTGGCGTGAGCGCCTCGGCCGCTATCGCAACCGCGTGGCGCGCGAGCGCGAAGAACTGGCGAGCGAGGCGGATGAGGACCACGACCGCGTGTGGCGGATGCGCCGGGTCGAGCGGGAGCTGGACGAGACCGGGCGACTGATCGAGTTCATGGATGAGCTCGTGGAGCGTGTGGATGCGGCGCCGGCGGGGCAGGCGGCGTGGTCCGCGTTCGCCGGCTGGACGAGTGACGCGCTGGCGCGCTACCTCGGAGGAGAGGCACGGACCGGGGGGTGGCCTGAGGCAGAGGTCGAGGCGTTGCGGGCCGTCACCGAAGCCATCGACGGACTGGGTGGCCTGGACGAACTGGGTCATGCCGACGGCGGGCGGTTCCTCGATGCAGTCGAACGAGAACTGGAGCGTCCGACGGGCCGTCGCGGTCAGTTCGGGCGGGGCGTGTTCGTGGGCCGCCTGGCGGACGCGGCGGGACTCGATTTCGACCTCGTGCTGGTCCCAGGCAACAGCGAGGGGGGGATGCCGCCCGCGCAGCGCGAGGACCCGCTGCTGCCCGATGAGCTCCGGCGTCGCGCGGGCGTCGAGGGTCGTGCGGCGCGGGGGCGGCGCGAGCGGCGCGACTACCTGGCGGCGCTGTCGACGGCGCCCGAGCGGGTGCTGCTCTTCCCGCGTGCGGAGTTGCGCGGGCAGCGCGCCCGATTACCTGGCCGGTGGCTGCTGGAGAGTGCGAGCGCGCTGGCGGGCGAGCGCGTCTTCGCCTCTCAGCTCGAGGGGTGGCGCGGGGCGGCGTGGTTCGAGCAGGTGGCTTCGTTCGAATCCTCGATCGGGAGTGCGGGCGGTCTCGCCGGGCCGCAGGAGTATGACCTGCGCAGCCTGCACCGGTACCGCGCGGCGGGCCGCGATGTGACGCGTCACTACCTGGCCGCCTCCGAGGGAGCGCTGGGCGGAGGGTACGCACTGCAGCGGGCGCGCCGCTCTGCCGCCTGGACGCGCTGGGACGGCCGGTTGCCCGGAGCGGGCGCGCGCTCGCCGCTCGAGGGGGAGCGCGCGCTCTCCCCGACGGCGCTCCAGAGCTGGGCGGAGTGCCCGTTCCGTTTCTTCGTCGGACATCTCTTGGGGGTCGCGGAGCGGGAGGAGCCCGAAGACGTGCTGGTGATCTCAGCGCTGGAGAAGGGCTCGCTGATCCACGGCGTGCTCGACCGCTTCTTCCACGCGGCGCCACCGCGCCGCTCGCCCGACGAGCGGTGGTCCGCGGAGGAGCGTTCGCTGTTGATGCGTATCGCCGAGGAGGAGTGCGCCGGCGCCGAGCGGGATGGGGTCGCGGGGCGTCCGCTGCTGTGGGAGCGGGAGCGCGCGGGCATCCTCCGCGACCTCGACCGGTTTCTGGACGAGGACGAGGCGCTACGCGAGCGGCTCGGGACGGTGCAGGTGGGGAGCGAGCGCCCGTTCGGCCTCGATGGCGCCGCGGGGATCGATGTCGCGGTCGCGGACGGGCGGACGGTGCGTCTGCGCGGGCGGATCGACCGGGTCGACCGGTCGCCGGATGGCCGCACGCTTGTCGTGATCGACTACAAGACGGGGTACGTGCGTGACGGGCACAAGGCGCTCCCGACGGACCCGGTGCACGGCGGACGCCTGCTCCAGCTGCCGATTTACGCGCTCGCCGCGCGGGCGTCCGAGGGCGGACCAGCGGTCGAACGGGTGGAGAGCCACTACTGGTTCGTCACGGAGCGGGGCACGTTCGGGATGCACGGCTACGAGCTGGACGGGGCCCGGCAGGCGCGTTTCCTCGGGGTGCTGGGGGCCATTACGGCCGGCATCGCGGGTGGAGTGTTCGTCGCGAATCCGGGGACACTCACGCATCGCGGCTACGAGCACTGCAGCTACTGCCCGTTCGAGCCTGTGTGCCCGGCCGACCGTGCGCGCGCGTGGGAGCACAAACGAAGCGATGCCGGCCTCGCGGGGTACCTCGCGCTCATCGAAGGCGACGCGACGTGAGGGCAGCGGCGCCAGTTGACCAGGCGGCGCGCGACCGCATTCGTGATGACCTCGATACGACGCTGTTCGTCGAGGCGGGGGCGGGCACCGGCAAGACGAGCGCGCTCGTGGGGCGGATCGTGCGGCTCGTCGCGACGGGACGCGCGCCGATCGAGCAGGTGGCGGCGATCACCTTCACGGAAGCGGCGGCGGTCGAGTTACGCGACCGTGTGCTCGTCTCCCTCGAGGCGGGCGCCATCGACGAGGGGTTGCCGCAGGACGAGCGTGCGCGTTGCGCGGCCGCGCTCGGTGCGCTCGACGAAGCGGCGATCGAGACGCTGCACGCGTTCGCGGCGCGGCTGCTGTCGCTGTACCCGCTGGCAGCGGGGCTGCCGCCCGGGTTCGAGGTCTCCGACGACACGCTGGCGACGGTCGTGTTCGGCGCGCGCTGGCTGGAGCACTTCGACGCGATGCTGGATGACGCGGACCTGCGTCAGCCGCTGCGTTGCGCGTTCGCCCTCGGGGTCGGCGCCGACGGACTGCGAGCCGTGGCGCGGACGCTGCACGAGCACTGGGACCGCCTCGGAGGGCCGGAGGCCGAGCTACCATCAGGCCCACCGGTGGACTTCGACGTGTCGCCGCTGGTGAACGAACTGTCGGCGATCTGCGCCGAACGTGCGCACTGCGTGGACGACCGCGACGGCCTGTACCTTCACCTCGAACGGCTGGAGCCGTGGACGGAGCGGCTGCGAGGGGCGGTACACGATGAGGTCGAGGTGCTGCGGCTGCTCAGGAGCCGCAGCCTGCGGGCGCGCAGCGGTCAGGCGCGAAACTGGCGCGGCGTCGCGCCGAAGGAGATCCGCGATGCGCTCGCGGGCGTGGACGAGCGGTGTGGGGCGCTGATCGAGGCGGCGACAGCCTCGACGATCCCGCCGCTGTACGCCTCGTTGCGCGCGTTCGTGATCGAGTACGCCGAGGCGCGGCGGCGCGAGGGGCGGCTCGAGTTCCACGACCTGCTCGTGCGCGCTCGCGGCCTGCTGGGCGACGCCGAGGTGCGGCGCGCCCTGCGCGCGCGCTTCCGCTACCTGCTGATCGACGAGTTTCAGGACACGGATCCGCTGCAGACGGAGATCGCGCTCCTGCTCGCCTCGGAGTCCGCGGACGTGCCGGCGCACTGGGAGGGGGCGCGGCCCGAGGCGGGACGGCTGTTCTTCGTCGGCGACCCGAAGCAGTCGATCTACCGGTTCCGGCGCGCGGACATCGAGTTGTACCAGGCGGTGCAGGAGCGATTCGGGGCCGACCGGCTGCACCTTACGCAGAACTTCCGCTCTGTGCCGGCGGTGATTGAGTGGGTGAACGCGCTCTTTGGGCGACTGATCGACGAGCCGCCGCCGGAGGGCCAGGCCGCGTACGTCGCGCTGCACGCGACGCGCGCTCCGCATCCTGAGGAGGTCACGGTCACGCTGCTCGGCGGGCCACGCGACGACAGCCTCGGGGCGGTGCGCGAGGCGGAGGCATCCGAGATCGCACGGGCGCTCGTGGCGACCAAGGCCGAGGGACGGCGCGTCCTCGACTATCGCGACCGTGACGGCGCCGAGCACTACCGCGCCGCGCGCTACCAGGACGTGGCGATCCTGCTGCCGAGCCGCACGGCGCTGCCGCATCTCCTGGAAGCGCTGGAGGCGCAGGACATCCCGTATCGGCTGGAGAGCCGGTCGCTTGTGTACGGGACGCAGGAGGTGCGGGAACTGCTCGCGATCCTGGGGGCCATCGACGACCCGACGGATGAGGTCGCGCTGGTGGCCTCGCTGCGCTCGCCGGCCTTCGCGTGCGCGGACGACGAGCTGCTGGCGTACTCGGACGCGGGTGGGCGCTGGGACCATCGGTCGGAGCCGCCCGCTGCGCTCGCCGTGGAGCACCCGGTGGTTGCCGGACTCGGGTGGCTGCGTGGCGCGTATGAGCGGCGATGGTGGACGCCGGTGAGCACGCTCGTGGAGCAGGTGATCCGGGAGCGCCGGCTGTTCGAGCTGGCGATGGTGGACCGGCGTCCTCGTGAGCGCTGGCAACGCCTGCGCTTCGTGCTCGACCAGGCGCGCGGGTTCGAGGACGCGGGCGGGCGCACGCTCCGCGAGTTCCTTGCCTGGGCCCAGCAGCAGGCGGACGAGGACGCGAGCGTGGTGGAGAGCGTTGTGCCCGAGGCGGACGACGACGCGGTGCGCATCATGACGATTCACGCGTCGAAGGGCCTGGAGTTTCCGATCGTGCTGCTGAGCGGCCTTAACGTGCAGTCGAACTACCGGGCGCCTGCCGTGCTGTGGGCCACCGACGGCCGTCCGGAGCTGCAGCTCTCGCGCGAAGTCGCGAGCGGGGGCTTCGTGGCGCTCCGACAACGGGAAGCGGAGCTCGATGGGCTGGAGCACGTGCGGCTGCTGTATGTCGCGGCGACGCGTGCGCGCGACCATCTCCTCGTAAGCGTGCATCACCCGGTCAGCGATACGAAGAGCGTTGCGGCGCGCATCTTCGCGCGGGCGGGGGAGTTCGCTGCGCTCTGGCGGGTGCCGTCCGAGGCCACGATGGCCTCGACCGCCAGGTCGCGCACGTTACCGGACGCCGCGGTCGACGGCGCCGGCGAGCGCGAGGCCTGGCTGCAGCGCCGGGCGGAGGCGGTCGCCGAGCGCTCCGCGTTTGCCGCGGTCTCCGCGACGGCGCTCGCGCGCGCGGCGGCGGACGTCGATGACCCGAATCTACGGAAGGAGCCCCCGGCGGAGGAGGAGCCGCCGTGGCGGCGGGCCGGGCCGGGACGGCGATCGGGCGCGCGGTGCACTCCGTGCTGCAGACGATCGACCTCGACAGCGGCGCGGAGCTGGAGGCGACGGCCCGCGCTCAGGCCGCAGCGGAGGGTGTCCCGCAGCGTTCGCTCGAGGTTGGGCGCCTGGCGGGCGCGGCGCTCGCCTCGAACGCCGTGCGCGCGGCTTTGAGCGCGGGGCGCTACTGGCGGGAGGTGTACGTCGGGGTGCCCATCGACGGCGTGCTCGTGGAGGGGTTCATCGACCTGCTCTACGAGTCAGCCGAGGGGCTCGTGGTGGTCGACTACAAGACCGACGCGCTTCGCGCGGAGGAGAGCATTGAGGTGGCGCTCGAGCGCTACGCTCCGCAGGGCGCTGCCTACGCGCTCGCGGTGGCGCGCGCGCTCGGGCGGCCGGTGGCGCGCTGCACGTTCCTTTTCCTCACGCCGGGCGGGGCGGTCGAGCGGGACTTACCTGACTTGCCGGGCGCGGTCAACGACGTGGCACGCCGCGTCGCCGGCTGAGCGATGATCGCGCGGGGCGTGGTGGCGCCCCCGGGAGGATTCGAACCTCCGACCGATGGATTAGAAGTCCAGCGCTCTGTCCACTGAGCTACGGGGGCGGCTGGGCCGATCGTATCAGGGGGTGGCGTCGGTCGGGCGGACCATGCGGGAGCGGAGGTCGCGGCGGGCGTCCTCAATGGCGTCGTAGATAGCATCGAAGTCGGGTTGCTGGCGACGGCGGAACATGACGGCGTTGCCGTCACGGACGGCCTCGTCCACGCGCGCTCGGGGGCCGCCGCCGAAGTGGGTGAACTGGATGAAGCCGTGGGTGATGAGGCCGGCGTCCCGGTACTGGATCGAGGCGATGTCGCCGAGGTAGATCTCCTTGCAGCGCATCATGTCCGGGTTGACGAGGGAGAGGGTGCCCTTCACCCAGATGCGCACGGTGTCGCCGTCCAGCTCGACGAGGCCGTTCACTCCGTCCGCGGTGAGCTGCTCGGTCATCACGCCGCCTCTGCACGGATCACCTCGACAGGCGGACGAATCGTAGCAGATCGTGGAAGCCGCGCCGGGGGCGAGCGCCGACGGCTAGTCCACGGACCGGAAGCGGGCGATGAGCGAGGCGGTCGAGCTGTCGCAGGCGTGCAGGTCCGTCTCGCCTCGAAGGGCGGGGAGGATCTGGCCGGCGATCTCCTTGCCGAGCTCGACGCCCCACTGGTCGAACGAGTCGATGCCCCAGAGGACGCCCTCGACGTACACCCTGTGCTCGTACAGGGCCACGAGCTTGCCGAGCGACGCCGGGGTGAGCTGGTCGAGGAGCAGGACCGATGACGGGCGGTTGCCGTCGCTGACCTGATGGAGGACGAGGCGGTCGGGGATGCCGCGCTCGCGGAGCTGCTCCGCCGTGCGCCCGAAGGCGAGCGCCGAGGCCTGCGCGAGGAGGTTGGCCGTGAGCAGGTCGTGATGGTCACCGAGCTCCTCGACGGGGCGGCGGAAGCCGATGAAGTCGACGGGGACGAGCTTCGTGCCCTGATGCAGAAGCTGGAAGAACGAGTGCTGGCTGTTCGTGCCGGGCTCGCCCCAGACGACCGGTCCGGTCTGGTAGGGGACGGCCTGCCCCTCGACGGTGACGCGCTTGCCGTTGCTTTCCATGGTGAGCTGCTGGAGGTACGCCGGGAACGAGGCGAGGTACCCGGCGTAGGGCATCACTCCGTAGCTCTCGGCGGCGAAGCAGTTGTTGTACCAGAGCGTCAGCAATGCCATCAGCACCGGGATGCTGGCCTCGAAGGGCGCGGTCCGGACGTGTTCGTCCACGGCGTGGAAGCCCGCGAGCAGTTCGCGGAAGTGTTCCGGGCCGATGGCGAGCATTAGCGAGAGCCCGACGGCCGAGTCCATCGAGTAGCGCCCGCCGACCCAGTCCCAGAAGCCGAACATGTTCTCCGGGTCGATGCCAAAAGCGCGTACCGCGGTCTCGTTGGTGGAGACGGCGACGAAGTGTCTGGACGTCGCCGCCGGGTCGTCGAGGGCGGCGAGGAGCCAGTCGCGCGCGGTGCGCGCGTTCGTCATCGTCTCGAGCGTGGTGAACGTCTTTGAGCACACGATGAAGAGCGTCTCGGCGGGGTCGAGGCCGCGCGTTGCCTCGATGAAGTCAGCGCCGTCGACGTTCGAGAGGAAGCGGACGGTGAGGGTGGGGTCGGCGTACGGGCGCAGCGCCTCGACCGCCATCCGCGGGCCGAGGTCAGAGCCGCCGATGCCGATGTTCACGACGTTGCGGATGGGGCGGCCGGTGTGGCCTCGCCACGACCCGTCGCGGACGCGGTTCGCGAACGAAGACATGCGGTCGAGGACCTTGTGGACGGCAGGGACGACATTCTCGCCGCCGACGACGATCGACGCGTCCGGGGGGGTCCGCAGGGCTACGTGCAGAGCCGGGCGCTCCTCGGTCACGTTGATCACGTCGCCGCGGAACATCGCATCGATGTGTCCACGGAGGTCGCACGCCTCGGCGAGCGCGACGAGGAGGCGCACGGTTTCCGGGGTGATGCGGTGTTTCGAGTAGTCGAGGACGATGCCCTCGGCCTCGGCCGTGAAGCGGCGCGCGCGGTCGGGATCGGCGGCGAACAGGTCACGCAGGTGGAGGTCTCGCACCTGCTCGAAGTGCCGCTGGAGCGCGAGCCACTCGGGCCGCTCGGTGAGCAGAGGACGCGGCATCACGGACTCCGATCGGTGGGCTGCGTTGTGGCCTGGGCTGCCGAGCGTATCCGGCGGACGAAGTCGCCGAGGTCGGCGACGCGGGTCACACCCGCCGTGAACGGCAGGCCACGGTTGCGCGGCCAATCTCGCAGGTAGACGCGAGTCGTCGAGCGCTGGGCGAGCAGCTGGGCGGTACGGCCGTCGTCATCGACGTGCTCGGACGCCTCGAGGTGCGCGACCATGCGCAGCTTGAAGTGCGCGCTGCGGAGGCCGGTGTCGTTGACGACGATGCGATCGACGTGCCGGTCTAGGCCGTGGCGGTGGAGCCACCCTCGAGGATCAGTACGGCGGCCGGTGAGGATGACGACCTCGCGGAGCGCATGGAGCTCCTCGAGCGCCGCATCGACGCCGGGAAGCGGGCGGCGGAAATTGAAGCGGAGGTAGTCGGCCGGCCGCGAGAACCAGCGGGGCGGCACGCGCGCCGGCACGGGAGCGGCGTCGGGGTCGACGAAGTGGCGGCTGATGCCGATATTCCAGCCGAGGATCGGGCGGCAGATGACGCCGTCGAAGTCGAGGGTCGTGACCGGGCGGTCCGTCATACCTGAATCGGTGGCGGCGGGGGCGGCTCGGGCGGAGTGCCCGGCGGCTGGGGTTCCGGCGCTTCGGGCGCCGTGAACCGGGGCTGCTCGATCAGGCCGGCGTCGCGATGGCGCTCGAGCGCGTGGTAATAGGCGTCGAGGCGATCCTCGACGCGGCGGAAGACGGTGCCCTCCGGGTAGCGGCCGTCCCCATCGCGGGTGCCGGCGGCGACCCCGGTGAGGATTTCGATGCCCTGCTCGATGGTTTTGACCGACCAGACGTGGAACTGGCCCTGCTCGATGGCGGCGGCGACCTCGGGGCGCAGGACCACGTTGGGGACGTTGGCGGCGGGAATCATCACGCCCTGGGTGCCATCGAGGCCGCGCGCGCGGCAGACCTCGTAGAAGCCCTCGATCTTGTGCGTGGCGCCGCCGATGGGCTGGATCTCACCGCGCTGGTTCACGGAGCCCGTGACGGCGATCGACTGCGAGATCGGGACGCCGGAGAGCGCCGAGAGGATGGCGT
Organism: Dehalococcoidia bacterium; assembly: GCA_041390685.1. Taxonomy (GTDB): domain Bacteria; phylum Chloroflexota; class Dehalococcoidia; order UBA2979; family UBA2979; genus JAIBBD01. The sequence continues at coordinate 392,835 of JAWKPL010000001.1, read as the reverse complement.
AGACCTCGGTGGAGGATGCGGAGTCGCCATCGATGTCGCCGTAGAGCTGTTCGAAGGTCAGGCTCGCGTGCAGGGAGAGCGCGTTCTCCTGTCCGAAGCGGTCGGCCAGGAAGCCACGGAGGATCATGAAGCCCTTGTTGTGGATGCGGCCGGCCATGTCAGCCTCGCGCTCCACGTTCACGATGGTGCCGCGACCGGCGGCGGTGACGCAGGTGATGCGCGAGGGGCGTCCGAAGACCGTGTCACCGAGGTCGTAGACGGAGAGGGCGTTGATCTGGCCGACGGCCTCGCCAGCCGTGTCGATGAACAGCGTGCCATTGTCGATCATCATCTGAATGCGGTCGCGGAGGAGGGAGGAGCGGTACTCCAACTCCTCGAGGGCGCGTTCGACGTGCTTCGCCTCGATCATGGCCGAGCCGTCCTGCGCGGCCCAGAATTCGGACTGCCGCACGAGGTCCGTGAACGCGCCGATATTGGCGGAGAGGCGGCGCTGATCCTCGGCGAGCCGCGACGAGTGCTCGATCAGGCGCGCCATGCCCGAGGCGCTGACGCAGCGCATGCCGCCGCTGTCGCACTGGGCGCGCGTGACCGAGGCGAGCCCGAGCATGTTCTCGCGGTCGCGCGGGAAGTCCGGCTCGAAGTCGGCCTTCACGCGGAAGAGCTCGCGGAAGTCCGGGTCGAGGCGATAGAGGGCGGAGAAGAGGGCGGCGTCCCCGGTCAGCGCGACCTTCGTCTTGAGCGGCATCGCCTCGGGGCGCAGTCCGCTGGTGGCGACGAGACCGAGCGTCTCAGGCAACGTCTCGATGGCGATAGCGCCAGCCGCGAGCGCTCGCTTCAGGCCGTCGTAGGCGTTCGGGTTCTGCAGCACGTCGCGCACGCGGAGGATCATGAAGCCGCCGCTCGCAAGCGCGAGCGAGCCCGGCTTGATCATGCGGTGGTTCGTGGTCATGGTGCCGAACTGCCCGAAGTACTCGATACGGCCGATGAGGTTGTAGTAGGTCGGGTGGCGCTCTACGACGACCGGGGCGCCCGCGTTCGGATCCCTCGATACGAAGACGTTCACCTCGTAGCGGGCAAGGATTGCCTCGCGGGCCTGCTGAGGGGAGGGGGCGCCTGGCATCATCGGCGCCGCCTGGGCGCGCAGGCGCTCCTGCTCATGGACGAGGTCTGAGCTGACGTCGATCAGGAAGCGGCGGACTTCCGGGTTCTCGCCCCAGCGCTGGACGAGGTCCGAGAGGTGGGCAGCGACGGCGCCGGTCGCGACCTCGGCGTCCAGCCGCTGCAGCTGGTCCTGCGCCGCGCGCTCGAGGGAGCGCATCGACAGCATCGCGTCGCCGACGATCTCCTCGAGCTGGCGTGCCCCCTCCTGGATGCCATCCTTCTGCTCCTGCGGGAGGGCTTCGTACTCCTCGTCGGTGAGGGGTTTGCCATTGATGAGGGGCGCGGAGGTGATGCCGGACGGGGTCATCGAGAGCGCGAAGCCCTTGCGCTCGGCCTGCCCGCGCAGGTCATCGAGGAGCGTGGTGCGCCTGGCGTCCAACTCGCGGCCGATCTCCTGGCGCTGGCGGGCGTAGGTGTCGGAGTCGAAGACGCGCTGGAGCTCGTCGGCGGCGAGGTGAACGGCGCGGTCGGTGGCCTCGGCGAACGCGCGCCCCTCGCCCGGGGGAAGGGAGATGCCCACGGGACGGTCGTTGTCCTGGAAGTTGTAGACGTAGACCCAGTCGGGCGGGGTGGGCAGGCTCAGGGCGCGCTGGCGCAGGAACGCCTCGACGATCGTTGCCTTGCCGATGCCTTCCGGGCCGGAGGCGTACAGGTTGTAGCCGAGCGCGTCGAGGCCGAGCGCGAACTCGATGGCGCGCACGGCGCGCTCCTGGCCGAAGACCGCGTCCAGGGGGTGAATGTCCTGCGTGCTGTGAAAGGGGAGGTCGGCCGGGTCACAGCGCGCCGTCAGGCGTTCGATCTCGACGCGGCGAGTCGTACGGAGGTCGGTCATCGGCCGGCGGCTCCTGTTCCAGCGATCACGTGGCTTCTGGCGTCGGACACCAAGAGCCCGATCGTACACCGCGAGGGAGGACAGCCGTCCTCACGAGAGCCCGTGATAGCATCGGGCGCATTGTCGTGAGCGCGATTGCGGGAGGAAGTATGCGCGCAGCGGTCGTTACAAGCCCCGGCGGGCCCGAGGTGTTCGCTATCCAGGAGATCGAGGACCCCCGCCCCGGCCCAGAGGAGGCGCTGGTTGCCGTGGAGGCGAGCGCGCTCAACCGCGCCGACCTGCTGCAACGCCGCGGTCGGTATCCGGTGCCGGTCGGGATTCGCGGGGATGTGCCGGGCCTCGAAATGGCGGGGACAGTGATCGAGGTTGGTGAGCGGGTGACCGCGTTCCGGCCGGGGGAGCGTGTGATGGCGCTCCTCGGGGGCGGCGGGTACGCCTCGCGCGTCGCGGTACACGAGCGGATGCTCATGGCGGTGCCGGACGGGCTCACGTTCGAGCAAGCGGCGTCGATTCCGGAGGTGTTTCTGACGGCCTTCGACGCGATGTTCCTCCAGTGCGGGCTGCAGCCCGGCGAGCGGTTTCTCGTGCACGCGGCCGGGTCCGGCGTCGGCACGGCGGCGATCCAGATGGCCTCGGCGGCGGGTTGCGAGACGTTCGGTACAGCCGGCAGCGACGACAAGCTCGCGCAGGCCGCGGAGCTGGGGCTGGACGTGGGGGTGAACTACCGGACGGCCGACTTCGCGGAGGTCATCGCGGAGCGGACCGGAGGGCGCGGCGTCGACGTCATCCTCGACGTGATCGGGGCGGAGTACTGGGCGCGCAACCTGCAGTCGCTGGCTCCGCGGGGCCGGATGGTGCTGGTGGGGACGATGAGCGGGTCGAAGCTCGAGGTGGACCTCGGGGCGCTCATGTCGAAGCGGCTGCGGGTGCACGGGACGATGCTGCGATCGCGTTCTCTGGAGGAGAAAGCGACGCTGACGCAAGAGTTTGCACGGCGAATGCTGCCGTTATTCGCCTCGGGACGGCTGGGGTCGGTCATCGATGCCGTGTATCCGTTGGAGGAGGTTGCGGAAGCGCACCGGCGCATGGAGGCGAACGCGAACTTCGGGAAGATCGTGCTGCGGGTGGGGGACGGCGGCTGATCATAACGAGGCCGGGAAAAAATAGTCGTCGCGCATCTAGGCGTGGAGTCCCGCGATGTGTATAAAGAGGGGCGGGAATAACGGTCAGCATCGCGAGTCCCCTCATCCGACCCCTGGGCGGGGCGAACAGAGGACTTAGTGGAAAGGACGTGAGGATGGACCTGGGACTGACTGAGACGCAGGAGCTGCTGAAGAACGCAGCACGTGAGTTCCTCGAGAACGAGTGCCCCGAGTCGCACGTTCGCGAGATGGAAGAGGACCCGCAGGGGTACTCGCCGCAGCTCTGGGGCAAGATGGCCGAGCAGGGCTGGCAGGGGCTGATGATCCCCGAGGAGTACGGCGGGGCTGGCCTCGACTTCCTCGACCTGTGCGTCCTGCTTGAGGAGTTTGGGCGTGCGCTGGTCCCTGGCCCGTTCCTTTCGACCGTCCTCGGCGGCGTGGTGCCGCTGCTGACCGCCGGCTCTGAGGCGCAGAAGCAGGAGTTCCTGCCGAAGATCGCCTCGGGCGAGGCCATCTTCACGCTGGCGCTGACCGAGCCGTCCGCCCGCTTCGACGAGCAGGGCGTGCAGGCGCAGGCCACGGTGTCCGGCGACCAGGTCACCATCAATGGCACGAAGCTGTTCGTGCCGGACGCGAACGTCGCGACCCACATGGTCGTCGCGGCCCGTTCGGGCAGCGGCGTCACGCTGGCCATCGTCCCGACGAACCAGTCGGGCGTGCAGGTCCGCCAGCTGCTCACCATCGCGCGCGACAAGCAGTGCGAGGTCGTCCTGAACAACGCCACGGGTCAGCTCCTCGGCCAGGACGGCCAGGGCTGGGGCGCGGTGCAGGAGATCCTGAACCGCTACGCGGTCGGCGAGTGCGCGTACCTCGTGGGCCTGGCGCAGATGGACTTCGAGATCTCGGTCGACTACGCCAAGGAGCGCGTGCAGTTCGGCCGCCCGATCGGCTCGTTCCAGGCCATCCAGCACAAGTGCGCCGACATGGTCACCGACGTGGACGGCTCGCGATTCATCATGTACAAGGCGGCCTGGTCGCTGAACACCGGCCAGGACGACCAGCAGATGGCCGTGAACATGGCGAAGGCGTGGACGTCCGAGGCGACTCGGCGCGTCGTTGCGCACGGCCAGCAGATCCACGGTGGTATCGGCTTCACCAAGGACTACAAGATCCAGCTGTTCTACCGCCGCCAGAAGCGCTCTGAGCTGGCGTGGGGCGACGGCGACCACCACCGCGAGCTGGTGGCGCAGCAGCTCGGCATCTAGTCCCGCCCGCAAGTCCAACGCAACGGGCCGCCCTCTCGGGCGGCCCGTTCGCCTGTCTCACGACGCGTCTCAGTCTACTCGGGGACGACGGCGATGGCGTCCATCTCGACGAGGAAGGCTGGGTGGGCGAGGGCGGCCACGAACAGGCCGGTGATCGCGGGCGGATTCGGCCTCGTGCCCCACTCTTCCCGGGCGACGGCGAATCCCGGGGCGAGCGGCTGGCCCGCGAGGATATAGACGTTCCATTTCACGATGTGCCCCAGGTCCGCGCCCGCGGCAGCGAGCGCCAGCTTGAGGTTCACGAACACCTGGCGCGTCTGCGTCTCGATGTCGTCGCCGACGATGTTGCCCGCCGCGTCGACTGCGTTCTGACCACCGATGTAGACGGTGCGGTGCGGCCCTGAGACGGCGACGCCCTGGCTGAAGGCGGGGTTGCGATGCATTCCTTGGGGGTTCAGATGTTCGACGGGCGTCATGGCATGCTCCTTCGGTAGGCGGGGCGCACTGCCAGTATCGCCCTCAGCCGCAGTGGGGATGACGGAAGGGCACGGGCGTGGGTTCGACAGCGGGACGAACTCCTGGCCTCGAAGACGCGCCTAACGGCTGACGGCGCCGCTCAGGACGACGAGGGGGCCGATGGTCGTCGCTCCGCCTGCAGGGACGACGGAGACGGACACGCGGAGCGGCGGTCCGATGTTGGTCGCGGGACGCACCACCGTCTGGGCGGCGCCGCGCTCGTCGGGGAGGAACGTGCCGGCGGATACGAGCGACTCACCGTCGTCAACCCAGACCTGGTAGACGCTGTCGAGCGGCAGGTCGGGGAGCGTTCGAGCGAGGAGGACTCCGGCGCCGGCGGCGGCGCTCCAGAGGAAGCGCGCGCTGGCGCCGTGTCCGGCGGACGTGGCTTCGAGGTCGGACATCTCGGCGCGAGGGTCGGCGTTGATGGCGATCACAACCTCCTGGTCGGCGACCGCCGTCTGGAGTTGCTGGCGCAGGTCCTCGGAGGCCTGCATGGAGACGCCTGCCGAGGCGAGCTGCTGGATCTGCTTCGCGCTGGCTTCGACGACCGCCGCGAGCGTGGCGTTGTTGTCCGCCTGGCGGTCGATGGCGCGCTGGAGGTTGATACCCCACATGAGCACCAGGCCGGCCGCGACGGCCGCTGCCGTGGCGGCGAATGGTCTCCACGAGCGCAGCCAGCCGCCGCGCTCGGGGCCGGCGAGGCTGGCGCGGCGGGCAGCACGGAGGACGCGCTCTCGGAGCGAGGGGTCGGCGCGCCGGAGCGGGGCGCTGACGGCGATCAGGTCGACCATCTCGTAGTACGCCTCGAGGTCGGCGGCAGCGGCGCTGTCGGTGCGAACCAGCTGCTCGACGGCGGCGGCGTCCGGGGCGCTCAGCGTCCCGAGGGCGTAGGCCGCCAGTAGCTCCTCGCGCTCCTCGGGCGTCATCGTGCGGGCTCCTGTTTGAAGTCATTCAACTCGCCTCGCAGTTTGTTCATCGCGAGGCGGACGCGGGTCTTCACGGTGCCGAGTGGGAGGCCGGTGCGCTCCGCGATCTCGACCTGTGTGAGGCCGCTGAAGTAGGCGAGTTCGATGACCTGTCGCTGAGCCGGTGGGAGGCTCTGCATGGCGGCGCGCACCTTCCAGCGCAGTTCGGACAGGGCGAGCGCGAGCTGCGGATCGTCCCGGCCGTCGGTGTCGGTCCGGTCTGGCAGCGGGTCGTCGGCCGTGTCCTCGGTGCGAATGCGGCGCGCCAGCTTGCGGCGTTCGTCGATCGCGCGGTTGCGCGTCACGGACATCAGCCAGCTGAGTAGTCTGCCGCGGCTCGGGTCGAAGGATTGAGGCCGCCGCCAGAGACGAAGAAACACCTCCTGCGTCACGTCCTCGGCGAGCTGGCGATCGTAGAGGACGCGCAGGCTCACCGAGTACACGAGTGTCGAGTAGCGGTCGTACAGCACTTCGAGGGCGGAGATGTCGCCTGCGGTGAGGCTGGCGACCAACGCGTCGTCGGTGGCTTCGAGCCGCTCTACACGTGATACGTGCGGGAACCGTCCACGGATTGGCAGAGGTCCAGGGTCGACCAAGGGAAAGCCCCCCAATCCCTCAGGCGCCGTGTGGAAGCGGTGATTCTATTCTACGACCCACGTGATGGCCAGCGGTGCCCGGGGCGTCCTCAGACCGTGTTTCCGGTGGCAAAGAGGAGGCCGCGGGCGAGGACTTCACCGGCGAGGACGGCGCCGGTCGCGATGTAGAGGAGTCCAGTGGCGGACATCATGCCCCGAATGGCGGCGGCCTTCCACGCGAGGTAGGCGAGCACGAGGGGGAACAGGATGCCGACGGCGACCCGCAGCCAGAAGGCGGGGTTGGCGCCGAGGGAGACGCCGAACGCGGACTCCGTCAGCGGTTCCTCGCGGACCGGGGCGACCACGCCAACCACCACGAGCAGCAACTGGATCCCGACGACCACGACGACGAGCAGTGACATCTGCTCGAGCGGCTCTTTCGGCAGGCCCGAGTTCGTCAGATACCAGTGACCCCACGACATGGCCATCAGCGATCCGCCGAGGGCAAGCGCTGCCGCAACCATGCTCGTGAACACCCCCGCGTAGGACCATGCGGGCGGCGCGACGAGGCCGGCCAGCAGGACGAGCACGGCGACGCCGACGGCGATGCCGGCCGCTCCGAGGACCAGGCCGACGTCTCGGCGGCCGGCGAACGCGGCGACCATGTAGGCGGCCGCCACCACGAGGAACGCGGCGAGCGTCCAGCGGAAGGGGGTGAACCACCCCGTGGCGAAGAAATAGCCATCGATCTCGCTTCGGACGTGGACACCGAACGCGACGAGGAGCGCGAGGAGGGCCGTGGGAACGACGACCATCGCGCCCATCTGGACATAACCGCGGGTAACCATGCGGCGTTTGTCGAAGAGGACGGTCACGACGAGCGACCCGACGGCGAGTTCGACGAGCAGTATCAGGAGGGTGTAGGGGAGGGAATCAGCGCTCACGCGAGCCGGATCGTAGGGGAGGTCGTCCGCGGGGGTCAACGCGTACGGCGGGCCGTGACGACGCGGCCAGTTCCGCGTTGACACGCTCGAGTCGCGCCGACGAGGATCCGACGGATGGCTTACGTGACGCGGCAGTACGGGTCGAACGCGCGCTGGCTGACGAAGGCGCTCCGCGAGGTGCCGCACGAGATCCACGAACTGCTCACCAGCATGGACGAGCAGGAGCTGCGGTGGCGGCCGTCCGAGCGCGACTGGTGCGCGAAGGAAGTCGCGGGCTTCCTCCTCGAGAGTGAGCGGGAGGACCTGCGTGCGGTGGAGGCGATCGTACGGCGGGATGGCGCGCCCATCGAGGAGCGTCGCGCCCACCTCGCGCCGGGGGAGCGCGACTTCCGGGACGCCTCGATTGACGAGCTCGTGTGGGAGTTCGTGTCCGAGCGGGAATCGCTCCTGTGGACGCTGGAGTGGAGTGATGCGTGGGAGCGGGCGGGCGAGCATCCGTACCGGGGCCGCGTCACGCTCCTGCAGTACCTGCACGAGGTCAACGAGCGTGACCTCGAGGCTGCCTGGCAGCTACGGCGGCTGCACGAGGCGCTTGGGGTGGGGGCCGGCCGTCGCCGTCGTTAGGGGCGACGGACTACAACGTGTCCGGGCGCGGGCTCTATACTTAGAGGACCTGTCCAACCGGCTGCCGCGCCACCAGGAGAGCGCATGCATCGCGCGATTTCGGTGTGTCTGGCAGCGTCCCAGAGGTCCGAGTGACTCGGTGGTAACGGTACCGGCACTTCCGGAAGTCGCGGCGCAGATAGCCGAGGCCCGTGCGCGGTCCGGCAACGGCCGTTTCATCGGTGTGCGTCTGCCACCGTCGTTCGAACCTGCGGACCTTCTCGGCGACCTCGATGCGAACCATGTGGTCGCCTCGTACGAGCGGCCTGACCGCGGGCTGTCACTGGTGGCCGTGGGGGAGGCCGGACGCGTGGATGCTCGCCCTGGCGAGCGTCCACAGGAACTGCGCGAACGGGCCGCGGCGCTGCTGCGCGGCGGCGACGACCTGGCGGGAGCCGCGCTACGGCCTCGCCTGTTGGGCGGGTTCGCCTTCGACATGCGAGGGGCGCCCGGGGGGCCCTGGAGCGGGTTCGCGCCCGGGTCGCTGGTCCTGCCTCGCCTGCTCTTCGTGCGGGACGGGGGCGTCACGGGCGTGGTGGTCGCTCCGGGCGTGGGTGGGGCTGAGGTGCGCGCGCTGCTGCAGGCAGCGGCCGGGGCGAGCGCGCGCTGTCCAGCGGACGTGCGTGTGGCACTCGAGATCGACCGCGAGGCATGGCTCAAGAGCGTGGCGGAGGTGGCGGCCGGCATCCGGGACGGCCAGTACGAGAAAGTGGTCCTGGCATCCAGCCGCGAGATCGCGTCGAGCGGGCCGCTGGACATCGGGGCCGCGCTGGGGCGGCTGCGCGAAGGCTACCCGCACTGTCACCTGTTCACGATGAGCACCGCGGGCGGGACGTTCCTGGGCGCGACGCCCGAATTGCTGGTCAGTCTGCGCCAGGGCGTCGTCTCAGCGCTGGGGCTCGCCGGGTCGGCACCGCGGGGTGAGGACGAGGCCGCAGACGAGCGACTCGGCCGCGAGTTGCTGGGCAGCCAGAAGAACCGGGTGGAGCACGAGATCGTGGTACGCGCGCTGCGTGAAGACCTGCGGCCGGTCACGAGCGACCTCGAGGCGGCCGAGGAGCCGGAGTTGCTCCGGCTGCCGAACATCCAGCACCTGGCGACGGATGTGTCCGGTCGTGCGCTCGCGGGCGTCGACATCCTCGAACTCGTGGGACGGCTGCATCCGCGGCCAGCCGTGTGCGGCTGGCCGACGGAGACCGCGATCGAGGTCATCCGCAGCCACGAGACGTTCGACCGCGGGTGGTACGCGGGGCTGGTCGGGTGGATCGACGCCGCAGGCGAAGGCGAGTTCGCGGCCGCGCTGCGCTCGGCGCTGGTGCGTGGGGAGCGGGCGTGGTTGTTCGCGGGGGCGGGCATCATGGGCGACTCCGAGCCCGAGGCTGAGCTCGCCGAGATCGAATGGAAGTTCGCGCCCTTGAGCGCCGCGCTCGCCGGCGGCAGTCCGCCGAGCAGGTGAGCCGGCGATGACCGCGTCCTCCGCCGCTGTGGCTGAACAGGCCGTCCGCGTGTTCACTCGGCAGTTGCGGCGCAGCGGCGTGCAGCACGTCGTGATTGCTCCCGGGTCGCGGTCGACGCCGCTGACGCTGGCGTTCGCGCGCGACGAAGGGTTCCGCTCGTGGTTGCACCTCGATGAGCGATCGGCGGGGTACTTCGCGCTCGGACTGGCGCGCCAGCTGCGTGCACCGGTGGCGCTTGTGTGCACGTCCGGGACCGCGGCGGCGAACTTCATGCCGGCGGTCGTCGAGGCGTACCTCTCGCGGGTGCCGCTGGTCGTGCTGACGGCGGACCGACCGCCCGAGCTCTACGACGTGGGCGCCAACCAGACGATTGACCAGGGCCGGTTGTTCGGGACGCACGTGAAATGGAACGCGACGATGCCGATCGCGGACCGGAGCGACGCATTGCTGCGCCACGCCGCGGCCGTCGCGGCGCGGGCCGTCGCGGCCGCGGAGGCGTCGCCATCCGGCCCCGTGCACGTGAACGTGCCGTTTCGTGAGCCTTTGCTCGATGCGTCGCCGCCGTTGCCACTGCCAGGTGGCGACGAGCTCACGGTCATGCGGCCCGAGGCAGCGCGGCCCTCGACGGACGCGCTGGCTCGCCTGATCCCGCTCTGCCTCGGGCGCGGCGTCATCGTCTGCGGTCCGGAAGCCTACGGACTGCCAGCCGAGGGGATCGCGGACCTTGCGCGGGTGCTGGGGTGGCCGGTGCTGGCTGACCCGCTGTCCGGCCTGCGCGCCGGACGGCACCGGCAGAGACACATCGTCGAGGCGTACGAGGCGCTGCTGCGCGTGCCGGAGTTCGTGCGAGCCGCGCAGCCGGAGGTCGTGATCCGCTTCGGCGCGATGCCGACCTCGAAGCCGCTCATGCAGTACATGGCCGGCCTGAGCGACGCGACCCAGGTGATCGTGGACGTCGCGGGCGGGTGGCGAGACGCGGACGCGAGCGGCTCCATCTACGTGCAGGCCGATGCGGCAGCATTCTGCGCACACCTCGGCGCCGCGATGGCGCGGCGGAGGCCGACGGTCGGCACCGGCGCAGCGGACGATCCGATGCGTGGCGCGGCGCCGCCGCCGGATCAGGACTGGCTGGACCTCTGGATGAGCGCGAACCGTGCGACGCGGCTTGCGCTGCGCGAGGCCGTCGATGCGATCGACGAGCCGTTCGAGGGACGCGTGCCGGTCGAGCTTGCCTCGGCGCTCCCGGCAGGCTCCACGCTCGTGGTCGGCAACTCGATGCCGGTGCGTGACATGGACGCGTTCTTTCCGCTCGTGTCGCGCGACGTGCGCGTAGTGGGGACGCGTGGCGCGTCCGGCATCGACGGCGTGGTCTCCACGGCGGCCGGCGCGGCTGCCGCAGGGGCGGGGCCGGTCGTGCTGACGATCGGCGACCTGTCGTTCTTCCATGACCTCAACGGACTGTGGGCGCTGAAGCGCCACGGCCTGTCGCTCACGGTCCTGCTCGTGAACAACGACGGCGGTGGCATCTTCCACTTCCTCTCGCAGACTGAAGCCGCGCCCGATCAGTTCGAAGAGTGGTTCGGCACGCCGCACGGCCTCGAGTTCCGGGGCGCGGTCGAGATGCACGGCGGGCGGTTCGAATCGATCGAGGCGAGCCGTGGCTGGGAGCCGCAACTCCGGGCCGCAATGGCGCGGAAGGGCCTGACCGTCCTCGAGTTACGGACCGAACGTACGCGGAACGTGGTACTGCACCGTCAGGTGTGGGCCCACGTCGCGAAGGCAGTGCGCGCCTCGCTCGAGGCCTCACGAGCCGCGGGCGTGCTGTCGTGACGCGCGTCGATGTTGGCGGGCTGTGGCTGAACGTCGAGGTACGCGGAGAGGGGCCGCCGGTCGTGCTGTTGCACGGCTTCACAGGCTCCGCGGCCGGCTGGGGCGCGACCGCAGCGGCGCTGGAGCCGGAATTCACGACGGTCGCTCTCGACATCGTGGGCCACGGGAAGTCAGACGCGCCGGCGTCGCTCGATCGCTACGTCATGGAGCGGGCGGTGGATGACCTGGTCCACGCGGTGCGCCTCGCCGGGTACGAACGGGCCGCCTGGTTCGGCTACTCGATGGGGGCACGGACCGCGCTTCAGGTGGCCGCGCGGCGTCCCGACGCGGTGTCAGCGCTCGTGCTCGAGAGCGGGAGCCCCGGCCTCGCGACGCCCGAGGAGCGTCAGGCGCGCATGCAGGCGGACGAGGCTCTGGCCGAGCGCATCGAGCGCGAGGGTGTCGACGCGTTCGTCCGGTACTGGGAGGCGATCCCGCTGTTCGCCACGCAGTCCGCTGAGTTGCGGGAGGCGCTGCGCCCGGGCCGCCTTGGGTGCGCGCCAGCCGGACTGGCGAACTCGCTGCGCGGGATGGGCACGGGTGCGCAGCCGGCGCTTCACGAGCGGCTGGGGGACCTCGCGATGCCCGCGCTAATCGTCGCCGGCGCGCTGGACGCGAAGTTCGTCGACATCGGGCAGGAGATGGCGCGTGCGCTGCCGGACGCTACGATGCAGGTGATCGAGGATGCCGGGCACGCCGCGCACCTCGAACGGCCGGATGTGGTGCATGCGGCCGTGCTGGGCTTCCTGAGACGGGTCGATGAGAGTCCGGGAGCGGATGCAGCGGCCAGTGCGGGGGACACGATGACCGAAGGCAGGTGGGCGTGACGCACTCGATCCCGGCGGGGCCGGGAGCGCTGCGTACGTGGATTCTCGCGATCCGGCCGCCGACGCTGACGGCGGCTGTGGCGCCGGTGGTCGTGGGGTCGGCGGTGGCTGTGCGCGAGCACGCGTTCGCTGCGGGTCCGGCGCTCGCAGCGCTGATCGGGGCGCTGGCGATCCAGGCGGGGGCGAACCTCGCGAACGACCTGTCGGACTTCCGCCGGGGCGCCGACACCGTGCACCGCCTCGGACCGCCGCGCGTGACGCAGCGCGGCCTGCTCTCCGAGCGCCAGGTTGCCGGCGGCGTGGTGGCAGCGTTCCTGTTCGCCACGGTCATGGGGTTGTACCTGACCTGGGTGGCGGGCTGGCCGGTGATCGGCATCGGACTCGCTTCGATGGCCGCGGCCGTCGCGTACACGGGGGGGCCGTGGCCGTTCGGATACCGCGCGCTGGGGGAGCTGTTCACGTTCCTGTTCTTCGGCGTCGTCGCGGTCGTCGGGACGTACTACGTGCAGGCGCAGGAGCTGACCGGCTCGGCGCTGGCGGCGTCGGTCCCGGTGGGCTTCACAGTGACGGCGATCCTGGTGGTCAACAACGTCCGTGACATCGATACGGACCGCGCCGCCGGTAAGCGGACGCTCGCGGTCGTGCTCGGGCGAGAGCGGGCGCGCATCTTCTTCGTCGCGATCGTGGCGGCCGCGTACCTCGCGGCGACGGCGCTGTGGGTCTTCGGCGACTTTCCGTGGTGGACGCTCCTGGCGTGGCTGAGCGCTCCGCTCGCGGTCGCGCCGGCCGAGGCGGTGCTGTCGCGCGTCGACGGCCCCTCGCTCAACCTCGCATTGAAGGCGACGGCGCGGCTGCACCTCGTGTTCGCCCTCCTGATGTCGATCGGGTTGACGGCCAGCCGGGTAGCCGGGGTCTGACGCGGCGATGAGCGATGCGGGGCGGCCGGTTCGCCTCGTAGGGCTGCGCTGGCGTCCGTTCCGGCTGCCGCTGCGACACCGGTTCGAGGCAGCGCACGGGACGCTTGCTGACCGCGAAGGGGTGCTGCTGGAGGTGCGCGCGGCCGATGGCCTCCGCGGCGTTGGAGAGGCGTCGCCGATGCTCTCGCTGGGCGGCGGGGTGGTCGCGGACGTGTTGGCTCTCCTCGATGACCGCGCTACTGCGATCCGGCGATCGCCGGACGCGGCGCTGGCTGAGCTGACGGCGGCGACGGCCCCCCCGGGAGCAGCGGCGCTTGCCTGTGCCCTGGACACGGCGTTGCTGGACCTCGAGGGGCAGCGCCGGGGCGTGTCCGTCGCCAGGCTGTTGAGCGAGCGGCCCGTGCAGGCGACGCAGGTGAACGCGGTGATCGGCAGCGGCGGCGTCGAGGAGACGCTCGCGTTCGCGGGCGAGGCCGTCGCAGCGGGCTACGCGGTGCTCAAGATGAAGGTGGCGGCCGGCGACCTCGGGGCGGACGTGGCCCGCGTGACGGCGGTGCGACGAGCCCACCCGGACGTGCGAGTGCGGCTCGACGCGAACGGCGCGTGGACGGAGCAACAGGCTGCTGAAGCGCTGAGGGCCCTCGGGAGCCTCGACGTCGAGCTGGTGGAACAGCCGGTGCGCGCGAGCGCTGCGCGGGCGCTGCAGCGCCTGCACCGCCGCGGGCTGACGCCGCTGGCGGCGGACGAGGCCGTCAGCGACCCCGAGGTACTCGATGCACTCATCGAGCAGCGCGCGGTCGACTTCCTCGTGCTGAAGCCGATGCGGCTGGGGGGACCGCGGCGGTGCCTCGAGATCGCGCGGAGGGCAGCGGAACGGGGCATCCCCTCGTTCGTTACGACGACCTTCGACTCGAGCATCGGGACGGCGGCGGCGCTGCAGGTCGCGGCGGCGCTGGGGGCGGGCCGTCCGGCAGACGGGCTCTCGACGGCCGACCATCTCGCGGACGACCTGGTGACCAGATCGCTCCGTCCGCGCCGGGGGCGGTTGCGGGTGCCGGCGCGTCCGGGCATCGGGGTCGAGCTGCGTCCGGCGGCGGTGGACCGCCTCGCGACCGGCGCATGGACCGAGGTGCGCGCCGGGTAGTGGGTCAGTGTCAAACTGACCCACTACCGCGCGCCGGGCGGCGTTGACGCTGTTCGCGACCGCTCGCCAGAATGGGGGAGCGCAGCAGCGCGCGACCACCCGACCGTTAGCGGGCAGGATACGACCATCAGCGAGACGACCGCCATCGGCGCAACCGACCCCTCCTCCGCGTCCCCTGACGCGGGGCGCTGGTACCTGGACCTCCACTCCCACTCCGCCGACGCGTCGGACGACGCGGGCGGGACCGTTGAGGGGTACCTCAAGTGGATCGTCGCGCGACGAAAGCGCGGCTTCCACATCGACGGCTTCGTGTTGACCGAGCACCGGGAGTTCGACCCGGCGGTGGACTACTCGGAGCTGGCGGAGCAGTACGGCATCACCGTGCTGCGCGGAGCGGAACTGGAGACGGACATCGGGCACGTCCTGGTGTACGGCGTGAGCCCGGAACTGGCACGTCGATTCGACTTCACCTCGGTATCGTTGCCGCATCGTGAGCTGTTCCAGGTGGCGCGTGAGACGGGCGGGTTCGCCGTCGGCGCGCATGCCGGGCGGCCCCGCATCGGCCTGGCGCACTACGTGCACGAGCACGGTCTGACGCCCGACGGCATCGAGGTCGTGGAGCAGCTCAATGGCGGCAGCTCGTCCGCTGAGAACGACCGTGCGCTGGAACTGGCCGAAGAGTACGGCTTCCGCTGCGTTGGGGGGTCGGACGCGCACTTCGTGAGCGCGATCGGGCGCTGCCTGACGGCGTTCCGGCGGCCGGTGACCTCGATCGAGGCGCTCGTCGAGGAACTGGCGGGTGGCGACTACTTCCCCGTCACCGTCGAGCAGACACAGCGGGTGGACGCGGGGTAGTGAGCGGCGCCGAACCGGCGTTCGAGTACGACCACGACATCATCGGCGTGGAGTTCCAGGTCGGGCAGGCGACGATTACGAAGGAGCACATCGCGCGCTACTGCGCGGCGGTGGGCGAGACGAATCCGCTGTACCTCGATGAGGCGGCCGCCGCGCGCGGCCCGTACGGCACGATCGTCGCGCCACCGAGCATCCTGAGCGCGCTGCTGATGGAGCCGCGGCCCGACCCTGACGTGCGCTTCGGGAACACCTCGTACGCTGCGGGTACGCGGTTCGAGTACTTCGAGCCGGTGCGGGCCGGCGACACCATCCGCGTCAGCGCCCTCGTCAAGGAGGTGTACGCGAAGACCGGCCGTTCCGGGACGATGGTGTTTGCGGTGTACCAGTCGCGATACCGCAACCAGCACGACGCGGAGGTCGCGTTCGAGGAGTTCGCCCGGGTCTTTCGGCAGGCGTGATGGACCAGCGGTACTTCGAGGACGTGGAGCCGGGTGACGAGATCGATGTGTCGTGGGACGCGACGCCGGACGCGGTCGCGGAGTTCATGGCGACGCGGCGTCTCGCCTCGGGCGTGCCGCCGGTTGAGGACGGGCCCGAGCAGGTGCGGCCCGGGTTCGAGCGCCCGATCGTTCCGGGTTCGATGAGCCTCGCGGTGCTGAGCCGCCTCGTGACGGACTGGATGGGCCCGCACGGACGCCTGCGCAGCATTTCGGCGAGTTACCGGCGGCCGGTGTACCGCGATGACCGACTGCGCGCGCTCGCGCTCGTGACGGACACGGAGGAGCAGCCGGGGGGCGGCGGGCGCGTGAAGCTCGATGTGTACATCGAGAACGAGCGCGGGGAGCGTCCGTTGCAGGGCGTGGCGGTGGTGGAACTGCCCGGTCGGGCGTGACCTCGTAGTCCGCGACTACTGACCGCCGCAGTCCAGACGGCTGTCGATCCGGCGGCCGCCACACGTCGATTTGCCGAAGTTGCGATACATCTGACATAACCTCGTTGACATCAGAGAGTTGAATGAACAATCATTCGGCTCGGTGAATGAACGTTCATTCTGTACGCGGGTGGATCGGGGAGCGGCGTGAGCAGGATGCCGGAAGCTTACGTTGCGGCACGGACGACTGAGATTCGTGACGCCGCGATGCGCGTGTTCGTCCGTAAAGGGATCGATGCCGCGACGATGCAGGACATCGCCGGTGAAGCTGGGATCAGCGCGGGCGCCATCTATCGCTACTTCCCCGGGAAGGACCAGCTGGTCCAGGCCGTCTTCGACTACTGCCGCGAGGAGAATCGCGCCCTGTTCGAGGACGGGCGGGAGCATGGACTGTCGCCGCTCGACGCGTTGATCGGCGTTGGGCGCACGGTATGGGATGAGTTCGGCGACCCGACGGCGCGGGACCGATTCGCGGTGCGACTGGCGGCGACGCTGGCGGCCAGCCAGCAGGGCGACCCGCTGGGCAGTGAGATGCGCCGGATGCACGCGGAGGTCCTGGGCCGGATCGAGGAGGCCGTGCGGCAGGTACGCGAGGCAGGCCAACTGCGGGAGGACGTCGATGTGCGTTCGCTCGCGCTGACGATCCTCTCGTGCGTGCAGGGCCTGCGGATGCTCTTCGTCGAGTTCGACGAGGAGATCGACACGGAGGGCGTATACGGGATTCTGACGCAGATGCTGCGCGGCTTCATGCCTGTTCAGGAGGAGGAATAGGGATGGCATCGCCATTATCGACGCGCGGCCTGGCGAGGGCGACCGCCCGCCGGCCGTGGCTGACCTTGCTGGCATGGGTGATTGGGCTCGGCGCGCTGGCGACCGTCGCCTTCAGCTTGGGCAGTGTGTTCACCAGCGAGATCGAGTTCACGAACAACGAAGAGGCACAGGTCGCGAAGAACCAGCTCGAGGCCGTCCGTGGCAAGGAACCCCTGTTCGAGCAGGTGGTAGTGCAGTCGGCGGACCGGACTGTTGACGACCCACAGTTCGAGGCGTTTGTCGCGAGCCTACTGACTGACCTGCGCGCTCTCGAAGGCGACGTGGAGTTCGGGACGAGTTTCTACGAGTCCGGCGACCCGTCGCTGGTATCGGCGGACCGGCACACGACGCTGGTGCCCGTGAAGCTCGTGGGGGACATCGACTCGGTCGGCGAGCACATCGATCCGCTCATCGAGACGTTGCACGAGCGCAACGGGGAGGATGGCTTCACCGTTGTCACCGCAGGCTTCGCGAGCATCAACCACACATTCGAGACGATCGCGGAGAGCGACCTCGCGGCGGAGCAGCAGGCGATGCCGATCGCGTTGATCGTGCTGGTGCTGGTGTTCGGGGCTGTCGTGGCGGCGATCGTGCCGATCGTGCTGGCGCTGGTGGCGATCCTGCTGGCGCTGTCGCTGGCGGCGCTGCTCAGCAACGCGTTCCCAGTGTCGATCTTCATCACCAACATGATCTTCATGATCGGGCTGGCGCTGGGGATCGACTATACGCTCTTCATTGTCGAGCGCTTCCGCGAGGAACGGCGGCACGGCCGCGAGAAGCTCGAGGCGATCGCGGTCGCGGGCGACACGGCGGGGCGAGCGGTCCTGTTCTCTGGACTGACGGTGATCATCTCGTTGCTCGGCATGCTGATCGTGCCGACGAACATCTTCCGCTCGCTGGGGACGGGCGCGATCTTCGCGGCCGTGGCCTCGTTGCTGATCTGCCTCACACTGCTACCTGCGGTACTGAGCATTCTCGGCGACAACGTGAATCGCCTGACGATCCCCTTCATGTGCGAGCGCGGGCAACACCTCGATGACGGCACGGGCGTCTGGGCGGGGATGTCCCGCTTCGTGATGCGCCACGCGGTCGCGGGCGTGGTGGCGGCCTCGGCGTTCCTCGTCCTGCTTGTCACTCCGTACTTCGGCATCAACCTCGGTGCGGCGGGTGCGAGCACCTTCCCGCACGAGACGGACGCGTACAAGGCGTTCGAGATCCTGAACACCGAATTCTCCGTCGGACAGTCGATCAAGACGGAGATCGTTGTGACCGCCGACGATGTCAGCAGCGGACCGGTCGCGGGAGCCATCCAGCAGCTGGAGGCGCGTATCGCCGACCCGAGTGACGAGATCCTGCCGGCGCCCGGCCCCACCGACGGCCCGAGCGCGGACGGCAAGCTCTACCTCATCTCGGTCGCGCTGCCGGGCGACTCGGCGAGCGATGAGGCGCTCGACGCATTGAAGGTTCTCCGCAATGAGATGGTGCCCGCGGCGTTCTCCGGCATCGATGCCGAGGTCAACGTGGGCGGTCAGACTGCACTCAACGCGGACTTCTTCGCGCAAGTCGACCGCTACACGCCCATCGTGTTCGTGTTCGTCCTCGGCCTGAGCTTCCTGCTGCTGCTGATGGTGTTCCGCTCGATCATCGTGCCCGTGAAGGCAATCATCATGAACCTGCTGTCGGTGGGCGCCTCGTACGGGATGCTCGTGCTCATCTTCCAGCGGGGCGTGGGAGCGGACCTGTTCGGATTCCAGCAGGTCGACACCATCGAGGCGTGGGTGCCGCTGTTCCTGTTCATGATCCTGTTCGGCCTCTCGATGGACTATCACGTCTTCCTGCTGAGCCGCATCCGTGAGCGGTACGACCACACGCACGACAACGCGGGTTCGGTGGCCTTCGGGCTGCGGTCGACGGCGAACATCATCACCGGAGCGGCGCTCATCATGATCGTCGTCTTCGGCGGGTTCGCCCTGGGCGACCTGGTCATGTTCCAGCAGTTCGGGTTCGGCCTGGCGTTCGCGGTGCTGCTGGATGCGACGGTGGTGCGGCTCATCCTCGTGCCGTCGGCGATGGAGCTGCTGGGCGACCGCAACTGGTACCTGCCGTCGTGGCTGCACTGGCTGCCTGACCTGCGGGTGGAGGGGCCGTCGACCGTGCCGTCGCCTCAGGCCGCCGTCGCTGCCGGCGACGAGTAGTCGGCCGCTTCGCGGAGCAACACGAAGAGGGGGAGGCCGTCAGGCCTCCCCCTCTCGTGTTGTGCGGTCCGTCGACCCGGGTGGAGGGCTGCCCCTCATCCCTCGATCGCTATGAGGCGTTCTCGAGTTCCGCGCAACTGACGGCCGTGCCGACGTTGTCGCTCGTGCCGGTGTGGATGACGAGGAAGTGTGGCTCGCCCGCGAAGTGGCTGAGGGCCAGTGAGATGAAACTCGTCTCGGAGGTGAAGTTAGCGCCGGCGGCCTGGAACGCGGTCAGCGGACCATGGCGCTCGCCCGCGCCCTCGCAGCTACCGTGGTAGATGTAGGCCACGTACTCGCTGCCAGAGAGTCCGGTGACGGAGACGGTGACTTTCGTGCCGGGGCTACCGGAGACGAGCTCCGCGGTGCCGGTGACGCCGCTGCCGCCGAGCGCCTCCATGGGGCCCTCGACCGAGGTGACTTCCGCCTCCGCGGTACGCACCGGTGCGGCGCTGCCGCCGCCGCTGGTGGTGGCCGCACGAGTGGTCACGGGCTCGCGCTTCTTGCAGCCGACTACTCCCAGTGCCATGACGAGCACCAGCAGCCCGACACTCAGAATCCACATCTTCCGTCGCACGACCCCAGCCCCTTCCCCGGCGAGACGACGATGGTCTCCCGCCCCCCAATGGCGATGCGGCAGACTAGCATACGCCAGCCGCAAATTCACCGGTCCCGTTCTGCAACGTCTCGCGGAGGCTCGTGCGGGCGACCTGTGCCGGGGGCGGCTGGCGGTCAGCGGACGAGCGAGATGAGGACGGTGAGCGTGAGCATGCTGGCCAGCGTCGTGGTCACCACGGCGCGGGTCACGAAGACGGGCGCGGCGCGGAACTCGGTGGCCAGGATCGTGGCGACGACCGCGGTGGGCATGGCGGCGAGGACGACAAGGGTGCCCCGGGTGTCGCCTCGGAGGCCCAGTGCGGTACCGGCGGACCAGGCGGCGGCGGGCGCCACGAGGAAGCGCGTCGCGACGACCATGGCGGTATCCAGCAGGTGGTCGAGGCCGGCGGCCTGTCGCAACTGGAGGCCGAGCACGACGAGCATCGCGGGGACGGCGGCTGCTGCGAGGCTGGCGGCGGGCGCATCGATGGTCGTGGGCAGCTCGACCCCGACGGTGTTGATGGCGATGCCGGCCGCCGCGGCATAGAGCACGGGGTAGCGGAACGGGGCCCGGAACGCGTCGACGCGGGTGCCTGAGGCCATCGAGGCGACGAAGATGCCGACCGTGTACGTCAGGACCGCACCGGCGACGAAGTTCATGACGGCGATGTCGAGGCCCGGCTGTCCGAAGGCGAGAAATGCGACCGGAAGCCCCATGTTTCCGAGGTTGGGCGTGATCACGGTGAGCGCGAACCCCGCGCGAAACGCCTGGTCGTGCCGAGCGACGACGGACCATGCGGCGGCGATGCCGTAGGTGGCGACGTAGGTGGCCGCCAGGACACCGACGATGCGGATCGAGACGGCGCCCGAGACCTCGGTGGTTGCGAGGGAGTGGAAGACCAGCGCGGGGCTGAACAGATAGAAGACGAGCACCGAAATCGGCGCGACCGGGACATCCTGCCAGCGGCCGACGAGGCCGCCGACGATGGCGACCAGCGCGACCGGCAGGACCACGTCCAGGAATACATCCAGCACGGCCGACCGTCACTTCCCGGGGCGCGCGGAGCCGACTCGTGACGTTCCGCGGCGCGAGCGCCATGGTACGAGTCGCGGGACTCTCGCGGCAGCGACATGAAGTCGGCGCGTTTCGACGGGCGGCCTTCACCTCGCTGTGACTGGCCCGGGGAGCGCGGGCACATACGCTGCTGCAGGCGGAGAGGGAGGGACGCGTATGGCGACGACGCTCCTCGTGCTGCTGGGTCTGGCGTTGATCGTTGGGACCGCTGTCTGGGTGGTGTACGGAGGCGGGTTCCGCTCGGGCGCATCGGGACATCCGGATGGCCAGTGGGGCGGATCCGGTCAGCGGATCAGCGGAGGGATGAGCCCCCCGTTCCTGCTCATCTCGTCGCTGCTGAGCATCGCCGTCGTCCTGATGGTGGTGGCGGCCCTCATGGCGGCAGCCTGAGCCCGCGCTATTCCTCGGAGGTTGGGGGTGGAGGTGGCGGCGGGCTCGGCGGGCCGTCCACGCCGACGAGGTGCTTGCGGATGAACTCGTCGAGGAGGGCGTAGAGCCGCGGCCCCTGGCCCTCGAATGAGTGGCCGGTGTCCTCGACGATCACCATCTCCTTCGGCTCGTTCGCCCGCTGGTACACATCGTCCGAGGCCAGCGGCGGAAGGACGTCGTCGTTGGCGCCGTGGATGAGCAGCAGCGGCTTGTGCATCTCCTCGACCCCCTGCGTCCCATAGCGTTGCGGCGCGATGGCGACCACGGCGCGGATGAAGGGCGAGATGGTGCCCGCGCGCACGGCGATCGCGCCCGCATACGAGTGGCCCACGACCACGGCGGTCTCAGCGCCGATGCCCTTCAGAAACGAGCAGGCCGCGATCGTGTCGAGCAGGCCGTCGGTGAACTCGCCGGCGACTCGCGGGCGCAGGCGCAGCGAGCTGATGCCGCACTCCTCCGCAAGCGCCTCGCTCAGCTCGCGGTAGACGCCCTGCGCGCCTTCGTCGCCGATGAAGACTACGCACGCGGTGCGCCCCTGCACGGGCACGAAGACCGCCTCGAAGTCGCCGTGGTTGGTCTGGATCGTCACGATGAACTGGCCGGGCACGCTGCTCAGCTGCGCCGTGACGTTCTTGATGGAGACGACGACCTCGGAGGGGTTCTCGGGCTCGGTGGTCACGCGCGACGGCCCTGACGCGCGGACGTAGTGGCGGTGCAGGGCATGGGCGTGGCTCCTCGTTGCGGCATCCGTGCAGTGTAGTACGTTGCGCAGCGGGGCGCGGGAACCTCGAGGCGAGGTCCGACGTTGTCGTGTGAGGAGGCTCGCCCCCGTGCGCCCATCGCTCCGCCCCCTGTCCGGCCTCGACCGCCGCGTGCTCGTGCTGTGGGGAGCGGCTGCGGTCGCGGCGCCGATCCTCGTGACGGCCATGGTCATGTCCTCGCGCGGGGGCGAGAAGGCGCCGGCCGAGGGGGCGCCGGCAACGTCGACGGCGACCTCGACGCCGGTGTTTGCATTGCCGGCGCTGCCCGCGGGGTGCTCCTTCATCCAGATGTTCCAGTCGGGGCCCGGTCCCACCGTCGCGGTCGGCGAGCCAGTGACCGTCACGATGGAAGCTCAGGACTGCGTGCGCGTTGCCTGGGAGGACGTGCCTGAGCGGCTCGAGGCGACGCTGGCCCTCGAGCTGGACGAGCCTGACGCGCCAGCGGAGCTGCTGGTGCCGTTGCGGCGCTCCGACGCGCCGGGCGTGCTGCGCTGGAGCGGGACCGTGACGTACCCGCTGGCGGGCAACTGGCACGGGCAGTTGCGGATCGCGGGTGAGGCCGTGGAGACGGGGCCGCTCGTGTGGGCGGTGGCAAGCGAGTCCGGCCTCGTCGCGAGGCCCGGGTTGCCGGTGCCCGCGATTGAGCACGAACTCGAGGTGCTCGGCATCGACCGGCCGGCCGATGCTGTGCGGTGGGACGCCCTCGAGAGCTGGGGGATGGCGTGGATTCCCGGGGCGAGGGCGGGCGAGCCGGCCCGCGTCGTCTGGGTGGCGTCTCGCGAGGGCAGCGAGTGGGTGGTCGCCGGCGACCCCACGACCGGTCTCGTGACGCCGCTGTTCGAGGTGGAGATGCCGGTGTCGCTGCACGGCGCCCCGGACGGACGCGCCTTCGTCGCGATTGACCGGCTCTACGACGTACCGAAGCGGATCCGGTTCTACGACGCGGAGCGGGCGAAGCTGGTCGAGGTCGGGACGAGCCGTCTCGACACAGGGCCGGTTAGCTGGGCGCCGGACTCCAGCGTCGTCCTCATCGGTGGCGACCGCACGATGCTGCTGGCGAGCGACGGCGCTCCGCTCCCGCTCGATGTGGAGCTACCGCTCCAGAGCGCGGCGTGGGCGCCGGACTCGACGTGGGCGATCGCGGCACTGCGGTCACGCCCCACCGAGGGCTCCGCGCCGAGGAACGAGGTCGTCCGGATCAACGTTGGATCGGCGGTCGCACCGCCCCTCCTCGATGCCGTGGCTGTGGGCCGGGTGCAAGTCCCGCCTGGGCTCGTGATCTCGCCGGATGGAGGTCAGTTCGCGCTGGCGTGGTGGGACCCGGGTGAGCCGGGCGGGAAGGTCTCCGTGTTCGACCGCGACGAGGCGCTCCCCCTCCGACTGGAGGGCGGGGTCGTGGCCTCCTACCCGATGCCGGACGCGTCGGCGCAGGTGCAATGGCTGACGTCGATGGCATGGTCGCCCGACGGCGATTCGCTGATCCTGTCGCGATTCGAGCCTACGGACGGGCAGATCTACCCGCCCCAGACCAGCATCGAGGTCGTGGATGTGCAGGCGACGACGGTGCGGCTCATCGTCGAGCCTGCGCAGGGGCACTACACATACGGTCCGATGTGGGTCTCGGCGGACGGCCAGGCGCTATTCAAGCAGTGGCACAGCTGCGTGGGCTGCGACGGCGGGAGCAGCGGCATCGACGTGATCGATCTCGAGAGCGGCGCGATCGTGCGGACGGTCGAGGGTGGCAGCAGCCTCGGGGCGGTCGACGGCGTACGGCACCTGCTCGTCTCGCCCGAGGGGCTCTTGAGCGTACGGGGGCTGGAGGCTCCTCGGATGCTCGTTGCCGGGAGGTGGGGCGCTTCGACCGCGTTCACGGTCGCGCCGTCACCGGACGGGAACCGGATCGCAGTGCGTCAGACCTCCGGGCGGATGAGCCCGGTGGTGGCGGTCGCGCCGGACGGATTGACGCAGACGGTGCTCGGCTATGTGCGGCCCGACGCGCAGGTCGTGGCCGTCAGGGACGCTGCGACGGCGCTCGTGCTCGATCAGGGCGCCGGATGGGCGTGGGCCTCGCTGGTGGACGGGGCGGTCACCCCGTTGCCGCAGCAGACGGAGCCGGTCCGTGAGACGGCGCTCGCGACGGCGGGTGCGATCTCGCCGGACCGCTCGGTCGCGGGGTACTGGGTGCCGGGCGCCGAGAAGCCGGGGGTGTCGCTGCACCTCCTCGACGTCGATACGGGGCAGGTCGTCCCCGCGGTCGCGACGAGCGAGCAGACCAAGGGCCTGCACCTCACCATGTCACCCGACGGCTCGCGGGTCCTGTTCCCGGACGGCGACGCGTTCGTGACGGTTGATGTACCCACGCAGACCGCCCGCCGCTTCCCGTACGCGGACCTGGGGCCGACGGCCCTCGGGCGCACCTCGACGGCGACGCACGGCGCGGGCGGCACATTCGAAGTGGTGGCGGGGGATCGGCTGTGGCGCCTCGACCCGCTGTCCGGCGACGTCGAGGTGGTCACCGACCGGCGGCCCTCGCCCGGCGGGTGGGGAAGCGAAGTCACGCTCAGCCGTTCGCCGGACGGCCTGCGGCTCGTGGCGTTGACCGTCTTCGGGCTATTCGAGTTGCAGGCGGATGGATCGTGGCGGGTGCTGACCGGGGTGGGGACGGACCAGACAGGTGTCGGGCCCGATGCCTCATCGGTCGTGTGGTCGCCGGACTCGAAGCAGGTTGCGTACCTCGGCAGCGACGACCACGGGATGGTGGTCGTGGGGCTCGACGGGTCGGGGGCGTACGAACTGGTGACACAGCCGCTGGGACGTCAGATGAAGCTGCTCGGGTGGCTGCCGGACGGGCGCATCGTGTACACCGTGATCACCAGCGGCCTGTAGGCACAGCCGCTAGCGCGGCGCCCCTCGGACCTCGCGCCAGGCTCCGACCGCCAGCGTCACGAGTGTCAGCGGGATCACGAAGACGAGCATGGCGAGGCTGAAGGGGCCGAGCGCGTCGTGCCCGGTCGCGAAGAGCAGCAGATATGCGGTATAGGCGGCGTAGTACGCGAGAAACAGTCCGCCCTCCCACCTCGCGACGAGATTGCCGGTGAAGAAGACGGGGAGGCAGGCGACGGCCACCGCGAGCATCACCCAGATGTCGAAGTTCAACACGGCAGGCGCGACGTCGAGTCCGTCCGGAGCGGCGACGCTCGCGGCGCCGAGGACGCAGAGGATGTTGAACGTAGAGCTGCCGATGACGTTGCCGACGGCGATGTCGCGCTCGCCCTTCAGCGTTGCCAGGACGGAAGTGGCCACCTCCGGCAATGACGTGCCGGCGGCGACGATCGTGAGGCCGATCACGAGCGCGCTGACGCCGAGGTACTCCGCGAAGGCCACCGCGCCGTCCACGAGCCAGTTCGATCCGACGACGAGCATGGTCACGCCGACGACGATGAGCAGCAGCTGCACCGGGCGGCCCCTGTCCCAGCCTGTGGGGGGCTCGGGCTCGCCGAACTCGTGCTCGTACTCCTCCCGGACCGCACGCGTCTCGCGACGGCTCTGACGCAGCAGGAAGCCGGTGTAGGCCGCGAGGCCAGCGAGGAAGAGGGCGCCCTCCCAGCGCTCGATCGTCCCGTCATAGGCGAGGGCGAGCAGGAGCAGGGAGACGCCGATCATGATCGGCACTTCCTGGCGGATGAGCTGTTGGTGGACGACGAGAGGTGCGATGAGCGCGGACACACCGAGGACGAACAGCACGTTGAAGATGTTGCTGCCCACCACGTTGCCGAGCGCGATGTCGACCTCTCCGACGTAGGCCGACTGCACCGCGACGGCGGTCTCGGGCGAACTGGTGCCGAACGCCACGACGGTGAGACCGACGACGAGCGGCGAGATGCCGAACGAGAGCGCGAGCTTCGAGGCGCCGCGCACGAGTGCTTCGGCGCCCGCGATCAGCAGCACCAGCCCAAGGACGAAGAGCACGATGGTCATGCGATCGCCGGGTGCCGCTTTCTCGCGAGCCTGCTGGTGGTCATCAGGGCGCTGCCCGGGTCCGGGGAAGAGACGGGCAGCCACGCTGGTACGTGTGTCCATCCTCGCTGTTTTGGAGGCCGGCGTCACCGGCCTGCTGGCGACGCGGCCGGAGTCGGCGGGCCGCGACATCCGCCGTCTCGAGGGGAACGGCAAAGGAGGCGGGCCTGAGCCCGCCTCCTTTGTTGTGGCGTGAACCGCGGAAGGGGTTAGCGGCCCTTCCAGTTCGGGAGGCGCTTCTCGGCGAAGGCCTTGGGTCCCTCGAGGCGGTCTTCCGAGGCGTTGGTGATCTCGTTGAACTGCTCGGCGAGGAACTGCGAGTACTCGGGGGGGACGTTGCGGCCGATGCGGACGATGCGGCGGATGGCCTGCACCGCGAGCGGGGCGCCGAGGAGGATCTCGTCGGCGACGGCGTTGACTTCCTTGATGAGGGCGTCGCGGTCCGGGACCAGCTTCTGGATGAGGCCGATCTGGTAGGCGCGCTGCGAGTCCATGTGGCCGCCGGCGAGCTGGATGAGCATCGCCTCGCCCATCGGGATCATGCGCGAGAGGTTGTTCAGGCCGGGGCCCGCGAGCAGGCTGCGGCGCGGCTCGGGCAGGCCGAACTTCGACTGCTCGGTCGCGATGCGGATGTCGCACATGATGCTGATCTCGAAGCCGCCAGCGAGGCACCAGCCGTCGATGGCCGCGATGATCGGCTTCCGCGACTGGTGGATGGCGCCGAACATGCCGTCCGGTGAGAGGAAGCTCTGGCCGGGGAGGGGCTTGCGAGCGGTGCTCGGGCCAGCCTGGTCGCGCTGGGTCATCGCCTTGAGGTCGGCGCCGGCGCAGAAGGCGCGGCCGCCCTCGCCGATGATGATGCCGACGAGGATGTCGTCGTCGTCGTTGAGTTCCTCGATGCCTTCGAGGACGCCGGCCGAGAGGTCGTTGTTGATCGCGTTCATCGCCTCGGGACGATTCAGGTGGATCCAGGCTTTGCGCCCGTCCTTCGTGTACTGAACCGCCGGATTCGGAGTGAATGCCATGGTCGTCCTTTCCCCCAACTGATGCCCGTGGATACGGCCGGCCGGCCCTCGATGGCCGGGCTGCGGAGCGAGGCGAGCCGGAGGCGGGCTGGCGGTCCTCGATCGGTCCGATGCGCCCCGCGACCGGCTCCCGCGAAGCGGAACTCGCGTGTCGTGGCCGCGTGCACTGTAGCATCGCGGTCGTAGTCGCGACACCGGCGCCGCGGCGGGTGCGGAAGGAGGGGCACGATGCCAGAGACGAGGCTGGACGGACGGGTGGCGGTAGTGACGGGGGCGGGTCGCGGGATCGGGCGGGCGACGGCGCTCAAGCTCGCCGAGCTCGGGGCGAGCGTGGTGGTGAACGACCTCGGGGCGGCGCTCGACGGCCGGGGCGCGGATGAGGCGCCGGCAGCGGTGGTCGCGCGGGAGATCGAGGCGGCTGGCGGGAAGGCGGTCGCGAACTTCGACTCGGTGTCGGAGTACGAGTCGGCGGGGCGCATCATCCAGACGGCCATCGACGCGTTCGGACGCATCGACATCCTCGTGAACAACGCGGGGATCGTGGCGAGCGCGCCGATCTGGGAGGTCAGTCCGGAGTTGTTCGCGCGCGTCGTGGGGGTGCACCTCTTCGGGACGTTCAACTGCACCCGCCACGCGTGTGTGCACATGAAGGAGCAGGGCTGGGGCCGCATCGTCAACCTCGTATCGAGGGCAGGGCTCGTCGGGGCGCCGGGCAGCGTTGGCTATGGATCGGGCAAGGGCGGCATCTTTGGCTTCACGAACGTCGTCGCGAGGGACCTCGCGCCGTTCGGGGTCAACGTGAACGCGGTCAACCCGGCGGCGACGCTCACGAGGATGGTCGAGGGGAGCCCGGGGGCGGCAGCGGTCGCCCAGTCGCCGGAGGACGTCGCGGTGCTGATCGCCTTTCTCTGCTCGGATGCGGCGACCGTGACGGGCCAGACGTTTCTCGCGCAGCACGGGGCGGTGGGCTGGTTCTCCTCGTTCGCGCCGGAGAAGACGCTCGTGAAGGACGGCACGTTCACCGTCGAGGAGCTGGCGGCGGGCCTCGGACGGCTCGAAGTCCCGCCGCTGCCAGTGCTGTACGCGCCCCCGTCCGAGGACTGAGGGCGGCGGGCCTCAGATCGCGGGTGCGAACCGCCGCTCGCCGCGTTCGTACACGAGGTGCGCCCGGCCGACGAGGAGCGGGTCGACGGTCCCGATCTGCTCCTCGTCCTTGTTCGCGTACGGCAGGCGGTGCAGGACGTAGCGCATGCCGTTCAGGCGCGCGCGCTTCTTGCAGTCGGACTTGATGACGGTCCAGGGGGCATCGGCGGTGTCGGTGTAGAAGAACATCGCCTCCTTGGCCTTGGTGTACTCGTCCCACTTGTCCAGCGACGCGAGGTCGACGGGGGAGAGCTTCCATTGCTTCAACGGGTGGACTTCCCGCTCACGGAAGCGCCGTCGCTGCTCCTTGCGGCTCACGGAGAACCAGAACTTGATGAGGTGGATACCGCTGCGCGTCAGGTTCCGTTCGAACTCCGGGCACTGACGCATGAACTCCTCGTACTCGTCGTCGTTGCAGAAGCCCATCACGCGCTCGACGCCGGCGCGGTTGTACCAGGAGCGGTCGAACATCACGATCTCGCCGTGCGAGGGCAGGTGCTGCACGTAGCGCTGGAAGTACCACTGGCCGCGTTCGATCTCGGTCGGCTTTTCGAGGGCGACGACGCGCGCGCCACGGGGGTTGAGGTGCTCCATGAAGCGCTTGATGGTGCCACCCTTGCCGGCCGCGTCGCGGCCTTCGAAGAGGATCACGACGCGCTGACCGGATTCCTTCACCCATGCCTGCAGCTTCAGCAGCTCCACCTGCAGGCGGTACTTCTGCTTCTCGTAGTTGCGGCGCGACATCAGGTTTCGATACGGGTAAGCGCCCTCGCGCCAGTCCGTGGCGAGCTCGTCGTCGGCGCTCACCGGCAGTGGCGCGTCCTGGTCGAGGAGGGCGTCGCGGAGGACGCGCAGGTCGTCCGGCGAGGCGCCGGCGAGGACGGCCTCGAAGCGTCGCGCGAGGTCAGGGTCGCTCAGGCGCGCGACGCCCAGGATGTCCTCGACGGCGGCGATTTGCGCCTGCTGGACCGCGTCCACGCGCTCGTTGACCGCGGCGGATTCGACCGCTGTCGGTGAGCTGATTGGCCCGATGTCGCCTCGCGCGGCGCGGCGGGGCCTCGGGGAGGCGGGAGCAGCACCGTTCCCGTTGGTCGAGCGCTTGCGTCCCGCCGGGGCGACCGTACCGTCCGGGGTTTCGCCGTTGCCGTTGGCGACGCGACCGCCGGCAATCGGGGACGCGGCCGCCGTCTCGGCGGTGGCGTCGACGGATGTCGTACCGTTGGCGCCGGCGGTGCGAGGTGAACGAGGTGTGCGAGGCGTTGTCATCTGGAGGCTCCTCCGGGTCTCTCCCACCATTATCTGACGA
This sequence comes from Dehalococcoidia bacterium, assembly GCA_041390685.1. Classification (GTDB taxonomy): domain Bacteria; phylum Chloroflexota; class Dehalococcoidia; order UBA2979; family UBA2979; genus JAIBBD01. The sequence goes on along the minus strand of JAWKPL010000001.1, from coordinate 363,372 downwards.
ACACGAACGAGGTTCGCGCCTCGATGTGAGAGCATGAGTGCGTACGAACGCTCCTCCGCGAGACAATGCGCGGGGATCGTGTAGCGCCGAGGTGTACGTTGCCCCTGAATTGCGGAGGGGCGGGAGGTCTACCGATGGCTGAAACGGCGCCCAACTACCAGCTGCTCGATCTCGTGGGAGCGGCGGGAATGATGTTCTTCCCGCGACCCGACCCGAGCGCTCCGCCGCCGGGAGCGACGGACCTGGCGATTGACGTCGGCGGCGGGGCCTCCGTGAACGCGCGCTTCTATGCCTTCGACGGGGCGCTGCCGACCATCCTGTACTTCCACGGGAACGGCGAGGTGGCCGGAGACCATGACGCACTCGCGCCGCTCTACCGTCAGGCGGGGACGAACCTGTTTGTCGCGGAGTTCCGTGGCTACGGACGGAGCACCGGGCAGCCCAGCGTTGAACACCTCGTCTCTGACGCGCATCCGGTGACGGCGTTCTTCCACGCACACCTCGACGGACTCGGGTTCAGCGAACGGCGCTACGTCATGGGACGGAGCCTCGGCACGCACCCCGCCCTCGAGGTGGCAGCGCACGCGTCGGAGCGCATCCGCGGTCTGATCGTGGAGAGCGGGGCGGGCGGATTACGGCGGATGCTGCAGCGTTTTGGGTTCGACGTGGAGAGCGGCGAGGGCGCAGCGCTCGTCGCGGCGCACGAGGCGAAGATCCGCTCGATCCAGATGCCGCTCCTGGTGATCCATGGCGAGTGGGACGAGTTGATCCCCCTGCAGCAGGCCGTGGAGTTGTACGAGATGCTTGCGCACGTGGAGCGGGAACTCCTGATCATCCCGGGGGCGGGGCACAACGATCTCCTGTGGACGGGGCTGCAGGACTACTTCGAGGTGATCCAGCGCTTCGTGAGCCGGTGATCGCCTTACTCGCTCGTGATCTGGCCGTGATAGCTGCAGAAGTTTGGCGAGCTCTCGTTGGCCTGCTCGAGACTCGAGCGGCGGATAGCATCCTCGATGGCCAGTCGCTCCTCGTCGCCAGCGCGGTATTCGACGGCGATCGCTTCGGCGAGCGTGGGCACCTCGATGATCGGACGCTCGCAGAGGTCGCAGTGCTCAAGGGCTCCGAACCGCTCCGCGAGCGCGTATGACAGCAGCCCGCCTTCCTCGACGCTGTGGGAGAGGCCTCCCACCAGCGCGTCGAGGGAATCGGGGAGGTCGGGAGCCTCGCTGAGCTCGGCTTCCGTCTCCGGGTGCTCGGCCTCGGACTGCCGAGCATAGAGGGGCGTGGCGTCTGGCGACGGGATATCCGCGCCGTCATTCGAGTCCGCGAACTGCGTTTCTCGCATGAGCGGTACGTCGCGCTCGTTCATGTGGCACCCCTTCCGTGGCGGCACCGACGATACGGCCTGGCACCTTGCGGTTCCGTGACGCCTGCCTGCCGCGAATCACGGACTGGTCAAAGGCGGCGCGACTGGCACAGCGGTGATACCTCGGCAAGCGGGACGCTGACGCGGGCGTGGCGCGTCCCTGTATACCGTCGTCGCACCAGGATGGACGCGACGAAGGGGTCGGGATGGTCAGCATCGGCTACGCACTATCGAGCGAGGAGCATCCAGCCCGGGATCTGGTCGCGAACGCAGCGCGAGCCGAGGAGGCCGGCTTCTCGTTTGCGCTGATCTCGGACCACTTCCATCCCTGGATTGAGCGGCAGGGGCACAGCGCGTTCGTCTGGTCCGTGCTCGGTGCGATCGCGATGGCGACGGACCGCCTGCAGGTCGGCACGGGCGTGACGTGCCCGACGGTGCGCATCCATCCGGCGATCGTCGCGCAGGCGGCGGCGACCGTGTCGACGATGATGCCGGGGCGTTTCTTCCTCGGCGTCGGCACCGGCGAGAACCTCAACGAGCACGTCCTGGGCGACCACTGGCCGACGACCGAGATCCGGCAGGAGATGCTGCGCGAAGCGGTCGACGTGATGCGCGAGCTGTGGCAGGGGTCGTTGACCAGCAGGTACGGGGAGTACTACGTGGTCGAGCAGGCGAAGCTCTATACCGTGCCGGACGTGCCGCCGCCTATCTACATCGCGGCGAGTGGTACGGGCTCGGCCGCGCTCGCGGGCGACATCGGCGATGGACTGTGCTCGACCGCGCCCGCTGCTGAGGTAGTGGAAGCGTTCGAGCGCGCCGGGGGCGGGGGGAAGCCGCGCATCGCGATGGCACACGTGTCGTGGGCTGAGTCCGAGGCGGAAGGCCTGCGCAGGGCGCACGAGTGGTGGCCGAACTCCGCGCTCGGCGGGTCACTGGGGCAGGAGTTGCGGTCGCCGTTCGACTTCGAGGCCGCAACCGCACTGGTCCGCCCGGATGACCTCGCCGGCTCGCTGCCGTGCGGGCCGGACCCGGAGCCCATCCTCGACGAGATCAGGAAGTACGTCGACGCCGGTTACGACTATGTCTACCTCCACCAGGTCGGGCCCGATCAGGGGCGGTTCATCGACTTCTGCGCGCGTGAACTGCTGCCACGGCTCGAGCAAGCGCCAGCGCGGCTGTGCGGCCGCGGCGAGTAACGGGCCGCGAGGGTTCTGCAAGCATGTGAGGCGGTGCCGTTATGCCCGCCGGTGATAGGTGTGGCTACGCTCCAGTTCCAGGCCCGGCAGGAGGAAGTCGTCACTATGCCACCGGCAGCGTTGAACGCCCACGCCCGCATGCTCGACACCCTGGAGCGGACAACGGCCCTCGTCCTCGCGGGGGGGCACGGGAAGCGGCTGCGGCCGCTCACGGAGCGTCGGGCGAAGCCGGCGTTGCACTTCGGCGGCATCTACCGGGTGATCGACTTCGCGCTCAGCAACTGTGTGAATTCGGGGCTGACGAGGGTCGGCGTGCTGACGCAGTACCTTCCGCACGACCTGCATCAGCACCTTGGGGGTGGGTCGCCGTGGGGATTTCACGCGCCCGGGGCGGTGCTGACAGTGCTGCAGCCGTATGTGACCGATGAGTCCAGCAACTGGTACCAGGGCAGCGCGGACGCGGTGCATCGCAACCTCGACCGCCTCGTCTCACCCGGGACGTCGGCAGTGGTGATCCTCGCGAGCGACCAGGTGTACGCCATGGACTATCGAGAGATGCTTGCGACGCATCTGGAAGCGGATGCGGACGTCACGGTGAGCGTCGCGGACGTCCCCCTGCATGAAGCATCGCGCTACGGTCTCGTCACGACGGATGCGACGGGGCGCGTCGTGCGCTTCGAGGAAAAGCCAGAGCGGCCCCGCTCCACGCTGGCATCGATGGGCATCTACGTCTTCAATCCGGACTACCTCGTGCGTGCGCTGGATGCTGACGCGCAGGACGAAGACAGCGCGCACGACTTCGGAGGGAACATCCTCCCGCGAGCGATCGCGGACGGCGGGCGGGTCTACGCGCATCGGTTCCGCGGGTACTGGCGCGACATTGGGACGGTCGAGTCGTACTGGAAGTCACACATGGACCTGCTCGACGAGCCCTCTCGCGTCCCGCTGCGGATGCCGGGCCGCGAGATCCTGACGCGGATCGATGCGCAGCCCCCCGCGATGATCGCGGGCTCCGCTGCCGTACAGCAGGCGTTCGTCTCTCCGGGCGCCACGATCCGGGGGACGGTGCGCAACTCCGTCCTGTCCCCGGGCGTCGTCGTCGAGCCTGGCGCCCTGGTCCACGACTCGGTCCTGTTGCCCGGGGTGCGAGTAGGCGCCGGCGCCTTCGTGCATCGGGCGGTGGTCGACCAGAACGCCGTGATCGGCGTCGCGGCGCGTGTGGGCGACCGCTGGTTCGAGACGCCGGACCGGGAGGTAGCCGAGCCGCGGGTGACGGTGATCGGGGAGTCGAGCTGGATTCCGGACGGATCGGTCGTCGAGCCCTCGGACATCGTGGCGCCGTTCAGCGGCCGGAACTCCAGTCCCCCGACCGTGACCGCGCTGGACGCTCGCGACGGCGGGCGACCGAGGGGCGCCGAACGCCGCGCGCTGACGACCATCCCGGGGCGGTGAAGCGTCCGGCGTGAGCGCACGGCATCGGGGCGCTACACTCGGAGCATGGTTCGCGGGAGCGAGTACGCCCCGGCATCGTCGGCGCCACCCGACCCTTCGGCGGTGCGGCCGATCGATTCCCTCCCGTCCGCGCTCGCGGAGTTCGAGTCCATCCGGGAGCGCATTGACGGCTTCGTGCCCGTCCTCTGCCTCGACTTCGACGGCACGCTGTCTCCGATCGTCGACGACCCCGCGTCTGCTCAACTGCTGGAGGGCATGGACCGGGTGTTGCGGCGGCTCGTGGAGCGGACGCACATACTCGTGCTCAGCGGCCGTGACGCGTACGACGTCCGCGCGCGCGTGGGGATCGAAGGCGTCCTGGTTGCCGGGAGCCACGGGTTCGACGTCCTGGAAGCGGACGGGCGTCACGAGCCGAATGCGGAGGCCGTCGCCTATCTGCCTCACCTCGACGCCCTCGAGGCGCGGCTACGGGCGGAGACGGCGAGCGTCGTGGGCGCCGAAGTCGACCGCAAGCGGTTTGGCGTCGCCGTGCACGACCGAAGAGTCGCCGAAGAGGACTTCGACCGGCTATGGGCGACGGTGAACGAGGCCGAGCACGCGTTTCCCATGCTTCGCCCGATGCGAGGCAAGCGAGTGACCGAGTTCCTGCCCGAGATCGACTGGAACAAGGGCCGAGCGCTGCTCTGGCTGCTGGGGCGGGCGGGATACCGGTCAGACCTCGCGGTGCCGGTGTGCATCGGCGACGACGTGACGGACGAGGATGCGCTGCGCGTGGTGCGCGGGATCGGCGTCGGCATCGTCGTCGGCACGGGCAGCCGGCCGTCCGCCGCGACGTACGCGGTGCGGGACCCTGGCGAAGTGCTGGTGCTCCTCGAACGCCTGGCGGCGTTCCTCGAAGCCCGCGAACCCCACGAAGACGCGCCGGCCGCGTCATGACGGCGCGTGTCCAGAGTTGACGGCGGCGCGGCTCATCGTAGTGTCGAACCGCGTCCCGGCCGCGGGCAGCGCGCGCACCAGTGTCGGCGGCCTGGTGGCCGCGTTGCGCCCGGCGCTCGAGGAGCGCGGCGGTGTGTGGTTCGGCTGGAGCGGGGCCGCGGACGACGACCCCGACGAGCTCACGCATCGCCTCGAGGGCACGATCGAGTTCGTGACCTGCGACCTGACCGCGAAGGAGATCGCTGGCTACTACGAAGGGTTCTGCAACCGCACGCTGTGGCCGCTCATGCACGGCCTGGCGGAGCGGGCCGAGGTCCGGGCCGGCGACTACGCGGACTGGCGCGCCGTCAATGCGCGCTTCGCCGCGCTCCTCGTGCCGATGCTGCAGCCGTCCGACATCGTGTGGGTGCACGACTACCACCTGGTGCCGCTCGGCCTCGAACTGCGGTCGGCCGGGTGGCGCGGGCGCACCGGCTACTTCCACCACATTCCGATTCCCGAGCGGCGGGAGTGGGCGGCGATCCCGCAGCACGGCGAGGTAGCCGCGTGCCTCGCGGCGTACGACCTCACTGGAGTGCAGACGGCGCGTGACGCGAGCCGGCTGCGCTCCTACCTCGAGCCCGGGGCCGGGGCGCGGGTGCGCGCGTTCCCGATCGGCATCGACCCGGAGCGGATGCGGCGGCTCGCGGGACGGCATCCTGGCGACCCGTTCGAGGCGCGGGCGAGGCGTCAGGTGCTGCTTGGCCTCGACCGCCTCGACTACACGAAGGGCATTCCGGACCGGCTGCGCGCCTTCGAGCGGCTGCTGGAGCGGCGGCCGTTGCTGCAGAGGGAAGCGTTGCTCGTGCAGTGGTCGGCACCGTCGCGTGAGGGGATCCCGGACTACCGCGCCGAGCGACTGCTGGTCGACAGTCTCGCGCACCGCCTCGGCGCGCTGGCGACGCCGTCGCCGGTCGAGGCGCGAAACGAAGTGCTGCCCGCGGAGACCGTCGCGGCGGCGCTGCGGGACGCGGACGTCTGCCTGGTCACCTCAAGATCGGACGGTATGAACCTCGTGGCGAAAGAGTACGTCGCGGTGCAGCGTCCCGAATCGCCGGGCGTGCTCGTCCTCACGGATGGTTGTGGGGCGGCCGAGGAGTTGCGGGACGCTCTGATCGTGCCGAGCGGAGACCTCGATGCGATCGCGGATGGGATGGAACGCGCGCTCGCGATGCCGCTCGAGGAACGGCAGGCGCGCTGGCGGGGGTTGTCCGAGGCGGTGGAGGCAGGCGACGTCTCCGGATGGTGCCGCGGCTACCTCGATGCGCTCGCGGGCGGGGCGTGACGGGCCAGCGTCAGCTGCCCGCGAGCTCGTCTTCCCAGTAGGCAAACGCGCCGAGGAGCCCGACGGCCTGGCCGAGCTCCGCCAGAACGATGTCCTCCGGGCGCAGGGCGAGCAGCGGCGAGCGGGCCTCCTCGAAGCGCTGTCGCACCGGACCGAGCAGCAGGTCGCCCGCTTCCGACATGCCGCCGCCGATGACCACACGCTCGGGGCCAAAGAGCAGCACCATGTTGAGCACGCCGATGCCGAGCGCGTCGGCAGCGTCATGGAACAGGCGAGCCGCTTGCGGGTCCCCCGAGGCAGCCCTTGCGGCCACGATCTCCGCCGGCATGCCAGCGCGGAGCGCGAGCGCCGTGCCCGATGCCAGCTCCTCGACGGTTTCGCCTGTCGTCCGGTCGATGATGGTGTGCCCGATCTCGGCGATGGAGCGGTGGGAGCGCACGAGGCGCCCGCGGAGCACCACACCCGCGCCCACCCCGGTGCTGCATGTGACATACACGAGGTCCTCGACACCGCGTCCCGCGCCGAGACGATGCTCGCCCAGCGCGGCGAAGTCCGCGTCGTTCCCGAAGACGACGTCGAGGCCGGTCGTGCGTGAGAGCTCGAGGCCGTCGATGCCGCCCCAGGCAGGGAGGTTGGGCAGGGAGACCGTGCGGTTCGAGCGGTAGTCCACCCAGCCAGGGACGCCGACGACCGCGCGGGTGACCAGGAGTCCCTCGCGGGCGGCGGCGGCGCGGGCTTCGACGAGTGCGGCGGCGAGGGCGGCGGGCTCGGCCGGGGGTGTGCGGGTGATCTCGCGGAAGCGCTCGTGGCCGGCGGCGTCGAACACGGCGCTGCGCAGACGTGTGCCGCCGAGGTCAACGGCCACCATCGCGTCGGGACGCGACGTCGCGGGCATCGAGACCTCCTGCTACGAGTTGTCGGGTTCGAGGAGCGCGACCGGCAGTATGCCGAAGACGTCGCGCAGGGGCAGCATAGCGCCGTCCGGCGTCGTGGTCGGGCGGTGCATGGCGCCGGTCAGCGCGTCCTCGAGCGGGATGCCGAGCTCCGCGGGGAGCGCGAGCGCGGTGTCGCCCCAGTCCGGCGGATCGCCGGCCGCGCGCTCGAGGCCGGCGGGGTGGAGCGTGACCGCGGCGATCATCCAGCGGTCACCGAGGTGGCGCGCGAACGCCAGCGCGTGCGCGGCATGCGTGCCCCGGACATCGAGCGGCAGGTACGAGCCGGTGACGAAGAGTGGATGCAGCGTCCGCCGCCGCCGAAGCGAGCGAGCGAGGATGTACAGCTTTACCTCGTTGGCGGGTCCGCTCCTCGTCAGCCTCTGGATGCCCTCGCGGCGCGCCGCGGAGCCGGCGGGGGCGTCTTCGAGGAGGGGGCCGAGGCGCGCGAGGGCGGCCTCACGCGCGTCATAGTCGACGGCACGTCGGTTGTCCGGGTCGACGAGGCTGCCGTCCCAGAACTCGGCGCCCTGGTAGGTGTCCGGTACGCCCGGGGAGCACACGCGCAGGAGCACCTGGGCGAGCGTGTTGTCCTGTCCGCGCCGTGCGAGGCGCGACAGCCACGCACGCGGTCCGTCCGGCAGGCGGCGCGTCGCCTCGACGGCGGCTCCCGCGTATGCCTCGAGCGACGACTCGAACGCGGCTTCGGGTGCGTCCCACGAAGTGCGCTCGCCGGCCTCGCGGGCTGATTTCACCAGGTAGGCGGCGAGGCGGTCCGTGAGGCGCTCCTCCTCGGCGGGCCCGGCCTCCTTGGGCCACATCGCGGCGAGTGTCTGCGCTGCTCGATAGCCTTCGAGGGGAGCGGGCGCGGGGCCTGCGGCCGCGTGGAATGTGTCGAGGAACGCGGCCCACTCCTGCGGCCGCTCCGACAGGGCGCCGAGCCGTGCGCGCACATCCTCGCCGCGCTTGTGGTCGTGCGTCGCTGTGGTCAGCATCGAGGCCGGCCAGCGGCGGGCGCGCTCCGCGTTCCGGGCGTGGAAGCCCGCGGCGTCCACTCGCAGATGCACCGGGTCGCCGCCCACCTCGTCCAGTGACAGCAGGGGGATGTAGCGGTAGAAGGCGCTGTCCTCGATCGCCTTGGCGGCGACGGCCGGCATGAGCTGCTGGAGCCGCATGACCGCGACCCGCGCGTCCGGCTCAGGGCGTGCGAGGGCCGCAGCCGCCTGCGTCAGCGTGTCCGCGTCGACCTCGGGGTGCCGGGAGCGGGCCTGGCGCGCTGCTTCCTCGATCACGGCTTCGGCACTGGGGTCGATGTCCGCGACGGTGTGATAGGTGCGGTAGACGGGGAGACACGCGAGGAGGGCGCGGACGGCGGCGCTGAACGCGCCGAGCGCGGGCGGAGCCTCGAGTGCGCGGTGGAGCTGCCGCGCGGCGCGTTGCAGCGGCCCGGCGAGCGAGCCATCGAGGACGCGCAGCCGCGACTGATGGGCGATGTCCTCGTACGGCGTGTCACGCCCGGTGTCGCGGGCGTACACAGCCTCGAGCGCCTCGCGCCGCGCGTCGTCGGTCTGCAGGGCGGCGACGTCCGCCAGGAACTCGTACCCCGTGGTGCCCTCGATGGGCCAGCCGTCGGGGAGGTGTTCGTCGGGGCCGAGGATCTTCTCGGCCACGATGTAGGCGTCGGCTCCGAGGAGCGCGCGCAGCCGCCGGAAGTACTGGGCCGGATCGGAGAGGCCGTCCGCGTGGTCGACGCGCACACCGGCGATCACGCCCTCGGCGGCCAGCCGCCCGAAGAGGGCGTGTGTCCCCGTGAATACATCGGAGTCCTCGACACGGACGCCGACCAGCTCGTCGATGGTGAAGAAGCGGCGGTAGTCGACGTGGGACTTCGCGGCGCGCCAGTAATCGAGGACATAATGCTGCTCCTCGAGGAGCGCGCGGAGGCGCTCGGCGGAAGCGGCCGTCTCGGTGCCGGGCGCCAGGGGGAAGCGGCGCTCGAAATAGCGCAGCCAGGCGCCCCCGGCATCGTGCTCGACGGTGAGCTCGCCGCGCGCGAGCACCGCCTCGAGACCGTCGCCGAGGACGGGGAGCAGGACTTTTCCGCGATGCGCCAGTTCGTCGCGGGCCTCCCAGTCGATGTCAAACCAGTGCGCGAACGGGGATGCTCTGCCGTGGCGAAGCACGTCGGCCCAGCGCCAGTTCTCGTGCGACGTCGACATGTGGTTGGGGACGATGTCGAGGATGAGGCCGAGGCCGCGGGCCTCTGCGGAGCTCGCCAGTGCGCGGAGTCCGTCTTCGCCGCCAAGCTCGGGGTTCACGAGCGACGGGTCGATGACGTCGTAGCCGTGGGTGCTGTCCGGCACGGCAGCCGTGACCGGTGAAAGGTACAGGTGCGTGATCCCGAGGCCCGCGAAGTAGTCGAGGTGCGCCTCGGCGTCTCCGAACGTGAATTCCCGATGCATCTGCAGGCGGTAGGTGCTGGCGGGGACGTTCCCTGGCAAGCGCGGCGGCGTCACGGCGGGCCGAGACGAAAGAGCGCCGCCCCGGGGCGCTCGAAGGTGCAGCGGCCCGTACTCGCGTCGACCTCGATCGGCCTGGGGTCGTCGACGAACGCGGCGTCCTCCGAGGTCAGCGCCAGGGTCCAGCGCCCGTCCGAGAGCTCCGGCAGTTGCAGGGTCGTGGCGTCTCCTCGGAGCCGCGCGACGAGGAGCATGGCCGAGTCGCCACTCCTGCGTTCGAGGACGATCGTGTCGTCATCGACGGGGCGGGCGCGCTGCGTGGCGTACTCGGTCCAGCGGAGCGCCTGCTCGTCGCGGCGGAGCCGGAGCAGCCGGCGATGCCACTCGAGGATGCTCGAGTGAGGCATCTGGTGGCGTTCGTCCCAGTCGAGCTTGCTGCGCTCGAATGTGGCCGGGGACTGTGGGTCGGGAATGCGGTCGCGAGTGGCTTCGTCGCGGAACGCGGCCCAGGCGCGGAACTCGGATCGCCGGCCCTCCGTGACCGCCCGCCCCAGCTCCTCATTGTGGTCCGTGAAAAACTGGAACGGCGCCGAGGCGGCCCATTCCTGCCCCATGAAGAGCATCGGGGTGGCCGCTGAGATGAGGAGCACGGCGGTCGCGGCGCGGACGGCGGCGAGATCTGCCGTCGCCGTGAGGCGGTCGCCGAAGGGGCGATTCCCCACCTGATCGTGATTCTGGAGGCAGTGCACGAAGTGCGGCAATGCGAGGTCGCCAGGATCCGTGCCGCGCGGCTCGCCCCAGTACGGTGCGTGCTGTCCCATGTAGAGCCAGCCCCGTTCGAGGCAGGTCGCGAGGTCTTCGGCGGCGCCGCGGTAGTCCTGGTAGTACCCTTCGTCATCGCCGGCGACGATACGGCGCACCTCGTGATGGAGGTCGTCGGCGAGCACGGCATCGAGGTCATAGCCGCCGCGCTCAGGCGGCAGCAAGAGCATGTCGAGGTTGCGGTGGTCCTCGGCGATCACGAGCGGGCGGTGCGGCCTCGGAACGGCCGAGTGGACGGCGTCCGCGTAGTCGGCGAGGAAGTGGTGCGGGCTGGCATCGACGAGCGCGTGGGTCGAATCGAGGCGGAAGCCGTCGACGTGATACTCGTGGAGCCAGTGCAGCGCGCTCTCAATGAAGTAGTCGCGTACCGCCTGGCTCCCCGCGCCATCGAGGTTGATCGCCGCGCCCCAGAGCGTCTGGTGGTCGGGGTTGAAGTACTGCTCGCTGAACGCCGCCTGGTACGCGCCGTCCGGCCCGAAGTGGTTGTAGACGACGTCCAGGATGACGGCCATGCCGAGCGCATGCGCGCGGTCGATCAGGGCCCGCAGGTCCTCGGGACGCCCGTAGCAGCGTGCCGGTGCGAAGAGCGCGACGCCATCGTAGCCCCAGCCGCGGCCGCCCGCGAAGTCGGCCACGGGCAGCAATTGCACCGCAGTCACGCCGAGGTCGGCGAGCGCGGGCAGCGCGGCCGTCGCCGCGGCGAACGTGCCCTCCGGCGTGAACGTGCCGACGTGCATCTCGTAGGTCACGAGGGCTGCGAGCGGCAGGCCGTGCCAGGCCGAATCGGTCCACTCGAACGCAGGGTCGACTACCTCGGAGGGGCCGTGGACACCTTCCGGCTGGAATCGTGAGCACGGGTCCGGGAAGGGGCCGCGGCCGTCGAGGAGATACGAGTAGCGAGCGCCCGATGGGAGACCGGCGACGTGGATGCTGTGGTATCCGCCGTCCTGCGGCTCGAGTGCCACCTGCCGGCCCGCGCCCTCGATACGCACATTGACGCGCGTGGCATTCGGAGCCCACACCCGGAACTGCACGCCGCCGCCCTCGGGCCACGCGCCGAGGCGTCGCGTCCACGTCATACGCCGTCGGGCTCCGGGTCGGCGCTCAAGGTCAGCGCGGCGTCGAGCTCGAAGGTCTCACCCGGGCCGAGGCGCAGCGGCCAGCTGAACAGGCACGCAAGCGACTGTGGAATCTCCTCGAAGCCCGCTTCCGACTGTGAGACGGTCGCAATCGGGCGCACATCGATGTCGGCGTCGCGGCTCACCGTCATGCGTACAGAGATACCATGGCCCGCCAGCCCGGCCGCCGCCTCGGCGACCCGACGGGCGGCGCCGCCCCGCTGCAGCGTGTGCGTGCGCTCGCCGAGCCGGACCTCGCCGCGCGGGTACTCGTCGAAGAACAGGCCGAGGTTGTGCTCGACGGCGAACCGCGCGTCCACTGCTCCTTCGAGGCCGGTGAGGCGGTAGCGGGCGTGGAGCGTGCGACCATCCGCCTCGAACGCGAGGACCTTCTCGATGCGCACGATGCCACCGGGCGCGGCCGCCGTACGGCTCAGGCTCACCTCGGGGCGCCCGTCGCGCCGGCGGGTGCGCATGTCATACGTGCGGCCGGTGAAGTCACCCTGGTCGATCACGGGCAGGCTGCGCGCGGGCGGCGGGCCCGGCGGGAGGAAGCGGTCGAGGAAACAGCCGCGCCGTCCCCGGTCGTACGGGTAGGGCGCCCGATCGCCTTCCTCGTGATACGCCTCGGGGCGGCGAGCGAGCGTGTCGACGATGTTCACGGCGGCGGCTCGGTCGGAGAGTTCGACGATCGAGCCGCCGTCGCCGGGGGCGACGCACGCCGTCAGCGACTGCGTCGACAGCAGGGCTTCCTCGACGCCGTCGGCATCGAGGTCGAAGACTCGGAGGGGGGACACGGCCGCGCCCTCCGCCTCGAGCGCCCGCTCGGCGCGCAGGAGCGAACGGAACAGCGCCTGGCGCAGCAGTGCGAGGTACGTGCCGCCGAAGAGGCCGTGCCAGTAGGCGCAGTTTGCTTGCGCGCGATACAGGTGAAACACGGCCGGAGGGAGTTCCGCGTCCGGGCGTACGGACCGCGGAGGGTGCCGCCTCGCGACCCGCGCGCTGACGTCCAGCATCCGCTTGTGGATGTGGTTCGACTCCGGGTACTTCGCCAGGAACTGGAAGTAGGTGCCGGATCGGAGCTGTGGGCGAACCTCCTCCCAGAGGCCGTTCGTTTCGAGGTGGGCCTGCGACGCCCGCGCGCGTCGCTGCCCCTCGGGGGGCAACGACCAGCGCAGCATCTCGGGGTAGCTGCCGTCCGGGAGGTACACGCGCGGGCCGGGGGGCAGCACCGCCACAGCCTCGCCGAGCGGCGCCGTCTCCACCTCGGACAGGGCTGTCAGGCCTTCGAAGAAGTCACGCAGCCAGCCGCGGCGGTAGACGGCGTCGAACGTGCCCGGCCACATGCCGAACTTCTCGATGTCATCGGCGAATGTCAGCAGCGGGACGCCGCGAGCCGCCTCGCGGCGCAGCGTGGCGAGCACCTCCGGCACGGGCCGCCACGGGATGCTCATGCGGAGCTCCTCGATGGCGGGGACGACGGCGACGGCCTTGCCCTGGTACTCCGTGCGGAATGGCCCCGTCAGCTCCTCGAGGGCCAGGCCCGCAGAGAGGAAGTGCAAGTCGTCCAGCGGCACCACGCCGATGCCGCCGTCGTGCAGCGAGGCGGCGATCTCTTGCATCCAGATGCGCTCGGTCAGCCAGCCGGTCTGCGTATCGACGCCGAAGAGCCGCTGGAGCATGGCGCGGTGAGCGAGCAGCTGGTTGACCCGGTCGCCCGGCGGCAGCAGCGCGAGGACCGGTTCGAAGAGCCCGGCCGCCGCCGGCTCGACCTGGCCTCGGGCGACGAGGCGCTGCAGTGCCTCGATGACCCGCGGGTCATGGCGATCGAGCCATTCGAGGAGGCTGCCGGAGAAGTGGACCGTCATGCGGACGGCGGGGAACTGCTCGAGCAGCTCGAAGAACGGCAAGTAGCATTGCGCGACGCCGCGCTGGAAGACCGAATCGAAGTTGCCCGGCGGCTGGTGGCCGTGGACGACGATGCTGAAGCGCGTCATTCGCGGTCGCCCTGCGAGACCGGCTGCAGGACCAGCATGCCGAGCGGGGGCAGGGTGAGGTCGATCGACTGCGGATGGCCGTGCATGGGATGGGCGGCCGCCTGGAAGCGGGCAGCGACCGGATAGCCGCTGCCGCCCCATCGTGGCTCGTCGCTGTTCAGGAGCACCTCCCAATCACCTGGCAGCGGGCTGCCGATGCGGTAGCCGGGACGGGGGACGGGCGTGAAGTTGCACACGACGAGCACGGCGCGGGTGGTGCCTTTTGACTTGCGCAGGAAGCTCACCACGGCGTGGGCACTGTCCGTCGCGTCGATCCAGGAGAAGCCCTCGCCCTCGCCGTCGAGTTCGTAGAGAGCGGGCTCGGAGCGGTAAAGATCGTTGAGGGCGCGCACCCACTGCTGCAGTCCTCGATGGCGGTCGTATTGCAGCAGGTCCCAGTCGAGGTCGCGGGACTCCTGCCACTCGGACCACTGCCCGAACTCGGAGCCCATGAAGAGCAGCTTTTTCCCGGGGTGGCCGTACTGGTAGCCATAGAGCAGGCGGAGGTTGGCGAACTTCTGCCAGTCGTCGCCCGGCATCTTCGCGAGCATGGAGCCCTTGCCGTGCACCACCTCGTCATGCGAGTAGACGAGGACGAAGTCCTCGTTGAAGGCGTAGAGCAACCCGAACGTGAGGTTGTTCAGGTGATGCCCGCGGTGCACGGGGTCGCGCGCCACGAATTCGAGCGTGTCGTGCATCCACCCCATGTTCCATTTGAAGCCGAAGCCCAACCCGCCGACATCGGTGGGGCGCGAGACCAGCGGCCACGCGGTCGACTCCTCGGCGATGGTCACGATACCGGGCTGGTAGCGGTACACGGTCTCGTTGAAGCGCTGCAGGAAGCGCACCGCGTCGAGGTCGTTCCGCCCGCCCTCGGGGTGGGGTATCCACTCGCCGGCCTTGCGCGAGTAGTCGCGATAGAGCATCGACGCGACGGCGTCCACGCGCAGGCCGTCGATGTGGTAGCGGCGGAGCCAGAACAGCGCGCTCGCGATGAGGAAGTTCGAGACCTCGCGCCGCCCGTGGTTGAACGTGGAGGTGCCCCAGTCGGGATGATCGCGCAGGAGCGGATCGGCGTGCTCGTAGAGGTACGTGCCATCGAAGCGCGCCAGCCCGTGGGCGTCCGTGGGGAAGTGGCCCGGCACCCAGTCGAGGATGACGCCCAGGCCGGCCTGGTGCAGGGTGTCGACGAAGAACATGAAGTCGTCCGGCGTGCCGAACCGGCTCGTCGGCGCGAAGAAGCCGAGCGGCTGGTAGCCCCACGAGGCATCGAAGGGGTGCTCTGTGACGGGCAGCAACTCCACGTGGGTGTACCCGAGGTCGCTGACGTATTCGGCGAGGCGCGGGGCGACCTCGCGGTAGGTGAGCCAGCGATGGTCCTCCTCGCGCAGACGCATCCAGGAGCCGAGATGCACCTCGTAGATGGCGATCGGCGCCTCGCGGGAGTGCGTGGTGGCTCGATGTCCGACCCATGCGGCGTCGCTCCACGCGTACTGGTCGAGGTCCCAGACGACCGAGGCACTCCGCGGGCGCTGCTCGGAGAAGAAGGCGTAGGGGTCGGCTTTCTGCATGGTGGCGCCGTCCGCCTGCACTACGGAGAACTTGTAGAGGTCCCCCGGGTAGACGCCGGCCACGAAGCCCTCCCAGATGCCCGCTTCCGGCCGGAGGTGCAGGGGGTGGGCGTCCGGCTGCCAGCCGTTGAAGTCTCCGATCACGGAGACGGCGCGGGCGTTCGGCGCCCAGACCGCAAAGACCGTCCCCGTATCGCCTTCGATGGTGACCGGGTGCGCTCCCAGCCGGTCGTACGCCTCGAGGTGGGTGCCCTCGGCGAGCAAGTGCAGGTCGTAGTCGGTGAGCCATCGGACGGGCTCGCGGTTGGCGCCGGTCACGAGGCGCTCGGTCCGAGCAGGTCCGCGGCGGCGCGGAGGGGGATGCTGATCCAGTCGGGACGGTTCGCCAGTTCGTACTCCAGTTCATGCAGCGCTTTGTCGAGGAGATGGAGCCGCAGCAGTACGTCGAAACGCTCAGAATCCTCCGGCAGCAGCCCGGCCCCCTCCACGACCGCGCGATAGGTGTCGAGGAAGGCGGCGCCTGCTTCTCGCACCCAGCGGGCCGTCGCCGGCTCGAGGGAGGCAACGAGCGCCTCGGTGGTGGGCATTTCGCGCGACCGCTCGCGCATGGCGAACGTCGCGGCATAGTCGAATGAGCGCAGCATGCCAGCGACGTCCGTGAGGGCGGATGCCTTCGCTCGCCGCTCTTCGAGCGAGAGGCCTACCTCCCCCTCGAAGTCCACGATGTAGAAGTCGTTGAGCGCCCATAGCACCTGACCAAGATGGTAGTCCCCGTGGCAACGGATCTTGCGGCCGAGCGGTGCACGACCGCGCGGCAGTCGCGGCCGCCAGCCGCCCCGGCGGGCTGCCGCCGCGCGCAGCACCTCGACCGCGTCGGCTTCCGCGGGCTGGAGGTCCGGACGAATCCGGTCAAGGGCGGACGCGAGCGCGCGCAGCCGGCGGGTGATACGAGTTGCGACGACGTCGACATCGTCCGCCTCGAGGGGCTCGGGGCGGAACGAGTCGAGACCGCGCTCGTCCGCCAGGGCCAGGTGCATCTCAGCCGTGCGCTGACCGAGGACCCGAGCCGACTCCACGTAATTCGGGTCGAGCGGCTCGTCGCGCACCTCGGGGATCGCGTCCGCGGCGGCGAGGAAGCGCGCGAGCTCTGCGACCGTGTAGCTCCAGCCGTCGCGCTGGTTCCAGACCAGCTCGTGCGCGATGGCGAGCGTCGAGGGCGCTCCCTCGCGCGGCGCGTACTCGAACGCCCCGGCCAGGCGCGGCGCACGGTCGAAGCCAACGAGCTCGAAGTGCCGTCCCGCTTCCACCTCGGGGTGCGGTCCGGGCGTGATGCGGCGAAACAGCTTGAGGATGACCTGTTCGCCGATGCGGACGGACGTGTTGCTCTGTTCGCCGGACATCGTCTGCACGGACGGTCTGGCGTCGAGGGCGTCGAACAACTCGTCGAACGCGCGCGCGGGCTCTGCCCGCAGCTGGCCGCGACGACCGCGGACCGTGCGGCCCTCCCGCAGCATCGACACCAGCTGGCGTACGACCTCCGGCGAAGCGAAGCCGTCGTAGAGGATGCCGCGGCCGCGGGGGCCGGAGACGGAACTGAGCACGGCCGCCGCTGACTCGTCTCGGACACGACGCGCGGCCTGCCCCACCGCGATGGCGAGCGGCAGCGCGTACGTCTCGGAACCGGCCGCGCCGGCGTAGGTCACATCGACGAGCGCGAGCCATGAGGGGGCGGCGCCCGCCGTCAGCGGGAGCGCGTCCGCGACGCGGACCTCCGTGATCGTGCGGTCCTTGCCGCCGAACCAGCGCTGCGGCGGCATCGAGTGCGGCAGCACTTCCTCCTCGAGTGTGCGCAGCGCCTCGGAGCGGAAGACGGCATCCCAGTCGCCGTCCACGGCGATGTCCACGCCGCCCTCGGGCTCGGCGGTGACGACGAGCGGTTCCGACTGGGGGACCAGGTCGAACCAGTAGAAGGCGTGGGGGCCGAGGGACAGGAAGTATGGCTGGTCCGTGATCACGGGGAACGCGCCCCCGCCGATCACCTCGACGGGCTGGCAGCCGCCGTACTCGCTCAGGTCGAGCGTCACTGGCTGCACGAAGCGCGAGAGGTTCGCCACGATCAACACGACTTCGCCCTCGTAGTGGCGGAGGTAGGCGAGGACGTGGCGGTTCTCCGGGTGCAGGAAGTGCAGCGAACCGGAGCCGAAGATGCGCCGCCGCTGCCTGCGCACGGCGATCATGCGTCGCATCCAGTTGAGCAGGGATGACGGACTGCGCTCTTGCGCCTCGACGCTCACGGCCTGGTAGCCGTACTGCGGGTCCGTGTTCACGGGGAGGTAGAGCCGCGCGGAGTCCGCTGTGGAGAACCCGGCGTTGCGGTCAGCAGACCACTGCATCGGCGTGCGGACACCGTCCCGGTCGCCGAGGTAGATGTTGTCTCCCATCCCGATCTCGTCCCCGTAGTAGAGGACGGGCGTCCCCGGGAGCGTGAAGAGGAGGCAGTGGAGCAACTCGATGGCGCGACGGTTGTTGTTCAGGAGCGGGCTGAGGCGGCGTCCGATGCCGAGGTTGCGTCGCATCTGCATGTCCGCGGCGTACACCGAGTACATGTAGTCGCGCTCCTCGGCGGTGACCATCTCGAGCGTCAGCTCATCGTGGTTGCGGAGGAAGAGGCACCACTGGCAGTTGTGCGGTATTTCGGGCGTCTGCGAGGATATCGACGATCGGATGGCGGCCTTCCTGCCGCAGCGCTACGAACATGCGCGGCATGAGCGGGAAGTGGTAGGCCATGTGGCACTCCTGTCGCCCTCGCCGAAGTAGGCGACGACGTCGGCGGGCCACTGGTTCGCCTCGGCCAAGAACGCGCGGCCTGGGTAGCGCTCGCGGACTGTGCCGCCACTGGCGCAGGAGGGTGTGCGTCTCCGGCAGGTTCTCGTTGTTCGTGCCGTCGCGCTCGAAGAGATAGGGGATGGCGTCGAGGCGCAGACCGTCCACCTGGCGGTCGTACCAGAACCGCATCAGGTTCTCGACGGCGCGGCGCGTCCGTGGGCTGTCGAAGTTCAGGTCCGGCTGGTGCGAGAAGAAGCGGTGCCAGTAGAACTGGCCGGCGACGGGGTCCCATGCCCAGTTCGAGGTCTCGGTGTCGGTGAAGATGATCCGGTCTCCGGCCACTTCTGGTCGCTGTCACTCCAGACGCATGTCGCGCAGCGCAGAGCCGCGCGGGGCGCGTCGCGCGCGCTGGAACCAGGGGTGCTGGTCCGACGTGTGGTTGACCACGAGCTCGGTGATGACGCGAATCCCGCGCTCGTGAGCTTCGCGGATGAAACGGTTGAAGTCGGACATCGTGCCGAGGCTCGGGTGATCGAGTGTAGTCCGAGACGTCGTAGCCGCCGTCGCGGAGCGGCGACTGCATAAACGGCAGGAGCCACAGGCAGTCCACCCCGAGGCGCTCCAGATACTCGGCTCGAGGTCAGCCGCGGAAGTCGCCGATGCCGTCGCCGTTGCTGTCGAAGAACGCGCGGACGGGGAGATCTCGTATACGACGGCGTGCTTGTACTCAGAGCGGGTCGTCCTCGAGCCGGACTCATCGGGGCTCCTCGGCGGTTCCTGGCAGGGCGAAGATGGCCGCGGGCATGACCTCGGGGTCGAGGCGGACGTGGTTCCACTCACCGGTCCACGTCTGGCTGACGCCGGAGAGGAGGTCCTCCACCAGGAACGGCGTGTCCGGGGCGAGCCTTCGAGGCCGGCGAGCGGCAGTCCGAACCAGGCATCACGCGGCGTCCTGACGTCGAGGTTGACGACGATGAGGAGGTCAGGGCCGCCGAGCGGCGGCCGCTTGATGCAGGCGACCACCTGGTCGTCGTCCGTCGGCAGGAACCACAGCTGGTGGTTGAACTGCAGCGCCTGGTACTCACGTCGGAGCGCGTTCAACCTCGTGATCGCCGGCTTGATGTTTCCCGGCGCATCCCAGTCACGCGGCTTCACCTCGTACTTCTCGGAGTGCAGGTACTCCTCGGTCCCCTCGACGGCGACGTTCTCGCAGAACTCGAACCCGCTGTAGATGCCGTACGACGGCCCGAGGGTCGCGGCGAGCACGAGCCGCACGAGGAAGGCGGGCCTGCCGCCCTCCTGCAGGTAGGCGTGCAAGATGTCCGGGGTGTTGGTGAACAGGTTGGGGCGGAAGAAATCGCGCAGCGGTGGCTGCGTCAGCTCGGTGAAGAACTGCTCCACCTGCGCCTTCGTGTTGCGCCACGTGAAGTAGGAGTACGACTGGCTGAACCCGAGCTTCGCCAGCGACTGCTGCACCTTCGGGCGGGTGAACGCCTCCGACAGGAAGATCACATCCGGGTGCGTCTCATGGACGCCCGCGATGAGCCATTGCCAGAAGCGGAAGGGCTTCGTGTGCGGGTTGTCGACGCGGAAGATGCGCACTCCGTGGCCGATCCAGAACTCGACGACGTTCCTCACCTCGAGCCAGAGCGCGGCCCAGTCCTCGTTGTCGAAGTTCAGTGGGTAGATGTCCTGGTACTGCTTCGGCGGGTTCTCCGCGTAGCGGATGCTGCCGTCCGGGCGGTGCCGGAACCACTCGGGGTGTTCGGTCACCCACGGGTGGTCGGGCGAGCACTGGAGTGCGAGGTCGAGCGCGATATCGAGGCCGTGGCGCGCGGCTTCTTCGACGAAGCGGTCGAAGTCCTCGATGCTCCCGAGGTCCGGGTGGACGGCCATATGCCCGCCCGCGGGCGAGCCGATGCCCCATGGGGATCCTGGATCGCCGGGCTGCGCCACCAGCGCGTTGTCGCGGCCCTTGCGGGCGGTCGTCCCGATCGGGTGGATGGGTGGCAGGTAGACCACGTCGAACCCCATCGCCGCGATGTCGGGGAGGCGGCCGGCTGCCTCCCCGAACGTGGCGCCTCGCGTGGGGTCCGTGCCCGCCGAGCGGGGGAAGAACTCGTACCAGGCGCCGAAGCGAGCCCGCTGCGGCTCCACCACGAGACCGAGCGGCGGGTATTCCGAGGCGCCCTCGCGCGGATCGTGCGCTTCGGCGAGCGCGGGGAGGAGCGGGTCGAGCGCGGCCTCCACCCGCTCGGCGTAGCCAGCGCCCTCCCCCTCGAGCCGTGCGGCGAAGCGCTGCAGAGAGCGCTGCGCGTCGCCATCGGCATGCCCGGCGAAGCCGCGCACGAGCGCTGCGCCCTCGAGCAACTCCGCGGTGACGTCCCACTCGGCGGCGATGCGCTTCTCGAGGTCAGCGCGCCAGGTCGCGAAGTGGTCGACCCAGCCCTGGACGGTGAACTCCATCGCGCCCGGCGGTCCGGCTTGGAAGTGGCCTTCCCATTCGTCGCTCACGGTCAGCCGGAGCGGCGCCTCGTGCCATTCGTGCTCGTCCGCGTTTCGATACCGTGCGACGGCGCGCAGCACATCGTGGCCGTCCGCGAACAGGTGGGCGCGCACGAACACCGGGTCTCCAGCGGTCGCCTTCGCGGGGTAGCGCCCTCCGTCCACGCTGGGATGGACCGCGTCCACGATCACACGCGAGGGCCGCTGCGGTCCGAGGCCTCGCAGCAGATCCTGGGGTCGCGGCAGTTTCATCGGGTCATCCCTTCCGGCGTCCCAGGCGGAGCACCGCCAGCGAACGGGGCTGCAACGGGTACGGGTCGAGGTCGGCGCGGCGCGCGGCACTACCCTCGGCCGTGTCGACCAGGCGGTGCCACCTCGACCCACGGCGGCGGGCCGGCAGCATGAAGTCGACGCATTCGTCGGACGCGTTGAGCAGGACCAGGAGCGTGGTAGCGGGGTGTGACGGGACGTCTCCGGTGAGGTCGCGCAGCGCCTCGCCGTTCAGCAGCAAGCCGAAGGCGCGGCGGCCTTGGTCACGCCAGAGCTCGCCCTGGATCTCCCCGCCTTCGGGGAGGAGCCAGCGCGCCGGATGATGCTCCGTGCTGCCGCCGTTCCGGCTCTCAAGGAAGCGCCGCTGGCGCAGCACGGGGTGATCCGTGCGGAGCCGGATCATCGTCCGCGTGAAGCGCAGCAGATCCTCCTGCCAGTGCTCGAGACGCCAGTCGGTCCAGCTGACCTCGTTGTCCTGGCAGTAGGCATTGTTGTTCCCGCGCTGCGTGCGCCCGAACTCGTCGCCGGACAGCAGCATCGGGACGCCCTGCGACAGGAAGAGGGTGGCGACGAAGTTGCGCATCTGGCGGCGGCGGAGTTCGAGGACTTCCGGATCCGCGGGGTCGCCCTCGATTCCGCAGTTCCAGCTCAGGTTCTCGTCGCTGCCGTCCCGGTTGCCCTCGCCGTTGGCCTCGTTGTGCTTCCGGCCGTAGGAGACCAGGTCACGGAGGGTGAACCCATCGTGTGCCGTGACGAAGTTGATGCTCGCGAACGGGCGGCGGCCATTCACCGCGTACAGGTCACTGCTGCCCGCCAGACGGGTGGCCATCTCCGGCACCTGGCCCTCGTCGCCTCGCCAGAAGCGGCGGACGGTGTCGCGGTACTTGCCGTTCCACTCGGCCCACTCTGGCGGGAAGTTGCCCACCTGGTAGCCGCCCTCGCCGAGGTCCCACGGTTCCGCGATCAGCTTCACTCGTGAGAGCACCGGGTCCTGGCCGATGATGTCGAAGAAGGAGCTGAGCCGGTCGACCTCGTACAGCTCGCGGGCGAGCGCGCTTGCGAGGTCGAAGCGGAACCCGTCGACGTGCATGTCGAGGACCCAGTAGCGCAGGCTGTCCATCACCAGCTGCAGCGCCCGTGGGTGCCGCATGTTCATCGTGTTGCCGGTGCCGGTGAAGTCCATGTAGGCACGGCGGTCATCCGGCCGCAGCCGGTAGAACGACGCGTTGTCGATGCCGCGCAGCGAGATCGTGGGGCCGCGTTCATCCCCTTCCGACGTGTGGTTGTAGACGACGTCGAGGATCACCTCGATGCCCGCGGCGTGCAGGGTGCGCACCATCACCTTGAACTCATCGACGGCGTCGATGCCGCGTCCGGTCGTCGCGTATCGGGCATCCGGAGCAAAATAGGAGAGGGTGTTGTACCCCCAGTAGTTGGTGAGGCCTCGTTCGACGACCGATCGCTCGTCCATGTGCTGATGCACTGGCATCAGCTCGACGGTGGTCACTCCGAGTTCCTTGAGGTAGCGGACGACCGGGGCGGAGGCGAGGCCGGCGTAGGTGCCTCGCAGCCGCTCGGGCACCTCGGGGTGCAGGCGCGTGAAGCCGCCCACGTGAAGCTCATAGATCACCGTCTCGCTCCTCGGCGTACCGAGGAGGCGGTCCGGGCCCCACGTGAAGGCCGGGTCGACAACGACGGCGAGCGGCGCGGAGGCCGCGCTATCCGTGTCGTTGTAGGACAGGTCGAGGTCCGGGTGGTCGGGGCGGTACCCGAGCAGTGAGTCGTTCCAGACGTTCGCACGCTCGACGGCCCGCGCGTACGGGTCCAGCAGGACCTTCGCGGCGTTGAAGCGATGGCCGTCCGTGGGGGCGTAGGGGCCCGAGACGCGGTACCCGTAGAGCTGCCCCGGGCGCACGTCGGGGAGGTAGCAATGCCACACACCGCCCTCGCGCTCCGTGAGGCGGATCCGGTCTTGCTCGACTTCCGAGGTGACTGAATCGAACAGGCAGAGGTCGACGGCGGTCGCGTGCTCGGAGAACAGGGCAAAGTTCACGCCCGCCCCATCCCATGTTGCCCCGAGGGGAAACGGTCGTCCGGGATGGACGCGTGAGGTGGAGCGCAACCCCATCACGGCGCTGCTCCGACTCTCCACGGCGCGGCCGAGAAGGCATTGCGGGCGGGCATCCGCGTACGGCGGACGTACGCAACCAGGGACGCGTCCATGCCCGTAGCATCCACGCCGCCCAGTGTACGCGGGCGCGCGATGGGCGGGCCGCGAATGGCGGCCGTTTGTCCGTTCGTTTTCGGTCACGACGGTCCTTGGCCGTCCGAGGCGGCCGCGGTCCGCAGGCAGGGGGGCGCTTCGACCCGGCCTCGCGCAGCACGGACGCCCGCCGCAGGGACGGGCGTGCGTGTCTATGATGCGGCGGTGACTGGCTCGGCGAGGGCGCGATACGTGCGGGTGGCCGTCAACAGCGGGCGCCCGAGCCTCATGACGTTCACATACCGCGTGCCGCCGGGGCGCGAGGTGCAACCCGGCGAGGTCGTGCACGTGCCATGGGGTGCACGGACGCTGCAGGGCGTCGTGACGGACGGCCCGACCGACCTGCCCGGCTACGCGGGCGAGACACGGGAGCTGGAGCCTCCGGTCGAGGGAGCCGCGCGCATCGACCCGGCACGGCTGGAGCTCGGAGCATGGCTGGCCGAGTACTACCTCGCGCCGCCCTGGGACGCGGTGGCGCTCATGCTGCCCCCCGGCGCCGGCGAGGCGCCTCGCACGGCGCTCGCACGAGGCGGCGCCGCCCCCGCGGAGGCGCTGTCCGAGCGGCAACAGCGCCTGTACGACCTGCTGAGCGAGAACCCGACGCCAGTCGAGGACCTGCGCGAGGTCATCGGTGCGCGTGGCTTCGACGCCGCGATGAACGCGCTCGTGCGCCGCGGCCTCGCGGAGCGGCGCTACTCGTTGACGCGTCCGCGCGGGCGGGCGCGCGTCGTTGATATCGTACGGCTGGCGGTCGACGCGGATGCCGCGCGCGCGTATACGGGCAGCATCACCGGCCGGCGCGCATCGAGGCGTGGGCGCGCGCTGCAGGCCCTCCTGGACGTAGCCGGCCCCCGGCCGTTCGACGAAGTGGCGCGGATCGCGAGGGGTGCGCCCGCCGTCGAGACGTTGATCGCCGAAGGCGCGCTCGCCCGGGAGGGCAGCGATGTGCGTCTGGTCATCGACCGTGATGAGGCGGAACGGATGGTCCGCAGCCTCACGCGGACCCGTGCTGAGTCCGCGGCAGCAGCGCTCCTCGAAGCGCTCGCGGCGGGGCCCGAGGAGCGCATTCCCGTCACGGAGCTGGCACGGCGCTTCGGGGACGGCGCGCGTGAAGGCCTCGAAGCGCTGCGCGCCGCCGGCGTCGTGGCGGTCGAGGAGGAGCTGCAGCGCCGCGACCCGCTGCGCAATGTGCTCGTCGCGGAGCGCGGCGCCGCCGAGCTGGTCGCGGAGCAGCGCGAAGCAGCAGCGGCTGTCCGCGCGGCCATCGACCGCGCGGACGGGACACGGATCCTCCTGCAAGGGGTAACGGGGAGCGGCAAGACGGAGGTGTACCTCGACGCGCTCCGGCATGCGGTCGAGCGCGGCAAGCGGGGACTGGTGCTGGTGCCCGAGATCGCGCTGACACCGCAGACAGTGCGCCGCTTCCTCGAGCGGTTCCCGGGGCGCGTCGGCGTGCTGCACTCGGGGCTGAGCCTGGGTGAGGCGCACGACGAGTGGCACGCGACCGCGCGCGGCGACTACGACGTAGTGATCGGCTCACGGTCCGCGGTGTTCGCGCCGCAGCCCGACCTCGGCCTGATCGTCGTGGACGAGGCGCACGAGTGGACGTTCAAGCAGTCGGAGCCCTCGCCTCGTTACGACGCGCGGACCGTCGCCGCGCGCCTGGGCGAGCTGGCAGGCGCTGCCGTCGTGTACGGCACTGCGACGCCGGACGCGGAGCAGTGGTTCGCCGCAGCCGAGGGGGACATGCTCCGCCTCGACCTGCCGCGGCGCCTGCGGCCGGTGCCGCAGCCCGGAGGCGGCACGTGGCTCTGGCCCGCCGAGGAGCTCCCCGAGATCGAGGTGGTGGACGTGCGTGGCGCGCGCTCACTGTTCTCGGAGGAGTTGCTGCGCGCGCTGGGGGAGACCCTGGACCGTGACGAGCAGGCGATCCTCTTCCTGAACCGGCGCGGCCTCTTCGGGCACCTGCTGTGCCCGAACGGGCATACGCCGCTGTGTCCCTCGTGCGACGTCTCGCTCTCGCTGCATGACCCGCCGGACCGGCTCGTCTGCCACCAGTGCAACCGCTCACGGCCGCTCCAATCTCGCTGCCGCGAATGCGGGGGGGCGCTGCGGCCGGCTCGCGCCGGGACGCAGCGTGTCGAGCAGGAGGTGCGCCGGCTGTTCCCGGCCGCGCGCGTGGAGCGCTGGGACCGCGACAGCGTGCGCACGGCCGAGCAGCACGAGGCGATCCTGGGGCGCTTCATGCGTCACGAGGCGGACGTGCTCGTGGGGACGCAGATGGTCGCGAAGGGCCTCGACCTCCCGCTCGTGACGCTGGTCGGGGTGGTGATGGCCGACTACTCGCTCTGGGCCGGTGGCTTCCGCGCGCGTGAACACACGTTCCAGCTGCTGTCCCAGGTGGCGGGGCGAGCGGGCCGCGCCGACCGCCTCGGGCGCGTGATCATCCAGACGCTGTCGCCGGACGATCGGGCCATCGAGGCTGCCGCGGCGAACGACGTCGACGGCTTCTTCGAAGACGAGCTGCCCTGGCGGCGGGAGCACCGGTACCCGCCGTTCGTGCGCCTCGTGCGGCTGCAGTTCGCCCATGCACGGCAGGAATACGCGCTCGAGGAGGCGGCACGGGTGCGGCAGGAGCTGCGCCGGCTGGCAGCGGGCCTGCCGGACATCGATGTCCTCGGCCCGACGCCGCCACAGGTCGCGCGCGTGCGCGGCCGGTACCGCTGGGGATTGCTGCTGAAAGGGATCGACCCGGCCGCGCTCGTCCGCCAGATCGAGTTGCCGCCCGGCTGGGTTGTCGACGTCGATCCGGCCGCAGTGACATAAGTCAGCGCAGGCGCACGACGAGCTTGCCGACCGTGCGTCCGGCCTGTAGCTCGCGCAGTGCACCGGGGGCCTCGTCCAGGGTCAGGACGCGCGAGACGAGCGGGCGCAGACGGCCCTCAACGGTCATGCGCAGCAGCTCGCCGAGCGCGGCGCGCACGCGCTCCGGCTCGTGCCGGCGGAACTGGCCGATGCTGAATCCGAGCGCCGCGGCATCCTTCACCAGCAGGTGATTCGCGGGGATCTGGGGCACGCTGCCGCTGGCGAAGCCCACGAGGAGGATGCGCCCGCCGGGGTTGATAGCGTGCATCGCGGCATTGAAGAGGTCGCCACCGACCGGGTCGTACACGACATCCGCGCCGCCCGCGAGCTCCTCGATACGCGCCGCCACGTCCTCTTCGGTGTAGGCGATCGCCTCGTCTGCTCCGCGCTCGATGGCCAGCGCGAGTTTGTCGCGCGAGGAGGCGACGGCGACGACTCGGGCGCCCAGTCCGTGGCCGACCTCGACGGCGGTGAGGCCGACGCCGCCCGATGCGCCGAACACCACGAGCACCTCACCCGACCGCAGGCGCGCCCGCTCAACAAGCGCGAGGTACGAGGTGAGGTATGCCACGGGGATGGCCGAAGCCGTCACGTTGTCGATGCCCTCGGGAATCGCCACCACGTCCGATGCGTGCGCAACGGCCTCGTCCGCGAAGCCGCCGTGGTCGAGCAGCGCGACGACGCGTTCGCCCGGCAGGACGTGCTGGACGCCCGGCGCCACCTCGAGGACGGTGCCCGCGGCCTCCAGGCCAGGCGCGAACGGCAGGTCCGGCCGTTCCTGGTAGCGGCCGCGCACGAGCAGGGTGTCCGCGAAGTTCATCGCCGCCGCTTGCACCTCGATACGCACGCCGTCCGGCGGCAGCGGAGGAGGCGGGACGTCCTGGATCCGCAGGCCGTCGATACCGTCTTCGAGGGAGCGACACAGCAGCGCACGCACAGGGGGATGGTAGCGCCTCCGGCGTCGCGAAGCAGGAGCAGGACCATGAGCGCGAGCGAGCCGAGCGCGACGGCGAAGGCGCCGAGGAGCGCGCGCCTGTCGACGCGGACCGCCGAAGTCCACACGCTCCGCCAGCAGCCGGCGCGCCTCGCGACGTTCGTCCGGCGCGTACGTACGGCAGGCGGCCGGCTTCGATGTACCCCAGAGGGAACAGGGTGCGGCTCGGCATCTTCGCCTTCGTGGCGTCATCGCTGCGGATCTGCGCCTCGATCCCCCGTCGAGGAGGAGCGCCTGCCAGGCTGCCGCCGTCACCTCGTCTTTCGCGATGGCGACCAGTGCCCACTCGTCGCTGTCGACGGTCCGTCGGGCGCGACGACGAGACTGCGGCCGCATCCGCCGCGTCTATGACCTGGTGGGCGCCGCGGGTCCACCGCAGCCGGTCCTGGCGCCGGAGACGCTTCCGGTGATGTGACCTACAATCGAGGTCGTGACCGTACGTCCCATCCGGTATCTCGGCGATCCGGTGCTCCGACAACCCGCGAAGAAGGTGCGTCAGGTGGATGACTCCATCCGCCGGCTCATCATGGACATGATTGAGTCGATGTACGCGGCGCAGGGCGTTGGGCTGGCGGCGCCGCAGATTGGCGTGCCGTTGCGAGTCATCGTCCTCGGCATGCCGGACGAGGAGCCGTTCGCGCTGATCAACCCCGTGATTGTGAAGAAGAGCGGGACGCGCCGCCTCGAGGGCGAGGGGTGTCTCTCGGTGCCCGGCTACCGGGCTGCGGGGATCACCCGTTCACAGAAGGTCGTGGTGCGGGGCCTCGATGAGCGGGGCAAGGAAGTGCGGATGCGCGCCGAGGACAGCCTCCTGGCGCAGGCGTTCGAGCACGAGGTCGACCACATCAACGGCACGCTGTACGTCGACCGCCTGGACAGCATGTCCGACCTGCTGAAGCTCGAAGGTGCGGACTGGGTGCAGGCGCGGCCGGCGTCCGAGCCCGCGGCCGTGGGCGGCGACGATTCGCCGTGACTGAGTTCATCTTCCTTGCGCTTCTCATCTTCCTCGCGTTCTATTTCATCCTGCTGCGTCCGGTGATCGAGCAACAGAAGCGCCGCCGGCGCGACATCTCGTCGCTGGACGTCGGAGACGAGGTGCTGACGACCGGCGGGTTCTACGCGGTCATCCGTGACATCCGGACGCAGGACCGAGGCCCGCTCGAGTTGACCCTTGAGGCGGCGCCGGGGGTCATGCTGCGCGCCACCGCGGACGCGGTGGCGTCGGTTTCGAAGCGCGCATCGGACGACCCGCAGGGGGCGGCCGATGCGGGGAAGGCGAGCGCCAACTGATGCCGACGCGCGCACATCTCTGGCCGCTGGCGATCATCGCCGCGCTGTCCATCGGCGCCCTGATCATCGTGTGGCCCAGCGAGCCCGACCGCTGGCTGCCGTCCGCGGTGCCCTGGCCGTCCGGCAAGGGCATCACCATCGGCGACTTCGAGCGCAAGACGATGCGCCTTGGCCTCGATCTCCAGGGAGGCACCCGCCTGCTGCTGGACGCCTCGCTCCCCGAGGGGGCGGAGGGCGACGTGGGCGACGCGATGGACGGCACGATCCGCGTGCTTCGCAAGCGCGTCGATGCCTCTGGCGTGTCGGAGGCGGAGATCACCCGCCAGGGCGACTCGAACATCTCTGTGCAGCTGCCCGGCCTGACCCCCGAGGAGGCCCGCGACCTGTTGGGCCGCACGGCGCTGCTCCAGTTCTGCGAGCAAGGTCCCAGTCCGTACCCCGACCTCGCGCAGCCGTGCGACGAGTCGGGGCAGTGGTTCCAGGCGATGGGCGACCTCGATGGGACGCCGACGGCACTGACGTCGCGCTTCCTGAAGGCGAACGCCTTCGTGGGTACGGACCCCGTCGGCAGCCCGGTCGTGCAGTTCGAGTGGACCGGCGACGGCAGCCAGCTCTCAAGGCAGATTACGTCCCGCCTGATTGGGCAGCCGCTCGGCATCTTCCTCGACAACGAGCCGCTCGCGACACCGAACGTGAACGCCGTCATCGAGGGTCAGGGCACGATCACGGGGCTGCCGCTCTCGACGCAGGACGGGCGCACGGGCGCACGCGACCTGGTGATCCAGCTGAACTCCGGCGCCCTGCCCGTTCAGCTGACGGTGCTGCAGGAGCAGAACGTCGACGCGACGCTGGGTGACGACGCCGTCCGGCAGTCCGTGGTGGCGGGTCAGATCGGCCTGCTGATCGTGATCCTCTTCATGGTGCTGTACTACCGGGTCCCGGGCATCCTGGCCTCGGTGGCGCTGGTGGTGTACACGCTCCTCGCGCTCGCGATCTTCAAGCTCATCCCGGTGACGATGACCCTGGCGGGCATCGGCGCCTTCGTGCTGTCCGTGGGCATGGCGGTGGACGCGAACATCCTCGTGTTCGAGCGGCTCAAAGAGGAGATGCGCGAGGGGCGCTCGTACGCCGCGGCGATCGAGGCGGGCTTCGCCCGCGCCTGGCCGTCGATCCGCGACTCGAACGTCACGACACTGATTACGACGCTGATCCTGTACGTCCTGGGCGGAGGGCTCACGCTTCCCGGCCTTGGTGCGTTTGAGGCACCGCTGGTGCAGGGGTTCGCCCTGACGCTGGCGGTCGGCGTCCTGGTATCGATGTTCTCCGCGATCTTCGTCACGCGGACGCTGATGCGTCTGTTGATCGGGACGTCCATCTCGCGGCAATCGGAGTGGCTGGGCGCTGACATGCGGCCGATCGGGGAGCCGTCCCCGGCAGGGGGCGACGGATGAAGACGATCGACCTGGTATCGATTCGGAAGTGGCTCTTTCTCGGCAGCGGCCTGACCGCTGTGCTAGGGCTGATCCTGCTCGCGATTCCACCGGCACTGAAGCCCGGCATCGAGTTCACGTCGGGCAGCAGCATGCTCATCCGGTTCACGAACGCGGTGAGTCAGTCCGACCTGCGGGATGAGTTCTCCAACCTTGGCCACCCCGAGGCGCGCATCCAGTCGACCGGGGAGAACGAGTTTCTGATCCGCACGAAGACGCTCGACGTCCCGGCCGGAAGCTTCGGCGACATCGACCCCACACCGACGCCGACGGCCACCGCGACGGCGACGCCAGCGGTGGGCGTCGGGACGCTGGTGATAGGTCGGGATGGATCCTCGGGCGCCGTGGCGTTGCGCGCCGTGCAGGGCGGCGATCCTTGCCGCCTGGGCATCGAAGCGGGCACGGTCCCCAGTGGCACTGAGGCGCGCGTGCTGGAGCAGCACACGACGTGCCCTGGTGGCACGGTGTACCGGGTGCAAGCCGGCGACGTGACGGGTTACATTGCCGCCGCCGACACCCGCGGCTTCGCGCCACTCGCGACTCCGACGCCGCTGGCGACCGGGACTCCCGCCACCTCGCCGACGCCGGGCGCGACCGGCGAGGCCACGCCGGCGCCGACTCCGCGCCCGCGCGCGCCAGGCGAGCGGGGAGACATTGAAGACGCCCTCCAGGCCCGCTTCGGCGACTTCGAGGTCCCCGAGTTCTCGACCGTCTCGCCCGTAGTCTCGCAGGCCGCGGTCCGCAATGCGACCGTTGCAGTCGTCGTTGCGTCGGCGTTCATCCTGGGCTATATCGCCTTCGCCTTCTCGACCGTACCGAAGCCGTTCCGCTACGCGACCTGCGCGATCGTGGCCACGCTGCACGACGTGATCATCGTCCTCGGGGTCTTCTCACTTTTCGGCAAGCTGTTCGGGCTTGAGGTGAACCTGATGTTCGTCACGGGCCTGCTGACGGTGATCGGCTTCTCCGTGCATGACACGATCGTCGTATTCGACCGCATCCGTGAGAACGTGCGCCTGGCGCCAAACGCGCCGCTCGAGGAGAACGTGAACGCTGCGCTCGTCCAGACGATGGGCCGGTCGCTCAACACCTCGATCACGGTGCTCCTGACGGTGCTGACGATGATGGTGTTGGGCGGATCGACGATCCGCGAGTTC
>JAWKPL010000001.1:0-330000 GCA_041390685.1 Dehalococcoidia bacterium | reverse complement strand
GGCTCCACCAGCCCCTGGTCGATTCCTCAGGCTCAGCCGTCATGTGAAGCTCCGTCCCGTCTTCCCGAAGCAGTATCGTGAGGTCTGCTGCGGGGGCAGGGGACGGCGTTGCACCGTCGAAGGCGACTTCGGGGGCGAGGCCGTACCGCACACGTCACTCCGGTGACGCCATGGCACCTGTACAACAGAATATTGCGCGAGTAGCGATAGAAAAGCACAACTGCGTCTCGTCGAGCGTCTTCGGACGAACTTCGAATTGTGAGATCGCGGAGTGTGCCTAGACGAAGGTCAAGCTACTAAGGGCGCACGGTGGATGCCTTGGCGTCAAGAGCCGATGAAGGACGTGGCATGACTGCGAAAAGCCTCGGCTAGCTGTCTAGCAAGCTTAACCGGGGATCTCCGAATGGGGTAACCCGATCCGATTCATCTCGGATCACGGCCGGCTGAACACATAGGCCGGATCGAGGGCACCCGGGGAACTGAAACATCTCATTACCCGGAGGAACAGAGATTATTCTCCTAGTAGCGGCGAGCGAACGGGGAGGAGCCCAAACCGTCCCTACGGGGGCGGGGTTGTAGGGCCGGCGCACAGGAGTGAGAAATCAACCGAATAGCCGAATGGCCTGGAACGGCCCACCACAGGGGGTGAGAGTCCCGTAGGCGAAATTTGGTTGACTCCTGCCGGTACCTGAGTACCACGGGACACGTGAAATCCCGTGGGAAGCTGGGGAGACCACTCTCCAAGGCTAAATACTCTTGATGACCGATAGTGGACCAGTACCGTGAGGGAAAGGTGAAAAGCACCCCGAGAGGGGAGTGAAATAGTTCCTGAAACCGTGTGCCTACAAGCAGTCGGAGCTCGGCTTGTCCGGGTGACGGCGTGCCTATTGAAGAATGAGCCGACGAGTAGCGTTCAGTGGCAAGGTTAAGCGACGGGAGTCGCGGAGCCGGAGCGAAAGCGAGTCTGAATAGGGCGACGAGAGTCGCTGGACGCCGACCCGAAACCTGGTGAGCTACCCATGGGCAGCGTGAAGCGAGAGTAAAGCCTCGTGAAGGCGCGAACCTTCCTGCGTTGCAAAGCAGTTGGATGACCTGTGGGTAGGGGTGAAATGCTAATCGAACCAGGAGATAGCTGGTTCTCCTCGAAATGCATTTAGGTGCAGCCTCGAGTGTTTTGCTGTGGAGGTAGGGCTCTGATTGGGCTAGGGGGCATACCGCTTACCAACCCCATTCAAACCGCGAATGCCACAGCATGAGAGCTCGGGAGTGAGACAGCGGGAGCTAAGTTTCGTTGTCAAAAGGGAAAGAGCCCAGACCCTCGGCTAAGGCCCCCAAATCCATGCTCAGTGTCAAAGGATGTCGGATCGCACAGACAACCAGGATGTTGGCCCAGAAGCAGCCACCATTTGAAGAGTGCGTAATAGCTCACTGGTCGAGTGATCCGGCGCCGACAATGTACCGGGGCTCAAGCATGGTGCCGAAGCCAGGGGATTGCGCGTAAGCGTGATCGGTAGAGGAGCGTTCTGCAGGCAGTGAAGCTGCCGGGGTGACCCGTGGTGGAGCGTGCAGAAGTGAGAATGTCGGCATGAGTAGCGTCATCTCGGTGAGAAACCGAGACACCGTAAGCCCAAGGGTTCCTACGCAAGGTTATTCCACGTAGGGTTAGGCGGGCCTAAGCCGAGGGCGAGAGCCGTAGGCGATGGACAGCAGGTTAGTATTCCTGCCCCACCTGTGGTGCGTTTGATGCAGAGGGGTGACCCGGGAGGATAGATGGAGCGGGCCTATTGGACATGGTCCGTCCCTGGATCGTAGGCGTCTGGAGGCAGGCAAATCCACCTCCAGGTTAAGCGGAGGATCCGGGGGAAGTGGAGACGCCAGTCAAAGCGATTCCGTTGAGTCCATGCCGGCTAGAAAAGCCTCGTTGCTAGTACCGTGGGTGCCCGTACCGCAAACCGACACTGGTGGGCGGCGGTAAGTACCGTGAGGTGTACGAGAGAACCTTCGTTAAGGAACTCTGCAATCTAGCTCCGTAACTTCGGGAGAAGGAGCACCCCTGTCTGTGAAGGACTTCGCGTCCGGAGCGGGTGGGGGTCGCAGTGAGCCGGCCCAGGCGACTGTTTAACAAAAACACAGGTCTCTGCTAACACGTAAGTGGATGTATAGGGGCTGACACCTGCCCAGTGCCGGAAGGTTAAGGGGAGAGCTGCAAGGCTTGAACTGAAGCCCCGGTGAACGGCGGCCGTAACTATAACGGTCCTAAGGTAGCGAAATTCCTTGTCGGGTAAGTTCCGACCCGCACGAATGGTGTAACGATCTGGGCGCTGTCTCAACGAAGGACTCGGCGAAATTGAACTGGCCGTGAAGATGCGGCCTACCCGCAGCCGGACAAAAAGACCCCGTGGAGCTTTACTGTAGCTTGGCGCTGGAGGCCGGGCCTAGATGCGTAGGATAGGTGGGAGGCTGTGATCCGTCGCTTTTGGGCGGCGGGGAGCCAACGGTGAAATACCACTCTTCTATGTCTGTCCTCCTAACCTGCGAGCAAGCGTGGGGACAGTGCCTGGTAGGCAGTTTGACTGGGGCGGTCGCCTCCCAAAAGGTAACGGAGGCGCGCAACGGTTCCCTCAGGGTGGATGGCAATCACCCGTCGCGTGCATTGGCATAAGGGAGCTTGACTGCGAGACAGACACGTCGAGCAGGGACGAAAGTCGGCCAAAGTGATCCTACGGTCCCGAGTGGAAGGGCCGTGGCTTATCGGATACAAGCTACCCCGGGGATAACAGGCTGATCCTGCCCAAGAGTTCACATCGACGGCAGGGTTTGGCACCTCGATGTCGGCTCGTCGCATCCTGGGGCTGAATCAGGTCCCAAGGGTTGGGCTGTTCGCCCATTAAAGCGGTACGCGAGCTGGGTTCAGAACGTCGTGAGACAGTTCGGTCTTTATCCGCTGTGGGCGCAGGAGGCTTGAGGAGAGCTGCCCCTAGTACGAGAGGACCGGGGTGGACGGACCTCTGGTGTGCCGGTTGTTCCGCCAGGAGCACTGCCGGGTAGCCAAGTCCGGAACGGATAAGTGCTGAAAGCATCTAAGCACGAAGCCGCCTTCAAGATGAGGCCTCCCACCGGGTTAACCGGGTAAGACCGCGGGCAGACTACCCGCTTGATAGGCCAGAGGTGGAAGTGCAGCAATGCATGTAGCTGACTGGTACTAATGGTCGAGGGCTTGACCTTATACGTCGCTTCCGACGTCGTCAGGCATACTGACGCGATCTCTCCGAGACGCGGCGTGCCTGTCCTGCTCGCGCAATATTCTGTGTGCAGGTGTCGTATACTGTTCGAGTGACCGCAACGGCGGCCACCACCGTCGCGGGATGGAGCAGCGGTAGCTCGTCGGGCTCATAACCCGAAGGTCGGGGGTTCGAATCCCTCTCCCGCTACCAACGAACTTAAGAAGCGGAGCCGCGAGGCTCCGCTTCTTCGTGTGCAGTTCCTCGTGTGGCGGGGTTCTTCGGGCGCGAGGCATCGTTGTGAGCGGCGCGCGCTACAGTGCTCGGATGGTGGCGGCATCCGTCGCGTCCGCCTCGGCAAGCCCACTCGGGGGCACGCGCACCGCGTAGGTCCCCGCGATCATGTCGTGCCAGGTGCGGCGCTGCGGCTGCCAGAATGCCCACCAGTACCCCAACAGCAGAATCGGCGATGACAAGAGCAGGGCGGCGAGCGTCCGGGCGATGCCGCGCCCCACCCCGGGACGCCCACCCCGTGCGTTCACGATCCGGATGCCCGCCGCGTACTTCCCCACACTTACGCCCCGGACGTTGCAGCCCGCCCAGTACACCATCGCGATGACGAACGGCACGATGAGCCCGACGAGCAGTGCGCCCCAGAGGTGCGACAACAGTTCGCTCGCGCAGTCGGCGCGGGCCTCCGCGGTCGCCGCGGCCGCAATGCAGTCGCGGTAGTCGTCGACGTACCGGGCGTCGCGCTGGAGTCCGAAGCCGGCGATCATGCCGAGCACGTTGAACGCCGTGTGTGCCCCGTATACGACCGCGATGTCGATGCCGAAAGCGAGTACCCGCTTGCCCATCGGAGCGGTCCGCAGCCACCCGCCGAGGTCGATTTGGTCTCGCCAGTTCGCTGGCTCGCCGCATGCTCCGCAGTAGGCCGCGTTCGCGGGCAGCGCCGAGCCGCAGGCGCCGCACATCTCGTCCATCGTCACCTCCTCACCGCCCAGGTCCTCGCCGCGTGGTCGTGCCACGTGCGACGGTCGCGGTCCCACAGCGCCCACAGGTATCCGACGTAGAGCACCCGGCCCGATGCGAGCTGGGAGACGAGTGTGCGTACGCAGCCGCGGCGGAATCCCGGCCGTTCGCCCGTGCGAGTCGTGATCCGGATCCCGACGGCCCACCGGCCCGGGCTCGTGCCGAAGCTGTCCCAGACAGCCCAGTAGGCGAGGGGAATGACCTGCGAGACCAGGAGGGCCGCAGGGCTGCTGATCTGGCGGAGGTCGTCGCGGAGGCACTCCGCGCGGGTGGTCGTGCAGTCTGACGAGTAGCTCGCGGCGATGACCGACGTGACGATCACGAGCACCGGGATGGCGAGTAAGGTGCTGTCGATCAGGTGCCCCGCGAGTCGCCTGCCGAATCCCGCGAGCAGGAAGATCCCCGCATCGAGGGCAACGGTCCCCTCACCGCGGGCCGGTGTGCCGCAACGCGTGCAGTAGCGGGTGCCGGCGGCCAGCAGGAGGCGGCACTGCGTGCAGAAGATCTCCCCACGACCGTCGTCGCCGAACTGCCCCACAGGCGGAATACTACGCGTGGGTATCGGCAGGCGCACGGCGACGGCCGCAATGCGGCCCCTCGCGGTCCGAAAGCGTGGTTTCGAGTGGGCATTACGGGATTCGCACCACGGGGTCTTGCCACAGACGGCGGGAGGGCCTGATAATGTCCTCCTTGGTGGTTAGAGCGCGGCGGACCCACCCGTTCTCATCCCGAACACGGAAGTGAAACGTCGCAGCGCCGACGATACTGCCCGGGCAACCGGGTGTGGAAAATAGGCCACCGCCAGGGCTATAAGGGCCATTCTGTCACCAGCGCTCTCGTGGCCTCGTCTCGAGGCAGCGAGGGAGCGGAGACAGAGTGGCCCGCTCGCTGTCCGGCGTCTGACGCTCCGGCGTCTGGCCGGGTCTCGAGGAACCAACCCGTGCGCAGGTGTGGCGGCAGCCTGCGGTCGCGTGACAGCCTTGGTATGACACGTGATATGATGCGCCGCGCTCGCCGGAACGGCCGTCTGGCATGACTGCGGGCAGAAATCCCTTCGGAGGCTCCAGGCACTTTGACGAACAGCACTTCTACCGACCCGAACGCTCGGCCCGTCGAGGACGAGATCATGGATATGGGGGCCCTCCTCGATAGCGGGGGCGCTCCCGAGCCGCGCTCCTTGCGGCGAGGCGAGGTCGTCGAAGGCATCGTCATGGGCAACGAGCGCGACGGCGTGCTCGTGGACCTGGTCGACATCGGCTCGAAGTCCGAGGGCGTCATCCCGAGCAACGAGATGCATTCGCTCGGCGCGGATCCCGCCTCGAAGCTCAGTGTGGGTGAGCGTGTGCTCGTCTACGTCGTGCAGCCCGAGACGAACGAGGGCCAGGTCCTGCTCTCGATCGACCGCGCGCGCGGCGAGCAGGGCTGGCGCATCCTCCAGCAGCGCTTCGAGGATGGCGACATCTTCGAGGGCGAGGTGACCGGCTACAACAAGGGCGGACTGCTGGCGAACGTCGAAGGCGTCAACGCCTTCATCCCGATGTCGCAGGTCGTTGGCGCGAAGCCGGGGTCGGACGGCGCGCAGTCGCTGGCCGAGCAGGTGGGCCGCACCTTGCGGCTGAAGGTGATCGAGATCAACCGCAGGCGCAACCGCGCCATCCTCTCGGAGCGCGCGGCGCTCCAGGAGTGGCGTTCGGAGCAGAAGGACCGTCTCCTCGACGAATTGAAGGAAGGCGAGATCCGGACCGGCCGCATCACCTCCATCCGCAACTTCGGCGTTTTCGTCGACCTCGGCGGCGCGGACGGCCTCGCTCACCTGTCGGAGCTCTCCTGGGACCGCAACGCGAACCCCGAGGAGCGCTTCAAGATCGGCGAAGAGGTCAAGGTCTACGTCATGAAGGTGGACCAGGAGACCAAGAAGATCGCCCTGTCGATCCGCCGCGCGGCGCCAGAGCAGTGGCAGGACCTGATCGCAAAATACGCCGTCGGCGATGTCGTGCCCGGCGTGGTCACGAAGCTGGTCGCCTTCGGCGCCTTCACCCGGTTGCCTGGCCCGGTCGAGGGCCTCGTGCACGTGTCCGAGCTGGTCGACCGCCGGATCAGCCACCCGCAGGAGGTGGTGGAGGAAGGCGACGTCGTGCCGCTGAAGATTGTGCGGATCGAGCACGACCGGCACCGCCTGGGCCTCTCCCTGCGCGACGCACGGCAGGAAGCCGAGCAGCGGGGCTGGCAGTTCGATGACCAGGGCCGCGTGACGACGGTGCCCGAGGACGCGGTCGAGTCGTTCCCGGAGGAGGTCCGCGCCATCGAGGGTCGCCTCGAGGCCCGGCGCACGGAGGCCGCCAGCCGGGCGCCCGCGCCGCGTCGCGACGAGTCGCGCGAGGACGGTGGCGAGCCAACGTCGGCGATGCGCCGCGACCGCGACGACGAGCCGCCGATGACGGCGATGGCCGCGGCGATGCAGCAGGCGCAGGAGCGTGCGCAGGCTGAAGAAAGCGAAGCGGCGGCCACGGAGGAATAGCAGCCAGCACCCCTCCGTCGGGGGGCAGCCGACCGAGGCGCGCGCGTGATGCACCACGCGCGCGTTTTCGCGTCTTGACGACGTTTTGTTACAGGCCGCCCGAGGGCGTTGCACCTCCGTCCAGCCGCCTCGTATGGCGCAGGGACGTGTGTTAGCCTTGATAGGCAACCGGATGGAGTCACCGATGGCTGACCGATTCGACAAATTCACGGAGCGCGCCCGGCGCGTATTAACGCTCGCGCAGGAAGAAGCGCAGCGGTTCAACCACAACTACATCGGCACTGAGCACCTGCTGCTGGGCCTCGTCCGCGAGGGCGACGGTGTGGCTGCGAAGGTGCTTTCCAACCTCGGCGTCGAGCTGAACAAAGTCCGCTCGGCGGTCGAGTTCATCATCGGACGAGGCGACCGCGCCGCCTCCGGCGAAATCGGCCTTACCCCGCGGGCGAAGCGCGTGATCGAGCTGGCCGTCGATGAGGCGCGCCGCCTCAACCACTCCTACATTGGCACCGAGCACCTGCTGCTGGGCCTCGTCCGCGAGGGCGAAGGCATCGCCGCGGGCGTCCTGGAAAGCCTCGGCGTGAACCTCGAGCGCGTGCGCGGCGAGACTACGCGCATCCTGGCCCAGTCGCAGCCGCAGGGCGCGCAGCCGGCCGCCGCCGGTGGCCGGCAGTCGGCCCGCACGCCCACGCTGGACCAGCTTGGCGTTGACCTCACGGCCGCCGCTCGCGCGGGTCAGCTCGATCCGGTGATCGGCCGTGAGCGTGAGATCGAACGCGTCGTGCAGATCCTGTCGCGGCGCACGAAGAACAACCCGGTGCTCATCGGCGAGCCGGGCGTCGGCAAGACCTCGATCGCCGAGGGGCTGGCGCATCGCATCATCGCCGGCGACGTGCCGGACACGCTGCTCGGCAAGCGGATGCTCACCCTCGACATCGGCTCCCTCGTCGCGGGTACGAAGTACCGCGGTGAGTTCGAGGAGCGGCTGAAGAAGGTGATCGAGGAGATCCGGTCCTCGAAGAACTGCATCCTCTTCATCGACGAGCTGCACATGCTCGTCGGCGCCGGCGCCGCGGAGGGTGCGGTCGACGCCGCGAACATCCTCAAGCCGGCGCTGGCGCGTGGCGAGATGCAGGCCATTGGCGCCACGACTCTCGATGAGTACCGCAAGCACATCGAGCGCGACGCGGCCCTCGAGCGGCGCTTCCAGCCCGTCCGGGTGGACGAGCCGAGCGTTGACGAGACGGTCGAGATCCTGAAGGGCGTGCGCGGCGCGTACGAGGAGCACCACAAGCTGCAGATCTCGGACGACGCCCTGCGGGCGGCTGCCGAGCTGTCCTCGCGCTACGTGTCGGACCGCTTCCTGCCTGACAAGGCGATCGACCTCATCGACGAGGCGTCCGCACGGGTCCGCATTCGGCGCTACTCGACGCCGCCGTCCGTCCGCGACGCGACGAAGGGCCTCGAAGCCCTGCGGCGCGAGAAGGACCAGGCGATCGCGAACCAGCAGTACGAGTACGCCGCGGAGCTGCGTGAGCGCGAGGTACGTCTCCAGACGAAGCTGGAAGAGCTGGAGGAGGAAGTGCAGTCCGAGCGCGCCTCGGACCAGCCACTCGTGACCGACGAGGACATCCGGGACGTCGTCTCCATGTGGACGGGCATCCCGCTGTCGCGCATCGCTTCCGAGGAGTCCGCGCGGCTGCTCGAGATGGAGCGCTTCCTCAAGGACCACGTGATCGGACAGGACGAGGCCATCGGGGCCGTCGCGAAGGCGGTGCGCCGCGCGCGCGCCGGCTTGAAGGACCCGAAGCGGCCCATCGGGACGTTCATGTTCCTCGGTCCCACCGGCGTCGGTAAGACCTACCTCGCCGAGATGCTGACCGAGTTCATGTTCGGCTCGAAGGACAACATCGTCCGGCTCGACATGTCGGAGTTCATGGAGAAGCACACGGTGTCCCGCCTCGTGGGGTCGCCGCCCGGCTACGTCGGATACGACGACGGCGGGCAGCTGACGGACCTTGTGCGGCGGCGCTCCTACTGCCTGATCCTGCTGGACGAGATCGAGAAGGCGCACCCGGACGTCTTTAACATGCTGCTGCAGATCTTCGACGACGGGCACCTGTCCGACGCGAAGGGACGGAAGGTCGACTTCCGCAACACCATCATCATCATGACCTCGAACGTCGGGTCCGACCTGATCCGCCGCGACTCTCGCGTCGGCTTCGCAACGACCCAGGACGAGGCGAAGACGGCCGAGCAGCAATACGACCGGATGAAGCAGCGTGTCACCGAGGAGATGAAGCGCGTCTTCCGGCCGGAGTTCCTCAACCGCATCGACCAGTCCGTGGTGTTCCATGCGCTGGGCCAGGAGCACATCCGGCAGATCGTGAGCCTGGAGCTGAAGGACGTGCGCGAGAACCTGAAGGCCAAGGGCATCGAGTTCGAGGTGACGCAGGCGCTCCTCGACCACCTGGGCGCCGAGGGGTTCGACCCGGTGTTCGGTGCGCGGCCACTGCGCCGCGTGATCCAGAACGAGGTCGAGGACCGGCTGTCCGATGCGCTCCTCGAGGGCCTCTACAACGAGGGCGACACCGTCCGCCTCGACTATATCGACGGGCAGGTGACCGCGGAGCGCATTGGCACCGCGGAGCAGCCGCCGGCAGAGCCGGTCGAGCCCGCGCTGACGACGTAGCCTGGAATCGGCGCAATCAACGAAGAGGGCCGCGAGAGCGGCCCTCTTCGTGTGTCTGGGGCAGCGGAGCATCAGGGCTGGACGGCAGAGCCCTTGGAGAGGACCAGCTCACCCGGTTGCACCTCGTAGCCGAGTGAGCGCGTCAGCGCGAGCCCGGGCGCGTTCATCTCGTGGACCAGGGTGAGGATGCCGCGGGCGCCCATGGCGCGGAGCCGCGCCTCGGCGTCCCGCATCAGTTCAGCCGCCACGCCTGCCTGCCGGCGGCCGGGCACAACGGCGATGTGGTAGATGTAGGCGCGCCAGCCGTCGAACGAGGCGACGACCGCGCCCGAGAGCGCTCCTTCGTGCTCCGCGAGCAGGATCATCGCGTTCGGACTGGCGATGAGACTGTCCCACTCCTCGATGTCCACGGCGGGCAGGCGGGACTCCTCCCACAGCGCCGCGATCGTCTCATGGTCGGCGGACGTGGCGGGCCGTATCTCCATCGGTGTCACCTTTCCTTACCCCTGATCCCGGACAGCGTAGGGCATGCGAACGAAACCGCCGAATCGGGCGTCCGAGGCGTTGACGAGGC
Organism: Dehalococcoidia bacterium; assembly: GCA_041390685.1. Classification (GTDB taxonomy): domain Bacteria; phylum Chloroflexota; class Dehalococcoidia; order UBA2979; family UBA2979; genus JAIBBD01. Next base: position 319,966 of record JAWKPL010000001.1, on the reverse strand, counting down.
GGCCCTCCACGGCGCAGAATCCGCCGTAACACAAACGCAAACCGAGCCTGGGTACTCAGGCACGTTAGGGAGGTGACCATGGACTGGGCCGACACGCCAGAGCAGGCGGCATTCCGCCAGGAAGTCCGCAGATTCATTGACGAAGGCCTGCCGCAGTACTACAAGGGCGTAGCCGCAAACGGCGGTGACCTCGGTGGCGAGGGCGGCTGGCAGACCGACCGCTTCCTGGGCTCGCCGGAGGCCAAGGCCGCCGCACTCGAGTGGGAGAAGAAGGTCTCCGACCGTGGCTGGGTGGCTCCGCATTGGCCGAAGGAGTACGGCGGCGCGGGCATGTCCTCCATGGAGCAGTTCATCCTGAAGCAGGAGATGGCCGAGACCGGCGCGCCCGAGGTGGGCGGCCAGGGTGTCGCCATGCTCGGCCCGACCGTCATCGCCCACGGCACCGAGGAGCAGAAGAAGCGCTTCCTCCCGGCGACCCTTGCGTGCGAGATGGTGTGGTGCCAGGGCTACTCCGAGCCGGGCGCCGGCTCTGACCTCGCGTCGCTGCAGACGCGTGGCGTCCGCGACGGCGACGAGTGGGTCGTAAACGGTCAGAAGATCTGGACCTCCAACGCGCACCGCGCGAACTGGATCTGGATGCTCGTCCGCACCGACCCCGACGCACCGAAGCACCGCGGCATCACCTTCATGCTGTCCTCGATGGACACGCCGGGCATCGGCGTCCGCCCGCTCATCAGCGGCGGCGGAATGCACTTCTCCAACGAGACGTTCTACGAGGACGTGCGCATCCCGCAATCACAGGTCATCGGTGAGGTGAACCGCGGTTGGTACGTGGGCATGACGCTCCTCGACTACGAGCGCTCCAACATCAGCGGCGCCGTTGAGTCACGCCGCGAGCTCGAGCGCATGCTGCAGCACACGGCGAGCGGCGGCCCGGAGGCCGAGAAGCGCCGTACGGACTTCGACTCCGTCCGCCTCGAGGTGGCCGACCGCTACATCGAGACGGAGGTCGGGTTCAACTTCTCGTTCCGCATCATCTCGATGCAGAACCGTGGTCTGATCCCGAACTACGAGGCGTCGACTTCGAAGATGTTCGCGTCGGAGCTGAACCAGCGTATTCAGCGCACGGGCACCAAGGTGTTCGGCCTGAACTCGCAGGTGTGGGACCCGGAAGACCCGCGTGCTGCGTACGGCGCCCGGTTCACCCAGAACTACTTCCACACCATCCCGTCGACGATCGCCGGTGGGACGTCAGAGATTCAGCGCAACATCATCGCGACGCGCGGCCTCGGCCTGCCCCGCGGCTAGCCTTCCAGCGCGCTTCGGCGCGACGGTAGCGACAACGAAGAGCCCTCGGGATTCCCGAGGGCTCTTCTGGTTGATCGAGGCCGGGCCTCAGCGCTGGACGCGCGTGTTGTCCCAGGAGATGTACCGCCGGGGCGACACGCGGATCAGCATGCCGGGTGGAGGCGTCGTCGGCCAGGCGTCCTCGGGCTCGCCGCGCTGCTCGGCCGCGGCTCGCGCGACGCGCAGCTTCTCGTCGTCTTCGCCGATCACCTCGGCGTCGCCTTGCAGGAGCAGGCCCTGGAAGGTGGGCATCGTCTCGCCGTCTTCCACGAGGAAGCTCACCCTGGGGTCGCGGGCGATGTTCGCGAGGCGCTGGGAGCGGCGACGGCCCGCCATGTAGAGGTCGTCGCCCACGCGGAAGTAGACCAGGGGCACTGCGTGCGGTCGCCCGTCGCGGCCGTTGGTAATCAGGATGCCCTTGCGGGTGTGCTCGTTGAGAAAGCGATCGCCTTCCTCATTGAGCCGCTTCCCGTCCTCGTCGAATCGCGGCCAGTCGGCCATCGGTCCCTCCTGCCTTGTAATACGGATGTTGCATTCTCGTTCGCCCGCCCTATCGTAGCGACCGTCGAGCGCAAACGGACGAGGAGGCGACGATGGGCGAGGTGCAGACCGCGACAGGGCCGGTGGATCACCGGGAACTCGGTATCACGCTGTCTCACGAGCATCTGCTCATCGCCTCTCCGGGCCTTCGCCACTCGTACGCCTGGATGACCGATGCCGAGGCCGAAGTCGATCACATCGCTCGCGAGCTCGAGGAAGCGAAGGCGGCCGGCGTCCGCACGATCATCGACGTCACGACGCCCGACCTCGGGCGCGAGGCCGGCCTCGTCCGGATCGCCGCCGAGCGCGCGGGCGTCCATGTGGTGATAGCGACGGGCATCTGGTTGGACATCCCTCGGGCCTTCGCGCAGGCGAGCGTGGACGACCTCGCCGCGCTCTTCACTCGCGAGATCGAGGTCGGGGTAGGCGAGGCGGACTGCCGCGCCGGCGTGATCAAGGTCGCGAACTCCGACCCGCCCGGCGTCGGGGAGCTCGAAGGGCGGGTGCTGCGGGCCGCTGCGCGCGCGGCGATGCGCACCGGCGTGCCGGTCACGACACACACCGGCCCGTACACGATCGGCCGGGAGCAGATGCGGGTCTTCGCGGAGGAAGGTCTGCCGCCGCACCTCGCGGCGGTCGGCCACTCGTTCACCGATGACGTTGGGTACCTCGAAGAGGTGCTCGCGCGCCGGCACTACCTCTCGGTCGACCACTTCGGCCAGGGCCGCGAACACGAAGCGCGCGTCATCGACGCGATCGCGCGGCTGTGCGCGGCCGGACATGCCGCACGCATCATGCTGGGCCACGACCACGTCCCGGAGGCCAGCCTGTCGAGCTACTGGCCGTGGGGCGGGCACCTTGAGCACCGCTCACCGTCGCTGTACACCCACGTCGTACGGGAGGCGGTGCCGGCGCTGAGGCGCGCCGGCGTCGCCAATGCGGACATCGATCGCATGCTGGTCGAGGCGCCGGCGTCGTTCCTGCTCGGCGGACGTCCGGCCTAGCGTCAGGCGTCGCCAGCCGCGGGCGCCTCCGCGAGGCCCGTGAGCTGTGCGGCCTCCTCCTCGGTGATCTTCCCCTCGGCCACCAGGGCCGCCGCCTGCGCCGGGGACAGCTCGGCGCGGCGCCCGGGCGTTACCTGCAGCGTGCGCAACTGGCTGCTGGAGATGAAGAACGCCGCCAGCGTCAGGATCATCAGCGTCGAGGAGATGACGACGGCCGCCGGTGCGCCAATAGCGTCCGCGGCGAGTGTCATCGGGAGCACGCCCAGCGGCATTACGCCGAACGACATCATCAGGACGGCCATCACCCGGCCACGGAACTCCTCTGGAACCCGGGTCTGGATCACCGAGTTGTTGGTGGTCATAAAGAGCATGCCGCCGACGTTGCCGGCCGCGAGGAGCACGAGGGCGACCGGGAAGTAGGGCGTGAGCGCGAAGGCGATGAACGCGCCCCCCTGTAGCAGCGCACCGATGAGCATGATGCGGCCCTTGTGCGGGACGGAGTCGAGGCTCGCCGTGAGCAGCGCGCCGATGAGGCCGCCGATGCCCGCGAACGCCATGAGGATGCCCAGCGCGCCGGAGTCCATGTCGTAGACCTTGATGGCGAAGACCGGCAGCACGAGCTGGACGGGGAACGCGAATAGCGGCATGACCAGGGCCGACAGCAGAAGGACGCGGATGAGCGGCGCGCGGCCGATATAGCGGAAGCCCCCGGCCAGCTGGCCGAGCATCGCCTCGCCGCCCCCGGCGCGGCCGGTCATGCCGTGCGAGGGCAGCGGCAGGATCGACAGCGTCGCAGTGGCGAAGAGGGCCGCTTCGATGCCCCATACCGCGCCGATGCCCAGCGGGGCGACGAGCAGGCCCGCGAGCGCAGGCCCGATGATGCGCGTAAGGTTCATGCCACCCATCTGCAGAGACACCGCGTTCATCAGCTTGTGCCGCGGGATCAGCTGCGGCACGAGCGCGTTCCGAACCGGCATCGCGACCGAGAACGTGATCCCCTGCAGGAACGCCCCGAGCAGCAAGTGCCAGAACTCGACGAGGTCGAGGAAGATCAGCACCGTGAACAGCACATTGATCGTTGCGATGAAGCCCTGCGTCCACAGCAAGAGCTTCTTCTTGCTGTAGCGGTCGGCGATCACGCCTCCGAACGGGGCGACGATGAGCATCGGCAGGGCGTTTGCGACGGAGACCACGCCGAGGGCCCATGCCCCGTCTGTGATGCGGAGCGCGAAGAGCCCTCGGAGCAACTGGTCCATCTGCATCGCGAGGAAGAACGAGAGGTTCCCGACGAAGTAAACGGCGTAGTCGCGCTCCGCGAGCGCGCTGAATGTCCCGCCCCAGCCTCGGCGCCCGCTCTCGGAGGCGGGCGACGTGCTCGAGGGTACGCGAGACGCTTCCTGCCCGCTGTCGCGGGCGGACTCGATGGATGCCATGCACGACTCCTGCGCCCCGGCTGCTCCGCCCCCCGACGGAGGTGCGCGGCGTCTCCCAATAGTACCCGACGAATACGCGCGATGTGTGGCGACCCTGTAAGATTCAGCCCGGCGTCAGTATCGGCGCGCCGCGCTCCGCGTTCCGATGAGCCGGAGGAAAGAGGGGTCGATGGCGGTCGCGGATTCTGCCGGTCGTCCGGGCCGCCTGTACTACGGGTGGTGGATCGTCCTCGGCGCGATGCTCGCCCAGTTCACCGCCGTCGGCGGGGGACTGCAGGTGGCGGGCGTCTTCCTGCGCCCGGTCACCGAGGAGCTGAACTGGAGCGCCGGACAGTTCGCGCTTGCGGGGTCGCTCGCGTTCGGGCTCGGTGGCGTGATGGGCTTCTTCATCGGTCCGCTGGTGGACCGCTACGGCGCGCGGCCGTTGATGCTCGTCGGTGGCGTTGTCTACGCCTCGGCGCTGATCCTCGTGTCTCGGGTGAATGCGCCGTGGCAGTTCATCTTCTGCCAGGCGCTCGCCGGCGGCGTGGGGCAGTCGCTATCCGGCCCCCTTGTCGTGAACATCACGCTCTCGAAGTGGTTCGTCATCCGCCGGGGATGGGCGATCGCGATGGGCTCCATCGGCATCTCCATGGCGGGCCTGATCGCACCCATCGGTATGACGCAGGTCGTCGACCACCTCGGGTGGCGTGACGGCTACGTCGTGCTCGGCGTGGTCGTCGCCGTCGTGCTGATCCCGGTGGCGCTGCTGATGCGCCGTCAGCCGGAGGACCACGGCTTGCTGCCGGACGGCCGCCGCGACGACGACCCGCCGTCCGAGGCGAACACAGCCGCGCTCGCGGAGCTGCAGCGTGACTTCGAGAACTCGTACACTCGCGCCGAGGCGATCCGGACGCCCGGCGTGTGGCTCATCACCATCGGCATGGGTTTCTTCGGAGCGGCGATGACGGCGGTGCTGACGCACGGCATCCCGTTCATGACCGACGCCGGCCTGTCGAGGACGCAGGCGTCGTTCGGCGTCGCGATCGCCGGTCTTGCCAACCTCCTCTCGAAGTTCGTCTGGGGCTGGTCGCTCCGGCGCTTCGAGACGCGCGTCCTGTTCGCGGGCGCCTTTGGCGCGTGCGGGATGGGGACGCTGGTCATGCTGATCGCATCGGGTTTCGAGGCCGCACTCGTCCCGATGTACGCGGGGTTCTTCCTGTGGGGCTTCGGGTTCGGCGGGGGCATCCCGCTCAGCGAGTACATCTGGGCTCGCTACTATGGCCGTCGCTATATTGGCGCGGTGCGCAGCGTTGGCGTGCCGCTCGGGATTGTGTTCGGGTCGTCCGGTTCGCTCGCGGTCGCGTGGTACTTCGACGCCTACGGCACGTATACGGGGGCGTTCATCGGACTGCTGGGCTGCTACGTCGCGGGCGCGCTCGCCATCCTCGTCTCCCGTCAGCCGCCGCCGAAGGTCCCGCCTCCTGCCGAGGAGAGGCCTCCAATCGAGGTCGAGCGTGGTGAGCCGGTGCCGGCGGCCGGCGCCGAGGGCGCGCCGGCGCACTAGCGCCGCTGTTACGGGACGTCAGTGCCCGCAGCCGCAGCCACCCCCGCCGCAGGCACAGCCGCCTCCCATCGCGCGCTCGGGCGCGGTTTCGCCTCGCGCGGGCCGTGTCATCGTGGCGACCGAGGCGAACAGCGAGACCACAGGCCTGCTGCCCGCATGTCCGGCCGGGCAGCGCACGGGCTCGTCCCGGGTGCCGGCGGGGCGCAGACGCTCGAACCGGTCGTCGCACTTGCGGCAGTAGTACTCGTACAGCGGCATATGTCCTCCTCGGCAGGCCATGGTAGCCGGAGGCGTGGCCCGTGACCACGCGTGGTAGCGTGGAGGAGTGCTTGGGCTGCCCGCGGGCATCGTTGCCTGCCTCTTCGACCTCGACGGCGTCCTCACGGACACGGCGTCGGTGCATGCCGCCGCGTGGAAGGCGACGTTCGACCCGCTGCTCCGCGCCCTCGCGGAAGCCGGTGGCTCGCCCCTCCTCCCATTCGACCCGGTCGAGGACTACCGCCGCTACGTCGACGGCCGCCCGCGCCTCGATGGCGTGCGCTCGTTCCTCGCCAGTCGCGACATCGCCCTGCCCGAAGGGACCGCCGATGACACTGCGGACGCAGCGACTGTGCTCGGCCTCGGGCGGCGCAAGAACGACCTCGTGCTGCTTGAGCTGAGGGCGCATGCGGCACCGGCGTACGCGGGCTCGGTCGCCTATGTCCGCGCCGCCCGTGCGCGCGGGCTCCGTTGCGCGGTCGTGTCCTCGAGCGCGAACGCCCGGCCCGTGTTGGTCTCCGCGGGCCTCGCCGACGAGTTCGAGGTGGTCGTCGACGGCCTGGTTGCCTCGGCGCGCGGACTGGCGGGTAAGCCCGCCCCGGACGCGTTCCTTGCCGCCGCCGAGGCGCTGGCTGTCCCGCCGGGCCAGGCGGCCGTCTTCGAGGACGCGCTCGTGGGCGTCGAGGCTGGTCGTGCCGGCGGGTTCGGATGCGTCGTGGGTATCGACCGCGCCGGCCAGGCGGAGGCTTTACGGCAGCACGGGGCTGATATCGTGGTAGGTGACCTGGGGGAGTTGCTGGGCGCCGCATGATCGCGCATCGATGTTTCGCATACGACCCGTGGTGCATCCGCGAGTGCGGAATCGACCTCGACGTGCTCGCGGAGACCGAGTCGATCTTCGCGCTCTCGAACGGGCACATCGGGCTCCGTGGCAACCTCGACGAGGGCGAGCCGGCGGGGACCCCCGGGACGTACCTCAACGGCTTCTACGAGCTCCGCCCGCTCCCGTACGCCGAGGGCGGATACGGGTACCCCGAGTCAGGGCAGGCCCTGATCAACGTCACGAACGGCAAGCTCATGCGGCTGCTGGTCGATGACGAGCCCTTCGACATCCGTTACGGGAAGCTTCAGGCGCACGACCGTGAGCTCGACCTGCGCGCGGGGACCCTGCAGCGCGACGTCGAATGGGAGTCACCCGCCGGACAGCGGGTGCGCGTCTCCTCGAAACGACTCGTCTCCTTCACGCAGCGTGCGGTCGCCGCGATCAGTTTCGAGGTCGAGGCGGTGGATGAGCCTGCGCGCGTCGTCGTGCAGTCGGAGCTCGTGGCGAACGAGCCCCTGGCCGCGCCGATGGGGGACCCCCGCGTCGCCGAAGCCCTCCGCTCGCCGCTGGTCGCCGAGTACGACGAGTCGCGCGGCCCGGGCCGTGTCGTCCTCGTCCACCACACCGCGGGGAGCGGCCTGCGGGTTGCCGCAGCCATGGACCACATCATCGAAGCGCCGCGAAAGGTCGAGGTCGTGGCCGAGTCTTCGCCGGACATGGGGCGCGTGACGGCGACCACGGTCCTGCAGCCGGGCGACCGTCTGCGTGTGGTGAAGTTTCTCGCGTACGGCTGGTCAGGCGTCCGCTCGCGGCAGGCGCTCCAGGACCAGGTGGCCGCGGCGCTGACGGCTGCTCGCTACTCCGGCTGGGATGGACTGCTCGACGAGCAGCGCGCCTATCTCGATGACTTCTGGTCGCGCGCCATGATCGAGGTTGAGGGCGACGCGGCGGTGGAGCAGGCGGCGCGATTCGCACTGTTCCAGGTGTTGCAGGCGAGCGCACGGGCGGAGGAACGCGCGATCCCCGCCAAGGGCCTCACGGGGCAGGGGTACGATGGCCATGCCTTCTGGGACAGTGAGACGTTCGTGCTCCCGGCGCTCATCTACACGAAGCCCGATGTCGCCGCGCACGCGCTGCGCTGGCGTCACTCGACACTGCCGATCGCGCGCCAGCGAGCGAGGGCGCTCGGACTCGGGGGCGCGACCTTTCCCTGGCGCACGATCGCCGGCGCCGAGTGCTCCGGGTACTGGCCCGCTGGCACCGCCGCCTTCCACGTGAACGCGGATGTTGCGGCCGCCGTGAGCTGGTACTTCGATGCGACGGGCGACGAGGCGTTCCTGCGCGAGGCCGGGCTCGAACTGCTCGTCGAGACCGCCCGGCTCTGGCGCGCCCTCGGACACCACGACCGCCTCGGTCAGTTCCGCATTTCGGGCGTGACCGGCCCCGATGAGTACAGCGCCCTGCAGAACAACAACGTCTACACGAACCTCATGGCGGAGCGAAACCTGTGGGCGGCCGCCAACGCCGCCGAGCGCTTCGAGGCGGCGGCGGCGGCGCTCGGCGTGACCCCGGACGAGATAGCGTCCTGGCGCGACGCGGCGCGCGACATGTTCATCCCCTTCGACCCGGAACTCGGGGTGCACCCACAGTCCGACGGCTACACCACCCTCGAGACCTGGGATTTCGACTCCACGCCTCCGGACAAGTACCCGCTCTTTCTGCACTTCCCGTACTTCGACCTCTACCGCAAGCAAGTGCTCAAGCAGGCTGACCTCGTGCTGGCGATGCACCTGCGCGGCGACGCCTTCACCCTCGAGGAGAAGCGGTGCAACTTCGCGTACTACGAGGCGCTAACGGTGCGCGACTCCTCGCTCTCCGCGGTCACGCAGGGCATCATCGCGGCTGAGGTCGGCCACCTCGACCTCGCGTACCAGTACTTGCGGGAGACCGCGCTACTGGACCTCGGCGACCTGCACGACAACACGCGCAACGGATTGCACCTCGCGGCGCTGGCGGGCGTGTGGTCGATGCTCGTTGCGGGCTTCGGCGGCATGCGCGTCCACCAGGGGCGCCTCGCGTTCGCCCCCCGCGTACCGCGAGAGCTTGCCCGTATCTCCTTCCGTCTCTGCTACCAGGGACGTCAGCTGGAGGTGGGCGTGACCCCGGAGGCCGCGGTGTATGACCTGCGCTCTGGCGAACCGCTCCACGTCCTCCACCACGGCGAGCGGGTCACGCTGACGGCCGGCACGCCCGTCCGTGTCGATGTGCCTCCGATGGAGCCCAGGGTCGCCCCCCGACAGCCGAAGGGACGGGGGCCGATGCACGACCTCGACGAGGCAGGCGGCGGACTCGTCAGTCGTGATGGGGCGGGCTGACGAGCAGCACGGCACAGGGAGCGCGTGTCATCACATGCTCCGCGACCGAGCCGAGCGCCAGGCGGCGCAGGCCCGAATTCCCACGCGTCGCCATGACGATCAGGTCAGCCCCCTCTTCGGTCACGGCGCTCACGATCGAGCGCCCCGCATCGCCCTCGATGACGCGCGTGCTGGCGACGGTTACACCCTGCCCCTCGAGTGACGCCGCGATGTCAGTGACGCACTGCTCGGCCTCCTCGCGACGCTCAGGCACGGTCATCGCGTCCGCTTCGGTGACGATCTCCACGGCCTGAAGCACGACCACGGGGATGCCAAGCGCATAGGCGATCGCTACCACGTGCGGCAGCGCCAGCCTCGACAGCTCCGATCCGTCGGTCGGGTACAGGATCTTCTGGTACATCGGTCCCTCCGGCCCCGCGCGTCATCGAGTGACGCGTCGCTCGTCCATCGTAAGCACCGCCGTCCCGCGCAGCTCGCCGCGCGCGAGCACCCGGAGCGCCTCGTTCGCCTCGCCGAGGGGGAAGAGCTGCGTCTCGGTGCGCAGCGGGATGGTGTGCGCCAGCTCGAGGAACTCGCGCGCATCCTCGCGGGTGTAGTTCGCGACGCTCCGCAGGCTCCGCTCGCGCCAGAGCCAGTCGTACGAGAACTCGGGGACGCGGTCGAGGTGGATGGCATTGATCGCCACCGCGCCGCCTGGCGCGAGCGCGCGCAACGCGGTGACCACCACGTCGCCGGCGGGGGCGAACGTCACTGCCGCGTGCAGCGGCTTCGGCGGCGGCTCGTCGAGGCCGCCCGCCCATGCCGCGCCGAGCGCGATCGCGCGTTCCCGCTCGGCGGGCGAGCGTGTAATCACGAAGACCTCGCAGCCCTCGTGGACCGCGACCTGGATGGCCAGCGACGCCGAGGCGCCGAACCCGTAGAGGCCCAGGCGTTGACCCGGCAGGATCCCCGAGACCCGCAATGAGCGGTACCCGATCACGCCACCGCAGAGCAGCGGCGCCAGCGCTGGCGCCTCGATGTCCGGTGGCAACGGCAGTGCGAAGGCGGCGCGGACGGTCATCGACTCGGCATAGCCGCCGTCACGGTCCCAGCCGGTGAACGTCGCCGCCTCGCACAGGTTCTCCCGGCCGCCGGTGCAGTACTCGCACCTGCCGCACGTCCCCGCGAGCCAGCCGATGCCGGCGCGGTCGCCCGCCGACCAGCCCTCGACGCCCGCTCCGACGGCGTCGACCGTCCCCACTGCCTGGTGGCCGGGGATGATCGGCGAGCGACGCAGCGCGAGGTCCCCCTCGGCGATCTGGAGGTCGGTCCGGCACACCGCGCACGCCTCCACCCGCAGCCGCAGCTCTCCCGGCCCCGGCGCCTTCGGCTCGACCTCATCGAGGGTGAGCGGCGCGAGGGCAATCGGTCGGGGCTCACGAAGGAACTGAGCGCGCATCGATGCCGCCATCCGCCTGTAGCGTACTCCGCCGGCGCCAGCGCGAGGAGGCTAGGCAGGCGCGTATGGTAGAGGCATGCCGGCGGTCATCTTCGACCTCGATGGGACACTCGTGGACAGCGTCTACCAGCACGTGGTGGCGTGGCAGGCCGGTCTGCGCGCCGCCGGCATCGACCTGTCCGTATGGCGCATCCATCGCCGCATCGGCATGAGCGGCGGCCTCCTCGCCCACGCGCTGCTCCGCGAGGCGGAGCGGGACCTGGACGACGCGACGCTGCGGCGGGTACAGGACGTCCATGCGGCCGAGTACCGCGCGAGCATCGACTCCATCCGTCCCTTGCCGGGCGCCGTCGCGCTCCTCCACCGGCTGACCGCCGAGGACGTCCCGTGGACGATCGCGACGAGCGGCAGGCTCGCGACGGCGCTTCCGGTCCTCGACCTGCTGCCAGCGCCGCCGCACGGGCTGCTGGTCACACGCGATGACGTCTCGCGCGCGAAGCCTGACCCTGACCTCTTCATCGAGGCCGCGCGCCGCCTTGACTGCCCCGTCGAGGACACGGTGATCGTTGGTGACAGCGTGTGGGACCTGCTCGCCGCGCGCCGAGCACGCGCCCTCGGCATCGGGCTGCACTCAGGCGGCTACGGTCGCGACGAACTGCAGGCGGCGGGCGCGTACCGCGTCTACGACGATCCGGCGGACCTCCTCGAGCACCTCGATGAGGTGGGTATCCGGTAGCCGGGCGCTAAGGGACGACGACGAGCTGCCCATTCCGGTACTGCTGCGTCACCGACGCATGCTGCGCCTCGCGGCGGCCGGAGATCGACAGGTTCCCGAGTGGGGTGTCCAGGCCGCGCGTCGCGGCGAGCGCGTCCCGCAGCGATGCCGGCGTGCCGGTGCTGGCGCGTCGAGCGGCATCCACGGCGAGGTATACGGACGTGTATCCCTGTGCGGCGAAGAGGTCGGGCGCGCGGCCGTACTCCTCGGAGAATGCTTGGACGAACGCTCGGCTCGCCTCGGTGTCGACGGCCGGGTTCCAGGCCGCGCCCACGTACGCCCCCTCGATCGCCGTGCCCGCGAGTTGCGCAATGTCCGGTGTGTTGAAGCCATTGCCGCCCACGATTGGCTGCTCGAATCCCGCCGTCCGGATCGCTCGCACCACCGGCGCCGAGGTCTCCACTAGCGGCGATACGAGGAACACCTCGACCTGCTCCGCCGCGAGGCCCCCGAGCGCCTCGTCGATGTCCGCCGTCGCGACGTCGATCTCAGCCAGCAGGCTCCCGCCTGCCGCCGTGAGGCCAGACCGCATCGCGGCGGCAGAGGACCGTGAGAACGCGTCCGTGCTGTCGAGGACGAGGACGGCCCCATCGAGGGGCGTGTCCTTCGCGACGCGCGCGAGCGTCGCCGGCACCACCACCGACTCCGGCAGCGCCACGCGGAAGACGAAGTCCCCCACGTCGGTGATGCCCTGCGCCGTCGTGGTCGCGCCCAGCACCGGGATACTGGCCTCCTGCGCCAGCCGGTGCGCTTCCGGCGCCGCCTGCGAGAGCGTGGGCCCGATGATGGCGTCGACGTCCCCGTGAATCAGGTCCTCGAAGGCCGTGGCTGCCCCCGTGGCGGCGCTTTCGTCGTCGACGACCGTCAGTTCGACCTGCATTCCCGTCGCTGCGGACTCGGCGTTGAGCTGCTTCGCGGCCAGTTCGATGCCTTCGACGACCGTCTTGCCGTATACGGCCGCCGCGCCCGTGAGCGACTGCACCACGCCAATGCGTATCACGCGCGGCGCGTCCGCCTTGGATCCCGCGGCGGAGGTCGCGCGCGCGGCGGCGGTCGCAGTCGCCGTGTCGTCGTCGCCGCACGCGACCGCCAGCAGCGCCGCCGTTGCCGCCAGCAATCCGAGGACGGCCAGCGCGAATCGACGACGTGTAACGGTGCTCATCCGTACCTCCCACCGCTCGGCGCCATGAAACAACCGCCCCGGGCCGGGGGCCCAGGGCGGTTGCGTTCGACCCGAGACGAGGATGCCGCTAAACGGACTCGTCCGCCACCCACTCCAGCAGCCGGTCCGGCGAGGCCGGCAGGCTCGTGATGCGCGTGCCGGTCGCGTGTGTGAGCGCGTTCGCGATCGCTGCGAGCGGGGGCACGATCGGTACCTCGCCGACGCCTCGTACGCCGTAGGGGTGGCCCGGGTTCGGCACCTCCACCAGCACGGTATCGAGCATCGGGACATCGAGCGCCGTCGGCATCCGGTAGTCCAGCAAAGAGGAGTTCAACATGCGGCCGTTGGCGTCGAAGCGGTACTCCTCGTTCAGCGCCATGCCGATGCCCTGCGCCGCGCCGCCCTGGATCTGCCCTTCGACGTACGCGGGGTGGATCGCCTTGCCGACGTCCTGGATTGACGTGTAGCGCAGGATCTCGACCTTGTACGTGTCCGGGTCCACCTGCAGGTCCACGATGTGGCAGGCGAAGGCCGGGCCGATCGTCGAGGGGGCGGCGTCCGCGTGGCCCTGCAGCATGCCGCCCGTGTGGGGCAACTGGGCGGCCAGCTCCTTGAACGTCATCTGTCTGCCGTCGGGGCCTCGCATTACGCCGTCCGAGTACGAGACCTGCTCGCGGTCGACCTCCCAGATCGAGGCGGCGCGCTCCTCGAGGCGCTGGCGGAGGTCGGCCGCTGCCTCATGTACGGCCCAGCCGGTGGCGAAGGTCGTGCGGCTGCCGCCCGTGGCCCGCGTGTAGCCGATCGAGTCGGTGTCCGCGACGTAGGAACGCACGTCCTCGTAGGGGATGCCCATGGTCTGCGCGAACTGCATCGCGAGGGACGCCCGCTGCCCGCCGATATCGACGGAGCCCGACGTGAGCGAGACGGTGCCGTCCGCGCTGACCGCCGCGTACGCCGAGGACTCACCGCCCCCGTTGAACCAGAAGCCGACGGCCACGCCGCGTCCCGTGTGCTCGCCGGAGAGCTCTGAGCGGTAGTGGGGGCTGTCGAGGGCCGCCTGCATCACCTCCTTCGCGCCGATGCGCGGGAACAGCGCGCCGTCACTGCGCCGGCTCCCCTCGGACGAGGCGTTCTGCATGCGGAACTCGAGCGGGTCGAGTTCGAGACGCTCAGCGAGCTCGTCGAGGACGGACTCCATCGCGAACGTGCCCTGCGGCGAACCGGGGGCGCGGTACGCCTGCACCTTCGGCTTGTTCACGACCACGTCGTAGCCATCGATCAGCTGATTGGGGATGTCGTAGGTGCTGAACATGCACGCTGCGGCCGCGCCGACCGGCGAGCCGGGGAACGCGCCTGCCTCGAAGGCGAGGTACGCCTGCGCGGCGACGATGGTGCCGTCCCGCTTCGCGCCCACCTTGCAGCGGATGTACGTCGCCGACGTGGGGCCAGTGCCCTCGAAGACCTCCTGGCGGGTCATCAGCATCTTCACCGGCCGCCCGGTCTGGCGCGACATAAGCGCTGCCATCGGCTCCATGTAGACGGGGATCTTCCCGCCGAAGCCGCCGCCGATCTCCATCGGGATCACGCGGATGCGCCCGACCGGCAGGTGCAGGACCTGCGAGAGCTGGTCGCGCACGATGAATGCGCCCTGCGTGCTCACCCAGACCGTCAGCGTGTTGTCCGCGCTCCACATGGCGGTGCCGTTGTGTGGCTCGAGGTAACCCTGGTGCGCAACGCCGGTGCGGAACTCGCGCTCGATCACCACGTCGGCCTCGGCGAACCCTGCCTCGACATCCCCGCGGTCGAAGCGGATGTGGCTCGCGACGTTCGTCGGGCGCTCGCCCTGGTTCGGGCCGGGCATGAACAGGCCTGCCATCTCGACCGTGCGCAGCCCGTCGTGCAGCAGGGGAGCGCCGTCCGCCATCGCCTCATGCACGTCGAGGACCGGCGACAGGACCTCGTACTCCACGTCGATCAGGTCGAGGGCATCCTCCGCGATGTGCGGGTCGGTCGCGGCCACGGCGGCCACCGCGTGCCCGACGTACAGAGCCTTGTCTGAGGCGAGGACGTTGTCCTGCAGGAACTTCGCCGTCGACACGGTCTCGCCGAGCTCGGTGACCGCGTCCTCGGCCGCCTGGAAATCCTTCGCCGTGATCACGGCGTGCACGCCCTTGTGCGCCAGCGCGCGTGAGGCGTCGATGCGCTTAATCCGGGCGTGCGCGTGCGGGCTGCGCTTCACGCGGCCGTAGAGCATGCCCGGCAGGTTGATGTCACTGCCGTACCGCGCGCGCCCGGTGACCTTGTCCACGCCGTCCGGCCGGACCGGCCGTGTACCGACGAGCTGCTGGCCCTGTCGTTCCGTCGCAACCATCGCATCCTCCCGCGCTGATTCGTCGTGTGCGTATCGCCTCGAGGGCGTCCCGATGATACCGGAATCGCGGGCGTGATGACCCGTGCGGCCTCAGTACAGCTCGCGCGCTTCCGCTTCGAGCGAGCGCCGTTCCGCGGCGCCCATTGGTGTGTAGGACGACGCGACCCGGGCGTTCTCCTCGATTCGCGAGGGGTAGCGGGCGCCCGGGATCACCGTCGAGACGCCGGGATGCGATAGCACGTACCGCAGCAGATTCGCGGGCGTCAGGCCGCCCGCGGAGCCCTCGGCCATCCGCCCGCGCATGACGCTCGTGCGGCCGGATCCGCCCAGCGGCCGCATCACGATCACACCCACGTCGCGTTCCGCCGCGAGGTCGATGAGCTCCGAGGTCTGCGGGAAGAACGCGGAGTACTCGAGCATCACGGCGTCGAACGCGCCCGACAGGATGGCGAGCCGCAGGATGTCGAGGTCGTGTGAGGACACGCCGATGTGCGCGATCAGCCCCCGGTATCTGGCCACCTGCAACCCGGCGAGCGCGCCGCTGTCCTCGTCCATCACCTCGTCCCATGCCGCCTGCGTCGAGATGTCGTGCAACTGGTAGAGGTCGATGCGGTCGACGCCGAGCATGCTCAGCGAGCGGTCCACGTCGCGCTGGCTGCCGTCGATGTTGTGGCTGAACGTCTTGGTCCCGATGTGAAACGGCTTCGAGCCGCGGGCGCGCACGACCTGCCCGATGAGGAACTCACTTCCGGCATACTCGCGCGCGCTGTCGACGAAGGTGATGCCGGCCTCGACCGCCGCCTCGATCGTCGCCTGCCCCTCGCTCGAGGTAGGCGTATCCATCGCGCCGAGTCCGAGTTCCGTGACCATGAGCCCGGTTCTCCCGAGCCGGCGCAACCTCAACCCGGCCATGACATCTCCTCGCAGGTCGGACGCGCGCTGGACCGCGCGAGCGACACCATTATCCGCGCGGGCGCGAGCTGCATTCGGACGCGCCCCCCAACGACGCTAATAGACGAAGGTTGTATAGTCAGGCTTCACTACGTAGGGCATCGGGAACGTTCATGGCGGGTGTGTCCGAGGTCGACGCACAGGCGGTCACGCTGGAAGCCGTCACGCGCCCACCCGCCACGGGATGGCTCGACCGCACCTTCAATTCGCTGCGCGACTCCAACTTTCGACTGCTCTACTTCGGGAACACGCTCCAGTTCGGCTCCATGCAGATGCAGCTGCTGGTGCGAGGCTACCTCGTCTTTCAGCTCACGGGCTCCTTCGCGGCCCTGGGCACGATGGCGCTGGCGAACGCGATCCCCGGTCTCGTCCTCGCGCCGGTGGGCGGCGTGGTCGCGGACCGCGCGCCAAAGAAGACGGTGATCCAGTTCGCCCAGGCGTACAACGCGATCAATGCGGCCGTGCTGGCCATCCTCGCGGCCGGCCTCTTCGGTCTCGAGTTGGAGTTCTGGCACCTGTTCGCCAGCGCGCTGTTCCAGGGCGGCGTCAACTCGATCATGATGCCTTCGAGGCAGTCGATCATCAGCGACCTCGTCCCGCCCGAACGGCTCACGAACGCCGTCGCCATCAACACGTCCGGTCAGAACCTCATGCAGCTCATCGGTCCCGGACTCGGCGGCCTGCTGATCTCGCTCTGGAGCGCGTCCGCGGTCTTCTGGCTGATGGCCGCGATGTACGCGCTCGCGGTCACCTTCACGATGCGCATCCCCGCGCACCCGCTCTACGCCTACGAGCGCGGCCCGCAGAGCGCTCGCACGGGGCGCCGCGGGAGCGGGAGCCTCAGGGAGCTCGTTGGAGGCCTCCAGTACGTCGCGAGGGACCCGGTCGTGCGGCTGCTCATCCTCGTCAACTTCCTCATCGTCGTCGTGGCGATGCCATACACCATGCTCCTGCCCGGGTTCGTGCACGATGTCCTCGGCCGCGGCGCGGGGGCGCAGGGCCTGCTGATGGCAGTCTCCGGCGTGGGCGCGATTACCGGCTCGCTGTTCGTTGCGTCGATGTCCGGGCACCGGCGCGGACGCATGATGATCCTCTGGGGCGCTGTGCTCGGCACTGGCCTCGTCGGGTTTGCTGCTTCGACGAACTTCTACCTCACGCTGCCCATCATGCTGATCATCGGCGTCGGTCAGGCGGGCCGTATGTCGATCGGTCAGGTCCTCATCCAGGCGTACTCAGCGCCGGAGTATCGAGGGCGCGCGCTCGCCGTGTGGATGATGCAGTTCTACCTCGTGCAGTTCGGCACGTTCTTCGTCGGCATCCTCGCCGAGCTGCTGGGGCCGCAGCTCGCCATCGGCGGGCTGGCCTTCCTCATGGTCGTGTCGATGGGCCTGGTGGCGGTCCTGCTCCCGACCGTCCGTAACCTCGACTGACCCCGCCGCTACGGCACGCTCTCGTCGTACTCCGTCCCGATGTGTCCCGACGCCACCCACTCCTGGTAGCGCTGCTCGCTGAAGCCCAGCAGCTCGCGGTACACGTACTCGTTGTCCTCGCCGAGCCGGGGCGCGTGGCGCATGGGCCGTTCGGGCGTGCGGCTCGCCCGCCATGCCCGCCGTGGATGCAGCTGGCGGCCCGTGGAGGGGTGGTCGATCTCCTGGAAGAAGTCGCGCGCGCGGTGCTGAGCGTCCGTCAGGATGCCGGGCTCCGTGTTCACGACGCCCGAGGGCACGCCTGCCGCCTGCAGCCGGTGCATGATCCAGCGCGCATCCGCCGTGGCCGTCCAGGCGCCGATGATACCGTCGAGATCACGGCGATGCTCGTACCGCGCCGCGTTTGTGGCGAAGCGCGGGTCATCCACGAGGTCGGGCCGCAGCATGACGCCGCACAGCGACCGCCACTCTGCATCGTCTCGCGCGACGATCGTGACCCATGAGTCGGCGATCTGGCAGGGGTACACGTTGTGCGGGGCGAGCCACCAGTGGTCGTTCCCCATGTGCTCCCATTCGCGGCCGTTGATGCTGTAGTCCATCACGAACTCGCCGAGGAGTCCCACCATGTTCTCCGCGGTTGCGAGCTCCATCATCAGCCCCTTGCCGGTGCGGTCCCGGTAGCGGATCCCGAGGAGCAGCGCGGTTGCCCCGCCGATACCCGATGCCGCGTCGGCGGGCACGCCAGTCGGAGCGTACTCGAGCGAGAGGTCGGGGTACGCGCGCAGCACGGGATGCCCCGCGATCGATTCCATGTGATTGCCGAGGGTGCGGTAGGCGCGGTACGGCCCCTCCAGCCCGAACGCCGGCACGCGCACGAGGACCAGACGCGGGTTGATGGCTGACAGCCGCTCCCACGTGATGCCCTGCTTCTCGATGTTCGGCGGCAGGTTGTTCTCGATGAGCGCGTCCGCTTCCGCGACCAGACGCTCGAACTGCTCCTGCCCCTCGGGCCGTCCGAGGTCGATCGTAAACGACTTCTTGCCGCGGCCGTGTCCGTTGAACAGTGCGTTGCGGTTCCACGGGTCCGCCCCCGGCTCGCCGTCCGGATACCAGCTCGCCGCGTTCGGGTTGTTCGCGACCATCGCCCGCTTCATCTTCGCGATCTGGCCGCGGGTGTTCGGCGCGAGGTGCTGCCGCGACTCGACGCGGATTACCTCGGCGCCCCAGTCCGCGAGGTGCATCGTCGCGTACGGCCCTGCCCAAACGACCGTGAAGTCGATCACGCGCAAGCCCTCGAGGGGGAGCCGCCCGCCGAGGCGGTCGGGCCCGGGCTCCGGCGTCGCCGGGGCGGGGCTCAACTCCGCGAGCACCTCGTCCGTGTGCTCGCCGAGCAGCGGCGCGCGCCGCCGTTGGGGCATGGGACCCTCATCCGTGTGCATGCGGAAGTGCCACCCCGGGTACTGCACAGGCCCGGTCGAGGGGTGGTCGATCGTCTGGAAAAAGTCACGCGCGACGAAGTTCGGGTCGGTGAGCATGTCGGCGACTGTGTTGAACGGCGCGCCCAGCACGCCGTACTGCTCGCAGGCATCGCGCACCTCGCGCTTCGTGTGCGACAGCGTCCAGGGCAGCAGGTAGCCGAGGAACTCCTCGATCCGCTCTGGGTTCGTCGGTGCGCCCGGGTCCTGCCACTCGGGGCGCTGCATGAGCTCCTCGCAGCCGACCATGCGCATCGTCAAGGACAGCCGGCCCTGGAGGCCGCCCGTGAGCAGCACGTACCCGTCCGCGCACGGGAACACCCCGCTCGCCACCATCGAGGCGAGACCCGCGCGCGTGCCAATGCGCCCCGAGTACTGGTACGCCTGCAGCTGTGTGAGCCGCATGTCGACGTTGTTGGTGAGCGCCTCGAACATGCTCACGTCGACGTGCTCGCCGGCGCCTCGCGCCTCCGCGGCGTGCAGGGCGACCACCGTCGCGAGGGCCGCCATGTATGCGGTCTGATACGTGGCCATCCGGCCCGCAACGCGAATCGGCTCGTGGTCGATGTTCCCCGTCGAGAGCATCGGCCCCGCCATCGCGTACACCGTGAGGTCCGTCGCCAGCCAGTCGCGGTACGGGCCGTCCTGCCCGAAGTTGCTGAGCGAGGTGAGCACGACCCGCGGGTTGGCGGCGGACAGCGCCTCGTAGCCGAGCCCCAGCCGTTCGAGGGTGCCCGGCGCGAAGTTCTCGACCACGACCTGGGCCGTCCGCACGAGGTCGAGCAGGCGCGCTGTGCCCTCGTCCGTCTTGAGGTCGAGGACGACGCTGCGCTTGTTCGTGTTGAGGAAGAGGAACGTGCCGCTGCGCTCGGGGCCTTTCTCGTCCTTGACGAACGGTGGCAGGCGCCGCCCGGGGTCACCTTCGGGCGCCTCGATCTTGATGACGTCGGCGCCGTAGTCGGCGAGGATGCGCGTACAGAACGGCCCCGCCGTGTACCGCGTGAGGTCGATCACCCGCACGCCCTCGAGTGGCATCGTCGTCATGTGTGACCCCGTGTCGCTCCCGCCGCCCCGTCCGAGGCGGCCCGTTCCTGTGTACTCGGGCGGGTGACACGGGACAAGTGGCGTCTATCGGCCGTGATGACCGTCCCCGCACGCGAAGCGGCCGGCTGGGTGCCGGCCGCTTCGCTGAGGCGCTGCCCGTGAGCTACTTGTCGAGCCAGACATCCTTCATTTGAATGCCGGTGTCCCAGACCTCGGACGAGCTGTTGAGTGCTCCCGTGAGGCGCATGTTGCGGACCCATGGCTGGAGCAGGTAGAAGCCGTTCCCGCCGGGGAATGCGAACCGGTACACCATATCCATGTCGCGGTCGTAGATCTGTTTGATGAGCTCGCGCCGCTTCGCCGGGTCGAGCTCCGTGCGCTGTTTCTGCGCGAGGTCATCGATCACCGGGTCGTTGATGAGCCAGCGGTTCTGCGGCGACTGCGAGTACAGCTGGTCGTAGACGTACGGGTCGGGTGTCGTGCCGCTCACGCCCCACCCGCTGATCGTCGCCTCCTCGATCTTCCGGCCCGTTAGCACCGAGGTGTACGCGGTGTACTCGTCCGTCCGCAGGTTGAGCGTGATGCCGGACTTCCGGTACTGATCGACGAGCAGCTCGCCGTCCTGCTTCCACGTGGGCAGGTAGTCGTAGTGCAGCTCGTTGACTGTCAGGTCGCTCGCGCCGGCTGCATCGAGGAGCTGCTTCGCCTGCGTCGGGTCGTGCTGCATCCATTTTCCGAGCTGGGCGCCCTTCGGCTCTTGCTCGAACGCGAACCCCCAGGGGATCAACCCGTGCACGCGCCCGTATCCGCCGTAGACGATCTGGATCATCTCCTCACGGTTCATGGCGAGTGAGAGGGCTCGGCGCACCCGCTCGTCCGTGAACTTCGGGTTCGCCGGGTTCATGAGAAACCCGTGTCCGCCCGACATCACCCGGCTCATCTGCACATGAGCGTCCGGAATCGTGTCTACGATCGCTTTAGTGTCACGGAACGAATTGGTGATGTTCGCCGCGTGGTCGAGCTGGCCCGATCGCAGGGCCGCCACACGCGCCGCGATATCGACGATCACGCGCACTTCGCCGCCATCGACGTGCGGCGCAGGGCCCCAGTAGTCGGGGTTCTTGACGAAGGTGATGCGCTGGTCTTCCTGCCGGTCGACGACGAATGCGCCCGTGCCGATGATCGTCTTCTGGATCGTCCCCGCGTCGACCGTCTCTTTCGGGAAGATCGGCGCCTCACGCCTCGGTGGCGTCACCGTAAGCCAGTCGACGAGCGGCTGGTCGAGCGACACCTTCACCGCGCGCGCATCGACGGCATCGATGCTCTTCACCC
Source organism: Dehalococcoidia bacterium (assembly GCA_041390685.1). Classification (GTDB taxonomy): domain Bacteria; phylum Chloroflexota; class Dehalococcoidia; order UBA2979; family UBA2979; genus JAIBBD01. Next base: position 298,665 of record JAWKPL010000001.1, on the reverse strand, counting down.
CGACGAAGAACGCCGAGGCCGCGCCGCTCGCCTTCATCCGCTCGTACGCGAACTTCACGTCCTCGGCGACGAACGGGCGTCCGTTCAGCGGCGCCGCCTGCTGCCACTTCACGTTGCCTCGGAGCTTGAAGGTGATCGCGAGGCCGTCCGGTGAGCGTTCCCACGATTCCGCGAGCCCCGGGATCACCTCGACCTTCGTCGTGTCGGCGGCCGGGCCCATTTTGTAGCCGAGCAGCCGGTCGTAGACGGGCGCGAACTGGATCAGCGTGCCGCCTGTGAGATTGACCGTCGGGTCGGCGGGGGTGAACTGGAAGTTGCTCCCGTGGACGAACGTCCCGCCCGGCTTCGGCTCGCCGGCCGGGTCGGGGAACTCGTACGGGTAGGGCAGGTCGGGATCCTGCACCAGGCGACCCGCCCCGGCCGCGGCCGTCCCCGTGGCGACGGCAGTGCCAGTGGCGTCGCCGGGCTCGTCGTCCTCGTCGTCGCCGCACCCGATCAGGGCCGCGGCGGCCAGTCCGCCGAGGGTGAGCGTGCCCCCGCGCAGCAGCGAACGGCGATCCATCCGTATGTCGCCGCCCCCGTCGCTCGGTGATTCCTGCCTCATGGTTCCCTCCGGCTACCTCAATAACGAAGCGAGATGCACATAACATACGCGCATCGTCAAACGGAGGGGGCGCTGGAGAGATGAGACGTGCCTACCCGCGAGGCAGTCCGAGGCCACGCGTGGCGATGATGTTCCGCTGGATCTCGTTCGAACCGCCCGCGATCGTGCCCACGACGCTGCCGACCATTGCGAGCACGTGCTTCGCGCGGACCGGCGCGAGCGGCTCGTCGGCGTCGAACAGGAGGCCGTAGAGGCCGAACGTCTTCACTCCGGTCCGCGCCAGCCGCTGCGACAGCTCCGAGGAGAAGGCCTTCACCATCGAGGCTTCGTAGTTCGGCACCATGCCGCGCGCCTGCATCGTCGCGATGCGGATGTTGAGGTTCGTATTCACCTCGATCTCGATGTGGCGGTCGGCGATCTCCGCGCGCGTCAGCCCGGCGCGGTGCGGCGTCCGCTGACCGTGCACCTCATCGAGGAGCTCGCGGAGCGACTTCTGTTGCTGCATGGCGCCGGAGATCGCGGAGCGCTCATAATCGAGGAGGGTCATGCCGACGTACCAGCCGCGATTCTCCTCACCCACGATCTGGTCGGCGGGGACGCGGACGTTCTCGTAGAAGACCTCGTTGGTGACATGCCAGCCGCCCATGCTCACGATTGGGCGGATGGTGATGCCCGGCGACTTGATGTCCGCCATCAGGAACGAGATGCCTCGATGCTTCGGCGCCTGCGGGTCGGTGCGCACGAGGAGGAAGACCCAGTTCGCCTTGTGCGCGTTCGAGGTCCACATCTTCTGCCCGTTGATCACCCACTCGTCGCCGTCGCGCACGGCTCGCGTCTGCAGCGAGGCGAGGTCGGAGCCCGCTCCCGGCTCCGAGTACCCCTGTGCCCACAGATACTGACCGGAGAGCGTCCCAGGGAGGTAGGTGCGCTTCTGTTCCTCGGTGCCGTGCACGAGGAGCGTCGGGCCGATCTGGCCGCCGCCGCCCGTGCTGCCGACCTCGGGCGCCTCGGCCCGGGTCAGTTCCTGCTTGAGGATGAACTGTTCCATCGTGGAGAGCCCGCCGCCGCCGTACTCCCGTGGCCATCCGGGCTGCGCCCACCCTCGGGCGAGGAGTGCGTTGTTCCAGTCGGCGGCGGCCGCCCGGGCCTCATCGTCGCCCAGGAGGAGGTCGGTCATCCAGTCGTTGCCCTCGGGACGGGTGGCGGCGGCGCGCCGCTTTTCGATGGATCGGTAGTACGCGGGCAGCTCCGTGCCGATGAACTGGCGCACCTCTGCACGGAACGCTGCTTGCTCGGGAGTGTCGTCCCAGTCCATTTCGTCCTCCTAAACTGCTTTGCCGACCATCATAGCTGTTGTCGCGACGCCGGGGCTGCGGCGTTCTTGCCACCCGCGCGGCCGCCGAGGGGCAGCGCAGCATCTGCGCGCGTTGTATTCTCCCCGTACACACGCAACACCATCGCGAGGCGAGGGAGGACATCGATGGACTGGAGCGATACGCCAGAGCAGGCCGCGTTCCGTGACCAGGTACGGAAGCACATCGCCGACCGGCTGCCGGCGTACTACCGCGACGCCGCCATCCGGCTCGAGGCATCGATCCAGCCGGAGGCTGACTGGCAGCAGGACATGATGCACGGCACCCCCGAGGCGCAGGCCGCGGCCCGCGACTGGGCATCGGCGCTGCAGGAGTACGGCTGGGTCGCCGCGGGCTGGCCGAAGGAGTATGGCGGCGGCGGACTGTCGACGATGGAGCAGTTCATCCTCAAGCAAGAGCTGTCCCGCGCGGAGGCCCCGGACCCCGGGAGCAACGGCGGCGTCGCCCAGCTCGGCTCGACGCTGCTCGTGCACGGCACCGAGGAGCAGAAGAAGAAGTTCCTGCCCAAGACGCTCTCCGGCGAGTACCTGTGGGCGCAGGGCTACTCGGAGCCGGGAGCGGGCTCCGACCTCGCCTCGCTGCAGACGCGTGCGGTGCGTGACGGGGACGAGTTCGTGATCAACGGGCAGAAGCTGTGGACGTCCGCGGGCCACAAGGCGAACTGGATCTACATGCTCGTGCGCACCGACCCGGACGCGCCGAAGCACCGCGGCATCTCGTTCCTCATGGTCGACATGACGACGCCCGGCATCGGCGTGCGCCCCATCATCTCGATGGGCTGGCACCACGCGACGAACGAGACGTTCTACGAGGACGTGCGCGTCCCGGTGGATCAGGTCGTGGGTGAGATCAACCGCGGCTGGTACGTGGGCATGACGCTGCTCGACTTCGAGCGCTCGAACATCGCCGGCGCTACGCAGCAGAAGCGCCTCATCGACGAGCTGGTCGACCATGTCCAGTCGGGCAACACTCCGAACCGCCTCGAGCTGCTGCGCCGCGAGGTGGCCGACCGCGCCACCGAGGTCGAGGTGAACAACAACCTCTCGATGCGCATTGCCTCGATGCAGTCGCGCGGCCTGATCCCGAACTACGAGGCATCGATGGGCAAGGCGTACTCGACCGAGCTGTCGCAGCGCATCTCGCGCACCGGCACGAAGGTGTTCGGTCTCTACGGCAACCTCTGGGCCGCGAACGAGCCCTACGCGCCGCTGCACGCGAAGCACACGCAGCAGTACGTGAGCACGGTCGTGATCACGATCGCCGGTGGCTCGAACGAAATTCAGCGCAACATCATCGCCACGCGCGGCCTCGGGCTGCCCCGAGGCTAGTCTGTCGTTCGGCACGACTGCGAAGCGGCCTCCCGCAAGGGAGGCCGCTTTGTTGCTCGCGCGGTCGAGATGGCTCGGGTCGCTAGTCCTTCGGCGGGCGCACCAGCAGGATTGCCCCATCCTCGATGTGCGTGGCGACGTGGTTCGCCACCGACCCGAGGAGGGCACGCCGGATGCCCGAGCGGCCGTGCGTGCTCATCACCACGAGGTCGCAGCCCTCGTCCCTGGCCGCCACAACGATTTCATGCCCTGGCCGGCCCTCTCGCATCAGGGTCGTGACGTGCTCCACGCCCAGCCCGCGCAGCTTCGCCGCCGCATCGGCGAGGTAGGTCGCAGCCGCCTCGCGCTCGGCCTCGCTGATGCTGCGGGCGATGTCGGGCGGAACGTCGAAGGCCGGAACCTCCCGCGCGAGGATGCTCGACACCGGCTCCACGACGTGCAGGACCACCACCGCCTCCGCGCGGATGTCCGCCACGCGGTCGAGGGCGGCTTCGGCGAACGGCGACCGGTCCACCGTCACGAGTGCTTTGCGAAACATGAGTCCTCCCGTCAGCGGCGCGTCGCGCCGTCGCCAATTCTAGAGTCGTGACCGGCCGGGAGCATCCGAGACCCAGCGGCCCGGTTGCATGCCGGACGGCGCCGGCATCAGGATGGGCGTGTGGACCTACTTCGGACGATCACCGTGACTGCGATGAGCCGTCCGCACCTCTTTCGGCAGCTGCTGGAGTCGCTCGTCGCGAACGACCTCGAGGGCTGGACGGTGCTCGTTCGCGTCGAGCCAGGGCCGCGAGCGATGGAGTTCGCGCCCATCGCGGCCGAGCTGCTGCGGGGTGTCGACTACGCCCTGCGGGTCAATCCCGAGCGCCGGGGCATCACGGTCAATCCGTTCATGACGCTGGATGAGGCGTTCGCGCACGGGTCACATCTCAACGTCTACCTGGAAGAAGACCTGCTCGTCTCCCCGGACGCCACGAGGCTGGCGATCTGGTACCTGCGTGAGCGGCGCGACCACTGGTTGTTCCTCTCACTGCTCGCGGGCCCGTGCGGCTCGGCCGGACTCTTGTCCAACCCCGCACATCCTGACCTGCTCTTCGAGGCGCGCACCTTCAACTCGATCGGTTTCGTGCTCCGCCGCGAGGAGTGGATCCACCACGTCCGTCACGTCTGGCTCGGGCAGGACGGCCGAGCGGGCGGCATCCATGCGAACTGGCGGTACGACTGGGGTTGGGACTGGTCCGTCTACGGACTCCTCGCCAGCAACCCTGAGTGGAGAGCCGTACAACCTGTCCTCGCCCGCGCGACCCACAACGGACGCGAGGGCGGCGTCTACGCGCTACCGGCCTTCCACGACGCGGCCTTCGGAAACCTGCCCATCAACGACACACCCGCGTCTGCGTACCGGCTGGTCGAGGTCGCCGATCTCCCGAGGGACGTTCGCGCGCATGTTGTGCTGCAGGACGAGCTCACTACCATGCGGATGCAGATGGAGCAGGTTGCCATTGGCGAGGCGGAGGGTCAGTCGACGATGCTGACGACGTCCCTACCTCGCTCGACGCCACTCGGCCGTCCCGCGGACGGTGGGTTCTGGAGCCGGCTCCGCCGGCGGCCGTAGGCTTGGTTCGCCGTCCCCGTGGTCGCGCTACTGCTGCTTCCGCAGCCGCCGTTCCGTGGCCATCGTCGCCGCCTGCGAGCGCCGCTCGACGTTCAGCTTCGAGTAGATCTCTGACACGTAGTTCTTGACGGTCTTCTCGCTGAGGTGCAGCCGCTCGGCGATCTCGCGGTTGGTCAGGCCGTCCGCGATGAAGTCGAGGATGCGGTCCTCCTGTGGGGTGAGCACGGAGAAGACGTCGTCGGCGGGGTGGCCGGTCATGCCCCGGCGCAGCCGGGAGAACAGCGTCGTTGTGAGACTCGGGTCGAGGAGCGAGCCGCCCTCGCCGACGGTGCGGACGGCATCCTGCAGCCGGCTGGGGTCGAGGTCCTTGAGGACGTACCCGGAGGCGCCGGCCATGACCGCCGAGAAGAGGGCGTCCGCATCGGCGTACGAGGTGAGGATGAGCACCTTGGTGTCTGGCTTCGCCGCCCGAATCTCCCGGCATGCCTCGATGCCCGACCCGTCCGGCAACCGGAGGTCCATGACGACGACGTCCGGGCTAAGGCGGATCGCCTCCTGGACGGCTGAGGCAACGGTGTCCGCTTCTCCCACGATGGCTGTTCCGGGCTGCGACAGCAGCGCACGCAGGCCCCGGCGCACCACCGCGTGGTCGTCCACCAGTAACACCCGCAGCTCCTGGTCGGTGGTCACGAGTCCCCCTCCCGGCACGGCACGCCCTTCCCCTCGATTATCATCGTTCACGCAGTCTCGCTCCTCATGCGAGTGCAGCCACGTGACGGAAGTCCCCCCTGAATCGGGACTGATGGCCCTCCCTCGTCTGATTGACACGGGCGGTCGGTCGTGCTGCCTGCCGAACGTCCCACTCTGACCCGACCTTCCGCACCTGCGGCCGGGGCCGCGGAGCGCGATCCTCGTGTGAGACACCGCCAGTCGCGAGGAGGACACGCCATGGCACGAGGGCTCACCGATCTCCTGAAGTCCATGACCGCCGTGCTGCCGGCTATTGGGTTCGGGCGTCCCGTGGCGCCAACCATTCCCCGCGAGCAGGAGCACACTGACGAAGTACCTGCTGAGGCCCGGCAGGCGCTGCACGAGCAGGTGCACGAGCCCGCACCGCCGAGACTCGAGCGCGGACACCCGAAGCGGTGACGACGTCCGTGGGCGCACTGGTCGTCTACGGTTCCCAGTGGGGCAACACCGAGGCAGTCGCCCGCGCGGTCGCTGAGGCGCTCGGTCCGGAGGCGCGCGCCGCACGGGCCTCCCACCTCGCGTCCGAGGCGCTCGTCGGTCTCGATCTCCTGGTCGTTGGGTCGCCGACGCAGGGCGGGCGTCCTCTGCCGGCGGTCGCGAAGCTCCTCGCGGACCTCGACCACGATTCGCTCTCAGGAGTACGCGTCGCCGCCTTCGACACACGGCTGGATGCGCGAGACCGAGGGGTCGCGCTCCGTGTCCTGATGCGGACCATCGGCTACGCCGCCCCGAAGCTCGCGAAGGCGCTCACCGCGAAGGGCGGCCGCCTCCAGGCCCCACCGGCGGGCTTCTTCGTTGAGGGTAAGAAAGGTCCGCTCAGGCCGGGCGAGCGCGCGCGTGCCGCGGCGTGGGCAGGCGCGCTGCGTGCGGTGGCGCAATCGTAGCCTTCGAGGCGCGCGTCCCTCCGCGCACGTACCATGTCCGGGCCCGGCGCCACCACGGGCGCCAGCACCCTGCGGATCCAGGGCCGACGGCGAGGGAGCACGTGCGGAACTCCAGTCAGGGCGCGCCGCGCCTGAAGCAGTCGATCCGGTTGTGGCAACTCGTCGCTTCCGGCGTTGGGATCGTCATCGGGGCGGGCATATACGTCCTGGTCGGGGAAGCCGCCGCGGACGCCGGAGGCCTGCTCTGGGTCTCGTTCCTCATCGCGGGGGCGCTGGCCGCGCTGACTGGCCTGAGCTACGCCGAGCTTGCCGCCCTCTTTCCCCGCGCCGGCGCCGAGTACGAGTTCGCGCGCCAGGCCTTTGGCGAGTTCGTCGGCTTCATGGCCGGCTGGATGATGATCGGTGCGCTCCTCGTCGGCGCCGCGGCCGTGTCGGTTGGGTTCGCCCACTACGTGCAGTGGTTCATCGACGTGGACGTGCGCCTCGCCGCGATCGGCCTGCTGCTCGCGCTGACCGTCGTGGTCGTGGCCGGCCTCGAGCGGTCCATCTGGCTCTCAGTCAGCCTCGTCGTCGTCCAGGTCGGCGGCCTCGCCATCGTGATCGCGAGCGGCGCCTCCCACATTGGTGACGAGCCCCTGCTCGAGGGTGAGGGTCTCGGCGGCATCATGGCGGCCGCGGCCCTCGTCTTCTTCGCCTTCATCGGCTTCGATGAGGTCGTCACGCTGTCCGAGGAGACGCGAGACCCCGCGCGTTCCGTGCCGCGGGCGCTACTGGTCACGCTCGGGATTTCCACGCTGCTCTACATCGCGGTCGGGGTCGTCGCCGTCAGCGCCGTGGGCGCCGATGCCCTCGGCCGCTCGGACCAGCCGCTGGGGCTGGTGATGGAGGAGGACCTGGGAGGACGTGCCGGCGACGTGATCGCCGCTATCGCCATCGCGTCGACGACCAATACGACACTCCTCGTGCTCACCGCGGGTACGCGGATGATCTTCAGCATGGCGCGGGGCAACGCGCTGCCGCCCGCGTTCGCGCGCCTCACCGCCGGCGCGAAGACGCCGTGGCTGGCCGCGCTCGCGGGCGCTGCGGTCGCGATCCCCTTCACGCTCTCCGGGCGCATCGAGTTGATCGCGCAGGTCACCAACTTCGCGATTTACGTGCTCTTTGTCACCGTGAACCTCGCGGTCATCCAGTTGCGCCGATCCCGACCCGATGTCCCGCGGTCGTTCCGCGCTCCCTTCGCCGTGCGTTCAGTGCCGGTGACCGCGGCGCTGGGCGTGGTGACGAGCGTGTTCCTGCTCTTTTACATCGAGGCGACGGCGTGGGTCCTGGGGCTACTGATGATCGCCTCGGGTGTGGCGGCCTGGCTCGCGTCGCCCTACCTCGGGCGCAGGCCGGCGGAGGCCGGCGACGGCCCATAGTCGATGGTTCACGAGGCCGTCTCGAAGTAGCGCTTCACGGCGGCCGCCGTCTGAAAGTCGAGCACGTCGAAGACGGACCGGGGCATCGCGTGCATCGCTTCGGCCGGTGTCGCCGCCTGCGCGCATATGCGCGTCAGTTCCTCGAACGCCCCGGCCTGCTCGGCGACAAACATCCCGTCAACCACGTTGCCGTGGCCCGGGACGAACATCTCCACCATCGCCCCGCCCAGCTTCCGCAGCGTCGGCCCCCACTCACCCGGATATCCGTCGCTCACCATCGGCGGCCCTGCCGACTCGATCAGGTCGCCCGCGAACGCCACCCCTGCGCCGTCGATGCCGATCGCGATGTCGTTGTCGGTGTGCCCGCGCCCGAGGTAGGCGAGCCGCATACTCTGCGTACCGAGGTGCAGGTCGAGGTGACCGTCGAAGGTCACGCCCGGCGGCGTGAGCGGCACCGCACGGATCTGCTCCCGCGCCATCGGCAGGTGCGCGGCCATCGTCTCCCGGTGCGAGAACCCCTCGTTTCCCACGAGCTTGATCCGGCAGCGCGAGTGTCCCAGCACGACGGCGGGAAGGAACCACCAGTTCCCGAATGAGTGATCTCCGTGGTGGTGTGTGTTGATCACGTAACGGACGGGCAGGTCGGTGACGCTTCGCACGGCCTCGAGGAGGGCTCGCGCGTCGTCCTCGGTCGTGCCGGTGTCGATGACCGCCACGGCGTCCTCGCCGACGACGATACCGGCGTTCAGCTGGATCGCGCCTTCGATGACGAAGTCAAACACGCCATCGGCGAGTTCGTAGAGCCCGTCGACCGGCTTGCGTCCGCTCACGGCCATGTGCCACCAGCCTCAGTTGCGTGGGCGTCGCGCCCCCGGGTGAGCGCGAGTGTAGCGCGCGCCTCGGGCGCTCGGGCATGCAACAAACGAGGCGCCACCCGGACGCCTCGCGAGTTGCGGGGTGCGGATTGGGCGCCGTGGACTACGGGGCGTCGCTCGAGCGACCGTACGCCACACCGTAATCGAAGCCGACGCCGACGGCCGCGTCCACGATGCGCATCAGCCACTCCTCGACCTCGCTCGTGATGTCGTGGCTCTCGCGAAGCAGGTCCAGGTCCTTCATGAGTTCGTGGACCTCGCCCACGAACGTGCGGTTGGGGTCCTCCGGCAACGAGATGTGCGGGCCGTTGATCTTGCCGGTCGCATCGCGACGCACGTACGTGGTCATGGGGATCCTCTCTTCTCGACGACGAAACTACCTCGAAGCCGCGCTTCGAGCCAGATCGCAGCAATTCTACGGGACAGTGCCCGGACTCGCGGCGGCTCCTCGCCGGGACGGGACGGCACGCGAGGGCGGCGCTACCCTCCGTGGTAGGCTGCGTCGATGCCCGCGATGTCCTCCGCGGTCAGCACTACCTCGGCGGCTTCGGCGTTCTCAACGATCTGCTCCGGCTTCGTCGCTCCGATGATGATGGTGGACACCACCGGTTGCGCGGCCAGCCAGCCGATGGCCAGCTGCGTCATCGAGATCCCGCGCTCCGAGGCGAAGGCCTGCAGTCGCTCGAGGCGGTCCCAGTTGCGGTCCGTCAACACCTGACGTGCCCACGGGCTGTTCGCCATGCGTGTACCCTCAGTCGGCTCCTCGCCGCGGCGGTGCTTGCCCGTCAGGAAGCCACCCGCGAGGGGGCTCCACGGGATCAGGCCCAGCCCGAACCGCAGGCAGGCCGGCACGTGTTCCGCCTCGACCGTGCGGTCGATGACGTTGTACCGCGGCTGCGAGGAGACAAGCGGCGCCCAGCCGTGCTGGCGCGCGAGCATGTTGGCCTCGGCCACCGCCCACGACGGCCAGTTCGAGATGCCGATGTAGTTCACCTTGCCCTCGCGCACGAGGTCGTTCAGGCCGGCCATCGTCTCTTCGACCGGCGTGGTCGGGTCCCACTGGTGGACCTGGTACAGGTCGATGTAGTCCGTGTTCAAACGCCGCAGGGACGCCTCGACGGCGCGGCGCATGTATCCCAGCGACGAGTTGTTGGTCTTGTATGGTGAGTCGCGCATGACACCGGTGAACTTGGTCATGATTACCCACTCTTCGCGGCGCCCGGCGACCGCCCGCCCGATGTGCTCCTCGGACATGCCGTTGCTGTAGATGTCTGCCGTGTCGACGGCGTTGACGCCCTGGTCGTGAGCGGCCGCGAGGATGTTCGCCGTCTGCGCCGCATCGACGACCGGTCCGAACGTGTTTCCGCCCAGCGCGACCAGCGAAACCCGCAGCCCCGAGCGCCCCATCTGCCGGATGTCCATCGTCGCTGCTCCTTCATGCATTCGACCAGACCGTTGCCGTGTACCCCCTCGGGGTATTGTTCCTCAACCGACGGAACGTACTCCCGCCCCCTGGCTGCGTCAAACGTCGGACTCTCGAGGGATCTTGGCGAGACGGCGATCACCCCTATAATCGCCGCGTAGCGCGGGGGCGAGAGGGGGCGGGACATGCCGGGTCCGCTGGACGGCATCAGAGTGCTGGACATCACGCAGGTCGTCGCCGGTCCGTTCTGCGGCGTGGTGCTCGCCGACCTCGGTGCCGATGTCATCAAGGTTGAGCCGCCGGGAGGCGAGAGCACCCGCCGTAACGGTGCGTTCATGCCCGGCGAGAGCAAGGGGTACCACTCGCTCAACCGAGGCAAGCGCAGCCTCGTCGTCGACCTCACGAGGCCTGAGGGCAAGGCGTTGATCCACCGCCTGATGCCCTCCATCGACGTCTTTATCATCAACGCTCGCCCCTCGGTGCCGGCGAAGCTGCAGCTCGACTATGCGACCTTGAGCGGCATTCGTCCCGACCTCGTCTACGTGGAGAACACGGGCTTCGGCACCGAGGGTCCCGGCGCCGACCGCTCCGGCTCGGACATCGTCGCGCAGGCCTACTCCGGCCTCATGGCCGGCGATGCCAAGGTCGATGAGTGGGGTGCGCCGCTGATGATCACGGCCACGGCGCCCGCCGATTATCTCGCTGCCGTATCCGCCGCGGTCGGGGTATGCGCCGCGCTCTTCCACCGCAGCCTCACCGGTGAGGGGCAGAAGGTCTCCACCTCCCTCCTCCAGGCTGGGCTTGTGCTCCAGGGCTCGTTCGTCTCGAAGCTTCCCGTCTTCGACGCCATGGCCATCGAGCCGATGTTCGAGCGCGTCACCGAGGCCCGAGCAGAGGGCCGCTCCTACGAGGAGCAACTCGAGATCCGCGCGCAAGCGGGCATTCTCAACAAGGCGTTCCGGCTCTGGTACGGCGGCTACCGTGTTCAGGACGGCGCGCTCATCCTCGGCGCGCTGACCCCGCTCAACCAGCAGCAGATGCGCCGTGCCATCGGCCTCGAGGAGGACCCCACGTCTTCGCCGGACTTCAACGCCCTCGACCCCGCGAACGATGTCGTCGTCGACCAGGTGCGCGAGCGCATCCGCCAGATCATGCTGACGCGGACGATGGACGAGTGGATCGAGCGCTTCGATCAGGAGGGCGCCCCCGTCTCGAAGGTCAACTTCCCGGAGGAGATGGCGTACGACCCTCAGGTCGAGGCGATGGGCTACATGCTCGACTTCGACCACCCGCTCACGGGTCCGGAGCGCATGGTGGGGCCCGTCGTGCAGCTGTCGAAGACCCGTGTGGGGAGCACGCGCCCGTCGCCGCCCCTCGGTGGTCACACGGACGAGGTGCTGGCGGAGTTCGGCCTCACCGCGGACGAAATCGCCGGACTGCGCTCGGGGGGCGTTGTCGAGTAGGGCGCGGCCGCGCTGCGGCTCCCAACCAACGAATGGTGTAATGTCAGCGGATGCGCATTGGCATCCTCTCCGACACGCACACCGGCAGGCCCCTCGATGAGTTCGGGCCAGGCCCGGGCGAATTCCTCGCGTCCGTTGACCTCATCGTGCACACCGGCGACGTCACGGGGCCGCTCGTCCTCGACTGGATGGAGCAGTTCGGCCCGCTGATCGTGAACCGCGGCAACCATGACACGTTCGACGACCCCCGCCTCGAGGACGTCGTCGTCATCGAGCGTGAGGGCTGGCGGATGGGCATGGCCCACATCGTCCTCGATCACCGCCACCGCGAGGACCGCGTTGGCCATCTGAAGCGCCGCGGGTACGGCGAGTCTGAGCTCGACATCCTGATTGCCGGCGACACCCACTACGAGCGCCTCGAGTACGAGGACAACACCCTCATCATCAACTCAGGCAGCCTCACCCTGCCGCACAACCAGACGGTGCGCCTCGGTTCGGTCGTCCTCCTCGATGTCACGCGCGACGGCGTGCATGCCGAGATCATCCCGCTCGGCGAAACGGAGGGCCTGAAGAACCCGACGCTTCCTGCGCACGTGGATGTCGAGCGAGGTGGTCGCGTCGCCAGTGCGTCGTACAACGGGCAACCCATCGAGTTGAGCAACGGCACGCTGCACTGGCCCGGGCAGGGCCCGCGCGACCAGATGTAGGCGGCAAGGGTCGACGCAGCGTGCCGCGCCTCATCGAGGCGGCGCGAGCGGCGACCCTCCGGTGATATTCTCGGCAACGAAGTGACCGCTACCCAACGGCCCAGACGCCAGCGGCTCGACACGCTGCTCGTTGAGCGGGGACTCGCTCCGACACGCGAGCGGGCGCGCGCGCTCATCCTCGCCCGCGACGTGCTCGTCGACGGCGCGCCCGCCGCGCGGCCCGCCGAGGCCATTCGTGAAGACGCCGCGCTTTCGCTCCGCGCGGCCGCGCCGTTCGTCAGCCGCGGCGGCGAGAAGCTCGCGCACGCCCTCGACCGCGCCGGCATCGACCCTCGGGGGCTCCGCTGTCTCGATGTCGGCGCGTCCACGGGCGGCTTCACCGACTGCCTGCTACAGCGGGGGGCCGCTGGCGTCGTCGCGGTGGATGTCGGCTACGGCCAGCTGGCCCAGCGGCTTCGCGACGACCCTCGCGTTGAGGTCCGTGAACGTGTCAACGCGCGGTCGCTGCCGCCGCTCGACCCCCCGGCCGACCTCGCGACGATCGACGTCTCGTTCATTTCGCTCACCGCCGTGCTTCCGGCGGTGGTTGCCTCGCTGAGTCGTGGCGCACGCATCGTCGCGCTGGTCAAGCCGCAGTTCGAGGCTGGGCGGGCCGAGGTGGGGCGGGGCGGCGTCGTGCGCGACCCCCTCGTCCATGCCGCGTGCGTGGGGCGGGTCGCAGCCTGGGCGGTCCGTCACGGCCTCCGCGTCCGGGCCGTGGTCCGTTCACCGCTACTGGGGCCAGCCGGGAACCAGGAGTTCTTCCTGGTGTTGGAGCGGCGGGACTGATGAACGAACGCGTCCCGCGCGGCATGCGGCATCTGCATTTCTGCTACCACCCGTCGGTGGTCGGCGCAGCTGACATGACCGAGCGATTACGCGCCGTCGCCGAGGCGCGCGGGGCGAAAACGCTCGTAACCGAACTGCCTCGCGACGGGGCCGAGAGCGACCTCGGTGACCGCCTCGACGATGCGGACGTGCTCGTCTGCGTCGGCGGCGATGGGACGGTCCTCCACGCGTCAGGCATCGCCTCGCAGGCGGGCGTGCCCGTATTCGGCGTGCGCATGGGCCGCCTTGGCTTCCTCGCTGAGGCGACCGAAGGCGAGGCGGAAGCGGCGCTCGCCACCATCATGGATGGCGGCGGGCGCGTCGAGCGCCGTGTGATGCTGCAGGCGCAGGTCGGCGAGGCGCCTCCCCAACATGCCCTGAACGATGTCGTTATCGGCCGTGTGCACCTCGGACGGACCGTGACCGTCGGCCTGCGCGTTGATGGCGTGCTGCTGGCCGAGTACCGCGCCGATGCCGTGATGGCCGCGACGGCGACGGGCTCGACTGGCTACTCGCTCTCGGTCGGCGGGCCGATCCTGCACCCCACGTCCGACAGCCTGATCGTCACTGCCGTAGCCCCCCACCTGTCCTACCCCAACGCGCTCGTGCTCCCCGGGGACGCCCGCATCGAGCTCGAAGTCGCCCGCGGCTACGAGGCGGTGCTGCTCGTCGACGGCGCGCACGAGCAGCCTGTGCCCTCGGGGACGTTCGTCCGCGTCACCCGATCGCCGCGGGAGGCGCTGTTCATCCGCCTCGGTCCGGAGCGGCAGTTCTACGCCAACCTCGCGCGGCGCCTCGGCTGGCTGCGGATCGACCACGTCGTAGCCAACGACGACGCCGAGGGGGTTGCGAACTAGGGGGCGGCCGGCGCTCTCGCCGCATCCTGCGTCCGCAGCGACCCGTGCCTCGGGGCATCGGGGACGTGCGCCGGCCGACCGATGGCCATCTCCCGCCGCAACGCCGGCACGATCTCGGTCCCGAGTATCTCGATCTGTTCCAGCACCGTCGCGAGGGGCAGTCCGGCATGGTCCGTCAGAAACAGCTGGCGCTGGTAGTCGCCGATGTGCTCGCGCATCTGCGCGTAACGCTCGACGATCTGCTGCGGCGTGCCGACGGTGAGTGGCGTCGTCCGGCTGAACTCCTCGAGCGATGGGCCGTGCCCGTACACGGGCGCGTTGTCGAAGTACGGCCGGAACTCGCGCACCGCATCCTCTGCCCGGGGCCGCGCGAAGATCTGTCCGCCGAGGCCCACGATCGCCTCGTCCGCACCGCCGTGGCCGTACCGCTCGTACCGCTCTCGGTAGAACGTCACGAGGCTCCGCACGTGCTCGACCGGCCAGAAGATGTTGTTGTGGAAGAACCCGTCGCCATAGAAGGCCGCCTGGTCGGCGATCTCGGGGCTGCGAATCGAACCGTGCCAGACGAATGGCGGCACGTCGTCCAGCGGCCGCGGCGTCGAGGTGAATCCCTGAAGAGGCGTGCGGAACCGGCCCTCCCAGTCGACGGACTCCTCGCGCCACAACCGGTGGAGCAGCGCGTAGTGCTCGATCGCGAGCGCGATTCCGTTGCGGATGTCCTGCCCGAACCACGGGTACACCGGGGCCGTATTGCCACGCCCGAGCATGAGGTCGACCCGCCCGCCCGCGAGGTGCTGCAGCATCGCGTAATCCTCGGCGATCTTCACGGGGTCGTTCGTCGTGATTAGCGTCGTCGCCGTGGAAAGCACGATGCGCTGCGTGCGCCCGGCGATGTAGCCGAGGAGCGTCGTGGGCGAGGAGGGCACGAACGGCGGGTTGTGGTGCTCGCCGGTCGCGAAGACGTCGAGCCCAACCTCCTCCGCCTTGAGCGCGATCGCGACCATCGACTGGATGCGTTCCGCCTCCGTCGGTGTGCGCCCCGTCGTCGGATCGGGCGTGACGTCGCCCACCGAGAAGATGCCGAACTGCATGCCGTCTCCTTATCGAGGCTGGCTCTCGATTGTCTCATGACGTGGAGCGCGCCCCGCTCCGCCGCCCGGTGGTAGGATCAATCGATTCGCCGCGAACGTGAGCGATGGCAAGCGCCTTGTCGAGTACGTCTCCCTCTATCGAGTTCTCACGGCACGCTGCCGGAGTCCGCGCCGCGGCCGGCGGTCGGGCGTGGCGGCTGCATGCCATGCTCGCCGCCGGGCTCGCGGCGTACGCGATTGCGTTCTTCGCGTGGACGGCCGCGCGGCCGTTCGGACGTGACAGCCTTGTCTTCCTCGCGGTGTCCGACGTGGGCGGCGCGATCCCTCCCCTCGCGGCTGCGGCCATCGCTGTGCTCGCGGCTCGCCGCGCCGAGGGGCGTCCGCGCCGCGGCTGGTCCCTGCTTGCGAGTGGCTGGCTGGCGTGGGGACTGGGCGAGACCGCCTGGGCTTTCTATGAGGTCATCCTCCGTGTCGAGACGCCGTTTCCCTCCCTCGTGGACGTCGGCTATCTCGCGGCGATCCCGCTGATGCTCGCCGGGGTCGTGATGCTCATGCCCCGGGAATCCGAGGCGCGCCACTGGGCCGACATCCTCAGCGCGGGCGCGACGGCACTCGTCGGCGCGGCGCTCATCTGGCGCTTCGTGGTGAGCGACATCCTCGCGCAGTCGGATGTTGGTGTACTGCAACAGGCGCTATCGGCCGCCTACCCCGTCGGCGACCTGCTGCTCCTTGCGGTCCTCGCCCTGGCACTGCGGAATGTGTGGCGGGGAATCGCCGGCATCATCCTTGCCGTGCTCTTCATCGGGCTGCTGGCATTCCTCGCCGCCGACCTTGTCTTCGCGTACCTCGAAGTCCAGGATCAGTACTTGTCCGGAAACCTCGCAACAGACCCCGCGTGGGTCGGCGGGTTCCTGTTGATGGCGTACGCGGCCGGCTTGCAGGCCCTCTTTGGCGCCGAATACCGGGTGGCGCTCTCCGCGCGGCGCGGTGCCAGATGGCTCGGGGCGGCGCCCGCGGTCATCCTCGTCCTGGTGGGCGGGCTGCTCGCAGGCGACGCGCTCGGCGTCGATGGGCGGTTCCACCTGGACCGCATGCTCGCGTTCGTAGGTGCGGTTGGCGGCGCAGCGATCCTGGCGCGCGTCCTCCTCGTGCTGACGGACAACGTGGAAGTCGTGCTCGACACCCGGCAGGAACTCAGGAACGCGGCCGAGGTACAGGCCACCTTGATGCCGGTTCCGAACCATCGCGGCGACCACTATGAGCTCGTGGCCCGGTACCTGCCTGCTCGCAACCTCGGCGGTGATTTCTACGACTGGTGGGAGCAGCCCGACGGCACCCTCCACATCGCGTTCGGGGACGTGATGGGGAAGGGCCTGGGCGCGGCGCTGCTGATGGCTTCCATGCGCACCGCGCTGCGCGCGTGCGCGCAGCGCAGCGGGGTGTCAGAGACCATCGTGCGCGCCGCTGGTCTGATGGCGAACGACTTCTCGAACACCTCCGCGTTTAGCACGCTCTTCTACGCGCGCTTCGAGACCCGCACGAACACGCTCACATACGTCGACTGCGGACACGGACTCTCGTTCGTCCTGACGCGCGACGGCGACGTCCAGCGGCTGCCCGCGACGAGCCTGCCGCTGGGGACACTCGATGCGCCCTACGACGTGCGCAGCACGGAGGTGCGTCTCGGGCCCGGCTACTGCCTGTTCGTCTGCAGCGATGGCCTCCTTGACCTGCTGCCGGACTTGATGAGCCCCCCCGCGCTCACATCGGTCCTGCGGGGCGCTCGGTTCGACGCCTTCCGCGCCGTCGAACGCACCCTGACGACCGCCCTCGACGCGGGCGTGCCGGAGGACGATGTCACGTTGCTGCTGCTCCGGCTGCCCGAGGCGCCTGCCCGCATCGAGCACGTTCCTAGTACGGCTGGAGCTGCTTCCTGAGGAACCACAGGTTGTTCCGCCCGCCAAGACGCTCGTACCGCATCTCGTCGACGGCCCGCTGGACGATCGCCAGTCCGCGGCCCGACTCCGCGGTGTGTGGCGGCATCTCCGCACGCGCCGGTAGCACCGGCGGCCCCGCATCGTCCTCGAAACGAGCCTCGATGCGGTCCGCGTAGAGCGACAGTTCGAGCTCGAACGTGACGCCGCCTGCCGGCCCGGCGTGCTCACAGATGTTCGTCGCCACCTCGATCACCGCGAGGTCGAACTCCATCCTGGCGCGCAAGGCCGGTCGTATCCCGCGATCTTCTCCGGCGGCCCAGACGTGCTCCAGTGCCCCGTGGATGCCCTCCAGGCGGTCGGAGCGTGCCTGCATCTGCACGCGCCGGAGTGCGAGTGGGGCGCTACCCACTGCCAAGCGCTGCCTCGATCGTGTCATGCGTCGTGAGCACGCGGTCGAGTGTCGTCAGTTCCAGGATCATCCGCGCCTGTGGCCCCGCGTTCGCGATCCGCAGGTCGCCCCCGGCCGCGCGGGCCGCTCGCAACCCGCCGATCAACGCTCCCAGCCCCGAGCTGTCGATGAATGGGACGTGCTCGAGGTCGACGACGACGAACGGCTGTCCATCCTCGACGGCCTGCAGGATCGAGGTCTTCACGCTGGCGGCGCACCCGAGGTCGAGGCGGCCATTGAGGTGCAGCACCGCGGTACGAGGATTGGGGGCCTCGAGATTGATACGCACACAGCCTCCACCGGGACCGCCCCGTGGCCGCCGGCCGTGCGCCGGCGCAGCATCGATAGGGCGGTACTACCTTACCGCCTTCGGCCTCGTTACGCCCACGATTCGGCGGACTGCGGCGACGGCTGCACTTCACGCGCCCCTGGCGGCCGCGAGGTCCGCGGCGCGTGGCGGCGGGCCGCGCAGCGTCCGGGTATAGCACATACGCTGTGGACAACTGCATAATGCGCAGGAGCGTCCGCAGTTTAGCAAGGAGGGCTTATGAAACGTCTGATCACGCTCGCTGCCTCATCCGCGGTGTTCGTCGCGATGGCACTGATCCTCACGGCGGGCGCCGGGGCGCATGAGGGTCATGACCACACGCCGCAGCCCACGGCCGGCACGAAGATCGCTGCCGACCTCGGTTTCGTGCTCGGCACCGCCATCGGTCCGGACAACGCGCTCTATGTGGCTGATGGCTCCAAGGGCGAGGTCTGGCGGATTGACCCGGACACGGGCGCCAAGACGCTCGAGGCCTGGGGCCTGCCCGCCAGCGAAGAGGGCGGTGTCAGCGACATCGCGTTCATCGGGTTCGACCTGTACGCCTTGACCAGTGGCGTCAGCTCGCCGGACGTCGTCGGCATCTACCGGATTCCGAAGGACGGCAAGCCCGAGATCCTCGCAGACCTCGGTGCGTACTCGCTGGCGCATCCGGTCGGGTTCGGCGACGCCGCGCCGACCGGCAATCCCTACAGCCTGGAAGTGCTGGACGCCGGCAACCTGCTGGTCGCCGACGCCAACCACAACCGGCTCCTGGTCGTTGACACGTTCCAGGGCACCATTTCCCAGCTGGCGCAGTTCGACAACATCGTGCCGACGGGCGCGTCGCGGGCGGACAACGTCCTCTACGTCTCCCAGATCGGCGCCTACCCGCACGCGCCCGAGGACGGTCGCGTCTGGGCCCTGACGCTCCCCGAGGGCGAGGCTTCCCTCGTCGCCGCGGGCGTCCCGTTCATCATCGATGTCGAGAAGGGGCCGTCGAGCCGCCTCTACGCGCTCTCGTTCGGCACTCAGCCGACCGAGCCGGAAGGCCCGCCCGCTGACCCGTTCAGCGGCAAGGTCCTCCTGGTTCGCGACGATGGCACGTTCGGCATCCTGGTTGCGAACCTGACGATGCCGACCACGCTCGAGATCGTCGGCGACACGGCCTTCGTCACCACCATCAGCGGTGACGTCTGGCGCATCGACAACATCAGCAGCCTGAACTAACTCGCTCCTCGGAGCGCGTTGGACGAAGCGGGGCGGCCATGCGGTCGCCCCGCTTCTTACTCGCCGTTTCGCCTCAACAGGTCACTCCACCGCACGCGAGGTCCGGCGTGCCGGGACCATCCGGACAGCTCGGCCGGCCCCGCCGCGATCAGCGCAACCGTGGCGATCGCCATCACGCCGGTCGTCACGACCGCCGCCAGCAACACCGATTCCGAGGCCGCCTCGGAAGCCGTGACCGTGTTGAACAGGGCGTGCCACGCCACAACGGTCAGGAGGCTTCCGTGAGTGCTGTTGTACAGCCAGCTCAGGAAGACCGCTCCGAGACCCAGCCCGATCAGCCACCCGACCATGGTGGTGGCAGACCAATCGCTGAAGGTCGGGTTCTCGAAGAACGACGGAATGTGCCACCCGGCCCAGCCCGCGTACAGCAGCGCTGTGGCGCGAAGCGCGCCCCACCGCTCCTGGAGATGCGGCAGGGCGAACCCTCGCCAGCCCGTCTCCTCGCCAACTCCGAAGGTGAGCAGATGCACGAGGAACGTCAGCGGCAGCCCGAGCGCGGGCAGGTTGCCGGTCTTCGCGAACTCCGCGTACGACGGCCAGGCGCCGTCGGCGATGCGAGTGCCGATGATGCCGCCCGCCGCTAGCGCCAACACGCTGCCGACCGCCGCCACCAGCCAGCCGCGGGGCGCCCTCGACGGGCGGTACTGCTCCAGCAGCGCCCGCCCCCCGCTCCGCCCATCCACGATCCCGGCGACCACGAACGCCGCCGTGACCGGCCCGGCAGCAGCCGCGTAGTGCCATGACTCCGGGAGATCGAGGCTCCACCACCCCTGCTGTGAGGCGACCAGGGGCAGCCACAACAGCCACGAGACGCCGTATGCGACCGCAAAGTAAGCGAGCACGGTACGCGCACGGACAATGGCGAGCCAGCGCGGCTCCACGGTTGTGCTCCCCGATCCCGCGTATCGAACTCAGCGTGCCGCTGCTTGCCGGCGCGAGGGCAGGGCCGTTCGGCCCCGCGCCGGCTGACGAATGGCCTCTCGCCCGTGCGTTACTCGCCGATGCGCAGTCCGTACGTCTCGAGGGCCTCGCGCGCGAGCCGCTCCCGGAAGGCGGGGTGCGCGACACGCAGCAGGGCTTCGGCCCGCTCACGCACAGTGCGCCCGTGCAACGCCGCGATGCCGTACTCGGTGACGACGAAGTACACGTCGCCGCGGGTCGTCACCACGCCTGCCCCGGGAGCGAGCCGGCCGACGATGCGGGAGATTGTGCCGTCTGCCGTGGTCGAAGGGAGCGCGATGATCGGGCGTCCCTGCGCCGCCCGCGCGGCGCCGCGGATGAAATCCAGTTGCCCGCCGATACCGCTGTAGAAGCGCCCGCCGATGGAGTCGGCACACACCTGCCCCGTGAGGTCGACCTCGATCGCCGAGTTCACCGCGACCATCTCCACGTGGCTCGCGATCACCGCGGGGTTGTTCGTGTAGTCCGAGGGGTGCATCGAGACGACCGGATTGTCGTCCACGAAGTCGTAGAGCCGTCGCGTCCCCTGCACGAACGACGTCACGATCTCGCCCGGGTGGCGACGCTTCTTCGCCCCGGTGATCACGCCCGCCTCGAACAGGTCGACGACGCCGTCCGAGAACATCTCTGTGTGCACTCCGAGGTCGCGATGGTCGAACAGCTGCAGCAACACCGCCTCCGCCACGGCTCCGATGCCGAGTTGCAGCGTCGACCCATCCTCGATGAGGGAGGCGACGTGCCGCGCGATCTGGAAGTACCGGTCGTCGAGCGGTGGGGAGGGCACCTCGACGAGCGGCCGGTCCGTCTCCACGCCGAAGTCGATCTGCGACACATGCAGGAACGACCGTCCGAGACTCCGCGGCATCTGCCGGTTCACCTCCGCGACCACGGTGCGGGCCTGGCGCACGGCCGCGTGGGCGACATCGACGGACACGCCGAGCGAGCAGTAGCCGTGCTGGTCGGGAGGCGACACCTGGATCAGCGCCACGTCGATGGGGAGCACGCCGCTGGTGAACAGCTGCGGGATATCTGAGAGGAACACCGGTGTAAAGTCGGCGCGGCCCTCCGCGACCGCCTCCCGGACGTTGGCTCCGATGAAGAGCGCGTTGTGGCGCAGGTGGCCGGCGAGTTCAGGCGCTACGTGTGGAGCTGGCCCGTCGAGGTGCAGCGACACCGTCTCGACGCCTTCGAGCGTCAGCGCTCGCTCGGCGAGCGCATGCAACAACGGTGTCGAGGTCGCCGCGCCGCCGTGCAGATACACGCGCTGACGGCTGCCGACCGCGTCGATTGCCTCGCTCAGCGAAACCAGCCGCATGCTGCTTCTTGCTCCCGTCTGTAGCCGCCGGAGTGCCCGAGCCCCACGGTAACAGGAGGATGCACCGGCGCGTCGGGCCACTGCCGTCCGCAGCCGGTACACTGCGCAGAGAACGCCGGATCGCCGGACCTCATCACCGAAGGGTCGCCGTGGACAGCGTCCTGCTGCAGGCATTGGTCGACTCGGCGCCCGATGGCATTCTCCTCGTGCACCCCCGGGGACACATTGTGTTCGTCAATGCCCAGGCGGAGCGCCTCTTCCGCTACTCCGCGCAGGAGCTCGTTGGTCGCACGATCGAGGACCTCGTCCCGGACCGGTTCCGCTCCGTCCATCGCGCGCATCAGGCCGCATACCATGCGTACCCCGTCGCCCGGCCCATGGGGAGCGGCCTCGAGCTGTCGGCGCGTTGCAGCGACGGCAGCGAACTCCCGGTCGAGATCAGCCTTGGCGCCATCCCCACCGAGGAGGGCACGTACGTCACCGCCATCGTCCGCGACATGACCGAGCGCCGCGCTTTCGAGGCCGAGCGGCGCCAGCTGATGGCGCAGGCGGAGCTGCAGCGGGACCGCGAGCGCATCGCTCGCGACCTCCACGATGGCGTCATGCAGTCCATCTACGCCGTCGGCCTCAGTCTCCTCGAGACCCGTGGCGCCATCGAGCCACACGCCCCCGAGGCGCTGCCCGCCCTCGACGAGGCGGTTCAGGAGTTGCGACAGGTCATCGACGACATCCGCACGTACGTTATGGGCCTCCCGCTGAACCGGCTCGAATCGGACGTCGCCGAGCTCCTGCGCGAGGTCGTCGACGAGGTGCGCGCGGACTCGGCCTTCGAAGTGGCGCTCGACGTCTCACCCGGGCTGCCGGAGCTGCCCGGCGGGCAGGCGCAGGCCCTCTACCACCTCGTGCGCGAGGCGCTGACCAACGTCCGCAAGCACGCCATGGCGACGCGCGCCGAGGTCCGCCTCGCCCAGGACGGCGATGCGATGCTCCTCGAAGTCCGCGACGACGGCTGCGGCTTCGACCCCGATGCCGAGCGCGATCACCAGCACATGGGGCTGCGGAACATGCGCAGCCGCGTCGAGGCGTTGTCCGGCGTCCTCGATATCGAGAGCCGTCCCGGCGCCGGCACCGTGGTGCGCGTCCGGCTGCCGAGCGCCGCCTAGCGCCGGCGACGCTCGCGCAAGTCCCACGCTCACACTGACCAACGGCTCCTCCCGCCCGTCCCGCGTCGGGGCAGTCTGATGGCGTGTGAGGAGGGGTCGTGACCCTCTCGAAAGTCGACTTCAAGCGGGATGCCCCGCGTTGCTACGCCCCGCCGCGCCGTCCCGTGCTCGTCGAAGTCCCCCGCTTCCAGTTCCTGGCACTCGACGGATGCGGCGAGCCGGAGGGGACGCCGGACTTCGAGGCGGCGGTCGCTCTCCTGTATACGGCGTCCTACATGCTCAAGTTCGGGCTGAAGCGGACGCTCGGTTTCGACTGGGTCGTCGCCCCGCTCGAGGCGCTCTGGGCGCAGACCGCTGACGACCCATTCGTGGCCGGCCCCGTGCTCGACCCGTCGTGGACACTGTTGATCCGCCAGCCGGACGAGGTCACGGCCGCCGACCTCGAGCGCGTGCGGACCCGCGCGCCCGGTGGCTTCGCCGGCGATCTGGCCGGCCGGCTGCGGCTGGAGGCAATCACGGAGGGGCTGTGCGCTCAGGTGATGCACGTCGGTCCCTACGTCACCGCGCAGTCGTCGGTCGAGGCGTTGCGCGCGTTTGTCGCCGATCGCGGACTCGTCGCGTGCGGGCGCCGGCACGAGATCTACCTGAGCGACCCAGCGCGCACGGCCCCCGAACGCCTGCGCACGGTCCTCCGCCAGCCAGTACGGTCCGCTGAGCGAGGAGACAGCGAAAGGAACGCCGAATGAGCGACTTCCTCTGGGGTCTGTGGAACGGCCTGACGGCCTGGCCGGTCTTAATCGCCCACGTGTTCGACTGGTGGGAACGCTTTCCCGTCTACAACGTCCAGCGCGACTCCGGCTGGTACCAGTTCGGGTTTCTCATCGGCGCCGGACTCCTCTTCGGCGGGTCCGCCGGCGGCGCCGGCCGCAAGGGCCGCTGACGCCATTCGACCCCCTCGAAGCGTGACGAAGGCCTGTGGGCGGTCCGGTCGAGGCGCGCCACGATCGGGCTGGAGTCAGGAGGGTCACATGTACCGACGCATCATGCTCACGCTCGACGGTTCGGATCTCTCGCGCACCGCCGTGTCACACGCGATCGCCCTCGTCCAGGGCAGCAGCACGGAAGTCGTCGTCTTCCAGGCCATCGAGACCGTCGCCGCCCTGCGCAACCGCTTCATCGGGGAGTCGTTCGAGTTCACGGGCGGCCGCCCCGAGGCGATCGCCGACCTCGCCGAGAGCCAGCACTTCATGCAGCGCGACCGCGCGCATCAGGAAGTGGAGGCCGCCGCCGAGCGGCTGCGCGCGGTCGGAGCGGCGGTGACGACCGACGTCGGCGAAGGCGTCCCGGGCAACGCCATCCTCGACGCCGCCGACCGTCACGATGTCGACGCGATCGTGATGGCGACGCGAGGCCATGGCGGCCTCGGGCGCGAGGTCGTCGGCTCCGTCGCCGAGTACGTCCTGCGGCACGTCGGCGACCGCGCGCTCATCCTCGCCGGCTCGCGCGCGTCGTAGCGGCGATCGGAAGCCCGCCGCCTGGTCGCCTGCGGTCCACCGCTCGCCGAGCCAGGTCGATCAGCAGGAACACTGCGGCGCCCACGGGAATGACGAGCAGCCAGGCCGGGTGCACCGGCGCCATCGAGAACGTCGTGTTCAGACCCGGCACGTAGACGAGTGCCGGCGCCAGCACGAGCTCCGAGAGCAGGCCGACGGCGAGGAGCCCGTTCGACCTGAATGACAGCCGCTCTCCGAGCGACCCATCTCGCTGCGCGAAGAGGCAACCGACCTGGCCGCCCACGATGCCGAGGAACGTGAGTGTCGAGGCGGCACGCACGAGCCCCGCGTCCATGGCGTCAGGTGGTCGCCAGCCGGTCCAGAGGTGATACGCGGTATAGGCGGCCAGGCCGAGCGCTGCTTCCGCCAGACCGAATACGAGGAACGTGCGCACGGCGAGGGCGCGCGTCATCAGCGGTTGCGCTGGCGGCTCGGGGGGAGCCTGCATCGTCTTCGCCGCGGGCGGCTCCGCGCCCAGTGCGAGCGCCGGTGCGAGGTCGGTGCCCACATCGATGGCGAGCGCCTGGATCACTGCGAGCGGCAACGGTATCTGTAAGAAGACATAAGACAAGAAGGGCATCACTTCGGCCACGTTGCTCGTGAAGACGTAGCTGACGAATCGCCGGATGTTCCGCTTCAGCGATCGTCCTTCTTCGATCGCCGCGACGAGCGTTGCGAAATTGTCGTCGGCCAACACGATATCGGCCGCCTGTTTCGCCACCTCGGTACCGCGGGCGCCCATCGCGACACCCACGTCGGCCGCTCTGAGTGCCGGCGCGTCGTTGATCCCGTCGCCCGTCACGACCACCACCGCGCCGGCCTGGCGCAGCACGGTGACGATGCGCAGCTTCTGCTCCGGATGGATGCGCGCGAAGATCGCGTTGCCGCGCAGCAGCCGCAGCACGGCCTGGTCCGACATCGCATCCAGCTCCGTGCCCTCAGTGACGGGCAGTCCGGTCCCGTCGTCGAGCCCGACCTGTCTCGCGACGGAGCGTGCCGTTGCCGGGTGATCGCCCGTCAGCATGACGACGCTAATCCCCGCCTCGCGGCACGCCGCGATCGCCGCTGGCACCTCTGGTCGCGGCCGGTCGAACAGCTCGACGAGCCCCTCGATCCTCGCGGATTCGCCCTCCGCCCGCGCGGCCAGGAGGAGTACGCGTTCACCCGCCTCCGCCGCCCGGTCCATCGCCACACGCAGCGGCTCGGTCACCTCGAGGTCGAACGCGGCCAGTACGGCCTCCGGCGCCCCCTTCACGAATTCGACGGCATGGCCATCCACCAAGTGGCTGACCGTCATGTACCGCCGATGTGCGTCGAAGGGCGTTTCGGCGGTCCGCCGGTACCGCGCGCGCAGCACCTCCGGGTCGAGCCCGGCGGCCCGCGCCCACTCCGCCAGCGCCACGTCGATCGAGTCGCCCGTGTAGTGTCCCTCCTCGAGGCGGGCATTGCCGCACAGGGCGGCGACCAGCCCTGCAGGGCCGTCCGCGGACGCGGGCGATCCGTCGCGCGCGGTGACCCGCAGCACGGACAGGACGTTCTCGGTGAGCGTCCCGGTCTTGTCGGTGCAGATCACCGTTGCCGAGCCGACAATTTCCACCGCCGCCAGGCGGCGGACCGCGGCGCCTCGGCTGGCCATCCGTCGAGCGCCGATAGCCAGCGCGACGCTCAGCGTCGGCAGCATCCCCTCGGGCACCAGCGCCACGATCACACCGGTGGCAAACGTCAGGGCCGTGGCAAAGGATGTGTCCGTGAGCCCCGTCGCGAGGGCCAACGTGGCCGTCCCGGTCAGTACCGCGATCACCGCCGTCGTCCACGACAGCGCGCGCACCTGTCGTTCCAGCGACGAGTCGCCTCGCCTGACACCCTCCACCAGCGTCGCGATCTGCCCGAGGGTGCTCCTGGGTCCGGTGGCCCAGACGAGCGCCGTGGCAGACCCGCTGATGACGGCTGCCCCGGCGGGCGCAA
Source organism: Dehalococcoidia bacterium (assembly GCA_041390685.1). GTDB lineage: Bacteria > Chloroflexota > Dehalococcoidia > UBA2979 > UBA2979 > JAIBBD01. The sequence goes on along the minus strand of JAWKPL010000001.1, from coordinate 272,478 downwards.
CTGCCGGCACCTCCGTTACGTGGACATCGGGCGGGACCGACACCGCAGCCTCCGCCGTCCGCACGACGGGGACGGTCTCTCCTGTGAGCATCGAGAGGTCCAGCGCGATCTCATCGCCTCCTACGAGTACGCAGTCCGCCGGGACGATGTCGCCGCCCGCGAGAAGGACGACATCACCGGGGACCAGCTCACGTGCTGGCGCCGTATGCACGACCCCGTCCCGAATCATGTGCGCCTGCACCGCCACCCGGCGCATCAGGCCCTGGACAAGGCGCTCCGCTCGGTACTCTTGAGCCGCGGCGAAGACGCCGTTGATCACGATCACGGCGGCGACAGCGAACGCGAGTTCCTCGATCCCGGCAGCGAGCGCCAGACCGCCGGCGAACCACAACAGGAGCGCGAGCGTGTGGGTAAAGTTCCGCAGCAGAGGGAGCAGCCGGTGTCGCCTCGTCGGGACGACAGGGTCGTTCCACCCCGCCCGTGCTCGCCGGGCAGGGACGTCCGTGCTGGCCAGGCCATCTGCGCCGGTGCCGAGCGCGGTGAAGCGTTCGGGGCTGGACAGCGTCGCGAGCGACGCGGCCTGCGGCTCCAGCGCACCGCCCGCGGGGCGATGGTCTGGCCCCCGCAAGGTCATCGTCGCCCTCCGCCCACGCCTTGACGATACGCCTCCGAGGCGCTGTCGGACGTCCCTACTCTGGCTTCCCCGAGACGTCGAGGATCAGACGCCGCACGCGCAGGATCAGCTCGTTCAACTCCTCGATCGCGTCATCGAGGACTCGTTCCGCATCACCGCTGGTGCCGCTCACCAGCTCGCGCGCCTTCATCAGGTTGAGGCCGACGCCGTACGAGACCTGGATGAGCGAATCCTGCAGGCCCAGCGCGACGCGCTCGCGCTCGGAGTGCGCCTGCAGCCGCTTAGCCAGCTCGCGGTACTCCTCCTCGAGCCCACGTCGCATGGAGACGTCGCGCACCGAGGTGATGACGAACGAGCCGCTCGGCGTCACGACCGGGCTCAACGCGATGTCCGCCGCGAACTCGCTGCCGTCGCGCCGCAGGCCGAAGATGCTCAGTCCGCTGCCCATCGGCCGGTTGGACGGGCGTTGCCCGTACGTGCCGACCGCCTGCCCGTGCCGGTCGCGGTAACGAGGCGGCAGGAGGAGGTCGATCGGCTCGCCAAGCAACTCGGAGCGGGGGTACTGGAACAGCGTCTCTGCCTGGCGGTTGGCCAGCCGAATGCGCGAACCGCCGTCAACGACCAGGATGCCATCCGGAGACGACTCGACGATCGCCTCGAGCAACGTACTATGCTCCGCGGGTGCGGCCTGCTCCGTCACGATGTCCCGTCGCCGTATCCCGATCCCCTCGACGATCACCGAATGATTCGGCGTCGGCTCAGAATAGGCAACGCCCCGGCAGCGGGCGGAGGGTCAAAGGTCATCGCCTGTGGATGACCGCGATCCGGCGTGTGCGCCAGGTGACGAACGTCACGTCGTTCGTCGCCGCCCGCCTCTGGCGTACTCGCGCCCAAAGGTGAATGCTCTGCTACGCTGCGGCATGCGGCCCGGCTCGGAGAGGCGCCATGGCGCGTTCCACCGTCCTGCTCATTGTCATTGGTCTGGTGCTCGCCGCGGCGATCGCCGCGGCCGCGGTCGTGGCCGCGCAGCGGGGCGGCGAAGACGAGCTGCCCGACGGCACGCCAGGCCGGACCGTGCAACTCTACCTCCGGGCGGTCGAGGATCAGGACGCCACCGAGGCGTTCTCGTACCTCTCGCCGGAAGTCACCGACCGGTGCTCGACCATGCCCCGCGAAGTCATCAGCCGCCGTGGCGACATCGCCATCCGCGCGACGCTCGAGGAGACGAAGATCGACGGCGACGCCGCAACGGTCCGGGTGGAGTTGACCGAGCGCTATGACAGCTCGCCGTTCGGATCGAGCGACCCGAAGCAGACGATCGTCTTCGACCTCGAGCGCATCGAGGGTAAGTGGCTCTTCTCGCAGCCGCCGTGGCCGATCTTCTGCCCGGCGAAGCTGCCCTGACGGTCCGACGGGGGGCGCGATGTGTTGGGAGACCTCGTGGGATTGCTCGTTAGCCTGATCCCGCTGCTGGTGGTGATCGGGGTGATCGTCGCCGTGGTGCGCCGGCGGCGCCCGGAGGATGGCGCAGCCTCCGCGCCCGATGCCGGGCTCGGCACGGTGCGCCGCCTCTTCCTGTATGGCGTGGGCCTGCTCGCGCTCGTCTTCGCTGGCATCGGACTCTCGCTGCTCATCGGGGGCCTGATCGACTCGTTCGGCGGCGAGACCGTCATCTCGGAGAGCGACACCGAGCTCGCATTCGCGCTGTCCTTCAGCATCGTTGGTGTCCCGGCCTGGCTCATCGCCGCCTTCATCGCACAGCGCTCGGTTGCCGCCGCCCGCGATGCCGAGGTGGGCGCCGAGCTTCGCCGCTTCTACCTCAATCTCGCGCGCGGGATCGCGCTCGTCATCGTCGCCGTCAACGCGCTCGAGGTGCTCGCGTTCGCCCTGCGCCTGTCTGACTTCGACGGCGGTCCGCTCGGGTGGCTGCTGGTGTGGGGCGGCATCTGGCTGCTCCACGACCAGGTCGTCCGTCGCGAGCCGCGGGCCCGCGCGACCGTCTGGCTCGACGAGCTGTACCTCGGCTTCGCGTCGGTGTTTGGGCTCGGGCTGCTGCTCACCGGGACGGCCGGGGCACTCACGGCGGCGCTCTCGTCCGCCTATGACGGCCTCTTCCGCGAGACCCTCGTCCACCTCGACTGGAGTCGCAGCCTGCGCGAGGCAGGAGCGCCCGCCGCCGTAGGCGCCGTCGTGTGGGTCGGGCACTGGCTGCTGCAACTGCGCCGCGTGTCCCGGCACCGGGCGACCTGGCAGGTCGTCGTCTTCCTGTTCGGCGTGTTGCCCGGCGTGGCGATGACACTCGTCCCATCGGCGATCGCCCTCCACACCCTCCTCGACTGGTGGATCGGCAATCCCGCTGGAAGCGCCGCGGACCACTTCGCGCAGCTCCCCGACGCGCTCGCCATCGCCGTCGTCGGGCTCGGTGTCTGGGTCTACTTCCGGTCGCTGGTGTGGGAGGAAGACGCCGAGCGCGTCGCCCGCGGCGACGCCGAGCGCGTCTACCGCTACCTTGTCTCGGCCGCGGGACTCCTGGTGCTGGCCGGCGGCATCGTCGCGGGCCTCGCACTCGCCATCGAGGCGGGCGCCCCCGAGAGCACGACCGTCATCCGCTCCGAGGGCTGGTGGCGCGAGCAGCTGGTCATGACGCTGACACTGCTCCTTGTTGGCGCGCCCGTGTGGGCCTGGTTCTGGTTCGGCGCGCAGCGCGTCGCGAGGAGCGATGCGATGGACCGCGTCGCGCTCCCCAGGCGGCTCTACATCTTCGCCATCTTCGGCGCGGCGACCGTCGTCCTGCTCGTCAACCTTACGATCGTCCTCTTCCGCTTCTTCGACGCCATGCTCGGCGACGGGCTGTCCCGCGAGCTGCTGGTCGACGTGCGCTGGAACGCGGCCTTCGTCATCGCCGCTGGGATCGTCGCCGGTTACCACTGGGCCGTGCTGCGCGAGGACCAGGCAGCGGCGCCGCCCGAAGTCGCGGCGCCGCCTCGCCGCCGCACCGTCGTGCTCGTGGTCCCGCCCGGCGCCGAGTCGCTTGCCACCGCGCTCGCGGACGTCGAGGGGCTGCGCGTTCGCGTCTGGACGCGCGCCGGCGCGCCAGACGGCGCTGCCGCCCTGCTGCCTGAGACCCGGGAGGCGTTGCGCACCCTCGTCAGCGGGGCGGCCGAGGACAGCCTCGTCCTCGTCGGCGACCGCGGACAGCTCGACCGTGTGCTGCTGCGCGAGGGCGCTATCGAGTCCTGACCGGGTGCAGGAGCGCGGACGGGTTTCCGTGGCGGCTGTGGTTCAATGGAAGCGGACCCTGACGAGGCCCGAGGAGGCGGCATGGCGTGGCAGCTCGACGAGACGCGGACCGAGATCGCTTTCTCCGTCGAACACCTCATGGTCAGCACCGTCCACGGCCGGTTCATGGAGTTCGATGCCGACATCTCGCTGAATCCCGACGAGCCCGAGCGCTCACACGTCGCCGCGCGCATCGCCACCGCCAGCCTGCGCACGGATAACGAGGAACGTGACCGCGAGGTGCTCTCGCGCGCCTTCCTTGATGCCGAGGCGTTCCCCGAGATCAGCTTCGTCAGTTCCGATATCACCCGCCTCGATGGCGAGACGTTCCTGGTGCGCGGGGACCTGACGATGCATGGCATCACGCGCACCATCCTTACGCGCGGACGTTTTGAGATGGTCTCCGAGGCGCCGCGTCGCGTCCGCTTCGTCCTCGCGGCCGAGGTCGACCGCGCCGACTTCGACCTGACGTTCGGCATTCGGGGCGTCCTCGTCGGCAAGACGGTCACCATCACCGTGAACACCGAGGTCTACGAGGACACTCAGACCGCCGCGTAACCGGGTTGCGGGCGACCGGGTCTCCGCCCGGTCGCCCGCCGACCTGACTCGCTTCTCAGTCCCCCCAGGCGAGTTCCGCTCCCGTATGGCCGGCGCGCACCATCCAGACCAGTGCCACCAGTCCGATGAACGCGGTCACCGCGTACGCTGCCGTTACCACCGACTTCGAGGTCTTCACGGGCGGCAGCCAGCGCTCGATCGCGTACATCCCGCTGACGGCCAGCGCGAACACGAACGACAGGATCGCCGCCGTGTTCCCGAGGTCCGGATGCTCCCCGAAGCGCGGGCGCGCCTCGCCTGCGACGGCCGCCACGCGGCGCACATGCTCCTCCATCGGCTCCCCGCTCTGGGTCGCGAGGAACGCGAGTGCCCACCCGGCAACCGCCACGAGCATGACTGGCAGCAGGTAACGTTCACGCCACGCACCGCGCCATCCCACGGCAATGAATCCGATGACAGCCAGCGGCACGAGCACCACGCTGCCGTGGACCAGGAGCGGATGGGCCGGCAGACCGGCGATCGATTCGAGTTCCAGGTTCGTCTCCCTTCGGTGCTGCGGTCATCGAGGCGGAGATCCGACGTTGGTCCGAATCGTCCGCTGCGTGCCTCAACGCGCGTCTCAGCGGACCGGCTCGCGGCGCTCGGACGGACGCGCCCCGTGTGCCGGCCGCCCCACGGCTGCGCTCGCGATCCGCACGACGATCGCGGACGCGAGCACGCTCCCCGTGAGCCCGTACAGCCATTGCGCGGCTGGCGCTGCGCTGTCCGTCCCCGCACCGATCGAGTGCATCAGCGCCACGAGGAACGACCCGAACGCGAGCATGTGGATCGCGCGCCACGTGGCCGTCCCGATCCGTGAGCGCAGCCAGCTGCTGACCGCGAGCAAGCCGAGGCCCCACATCCCGAAGACGCCCAGCGCGACGGGGCCCGTGAGTTGCCGTGAGGCGTAGGGAATCAGCGCGCCGCTGATGCCGACGTCCGCTTCCGAGTGCGTGACCACGGCCAGCACGTGCAGCGCCGTCGCAGCGAGGGCCGCGAGCGTCCACTGCTGGTGCAGCTCGAACAACGTCCTGCGATCCAGCCGCTGTGGCAGCCGGTGCGTGCTCAGCAGCACGCCTGCGAACATCGCGAGCCACAGCGCCACGTACGACACCAGTCCGAACGCCCTCGAGGCCCACCACAGCACCGGCGCCTCCGCCCGTGCGGCGAGCAGCCACGGCGACGCCAGCACTGCGCCCACCAGCGCCCACACGAGGGCGTTCGATACGATCATCGTCGTCCGGGCACTCATCGTAGATACCTCGTCATTCCCGTCGTCATTTCCCAGGTCCCGGCCCGCTGCAGCAGCAGCTCGCCCCCGCTGGTCCGCACGGCGCGCATGCCGTTCGTGGCGTTGGCGACGACGGCGGTCGCCAGCGCATCGGCCGTCATCGCGTCACGTGCCAGCACGACCGCTGTCGTCACAGCCTCGTCCGAGGACCATCCGCGGTGCGGCTCCACGATGTGGTGCGCCGCGCCACGCTCGGTGCGCCACCGCCGTCGCAGGGTGGAGGAGGTTGCGACGGCGCCGTCCGTCAGGCCGATTGCGAGGCCATCACCGACGCCGACTGCCCACTCGTCCAGCCCGCCCGCCGTCCGGATGTCTCCTCCGCCATCGACGATGCAGGGCCCTGCTTCGGCCAGCAGCTCCGCTGCCCGGTCGACGATCCAGCCCTTGGCGATCCCTCCGAGGTCGACCCGGCCGTGCCCCAGCAGTAGCACGGACGACCCCGACAGCAGGACCGTGGGGCGCTGCATGTTCGGGATCGGATCAGCGGATGCCTCGATGGCGCCCTCGATGGCGTCGAACGGCCGGTCGTAGCCCGCCGCCACCACGGCCGCGCCCGCCCGAGCGTCGAACGCGCCTCGGGTCAGCCGCCGCAGAGACTCCGCCGACGCCAGCACGCTGGCGACCACGTCGTCCTCGCAGCGCCGCTCCCGGTTCAGTCGCGAGAGCGCCGAGTCCGGCCGGAAGCGGCTGAGCCGCGCCTCGTACTCGCGCACGAGCCGCTCCACGAGCGCCATCAGCCCCGCTGGCGCGCCCTCCGATCGCAGCCACCACGTCGTCCCCGTCGCGAAGAACTCATGCTCCATCGCCGTCCCCTCACGACGCGCGCGAACGCCGGACGACGTTCGCGTCCGACGACGCCGGCGCCGGCGCCAGGCCGGTGACCGTCCCCGCGTTCGTAAGCACCGTGCCCGAGCCGGAAGACGGTTGGGTCACCGCTCGCTCGGCCCCGGCGATGCCCAGCCACGAGGCCGCGAGCGTCGCCATCGAGACCGCGGCGACGGACAGCTGCACCAACAGTCGCCGCTCGGTCCGCGCCTGCGCGCCGGGCCGCTTCCGCGCATCAGTCGTCGTCGTCATGGCCGCGTCCTTCGTGCTGCACGCGGCCATCCGCCGCCCGGTAGTACTCGTGCTCGTCTTCTTCGTCGTCTCCCTCGTGATCCTCGTAGTCTTCGTAGAAGGCCGGCGAGTTTTCCGCCGGGAGGACGGCGGGGGCTCCCGCCTGGCCGGATGAACCTTCCGAAGTGGACGGGGTCAGACCGACCGTGGAAGCGGTGATGACGATCGCGGCGATCGCCGCCGCGGTCCCACCGATCGCGTATGCCAGCACTGGTCTGCGAGCCATTCGAAGCACTCCCTTCAGCTCCGCTTTGCTGGATCCAATGCTCTGGCCGTGACATTGGAATTGCCTTTGACCGTTGCCGTCCCCGCCAGCCGTGCGTCACGATTGGCGCATGCATGTACTGCTCGCCGAGGACGACCGGCGCCTCGCTCGCGTGATCGCACGCGTCCTCACCGAGGAAGGCCACGTCGTCGACGTCGCGCACGACGGGGACGATGCGCTCGCGCTTGCCTCGGAGAGCACCTTCGATGTGCTCGTGCTGGATGTGATGATGCCCGGCCTCGATGGCTTCGCCGTCCTCGACCGCCTGCGTCGCGCCGGGGTGGCCACGCCCGTCCTGATGCTGACCGCAAAGGGCGAAGTCGAGGACCGCGTGCGCGGTCTCGACCTCGGCGCCGACGACTACCTGACGAAGCCCTTTGCGCTGGAGGAGCTGCTCGCGCGAGTCCGCGCGTGCGGCCGGCGGCACGCGGACCTCCAGCCTGACGTGCTCTCCCTCGGTGAGATCGAAGTCGACCTCGGACGCCGCGAGGTGCGCCGAAACGGCCAGCAGGTCGAACTCGCCCCGACGGAGTGGCGGCTGCTCGAGTTTCTCGCCCGCCATCGCGGGCAGACGCTTCCTCGCGCCTCCATCCTCGCGAACGTCTGGGGCTATGAAGACGAGCCCGTCGAAAGCAACGTCGACCTCTACGTGCACTACCTCCGGCGCAAGCTCGGCGACGCTTCGCCGATCCGCACCGTCCGAGGCGTCGGCTACCGTATCGACGCCACCTGATGTACCGCCGAGCGCGGTTCCACCTGACCGCCTGGTACGCCACGGCGTTCCTTGCCGTCCTGCTCGCGCTCGGAGCCGGCACCTACTTCGGGCTTGTCTGGGCCATCGACCGCGAGGTCGACGCATCGATCCGCGCCGTCGCCGACGACTGGGCCGCGTCTGCGCCGCCGCTGCAGACGCTGCAGCCGCTTGACCTCGAGGCGCATTCCGACGGCGTCCCGAGCGAGGTGTTCCTCGTGGTCTTTCGGTCGGACGGCGCCCTCGTCGCGAACCCTCGCGGCCTGGAAGCCGAGGAGTTGATCGAGGCAGGCATCGTGGAGAGGGCGCTCGCGGGCCGTGAGACGTGGGAGACCCTCTCGCACGACCACGCTCGGTTGCGCTTGAGGGCGACCCCGCTTCGGCAGGGAGGGACAACGGTGGGCGCCGTGATCGCCGGACGCAACCTCGATGGCCGCGACCAGAGCGTGCGGACGCTCGTCGCCGTCCTCGGCATGGTGGCCGGCACCGGTCTGCTGCTCGCCGTCGGCGCCGGCTACCTGCTCGCGGGCCGCGCCCTGGCCCCGCTGCGGCTTGCCCACGAGCGCCAGCGCGCCTTCATCGGCGACGCCTCGCACGAGCTGCGCTCCCCGGTCACCCTCATCCGTGCGCTGGCCGAACTCCTGCAGCGTGGCGACCTGCCTGCTGACCAGCGCACCACCGCCAGCGACCTCGTCGCCGTCGCGGACGAGGCGAGCGAGCTGATTGACGACCTGCTCGCGCTCGCGCGCGTCTCGGAGGAGGCGCAGCCCGCGGCCGCGCCGGTCACGGTCGACCTCGGCCGCGCTGCTGCGCTCGCCTGCGAGCGGATGGCGCCGCTCCTCGAGGCGCACCGCACGACAGTCGAGCGCCGTCTCGCCGCCGCCCCCGCCGCTCTCGCTGCGGCCGAGGCGATGCGCCTGGCGCGAGCTCTGCTCGAGAACGTCGTGACACACACGCCGCCCGGCACCAGAGTCATCCTGACGACCGGCGTCGCGGGCCCCGAGGCTCGCCTAGCCATCGAGGACGACGGCCCCGGCGTCCCGCCGGGCGACCTCGACCGCATCTTCGAGCGCTTCACTCAGCTCGACGCCGCGCGCACGCCGGGTGAGGCGGGCGGCGCGGGACTGGGCCTCGCGATCGTGCGAGGGATCGCCGAGCGCCGGGGCGGACGCGCCACCGCGAGCGCCTCGTCGCTCGGCGGGCTGCGCGTGGAGGTAACCCTGCCTCGGGCCGCTTCGGCGCCCGCTTCGCAGGGGGGCCGTGCGTGACGGCCGAGCGACCCGCCTCCGCATCTGATCCACCCGCCGAGGATCTTGCCCGCTTGCTCGCGACGAGCGACCTCGCCCGCGGCCTGACGCAAGCGGAAGCGGAGGCGCTCCTCGACCGCTGGGGCCCGAACGACCCCGCTCCCGTCGTCGGACGCAGCTGGCGTCACCTCCTGCTGCGCCAGCTGCGGAGCGCGATCATCATCGTGCTCGTCGCCGCCATGCTCGCCTCGTTCGCGTTGGGCGAATGGGTGAACGGCATCGCCATCGCGATCTCCATCGTCGCCTCGGTGGCTCTCGGCTTCGCGCAGGAGTTCCGTTCGGAGCAGGCCATCTCCGCGCTCAGGAACCTCACGGCCCTGCGCGCCGAGGTGGTGCGAGACGGCAGGCGCGACGAGGTGTCAGCCCTCGCCGTCGTGCCCGGCGATCTGGTCGTCGTCGATGAGGGAGACACCGTCCCCGCGGACGCGCTCGTCATCGAAAGCCACGGACTGCTGGTAAACGAGGCCGTCCTCACCGGCGAGGCGCTCCCCGTGGAGAAGGAGCCCCAGCCCGTCGAGGCAATTCGCGGGCTGGCTGCGCCCGGCCGCCTGTCCGCCGGCACGACGGTGGTCGCCGGCTTTGGCCGTGCGCTCGTGTATGCGACGGGTGGACGCACCGCGCTCGGCGGCATCTTCACCTCGCTCGGCGAGGAACGGGAGCACGTCACGCCGCTCGAGCGTCGGCTCGAGAGCCTGGGCCGCCGGCTGGTGGTGCTCTTCCTGGTGCTCACCGCCGTGCTCACGCTCGTCGGCGTCGCCCAGGGGCGCGACCTCCGCCTGACGGTCGAGATGGCCGTCGCCCTCGCCATTGGCGCCGTCCCCGAGGGTCTCCCCGCCGTCGCGACCACGACCCTCGCCGTCGCGGTGCGCCGGCTTGCCGCGCGCCGCGTCCTCGTCCGCCGCCTGAACGCCGTCGAGACCCTCGGCTCCACGACCGTCATCGTCAGCGACAAGACCGGCACCCTCACCGAGAACCTGATGGTGGTGCGCGCCGTCCTGCTCCCATCCGGTGAGCGCTGGGAGTTTCCCCGTGACCTCGATCCGGCGCACGAGGACGACGGCAGCGCGCACGTGCCCGCCGAGGCCTCCAGCGAGGCGGCACGCGTCCTGCTGATCGGTGCTCTGTGCGGTGAGGCGGTCGTGGAGTACGACGATGAAGACGGCTGGCACGCGCACGGCGACCCGCTCGAGGCGGCGATCTCCTACGCGGCCGCCTCCCTCGGGTGGCACACGGATGAGCTGCAGGATCGCTTCCCCCGCCGCCGCACGACGCCCTTCACGCCGGAGCGCCGCTACATGCGCACGGAGCATCACACCGAGGACGGCCCGCTCTTCGCGGTGAAGGGCGCGCCCGCGCAGGTGTTCGCCATTGCCACCGGCGACCAGCGCCTGCTCGAGGCGACGACCGCCCTGGGCGAGGAGGGCTACCGCGTCCTCGCGGTCGCCGCCGGCTCCGTCGAATCCGACCTCGAGGTCATCGGCGCGATCGTCCTCGAGGACCCGCTCCGCGCGGACGCCGCCGCAGCGGTCGCCGCGTCGAGGGCCGCGGGGCTGCGCCTCATGCTCGCGACCGGCGACCAGCTCACGACCGCGGCCACCATCGCCCGTGAGTCCGGACTCCTGCGCGAGGGGGAAGCCGCTGTCGAGGCCTCGACGCTGGACCGCGCCGAGCCGGACTCGGTCACCGTGGTCGCCCGCGCCACGCACGACCAGAAGGTGGCGCTCGTCGCGCGGCTCCAGCAGCGCGGCGAAGTCGTCGCCATGTTGGGCGATGGCGTCAACGATGCTCCCGCACTCCGCGCGGCGGACGTCGGCGTCGCCGTTGGCCCCGGCGCGAGCGACGTCGCCGTCGAGGCCTCCGAGGTCATCCTCTCCGACGGGCGGCTCGCCTCGCTCGTCGATGGCATCCGCGAGGGCCGCACGACCGCCCTCAACCTCCGCCGCGCGATCGTCTACCTGCTGACGGCCAGCTTCGCCACCATCGGCGCGGTCGGCCTGGCCCTCTTCATCGACGACGAGTTGCCGCTCGGCCCGATCCAGATCCTCTGGCTGAACCTGGTTGTGCATGTGTTCCCCGCCATCGCGCTGGCCACTGGTCGAGGCGTAACGGACATTGGGGGGCCGACGCGCACCCTCCTGGCGCGCGCGACCTGGGCCGAGATCGGGGCACGTGCGGTGACGGTCGCGCTGGTCGCCGCCGCGCTCTTCGCATGGGCCGTCAACGAGAGTGAGACGATCGAGCACCAGCAGACGCTCGTGTTCATGGTCATCGCCGCCTGCCTCCTCGGACAGTCGTTCCTCATCGGCATCCCGTCGCTCCGCGCGCTCCCGCGTGCCCTGGCGCGGGCCGAGTTGTGGTACGCCCTCGCGATGAGTGCCGCCTTCCTGCTGTTCGCCCTGTACACGCCCTTCATGCGCGCGGCCCTCGAGGTGGAGATCCCGAGTGCGAGCGACTGGGCACTCGTCGTCGCGCTTGGTTGCGTCGCGGGCAATCTCTCGCAGTTCGCGGTCTGGCTGGCGCGCCACACCTGGCCGGAAGATGAAGAGGCGGACGGCTTCCCGGAGGCCCAGTCCTGACTGCCGCCTGACCTTCGACTCCACAGACTCCAGTGGTGTCGCGCTAGGATGAGCCAATGGGGTTCGCCCATCTCGTCCTGCGCAACCTCCTCCGCGCTCGAGTGCGCTCAGGGCTGACGCTCATCGGCATCAGCCTCGGCATCACGACCATCGTTGCCCTCGGGGTCATTACCGCCGGGTTCAAGAGCACTGCGGGCGCCTTCGTCCGGTCCGGCGGCGCGGATTTCATGGTGGCGCAGGAGGGCGCCGCCGACATGAGTTTCAGCACGATCCCCGAAGCGGCGATCCCACAGATCGAGGCCGTCGCAGGTGTCGAGTCCGTGCGCGGCGGCCTCTTCCACTTCACGCGCGTGGGGTCGAACCCGTTCTTCCTCGTGCTCGGCGTGCTTCCGGGCGACCTTTTCGAGGCCGGTCCGCCGCTGGTGGAGGGCCGCTATCTCGCGTCCGATTCGCCGGCGGAGATCGTGCTGGGGGCGCAGGCCGCCGCCGCACTTGGCGTGACGGTTGGCGACGAGGTCGTCATCGATGAGCGGGCCTTCGAGGTGGTCGGCATCGTCGATTCAGAGGTCCTCTGGGAGCAGTCCGGCGCGCTGGCTCCCCTCGCCACCGTGCAGGACATCACGAATCGCCGCGAGGCGGTGAGCGTCGTCCACGTGAGTGTGGTCGCCGGCGCCGACCCGGAGGCCGTCGCCCGGCGCATCGAGGACCAGGTCGCCGGCGTCGTCTCGATTGTCACGGCCGACGACATCGGCAAGGTCGATAGCGGCTTTCAGATCCTCGATGCCGCCAATGCTGCGATCTCGGGCCTGGCGATTGTCATCGGTGGCATCGGCGTCATGAACACCATGGTCATGTCCATCTTCGAGCGCACACGGGAGATCGGTGTGCTGCGGGCGGTGGGGTGGAGCGGCGGGCGTGTCCTGCGCATGATCCTCATCGAGGCACTGATGCTCTGCCTGGCGGCGGCGGCCGTCGGCTCCGTCGTCGGCCTGCTGGCCGTCCAGGCGGTCATGCGCGTCCCCGCGGTCCGAGGTCTCCTCGAGCCGTCGTACGAGTCGGGCGTGTTCGTGCAGGCCTTCCTCGTCGCTATCGGCGTGGCGCTCATCGGCGCGGTCTACCCTGCCATCCGCGCCACGAGGCTCACGCCCATGGAGGCGCTGCGCTATGAGTAGTGCTCCGCCCCCCATCGTCCACACGCGCAGGCTCGTCAAAGCGTTCGAGGGCGGGCGGCTCCGCGCCCTCGACGGCGTTGACCTCGATGTCCTGCCCGGCGAGTTCGTCGCCATCATGGGTCCGTCCGGCTGCGGCAAGTCGACGCTCCTCAACATGATCGCCGCCCTCGACCGCCCCGACGAGGGCGACGTCGTCGTCGCAGGACACGACCTCCGCCGTCGTCGCCAGCTCGACCACTTCCGCGCCCGCGACATCGGTCTGGTCTTTCAGCTCGACAATCTCCTGCCGGGACTCACCGTCCGCGAGAACGTCGAGGTGCCCATGTACGGCCAGGGTCGCTCCGGTCGGGAACGGCGCTCCCGCGCGATGGAGCTGCTCGCGTTCGTCGGTATCGAGGGCCGCGCGGCGAGCCGTCCGCCCCAGCTGTCCGGCGGCGAACGCCAGCGCGTCGCGATCGCGCGGGCGCTCGCGAACGGCCCTGGCATCGTCCTTGCCGACGAGCCCACGGGCCGCCTCGACTCAGCGACCAGCGCCCGGGTGCTCGACCTGCTCGAGTCGCTGCGCCGCGAGCAGGGCGTGACCGTGATCGTGGTCACGCACGACCCTGCAGTCGCGTCCCGCGCCGACCGAGTCATCCGCATGCTGGACGGCCGCATCGTCGAGGACGCCTCGCGAGTGGTCACCCCGCTGGCTGTCGCCGCGGATCCGGCGGGCTAGCTGTGCTGTTCTGGGAGGTTGATGCGGCTCACCGGTGGGAGACCGTCGAGGGCGGTGTGGCCTCGGTGATGGTTGTACCGGTGGAGCCAGCTGTCCAGCGCTCGGGTACGCTGCAGCTCTGATGATACATACGGACGTAGGCCCACTCCTCCAGAAGGGTGCGGTTGAAGCGCTCCACCTTGCCGTTCGTCTGAGGCCGGTAGGGACGCGTGAAGCGATGCCGGATGCTCGCGGCTGAGCAAGCGCGCGCGAAGTTCCCGCTGCGGTAGGCGGAGCCGTTGTCCGTGAGCACCGACCAGGCCCATCACTCCCCGCTCGGCGAACCAGGCCAATGCCCGCTGCCAGAAGCCCACGGTCGTTGTGGCGCGCTCGTCAGGGAGCACCTCGCTGTAGGCCAGCCGCGAACAGTCGTCGACCACCGAGTGGATGAAGGCATAGCCGACGCGGCTGTGTCCGCCGTGGCCGTCCTTCCCGCGACCGTGCGCCCGCCAACCGCCACCGTGAGGGATACGCCCGAGCTTCTTGATGTCCATGTGCACCAGGTCGCCCGGGCGCTCGTGCTCGTAGCGGCGGATCACCTCACCGGTCGGCCGGTCTAGCCAACGCAGCTGGCGCAGGCCGAGCCGGCACAGGATGCGGTAGACCGTCGACGCCGCCATCCCGAGTCGGAACGCGATGCGGCCCGGCCCGAGCTTCTCCCGTCTGCGCAAGTCCTCGACTCGCCGCTCCACCGTCCGTGGCGTTCGGCGTGGGCTGCGGTGGGGGCGCGAGGAGCGGTCCTCGAGCCCCGGCTCTCCCTCCGTCAGCCAGCGCCGCCACCAGCGACTCGCCGTGGTGCCGGAGACACCCATCTCCGCGGCGACGTGGGCGATCGGACGACCAGCAGCAATGCGCCGGACAAGGATCAACCGTCCCGCTGGCGTGAGTCGTGCATTAGCGTGCAAGGAGGACCTCCCGGGGTGATGTGACTGTGGTAGCCACACCTTCTCCGGGAGGTCCCCTTCGATCACCGGGTCGTGCTAACAACCTCTGTGGACGTCACAGCTAGCGGTCGCGCATCCGGTCCATCTCGCGCCGGATGCGCGCCTCGGACGGCTCGCCCTGGTACACGTCCCAGCCGTGGAAGATGTCATTCCGACGCGAGCCAACGTGCGGGCCGATCGCCCCCGGTGGCGCGGCGCGACCTTCCCCGATCCTCTGAACGCGAAAGGCACCGATGACGATGACCGCCGATCTCCGCACGCTCACATCCAACCTGATCTCGCCGAGGCGCGTCCGCATCCTGGCCGCCGCCCTGGCCTCCGAGTTCCGAAGCCCCGTCCGCGCGGCTGACGAAGCGCGCTTCGTCGTCCGGCGGCGACCGCTTGATCCGGGGGTCATCGGCATCTATGTGCCGCCCCCGAGCGCTGCAGGGCGTCCGTTTCTATTGCTAGACGACGGCACGCAGGGCGCTGACCGCCTCGCGATGTACACGCTGGCGATCGCGCACTATTACCTCGGCCACCGCGCCCTCGCGGGGTATGTTTACGGCCGGTCGTCTTGCGCTCTCTTCCTGGATCCCGTTGCGGAGGAGGAGGCGCGGGTGTTCGTCAGCGGCTTTCGGGCCGCGGGCGGCGGCGGAGGTCTAACGGCATCATGATCCGGGGAGGGGGCCGGCCGGCTGCTAGTCGGCGTCGTCCTCAGATTCGGCGAACCGGCGGCGGTACTCCCGCAGCGTCCGCTCGGACACGGCTACGCGGCCCGAGATCTGCGCCCAGGTGAGGTGCGGGTACCGCGCCCGCAGGGCGACCGCCTCATCGTAGATGGCGCGCGCGCTGGGGTCGTCCTCGAGGCGCGTCCGCCCCCTGGCCGCGGCTTCGAGGATGGCGATCGCCTGCACGTCCCCCGGCGGCAGCGCCGGCGGAGGCTCGATGGGGTGCTGTTCCTCCGCCAGGCGGGCCGTGGTGACGTAGTCCGCCGCCCGCGGGACGGCGAAGATTTCGTCCGGGTCGGGGTTCGCCGGGCGGCCGAGGATGATCCGGGACTCATGGAACCCGGCGAGGCCCACCTGCCAGTCCTTGCGCGCGCTCTCTTTCAGCGCCTCGGAGTCTTCCTGCAGTGCCCGGATGTCGCTCAGGTCGAAGGCGACTTCATCGATGCCGCTGAACTCGGGCGTGAGCGAGAGGTTGAGCACGTCGTCGAAGTCCGATAGGAGGGGCGCCATCGTCAGGTCCCAGAAGACCTGCCAGTCCTGCCGCTTGTTTGCGTAGCTGGAGCTTTCGTATCCGATCAGTAGGCCGATGATCGAGCCGGGGATGCGCAGCTTCATGGTGATGCGCGCTTCGTTGACGGCGTCGATCTCCTTCGGCAGGGCGTCCCGCAGCCCGCGGTCGAGGCCGAGCGGCGTGTACGTCATCTCTTCGGCGTTCGAGACGAGGATGTCGTAATGTCCGCCCCCGAACATCCGCCGCATCCGCGTCCGGATGTCGTCTTTCAGGGGCTGGTCCATCTTGCCTTTGACGTTGAGGATGGCGCCGATGCTGGCGCCGCCCCGCGAGTAGAAGGTGCTCAGGAAGGTCCGCATGTAGCGGTCGATGTTCACCCGCTCGATGATCGCGGCGACCGGAGAGAGGCCCCGGTAGGGGTCGAGCGGGTCCGGCGCGCGGAAGTGGATGATATCTTCGACGGGGATCCGGCGCGTCGTGCGCGCGTCGATGCTGTAGTCGTAGCCCTTGATGAAGGGCTCGCCCGCCTCCATGTTCCCCGGCACCGGCACGACGCGGTCTGGCCGCAGCCGGTACAGCTCCGCGATCGCCCCCTCGAGCAGCCCGCTCGTGTATCGCGCCTTCAGGACGTAGGCATTCCCCGCGAGGTAGCGGTCGAGGCAGATTTCCGCCCAGAACTGCGCCCGCGACCGGTACGGGTTCGGGTGGTTGAGCAGCTGCACCAGCGGGTGGCCGTCGACCTCTTCCCAGAAGCCGTTCCGCACCATGAAGACATCCGCGAGGCGGGCTCCGGGGCGGTTGTGGACGCCGAGGGCGCTCAGGCGGCGCATCTCGTTGCGGATCTCCGCGGCTGCCGCCTCGGTCGCCGCCCGCTCGTTCCGGATCTGCGGACGGTTGCGCCGCCACCTGCGGCCGATGATCTGCGGCTCGCCCGTGGACTGGGAGATGAGGTCGAGCGCCGCCGAGACGATTTCGTTGCCGCTGTACGCCCGCGCCGCCTGCTGGTAGTTCACCGCCGGCGATCCGCCCCGCAGCATGTCGAGCACACCCGCAGGCCCGCCCGTACTGACGGCGAGCGCCTGCGGTCGAAATGCTCGTGTGAGCACTCCCATGATCGTATTCTACCTCACCGTGCGAGCAGCCGCTGGCGGGCGGGTCAGGGCATGTGGAAGCCCCGGTTGATCGCCTGGCCTCGTTTGAGTTTCGAGGTTTCCGCGCCGGGGCTACTTCTGACGCTACCGGGGTACCGGTGCGACCCGTAGGGAGTTACGCACGATCTATCCACGAAGCTCGCGACGCTCGGGACGATCGAGTCGCATGGATCGTTGGATTCACCCCACACCTTACCCGCGGACGAGCTCGAAGACGCGCCAGGCCAGGCCCAGCGTCCCCGCCCCACCCACGACCGCGAGCATGCCCGCCGTGGCCCGTAGCCCCCACATCAGGATCAGTTCCCGATCTTCGGTGTCGAGCATCAGCGAGCGCCCGCGCCGTCGGTGGTGACCCCAGCGGCGGCACCTGGGCGGCGTCTCACGGATGCATGCCTCCCGTGCACGATCGCAAGGTGTACGGCGTCACGCCTCGATCCCGTGAAGAGGTGGGTAGGGCGGACGCACCTTCGGTTCCCGCAGCCGTGCAGCACATCGAGGCCCGGAGGGACGGCGCCGTAGGTCAGCTCGAAGGCGACCCGCGGCGCGGATCGAGTTCTCCGATCTCCTCGCGGCCCAGCGGTGAACTGTCCGTATCCGTCGCCGCGCGTGGAGGCGGTCCATAGCCAGCACTCCCCGGTGCGGTCGACCTTCGACCAGAACCGATCCGCGATCGGCTTCGGAGCCGGCCCCGATCCGCCCATCAGAACCCCCTCGAAAAGACCCGAAAACCCGTAAGCGTTCGGAGATGGGTAGCACAGCGCTCGCCGGGAACCGGACGCTCCAAAATCTCGACCCGCCCCCCCTCGTTCGCAACAACGATGCGAGCACTGGCCGGTGTCACCACCTCCGCCGCCGCTCGCCCTCGTTTCGGGCCGCGATCGCGCGCGCGCTCATTCGGCGTCGTCAGCGTGCCCCTCGATGTCACTCCCGCAGAGCCCGCACCAGTCCGCGATCTCGCCGCTTTCGAGGACAAGCTGTAGGGGCGATCGGCAGTCGAGTTCCCCTTCGTGGGCGAGCGCCAGGAGGCACGGTCGTTCAGTGAGCGCGTTCATTTCAGTCCTCTCCGCAGCGCTTCGGAGGCGACGTGGAACGCGACCGCGAATTCGTCGCAGGCGGCCTCCGTGACTTCCTGCCGGCGTTGCTTGGCGACGACGTGCGCGACCTCGTGAGCGAGGATGCAATCGCGGTCGAGACCGCGGAGGTCATCGGCGAGCACGATGAGGGCGCGCGGCCCCCCGTCGGAGAGCGAGAAGCCGTCCACCGGGGATGTACGGCCCCGCATTGACCTGGCCTCCCCGTACTCGACGCGCGCCCCGATCGCCACGGCGGCGGCCCAGATGTCGCCCCCGTGCTTGGCTGCGAACTCGACGGCGGTGATGACCGGATCGAATCGGGGCGGCGACAGGTCTCGAGGAGGCGCAGCCGACTTCGGGCGGCGAGCGCGGATGCTCGCCCACATCTCGCGCCGCTCGGCGTCGTGATCCGCTGCGCACCTGCGGCAGCGGAAGTCCGAGATCGCGGTGTCGCGCCGGCCGCACTCGACGCACCCCGGCACGTCGAGCAAGCTGCCGTCGCTGTCGAGGAAGCGCATCCACGCGGCCATGCGCTCGCGCCGTCCCACCGGGCGCGCGGAGGCGGCGAGCGGCGGCGAGGGCGGCGCGTACGCAGGGGCGATGCTGATCGCCCGGAAGCTCACTTCGCGCGGTCCAGGCGCGCGCGGATCGCCGGCGGCAGGTCCGAGGTGTCGACGCGCATCCCGCAGCGCCGCAGCGTCGCGACGTAGGCCTCGAAGGCGCGCAGCTGATCCATCCTCGGAGGTACGGGCAGCCCGATCTTGTCGATTGGGATGGCCGGGCCGCGGGCGCCGCCCACCTGCGTCATGGCGTCCCACTCCTCGGCGATCGCAGCGACGTGCTCCAGTCCGCGCGCTTCGGCTGCGATGTACTCCGCGTGCAGCCGCCGCGTTTCGGCAGCGGTGCGCCACTGCCTGGCGCGTTCTGCGCGGCTCTCTTCGAGTAGAGTCGCGTACTTCCGACCGAGCGCCCCGATGATCTCGGCGAGATCGCGCAGCCGTCGATTCAGGCGTTCCACCTCGGGCGCGTGCCCCACCGTGTTGCGCTCGGCGCGCACCCGGGCGATCGGGAGCTGGTCATCGACGATGTCGCGGCGCTCAGCCTCGTATGCCTGCCGGCGCGCCTCGATCTGTTCGAGCGTGCCCTTGGACGCGTTCTCGATCTCCCGCTTCAGCGCCTCGGCGTGCTCCTTCTCGCGGGCATCCGCCTCGCGTTGCGTCTTCGCTTCCTCTTCGGTCACCCATCCCACCATCACGATCCCCCTTCAACTTTTTGTCCAGATGCGTACAGTCGAGAATCCGGGTAGCACAGCGCTCGCGCGGGGAGGTGACGGCCCAGAATCCTGACCGCCCCTCCCCACCCGCCGCGCGCTGACCTCGCGGGCGGTCTTCGAGTTCGAGCAGCGCTTGCACAGCGATTGCCGGTTTGCCGGCGACCAGAACAGCGCTTCGTTCCCTCGATGCGGTTCGATGTGATCGACGACCGAGGCGGGAGCCCCGCACGTCCGGCAGGCGGGCTCGGCTTCGAGGTGTGCCGCCTGCTCCCGCCTCCACCGGGCCGTCCGATACAGGTCGCTCGACCGCTCCGCCCCGGCGAACGGCTTCGGCTCCGGGTGCACCGGGCATGGGCGCGTGCGCCAGCACGTCACCTCGCGGCAGGGCTTCGAGGGCCGCGCCATCACTGCGCCCACCACGGCGCCGCCGGCCGCTCCGAGATCAGGAACGGCGCGGAGTGCCGCACCCTCGACCTCGCGCCGCTGGCGCGCCCTGAGCGCAGCGTGGTCCGTTCCCCGCATCGCACGCACACCGCGACGACGCGGCCCGAGTCCTCGCGGCCGGTCGCCACCGGCGAGCCGCAGGCCCGGCAGGCGGTCATCACCGAGGAGGGCGGCCCGATCATCGGGCGTACCCGGTCAGCGCGCGTACGGCGGCCCTAATGAGGCGGACAGTCGCCGCCCTGACGGCGCGCCGGACGATGCGGTGGTCTCCCGCCGGTGGCGTAGGCCTCGACGAGGAGGCGGTCGGCGCCGTCCCGGCAGGTGGCGGCGTGGGAGTCGTCGTGGATGCTGTCTCAGTGACTTCCTGGTCGCACGTGCACGGTGGCGCTCCCCCCGGATAGCCGATCAGGATGTTCGCCACGTCGGCGACGATCTCGGCGAGGTAATCGGGCGTTTCCGGGCCGTAGTAGTCGATCCGCTCCCAGACCCCTCGGACGTGCCGTCCGTTCGCAGCGTGGAAGCTCTCGAGGCCCACGTCGGGGAGCCGCGCCAGCGCATCGACCGTCGACGCGAGTCTCGGCGAGAGCCCCTTGCTTCGTAGCTGGGCGGCGATCGCGGCGTGCCGTTCTGATGCGGCGACCTCGACCGGCGTTGCTGCGCCCGGTTTCGAGTGGCTTGCGGTTGATGGTTGCTGCGGCGGCTCGATGACGACGGACGAAGACGGAGTATGCGCTGGCACGCTGTTCGGCGACTCGACTGGCCGCAGCAATGCCTCCGAACCTGCCATCGTTGTTGCGGCGGCGCGCTGCGTCGTGTGCACCGGCACGTTCCGAGCTGACTCGCGCCAGGCACGCATCTCCTCAGCGGCGCGGATCGCGTAAGCGCGTCCATCCGGCGCTGATGCCCTGAGAAAGAACGCCCACGTCCGACCCTGACGGATTACTTTCAGCAGGCCGGCGCGTACGAGATCGTCGATCGCGTCGCTGATTACGCGCTCTGAGACGGGCGGCCCGCCGTTCGCGAGAATCGTGGCGCGGATGTCCTTACGGGGCCGCGTCGAGGTCCACGAGACCCCGTTGCCCTGGTGGGTTTCGATCGCCCCATGAGCAAGGCGGGCACGCGCGAGTAGATCGACGAAGTGAACGCCCTCAGCTTCGAGGCGGTCGGCCTGGAGTCGGTCGAGGTGTGGCGTTTCGTTCATGCCTGGCAGCCGCGCGCCCCCGCCGCGATCGCTAGGCCGACACCTCCGTCCCCGATCCGGCGAGCATCCGCTCGAAGCCTTCGCGCGGGATAAGCACCCGTCTCCCGATGCGGATCGACGGGATTTCTCCCCGGCGCACTGCGTCATACGCGAGCTGCCGGCCGATCCCGAGTTCCTTCGCGGCGTCCTCGATGGACATCGTTCGCGTCTCGGTCGTCATTGCTGGCAACTCCTCGTGCCCATTCATGCTGTCCTGTCTCTTGACAGTTGCTCCGCGATGCCTGACTGTCGTCATTGTCGCTCCTGTTTGATAGGCATTGCATCCGGTTTCATTACCGGATCAGGGGTCATGATTTATGGCTAGGCCGAAGAAGATCGGTACGGAATTCGCCGAGATCTTCGCGGCGCACTACCCAGACGAGAGCATCGACGCGATCGCGAAGCGGGTGGCTGAACTCTCGATCCCGGATGAGCAGATACCGGAGCGTTCAGCTCTTGCCGCAGCCGTCAAACGCGCTCGCGGTCCCGGCGGCGAGCCGCTACGCAACAACCTCGCTCGGGTGTTCTTCCCGGAGACCTTCGACGACGGCTTGCTCCCCTGGGAGGCCGCGCGCCCCATCCTCGATTTCATTCGGGACGTCGATCGCCTGAGCCTCGGTGACCGGTCCCCGTTCGGCGACATGTTCCGCCCAACCGTGCAGTTCGCGCGGTGGTTGTATCGCGCATCGCTGGCCGCCCCGTCGGATGCACCGCGGCACGTTCTCTACCAGGCCGCGCTCTGGTTGAGTGTCTCGGAGGCGATCAGGGATGCCGGCGGCTCCCCTGACGACTTCGACGCCCACGTCCGGCGGGAAATTGAGTCGCTCCTCGCGTACACAACCGGATCATCCGCCGGGGCGACTGTTTGGACGCACGTGCCCGTCGTTGTCGTACTGCCCCCCGAGTACCTCATCGGCGAGCCTGACCCGACAGCCTATTGGTACGTGACGAACTACCGGTGGGTCATCGGCTCGATTTCGTTCGCCGAGACGAACGACCCAGCTCCCGACAAGCATGACCTGCTCACGCAGGCGTTCTTCGCGACGCAGCGACGGGAAACCAGCTGATGGCCGTTCCGATGTTCTGGCGGTGCGTCCTCGGTGATCACGATTGGGAGCCTTGGGGCGCCACATTCGACGAAGCAACCGGCGACGTGATCGAGCGCTGGAGCGGCTGCCGCCGTCTCGGGTGCGCTGCCCAGCGCTCGATTGTCGTGCACGGTTCGGCCCGATCGTGACGCGGGCCGCCGCCTACTTCCGCGTCTCCTCCGAGGCGCAGAGTCGCGACGACAGGAACTCCTTCGACGTGCAGCGCGGAGCCTTCGCGCGCGCCTGCGCCGAGCGCGGCTACGATCCCGTCGCGGACTACACCGACGTGATGTCCGGCCGCCGCGCCGACCGCCCCGAGTACCAGCGGATGCTCGCCGCCGCACGCTCCGGCGCCTTCGACGTGATCCTCGTGACGTGGCTCGACCGTTTCGGGCGCGACGACCGTGAGATCACGCTGCGCTTCCTCGAACTCGAGGCCGCCGGCGTGCGTGTCGAGGCGGTCGAGGAGGACGTGAGCGAGTTCATCCACCTCGCCCTGGGCGCATGGAAGGCCGGCCAGGAGTCGCAGCGCCTCGGTGACCGGGTGACCTTCGGCAACCTCGCCGCCGCCCGCCGCGGCGTCGCCCTCGGACGCACCCCCTACGGCTACGTGAAGCGATGGGACTACACCGCGGAAGGCCGCAAGACGGACATCCGCTTCGAGGTGGACGAGGCCCGCGCCTACTGGGTGCGCTGGGCGTTCCACGCCTACGCGGTGGAGAACCGCGGCCTGAAGCACATCGCCCGCCGCCTGAGCCTTGAGGCTCCGCCGAAGCCGAACGGCCGCCCGTGGAACGACGCGGAGGCCCGCCAGATGCTCACCCGCCGCCGCTACACCGGCGTCTGGACGTGGCGGGTGAAGGCGACCGCCCGTCGCGAGGAGCAGGTCGTGGAGCTCCCCGGCGCGATCCCCGCCATCGTCACCCCCGATCTCTTCGAGCAGGTCCAGCAGCGCCTCGCGGTGAAGGCGACGATGTTCGGCGGCAAGACGCAGACGAGCCGCTGGCTGCTCTCAGGCCTCGCCCGCTGCGCCCACTGCGGCGGGCCGATGAACGGGAACCAGGTGCGCGACCCACGCACGAAGGAGCCCCGCTACGCCTACAACTGCGTGAACCACCGCAAGGCGCTCGCCCAGTGCGCCTACCTGAACTGGATCCCGGCGGCCGCCGTCGAGGCGGCGGTCGTGCGGTTCATCGAGGAGGAGCTGGCCGACGTCGAGCGCCTGGCGGACGCGATCGAGGAGCGCACGAACGATGACCGCCGCGCCCTCCTGGCGAACCGCGCGGCCCTCGAGGAGGTCGACCGGAAGTTCGAGCGCAACATGCGCCTCTTCGACTCGGGCGCGATCGCCTCGGAGGAGCAGCTGGCGAGCGCGAACCGCCTCCTGGCTGAGGAGCAGCGCCGCCTCAACACGGATCGTCAGCGGCTCCTCGCGGCCGTCGACGCCGCCGCCCGACGCCAGCGCGAGGTGGCGTCGCTCCCCGATCGCCTCCCGCGCCTCCTCGACCCGGCCACCCCCACCCCGGAGCGCAAGGCCATCATCCAGTCCGTCATCGACCGCATCGACCTCCGCCGAGGCGAGCCGCCCCTGATCCGCTTGCGAGTTCTGTCCTAATGGCACCTTCCAGCCGTGGAAGAACAGCCCGATGCCCCAGCCGACCAGTGGGAACATCGGCCAGAAGAAGCCGCCGCCGCTGACCATCGCCCACAGCACGAGGAGGAACGCGTTCACGAGCACGTACGAGACGAGGTGCGCCATGAACTCGCGCTTCTTCTGAATGCTCTGCAGCGCCCGTGCGCGCAGTGCCTGGTCGTCCTCTTGCATCGCTCACCTCCTGCCCGCGGGCGTCCGCCCGCGGCTCAGCTCCGGTGCTGCTCCAGGTAGTCGAGGCATGTCTGCAGCGTGGAGACCCGGGCGTAGTCCGCCTCCGGGATATCCACCCCGGTTGCCTCGTGCACCCCGATTACGAAGTTGAGGAAGTCCATCGAGTCCAGGTCGAGTTCCTCGCGTAGGTCAGCGTCCGCCGGCAGCGTTGCGAGGTCTGCCTCAGGCCGCAACTCACGCAGCACGCGCTCTACTTCTGGACGGATCGAATCGTTCATAGTCGCTCCGGATCTCGTAGCAGCCGGTCGATGGCCGCAAGGAACAGCGCGCCTCGATGCCCGTCGCTGACGCGGTGGTCGCCTGACAGCGACAGCGTCACCTGCCGCCTGGCACCCACCATCCCGCCTTCGGCCCACGGCCGCTCGACGATGCTCCCGACTCCCACGAGCGCCACCTGCGGCGGGTTGACGATGCCGTATACCGTGTCAATGCCGCCGCGCTCGCCCAGGCTCGAGATCGTGATCGTTGGGCTAGCCAGTTCGGAGGAACGCAGCGTACCTGCTCGCGCCCGCGACACGAGCTCGCGGAGGGCAGTCATCACCTCGACGAGTGACTTGCGGTCCGCCTCCAGGATCGCCGGCGCGATCAGCCCGCCGCCCGGCACCGCGACGGCGAACCCCACGTGCGCGCGTTCGGCGGCACGAAACTGCCCGTCGAGGTAGTGCCCGTTCATCTCCGGCACCTCGTGCGTCGCCAGCGCGACCGCGCGCACGAACAGAGCCGAGGGCAGCACCCGTTCCGCGACGCCGCGTTGCTGGTTGGTGCGCTCGAGCCATGCCAGTGTCGAGGACAGGTCCACCGCCATCGAGAGGTAGTAGTGCGGGATGTCGCGGTTGGACAGCGACATCGCGGCCGCGATGGCGCGCCGCAGCGTCGCCGCCCGTGGCTCTGTCTGCTCGCCCACCGTCGCGCCGGTCTCGGCCGCCGCCGTCTCCGAGGGCTCCTCGATGGCCGCCGCTGGCGGGCCCGCCTCCGATGGCGAGATCGCCGCGGCGGGCTCGCCTTCCCCCGCGCGCTCGACGTCGGCCTGCGTGATCGCCCCGTCCGGGCCCGTCCCGCGCACGCCCGCGAGGTTCACGCCCAGCTCCTCGGCCCGCACCCGCGCGAGCGGCGTGACCCGCAGCCGCTCCCTCGAGGGCGCTTCGGCGGCAGCCGGCTGTGGCACTGCCTCGGGTGGCGCTGGCCGCGGCGGTGCGGTGGCCTCCCTCGGGGTCGTCGGCGGCTCCACGGGCGCCGCGGCGGAAGTCTCCACCGGCTGTGCCTGATCGGGCGCTTCCGGCCCGGCGGCGGAAAGCGCGGCTGCCGCGATGCGCGCCAGCGGCGTGCCAACGGGCACCCGCGTCCCCTCCTCTACCAGCAGTGCCTCGACCGTGCCGCTCTCCCATACCTCGACGTCGATCGCCGCCTTGTCGGTCTCGATGGTCGCGATGATGTCGCCGCGCTCGACCTGGTCGCCGGGCCGCACGCGCCATTCGACCAGCCGCCCTGCGTCCATGTCGGCCCCAAGCGACGGCATCAGGAAGTCAGCCATCGAGTGGCCGCCCCTCCACCAGCGCCCGCGCCACGCGCTCCACCTCCGCGGCCCGAGGGCGCGCCGCCTGCTCCAGCTGCTGCGCGTACGGCACCGGCACCTCCGCCGAACAGACGCGCTGCACGGGCGCGTCGAGGTCGAAGAACGCATGCTCCATGATGCGGGCGGAGATCTCCGCCGACAGGCTGCCGCTGCGCCACCCTTCGTCCACGATCACGACCCGGTGCGTGCGCGCGACGGACTCGAGGATCGCCCGTTCATCCAGCGGACGCAGCACACGCAGGTCGATGACCTCCGCCTCGATACCGTCCGCCGCGAGGGCCTCGGCGGCCTCCAGCGTGATCGGCAGGCTGCCCCCGTACGAGATCAGCGAGACGTCACGCCCGGCCCGGCGGATGGCCGCCGAGGTGATGTCGACCGCGGCCGGTTCGGCCGTGACCTGCTCTTCGACGTTGTAGAGCAGCACGTGCTCGAAGATGAGCACCGGGTTGGGGTCTGCCAGCGCGGGCGCGAGCATGCCCCGTGCATCCTCCACCGTCGCCGGCGCGAGCACCTTCAGCCCCGGAATGTGTGCGAACCACCCCTCGAGGCTGTGCGAGTGCTGCGCGGCGAGCTGGCGCCCGCCCCCGGTG
Source organism: Dehalococcoidia bacterium (assembly GCA_041390685.1). Taxonomy (GTDB): domain Bacteria; phylum Chloroflexota; class Dehalococcoidia; order UBA2979; family UBA2979; genus JAIBBD01. The sequence goes on along the minus strand of JAWKPL010000001.1, from coordinate 246,251 downwards.
GGGATGCGGATCACCAGTGGAATCGCGAACTGGCCGCCCGACATGTGCGATAGCGTCGCGGCGTTGTTGACGATCTGGTCAAGCGCCAGCAGGCTGAAGTTCACCGTCATGATCTCGACGATCGGGCGCATGCCGCCGAGCGCCGCGCCGATCCCCGCGCCCACGAACGCCAGCTCCGACAGCGGCGTATCGCGGATCCGCTCCGGCCCGAACTCCTCGAACAGCCCGAGGCTCACCGCGAAGCAGCCGCCGTACGCGCCCACGTCCTCGCCCATCAGGAACACGCGCTCGTCCGCGCGCATTGCATCCCGTATCGCTTCGCGGACCGCGAGGCGGTACTGCAACTGCCGCATCCCGGCCGCGCTCACGGCACCACCTCGTCCATCGTCACGAACCGATCGAGGTCGTCCACGGCCTCGAGGCTGCCCGCCTCGGCGAACGCGATCGCTCTCGCGATCTCGGCCGCGACCTCCTGCTCGATGCCGGCAACCGTCGCCTCATCGAACACCTCGGGCATCGAGGCCATGAACGCGGGTAGCGGGTCGCGCTCGCGCCAGTGCTCGATCTCCTCGCGTTCACGGTACCGGTCGGGGTCGTACATCGAGTGCGCGCGGAAGCGGTACGTCCGCAGCTCGAGGAACACGGGTCCGGCGCCCGCGCGCACCATCGCCGCGGCGCGGCGCGCATGTTCCTCGACCGCGAGTACGTCCATGCCATCGACCGGCCATGCCGCGATGTCGAACGCCGCCGCCTTCAGCACCAGGTCGGTCTCCGACTCGGACCGCGCGAGCGCCGTCCCCATGGCGTACAGGTTGTTCTCGCAGCAGAACAACACCGGCAGGTTCCACACGGCCGCGAGGTTCATCGACTCGTGAAAGGCGCCTTCGGCGACCGCCCCCTCACCGAAGAAGCACGCCGTGACGCGCCGCCGGCCCTGCATCCGGTCCGCCAGCGCCAGGCCAACGGCCAGCGGCAGCCCGCCGCCTACGATGGCGTTCCCGCCGTAGAATCTCGTCGCCGCGTCGAAGACGTGCATCGAGCCGCCTCGTCCGCGGCTCACCCCTTCGAGGCGTCCGTACATCTCCGCCATCAGCGCATCCATCGCGATCCCCCGCGCGAGCGCGTGCCCGTGTTCGCGGTACGTCGCGACGATCGCGTCGTCCGCGTCGAGGGCCTGCATCACCCCGGTGGCGATGGCCTCCTCGCCGACGTACAGGTGCAGGAACCCGCGGATCTTCCCCGCGCTATACAGCTCCGCACACTTCTCCTCGAAGCGCCGGATGCGCGTCATCTCGCGCAGCAGGTGCACCGCGTGCTCGCGGTCGACGGGAGCGGCGCTCACGAGACGCTGCCGCCGTCGGGCTCTGCCTGTTCGAGCGTCGAGAGGTCGCCTTCCGGCAGTCCAAGCTCACGGGCTCGCAGCAGGCGGCGCATGACTTTCCCGCTCCGCGTGTGCGGGAGGCTCTCCACGAAACGGACCGAACGAGGCGAGACCTGCGCTCCGAGCCGCTGCCGTGCGTGCGCGAGCAGGTCGCGTTCGAGGTTGGGCGAAGCGTCGAACCCGCTTCGCAGCACGACGAACGCCGCCACCGCGTCTCCGAGGATCGGGTCGGGCAGGCCGATCACCGCCGCTTCGGCCACTGCCGGGTGCTCCGTCAGTGCGCTCTCCACCTCGAAGGGCCCGATGAGGTGGCCCGCCGACTTGATCACATCGTCCGCGCGGCCCACGAACCAGAAGTACCCGTCGGCGTCCCTCGTCGCGAGGTCGCCGCTGAGATACCACCCATCGGCGAAGCAGCGCTCCGTGCGCTCCGGGTCACCGAAGTAGCCGCGGAACATCGAGGGCCATCCCGCGCGCAGCGCGATCTCGCCACGCTCGTCCGCGGCCTCGATGACGCGCACCGCGCCATCCCCAGCCTGCTCCACGAGCGCCGCCTCGATGCCGGGGACAGGCCGGCCCATGGACCCCGGCCGCACCGGCATAGCGACATAATTCGATATCATGATGCCGCCGGTCTCGGTCTGCCACCAGTTGTCGAGCACCGGAGTGCCCCACGCCTTCTGCGCCCACGCAACCGCGTCCGGCGCCAGTGGCTCGCCGACGCTCGCCACCAGACGCAGCCGGCTCAGGTCATACGCCCCCGCGAGGTCGGCGCCGGCCCGCATCAACAGGCGGATCGCGGTGGGGGCCGTGTACCAGACGCTCACGCGCTCGGCCTGCAGCAGCTGATACCAGCCTGCGGCGTCGAACTCCGCCTCTTCGACCACGCTCGTCACTCCGTGCGTGAGCGGCGCGATGATCCCGTATGAGGTGCCTGTGACCCACCCCGGATCGGCGGTGCACCAGAACACGTCGTCGGCGTGCAGATCGAGGGCGTACCGCGCCGTTGCGTGGTGCGCGACGACCGCTTCGTGGACGTGCAACGCGCCCTTCGGCCGCCCGGTGGTCCCGCTGGTGAAGTGGAGCAGCGCCGGGTCCTCCGGCGCCGTCGGACTGATCACGAACTCGTCCGAGGCGCCCTCGAGCAGCTGTCGCAGGTCCAGGGTGCCGTCGGGCACAGCGTCGGCTTCCCCGATCACCAGCACGTGACGCAGCGAGGGCACCTGGTCGCGGATCGGCGCCACCCGACGCCGGTATAGCGACTCAGTCGTCACGAGGACGACGCCCCCTCCCCGCTGGAGGCGCTCCCGGATCGGCTCCGGGCCGAACGCCGGGAACAGCGGGGAGTACACGGCTCGCTGCTTCAGCGTGCCGAGGGCTGTGACGTACAGCTCGGGCACGCGCGGGCACAGGCTGAAGACGCGGTCTCCCGCCTCCACACCCAGCCCCGCGAGGACGTTCGCGAACCGGCTGCTCAGGCGAGATAGCTCCCGGTAGCTGATCTCGCGGCGGTCTCCTCGCCGGCCCCGCCAGCGGATCGCGATGTGGTCGCCGCGTGCTCCCGCTGCATGCCGGTCCACCGCCTCGTGTGCGATGTTGAGTCCGCCGCCCGGCAGCCCGTCGAGCCACCCGCGTGCCGTTGCCCAGTCGAATGCCGCCGCCGTTGAGGCATAGTCCGCGAGGTTCGGCGTGACGTCCCGATACACAGCGTTCCCTCCTCGCGTCGAGGATGACACGCCAGTCAGAATACCTCGGTGGGTCGAACGTCCCCCAGCGGCGGGGACTAGAGTCAGCGCTCGCGCGCGCCTGGCCGCGTCTGCTCCTGCCCGTCGCGGAGTCCGCGTCGCTTCACGGTCACGGGGTGCAGCGCCACCGAGGGCTGCGGCACGTCACCGCGCTCGATCGCGGCGTCCCGCGCCGCGAGATCCGCCAGCGTCGTACGGTCGAGGCGTCGCTCGAGCGCGGCCCGCCCCTCGGTCCATGCTTCGTGCGCCGGACAAACGCCGGCCCAGTCGCACGGCCCGCCTCCGAAGACGCATTCGGGCGACTCCAGCGGCCCCTCGGCCAGCTCGACGATCTGCAACAGGCTGATCGCCGCCGGCGGGATCGCGAGTTCGTAGCCGCCGTCCGGACCGGCTGTCGCGACCAGCAGACCGGCATGCACCAGTGGCGCGAGCAGCTGCGGCAGGTACCGCTCCGGGATGTCCATTGTCCGCGCGATCTCCCGCGCCTTGCGGCGGCGCTCCTGGTAGTGGCGCGCGATGTCGATCATCGCTCGCACGGAATAGTCGCCCTTGCGACTCAGCGCGATTTGCATGCAGCGGCCCTTACGAATCGTTAAGCTGGCAACTAGACGATACTTCGGCGGGGGCGGAAGATACAGCATATGGGTACCGCGCCCGTCCGTGAGGCTCAATCGGGCGCGCCCCGGTTCGACCCCGCGAAAGGAGCCTGCTCATGGAACGCCCGACGGAGGGTCCGAAGCTGGTCCTCGACGCCCTTCCCGTCCACCCCGCCCCGAGAGTCGACGCCGCCCGCCACCTTCTGCGAGTCGGTGGTGCCGTTGAGCATCCCGAGACGTTGAGCGCGGCCGACCTCCGCGCGCGTCACCAGACGGCCGTTGTCCGCGACTTCGACTGTGAAGAGGGCTGGACCGTCCCCGGCCTGTCGTGGAGCGGTGTCCGCCTCACCAGTCTGATCGACGCTGCCCGGCCGCTCGAGGGCGCGCGCTGGGTCACGCTCGCCGCGGGCGACTTCGCCACCATCGTGCCCATCGAGGACGTGAACGAGGCGCTCGTCGTGCTCGACCTCGAAGACGCCCCATTACCGGAGGAGCACGGCGGCCCGATGCGCATCCTGATCCCCGGCGGTGCCTGCTTCACGAGTATCAAGTGGCTTGACCGCATCGAGCTTACGGCCGATCCGGCCGAGGACTCCGCGCGGCGGATCGCCCTGCAGCGCATCGGCCGCGATCCGGCCGGCCCGAGCGCCGCCTGACGCGCGCTCCCGGGCTCGGCCGCACCTTCGAGGCGCCCCCGCCCCCGGGTGCCGCGGCCGCGCACCCACCGCACGAGGACGCGCACGTCCCATTCCTGCTGGCCGCGCTGGCGTTCGGCGTCCTCGGTGGATTCACGCTGGCGGTCTCGCTCCCCATCGAGGCGGCGCTCGGCCGCGCCGATGTCGGATGGCTCGCGCATGCGCAGGTGCACGGCCACCTGCAGGTCGTCGGCTTCGCGGGTCTGTTCGTGGTCGGCGTCTCGACGCGCCTCGCTCCGCGGTTTACGAACCGGCCGCTCCATACGGCGTCTGTCCGCGCCGCCTTCTGGCTGCTCGCCTCGGGGATGCTCCTCCGCGCGGTCGGCCAGCCGCTCGCCGAGCACGCCCCGTTCGCCGCCGTGATGTTGCTGGGCGCCGCACTCGAGGCCGCCGGCGCGCTCGTCGCGCTGGCATCGCTCGTGCGGACGCTCCAGCCGTGGGCCGCCCCGCGTTCGCCGTCCGCAGCCCTTCTCGCGTCGAGCGTGTGCTGGCTCGCGCTGCAAGCCGTCCTGAGCTTCTGGTGGCTGCGCGACCTCGCGTCGGAGGGGCAGCGGGTGCTGCCCGCGGACCGCAACGCCTTGCTGCTCACCGCACAGACCTTTGGCGTGCTGCTCTCGGCACTGGCGGGTGTCGGCCTGCGCTCCTTCCCGACGTTTTTCGGGGCGCCGTCGCCGCCGTCGAGGTGCACATGGGCGTTCGCCGCGGCCCTCCAGGCCGGCCTCCTGTTCTGGCTGGCGGGCCTCGCCCTCCATCTGGACGGCGCCGGGGCGTGGGAGGCCCGTCTCGCCTCGATCGGACAACTGCTGCTGGGTCTCGCGATGGCCGCCGTGGCGCTTGCCGTCGGCTGGTGGCGTCGAGGCGTCCGCCTCGCGCCGGCCTCCCGCCACTTCATCTGGGCCCTGCGCGCGCTGGCAGGTTCGCTCACCCTGACGGGTGCGCTGCTCGCGCTCACGGCCGCCCGCGCCCTGCTCGACGGCTCCGAGGCCACGCCCGCCACGCTCGATACGATCCGCCACCTGTTCCTGCTCGGCGTGATCACGCTGGCCATCGTCGTGATGGGGCAGCTCATCCTGCCGGAGTTCGCCAGCGAGCGGCTCGCCCGCCCGCCCGCCCGCTGGCGGGGCGTTGCGTTCGCCCTCGCCATCCCGCTCGCCGCCGTCTTCCGCGGCCTCATACCGCTGGCTGGTGTGAGCGGGGAAGCGCGCTACTGGAGCATGGCCGTTGGGGGCATCCTCGGTCTCGTCTCGGTCGCCGTCTTCGCGTGGCTCTACCTGCGAGCCCGGCGGAGTCACCGGGACTACCTCGCGCGCGTCGCCGCGTGGCGCGGGCGCGAAGTGCCACTCGCCTAGTCCGCGCGCGCTGCGGCGGCCAGCAGCATGTCGGTGGCCGCCACCAGCGACTCGGGCAGCCTCGGCGCCGCGATGCCCTCCGCGGTCGGTCCGGTGGCCGCCGGTCCCCCCACGAACACGCGCGCGTCCGTCCGCGACTCCAGCAACACTCGCGCCGCCTCCGCCAGCATCGGCGTCGAGGTGGCTGCGACGCCCGTGACGCACACCGCGCCGGGGTGGAACGCCTGCGTCGCGGTCACGATCGCTCGCGCCGGGACGTCGGCTCCGAGGCAGACGACGTGCGCCCCTCGCTCGCGCAGCAGCAGCCAGAGGGCGATGGCGCCCATGTCGTGGAAGTCGTCCTGGGCGCACGCGATCACGAGCCGCGGCGCGTCAGGCGCCGCCTCCGGCAGCGCCGCGACCGCTGCCATCAGCTCGCGGTGCACCAGCAACGACAGGAAGTGTTCGGCGGCGAGCGAGACTTCGCCGCGCTCCCAGCGCAGCCCGACCTCGCGCAGCGCGGGCATGACGATCGCTTCGATAGCCCCTGCCCATCCCACGCCCGCGGCGCTCGCCAGCGTCTCCAGGCACCCGTGTTCGTCGAATAGGGCCGCGGCGTCGACGAGCAGCGCCACGCGCCCATCGACCACCTCCGGGTCGACACGGGCCGCCGTGGTGGTGTCTTCCTCGCGGCGGATCGCCTCCGCCGCGTGCGAGGCCGACAGCCCCTGGTCGACCAGCGCCGCCATCCGCCGCAGTACCGCCAGGTCCGCCTCCGTGTATGTCCGCCGGCCTCCAGCATCCCGCGCGGGGGCGGGGACTCCGTAGCGCCGCTCCCACGTCCGGATCCGCCAGGGTGAGATGCCGGTCGCGCGGCCGGCAGCATGAACCGTGTATTCCATGCGGCAAGTCTGTCACTTGTGCAAAAGTTTGCCAAGGCCATTGACACGCTGGGCGCAGTTTGTTCAAATCAAGGGGCGGTGACCAATGAAGACATCACCGATGGAAAAGGAGCGACAAATGAAAGGAGGCCGCGAGACGACTGACATCGCCTCACGCGACGTCGCATCCATCGATGGTCCATCGACGCTTGCGATGCAGATTGGGAGCACCACGTGAAACGGACTGCAGCCGTGGTCCGTTTCACGTGAGTCATCAAGGACGCATAGACCGATACGTCACGACACCAGAAAGGCAATGCACATGAAGAAACTTCTCGCCCCATTCGCGGGCATCGCCGCGGCGCTCGCGCTCGTGGCCTCCGTCAGCGCCGCCGGCATCGCCGGTGGCCCCGTCACCGACGCGCGACCGCCCGAGCAGGCAACCGCGGACATCGTCGACACGGCCACTGCCAACGGGAACTTCAAGACGCTGCTCGCCGCCGTGGAGGCCGCCGGGCTGACCTCGACCCTGAAGGGCGCCGGTCCGTTCACGGTCTTCGCGCCCACGGACGCCGCCTTCGCGGCGCTGCCGGCCGGCACGGTCGACAGCCTGCTCAAGGACCCCGCGAAGCTCAAGGAGATCCTGCTCTACCACGTGGTGTCGGGGCAGGTGCTGGCGGCTGACGCCGCGAAGCTCACCGAGGCGAAGACGGTGCAGGGCGGCAGCCTGCCGATCGTGGCCTCGGGCGGCTCGGTGACCGTGGGCGGCGCAAAGGTCGTGACCGCTGACGTGCTCGCCAGCAACGGCGTCATCCACGTCATCGACAAGGTGCTCATTCCGCCCGCGGCACCCGCGACGGCGGCCACCCCGCAGGCGCCCCGCACCGGCAACGCCGGCGTGGTCTCCGGGAACGGCGCGAGCATCCTCTGGATCGGCGCCCTGGTCCTGTCGGCGGCCGCGCTGCCCCTGGCAGCCCGCCGCTTCGCGACCAACCGGGCTCGGTAGTCCCCCGGGCAGCGCCGCCGCCGACCTCCTTCCGGCGGCGGCGCTGCCCTCACATAGTGGAGTTCGCAATCCCACGGAAATCGAGGTACACAGCATGCGCGTCGCGATCACCGGAGCCAGTGGCTACATCGGCTCCGCGCTCACGGACTGGCTCGAGTCGCATGGCCACGAGGTACGGCAGATCGTCCGCGGACCGGAGTCCGACGCCGCCGCGCAGTGGGACCCGGCGCGCGGTTGGGTCCGTGCCGGAGCATTCGACGGCATGGATGCGGTCGTCCACCTGTCCGGCGTCTCCATCGCCGGGAAGCGCTGGACGAGCGCCAGGCGCGCCCTCCTGCGCTCCAGCCGTATTGACTCCACGGTCGTGCTCGCGGGGCATCTCGCCGCGATGTCGCAGCCGCCGAAGGTCCTCATCACGATGTCGGGTGCCGGCTACTACGGGGACGCTGGCGAGGCGCAACTGTCCGAAGACAGCTTCCGTGGCTCCGGATTCCTGGCCGACCTCGTCGCCGACTGGGAAGCCGCCGCCGCGACCGCTCGTGCTGCCGGCATCCGCGTGGTGCATGCGCGCACCGCGCCCGTCATTGGCCCCGACTCTGAGCTCCTGCGGCGGCTCCTGCTGCCGTTTCGCCTCGGCCTCGGCGGACGGCTCGGCAGCGGGCGCCAGTGGTTCTCCTGGATCAGCACGCAGGACCTGGTGCGCGCCCTCGAGTTCGCGCTCGCGACGCCTGCCCTCGACGGCCCGGTGAACGTGGTGGCGCCCGGCCCGGTGCGCAACAGCGAGTTCACGAAGGCCCTCGGCCGGCAGCTCCGCCGGCCCACGATCTTCCCCATCCCGGCGTTCGCGCTCCGCCTGCTCTTCGGCCGCGACCTTGCCTCCGAAACCCTGCTCGTCAGCCAGCGCGCCCTCCCGGCGGCCCTGGAATCCCATGGCTTCGTCTTCGAGCAGCCGTCGATCGATGACGCGCTTGCGGTCGCCCTCGGCCGCCGCCCGGCTGCAGATGTCCAGAGAGGGCTGGCGCGATGACCCTGCACCGCTTCGAGACCACCCAGCTCATCGACGCGCCGATCGAGGAGGCGTGGACGTTCTTCTCCGACCCGCGCAACCTCGCCGCCATCACCCCGCCGGAGATGGGCTTCGAGATCACCACGCCCGTACCTGAGCACGTCTACCCGGGCCTCTTCGTCGCCTACCGCGTGAAGCCGCTGCTCGGCATCCCGGTCGAATGGGTCACCGAGATCACTCACGTCGTGGAACGCGTGATGTTCGTCGACGAGCAACGGTTGGGGCCGTACCGCCTGTGGCACCACGAGCACACGTTCCGTCCCGTGGGCGGGATGACCGAGATGCGCGACCTTGTCTATTACGCCCTGCCGTTCGGCCGCCTCGGCTCGCTCGCGCACGCCGTCGTCCGGCCGCGGATCGAGCGCATCTTCGAGTACCGGGGGGACGTCCTCGACCGGCGCTTCAACTCGCGCGCGCGACCGGACGCCTCGGCGCCGTCTCCGAGCCTTCGTCCGCTCTCCGCGTACGTCTGATGCGCATCTGGGACGTCCCATGCGAGCGGCTCTCGCGCTCCCACCTCCTCGGGGAGCACCGCGAGCTCCATGCCCTCTGGAACATCCTGCGCCGCATCGAGAACGGCGAATCGCGTGTTGGCTATGCACGACACCCGGAGACGCTGCGTTGGCGTGGGCACGGCGAGGCCCTCCGCCTCCGCCACGATGAGCAGACAGCCGAGATGGCGCGCCGCGGCTGGCAGCACCACTCGCCACTCGAGGGCTCGCTCCGCGGCGTCGCCGGGTGGCCGGACGCGCGGCTCCCGGGCTCGATCCCGTCGTATCTGCGCGAGGCCTGAGGTCGAGGGGGCCTCGGCTCCAGGGCCGTCCCCGCCGTCCGTACAATCGAGGGGCTGCGAGGAGGAGCCATGTTGCAGCCCAGGCGAGCCGTCATCGTGGGCGCGGCAGGCCGCGACTTCCACAACTTCAATGTCGTCTTCCACGACGACCCGTCCATCGACGTCGTCGCCTTTACTGCCGCCCAGATCCCGGGAATCGCGGGCCGGACGTACCCGGCGGCGCTTGCGGGACCGAGGTACCCGCGGGGCATCCCCATCGTCGATGAGGCCGCCCTCGAGGCGGTGATCGCGGAGCACGAGGCGGACCTCGTCGTCTTCGCTTACAGCGACCTGCGCCACGAGGAAGTGATGCATCGAGCCTCGCGCGCGCTCGCCGCGGGCGCCGATTTCATGCTGCTCGGTCCGGCGCGCACGATGATTGAAGCCGGCGTCCCGGTGGTCGCCGTGTCCGCCGTACGCACCGGCGCCGGCAAGTCGCAGGTCTCTCGCTGGCTGGGACGTCAGCTCCGTGACGCCGGGCTCCGCGTGGCCGTCCTCCGGCACCCGATGCCGTACGGCGACCTCGAACGCCAGCGCGTTCAGCGCTTCGCCTCGCGCTCCGACCTCGCCGCCGCCGGCTGCACGATCGAGGAGCGCGAGGAGTACGAGCCGCACCTTGCCGCGGGCAACGTGGTCTACGCAGGCGTGGACTACGTCGCGATCGCCGCGGAGGCCACGCGAGAGGCGGACATCATCGTCTGGGACGGCGGCAACAACGACTTCCCCTTCCTGCGCCCGGACCTCCATTTCTGCGTGGTCGACGCCCTGCGGCCCGACCACGCGACGGCCTACCACCCGGGCGAGACCGTCCTCCGCATGGCGGACGTCGTCATCGTGAACAAGGTCGACGCAGCGCCGCCGGACGATGTCGATCGCCTCGAGGCCATCGTCCGGGCCGCGAACCCGCGCGCCCGCATCGTGCGCACCGCGTCCCCCGTCAGCCTGGACGACGCGGCCGCGGTCACGGGCCGGCGCGTCGTCGTCGTCGAGGATGGCCCCACCATCACGCACGGCGGCATGCCGCACGGCGCCGGCTACGCCGCCGCCCTCGACGCGCGTCCGTCGGCCGTCGTCGACCCGCGCGAGTTCGCCGCCCCCGCCATCCGGGACGTCTACGAGCAGTACGCGCATATCGGCACCGTTCTGCCGGCGATGGGCTACGACGGCGCGCAACTCGATGCGCTGCGCGCCACGCTCGATGCGGCCCCCGCGGACGTCATCGTGAGCGGCACCCCGATCGACCTCGCAGCCCTGATCCCGCTGCGGCTTCCCGTCGTCCGTGCCCGCTACGAGCTTCGCGAGGCGCGCGATGCCGAACTGGCCGCGGTCGTCGACACCTTCGTCCGGCAATTCAACTCGACATAACCGTGTGCGGTCGCGCCAAAATCACGCGCGCGAACGCCACGATGGCAAATGTGGTGGAGTTCGGGTTTAATACGCAGCGTCAGAGCATTGTCGCGTCGGACCGGCGCGGTTGCAGTCGCGGCGAGGGGGCACCCCGCCGACGGGAAGAAGGGTGGAAGCATGGTTACTCCGGTTGCTGGCCCCGAGATGTACCGCACGGAGGAAGGTCTCGGGATCTGGGAGCACCGAGGCAAGGTCGCCGCGGTCGGCATCGGTCACTCACCGACGGGCCGCCGCTGGGACGGGACCGCCGAGAACACCATCGGCGCGTGGACCATCCAGGCCATGCGTCAGGCGATGGCGGACGCGGGCGTCACCGGTGACCAGGTCGACGGCATCGTCCTCGACAACAGCACCACCACCGGCGCCCACTGGCCGGCGGGCCGCCCGATCCCGGAAGACGTCGTCAACGCTTACAACCCGACCGACGACCCCCTCGACGGCATTGCCCAGCTCAGCGCCGAGTGGCTCATCAAGAACATGCCGGAGCTGACCAACGTCAAGTTCACGATGATTGGTCCCATCTGCATGTCGAACGCGCTCGTCGTCGCGGCGCAGGCGGTTGGCAACGGCCAGACGAACACGTGCCTCGTCGTGAAGGCCTGGCACAACCTCGACGGCCGCTACTACCAGGGCGGCGCCAACGCCCAGGACACGATTTCGGGCTACGGCAAGTGGCACAACTGGGCTGGGCCGGCTTCCTTCGACACCGCCACCCAGTTCCAGCGCTACATGCACAAGTACGGCAAGACCCACGACATGATGGCGCCGTTCATGACCAACTCGCGTGAGAACGGCCTCAAGTTCCCGGAGGGCTACTGGTACCAGCACCGCCCCGAGCACCTGACGCACGAGGACTACGTCAACGCTCGGTGGGTCGCAAAGCCGGCCAACCTCTACGACAACGACATCCCGATCATGAACGCCTGCGCCTACCTGCTCACCACCGCGGAGCGCGCGCGCAGCATGGCCCAGAAGCCTGTCTACATCCTGAACCACGCTTCGGACCGCTACAAGATCCGCTCGAGCGTGCCCACGCTCGAGGAGTGCGAGGACTCCACCGCGCGCAACGCCCGCATGCTCTACGAGGGCGCCGGCATCAGCGCCGCCGACCTTGACTTCGAGAACATGTACGACGGCTTCAGCCTCTTCCACGTGTTCCACCTCGAAGGCCTGGGCTTCGCTGGCATCAAGCGCGGCGAGGCGCTCGACTACTTCGCCTCGCAGGACATCAGCATCAACGGCCCGGCGCCGATCTCACCCAGCGGCGGCAACGTGGGTAGCGGGCGCACTCGCTACTGGATGCACACCGACAGCATCCAGCAGATCCAGGGCCGCGCCGGGGAGCGCCAGATCACCGGCAAGCACGACGTCGGTGTCTCCGGCGGCCCGATGCCGGTCGCGCTGGCCGACTTCCTGATCTGGAGCGCCAACCCCGACTAGTTCCGCCTTCGGGCAATGACTGAACGCGGAGGGACCTACGTCCCTCCGCGTTCGCGTTCCGACGCTCGCGAGGAACCATCCGGGCTACCCGGGGCCGCGTCCTGTCGCAGCCGTCCGTCCTCCATCCAGTACGTCTCGTCCGCGAACTCCAGCACCCGCGTGTCGTGCGTCACCACCACCAGCGCCTGCGCCGCGCCGTCACGCACGAGCCTGGACAGCAGCTGCATCACCCGCTGCCCCGTCCCTGAGTCCAGGTTGGCCGTCGGCTCGTCCGCGAGCACCAGGGCGGGCTCGTTCGCCAGCGCCCGCGCGATCGCGACCCGCTGCCGTTCGCCCGCGCTCAGCTCGCCCGGCGTGCTTCGCAGCCGGTGCTCCAGCCCGAGCTCGGCCAGCAACTCGTGCGCCCGTGCCCGCGCCGCCGCGTCGCTGCGGCCCGCGAGGTTCATCGGCATCAGCACGTTCTCGAGCGCCGTCAGCGGGTCGAGGAGGTTGAACGTCTGGAACACGAACCCGATGTGACGCAACCGCACCGCCGGCAACGCCCGCTCGGACATCGAGGTCACGTCCTTGCCGACGACCCGCACCGTGCCCGCGGTCGGCCGCAGCAGACACCCCGCGATCGAGAGCAGCGTCGTCTTGCCGCTTCCGGATGGGCCCAGGACGACGACCACGCGGCCCTGCGGGACGGTGAACGTCACCTCGTCGACCGCGACGACCTCGGTGGGCGCGTGCCCGTACACCTTCCGCACGCCGGCCAGTTCGAGTGGCGCCGTCACGTCTTGAACACTTCCTTCGGGTCGACACCCGCGATGCGGTACACCGGCAGCAGCGCCGCCAGCAGGCTCATCCCGGCCGCCATCCCGAAGACGGCCACGATGAACGGCGGCCGGTACGCGATCCCCAGGTCGGGTACGAAGTACTCCACCAGCGGCTTCACGAGGTACCCCGCCCCCAGCCCCAGACCGAATCCGAACACCGCCACCAGCAGTCCCAGCCGCAGGATCACCAGGTAGACATACCGGTTCGATGCACCGATTGCCTTCAGTACCCCGAAGTCGCGCAGGCGCTCCGAGGCCACCGTGTAGATCGTGAGCCCGACCACCATGATGCCGACAAGCACGCCGATAACCGCCATCACGTTCACCGGCGTGACGAACAGGCCACTCAGCAGGTCCCGTTCGTTCCGCGAGAACGTCTCCCGCGTCATCACCGACACGCCTGGCAATGCCGTCTGCAGCCGCTCCGCCACATCGGCGTCGTTCGCTCCCGCCTCGATCTGGACGAGCAGGTAGCTGTAGGCCGCCTCGAGCCCCACGATGCGTGCCGCGGTGTCTCGCGTGACGAACACGACGTTTCCCGCGAGTGCGTTTGTGCCCCTTGAGAGCCCCTCTACCACGAACTCCTGGCCGGCGAGCGTGATCGCGTCGCCCGCGTCGATCCCGGAGCTTCGGGCGAGCGTCGAATCGACGATGATCCCGCGCTCGTCGATCGCGGATGTGCCCTCCGCCATGGACCACGGTCCGCCGAGCCCGGCCTCCGGGTCGAACCCGACGAGGCGCACCGCGGCCTCCTCGCCACCAATCCGGGCCACGATGGGCACGCTCACGATGCCGTGCGCTGCTCGTACGCCCGGTACGGTCCGCGCGGCGGTTTCCGCGGTCGCCGGGATCACGGACGAGGACAGCGCGAAGTGCTGCACCCCCTCCTGTGCGACGAACACGTCTGCCCCGACGTGGTCCACGTACGCCGTCGACTTCGCGACGGTGCCATCGAGGATCCCGCGCAGGACGAGCATGAGCAGGATCGCGAACGCCACGCCGCCCACGGCGATCAGGAACCGCAACCGGTCGTAGAGCAACGTCCGCAGCGCGAAGTGCACCATACGCCGAGCCTACTCCGGTCCTCCGCACCGCGCCGGAGGCTGGCGCACGCTTCTCCGGGACGAGGTACCCCCCGCCGCCGGGACGTTCGGCCCTCCTCGCGACCCCCCTCGAGCCGGACGCTGGTAGCGATCGGAGGGACTCATGCACATTCTCGTCGCCGTGGACGCAAGCGATCAGGCTGAACGGGTGGTGGCTGCTGCCGCCGCGTTGCTGCGTTCCATACAGGACCCGCAGATCCGGCTCCTCACCGTCGTAGACGACGCCGACATCCACGAGTCGACGGCATCGACGTTGCCACAGGGCACGCCGACGCCCCTGGGCTCCTGGAGCGGCAGCAGCTACAACATCCCCACGCCCACCTCGCCCCAGCTCATGGAGGACCGCAGTCAGGCGCTCGCGCGCGTGCATGGCGAACTCGAGGCGCGCGATGCCGCACTCGCCAGCCACCACCTGCCCGGGCTCACCATCGAGTCGCGCGTGGTCTCGGGCGCGAAGCCACCCACCGCCATCCTCGAGGCCGCGAAGGACTTCGGTGCGGAGCTGATCGTCATGGGGACGCGCGGACGCCGCGGCATCACGCGTATCCTCATGGGCAGCACCGCCGAGGCCATCGTCCGCGAGTCGCCGGTGCCTGTGGTCGTCATCGGTGACGCGGTCAGGGCGCCCGCGTAGCGGCGTCCGGCGTCGCGAGGCACGGGAGGATCCCATCCCACGTCAGCCTGACCGTCCCGTGCTCCGCTTCCTTGGGGCTGCCGGGAACGTTACCGGATCGCGCTTTCTCCTTGAGGCGGGCGGACGCCGTGTGCTCGTCGAGTGCGGGTTGAACCAGGAGCGCGAGTTCGCGGACCGCAACTGGGATCCGTTCCCCGTCGACCCCCGGTCGATCGACGCGGTCATCCTCACCCATGCCCACCTCGATCACTCCGGCTACCTGCCGAGGCTCGTCCGTGCCGGCTTCTCCGGCCCCGCCTGGTGCACACCCGCCACCGCCGACCTTGCGGCGATCGTCCTCGCCGACGCCGCGCGCATCGCCGTTGAAGACGCCGACTTCAAGCGCCGCCGTCATCAGCGCGAGGGCCGCCGCGGCCCGCATCCCGAGGTGCCCCTCTACACCCCCGCAGACGCCCGTCGCGCCGTGGCCGCGCTGCGCACCGCCGGGTACCACGCCCCATGGGGGGTCGTCCCGGGCGTGCGCGCCGAGTTCCGCGACGCCGGCCACATCCTCGGCTCTGCGGTGCTGACGCTGCAGGTTGCCACGCCGGACGGCGAGCGCGTGATCACCTTCTCCGGCGACCTGGGCCACGGCGCGAACCCCATGCTGCGCGACCCGGAGCCGCCGCCGAAGTCCGACTACCTCGTTGTGGAGTCGACCTATGGCGACCGCGAACACCCGGACGAGGATGTCGCCTCCCAGCTCGCCGACGTCATCAACTCCACCGTCGAGGCAGGCGGGAACGTCGTCATCCCTGCCTTCGCCATCGGGCGTACCCAGGACGTGCTGTTTCACCTCCGCCACCTCCTGCTCGGACGCCGCATCCCGCGCCTCCTGGTCTTCGTCGACAGTCCGATGGCGACATCCGTCACGCAGCTCCATCGCCGGCACCTCGAGGCGCTGGCGCCCGCGTTCGCGCAGGAGTTCCGGGGCCGCAGTTCCCCGTTCGAGTTTCCGGGCCTGACGTACATCCGCTCCGTCGAGGCGTCGAAGGCCATCAACCGCGTGGCGGGGACGGCCGTCATCATCGCCGGCGCCGGCATGTGCAACGGCGGACGCGTGAAGCACCATCTCGTCGCGAACATCACGAGGCCGGAGAGCACCATCCTCTTTGTCGGCTACCAGGCCCACGGCACGCTGGGCCGCCGGATCGTCGATGGCGACGACCCCGTCCGCATCCTCGGGCAGGAGTGGCCTGTCCGCGCGCGGATCGCCAGCATCGACGGTTTCTCGGCCCACGCCGGCCGCCGCGATCTGCTGCGCTGGGTCCAATCGGCTCCTCCTCCGGCGCCCCGAGTGTTCGTCGTCCACGGCGAGGACGCGGCTTCTGAGGCATTCGCGTCCGCGCTGCGGCGGCGGCGGGTCAAGGCGTCCGTGCCCGCCTACGGAGAGCGCGTCACACTGGCCTGATCCGGCCGCTGTCGCGCGCCCGGCCGCCTACCTGGCCGCGATGAGCCGCGCGAGTGTGTCGATGAGGCGCGTGAGGTCGAACGGCTTCTCCAGCACCGCCTGCGCCTCGAGTTGTTCCGCCAGCGTGCGGGCCGCGTGGTTCGCCGATACCACCACGATGGGTACTCACTCCGGGCCGTGAGTCAGCGTCCGTCGAGCAGGCCCTCATCAATGACCTCCGCGTCCGCCAGTTCGATGCGGCCGTCATCTTCATATCGTTCGCGCAGTCGGCGCTCCGCGCGGCGTTCGTATGCTTCCTCGCGGGCATCCCTCTCCGCGCGGCGTATGGCGACCGCTTCGCCGGCCGCGTCCTGACCGACGAGGTCGTATCGCCGTCCGCCCCGCTCCACGAGGCCGACCGCACCTGCAGTTGCTCCAGGCCATCGGTATCAGTCCGTTCGGGCGCGCACTGCGCATCGAGCTGCCCGATGCCGCGCAGGCGGCCGCGGACGCGGCCCTCGCCTCGCTGCGCATGAGCGCCCCGTTCATAAGCGCGCCGCTCGCCTCATCATCGGCCGTCCGAGGACGCTGGTACCCGCGCCTGCCGACTCACAGCCCCCGCCGCCGGACGTCCGTTGAGGGAGCCAACCTAACATTCGCGGCACAATCGATGCTAGCGACATAAGGACGAACAGGTCATTGGTGCCTCGCGGGCTCTCGCGTGAACGCGTGGCTCGCGTCGCGCAGGCTCAGAATCGCGCCGAGCGATCCGCCCCACACGATGTGCGCGCTGATCATGAGCGCGTTCCGGCGCCACGGGTGCAGGGTCGCCGGCGGGAGCAGTCCGAGGGCGGGCAGCAGCCCGAGATAGCTCACGTCCCACACCACAAGCCCGAACAGGGCGCCGTCCACCGCGGCCGCGAGCGTCTTCTTCGGCACCGCCGCCGGCGGGCGCGATCCGTAGAGGGCTCCCGTCGCCGCCCCATACGCGAAGTGGGCCAGGAGCGTGACCGCGAGCGTGCGGCCCTCGGTTCGGGGCAGTTCCACCCCGCTGCGCTCGCTGGCCCGCTCCGTCACCTGCCGGGGCGGTAGCGGGTATCGTTCCGTCATGGGCAATGCCCGGTGTGCGAGCGTCATAAACAGCGTCATCGGTGCCGTGGCCGCCGCCCCGGCCACCGCCCCGCGCGTTACGCCGCTGAGGTCCATCGATCGCTCCGCTACGGCCGGAGGACGACCTTCACGACGTCCCCTTCCTTCTTCTGAAACGCTTCGTACGCCCGTGGGGCTTGTTCCAGGGGCAGGTGGTGCGTCGCGAACGTGTCGAGGCCAAGCGGGTCCTCCTCGTCGTTCACATACGGCATGAGGTCGTCGAGCCACCGCCGAACATGGGCCTGCCCCATGCGGATCTGCACGCCCTTGTCGAACAACTGCATCATCGGCAGCGGGTCGAGCGTCCCCGCGTACACCCCGATGATCGAGACCGTCCCGCCACGCCGCACCGCCTCGAAGCACTGGTTGAGCACGGACATGCGGTCGAGCCCAAGCCGCCGCATCGCCGGCGCGGCCACGGCGCTCGGCAACGCGCTCACGAGGCGCTGCGCCATCTCGACGGCCGGCGCGCCGTGCGCCTCCATCCCCACCGCGTCGATCACGGAGTCCGCCCCCCGGTCTGCCGTCGCCTCACGGATCGCCTCGACCGGGTCAGCCGAGGTGGCGTCGACCGTCTCCATCCCCGCTGCGCGGGCCGCGTCGAGGCGCGCGTGCACCCGGTCGACGCCGATCACTCGCGCCCCGCGCTGCAGCGCGATCCGGCCGCACATCTGCCCGATCGGTCCGAGGCCGAATACCGCGAGCGTGCCGCCCTCGGGGATGTCGGCGTACTCCACGCCCTGCCATGCCGTCGGCAGTACGTCCGAGAGAAAGAGGAACCGGTCGTCGGGCGGCCCCTGGGGCACCTTGATCGGTCCAAACTGTGCTTGCGGCACGCGCAGGTATTGCGCCTGCCCGCCCGGCACCGACCCGTACAGTCGCGTGTATCCGAAGAGCGCGGCCCCTGAGTTCTGCTCCCGCACCTGCGTCGTTTCACACTGCGCGTACAGCCCGCGGTCGCACATCCAGCAATGCCCGCATGAGATGTTGAAGGGCACCACCACGCGGTCGCCCGGACGGATGTGCGTCACCTCGCTGCCGACCTCCTCGACGATCCCCATCGGCTCGTGACCGAGAATGTCCCCCGCATCGAGGAACGGCCCGAGCAGCTCGTAGAGGTGCAGGTCCGATCCGCAGATCGCCGTCGAGGTGACCCGCACGATCGCATCCGTGGCGGCTTCGATCCTCGGGTCGGGCACTTCCTCCACGCGCACGTCCCGGCGCCCATGCCAGACGACAGCCTTCACCGGACACCTCCTCGGTCGCCCCGCCACGGTGCCAGCCGGACGGTTGCCGCTACGTCAAGCCGCCGCGCCGCCCGTTACGGTCCGCGCTCGGTCTGCGGCTCCTCCTCAGTGCCTGCGCGCAGCGGGAACTGTCCCCACGTTCGCGCGGCCCGCCGCCCGAGGACCGTCAGGAAGGAGCGGCTCACGGCGGTCTCGCTCGGCCAGCCGCGAGCCCGCGCCCGCTCATGGCGACCCGGGTCGCGCGGGAGGAAGCGGTTCACGATCCCGAGGAGGTTCGCCATCGCCCCCGGCGCCACCCCCTGCAGGCGCGCGGCGATCTGCGCCGGCAGCCCGATCGTGACCTCGGCGTCGCCTTCGGCGTGCCGCCCGCACGATCCGCCTCGCCGCGCTCCCCGCGTCCGTCGAAGTCAGCGGCAGGTTCCCGAGCACGCTGAACCAGGCGAACTCCCACCGCGGCCGTCCCGCGAACTCCGCGTTCAGGTAAGACCCCGTGCGCATGAGCCCCGGCACGACCGTCGTCACGTAGACGCCGCTGCCGGCGAGCTCCGCCCGCAACCCCTCCGAGAAACCGACGGCCGCGAACTTCGCCGAGGCGTACGGCAGCAGGTGCGGCACCGCGATTTTCCCGCCCAGCGACGTGATGTTCACGATCCGTCCGTACTCCCGACGCCGCATCCCCTCGATCACCGCCATCGAGGGCTCGTAGACACCCCAGAACATGACGTCGAGCGAGGTCCCGAAGTCGGTGTCGGCGTGCGACCCCAGCGGGCCCGTCGAGATGATGCCTGCGTTGTTGACGAGGATGTCCGTCCGCCCGAAGCGCGCGTCGACCACTTCGAGGAACCCCCGGGCCTCCGCACGGTCTCCGACATCACAGGCGTGGACGAGCACCTCCCCGCCGAGCGCCTCGAGACGCTCCCTCGCCCGCTCCAGTTCTCCGCGATCGCGAGCGCAGATGGCGACGTGGCACCCGAGCCGCGCGAACTCCTCCGCGAGCACCAGCCCCAGGCCCCTCGATCCGCCGGTGATCGCCACCACGCGCCCGTCGAGGGGCTCACGTCCGCGGGCCCGCCGCCGGCGGCGCGCGACCCACCAGGCCGCGCCCGCCACTCCGAGCACCAACCATGTTCCTCGCATCCTCCGACGCTACCAGTACCCGGAAGCGCCGCTCTTCACGGTCGCGCTTCGCCCCGCGTCTTCGATCTCGGTATGCACTGGCTTCGGTACCTGCGCGCCCCGGTGGCCTTCCTGGCGCTCTCCCTGTTCCCGAGCGTCCTGACGGCGCGCACTACCCGGGATGCCGTGGACGATTGGTACCGCTGCATCCACAAGCCGGCCTGGAACCCGCCGCCCTGGCTCTTCGGCCCCGTCTGGACGGCCCTGTACGTCCTGATCGCCATCGCCGGGACGTTGCTCTGGCGACGTCGTGACGATCGAGGCGCGCGCCTGGCCCTTACGCTGTGGGGCGTCCAGATGGCGCTCAACCATGCATGGAGCCCGATCTTCTTCGGCTGGCGGCGCCTCGGCCTCGCCGCCGTCGAGGTGAGCACGCTCTGGGCATCCATCCTCGCCACCGTCGCCGCTGCCCGCCGCGTCTCCGTGGTTGCGGCCGCGATGCTGCTGCCATACCTCGCCTGGGTGACCTTCGCCGCTGCCCTCAACCTACGAGTCTGGGCGCTCAACCGCGGGGGCTCCTCCGACGCCTCCGACGCCGCTCGCCGCGCCACCTGATGGCGGTCGCCCCCGTCCCGCGCTAACGTCCCTCCGATCGCCGTCACCGCCGCGAAGGAGTCGAGGCATGGTCGCGCCACTCGAGGGCATCCGCGTCATCGAGGTCGCCAACTGGCTCGCCGCGCCCAGCGCCGCCGCGCTCATGGCCGACCTGGGCGCGGACGTGATCAAGGTCGAACCACCCGAAGGCGATGCCTACCGCGCGTTCAACCTCGGCGCGGACGCGATCGGTACGGGCGGCCCCGCGGTGAACCACGCCTTCGAGCTCGACAACCGTGGCAAGCGCTCGATCACCGTGTCGCTCGGGCAGCCCGGCGCGGCCGCGCTCGTGCGTCGTCTCGCCGCGACGGCGGACGTCTTCATCACCAACCTGCTCCAGCCCCGGCGCGAACGCTACGGCTTGACTGTCGATGAAGTGCGTGCCGCCAGCCCGCGCATCGTCTACGTCTCGTTCAGCGGTTACGGCACCGAGGGCCCGGACGCCGCCCGCGCCGGTTTCGACTACGCCGCCTTCTGGGCGCGTTCCGGAGTGATGAACCTCCTCGGCGAGCCGGACGAGCCGCCCGTCCTCTGCCGCCCCGGCCAGGGCGACCATACCGCCGCGCTCAACCTCCTCGCCTCGACGCTGGCAGCGCTCCGCCTCCGCGACCTCACCGGCGAAGGGCAGGTCGTCGACGTCACCCTCGTCGGGACCGGACTCTGGACCGTGGGCACCGACTTCTCCGGCGCCCTCGCATCGAGGCGTCAGCCGCCCCGTCACAGCCGCGCCCGCCCCCGCAACCCGCTGTGGAACGCCTACCGCTGCGCCGACGGCCGCTGGATCCTCCTCGTCATGGTGCAGCCGGATGCGTACTGGACGGGTTTCTGCGCCGCCCTCGGCCACCCCGAGTGGGAACGCGACCCGCGCTTCGACACCCTCCAGCAACGCGCCGAGCACACCGAGGACCTCACGGCCCGCATCGCCGCCGCCTTCGCCTCCCGACCCTCGGCTGAGTGGCCGGCGGTCCTCGACGCGCGTGGCCTCATCTGGGCGCCCGTCGCCGAACTCCCGGAGGTGGCCGCCGACGAGACCGTGCGCGGCCTCGGCAGCTTCGAGGCCGTGACGTCGGTCGAGGGTGAGGCGTACGAGACCCTCGGTGTGCCCTTTACCATCCGCGGCGCCGACGTCGCCGTCCGCGGGCCGGCGCCCGCCCCCGGCGCCGATACCCAGCGCGTCCTCGAGGAGTCCGGGCTCACGTCCGAGGAGATCGCGGGCCTCGCGGCCGGTGGCGTCTTCGGCTGAGCGCCGCCCGCTTCAGTCGACGTCGAGGATCACCTTCCCCTTGACCTGCCGCCCGAACAGCGCGGCGCTCGCCTCCGCGATCTGCGTCCACGAGCTGCGCCAGCCCACCTCGATGCGCAGCTCGCCCAGCTGCAACAGCCGCAGCAGGTAGTCGAGGTCCGCGCCCGAGCTGCCGCCCTTCGTGAACGCCTCCAGCCGCCGGTACATGCCGATCAGCGACGGGAACGACGCGTTCTCACGCGAGGCGTTGCCGATGCACTGCACCACGCCGCCTTCGCCGAGTAACGGCCAGATCGCCGCCAGCTGCGACCCGCCCACGTTGTCGATCACGACGTGGACCGGCCGCTCCACTCCTTCGAGGCCCACCACGACCTCGTCGGCCCCGAGTTCGCGCAGCCCCTCGCCGCGCGCTTCGGACCCGACGCTCGCAATCACGTGCGCTCCAGCGAGCGCCGCTAGCTGCACCGCGAAGTGCCCTACGCCGCCAGACGCCCCGGTCACGAGCACCCGCCGCCCGAGCAACGCGCCCGACCGCCGCAGCGCCCGCAGCGCCGTCACTCCGGCCACCGGCAACGTCGCCGCTGCGCCCAGGTCGATGTCGTCGGGCACGACCGCCAGCTCGTCCGAGTCCACCGCACGCCGCTCGGCCCAGCCGCCCTGCGACAACATCGTCGTAACGACGCGCGTGCCCGCGGGCGGGGAACTGCCGTCCGAAGCCGGTTGCGCGATCACCCCCGAGGAATCCCACCCCGGCACGAACCCGTCTGGCCGCGACCGGGCTCCGTTCAGGTCCCCGAAGTTCAAGCTGATGTGCTGCACCTCGACCACCGCCTGGTTCGGCCGCGGCTGCGGCCCCGGCGCTTCCCCCAGCCGGATGTACCCCGCCGCGTTCGCATCCACCACCATCGCTCGCATTCGCCGGCCCCTCCCTCCCGCCGGGCGACGCCCGGCGCGCCGCCCGATCCTACGGACGTGCCATCGAGGCGCTCAATCCCCCGTTCGGCCAGGCCGCACGGCATCCACTCGCACCAGCGCTGCCCATTCGCTCTAATGACCGCGTGGACGACGAGCGCCCGTTGAATCTGTACGAGTACGAGGGCCGCGCCCGCGGCCGCCTCTCGCCGATGGCCTGGGACTACTACTCCTCGGGCGCCCTCGACGAGATCACGCTTCGCGCCAACCGCGAGGCGTTCGACCGCCTCGAGCTGCGCTACCGCGTCCTCCGCGGTGTGGCCGCGCCCGACACGTCCACGACGCTGCTCGGCCGCCGTCACGATTGGCCGCTGCTCATCGCCCCCACCGCCTTCGCGCGCCTCGCCCACCCCGAAGGCGAGCTCGCGCTCGCGCGCGCGGCCGCCGCGAACCGGGTCACGATGACGCTCTCCACCCTCTCCACCACGACCCTCGAGGAAATCGCGACCGCCTCCGCCCAGCCGAAGTGGTTCCAGCTCTACGTCTTCCGCGATCGCGACCTCACCGCCGCCCTCGTCCGCCGCGCGGAGGCTGCGGGCTACGAGGCGCTCGTCCTCACGGTCGACGCCCCGCAGCTCGGCCGCCGCGAGCGCGACACCCGCAACCGCTTCGCCCTTCCGCCCGGCCTCGAGGCCGCGAACATCGCCGCGCACCTCCCACCGGTGGATGCCGGCGACGAGGGCTCGGGGCTCGCCCACTTCTTCGCCACGCAGATCGACCCCACGCTCACCTGGTCCGACGTCGATTGGCTCCGCTCACTCACGGGGCTCCCCGTACTTCTGAAGGGCGTCGTGCACCCGGATGACGCCCGCCTGGCCCTCGACCACGGCGCTGCCGGCGTCATCGTCTC
The DNA here is from genome assembly GCA_041390685.1 of Dehalococcoidia bacterium. Taxonomy (GTDB): domain Bacteria; phylum Chloroflexota; class Dehalococcoidia; order UBA2979; family UBA2979; genus JAIBBD01. The sequence goes on along the minus strand of JAWKPL010000001.1, from coordinate 222,659 downwards.
GAACCACGGCGGCCGCCAGCTCGACACCGCCGTCGCCGCTGTGCGCGCGCTCCCCGACGTTGCCGCCGCTGTCGAGGGCCGTGCCGCCGTCCTGCTCGATGGCGGCATCCGCCGGGGTACGGACATCGTGAAGGCGCTTGCCCTCGGCGCGGACGCCGTCCTCCTCGGACGCCCCGTCCTCTGGGGCCTCGCCGTCGAGGGCGAGCCCGGCGTGGACCACGTCCTCCGCCTCCTCCGCGCCGAGTTCGAGCACGCGATGCTCCTCTGCGGCGCAGGCTCGCGCGCCGGCCTGGATGTCGACCTGCTCCTGTAGCCGACGGACTTCCCGCGTCTCATCGGATCTGGCACACTCGCCCGCAATCGCCCTCGAGGAGTGCCTGTGCAGTGGGTCCTACTGATCGCGGTGGTGCTGCTCGCGGCTCTCACGGTGGTGGCGCTCCTCAACATTTACAATCTCATCCTCCAGAACGGTCGCCTGCTCATTCGACTCGACCACATGGAGGAGGCCCTGTTCCCGCCCCCCGGCCCCGAAGCACTCGTCGAGGAGTATCTGGCCACGATGCCCCCGGGGCGCGAAGCGCCGCCCTTCGCGTTGCCGGACCTCAACGGTGTCGTCCGTCGCATCGACGAATGGCGCGGACAGCGGGTCCTGCTGGTGTTCGTCGACCCTGAGTGCGCCTTCTCCCGGCGCCTCGTGCCCTGGCTCGTCGGCGCGACCCGCGATGTCGTGCCTGGCCGTCCCCTCCCTGTCATCGTGTCCACCGGAAGCCTCGAGGCCAACCGCGCCCTGTTCGATGAGGCCGGCTTTACCGGCGCCGTGCTTCTGCAGCGCGACACCGAAGTCGCCGCGGCCTACCGCGTCGATGGCACGCCGATGAGCTACCTGATTGAGGCGGATGGGGTCGTTGCCGCAGACGCCGCCATCGGAGTGCAGTCGATCCTGCTTCAAGCCGGCGAGGTCGCCGTGTTCGAGGACGCGCTGCCGGGCGAGCCGGTCGGGCTCCGCGATGACGGATTCGGCGCCCGTCTCGATGCGCCCGCCGCGAGGCAGGACGGCCTCCGGCGCGGTGAGACCGCCCCGCTGTTTCGTCTCCCGGGTGTCAACGTGGAGGAGGTGTCGCTGCTCGACTTTCGGGGACGCCCGACGGTCGTCGTCTTTACGGATCCGGAGTGTGACGCCTGCGAGCAGGTCGGCCCCACCCTCGAAGCCGTCCACCGCACCCATCCTGATCTCGGCATCTTGCTCGTCAGCCGAGGCGACCCGGCTCTGACACGGGAGCAGGTCGCCGCTGAGGGCCTGACGTTCCCCGTTGCGCTCCAGCGTCACTGGGAAGTCTCGCGTCGCTATGGTATGTTCGCGCTGCCTGTCGCGTTCTTGCTCGACGAATGGGGCGTCGTAAGCACGGACATGGCGGTGGGCTCGGCCGGAATCACCCAGCTACTGGAGGCGGGTGTTGTGATGGCCGGAAACTGAGGGAGCGGCGGGGCACGGTGTCTCGCGCTCACGAGGAAAGGGAGTGACCAATGATCAAGCGCACAGGGACCGTGGGCAAGGCCCGCAAGCACGCTCGCCGCGGGCGGATCCGCCTCATCAGTGCGGGCGCGTTCGGAGCCGTCGCGGCTGCACTGCCGACCTTCGCCAGTGCTTCGGAGCTGTGGGGCAGCTACGGCTCGTCGTGGTTCGTGAACATCAACGGGCAGAACTTCAACGTGATCCAGCCGCTCTGGCACCTCATCTGCAACCGGGGCTAACGGCGAGCGCCTCCGCCCGCCGGGGCGGCTGAACCAGGGCTCGCGGTGCCCGGCGAACTACGTCGGCTCCGCGGGCCTTCGGCTTACCCGTCGGACGCTAGGCGCGGACCCCCTCCGCTGCTCGACCCGGGTCCCTCGACCCCTGACCCGACGAGCGCTCGCGCACCCGCCCGCCCATCCGAACTGACCTGCCGCACCATCACGATCTTGTGGTATCTTCCTCCCGCCAATGGGGTCCCCCCAGCGGATCGCCTCGGCAGTCCCGTACGCGTCACAGGAGGAGCAGCAGTGACCGCCAATTTTGACGACATGAGCAAGCACATGGCCCGCAAGCATTCGCGTCGGGGTCTCATCCGAGCCCTCGGTGCGGGCGTCCTCGGCGCCACCGCGGCAGCCGCGCTGCCGACCGCTGCGAGCGCGGACTGGGGTGTGTTCCGCAGGGGATCCCAGCTGCGCGATACGTATGGTCCGCAGTGGTACACCGTGGACAACGGCCAGAAACAAAACGTCATCGGGCAGATCCGCTGGAACCAGTCGCTGCCCAACCCCGGCGCCGACTAGCATCGTAGGGCGCTGAACGACCGTCGCCGTTATCGTCCGTGGGCGGGCGGCGAGCGTCGACGGCTGTGTAAGCCTCCGTGAGGAGCGAGAGTGACCCAGAAGTTCGACGGGAGCAAGCACATGGCTCGCAAGTACTCGCGCCGCGGCGCGCTTCGCCTGGTCGGCGCGGGTATGCTCGGCGCCACGGCTACGGCTGTGCTGCCGGCTGCCGCCAGCGCCGATTGGGGTGCGTTCCGCCGGGGATCCCAGCTCCGCAACACGACCGGCCCACAGTGGTACACCGTGGACAACGGTCAGAAGCAAAACGTGATCGGACCGATCCAATGGCGGAAGACTGAGCCGCCCGCTCAGCCCGAGCCGTAGTTCGCTCAATGACCGACCACGGCGGGCCCGAGACTGGCCTTCTCGGCCAGGGCATCTCGGGTCCGCTCGTGTCGGTGGTCCTCACCACCCGCGACCGTCCTCATCTCCTGCCGATCGCGCTCCGCTGCTTCGAGCTCCAGATCTACCCCAACCGAGAATTGATCGTCGTGGACGATGGCCTCGAATATCCCGCTGACGTCTCGTCGCTCCCGGCCGACGCCGTCCGGGTCGTCCGCGTCCCGCCCGGAACCCCCCTTGGTGTAAAGCTGAACCACGGCGTCGACGCTGCCCGCGGCCGCCTCTGCATGAAGATGGACGACGACGACTGGTACGCCCCTGAGTACCTCACGACGTCAGTCGATGCACTCCTCGAGAGCGAGCGTCGGTTCTGCCGTCCGACCCTCGTCTTCCACCTGGGCTTTCTGTTCTTCGAACTGAGGACGTGGCGCATCCACCGGTCCGTGCAGGACAACGCCCCCGGCGCGACGCTCCTGTTCGCGAAGAGTGACTGGCGCCGCCGCCCCTTCCGTCCCGTCCCCACCGACGAGGATGCCTGGTTCTACCGCGACCAGATCCGCGCGGGCGCGACTGCCCTCACGATCGACTCGAGAGAGACGTTCATCGCCATCCGCCACCGCGGCCATCGAGGCACCTTCGGGCATACGTGGACCTACCAGCTTGACGGCCGCACGCTAGAGCAGTACCTCACCTCCCGCCCCCTCTACCACCGTCCGCCGGAGCAGCTCATCCCGGAGTGGGCGCTCCGCGTCTACCGCGGCATCCACAACGACCTCGCCGCCCAGCGGGCCGAGGTCGCCGCGGCTCCCACCGATGCCACTCCGCCTCCCGCGTAGCCGCCCGCGTCACGCCGAGGAGGGCGCCCCGCCCCGACCCCGAGTGCTCGTCCTCACGCCGATGAAGGACGCCCGTCGCACGTTGCCCGTCTACTGGTCGTTGCTGCGCCGCCTCACGTACCCGCACGACCGCATCTCGCTCGGCTTCCTCGAAAGTGACAGCTCGGACGGCACCTGGGACGAGGTACGCTCGCGCCTCCCCGCGCTGCGGCGTGAGTTCCGACGCGCCCTCGCGTGGAAGCGTGACTTCGGCTACCGCATCCCGCCCGGCGTCCCTCGCTGGGAGGACTCGATTCAGTTCGAGCGCCGCGCCATCCTTGCGCGCAGCCGCAATCACCTGCTCTTCCACGCCCTCGACGATGAAGAGTGGGTGCTCTGGATGGACGCCGACCTCCTCGACTACCCACCCGATGTCATCGAGCGCCTCCTCGCGGTCGGTCGCGACATCGTGCAGCCGCACTGCGTCCTCGAGCTTGGAGGTCGGACGTACGACCAGAACGCCTGGGTCGACCAGGGCGAGCGACACATGGACCGGCTCCGCGACTATGACCTGGTGCGCCTCGACGCCGTCGGCGGCACGATGCTACTCGTGAACGCCGACCTCCACCGCGACGGGCTTGTCTTCCCGCCCTTCCCGTACGGCCTCGAGAACCCCCTCGTCCGCCGCGGCCGAGGCGAGATCGAGACCGAGGGCCTCGCGGCACTGGCCCATGACATGGGCATCGAGTGCTGGGGCCTCCCGAACCTGGAGATACTCCATCACCCCTTCTAGCTCCCCGTCGCCTCCCGCGCCGCCCCCGGCCGCTCGTCCGCGGCTGCTGTTCGTCACCCCCACATACCCCGACACGCGCGGCAACGGCCTCGCGATGCGTGCCGGCATGTGGCTGGAGGCGCTCGCGACCCGCTACGAGGTCGACTTGCTCGTCGTCCCGGTCTTCGGGACGGGCAGCAGGGGAGCCCCCGCATTCGTGGGTGGCCTCTGCCGGTCCGTTACGGTCGTCCCGCCCGAGGCGCTCACGCGCCCCTGGCTGCCGGGATGACCGAAGCGGGCGCGCCGCCCGACCTCCTTCGCGTCTTCGAGGCGTCCATCCCTGCCTGCCTGAAGGCCGTTCATGCAGTCGACCTCGATGTCGACGTCGTCCACGCGTTCCGGCTCTACACGGCCCCGGTCGTCCTCGCGCTCGCGCGGCGCGCGCCGCGGGCGCGTCTTCACCTCGACCTCGACGACATCGAGTCCGTCACGCATGAGCGCATCGCCGCCCTGCACGAGCGCAACGGCCTGTTAGACGCTGCTCGCGCCGAGGACGCCGAGGCCCGCCGCTTCGCCGACGCCGAGCGCGATCTGCTCCCCCGCTTCCAGCGCCTCTACTGCTGCTCCGGCGTCGACGCCGCCCGGCTCGGCGCGCTGGTCCCGACTCTTCCCGCCGAGGTGTGCGTCGTCCCCAACGCTGTGCGTCTTCCCGCCGAGCTCCCCATCCCGCGTACGACGCACCCCTTCACGTTCCTCTTTGTCGGCACCGTGAACTACGCCCCCAACCTCGATGCCGTCCGCTGGTTCACGCGTCGCATCTGGCCGCGCATCCATGCGCGCGCCGGCCGCCCCGTGCTGTTCCGCGTCGTCGGCCACCCTCCGGACGCCGACGTGTCCGCCATCGCCCGCCTTCCCGGCGTCCGCCTGGCGGGCGAGGTCTCCGATGTCACGCTCGAATACGGCGATGCCGGCGCCGTCGTTGTCCCGCTGCGCGCCGGCGGCGGCACCCGCATCAAGGTGATCGAGGCGTTCGCGCACCGTCGCCCGGTCGTGAGCACGACCGCCGGCGTCGAGGGCATCGAAGCAGAGCCCGGGCGCGACCTCCTCGTCGCCGACGACCCGGACGCCTTCGCCGACGCTTGCCTCCGTCTCATCGACGACCCGGCGTTTGGCGCGGCCCTCGCGACCAACGCCGCGAGCCTCGTCGCAGCGCGCTACTCGCAGGACGTCGTCGGCGCGCTCATCGCCGCATCGGCAGGAGGTCGCGCTCCTCGATGATCTCGAGGAGCCGCCGCGCGGCGTGGTCCCAGGTGAACCGCTCGACCATGCGCGCCCGCGCCGAGGCTGCCGGGACGTCGTCGCCCGCGATCGCCCGCCGCACGTGCTCGACCGCCTCGTCTTCGTCCGGCGCCCACCAGTTCGCCCCTTCGAAGAGCGCCGCCGACCACGCGTCCGAGGTCGACACTGCCGCCACCTCGCGTGACTCGATCATCGACGCGACCGAGTCGTCCAGGTAGTCGAGGTACGCGCTGTGCCGCGGCGCGATCAGCCGCAGTCCGGCCGCCGCCGCCTGTGACATCGGCAGGTCCCACCCCTCCCCGAACGACAGGCTGATGTAGTGCGTGCCGACGGCGAAGAACCGCGGCACGTCGGCATCCGGCAACACCAGGTCGATGAACGCGAGCGGCGCCGCCTCCCGCAGCCGCTTTCCCGCCGCGTCCTCGGCGCCGCGCACGGCCCGCTCGAGGTGCGCGACCGACCCGGCCATCGTCGTGCCGCGTTTCAACACCAGCACTGCGTCGTCCGTGGGGCGCGTCGCCCGCAACCAGACGCGCAGCAACCCCTCGATGTTCTTGCGCCCGCCGACCGCCGACACGTTGAGGAACCGCGCCGCGTACGAGCCGATGGGCCGTCCGCCCGCGTTCCCGAGGTCGAAGGGAGGCACACCCGGGCGGAACAGGTCGGTCCGTACCCCGAGCGGGCACAACCGCAGCTTCCCCTCGGGCACACCGCTGTCGATCCAGGCGCGCCGCGAATGCTGCGTCGGCAGAACGATGAGGTCCGCCCGCGAGTGCGCCTCTACCCATTGCTCAGGGATCCGCGTCAACTCGAACATCGTGTAGTTGATGTCGGGCGTCCACAGAGCCGGCCGCACCTGGGTCGGGAACGCGATGTGCAGGTTCGCCCGCAACGAGGCCGGACGCCGCAGGTGCTCGAACCATGGCTCGCGCAGCTCGTACGGCAGCCCCGCCGGGCCCCACTCCCCGACCTGCTCGAGCGCCACCTCGATGCCCTGCCCGACGAGGGCGCGCGTGAACTCCCGCGTGTGGTAGTCGTACCCCGTCTGCCCGTGGTAGGGCCCGCGGATGCGCACACCAGCTGCCATCCGCCGAGTATCGTCGCCCGCGTCGTTCGAGGCCACGCGCGGCCTTCCGTGCGCCGTCCCTGGTGATACAGTACGTCCGCGCGTACGCATGTAATCGCTCGTGACGCGACCACCGTGGAGAGGACTTCGACATGGATTGGAACGACAGCCCCGAACAGGCCGCCTTCCGCGAAGAGGTGCGGGCGTTCGTCAAGGACCGCCTTCCCGACTACTACGACCGCACGCGCGTCCAGCGCGGCTTCGTAGAGGAGGCCGAGCGCGACTGGCAGTGGGACATGTTCCACGGCGACGACGAGCGCCGAGGCGCCGCCGAGCAGTGGGCCGCAGCCCTCGCCGAGCGCGGCTGGGGGGCGCCGCACTGGCCCACCGAGTACGGCGGCGCCGGTCTCTCCAGCATCGAGCAGTTCATCCTCCGCTGGGAGTTCGCCCTCCTCGATGCCCCCATCATCGGCGGCGGCGGCATCTCGCTCCTCGGCCCGACGCTCCTCGTCCATGGCACCGAGGAACAGAAGCAGCGCTTCCTCGAGCCCACACTGCGCGGCGAGATCCTCTGGGCCCAGGGTTACTCTGAGCCCGGCGCGGGCTCGGACCTCGCCTCGCTCCAGACCCGCGCCGTCCGCGACGGCGACGAGTTCGTCATCAACGGCCAGAAGCTGTGGACCTCCGCCGGTCACAAGGCCAGCTGGGTCTTCATGCTTGTCCGCACCGACCCCGACGCTCCCAAGCATCGAGGCATCAGCTTCATGCTCGTCGACATGCGCACCCCCGGCGTCAGCGTCCGTCCCATCCACTCGATGAGCTGGCGTCACGCCACCAACGAGACCTTCTACGAGGACGTCCGCGTCCCCGCCAACCAGGTCGTCGGCGAGGTCAACCGCGGCTGGTACGTCGGTATGACCCTCCTCGACTACGAGCGCTCCTCCATCGCGAGCGCCGTCGCCCAGCGCCAGCAGCTCGACGACCTCCTCGATCACATCGCCGGGGACCGCAGCCCCCATCGGGCGGACCTCATCCGCAGCGAGGTGGCCGACCGCCGCATCGAGGCCGAGGTGCTCTTCAACCTCTCGCTCCGGATCGCCTCGATGCAGGCCGCCGGCGTCCTCCCCAACTACGAGGCTTCCATGGGCAAGGTCTTCTCCACGGAGCTCACCCAGCGCATCGCCCGCACCGGCACCAAGGTCTTTGGCCTCTACGCCAACCTCTGGTCCACCAGCGAGCCGCTCTCGCCGATGCACGCGCAGTGCACGCAGACCTACGTCGACCGCACCGTCGGCACGGTCACGGGCGGCGCCAGCGAGATTCAGCGCAACATCATCGCCACGCGTGGCCTCGGACTCCCCCGCGGCTAGACGAGGAAGAGGACGCTCGGTGGAGCGCCGCGCGTTCGGGCCCCTCGGCATGGTGAGTGCCCTCACCCTCGGCGGTGGGGGCACCGGCCAGGTGTGGGGCGCCACCACGCGCGACGAGGCCATCGCCGCCACCCGCGAGGCCGTCGAGGCGGGCATTGACCTCCTCGACGTCGCTCCCGGTTACGGGAACGGGGAGGCTGAACGCGTCGTCGGCGAGGCGTTCAGCGGCCGCCTGCGGGCGGGCGTACGTATCTCCACGAAGTGCCGCCTCGGCGTCGTCCCGCCCGCTGCAGTGCTCCCGACCTTCGAGGCCAGCGTCACCGCCAGCCTCGAACGCCTCCGTGTCGACCGCGTCGACCTCTTCATCCTCCACAACCAGGTCGTGACCGACGAGGAGTCCACGGCCGGCGTCCCCGGCACTCCGCTGTCGCTGTTCGACGGCGCGGTCCGTCCCGCCTTCGAACGGCTGGTGGCGGATGGCCGCGTCGGTGCCTGGGGCATCACCGGCATCGGCTCGCCGGGCGCCGTGATCGAGGTGCTGCGCTCGTCGGCCCCGCCCGCCGCCGTCCAGTGCGTGACGAACCTCCTCGATTCTCCCGGCTCCATGCAGCGGTTCGAGGGTCCCGCCCGCCCCCGCGAGATCATCGCCGCTGCCGCCGAGGCCGGTGTCGGCGTCATGGGCATCCGTGCCGTCCAGGCGGGCGCCCTCACCGACGCCTTCGACCGTGACCTGCCGGAGGACCACCTCGACATGCATGACTTCCGTCGAGCGGCGCCCTTCCGTGAGCTCGCCAGGGACCTCGGCGTGACGCCCGCGCTCCTCGCGCATCGGTACGCCCTCGCCATGCCGGGCGTTTCCACCGTCGTCCTCGGCGTGAAGAACCGCGCGGAGCTTCGTGAATGCCTCGCCGCCGCCGACCTCGGCGCGCTCCCGGCCGAGGTCGTTGCCCGCATCGACGCCGCGGTCCGCTAGGTGCGCCTTGACGGCCGGCCGTTTCCCGCGGCGAACGCCGCGAGGCGGGTCACGTCTCTTCGCCGCGCGCCGTTTCGTCTCGGTGTTGCCGCATCCGGCCCATCGTGCAGAATGAGGCCACTCGGTCCGCTCCCCATCCCGAGGCCGAACGCACCGCTCACCTATCAGGAGGATCGATGACCGCGCGCAGAATCACGATCGGACTCGCCCTCGCGGGCGTCCTCATGCTCGCCCTGGGCGTCTTCAGCCCCAGCGGTGCACTCGCTCAGAACCCGCCCGCCGTCCTCTACGGGAAGGGCCTCACCCCCGGCCAGACCGTCTCCGCCTGGATCGGCGGCAAGCTCTGCGCCTCGACCGTCGTCGACGGTGCCGGGGAATGGGCGATGCAGATCAGCGACACCAACGCCTGCGGCCCGACCGGCGGCGCCCCCATCACGTTCCAGCTCGACGGCACGGACGTGACCGCCACCCCGTCCGCCACCTTCGCCATCGGCGGCGTGCCGTCCAACATCGCGAACGGCTACTCCTTCTCGGCCGCTCAGCCAACCGCCACCGCGACGGCCACCGCGACAGCGACGGCAACGGCCACCGCCACGACTGCCGCGGCCACCTCGACGCCGGCCGGCGCCAGCCCGACGACGACCGCCACGGCGAAGCCCACCGTGGTCCCGCTGCCCCCGAAGACCGGCGGCGCCGGCCTCCTCGACGCCTCGACGGACCGAGGCGCGCTGTGGCTCCTGTTCACCGTCGCCCTCGTCGCCGGCGCCGGCATCGTCGCCCGCACGACGTACGCCCGCCGCTCCTCGTAGCCGGCGTCAAGAGGTTCGTACAACTATCGAGGCGGCCCCGCGGCCGCCTCGATGCACCATCTCCCCCGGTCGCCGGCGCGCTACCCGGCAGCCTCCTGCTCGAGCACCGCGTCATACAGCCCGATCACCGGCGGGCCCGCGAGGATCCCCAGCAGCGACCCCTGCGCGTGTCCGCGCCGGAACGCCTCGCTGTTCGTCCAGTCTACGAACGCATCCCGCGACGCCCACGTCGAGTGCGATACGTACTCACCGCCCTCGCCGCGCAGCAGCGCGAAGCGCACGAACCCGGGCACGCCGTCGAGGTACGTCTCGCGCTCCCGCCAGATCCGCTCGAACTCGTCGCCCTGGCCCGGCACCACCTGGAACCGATTCATCGCGATGAACATCGACATCCCTCTCCACCGCATCGAGGCGGCTGTCCGCTAGTTGCCCTCGCGCTCGTGCGCCGTCCGGTAGTCTCCGAACTGCGAGTCACGCTGCTGCAATGCCTCCGTCAGCCGCGCGCCGCCCGCTGTCCTCCCGATGAACTCCGCCATCGTCGCCGTGTGGATGCCGAGGGTACACAGCTCCGTCCCGGCTCGGATGCCGTTCCGGAACCCCATCACTTCCATCTGACGGTGGATCGTCCGCTTGTTCAGCTGCAGCACGTCCTGCGGCAGCTTGGCGATCCGCTCCGCGATCTCGAGGACGCTCGCCTCGAGCTGCTCCGCCGGGAACGCCCGCGTCGCCCAGCCGCGCTGTTCCGCCTCGATCCCATTGATCGAGTCGCCAGTGAGCATCATCTCCATGCCCTTGCGCATCCCCACGAGCCACGCGTGGAAGTGCATGTCCGGGACACCGAAGCGCACCGCGGGGTACCCCATCTGAGCGTCCTCTGCCATGTAGACCAGGTCGCACCCCGTCGCGAGCTCGCTCCCGCCCGCGAGGCAGTACCCGTGTACCTGCGCGATGACCGGCTTCGCGAGGTCCCAGATGCTCATCCAGCTCTCCGTGACGTGCCGCGGCCACTGTCCGTCGCCCGCGGCGGTGAAGAACGGGTAGTCGAGCCCCTCGTTCCCCCCGCCGAGGTCATACCCGGCCGAGAAGGACGTCCCCGCGCCGCGCAAGATCTGCACGTGCACGTCCGGGTCCATGTCCCCTGTCCGCAGCGCGTGCAGCACCTCGCCACGCAGCGCGTGGTTGAGCGCGTTCCGCTTCTCCGGCCGGTTCATCGTCACCCGACGTACGTGCGGTGCCGGCATGTCCACCAGCACGACCGTGTACTCCGAGTCCCCTCGCAGGTAGTCGGGTCGAGGCGCACCGTTGGCCTGTAGTTCCCGTCCGGTTGTCATCTGCTGGTTCCCTCCCTATGTGTGTCGCGCTCGCTCCCCGAGTATGAGGCTGTCGACGTGGGTCGTCCCGAGCGCACCTGACTATCTCCCGCCCGCGCGAACCTCGCAATTCTGCCGAACCCCCGATCTGTGAGCCCGCTGCAACGCAGTGGGCCGTAGACGCCGTCGCGCCCGTGTGTCTCCCACCGATTCCCTCGATAGGGGATACGAAAGCAGGGGTACACCATGTCTGACTTCAACATCGGTCGCTTCCGTGAGTTGCGCCCCGGGCGCCGGGCCGCGCTGCGAGGAGGCGCGCTTGCCCTCGGTGGCGTCTCGCTCGCCGCCCTCGTGGGCTGCGGCGGCGACGAGGACGGCGGCGACGACCCCGTCCCCGGCGTCCGCGGCGAGACCACCGCCGTCGCAACCGTGGCTCCGGGCGTCGACCAGAACCCGGCCCAGCTCGTACAGCAGGAGGGACTGCCGTATCCGTTCGGCTACCCTGAGCCGTCGACGACGCCCAAGGACGGCGGGGCCGTCACCGTTGCTGTCAGCTGGGACATCTCCACGATGGACCCGACGCGGTCCGCGGCCGGCGGCACCATCACCGTGCCCAATACCTCGTACGACCGCCTCATCGGGTTCGTGAGCGGGATCCACTACCACCCCTTGAACCTCGAGCTGAAGCCGGAGCTCGCCGAGTCGTGGGAGCGCAGCCCCGACGGCCTCGTGCTCACCTTCAAGCTGCGTCCAGAGGTCCGATGGCACAACGTGGCCCCGCTGAACGGCCGCCCGTTCGTCGCCGAGGACGTCGCCTACGCCTACCGCCGCTATCAGTCGGAAGGCGTGCACCAGTCGATCTGGACCGAGGTCGACAACATCGAGGCGCCGGACGACGCCACCGTCCGGATCACGCTGAAGACGCCGCTCGCCGACTTCATTAACAACCTCGCTGGCCGCTACCAGACCATCTTTCCGAGGGAGCTGGTCGACGACGGCTCGATCGAACGCACGGTCGTCGGTACCGGGCCGCTCATCTTCCGTGACGCCCAGCAGACGCAGGCCGTGAACTTCGACCGCAACCCCGACTACTGGGGCGGCCCGATCCATGTCGACAGCTTCGTGTACCGCATCATCCCGGACCTCAACGCCCGGACGGCCGCGTTCCGCGCCGGCCAGGTCGAGTACGCCTATGCCATCGCCGGCCGCGCGAGTGAGGTCGAGGTCATTCGGGGCACGAACCCGGACGTGAACGTACACATGACCGGCGGCACCGCCGGCGGCTACGGCTTCGGCATGAACCTGCAGAACCCGAAGTTCGCCGACGAGCGCGTCCGCCGCGCCATCTCCCTCGCGAACGACCATCGCACCACCATCGCGCTCCTCTACGAGAACTACGGCCTCGCCGCGCCGGATATGCCCTGGCCTTTCCTCTACGAGGACGCTCCAGACCTGCAGAGCGGTGTGCTCGGCGAATGGGTCAGGCCTTCCGGCGACCCCGAGCAGGCGCGCCAGCTTCTCGAGGCTGCCGGTGCTGGTGGCCTCACGATCAATGCCTCTTACTACACGTACGGTCCGTACGACGCGACGCGTCCCGAGCTGCTGGCAGACCAGTTCCGGCGGGCGGGGATCACTCTCAACGCCCGCCGCGCGGACTACACCGAGTTCAACTCGCAGTGGGTGCCCGGCAACCTCGAAGAGGCCACCACCAGCGGCTGGGCCGCCCCCGGCTTCGACGCCGATAGCTACTTCTACAACCAGGTGCACTCTGCATCGCCGGGGAACCGCCACAAGCTCCAGGACTCGCAGATCGACGCCTGGGCCGAACGGCAGCGCGTCCAGCTCGACCCCGCCGCGAGGGCCGAGCTGCAGCAGCAGATCTGGGACCGCATCTGGCTCGACCAGATGTACCGCATCCCCCAGGCCGGCGGGTACTCCTACGAGATACACCAACCCTGGTTCCGGGGCTTCCGTAGCGGCGGCCCGCTCGGTACCAGTAGCTACTTCTATGACTGGGGCGAGCAGATTCCGGACATCTGGCTGGACCGCTGACGCTCCCTGCGCCTCCAACAGCGAGGACGGCCCTGAGAGGGGCCGTCCTCGCTCCGTGTGCGTCTCTCCCTCTGTTGCCCCGGTGCAACGGCTCCCCATCCAGGTTGACCGAGGGGATCCCTTCCCGCCCGGACACTGTGAGCAGGAAGTACCGGCGCAGGAAGGAGAACCATGCTTGCGAAGAGAACAGTTGTTGCCGGGGCGGTAGCTGCCCTCGTCGTCGGAGCGTTCAGCGCCGCCAACGCTGCGTCCGCGGCGTCGGACCTCACCGCCGGGCCCGCCGGAACGAGCACCGTCTCACAACAGGCCTCGAGTGAGACCTATGCGGTCCAGGCCGGCGATACCCTCTATTCAATCGCTCAGCGCTTCGGTAGCACCGTCGATGCCGTGGCGAGCGCGAACGGCATCTCGGATCCGAACCTCATCTATCCCGGCCAGATGCTGACGATCCCGTCCGGCTCCGGCGGCGGTAACGGCGGCAACGGCGGCCAGTCCGCGACGTACACCGTCCAGGCCGGCGACACGCTGTATTCGATCGCGCAGCGCTTCGGGAGCACCGTGAACGCCATCGCCTCCGCGAGCGGCGTCGCCGACGCGAACGTGATCTACCCGGGCCAGGTGCTGACGATTCCGGCGCAGGGCGGTGGTGGAGGCGATGACGGAGGCGACTCCTCGACCGTGACCTACGTGGTCCAGTCGGGCGATACCCTCAACGCGATCGCGATGCAGTTCGGGAGCACCGTCTCCCAGATCGCGGATGCCAGCGGCGTCGAGGACGTCAACGTCATCTACCCCGGCCAGGTCCTCACCATCCCCACGAGCTAGCCCCGAGCTAGCGCGAGCCCATTCCAGACGCCGGTGTTGCCGCATAGCGAGGCACTACCCGAGGCAACTCGAGGTGGTGCCTCGCCCCACGTTCGATTCGGCACGGAGGAATCATGATCATCGCTGTCTTCGCCATCCTTGCCATCGCACTGCTCGCCGTGCCCTGGATGTGGGGCTACCCGAGCCGTGGCGTCCCCTATCCCTACTTCGAGCGCCGTCGTCGTGCGCGCGAGGCCGACGCCCGCGCCATCGAGCAAGAGACCGGCTACCGCGCCCGCGCCGACTGGGGCTGGTGGGCCGATGCTCTCTGGCTCGCGTGGCTCGGACTGCTCATCTTCTTCGCGGTCTGGCTGCTCGCGTAGCTCGAGGACGGGCCGCCAGCCCGTCGCGGTACCGGGCCGTGGCAACGTTCCCCTGCGCTGTGCTCGCGCGACCCGCTACTCGCGTTCGCGCGCTGAGCGGGATGCCACGCGCGCCGTCGGCTCAGGGCCGTTGAGCAACTCCCAGGCCGATCGCAGGTCGTCGCCCGCCGGCGGCTTGGCGGGACGGTCGGGGGTACGCAGCGCGAGCGCCCACGCCTCGAAGTCCGAGCGTGGATCATGAAGCCCGTCGAGCGCGCGCACGAGCGACATTAGCTCGGCATCCTCGACGGGGAGGATCATCGCGCCGGCGCCGGCCGCCGCGGCCAGAGCGACGTACACCATGCGCAGCGGCCGGCGCCGCTCACGGGTGGCCCCATGCCCGAGATTGCCGACCGCCACGAGCGGCTCGATCCTCGCCGGCCCCGATTCCCGCAGCGCGGCCACCCACCGTAGGGAACGGCGACAGCGTTCGAGATTCGTCGCTGGCGGATAGGTGAGGCAGTCGAGGTAGGCCGGGCCGGTCACGTCAGAGCCAGCCATCATGTCCGCCGCCGTCTGCGCCGCATCGAGAATCGCCCCATCGTCGTCGCTTCGGTCGGCACGCCGAGGAGAGAACACCACGCCCGCCCCGGCGGTCGCTGACGCCTCGATCAACGCTGGATCCGCCGCGGGGACGGAAATGGCGTTGACGACGATCGGACCGGGGACTGAAGGCGCCGCCTCGACAAGTGCGTCGTGGTCACCGCAGTCGAGGAAGAGCGTCACCTCCGGCAGCTCGGCCCGCAGGACGCTCGCGGCCCACACAAGGTCTCCAACAAGCCCGGGACGCCCTATCGCCCCAAAGTTCACGTCGAGGGCCGCTGCCCCCGCGTCCGCCTGCTTCCTGCCGCGCGCGACCAGCGGCGCTGCGTCGCGTCCGGCGACGGCATCCGCGAGTGGCGGGCGCCAGCACTCGATCGACTGTCCGATGACCAGCATCCCGGCCCCCACATCCGTCGCCCGCGAAGCGTAGCATCGAGGGATGACCGCACCTGCTCCCGGACGTGCCCACCCATGACGATGGGCCGCCCGATGCGCCACCAGCGCCCCCAGACCTCCTCGCGCGTCCTCGCGAGGCGCGCCGTCGGCCTCTTCCGCCCCTACCGCGCCGCCTTCGCGCTGCTCTTCACCCTCCTCGTCGCCAGCACCGCGCTCGACCTCATCGGCGTCCGCCTGCTGGGCGCGATGGTCGACCAAATGACCGCGGACGGCGACCGAAGCGCCCTCAACCGCCTGCTCGCGATCTTCGTCGTCCTGGTGCTCGCCTCGGCGTTGCTCGGCGTCGGCCAGTCCTACGTGAATCAGGTCATCGGCCAGGGCGTCATGCTCCGCCTGCGCACCGCCCTCCACGACCACCTCCAGCGCCTTTCCCTCCGCTTCTACACGCAGACCCGCACCGGCGAGATCCTTTCGAGGATCTCCACCGACGTGAACGCCGTGCAGCAGGCCGTCACCGGCACCTTCACCGAGTTCCTGCAGAACGTCCTCACGCTCGCCATCGCCTTCGGCATCATGTTCACCATCGAGTGGCGGCTCGCCCTCGCCACGCTCCTGGTGCTGCCGCTCTGGGTCTACCCCACGATGCGCGTCGGCCGCCACATGCGTGACCTCATGCGCGCCTGGCACCAGGAGACCGCCGCGATGTCCTCGCACCTCGAGGAGACGCTGTCCGTCTCGGGCTCGATGGTTGTCCGCTCCTTCGGCCGCGAGTCCCTCGAACGCGATCGTTTCGAGGCCTCGAACGAGGAGCTCTACCGACTCTCGATCCGGCGCATGATGGCCGGTCGCTGGTTCAACATGGGCACCGGCCTCTTCGGCGCCCTCATCCCCGGCCTCGTCTACTGGTACGGCGGGCGTGCGGTCATCGGCCAGTCGCTCTCACCCGGCGACGTCGTCGCGTTCGCCATGCTCGTGCAGCGCGTCTTCGGCCCCTTCGCCTCCATCGCCCGCATCAACACCACGCTCCTCTCCTCGCTCGCCGTCTTCGAGCGCATCTTCGAGTACCTCGATATGCCCGTGGAGGTCGAGGAGCGCCCCGGCGCCCGCCGCATCGAGCGCGCCCGCGGCGCCATCGAGTTCGGCCACGTCTCGTTCGCGTACGCGGATCCGCAGCGTCCCGCCATCGAGGACGTCACGTTCGAGGCCGCCCCCGGCACGATGGTCGCCCTCGTCGGCCCCTCCGGCGCCGGCAAGACGACGATGACCTATCTGCTCCAGCGCTTCTACGACCCGCTCTCCGGCACCGTCCGCATCGACGGTCACGACCTGCGCGACCTCACGCTCGACTCCATCAGCGACGCCGTCGGAGCCGTCATGCAGAGCACGCACCTGTTCCACGCGTCGCTCGCCGACAACATTCGCTACGGTCGCCTCGCCGCCACAGACGCCGAGGTGCGGGCCGCCGCGGCCGCCGCCGGCCTCGACGAGATGATCGGCCGCCTCCCCGAGGGCCTCGACACCCTCGTCGGCGAGCGCGGTTACCGCCTCTCCGGCGGCGAACAGCAGCGTGTCGCCATCGCCCGCGCGGTGCTCAAAGACGCCCCCATCCTCGTCCTCGACGAGGCCACCGCCTCGCTCGACTCCCGCCTGGAGCGCGAGATCCGCGAGGCCACCGCCCGCCTCTCCGAGGGCCGGACGACGGTGGTCATCGCCCACCGACTCTCCACCGTCGTCGCAGCCGACCTCATCCTCGTGTTCGATCGTGGCCGCGTTGTCGAACGCGGTCGTCACGAGGACCTCCTCCGCCACGAGGGCCTCTACGCCCTCCTGTACCGCGAGCAGTTCCGTGACGGCGCTCATGCGGACGACGCCCGTGTGCCGCTGGCGTGAGCGCCGGAGATCGAGGAGAGAACTCACATGGCTGACCCGCGCACCGTGATCGTCACCGGGGCGGCCGGCGCGCTCGGAGGCGTTGTCCTTGCCGCCCTCCACGGCGCCGGCTGGAGCGTCGTCGCCTTTGCCCGCGAGGCGTCCCTTGGCGGCCTTGATCCCGCCACGCACGCCTTCGCCCTCCCCGTCGACCTCCTCGACGGGGAAGCCGTGCGCGGCGCCACCGAGGAGGCAGCCTCCCGCACGGGCCGCATCGACGCCCTCGTGTGCCTCGCCGGCGGCTATTTCGGCGGAGTGCTCCTCGCCGAAACGCCCACCGAGCGCCTGCAGCAGCAGCTCTCGCTCAACCTCGTGACGGCCTTCAACGCCGTGCACGCGGTGCTCCCGCACCTCGTCGCGAGCGGAGGCGGCACCATCGTCGGCGTCAGCTCTCGCCCCGCCATCGAGGTTGGCGCGGGCTCCGCCGCATACGCGATCGCCAAGCTCGGCGTCGTCAAGCTCGTGCAGGAAGTCGCTGCCGAGTATCGCGACGAAGGCGTCCGCGCCAACGTCATCGTCCCCTCGACCATCGATACGCCCGCGAACCGCGCCGGCAGGCCCGCCGGGCGCACCGACCGCTGGGTGCGCCCGGAAGCGATCGCGGCCGTCATCCGTTTCCTGGTGAGCGACGACGCCTCCGTCATCTCCGGCGCCACGATTCCGGTCTACGGGCGGGCGTGAGCGCGGGCTCGCTCTCCAAGCGCCGCCCGTTGTACCGCGAGGTCTACAGCGCTTCGGCCTCCAGTTGCTCGTCCGCCTGCTCCTCCACCTGCGCCTGTCGCGCCGGCACAAGTGCCTCCATGAGCAACGTGTGCACGATCACTGCGAGCGGCAGCGCCACCAGGGCGCCGAGCACGCCCATCAGCGCGCCGCCCACGAGCACCGCGATCAGGATCAACAACTCCGGCATGCCCGTGCCGTGCCGGTGGAACACCGGCACGATTACATAACTCTCGATCTGCTGCACGCCGAGATACAGCACTGACACCAGCAGTGCCGTCTGCCACCCCTCAGTCAGCGCGATCGCCAGCGCCGGAACGAACGCGAGCCACGGCCCGAGGATCGGCAGGATCTCGAGCGCGAACGCGATCGCCGCCAGCACGAACGCATACGGCACTCCGATCAGGCTCAACCCGATGTACGTGATCGCTCCGATCGCCACCATCCCCGCGAGCTCCGCCAGCAAGTAGTGCCGCAGCCGCCGCCCGAGCAAGTCGAGGATCTGATGCGTCCGCTCGTGGTAGCGGACATCGACCAGCGAGAGGAACAACGCGCTCGCCGGGCCTCGCGATACCGTCCAGAACAGCCCCACCACGAACACGGTGAACGTGTACACGATGCTCGTCGCGACGGTCCCGGCCTGCGCCGCAAGCGCGGTGGCCACCGCGTCGAGCCGCTCCTCGATCCAGGGCTGGATCTCCTCCCACTCGGGCAGTGGGGCCCCGTCGCCGATCTCTTCGTAGTCCGCCCGGAACTCGTCGATTCGGTCGCCCAGCTCGGACAGCTCGCTCGCCAGTTGCGGGATGGCGTACGCCAGGAACCCCACGATGATCCCCGCCACCACGAGGTACACGACGAGACCGGACAGGATGCGAGGCACGCGGTAGCGGGCCAGCGCGTCCACCTGCGGCCCGAGCGTCGTCCCCACGACGATGCCCAGCAGCACCACCGCGATCAACTGCCGCAGCAGGAACGCGAGCCACAGCAGCGCCACCGCGCCGACGAGTGTCAGCGCGCCGATCACCGCCGCCCGCGCAAGATCTGCGCCGGTCGGCGGCATGGGCTCCGGTGCTCGCGCTGCGGTCATCGGCTTCCGCTCGTCGCACCCGGAGCGTATCACCGCCTCCTCGCGGCACCGCCGGAGCCCCCCTCGCATCCCCCCCTCTGTAACCGCGCTGTGATGTTGGGGGCTCCCTCGTAACCGTCCCGGACGGCCTCCCTCACTAGCGTGGAGACAGGCGAACGATGCAGCACGCATCAGAAGGGGGGCCGATGATGGAGAACGGCACGCAGCACCCCGCGGCGGAAGAGGTAGCGCGTCGCGCCTCGCCCCGCTTCGGCCGGAGGCGGTTGATGACGTCGGCCGCCACGCTGGCCGGGCTCTACGCCTTCCAGCGCACGGTGGGCACCACCTTCGCGCAGAGCGACACCGGCAGTCCCGGCTGCCCGCTCCCCGGCCTCGAGGTGAACGTCCCCGACGACCCCACGAAGGAGCAGGGCCTCCGCTTCACGGAGGTCGGGATCCGCTCCCCCTTTGTGAACGACCTCCAGCGCCGTTGGAGCGACGGCGGTCCGAATACCGCAGGCTCCAGCTGGACGCCCCACCAGGACCTCGACGGCATCATCACCCCCGCCGACCTGCACTTTCAGCGCAATCACGCGGGCACTGCCCTCATCGATCCGAGCAAGCACCGGCTGGTCATCCATGGCATGGTCGACCGCCCCAAGGTCTACACCGTCGAGGACATCCAGCGCTTCCCGCGCGAAAGCCACATCTACTTCGTCGAGTGTTCAGGCAACAGCGGCAGCGGCTACGGGGGCGCCGCCGAAGACGCCACCGCGCAGTCCATCCACGGCCTCACCAGCACCAGTGAATGGGTCGGCGTCACCGTGCGCACCCTCCTGGAGGACGTCGGGGCCCAGTCCGACGCCTCGTGGGCCCTCTTCGAGGGCTCGGACGCCGCCGTCATGGACCGCAGCGTCCCAGTCGAGAAGCTGATGGACGACGCGCTGATCGCCTACATGCAGAATGGCGAGCCGATCCGCCCGGAGCAGGGCTACCCCATGCGCCTCGTCCTCCCCGGCTGGGAGGGCAACGCCCAGATCAAATGGCTCCGCCGCATCGAGCTGGGCTCCGCTCCGTTCCAGACCAAGGAGGAGACGAGGCACTACACCGACTCGATGCCGGATGGGACCTCCCGTCAGTTCACCTTCGTCATGGAGGCGAAGTCGATCATCACCTGGCCCTCCGGCGGCCAGCGCATCCCCGGCCCCGGCTTCTGGGAAATCAAGGGCATCGCCTGGAGCGGTCGCGGCCGCATCCGGGCCGTCGAGGTCAGCACGGACAACGGCTCCACCTGGAACGAAGCGCGCCTCGATTCGGTCTTCCCCATCGCCCACACCCGGTTCCGCTATCCGTGGCAATGGGACGGCGAGGAGACCACCATCATGAGCCGCGCCATCGACGAGACCGGGTACGTGCAGCCCACCCGCGAGGACCTCGTCAACGTCCGTGGCACCAACTACGTCTATCACTTCAACGGGATCCAGCCCTGGGTCGTCGCGAACGATGGGAGCGTGACCAATGGCCTCACTGCGTAACGTTCCCTGGTACTGGGTCTCGGTCGCGGTCCTCGCGGCGCTCGTCCTCACCGCCGCCTGTTCCGACGACGACGGCAGCCCTGGTACCTCAACCAGCACCCCGACGACCTCGAGGACTGCGACGCCTGGTGACGGTGGATCTGGTGGCGACTCCTCGGGCGACGGCACGCCGAGCGCCGCCGTCCGCATGGCGCTTGATCAAGGCATTGGCAGCGAGGCCGCCGAGGGTGACATCCAGCCCATCGACATCGATGTGCACCCCGATGGCGAAGGCCTCCCGGACGGCAGTGGCACCGTCTCGCGTGGCGCCGAGGTCTATGCCGCCCGTTGCGCCGCCTGCCACGGCCAGGACGGCCGCAACCCCACCGTGGGACCACAGCTCGTCAGCGAACCTGGACCGTGGCAGCCCGGCATGCCGAAGACCATCGGCTCCTACTGGCCCTACGCCACCACCCTGTATGACTACATCCACCGCGCGATGCCGTTCAACGAGCCGGGCTCCCTCTCGGCGGACGAGGTCTACGCCGTCGTCGCTTGGCTCCTGAACCAGAATCAGATCGTCCCGGACGATGCCGAGATGAACCGCGACACCCTCCCCGACGTCGAAATGCCAAACCGTGACAACTTCGAGGCCTGCTGGCCCGACGCGTGTCGCCCTGACGTTGAGTAGCTTGAAAGGCCACACATGAAGTCTCTGTTGCTGGCGTTCCTCATTCTCCTTCTGCCGCTCGCCGCCGTTGCCTGTGGCGACGACGACGATGGCGATACCGGCGGTTCCGATGGTAGCGACGCGACCTCGACCGCCACGCGCGTCGCGACCCAGACGGCGACGACCACCCGCACTGCGACGGCGACCGCCACCGCGACCCGGACCGCCACTGCCTCCCCCGGCGGGGCAAGCGGCATCGATGTCACCGAGGACGAGTTCACGATTGACCTGAGTGACGACACTGCCGACGCCGGCGAAGTCACGTTCTCTATCGAGAACGAGGGCGCCATCGTCCATAACTTCGTCATCGTCGACACCGACGAGGCGGCCGACTCCCTACTGCTCGACGGAGCCGAGGTGGACCTCGATGCCCTGACCGTCGTCGACCGCACCGAAGACATCCCCGCCGGCGAGTCTGCGGACCTCACGGCTGACCTCTCGCCCGGTCGCTACGTCCTCATCTGCAACGTCATCGGCCATTACCAGGCAGGCATGCACGTAGAGTTCGAGGTCGAGTAGCGGTCGCTCCTCCTCGACGAACGGGTGCGGATCTGGACGCGCGGCGGCTACCCGGCCGCCGCGCGTTCACGCCCCCGCAGCAGCACCGTCCACGCCTCCTGCACGATCAGGATCCCGAGGCTGACGAGGAGCACGCCTGCGATCACCTCGGAGTGCAGGGGCTCGCCGAGCACCACCCAGCTGCTGAGGATCCCGAACAGCGGCTGGCTGCTGTAGATCACGGAGATCCTCGAGGGCGGATACGTCTTCAAGAGCCATGCGTTCGCGATGAACGCGAATCCGCCGATGAGCACCCCCTGGTACAGCAGCGACCAGACGAGCGGCCACGCGAAGCCGTAGTCCGTCCCCTCGAGCGGCACGCTCACGAGGAGCAACAGCACCCCCGCTGTGAACGCTTGCGTCAGCACGATCTTCGCCAGCTCGATCCGCTGCGACAGGATCGAGATCAGCACCTGGCTCCCGCCAAGGAGGAACGACGACACGAAGATGAGCAAGTCGCCCTGCAGCTGACTGCCGCCGCTCGCCAGCCCCGGTCCGAACGTTACCAGCACCCCGGCGTAGCTGACGACGATGCCGACGACCTGCGCCCGTCCGATGCGGTCCCCGCTCACGAACAGGTGCGACAGGATCGCCGTCCAGATCGGGAACGTCGTCAAGATCACCACCGTGTGCGCGACGCTCGTGCGGTCCTGCCCGAGGTTCGTCGTCGCGATCGTCGCTACGAACAGCGCCGCGAGGAGCGCGAGCGGCGCCAGCTCCGCGCGCGCCGGTAGCACACGCCGCCTCGACACCAGCGCCCACGCCAGCAGCGCGCACCCCGCGAGCAGGAAGCGCGCTGACCCGATCTGCAGCGGCTCCAGGTAGCGCAGCCCGAACTTGATCGCCGTCGGGTTCGCCCCGAACAGCACCGCCAGACCCAGCGTGTACAGCGCCGCCCCGGCCGTCACCGGCCGCCGTTCGATGGACGCTGGAGCTGATGTCATCCGAGGAGTCTATGTGCTCGTCGTCGCCGGAGTTGCCGTGCTCGCACCCGACTGCTCCTCGAACGCATCGAAGACCGCCCGCGCTTCTGCGATCGACGTGGCCTCGAAGATCCGTCCACGGACCGGCCCCGCTCCCACGCGCCCAGTCGTGTAGAGCGACAGCTGCCGCCGCGTGTGCACGAGCGCCTCGCGCGACGGTAGGCTCGCCTCGATCAGTGCGAGGTGTGCCGCCATCACTCGCGCCTCCTGCGCGCGCCGCTCGTCGGGCGTCCGCTGCTCATGCTCCGCGTCGAACATCCACGGCCGGCCGAGCGCCCCGCGTCCCACCATCACCCCGAGGCACCCCGTGACCTCCATCATTCGCCGCGCCTCCGCCAGCGAACGCACGTCGCCGTTCCCCGTCACCGGGATATCCACTGCCTGCACGACGTCCGCGATGACCTCCCACGGCGCCCGCCCCGCGTACTGCTGCGATCGCGTCCGAGGATGCACGGTGATCGCATCCACCCCCACGTCCTGCGCCATCCGGGCCACCTCAACCGCGTTGATGCACGTGTCGTCCCACCCGCCGCGGATCTTGATCGTCAGTGGCACGTCGAGCGCCGTCATCTCCCGCCGCAGCGCTCCGAGGATGCGCGCCGTCCGCGGCACGTCCCGCATCAGCGCCGCGCCCTTGCCCTTCGTCACCGCCTTCTTCGCCGGGCAACCCATGTTGAGGTCGATGACGCTGGCTCCCGCCTCGACGAGCCGCACCGCCGCCGGCACCAGCGTTTCCTCCGAGGCGCCCAGGAGCTGCATCGCTACGGGCCCCTCGCGCGGGTCGATCGCCGTCCACACCGCGGCCTTGCTCGCCCCCATCCCCAGCAGCGCCGCCGCGTCGATCTCCTCGTTCGTCGAGAACCCCGCGCCGCACTCTCGCGCCACCAGGCGGTACGGCGCGTTCGTGTAACTCGCCATCGGCGCCAGCCGCACCGGCCTCGCCGCAATCAACGCCCGCATCGACAGCATCCGTTGAGTATCGAGGCCCGCCCGCTCTCAGACGAGCGCCGCCTGATGTGCACGATCAACGAAGCGGCCGGATACACCGGCCGCCTCGCTCGCAAGACCGCATCGAGGGGGAAGGCGCTACTCGCTCAGCGCCTGCCGTGCCCGCAGGATCGAGTCCCGCTCCTCCAGCAGCAGCGCGCGCTGCCGCAGGTCCCACAGCGTCGTCCACTTCGCCTGCTCGTGCGACGGGTGCGAGGTGTTCACCACCTGGTCGCTCAGCACCGGCGCTCGCGCGTCCAGCCGCGCGATCTCCGAGTCCACATCCCCGAGCCGCTCGAGGAGCCACCGCTCCTCCGCCGAGGCTGGTTCCGCCTCGGCCTCGGTCGTGATCTCGCCCTCCGGCGTGATGTCCCACGCCTCCTGGATGCGGATCATGAACACCGGGCACGGCGCCGTCATCAGCACCTTGAGCGCCACGCTCCCGAGGGCGTACCGCCCGCTCGCTCCCAGGCCGTGCGTGCTCATCACGACCACGTCGCTGCTCTGCTCGGTCGCCCGCTCGACGATGCGCTCCGCGGTGTCCCCGCTCTCGATGACCTCCGCCTCGACGTTGACGCCCTTCGAGCGCAACGCCTCGACTTCCTTCTGCAGGTACTCCCGCGCCCGCTGCGGGCGCTGCGCCTGCAGCCGGCTGATCGGGTCCGTCGCCTCACCGGGAGGTGGCGCGTGCACCACCGTCAGCAGCGTCAGCACCCCTCCGTCGGGATCCAGTACGCTCTGAGCGTAGGACAGCGCACGCTCCGAGTAGGACGATTCATCGAGCGGCACCAGGACACGCTTGAACATGGCAACTCCTCAATTGGTCAGTGGTCGGCGCCCGCAGTCTGCCAGACCCGCCGTGCCTCTTCAATGACCAACGGCCCTCGCCGCGTGGGCCCTTCGGCCCGCGCAAGCTCGCGCAATGCCCGTCACACGGCATCGAGGTCGCCCGGACCGCACGCGCGCCCCGTCGCGAGGCCAGATCGGAGCCCCGCACGCGGCTTCGTGGCCTTGCGCTGCAGCGTCGACGCCCCGTCATGCTATCGTCGAGGTGAACAGGGGACGGTTCGCGCCCGGCGCCTGCGCGGCCGCGGAAGGGGACACCGGTGAGCCTGCTGCTGGTCGCCGTCGTGCGCGACAACCACGTCGATGGCGCCGTCGACGCGCTGCGCGAGGCCGGGCACCGCGCCACTATCGTCCCCTCGCTCGGCGGGTTCCTCCGCGAGGAGAACTCCACCCTCCTCGTGGCCATCGAGGATGAGCAGGAAGCCTCCGTGCTCGACATCTTCGCCCGCACCTGTCCCGGCGAGGAGGTGGAGGTGCCACTCGTCCTCCTCGGGCGGCTCAAGGACTGGCGCGCATCGGTCGTGCAGCACGCCGGCGCCACGATCTTCATCGTGCCTCTGCAGGGCATCGTCCGCACCTGACCGTGGCGCCCTCTCCCCCCTCGGTCGCCCGGCTACGAGGCGTTCACTCCCCGATCGCGTCCCGGAACTGGTAGTAGTCCAGTACCTTCCGCATCGCCGTCGCCGCCCGCTCGTACGTCGGGTACGCCGCCACGCCGATCTCCCGCAGCCGCGCATCGAGGTCCGCGACCGCCGCCCCGTCCCCCAGCGGCGTCGAGGACGAGACGAGCGCCGCCACCGGCTTCCCGCTGCGCTCTCGCAGCCGCGCCAGCGCCGCCAGCTGCCCGTCGAGGCGCTCCTGGTCCGCCGCGTCGCCTGACCCCGGCCGCACTTGCATCACCAGCGAGTCGATTCCCGGGTCCTCCGCCAGCACGTCGAGGATCGTGTCCATCTCGCTCCGGTTCGACCCCATGTCCACCGGGTTGTTGAAGCTCGCCCCCACGAGGCTGAACCAGCTCGCGAGGCGCTCCTTCGAGACCTCCGACAGCGCGGGCACCCGCATCCCCGCCCGCGAGAACACGTCCGCCATCGCCACCGACTGCCCGCCCGATCCTCCCGTCAGCCCCACGCCGTTCCCGCTGAAGCGCGGCCACAGCCGCAGCCCCTTCAGCACGTCCACCATCTCCAGCACCGAGGTCACCGGGATCGCCCCCGTCTGCCGGAACACCGCATCCCACACCTCGGCCGCGCCCGCCAGCGACGCCGTGTGTGACGAGGTGGCCCGCCCGCCCGCGTCCGTCAGCCCGCCCTTCCACAGCACCACCGGCTTCCGCCGCGCCGCCTCCCGCAGCGCCGCGAAGAACCGAGGCCCGTCCCGCAGGCCCTCGACGTACATCGCGATGTACCGCGTCGCCTCGTCCGCCCCGAAGTACTCGAGGTAGTCCGCGTTCTCGAGGATCACCCCGTTCCCGAAGCTGATCGCCATGCGCACGGGCACCCCCGAGGCGTGCGCCGCCATCGAGAAGTCCACCGCGTGCCCCCCGCTCTGCGAGAGGAACGTCACGTCGCCCTCGAACCCCGCGGGCTGGTTCTCCATGAACCGCACCCCGAGGCCCGGGTGGTACAGCCCCATGCAGTTCGGCCCGATCAGCGGCAGCCGCGCCTCGCGCGCCATGTCCGTGATCCGCTGCTGCTGCGCCCGCCCTTCCTCCGTGTCCGTCTCCGCGAACCCCGAGGTGAACATCCCCACCCCGCCCACGCCCTTCGCGATGCAGTCGCGCAGCACCACCGCCGCCGCAACCCGCGGCACCGCCACCAGCGCGTAGTCGATCTCGTCCGGGACATCGAGGAGGCTCGTGTAGTTCGGGATCCCCAGCTCCTCGATCCCCGGGATCTCCTTCGGGTCGATCTGCACCGAGTACACCTTGCCCGTGAACGTGCTCAACGACCGGATCCACCGGTAGTTCCGCACCTTCGCGTCCCCGATGACCGCCACCGTCCGAGGATTGAGCATCCGCTCGAGGTCGTACCCCACCGCCATCGCACCCCTCCCTCACGCCTTCGCACGCGGCTCGCGAGCGGATGATACGGCGCGGTATCACGACTGGCCTACCGAAGACTGACGCCGATCGATTCACCTCCGGCGTCTTCCGATCCCTCCCCCGTTCCGGGGGAGGGTGAGGGTGAGGGTGAGGGTGGGGGTTCCCTCCGGGTCCGTCCGTGCGCCCCCTCAGCCCGCGGCCGCGACCACCAGCGCCGCCCGCCGCTCCGCCGCCAGCTGCCGCGAGTCATACACCGAGGTCACCCGCGTCACGAGGCCCGCACCGTCGAGCTCCAGCGCCGTGATCCCGACCAGCCCGTCCGCGGCCGTCCACTCGAACCCACCGCCCGCCGCGCCCCCCACGACGTGCCGCAGCCGGCTGCCTCGCCCGTACGGCGCCTCCCCCAGCACCCGCTCGAGGTACCGCGTCGCCTCCGCGCGCCCCACCAGCTGCGCCCGCAGCGCCATGTCCTCGAACAGCACGTCCGCGTGCAGTCGCGCCGCCACCGCCGCCACATCGGCCGCCGCGAACGCCCGCTGCAACTCGCTCGCCGCCTCGGTCAGCTCCGGCGCCGCCTGCGAGGGCACCCGTGACTCCTTCAGGTCGCGCGGGAACGACTCCGCCGGCGTCCGCATCGCCTCGTACGCCGCCGCGTCGAAGAAAGAGCTGTCCCAGTAGTCCACCCACCGCACGATCTTTCCGTCGACGAAGTCGACTGCGCCGAGGATGCGCAGCTCCCCGCCGAACAGCTCCGGCGTGTCCACCATCCGCACCAGCGCACTCGACTCCCCCGCAAGCACCCCCGTGTGATACGACCGCGCCGTCGACGGCCACGTCGGCATGTACTGCGCGAACAACCCCCGCAACGCCTCGAACCCATCGAGGCCCCACCCGAGCGTCGCATCCGTATACGTCACCAGCCCCGAGGAGAAGAACCCCATCGTCCCCTCAACATCCGCCGAACTCTTGACGCGATAAAACCGCTCAAACGTCTCGAGTAGCGGCGAAGGTGTCGCTGAGTTCGAAGTCATGTTATCTCCTGGGCCGCCTTGGCCACGAGCGTGACGACGATGAGAACATCCTACATTCCCGGCGCCGCCGCCCTACGGTGCAGCAACTGCCCTGAGGTCGTACCCCACCGCGGCCGAAGCGGACAAGACCACTCTTGATCTGTAGTATGAATTGACCTTCGGATCATCACAGCGACAACTCCCGGGTAAGCGAGGCGAGGTTATGACGACTGAACTCATTCCAAGTGGCCCCGAGAATGCGCTGCAACAGGTTCAGGGAAGCGTGACTGATTTTCTGAATCACATGGGACTTCCATCCGAGGGAGTTCTGGTTGGGATCGATGAACGAGCGCGATTGATCAACAACACGCCAACGAATCGTTGCGAGGCTTGGAGACTCACGCGAATCAGCACTCTACCTCTCGAAGTTCGTCGCCGCAACAACAGCCGGCCTGTTCGACGCAGCGTTGAACTTCTTGTGGAACGAGACGATCCGAAACTTGCGTGCAAAAGTGGCGGGATTTGATCTTGCTTACTTTTTTGACGCCGTACTGACGAATCCGGATGAACGTAGGCGCTATCGCGACGAGTCGGACTTGGAGCAACTCGACGACTGGAAACTTGTCCAAGGATGCCGAGACACAGGAATTATCTCGGACATAGGCTATCGTCATCTCGACTATATTCGGGATATGAGAAACCACGTGAGTGCAGCTCACCCCAATCAGAACGAAGTAACAGGGCTTCAGCTAGCTTCTTGGCTCGAGACGTGCGTCATCGAGGTACTCACACGCGAGCCAGAACAACCGGTTGTCGAGACACGGCGGCTCATCAGAAACATCCGAGACCAAGCTTTCGATGCGTCGCAAGTGCCGTTCGTCGAAGATGCGCTTACCAGATTGCCGCGCGAACTGCGTGATTCATTACTCCGCACGATCTTCGGTATGTACACCGACATCGACTTGACCGCCCAATCTCGGTCGAATATTCAGTTTGTAGCCCCCGCGATATGGAGCCACGCTGATAGTGAGATTCGCCAGGAGACGGCAGTACGTTTCGCGACGCTTCAAGCAAACGGGGACATGGAACGTGCACGACTCGCGAGGGAGTTCTTGGAGCGCGTAGGCGGCTTTGTCGAGCTGCCTGAGTCAACCCTCGCTATCGAGATCAGTAATGCTATCGACTCATTGTATAATGCTCACCGCGGCTTCAATAACTTCTACAACGAACCAGCTCCAGCTCGGACTTTGCGCGCACGTGTCCCGCTAACCGGGGCGGTTCCCGCTGCCGTGGCACAGCGATACGTGAAGGTCGTAGTCATGTGCTACGTGGGTAACGGCTACGGCGTCAGTAGCTCAGCCTTGCCCATCTACGAAGCGCTGGTACAGATGTTCCGCGAGACGGAGTTAGTCCGCGTCGCTGCGTTGCCGACCGACGCGGAGTTCGCGTCTCGCCTGCAGTCCTCGCAGGCGGCCCGACGGTACCGCGAACTCTGCGTGCGATTGAGCGCACGGGCTGCGGGCCAAGCAACGAAAGCCATTCTCGATCATCTGGCTGCCATGCCAGAGAGTGCACTCTCAGCGGTGGGGTCGGTCACGCGCTATCGGCAACTGCTCCAGGCGACCGGGTGGCGTTAGCCTGCTCTTGGGGACGCGTAGCAACGAAAGGCGGCCCGCTCGGACCGCCTCACTCGAAGTTCGATCTGGTAGCAGGGGGCGGATTTGAACCGCCGACCAAGGGCTTATGAGTCCCCTGCTCTACCACTGAGCTACCCTGCCACGTCCCTCGATTCTAGCGCCACGCCCGTTCCCGGGCGAGCCCGTCGAGGCCGCCCCACCCTTCGAGGCCCAACGCGAATGTGCTAACGTGACCGCATGTGCCGCAGCATCCAGACCCTCCGCCGCCCCGACCAGCCTGCCACCGACGACGAGATCCGCGCCGCCGCGCTCCAGTACGTCCGCAAGCTCAGCGGCTACCGCGCCCCCTCGCGCGCCAACACCGAAGCCTTCGAGGCCGCCGTCGACGACGTCGCCGCCGCGACCCGCCGCATGCTCGACTCGCTCGCGCCCGCCGGGACCCGCAAGGCCGCGAGCTAGCACCAGACCTACCGAGGCGTCAGCCCCACCTCGAACCCCGCCGCGCCCAGCGGCGTCACCCGCGCGCTCAGCGCCTCCGCACCCGAGGCGCGCACCGTCACGTGCCCCAGCTTCCGCCCCGGCCGCTCGCTCTTCCCGTACAGGTGCACGTGCGCGTCCGGCATCCGGTACACCGCGTCCAGGTCGGGCAGCGCCCCGATGAGGTTCAGCATCGCCGACCACCCCACCGCCGCCGTCGACCCCAGCGGCAGCCCGAGGACCGCGCGCAGGTGGTTCTCGAACTGGCTCGTCGCCGCCCCCTCGATCGTCCAGTGCCCCGAGTTGTGCACCCGCGGCGCCATCTCGTTCGCCAGCAGCCGCCCGCCCTCGACGAAGAACTCGATCGCGAGCACGCCGACGTACCCGAGCGCCTCGAGCACCGCCCGCGCGTGCCGTTCCGCCTCCGCCTGAAGCCCCGCATCGAGGTGCGGCCCGGGCGCCACCGACAGCCGCAGGATGCCCTCGCGGTGCCGGTTCTCCACCAGCGGGTAGCACGCGATGTCCCCGTCCCGCCCCCGCACCGCGAGGATCGACGCCTCCCGCTCGAACGGCACGAACCGCTCGAGGATCGACGGCGCCCCGCCGCCCGCCTCCCACGCCCCCTCGAGGTCGGCCTCGGCCCGCAGCACCACCTGCCCCTTGCCGTCGTAGCCGAACCGGCGCGTCTTCAGCACCGCCGGCAGCCCGAGGCGTGCCGCCGCTTCGCGCAGCTCCGCCTCCGAGCTCACCGCAGCGAACGGCGGGCACGGCACGCCCTGCGCCTCGAGGAACGTCTTCTCGGTGAGCCGGTCCTGCGCCACGGCCAGCGCCCCCGCCGGCGGATACACGTGCGGCACGAGCGTCGCGAGGTATTCCACCGCCGCCACCGGCACGTTCTCGAACTCGTATGTCACCACGTCGAGCCCCTCGGCGAACCGCCCGAGCGCATCGAGGTCGTCGTACCCCGCGCGCACCCGCTCGCCGATCCCGTCGACGCACGACTCCTCGGCCGGCTCGAAGAAACGAAACCGCATCCCGAGGGGGATGCCCGCCAGCGCCAGCATCTGCCCCAGCTGTCCCCCGCCGAGGACGCCGACGATCATCCCTCGGCCCGCGGGTCCGGCTGCTCCAGCACGCTCTGCGTCTGCTGCGCCCGGTACTTGTGCAGCGCCAGCTTGATGTCCGGATGCGAGTTCCCGAGGATCGAGGCCGCCAGCAGCGCCGCGTTCACCGCCCCCGCTCGCCCGATCGCGAGCGTCGCCACTGGAATCCCCGCCGGCATCTGCACGATCGACAGCAGCGAGTCCATCCCCTTGAGCGCCCGCGACTCCACGGGCACGCCGAGGACCGGCAGCGTCGTCTTGGCCGCTGTCATCCCCGGCAGGTGGGCCGCGCCTCCGGCCCCAGCGATGATCACCCGCAGCCCCCGCCCCTCCGCGGACGCCGCGTACTCGAACAGCAGGTCCGGCGTCCGGTGTGCCGACACCACGCGCACCTCGTACGGCACGCCGAGGGTGTCCAGCGTCTCCGCCGCGTGCGACATCGTCTCCCAGTCCGACTTCGACCCCATGATGATGCCGGCCAGGGGTTGCTCCATGCCGCCTCCACGCCTCGAATCCACCGTCCGCGCCGAGGCCTCATCTTACCGAGGCGCGCCGCTCCGCGCCCCCGCCCGCGCCCGCTACCCGGCCCATTGACGCGCCCGCGCTCCGCCGGGTGAAATGCCGGCAACAACGTTTCGAGGGGAGAGAGACACACAGATGCCCGATACCGCATACGCATGGCAGGACGGCTGGGAGAACGCCTGGCAGCCGCTCATGGACCTCGTCGGCGAGGACTTCTCCGAGGGCGAGACCCAGCCCGCGATCGACGTCGTCGAGAAGACCTCTATCCGCCGCTACCTCGAGCCGCTCGAGTTCGGCTGCCCGCTCCACTTCGACGAGGCCGCCGCGAAGGCCAGCGGCTACCGAGGCATCCTCGCCCCGTACAGCGGCATCTCGCAGACGTGGACCGACCAGGGCCAGTGGAACCCGGGCGACCCCACCAACTACCCGAACGCCGACCCGAACTTCAACAGCGTCCGCCGTCAGGCCGCCGCCGCCGGCCGCCCCGTCCCACAGCCCGACACCACCGCCGGCTTCGCCACCGACATCGAGATCGAGTACTTCGAGCCCGTCTGCGTCGGTGACCACCTCACCTACAGTGGTCGTAAGCTCATCTCCGTCGTCCCGCGTGAGACGAGCGTCGGCCGCGGCGCCTTCACCGTCTGGCAGCGCGAGGTGCACAACCAGCGCGGCGAGCTTGTCGCGCAGCTCCGCAACGGCGGCTACGGCTACGTCCCGAAGCCCCGCGAGGCGAGCGCGACGGCGACCGCATCTGCCCCCGCCGCCGCTGGCCCCTCCGGACCGATCATGGACCCCGCTCCGGCCCCCCATGCCGCCGGCATCGCCAACCGCGAGGTTGACTGGAGCCAGCAGCGCTACTGGGAGGACGTCAACGAGGGCGACGAGGTGCCCCCCGTCGTCTTCACCATGACCGTCTTCCGCCTCGTCGTGGAGGCCGGCGCCAACCGCGACTTCAACCAGATCCACCACAACACCCCGGTCACCCAGGCCCAGGGCGCACCGGATATGTACGCCAACAACGTCTTCATCCAGGGCATGTGGGAGCGCACCGTCCGCGAGTACATCGGACTGCAGGGCCGCTTCAAGAAGACCGGCCCGTTCCGCATGAAGATCTTCAACAACGTCGGTGAGACCGTCGTCACGAAGGGCACCGTGAAGCGCAAGTGGGTCGAGGGCGGCGAGCACCTCGTCGAGCTCGAGATCGTCTCGGAGCACTCCCGTGGCATCTCCGTCGGCCCCGGCCCGGTCGTAGTGTCGCTGCCCTCGCGCGGCTGATCCCGGCACCGCGCCAGCGGAGAGAGGCGGGCCATCAGGCCCGCCTCTCCTCATGCCTCCGCCCTTCGGACTCGTCTCGCGATCGAGGTTGCTCGCCCCGCCTCGCCCGTTGCACTGTGCTGAATAGTTCAGTGAGGCGTATATTCTAGGTGCGCCCGCGCGCAACCGGCGACATCGAGGCAGCATGAGCACCAACCGCTACATCCTCTTTGGCGTCGTCAGCCTCGGGATGCTCCTCGCCTCCATGCAGGGCTCGATGATCGGCGTCGCCTTCGCCGACATCGGCGAGGGGCTCAGCGCCCCGGACCGCTGGGTCGGCTGGGTGATCGCCATCTTCACGCTCGCGCAGGCCGTTTCGATGCCCACCGCCGGGAAGCTCAGCGATGAGCTCGGCCGCCGCACCGTCTTCGTCGGCGGCGTCTGCATCTTCCTCGCCGCTTCGGTCGTCTGCGCCGCCGCCCCGAACGTGTACGTCCTCATCGCCGCGAGGGCGGTGCAGGGTCTCGCCGGCGGCAGCCTCCTCCCCTCCGCCTACGGCGTCCTTGGCGATGCCTTCGACGCCGAGAGCCGCGCCCGCGCCATCGGCATGCTCTCCTCCGTCTTCCCCATTGGCGGCATCCTTGGCCCCAACCTCGGTGGCTTCATCGTCGAGCACCTCGGGTGGCGCTGGACGTTCCTCGTCAACCTGCCGCTCGGCATCGTCGTCGTGGTGGCGGCGCTCGTACTCATGCCGGCCGCCACGAACCGTCAGCGCCGCCCCATCGACTTCATGGGCGTGGCATTTCTCTCCCTCGCGGTCACCGGCGTCGTCTACGCCCTCACCGAGCTCTCGCAGACGAGCGGGGGCGCCCACCCCGTCGTCGTTGTTTCCGCCTTCGCCGTCGCCCTGCTGGCGGGCGTGCTGTTTCTCCGCCACGAGGCGAGGACGCCCGAGCCGATCCTCGAACTGCAGCTCCTGCGCCGCCGTGAGTTCGCCTTCATGAACGCGCTCAACTTCTTCTACGGCTTCGTTATCTTCGGCCTCTTCTCCTTCATCCCTCTCTACGCTCAGACCGCGTACGACATGTCGAAGAGCACGAGCGGCGTCCTCCTCACCCCCCGCGCCATCGCGATGATCGTCGCTTCCTCGCTTGGGGCCTTCCTGCTGCCGAAGACCGGCTATCGCAAGCCGATCATGGTCGGCATGGTGGGCATGGGCCTGACCCTCATCGTCATGTCCCGCGGCCTCCACGACCCGGTCATCGCCGGCGTCGAGGTCTCCAACTTCACCTACCTCGGCACGCTCGCCGCCCTCTCGGGCTTCTTCTTCGGCGTCTCGGGCCCCGCCGCCAACAACGCCGCCATCGAGCTCGCACCCGACCGCATCGCCGCCATCACCGGCCTCCGAGGCATGTTCCGCTCGGTTGGCGGCTCCATCGGCACGTCCCTCGTCGTCCTCGTCATGAGCCACGCCGCCACCCGCGAGGAAGGACTCGAGCAGGCGTTCCTCGGCCTCGCCGTCGCGGCCGTGCTCGTTTCCTTCCTCGTCCTCGGGATCCCAGACCGCGCTGTACAGCGCTCCTCCGCCCGCGCCCCGTCTGCCGGCGCCGCTTCCCCCGGCGCCGCCGGCGACAGCTGACCCCGACCGCTCCCCGGGGTCACGAGGGTCGCGGGCGCAACGAAGGAGGGGGGCCACTGGCCCCCCTCCTTCGTTTGCTCGAGCAGTGTGCGAGTCGCGGGCTACTTGCCCGGGACCTGCCACTCCGGACCCTCGGACGGCTCACCCGAGAGCTCCCACTCAGGGAGGCCGTAGCCGTCCCCGAGGTCCACCATGTGCAGCTTCACGCGCTTGTTGATCGCCACCTGCTCGGGGTCCTCGAACGAGCCGTCCGCCTTCACGATGTTTCCCACGAGGCGCAGGGCCCGCAGCTCCTGCGGCATCGTCGTGTCGAAGGCCTTGCCCTCGCCACGCTGGTCATCCAGTTCGATCAGCGCCACCACGGTGTCCGGATGCGGGTGGAACGCCGGGTGGATCGGCTCGGACAGGATGAAGTACGAGTAGATGCGGCCCTTGCCGGACACCGTCTTGTACTCGATGTTCGTGCTCCGGCACTCCGGGCACATCGTCCGGATCGGGTAGTGCATCAGGTTGCAGTCCTGGCAGTGCGGCAGCCGCAGCCCCTCGCCCTTGCCCTGCTCCTCGAAGTACCGGCGGTTCTGGTGGTCGTTCTCGGGGATGACGACCTGGGCGTTCAGCCAGCTTGGCATCGAACTTCCTTTCCTTCTCGTCCCGACGCTGCTAAATGTCGTTGGTCAGAATCAGGGCGGAAGCGGTCGCAGGCTGCGCCCAGCCCATGTTCATCGTGTGCACCGGGTTCTTCAGCGCCCGGCACTTGCCCTCCGAGTAGTCGTGGCTGTGCTCGCCGTTCTGCCAGCCCGGGCAGTAGTCGTCCACCTCGCCACGCAGCTGCCGCACGTTCTCGGTGACCATGTTCATCCCGTGCGTGTACGTCTCGCACAGGTGGCCGCCCGATGTGTTGTTCGGCCGCCGCCCGCCGAGGAAGATCGTCCCGTCCGAGATGTAGTCACCACCCTCGCCGATCTTGCAGAACCCGAAGCCCTCGAGCTGCAGCATCGCCGTGAAGGTGAACGCGTCGTACGAACCGGTCGCGTCGATGTCGTCCGGACCGATGCCCGCGTTCGCGAACACGATCGGACCCGCGTAGATGCCACCCGACCGCGGCACCGGGCCGTGGTTCCAGTGGTAGTCAGGCGCCCACCGGTGCGAACGGCCGGCGTTGCCCTTGATCGCCACCGGCTTGTGCTTCAGCGACTTCGCCCGCTCGGTGTCCGTGATCACCAGCGCGACCGCGTTGTCGGTCTCCACACAGCAGTCCAGGAGGTGGAACGGCCGCGCGATGTAACGGCTGTTCATCACGTCGTCCACCGTCAGCCGCTGCTTGTAGTACGCCTTCGGGTTGTTCGACGCGTGGTAGCTGTGCGCCACCTTCACGTGTGCCAGCTGCTCGCTCGTCGTC
Organism: Dehalococcoidia bacterium; assembly: GCA_041390685.1. Taxonomy (GTDB): domain Bacteria; phylum Chloroflexota; class Dehalococcoidia; order UBA2979; family UBA2979; genus JAIBBD01. The sequence continues at coordinate 186,919 of JAWKPL010000001.1, read as the reverse complement.
CCGTACTCGTGCATGTGGCGCACAGCGGCGAGCGAGAACATGTTCAACGGGCTCGCGATGCCGTACATCTGCATCGCGTTCACGTTCATGCCCTGCATCGCCATCCACGGCGCCAGCTCACGCACACCGGTCGGCGGGTTGCCGCCCATGCGCAGCCCGGTCCGGCCGTTCATCGTCCGGTACAGGATCATCGCGTCGCACGCGCCGCTCTCCAGCGCACCCAGCACCACCGAGATCAACGTCTCCGTCGAGGAACCACCACCCGAGGTGTCGACCTGGTAGTCGAGCCGGATCCCGACGTCGCTCGCGATCGACTCCGAACCCGCCGCGTCGCCACCAGCCGCGTAGCAGGTGATGCCCCAGCTCGTGTTCGCGTAGTCGAGGCCGGAGTCGTCAATCGCCTTCTTGATCGCCTCGCTGCCCATCGCACGCGTCGTCCGCCCCGAGTTCCGCGAGAACTCGGTCTCGCCGATCCCGACGATCGAGTACTTGTTGCGGAGCAGTCCAGAACCTTTGGTCATGATCCACCCTTCTACTGGCTCGACCCGCGAGCCCTGCCATCAGACCGTCTTTGGCTGCGCCGCATCATACCCACCGCGCGGGTGCTGGTGTCTAGAGGCGAGCGACGACAACGATCGTGGATGCAGAGCTCGGGTCGCCCGCCGGGTCGCGAGCACGCAGAAGAGCCGGCCCGAGGGCCGGCTCTCCGGAGTCTCGCACGCGTGAGGTCGATCAGTACCAGCCGCGTCCGCGTCCGCCGTACACACCTCCACCCAGCGCCAGCACCAGCACCACGACCAGCAGGATGAAGAACAGCGGGCTCACCGAGACCCCGAGCACCCCGAACAGCAGCAGCAACAGCACCGCGAGTAGCAACAGACCCAGCATCCTCGATCTCCTCTCCCGGCCACCCTCCCTCGGCGGCTTCCACGCACCATCCCACGTCGGAGGCCCCGCGCCGCTAACGCCCACGCCGTCGGTATCACGCCAGGCTTGCGACTTGCTCGCCGGCCGCGAGGTGTAACGAATCCGCGATGAGAGGTCTTCTGTGTAGAACGGGCCGCGACGCGGGAGGAACGGCGGCCACGACCGCGGAGTTGGGCGCCAGCTCTCCGAGGCACACGAAACGGGCCCCTGGCACTGCCGGGGGCCCGTTCCTGGGTGCCGTTGCAGCCCTGCTACCCGATGAACATACCGCCGTTCACGTCGAGCACGGCGCCCGTCATGTACGTGCCTTCGCACACGATGAACCGCACGACCGCCGCGATCTCCTGCGCGTTGCCCAGCCGCCCGATGAGCGTCTCGCCCTCGAGGCGCTTGCGCGCCTCCTCGTCCAGGCTGCTGATCATGTCGGTGTCGATGAACCCCGGTGCCACCGCGTTGACCTGGATCTTGGTGCGCGCGCCTTCGCGCGCCGCCGCCCGGGTGAACCCGATCGCCGCCGCCTTCGAGGTGCCATAGTTCACCAGGCCGACGCGGCCCGTCTGGCCGACGATCGACGACAGGTTCACGACGTGGCCGCCGCCCGCCTCGCCCATCGAGCGCCACACGCTGCTCGTCATGTTGTAGAGGCTGTCGACGTTCGTCGCGATCGGCTTCCGCCACTCGTCGGGCGTCATCCGCGCGAGCGTCCGGTCGGCCGTCGCACCCGCATTGTTGATCAGGATCCGCACCGGCCCGAGGTCAGCGATGATCTGCTCGACCATCGCCTTCGACTGGTCGTAGTCGGAAACGTCCGCCTGGTACGCCTTCGCCTTCCCGCCGGCGCCTTCGATCTCGCTCACGACCGCGTTCGCCGCGTCCGCGTTCGAGTGGTAGTTCACGGCCACCGTCGCGCCCTGCTTCGCCAGCTCGATCGAAATCGCCCGGCCGATGCCGCGCGACCCGCCGGTCACAATCGCTACCTGTCCGTCCAGCACCCCGGCCACTGTTGTCCTCCCTCAGTTCGGCTCGACACAAATCGCCCGCTCGCGGGGCGACGGGTACACACGGCGCATACGGTACCGCCGCCGCCTTCCTCTGTATAGCGAATGTGAGAGGCGCTCCGCCGTCTCGCGATGGAGCGCCTCGTCGATGACCCGCGCGTGGTGCTCCCTGCCTCGACCCGCGTTCGAGGCGGGGCGCCGCTACCGTCCCTTGAAGTTCGGCTTCCGCTTTTCCATGAACGCCTTCGGCCCCTCGACCGCGTCCTCGCTGCCGAACGCGCGCGTCGCGAGCACGGACTCCAGCGCGAAGCCCTGCTCCCACGACATCCCCATCGAGGCGCGCACCGCGATCTCCTTCGCCGTGCGCACCGCGAGCGGGCCGTTGTCGCAGATCATGTCCGCGAACCGCTCCGTCTCCGCCATCAGCTGGTCCGGCGCCACCACGCGGTTCACCAGCCCGCAGTTGTACGCCTGCTGCGCCGTGATCCGCTGCCCCGTCATTAGCAGCTCCATCGCCCACGCCCACGGGATCTGCCGCGGCAGCCGCACGTGCGACCCGCCCGAGGGCACGATGCCCCATCGCACCTCGCCCAGGCCGAACGTCGCGTTCTCAGAGGCGATGCGGATGTCCATCCCTTGCATCATTTCGAGCCCGCCCGCGATGCAGAACCCGTTCACCGCCGCCAGGATCGGCTTGAACACCCGGTCGAATGACCGGTGCTCGTTCACCTGCAGCGGCTCCGACCGCGCATTCGCCGTCGCGTTCGGGATCGTGCTACCGAGGTCAGCCCCCGCGCAGAACGCCCGCTCGCCCGCCCCCGTGAAGATGACGATCCACATCTCAGGGTCGTTGTTGAAGTCCTCCATGGCCTCGCTGATGCCACGGTTCATCTCCATGCTGATCGCGTTCATCCGCTCCGGGCGGTTGAACGTGATGTACGCCCGCTTCTTCTCCGCATCCTTCTCGTAGATCAGGTGGTCCGTCGACAGCGTGACCTGCGTCCGCACGTGCTCACTCCTTACATGCGCCGTCCGAGGTGATTCGCGCGGGAGTATCCCACGTCCAGGTGCCGTCGCGGGATGCTGTGCCAGTGGGCGCCCGTTCGGCAAGCGATGAGGGCGGCCCGGCGGCCGCCCTCATCGTTCGCGATCACACGCTCCGGGGCGCTATGCGACCGCCCCCGCAGCCCGCAGCGACGCCACCTGCTCCGCCCCGAGGCCGAACTCGTTGAGGACCTCGTCGCTGTGCCGCCCCAGCACCGGCGCCGGCAGCGGCGACCCCGTCGGGTTGTTGCGCGCCAGCACGACCGGGCCCACGTTCAGCTCCGGCCCTGTCGCCTCGTGCTCCAGCTCGAACATGTACCCCATCGCCTGCACCTGCGGGTCGTCCGGCAGGTCCTCCGGCAGGCTGACCTTCGAGATCGGCGCGCCTTCTTTGTCGAACAACGCCACCCACTCGTCCATCGTCTTCGTCAGCATGATCTGCCGGATCCGCTCGCCCATCGCCTCGACCTGCCGGATCGACTCCGGGTCGAGGGCGTTGAAGTTCGGGTCGGCACTCGGGTCGTCCGTGATCCCCATCGCCCGCCGCATCTGCTCCTGGTTCGCTGGCGTCAACGCTCCGAGGATCACCGCGCCGTCCTTCACCCGGTAGCCGTTGTAGTACAGCCGAAACGCCTGCCCCGTCGCCGAGTTGCTCCCGTTCCGGATGTTGATGATCTCCTCGTATGACGCGCCGCGAGCACGGGCGTCCGCGATCGCGTCCAGCATCGGGCGTCGCAGCAACTCGTCCGACACCGGCAGCCGCGCCACCGACCCCGCCTGGATCGACAGCGCCGACTGCAGCAGCGACGTCTGCAGGAACTCGCCCTCGCCCGTGGTGGCTCGCCGGTACAGCGCCGCGCAGATCCCCATCGCCGCCGCCAGACCCGTGGCGAAGTCCGCCACCGCCGTGCACGAGATCGACTTCGGCGCCCCGAACTCGTCGAGCTTCCCCTCGCCCGCCATCAACCCCGAGTATCCCTGCGCCACAATGTCGGACCCCGCGCGCGTCGCGCTCGGCCCCTCCGCCCCGTACCCCGTGCTGTCGAGGTAGATGAGGTCGGGCCGGAACTGCCGCAGCGTGTCGTAGTCCAGCCGCAGCCGCTTCGCCACCCCCGCCCGCGAGTTGATCACGAACACATCGAACTGCGGAATGATCTGGTGGATCAGCTCCTGCGCCTCCGGGCGCTTCAGGTCCAGCGCCAGGCTGCGCTTCCCCCGGTTCAGCGTGTGGAACCCCTTGCTCTCCCCCGGCGCGAACCCGCCGATGCGCCGCATCCCCTCGCCCTCCGGCGGCTCGATCTTCACCACGTCCGCTCCGAGGTCCGCGAGGTTCATCCCGCAATACGGCCCCGCCACGATCTGCGTGATCTCCAGCACCTTGACTCCGGCCAGCGGCCCACCCACGGCTGCGCTCCCCTCAGCTCATCGGTCCATTTCGTTCCCGGTGTGGTACAGCCTTCCCGCCCGAGTCCGCAACACTTCGGCCCCGCTACACGATCCGCATGCTCGCCGACAGCGCCGCTCCGCCGTAGCATGTCGAAGCCGCCGGGGGCTGCCTCGGCGCACCGCCGCTTGCCTCGACCGTCCCGGACGAAAGGCCACCCGTGCAGGCCACGACCGCACCAACGCGCCGCTCGCGTGGCCTCTTCTACGGCTGGTACATCGCCCTTGCGGGCGCGCTCTCCAACTTCCTCAGCGCCGGCATCGCCGTCTGGGGCTTCGGCATCTTCATCGACCCGCTGAAGGACGAGATGGGCTGGAGCACCGCCGCTATCGCCCTCGGCTTCTCCATCCGCAGCTTCGAGCAGGGACTCCTCGCGCCCCTCACCGGCGTCCTTGTCGACCGCCTCGGCCCGAGGAAGATGGCGATCTCTGGCACCGCCATCCTGGTCGTCGGCATCCTGATCTTCTCCCAGGCCCGCTCGCTCTGGATGTACTACACCGCCAGCATCGTGATGGCCGTCGGCCAGAGCGTCGGCTCCTTCCTCCCCTACTCGGCCGTCCTCATGCGCTGGTTCGAGCGCAAGCGCGGCCGTGCGATGGGTATCCTCAACGCCGGCAACGGCTCGGGCTACTTCGTCGTCCCTGCCCTCGCGTTTCTGATCGGCGCGGTCGGCTGGCGGGAGACGCTGGTCATCGGCGCCGTCGCCGTTGCCGTCGTCTCCCTTCCCCTCGCAGCCACCGTCGTGCGGGACCACCCCGCGGAGAAGAACGAGTTCCCCGATGGCATCCCTGTCCCTCGCCCCGCTGCGGGCACGGCTGCTGCCGTCCTACCCGGACTGACGGTCTCCGAGGCGCTACACACACCGACCTTCTACCTGCTCGCCCTGGCCTCGGCGGGCAACGGTGCCACGATCCTCGGCTGGATCGTCCACCAGATCCCGCACCTCAAGGACGTCGGCTTCTCACTCGGCTGGGCCACCGGGATCGGCGTGATCTACGCCGTCTGTCAGATCACGATCCGTCCGGCCGCCGGCATTCTCGGCGACCGCATCGGCCGCAAGCGCCTGTTCGCCGCGTCCTTCGTCCTGCAGTCCCTCGGCATGGTCGTCTTCGCGTTCCTGTCGGACGACCGCCTCTGGCTCCTGCCGCTCTACTACGTGACCTTCGCCTTCGGCCAGGCCGCCTGGGTCGTACTCCAGCAGGCCGTCGTCGCCGACTACTTTGGACCGAGACGGTTCGGCACCATCGCGGGACTCGTCAACGCCGTCCAGATGCCCGTCGGTGTCGGCTCACCCGTCATCGCTGGCCTCGTCTTCGACTCTACCGGTACCTACGTCCCTGTCTTCATCGCCTACGCCTGCACCTCGATGCTCGCCGCCGTCTCGATCATGCTCATCCGCCGCCCCACCCTCGCCGCCGCCGAGGCCAGCGCTACCTTCGCCGCCGCCCACTGACGAGCCCGGTCCCCGGAACGTGCGACCCGAGGTCAGACGGCCCCTTGTGGCGGCCACGCGGGTCGGACGATCGAGTCATCGCGCCCGGTCTCCCCGCTTGCGGGAACGGGTGGGAGAGGGGATCCCCTCCGCTCACTCCGAGGTCAGGAACTCCGCCGGGACGTCGCCCAGACCCGCCGCCTTGAACTCCTGGCCGTTTCGCGCGTACCCCTCGGCGATCCCCCGGATCATCTGGTGATGCCGCTCCGAGGTCTCACGCAGCACCTTCGCCGGCGACCCCGTCACGAACGAATGCGGCGGGATCTGCACCCGCTCGAGGATCATCGAACCGCTCGCAATCACCGAGTACTCGCCGATCTCGGCATCGCCGTTCACCACGGCCCCGTTCCCGATCAGGCAGTGCGTCGACACCGTCTTCGCATGGCAGATCACATGGTGCCCTAGCGTGACATAATCACCGTATACGGCGTCGCTGTCTGTGTGCACGACGCAGTTGTCCTGGATGTCCACGTACGATCCGATCACGATTTTGTGGTGGTCGCCACGAATGATCGTCCCGGGCCATACGCTCGAATACGGCCCGATCTCGACGTCGCCGACGACGTACGCCGCCTCGCTCACGAACGCGGTCGGGTGAATGCGCGGCGACTTGCCATTGAACGAACGAATCACGAGGAACCCTCCACTCCAGCTCGTACGCTTCGAAGGTCAGTGCGCGGCCCCTGGGAGGGGGAGCGCCGTCAGTCCATGTGCGGGTGCGTGTGCTCCGCGCCCGGCGGCCGGTCCCAGATCTCCACCAGCGTCCCCACGCACGTCTTCGGGTGGAACCATGCGACCAGGATCTGATTCGGGTTGTTCGGGTCCGGCTCGGCCACCGGCCCGATCAACTGCAGCCCCGCAGCCGTGCCCATCTCCGCCGCCCGGCGCACGTCCGGCGCGAACGGCGCGATGTGATGGTACGTCGCGCCGAGGGGCGCGCGGTTCGCCACCAGCCGTGCCGTTCCTGTCCCCTCGGCCGTCGGCACGCTGATTTCGATGACCGTCCCGCCGATCGGGAACTCGATCAGGTGCACCGGGTCCGAGGCAGGCCGGGCCGGGTCGAAGTCCTCCGGCGGCTCACCCCCGCGCTCCACCGAATGGTCCTCGTGCAGCCGGAACGCCCGGCCGAACAGTGAGCGCATCTCCTCGATGCTCCGCGCCGCTACCCCGATGTGTCCCATCCCTGTGATCGTGCCGTCGCCCTTGTAGTAGGGGTGCACGTAGTAATGCTCCTCCGGCACGATCTTGATCCGCAGCCCAAACGTCGTCGTCGCGTCGAGGAACACCCCACCGGGCCCCCACTCGCCCGCCAACCGCAGGCCGTGGTCCTGTAGCCGCCGCACGTCGCCTCGAATGTCATCCGAGGCGATCGCGATGTGGTACATCCCCGCCCGGTGCTGCGCCACGAACTGCGCCGCCTCGCTCGTCGAGTCGTTCGGCCGGCTGATTTCGAGGAACATCTCCCCCATCGGGATCTCGATGCTCGTGACCCCGTCGTACGTCCCGGCGCGCCCCTCGGGCCACGGCGAGCGGTGCTGGTCGATCGCCAGCCCCCACCCGTCGCAGAAGACGTGCCGCCCCACCTCGAGGTCGTCGACCAGCATTGCCACGTGGTCGACCTTTGTGAACGCCATCTACCGCCCCCGTCCAGATGCAGCAGTCGAAGCGTCCGCGATTCTACATGACTGCGCCGCCGCACCGCGCGAGCGGCAAGTGAGCGGCGCTCTCCGGCCCCCGCCCACGGGAGGTTAGGGGAGAGCGTTCCGATGCCGTCCCTAGCCGACCGCCCCCGCCTCCCGCAGCCGCGCGATCTCGCCCTCCTCGATGCCGTGTTCCCGCAGGATCTCCTCCGTGTGCCGGCCCAGCGGCGGCGACGGCATCGAGGAGCCCGTCGGTGTCTCGGACATGAACACGATCGGTCCGGTCGTGCGCTCGGGTCCCGTCAACTCGTGCTCGAGGTCGATCATGTACCCCATCGCCTCCACCTGTGGGTCGTCCGCCATCTCCTCCGGGTAGTTCACCTTCGAGATCGGCGCGCCCACCGCCGCGAACGCCTCCACCCACTCGTCCATCGTCTTCGTCAACATGATCCCCCGCACGCGTTCGAGCATCAGGTCGACCAGCTTCTTGTTCTCCGGGTCCAGCGAGTTGAACTCCGGGTCCGCCGTCGGGTCGTCCTCGATCCCGATCGCTTTGCGCATCTGCTGCCGGTTCAGTGGCGTCAGCGCTCCGAGGATCACGCCCCCGTCCTTCACCGCGTACCCGCCGTAGAACAGCCGCGCCGCCGCTCGCCCCGACTGGTCGAACATGCTTCCCCGCGCCGCGATCTGCTCCCGGTATGACCCGCCCTCCGACTGCACCTTCCGCACGCGCTCCATCATGACGTCGGTCGTCGCCACATCGATCACCGGCAGCCGCCCGATGCGTGTCGCCTGCAGCGCCAGTCCTGCCTGCAGCAAGGACGTCTCGATGAACTGCCCCTGCCCTGTGCGTTCTCGGTGATACAGCGCCGCCGAGATCGCCATCGCCCCCGCGAGGCCCGCGTGGAAGTCCGCCGGCGCCGTCGCCGTGATGATCTCCGGCGCCCCGTACTCGTCGACCTTCCCGTCACCGGCCAGGAGCCCCGAGTACGCCTGCGCCACCGCGTCCGACCCCGAGGCCTTGGCGTACGGCCCCCGCCGTCCGAACCCCGTGTTCTCGAAGTAGATGAGGTCCGGCCGGAACGTCCGCAGCGTCTCGTAGTCCACGTGCAGCCGCTCCGGCACTCCTACCCGCGCGTTGATGATGAATACGTCGAAGTTCGGGATGATGCGGTGCACGAGCGCCTGCGCGTCTGGAGACTGCAGGTCGAGCACCAGCGACCGCTTCCCCCGGTTCAGCGCGTGGAACCCCTTGCTCTCGCCCGGGATGAACCCGCCCGAGGCCCGGATGCCCTCGCCCGCCGGTGGTTCCACTTTCACCACGTCCGCCCCGAGGTCCGCCAGGTTCAGTCCGCAGTACGGCCCCGCCACGATCTGCGACACCTCGAACACCCTGATCCCGTGCAACGGCCCTGGCATCTCCGCCTCCCCTCGAGGACACAGTGGGCCACCGTTATATCACACGCGTTGATGTGGTCGGCCTGGGGCCACCCGCCCGGCACAGCAGAGGGCCCCGGTCGTACGACCGGGGCCCTCCCTGCAACTCCGTCGAGGAATCGCGCTACTTGTCCAGCCAGCCGGAATGCACCTGGTCGCCCCAGTTGTAGTAGGACGAGTTGTCGCCCGGCGCGGAGCCCGTCCAGCGGATGCCGCGCATCCAGGGCTGATACACCTCGGGAGTGAACCCGTTCACGGTTGGCGGCCGGTACATCATGTCCAGCTCCTTGTCCCAGATCTTGCGCCAGATCTCCTTGCGCTTGTCCGGGTTCAGCTCCACCTGCTGCGCGTCCGCCCACGCGTCGATGTCCGGGTCCGCGAACTGCGAGCGGTTCCCCGTCGACTTCGAGTGCACCTGCCCGTAGAAGTAGTTGTCCGCGTCGAACCCCGTCGTCAGCCACCCGGAGGTCGAGAACTCGGCCAGCTTCCGCCCCGTCCACTGGGAGTTGAACGTCGTGTAGTCGGTCTTCCCGCCGGTCATCGTGATGCCGGCCTCCCGGAGCATCGGGAGAATCACTTCCGGGATCTTTTCGTACGCCGTCGTGTAGTTGTAGAAGACGTTGTTGAAGGACAGGTCCGGAACCCCCGCCGCCTCGAGCAGCGCCTTCGACTCCGCGACGGAGTGCTTCACCCACTTCCCAAGCGCCCCGCTCTCGATGGTCGGCTCCTCGGCGAAGAGATACGTCCACGGGATCGCGTGGGTCTTCGTCCCGAACCCCTCGTAGATCAGCTGCAACATCGTGTCGCGGTTGATCGCCAGCGACACAGCGCGGCGCACGCGCACATCCGTGAACTTCGGGTTCGAGTTGTTGAACGCCAGTGCCAGCGTGGCGAACGCCGGCAGCAGGTTCACCTGGATGTCCGGGTTCGTCTTCTTCAGGCTGTCGATGTCTGAGAACGTCGACACGACCGCGTAGGCGTACTCGATCTGACCCGCCCGGAAGGCCGCCAGCCGCGAGGCGTGGTCCGGCATGATCCGGAACTCGAATCCATCCAGGAGCACCTGCTTCTCCCAGTAGTCCGGGTTCTTGTCGAACGCCACCCGCGTCCCAGGGGTCATCTCCTTCAGGATCATCGGCCCCGTGCCGATGCCGCGCTTGCTGATCGTCCCGTCGTCCACCAGCTCCTTCGGGAAGATCGTCTGCTTGTTGCTGCCCAGCGGGTTCAGGAAGTCGACCACCGGCCGCTTCATGTTCACCTTGAACGTCAGGTCATCGACGACCTCGAACCCCGCGACGTTCGCGTAATACTGCTGATGTGCGCCCGTCTTCGAGTACCGCTCGAGCGCGTACGCCGCGTCCGCCGCCACGAACGGCCGGCCGTTCAGCGGATCGAGGTTCTGCCACTTGATCCCGTCCTGGATCTTGAACGTGAATGTCAGCCCGTCCGGCGTCCGCTCCCAGGACTTCGCCAGCTCCGGCTCCAAGATCGGGGCATCGAAGACGTCCGCCGTCGGCCCTCGCTTGATGCCGATCAGCCGGTTGTAGAACATGTTCGGGATCGTCACCGTCCCGCCCGCCGCCGAGATCGTCGGGTCGATGTCCGCAACGTCCCACGTGGCAGCCACGCGCATTACCCCGCCCGGCTTCGGCTCAGTCGCCGGGTCCGGGAAGTTGAACGGGTAGGGCAGGTTCGCGTCCTGGACCAGTTCGCCCGGCCCCGTCTGCGTGCTCGCAGCAGTGGTCGGCTCGGCGCCCGCCGGCTCGTCCCCGTCATCATCGTCGCTGCCACACCCGATCAGCGCCGCCGTCGCCAGACCTGCGCCCGCCAGCACCGACCCGCGAAGCAACGTCCGCCGCCCCAGCAACGCCGACGCTCCCCACTCCCGCAGTTCGTTCTCCATCCCGTCGCGCTCCCTCCCTGTGCCCTTGTTCCCGACCCCTCGAAACCCCCCGAGGCAGTCGATGACGATCATGGTACGCACAAAATTCGTGATTGGATGCCCGACGCGAACAGCTTTTGTCCCCGCCGACGGCGGGTGCGGATTGCCGCCGTGATGGGCTATCGTGCCCGCATGAGTTCCGCCGAGGCCACGTCGCCCCCCTCCGAGGCGCCGGCACACCGGTCCCCCTTCTTCTACGGCTGGTGGCTGGTCGTCGGCGGATTCAGCGCCATGGCCCTCAATGGCGCGCTGCTCTTCCACGCCTTCGGCTCCTACGTCGTCCTCCTCAAGGACGACTTCGGATGGAGCGGCACCGCCTTTGCCGTCGCGTTCGCCCTGCAGCGCGTGGAGACCGGACTCCTCGGCCCCGTCGACGGCTGGTTCGTCGACCGCTTCGGGCCTCGCCGCATGATGATCATCGGACTCACCATCCACGGCCTCGGCTTCCTCATGCTGAGCCAGGTCAACAGCCTGGCGATGTTCTACGTCGCGTTTCTTGTCATCGCCCTCGGCGGCGCGATGGGTTCGTTCCTCCCCGCCTCCGTGGCCGTCGTGAACTGGTTCTCGCGTCGCCGCGCCACCGCGCTCGCCGTCATGATGCTCGGCCTCGCCGCGGGCGGCCTCGTCCAGCCGCTCGTCGTCCTCGGCCTCGAGGAGCTCGGCTGGCGAGGCATGGCGTTCCTCTCTGGAGTCACCGTCATCCTCGCCGGCGCCCCCATCGGCCTCCTCTTCCGCCACCATCCCGAGCCGTACGGCTGGGAGGTCGACGGCGCCGCCCCGCGGCCGAAGGCCGCAGCGGGCGCCCCCTCAGCGGCCGATCCCGCCGAGGTCATGCGTCTCCCCGCCGAGGTCAACTTCACGGCACGGCAGGCCCTGCGCACCCGCGCGTTCTGGCTCATCAGCGTGGGCCACGGGCTGTCGCTGCTCGTCACCGGCGCGGTGATGGTCCATTTCCAGGCCCACGTCCGCGACAGCCTCGGCTACTCCCTGGGCACCGCCGCCGGGATGATCACGCTCATGACCGTCATGCAGGTGCTTGGCCAGGTTGCCGGCGGCTACTTCGGGGACCGCCTCAGCAAGCGGCTGCTCATCGTCGTCGCCATGGTGCTCAGCTCTGCGGGCCTGATCATGCTCGCCGCCGCTTCGGCCCTCTGGATGGTCGCCGCCTTCGCCGTCCTCAACGGCCTGGGCTTCGGCGCTCGCATCCCGCTCACCACCGCCATCCGCGCCGACTATTTCGGCGGCCGGAACTACGGCGTCATCTCAGGCTTCAACTCGATGGTCGTGACCGTCGGCATCATCGCCGGCCCTGTCATCGCCGGCGCGGCATTCGATGCCACCGGCAGCTACGTGCGCGCCTTCACCGGTCTCGCCATCGTCGCCGGCCTCGGGTCGCTCTGCTTCATCTTCCTCCGCAAGCCGGACCCGCCCGACGAGACTGAGGGCACGCGCCACCGCGTGCCCCAGCCCGTCGCCGCTTCCACCGCGGGGTCGTAACAGCCGAGGCCCACACCTGGTCCTACTCGCGAGGCCGGCTCCGCGGCCCGCCCGGCTCCGGGATGAACGGCCCGTCCCGCTTCTGCAGGAACGCGCGCAGCCCCTCGTTCCGCTGCACCGCGTACAGCTCCTCCACGTCTTCCGCGTCCGTCATCGAGTGCACCGCCGTCGAGATGAATCCCCCCACGTTCAGCCCGTTGCGCAGCCCCATCGCCTGCAGCCCGTGGATCGTCAGCGCCTTGTTCATCCGCACCGAGTCGGGCGGCACCTGAGCCAGCCGCCGCGCGAGCTCGTTCGCCCGCTCCAGCAGCCGCTCGTGTGGCACCACCTCGTTGATGCATCCCATCCGCAGCGCCTCCTCGGGCCCGAAGTGGTCCCCCGTCAGCGCGTACCGATGCGCGTTCTTCCACCTCACCAGCGCCGGGAACAGGAACGAGGAGTTCGAGATCATCCGCACCTCGGGCTGCCCGAACGTCGCCTGCTCCGAGGCGATCGTGATGTCGCACGCCAGCGAGTACCAGAACCCCCCGCCGAGGCACCACCCGTTCACCGCCGCGATCACCGGCTTCGACAGCTCCATGATGTGCATCATCTGCTGGCCGTGCCGCCAGTCCGTCTCCACCCACCGGTTCAGCACGTCCCGGTGCCGTTGCACCTCCGGCCGGTCCCCTCCGAGGTCATACCCGGCCGAGAACGCCGGTCCGCTCCCCGTCAGGATGATCGCGCGCACCTGCGGGTCCGCCGCCGCCTCGTCCAGCGCCTCGTGGATCTCCGCCTCCAGCGGCCGCGACAGCGCGTTCATCTGCGCCGGCCGGTTCAGCGTGATCGTCGCCACCGGCGCGTCCACCTCGTACAGCACATGCTCGTAGCTGCCCACCTGCTCACTCCTTCGCTTCACCCTCAATCGGCGAGCAATCTATCACAGCAGTGATGCCCGCGAAGCCGTCGCCCAGCGGCAGATCGTGGCCCAGCCTCGGCCTCTCCGCCGCCCCGCGCACCACCCAGAGCCACCTTTCGATCCAGTCAGAGCCGCTCCGCGAACGTCCCCCTCGCCCACGCAGTGGGAGAGGGGACAGGGGTGAGGGAGCGGGCGTCCGACGGGGCGCGAAAACATGGCGAGCCGCACCAGTCAGTGATCCAACATGCCCCCACGCGGCACTCGAGGTTGACGCATGTCGATATCGGAATATAAACTCCGGCCATGGCTCGCGCAGCAACCACCGCCGATGTCTTCAACGCCATCTCCGAGGTGGCGCGCCGCGATCTCCTCGACGCCATCGGACTCGAGGAATGCACCGTCGGAGACCTCGTCCAGCGGTCGGGCCTCTCCCAGCCTCAGGTCTCGAAACATCTCGGCGTGCTCCGGACGGTAGGCCTCGTCCGCGTGCGCTCCGAGGGCCGTCGTCGCTGGTACCGCGTCCACGGCCCCGCCCTGAAGCCGGTCCACGACTGGGTGCGCGCGTACGAACGCACCTGGAACGCCCGCCTCGACCGCCTCGACAACCTGCTCGCCGAGCTCCAGTCAGCATCACCACAATCGGACCGCACCGAGGAGGATTCACCATGACCAATGCCATCGACCGTCGCGGCTCCGCCGTCGTCACCCTCCCCTCCGACCGCGAGATTGTCATCACCCGGCAGTTCGACGCTCCCGCCTCGCTCATCTTCCAGGCCCACACCACCCCCGACCTCGTGAAGCGCTGGTGGGGCTTTGAGACGTCCGAGTGGCTCGTCTGCGAGATCGACCTCCGCGTCGGCGGACGCTGGCGCTACATGACCCGCGAAGCCGAGGGCTTCGAGGTCGCTTTCCATGGCGAGTTCCGCGAGATCGACCCGCCCGGCCGCCTCGTCTACACCGAGGTCTATGAAGGCTTCGAGGACGGCGACCCCGAGGCCGCAGCCGCTCTCAACACCATCACCCTCGAGGAGCGCGACGGCGTCACCACCATGACCGCCGTCGCCGTCTACGCCGAGAAGGCGCACCGCGACATGGTGATCGCCTCCGGCATGGAGGAAGGCATGCAAGTCTCCCTCGACCGCCTCGAGGCCGTCGCGAAAGGCCTCCGCTAGCCTCCGCCGCTCCCGCCTCCCTGCCCGCGCGCGCTACCATCTGCGCGCGCGGGCGGGGAGGTACTACTGAGCGCCACCAGCCGCCATGAGCGTGCGTGACGCGGGCCCGGCTCGCGGTCGTCCCGCTAGCCGCGCCGCATGCTACTGTCAGCCGCGTGTGCGCCCATCCGTCCGGGGTTGTCCTCTCCGTGAAGGCGTCAACAGTTTGCGCCCTCGGTCACTGGCTCCTGCTGCTGGCGCTGGGATGCTTGCTGCTCCAGTCGACGCTGCTGCCAGTGATTCCGGGAGCCCCGCAGGCGCCGGACCACCGGCATCTCACGCTTGTGGGAGTCGTCCCTCCCCACACCCACTCCTGGGACACGGGTAACGGCCGATCACGGGGTCCATCCTGTCAGCCGTCCGCGCAGGACGTCGCCGACGCCGCCCGCCCGGTGGTCGTTTGTACCGGCAGCGACTCGGCCGGTGTCGGGTCAGCGGTTCCGCACGTCGTGCTGCAATCGCAGTTCTCGATGGCGGTGGCGTGTGGGTGCGAGTCTGCATCCGACTGCGGCGGATGTGGTAGCTGGTCCGGTCGCGTCGTGGCTCCACTCACCCCGCCACCGCGCTCCATCTCCTAGCGCCGCGGGGGACGATCCCCCGCGAGCCCCTGACACTCGCCCGGCGCGCTTGAGCAACCGCCCGCGCCGCCTCTTGAGGCGGTAGCCGGTGCTGAGTGCGCGCGCGCCTCGACCATGGAGGAACATGTGAGCGTTGCGGGCCCGGGAGGGCCGCTACCTGAACAACCAGCCGGCAGTGAAACCGAGGGCGCCGATCGGGCCGCCGTCGAGGGCCGCTCCGCGCTCTACCGCGCGGTGTGGCGTTGGCACTTCTACATCGGGATCTTCGTGATCCCCGTGCTCATCCTGCTGTCCCTCAGCGGCCTCGTATATCTGCTGAAACCGCAGATCGATGGCCTGGTCTACGGAGATACGAGGACCGTACAACCTGCAGACTCCGTCGTGTCCTACCAGGAACAGCTTGAGCATGTGCAGGCACGCTTCCCGGACGAGCCCGTCGTCGCGGTGGTGCCGCCGGTCGCCGAGGATCGGGCGACCGAGTTCTACCTCGACAACGGCGGGACCGGGGGATTTCTCCCGGCCGGTCGGACCGTGTACGTCGACCCGTATACGGGCGACATCGTCGGCTCGAAGAACAACGCGTTCGATCCCTCGCAGATCGCCGTCCAGGTACACGGCTCCCTCATCAGTGCCGCGTGGCTGGGTGACGAGAAGTGGGGCGACCGGCTCGTCGAACTCGTGGCGTCGTTTACCGTCCTCCTGCTGGTCACCGGCGTCTTTCTCTGGTGGCCTCGCGGGCGCGCTGGACGGTCCCTTCGAGGCACGCTCATCCCCCGCCTCGACGTGAAGACACGCGCGCGCTGGCGCGACATGCATGCCATCACTGGCATCGTGTTCGTGCCGGCCCTCGCGTTCTTCCTCCTCACCGGGCTCGCGTGGGCCGGCGTCTGGGGGCCTTCGTATGGAAAGGTCATCAATGCCATCGGCGCGAGCTATCCCGCGGAGATCTTCGACGGCGTGCCTTCGCAGACGGTCGGCGACGTGAACGGCGAAGGCGGGCGCTCCTGGGCACAGAGCGCCCTACCCGCATTGCCCTCCGGCGGACACGCAAACCACTCGCAGGGACTCGCCTGGAATGCGGCGGACGGCGCGCCGCTCGATGCAATCGTCGCGTCCGTGGAGACGATGGGATTCCAGCCCGGATACACCATCTTCTTCCCGGCAGACGAGACTGATAGCTACAACGCCGCTCAGTTCCCGGACGGTCCGCGCGCGAACCAGAGCGCATTCGACGAGCGGTACGCGTACATCGATCAGTACACCGCCGAGCCGCTCGCGGACGTCCCGTTCTCGCAGTTCGGCTTGATGGCGAAAGCCACCGATTGGGGCATCTCCCTCCACGAGGGAAGGGAATGGGGCATTCTGAGCCAGATCCTGATGGGCGTCGCCACGCTGTCGCTACTCGTGTCTATAGGCACTGCGGTGGTGATGTGGGTGAAACGTCGGCCTGCTGGACTCGGCGCGCCCCGCCGCGTGTACTCGCGCTCCGCGCTCGTCGGGTTGCTCACCATCACAACGACGCTGGGGATGCTGTTCCCGCTGATGGGAATGGCCCTCGTCAGCATCATCGTGTTTGACTATGCCGTGCTCCGGAGGCTACCTCCGCTGGCACGCGCACTGGGGGTGGCACAGTGACCGCTCTGCGTCTCTTGCGGCTTGCCGCGACCAGCCTCGCCTTCATGGCGATGTCCTTAGGCGCGATCTGGGTCGCCGAGCAGTTGGTGCTCCAGCACGTCAGCTGGATCGGCTAGCTCGCAGTCGATCCACGGCGCCCGCGGGTTCGGGAGGGAGGCACGGTCACCGTGCCTCCCTCAACATCCGAGGCCCACCAACTCCGTCCGCTCCCGCCTCCCTGCCCCCACGCGCTACCATCGGCACGCGCGGGCAGGGAGGTTCCAATGAGCACCACGGACGAGGTCAACGCCTGGCTGTCCAACTTCAGCGGCGCGCTCACACGCCGCAACGTCGGCGCCGCCCTCGACTCCCTCACCGACGACTGCCACTGGCGCGACCTAGTCGCCTTCAGCTGGAACATCGCCACCTTCGAGGGCCCCGAGGCCGTCCGCGCGATGCTCGACGCCCGCCTCCCCGACGTCACCCCCGCCAACTGGACCCTCGACGGCGAGCCCACCGAGGCCAACGGCCTCGTCGAGGCGTGGCTCCGCTTCGAGACCGCCGTGGGCCGCGGCTGCGCTCACGTCCGCCTCCGCGACGGCAGGGCCTGGACCCTGTTCACCACCCTCGAGGAGCTCACCGGCTTCGAGGAACGCCAGGGCGCGAACCGCGAGCTCGGCGTGCAGCTCGGCGCGACGAAGGAGCGCGTCACCTGGGCCCAGCGCCGCGCCCGCGAACGCGAGGAGCTGGGGATCGCCGTCCAGCCGTACGTCGTCATCATCGGCGGCGGCCAGGGTGGCCTCGGCCTCGGCGCGCGCCTCCGGCGCCTCGGCGTTCCCACCCTCATCGTCGAGCGCAACGCCCGCGCCGGTGACTCCTGGCGCAACCGCTACGACTCGCTCACCCTCCACGACCCCGTCTGGTACGACCACATGCCGTACCTCCCTTTCCCCGCCCACTGGCCCGTCTACACCCCGAAGGATCAGATGGGCGACTGGCTCGAGGCGTATGCCACCCTCATGGAGCTCAACCTCTGGTGCACCACCGAATGCCTGAGCGCCCGCTACGACCCCGAGGCGGCGGAGTGGACCGTCGTCGTGGACCGCGAGGGCGAGCGCACCGTCCTCCGCCCCCGCCACCTCGCCCTCGCCACCGGCATGTCCGGCCTCCCGAACATGCCCGACATCCCCGGCGCCGACACCTTCGAGGGCGACGTCTACCACTCGAGCCAGTACCGCACCGCCGCTGCGTATCGAGGCAAGCACACCGTCATCCTCGGCGCCAACAACTCCGCCCACGACATTGCCCAGGACCTCTGGGAGCACGACGCCGCCAGCATCACCATGGTCCAGCGCTCCGGCACCACCGTCGTCCCCGGCGGCCGCGGCGGCACCGGCCTCTACTCCCAGGACGCCGTCGACCGCGGCATCTCCACCGACCAGGCCGACCTCATCGCCGCCTCGATGCCCCACGCGCTGGCCGTCGCCCCCGCCATCGAGAACACGAAGCGCCTCCGCGCCGCCGAGGCCGCCTACTACGCCCGCCTCGAGGCCGCCGGCTTCCTCCTCGACTGGGGCGAGGACGAAAGCGGCATCGGCATGAAGTACGCCCGCCGAGGCTCCGGCTACTACATCGATGTCGGCGCCTCCGACCTCGTCGTCCGCGGCGAGGTCAAACTCCGCACGCACGTCGGCATCGAGCGCCTCAACCAGCGCTCCGTGACCCTCACCGACCACACCGAGCTGCCCGCCGACCTCGTCGTCTACGCGACCGGCTACGGCTCCATGAACGGCTGGGCCGCGAAGCTCATCTCACAGGACGTCGCCGACCGCGTCGGCAGAGTCTGGGGCCTCGGCTCCGGCACCGCCTACGACCCTGGCCCCTGGGAAGGCGAACTCCGCAACATGTGGAAACCCACCCAACAGCCCGGCCTCTGGTTCCACGGCGGCAACCTCGCCCAGTCCCGCCTCTACTCGAAGTACCTCGCCCTCCAGCTCAAAGCCCGCTTCGAGGGCCTGGCAACGCCGGTCTACGCCCTCCCGAAGGTGCACCATTTGAGTTAGGGCCAACGCCCGAAAGGCAAGGACATGCCGGTACGACATGCGATCTGGAGAGTCGGTTCCCCGCCTGAGCCGCTGGTGGTGTCGTCCCTGGGGCGTGAGTCGCTTCTTGAGGACATGATCGCCGCCGATCCATCGATACTCTCAGAGAGTTGGCTACTGATCGGCCGGCAAGTCCGCACCGACCATGGCGGGTTCATTGACCTTCTGGCCTTGAATGTCGATGCGCAGCTCATCGTGATCGAGCTCAAACGCAATCAGACGCCGCGCGAAGTAGTGGCGCAGGGACTGGACTACGCTTCGTGGGCTCGTCAACTGACGCCTGACCGCTTGGCCAGCATCTACGACGGTTTTTCGAATGGTGGTTCGCTCGGAGACAGGTTCCGAGATCACTTTGGTGTCGACCTCGACGAGGAGCAGCTCAACGGCGCCCACCAACTCGTAATCGTCGCTTCCGTACTCGATGCGAGTACAGAAAGAATCGTGAACTACTTGAACGAGATGGACGTCCCGGTGAACATCATCTTCTTCCAGGTCTTCTCTGACGGCCCGAACCAATACCTGAGCAGGTCGTGGTTGATCGATCCTATCGAGACGGAGACCAGAGCGACTCCTCGAGACTCTGGACCGAAAGTCGAATGGAACCGCGAGTACTACGTTTCCTTCGGCCACGGTTCGTCCCGAGATTGGGATGAAGCAGTGCGCTATGGTTTCATCTCGGCCGGAGGCGGTGCATGGTATACCAAAACCCTCCGCCTGCTGACGACCGAAAGCACAATTTGGGTCAACATCCCCCGTGTTGGATACGTGGGCGTCGGACGCGTCAGAGGGCCCGCCGTGCCCGTGAACGAGTTCTTTGTTGACGCCGACGGGGTCCGGCGTCCGTTTCTCGATGTGGCGAAAGCCGACTATCATCGCGCGTCCGTAGGCGACGAGGACAAAGGCGAATTCATCGTCCCCGTCGAGTGGATTGCGACGCGCCCACTCGCGGAGGCCGTCTCGGAAGTAGGCTTCTTCGGCAATCAGAACACCGTGTGCCGTCCCGTGACGTCGAAGTGGATCCACACGGTGGATCGGCTCAAGCACGAGTTCATTGGTACCGCCGAATCTGGCGAAACGACGATGCTTCGCTAGACGAGTTAGGCACCGCTGCTTCCAGACTCGACGCCGGGTGAGTATCGAGACTGTCGAGCCCCACCGCTCCCGAAAGGCCCCACAAAATGAACGCCATCGCCTACATCACCACCCAGGCCGAGGCAGTCCCCGCCCTCCTCGCCCGCCGCCTCGACGGCCTCACCGAGGAGCAACTCGTCTGGCGCCCCGCCCCCCGCGCCAACCACATCGGCTTCATCGTCTGGCACTGCCTCCGCGCCTGCGACTGGCAGCTCGGCCGCGTCCGAGGCGTCACCCCCGACCTCGAGGTCTGGCACATCACCGGCTTCCGCGACCGCACCGGCTACGACCCCCGCGGCCTCGGCTCCCGAGGCATCGGCATCGGCACCGGCTACACCCAGGCCATGGTCGACGCCGTCCCCGCCAGCAGGCAGCTCCTCGAGGACTACGCCGCCGCCGTCTCCCGCGCCTACGTCGACCACCTCGCCACGATGCAGGACGCGGACCTCGACGCCCCCCTCCCCACCCCCGAGGGCGCGCCGCCCCAGTACGCCTTCACCGCGATCGACACCGCCATCCGCCAGTTCCACCAGCACATGGGCGAATGCGACTACTTCCGCGGCCTCCTCGGCATCCCCGACCCCACCACCCCCCGCGAACCCTCCGAGGACTGACCCCGCTGGACCACGACGACCACGTCGCCCTCCTCCGCGGCGCCATCCCCGCCCGAGAAGGCCCCTCCGAGGAGCCCCGTGTCTGGGCCGACTTCGGCGCCGGCTGGGGCGCATTCACGCTCGCCCTCGCCGACCTCCTCGGCCCCGGCGCGGACATCCACGCCATCGACCGCGACGCCGGCGCCCTCCGCCGCAACGCCGAGGCCATGCGCGCCCGCTTCCCCGACGTCCGCGCCACCACCCACATTGCCGACTTCACGAGCCCGCGCGACCTCGAGCGCATGGCCCTCCCGCCCCTCGACGGCCTCCTCATGGCCAACTCGCTCCACTTCCAGCCCGACCCGCTCGCCGTCGTCCGCCTCCTCCGAGGCCACCTGAAGCCGGACGGCCGCATCCTCCTCGTCGAATACAACATCCACCGAGGCAACCCCGCCGTCCCCCACCCCATCCCCTACGACCGGTGGCGCGAACTCGCCTCCGAGGCCGGCTTCCCCCACACCGAACTCCTCGCCACCCGCCCCAGCCGCTTCCTCCGCGAAATCTACTCTGCCGTCAGCTGGTAACTTCTCCCCTGAGCGCGGATCCTGCGCGCTGCCAGGCCGTCACCTTTCGGGGCGTCGGTGTGCCGCGTGCCGCTTCTGGAATCCGGACCGGAGGAGCGTTGCAGTGTCGTTCAGCGACAGAATCGACACGCTCGATCTCATCGTCGCGGTGATCTCGCTTTTGACGACCTTGGGGTTGGGATGGGCGACGTATCGCTACACGAAACGGGCGTACTCTCAGGAGTTCAAGCCCATCCTCCGACCCCACCCGCGGGTGGACACGGAGATCAGGTTTGCGCGGCGATCGAGGAGCTTCTTGCGAATCGATGTAGCCAATGATGGCGCCGGCCCGGTGACACACCTCACGATCGATGCCAGCGTTAGCGCCCGCCGACTCCGTTGGTTCCATCTCCCAACCCGTCGGCGGTGCAGACTCACGCCGATGGTGATCCAACGCCTCGCGTCCGGAGACACCTCGACGGTTAGCACACCAGCGGATCCCGACACCCTGGAATCCGCGATAGCTCGTGACCTGCACGGAGTCGTGCTGGCCCGTGGACTCGATCCATCCGAGTACGGGGTTCCTGAGTACATGCGCGACGAGTGGTACGAGGTGACGGCCAAGACACTGCACCTAACGCTCCGCCTGCGTTATCAACAGGCTGCCGAGCGACTCACGCGGCAGGAAGCGTTCGAACTCCATCCAGTGCATGGCGGGGCATCGGGGCGGAAGCTAGAAGGCTGGTCGGTTGAATGGGCAACACCACGAGGCTAGACGGAGCGGTCAGCCGCCCCGATCACCCGTGCATCGCCCGATCCCACCCAGTCCAGCCCTCCGAGAAGCGGGGATCCAAAGGGGGCTTCGCCCGGCTTCGCCCCCTTTCCAGGGCGGGAGGGTGGGCCTTCCGAAAAACAACAGTCGGGCCGCGAAGCGGCCCGCCCACACCGGCCCGCGCAGCGGGCCGCTCCGGCGGCGGCGCGCCCTACGAGCCCTCCCCCTCCACCTCCCGCACCAGCCCCAGCAACCGCTCGAGGTCCCCCAGCCGCTCCCGGTTGCTCGCCCCCCGCAACCCCACGCGCAGCGAGTCGATGCCCGCGCCGCGGTACGCCCGCAGCCGCTCCTTCACCGTCGCGTCCGTGCCGAGGAGATTCGTCCGCCACGCCAGCTCCGGCGGCACCAGGTCCTGCGCCTCCTCGCGCCGGCCCTCCAGCCACAGCCGGTGCACCTCCCGCACCACCTCAAACCCCTGCCGCGCGAACGCCGCCACGTAGAAGTTCCGCTCCGGCGCGCCCATCGCCCCGAACGTAAACGCATACCCGCGCGCGTGCCGCTTCGTCACCGCCTCGAGGTCGTCGTCGAACTCCAGCGTCACCGGCGCCTGCAGCTCGAGGTCCGCCAGCGACCGCCCCGCGCGCTCCGCCCCCGCGCGCAGATGGTCGAGGAATGCCGACCCCGTCTCCGGCACGAAACAGTTGCCGATCCACCCGTCCGCGATCTCCCCCGTCAGCCGCAGGTTCCGCGGCCCCACCGCCGCGATGTAGATCGGCACCCGCCGAGGCGGCGCGCTCGACCGCATCGGCCGCGCGTCCCCCGCCAGCGGCGCCTGGTACACCCGCCCCGCGTACGCCACGCGTTCGCCGCTCATCATCAGCCGCACCAGATCCACCAGCTCGCGCGTCCGCCGCAGCGGCGCCTCGAACGGCACCCCGTCCCAGCCCTCCATGATCTGCGGCGTGCTCGTCCCCAGCCCCAACACGAACCGGTCCCCCGACATCGAGGCCAGCGACAGCGCCGTCATCGCCGTGAGCGCCGGCGTCCGCGCCCCGATCTTCAGGATGCTCGTCCCCAGCCGCACCCTCGAGGTCTGTCCCGCGACGTACGCCAACGGCGTCGCCCCGTCCCACCCCCACGCCTCGCCCGTCCAGATCGACTCCACCCCCAGCCGCTCCGCCTCCACGGCGAACCGCGCCGCGCTCGCCCAGTCGTCCGGCGTATCCCAGCTCAGGTGCACCCCGATCTTCACCCCGCCGCCCCCTCCGTCACGCCGTTTCGAGGCATGATAGCCGCCACCCGCGCGCCCTCGTCTTGACCGTACCTCCTCCGCCTGTCGAAGTGAGAGGAGCGCTCGGCCCCCCGGCCGGCCTCCGTCGCCTCCGGCCCTGTCTCTGACCCCTTCCCGGAGGGAGGCGGGAGTGAAGCGCGATGCCGGCAAAGCGCTGCACCTGAGCCATCGCTCCGAGGAGCCAGCCAACCCCGTGCCCGACCAACTCCTCCCCGGACTCTGGTGGCTCGACCGCACCCGAGGCTGCAACGTCTACCTCCAGCGCACCCTCGATGACGGCGCGGTCATCGTCGACACCGGCTTCGGCTCCAATGGCCGTGTCATCCGAGACCAGGTGCACGCGCTCGGCTTCGAGGGCCGAGTGCGCGCCATCCTCCTGACCCACCGTCACGTCGACCACACCGGCGCCGCCGCGTCCCTCGTCGAGTTGCTCGGCGCTCCCGTCGTCGCCGGACTCGGCGACTGCCACACCACCGCCGAGGGCGTCACCACGCTCGCCCGCGACTGGTCCCCGCCCGCCCTCATCCGCCGCCCCATCGGCATGCTGCTCGGCATCGGCGGCTCGCATCGCCCCGTCCCCGTCGCCCGCCCCGTCGACGCCGAGACCGAGGTTGCCCCGGGCATCCTCGCCATCCCCGCCCCCGGCCACACCGCGGGCACCATCTGCTACATCGCCACCGAGACCGGTGCCACCTTCGTCGGCGACCTCTGCATCAGCTACCACGACCGCCTCGTCCGCAGCATGCGCCTCGCCAACGACAGCCATCGAGGCTACATGCGGTCGCTCCGTCAGCTCTCCCCGCGGGTCGGGGACATCGGCCTCCCCGGCCACGGCTACCCCGTCCTCAGCGGCTTCCGCGACCGCTTCCGCGCCCTCCCCGCCGTCGCCGCCGACCTCGCGAGCCCCCGCCCGTCGCCCCTGCGGCGCGCCCGCACCTTCCTCACCTTCGCCAACTTCGTCCTCCGCCCGCGCCGCCCCGGCCGCCCCTGAGTGCCATTTCCCCCTTGACAGCCGCCCTGGGCCTCTGTGACCGATGGGGCGCGAAATCTGCCTCGAGAACACTCGAAGCAACCACGAATGTTTCACGTGAAACATCTCGAAGAGACATAACGATAGAGTCGAGGTAGGTCAGGCCACCAGGGTAGGTCGGCCCCTCGAGGACGGGCGGGCATCTACGGGTTCAGCCGCCGTGAGATCACCGAAATCAACTCCTCGAGCTGCTGCACGATCGCCTGCCGGTCCGACGGCTCCAGCCGGTCGATCGCGTCCACTCGCCGGATCGCCTCGCGCGCCTCGCCGATCGCCGCCTCGAGGCGGATCCGCCGCTGCGCCGACCCGCGCTCCCGCGCCGACAGTGGGGCGCCCTCGGACGCCTGCGCCGACGCCTTCTGCTGCTGCGCATACCGTTGCGCCTCCAGCGCCCGCCGCGGCGATGGCAACCGGATCTCGAGGTACCGCGCCAGCGTCATCTCATGGCCGCCGCCCTGGCGCCGCGCCTGCGCCTCCCACTCCGCCTCGAGCAGTGTTGCAGCCCGCATCCACGCCATCGCCAGATGCTCCTGCTCCTCCGCACCCGCGTCGAGGAGCTCGCGCAGGTGCTCCTCACGCAGCAACCCCATCTGCCGCACCAGCCCCTCGAACTCCCCCCCGAACCGCTCGCCGAGTTCCGCCGTGAGCCGCTCGATCTCCACGTCCTCAGATGTGCTAGTGCTCCGCCCTGACCATTCGTTCAAATCCTGCCGCCGTCCCGGATCCGTGGAGTACGCCGTCCCGAGGATACTACCCGAGCGTTACTCCGGATGGACTCGTTCCGCCCGTCACGTCTCGCTCGCTGGTACTATGCGGGCCACCGCCCGCGACGCGACGCGATACGAATGGAGCACCATGGCTATCAGAGTGGTCGTCGAGCTGCTTGCCTTACCAGGCAAGCGCTCGGAGCTCGTCAACCTGATGTCGGGCCTTGTCGCGGCGGAAGGCGCCGCACAGCCAGGCTTTCTTGGCAGCACACGCTACGAGGTCATCGACAACCCGGACTTGCTCGTCGAGATCGCGGACTGGGAGTCGGCGGAGGCGCGTGCGGCGCACATGCGGCGGGCTGCCGAGGCTGGGCTATATGCGCCCGTGGTGGAGCTCCTCGCCACCCCATTCACGGCCCTGGAGATCCGCGAGTTGATGTAGCCAGACCTCGAATGGATCCTGCAGCCCACAGATGTGGGATCCCGGGAGGCGATAACCATGGTCGGCGGGAAACGTCGAGTGGTCGACCCGAGACGAGAGGAGGATGGCGACCCCGATCGGATTCGAACCGACGATCTCCACCGTGACAGGGTGGCGTGTTAGGCCGCTACACTACGGGGCCGCGTGGAGCGAACTGGATCGTATCCACCGCCGCCCGAGGGGTCAATCAGGCTCCCGATTCCGCCTGAGCCACCGCCTCGGTACACTGTCCCTCGGAGGAACACATGCCGAGGCGTCCCACGACCCGAGGCCCCCTGGGCCGTCGTTCGCTCCCCCCGAGCCCTACCTACGCCCATGCGCCGGGCAGCCCGGCGCCGGCTCCAGCGGGGTCTGAGCGTCGGCAGTCCCAGAGCCGGCCGGCCCGCATCGTCGAACGCGAGGCCCCGTACCTGCTGGCGGAGTTGCGGCGTATCGCCCTCGTCACTGGCACCTGCATCGGGATGCTCGTCATGCTGGTCGTCGTCGACCGGCTGCAGTAGCTGCCGTTTAGCGCAGTCGCCCCCACGCCACCGCTGCCGCGATCCCGAACGCGAACAGCCCGATCAGATCCTGCGCCACGAGGTCGAACTGGCCGCTGACGGCTAGCCGTACGGCCGCCCCGACCACGACTCCACCCAGCGCGATCGACTGCACCGACGTCCCGCGCTTGCCCCGGGTCGCTCGCGTGATGGCCTCGGCCATCAGACTCCCGATGCCCGAGCCCGCGAACAGCGCCAGGAACAAACCGAACAACGGTACGCGCGCCGTCGGAGGCAACAACAGCCCTCCAATGATGCCCACCACCACACCGACACTCACGGCCGCGCCAGCCGCCCTCAGGTAGTGCGTCGTCGACAGCTCGTACATCACCGGCCGGCGGAGCTGCGCGCAGTCCCGGCACCGCACCCCGCCCGGCGTGTACACGAGGCATCGAGGGCAGATCAGCTTCTCGCAGCGTCCGCACCGCAGCTCGCTCTCGACGTCCGGGTGCGTCTCGCAGTACGTCGTGATCGGTTCTTCAGTCGTCACGCTGGGGTCGGCTCCGGTACGTTGCACCCGAGGGCTCGCACCCGATCGAGGAATGCCGTGACGACCTCGTCCGGCAGGGGGATGTCGCCCGGCTCTCGCTCATCGTTCCGCTCGATGCCGTGGAAGTCCGACCCCCCCGTCGGGAACAGCCCGAGCCGCTCGGCCAGCGCTCGCAGCGTCTCCACCAACTCGGGCGGATACGCCCGATAGTACGTCTCGAGGCCGAAGAGACCCGCGGCGGCCAGCTCGGCCGCAACTTGCTCGTAGTCCGTCGTGAACGAGGGGTGTGCGAACACCGCCACCCCTCGCGCTGCGCGGATCATCGCGATCGCGTCCCGCGGCGCCAGCTTCTCCCGCTCGAAGTACGCCGGCCCGTTTCGCCCCAGGAAGCGCTGGAACGCCTCGTCGAACGTCTGCACGTGCCCGCGCTCGAGCAGCGCGTGCGCCACATGCGGCCGGCCCACCGAGGCCTCGCCTGCGATCTCCTGCACGCGCGACCACTCGATCGGCGCCCCAAGTCGCGCGAGGGCCTCCACCATCTTCTCCGCCCGCTCGACCCGTCCGCGCCGAAACCGTTCGAGGTTTGCGAGCAGCGCCTGGTCGTGCGGGTCGATGCACAGGCCGAGCATGTGCACCTCTGTGCCCGGGACGTCGCACGACAGCTCGACTGCCGGGAGCAGGAGGAACCCAGCGTGCCTCAAGGCGGCTTCGCGGGCTTCTTCATAGCCGTCCAGCGTGTCGTGGTCGGACAGCGCGAGGACCCGTACGCCCCGTGAGGCAGCCAGGTCGACCAGTTCCGTCGGGGACAGCCGCCCGTCGGAGCGCGTGGAGTGGGTGTGGAAGTCGCCGATGCTCATACGGACAGTGTCGCCGCGCTCAGTCCAACAGGCACTCGCGGTCCACCCGCTCGATGCTCCGCGCGCGTCTCGTCTGCTCATCGACGTCGATCAGCACCGAGTTAAAGGTCACTTCGGCGCCCTCCGCGACGGGCAAGCGGGTCGGCATGCCCGTGAGGAACCGGTCGAGGACCGAGTTCACGTCGTCCCCGATCACGGAGTCGCGCACGCCGACCATTCCAAGGTCGGTCACAGTGGCCGTCCCGCCCGGCAATACACGCGGGTCGGCCGTTGGCACGTGGGTGTGGGTACCCACCACCGCCGCGACCCGCCCGTCGAGGTACCAGGCGATCGCCTGTTTCTCACTCGTAGCCTCGGCATGGAAGTCGACGAATACCACGGCATCCTCGTCGACCCCATCGAGGAGGGCGTCGGCCGCCCGGAATGGGTCGTCCACCTGTACGGGCATGAAGGTCCGCCCCATGAGGCTGATTACTGTGAAGCCGCCCATGTTGCAGAGACCGCGCCCCGGCGTGGAGGGCGGGTAGTTGGCCGGTCGCAGCACGGGCCAGTCCCGGTCGAGCGCTGGCACGAACTCCCGCACGTCGAAAATATGGTTGCCCGAGGTGATGACGTCGACTCCCGCGGACAGCAGCTCGCGGGCGGTCTTCTCCGTGAGCCCGCGTCCGGCGGCCGCGTTTTCCCCGTTGAGGATCACTCGATCAATCCCGAGCGTAGAGCGCAACTGCGGCAGCAGCTGCGTTACCGCCTCGCGACCCGGCCGGCCAACCACGTCGCCGACCATCAGTACCCGCATCGCTACCTGGCGACGGCCGAAGACCGAGTCTCGCGCACGACCGTGACGCGAATTTCACCGGGGTATTGCAGCGTCTCCTCGATCTTCTTGGATACATCGCGAGCGAGGCGGGCCGCGGCCAGGTCGTCGATCTCGTCAGGGCGCACGATGACGCGTACCTCGCGCCCTGCCTGGATCGCGAATGACTGGTCGACACCGTCGAACGAATTGGCAATCGTCTCGAGCGCCTCGAGGCGCTTCACGTACTGGTCGGCGGACTCGCGGCGCGCGCCGGGACGGCTCCCCGACATCGCGTCGGCGATCATCACGATGAGCGCTTCCGTGGTCTCGGGCTTCACCTCTTCATGATGCGCCGCGATGCAATGGACGACCTCACGAGGTACGGCGAATCGCTTCGCGATGTCGGCCCCGATCATCGCGTGCGTGCCCTCGAGCTCGCGGTCGACGGCCTTCCCAAGGTCGTGCAGCAGTCCTCCGACGCGAGCAACCTCGACGTCGGCACCGATCTCCGCCGCCACGGCCGCAGCCAGCCATGAGGTCTCGACGCAGTGGCGGAGCTGGTTCTGCCCGTAGGAATAACGGAACCGCAACCGACCGAGCGTCTTGACCACTTCCGGGTGCAGGCCGGTGACTTCGGCGTCGATGAGCGCCTGTTCGCCCGCCTCGACGATCGACTTCTCCACCTCGGCGCGCGCTCGGTCGACTGCCTCCTCGATGCGCGTCGGCTGGATACGACCGTCCTGGATCAGGCGGCTCAGTGCCACACGCGCGATCTCGCGCCGGACGGGATCGAACCCAGAGACCGTTACCACCTCGGGGGTGTCGTCGATGATGAGGTCGCAGCCCGTCGCGGCTTCGAAGGCGCGGATGTTCCGGCCTTCGCGGCCAATGATGCGGCCCTTGATCTCGTCCGACGGGATCGGCACGACAGAGACCGTGGTCTCCGCCGTGATCTCGGAGGTCATCCGCTGCATCACCGTGGCGAGCACCTTACGCGCCCGCACGTCGGCCTCTGCCTTCGCCGATGTCTCCATCGAGCGGACCCGCCGCGCCGCCTCATCCCGAAGCTCTGTATCGAGCCGCTCGAGCAGCGTGTTGCGCGCGTCGTCCACGCTCATACCCGCGATGCGCTCGAGCTCCGTGTCAGCAGCCGACCGCGCCGCCACGAGATCGCGCTCCGTCCGGTCGAGCTGCGCCATGCGGTCGCGTAGCGACTGCTCTCCACGATCGAGGCCCTCGGAACGGCGTTCCAGGGCCTCTTCGCGCTGCTCCAGCCGCCGCTCAATGCGGCCAACCTCCCGGCGCTGTTCTCGAATCTCGTCCTCGACCTGCCGCCGGTGCTTAATCGCGTCTTCTTGTGCCTCGATCTCGATGGCCCGGCGGCTGCTCTCTGCTTCCTCACGGATGCGCGTGGCGCGCTGCTCGGCGTCGGTGATCAGGCCGCGCGCTCCGACGCGGGCCGCCAGCAACGTACTCCCGACTCCAACGAAGAAGGAGATCACGACGATCGCGAGTGAGAGGGCGTCCATGGGGCTCCGGTCCTAAGGAAAGCGTCGCGATTTCCGCGCCGCCTGTATGAATCACGTAGAGATATGTCTACGTTCGTATCGTAGCACCGGGTGACGGACGGCGGGGAGTGCACACGAGATGAGGTGAATACAAACGCGAAGCAGCCATCGGGAAGACATCGGCGTCCGTGAACACGCTTCCTGCGAGCCTCGAGAGAGCCACAGGGGCCCTCCCGAGGGTCGCTGTGACGTCTAGAGGTCGAGTGGCAGCTCGGAGCCGCCGCCTGCGGAAGCGAACTCGAGGTCCTCCGCGTCTTCGTCAGGCTCTTCGACCGCGAGGGGAGCAGTTGTTGACGCCATCACCCCCGCCGCCGCCCGCACCCGGGCCTCGATCTCACCCGCCATACTCTGGTGCTCGCGCAGATAGGCTTTCGCTGCCTCACGGCCCTGGCCGATCCGCTGCTCACCGTACGAGTAGAAGGCTCCCAGCTTCTTCACAACCTCGTGCTGGACCGCCAGATCAAGGATGTCGCCTTCACGGCTGATGCCGTGCTCGTCAGCCGTGAACATAATGTCGAACTCAGCCTGCCGGAACGGTGGCGCAGTCTTGTTCTTCACGACCTTGCAGCGCACTCGGTTGCCGATGATGGTCGTATTCTGCTTGAGCGACTCGACGCGCCGGATCTCGATGCGGACGGATGAGTAGAACTTCAGTGCGCGCCCGCCCGGTGTGACTTCAGGGTTGCCGAAGACAACGCCGACCTTCTCACGCAACTGGTTGATGAAGACGAGGGCAGTGTTCGAGCGCGCGACAGCGCCGGTCAGCTTGCGAAGTGCCTGCGACATGAGTCGGGCCTGGATGCCCGGCAGCGAGTCGCCCATGTCGCCCTCGATCTCGGCGCGCGGGACGAGGGCGGCCACAGAGTCCACGATCACGATATCGACGGCGTTGGACCGCACGAGCGCTTCGCAGATCTCGAGGGCCTGCTCGCCGGTGTCCGGCTGCGACACGAGCAACTCGTCGATGTCGATCCCACATTTCGCGGCGTACTCCGGATCGAGTGCGTGCTCCACATCGATGTATGCGGCAGTACCGCCACCGCGCTGTGCCTGAGCGATCACGTGTTGCGCGAGTGTGGACTTGCCGGCCGACTCAGGCCCGTAGATCTCTGTGATCCGCCCACGAGGAATGCCCCCGATGCCGAGGGCGATGTCCAGCGACAGGGAGCCGGTCGGGATTGCGGAAACGTTCAGCTTCGCTTCCGGGTCGCCGAGGCGCATGATCGCGCCCTTGCCGAAGTCCTTTGTGATCTGGTCGATCGCCTTCGTCAGGCCGTCGCGTCGATCATCGGTCGATGATTGCTTTGCTGCCGCCATTCGTGTCGCTCCTCGTTCCTGTCGCGCCGTATCCTGACGTTGAGTGCAGACTAGAACGAACGTTCTTCCATGTCAAGGATGTGAGCATAGGGAGCCTGGTACCCGACAATCGATGCATGGAGACGGCACGGCTCCGTGTGCGGCTGACGCCTCGGGCGGCGCGATCCGAGATCGGCGAGTTCCGTGGCGAGACACTGCATGTCCGGGTGACGGCCCCACCGGTCGGTGGGAAGGCGAACGAGGCGCTCGTACGTCTCGTCGCTGACCGCCTGCGGCTGCCGAGGGATGCGGTGCGTATCGTGGCGGGACACGCCGCGCGTGAGAAGCTGCTGGCCCTCGATGGCATCGAGGTGCAGGAGGCTCATCGTCGCCTTCAGGTGTGAAGGCGACGCGCGACAGAGTCACTGGCCCGATAGTGACTGCCCGAGCGCGTATGAGATCGCGTACAGCAGGAAGATCGCTACCATCGGGGTGATATCGATCATGCCAATCAGAGGCACGATACGGCGCAATGGCTGCAGAATGGGCTCAGTGATCGCATCGAGCGCCTGGAACACCGGGCCGCCGCGGTCGATCGGGAACCACGTGAGGATCGAGCGCGCGAAGATCGCGAAGATCAGCACGTTCACGAAGAGTTGCACGATCTGTACGAGGGTCGTCACGACATGTCTCCGAGATCCTGTGCCCGCAGGTATGCGGCCTCGATCGCATCGTCGAACGCCGACCGCAGGCCGGCGGCTTCGAGTTCGCGGAGCGCCGCGGCGGTTGTACCTCCCGGGGAGGTGACGGCGTTCTTGAGTTCGGCAGGATGTGTTCCTGTCTCCATCGCATAGCGCGCCGACCCGGCGACCGTTGCGAGGACGAGTGAGGAGGCGTCCGCCCGCTTCATCCCGAGGCGGACAGCCGCGTCGATCATCGATTCAATGATCAGAAAGACGTAGGCGGGCCCTGACCCGTGGATCGCGGTAGCAAGGTCCACGGCTTCGTCGTCGTGCACCTCGATGACGGCCGTACAGACTCCTTGCAGGAGGTGCTCGACGGTCCGACGCTGCTCGGCGGTTACGTCAGCGGATGCGAGGTAGACTGCGGCGCCCTCGCCGACTGCGACGGGTGTGTTCGGCATCACACGGACCGTCGCGCGGTGGCCGCTGAAGCGCAGCAGGTCTTCGAGTGGCACTCCAGCCGCGATCGAGACGAGTACACTCCCCGCAGGAAGCCCGCCGCGTAGGCTCTCAGCGACAGGCCCGACGTCCTGCGGCTTCACCGCGAGCAGGACCACGTCCGCTCCGATGCATGCGCTCTGTGTGTCGTCGGTGACGCGTACGCCGTGCTCGCCCAGCGCCACGTGTCTGCCGGGCATCTTCTCCGCGACGGCGATGTCGCCTGGGGTGGCGAATCCTGAGCGTACGATGCCGCGCAAGAACGCCTCGCCCATGAAGCCACCGCCAATGATGCCGACCCGCACTCGACGCCTCCCGCCGTGCTGTGGATGTGTCAGGACCGCGCGCCGAAGAGGGCTCGGCCGACCCGTACGGCCGTCGCCCCTTCCTCGACCGCTACGGTGTAGTCCTCGGACATGCCCATGGAAAGTCCCGTCAGGCCGTTCGCGTGAGCGAGCTCGCGCAGTGCCCGAAAGACCGGCCTCACCTGCTCCGGGTCGTCGGCCTGGGGCGCTACGGTCATGAGCCCGACGATGGAGAGCTGTCGCATCGACGCGAGAGCGTCAAGAAGCGTCGGCAACGCCGCCGGCGCGACGCCCTCCTTGGATGCCTCACCGGCGACGTTCACTTCGATGTAGCAGGGAAGCTCTGTGAGCGAATGACGCTCCCGCTCGGCATTGAGGGTCGTTGCCAGCCGCACGGAATCGAGCGAGTGGAGCGCTGAGATGCGGGGCAGCACGTCGCGGACCTTGTTGCGCTGCAAGTGCCCGATGAAGTGCCAGCGAGGCTGCATCCCTCGCGCGGCAGCCTCTTCCGCTTTCGGGAGCAGTTCCTGCGCTCGGTTCTCGCCGAAATCGCGCAGGCCCGCGGCAATCGCTTCCGCGATCGAGTCGATGCCGAATGTCTTCGTGACGCCGATCAGCGTTACCTCACCCGGGTCGCGGCTCGAATGCTCGCACGCGCGTCCGATCGCGGCGCGGATCTCCGCCAAACGGCCCGCAAAGGTGGAGGTATCGACTGAGGACATGGCAAGAGCGTACGCCGTGTCGGGAGCGAGCGACTAGTCGGCGCTGTGGATCGCTCGAGGCGACGTCAGGAGGAGGCGACGCCAGATCCACAGCGCCTTACATAAGTATACGAGACATTGGGCGCCGCGGATCCTCGGCCGTGGGTTTTCCGGCGGCTTCCCGGGGGCTTGCCAGTGGGAACCGAATGCGGCTGGTGGGCGTCTGGAATGGCATCGGCGAGAGGAGCCTGTCATGCGGTCGCTGAAGATGGCGGGGATCGGCCTGATCTCCGGTTTGATGCTGTTGGCGGTAGTGGGTTGCTCAGGGAGCGGGGAGCAGACGGGCGGGGCCGAATCAGGTTCGGCAGCGCCGCCAGAGACCGCCGCCCGAGACAGCGGGGCACTACCGCTCTCAGGGCCGGTCGAGTCGCGCGGCGCCAGCGGCGACGGGGCGGCAGCGGCGGCCGCGGTCGCGGACGCCCTTGGCCGAAAGATCGTCCGAAATGGCAGCCTGACACTCGAAGTCGAATCCGTCACGACTGCGTACGACGAGGTCGGGGCCGTTGCGACACGGCTCGGAGGTTACGTGGCCGAGGGCTCGTATGCGGGCGTCGATGAGAGACGCACGGGCCGGTTGATCGTCCGGGTGCCCGCGGACAGCTACGATCAGGCGGTTCGCGAACTGCGGGGGCTCGCGAAGCACGTGTCCGCAGCATCGAGTTCCACGCAGGACGTCACTGGCGAAGTCACGGATCTCGACGCGGCGCTCCGCAACCTCCGAGCTGTCGAGGCGCAGTACGTCACGTTGCTCACACAAGCGCGAACGATCCAGGACATGTTGCAGGTGCAGGAGCGTCTGCAAGTGGTCCGAGGCGATATCGAGCGGACGGAGGCACGACTCGCACTCCTCAACCGGCTATCCGACCTCGCGACGATTTCGGTGCAGCTGACTCCCGTCGTAGTGACAGTCGAGGCGCAAGGCAACCGGCCCTCGCCCGTGAGCGCGGCCTCGACGGCCTGGGAGGCGTCGATTGAGACGCTCCGTCAAATCGCGGTCGTTGGAGTCGCAGTCGTCGTGTACTCATGGTGGCTGGTGCCCGTCGTGGCGGCCGCCGCCTACGTCGGACGGCGGCAGTTCCGCCAGCGTCGATCCGCGGGCGACGTGGCGGCCTTGTAGTCAGGGGAGCGGCGTGCTCGCGATGACGGCGCCCGCGATGATTGGCCCCCGCTCTACGATCGTGTCGGAATCGAGGGACCGCGTGCTGAAGCGACTGATGTACCGGTACTACGAGCGCCAACTGGAAGCCGAGGTGCGGCGAGGCCCGCTGCCGATGCACGTGGGAGTTGTCCTCGACGGAAATCGTCGATTTGCGGTGAAGCACGGTCTCGCCCGTGCCGCCGACGGTCACCGACGTGGGGCGGACAACGCCGACCATCTCGTCATGTGGTGCGACGAATTGCGCATCCCGGTTGTCACGCTCTGGGCGCTCTCGACCGACAACCTCCGCCGCGCACCCGACGAGCTAGATGCGATCTACGGCATCGTCGAGGACAAAGTCGAGCAGCTGGCGGAGATGCAGCAGCAGTCGTCGTTCCCGAGGCGGGTGCGTGCGGTGGGCCGGCGGGAGTTGCTCCCCGAATCCACGCGCTGTGCGATCGAGCGGGTGGAGCGGGGCACGGCCTCGAACGCGCCGAACGAGCTGATCATCGCTGTGGGATACGGTGGTCGCGAGGAGATCACCGACGCCGTGCGTCGCATGATCGCGGACCGAATCGTGCGTGGGGACTCGCTCGAGGGTGTCGCGAGTGGCCTCGACCCGGACGAGATCGGCCGGTACATGTACGCGGCTGACGTCCCCGACCCGGACCTCATCATCAGGACGTCTGGCGAGCTGCGGCTCTCGGGGTTCCTGCTGTGGCAGAGCGCGTACAGCGAGTACTACTTCTGCGATGTCTTCTGGCCCGAGTTCCGGCGGATCGATTTCCTTCGAGCCTTGCGTTCGTACGAGCGTCGTGAACGGCGCCGGGGTACCTGAGCGTTGAGACGCTCTCAGCAGACGCCGCAGAGTTTGCAGCCGACCTCGGGGGGTGGGCACGGAATGGTGCGGCGGATGCGCTCGTGCTTGTCCATCTCCCGGAGGAGGAAGCGCTCAGTCATCCCCACGTCCACGATGAACCAGGGCGGCCGTTCGCCCTCCCACGGTAGGGGGCCGTCGAGGCCATGCTCGGCGATCGCGCGCCGGTAGGCGCCGAGCGAGTTGTCCGTCATCGATTCGAGCATCGGCGCCAGGCGGGCGTCCGCACGCGAGAGCACATCGTCCACGCGCGCGGTCACGGGCGAATCCGTACGCAGGTCGATTCCCGACGTGAGGTGCTGCTTGAGAATGCCCTGACGGCGTTTGATGCTCTCCGGAGCCGCCTGCACCTCGTACTGGTAGGCCGTCCATGGCTTCGGGATGGTCGGGCTGACGGAGAGCACGAGCCGTGTGCCGTTTCCGGCGCGGTCGAGACGGTCCTTGATCTTGTTTCCCAGCGCGGCCATCGCGTATACGTCGTCGTCTTCCTCACCCGGCAGACCGATCATGAAGTAGAGCTTGAAGCGAGCGGCTCCCGCTTCACCGACTCGCGCGGCCCCCTCGAGGATGTGCTCTTCCGTGACGCCCTTGTTGATGGCGAGGCGCATGCGCTCCGATCCCGCTTCGGGAGCGACAGTGACCGTCTTCGTCCCGCCGGCTGCCAGCGCTCGCAGCACGCGCGGGTCGAGGTTGTCGACGCGCATGGAGGAGACGGAAACCCGCGCCCCGAGCTCATGGGCACCAACGACCAGGTCGGAGAGCTCGGGGTGATCCGCGACCGCCGCGCCGAGCAAACCGACGCGAGGCGTGTGTGCGAGCGAGTGCTCAACGATGGCGAGGAGTTGCTCCTTCGACCTGTACCTCGGGGGTCGAAATACGTAGCCAGCAATGCAGAAGCGGCAGCCGCGCCCGCAGCCTCGCGCCACCTCGATGAGGGTCATGTCCGACAGCTCGGTGTCAGCGGTCAGCACCGTCGAATACGCCTCGGTGCTGCTGATGTCGTGGACCCACTGCCGCTCCACGGCGCCCGCGATGGGAGGTCGGGTGGGCACGTAGAGCCCCGGAACGGCCGCCAGCTCGTCTAGTAGATCGTCGCGGGAGCCGTACAAGCCATCGCGCCAGGCGGTGACAAGGGAGGGGATGATCTCCTCGCCCTCACCGATCACGGCTACGTCGAGGAATGGTGCGACCCCGGCTGGGTTCGTGAGCATGCACGCTCCGCCGGCGATGACCAGCGGGTGACGTTCGTCCCGCTCTTCGGCGTACAGCGGGATGCCGGCGCTGCGCAGCGTCTGCACCATGTTGAAGTAGTCGAACTCGTACGACAGGGTGAACGCGAGGACGGCGAAGTCGGACAGCGGGCGCTGCGATTCCATCGACACGACCGGGTAGGGGTGTCGGGCGTCGCGCGAAGGCGGGTCGTAGAAGGCGCGCTCGCACACGAAGTCCGGGTACGCGTTGAACAGGCTGTACACGGACTGCAGTGCGAGGTTGGACATGCCGATGTAGTAGGAGTTCGGGTAGATGATCGCGACGGCGATCCGTCCGCCCCAGTCTTTGACTGTGACGCCTCGCTCCTTCGCGAGGCGTTCACGGGCGATCGTCCGGACATCTGGCATTTAGACAGTCTACCGCAGGTAAACCGCTATCGCCGCGCTCAACGTCGACCCGACTCCGACGACCCGCGCTCGAGAGTGTCCTCCAGACGACGCTGGTTTCGACGGTCGATGAGGATGAATGCGCCGAATCCTGCGGCGACGACCGCGACGGGGATGAGTGAGAGGAGCGGGTGTATCGACAGCAGCACGAAGAACGAGGTCACCACCAGCATGACGAGCAGGACCAGCCCGACGACCGGGAGGACGATGCTCATCGCGATCCAGCTGAACTGGATGATCTCGCGCCAACTGCCTTTTGGCTCCGGCGGTGGTGGTTGGGATCGGTACATGCGACCAGTGTAGCGCTGGGACGCGGTCAGCCCGCCGTCCCGGCGTCGAGCCAGGCCGCGACATGCTGAAGGAACGAACGACGGCGCTCTGCGGCGTCCCCAACAATGCGGTGCACGAGCAACTC
This sequence comes from Dehalococcoidia bacterium, assembly GCA_041390685.1. GTDB lineage: Bacteria > Chloroflexota > Dehalococcoidia > UBA2979 > UBA2979 > JAIBBD01. Next base: position 149,646 of record JAWKPL010000001.1, on the reverse strand, counting down.
GTAGTACTCCGTTGGGTCGGCCGTGTCCGGGACGTGGAACAGCTCGTCCGGATCGCAGGCGAGGGTCATGTCGCGCCCCGGCTCGAAGCGGCTGTTGGCGGGTGCGCCAAGCGATGCCGTCCGCGCAGGCCACGTCGCGTCGACGGCCATCCACTCGGCTCCGAGATTGAGGCGCAGAAACGCATGCACGTCCGGGATGGAACCGTTCGCCAGCTCCTCGATGAGGCCTGGCGGCAGCCACGGCCAGAGTGAAGGCGTCACCTCGTGCGCGGCGTAGATGAGCACGCAGTCGAGCCCGAAGTCCCGATACAACTGTTGCAGGAGCACATGCTTCGTCGACTGCGAGGCGCGCCAGCTTTCGATCGCGGCGTCTGCTCGGGCGTCGTTGGCCGTGAGGGGCATGTCGCGAACGAGTGCGAACAGCGATGCCGGGCTCAGACGCTCGTCGTCCGGGAGCTGCTGGCGCGCCACGGCGGCGGATCGGAAATCGGCGAGGAGACCCACGTACGTATCCTACTGCCCTCGTCTCAACTGCACTTCGAGTAGCCGCACGCCTGACACAGCAGGCAGCGCTCGATGAAGGCAAGCTGCATGCCGCAGTCCGGACAAGTCAGCCCTGAGATGGCGCTCGCGGCGGTCGCGGGGTTCTGCGTCGAGGGATCGCCGAAATGCAGGCGGAGCCATCGAAAGATGTAGTCAAGCACGCTCGTGGCGAACGGGACGTCAGCATTACCGGTCGCGCCGTAGGGCTCGAAGCGAGTCTGTTCGAGCTTCGCGGCGAGCTTGTCGATGCCGACGCCGTACTGCAGGGCGATCGAAGTGAGCAGAGCGACCGCGTCAATGAGGCCGGAAACCGTTGACCCCTCTTTGGCCATCTTGATGAACACTTCGCCGGCACGCCCGTCCTCGAAGAGGCCGACCGTGATGTATCCCTCTTGCTCGCCCACCCGGAATTTGTGAGTGACTGCCGGCCGCTCGTCCGGGAGGTGCCGTCGGTATGGCTCAACGCCGGTTCGTACCGGCGTGCCCTCGTGAGCCAGAACCTGGACCGCGCGCGACCCATCGCGGTATACCGTGATCCCTTTGCATCCCAGTTCGTGGGCAAGGACGTACGCGCTCCGGACATCGTCGACCGACGCCGTCCTCGGCAGGTTGATGGTCTTCGAGACGGCCAGGTCCGTATACGTCTGGAACGCGGCCTGCATCCGTACGTGCCACTGCCATGGCACTTCGTGCGCCGTGACGAAGCGGCGCCGCACCTGGAGGGGGATGGTTGCGCGATCGGCCAGGCCGCTCCCACGAGCGAGGTCCTCCATCAAGTCCGCGCTGTAGAAGCTGCCGTCCCGCGCCGCGCGCGCGAAGACCTCCGATATCTCCGGCAACACCGTCCCGTCACCCATGCGTCGCAGATGCGCGAGCGAAAAGAGCGGCTCGATGCCCGATGATGCGCCCGCGATGATGGCGATGGTCCCGGTCGGTGCGATGCACGTCCGGGTCGCGTTGCGGTAGGGCACCCCGCCTGCGTAGATGGACCGTGCCCAGTTGGGGAAGGGTCCGCGTTCAGCGCCAAGCTGCGCCGAAGCGGCGTCCGCCTCCTCCGAGATGCAGCGCGCCAGCCGCCCCGCGAGCGTCAGCGCCTCTTCCGAGTCGTATGGCGTCTCCGCGGCGATCAGCAGGTCCGCGAACCCCATGATGCCAAGGCCGATCTTCCGGTTTCCCCGGACGGCCGCGGCGATCTCTTCCAACGGGAACGTGTTCGCCTCGACGACGTCATCGAGGAAGCGAACGCCGAGGCGCACGGTCTCACGTAGCCGGTCCCAATCGAGGTCTGCGTTCGCCGGATCCCAGAAGCGCGCGACGTTGATCGAGCCGAGCGTACATGCCTCCCAGGGCAGCAGCGGGACCTCGCCGCACGGGTTCGTGGCCTCGATCTCCCCCAGTTCCGGCGTGGGATTGCTTCTGTTGATGGCATCGAGGAACACGAGTCCCGGGTCTCCAGTTGTCCACGCCGAACGCGCGATCTCGTCCAGCAGGGCGCCCGCGTCCGCTTCGCCTCGTGGCGAGCCATCGCGCGGGTCGCGGAGTGAGAGCATGCCGCCAGTGAGTGCGGCACGCATGAACTCATCCGGTACGCCGACGGAGATGTTGAACCGCTGCGCCGATACGCCGTCGTCCTTGGCGTGAACAAATGCGCGTATGTCCGGGTGGTCAACGCGCAGCACTCCCATGTTCGCGCCGTCGCGCTTCCCACCCTGGGTCACCAGGCGCGATACGTCGTCGTAGTGCTGCAGCACGGAAACGGGTCCGCATGCGGCGCCGTGCGTGCTGGCGATCGGCTCCCCCACCCCGCGGAGTCGCGAGAACGAGAATCCCGTCCCGCCTCCGTACTTCTGCACCATCGCGGCCGCCTGGGCAGTGGACATGATCGACTCGAGTGTGTCCTCCACCGGCAGCACGAAGCACGCGGCAAGCGTGCCCCGGCCGGTCCCGGCATTCATCAAGGTCGGCGAGTTGGGCAGGAACTCGAGCGCGGCCATCGCGTCGTAGAACCGCTGGGCCCAGTGAGCGCGCGCTTCCTCGTCCGTCTCGACGGCGGCGATCGCCTCAGCGACCCGTGCGAACAGTGCCTCCGGCGACTCGCGGACCACTCCGGCGTCGTCACGGAGCAGGTACCGTCGTTCGAGGACGGTCAGCGCGTTCTGCGACAGTGCGACGGGATGCGTACTGACCCTGGTAGTGGCGACCATCGGTTCCTCCGCGGACGAGGAGGCGTACGTCCGCGGATCGATCTTACGCCGTGTGCTCCGGATCCCGTGTCCGGATGGCACCGCCTGCCGCCGCCTCGGTGGCTACATCCTTGCGAGGATCGATGGCGCGCGCTCGATGGGTGTCGGCTCTGGCGGCAGGACGTCCTCGCCGTCGACCAGTTCACTCAATTCGTCCTCGAACAGACGAGGCTGATCCGCTGCCGGAGGCGGGCTCTGCGCCAGCTGGGTGAGTTCGCTCAGTAGCTCGTCAACCGACACGAACTTGTGATAGACGGACGCGAATCGGATGTAGGCGATCGGGTCGAGCGCTTTGAGGTGCTTGATGACCATCTCGCCGATCGCGCGGCTGGGGACCTCGTTCCACCCGGACGTCATCAGGCGGTACTCGATGCTTTCGACGATGGCGTCAATCGACCCCGTGGGGAGCGGCCGCTTCTGGACGGCCGACCGTAGGCCGTGGAGGAGCTTCTCGCGCTGGAACTCCTCGCGGCGTCCGTCCTTCTTGATGACCATGACGACACTGCGCTGGAACTGCTCGTAGGTGGTGTAGCGCTCACTGCACGCCTGGCATTCGCGCCTGCGTCGCACGCCCTCGTCGGAGGTACGCGAGTCGATCACCTTGCTGGCCATGTGGCCGCAGTATGGGCATTTCATTGGTTGGCTCAGGACCTCTGCCGGGGGAGGACATCCGGTTGTCTGGGGTCATTGCAGTGAAGCACCGCACCTCCTCGGTCACAAGCGCGCGCATCCACAGAGGTGTGCGAAGTAACCCGAAATTGTCCACGTGGCGATCCGCGGAGGGTTAAACGACGCAGGCCCTCTGAAAGCGGGCCTGCGTCGTTCTTGCCGGGGTGACGGGACTACCGAGTTGGAAACGTCCGCCGCAGGAAGGTGGGGAGGTCCGCTTCTGTCAGCTGATCCAGGCTTGGCTCCGGCTGCACATCCGCGAGACGAATCGGCTTTGGCTCGGCTGTCAGCGGCTCGTCTCGAGACGGCCGCGTCGCGGCTGGCCGTACGCCGGTGAAGCCTGTGCCGATGACGGTGATACGCACCTCGTCCTGGAGCGACTCGTCAACCGCGGTGCCGAAGATGATCTCGGCTTCGGGATCCACCACGTCTGCGATGACCCGGGCGGCCGCGTTCAACTCATGGAGGCCGAGGTTGGCGGGGCCGGTCACGTTGAAGAGCACACCGGTCGCGCCGGTGATGTCCACCTCGAGCAAGGGGCTCGTGATCGCCATCTTCGCAGCATCGACCGCGCGGTGCTCGCCGCGACCGGTGCCGATCGCCATAAGGGCCGGTCCGGCCTCGGACATGATCTTGCGGACGTCGGCGAAGTCGAGGTTCACGATGCCGGGCACGGTGATGAGCTCGGAGATGCCCTGGATCCCCTGACGGAGCACGTCATCCGCGATTCGGAAGGCGTCCTGCATCGAGACCTTCTCGTCGCAGATCTGCAAGAGCCGGTCGTTCGGGATCACGATGAGGGTGTCGACCTTCTCCTGGAGGTCGCGAACGCCCTCCTCGGCCTGCTGGCGTCGCTTCGCACCCTCGAAGGTGAACGGCTTCGTCACCACACCGATGGTGAGGGCTCCGAGTTCGCGTGCGACCTCGGCCACGATCGGGGCGGCGCCCGTGCCGGTGCCGCCGCCGAGACACGCCGTCACGAAGACCATCTCCGCGCCAGCCAGTGCTTCCGCGATGGCTTCCCGCGACTCCTCGGCCGCGCGCGCGCCGCGGAGAGGCTCCGACCCGGCGCCAAGTCCCTTGGTCAGACGATCCCCGATGCGTACCTTGATCTCCGCTGCGCAGTGGGACAGCGCTTGCATGTCCGTATTCAGTGCGACGTACTGCACGCCGGGCAGGCGCGCGGAGATCATCCGGTTCACTGCGTTCGAGCCGCCGCCGCCTACCCCGACGACCTTGATTGGTGGCAGCGCGTCGAAGTTCTCGGTCATCAGTTCACTCTCCATTTCGAGAGGGCTCGCAACGTCGTGCCGCTGGGGGTTTTCCCGGCGTGCTTCGTGGTTCGGTCGATCCTCGTTGCCCGCGCCGTCCGAGGCGGTAGCCTGCGGTCGACGCGGCTCGTCGGGTGCCCGGCCATGGGATACCTCAGGGCGCTCGTCCATTTGAACCGTCTTTCCCGGCGTGACCGCTCGCAGTCGCACAGGTTGTGTGCGCTCTGTTCGTTCTTCCGGCGCCGCGCCCTCTAACTCGGAGCTCTGGCCGAAGCCCAGTTCGAGTTCCGGGCCGCCCCGATCCTCGCCATCCGAACGGTTCATTGCGGCGGACGAGGGCGGAGGCGCTCCCCGGTCGTACTCCGAGGCCGTCCCCGGTGGCGGCGGCGTCGCCGATAAGTCTAACCCGCCGGCAGCGGCGCCGCGCACTTCGGCTGGCCCTCTCACGCCGCGCGTCCCTGCGGCATCGAGAAGTGGAGTTCGTTCGGCGGAGAGTCCGCGACTCGCTGTGCGGCTGAACGGGGCACCGGGCGCGGGAGCACGGCCGCTCTCGGAGCGCGCCGCGGCAAGGTAGTCGAATAGCGTCTCAGCCGCCAGCTGGATGGGCTGTCGTTCCGTCCCGCGGTCGTCCCCGCTGTTCCTCGGCCCGGTCATTGCGGCAACACCACGCGCATGAGATTCGCCACCTTTCTGAGCAGGCCGCCGAACGACGCCGTCGGCACGCTGGGGGAGGAACGCAACATGATTTCCCGCTCCTTCAGCGACCATCGGAGCAGTCCCACGGAGGTCGCGTAGGCCGGGTCATTCAACAGGTCTGAGAGCCCCGCAAGGTGACGGGGCCGCCCGACTCGTGCAGGAAGCCCGAGGACGTCCTCGGCCAGCATCTCGATGCCTGGGAGGGAAGCGGCGCCGCCGGACAACACGATCCCGGCCGACAGCACGTCCTGGTCGACACCCCGGCGGATTTCTGCCTGCACCATCTCGAAAAGCTCTTCCGTGCGAGCCTGGAGTACCTCCGCAATGAGACGCCGGGACACCGTCTTGCGGCCCTCCGACCCGAACGCGTCGACCTCGACCTCCTCGTCTTCGTCGACGAGTGACGGGATGGCGTGCCCGTATCGACGCTTCGCCAGTTCGGCCGCCGGCTGTGGCACCCGCAGGGCGACGACGAGGTCACGGGTCATGTGCGCCCCGCCGACAGGGAGCACGGCTGTGTGTACAACGGCCCCCTGCACGAACACAGCGAGGTCGGTCGTCCCGCCTCCGATGTCACAGATGACGGCGCCCTGGTCCAATTCCTCGCGGTCGACCACGGCTTCGGCGGAGGCGAGCGGCTCGAGGATGATCGAGTCCACGCGCACCCCGGCGCCTTCGACGCACTGCATCAGGTTGTGCATGGCGGAGGACCCGGCGGTCACGACGTGCGTCTCCACGTCCAACCGGGAGCCGAACATCCCCAGAGGGTCGACGACGTGCTCCTGGCCGTCCACGACGTAGTAACGAGGGACCACGTGAATGACCTCGCGGTTATTCGGGACGTTGACGATGCGCGCGCTCTCGAGGGCGCGCGCCACATCACCCTCTGTAATGGGATGCCGCGGGTCCGCGATCGCGATGATGCCGCGCGAGTTCATCGAGGACACATGCGGTCCTGCGATACCAACATGTGCGGAGAGGATGCGCGTCCCAGATGCGCGCTCCGCCTTTTCGACGGAGGAGGCGATTGCCTCGATAGCCGCGTGGATATTGTCCACCATGCCCTTGGTCAGGCCGGCCGATGGGCCGACGCCAACGCCAAGAATGCGAAGGTCACCCGCCGCCGACACTTCCGCGACGACCGTACAGACCTTCGTCGTTCCGACATCGATGGCAGCAAAGGTCGGATTCGCCATCAGCGCACCACCAGTTCCCGTCCGAATCGCAGATCGATTTCCCCCGCCGGGATCTGTTCCGTCCTGACGCGATCAAGGATCGCCGCCCAGGCAGCGACCTTGAACTCGTAGTCATGTGAGTCACCGAACACGGCCGCAGGCGCGCCTTCGAGACGCACCGTCAGGCCGCGCAGGCGATCGAATTCGAATCGAAGCGGTGTCGCCGCCAGTCGTTGAAACGTGCCGTCGGCAAGCAATCGCGTCACCAACGCGACCGTGTCCGGATCGGCCGTATCGCCGGCCTGCAGGGGCGAGCCTCCGGCTTCGTAGATCGTGGGGGCGTCATCACGCGGCAGCCGCGCTTTCTCTAGCACGAGCCCGTTCGCGTCTATGAGCGAACGGATCCCGGCCGCCTGCCAGTAGCCCCAGCCCTGCATCTCACGGATCTGGATCACGGCTGTGCGTGGCCAGTCCCGGTCTACGTCGACTTCTGCAACGCCTGGGATCGCGAGGATGCGGCTCTCAACCGCGGTCGTATCGAGCGTGAGGAGCGACTGGCCCTGGACACCGGCGGCTGCGACGACGGCATTCGCGTCCACGACCTCCGTCCCGATGACGATGACCGTGCCGACCCGGAGGGTGCTCCCACTCCATAGCCACCAGCCTCCGAAGCCGAGGATCGCTACGCCGAGCGCCGCCATCACGTAAGTGCGGAGGGTGTTCCACGGCAGGGCCGGTAGCCGCGGGCCGCCGGTCGACGGGGCCACTCCCAGCGTGAAACGGGGCAGGCGCCGGCGTGGCGGACGGTGCTGAATCGGCCTACGCATACCGCTGGGCCTCCGCGTGCCGTTCAAGCGCCAGGTCGACCAGTTTCGAGATCAGCTCCGCGTAGGACATCCCGGCGAACTGCCAGAGGCGTGGATACATCGAGATGGGCGTAAAACCCGGCAGCGTGTTGACTTCGATGATCCGGAAGTCGTCCGCCGGTGTGACGAAGAAGTCGACGCGGGCCATACCCGCGCAGTCGATGGCGGCGTACGCCGCGATGGCGGCCTCTTGCACGCGCGCGGCGGTTGCCGCATCCAGCGCCGCTGGCACGATCAGCTCGGTCGTGTCGTCCGCGTACTTTGCCTCGTACGTATAGAACTCCGCCCGAGGCCGGATTTCGCCCAGCGGCGACGCGGAAGGGTGCGCGTTTCCGAGCACCGCGCACTCGACCTCGCGGCCCGCGACCGCCTCCTCTATCAGGACCTTACGGTCGTAGCGACCGGCGTCCATGACCGCCTCGAGCAGGTCCTCACGCGTACGCGCTTTGCCGACGCCGAGGGAGGACCCGCCGTTGGCCGGCTTCACGAAACAGGGGTATCCGATGTCACGCTCGATATCGCGCAGCACTTCGGCGCGCGGATCGGCGACGTCGCCGTCGCAGAGGACGATGTATCGCGGTTGAGGCAGCCCGGCCGCGGCGAATGCCGCGCGCATCAGAGCCTTGTCCATTCCGACCGCGCTCGCCGCGACACCTGAACCGACACAGGGCTTGTCTGCCAGTTCACACAGGCCCTGCAGCGTGCCGTCCTCCCCGTGCCGGCCGTGCACGATCGGGAACACGACGTCTGCGTCGGAGAGCGCCAGGAGCACGTCCGGTGAATGCAGCAGCCCGCGGCCGACGTCGTCACCGAGCGTGTCGGTCTCGCCGCGCTCGACGCTTTCGAGGCGCGAACGCGTCTCGTTCGGCGTCAGCCACCGTCCGCCTCGGGTGATGCCGAACGGGACGGTCTCGAATCGCTCGGCGTCGGCCTCACGGAGGATGGACCGCGCGGACACCACAGATACGGCGTGCTCGGGCGACTGCCCCCCGCAGATCACGGCCAGGCGCTGACGGCCGGTCACGGCCGCGCCTCCAGCAACGCACGCACCATCGGCCCAAGCCGGTTGACGTCTCCAGCGCCGATGGTGAAGAACACGTCCCCGGGTCGGAGCCGCTCCGCGATCTGTCGTGCGGCGTCGTCGAACGTCTCGACGAATTCCGGCGTGGGGGAAGTGATCTCGCGAACGAGATCCTGTGCCGGCATACCGGCGTCCGGCGCCTCGCGCGCTGCGTAGGTGCCGAGCACGAAGAGGTGGTCGAGCGCCTCGAAGCACGTGCGGAATCCGGCGAGGAGGTAGCGCGATCTGGAGTAGGTGTGCGGCTGGAAACACGCTACCAGCCGCCGGCCCGGGAAGCGCGCTCGGGCGCTCTGCAGTGTCGCCCGCACCTCGGTCGGATGGTGCGCGTAGTCGTCCATGATCGTCACGCCGCCGACGTCGGCGACGTGCTCGAATCGACGGTGGGCGCCCGTGAATTCCGAGGCAGCCTGCGCGGCTCTGTGGAAGTCGACGCCCGCCCGCATGGCCATTGCCATCGCGCCCAGCGCGTTCGAGACGTTGTGCCTCCCGGGCACCTGCAGGGAGACGCGCCCCAGCTCGCTACCGTCGAGTTGCACCACGAAGTCGATGCCGCCTCGGTCGTTGCCGCGGAGTTGGACGGCCCGCCACTCTGCGTCTAGCTCGCCGAGCGCGAACCGCTCAACACGTGCGCCGTCGCGGGCGGGTGCTGCCCCGATCTCTGAGGCGTGCGGCGAGTCGGCGCATACGAACAGCGTGCCGCCCGGCAGCACTCGCTTCGAGAAGCTGCGGAAGGCCTCGACGAACCGCTCTTCCGTGCCGTAGTAGTCGAGGTGATCGGCCTCCACATTCAGGATGAGCGCGTAGCGGGGCTCGTACTGCAGGAACGCCTCGGCGTACTCGTCTGCCTCCACGACCGCGAACCGGCCCGTGCCGTCCCGCGCGTTGCTGCCAAGCTCGCGGGAGTCGCCTCCTGCGAGCACAAGCGGGTCGAGTCCTCCACGCACGGCCATGAGGGCGAGGAGCGTCGTGGTGGTGGTCTTCCCGTGCGTCCCCGCGACTGCCAGCACGTCGCGATCCGCGATCAGCCGCTGCACCATCTCGGCGCGGACGAGCACGGGAATCCCCAGCGAGAGCGCGGCGAGGATCTCCGGGTTATCGTCCTTCGCGGCGACTGTCGTCACGACCAGCTCGGCACGACCGAGGTTCGAAGCGGCGTGCCCCTCGTAGATGATCGCGCCCATCCCCCGGAGCCGCTCGACATGCTCCGACGGCGCAATGTCGGAACCCGTGACGATGTGCCCGCGGGCGAGCAGGATCTGTCCGATCGCGGACATATGCATGCCGCCTGCCCCGATGAGATGCACGCGGTGCGGGATGGCGAATCCGTCCTGATCGGTGCGCGACTTGAGCCGGACCATCACGCTGCCATCGCTTCCATGAGATCCGCGAGTCGTGCCGCCGCTTCCGGCCGCGCCAGGCCCAGCATCGCGCCTGCCATGCGCCGCCGCTCGGCGTCGTCATCGAGCAATCGCGTGATGATCGGTTCGAGATCCGCCAGCCGGTCATTCGCCAGTTCGATCGCGGCCCCCCGTTGCTCGAGGTAGGCTGCGTTTAGCCGCTGGTCGGAGAACTCGCCGGGCACGACAATCGCCGGCAGACCCGCCATGGGGAGTTCACCGAGCGTCGAAGCGCCCGCGCGGGTCACCGCGAGATCTGCGGCTGCCATGGCCCAGGCCATCTGCTCCGTGTATGCGACCAGGTGGTACCGAGCACACATCTCCGGCGCGAGCCGCGAGCGCTCATCGAGTAACCAGCGTTCCTCCTGCCGCCCGCAGATATGGAGGATCTGCGCTCGCTGAAGCAGCCGCGGCAGCGCCGCAGCGATCGCGCGGTTGATCGCGCGGGCGCCGAGCGACCCACCGGTGACGAGAAGCGTCGGGAGCGCGGGATCGAGGCCGAATCGCCGCTGGCCCTCGTCGCGGGTGGCTTCATGGAACTGTGGGCGCACGGGATAGCCCGTAACGACGGTCTTTCGCCGCGGAAGCGACGGCAGTGCCCCGTCGACCGAACAGGCCACGGTGGTTGCGAACCGGTTGAGAAACCGCACTGCCCATCCAGGGTGCACGTCCGGGAGGAACACGAGCAGCGGAATGGCCCGGCGCCGTGCCGCTAGTCCCGCAGGCGCGGCCGCATAGCCGCCGGTGGCGAAGAGCGCTGCCGGGTGGCTCACTCGCATGTGTGAGGCAACATCGCGCGTGCCTCGGATGAGGTTCCATCCGCCGCGCGCCATTCGCCGGGGTCCGCCACGCACCTGGGAGGCAGCCATGCCGCGGAAGGGGATGTCGGCCGCCTCGGCGAGCGCGTGTTCTGGCCCGCGTTCTGTGCCGTAGTACACCAGCGTATTTCCGCGGCGCCGCAGTTCCTCGCCTACGGTGATCGAGGGGTAGGTGTGGCCTCCGGTGCCTCCGCCGGCCAGTGCGTACATCATGGGCCGGCCTCGGGGGCTGGACCCGGACGCACGACGCCGCGAGTCGGTTCGAATCGCTCCGCGTCCTCGATCGCTGCGTACCGCGAGACTGACAGCAGGACGCCGACCGCGATGAGCAGCGCCATGATGGAGGATCCGCCGTATGAGAGGAACGGCAGGGGAATCCCCGTGAGCGGGATCGACCGAGTAACCCCGCCGACGTTGATCAACAACTGCAGCGCGATCCACGCGATCACACCGGTTGCGATCAGCGAGCCAAACCGATCCGGAGCGCGCATCGCGATCCGCAGTCCCCGCGCGAGAAACACGATGAACAGCAGCAAGACGACAACGACGCCGATGAAGCCCAGCTCTTCCCCAATGATCGCCAGCACTCCGTCTGTGTGCGATCCGGGGATGTAGAAGAACTTCTGCCTGGAGACGCCGAGGCCGAGACCGCCGATCCCTCCCGAGCCAAAGGCCACCAGCATCTGCAGCGCGTGGAAGCCGACGCCGGTCGGATCGCTCTCGGCCGAAGTGAAGGCAGTCAGGCGATCCGCTCGATACCCATGACTGAGAATCAGGATCATGGCCATCACGATGCCGCTCCCGACCAGGGCGATCAGGTGTGTCAGCTTCGCGCCGGCCACGAAGAAGAGGGTGCCCGTGATGAGCGCGACCATCATCGCGGTGCCCATGTCGGGCTCCATCATGATCAGGGCCCCGATGAGCCCCACCATGCTCACGAATGGCAGCACCCCGAGCGATAGATCTCTGACGGTATCGCCCTTGGCGGCTAACCACGCCGCCATGTAGATCAACACAGCGACCTTCGCGAACTCGCTCGGTTGCAGTGGCGGAAGAGGGCCGAGCGCGATCCAGCGACGAGCCCCGTTCTGCTCAAGGCCGATGCCGGGAAGCAGCGCGGCCGCCAGCCCGATGAGTGCGCCGAGCATCAGCAGCGGACTGAGACGCATGAGAAGCCGGTAGTCGATGTTCATCGCGATGAACATCCCGATGAGCCCCAGAGCCGTGAAGAAGACCTGCTTCTTGATGAAGTAGTTGGGGTCGCCGTACTCGGCGTATCCGAGCGCGTACGACGACGAGTACACCGCGATCAGGCCGATGACGAGCAGTACCGTGAGCACGGCGAGTAGCAAGTAGTCGGGTCCGTGCCGTCGCACGGTGTATTCGGCGACGCGGCGTGCCATCAGGCGCCGCCTTCCAGCCGCCGCACGGCCTCGCGAAACGCCTCGCCACGGCGCTCGAAGTTCGGATACGCATCAAACGAGCTTCCCGCCGGCGCGAAGAGCACCGCATCGCCCGGCCGCGCGTAGCGGCTGGCAGCGGACACGGCTGCATCCACGTCCTGAACCTGCTCGATAGGCAACGACGCAGATCCCGAGGCGTCTCGCACAGCGGAAGCGAACATCTCCCCGGCCTCGCCGAACGCGATCACGGCGCGGCAGCGGCGGACCGCCTCTCCTGCGAGCTCGCCCACTGGCAAGTACTTGTGCCGGCCGCCGAGGATCAACACGAGCGGTTGCTCGAACGAGCGCATCCCCGCGAGCGTGCGCTCAGGCGTTGTCGCGATGGAATCGTTCACGTAGTCGGCGCCATTGATCGTGGCGACCGGTTCGAGCCGGTGGGGCACGCCGGTGAATGCCCGGATCGCCCGTGCCGCAACGGGATCGGACACGCCGAGACGGCTCGCCAGCGCCACAGCGGAGAGCACGTTCTCGACGTTATGCGAGCCGCGCAGCTGGATGTCACGGCGAGGCAGCACGGCGAACGCCTGGCCGGCGTCGAACCGGGTGACCGTGTCTCCAAGCAGCGCCACTCCATCGCCCGGGAGCGGCCGTGTCGCTGACGTATAGGCCACTCGACCGGGCGCCTCACGCGAGAAAGCCGCTGACACCTCGTTGTCGAGGTTGAAGACACACGTGTCTTCGGCCGTCTGGAACTGGAAGATGCGCCGCTTGAGCGCTACGTAGGCGGTCCATGAGTACCGATCGAGGTGGTTCGGGGTGACATTCGTCACGCAGGCGAGGTGGGGGCTGCGCTCCATTGATTCAAGCTGCGTGTGGGACAGCTCGATCATGACTTTCGTTTGGGGCTCGATGTGGTCGAGCAATCCGAGCAGGCCCACGCCGATGTTACCACCAACGACATAATCGACGTCCGAGGCGCCGAGCATCGCGCCAACGAGCGCGGTCGTCGTCGTCTTTCCCGAGGAGCCGGTGACTGCAGCAACCGGTGCAGGGCACAGGTCAAAGAAGAGCTGCGCCATCGACGACAGTGGCACTCCCGCAGCGCGCGCGGCCTCGATCGCCGGCAGGTCGCGCGGGACTCCTTGCGAAATGAACACGCAGTCGGCGTCGCGCGTGTCCTCGGGACGGTTCGCGCCGAGCGAGAGGGTGGCGTCCACATCCGCGATCGCGGCGAGGGCGTTGCCGAGGGCCTCGGCCGGCCGCGCGTCGGACACGGTGACGTGTGCACCTTGCGCTGCAAGGAAGTGCACCAGATCGATGCCTTCGATACCGAGGCCGATCACAGTAACGCGCGCCCCTCCGAAGTTCGGCTTATAGGAGAAAGCAATTGAGCCATTCTTATCCACAGCGCATCACACCGCAAGTGCCAGACCGACGCCGGCCAGTGCCGCTGCGCCGCCCAACAACCAGAAGCGCATCACGACCTGTGGCTCACTCCACCCGATCAGCTCGAAGTGGTGATGTACCGGCGTCATGCGGAACAACCGCCGCCCGCCGGTCGCCTTGAAGTGGGCGATCTGAATCACCGTCGACGCCGCCTCGATGACGAATACGAGGCCAATCAGGGGCAGGATGAGCCAGTGTTCGGTCATCAGGGCGGCGGTCGCGAGTACCGCCCCAACCGGGAGCGCGCCGGCATCTCCCATGAACACTGCTGCAGGGTGGGCGTTGTACCAGAGGAACCCGAGCAACGCCCCGACCATCGCGAACAGGAATCCTCCCAGGTAGTAGTCACCTTGCGTCAGTGCGAGCGCGCCGTATGCGGCGTACGCGACCGCGCCCGTTCCACCGAGCAGGCCATCGAGCCCGTCCGTGATGGCGGTTGCAGGAGTCATCAGGAAGACGATGGCGACGGCGATCGGCAGGTACGCGTACCCAATGTCGTGGACGCCCGCCCACGGAATATGCATGCGCCCGCGGTCCATCCCGAAGTAGAGGACACTCGCGACGGCAACAGACAGACCGAAGAGCAACACGAACTTCACGCGCCAGCTCAGCTTGCGCTGCGTACCGCCTACCAGCGTCCCGAGGTCGTCGTATGCACCGATGGCCAACGCCGCGCCGGCGACGCCCAGCGGAAGGAGGACGGCCGGATGCTCGACCGGGTTGGAGAACAACGTCACAACCACCACCGTGCCGAAGATGAGCAGCCCGCCCATCGTTGGCGTCCCTGCCTTGGTGAGATGCGAGGACGGGCCTTCTTCGGAGATGGCTTTGCCGAGTTTGCGGCGCCTCAGCCACGGCACGACCTGCGTCCCGGCGACGAGGGCGATCAGGAACGCGGCGCCCCCGGAAAGCAGCGCATGCGTCATGTTGACGGCGCCCCATCGTCTGAGGCGAGTAACTCCGCCACGACCGATTCGAGTGCCAGCGCGCGCGACGCCTTCACGAGCACAACGTCGCCGGGTGCGACGAGGGCACGGACCGCCGCTGCTATCTCCTCCTTACTCCCGAAGTGATACGTCTCGGCGATCCCGGCTCGCGCCGCCGCTTCGTTGATCCCCCTCGCGTGCGATCCAATCGTGAGCAGGACATCGGCAACCTCCGCGGCGCGCCGTCCGACGCGCTCATGCTCCACCGCGGACAGGTCTCCGAGCTCAAGCATGTCGCCGAGAACCGCGATGCGGCGGCCCGGCGTTTCTCCGAGCAGGTCGAGTGCCGCGAGCGTCGCCACCGGGCTTGCGTTGTACGTGTCGTCCAGCACCGTGAATCCGTGAGTGCTCCGCCGGATCGCGAGCCGCGTGGGCACGTCGAGCCGCTCGATGGACTCGCAGACGGCGTCGAACTCGACTCCATCTGCCAGCGCCGCGGCTGCTGAAGCCAGGACGTTCGTCACGAGGTGGGCGCCGGGCAACGGCACGTGCACCCGCCGCGAACGGCCGACGGCGTGCAGAGTGAAGAAGAACCCATCCGCCCCTCGGCTCTCGAGATCAGCGGAGTACACGTCAGGCGTCGGGGAAGTACCGACAGTCCATACCCGCGCGCGGGTGTGGCCGACCATGGCCCGTACCCGCTCGTCATCAACGTTGAGAATTGCGTGCCCGTCCCGAGGCAGGGATTCGACCAGCTCGCGCTTCGCACGCGCGATCGCCTCCATCGACCCTGCACGTTCGAGGTGCACAGGCCCGACGTTCAGGACGATTCCAATCTGAGGTCGGGCCCAGGTGCACAGCAGCGCGATCTCGCCCGTCGTGTACATCCCCATCTCGATGACTGCTCGTTCAGTCTCGGGCCGCAGCCGGAGCAGGCAGAGGGGGACTCCGATCTCGTTGTTGTAGTTCTGGGCCTCGGCCTGGACGCGGTAGCGACTTCGCAGCAGCGCGGCCGTGATCAGCTTCGTCGTCGACTTCCCGACGTTGCCCGTCACTCCCACCACCTGCAGCCGGTCGAGCGCATCGCGCCATGCGACCGCGATGCGCTGCAACGCGGCCAGCGGGTCAGACACGACGAAGAGGGCGATGTCTGGGCGGAGGTCGAGTGGCTCCCGAGCGAGAACGCCGCGAGCGCCACGTTCCACCGCAGCGGTCGCGTACTGATGCCCGTCCACGCGCGTCCCCTGGAGCGCGACGAACAGGTCGCCGTCGCCGGCCTCTCGCGAGTCGATCACTGCCCGGCGGAACCGCACCCGAGGTCCCGCGTGCTCGATCAGCAGGTCTCCGAGCGCGGCGGCGACGAACGATGTGTCGAGGGTGGGTACGCTGGTCACTGGGCAGCCGTCTGGAGCTCACCGGGCCGGCTGGCGGGTACTCGAAGGTACTTCATGATGTCGCTCGCCACCCCTGCGAACACAGGCGCGGCCACCTGCCCGCCGAGGTTTAATCCGCCGCTAGGCTGGTCGATCTTGACCAGGATCGATACACGCGGCTGCTCGTATGGCAGGAACCCGGCGAATGACGCGATGGTGCCGTCGAGATCGTACCCTGTCGGGATCGAGACCAGGGTAGTGCCGGTCTTGCCTGCAACGTTGTAGCCGGGGACGCGCGCGCCGTGATACTCGACGCCTTCCACCACGTCGTACATGAGCCTCCCCATCGTCTCGGCCGTTGAGGCGGACACCGGTCGGCGCACTTCGACAGGCTCGAAGTGCCGCACGCTATCCTGGTTCGCCACCTGCGAGACGATGTAGGGCCGCATAAGGCGGCCGCCGTTCGCGAATACGTTCACGGCGGTGAGCACCTGGATCGGCGTCGCGGCGAACCCCTGGCCATATGAGTTCGTCGCGAGGTCCACGGGGTACCAGTCCTGGTCGCTGGGCAGACGGATGAGGCCTTCGGCCTCTCCGGAGAGTCCCACGTGCGTCGGCTCGCCCAGTCCGAACGCCTGCAGGTACCGGTAGAAGTCCTTCGCGCCGACGAGCTGCGAAAGCCAGACGGAGCCGGTGTTCAAGGACTTCTGCAGGTACTCGCGAACGTTAGTCGGGCCGTTCGCAGAGAAGTCCCAGTTCTTGATGATCGCGTCGCCGATCTGGACCTCGCCCGTATCGACGTACGTCGTTTCGGGCGTCACGCGACCGAGGTCGAGGGCGCTGGCCGTGGTTAACGTCTTGATGACCGACCCCGGCTCGTAGAGGTCTGCAATCGCTCGGTTGCGGACTTCGTCGAGCAGCTGTGGGTCATCCAGGTCGATCCCCGACTGACCCACCGATGGGACTGAGGCCATCGCAAGGATGGCACCGGTGTGCGGGTCCATCACCACGATGCTCCCGCCGCGGGCGTTGTACCGCCCAACCGCCTCCTTCAGCCGCTGCTCCGCGATCGACTGGATGAAGCGGTCAATCGTGAGGGTGACATCTCCGCCCGGTACGGGATCGCGTTCCGTCCGGCCCCCGAACGAAATCGGTCGTCCCAGTGCGTCGCGCTCGGAACCGATCAGGCCTGGTCTGCCCTGCAGGACACCATCGAAGTCCGCCTCCACGCCCCAGAGGCCGCGGCCCTCGAGGCCCACGAATCCGACGATCGAGCTCGCCAGCCCGCCCTCCGGGTACACCCGCCGGGCGGAAGGCAACAGCCGGATGCCCCACAGATCTCTCGACTCCAACTCGATGCCGGCCTCGTACGGAAGTTGCCGCTGCACGACGACGTCGCCTGCACCCCCATCCATACCAAGCTCGATCAGTGCCTGTTCGTCGCTTCCGAGCGCGGCGGCCAGGCCCTTCGCGGCGTCGGCCGCCTGGGCCGGATCCTGGCCCCACAGGAATCGGTCGATGTACACGTCCCAGGTGTCCTCGGATGTCGCGAGCGGGAAGCCGGATGCGTCGAGAATCGCGCCGCGAGGAGCCGGGAGGTCCGCGACCCCCAGATGCGTGGCGGCGGCCTCCTCGACGTACCGTTCGTGGTTGACGATCTGGATCATCGCCAGACGCACGAGGAGCGCGACCATCGCCATGCCGACGAGGCAGGTGAGCACGATCAGGCGCCAGGTCAGGTGGTTCGGCCTGGACTCGGGCAACCGGCTCTCCTGACGCCTGGCCGCGAGCGGCCGTCCTAGTTGAAGCCCGGGAGCCTCCGCAAGAAGCGCTCCCAGATGGACAACGGCGGTGTCTGTATCCGCTGCGGCTGCACGACGTACCGCTCTGGCAACGGGACCGATGACGGCGCGGTGACGCCCACGGCGATGTGGATGGTGTGTTGAGGCGGCACCATGCCGAGTCGGTCGATCGCCGTCCGGCGAACCTGCTCCACCCGCGTCTGCTGAGCGATCTCCGCTTCGAGCAGGCGCACTTCCGCGCTGAGCGTCTGACGCTCGTTCTCAAGCGTCCGCAGTTCGTACCCGGCTGTGGCGGCCCGGCTCGTTTGCAGAACCTGCAGCAGTCCCACACCTGCAACGACGAGCACGGCGATCCCGGCAAGCAGGGTTCCCGAGATGTGGCGGGGCCGCGCGAACCGTGGCGCGACCCGCTGACCCTGAGGTGGGCGAACTTGGGGGAGGGTGGCCATCAGGCTGCCACCTGCTGACGCAGGGACTCAGCGGCACGAAGCCGGGCGGAGCGCGCGCGAGGGTTCCGCGCCACCTCCGCCTCGGTCGCCTGCACTGCCCTCCGCCCGATCATCCGCACGCTCGGTTCCGCTCCACATATACACACTGGCGTCCGCGGTGGACAGACGCAAGTGCTTGACTCCTTAATCATATAGCGTTTCACGATACGATCCTCGAGCGAATGGAATGAAATGACGACGAGGCGGGAGCCAACGCCGGCGAGCAGGCCGCGGGCACCATCAAGCGCGTCTTCGAGCGAGACGAGCTCGCCATTGACGGCTATCCGCAAGGCCTGGAACGTCAGAGTGGCGGGGTGGATTTGACGTTCCCGACCCCGTCCCACGGCCTGCTCGATTGCGTTGACCAGTTCTCCCGTCGTCTGTATCGGACGATGCGCCACGATCGACCGCGCAATGGCGCGGCTCCGACGCTCCTCGCCGTAACGCCAGATGAGATCCGCGAGGGCGTGCTCAGCAAAGGTGTTCACGATTCGTTCGGCGCTCACCGGCGCATCCGGACCCATCCGCATGTCGAGCGGCTCATCGCGTTGGAACGAGAACCCGCGACCTGGCGCATCCAGTTGCATCGATGACACACCGAGGTCGAAGAGCACGCCGTCCACAGCGCCGAAGCCGTGCTCCCGGGCAATAGTGGCAATATCTGTATGGTTGCCCTGCTGCAGGACTGCCCGACTTCCGAAGCGCGCCAGGCGATCGCCAGCGAACGCGATGGCCTCCGGATCGCGATCGATTCCGAGCAGTCGCCCGCCCGGCTCCGCTGCCTCGAGGATCGCTTCAGCGTGCCCGCCGAGTCCCACCGTGGCGTCCACATACGACCCGCCCGGGTGCACGGCGAGCGCGACCAGCGCCTCGCTGAGCAAGACCGGTTCGTGCCGGCGGTGGTCGGCCGCGCGGTTCATACGGCGGCATCCTCCCGGATCGCTCCGGCCTCTGTCTCAGCGGCCTTGAAGGCCGCCTGTTCGAGGTTCCAGTTTTCCCGCTCCCAGATTTCCAGGTAGTCGCCGCAACCCACGATCGAAGCTCGTCCGTTCAGGCGGGCCATCGCGCGGATCGGCTGTGGCAGCAAGATGCGCCCCTGTTTGTCGAGGTCGACCGGGTACGCGCCTGCCAGGAAGCTGCGGCGAGTACGTCTGGCGCTGAGCGAACGCGTGCTCTCTTCGACCCGGATGCGGCGCTGCGCCTCCTCCTCGAACCCCTGGTGGGTGTACAGCTCGATGCAGCCCTCGGCGTTAACACGCACAACGCCTCCGCCGGCGAACTCCTGGCGGTAGCCGGCCGGCACCGCAATGCGCCCGCGCTCGTCGATCGCGTGCTCGTACGTACCGTAGAAGTACACCGCGCCGCCTTGCTGCAGGGTGGAGTGCGGACACTGCCCCCACTTTCCCCCATCTGCCCCCCGAGGCTACCACAATCCCCCAGATGGCGACAATCAGGCGCCCGGATACGCTGCTAACATCGTCAGGGGGAGGGAAGCCCGCTTGGAGCAGGTCGTGCGTGCTGCGGTTCTGACGGTCAGCGATGCCGGTTCACGCGGGGAACGCGTCGACACGGCGGGTCCGGCCCTCGTCCGTATGCTCGACGAGGCAGGATTCGCGGTCAGCGAGACGGCGTTGTGCCCCGATGAGCCTGAGCAGATATCGGCGTTCTTGTGTCGCTGGGCCGACGACGATGACTACGCGCTCGTCCTGACGACCGGCGGTACCGGGCTGAGCCCTCGCGATCGTACGCCGGAGGCCACCGCCGACGTGCTCGACTACCGCGTGGATGGGATCGCGGAAGCCATGCGCGCTACGGGACTCATGTCGACGCCACACGCGATGCTGTCACGCGGCCTTGCCGGGGTGCGCGGGCGTACGCTGATCATCAATCTCCCCGGCAGCGAACGGGGCGCGACGGAGAACCTCGCGACGATCCTGCCCGTGCTGCGACATGCCACTGACCTGTTGCGGGGTGACACCGCCCACGCCCAGTGAGGCGTGGGCGACCCCGGGTGACTAGCGGCCCTGGAACTCCGGCTCTCGCCGGTCGCGGAACGAGTTCACGCCCTCGACTCCGTCCTCGGTGCGGAACAGGTGCTGGACGAACTGGCCAGTGAGGTCCTGCACCCGCGCAAGCTCATCGAACTCGTTCTGGTAGGCGAGCCGCTTCGTCGCCGCGAGTCCCAGCGGAGCGCTCCGGGCGATGAGATTCGCCATATCGAATGCGCGGTCCAGCAACTCCGCGGCGGGCACGACATCGAGCACGATGCCGTATTCCTTCGCTTCCTCGGCGCTGAAGCGGCGGCCCGTCATCATCAGTTCCATCGCCCGATGCATCCCCACGGCTCGAGGCAGCAAGTACGGCACTCCGTAGTCGGCGACGATCCCGCGCTTGATCTGCGCCACCTGGAACTGCGCATCGTCCGCACAGATCCGGACATCGGTGCCGAGCGCGAGACCGAGTCCCATCCCCAGGCAGAACCCGTTGATCGCCCCGATGACCGGTACGTCGCAGTAGCGCAGGCGGCTTACGGTGTAGGCCTCGTGGTGGCTTGGGCGCCAGGGCGGCCGTTGTTGCGAGAGGTCGTTTCCGGGGAACGACTTCACGTTGCCACCGGCGCAGAAGGCCCGGCCCTCGCCGGTGAGGATGATCGCCCGGATCCGGTAGTCGCCCGAGTTCAACTCGTGCAGGTACGCGTTGATCTCTTCGGTCATCTCGTCACCGAACGCGTTGAGACGTTCGGGGCGGTTCAGTTTCACGACGGCGATCGGGCCGTGCTCCTCGATCCGCGTCCCCTCACCCTCGATGACCCTGTCTGGCACATTCGCCTCCGTCGCTCGCGCGCGCAATTCGCTCCGGTGGATAACAGATGATATGCACGCTGACAACAGCGGCGAACTGCGACAGGGCGCTACTGAAGCCAGACGCGGCTCAGGTCGACCTTGCCGATCGGTGCGATGGCGTAGTCTGCGGGTCCTGCCGGCCAGCCAGCCACGCCGTCCTGTACGAGGTCGATTCGTGCCTGAGGGACACCGGTAGGAATGACGAACGGGTTTTCGACCATGAGCCGGTTCAGCTGGGCGTACACGTCGCGCGCCTCCCCCGAGTCCGGGGCGAGCGTCTCGAGGCGGCGGACGAACGCCACATACTGAGAATCCTCAAACGCGCTGAGGTTCGCGGCGATGCGGAACTCGAATGTCTGCTGGAACAGCGTCAGTGGCGTCAGGTCGCCGGTCCCGTGCGCCGCGATCCAGAAGTCCGGCACTTCTCCGGCTCGCAGCCGCTGACCGTACCGCACCCCCTCGACCGCTTCCAGGCGCGTTTCCACCCCGACGGCCTTGAGGTCTGCCTGCAGGAGTTGCGCCTGTAGCTCCTGAGCGGTCACGCCGCTGGCATACTCGATGGTCAGCGGGTCGCTCTGGCTCCATCCTGCCTGCGCCAGCAGGTCACGCGAACGCTGTGGCTCGTAGAACGGCGCGTCGCGCGCCGGGTCGAACGCGGGCGAAGAGGGCGCCCACGGCTGTGTCGTCACCGTGCCGAACCCCTGGTTCGCGTCGCGCACCATCCGTTCACGGTCGACTGCGTAGAAGATGGCCTGTCGCACGCGCGCATCGCGGAGCTGCGGGTTGCTCACCTTCATGCCGAGGTAGTACATGCCGCTCTTGCCGGCATCTCGCGTCTTGCCATCGTTTCGGAGAGGGGCCGCGTTCGCGGCGCTCATGGCCAGATAGGCGTCGAGGTTGCCACCCCTGAACGCGATGGTCGCTGTCGTCTGGTCCGCGAACAGGGAGACATCGATGGCATCGAGGTACGGCCGGCCGTCGGCTCCCGCGTTGTGCCAGTTGGGGAACCGCTCGAGCCGGTAGCCGCGGCCGCGGTCCCAGGACGCTAGTTGAAACGGCCCCGTGCCGGCGACCTTGCCCTGCGCGACCTCCCCGTACGTAGCCCGGTGGGCGATTTGCAGCTGGGTGAAGAAGTCGCTGAGGTTCGGACGTGGCTGGTCGAATGTGAACTCGATCGTCCGTGCGTCGACGACGTTGATGTCGGTGATCAGTCGCGCGAAGGCGCCCAACTCGATCGTCGCGGCGGGAGGAAGTCCCGCCGACGCCGGATCCTGGGCCGTGCGAACGCTGAACAGGACATCATCAGCGGTCACGGGAGCGCCGTTGTGGAACTCGAGGTCGGGCTTCAGCATGACGGAGACGCGGCGGAAGTCGCTGCTGACCTCGAACCGCTCCGCCAGCACCGGCTGTGGGGTCAGGCCGGTGCGGTACTCAACCAGCGTCTCGTGCGCGGCATACAGCAGCAGCCGGTTCTGAGGCACGATGGCAAACGGATGGCCTGCTGCGAGGTTCAGGTCAGCGCCCTGGCCCATCCGCAGCGTCCCGCCCCGCCGGATCGGCTGTTCAGTGGGTGTCGCGGTCGCGGTCTGCGTGGGCCCATCAGAGTCGCCTCCGAAGCACGAAGTGGACAGCAGCGCCGTCCCGACCGCAGCGGCCCCCGTGAGTCCGAGGAACCCGCGACGGTCTCCGCGCCACGCCAGTGGCCGGAACGAGGCGAAGGGTGCTACGTCGAGATGTGAATCGGAACCGACGGTCGTCGGCTGTGCCACTCGTCCCTCAATCCCAGTCGAGACGACCCGCTGGTCTACAGGCGCGTGTGGCGTGCCCGGATGGCTACGCCATATTGAAGCGAAGGCGAGTGTCGGATCGCCGCGAGCGCTCGTCAAGGGACGTCCGGGGAGGCCTGGGCGAGGCAGTCGTGTCAGTGGCTCGCCGACGGATCAAGAAAGGCCGGAGGAGGCGCCCTCCGGCCTTTCCGTCTGAGGCGCTGGCGCAGCTACGCGACGGTAGCGGCGGCCGGCTTGAACCAGTCAGCGTGGCGACCGTGCACGTGGCTCACGTACATCGTCACGCCGTGCACGTCGTGCTCGAGGCGGAAGCCCACACGGCCGTTGCGCGCGAACTCCAGGGGCCGCGCCGGCGGCTCGGAAGCCAGTACGAACGGCAGGCCCTGCTCGTTGGCCATGTACCAGGCGTCCATGAACGTGCCGACGAACGAGCGCGGCAGCTCGGCGAACTCGGCGCGCATGAGGTCACCCTCGACCGCGGTGCAGTGCTGCGTGAACGCGTCGACGATCTCCGCCGATGAGGCGTTGCTGTCCATGAGCGCGCGGAATTCCGCCGCACCCGCCTCTGAGTTGAGGACCTGCGTGACAATGGCGGTAATCCGCCGACATTCGTAAGCCATGAATGACTCCCGTCCAATTTTCCAGTGTCTGCCCGTATTCAAAGTCTGATTGCATCGCATGGCCGGAGCATCTAAGATTTGCCATACTAAACGGTATATGTCACACCCGGCTAGCGGAGAGACCATCGATGGCCACAACCATCGCTCGTTCCGAGGATCTCCCCACCGAACCGGCCGGCGACCTGGTGTCCTTCGTCGATCAGGTTCGTCAGGCGTTACGGAACATTGACCCCTCCGATGTCGATCGGTGGCGGGACGCGTATGAGGGGGGACTCCGCGAAGCCTACCGCCGGAACGACATCGATGGCTTGGTCGCGATCGCAGGCTTTGCCGCCGCCCTCCTCGATGTGCAGGGCCACTCCCGGCAAGCCTTGGATCAACTGGATTTCGCGATTTCGATGGCGGAGGGGAGTCCCGACGCGCAACCGTACCTCCTCGGGCTGAGGGCTATCTGCGCAAGTCTCCTGGGAGACGAGCCGGAAGCACGTGAATCGCTGGCTCGCGCGGCAGCTTCTATCGGGCCGGGAACCGGCGTTCGCTCGAGGCTCGGCTACGACGCGTACAGCGCCTCCGTATCCTGCATCTTGCTCGACGACCGGCCCCCCGGCGAGATGACAGCACCCATTCCCACGTCAGAGCGCGAAGGCCTCGACTGGCTCGCGAGTGCATTACGCTGCTGGTTCATCGCGTACTCGTTCGCGACAGGTCACAGAGGACCCACCCGACCCTGGATCGACTCTCTGCGTATGCAGGCGCAGGCGGTTGGACACCCAGCGAGACTGGTTGACGC
The DNA here is from genome assembly GCA_041390685.1 of Dehalococcoidia bacterium. Classification (GTDB taxonomy): domain Bacteria; phylum Chloroflexota; class Dehalococcoidia; order UBA2979; family UBA2979; genus JAIBBD01. The sequence goes on along the minus strand of JAWKPL010000001.1, from coordinate 125,409 downwards.
GGATGTGTTTAGTTGCGCGTGGACGGCGCCGGGAACGCTGGGAGAGCCATCCGTAACGACGATCGAAGGAGCGCGATCAACCTTGAATCTGATCGCTCTTTGGAGAACCGCACTGCTGACGCTCAGGTACGGCTTGCTGTCTGACAAAGCTCCAGAAAGTGACCGCGGACTCGAGCTCATCAGCGAAACGAGCCGAACGCTCTATCCCGCCTTCATCGATGGGATGGATGCGTTTCGCGCGCTCGCCGGGGCGTATCGAGGCGAGCCGGTCGAGGGCCTGAAGCCGCCTCGGCAGCCGAGCCTCGTGAATTGCGCTGCCGCCCTCGCCGGAGGTGAGGCGATCGCGATCGCCGGTAGCCAGGAGGCGGCCGCCACCTGGAAGGCGTGGTTCGACGCCAGCTTCCCCTCGATCGTGAAGACGACAGCCGAGTGGCCGGTTGCCGCCGCCCGGGTGAAGGGCCTGCTCCACGTGCGGGCCGGCGCCGTCAAGAGCGGCATCCAGTTGCTCCAGGAGGCCGCACGGTGGGCGGACGAGGCCGGCTACCCCATCGAAGCCGCGCTTTCGAGGCTGCAGCTCGCGGAGGTCCTCACTCACGCGAGTGTGCCCACGAGCCGGAAGCTCGACGCGCGAAAGCTCAGGCGGACCGGGTGGAGCGCGCTGCAAGAACTCGGGATCCCGCCGCAAAGCCACGCCTATGCGGCCACCGCCGCCGTGGCCCTCAGTCAGGACGACCGCGCCCTGTCGCCGCTCACGCCGCGTGAGATCGAGGTCCTCGGGCTCCTCGCCGACGGACTCACCTACAAGGAGATCGGGCTCAAGCTCGGCATGAGCTGGCGCACGGCACAGCTCCACGCCAGCCGCATCTACGAGAAGCTCGATGTGCACGGCAAGATGCAGGCGTTCGAGGTCGCGCGCGAACTGAAGATTCTCTAGGCGCCGCCGGGGCTCCCGCTCGTACATCGCATCGATGACAATGAAGCCAGCCGGAGGGGTGCCTGAGCGGTTTAAAGGAGCGGTCTTGAAAACCGTCGTGGCGCAAGCCACCGTGGGTTCGAATCCCACCCCCTCCGCCAGCCGCGCTGCCACACGTTGGGCCGCAATCGGCTCCCGCTGACGCCGGGAACTACCCGGTCAGATCAAAGTGACGCTACCCTCGCGCCGCTCCCGCTTCACCTGATCCCAGCAGGCCCTGCTGCGGCTGCACGATGAGCATTGCAGTACTATGCGGATGCCCCTGCAGGTCGGAAGCCGTCACGACGTAGTCGCCCGGATCGAGGTCCACCACGGACTCCGCCGAGTCCCCAGGGTGGATCTCGCGCAGGTGGACTACGGTCGAGCGCGGGGCATCCTGCCGGCCGATGTGCAACCCCACGGCCTCGAGGCCTCGGTTCATGGCGACGACCCGGACATCACCCGCCGGGGCCACCGTGAGTTCGACTTCCACCTGCCCCTCGACGATCTGGATCATCACCAGCTCAATGCCGTCGCGCTCCTCCTCTGACGTGATCGCTCCCGGAAGTTGCCGCCCCTCGCGTGGACTATCCTGGGCCATGCGGTACCTCCTTCGGATCGAAGCTACGCCCGCGCCCGTAACACACGGCTGGCAAGCACATCGGAGAGGTGTCGGCATCAAGACAGCAGGCGTTGCGTCTTCGGGCGCGGAAGCTGCCACGCGGTTGCAAGCGGCACTACTCGGGGTCGGGAGCCCCCGTAACGTGTCGTCACGCATCCTTCTTCCCACGAAAGGAGCGTGACATGACTGAGGAACGCGAGAAGCTCGAAGGCAAGGGGCAGGAAGCGCTCGGCGCCGCGCGCGAGAAGGTCGGTGACATGACCGGAAACGAACGGATGCAGGCCGAGGGCCAGGACGAACAGGCCGAGGGCAAAGGGAAGCAGATGGCTGCCGACATCAAAGGCAAGGCCGATGATGCGGCGGACGCAGTGAAGGACAAGGCAGACGAGCTGGGCGAGAAGCTCGGCCGCTAGAGACGGACGCGCCCAACAACGAAGGAGGCTCCCCGAGGGGAGCCTCCTTCGTACCTGCTGTCGCCGCCGCGGGCGGTTGCCAGTCGCGTTAGACACGTCTGCTGGAGCGGCCGATCGTGACGCCGCCGAGGAGCGCCAGTATCAGCACGACCAGCAGGCCGAACAGGAACGCCTTCGCGACGAAGACGCCCAGCCCGCCGAACAGGAGCGCCAGGAGCAGTAGGACCAGGATCAGGGCGAGCACAGGGAACCTCCTCCGTCCGGCCGCCTGCCGGACGCCGTACAGCGTTCCCTCGCGGCCATCCCCGTGAGGTGACCGACTCTGTTCTGGACGTAACGATCACCTTCCAACGTCTCGATGGCGCCCGCAGGAATGACATATCTCTTCGAATACGTCAAAATCCAGATGTCCGCTTGTGCCCGGTCCCAGAAACTACATCTCGTACCCGGAGGGTGTCTGCCCCCACTCCCGTAATCCTCCGAGTACATACGGTCCTTCGGTTGCAGAGTGGTCAAACGACTCTCGTCGGTTGGCCGAGGAGCGCCTCCCTCGGCCAACCGAGGACCGTCCCCCGCCCGGCAGTCGCCGCCACTTCTTCGGCATGCATCCGATCGGCAGCGCGAGGAGTGCTGACTCCGCTGGCGAGGCGCCCTGCTGTCTTCTGGCGCGCACAGACGCCATCGTCTGCGCTCAACATCGCATCCAGGACGGCGGGGTGGACGACTTCCGACACATCGACGCTCCCGCCGATATGACCCGGTGCACCGCCCGCTCTCACTTCCCTGGCGGCGCCTCCACGGACAACATCGCCGGAAGGTCCGCCGCGGTGACCTCGATCTGCGCGCCGTCACCCCGCAGCGGCTTGAGCTGCATGACGCCCTTTGATGCTTCGCTGTCGCCGATGATGGCGATGTGGGTACACGCAAGCGAGTCGGCTGCGCGGAAATGCGCCCTCAGGCTTCGGCCGGCCTGACCGACTTGGGTCGAGATGCCGGCGGCGCGGATCGCGTTGGCCGTCGCGAGGGCGGTTGGAAGATGGTCGCCGAGCGGCGCCACGTAGATCGCCGGCAGAGAGTCGGTGCTGATCGCCCCGGCCTCTTGCAGGTTGAGCATGATGCGTTCGATGCCGGTCGCCATTCCCGTCCCTGGCGTTGGCGTCCCGCCCAGCAACTCGATCAAGCCGTCGTACCTACCGCCCGCGCCCACTGTTGACTGCCCGCCAGCGCCCGCAGGCTCGAACTCCCACACCGTCCGCGCGTAGTAGTCGAGGCCGCGCACAATCCTCGGGTCGATCTCGTAGGCGATGCCGAGGCCGTCGAGGAGCGTCCGTACGTCCGCGAAGTGCGCAGCGTCCGACGCGTCCAGGTAGTCGAGGATGCTCGGTGCTCCGGCCACGGCCGGATGCCCGGCGTCCTCTTTCGAGTCGAGCACCCGCAGTACGTTCGTCTCGAACCGGCGTTGTGAGTCACGAGATAGCGTCGCGACATGCGGTCGCAGATGCTCGCGCAGTGCGTCGATGTAGCGGTGTCGCGTGTCGGCCGTACCGATCGAGTTGATGCGCAACGTGAGCGCCTCGAGGCCGAGCCGCTCATACAGCGTCCGCTGCAGATCGATGACCTCGACATCGGCAGCGGCTGCCGCGTCCCCGATGCACTCGACGCCGAATTGCCAGAGCTGGCGGTAACGTCCGGCCTGCGGCCGATCGTACCGGAACATCGGACCGAAGTAGTACAGACGGACCGGCTGGGGGCGGCTCGCCATCCCGTGTTCCACGTAGGCCCGGCAGACGGCAGCCGTCCCCTCGGGCCGGAGCGCGAGGCGATCCCCGCCCCGGTCGTCGAACAGGTACATCTCTTTCGACACAATGTCGCTGTCGTCGCCCACCGTGCGCAGGAACACCGAGGCGTCCTCGACCAGGGGTGTGCTGATGAGCCCGTAGCCAAAGAGATGTGCCACGCGCTCGGCGGTATCGCGGACGTGGCGCCAGAGCGCTTCCTGCTCGGGCAAGAGGTCGTGCATGCCTCGGGGGGCGCGTATGTCTGGCATGGCCCGAGTGTAGGTGGGTGTCGGCGGGGGCGCGAGCAAGGCAGTGCGACCCACCCGCCCTGACGGCCCCTGTCCCGCGTGATACTTTGAGCACAGGATGGTCGTCACGGAGCACATCCCTTTCGGCGTCGACGAGCTGTTCGCGACGCTCGGTTCCTATCTCCCCGCCGAGCGGGTCGACTCGATCCGCGAGGTCTACGCCTTCGCGCGTGACGCGCACGCCGAGCAGAAGCGCCTTTCAGGCGAGCCCTACATCACTCATCCGGTCGCTGTCGCTCGTCTGGTCGCCGAGCTGCACATGGACGTGCCAACGGTGAAGGCCGCGTTGCTCCACGACGTCGTTGAGGACTGCGACGTCACCTCCGAACAGCTCGCACGGCGGTTCAGCCCGGACGTCGCGAGGCTGGTCGAGGGCGCCACTAAGATTGACCAGATCGGCCCGCAGACCGCGACGAGCGCGTCAGCGGCCGATGCCGAGACGCTCCGCAAGATGTTCGTTGCCATGGCCGAGGATGTCCGTGTCGTGATCATCAAGATCGCCGATCGCCTTCATAACATGCGGACGCTCCAGCACCTCGCGGCGCACCGTCAGCAGGCGATCGCGCAGGAGACGATGGACATCTACGCCCCCCTGGCCGCGCGGCTGGGCATCTGGCAGTTCAAGTGGGAACTCGAGGACCTCGCTTTTCGCTACCTCGACCCTCCGGAGTACAAGCGCATCTCCGAGATGGTCGCGTCGAGGCGCGCTGAGCGAGAGCGGTTCGTCCGCCGCGTCGAACGGGAGTTGCGGCAGCAGCTCGAGACGGCGGGGGTGCAGGCCGAGGTGAGCGGGCGCGTGAAGCATCTCTACTCGATTCGCGCGAAGATGCGTCGCTACGCCGCCGAAGGGAAGTCGTTCGACCAGATATACGACCTGCTGGCGCTGCGCGTGCTCGTCGACACCATCGGTGACTGCTACAACGCTCTTGGTGTCGTCCATCAGACGTGGCATCCCATCCCCGGCGGGTTCGACGACTACATCGCGAACCCGAAGGAGTCGCTGTATCAGTCGCTCCACACCAACGTGATGGGGCCCGGCGCACGACCTTTCGAGGTGCAGATCCGCACCCATGAAATGCACGAACTCGCTGAGTACGGCGTGGCCGCGCACTGGCAATACAAGGACGAACCTCGCAAGCGCGACCATCAGTACGAGGAGCGATTGGCCTGGCTCCGCCACCTCATCGAGTGGCAGCAGGAGGCGTCCGGCACGGAGGACTTCCTCGAGTCAGTCAAGACAGATGTCTTCCGCGATCAGGTATTCGTCTACACCCCTCGCGGCGACGTGCGTGTCCTGCCGGCGGGGTCCACACCGATCGATTTTGCGTACCGCATCCACACCGACCTCGGGCATCACTGTGTGGGCGCGAGGGTGAATGGCCGTATTGCTCCGCTGACGACACGGCTCCGGAATGGGGATGTCGTAGAGGTCATTCGCGGACGAGGCGATAAGGGGCCGTCGCGCGACTGGCTAATCCCGGCTCTGGGCTATCTCGGCTCGAGCCACTCGAGGCAGAAGGTCCGGCACTGGTTCCGCCGCTCGCAGCGGGATGACAACATCGAGCGAGGCAGAGACCTCCTCGACCGCGAGCGCAAACGCCTGGGCGTCAGCGAGGTGCCCGCAACGCTCGCCCCGCAGTTGGGCTACGAGTCGCTCGACGACATGCTCGCGGCCATCGGCTACGGCGACGTTTCACTGCAGCTGTTGGCGATGCGGCTCGCGGAGTTCGCGCCCCCGCCTCCGGAACCGCTTGAAGTCCTGACGAAGAAGCCCCGCAAAGCGGGCACGCCGGGCGTGCGCGTGCTGGGCGAGGGCGGGATGCACGTCACGATCGCCCGCTGCTGCCATCCCCTCCCAGGTGAGTTGATCATCGGTTTCGTCACTCGCTCGCGAGGCGTCACCGTGCACCGTCGCGACTGCCGGAACGCCTCACACGCCGCCGAACCCGAACGGCTCGTGGAGTGCGACTGGGGGCCCTCCGGCAGCCTCTATGCGGCGGCGGTGTATGTACACGCGTGGGACCGTGTCGGTCTGCTGCGCGACATCAGCACGATCGTGGCGGCCGAAGACGTCAACATGGTGGGCGTCCGTACGCAAGAGAACGACGACCGAACCACCACCGTGCACCTCACCCTCGAAACACAGGGTTTGCCGCAGGTGTCACGGCTGATGGGACGACTCGAGTCGGTGCGGGGTGTCATCTCCGTGAGCCGCGCCGAGGTGTAGCGGCCGAGCTGTTGTGATCAGGCTCACTCGGGCGGCACTCGCCGTCCCCCGATGAACACCGAGAGAAGGTACGCGTGACAGTAACCCAGCCGATCGGCGCTCATGTGTCGTCGTCGGGCGGTATCTGGACGGCCATTGAGCGCGGCAAGGCGATTGAGGCGGAGGCTATTCAGATCTTCGGCAGCGCCCCCCAGACCTGGCGAGCGACGAAGCATACGCCGGGGGCGTACGCGCGCTTCCGCGACGCTCGCGGGGCGTCCGGGCTCCGAGCGGTGTGGCTGCACTGCCCCTATCTCCCCAACCTTGCTGCGGACGACGACGCGATGTGGGAGAAATCAGTCGACGCCGTTATCAACGCGCTGACCGTCGCCGATGGTGCGGGTGCAGAAGGCGTCGTGCTCCACACCGGCTCCCATCGAGGCAAAGGGATCGACGCCGTGCTCCCGAAGGTGGCGGCGGCCCTCGAACGCATCCTCGAGGCGGCGCCGGGAGCAGCGCTGCTCGCGCTCGAAAACGCAGCCGGGCAAGGGGGGACGATCGGTAAGGACTTTGCGGAGCTCGGTGCGATTCTCCGTACCGTAGCGAGTCCGCGGCTCGCCGTCTGCCTGGACACCTGTCACGCGTACGCCGCGGGCTACGACCTGACCACGCCCGAGGGAATGCGGACGATGCTTGCTGAGGTGGACGGTGAGGTCGGCCTCGACCGCCTCGCCGTCATGCACGCGAACGACTCAAAGATGGAGCGCGGTAGCACGCGCGACCGGCACGAGAACATCGGGGATGGTCACATCGGCTCCGCCGGCTTCCGCAACATCCTCGCGACGGTGGAGCTGCAGCGTCTGCCCATGCTCCTTGAAGTTCCGGGGATCGATGGCAAGGGACCAGATCTCGAGAACATCCGCCGCCTGAAGGCGCTTCGGGACGAGGTGCGGGAGGGGTAGCGGTAGCCTAGCGGATGTCCCGGGGATGTCCCGCCATCGCGAGGAACTCGTCCTCCAGGTGGAGGATTTCCTGAAGCAGCACTTCGTTCACCCCGCCCCAGACTCCAACTGGAGCGCCCTCGGCGGCGAGCCGCTCCAGGAGGTGTGTCGCCATCACCGCGTGTGGAAGCTGTGGGTCGCCGGCTTCTTGTCGGATCTCGACCTCGAATTCCATGATCGCGTCGATCACTTCCGCGGAGATGAAGCCGCCGTACTCCTCCGTCAGTTGCTCGGCAATCCAGTCCGCCCCCTCAGCGGCGAGACGCTCGTCGATCGGCATGCTTCCCCCCTGAATGGTTGTGATGCTGCTAGGCCACGATATTCGACCGGGTCAGGTGGGGGCAAGGCGGGCATGCGTCCCTTCAGTACGGCTCGCTCTCGCTGAGTTGCTCAGACTCGATGACGTGGTAGTCCGGGTCACGCAGATCATCGAGCTGCCCCTGCCGGGAGCGCGCGTACAACTCGAACAACGTTGACTTGTGCGGACGCTTGCGGCCGATCGGGCACCCCTCCCAATCGGTGAACGACTCATCGCAGTATCCGAGGCGAAACTCGCCGCACTTTGGCTGCATGTATCGTGCGAGCTCGGGGAAGCGCCGCTTCACCTCGGCGCGCATCAGCGACACGACTTTGCGAAACTCCCATTGCGCGCGGGTGCACAGCCGCTGGTCCGCGATGTGGAGCAACTCAAGGTAGTTCACGCTCACTTTGAAGTTCGTGCTCGTCGCGTTGGGCAAGAGGAATCGCGCATCCTCTGCCGGCACCCCGGCATCGATGAGCTCCTGATAAGCACGGCCTGCGGCGTCTACGGCGCGCTCGAACGTCTCCGACTTTCCGGCGCGACGGATGGAGTCGGGCAGTGTATAGGGGAACGTACCGTCTCGATAGGTGACATAACGCTGAGACTGCTGCTCGAACGATATGCCGATGTGATGGCGGACGAACTGGTGCGAGAACGCGCGGCTTACGCCGGAGATGCCGAACTCGAACCAGACCTGCTGGAGTGGGGACGTGTGGCCGGTCGCAAGGCGGGCCTCGACAAACTCGCGCATCTGGTCGTGAGTGATGCGCTCGTCTTCGATCCGGGCCTCGATCTCTGCCGGCGTAAACGCGGAGTAGCAGACCCGAAACGCAGTGTAGAGCGAGCGAATAGGGTCAGCCGTATGGTCAGTCAGTCGGACGTCGATGGGCATAGGCCTCGCAAGCCATCGCCTCGAGAAGACCGGGGTGCTGACATTGTACGGGTCGGCGGCGCCATCGTCCGAGGCCGGTCCGGTTTTACACTGCGGCAACACCTGCTCAACAGTCATGTCATGAGTTCCCTCCATGATCGTCACAGGCGACGAACGGAGGACTGACGTGCTGTTGATCAAGGCCTGCCCGCGCTGTCAGGGGGATGTGACCCCAATCGTCGACTTCGAGGGTGACCTGCAGTTGTCCTGTGTCCAGTGCGGCTTCTCGAAGTACGTGCCCCGCGCGCAACGCGCGGGCGCGGGCGACGGGAAGCCGGTGATCGGCACACTGCGGAAGGCATCGTGATCCGATGGACGCCTATGCCTCGTATCGGCGGAAGACTGCGGCGGCGTTCTGGCCCCCGAGCCCGAACGAGTTCGACATCACCACGTTGAGCGCGGCTTCCCGAGCCACGTTCGGGACGATGTCCAGATCGCAGGCCGGGTCGGGCGTGACGTGGTTGATCGTCGGCGGGATGCAACCGTAGTGCAGCGTGAGGATGGCCGCCACGGCTTCGATCCCGCCCGCACCCGCGGCGAGGTGTCCCGTCATCGACTTGGTCGAAGAGACGGGGATGCTCCTCGCATGTGCTTCGCCGAGTGCGAGCTTGATCGCGACGGTTTCCGTCCGGTCGTTGTACGGGGTGCTGGTGCCATGGCAGTTGATGTAGTCGACGGCGCTCGCGGGAAGGTCCGCATCCCGTAGAGCGCGTATCATGGCCAGCGATTGGCCCTCGGCATCCGGCGCCGTGTCATCGGTCGCGTCGAAGGACCATCCGACACCGGCGAGTTCGCAGTAGATGCGTGCGCCCCGCGCCGTGGCCGATTCTTCGGACTCGAGGAGGAGCACTCCTGCTCCCTCGCCGAGGACGAAGCCATCCCGGTTCAGGTCGAACGGTCGTGAGGCGTGCTCCGGATCGTCGTTGTTGTGCGACAGAGCCCCCATACGCCCCATCGAGGACAGCGCCAGCGGGGTGATGATTGCCTCCGCACCCCCGGCGAGCAGGCACCGCGCGTGTCCGAGCCGGATCATGTTCAGTGCGTGCCCCAGCGCGTCCGTTCCGGATGCGCAGGCCGTATTGATCGTCGTGTTCGGACCGCGAATCCCGATCTCGCGTCCAACTCGTCCGGCGCCCATGTGCTGGCCTTCGCGCGTGATGACGAACGGATCCGCGCGATGGGCCCCCTTCGTCTGCATCTCCACCCACGGCTCACCCATGTTGAACGCGCCCCCCGAGGTCGCCATGACCACGCCGATATCGTCGCGATTGGAGTCGGCGACCGTGATGCCGGCATCTTGCAGCGCTTGTACAGACGCCCCGAGGGCGAACTGCGCGAACCTGCCCGTCCGTCGCGCGGTTTTGCGCTCGAGGTATTGCTCCGGGTCCCAGTGCTTCACCTCGCCGGCAATCTGCACCGGCAGCGGGTCCGGGTCGCAGAGCGTCACTCGCCCGATGCCGTTGCGGCCGGAGCGTAGTCCCTCCCAGTACGAGGCAAGGTCGTTCCCGATCGGCGTCACCGCCCCCATGCCCGTGACCACAACGCGGTGAATCGTGCGCGGCATTGTCTCGGCTCCTCGAGGCAGGCGGCGGGGATCTAGATCGGGCTGCTGGACAGGCTCTGGAGAAACTCGCGGATGTGCTGTGCGAGTGCTGCCGGCTGATCCGTCGGTACGGCATGACCAGCTTCCTCGATCAATGAGCGCCGCGAGCCCAGGATTCGCCGGTGCAGCCGCTGAATCGCCTCAGGTGTGACCATGTCCGTCTCGGAACCGCTGACGATCATGACCGGGCACTGCACGTGCTCGACACAGTCCCAGAGGTTGGAGAGGCGCCGCTGGCCGGGATCCTGCTCGGGCGGGCGTGCGGTCGGGTCGCGGAACACCGGGTCGAACGCCCATGTGTAAGTGCCATCCGCTGTCACGGTGACCACCGCCCGCGCCCGCCGATCGAGTTGCTCGGTGGTTGCGTAGGGGTAGTAGCGCCGGTAGACCTCGGACACCTCGTCCAGCGTGGTGAACTCGTCGCCGGCGGCGAGGACGCGACGCATCGTCTCGATGCCGCTGCGAAGCACTTCGGGTGCCGCCTCGATCACGATGAGCGCGCTGACAACATCCGGGTGCTCGGCGGCGTAGCAGATCGCGTTCGCACCGCCCATCCCGTGCCCGACGACGGTCACCATGCGCAGACCGAGCGCCTCGACGACCCCCGCGATGTCTTCCACCTGCGAGGCGCGGCTGTAGTCGTGGTCCTGCGCGCGATCCGAACGGCCGTGCCCGCGCTGGTCGAGCGCGATCACGCGATACTCGCGCGACAGGTCCACTGCGACGTCTTCCCATGCGGCTGCGGATTCGGCGTAGTCGTGCAGCAACACCAGGGCGTGCTTCGTGCGGCTGTCACCCCACTCGTGGACGTGAAGACGGAGGCCGTTCACCTCGACCATCTGGTCCTGCGTTCGGTTCGCCATGGACATCAAGTATCCCATCCCCTTTCGTCCAGGCGGACATTGCGCATGCGGGTGGAGCCAGGACGATGAAATCTGGACGTGGATCGTAGCACCGGCGGCGGTTCTGCGCCTCGGCTACCACTCTCCAACGGCTGCCAGGAAGCAATCCGCTTGCGGAAGCCCGTCTGCCATCGGGATCCAGTGCTCGCCACGGTCATGCGATCCCCACACCTCGCCGCCGGCGAGGACGAAGAGCGCGTCAACCGGACTGGAGAGGCTGGTAACCAGCGGGGGGCGGTCCCACTCGTCACGGTCGCCCAGCAAGAACCGCGTCCACGAAACGGCACCGTCTACCGAGCGAAACAGCGCTGCCTCGGTGCCGCCGGCCGACCTGGCGGCCGTCAGCAGGAGCGTATCTGGTACCCCTGGCAGAACGGCGACGGCGTCGGCCCAGGAACGGTCGAGCCCATGCAGGGACTGTACCCACGAGTAGCCACCGTCCTCGGAGCGGTAGAACCCGCTCGGCGCCGCCGCGTACAGACGCTCGGTCCGCTCCGGGTGATCCCACAGGCCGTGCACCCGGCGGTCGAGACCTTCTGAGTGCAGTGCCCAGGTGCGGCCATTGTCGAGGGTGAGGAACGCGCCGATCCCCGTGAATGCGACGACGATGCCGGATGCGAACGCGACACCCGCGACCGGGGCCGCGGTCCCGCGGATCCCCATCCGCTGCCCGTGGTAGCGCACGAGGTTCTGCAGCGTGCTCCACTCATGCCAGGTTTCGCCCCGATCCTCTGACGCCAGGACGTTCGACGGGGCCACACCGGCCACGAGCACGCCGTCCGGACTCACGCGGACGCAGCGCACGTCCGCCTCCAGTACCTGCTCCCACTTGCCCTTCCGGTGTAGCCATGCCCCATCGGCCGAACCAGCGAGAGCCATGTCGCCGCGAGCATCGATGGCGCGCACGCCGCTGGTCGCCACGACGCGCCGGGCCCGCTCACCAGGCAGCAGGGACCACAGACCGTCGGCGGTACCGGCGAGCAGCGCGAGGTTGAGCGACGGACTCATTGCGGACCGATTCGTTCGCGGACGGCCCGAAGGAGGAGCGGCAGCATCTCGCCGGCAGGCCCGCGCAGTGTGACCGTGGCCAGTTCGCTCAACGCCGTCGGTTCCGGGTCGACCTCGATCAATCGGGCGCCCCGCTGATACGCGAGCTGTGGGAACATCGCGGCGGGATACACCACCGCCGAGGTCCCGGCGAGCAGGAACGCGTCCGCCATCGCGGTCTCGGCGTAGCAGCGCTCGAGGGCGTCCGGGGGAATGGGCTCGCCGAACATAACCCCGTCGCCCTTCACGATCCCTGCGCACCCGGGCTCGGGGCAGCGCGGCGGGAGCTCTTCGAGGTTCACATCGACATCATCTTCGGGCCAGCGGGTCTGGCAGTCGGTGCAGCGCATCCAGCGCATATTGCCGTGAATCTCCGTAATGGACTGTTGGCCTGCCCGCCGATGGAGGTTGTCAACGTTCTGAGTGATGACGTGATGGAGTACACCCAGCGCCTCAAGCTCCGCGAGCGCGTAGTGCGCGTCATTCGGCTCGCTTGCACGCAGCGAGAGCGCGAACTCGTCTGGGCGAGCTCGCTGATCGAGCCGTCGCACCCACCATGCCTTCGGGTCGCGGCGGAACTCTTCGAACTGGTTCAGCGGTGGCTCGCCGCGGACAGTCCACAGACCGTCCTTTCCGCGGAATGTCGGGATTCCGGATTCCTTCGAGACGCCCGCCCCGGTCAGGGCGACGACGTGGCACGCGGCGAGGAGGATCACGGCGGCCTCGGCGATGGATTCGGACTCGGAAGGTGCGGACACGCGACCATCCTAACGAGCGGCGATCGAGGTGCAACCCCAGCCTTGATTACCAGCGGTCGCTCCGAAGCGTAACAATGGAGGCATGACACCACTCGCGACCCTTGACTGGCGGATCCGGTACGCCATCACCGCCGGCATCGTGCTCGCGCTGCTTGCGCTCTTCGCGCAGCGTGAGTTCTCGGGTGCCGACGAGGGAAGCCCCTTGGCGACGACCGATCTGGGGCTGCGCGATGATGCCACGGCCACCATCGGGGCGCCGGCGCCGGACTTCGCCCTGCGGTCGGTTGATGGCCAGGTGGTCCGCCTGTCGGACTTCCGCGGGCGTACCGTCGTGGTGAACTTCTGGGCCAGCTGGTGCGTGCCATGCCGCCGAGAGATGACGGAGTTCGAGGAGCTGTACCGGGAGCGCCTCGATGCGGAGGACTTTGTGGTAATCGCGGTCGACTACCGCCCGCTTGACAGTGAGTCCGAAGTGGAGCGGTTCCTGGCGTCGTTCGAGGGGCGCGGCGGGCATCCGATCGAGTTCCCCGTGGTGTACGACACTCCGGATGGGGCGGTTGCGGAGCGTTATGGGGTGGCGCCGCGGAACGCCAGTCAGGCGACCTTGCCTGTGAGCTACTTCATCGATCGCGATGGCGTGCTGCGGGCGAAGGTCCTGGGCCCGGTCTTCGGTGAGTTGCTTCCGGAGAAGGTGGCCGAGACGGAGGCTGCGGCCGACCGCTAGCGTGCGGCCTCACCCACACACTTCGCGGACCGTCGAGAACAACACCTGGATCGCCAGACGCAGCGATTCGATGGACACGCGTTCGTCGTGCCCGTGGATGCGGGACGCATCCTCGGGCTCCAGGAGCAGGGGTACGAAGCCGTAGGCAGGGATGCCGCGCCTTCTGAATACTCGAAGATCCGTGAACCCCGTCGAGACGCTCGGTACCACCGCAGCATCCTCGACGTGGTGTCGCACCGCCGTTCGGATGGCGTCGTACAGCTCCGTTTTTGTGGATGACGAGGGCGTCGACGAGCTGAAGACGACTTCGATCCCGACAAGTGGGTCGTCAATCTGTGCGCGCAACTCGTCGATGAACGCGTCCGGGTCGTATCCCGACATCAGGCGAATATCGAGCGTGGCCTCTGCTGAAGCCGGGATCACATTGTGCTTCACGCCCGCTCTCAGCGAGGTGAGGCTGATCGAGTTTGTCTGCAAGGAGTGGACGCGCGGATGCTCAACAGCGAGCGCCGCAAGGTAGTTGGGCGTCGGCGCCTGTGGAAGGATACCCGCGTCATACAGTGCTCCGAAGTACGTCAATACCTCGGGCGGAAGGTGCAGTGGACGCTCCCAGCGCCGTACGCGGTCGAGCGCCCGCACGAGTCGCTCCAGGGCGTTGTTGGCATGGGGGACTGCCCCATGGCCCGGGGTGCCCAGCGTCCGGAGACGCAGCCAGAGCGGGCCCTTCTCGGCAACCCCAACGTGGAACACGGGCCGCCGGACGCCGAACACCTCCTGGGCGCCCGTACCGCCTTCGTTGATCACGAAGTCGGTGTCGAGAAGTTCCGGATGCTCCTCATCGAGAAACTCGGTCCCGTACTGGCTCCCGCATTCCTCGTCCGCGACGGCCATGAACGTCAGATCGCGCTCCAGGGCGAGACCCAGCCGCTGGTGCAACAGAACGACCATCAGCTCGATGATGGCCATTCCCTTCATGTCAACTGCACCGCGGCCCCACAGGTACCCGTCCCGAATCGCCCCTCCGAGGGGAGCCTCCGTCCAGTACGCTTCCTCGACGGGGACGACATCTGTGTGGTTCAGCAGAGTCAGCGACCGGCCGCGCCGGCCCGTACCGGGCAACGTCGCGACGAGTGAGGCGCGCGCGGCGTCCCGGGCGTAGGTCTGGTAAGCGATGCCCTCGGCGTCAAGGACGCTCCCGAGCCACTCGCAGGCGCGGGTCTCGTTTCCCGGTGGGTTGACCGTGTCCACGCGCAAGTAGTCGCTGAGGAGATCGACGGCCTCCTCGGTGACGGTGTCCCAGTCGATCGCAGGCGCTGGCTTCATGTCGTCCGGCCCCCCACGGACGCCCACCGCTGCCCTGCGGTGGTGCCGCGCATCATTCTGATCGCGGTCGAGGTTGTCAACGCCTGCACGGTCAGCGCGGGTCTCACGAGTCCCCGACGCATCGCCGGCGCCCCGGATCGAGGTCAGCCCCGATCTGGCGCGGGCGGTATCATGGAAGCATTCCCCCGCAAGACGATGGAGGTCACCGACGATGCCGAACGTCCAGATCAAACCACTCGCTCGCACCCACGAGTCACTGCGACTCGTTGGGGCGTCCGGACCGGCGATTCGTCAGTTCGCTTCGCGCCGGACCCACGACCGCCCGCTGCTCCTTGCTGGCTCACTGCTGGCTCTCGGGCTCATCCCGGTGGCGGCGTTCGCCTCGCGTCGCGCATTCGGACGGCCGCACGGATCGGTCGCGGCCGAGGCGGCACTACCGCGGAACCTGGAGTGGTACCCCTTCGAGTAGCCCCGCGCGGATCAGATCCCAGGGGCCGCCGGTGAACGCCGGCGGCCCTTATGCTGCCCGGGTTGACTCGTGCGTAGCCAGAGAACGGATGGCCCAGAATGACGACAGTTCCTCCCGGCATCCTGGCGGCAGACGGGCCGCTCGCCGGCCTTCGTGTGCTCGACCTGTCGTGGGTGCTCGCGGGCCCATACTGCACGATGACGCTTTGCGACCTGGGCGCCGAGGTCGTGAAGTGCGAGCGTCCGCCGTTCGGAGACGTGGCGAGGACGACCGGGCCACTCATCGATGGCGAGTCGGGCTACTTCTTCAGCGTGAATCGCGGCAAGAAAAGCATCGCCATCGACCTCAAGCAGGAGGACGGGAAGGCGCTGTTCCGGCGCCTGGTGCGCGAGTTCGACATCCTCGTGGAGAACTTCCGTCCCGGGACGCTCGACGAGCTCGGCGTGGGGTACGAGGTACTGTCGAAGGAGCATCCCGGCCTCATCTATGTGGCCATATCCGGGTTCGGCCAGACCGGCCCGATGCGCGAGCAGCCCGCTCTCGACGTCGTGGTACAGGGAGCGGGCGGGATCATGTCGGTCACCGGCGAGCCGGGTGGCCCCCCCATCAAGCCCGGCGTCTCGCTTGGCGACATCACTGGAGGCCTGTACGGCGCGATCGGAGCCCTCGCGGCTGTCTATGAGCGTGAGCGCTCGGGCAAGGGCCAGCTCGTCGATATCTCGATGTTGGACTGCCAGGTGGCGATTCTGGAGAACGCCTTCCTGCGCTACTTCCTGACCGGCGAGCCCCCGGAGCCTCTGGGGACGCGGCACTCCTGGGCCGTCCCGTTCCAGGCGTTCCCGACGGCAGACGGGTACTTCGTGCTCGCGCTTGCGTGGGGCGTCCCGAACCAGTGGGCGCTCCTGTGCTCGGAGATCGAGCGCGTCGACCTCATCGACGATCCCCGCTTCGCCACGAGTACGGCCCGTGCCGCGCATCACGCCGAACTCGAACCGATCCTCAACGAGGCGTTTCGCAAACGACCGAGCGCCGAGTGGGTCGCACGGCTCGAGCGCTTCGGCATCCCGTGCGGCCCCCTGAACTCGATCGCAGAAGTCACGCGAATGCCGCAGCTGGAGGCGCGCGAGATGTTCGTCCCCGTCGAGCACAGGCGACTCGGGACGTTGCCCCTCGTGAACAGCCCGATCAAGCTCTCGCGCACGCCCGCGGGCATTCGCGGCAGCTCTCCAGACATGGGCGAGGACAGCCGCAGCATCCTGCGCGAGCGCCTCGGTATGACCGACGACGAAGTCGACGCACTGGCCGCACGCGAGGTTGTCTGGGAGGAGCGACCGCCGGTCGACCTCGGCTAAGCGCTCGGTGATTCGCGCAGGCGGTCTCGGGAGATGAGCACTGAGCAGAGAGCGCGCTCGATCACCTGCCGCGGAATGCCTCCCATCCCGCGAGCTTCGGCGTCAGACGAGTGAATCCCTCGGGCGCCCATGACGACGAGGTCGACGCCGCGTTCGCGAGCCGTGCGGAGCACGGAATCTCCGGGGTGCCCGGTCCCGATGTGCGAGGAAGCACTCCACCCGCTCGCACGCAGCTTCCGAACTGCCGCCTGGGCGTTGCGGCGCGCGGATGTGCGCCTCCAACGCTCAAGCTCCTGCGCGGAGTCGGGCACCCAGTCAGGCGGTGCGTCAAGGGCCGGCATCGCCGGCTCTACCACCGCTGTGACGATGACTTCGGCGCCCTTCGGGGGAACAAGCGACGCAAGCAACTCCAACCCGGCCTGTGCGTCGGGCGACGCGTCGTAGGCCAGCAGCACCTTTGCCGGTCGCTTCCGTCCGCGGACGACAAGGACAGCGCACTCCGCGTTGGTCGCCACCTGCTGGGACACCGACCCAAGCAGTATCTCGGCAGCCGGAGTGTGCCCCCGCGCACCCGTAATCACGAGGTCCGCGCCCTCGTCGCGTGCGAGCAAGATGATCTCCGTTGGAGCTGAGCCGAGCCGGACAGCACTCGTCACAGTGGCGCGGGACTTCGCGAGGAGGCCCACTTGTCTGACCACGAGCTCCGTGACCTCGTTCGAAACCCGCTCGCGATAGCCAGGCACGAGGTGCCACAGCAGCATCGCGGGATCGGGTCGAGCGGCACTGACCAGCGGCGCCGGCGCGACCGCGGTCACGACGATGGTGTTCTCGCGCAGGTTGAAGAGCCCGTTGAGGTAGGGCAGCGCCCCCTCGGAGCCTGCTGAGCCATCGGTCGCCCATACGATCTTCATGCGGCCCACTATAGGCTCTTCCGCGGCAGGGGCGAGTCGGCGGACGGTCC
Organism: Dehalococcoidia bacterium; assembly: GCA_041390685.1. Taxonomy (GTDB): domain Bacteria; phylum Chloroflexota; class Dehalococcoidia; order UBA2979; family UBA2979; genus JAIBBD01. The sequence continues at coordinate 107,758 of JAWKPL010000001.1, read as the reverse complement.
TGCTCGCCCCACTTGCGAGTTTGTGACGGAACGCGCAATATGGCCGCTCATCCTGATCGGTCCCAGCGGGGATCAGGATCGCGTATGATCGTCGTTCACTTCTCGGCGATGGATTGTCATCGACGGTCAGGACCATCACACGCGGCCACGACGGCGGGAAGTCAGTCGGCGCAGCAGCGCCGGCCCGGCGCGATGATCGTCATCCGCGAGCTGGAGGAGGGAGCGAGATGGGCGCGCCCGGAATGCCACTAGCTCAGGGTCTATACGACCCGGACCACGAGCACGATAGCTGCGGTGTTGGCTTCGTCGTCCACCTCAAGGGTAAGCGGTCGCACCAGATCGTCCGCGATGGTCTGACCGCGCTCGAGAACCTCAACCACCGTGGTGCCTGCGGCTGCGAGGTGAACACCGGTGACGGCGCGGGCCTCCTCATCCAGGTCCCCGATGAGTTCTTCCGCCACGAGTGCGCCCAGCTTGGCATTCGGCTTCCAGACGCCGGCCACTATGGGGTCGGGCTGCTCTTCGCCTCCAGGGACGAACACGCACGCCGCGAGGCGATGAGCCTCTTCGCCGCGATCGTCGAGGAGGAAGGCCAGCACCTTCTGGGCTGGCGAGACGTACCCACGGACGCGAAGGGCGCGGACGTCGGTCCGTCTGCCCTGGCAGTCGAGCCGCATATGCTCCACGCCTTCGTCGGCCGCGGTGCCGACATCGAGGACGATGACGCATTCGAGCGCCGGCTCTATGTGATCCGCAAGCGGTTCGAGAAAGCCGTCGACCGCGCTGACATTCGAGACGTCGAGTACTTCTACTTCGCGAGCCTGTCCTCGCGCACTCTCGTGTACAAGGGGATGCTGACGGCCACCCAGATGCCGCACTACTTCCCGGACCTCGGGGACCCGCGCCTGGTAAGCGCGCTCGCGATGTTCCACTCGCGCTTCAGCACGAACACCTTCCCGAGCTGGAAGCTCGCCCACCCGTACCGGATGATCTCGCACAACGGCGAGATCAACACGCTGCGAGGCAACCGCAACTGGATGGCAGCGCGAGAGGCGCTCTTCGAGTCGCCCCTCTTCGATGAGGTGGGGAAGATCACGCCCGTGATCGACGAGGCGGGCAGCGACACTGCGTCGCTCGATAACGCCGTCGAACTCCTGTTCCAGAGCGGTCGCCCGCTCGCCCACGCGATGATGATGCTCATCCCCGAGGCATGGAGCGGCCACGAGTCGATGCCGGCGGAGAAGCAGGCGTTCTACGAGTACCACAGCACCGTGATGGAGCCGTGGGACGGCCCTGCCTCCGTGGCGTTCACGGATGGCCGTTCAATCGGCGCCGTCCTCGATCGAAACGGGCTGCGTCCGTCCCGTTTCTACGTGACCAAGGATGACCTTGTCATCATGGCGTCCGAGGTGGGTGTGCTGCCCGTCGAGCCGGACCGCGTGCTGACCAAGGGCCGCCTGCAGCCCGGCAAGATGTTCCTCGTCAGTCTCGACGAAGGCCGGATCATCGACGACACCGAGCTCAAGATGGGCCTGGCGGCGCAGCGTCCCTACGCGGACTGGTTGAGCGAGCATCTGCATCCGCTCTCTGAGCTTCCCGCCGGTCAGCCGGCGCCCGGGCTCGGCGGCGACGAGCTCCTCAAGCAGCAGATGGCGTTCGGGTACACCATCGAAGACCTCAAGTACATCCTCGGGCCGATGGTGACGAACTCCGAGGAGGCGATCGGGTCGATGGGCACCGATACGCCCCTGGCCGTCCTGTCGAATCGCGCGCAGCCGCTGTACAACTACTTCCAGCAGCTGTTCGCGCAGGTCACGAACCCGCCGCTTGACGCGATCCGCGAGGAACTCGTGACTTCGGTGGACACGGTGATTGGCCCCGAGGGCAACCTCCTCGACCGTGGCCTCTCTGACATCCACCTCGTGAAGCTCGAGTCTCCGTTCCTCGACAACGATGAGCTGGCTCGAATCAAGATGCTGGCGGACGATCCGCGCTTCCGCACCGCCGCCCTCTCGACGCTGTTCCCGGTTGCGGACGGCACGGCAGGCCTGGAACAGGCCCTCGAGGCGCTGTTCGAGACGGCGGACGCGGCCATCGATCAAGGTACTCGCATCCTGGTGCTCTCCGACCGCGGCGTTGACGCGGGTCACGCGGCCATCCCGGCGCTCTTGGCGGTCGCGGGGCTTCACAACCATCTCGTCCGCCAGAAGACCCGCACGCAAGTCGGCTTGATCCTCGAGACGGGTGAGCCTCGCGAGGTGCATCATTTCGCGCTCCTCGTTGGTTACGGCGCGGGCGCGGTGAACCCGTATCTCGCCCTCGACAGCCTCTCCCGGCTACAAGAGGACGGGTCCGTCGATCCGGCACTCGACGCTCACGAGGCCCACAAGCACTACTTGAAGGCGCTCAAGAAGGGCGTTGTCAAGGTGATGTCCAAGATGGGCATCTCCACGGTGCAGTCATACCGCGGCGCGCAGATCTTCGAGGCGATCGGCCTCTCCCAGGAGTTTGTCGACCGCTATTTCACCAAGACCGTATCTCGTATCGAGGGCGTCGGCCTCAACGAGATCGCCGAGGAGACACTCACCCACCACGAGCACGCCTTCCCGAGGCGTGACGGCGGCTTACACGAACTCGACTGGGGCGGACAGTACCAGTGGCGTCGCGACGGCGAGTTCCATCTGTTCAATCCGGACACGGTGTTCCGCCTGCAGCACGCCACGCGTACGGCCCGCGACGACATTTACCGCGAGTACTCGGAACTTGTGAACGAGCAGAGCCGCAACCTCGCTACGCTTCGTGGCCTGTTCGAGCTCAGGCCTGTGGGCCCGCCTGTCCCCATCGAGGAAGTCGAGCCCGCCGAGAGGCTGTTCAAACGCTTCAAGACCGGCGCGATGTCGTTCGGCTCCATCTCCGCCGAGGCGCACGAGACGCTCGCCATCGCCATGAACCGCATCGGTGGCAAGAGCAACACCGGTGAAGGCGGCGAGGACCGCCGGCGCTTCACCCCGGACGCCAACGGCGACTCACGCCGCAGCGCGATCAAGCAGGTTGCCTCCGGCCGCTTCGGCGTGACGAGCGAGTACCTCGTGAACGCGGACGAAATCCAGATCAAGATGGCGCAGGGCGCCAAGCCCGGCGAGGGCGGACAGCTCCCTGGCCACAAGGTCTACCCCTGGATCGCGGAAGTCCGTCACTCCACGCCCGGCGTTGGTCTCATCAGTCCGCCTCCGCATCACGACATCTACTCGATCGAGGACCTGGCACAGCTGATCCACGACCTCAAGAACGCCAACCCGCGCGCCCGCATCAGCGTGAAGCTCGTCGCCGAGGTAGGCGTCGGCACGGTAGCGGCGGGCGTGGCCAAGGCGAAGTCCGACGTTGTCCTCATCAGCGGACACGATGGTGGGACAGGCGCAAGCCCACTCACGTCGCTCAAGCACGCCGGCATCCCCTGGGAGCTCGGGCTGGCCGAGACGCAACAGACTCTCGTCCTCAACAAGCTTCGCGACCGCATCGTCGTCGAGGTCGACGGTCAGATGAAGACGGGCCGCGACGTCGTCATCGGCGCACTGCTCGGAGCCGAGGAGTTCGGCTTCGCCACCGCGCCGCTGGTCGTCATGGGGTGCATCATGATGCGCGTCTGCCATCTCGACACCTGCCCCGTCGGCATCGCCACTCAGAACCCCCGCCTGCGCGAGAAGTTCGAGGGACGCGCGGAGCACGTCGTCAACTACTTCCGCTTCCTCGCTGAGGAGGTGCGCCAGTACATGGCGCAGCTGGGGTTCCGGACGCTCGACGAGATGGTCGGTCGAACAGACGCGATCGACATGCGCCGAGCCATCAACCATTGGAAGGCGCAGGGTCTGGACTACTCTGCAATCCTGTACCGCCCGGAGGTTGGCCCCGACGTCGCCACGCATTGCGTCACGACGCAGGATCACGGCCTTGAGGAAGCACTCGACCAGCAGTTGCTGCCGCTCGCCGCGCCAGCGCTCGAACGAGGAGAGCGCGTACACATCGAGATGCCCATCCGCAACGTGAACCGGACGGTCGGCACGATCCTCGGCAGTGAGCTCACTCGCCGCTACCAGAACGCTGGCCTGCCGGACGACACCATCGATATCCACTTCCGCGGCTCAGCCGGTCAGAGCTTCGGTGCGTTCGTCCCCGCCGGAATGACGCTGCGACTTGAAGGTGACAGCAACGACTACATCGGCAAAGGCCTCTCCGGTGGCAAGCTCATCGTTCACCCTCCCAAGGAGGCGACGTTCATCCCGGAGGACAACATCGTGGTCGGAAACGTCGCTCTGTACGGAGCGACGAGTGGCTACGCGTTCTTCCGTGGCGTGGCCGGTGAGCGGTTCTGCGTGCGCAATAGTGGTGCGCACGCCGTGGTCGAGGGCACTGGCGACCACTGCTGCGAGTACATGACGGGCGGCCGCCTCGTTGTCATCGGTCGCACAGGGCGGAACTTCGGCGCCGGCATGAGCGGAGGGATTGCATTCGTGTGGGATGTCGACGGCGATTTCAGGACGCGATGCAACCTCGAGATGATCGACCTGGAACGTCTTGAGGAGCCCGAAGACCTGAACCTGGTGCAGGGCCTCCTGGAACGTCATCTGGAGTACACCGGTAGCACCGTCGCGCAGCGCTTGCTCGACCGCTGGCCCGCCGTTGCTGGTCAGTTCGTAAAGGTCATGCCGAAGGAGTACCGCCGCGTCCTGAACGAGCGAGCACGCGAGCTCGAGGAACAGGCCCGCGACGCAGCGATGGCGGTCGGCGATGGCTAAGCCCACCGGTTTCCTCGAGTTCGAGCGCGAGACGCCCCAGCGTCGGCCTGTGGGCCAACGCGTCCACGATTGGCTTGAGGTTTACGAAGACTTCCCGAACGAGTCGCTGCGACAGCAGGCCGCGCGCTGTATGGACTGTGGCATCCCCTTCTGCCATCAGGGGTGCCCGCTGGGCAATATCATTCCCGACTGGAATGACCTCGTGTACCGCGAGAAGTGGCATGAGGCGATCGAACGCTTGCACGCCACGAACAACTTCCCCGAATTCACGGGACGGCTCTGTCCGGCGCCTTGCGAGGCTGCGTGCGTCCTCGGCATCAACAACGACCCGGTCACCATCAAGCAGGTGGAATTGACCATCATCGAGCATGCGTACCGCGAGGGCTGGATCGCGCCTGAGCCGGCACAGCAGCGGACCGGCAAGAGCGTGGCGGTCATCGGGTCCGGCCCCGCGGGTCTTGCGGCCGCCCAACAACTGGCGCGCGCGGGTCACGCCGTCACCGTCTTCGAACGCGACGACCGCATCGGAGGTCTGCTCCGTTACGGGATCCCGGACTTCAAGATGCAGAAGGAGTTCATCGACCGTCGCCTGCAGCAGATGGAGGCGGAGGGCGTCGAGTTCCGAACCTCCGTCAACGTGGGCCAGGATATCGATGCGCGTGATCTGCTCCAGCAGTTCGACGCCATCTGCCTGACCGGCGGCGCGACGCATGCGCGGGACCTCGATGTGCCGGGCCGTGACCTGCGAGGCGTGTACCTCGCGATGGAGTACCTCCCGATGCAGAACCGGCGCAACGCCGGTGACGAGATCCCGGACGACCAATTCGTGAGCGCGAAGGGCAAGAAGGTCGTGATCCTCGGCGGGGGCGATACGGGAGCGGACTGCCTCGGTACGGCCATCCGACAGGGCGCTGCGGAGGTGAAGCAGTTCGAGTTGCTTCCTCGCCCGCCCGACGGACGGCCACCTGAGAACCCGTGGCCCACGTGGCCAAACGTCTACCGTGTCTCTTCAGCTCACGAGGAGGGTGGCGAGCGCGACTACAGCATCCTGACGAAACGTCTCTCGGGCGAAGGCGGCGTCCTCCAGAAGCTCCATGCGGTACGGGTGGAATTCATCCCCGAGGACGGACGGCAGGTCATGAAGGAAGTCGCCGGCTCGGAGTTCGAGGTCGACGCAGACCTGCTGCTGCTCGCCATGGGCTTCGTCGGCCCGGAACAGGCGGGGATGCTCGATCAGCTCGGGGTACGCCTGACGGAGCGGGGCAACGTGTGGTCAGATGAGAACCGGATGACCAGCGTTCCGGGCGTCTTCACCGCCGGCGACATGACTCGGGGGCAGTCGCTCATTGTCTGGGCGATCGCCGAAGGCCGCACCGCGGCACATGGAATTGATGCTTACTTGATGGGCTCGAGCGCGCTGCCCGCGCCCCTCTAGCGGATATCGACAGCGCCGGTTCCGTCGAACGAGCGCGCGAACGACGAACGACGAAGGACGCTGGGTGCGTTACGGCGCGCCCAGCAGCGCGACGCAGACGACGGCATTGAGCCCGCTGGGGTCGACGCCCGTTGCACACCCCACACCGAGGCCCGTGAACGCGTAGTCCCTCCCGAGGATGATCGCGCGGTGCGGAGGGCTCTCCATCCACGCGGTGACCAATTCCGGTCCATCGCTACCGATACTCAACTCGAGTGAGGTGCTCCGGGAGACGAGGACTTCGCCCACATACTGGCTGGGGTACCCCACCCGCTGTGCTCGCTCCCATGGCTGACCGTCGAGGCTGTGGCTGAGCTCACCCCGATCAAGCAGCAGCCGAGCGTAGGATTCAGCCGCGCTGCGTAATCGCGTATCGAGGTTCAACACTGAGTGGCCGTCCGTCGCACGCGCCTGGTTTACGCCCTCGAACACGACCGCAGCGAACTGCTCATCGAAGGACGACGGCTGGGCGGGCGAGGAGGACGCCGGCGCTGACGCGACAGGCGGGCTGCACATCAACACAAGTGCCGTCGAAGAGGCGATCATGCCCCCTGGAAAGAGTTCGGCAAACGCGGCGTTTACCACGTCTGGTGCACCGTAGACGTACACCGCAAGGCGGCCACTGTCAGTAATCCACAGAATGTCGGCGTGGCACCCACGCCCTTCCGCTGCGTGACTCAGGTCCGAGGTCGTCCCGCCGCCCCAGACCACCAGACCAGCACCGTGAACGGGGATGTCTCCGACGAGATCCCCGGCCGCCGCGACCGCCGGCGGCGGGGTTGCGAGCAGCACGACCGCTATCGCGGATACGATCAAGAACCCGACCAGCGGGTGTGTGGGCTCGAGGCGCATGAGCTCACCGTGTTCCAGTAGTAGTGGCGTCCTATCTTGACGCCTTGGCCGAACCCCGTCTAGAGGCTTACAGGGTCTGGCAGACGATGATCACGGGCGTGCCTCCTGGCAGGGATCCACCGTCGAATCGCTCAATGAACCCCTCGTTCACGAAGTCGGGAGCACCGACCACGTACGGGACGAACTGGCCCTGCGCCGTGATCCAGATCGACGCGGGGGAGCAGCCCTTGTCCGTTGCGGCCTGGACGAGCGCATCGGGTGTGCCGCCGCCCCAGACGACGATCGCGTAGCCGCCGTTCTGGGGTAGATTGCCGCCGATCTCGCCGGGCGCCTGTGCTGACACGACCGAAGTCTGCGCGACGGCCAGCGCCACGATCAGGACCGCCGTAGCTGCCCCACGCATGAGGGTGTTCGACATAAGTGCTCCTCTTCCAGCGACCGGTAGGGTAGCGCGTTTTCGCTAAGGCGTACATACCTTTTTGTATTATTCGTAGCGGAGGGCCTCCGCAACCGCCACACGGGATGCTGCCCGGGCCGGGATGAGAGTCATCAGTGCGCTCGCGCCGTACGCGATTCCACAGATGACCAGGATGCGTATCCACGGCACCTGGAAGTCGATCGCCGCGCCGTCAGTGAACGTTGGACTGGTCAGCAGGTTGTATGAGAGCGCCGTCCCGAGGATGAGTCCCATAGCTACTCCGGCCAGGGCGATGAACGAGGACTCGAAGAAGAACGAGAGGGCGATCAGCCGTCTCGAGTACCCGATCGCGCGGAGCATGCCGATCTGCTGCCGCCGCTCGACCACCGTCCGGAAGCCGATCACGCCGAGAGCCGCGATTCCGACGATCAGACCCAGCCCCATGAATCCCTCGAACAGATACTGGAAGGCCGTCGACCGCGCCGCCGCATCGTCGATACGCTCTTGGATGGAACTCGCCTGGACGCCACGTTCGAGGAGCGTCGACTCGATCGCGTTCGCCGCCTCCAGCGTCCGGGCCTTGGAGGGTGCGCCGTCGAGTTGAATGAAGAAGGTCTCCACATCGCCGCCTCCGAAGAGCCGGTCGATGTTCTGCCGGTTCGTGTGCAGCCCGACGAGCTGCCCGAGAATGCCCGTGACCTGAGGTTCGAGGGATCCGATCACCTTGAGGTGCAGATCCTCGCCCCCGCGCGGATTCTGGACGGTGACGGCCACCGGCTCGAAGCCGTCGGCCGCGATGGCGCGGCGGAGGGAGAACTGGTCGGCGGCCGCTGGCCCACCGAACTCGTTCACGCCCGCGATGAGTGAGTCATCGACGATGGCTACGCTGGGGTCGGTGAGGAGTGCCTCGATCACGGCCTGATCGGTCTCGTAGCCTGCGGCGCGGTACTTCATGGGCAGGTTCGCGACTCTGAGGAACTCCTCGTCGTCTCCGACGACCCGAATCGGTTGAATGTCCTCCTTCGGGTTGGCGTCATGCTGGACGACCGTGCCGAACGACGAGGCGAGCACCTGGGTACCGACGGCAGCGAGCGGTGGGCCGTCGTAGCCGGCGTCGTTCAGCGCGGCTCGCAGGTCCGGGATACGGTTCGACGGGTTCGCGTCGACTACGACGTCGAAGCCGGCGGTCGCCTCCTCGCCGGCAAACAACTGAGTGAAGTTGGAGTTGAGCGTCGCCATCACCACGAGACTGAAGACGACGAGTCCGAACATCGCGAGGGTGATGCCCGTCCGGAACTTCGAGGCGAGCGGATAGGCGATCGCCGTCTTCAGAGCCGGTGCAATACCGCCCAGCAGCCGCCCGAATGCCGACACGAGTCCCAGGAGGGCTGCGGCATTGAAGATCACGAGCAGCGTCGCCGATGCAGTGATGCAGATGCCGGACACGAAGAACATCTCGATGTTGCCGGTCGAGCGAGGCTGTGGAAGCCCGAGGATCTTCGTGAGTCCCTCGAGGGGCCCGAAGTTTTCCAGCGGTTCGTCCGTGAAGAGGGAGAACGGCAGCGGTAGCAGCCAGTACCACACGAGGGCGATGCTCGCGACGGTGAACGCTGGACGCGCCGGGATGCCGAAATACACTGCCAGCATCGCGACGGCGAGCACCGCGAGCGTCGTACCGCCCGTATAGGCGAACTGCTGATGCCAGACCCAGCCGCCGAAGTACGTGAGCGTCACACCGACGATGAGCATCCATAGCGCCCATCCACCCGCGTGTCGGTGACGCGCCGCCCACGCGCGCGTCTTCAGCAGCAGCCAGGTGAGCGGCGCCAGCAGACCCGCGGGGGTGAAGACCACCCACCACAGCACCAGCACTGCCCAGCCGACGAGCGAGCGTCCGCGTCCGCTCCGGTTGACGGACCGTGCGCCTACCCAGAAGAGCGCGATCAACAGCCCGGCAATCAAGAAGCCGATCCCGTACGTGCTCAGGCCGAGGAAGAAGAGGACGGTGGCGCCGAACCCGAGGACGGCGAGCAGCGTGAGCCAGGCGACGTACCACAGCACGCCGACCGCCGACTTCGACAGGCTTCCGATCGAGCGGCTGTTGCCACCGAGCATCTGAGGCTCATCGATATCGCGAATCGCACGCACAATGTTGAGGTTCGCGGCGCGGTAGGCCGAGAACGTCACGGTGATGAACGTCAGGACGACGCCCAGGCTATAGGCGATCACGAACGCGCGGGGATTGAAGTGGAACGTGATGTTGAGACCGGTCTCGCTGAATACCCGCCCCAGGATGAGGACGAGCAGCGCGGCCACGCCAACGCCGAGGACGGCGCCCACGGCTGCCGAACCGATGTTGTACGCCATCCCCTCGGCAAGGAAGCTCTCGGTGAGGTTGAGCCGACTCATGCCGACGGCCCGCGCCATCCCCATCTCCGAACGGCGCTCGGCGGCCAGCATGATGAAGATCAGGAAGATGAGCATGATTCCCGCGGCGATCGAGAACAGCCCGAACACGATGAAGAGCGTCACGAACACTGAGCCGATCAGCTCCGCGATGCCAACGAGCTGATCCTTCGCCGCGAAGACGGTCGCGCGGCTCTCCGGGTTCGCGTCGATGAAGTCATCGAGCTTCTGCTCCACCCGGTCATCCTCGAGTGCCAGCGCGTCTCGGACGCCCCCGCTCGTGGAGATGCCGATAAAGGAGATACGGCCGGCACGATCGAGGATGTCCTGCGCGACCTCGAGGTTCACGATCATGCCGCCCGGTGGCTCGGTGGTGGCGTCGCCTTCGAGCGCGCTCCGCGAAGTGAGCGAAGTGTCGCGAACCACACCGATGACCTCGAACGTCGTTGGTCGATTCTCGACGAAGACGGTGAGCGTGTCGCCGGTCGTGGCGTCGACTTGCTGGGCCAGGCGCTCGCTGATATACGTGCGGTTTCCTGTGAGGTCGGCTGCGCCGATTTCACGGTCGTTCAGGTCGCGGAGCGCCCGGAACGGCTCAACTGACTCCGGGTCGATGCCGATGAAGGCGCCCTGTGGCTGGGACAGACGCTGCGCTTCGTTCAGGATGGGCAACTGCTCGATCAGCACCGGGGTGATGCCGTCGATGTCGGGATCGTCGGCGAACTCGTCCTCGACCGACCGGAGGAAGTCGGTCGTGAGGTACGCCTGATCGCGCTCCACGCCGTTGTTCTCGGCATCGAATCCGACAAGGTAGTCCACGCCTCGCAACGAGTTGTAGATGACGTTGGTCACGGAGTAGCCGACGGTGTCACCGGTCGAGAACGCGGCGCTGATGATCAGGGTCGACAGCATCACGCCGACGACGATGAGCGCTGTCTGCGCAGGGCGCCGGATGGCGTTACGGAGTCCCATCCGAACGAGCAGCGGCCGCCGGAGCGCGATCCAGATGATGACAGCGAACGCGACTGCCAGCAGGATCAGCAGCGCCACCATGATGCTGTTGAGGGGGATGCCGAAGAGCTTATCCAACAGTGGCCCCCTCGTTGACGACCTCGCGCTCGATGCGCCCGTCCTGCATGTGGATGATGCGGTGGCATCGCGCGGCGATACTGGCGTCGTGCGTCACGATGACGAACGTGAGGGACTGCTCGCGGTTGAGCTGTTGCATCAGGCTCATGATGTCGCCGGCCGTCGCCGAGTCGAGGTCGCCGGTCGGCTCGTCTGCCCATACGATGGCCGGCTGGTTGACGAGCGCCCGCGCAATGGTCACCCGTTGACGCTGGCCGCCTGAAAGCTGGCCCGGCTTGTGTTGAGCCCAGCCCTCGAGGCCGACGCGACGCAGCGCCTCGATGGCTCGATCGCGGGACTCTTTCGGCGAGGTGCCCGACACCAGGAGCGGCAACTCGACGTTCTCCACTGCCGTGAGCACGGGCAAGAGGTTGTAGAACTGGAAGATGAAGCCCATGCGCCGGGCCCGGTATGACGTCTTGGTGTTGTCATCGAGCGTGCTGATGTCCGTCCCTTCGATCAGCACCTGGCCGCTGGTGACGTCGTCGATGCCGGAGAGACAGTTGAGCAAGGTGGTCTTGCCGCAGCCAGAGGGTCCCATCACGGCGACCATCTCCCCACGGCGCACGGCAAGCGAGACCCCTCGCAGGGCCTGCACCTGGACCGCGCCGGAATCGTAGTTCTTGACGAGATCCGAGACCTGGATGATCTGATTGCTGATCGCTGAGGCGGCGTTGTTGGTCATCGAGTCCCCGTTCCGTGCATACGACTGGTTGAGCGGCAAGTCGGAAGATGAGGGAGCGCGGGGGCGCCGGGAGGCCGAGCGCTGGGCGGGAGGGGTTCCACGTACGCCGAGCCGGATCGACGGACTCGTCCAAGGTACACACGGCCCTGTAAACGTACAATCAATCGTGGCAGTGTCCGTGGCTACGGGGGGTTCTTTGGCGATCGGCGTCGTCCTAGTGGTCATCGGAGTGATCTTCCTCCTGGAGTCGCTCGATGTGATCGATGTGGGGATCAATGAGCTGTGGCCATTGATCCTGATCGCCGTTGGACTCGTCATCGTGTATGAGCGTATGCGGCGTTACTACCGCCGGCGATGACGGCTCCGACTGGATGAGCTGGCGCGCAAAGGACGTTCTCCCTCTGTCGGTCGCCGCGTATCTCGTGGCGCTCGGTTCGCTCTTCCTGCTCGATAGCCTGGGGATCCGCTCGTATGGTGTCGCGGGCTCGGTCGGCGTTGCGGTCGGCCTCGCGTTCGTCTGGGCCGGCGCGCTGGCGTTTATCGCAGCGTGGCGTGTGCGTCGCTTCACGCGCCGCCTGCGCCGAGCGATCGGGCACGTGCGATCGGACCTGTCCGGCTGGACGGTCGATGACGCCGTCATCTCGACGGTGCTCGGCGACATCTCGCTCGATCTCGGGAGGGCCGACCTGCCTGAGGGCGAGACCGAACTCACGCTGCTCTGCTGGCTGGGGGCGATTCACGTCCGGGTGCCGGCCGACGTGGCCGTCGACGTGACCGCGCAGACGATGGTGGGCTCGGTTGAGGTGCTCGGGCGGCGCGAGGAGGGGTTCGTGCGTGATATCCACGTCCGTAGCGACGAGTACGAGCAGCAGCCGAAGCGCCTCCGCATGCGTCTCTCGACGTTCGTCGGGGAGTTGCTCGTCGTGCGCGGCTGAGCCCGATCACCCCCGCAGGGGGCAGACGCGGCAGCGGTCGTACGCAGGGCGCTCTGTCTCGATGCCAGTAGCCTCCCGCAGTAGCCGGCGCGTGGTGAAGAGCGGCAACCCGATCACTGAGCACATGCAGCCGTCGTACGAGGCGACGGGCGCGAAGCCAGGATCCTGGATCGCATACGCGCCGGACTTGTCGAGGGGCGAGCCTGTCGCGACGTAGCGATCGATGTCATCGTCGGTGTATGGACGCATCGTTACGTGGGTGACGACTGCAGCCACTGCCCGCTTCTCCGGGCCGACCACGGCCACGCCGCTGACGACCTGATGCGTCTGGCCTCTCAGCGCGCGGAGGGTCTCGGTGGCCTGGGCGGCATCGGCGGGTTTCCCGAACAAGCGGCCCCCGAAGGAAACGAGCGTGTCCGCGCCGATGACCACAGCCTGCGGCTCCAGCGCTTGGACCGCCGATGCCTTCCGCAGCGCGAGCTCGCGGGCAAGTCGCTCGGGGTCGCGCTCGCCGGACGACTCGTCGACGCCTGCGGGCTGGACCTCGAAGGGAACGCCCAGGGAGGCGAGAAGCTCTGGACGGCGCGCGGAACCAGATGCAAGGATGAGCCGCATCAGTCGGTGTGGCGGTCGAGCACCGTCACGCACTCGATGTGCTGCGTGTGCGGGAACATGTCGAGCGGCTGCACCTCGACGAGGCCCAGGCCGCCATCGACGAACAGTCGGAGATCGCGCGCGAGTGTGGACGGATCGCAAGATACGTACACCAGACGGCGCGTCGTCGAAGCCAGGATCGTGTCGACCACGGAGCGTTGCAGACCGATGCGTGGTGGGTCGACCACAACGACGTCAGGACCGGGGTCGAGTGCGGGGAGGACATCCTCGACGCTGCCGACGAGGCGGGTGACGTTCGGGAAGCGGGCGAGGTTGGCTTCGCCATCATCGCCGGCGGCGGCCGACCACTCGATGGTCACAACGCGGTCGACGTGGTCAGCCAGCATCGCCGCGAATGTACCGACGCCCGCGTAGGCGTCTACCGCCACACGAGGCCGGGCTTCCGCGACGCGGCTGACGACGAGGTCGACGAGCACCTCGGCCTGCCGCGTGTTGACCTGAAAGAACGCCGGCGAGGACACACGGTACGTCACGTCGCGCAATTGCTCGGTGTAGTGCTGCTGGCCGCTGGCGAGCTGCGCGCCGCGGGACGGACGCCAGCGGAGCTTCGGCTGGACGAGGACGTCTCCGGTGTGCTCACCGACGCGGACGCTGAGTTGCGCCGTCTGCATCGTCCGGTCCTGGACGTGCCGCAGGACTTCGTTCACTTTCGGGTGCGCGATGTCGCAGTGGTCGATGCGCAAGAAGCGATGCGTGCCGCGCTGCATGAAGCCGACCTGGCCGTCGCGGCGGACGGTGAACCGCATGTGGTTCCGGTAGCCCCAGGGATCGCTCATCCCGATCGCGTCGAGGACCGGCGGATCGTCGAAGCCGCCGATCCGGCGGAGCTGGTCGCGGACCAGGTCTGTCTTCAACGTGAGTTGCGCCTCGTAGTCGATGTGTTGCAATTGGCAGCCGCCGCAGCGGCCGAAGTACTGGCAGCGCGGTTCGACGCGGGAGGGCGAGGCTTCGAGGACCATGACGGTGCTGGCCTCGACGAATGACGGTTCCTCGCGGGTGATCTCGGCGATGACGCGCTCGCCGGGGACGGCGAATTCCACGAAGGCGACGCGGCCGTCAGGGGCACGGCCCAGGGCACGCCCGCCGGCGGCGAACCCGGTCAGTTCGACCTCGATGGGCGTCCGGGGGCGGTCGACCGGGCGGTTCTTGCGGCGCCGCCCGCGCTGCCCCGATATGCTGATGGCCTCGATGGTCATGTTTGCAGCGTACGTGGCTGGCGCACCGCGAGCCAGCACCGATGCCGGGGAGGCACCTGATGTCTGAGCGCGTTCCGTCAGAGGCGGGACCCCGTCCACTCGATGGGCTGTTGCGCGACATCGTGTCGATCCCGACGGCCTCGTATGCCGAGCAAGGGGTGCGGGCCTTTATTCGGGCGTTTGCGGAGCAGGCCGGCCTCGAGTACGGCGAGGACATCTACGGGAACGCGTACGTGCGGTATCGGCGAGGACGGTCACGGCGTCCGCTCGTCCTCGGGGCGCACATGGACCATCCGGGGTTCGTGGTGACCGAGGTGCGAGGCCGCGCCCTCGAGCTGGAGTTTCGCGGCGGACTCGGGTCGCAGTTCGGCAGCGGCGAGCGGGTCCGCCTGTACGCGGCGGGAGACCTCGAAGCACGGGGGCGGGCGCGCGTGACGGACATCCGGGAGGCTGGTGGGAGGATTGCCGGTGCGGTGGCGGAGGCTGACCGGGGATCTCTGATCGAGGCGGGCGACCTGGCATTGTGGGACGTCCCAGCGTTCGAGTTGAGGGGGACGCTGGTGCGGGCGCGGGCCTGTGACGACCTCGCGGGCGCCGCGGCGATCCTCGCCGTGCTGGAGCGAGTTGCTCGGGCGAGGACGCCGGGCACGTTGATCGGATTGTTCACGCGGGCCGAGGAGGTTGGCCTGCGTGGGGCCTCGGCGGCGGCACGGGCGCGGCTGCTGCCTGACGACGCGCTCGTGGTGGCGGTCGAGACGTCCTCGATGGCCGGAGGGCGCGCGGAACAGGGCGGCGGGCCGATCATCCGCGTCGGCGACGCACTGCACGTCTTCTCGCCGGCCATGACACAGTGGATGACCTCGACCGCCCAGGAACTGGCGGCGGAGGGGGATGGATTTCGCTATCAGCGCAAGCTGATGGACGGCGGCGTGACCGAGGCAACGGCGTACGACCTGTACGGGTACGAGACGGGCGCCGCATGCATTGCGCTGGGGAACTACCACAACGCCGGACCGCGCGAGCGCGTGGCCCCGGAGACGGTCGATCTGGCCGACCTCGAGGGACTGGTGCGGCTGTTCGTCCGGATGTTCGAGACAGTGCCCGCATACCCTCGTGCGCTGCCCGCTCTCAAGCGTCGCTATGACCGCCTGGCGAAGGAGGCGGGGCCGCTGCTCAGGCGGTCGCGGTGACCGCAGTCCCCGTTGGAGGGCCGGTGGGTTAGGTCAATGCGGGAGCGGCGTTGCCGCGGTCCTCGTCGCCTGCTCCTCGGTGATGGGCGTGTTCCCGAGGCGTTTCGACATGTTCCCAGGGGCGTCGAGCCGGTGAGCGAGTGGATCAACGGACGGGCGACTGGTGGGAGCCGGTAGCTACCCTTACAGACCGCAACGATATCGCGATCGCGCTTGTCGCACGCGGCCCGCCGGCTAGTCGTCCCGACGCTCCAGGACGGCCCAGACTGCCTCCTCAGTCGCGGCGTCCACCCGGCCCTCGCGCAGGAGGCGCGTGAGCAGGCGGCCGTCGAACCCGCGTTCGAGCAGACGGTGGCGGAGCGCCGAGATGCGGGCCGGGGAGTCGAGGACGACGGCGAGGAGCAGCTCCCACTCGAGCGGAGTGGCGAGCACGGTGGCGCGGTCCACCTCGATGCGCGCGCGAGCGTCCCAGAGCGAGGGGATGTCCATCGGGGAGAGGGACTCGTAGCGGCCGTGGAAGACGGGATTGGCGAAGACGAAGACGGGGACGTGACCGCGCATGAAATGGAGGCGGCGCGCGGCGAGATGCGCGCCACGGCCCCAGGTCGATGGCATGTCGAGCATCTCCGCGAGGGTGGTGAGGGCGGCGTCGGTGGTGATGAACTCGAGGTTGGGCGAGTACGCGTCGGCGCCCTGCAGGCGGCATGAAGCGGCGCCGACCAGCGCCCACACGCCGTCCCCAGCCGCCTCCTCGACGACCCGCACGAGCGGGGCGAGGACGGCTTCGTGCCTTGCCTGGGGTTCGCTCAGTTCTTCCGTGCTGACGTCTGTGCCCTCTGCGACCCGTGGCGAAGCGAAGCGCCGCGCGCATCATACGTTGGGGGGCGGCTATGCGCTCCCGTAGCGGTTGCCGTAAGCGGCAGCCAGATGGACGATCTGGCCCGGAGGAGACAGGTGCCAAAGCAGGTCACGAACGTCGCGTCCGACGACGCCCTGACGACGATTTACCGGCTGTCACACGATGAGCACGAAGAGGTGATCGCGGCGCGGGTCGCAGACCGGCTTGGGATCCGGCCGGCCTCGATCGCGGGGATGCTGTCACGGCTGCGTCGGGACCGGCTTGTGAGCGTCGACGAGCGGAAGCGGATCGCGCTGACGAAGACCGGGTTCCAGCGTGCGGAGCAGATGGTGCGGCGGCACCGACTGGCCGAGTGCCTGCTGGTGGAGACGCTCGGCCTCGAATGGTGGCGCGCGTACGAAGAGGCGCACCTCATGGAGCACTCGATCTCGGACGTGACCGAGCCACTGATCGTGGAGAAGCTCGGTGACCCGACGCTGTCGCCGTTCGGTTACCCGATCCCGGGCTCGCCGCACCGTCATCCGCTGTCACGGCTGCGGCTCTCGGACTTACCGGCCGGGGCGACCACGGTGGTTGAGCGGGTGTATGAGGAAGATGAAGAACTGCTGCGGTTCTTCGACCTTGAGGGGATCCGGCCGGGCGCCGTGATCGAGGTGGTGGAGACGGCGCCGTACCGGGGGACGGTCACGGTGCGCCTCGAGGGGCGTGACCTGGTGCTGGGCCTGCAGGCAGCGCGCCGCATCTGGGTGCCGGATTAGGCGGCTCAGGCTCTCGCCGGGGCCTCAGAACTACCCCAATCGCATCGGGAGTCTCGGATGTGACGGGCGTCACGACATGTTTCACGTGAAACATTTGTTCTGCTTGCGAGCGAACGATGCGGGAGATACGCAAAACGTAAAACAGTAACGCGCGTATTCGGTTCTGCGTTTATGGCCTGGTGCGAGGGAGGGTGGGGCCGCTCTACGTCGCCTCAGGGCTGGATCATGCCATTTTCGAGGTGCAGGGGGTCGAACTCGAAGACGATGGCGGGGTCCGGCCGGAGTAGCGAGCCGTCTTTGTCCTCGTAGTCGAGGCGGGAGAGGAGGTCCTGAATGAGCTGAACACGGGCGGTCTTCTTGTGGTCCGCGCGGACGACGATCCATGGGGCGATGGGGTCACGGGTGCGCATGAGCATCTCGTTGCGTGCCTCGGAGTAGGCGTCCCAGAGGTCCAGGGCCTTCTCGTCGAGGGAGCTGATCTTCCACTGGGTTAAAGGGCTCTTGCGCCGGTCCTCGAGCCGCTCCTGTTGCTCGCCCTTCGAGATGTCGAGGTAGTACTTGAACAGGCGGATGCCGGAGCGGATGACCATGTGCTCGAAGTCGAGGACGGAGGTCATGAATTCCTCGTACTGGTCGTCCGTGCAGAAGCCCATGACGCGTTCGACGCCAGCGCGGTTGTACCAGGAACGGTTGAACAGGACGAGCTCGCCCGCCGCGGGGAGGTGGGGGACGTAGCGCTGGAAGTACCACGTGGTCTGGTCACGGTCGGAGGGTTTGCCGAGGGCGACGACGCGGGTCTCGCGAGGGCTGAGGTGCTGGGTGATGCGCTTAATCGTGCCGTCTTTACCCGCGGCGTCACGGCCCTCGAGGATGACGAGGGTGCGTTCCCCGTCACGGATGAAATCGCGCTGGAGCTTGACGAGCTCGACCTGGAGGTCGAGGAGGAGGCGGTCGTACTTCCTCGGGCCGATGCGGACGTAGGGCGGGGGCTGGTGGTCGGCCATGGGGCGTGTCCTCGGTCGTTCGGTGGGGGTGGGTTCAGTTTGCCAGACCGGGGCAGGTGGCTGTGAGGGTGAGCGGGACGCGGTCGCCGGGGAGGACGAGATTGCGGGCGGGGCCGGAGACGGTCAGGGTCGTACCGGCAGAGGAGGCGTCTGGTTCGTCGACGATGAAGGAGCCGCGCCCGTCCGTCTGCACGATGAGCACGGACGCCAGCGCCACGCTCGCGTCGCCGTCGCCGACGAGGTGGTACTCGCCGTTGATCGTGTCGCAGGTGCGGACGGTGAACGCGTAGCTGTTTCCCGCAAGGACGAGCGTGCCGCCGTCACGGGTGGTGGAGCCGCGGGCGGTCGACGGAGCGGGGGCGTCGGAGGAAGTGGGTGCAGCCGCCGTTGCTTCGGACGGCGTCGGAGTCGCCGTCGTTGCGCCTCGTGGGGTGAAGAACGGCGTCGGGGCGCCCGTTGAGGCGCCGGAGTTGCCGGCGCAGGCCATGAGGGTCGCGCCGAGGAGTGCGAGGGTGATGAGGCGGCGCCGGGGAGGCTGGCTGTCCAAGCGGGGTGCCTTTCGGGCGGGGTGCGGGGGTCGCGGGGACGATTATGCGGGAGGGCCGGTGCTGGGGCGCTGGTGCGCGGCGCGGCATGGTCGGCGGCTGCGCGGCCCACCCCAACGGGGGCTTCGCCCCCTCGAACGCGGCGGGCTGTGCCCGCGCGCCGGACGGAGGGTTGCCGCCGGGTGTTGGGCTTCGGTCGGATGTTGCCGGCAGGGTTCGGGCGGGGCGCGGTGGTCAGTTGAGGTCGGAGCAGGTGGCCTCGAGGGTTACGGGCACGAGGTCGTTGGCGGCGGCGAGGTTGCTGCCGGTGCCCGAGGCGGTGACGGTCTTGCCCTGCACGGCGGTGACAGGTTGGCGGACGGTGTAGGAGGCACCGCCGGGGAGCTGGACGAGGAAGCCGGCACCGAGGGCGACGTTGATGGCGCCGTCGCCGCCGAGGTTGGGCTTGCCGTTGACGACGGCGCACGAGCGGACGACGAAGTCGTATTCCGTGCCGTTGAGGGAGACGGTGCCGGAGCCTCGTCCGGCGGAGGAGGGGGCAGCCTGGCCGGTGGAGGGGCCAGCCGGCGACGTGGCGCCGGACTCGCCCTGGCTTGCGCCGGCCGCGCCTACGGGGTCGGTGTCCGAGTCCTCGGAGTCACCGCCGCAGGCCACGAGGGCCATGGCGATGCCGACCAGCGCGACCAGCGCCATCCGCTGCATGAACATCGACGGCCTCCCACTCTCGCCGAGGGCAGCCTAGCAGAACCGGCGAGCGCGCGTCAGCACGCGCGAGATCAGGCGCGCATGGCCTTCGCGGCGGCGACGAGGTGCTGGAGGGCGGGCACCACTTCCTCCTCGCGACGGGTCTTGAGGCCGCAGTCGGGGTTCACCCAGACGAGGTCGCGGGGGAGGACGGCCGTGGCCTGGCGGAGGCGCTGCGCCATCTCCTCGGTGGGGGGGACGCGAGGAGAGTGGATGTCGTAGACGCCGGGGCCGATCTCCTTGTCATAACGGAAGTCGCGAAAGACCTCGAGGAGTTCGGCGTCGGAGCGTGAGTTCTCGATGGAGATGACGTCGGCGTCAAGGTCGGAGATGGCCTCGATGATCTCGTTGAACTCGGCGTAGCACATGTGGGTGTGGATCTGGGTCTCGTCGCGGACGGAGGCGGTGGCGAGGCGGAAGCAGGGGACGGCCCAGGCAAGGTAGCTGGTCCAGTCGGAGCGACGGAGCGGGAGGCCTTCGCGGAGGGCGGGCTCGTCGATCTGGATGACGCCGATGCCGGCGGCCTCGAGGTCGGTGACCTCGTCGCGGATGGCGAGGGCGATCTGGCGGCAGGTCTCACCTCGGGGCTGGTCGTCGCGGACGAAGGACCAGTTGAGGATGGTCACGGGGCCGGTGAGCATGCCCTTCATCGGCCGCGAGGTGAGGGACTGGGCGAACGTGCTCCAGCGGACGGTCATGGGGGCGGGGCGGGAGACGTCGCCGTAGATGATGGGCGGCTTGACGTTCCTCGATCCGTAGGACTGGACCCAGCCGAAGCGGGTGAAGGTGAAGCCGGCGAGCTGTTCGCCGAAGTACTCGACCATGTCGTTGCGCTCGGGTTCGCCGTGGACGAGGACGTCCAGGTCGAGGTCTTCCTGGAGCTTCACGACTTTGCGGATCTCGTCCTCCATGACGGCCTCGTAGCCGGCTTCGTCGAGTTCGCCGTCGGTGAGGCGGCGGCGGGCGCGTCGGAGCTCGTTGGTCTGGGGGAAGGAGCCGATCGTCGTCGTCGGGAAGGCGGGGAGGCCAAGGCGGGCGCGCTGGGCACGGCGGCGCTCCTCGACGGAGCCGGGGCGGCGGTAGTCGGCCTCGGTGACGGAGGCGAGGCGCTGCTCGGTGGCGGCGTCGTGGACGCGGGGGGAGGTGCGGCGCGACTCGAGGGCGGCGCGGTTGGCGGCCAGCTGGTCGGCGACGGCCTCGGGGTCGTCGAGGGCGGTGGCGAGGGCGGCGACTTCGTCGACCTTCTGGTGGGCGAAGGCGAGCCAGCTCTTGATCTCGGGGTCGAGGGCGGTCTCGCGCTCAAGGGCGAGGGGGACATGCATGAGGCTGCAGGAGGAGGAGACGACGACGCGGTCCTCGCCGACGCGGGCGCGGAGCTCCTTGAGGAGGGTGAGGGAGGCGTCGAGGTCGTTGATCCAGACGTTGCGGCCGTCGACGACGCCTGCCATGAGGTACTTGCCGCCGGGGAGGCCGTGCTGGCGGACGAGGTCGGCGTTGCGCCGGCCGCGGCGGAAGTCGAGGCCGATGGCGGCAACGGGGAGGGCGGCGAGGGTGTGGTAGGCCTGGTCGACGTCGCCGAAGTAGGTCTGGATCAGGAGCTTCGTGTCACCTGACTCGGCGGCGAGGGCCTCGTAGGCGGTGCGGAGGGCGGCGAGGTCTTCGGCGGTGCGGTCCTGGACGAGGGTGGGTTCGTCGAACTGGACCCACTGCGCGCCGGCGTCGCGGAGGGCGGCGAGGACCTGCTTGTAGACCTCGAGGAGGTTGGGGAGGAGGGCGAGGCGGTCGTCGCCGGGGACGGCGTCGGCGTCCTCATCGGGGTTGGGGGCGACGCCGGTGGGGGAGTAGGCCGAGGCGATCTGCATCTTGCCGAGGAGGAGGTAGGAGAGGGGGCCGAGGAGGACGGGGACGGTCTCGATGCCGGCGGCGCGGGCCTCGAGGTATTCGTCGAGGGCCTTGGTGGAGGCGAGCTGGAAGGTCATGCCAGGGGTGAACTCGGGAACGAGGTAGTGGTAGTTGGTGTCGAACCACTTGGTCATCTCGAGTGCGGTGAGGCCGGTGTCGGTGGCGTCGTGGGGGTCGTCGTCGCCGGCGCCTCGGGCCATGGCGAAGTAGGTGTCGAGGTCGAGGGGGCCGCCGTGCCAGTCGTAGCGGGCGGGGATGGCGCCGACCATGGCGGAGGTGTCGAGGACCTGGTCGTAGAGGCTGAAGGTGTTGGAGGGGATGAGGTCGATGCCGGCGTCACGCATGCGGGTCCAGGCTTCGAGGCGGAGGGCGGCGGCGGTGTGCTGGAGTTCGTCGCGGGTCTGTTTGCCGTCCCAGTAGGCCTCGGTGGCGCGCTTGAGTTCGCGGCGGGTGCCGATGCGGGGGTAGCCGACGATCGCGGAGAGTGCCATGGCTGTGGCTCCGAGTGTGTGCAGGAGGGTGGGTGTGGCCTCGGGCGGTCGGGGTGGCGTCGCCGGGCGTGAGGTCAAGTATAGGGGGAGTTGGGGGTAGGGAGGATGGGGGAGGCGTGGGGTGGGTGTGGGTGTGGCCCGATACGTGTAGATTGACGAAATGGCTAGAGGTGACTTGCTGCTGAAGCTCGTGGAGTCCGGGTCTGCCGGCGACCGAGTGATGTTCCGTCGTGCTGCCGAGGCGCTCATCGCCGAGGAGCGCGGGCGACGTCACGATGTTCTCGCCGATCAGCTAGAGCAGCGGATACGGCGCCCGGAGAAGGAAGGCGTACTCCTGAGCACCTTAGGGGATGCAGCAGCGGACGCATATGTGCACGCTACTTTACCCGCCCGAAGCCTGACTGACCTCTATCTCGCCGCGCCACTGTTGGAGATCGTTGGTGAACTGATAGAGGAGCAGCAGAGGCGCACGTTGTTGCAGTCCTTCAACCTCGAACCGCGTCACCGGATCATGCTGGTAGGGCCTCCAGGAAACGGGAAAACCTCTCTCGCCGAGGCGTTGGCATTCGAGCTCGCTGTTCCTCTCATGTCCGTGCGATACGATCGCATTATTGGGAGTTATCTGGGCGAAACGGCCTATCGGATCAGCCAACTGTTCGACTTTGTTAGGACTCGGCAGTGCGTTCTCTTCTTTGACGAATTCGACGCGATTGCCAAGGAGCGTGGTGACCCACACGATACCGGGGAGGTGAAGCGTGTCGTGAGCTCCTTGCTGCTGCAGATTGACTCGCTCCCGAGCCACGTTGTGGTGGTGACAGCAACCAATCATCCTGAGTTGCTCGATCGCGCCGTGTGGCGGCGGTTTGAGGTTCGGCTGGAGCTTCCGGCTCCGGGGCCAATCCAGCGTGAGGCATTTCTGCGCGCGCGCCTTGGTTCGGCGGTAGGGGAGTCGCGGCGCTCTTACGATTCCATCAGTCGATCTCTCGCGGGTTCAAGTTTCGCTGAGCTAACCGACTTCGTGCTTGACGTACAGCGCCGTATGGTCTTGCAGCAAGGAGAGGCCAAGCCCGACGAGATCCTGAAGAGCCGCCTGCGACAATGGAATAGCCGACGCAAGGTCACTGGAACGACTTCGTAGCGAGCGAGCAATGCCCGACCGACCGTTCATTTTTCTGAGACCGGTTAGGCAGGAGCCACGTTCCGTGAGGCGGGGTGGCGGCGGTGCCCGTCCATCAAGTCCGGGATGGCAGCGGCAGCAGGAACGCGTTACGCCCCGTATCCTCGAACTCGAGGAGCAATTTCGCCAGCGAAGCCGAACATTCCAGCGGAGTGCGATGGACGCAGCACCCGAGGAAGTGATCGTGTTTGAGGTGGCTGGTTCAGTCGACGAATTCGTTCGTGCCGTCCGCCGAATGCCTGGGTGGGAATGGCTGGTCGAATCCGATGAATTCCGCGTTGACGAGGATGCCGACTTCCGTGGGAGCGATGGCTCGACCGAGCCAGGGATCCCGGCCAGAGTCTATTTGGTGCTGGCCGACCAGGAGGCGATCGCCGAGCTCCGACGACTCTGGGAGCTCTACCTTCGAATCAAGGGGGGAGCCGACGAGGGCTGGCCACGCGGTCAAACCCCCTGGCGGGATCTTTTCGATCAGCTTCGCGACATCCGTCTTTGGGGTTACCGGGACCGCGTCCTCGACACGGGTCTTGCGGAGGACCGGGCGGATCGCCTTCAGGTGGGCGATGAGACGGTCCCTGCAGAGATCGAACTATGGTTCCGCGGCACAGCAGAGTCGAGGCTACACGCCGAAGAGAGTATTCGTGGGCTGGTCGCTGCGAGCGGAGGATCGGTACAAGCAACCGCTCTCATTCCGGAGATCGGCTACCACGCGATGTTGGTTAACATTCCGGCCGGCGTTGCTGCAGGCCTCGTGCAGGGGCGGGAAGTTGAAGTTGTTCGGGCGGGGTCGATCATGTTCATTCGCCCGGCCGCACAATTCACCGCGCCGGTCAATCCGGTGGATGAGCTACGTACGACCGCGCAATCGGAATCGCCTTCGGAGACGCTCGGTCTGCCCCGTCTCGCCTTGTTGGACGGGTTGCCGCTGACGAACCACGCGCTGTTGGCGGGACGGTTACTACTAAATGACGCGGACGACATGGCTTCTGTATATGAAGCGGCTGAGCAGCGGCACGGAACTGCGATGGCGTCGATTCTTGTGCATGGGGACCTATCAAGTCCAAGGACCACACTCGGGAACTTAGTCTATGTTCGACCGGTCATGCGGCCCGACTCCCGGCATATAGAACGAGCTGAAAGGCTCCCCGACGATGTGCTGAGCGTCGATTTGATCCATCGTGCTGTGCGAGAGATGTTCGAAGTTACGGGGGGGTCGGTGATACCCGCGGCTCCGACTGTGAGGATCGTCAATTTCTCGATCGGCGACTCTTGGCGCCCGTTCGATTCGATTATCAGCCCGATGGCCAGGCTATTGGACTGGCTTTCCTGGAAGTACAACGTCCTATTCGTGGTGAGCGCCGGCAATCACGATGCACAGGTTCCCCTATTCATGTCACGTAGCACTTTCGACGAACTGGAAGCGGATGCAAAGACACACTTGATTCTGCGAGCACTATGGTCTGACGCACGTCTTAGGCGGCTTCTTTCGCCAGCGGAGTCAGTGAATGGACTGACGGTTGCCGCCGTAAACGGAGACGGCTCTGGGGCTATGCATCCACGGGCACTCGCAGTCTATACAAGTGAGATTTTGCCCAGTCCTATTAACGCACTTGGACTGGGCTACGGGCGAAGCGTAAAGCCAGATGTCCTTGCGCGGGGCGGGAGAATATCGTATCGATTCGGTTTGCCCATGGGTACCGACGGCAACGAGGTCCTCCAGAGTCTCCCATCGGGACGAGCCCCGGGGGTGCAAGTCGCAGCAGTTGGGCCGCCTGGGGACTTAGCAGCAACGACGTTTGTTCACGGAACAAGTAACGCGGCGGCAACGATTTCACACCTTGCTGCACGTGTATATGAGCTGCTGGAAGAGACGACGCAGATCCCCGACGAGTTTCGAACTGTGCTGACGAAATGCCTCGTGGTGCACGCGGCGTGTTGGGGAGATGCCGCGACCGTGATTGAAAGAGCGCTCAGCGATGTCCCTCCCGTTCGGAGGAGGAGAGAGCTTACGCGACTGCTCGGGTTCGGCGCGATCGAGGAAGAGCGGGCACTGGGAGGCACCGATCAGCGCGTGACCTTGGTCGGATGGGGGAAATTGGCACGAGATGAAGCCGAGCTCTACGAAGTACCATTGCCTCCAAGCCTGGCGGGTGTCCGACTGCGACGACGACTCACATTGACGTTGGCGTGGCTCAGTCCGACAACGTTGAATCATCGTAGTTACCGCCAGGCCGCATTGTGGTTCGAGGCTGCTGATGGTTCCGAGCACCAGATCGACGTCAAGCGTTCTGAGGTCGAAATGAACATGGCACGCCGAGGCACGGTGCAGCACGAAGTGTTCGAAGGCGAGCGTGCATCCGCGTTTGTCGAGGGTGGCGTCTTGCGTTTCAGGGTGAACCGGCGCGACACCGCGGATGCAGGTGACGATACGGGTGTGCCATACGGAATGGCCATCTCCCTCGAAGTCGCGGCGGATATTCAATTACCTCTCTTCGCCGAGATATTCTCTCGGCTGAGGCCCGCGATTCGCGTCGATGGATAGGTCGGTCCACCGGAGCGCTCGGACATCGCGGGTAGGTCGAGGCGTAAAGTGCGCTGCACGCGGGGGCCGGTTGGCCTCGGTTGGTGGGTGAGTGAGGTGGAGTGATGAACGAGCAGGTGACCTCGTATGCGGCGCGGCTGGAGGTGGAGTATCCGGAGCGGCTGGACCGGGTGTCCTCGGCGTTTCGGTTGCTGTGGGTGGTGCCGATCTTTGTGATCCTGGCGCTGGTGAGCAGCGGCGGGGGCGGGGCGGTGAGCATCGGGGACGGTGGGGCGTCGGCGCGGGACTCGGGCGGGACGATCGTGGGCGGGATCGGGTTCGCGCTGGCGCTGATGATCCTGTTCCGGCAGCGGTATCCGCGGTGGTGGTTCGACTTTCTGCTCGGGCTGACTCGGTTCTCCTCGAGGGTGGGGGCGTACCTCGCGCTGCTGCGGGATGAGTATCCGTCGACGGAGGATGAGCAGGCGGTGCACGTGGAGCTGGACTATCCGGACGCGCGTGCGCTGAACCGGTGGTTGCCCCTCGTGAAGTGGTTGCTGGCGATCCCGCATTACATCGTGCTGTTCTTCTTGATCCTCGGGGCGGTGCTGGCGGTGATCGCGGCGTGGTTCGCAATTCTGTTCACGGGCCGGTATCCGCGGGGGCTGTTCGACTATGTGGTGGGTGTGGGGCGGTGGGGGCTGCGGGTGCAGGCGTATGCGTTCCTGATGCTGACGGACCGGTATCCGCCGTTCAGTCTGCGCTGACCTCGGCGGGGCAGGCGGCGGGGGGCGCCGCTGCGCGGCGCGATGAGGACGGCCGCTGCGCGGCCGGCAGTTGTTGTTCGGAGGGCCCGCCCACGCCCCTGAGGGGGCTGCCGTCTCCTCGACTCCCCGGCATGCGCGGCCGGTCTGTGCCCCGCGCGGGTCGAGGTCGGTGGGTGGCCTCGGCGGTTGTTGGGGGCGCGGGGGGGTTAGTTGTAGGAGCCGGCGGCGGCTTCGGCGGCGAGGAGGTCGCGCTGGTAGAAGATGCTGACGGGCTGGAGGCCGTTGTCGATGATGACGGTGTAGAGGAGCTGGAAGTCCTGGGCGGGTGTGGTGGGGAGGGTGACGGGGACGGAGTGTGACTCGTAGCCCTCGTGGAGGGTGCGGGTGTCCTCGGTGGCGGTGGCCTGGAGGGTGGCCTGGCATTGCTCGGCGGTGGTGCAGCCGGCGCGCTTGCCGAAGACCTGGACGCGGCCGAGGGGGAGCGGGGTGGAGGTGCTGATGGCGTCCCAGGTGGCGGTGCCCTCGTAGGGGGCGGTCCAGGTGAATTCGGGGGTGAAGCCGGGGGCGCGGCCGAAGTACTGCATGCCGACGATGACGTTGCCGTATTCGAGGACGGCGCCGGCTTTGTAGCCGTTGCGGTCGGTGACGGTGATGCTGATCGCGACGGGCGTGCCGAGCGCGAGCGGCGTGGCGATGGTGTGCTCTTTCGCGAAGGTGGAGTCGGTCTGGGGCTCGACGCCGGTGGGCTCGCCGGGGCTGCCGAAGACGGTGAGGGTGGCGACGGTGTCGACGTTGGTGGCGAAGCGGACGACGGCGACGTTGGTGCCGCCGTGGTCGCGGAGCATCCAGAGGACCCGCGCTCTCTCAGCGGGCGGGGAGGGGGTGGGGCCGGCGGGGGTGGCGGATGGGGTCGGGGTTGGCGTAGGCGAGGGGGTGGGGGTCGGCGTGGCGGTCGCGGTCCTCGTAGCGGTGGGGGTGAGGGTGGCCGTCGTGGCGACGAGCGGTGTCGAGGTCGCGGTGGGCGTGGGGCTGTCGTCGCCTCCCCCGCAGGCGGACACGAGGACGACGACGAGAGCGATCAGTGCGAGCGTGGCCGGGCGGAGGCGCTGGTGCATCGGCGGACCGCTTTCTCCTCGGGCGTGTGGGAAGTGAGCGGACTGCGCCGAATGGTAGCGGAAGCGCGGGTTACGGGGCGGGAGTGTAGGTGAGGAGTTCCTCGCGGACGGTGCCGTCGGGGTCGGTGACGAGGACGAGTCCGACGCCTCGGGCGTAGTGCTTGTGCTCGTGGGCCTCGAGGTCGAGCGGCGTGAAGTCCCAGGTCTGGAGGACGGCGTCGAAGGAGCCGTAGGGGACGGCGGCGCGGGCGGTCAGGCTGAGGACTTTCGCGGCGTCCTCGGCGTGCCCGGCGTAGTACTCCTGGCGGTAGACGTCGTCGAGGCGAGGTGTGGCGAACATGACGATGCCGGGAATGGCGCCGTCGACGCCGGCCTCCCATGAGCCCTCGGTGCTCACGACCTTGCCGTCTTCGTATTCCTTCGTGTCCTCGCCGAGGTACCAGACGTTGCCGTCGCGGTCCTGCGCGTACCAGTCGTAGGTGTCCTCGATGACGGCACCGTCCTCGGCGAGGACGATGTCGTGGACGACGGTGGCGGTGATGCCGAGGATGAAGCGGGTGTCCTCGGTGACGGTCACCTCGACGCGCTGTTCGGCGCCGTCGGCGTCGGTCTCGCGGTAGACCCAGCGCGAGCCCGGGGTCATGGGCCAGTACGGGTTGTCGACGGTGGCGACGAAGGTGGCGGGATCGAGGCCGGCGGGAGTCGGGGACGGGAGCGGGGGGAGCGCGTCCTCGGACGGGTCATGGTTGCCGCATGCGGCCGCGAGCAGCAGCAGAGGCAGCGCCACGGCGGCGGCGATGGGCGCGAATCGAAGTCGGGGCATCTGTCTCTCCTCGTCTCCGTGGGCGGGATCAGTCGTCGCTGGACTCGTCGTCCGTGCTGTCGTCGTCAGCCTCGTGGCCGATGACGGCGAAGGCGGAATCGAGGCGCACCTCGACCGTGGCACCATCGGGGCGGCGGACTTCGACGTCGTAGGCGGCGCCGTCGTCGCCGGTTTCCGCTTCGACGACCTGGCCGCCGCCGGTGTAGGCGAGGGCGGCGGCGGACGCGCGTTCGAGTGTGGCGCCGGTGAGGGGCTCATCGCCGTCACCACCTCGGGCGGCGGCGACGCCGAGGCCGAGGCCGGCGAGGGCGAGCACGGGGATGGCGATCGCGATGAAGCGTTGCTTGCGTTCCACGGGTGTGTCTCCTTCCGAGGGCCGGTGATGACGTGACCGTAGCGGGGAGAGATGAGACGACCGTGAGAGCGGGCGGGCGCGTTCTCATCGGATTCTCATGATTCGGCCACAATGTGGACGCGATGCGGGTGCTGGTGGTCGAAGACGAGGTCAAGCTGGCGGGGCTGCTGCGGCGCGGCCTCGTCGAGGAGGGGCATGTCGTCGACGTCGTGCACCGCGGGGATGACGGCGTGTGGATGGCGGAGGAGCACGCGTACGACGCGGTCTTGCTCGACGTGATGTTGCCGGGGCTCGATGGCTTCGAAGTGTGCCGGCGCATGCGCGCGGCGGGAGTGTGGGCGCCGGTGATCATGCTGACGGCGCGGGACGCGGTGGACGACCGCGTGGCCGGGCTCGACGCGGGGGCAGACGACTACCTCGCGAAGCCGTTCGCGTTCGCGGAGCTGCTGGCGCGGATGCGGGCACTGGCCCGGCGCGGGCCGGTGGAGCGCCCGACGCTCCTCGAGGCGGGGGGGTTGCGGCTGGACCCGGCGGCGCGGCGGGTGTGGCGGGGCGGCGCGGAGATTGCGCTGTCGACGAAGGAGTTCGCGCTCCTCGAGGCGCTGATGCGGCGTCCGGGGCAGGTGCTCACGCGCGAGCAGTTGCTGGACCGCGTGTGGGACACCGAGTACGAGCGGCGTTCGAACGTGGTGGACGTGTACGTGCGGTACCTGCGCGAAAAGGTGGACCGACCGTTCGGCCTCGAGACGATCGAGACGGTGCGAGGTGTGGGGTACCGACTGCGGGATGCCGGAACGCGATGAGCCGGCTGCCGATCCGGGCGCGTCTCACGCTGACGTTTGGGGCGGCGATGGCGCTGGTGCTCGTGGCGGTGGGGGCGGTGCTGTACGCACGCACGAGTGCGGCGCTCCTAGAACAGGTGGACAACGGCCTGGAGGCGCACGCCGACACGGTGGTGGCGCTGGTGGCGGGAGGGGGAGTGGCGGCCGACGCCGGCCTGTCGGGAGCAGGCGACGATGCGTTTGTGCAGGTGCTGCGGGCGGATGGCGGGGTGGCCTACGCGTCGGCGGGTGTCGTGGGCGGACCGCTCATCCGGGCAGAGGACATCGAACGAGGGCGCCGGGGGCGGTCATTCATCGAGCGGGCGGGCGTCCCCGCGATGGGCGGGGCGCCGGCGAGGCTGCTCGTGGGGCCGAGCGGGGACGGGGGCGTCGTGGTGGTGGGAGCGTCACTCGACGACCGGGCCGAGGCGCTGTCCGGGCTCGCGGCGCAGCTCCTGCTGATCGGGCCGGCTGCGCTCGCGGTGACGTCGATCGCGGGCTATGCGCTCGCGGGCGCGGCTTTGAGGCCGGTGGAGCGGATGCGAGTCGAGGCGGCGAAGGTGGCGGGCGGCGGGGCATCCGGCCGGCGTCTGCCGCTGCCGACGGCGCACGACGAGGTGTACCGGCTGGGCGAAACGCTCAACGAGATGATCGAGCGCCTGGAAGCGAGCGCCGCACGGGAGCGCGCGTTCGTCGCGGACGCGAGCCACGAGTTGCGGACGCCGCTGGCGGCGCTGCGCACCGAGCTGGACCTGGCGTTGCGGCGGCCTCGGTCGGCGGAGGAGGCGACGGACGCGTTGCGGTCGGTGGAGGAGGAGGTGGGACGCCTCCGGCGGCTGGTGGACGACCTGCTGACGCTGGCGCGGCTCGACGACGACGGGGGATCGGCGCAGCTGCGGCAAGAGGAGGTGGCGGTCCTCGCGTTGTGCGGGCGCGTCCAGGAGCGCTTCGAGGCGGAGGCGACCGCGCTCCGCCGGACGGTGGAGGTGCGATGCCCCGACGGGCTGTCGGTTGATGGCGACGCGTTCCGGCTGGAGCAGGCGCTCGCGAACCTCGTGGACAACGCGCTGCGGCACGGGGCCGGCGCCGTCGTGATCGAGGTGCACGACGCGGGGGACGGGGTGGAGTTGGCAGTCCGCGACTCGGGTGGGGGGTTCGAGCGGGCGTTCATCGACCGGGCATTCGAGCGGTTCACGCGGGGGGACGAGTCGCGAGCGGGGGAGGGGACAGGCCTCGGGCTAGCGATCGTGCGGTCCGTGGCGCGTGCGCACGGCGGGGAGGCTCGCATCGACCGGGCGGCCGACGCAGGTGCGGCGGTGGTGGTGTGGTTGCCGAAGTCGTAGGCAGCGAAGTTTCCCTCTGGTGTGCCGGGTCAGCGGGTGATGGCGTCGATGTCGATGGGGTCGAAGCCGCGACGGCGGAGCTCGCCTTCGAGGTCGAGAGGGCGGGTGCCGAAGCCTCGGGTCTCCCACTCCTCACGCGGAACGAGCCAGAAGACCTCGAACTGGTTGCCGTCGGGGTCTTCAGCGTAGAGGCTGAGGCTGCTGCCGTGGTCGGACTGGCCGGTGAGCGCGCCGGCGTTTGCAAGGTCGACGAGGGCGTGGGCGAGGTCGGGGAGTGTGGCGACCTCCCAGGCGAGGTGGTAGAGGCCGACGCGTTCACCTCGGGTGGGCGGGGGAGCGGCCGGTCCGATGCCGAAGAGGCCGAGGTCGTGGTGGTTGTCGCTGCCGCTGGCGCGCAGGAA
Source organism: Dehalococcoidia bacterium (assembly GCA_041390685.1). GTDB lineage: Bacteria > Chloroflexota > Dehalococcoidia > UBA2979 > UBA2979 > JAIBBD01. Next base: position 76,380 of record JAWKPL010000001.1, on the reverse strand, counting down.
GTGGGCGCGGCCCTCGATGGACTCGACGACGGTGAAACCGAGGACGTCGCGGTAGAAGTCGAGTGCGGCGTTGGCGTCGCGGACCCAGAGGACCGCGTGGTTCAGGCGGTTGATCGTGAACATCGATGGTCCTTCCTCATGAAGTGGTGGACGACGGTCACCTGAAGGTGGCGCGAGGCCCGTCGGACTCGCTAGGGCTGGCGGGCGGCCTCGATGTGGAGGGTGATGCGGACGCGGTCGCTGACGACGAGGCTACCGGTCTCGAGGACGGCGTTGTAGTTGAGGCCGAACTCGCGGCGGTCGATGGCGGTGGTGGCGGTGAAGCCGACGCGGTCCTCGCCCTGCATGCCCTGGCCACGGCCTTCGAGCTCGGTATCGAGGATGACGGGGCGGGTGACGTCGCGGATCGTCAGGTCGCCGTGGACGAGCCAGCGGTCGTCCTTGCCGGGTTCGACGCGGGTGCTGCGGAATCGGATCTCCGGGTAGCGTTCGACATCGAAGAAGTTGTCGGAGCGGAGGTCGTTGTCGCGGAACTCGACGCCGGTGTCGACGCTGGAGGTGCGGATGACAGCCTCGACGGAGGAACGCGCGGGGTCGGCCTCATCGAGGTGGATGACGCCCTCGAGGTCGGTGAAGCGCCCTCGGGTCGTCGCGACCATCATGTGCTTGACGGCGAACTCGGCGGAGGAGTGGTAGGCGTCGATGGCGTAGGCGGCCGTCGCGGTGTCGGTGGTCGGGGCGGGCAACTCGGTTCTCCTTACGCTTCGGTGGTGGCTTACGGTTCGTAAGTTGATGATGTATCAGTAGATGATGCTTGTCAAGTGGCTTATTAGTGGTAAGTTTTCCGTATGACGATCGATACGGATGCGGAGTCGGAGCTGGGGGCGTTCTGTCCTCGGTACCACCAGGCTGTGGAGCTGGTGGGACGGCGCTGGAGCGGAGCGATCCTGCGGGCGATGCTCGCGGGCATGTGGCGGTTCTCGGAGCTGCGGGAGGCGGTCCCGGGGATGAGCGACCGGTTGCTTTCGGAGCGGCTGAAGGAATTCGAGGCCGAGGGTCTGGCGGAGCGTATCGTGTTCCCGGAGACGCCGGTGCGGATCGAGTATCGGTTGACGGCGAAGGGGCAGGCGCTGCGGCCTGTGGTTGAGGCGCTCGCGACGTGGGCGGAGATGTGGTTGCCGGCGCCCGAGGGCTGGTCGTCCGCGCCGACGGCGGGGTAGGCGCCTGAGGGCGCCATTCCGACGGTCTCGCGTGTCGGGGTGATTGTTGCGTCCTCGATTCGTATTGGTCGGGCGGCGCGCTGCGAAGCCGTGCGCGTGGTTGCTGGTGTTCGGAAGACCCCGCCTGGCGACCGGCCCCGGGAGGTGGCTTCGCCCCTTTGACCCCGTTGTGAGGAGGTCGTTCTCAAGCTGCATCTCGCTCGCAGATGCGGGCGCTGGCCTCTGCTCACCTCGAGGCACCGCAGACTGGGCGGGCGTCATGGGTGGTGATCATCGGGCGTTAACTCTTGGCGGCGATCCTCGCGAGCATGGAACTGACGTCCGACGGGTCCTCGATGGTTGTCCTGGCGCGCGGGACGTGCGCTTCGCGGGGGCGGGCGATGGGCCGCGCGCGCGTCATGCGCGAGGAGGCGGAGTTGGCGATGGTCCAGGACGGTGAAGTTGCCGTCCTACGGTGCGCGTGGCCCGAGGCAGGAGCCACGCTCGGACGGGTGGCCGCGGTGGTGGCGGAGCGGGGCGGGGTGCTGTGCAGCCTCGGAACGCTGGCGCGAGAAGCTGGCGTGCCCTGTATTGTGGCGGCGGCGGGTGCGACGGAGGCGGTCTCCGATGGCGAGATCGTAGTCGTCGATGCAGACGCGGGGGTGGTGGCGGTCCTCGGCGAGGTAGTGGCGCTGCCGATCTAGTTCAACGCGGGCGGCTGGCGGGCTCGAACGCGGGTGTAGCCTCGGTGGGGCACACGAGGAGATCGACGAACTCACTGGCGATCGTGAGACGGAGGTCGTCCGGGCCCAGGCCGTCGTAGGGGTTCTCGAGTTCCTCCTGCACGTTGTCGAGGCCGACGAGGACGATGCCGTAGACACATGCGAAGCAGTAGCCGATGACCGGATGCTCGGGGTAGCCGACGTAGGCGAAGTACGGCGTGAAGAGCACGGGGAAGAGCGTGAGGAAGAACCTGCTGAAGGCGCGGAGCGTGACCGGGGTGCGGTAGTGGGCAACGTTGCGCATCGCCTCGAACTCCGTCATGAGTTCGCGGAGGTAGGCACCGAGGCGTGAGACCTCGCTGCCCGAGACGCCCGCGGCGCGGAGGTCGCGATAGGATCCCGAGACGTCGCTGAAGGCGGCGTAGACGCGCTGGAGAGCGGGGCGCTGTCGTTCGGGGGGCGTGGCGAAATACGCGCCGATCGCGGTGAGCAGCTCCTGGACGAGTGCCGTTCGGGTGGCGCCCAGGCCGGTGTTGTCGATGGTCCAGTCACGGTGGGCGTAGTAGAGGGAGGCGGCGTCCGCCTTGATGGCGGCGAAGCTGCGCAGGGCCTCCTCGCGGCGGGTGTAGGCGCTGGCGATGGAGAAGACGACCGGGAAGATGACGGCAACGCCGACGAGGTCGGCGGGGAGGTCGACGATGAAGTCCGCTCTCCGACAGAGGTAGGTGCCGAGGACAGCGAGGGCGGCGACGCACAGCATGTGCGCGTCGATGAGCGGGCGGAGCGCCCGCAATGTGCGGGTGATGGTCTTCACGACGTGATCCGTCCGTCCAGATCGGGGGGGAGGGCCGGGGGTAGCGCGCCTCGAAGGTCTCCCGGGTCAGGACGCGGTGGTGTTCCCGGAAGGGTCTGCTGCGGGGACGGCGAGGCCGAGCGCCGATGCCGCGGCCGACAGGGCGCGGTGTTCCGCGGGGCTGGTAGCGGGGCTGGGGAGCCAGCGGTCGTTGCCGTGGTGGGTGGCGTAGCGAATCGTGAGCTGGGCGCCGGAGGCATCCGCGACGGTGGCGCCGATCTCCATGAGGGCGGCGCGATAGGGGATGGAGGCGCCGAGGTCCCAGTCCGTGAGGATACGGGCGACCTCCTCGAGGCCGCCGAGGGGGGAGCGGTGATCGGGGATCTGGGTGCGGCCGCGGTGGAGCTCGGCGCTGAGTTCGCCCATGACCGTCGAGGTGAGGTGATCCTCGCTGGCGGCGGACTCGAGGACGAGGTCGACGAGGGCCATCCACTCGGCGGAGTCGATGTAGGCGTCCGTGCCGGCGACGTGCGCGAGCATGTAGAGCGGGCCGTGCTTGAGGACTTCCCACTGTGAATCGGAGAAACCGAGGTCGTCGCGCGACATGGCGGGGCCTTTCAGAAGATGGACGGGATGGGTCGCCGGCGCCGGGCGCGAGCGTCAGCAGCGTGGCAGGGATTTGTTAATGCGGATTTAAAGCGTTGAGGCGAGGGCAGTTGCGGCACTGCCCTCGCCTCCGGAGGTCGCCGTGAGGGGAACGGCGGTCCCGTCTGAGCCTCGCGCGGTGTGTCACCGCCGGGCGCGTCGCGCCGCCACCGGGGGACGTTCGGGCGCGAGTTGAGCATCGGGGGAGGGAGTTAGAGGGCGTTTAGGAGGCGGTTAAGATGCGGTGAATCGACTTCGTGGCCGCATGCACCTCGAGCGCGGCGTGTCCGTCCGGCGTATTGCCTCGGCGGGGCGGTAGGGGTAGGGTGCTGGCGAGATGGGATTCCCGAAGCGCCTGCTGGTGGACCATGAGACGCTGGTGCTGGAGATGCGCCCGCATGCGATCGTGCTGATCCCGCCGGCGCTGGTAGGGATCGTGGTGGTGGCGGCCTGGATCGTGATCCTGCCGAACCTGCCGGACAACGGGGCGGGGAGCACGACGGGGTGGGTGCTCCTCGGCGCGGGGCTGCTACTGATCGTGTGGTTCCCGGTGCGGTCGTTCCTGACGTGGTGGTACTCGTACTTCGTGGTGACGAGCGACCGGGTGATCCACCGGCAGGGGATCATCGGGAAGTACTCGATGGAGATCCCGCTCGAGGCGATCAATGACGTGCGGTTCAACCAGACGGTGTGGGAGCGGCTGATCGGGAGCGGGGACCTCGTGATCCAGTCGGCAAGCGAGACGGGGCGGCAGGCGTTTTCGGACATCTGGCATCCGGAGCGGGTGCAGCGGACGATCTATGAGCAGGGCGAGTTGAACCAGCAGCGGATGTACCAGGGGATGGGCCGCGAAGGACAGGCACGGGGTGGCGGGGACGATGACTCGTCGCTCGATGAGCTGGAGCGGCTGGCGGCGCTGCGCGAGCGGGGGGCGCTGACGGACGCGGAGTTCGAGGCGGAGAAGCGGCGCATCCTGGGGTAGGGGGCGGCCGTCGGGCACTGCGGCCGGGCGCCTGTCCTCGAGTGCCGCCCGGTGCGGAACACTGGAGGCGGCCGGCTGCGCCGGGCCGGTGTGGGCGGGCCGCTTCGCGGCCCGGCTGTTGTTTTCGGATGTGGCCAGCCCTCCCGCCCTGCCCTGAGAATGGGGCTTCGCCCCTTTGATCCCCCGTTTGAGGCTGCGCGTTGCCAGGGTTGTGGAGAAGTGGCTTCGAGGGCGGTTGTGCTGAGCGTCGCGCGCGGGGGTGTCGCTCCTCGATCGGGCTGCCGGGTTTCCGAGGATCTGGGTAGGCCCGGGCTATGCCGGTCAGTGAGGACGGGCCTGGCGCTCTCGAAACGGGGCTGGTTGCCGCTGCTGGTGCGAGCGGTGGGGTCACGGCGGATCACACCTCGTGGGGGGCGCGGGTGAGGTTGTGCTCGTAGGCGTAGACGACCGCCTGGACGCGGTTGCGGAGGTCGAGCTTCGCGAGGATGTGGGCGACGTGGGTCTTCACGGTCGGTTCGCTGACGGTGAGGGTCTCGGCGATCTCGGCGTTGGAGAGGCCGCGGGCGATGAGGCGCAGGACCTCGGACTCGCGGTCGGTGAGGGCCTCGGCGGGCGGCGCGGGCGAGGGAGCGCGACGGGCGAACTGCTCGATGACCTCACGGGTGACCTGCGGGCTGAGGAGGCCGTCGCCGCGGGCGACGATGCGGACGGCGTCGGCGAGCTGCGCGGCGGTGGCGTCCTTGAGCAGGAAGCCGCTGGCGCCGGCACGCAGTGACTCGACGACGTACTCGTCGTCGGGGTAGGTGGTGACGACGAGTACGTGCGGACGGCCTTCGCGGCTGCCGTGGCAGAGGGCGCGGGTGGCCTCGATGCCGTCCATGCCGGGCATGCGGATGTCCATGAGGACGACGTCGGGGGTGCAGGCGCGGGCAAGGCGGACGGCCTCGGCGCCGGTGGCGGCCTCGGCGACGACCTCGACATCGGGAGCGTGGCCGAGGATCGCGCGGAAGCCGGAGCGGATCAGTTCCTGGTCGTCGGCGATGAGGACGCGGATGGTCACGAGACGGCCCTGAGGGGTGCGGCTTCCGCGGCAGCAGCGTCGAGGGGGAAGGAGGCGCGAACGAGGTAGCCGCCACCCGGGGCGGGCGCTGCCTCGAGGATCCCCTGGAGCATGGCGACGCGCTCGCGCATGCCGGTGAGGCCGTGGCCATCGGCGGGGGAGGCGTCGGCGGGGCCGTGCCCGTCGTCAGCGACGGTGAGTTCGAAGGCGACTGGGGTACGGAGCAGGCGCACACGGGCGTGGCGCGCGGCGCCGTGGCGGAGAGCGTTGGTGAGAGCCTCCTCCACGATGCGATAGATGGAGAGCGCCAGGCCCTGGTCGAGGGGACGGAGATCGCCATCGATGGCGAGGTCGACCTCGAGGCCGGCGGTGGCGAAGCCAGCGGCGAGGGCCGGCAGGTCCTCGAAGGTGGGCTGGGGCACGGGCGGGGCGCCGGTGGCGCGGAGCATGCCGAGGACACGGCGGGTCTCGGTGAGGGCGGCGCGAGCGGTGGCGGCGATGGCCTCGAGGCCGCGGCGGGTGTCGGGGGCGGCGGCGCCGGGGGAGTGGAGGGCGGCCTCGGACTGGACGACGACGACGCCGAGGCCGTGGGCGATGACGTCATGGAGTTCGCGGGCGATGCGGGTGCGCTCGGCAGCGAGGAGGTGGGCGGCCTCGAGGTCGCGCTGACGTTCGAGGAGGCCGGCGCGCTCGGCGAGCAAGGCGAGGTAGCGGCGGTGGGCGCGGTCGCGCTCGCCGAGCATCCACGCGCCGATGACGATGACGTACATGAGGGCGAGGCCGCTGACCTCGAGCTGGACGGGGGCGGCGGCGTTCACGGCGAGCAGCCAGCAGGCGAGGCCAGCGAGGGCGACGGCACGCGGGATCGGTCGGCCGTGGGCGGCGGCAGAGAAGAGCACGACGAGGGTGACGACCTCGAGGGTGGCGAGTGGGAGGTAGCCGAGGGCCTGGTAGGTGTAGGAGAGGGCGAGGACGGCTGCGGCCGCCGCGAGCGGGAGGCGACGGCGGAGCAGGAGCGCGATTCCGACCAGGGCGTAGATGAGTCCGGCGAAGGAGTCCGGGCGGAGATAGCCGCCCGTGTCCTGGATAGAGCGGAGTTCGCCGGCGAGCAGGAGGCCGGCGAGGAGCACGAGGCCCGGGCCGAGCAGTGCGCTCGACCAGGCGGGAGGCAGCGGGGGCAGCCTCGATCGCATGGGATGACGATACCTCGCGGGAAGGGGCCTGAGGTCATCCGCGGGGATGATTCGCTGTCCGCCGGGGTGAGAGACGAGGCGCCTTCGTATCTGCGAGCGTGATATCGTGCGGCGGGCACCGCGGCTCCATCACTGCAGGTCCGGGTAAGGTCCCGTTTCAGGAGGTCCTCGATGGTTGCGACGGCGACGCGAGCGGAGGGCGCTGCTCGATCGTCGAGCGATGGTGAGCGAGCGGATGACCTGTCGACGCGCCGCCACCGGCTGCTGATTGGCGCATCGGGTCTGGTTCTGCCGGTGCTGTTGTACCTCTTCGCCGGGTGGCGGGAGACGGTCGGGCTGCCTCGATGGGAGTTGCTGGGGTCGCTCAGCGCGTACTACTACACGGGTTCGGTGGCGCTGTTCGTGGGGTTCCTGATCGCCCTCGGGGCGTTTCTCTGGACGTATCAGGGGTACCGCAACCGGTACCAGTGGTTCGATGTCGCGGTGGGGCGCGTCGCGGCGGCGGGTGCGGCCGTGGTCGCCGTCTTCCCGACGGACCCGCCGAACGGCCTTCCGGGCGCGGACTGGTGGCAGTTGTGGATCGGGACGCTTCATGGGATCGGCGCGGGCGCGATGTTCCTCGCGTTCACGGTGTTTGCGCTGGTGCTGTTTCCTCAGACGCAGCCCGTGGCGGGGCGGCCACGTGACTGGCGGCAGACGGTCGCCGACTGGCTCCAGCTCTTCGTGTTCTGGAAGCCGAATCCGCGCGGGTTGGACGGTGGGAAGCTGGCGCGGAACTACGTCTATCTCGGGTGTGGCCTGGCGATGCTCGCGTGCCTCGTGGCGACGCTGCTGACGGGATTCGCGGGGGGCTCGATCCTGTGGTTCGAGGTGGTGGCGTGGGAGTGCTTCGCGGTGTGCTGGCTGGTGAAGGGACGGGTGGAGCAGGCACCGGGCGCGGCGGTGCGCGCGATCCGGCGGGCGGCGCCGTAGCAGGTCGCGCAGCCGGGCGCCCGCGGGCCGCGGGAGACCTCGGAGCGTGCACGGACGGCCGCGCGGTCACGGGCTGTGCGGTGGGGCGCCGGGCGCCGGGGCGCGCCGCTTCGCGGTGCGATATGGACGGTCGCTGCGCGGCGGGCTGTTGTGTTCAGGAGGCCCGCCCGCCCCAAAGGGGGTTCGCCGGCCTGACCCCATCGAACGCGGCAGGCTTCGCCTGCGCGGGATCGGAGCGCAGTGGGGCGCACCTCGAAGTGGTGCGGTCGCGCGCTCGTTTCGTCCGCATGGGTGAGGGGTGGATCGTCCTTGCTGCCGACGCCGACGGGAGTCCGCGAGGGACACGATCGGGGGCGGGAGGACGGTGCAATGGCGGATTCGTCGGGTGGCGCGGGGCGTGAGGTCGAGGTGTGGCGGGAGGCGATGCGGGCACGACGCACGGAAGCGGCGGCGGGGGCTGGTGTGCCCGCGGTGCGTGTGGGGGCGCCGGTCGGGCGGCGGTCGTTGCTGCGGGGGACGGTGCTCGGCGGGCTGGGGCTGGCGGGGGTGACAGCAGTTGGAGGGCTGCTGGACTTTCTGTGGCCTCGGAACGTCCGAGGGTTCGGGGGGCCGGTGGCGGCCGGGACGCTGGAGGAGATCCCGGAGGCAGGCGGGCCACCGCGCGAGTTCTTCGAGGGGCAGTTCTGGCTGGTGCACCTCGACGGGGCGGACGCCTCGGAGAACGGGTCGGGTGGCGGGTCCGGGCTGCTGGCGTTGTGGAAGCGGTGTCCGCACCTCGGGTGCTCGGTGCCGTGGGCTGAGGCGGGGAAGGCGCCACCGGGGTTCAGCGAGCGGGCGTGGTTCCAGTGCCCGTGCCACGGGTCGACGTACACGCGGGCAGGCGTGCGGGTGCACGGGCCGGCGCCGCGGTCGATGGACACGATGGCGATCGCGATCGATGCGGAGGGGCGGATCGTCGGGGACACAGGGTCGCGGCAGGCGGGAGGCGTCGACAACCCTCGGCGGGCGGTGCCGGCGGAGCCGGGGGCGCGGTCGGTGTGATGGTCAGCGCCATGCTTCAGAGCCGGCGCTGCATGTAGACGACGTCGAGCCAGCGGTCGAACTTGCGTCCGGCCTCGGCGAGGCGCCCGGTCTCGATGAAGCCGAAGCGGGCGTGGAGGGCGATGCTCGGGGCCTGCTCGCTGTCGATGAGGGCAACGATCGTGTGGAAGGCCGCCTCGCGCCCGCGGTCGATGAGGGTGGCCAGGAGGGCCGAACCGATGCCGCGGCGGTGGCGGTCGTGATGGACGTAGATGGAGTCCTCGACGGTCCCGGCATAGGCAGCGCGGGGGTGGAAGGGGGAGAGGCTAGCCCAGCCGACGACCTCGGACGCCTCGACCGCAACGAGGATGGGGTAGCGCCCGGCGTGGGCAGCGAACCAGGCCTCGCGGGCCTCGAAGGGGTCGGGCGCGAGCTGGTAGGTGGCGGTCGAGGTACGGACGTAGTGGTTGTAGATGGCGTCGATGGCCGGGAGGTCGTCTGCGGTGGCGTCTCGGGTGAGCGTCATTGACCGACGATACTCCTCGGGTGGCGTCCCGCGCCGGTGGGCGCGGATGCCAGTCGAGCATCCGCGCCCCGGAAGGTCCCAGGCTAGCGGCGCCTCGAGGCCGCGAGCCGCCCACCGACGATCACCGCCACGGCGATGGCCACGAAGGCGCCTAGCACTCCGGCACCGACGACGAGCGCGCCGGGGCCGCTGCCGGACCCGTCGGTAGCGCTCGCCGCCGCCTGGGCCGCGGTGTCCAGGCGTGGGCTGCCCTCGGCGTCACTGCCGGCGACCGTGAAGCGCGCCATCGCGGTGATGGGCGGGTCGTAGGAGGCGTGACTCGGGGCCACGAGCTCGACCACGATGGTGTGGGCGCCGTCGGCGAGGTCCGTGACGGTGATGCCATCGGCGTGCGAGAGCATGCCGAGCTGGCGGCCGTCGACCATGACATGCAGGTGTCCGGGGACGGCATCGGTGGACTCGTCGCCGGACTCGCCTATCTCGACAAGTGCGACGTTCGTGAGCGTGATCTCGAGGGTGACGCTCGGGCCGTTGACCGTGGCGCCGTCCGCGGGCGCCACCAGCGCGATATTAGCCCCGGCGTCCCTCGACGGCGGGGACGTGGGCTGGGCGCCCGCGCGCGGAGCGGCGGCGGGGTCGTACGTGAAGGTCCACGAACCGCTGTCCGGCTCGCCGTCGGCCTCGCTGACGGTGGACCAGTGCGCGGTGTAAGCGCCCGGGACGAGGTCGTGCGGCAGGTGGACGCTCATGCGGGTACGAGGCGCATCGATGGTGGCGTCGGTGGTGTCGATGGTCGCGCCGGCCGCGTTGTGGACGACGATGCTGTTGCCCTTCGCGACTTCGGCCATGGGTGAGGCGGTTTCGATACTCACTTCCATCGGCGCGGCGTTGAGGACCGCGTCCTGAGCGGGGGCAAACCTGACCGGCGTGGCGTGAGCGAACGCGAACTGGGTGGCCAGGAGCAGGGTGAGGACAGCGCCGAGGGCGAGCGCAGTGAATCGGCGGCGCAGTGTTCCGCAAGCTGACGACATTGAGCATTCTCCGGCGCCCGATGTGGCGATCGGGCGTGATGAGCATCGAGGAGGGCGGTTGACGGTCAGTGGCGCGGCGGTGGGGTGCGCATGGACAGGGGCGGGTCGGCGTAGGCGACCTGGCGAGGAGCGCCGTCCGAGACGGACGTGAGCGCGGGGGAGGCGCCCTGCGCGGGCCCGCGACCGAAGGCGATGGCGAGCGTGGAAGGGCCAGCGGCGTCGCTGGAAGACGCACAGACGACCGGCGTCACCTCGGCGTCGCGGGAGGCCTCGGCGTTGCAGGACGACGTCGATGGCTCGCGCGCGTCCGCGTCATAGGCGTGGCGGTGCTCCGGGACGACGCCCGCGAGCGTGTAGTGCTCGTGATCGGGGCCGTAGGCCGCGAGGGTGCCATCGAGGGCGGGCAGGACCGTGAGGAGCGTCAGCCAGAGAGCGCTCACCAGGAGCGCGTAGCGGACGCGCCGAATGTCGCGTTCGACGCGACGTGGACTGTGCGGTATCGAACGGCGCATACATCGACGGTAGACATGCGACGTGCGTCCGCAAGGGCCGAAGGTCAGCGGGCGGGCGGGCGCCGGAGCGGCGCCCGTGCGAACTCAGCCATGCCGTCCTCGAAGCTGAGCTCAGCGCGGAAGCCGAGGGCGCGGGCGGCGAGGCCGGGGTCGCCGAAGACGTGACGAACATCGCCGAGGCGGTAGCGCCAGGGCTGCACGGGCGCGGGTGCAGGGCGGCCAAAGGCGCGACATAACTCGGACGCCATCTCGGCGATGGAGTGCCGGTTCCCGGTGGCGACGTTGCAGGCGAGGGAAACCTCGAGGGGGGCGGTCAGGGCGAGGAGATTGGCACGGGCGACGTCGTGGACGTGGATGAAGTCGCGGAGCTGGCGACCGTCTTCGAAGACCTGGGGATCGCGGCCGGCCTCAAGGGCGCTGCGGAAGATGCTGGCGACTCCGGCGTACGGCGTGTCGCGGGGCATGCGCGGGCCGTAGACGTTGTGGTAGCGGAGCGCCACGGCGGTGGAGGCGTGCTCGCGAGCATACGTGAACGAGAGATGCTCCTGGTGGAGCTTAGTGGCGGCGTAGACATTGCGGGGATCGGCGGGTGCATCCTCGGTGACGGGTTCGGGGGCCAGCGGTGTGCCGCATTGCGGGCAGGGGGGCTCGAAGCGGCCGGCGGAGAGGTCCGCCTCGAGCCGGGGGGCGGGACGGACCGGGCCGTGGCGGGGGCAGCGGTACGCGCCCTCGCCGTATACGACCATGCTGCTGGCCAGCACGAAGCGGCCTCGGAAGCCTCGACGGTGGAGCGCGAGCAGGCCCGCGGCTGTGCCGTCGTCGTTGGTCGTTACGTAATCCACTACGTCGCCGAAGTCCACGCCCAACCCAACCATCGCGGCCTGGTGGGAGACGGCATCGACGCCATCGAACACCTCGATGGCGTCATCCCAGGCAGCAGGGTCGCGGACATCAGACCAGACATACGTGGCAGCCGGGTTCAGGCCGTCAGGGCGTGCGGCGTGGGCGTGGGGGCTGGCGTTATCGAGCACGACGACCTCATGGCCGTGTTCGACGAGGAGGTCGACGACGTGGCTGCCGATGAAGCCGGCACCGCCGGTCACGAGCACTCGCAATGAAACCGCCTCTCGAAGGAGAGCCTGCGTCAGGCTTTGGTAAGAGATCGCGGCTAGCTTACCGGCATGGCAGGCCACAGTTCTGGCGAAGATGACGTGATCGAGGCGTACGCCGCGCGGTTCACGGCGGGGCTCCTCGACCTGTCCTGTCCGAGTCCTCCGTTCGCCTCGCAGATCGACGTCGGGGCGCGGCCGGTGGATCCGGCCTTCCCGACGGCGGGCGGGTCGCGGGCGTTACGGGAGCGCATCGCGCGCCTGTACGAGCGATTGGATGCGGACGACATCCTGGTCACGAGCGGGGCGAGCGAGGCGCTGGCCGCGCTCGCGGCGGCGCTGGCGCGGCCCGGGACGCCGGTGGCCGTGGCGGACGGGGCGTACCCCTCGTTCGCGACGATGGCGCGGCTGGCCGGGGCGTCGATCGCGGGCGGCGACGAGGTGGAGGGCGCCTCCGCGCTGCTGACCTCGAACCCCACGGTGCCGGGCGGCCGGCGGGTGGACATCGAGCGAGTTATCGAGCGGGCGGTCGCAGCGGGCGCGGTGCCTGTGGTGGACGAAGTGTACCGGCACATCGCGCTGGAGGGGGAGCCGCCGGCCGCGGCGGCGGACCTGCATGAGGCGGCCGTGAGCGTCGGCGACGTCTCCAAGACGATGGGTCTGGGCGGGCTGCGCATAGGCTGGATTGCGACTCGAAACGCGGAGGTCCGGGCGGCGGCGGTGCGGTGGCTGCGGCTGTTGACGGGCGGGCCGTCGGTGCTCTCCGAGGCTGCGGCGTGCGAGGCGTTCGAGACGTTCGACGCGCAGGTCGCGCGGCACATGCAGCGCGCGCGCACGAACGCGCCTCGGGTGTACCGGGCGCTGCGCGAAGCCGGGTGGACGTTCGAGCCGGCGGAGCTGGGGCTGACGGTGTGCGCGTCCCCTTCGGAGCCGGTCGACGACACGGCGCTCCAGCGGCTGCGAGCGCACGGATCGTTCCTGCTGCCGGCCGACTCGTTCGGGCGGGCCGGGTGCTTCCGGGTGGGGCTACTCACGCCCGAGGAGCGACTGCGCGACGCGCTCGCGGACCTCGGAGGGAACGCCGGGCGGTGCGTGGTCGTGCTGGGACGTACGCCGGAGCGCGGGCGGGGCAAGACACGGCTGGCGGCGTCACTAGGGGAGGAGCGGACGCACGAGCTGGCGCAGGCGTTCTTCGACGACTCGTGCGCGCTCGGGCGGTCGGAGGAGTGGGCAGGCCTGCTGGCCTACGATGGCGCACGGCCGGCCGTGAGCGGCCTCGATGCGGTGGCGCAAGCTGGGGGCGCACTCGGCGAGCGAATCGTGCACGGGCTGGAGTGCGCGCTCGAGCGCGGGGAGCGGGCGGTGTTGATCGGCACGGACACGCCGGACCTGCCTCGCGCGTATCTCGAGCGGGCGTTCGCCGAGCTGGACGAGGCGGACGCCGTCCTCGGGCCGTCGGTGGACGGGGGGTTCTACCTGATCGGGGTGCGGGCGACGGCCGCAGGGATGTTCGACGGCGTCGAGTGGAGCACGCCGCGGGTGTTCGCGCGGACGCTGGCGAACCTCGAGCGGCTGGGGTGGCGCGTGGCGGGGCTCCCCGAATGGGAGGACATCGACGACCTCGGGTCGCTGATGCGCCTGGCGGCGCGCCTCGATGCCAGCGACGGGTACATCGCGCCGGAGACGCGGCGCGTGCTGGCGCACACGCTGGACGGATAAGCGATTGAGTCACGCGGTCCCGCCATACACGAGCACGCGGCTCACGGCGCAGCTGGGGCTGGTGCTCGCGGTGATGCTGGCGCTGATGTTCGCGAGCGGCGCGCTGTTCTTCCTCTTCGTCTTCAACTACAACCTGCCGCCATGGTTCACCGCCGTGCGGTTCGTCCACTTCTACACGGGCATCGCCTCGATCCCGATCCTGGCGGCGAAGTACGGCAGCACGGCGATGCGGTTCGGCGGGTACTACCTGCGGGTGCCGCGCTATCGGGCGGCGGGACCGCCCTCGATCGTCCCGCGGGTCCTGTCGCCGCTGCTGGCGGCGGACTTCTTCGTGCTGTACTTCAGCGGGCTGTACATGCTGTTCCACCGCTACTACACGGTGACGAACATCCCGCCGTTCGACGCGCGTCCGGTGCAGGTGCACCTGTGGGCGGCGATGATCGGCGCGCCCCTCGTCACGGTGCACCTCCTGTTTCACTTCGTGAATGCGGTGCGGTCAGTACGGGGGCGGGAGCGCGCCCCGGCGGCGGAGGTGGCTCGGCACGCGGAGACGGAGCGGGGTGTGCTGTCGCGTCGCGCGCTGCTGGCGGGAATCGGCGGCGCGGGGGTGGGGCTCGCGCTGCTGCTGCAGAACACGCGGGCGCGGTCGGTGGAGTTTGCGACGCTGTTCATCGGCCGGATTCCCGAGGAGGAGCGCGGGGGGCCGGGGGACTTTCCGGTGGAGACGCTGTTCGGGAAGGTCGCGGTGGAGGACATCGCCGCGTACCGCCTCGAGGTGAGCGGAGCGGTGACGGAGCCGCTGATGCTGTCGTACGAGGACATCCTGGCGCTGCCGAGCCATGAGCATGAGGTCCGGCTGAGCTGCGTGAGCGGCTGGACGCAGCGCGTGGTGTGGCGCGGGCCTCGGGTGCGGGACGTGCTCGCGCTGGCGGGGTCGAGCGATGAGGCGCGTTCGGTCTTCTTTCACAGCCTGAGCGACTATGGCGTGACGTGGCACCGGGGACGCCTCGGCGTCGACGAGGCGTTGCTGGCGACGCATGCGAATGGCGCGCCGTTGAGCGAGAACCACGGGTTCCCGGTGCGGCTGATCGTGCCGGGGTACCCAGGCCAGAACATGGTGAAGCAACTGGACCGCATCGTGGTGCGGCTGGAGGGGGAGCGGTTCCGCCCGGACTTCCGCCTCGTGCAGGCGGCACCCGGGGATGGTCACGCGACGCCGGGGGCGGCGTAGTGGCCACGACGGCGGCGCGCGCCGGGACGGTCCAGCGCGCGCGGGTCACGGAGGCGGCGGCGGCGCGGGTCGTGACGGGGCTCGCGGCGACGGTGTTCATCGTCTACTGGGTGACAGAGAGCCTGCGACGGTGGAACGACTTCGAGACGAACGCGTTCGACCTCGCGTTCTTCGACCAGATCATCTGGAACACGGCGCACGGGCGGTGGTTCGAAACGACGTTCGTGCCATACAACTTCGCGGGGCAGCACTTCGAGCCAGTGTTGCTGCTGTTCGCGGGGGCGTACCGGCTGGGCGCCGGACCGCCATTCCTGATGGCGACGCAGGTTGTGGTCGTCGGGCTGGCAGTGCCGCTGCTATTCGAGGCGGGACGCAGCCTCGGGGTGCGGCCGGCAGTGGCGGCGGCGATCGCGGTGGCGTTCCTCGTGAGCCCGTACGTGCATCGGGCGATGCAGTTCGACTTCCACCCGGAGACGATGACGGCGGCGCCTGCGTTCGGCTCGCTGTGGGCGCTGGGGGCGGGCCGGCCGCGGCTGGCCGCGGGCCTGGCGCTCAGCGCGTTGTTGTTCAAGGAAGACGCGGTCTTCATCGTGGTGGCGCTGGCGGCGGTGATGGCGTGGCGCGGTCATCGAAGGCTGGCGATCGGGACGGCGGTCATGGCGGTCGTCTGGACCGCGGTGCTGCTCGCGGTCTTGATGCCGTGGTGGCGGGGCGGAGCGCCGGGGGACCTCGGTGAGCGGTACGCGGACGTGACCGGGGGGAACGACGGAGCCGCCGCGGTCGCGTGGATGGTGACACATCCGGTCGATGTGGCGCGGTCGATGCTGCAACTCGAGCATCTGTGGACGGCGACGCTGTTCGTCGCGACGTCGGGGCTGGCGATGCTCGCGGCGCCGCTGACGCTGCTGCTGCTGGTGCCGGGGCTGGGGCTCGCGGTGCTGTCGACGCACCCGCCGCAGTCGGCGCTGGAGCTGCACTACGCGGCGGAGGTCGCCGTGGTAGCGGCGATGGGGGTGGTGATCGGGGCGCGGCGGCTGTCGGAACGCGCGCCCTCCGGCGTCGGGGCGGGGGTTGTGGCGGCAGTGGTGCTCGTGCCCGCGGCTGCGGGCTTCCTCGCGACGAGTCCGGCGTCGCCGCTGACAACGGCGGGGGGCGCGCGGCCGACGGCGGAGCATCGGGCGGCAGTGATCGGGGCGCTGGCGCTGGTGCCGGACGGTGAGGCCGTGGCGGCACAGTCGGGACTGACGTCGCGGCTGTCGCAACGCGAGGCAGTGGACGAGTTTCCCGGGAGGTGGGAGTCCGCCTCGTGGGTCGTGGTCGATGCGTACGGGTTCCGGACGACGCAGTCGATCGGAGCCGGGTTTGATGAGGCGCTGGCGCGGGTGCGCGCCGAGTGGGAGCGCGTATACCAGCGGGACGGGGTCGAGGTGTTCCGGCGGCCGGCGCCGTGAGCGCGCGCGCGGTCCTCGTGATCCCGGCGCTGAACGAGGAGGCGACGATCGGCGGCGTGGTGCGCGAGGCGCGGGAGCACTTCGCGGGGCCGATCGTGGTGGCGGACAACGGGAGCGACGACGGCACCGCCGCGGCGGCACGGGCGGCGGGCGCGCGTGTGGCCTCGGAGCCGGTCCGGGGGTACGGGCGGGCATGCCTGGCGGGCGCGCGGGCGGCTGGCGAGGCGGACGTGCTGGTATTCATGGACGGAGACGGGAGCGACCGCCCGGCGGACATTGCGGCGTTGCTCGGGGCGATCGAGGCGGGGGCGGACCTCGCGATCGGGGTGCGGCGCGGCCCGGACGTCGAGCCGGGGTCGATGACGGGGGCAGCGCGGTTCGGCAACTGGCTGTGCGGGGTGCTCCTCGGCGCGCGGTACGGACGGCGGCTGCACGACTTGTCGCCGCTGAAGGCCGTGCGTCAGCCGTTCTTTGATGGGCTGCGGCACGACGAGCTCACGTACGGATGGACGGTGGAGTTGCTAGCGCGGTCGCTGGCGGCAGGCGGGCGGGTCGCCGAGGTCGAGGTGGGGTACCGGCGGCGGGCGGGGGGCGTCTCGAAAGTGAGCGGGGACCTGCGGGCCTCGATGCGGGCGGGGGCGCGGATCCTGGCGACGCTGTGGCGGATGGCGGTGTGGGAGCGCAGGCAGCGGTGGGCCGGGCCTGGACTCGGTCTGATGGCCGCGGTGGCGGTGCTGCTGGTCGTCGGGTGGTGGCTGATGGCCGACGACTCGTCCGGGCCGCGGGCGCTGGTGGCCGTGTGGCTGCTCGCGTGGCCGACGTTGCTCGTGGGGGCTGTTGGCGGGTGGGCCGTCGGGGCGCTGTGGCATCGGGGATAGCGCCGGAGCCATGGCGTCCCTGGCCGAGGAGCGAGTGGGGAGCCGACATACAGGCGAGCATCTCAATTCCATTACAAACCGCCGTATGTGGTGACGAAACGATCAAATTCGGGAGAAATATCGGTACTGAGCCATTTCCATACGTGCTTGTGGGAGCTGGGGCTGGAACTGCGTGGCGTGCGGACGGCGCTGGACGCGGACCGGGGGCTCGCGATGCTGGGCGACGGCGGCGGCGGAAGTCCTCGCCGTGGACGGTGAACACGAGGTGCCGATCGCGCAAGAGCACGACATCGTGATCGCGCGGCAGACGGCGCGCGAGCTGGCACGGACGCTCGGGTTTGGCGCGATCGACCAGAGCCGAATCGCGACGGCGGTCTCGGAGTTGACTCGGAACGTGATCCGGTACGCCACGGACGGGCGTGGGACGGTGACGCTGCGCCCGCTGGACATCGAGGGGCGGACCGGCCTCGAGATCATCGTGACGGACGAGGGGCCGGGGATCGCGGACATCGACCTGGTGATGATGGAGGGGTACACCTCGGGCGAGGGGCTGGGCCTCGGTCTGTCGGGGACGAGGCGGCTGATGGACGAGATGGAGCTGCAGTCGACGGTGGGGGAGGGGACGACGATCACGATCCGCAAGTGGCGCCGCTAAGTGCCGCAGGTCGTGGTGGCGGTGCGTACGCATGCGGACGTGTACGGGGTGACACGAGCGGTCCGGGCGGCGGCAGGAGCGGCCGGGGTCGTGGATCCGGGCCGCCTCGAGGGGCTGGTGCTGGCGGCGACGGAGCTGGCGACGAACCTCGCGCGGTACGCTGAGCGAGGGCGCGTGACGGTGGCAGCGATCGACCAGGAGGGGCGGCGCGGCGTCGAGGTCCGCGGCGATGACGAAGGGCCGGGCATCGTGGACCTCGACCGGGCGCTGCGGGATGGCGAGAGCACGGCCGAGGGGAGCCTCGGCGGCGGGTTCGGGACGATGCGCCGGGGCGTAGACGAGTTTGCGATCGAAAGCACGGAGGCGGGGACTCACGTGGTGCTGAGGACATGGGCGGGCCGGCGCTGAGGCCACGGCTGGAGGTCGCGGGCGCGTCGAGGCCGTTTCCGGGAGAGACCGAGAACGGCGACAGCTGGGCGGTGTGGGAGAGCGCGCACGGCCCGCGCGTGGCGGTGATCGACGGGCTGGGGCACGGACCGCCGGCTGCCGAGGCAGCCGCGCAGCTTCGGCGATTGCTCCTCGACGGGCCCGATGAGCCGCTCGGGCAGGTGGTGGAGCGGGCGGCGCGGCGGATGCAGGGCGGGCGCGGGGCGGTGGCGGCAGTGGTCGAGGCGGGAGCGCAGCGGCTGACGTTCCTCGGGCTGGGGAACGTGGAGGGCCGGCTGTGGCAGCCGGGCCGGGAGCAGCGGCTGGTGGGGGAGCGGGGGTTCTTCGGGGGCGTGCCGCGGAGCGCCCGGGCGCTCACGTTCGAGGTCGCGGGGGTGTGGTCGCTGTACCTCTACACGGACGGGATCTCGTCGCGGTTCCCGCTGCCACTCGATGGCAGGGGGCAGGAGCCGCAGGCGGTGGTGGACGCGATCCTCGAGGGACATGCGCGGGCGACGGACGACGCGACGGTCGTGCTGGTGCGGGATGCAGCGGGGGCCTGGTAACGGGTGCGATGGCCGCGAGGCGTCCCCGGCTCGGATCAGCGGCCCTGGAACGATGGCGTGCGTTTCTCGGCAAAGGCTCGCATCGCCTCGACGCGGTCTTCGGTGGCGGCGAGGGCGGTCTGTGCGTCGTCCTCGTGGGGGATGGCGTCCTCGAGGCGTGCGCGGCGGACGAGGAGCGCCTTGCTGGCGCGGACGGTCAGCGGCGGGTTGGCGGCGATCTCGCGGGCGAGGTCGAGGGCGGCGTCCATGAGCTGGTCGTGGGGGACGACGGCGTTGACGAGGCGCTTCTCGAGGGCCCATTGCGCATCGACGAGGCGGCCGGTGTAGGACATCTCGGCGGCGACGCCGAGGCCGACGAGGTCGGGGAGGGAGACGGAGGAACCGGTGTCGACGGCGATGCCGCGCTTCACGAAGATGCTGGCGAAGCGCGCCTGGTCTGAGGCGATGCGAATGTCCGAGGCAAGGGAGATGGAGAAGCCGGCACCTGCGGCGATGCCGTTGACGGCGGCGATCACCGGCTGGGACTGGCGGCGGATGCGCGGGGCGAGCAGCTGGATGATGGCGCGGCGGTCGTACGAGGGGCGCGACTGCTCACCGTTCGCCGAGGCGACGGCGCGCTCGAGGTCGGCGCCGGAGCAGAAGCCGCGGCCATTACCGGTGAGGATGATGGCGCGGACGTCGGGGAAGGCGTCATCGAGGGCGTCGAATACGTCGTTGAGCTCGCGGACGAGGCCGGGGTTGAGGGCGTTGAGGCGCTCAGGGCGGTTCATGCGGACGATGGCGACGTAGCCGTCGCGCTCAAGTTGCAGGTGCTCGTAGCTCACTTCGGCCTCCGTTCGGCGCTCGTCGTCGACGCACTGTAGCGCATCGAAGGCATGGTGGCCTGGGAGCGTTGGCCGTGCGACCACCGCTTCGACGGGACGGGGGGCGCCTCGTCTGCCCTCACTCAGTTCCTCTCCCGTGACGGGCATCAGGGCCGCGAGGGGCGGCAGATGGAGCGGGCGGCCGGGTTGCGGCGGTCAGGGCGTTATCGCACAGCAGTTCTGCTAAGGTGTGTCAGCAGGTGCTTGACATCCTGTGAGGGCAGGCACATAGTGTCGATCCCGCTCAGCATAATAGCGTATGCGGGTAAGCAGTTAAGCCCAAGATGTAGGGGATGCTCCACGGGACGACCACAAGCGGTCGTGGGAGCGACTCCACCGGGGCCGTAGCCACGAAGGACCCTCCGATGCGCATCGCTCGCCACTTCACGACCGCCGGCCGCAGCCCGTACGCGGGCATCGAGTTCGCGCCGCGGGACTCTCGGATCGTCAACCCGGACGGGTCGGCGGTGTTCGAGGCAGCGGGGATCACGATGCCGGCCTCGTGGTCACAGGTGGCAGTCGACATCATGGCGCAGAAGTACTTCCGGAAGGCGGGCGTGCCGTCCTCGCTGCGGCGGGTGGCGGAGGACGGTGTGCCGGAGTGGCTGTGGCCGTCGGAGGCGGTGGCGGGCGCCACGGAGGGTGGGGAGGCGGACGCGCGGCAGGTATTCGACCGGCTGGCGGGGACGTGGACGTACTGGGGCTGGAAGCACGGGTACTTCGACGGGGTGGAGGACGCCTCGGCGTTCCATGACGAGCTGCGGTACATGATGGCGACGCAGCAGGCGGCGCCGAACTCGCCGCAGTGGTTCAACACGGGGCTGCACTGGGCGTACGGGATCACGGGGCCGGCGCAGGGGCACTGGTACGTGGACCCGGCGACGCGGGAGCTGACGCGATCGAGCAGCGCGTACGAGCGGCCGCAGCCGCACGCGTGCTTCATCCAGTCGGTGTCGGACGACCTCGTGAACGAGGGCGGGATCATGGACCTGTGGACGCGCGAGGCGCGCATCTTCAAGTACGGGTCCGGGACGGGGTCGAACTTCTCGAAGCTGCGGGGCGAGGGTGAGCGGCTGTCGGGGGGTGGGAAGTCCTCGGGGCTGATGTCGTTCCTCAAGATTGGCGACCGCGCGGCGGGCGCCATCAAGTCGGGGGGGACGACGCGGCGGGCGGCGAAGATGGTGATCGTGGATGCGGACCATCCGGACGTGGAGGCGTTCATCGACTGGAAGGTGAACGAAGAGCAGAAGGTGGCGGCGCTCGTAGCGGGGTCGCGGACGATCCGGCGAGGGCTGCGGGCGGTCCTCGATGCGGCGGCGGAGGGCCTCGACCCGCTGGCGAACCGGGGGCTGCGCAAGGCGGTGACGCGGGCGCGGCGGGACGGGGTGCCGGAGCCGTACATCCAGCGGGTGCTGCAGCTGGCGGGCCAGGGCGTGACGGAGCTGGACTTCGCGGAGTTCGACACGGACTGGCAGGGCGAGGCGTACATCACGGTCTCGGGGCAGAACTCGAACAACTCGGTGCGGGTGGACGCGGGGTTCCTCGACGCGGTGCGCGCGGACGGGGCGTGGCAGCTGACGCGTCGGACGGACGGCACCGTGTACAAGACGGTGCGAGCGCGGGAGCTGTGGGGGCGCATCGCGAACGCGGCGTGGCAGTCGGCGGACCCGGGGCTGCAGTACGACACGACGATCAACGAGTGGCACACGAGCCCGGCGGGGGGCCGCATCAACGGATCGAACCCGTGCTCGGAGTACATGTTCCTCGATGACACGGCGTGCAACCTGGCGTCACTGAACCTCCTCGAGTTCTACGACCAGCAGTCGGAGCGGTTCGACGTGGAGGCATACGAGCACGCGTCGCGGCTGTGGACGGTGGTGCTCGAGATCTCGGTGCTGATGGCGCAGTACCCGAGCCGGGACATCGCGGAGCTGTCGTACGAGTACCGGACGCTGGGGCTGGGGTATGCGAACCTCGGCGCGCTGCTGATGGTGCAGGGGATTCCGTATGACTCGCGGGAGGCGCTGGCGCAGACGGGCGCGCTGACGGCGATCCTGACGGGGGTGGCGTACGCGACCTCGGCGGAGATGGCGGCGGCCCTGGGCGCGTTCCCGCGGTACGAGGAGAACCGCGAGGCGATGCTGCGGGTGATGCGGAACCACCGCCGGGCGGCGTACTCGGCGGGGGCTTCGGAGTACGAGGGGCTGACCGTGCTGCCGATGGGCATCGACGCCTCGTACTGCCCGGCGGAGTTGCTCGGGGCGGCGCGGCGGTCGTGGGACGAGGCGCTCCGCCTCGGCGAGGCGCACGGGTACCGGAACGCGCAGACGACGCTGATCGCGCCGACGGGGACGATCGGGCTGCTGATGGACTGCGACACCACGGGGGTGGAGCCGGACTTCGCGCTGGTGAAGTTCAAGAAGCTGGCGGGCGGCGGGTACTTCCGCATCATCAACCAGTCGGTGCCTGGAGCCCTCGCGCGGCTGGGGTACTCGGCGGCGGAGGCCGAGGCGATCGTGGCGTACTGCGCCGGGACGGGCCGGCTGTCGGGTGCGCCGCACATCAACCGCGAGTCGCTGGCGGCGCGCGGGTTTTCCTCGCAGCTGCTGGACGAGATCGACGCGGCGCTGCCCTCGGCGTTCGACATCACGTTCGCGTTCAACCGGTACGCGCTGGGCGACGCGTTCTGCCGTGACGTGCTCGGGTTCAGCGAGGCGCAGCTGGCGGACCCGATGTTCTCGGTCCTCGAGGGGATGGGGTTCACACGGGCGCAGATCGAGGAGGCGAACGACTTCATCGTCGGGCGGATGACGACGGAGGGCGCGCCGCACCTGCGCGAGGAGCACTACGCGGTGTTCGACTGCGCGAACCGCTGCGGGAAGTACGGGACGCGCTACATCGCGCCGATGGCGCACGTGCGGATCATGGCGTCGGCGCAGCCGTTCATCTCGGGCGCGATCAGCAAGACGATCAACATGCCGGCGGACGCGACGGTGGCGGACGTGGCGGACGTGTACATGGCCGCGGCGGACTCGATGGTGAAGGCGCTGGCGCTGTACCGCGACGGGTCGAAGCTGTCGCAGCCGCTGTCGTCCTCGGTGTTCGCGGCGTTCGAGGACGATGAGGAGGACGAGGAGCCGCTGGGGCCGGCGGCTGCCGCCTCGCACCCGGCGGTCATCGCGGCCGAGGAAGTACTGCGCGGGCTCCGCCGCGGGGCGCGGGAGTCGCTGCCGGCGCGGCGGCGCGGGTACGCGCAGAAGGCGACGGTGGGCGGGCACGCGATCTACCTGCACACGGGAGACTTCAGCGAGCCGAACGGGGATGGGTCGCCGCGGCTGGGCGAGATCTTCGTCTCGATGTCGAAGGAGGGGGCGTCGTTCGGGGCGCTGATGAACTGCTTCGCGATCGCGGTGTCGATCGGGCTGCAGCACGGGGTGCCGCTGGACGCGTACGTGGACTCGTTCATCTTCCAGAAGTTCGAGCCGAACGGACTGGTGACGGGCCACGAGCGGATCCACATGGCGACCTCGATCATCGACTACATCTTCCGGGAGCTGGCGGTGTCGTACCTCGGGCGGGACGACCTGGCGCACTTCGGGCCGGCAGACGAGGACGAGGACGGGGGCATCGAGGACCACGCGTCGGCGTTCCCGCCGGCGGTGGTGCCGGGGGCGGCGTACGCGTTCGAGGCGGGGGACTCTCCGGGGGAGGCTCCGGCGGCGGCTGCCGCTTCGGCGCCGGTGGCGACGGCCTCGGCGGGGGCTGTGACCTCGGCGGCGCCGAGGCTGGCGCCGGGGCTGGCGGCGACGACGGTGGTGGAGCTGCGGTCGACGCAGGAGGTGCGGGTGCTGCAGGCGCGCCAGAAGGGGTTCGAGGGCGACCCGTGCGATGAGTGCGGGCAGCTGATGATGGTGCGCAACGGGACGTGCTTGAAGTGCATGAACTGCGGGGCTACGAGCGGGTGTTCGTAGGAACCTTTGCGAAATAAGGGATTCCGCTCACCGTGCGGCACTCGGCAGATGTCCGGGAGCCCAGCCGGGAGCCTAGATCCAGAAAGGGGGCAGCAATGCCCAAGCAGAGAAACGAAGTGACCAGCTCTCGGGCGGCGAGCAACGCAGGGAAGACCTTGCGCGATCCGTCAGCGAGCAAGGCCGCGAAGTCGGCTGCCGGCAGCGCGCTCACTCAGCGCGTCAAGCGGAAGTAGCGGGCTACGTGGTATAGGGCCTCAAAGCTCCAGCGCACTGAGGTCCATGGTGTCGAGGAGACCGCGCACCCGTGATTCGTCGCGGGCCGCGGCCTCCTGTGGGAACGCCCGCCAGTAACACTCCAGAATGACCTCGGCGACGATGTTCGTCAGGTTGACGTTGATCCGGTACCGCCCTCGGATGGGACGCCGCTGACCACCGTCGCCAGGGCGACCTGAGCCGAGAGCGCTGCGAGTCAGTCCAGCCCTGTCATCTGCTCGATGAGCTCCTTGGGGCCGATCCGCTCTCCGGTCACCCGAATATCGTTATTGCCATTTTCTGAAGGACTTGCCAGAATCCCTCAGCGAGCGAGGGGTGGGGTATGTTCGTCCGAAAAGGGAAGTTCGAGGAGCTTGAGCACAAGAATCGGCAATTGAACGCGGAAGTCTCGGCGCTTCGTTCGATCGCTGAACAAGCGGGCACGCTGGAGCTCGTGACGCTCCAGCAGCGAATCAGCGAGACTCGCTCAGAGTTGGCGCAACTCGAAGAGAGCCGCGGCACGCTGGCGGCAGAAGTTTCGTCGCTGCGACAGCGGATCGTCGAGATCAATGAGAACGCGATGCTCCAGGAGTTCGGGCTCTACCAGTTCGCGCATCCCCTCGAGGATGTCTTAGCGTACCGTGAGCGGCTTGACGGTCTTCGGGTACGGATCAAGGAACTCGCCCGGTCGGGGCAGGTCGTCACAGCCGTAAGCAGCTGGACCGTGAATGGCTCGGCGGCTGAGGGCCGGAAGCTCGTGGATGATACGGCGAAGCTGATGCTGAGCGCGTACAACGCGGAGATCGAGAACGTACTCCGAACGCTCCGGCCGCATCGTCTGGCGGCGGCCGTCGACCGGATCGACAAATTGCGTGAACGGATCGCTCGTGCTGGGCGAGTCATGCAACTCCGGATCAGCGATGAGTACCACGTGATCCGGATGCAGGAGTTGCGTTTGACGGCCGACTACCTACAGAAGGTCGAAGAGGAGCGTGAGCAGCTCAGGGCTCTTCGCGAGGCGGAGCGAGAAGAGCAAAGAGCTCGGCGCGAGATGGAAGCAGAGAGGGCGAGGCTTCAACGGGAAGCGATGAAGTACCAGACGGCCATCGAGCGTCTTCGCGCGCGTGGTGACGAAGAGGGCGTCTCGGAGCTCCTCCAGAAGGTGGGCGAGGTAGAAGCTGCAATCGCAGGAGTGGAAGCAAGAGAAGCAAACATCCGCGCGGGATACGTGTACGTGATCTCCAACGTCGGCGCTTTCGGCGAGCGCATGGTCAAAATCGGCCTCACTCGAAGACTAGACCCGGAAGACCGCATCCGTGAATTGGGCGATGCTTCGGTACCCTTTCAGTTTGACAAGCATGCGCTCATCTTCAGTGAGGATGCCGTTGGTCTTGAGGCGAAGCTCCACGCGGCGCTGCAAGAGAAGCGTGTCAACCGCGTTAATCTGCGGCGGGAGTTCTTCTACGCGACGCCCCACGACGTGCTGGCAGCGCTGGAGGAAGTCGGCGGGCAGCACCTCGCTGAGTTCCACAGTGAGGCTGAAGCGCTAGAGTGGAGGCAATCGGAGCGCATCCGTGACGCTGCCGTGACGGCTGGCGCCACGGTTGATGCGGTGGTCTCCGCGGTGACCTAAGTAGTTGCGTTCGGCCGGGTGGTGTCGTTGATGGAGAGGCTGTTAGGGCGGGATGCGGAGTGCGAGCGGCTGGAGGCGCTGCAGCGTCGCGTGCAGGTGGAGGTGACGCGGTTCCGCGGCGGGGAGCGCGTTGCGCGCGAGGAGCTCCATGAGCGCCGCATCGTGTAAGGGTGCCTGCCACCCGGGGGTAGCTACGTCGACGGCGGCGGGGCTCGGGCGGGGATGGCTGGACAGAGGCTGCGATACTGACTTCGAGACTCCTCGTGAGGTTCGGGCGTGCACAATCGGTATCCGTTTCCCCGGCTGTACGAGGCGTATGAGGATACGATCGGGGTCAGCACGCCGGCGGCGATCTATGCGTTGAACGCGGCGGCGGAGCGGTGGCCGCATCAGTGGATCGTGGAGGCGCTGCGGCAGGCGGCGTTGCAGGGGCAGCCTTCGTGGCGGTACGCGGAGGGGCTGCTGCGGCGTCGGGAGCGGGAGGAGCCGCTGCCGCCCTCGGCGTGAGGCGCGTGGTCGGTGGGCGGCGGGGCCGCCGGCCCGGACTCCCGGTAGGATCGAGGGGCGACCGGTCCACCTCGAAGGGAGTCTGCGGGCGATGGAGTCGACGCGAGATGCGGCGCTCGACCTATGGGATGCGATCAAGCGCGACGCGGCGAACCTGATCGAGGGGGCGGGCCTGGACCCGGGGTTCGTGATCCCGATCGTGACGACGGTGCTGATCAGCTTCGCGGTGTGGTGGGTGCTCAGCCATCTGCTCGGGTAGGGGCCAGTCTCCTCGTTAGTGCGCTTGTAATCGTCTGTTCATGGAGCGCATGTTCAATCTCCTCGATGCCGATCACGGCGTCGTGCGGGCGCGATCCAGGAAGGATGCGCCGAAGGAGGAGTGTCCGATGTTGTTCCAGGTGACGCATGTACACACCAGCGACCAGTGCCCCGGGACCGATGATGAGCTCGGGGCGAGCATGGGGCAGTGGTGGGCCGGCCTGAAGGCCACGGCGGGTGTCACGGTGCTGTCGGGCTACGTCTCGCCGATGGACCACACGCTGTACATCACGGTCGAGGCGGACGAGATCGGGCCGCTGCTGCGGGGCCTCGGGCCGTTGAATGCCATCGGCAGCGGCTACACCACGCCGATCATCTCGCTTGACCAGGCGATGCCGCTGGTGGACGAGGGCGTGTTCCAGCTGCCGGAGGAGTAGCGAGCAGCGGGACTCCCGTCGACACTCGGGAGACCGAGCGAGGCGCTCGGGTGGGGTGACCGCCCGGGCGCCTCGATGTTTCATGCGGGGGAGGTGCGCGAGTGGGCGAGTTCGATGCGGAGGGGTTCGCGCGGGCCTGGGTGCGGGACTGGAACGCGCGAGACCTCGAGGCGGTGGCGGGGCACTTCACGGAGGACGCGCAGTTCTTCAGCCCACGGGCGGAGGAGGTGACGGGGAGCCCCGTAGTGCAGGGGCGGGACGCGCTGCGGGCGTACTGGCAGGCGGGGACGGGGCACCTCGACCGGTTGCAGTTCACGCTGGACCACGTGGTGTGGGACGGGGTGGAGCGGCTGGCGATCGTCTATAAGAGCGAGGTGGGGGAGCGGCGGCGGCGGGCGGTGGAGCTACTGGTGATCGACGTGGCCTCGGGGCGGGCGCGGTACGGCGAGGCGATGTACGGGGCGGAACTGCGGTCGACGGGGATGGCGCGTCCGGGGTAGGCCCGCAACGGCCTCGAAGGGCGGTCGTTACCTCGGCGGCGTGCTCGAGCGGCCGCGCCTCAGTTCGAGGAAGGCGTAGACGAGCAGGCCGGTCGACAGGCCGATACCGATCCAGAGCGGCTGTCCCGTGGCGGCGAAGAGCGAGACGCCGGCCGCCATGCCGGCGGCGACGGGGAGGCCTCGACTGAGGCGGCCTTCGTCGCGGCGATGCGGGGCATGGTCGCGGGTGATCAGGCCGGCGGCGATCCAGAAGGTGACGGCGACCGCCGCGCCCATGCCGACCCAGAATGCCTCGCCAGTGATGACGGCCGCGAGGAGGCCGAGGAGCGCGCCGGCGACCGCGGCGGCGACGACGGACGCGATGGGGTGTGCGTGAGCCATGCATCCACGCTGCGCGGGGTATCGCGGCAACGGGACGCGGTGGGCTACTTCGAGGGGGTCTGGTTGGACTCGGTGCTCTTGATGTCGAGCTTGAGGCGCGTGGTGGCATCCTCGAGGCGTTTCAGGAGGAGTGTGGGTGAGAGGCCGAAGATGGCGGCCAGAACGATGGCGACGGGGTAGGTCTCGAAGTCGAAGACGGATTCGAGGCGGACATCGTTGGCAGAACCATCGAGTGCCTCGGGCGTGGGCGCGACGGCCGTGGGGATGGGGGTGGGGACGGGGGCCGTGGCCGCGGGCGAGGCGGTGGCGGCGGGCGGGCTCGAAGCAGCCGTGCCGGCCGGTACGAGGTCCGAATTGTTGATGGCGGCGATGCCGTAGACGGTGACGACGACGCCGAGGAGGGCGGCTACGCCCGAGGCGACGACGGTCTGTGCGACGCGGGCCATGTAGAGGCCGTAGTCCTCGACATCCGAGCCGACCTCGGACTGGATGAGGAGGCGGGCGAAGACGCCGACGGCGGAGCCGACAGCGAACAGGATGGCGGCGTAGAGCAGGGTGTCGTGCTTGATGTCGAAGAGGAGCGTCCAGACGAGGACGACGTAGAGGATGGCGCCGGTGGCGGCGGTTGAGGCGCGGGCGCGGTCGCGCTGGTGGATGAGGCCCTCGAAGGTGCGGTCACGGAAGGCGTCGAGGGCGATGCGGACGGAGCGGACGCGGAAGCGGTTCTCGTCGGAGGGTGCGGGGTCGAGCAGTGCGGGGCCGGCCGGGGCCACCTCGGCGGGGTTGGCGGCGATGGTGCCCTTCGGGCGGGCGAAGAAGGTGGCGGGGTCGAGGCCGAGGTCCGCGACGCTGCGTTCGAGGTTGTACTGGAGGGTGTCGGCGCCGGGGACATGGGAGTCGGTGAGGGCGAGGTAGTCCTCGTGGATGGCGGCGAGGAGCTCGGCGCGGTCGTAGAGGAGGAGGAGGTCTGCCTGGATGGCGTGGACGCGCTTGTAGCACTCGTTGTAGCCGGCGCTGCGGAGCCAGTCGACGCGCCCGCTCAGGGCGATGGCGTCCTCAGGCGCGCCGGGGTCCTGCACGCCGAGGACGGCGCGGACAGCGCGGATCTGGTCGCGCATGCGGGCGATGAGAGCGTGGTCGGCCTCGGAGGAGCGGTGCACCTCGATGCGTGCGAGGGCGTCCTCGGTCTCTGCGCAGTGATTGAGGAGGTTGAGGTAGGCGCGTGGGGTGGCGGTCTCAGGGTTGCCGCGGGTGGCGATGAGGAGGGAGCTGCCGAGCCAGGCGAGGGCGATGGCAGCGGCGGCGAGGAGGAGGGCGCGTCCGCTGCCGACGGCCTGCTGGTCGAAGGCGAGGTAGGCGCCGACGGCGACGAGCGCTGCGAGGAGGATGACGACGGGGGCGATCATGCCGGCGGCGGCTGTGAAGCGGGTGAGCGCGTGCCCGAAGTCGGGACGGTCGCGGGGGGCGTCCTCGACGGGTGCGGTGCGGTCGGCGAGGTGGGTCACGGCGCTCCTCGGGCGGGATGGTAGAGCGCGGGGGAGGTTTCTACAAACGCAGGAGTGGCGCTCGCGGGCGAGGCGCGAGGCGCACCGGGGGTTCGGTGACGCCTCGCGCGGCGGGGCGATCAGGGGATGTCTTCGAGCCAGTAGCGGATCTTGTGGTCGAAGACGATGTTGCCGGTGTACTCGGCGGGTTGCTTCGCGATCCAGGTGGCGGCTTTGCCCATCCAGTCGGCGCTGCCGAAGTCGAGGCGGGGGTTGTTGGGGTCGTTGCGGGCGAAGATGTTGCCGGGTGTCTCGATGACATAAGCGAGTGAGAGTACGTTCGCGGCGATGTGGTCCTTCTGGAGGTCCTGGGCGAGGCTCTGGGTGAAGCGCTCGAGACCGGCTTTGACCATGCCGTAGAAGAGACCGCCGGTGCTGGGGTTCTCGTAGGGGCCGGGGCCGGGGAAGATGGCCACGCCCGAGGAAAGGTTGATGATGTGCCCGCCGCCAGCGGCGCGGAGGTGGGGGACGGCGGCCTTGCACATGAGGACGGGGCCGCGGAGGTCGACCTGCCACATGAGGTCGAGGTGGCGGTCCTGGACGGTCTCGATGTCGCCGGGGACAAGGATGGCGGCGTTGTTGACGACGATGTCGAGGCGGCCGAACTCCTTCACGGTGGTGTCGACGCAGGCGTAGATGCTGTCGGGGTCGCGGAGGTTGGTGACGAGGGGGAAGGCCTTGCCGCCCTCGGCCTCGATGGCGGCGGCGACGGAGTGGATGGTGCCCGGGAGGCGCGGGTCGGAGACCTCCTCGGTGCGTGCGGCGATGACGACGGTGGCACCGTTGCGGGCGAAGGAGCGCGCGATGGCCTCGCCGATGCCGCGGCTGGAGCCGGTGACGATCGCGACTTTGCCCTCGAGTGGTCTGTCTGCCACGGATGTACCTCCTTGTGCGGTTGAACCTCGGAGGGATGCATATCACGGACGGGGTTGGAGGCGCTACGAGGGGGCGAGCCGGGGGGTGGGCAGGCCCGGCTCGCACGCACACTCGCGTCTGGCGGGCTCATGCCTCGGCGGCGCGCTTGAACCCCTCGTTCTCCTTCTTGATGGCGTTGTGGATGGGGCCGCGGAGCAGTAGTCCCAGGACGGGGGCGAGCGGGCCCTCGATGTCGACGGTCAAGCGATTGGTGGTGCCGGCCGCGGTCTCGGTGAGGTGGTGGCCGCCAGTCATGCGGTTGCCCATGAGCCTGGTCGCCCAGGCGAAGCGGCGGCGGGGCTCGATGGTGGTGACGGTCCAGACCTTCGTGCCCTGGGCGGGCTGCTTGATGCGGGCCTGCGAGCCGATGGCCATGGGGCCGGCGTCGAGGCGTTCGACGCGGGTGATGGTGGGGGTGAGCTGCGGCCAGTGCTCGACATCGAGGGTGAGATCCCAGACGCGGTCGACGGGGGCGGCGATGTCGATGGTGTGTTCGATGCGCATTGCGGTTCCTCCTCGTGCTACGGGTTTAATGTACCATATGGTACACGGACAGTGGAGGGACAGGGAATGGACGAAGCGCGCGCGCAGTTGCTCGAGCGGATCCTGGCGGAGGTCAGCGCGAACGGCCTGGCGGACCGGAGTCTGCGGGACCTGGCGGCGGCGATCGGGTCGAGCCACCGGATGCTGCACTACCACTTCGGGTCGCGTGCGGGCCTCGTGGCAGCGGTGGTGGAGGCGGTCGAGGGGGCGCAACGGGCGCTGCTGAGCGAGCTGGCGGGGGAGATCGACGACCCGGTGGAGCTGGCGCGGGCGCTGTGGGTGCGGACGGCGGCGCCGGAGATGCTGCCGTTCGTGCGGTTGTTCTTCGAGTGCGTGGGGCTCACAGGCGGGCAGGGGCTGACGGACCCGTGGCTGGCGCTGTCCTCGGAGATCGGTGAGCGCATCGGCGCGGCGACGGACGAGGACGAGTTGCGGCTGGGGGTGGCGGTGACGCGGGGGCTGCTGATCGACGTGCTGGCGAGCGGGGACGCGATCGACGCGACGCGGTCGTTCGAGCGGTTCCTCGCGATGTGGGCGGCGACGCGGGAGGGATAGGGTCAAGGAGAACGGTCGGGCGGGGGTCCCGAAGAACTCGCACGTGCGGGTTCTTCGGGACTCTCGAGGGCTGACTAGGTCAGCATCACGCCGCCAATGGGCGTGACGATGACGCCGAGGATGTTTGGGTTGCCGGTGGAGGAGCTGGAGTTCACCGTCACCTTGCCGCTGCTGTCGAACGACACGTCGTGGGTCCAGCCGCCGCTGCCGCTCGCCTCGAAGAAGGGGACGATGCCGGCCTCGGCGGCCGCCTTGAAGCTGGTCTGCGAAGCGGCGTCGAAGCTCGCGTTCGACGTGGTCTTGATCTGGATGCCGTCGACGACGACGAGGGCGCTGGCGGTGCGGAGCATGTTGCCGTTCGCGCCGAAGGTGTTGTCCCAGGTGGGCGGGGTGTGCTTCCAGACGACGTTGTTGTTGTTCTGGTAGGCGAGGTTGAGCGCGGCCGAGCTGTACCAGGGCTGGTACTGGGAGAGGATTGGGTCGGTGCTGGGCCTGGCGAGGGGGCCGGCGGTGAACGTGACGAGGCGGGTGAAGCTCGCCTCGATGGTCAGGCCGGCGTCGATGAGGGACATGGTGAGCTGCTCGTACTCAGACTGGGCGGCGCCGCCGAAGATGTCGAACCAGCCGCCGACCTCGGCCTTGGCCCAGGTGTGGCTGATATCGCTGGAGGCGGAGGCCGAGTTCAGGGTGACCGAGGCGCCGGGGGCCGCTGCGAGCGCGCTCTGGAGCTGGTCGATGGTGGCGTTGTAGGCCTTCGTGCCTCCGGTGCCGCCACCGGCGGCGAGCCACATCTGCATGGCGACGGGGACGACGCCCTGCGAGACCTGCTGGTAGGCGGTGTAGGCGGCCTGGGCCTGGTCGGGCGGCATGTGGAGGGCGGACCAGTTCTGGAAGAGGGCGAGGATACCGCCCTGCGGGATGGCGGGGTTGGTGTTGAGGTAGCTCACCCACTGGCCGTAGTAGTCGCCCATGGCGGTCTGGAACGAGCCGGCGTTCTGCGGGTTCAGGTTCG
Organism: Dehalococcoidia bacterium; assembly: GCA_041390685.1. Taxonomy (GTDB): domain Bacteria; phylum Chloroflexota; class Dehalococcoidia; order UBA2979; family UBA2979; genus JAIBBD01. The sequence goes on along the minus strand of JAWKPL010000001.1, from coordinate 44,319 downwards.
CGATGACGGCGCCGTAGTCGGTGGAGAAGACGTTGCCCTGCGAGGGGTTGTAGAGGTTGCTGATGGAGAGGGGCGGGACGGCGTCGAAGATGTTCCAGAGGGCCTCGGAGGTCGAGCCGAGGGGCGAGTTGCCCTGGACGAGCTGGAAGGTGGCGGGGTCGAGGTGGCAGCCGGTGATGATGGCGTTGTACCACTGGGCCGTGAGCGTGGCCATGGCCTGGGCGGCCTCCGAGTTGTCGTCGCCGGCGCCGAGGGCCGTGGCGGCCCCGCGCCTAAGGACGCGTGACGCCTGGTTCTCGAGGACTCGGGCGTGCTCGAGGGCGGCGCCGTTGTCCCAGAGGACCTGGACCATGGAGGGCGCGCCGTTCGCGATCATGCCGGCCTGTCCGTTGACGGCGAAGTTGACGGTCTGACCGACGTTGATGGCCTGGACCTGGAGCGCCGCGCCGTTCGGCTGCCAGCCGACATTGCCCGCTCCGTTGTAGCCCTGGCCCGTGCGGTAGACATGGGCGGTGCCCTGGATCTGATTGGCCGCGACGTTCATGACGTTCCCCGGCTGCAGGTTCTGTACTGGCATGTGAGGCGCCTTTCTGTACCCGATGCGAAGGGGTGGTGGGGAGCGCATCGATGATTCCCGGCTCGCGGCCGCGTGCCTATCGGAGATGGTCCAGCCTCGATGGCGATGTGGCGGCCAGAACGGGCGAGCGCCGCTCTCGTACGCGGACGGGCTGGCGATCTGCACGCGGGTCGGATGAATACGAGCGGTGCGATGGCGATCGCGCGCGCGGAATGGACAGATCTGCGGGTCCCCGCGGCGATCCGTCTGGCGTACCGACGAGCAGTGGATGGCGAACTGCCGGGTACCGACGGGTCGGCACGGATAGGCCGGGTCACTCCTCGATGAGGAGGCCCTGACGGCTGGCGATGATGCCGAGCTGGACACGGTTGGCCGCGGCGGTCTTGCGGGGGAGCGCGCCCACGTGCGAGTGCACGGTGGTGCGGGCGATGCCGAGCGCGCGGGCGATCTGCTGGTCGGTCAGGCCTCGGGCGAGCAACTGGAGGACTTCGGCCTCTCGATGCGTGAGGGCGGGAGCGTGGGCGTGCCGTGACTTGCCGTTGAGGAGATCGAGGAGGAGACCCTGGTCGAGGACGCTGGCGTGGGAGCGGGCGATGAGGTGGGCTGCGCTCAGCAGGAAGGGGCTCGAGAGGTGGGTCTTGACAAGGATCGCCCGAGCTCCAGCGTCGGCGGCGCGCAGGATGAACTCGCGGTCGGGCTGGGTGGTGAGGAGGAGCAGTGCGGCGCTCGGGAGTGCGGCGCGGACCATCGCGAGCTGGTCGAGGTCGGGGCCGCCATCCGTCTCGGGGTCGACGATGGCGAGATCAATGTCAGTCTTGAGCCTAGCGGTGGCGAGCGTGCCGGCGGACGGGAGGTCGGCGACGACGGCGAAGCGCGAGTCCGTCTGGAATGAAGCACGGCAGCCGGAGCGGAAGATCTCGTTAGGGTCGATGATGAGAACCGCGAGGCGGCGCGCGACCGTCATCAGAGCCTACCTTCATGGCGCCTCCTGGCCGGGGAGCGATGGGGATTCGGCCGCCGGCCCCCGTCCCCCGTCGGCCGCCGGCGTTGATGTGCGGACTGAACTGACGATGTCGTCCTCGCGGGCGAATCGCGGCGCGCGGTGCGGTGCCCACTTTGCGAGTGAAGCGCACTCGCCACCGTCCGCGGGCCGTGTACGAGACTAACGCATCGGGTGAGTCCTGATGTGCTTGCAGGCGGGCAGTCGAGCAGGGGTGCGGTGGGCCAGACTGGCAGAACAGGGCCGCCGTACCGTACCGGCGAGTTCGGGGGCGGTGACTTGATGCTCCACGGTGTGCAGTCGGGAGCGGGTCGCCGACGGTTCAGGGGCCGAGGGACGGGTCCTGGGGGAGTAGCTGCCACTGGTGCGCGCAGTTGCGGCAGCGGAGGGAGATGACGGGATCGTGCTCCGGCCGCGGGCTGGCGCTCGCCTCGGGCTTGCCGGCGCCGCAGCGGGGGCAGTGTGGCGTGATGAGTCGCGCGGCGGTACGTACGATCCATGCACGGCACGTGGCAATGACCGGTCGGGACGTGCCCGGCAGCGGGACGAGTCCGGCGAATCGACTTCGCGCGGTGGCGGTATCTGGTTGCCGGTCGGAGAACTCCATCATGCGGCGTTTTTCCCCTCGCCATCGATGGTGCGTCGCGCGGGTAACCGTCTGGTTAGCGAGCGGGGAACGTCTCGTTAACGTGTGCGCGATGGCTGGGTCGCCTCGGCGCGAACAATCTGGGCGCTTCTGCAAGACGGCGGCAACCCCAACGCGACGTCGAGCGAGGCGTTGCCGATGTGTTCGGGCGGAGAATCAGGGTATGCGGATTCTCGTACCGGTCGATCCCGACGACGCTGCCTCGGAACGCGCGCTGCCTGTGGCGGAACGGATGGCGGCGGAGGCGGGCGGTGGTGAGCTGGTGCTGGTGGCAGTGGGCGAGCTGGCGGAGACCTCGCGGCACCGGGAGGCGGCCACGGAGCAGATCGGTGAGCGTCTGTCATCGCTGGCGTCGCGAGTGCGAGCGGTGCCGGTGCGCACCTATATCGCGCTGGCGGGAGACCCGGCACGGGGCATCGTGGAGGCCGCAGGAGACGAACGCGTGGACCGCATCGTGATGGCCCGTGAGCAGCACGGCCGGTGGGCGGCTTTCCTCGGGACGGAGCATGTGTCAGAGGACGTCGCGGCCCGGCCGTCGCCGCCGGTGTACGTGGTGGACGAGCAGGGGGCGGTCAGCGCGGCAGACTGATGGCGATGCGTCGTCCGGCGTGACTACGTCGGGCCGCGCCGGTGGCCACTACCCGGGTTCGACTGGGTCGTCTTCCCGACGAGGCCGAAGGCGGGGGAACCACCTCGGTGTGCGGCGGGCGTAGGCGGCGTACTCCGGGAAGCGGCTGGCGAGCTGACGCTCCTCGTAAGGGGCTTTCAGGGCGAGGAGAGCCAGGAGGGCAGCGAACGCGGTCGCGGCTCGCGCGGTGCCGGCGGTGAGCGCGGTACCGACGGCCCACAGCAGCAGGCCGGCATAGATGGGGTGTCGTACGTGCCGGTAGAGGCCGTCGGCGCGGAGTTTCGTGGCGGCGGCTGGCGCGGGGTGCGGATGGAGGGAGCGTCCAAGCTGGACGCCCGCGGCCGCCATGAGGACGACTCCCAGCGAGGCCAGGAGGCCACCTGCGCTCCGGCGGAGGGGGCTGGCATGCCAGACGCGCCTGAGCTCTGCCAGCAGCGCCGCGACGAGGACGATCTGTGCGGCCACGAAGAGCCAGCCGAGCGCGGAGCGCTGGGAGGCGTGGTGAGCCACCGGTTCGTCCCTTCAAGCAGCCGGCCGGGGGTGCGGGCCGCTACGTCGACGCGAGTTCCCTGAGGGCCAGGTGCTGGCGGAGAAACGCGCCGGCACGGGCGATCGCCTCCTGGCCCTCGGGGATGACGGGGGCGTAGCTCTGGAAGACGTGGATCATCTCGGGCCAGACCTCGAGGGTGACGTCAACGCCGGCCTGTCGCGCGCGGGCGGCGAGCGTTGTCGAGTCGTCGAGGAAGGCTTCGGCCTCGCCGACCTGGACCATGAGCGGGGGAAGCCCGGCGAGGTCCGCATGGACGGGCGAGGCGAGCGGGTGACGGGGGTCGGCGCCATTGAGGTAGGCGGCGGCCATCGTGTGGAGGTTGCCGACGCCGAAGCGGACGTACGATTCGCCCGAGGCGAGCATGTCGGCCCACGGCGACATCAGCAGGCCGGCGCAAGGCAGCGGCAGGCCGCGGTCACGCACGTTGACCAGCGTGGCGAGCGCGAGGCCGCCTCCGGCGGAGTCGCCAGCGACAGCTACCGCGGCGGACGGTGCCTCGTCGTCAGGGCCGTGCGTGCGCATCCAGGTCAGGGCGTGGAACGTATCGTCGACGGCGGCGGGGAAGGGGGCCTCGGGCGCGAGGCGGTAGTCGAGGAGGAGGACGGCGGCACCGGATGCGCGGGACAGCCGTCCCGCCAGCTCGCGGTGGGTGGTCGGTGAACCCATGACGTAGCCTCCCCCGTGGAGGAACAGCACGCGGCGGGCGGTGTCGGCGTCAGGGGCGTAGACCCACTCTCCTCGGATGCCGTCGACCTCGACGCGGCGGACGTGGGTACCAGGGCTCACCGGGAAGGCGCGGGACTCCATCGCGGCGCGCATAGCGGCGAAGTCCGGGGGGTCGGTCGGGGGAGGGGCGGCGCTCTGGATTGTCTGGAGGCGTGCGAGCAGTTGCTTGAATTCGTCGGACGGCATTTCGGTGCTCCTCTGGTGCTGAGGGGGATGTTGTACCTCGGACCGTGGCGTTTTCAAGCGCGTGGGGGAGGGGTTTGGGTCGGGCGTGAGGAACCCGCCTCATGGCGTCCTCCCGGGAGTGCTGGCGGAGACGCGTGCGCGTCCTAGCGGCGCGCCCCGTGGATGCGGCCGGGGAGAACAGGTCGAGGTATTGCGGCACGAGCGGATCAGTTGCGATGCATCAACCAGCGCGGTCGTCCCCCGACGACCTCTGTGCTGGCAACGCTTGCACCGGCGACATAGCGAAGCCCGCCGAGAGGCGGGCTTGCATGATATGTGGTGGAGACGGGGGAGGGTCCAGCTCCAGTAACCCTACACGGTGGGGGCTTCGTCGTGGCTCATCCACTTCGACCTGCATGGGCCTGCTGCGGGGTCGCGTGGCGAATCGAGGCAGCCTGAGCTTGGCCGACTCCTCCCGACGTCAGGCCTTCAGCAGGTTTCGGCGCTCGAGGACCTGGTCGAGGTAGAGGCGCGCACCGGTTCGTCTGAACAACTCGCCCGCCGCATCGAGGTGACGAGCCGCCTCGCGCGTCTCGCCGTGCTCACGGAGGACATCGGAGAGCAGGAGGTGGCAACGCCCTTCCTCGACAGGGAGGCGCTCACGTTGACACCACTCGAGTCCTCGCTCGGCGAGGCGCCTCGCCTCGTCGAGTCGCTCGAGGGCGAGCGCCCACGAAGCCCTCGTACGCTCGAATGAGCCTAAGCCGGTGGCGCGCGCCGGAGTTGCGGCTTCGTCCCAGGGGCGCTCAACCCAGTCCTCGATTACCTCCCGAGGAGCGAAGCGCGTGAAGGCATCGTCGGCGTGGGCTACGACGTGACCAGCCTGGCCGGTGTCGGGGATCGGCTGCGACCAGTCAATCTCGTGTCGAGCTCCCTCGATGTCCCCTGCGGCGAGTCGGAGACGGGCGTTCGTCGCCGCCCCGATGAGATCGGTGAACGTCAGACCCGTGGTGTAGTTCGCCTGATTCCGCAGCCGCCATGCTAGGGCAGACGCCGGGTTGCCTCTGAGCTCGCGAACACGAGGCAAATAGATGGCATCGACCGAGCTCTGAGGTCGGCCGGGCCGCGTGACCAGTTCGTTGAGGCGGCCGAGGTCCCACCGAAGCACGTAGATTGCGGCCATCTGCGCCTGGCTTGCGAAGAGCAGGCGTCCAGCGTGCTGACGCTCGAGGAGTTGCATCACGTCCGCAAGTGCCTTCAGTGCCTGGTCTATCTCTCCGGCCCAGAGGTCCAGACCTGCAAGACGAGCGCGCAGCGTCAGTCCCAAGAGATCGCCACTTTCGAGGCGCTCGAGCGCCCGGTTGTACAACGAGCGCGCAACATCGAGACGTCCGGCACTTGCTTCGATGACGCCCTGCCGGAACTCGAGCAGCGCGCGAACGTCGTCGGCGTGTTCGTCGCCGATCAGTTCGAGCGCACGCGCGGCCGCATGCGCACCCTGCTCGTCTGACATGTAGGCGAGGCCACGCCAAGCCTCGAGGCGCGCCTCCGCGAGGCTGTCGACACCGGAGACGACGAGGAGCGCCTTCTCGGCCAACTCGACATCTCTGGCCGGGCCGTTCGGGACGAAGGCATCCCGCGCCGCTTCAGCAGCCGAACGGGGATCGCCGGCACGCGCGAACGCATCGATGGCCTGGCTCAGGTGCGCTTGCCCCGCCTCGAAGTCGAGCGTGTATCCCTCCACGCGCCCCAGGCGGCGCAGCAAGTCGGGTCGCGCGTTCGCCTCATCCCCAAGCAGAAGTACCGCAGCCGCGAGGTGGGACTTCGCCTCGTTCCAGTCGCCCGCGTCGTCCGCGGCGTCGCCCGCAATGGTCGAGTATCGGACAGCCCGGTCTCGGTGTGCCGAATTCAGCTGCGCCGAGGCAGCGAAGTGGGGCGCGAGAACCGAGGCGCGCTGTTCAGCCGCGGCGCCGAACGAGGACTCGAGTAGCTCAGCGATCTGGCCGTGCAGGCGCAGCTGACGCGTTGAGGAGATCTCGTCGAGCAGAAGACGCTGCATCGGCTGGTAGACGAAGCGATACGTGCCGGCGCGCTCGCCCTCGGCGATCACGCGCTCGCCCAGCGCCTCCTCGATCAGCTCGAGCTCGCGGTCGTCGTCGAGCTCGCTCACGATCGACAGCGTCGAGAAGTCGAAATCGTAGCCAATGACGGCAGCGAGCTTCAGCATCTCGACGGCGTCCTCGGAGAGGGCGTTCACGCGGCGCGCCAATGCTTCCCGCATGCCATCGGGGATCTCGAGCTCATAGGTGCGGTCATCGAGCGTGCGGCGCTCGAGCATGCTCGTGACGATCTCACTGAGAAAGAACGGATTGCCGTCGGTCTCACGCATGAAGACGTCGAGTTGCTCGCGCGTCGGTTCGAAGCCGGCGGCCGCCTCGAGATAGCTAGACACCTCGTCGCGACCGAGGCTCCTCACGGCGACGCGGAAGAAGTTGGGCTCGCGGTTCAGCGTGGCGAGCGCCTGCGAGAGCGGGTGCTGGCGGCTCATCTCGGTATCGCGATACGTCCCGACAATCATCACGCGCGCTCGCTGCAGATCACGCGATGCATGCTGGAGCAGAGCGAGCGAGCCACTGTCGGCCCAGTGCAGGTCATCCAGAACGAGGACCAGCGGCTGAGTCTCGGCCAGACGGTGTACGAAGGTGCGCATCGCCTCGAAGAGCGCGAACTCACTCCTGTCCGTTGGTTCCGGTAGCCCACGCAGACGCTCGCGGATCTCGGGTGCGATGCGTGCGAGCTGCGCGGCGTCGTCGCCGAGACGCTCGCGGGACACCTCGACGGGCACCTGCTCGAGGAAGCGGCGCAGCATCTGGTGAAAGAGCCAGTACTCAGGCGCGCCGCCACCCTCGGGCGCACGTCCCCAGAACACACGGGCGCCTCGCGAACGGGCGTAGCCCTCGAGTTCCTGCGCGAGGCGCGTCTTGCCGATGCCGGGCTGGCCGACCAGCATCACGATGCGGCTCTGGCCGGCCATGACCTCGTCGAAGCGGGAGCGCAACTCATCGAGCTCGCGCGAGCGGCCGACGAACATACCCCGTGCGCGCCGCGCGGTGTACTCCGGGTCCAGCGGGTCGACGAGATCGAGCGGATCGATCGCTTCGAGGGCGTTGGCGACCTCGGCCGCGCTCTCCGGTCGTCGTACCGGGTCTTTGTCGAGCAGCTGCAGGATGAGCTGCTCGAGAGCGAGCGGGATCTGGGCTCCGCGGGCGGACGGCGGTTCGGGCACGACGTTGATGTGCTGGCTGATCACGTCGGTGATGCGGTCGCCGTCGAATGGGACGCGGCCCGTGACCATCTCGTAGAGCATGGCGCCGAGCGAGTAGAGGTCCGAGCGCGCGGTGATGTCGCCGCCAAGCGCCTGTTCGGGGGGCATGTACCCGACGGTGCCGACCATCGTGCCCTCAAGGGTGAGCCGCGTGCGGTCGGTCGACATCGCGAGGCCGTAGTCGCCGATCTTCGCGACGCCGTCGGTGGTGAGCCAGACGTTCCCGGGCTTCAGGTCACGGTGGACGATGCCCTTCGCGTGGATGAACTCAAGGCCGCGGCAGACGTCGAGCGCGATCTCGAGGCTGCGCCCCAGTGGCAACGGACCGCCCGCATCCTCGAGCAGCCCCTCGACGTCCCCGCCGCCAAGCAGCTCGATCACGACGAAGGGCTGGCCGTCGTGCTCACCGATGTCGAGGACCGTGACGACGTTGGGGTGCGCGCCGAGGCGGCCCATCGTCTGTGCCTCGCGGGTGATGCGCTCGCGCGCGACCTCATCGAGGCCCTCGGTCTTGATGAGCGCGAAGGCGACCTGGCGATCGAGCAGCGAGTCCTTGGCGAGGTAGACCTTCTTGCGCCCACCTTCCCCGAGGAACTTGACGACCTCGTAGCGGCCGTTCGCGAACGTCTCGAGCCCCGTCGAGGACCCGGCTGCCGATGCCGCGGGGGCCGACGAGTCGAGCGACCTCGACGTGCCATCGGCGCGGTCGGCGGCCTCGATGTAGGAGCGCGCGTCGCCGTTGGCGGGGTCGAGCGCGAGCGCGGCTTCGCAACGCTGGCGGACGGTCACCCAGTCGGTAGCCACCATCGCCCGCTCAGCCTCGTCGAGCAGGCGGTCGATCTGTCGCTGGACCCGTTCGCTGGGCATGGCGCGGATTCTAACCGACGAATGCGACTAAGCCCGCAGGATCCCCTTCTTCGCGAGCACCTGGTCGAGGTAGAGCTTGGCGCCGTGGCGCGCGAACAGATCGCCTGCTGTGTCGAGGTGCTCGCGGGCGTTTTTATGGTCGCCTCGGCGCTCAGCCACCTCGGCGAGCCCGAGTTGGGAGCGACCCGCCTCGATGTCCAGGCCGTGTTCGGAGGCGAACACACGGCCGGTCTCAAACCACCGAGCAGCCTCATCGTCGAGCTGAAGGCCGAGCGCCAAGTCCCCGCGTGCCCGATCGAGGCTGCCCATGTGCATGCGCTTCTCAACGATCGGCGTGGTGGTCATTCGCGTGTAGAGATAGCGCACCGCGGTAGGGGTTGCGCGTTGCGTAAGCGCGCGAACATCGGGGCTGGCCGCAACCGCATTCGACGGAGACATCGATCGAGCCCACGGAAGCAGTGGGAGTCGCTCGTCGATTTCGGCGACGAGCGACTGCGCTCGGTCCTCGTCGCCGGATAAGACATATACCGAGTGCGCCACGATCAGGAACATCCAACGGGCATTCGGGAATTCCATTCCGCCGACGTCACTCGGCGGCAGCATGTCGACCGCAGTGGTCAGGTTCCCCTGCATCGCCTCGGCCGACGCGAGAACAACATCGTTGAACCAGAACGCGCCCTCACTCCGAGCCACGACGTCACCGGCCTTGGCCCACCGCCCGCCGCTGATCCGAAGGGGGGCCAGAAAGGAGAGGGCGGAATTGAAGCGTGTCCAGTCGCCGACCCTGCGACTTAGCTGCATGTCCTCCTCGAGGAGACGCTCAGCCTCGTCGAGATCGCCAGACTGAATGAGGGACGCCGCCAGATCGAGTGCGAACTGGTACTTCTCCAGCGCCCACGTCGTGCTCGACCGTGCCGCGCTGCGCGCCTGCCGCAAGAGAGCCTGCTGCCGGCGCAGATCTCCGGCTGAGTTCGCGATCTGGGCGTCGATGTGGCGCTGCATCAGCCGAATGGGACCTTCGTCGCTATCGCTGGTCGCGAGTTCGACGAGCCGATGATAGTGCTCGCCTTGCCGAACGGCCGGATCGATGAACGTCGGCCCTGTCGGACGAATGATGTAGGCGAGGAGCGTCGCCTCGGACTCGGGATCCTCATCGGTTGATGCCCGCAGCAGCTCAAGCGCCTCCTCGCGGAGCGCCTCCACACGCTGCAGCGGTGCGACGCCGGGGAGCGCAAGAACGGTACGGACGAACGCCGGGCCGTTCTCGCGCGATCTGAAGATGTCGATCGCACGCATGAGCTCTCGCCAGGCGCCTCGATACTCGCGGCTACGCTCGAGGCTTCGTCCAAGACGGAAGCGGAGCTCACCCTCGTCGACGTGCGGCCACGAGGCGATTTCGGCGACACTCGCTGCCTGCCCCCAGAGTCGCGCCGCCTCGCCCCATGCGGCCTGCGTCTCGGCGTCTTCGGCGGCCACGCGGGAATAGCGGTAGGCGCGCTCGGCATGTGAGACGTTGAGGGTGCTCGACTCCATGAAGTGACGTGCGAGACGGGCGGCCTGCTGTTCTGCGCGGTCGCCATAGCGCGCCTCGATGATCTCCGCGATCTGGCCGTGCATCCGCACCTTGCGCGTTGTCGAGAGCTCCTCAAGGAGCGTCTCCTGCATGAGGGCATGCGTGAATTGGTACCGCCCTGCCTGGGACGTTTCCTCGATGACGCGTGCAGCGAGGCCCTCCTCGATGAGGCGCAGCAGCGTAGCGTCGTCGTGGGCGGCGACTGCCTTGAGGGTGTCGTAGGCGAACTGCCGGCCAGCGACGGCGGCGTACTGCAGCAGTGCGTTCGCTTCCTCCGAAAGCCGATCGAGGCGGCGACCGAGCGCTTCGCGCACACCCTCAGGGATCGCGATGTCAGAGACCGAATCCGAGGTAATCGTGCCTTCCTCGGCCATCAGGTTGACGACCTCGGCAAGGAAGAACGGATTCCCCTCGGTTTCGGCGTGCACGCGCTCGACGACACCGGATGAGGGCTCGATCCGGGCTACGGCACGCATGTAGCTCGCCACCTCGTCGCGGTCGAGTCCACCGAGATTCACGCGCTGGAAGCCGCCCTCGCGGTTGAGAGCGGCTAGGACCTCCGACAGCGGGTGGGTCCGCGAGAGCTCAGTGTCGCGATAGTTGCCCAGGATGAGGATGCGCTGGCGGGCGAGCTCCGGCACGACGTGGCGCAGCAGTAGGAGCGACGGCTTGTCAGCCCAGTGCAGGTCGTCGAGGACGACCAATAGTGGCGTCTCCGCGGCGTAGGCACGCAGAAGGTGGGCGTAGGCCTCGAAGAGCCGGAACTGTGCAACGTCCGCGTCTCCGATATCAGGCGGTGGAACATAATTCGGCTGTTGGCGAAGCTCCGGAAAGATGCGCGAAAGCTCGGGACCATCGCCGGCATCGAGCCGATCGGCGATCCCGTCCAGGCCGAACTGCCGCGAGTAGCTGTCGCCAGCCTGCACCCAGGGTCGGTACGGCGGCGCTCCCGCCGCTTCGTGCGCGCGGCCCCAGATCACGCGCCCACCACGCATCCGAGCGTAGGTCTCGAGTTCGAGACACGTCCGCGTCTTCCCGATGCCGGGCTCGCCGACCACCATCGCCACCGAGCCATGCCCGGCGAAGGCCTCATCGACGGCGGCGCGCAGCCGTTCAAGCTCGCGCTCGCGGCCAACGAAGGCCCCTCGCGCGAGCCGCTCGAGTGGGTTCGCGGATGAGTCGGAATGAGAAGCGGAACGGGCATCGGGATCCACAGCTTCGAGGGCGGCCAGTACCGCGCTGGCCGACGCAGGGCGGTCGGCAGGGCCCTTCGCGAGCAACTTGAGAATCAGCGCTTCGAGGTCAGGCGGGCAATGCTCGGAGTGCCAAGACGGTGCAACCGGAGGCGTGTTGATGTGTTGGCTGATGACCGCCGTTGGGTCGTCGGCCTGGAACGGCGGCCTGCCCGTCACGAGCTCATACAGCATCGCGCCGAGCGAGTAGATATCCGCCTGCGGCGTCACCTCGCCACCGAGCGCCTGCTCGGGCGGCATGTACGCCGCCGTGCCGACCATCATCCCGTGCTGTGTCAGCCTCGAGCGGTCGAGCGACAGCGCCAGACCGAAGTCGCCGATCTTGGCGGTGCCGTCCTCGGTGAGCCAGACGTTGCCCGGCTTGAGGTCGCGGTGCACGATGCCGCGCTCGTGGGCGAAGGCGAGACCTCGAGCAACTCCCTTCGCGATCTCGAGCGTACGTGCGAGCGGAAGTGCTCCTTCGGCGGCCTCGAGCTCGCCTTCCACGTCGCCACCGGCGAGCAGTTCGTTCACGACATAGGGGGTGCCATCCTCCTCGCCGATCTCGAAGATCGTCACAATGTGCGGGTGTGCGCCGAGGCGGCCCATCGCCTGCGCCTCGCGCGTGATGCGCTCACGCCCCGTGGCGTCAAGACCCTCTGTCTTGATCAGCGCGAAGGCGACGTCGCGGTCGAGGCGCGTGTCGTGGGCGAGGAAGACGCGCTTCTTGCCACCTTCGCCAAGGAAGCGGTGCACCTGGTAGCGACCGCCTGCGAAGAACGCAGGTTGGCTCGTCGGAATTCCGGTGGCGGGAGGAACCTCGGATGTCGCGTCGGCCTCGCCTGAATCGAGGCGCTGAAGAGCCGCCCGCTCGTAGTCGAGCGCATCTGCGTTGTCCGGGTCGAACGCAAGCGCGTCGCGCGCGAGGTTCAGGGCGAGGCCCCAGTCACGCGCGGAAATCGCGGCGTCCGCCTCATCTAGGAGGGCGTCTACCCGTCGCTGGATGCGTTCGCTGAGCATGGCACGGGAATGATAACGGGCTTGGTCGAGCGCCGTTGCGGCATCCCCGAAGGGTGGGAACCGGCGATCGGCTCCCGCTAACCGATTCCGCGTCGGGGCCGCGTCCGCGTTGTCCCAAGATGGGCGACCCGGGACTTGAGCCGTCGCCTGCAGACATCGGCGGCGGATCTGCGTGGCCGAGGGGCGAGAGTGTGCACCCATCGTGGCGGGGGACGCATTTCGGCCTTGCTGAAGCGCCCGTGGGTGCGCAGCTCGGTCGTCACCCCCTTCTAGAAGTACAGCTGATCGATGTAGATGGCGCCGGAAATGACGCCTCCATGGGCGAACGCGCCGAGCGTCATCGCGTACCCATCCACGTGATGTGCCAGCGGGCGCAACGAGTCGTAGCCGGGCGAAGACGGCGAAGTGAACATCGTGAGCTCGCTGCTGCCGCCGGCTGCGGCCTCGGCGGCCACGGCGCGCAGAAGGTCCGTGAACTCCGCCTCCGCTCCCGGCTCAAACCCGTAGTCGAGAACGAGGGTGCGCACGTCCTCGGAGGACTCGCCCTCTGCCATACGGAGCACCCTGTAGGCGTGCCACCAGGCGCCCACAACCGCCCGGTCCGAGAGGCGGAACAACGACCACGAGTAGGAGGACGGTTCGCGCTGGACACGCTCGGTGAGGGACTCGACCGTGTAGGGGCGAAACAGCGCCTCGCCGCCGTGCGTCGAGTTGAGCAGTTCTACGATGCGAGGTGCGTCCTCGGCCGTCGCGGGGCGCATCGAGGCGTCTTCGGCGAGCTCCACTGTCCGAAACGCGAGCCGCTCAGGCCCCACGGGCTGCATCACCGCAGGCGGCACATAGCGCAGCATCGCCTCGTTCGCGCGATGGATGTACGAGCTACCGGCGTCCGAGTGAGCGGCGTTGCTGAGCCACGTTGGCCACTGGAGCGCACCCCACGCGCCGCCCCGCTGGGCGCTCAGGGCAATACGAAACCGATGCGCGTAGGCCATACGGGCATCGTGGCCGTTGATCCGCACGTCGTGGACCACGGTGCCACCCATGCCAACGACGTCGCCGTCTCGCTCGAGGACGAGAACGTTCGCAGCGGCGAGGCGGTCTCCGGCGAAGTAGTCGTCCTCGCCGCGGTCGTAGACAACGCCGACATTCCCCATCTGGATCGGCGCGCTTCGCTCGAGGCGCGCAAGCGTGGGACCGTCCTCAGGCACTGCGGGACGGACGGTGAAGCCCGAGGGGCGCGGACCGCCCAGCAAGTTGCGTGCTCGGTATCCGTCGGCCTCGCGGACGTGCGAGCCGACGTTGCGCAGGTGACCATCTTGCCCTCGGACGACCGCGCAAATGGCGCCGGGCACGCCGTAGTACCCCAGGATCTCGCCTCCGCCGACGTGGACGCGAGCGGCGACAATGGTGGCTCGAATCTGCTCTGCGACGTCCCTCGAGCCGTCAGTGGTGAAGTGGGCATGGATGTCGGTGTCAGCGAGGTCGGTCCCGGCGATCGACGCTCGCAGGATGGGTTCGAAGTGCTCCCCGCCGGGAACGTCCGCGGCGGGGTGAAGCTCGGGGATGTCGTCCGCCGATCGCGGGGATAGTGGTGCTGTGGTCATGAGGGCCTCCTGGTCGACGGCGTCCTCGCGCCGCTTGCTAGCATTCGTGAAGCGGTCAGCGGGGTCATTACAGGACCCTGGCCCGCCACGGTCGTTTCTCAGCGGCCGACCGACGACCGGTTCGTTGGTCTACGCCTTCAGCACTTCCTTCCTGGCAATCACCTTGTCGAGGAAGTACTTCGCCTCGATGCGCGCGAACAGCTCGCCGGCGCGGTCCAGCAGCTCGAGGGCGCGGTCGTGGTCGCCTCGACGCTCGGCGACCTCGGCGAGACCGAGCAGACACTGCCCCTCGTCGAGCACGAAGCCGACTTCCCGCGACCAGTCGAGGGACTGCTTGAACCACGTTTCCGCTTCCTCCATCCGATCGAGGGATAGGGCAAGCGTCGCCCGCTGGCGGTCGAGAGACCCGTACACGGCTCGCACCGGCGAGACGCGCAGCAGGTAGTCGTACTCACGCTCACGGACCACGGGGTCCCATAGATCCGAGAGCAGGCGAGCGTCGGGCAAGAATCCGTGCACCACAAGGCGCCACACACCGACGCCAACGGAGACGAGCAGGTTGCCAAGGTCGACGGCCAGCGCGCGTGCGGCTTCGAAGTCGCCACTCGCTGCGGCGACGGAGCATAGGTGGCTCAGCAGCAAGGCGCGCATGTACGGAACCGCCCAGGTTCCAGAGACCTCAGAAGGGAGCGCCGCCCGGGCCGAATCGAGATCGCCGGATTGAAACGCCTGCTGAAACCGAATGAGATCGGTAAGCTCAAAGGTGCCTACCGTCTCATCGAGCAAGCGTGCTACTTCGGCGGAGTCTCCGCGTGAGTTGGCGACCGCCGCGAGATCGGTGCGACCCATGTTGGCGTTGAAGCGGTCACCAAGTCGCTCCGCAAGGGCGATCGCTTCTTCGTTCAGATGGACGAACCGCGCGATATCTCCCATGAACGCCTGCCCAGCCGCGATCTGTCGGGCGGTGGTGGCAGCCCGTCTGGAGCCTGACGCCACGAGTACCCGCAGGGCAGATTCGAGCCGGATACCTGCGTTCGTTCGCGACGACGGCTCGGCCATCCACTCGAGCATTGTCCCGAGCACCTGAACCCGGGCTGCCAGTTCAGGCCGCGTGCTCAGGTTGATCGTCTGAAGTCGCCGGTAGATTGGCTCATCGCGGAGCAGTGAGGCCGATGCCGGTTCCCAGGGCAGTTCGCCGAAGCCGACCTTCGAGAACATCATCAGTTCCAGGAGCAGAGCCTCCAGTTCGGGCTCAGCGTCGCCCAGCAGTTCTAGTGCCTCTTCCCGGATCGCCTTGAGGCGTGGGTAGGGAGCCACAACGGGCAGAGCCAGGACAGCTCGCGCGAACCCTACGCCGTCGCGGCGTTCACGGAACAGATCCAATGCCCGATTCAGATTTCGCCACGCTTCGCGGTAGTCAGCGGACAGCTCTTGAGCCCGCCCCCAGCGATACAGCGCCTGCGCTAGATCGGCGTCCGCGGGTGGCGCTTCCGACTCGATGAGCGAGACCGCCTGACCCCACCAGCGTGCGGCCTCGGACCACGCCTGGCGCGCCTCCGCCTGCTCGGCCGCGAGCGTGGCGTAGCGGTACGCCTTCTCGGCGTGTGCCGAGGTGAGCGTGGAGGACTCGAGGAAGTGCAGAGCGAGACGGGGTGCGCGCTCCTCGGCGAGCGGGCCCCAGCGGCGCTCGAGCGCCTCACCGACCTGCCCGTGGAGGCGCACACGGCGCGTCGTGGTCAGCTCATCGAGCAACGTCTCCTGCATCAGCGCGTGCGTGAAGCGGTAGCGACCGGGCTGCGGCAGCTCCTCGATCACGCGCGCGGCGAGGCCCTCCTCGATCATGCGGAGCAGCTCGTCGTCGGTTCGCTCGCCGAGCAGTGAGAGGGTGTCGTAGGTGAACTCGCGCCCGACGACGGCGGCCACCTGCAGCAGCGCGTTTGTCTCCTCGGAAATACGGTCGAGCCGCCGTCCGAGCGCCTCGCGCACGCCGTCCGGGATCGCGATGTCGGAGACGGAGCCGGCCGTCAGCGTGCCCTCCTGCGCCATGAGGTTCACGACCTCCGCGAGGAAGAACGGATTGCCTTCCGTCTCCTCGAAGACGCGGTCCACGATCTCGGTGGCGACGTCGCCACCTGCCTGCTGACGCACGTACGAAGCGACCTCGCTGCGCTCAAGGCCGCGCAGCACGATCCGTTGGAAGCCGCCCTCGCGGTTGAGCTCCGCGAGCGCCTCGGAGAGCGGGTGCGTGCGCGCCAGCTCGGTATCGCGGTAGGTGCCGACGACGAGGATGCGTGTGCGGCCGAGTTCGCGTGCGAGGTGCCGCAGCAGCAGCAGCGTCGGCTTGTCCGCCCAATGCAGATCGTCTAGCACGACGACGAGCGGCGCGCGCTCCGCCGCGACGGCGAGGAAGCGCGTGAACGCCTCGTAGAGCCGGAACTCGGCGACGGCCGGTTCCGCGGGCGGCGGATCGGCGACGCCGCCCTGGTCGCGTAGCCATGGGAACAACCTCGTCAGCTCGGGCGCTACGGTCGGCGGCAGCGAGGGGCCGAGCGCCGCGAGGTCGTGCTCGGTCGAGTACTGGTTGCCGATCTGCACCCACGGCCAGAAGGCTGGCGCGCCGGCGGTCTCGTGGGCACGCCCCCAGAGCACCGTGGCGCCGCGCATGCGCGCGTACGTCTCGAGCTCTTGCACGGTGCGCGTCTTGCCGATACCCGGCTCCCCGACCAGCATCGTGATTGAGCCGCGACGCTGGAAGGCGGCATCGAGAGCGCCCTGAAGCTGCTCCAGCTCGCGCTCGCGGCCCACGAAGACGCCGCGCGCGAGCCGCTCGAGCGGGTTCGCCTGTGAGTCCGAGTGGGAGCGCGACCGGCCTTCGGGGTCGACAGCCTCGAGGGCAGCTCGCACCTCGGCGGCCGATGCCGGGCGCTCCTCCGGGCGCTTCGCGAGCAGCCGAAGGATGAGCGCCTCGAGGTCCGGCGGGCAGTGGTCCGAGTACCACGAGGGCGCGACCGGCGTGGCGTTCAGGTGCTGCGAGATCACCGCGGTTGGCGTGTCGCCCTGGAAGGGCGGGCGACCGGTCACCAGCTCGTAGAGCATGGCACCCAGGCTGTAGAGGTCGGCGCCGGGCGTGATCTCGGCGCCGAGTGCCTGCTCGGGCGGCATGTAGCCGAAGGTGCCGACCATCATGCCGTGCTGCGTGAGGCGCGTTCGCCCCATCTGCACGGCCAGTCCGAGGTCGCCGAGCTTCGCGGTGCCATCGGCGGCCAACCAAACGTTGCCCGGCTTGAGGTCGCGATGGACGACGCCCTGTCCGTGCGCGAACTCGAGTCCGCGACAGACTTCGATGGCGATACGCAGAGCTCGGGCCAGCGGGAGCCCGCCCCCGGCGTCCTCGAGCAGGCCCTCGACGTCACCGCCGGCCATGAGTTCCTGCACGAGGTAGGGCTGGCGCGAGCCGTCGGCGTTCGTGTGCTCGCCGATGTCGAAGATCGAAACGATATGCGGGTGCGTGAGGCGGCCCATCGCCTGCGCCTCGCGCACGATGCGCTCACGGCCGACGTCATCGAGGCCGTCGGTCTTGATCAGCGAGAAGGCGACGTCGCGGTCGAGCAGCGTGTCATGGGCGAGGAACACCCGTTTCTTCCCGCCCTCGCCGAGAAAGCGTGCCACGCGATAGCGTCCGCCGGCGAACGCCTCGGGCGTCGACGACGTCGTCGACATGGCCGGCGCGCCGTCAGACGGAGGTGGGACGTCCGAAGGTGTCGCGCCGAGGTTGGCCTCGGCCATGCGCAAGTAGGTGAGCGCGTCGGCGTTGTCGACGTCGATGGCGAGCGCGGCGCGCGCCTTCTCGGCAACCGCCGTCCATGCGCCCTCGGACACGGCAGCATCCGCCTCGTCGAGGAGCGCATCGAGCCGCCGCTGCATTCGGTCACTCGGCATGACGCGCGGATGATAACGGTCCGAGTCGAGCAGCGTCGGCGATTCAGGACAGTCGGCTCCTCAAGGAGCTCGGGCGGGAAGACAACCGCCTGGTCTCGAAGCCAACTCCCATTACCCCGTAAGGCGGCTCAGCCTCCCATTGCCAGGACCGTGGACAAGGTTGCCCACTGTCAGTCGGCAGCACTCCTGGTGTGGCAGAATCACATCCATGGGTACGGCGTCGACCGTCCACTACGCGACCACGCTCGACGGCGTGAAGATCGCCTACGGAGTGATGGGAGCAGGCGAGCCGCTCCTCTACGCCCGCTGTCCGGCGGGGCTGCCGTTCACCGAAGTCGTGCCGACACCCGAACTAGATTCCTGGTTCGGCAAGCTGGCCCGGCACTTCCGGCTGATCACCTTCGACTTCCGCGGCGGTGGACTGTCCGAACGCGGCGACCGGGAGCTGACCTTCGACACGCTGGCGCTGGACATGCTCGCCGTCCTCGACGACCTCGGCCTGGCGTCCGCACACGTGCAGACCGAGCTGATGTCGTCCGCGGCGGCGCTGCACCTCGCCTCGAAACACCCCGATCGAGTACGGCGGCTCGTCATGTGGCACCCGATGGTTCGCGCGCTCGCAGCGCAGCGTTGATCCAAATCTGGCGGCGCGCTGGGATCGCATGTTCGACTCCGCGCTCGACGACTGGGAGATGTTCACCATCCGGCTGCTGTCGGAGTCGTACCGCGTGCCGCCCGAGGTGACCCGACGGATTGCCGCCGCCTGGACGAGGACCACGAAGGCCGCTGACTTCGCCGAGGCCTGGGATCCTCGACGGACGGACGCCATCGCCGAAGTGCTGGCTTCGGTGACTGCGCCGACGCTGGTGCTCCACCGCGATCGGGACGGCTACTACTCCACCCTCATCGACGGCTCGCGGATCGCCTCGCTGATCCCGGGCGGCACCTTCTGCGCCGTCCCCGGGATGGAGAACTTCCCGTACACCGACGAGCCTGAGCACATCGTGGCAGAGGTCGTGCGCTTCCTAGACACGGACGCGGACCTCGACGGCGCCCCTCTCGTCGACGATGCGGGCGCCTCCCACGAACACGGGCTGAGCGCACGCGAGCTCGACGTGCTCGCGCTCGTCGCCGAGGGCCTCACGGACTCCCAGATCGCAGCACGCCTGTCGGTGCAGCCCTCGACGGTCGCCCGGCACGTCCACAACCTGCTCAGCAAGCGGGGGCTCGCCAATCGAACACAGCTCGCGGCGTGGGCCCATCGCTCCGGCCTGACGAACGGTGCGTCGGCCGGAACCACCCACCTCAACTAGCCGGTTCTGCGCGGGCGCACAGATCGATGGACGTCCTGGGCGCGCCTGTCCCGAAGTTCCACAGGACGGTGGAAGTCGCCTCCGGCCGGACGTCGGATCATCGGGCTCTTCAACCGCATTAGGCCGACGGGAGTAGCTGCATGCAGTTCATGGTGACGTACCGACCGACCGATCCTCGGCGCGCAACCGGGCGCTTCAAAACCTGGACCCCACCTGAGGGCTACGACATCCAGGCACACTATTTTTAACCCGATGGTCGAGGCTTCGCCCTCGTCGAGGCCGAATCTGCCCTCACGCTGATCGCCGCGACCTCCGCTTTCAATGACGTCATCGACTTCGACTTCACGCCGGTCGCGCCGATCGAGGCGGTCATTCCGGCCACGCTCGAGGCATTCAAGTGGGTCGACTCCGTCGAGGGCTGAGCCATGGTCACCCCTGGCTTCGTTTGAGTGACCCATAGGACCTATCCCGGCGAGCAACGCCCGGGCGCAGCCCGTTCTGAGGCGGAGCGGGACGGTGCCAACGTGGGCTATTCGATGCGCCATGGACGGGGTTGCCCGCCGCGTCAGTGATCAGCGCGAATCCCGCGGTACGCGACCACCACACCGAAGATGACCGTCACGACGCCGATGACGAGCCACCGCCGGTCGTCGGTCATCGAGCTACCACCGAGCACGCCCTGGCCCTGAAGCGACCACACCGTGCCGATCACCACCAGGAGCACTCCGCCGACTAGCAGCCAGCGCGACCGATCGCCGGTCACTGCCTGCGCACCATCCGGTACGCGTTCAGGCCGACGTAGACGTCAGTGCCTTCGATCGGCTGATTGCCACGAGTCGAGGCCACGATGCGGGTCTTCTTGCTCGACGACAGCCCCTCATCGCCATCGAGCGAGAAGCGGATGACCACCTCATCGCCCTCCACCGTGATCGATACCGACATGCGCCACGCCCTTCGTTGAGCCCGCCACGCGGAGTGTCGGTCATCCGGCGAGTATGCGGGCGTCCTGCTGCAGGGCGATTCAAACCACACAGCTGCTGTCACGGTGCAGTCACCCTGCCGGGTCGCCTCGGGGCAAGACGCGTTGATCACGCCCATCGTCCCTGAGCTAGCACCGGAGTTCGCACCGCCGGCTGACTGTTCAGCGCGCTGATAGGCTGACGGACCTCGACGGCACCGCTGCACAGGAGCGCCTGGTGGGTGAGGCGGCGGCTCTACTCTCGGCCCTCTCGTGGGCCGCCACCAGTGTGTTGATGGTGACGCTCAGCAGGCGCATCTCCGGCACAACCCAGACCGCGCTTCGCCTGGTCATCGCCGCCGTGATCTTGCCCCTGCTGGTCATCGGCACCGGCCGAACCAGCGAGATCAGCGCCGCGTCCGTGGGCGTCGTCCTCGCGATGGCGACGTCTGGCCTCCTCGGATTCGGCCTCGGCGATGCGATCTACACGCGCGCTCTGGCGCTCGAGGGACTGCAGCGCACGTTCCCCGTCGTCCAGGCGGTCTTCCTCTCCACCACGACCCTCGGTGGGGTACTCCTCCTCGGTGAGCCCTTCGACTGGACCCTCCCCCTCGGCGCGCTGTTCGTCGGGACGGGGTCCTACGTACTCGTTGTCCGGGCCGCGCCGGTTGCAGCGCCAGCGGAGGCGCTACCGACGGCGGGTGACGAGGGTGCCGTCCTCCGCAGCGTCCCGTCCCGGTGGACGGCGATGGAGGGCTACGCCGCACTACTTGTCGCGCCGCTCCTGTGGACGACGGCGACCATGCTGCTGGCACGAGAAAGCGCCGACCTTGGCGCTCTCGCCGCCGGTGCCCTCCGCACGCCGGCCGCCGCGATCGGCATGCTCGCCGTGACCGTAGGCACACGGCTGCCAGAGCTTCGTCGAGCGGTCATTGATCGACGGACGATGGCAGTGGTTGCCGTCACCGCGCTCACCGGGTCGGTGGCCGGCACACTGCTGTACACGTTCGCGGTGCTCGAAGCCGGCGCCGCTCGGACGGCGGTTCTCACCGGAGCGTCGCCACTCCTGGCGTTGTCGCTCGCAATCGCGTTCCTCGGCGAACGTCTCAGTCGCGCGTCGCTGGTAGGCACGCTCCTCTGCGTGGCCGGGATTCTGCTGACCGTGAGTTGACGCTGGACCCAGACCTTCGAGCGGTTCCTGCAGCCGTCTAGCGCTCGCGGGCGAGTCCGCGTCCCGGGTACCACACCCACTGACCACGCCGTCGCTGCTCTCGGCGCAGCTCGCCCACGATCGCGCGGTACTCGTCCGCAAGCAGCGTCACACGCATCGACATGATCTCGGCGTCCTCGAGGCGCACCCGCGTCCCATTGTTGCGCTGCACCGTTGCGCCGCGGCCCGTGTGCGGGAATGGCGCGGCCACAGGGAGTCCGCGCTCGATGTAGAGCGCCAGCGCTCGTGCGAGCAGGGCGTAGTGGTCCGACTGCGGCGGCTGCATCGGTCGCAGCACGAGCTCGCCGCGGTCGCGTGGCCGGGCACCGGTGTTCGTGGGCATGACTCGACGTTAGTGGCCCGCGGCCAGAGGTCTAAGAGCCGTGCGACGCCGCCGATCTGACAGGGTCAAGGTGCTTGTCGTGGGCGCGCGCTCGTCCGCGCGATGCGACGCCGGCGACGATGATCGCCGTCACAATCGACGCCTGCAGCCAGGCGGCAACGACCAAGGTCACCCACCAACCCAGATCACCCACCAACCCAGATCACCCACGTCGGCCTCCCTGCGAGTAGAGGACGATCACGTGGGTTGTTATACCGGGTGACCTGACTATTTGTCATGGCGCCCAGCGAGTCAGCGTTGGCGCTTGATCGAGCGCTCCACGCGCCAAGTTAGTGCGAGTCCGATCCAGCGGGCTGGGTGCCACCACGGCGTCGCGCGATACATCTCGCGTGTCGCGTCGACTGTCTGCAGGCGATTCAGGCGGCGGCTAGCCTCGGCTGCTGCCTCCTCGGGCGTCACTGCCAGCCTTGATCGAACTGCCTGCTGAGGCGCCTCAGACGGAAGGCCAGCACCCAGCGCCTTGGTTGCCAGCGTGGCATCTTCTCGATCTGAGCCTCGAGCCGCGCGAGTTCGGCCAGCAGCGGCTGGCGCCAGTCGGTGGACAAGATGCGCCTCCCTGCGAGTAGAGGCTCGGTGGTCGCAGGAAGGTAGTGGAGCGCTGACGATCTGTCAGCGCGCGTGGACCCGCGTTTACCGACTCGAGGAGCGAAGCCCCACTGGTGCGTGCGTGCAAGTCGACTGCGCGATTAGCCGTCCACTCGAGTCGGTCACTCGGACCTCGATCACCGATTGCGTGCGCCCCTTGCGCACCCACCGCGCCTCACCAAGCAGGTGATCCTCGCGCGAGTTCCCGACGAAATGCACGTTGATCTGCGTCATCGCGGAACGCACCGGCGCTTCGACGTCTATGCCTTCGTCATACAGAGACAGCAACCCTCCCACGTGCTCGATGAACGCCAATAGCCCCGGGCCGGAGAAGAAGCCCTCCAGGTCAGTGAACGGGGTGCGGCCCATTTGCGCGATGACGTGACGGCGTCCGCTTCAAGCAGCTTGCTGCCGACCTGTCGCTGGATCTCCGTCCCTGCGGAGTTCACCACCGCGATGAATCGCTCGGACATGGCTGCCTCTCGAGGCGGCATCGCACCTAACCTCGCTGATGCCTCACAACGGGGGCGAATCGTTCGACGGCGAGCGGCTCTGCCAATAGCGCACGTAGCCGTGACCTCAGGTCCTGGTACTCCGGGAAGCGCTCATAGTTGGCGAGATGCTCTTGGAATGCCGCGTCGCTCGCGTAGTGCTCATAAAGGAGGACAAGGTCGGGATCAGCAGGGGAGACATGGAAGGTAGCGAGGAGCGAACCCGGCTCACGTGGAGCCATGATGCCCACGGCCTCTCGGAGCAGGGCGAGGAGTTCGTCCCGCCTCCCCGGGTGCGCCTTCGCCCGCCCGACGAGGACGAGTCCGCCGAGTTCCTCCATCGCGACGTCGGTCATGCCAGAAACTCCTCGAATGCTGCCTGGTCCACAGGAATCGTCTGCCCCTCAGCGAGTTTTCCGTCCCGGACGCGGTAGAGATAAGCCTGATAGTTGTCGTAAGTCCGACCGTCTGGACGCGTGCCGGTGACGTGCAGGTAGGCCATGACCGCGTCCTCGCCTGACAGCATGACGTCAGGGACAGCTGTCATCGTCCCGCCGGTGAGTTCCTTCACCGTCCGCAACGCGTCAGCCATCGCCTCCCGCCCTTCGTAGGTCCCGCTGATCGATGAGCGGCCACGGATGATGTACTTGACGTCGTCGTGCACGTACTGCGTCAGTCGATCGATGTCGTTGTCATTGAACGCGGCCAGCGCCGCCGAGAGGATCGCGAGGTTGTCGTCTGCCATTGATGCCTCCTTCGTCTGTGGCTACGCCTTCAAGATCTCCTTCTTCGCCAGCACGCGGTCGAGGTAGAGCTTCGCTCCGTGGTGGCCGAATAGCTCGCCCGCTGCATCGAGGTGCTGCATCGCGAGGGCGTGGTCGCCCCGGCGCTCGGCCACCTCGGCGAGGCCCTGGTGGCAGCGGCCGGCCTCCACTGGACAGCCTGCTCGCTCACACCACTCGAGGCCGGTGCGGAAGTGCGCGTGCGCTTCGTCGACGCGGTTGAGGCGGATCGCAAGGAAGCCCCGGACGAGGTCCAGGCTTCGTGCGGAGTACGCAACGAGACGCGCCGGTGCGCCGCTCACCAGCTCGGCCAACCACGTCTGTGCCGTCTCGACATCGAGCAGCGACGCGAGCGCTCCGTCGATCTCCGCGATCGCCAGACTCCTTCGCCCCTCCCACAGCGCGCCAGTAGACGGCCGCAGTGCGTCTACCGCTTCTGCCAGCGCGGCACGCGCAGCCCCGTCGTTCCCGCTTTCGTGCGCGAGACGGCAGCGCAGGGCTGCGACCAGCGCCATGTGGATCGGGACACCGCCCGCCGCCGACGGATCGGGCAGCATTGACGCCGCCCGTTGCTCGTCGCCGCGAACACTCGCCATGTGGATGCGCAGCATCTCGCGCCAGAGATTCTCGCCGGGCATGTCCTCCAGTAGGCGTTCGGCGCCGTCATAGTCAGCGCGAAGGATCGCGATCCCGGCGAGTGCGATCAGCGAGTTCTGTTCCTGGATGCGATAGCGCGTGCGACGGTAGACCTCCAGCGAGGACTCGTACGCAGCCACAGCCTCATCTAGCCGGCCCTCCCTGCAGTAGGAGACTGGGATCGAATGGAGGAGCGTCGTCAGGCCGCCGCCGAGTTCGAGGCGCGGGATGATCTCCTCCAGTCGCCGACGGATTCCGTCGAACTCGGAGACGTTCGACGCCGTTACGAGTTCATACGTGACCGCCAGCCCCTCCCACGCGGCGACGCGAGCAGGATCGATGCCGGGGAGTGATGCGAGCTCGCGCAGGCGTGTACGCGAGGACTCAAACAGATCGTGCCAACCACTTCGGGCGGCGTAGGCCTCCGTGATCGCGAGCAGGCGGAACTCCAAATCGACGTCGCCTTCCGGGAGCACCTCTAACGCTTCCATGAGGAACGCGCGGACTCGATCGGGCGGTGCCTGGATGTACGCGGCTTCGATCGAGGCCTCAACGACCTGTCTCGCGAGACCGTGCTGCTGCGCCAAGGCACGTGCTTCCATCAGCGACCGCCAGGCCGGACGGGAATCGAAGTTGTTTGCCAGACAGCGGCCTTGACTGACGAGCAACTCGACTCGTCTGCGAGGTTCCGAGTTGTCGCTGAGGTTCGCGAGTGCGTTCGCATAGTGCCGAGCTGCTTCAGCCCACGCAGCCTGCGTCTCGGCCTGCCGACCCGCGACCTCGCTGTACGTGCTTGCCTTGGACGCATGAGCCTCCGTCAGCACTGCTGACTCAAGGAAGTGTCGAGCGAGGCGCGCCACCTGACCTTCCGCTCCATCGCCGTACCGCTGCTCGATCGCCTCGCCGACTTCACCGTGCATGCGGACGCGGCGGGTGGTCGAAAGCTCATCGAGCAGCGTCTCCTGCATCAGGGCGTGGGTGAACTGGTAGCGGCCCGGCTGCGCCGTCTCCTCAATGACGCGGGCGGCTAGGCCCTCTTCGATCAGTCGGAGCAGCGCATCGTCGTCGTGCCCGGTGACGAGCTTGAGGGTGTCGTACGCGAACTGGCGACCAGCCACGGCGGCGTACTGCAGCAGCGCGTTCGCCTCCTCCGAGAGTCGGTCGAGGCGGCGGCCCAGCGCTTCTCGTACCCCCTCCGGGATTGCGATGTCGGAGACCGAATCGGAGGAGATGGTCCCCTCCTCGGTCATGAGGTTCACGACCTCGTGGAGGAAGAAGGGGTTGCCCTCCGTCTCTTCGAAGAGGCGGTCGACGAGCGCACGCGAGGGCTCAATGCCTGCGGCGCCTCTGATGTAGTCCGCCACCTCGTTCTCTTCGAGGCCTACCAGGTTGACGCGCTGGAAGCCGCCCTCGCGGTTGAGCTCGGCGAGTGCCTCGGAGAGTGGGTGCGTCCTCGACAGTTCCGTGTCGCGGTAGGTGCCGACGATCAGCACACGCAGCCGCGCCAACTCGCGGGCTACGTGCTGGAGCAGCAGCAACGTCGGCTTGTCCGCCCAGTGTAGGTCGTCCAGCACGACGACAACTGGGGCTTCCGACGCGAAGGCGCGCAGCAGCTTCGTGTACGCCTCGAAGAGGCGGAACTGGGCGGCGGCCGGGTCAACGATCTCGGGCGGCGACGCGTAGTTCGGTTGCTCGCGCAGCAAGCGGAAGATGCGCGACAGCTCCGCCGTGTCCTCGGACGCGAGTTGTGGCCCTATGGCGTCGAGCCCCCACGCGTTGGAGTACGTGTCGGCTGCTTGCACCCACGGTCGGTACGGCGGCGCTCCCGCTGCCTCGTGCGCCCGTCCCCAGATCACCCGGCCACCGCGCATGCGCGCGTAGGTCTCCAGCTCAAGGCTGGTCCGCGTCTTGCCGATGCCCGGCTCCCCCACCAGCATCACGACCGAGCCACGGCCGGCGAACGCCTCGTCGAAGGCAGCACGGAGCCGCTCCAGCTCGCGCTCACGACCGACGAAGACACCCCGGGCGAGGCGGTCAAGGGGGTTGGCACTCGAGTCCGAGTGCGACGCCGAGCGCGCGCCGGGATCGACCGCCTCTAGGGCGGTCAGCACCTCGGACGCCGAAGCCGGGCGATCCGCCGGCACCTTCGCCAGCAGCCGAAGGATCAGCGCCTCGAGGTCCGGCGGACAGTGCTCGCTGTGCCAGCTCGGTGCAACGGGTGGCGCGTTGATGTGCTGGCTGATGATCGCCGTCGGATCGTCCGCCTGGAACGGCGGGCGCCCGGTGACGAGCTCGTAGAGCATCGCCCCCAGCGAGTAGAGGTCCGCCTGGGGGGTCACCTCGCCGCCAAGCGCCTGCTCGGGCGGCATATAGGCGACCGTGCCAACCATCATCCCGTGCTGCGTCAACCGCGAGCGGTCGAGCGAGACAGCAAGTCCAAAGTCGCCGATCTTCGCCGTGCCGTCCTCGGTGAGCCAAACGTTGCCCGGCTTGAGGTCGCGGTGGACGATGCCGCGCTCGTGCGCGAAGGCGATGCCTCGGCAGACGCCCTTCGCGACCTCGAGCGTCCGAGCGAGCGGCAGCGGGCCGCCGGCGGCCTCAAGCTCGCCCTCGACGTCACCGCCGACAAGCAGCTCGTTCACAACGTAGGGCGACCCAGCCTCCTCGCCGATCTCGAAGATCGTGACGATGTGGGGGTGCGCGCCCAGGCGCCCCATCGCCTGCGCCTCTCGGGTGATGCGCTCGCGGCCGGTCGCGTCGAGCCCCTCGGTCTTGATCAGGGCGAAAGCGACATCGCGGTCGAGCCTCGTGTCGTGCGCGAGGAAGACACGCTTCTTGCCCCCCTCGCCGAGGAAGCGCCGGACTTCGTAGCGTCCGCCCGCGAACGACGTCGGCTGATCCGAAATCGAACGGGTTGGCGTTGCCGGCTCGTCTGGCGGGCTGAGAAGCGGCGTCGATTCATCCGCTGCCGCACCTGAGTCTCGCCCCGCGGCCTCGAACAGGTGCTGCGCGTCCTCGTTATCCGGGTCAAGGCGGAGCGCGTCGCTTGCAAGGCGACGCACTTCCGCCCAGTCGCTGGACTCGAGGGCGCCCTCGGCCTGATCCAGCATGCGGTCGATCTGTCGCTGAATGCGCTCGCTCGGCATGACGGCGGGATGATAACGGTCCCAGTCGAGTCGCGTCGGCGAGACAGCGCTGCTTGCGGCTCCTCGTAGTCAACCCCTATCTCCCCGTGCGACAGCCCGGGACGAATCGGGACAGCATGTGACGTGATGGCACCACGCAAATGACGAGGTGGGACGGAGCGGTACTGAACGGTACTGGTGGAGACGGGGGAGGCTCTGGCTCCAAGATCTCCAACTGCAAAGGCTCGTTCATCCGGTGCGCAAGTAATGGGCGGCGTACGGACTTGTGTGGCGAGCGGAGGCGGCTTGAGTCCGTAGGTGCTTGTCCCGCCTTGTACTGGCTCGCCCCGTCTCGTCCCTATTCGGCACGCTTCGTCCCCACTTAGGCGTCGCGAGCGCGTTCTGCTGCGAGGCGCTCGATCGCCTCCTGTACCGTTGCTAGGGGGAGAAACAGCTTCAGGGGATCGTCACGGAGAGGCACCGCCCCGAAGCGGGCATACCACTCGGCGGCGGCTTCGTCCTTCGCATCGATCACAAGTGCCATGCCACCAACTTCATTGGCCACCGCGAGCGCCCGTTCCGCCGCGGCGAACAGCATCTCGCCGCCCAGCCCCTGTCCTTGAACGGACTGATCCACGCCGAGGCGTGCGAGCCGGAAAACCGGAATCGGGTAGCGTCCGAGTCGCTGCCGGATCTGCTCTGGCGCGCGATCCGATTCGATCGATCCTGGTGCGATGGAGTAGTAACCGAGGATCCGATCAGGCTCGCCTGGGAAGACGGCGACGAACGTCTTCGCGCCGCCGCGCTCATGGTTCTGCCGCGCATAGCGCTCGAGGTACTCGTTGAGCTCCGTCGAGCCGCAGTCGAACCCAGCTCGGTCGTGATGCCGCGCGATGGGCTCCTCGCGCCACTCCAAGAACAGTCAGGCAGACTGGCGGCGACGTCGTCCGGCGGCGAGCAGTGCAGGAGAGGGCTCTGGCGGGTGTTCAAGCAGTTCGAGCACTCGAGCGGTGTCGCGTTCGGAGAGGACGATGCGCTCCGCCTGCTCGACTACGCCACGTGCGGCCGGCAGAGCAGCTCGCATGATGAACGCAGTCACGTCAAGACGCTCATAGGCAGCGGCCTGCGACAGCAGTTGCTTCTCCTCGGGCGTCGCCCGCAGCTCAATGCGGTCACGCCGCCTCGCAGATTGAGCCGTCATCGAAGGCCTCCAGCACGATTATCGACTGTACGTACTATATCCGTACACGTGGGTAACTTCCACAGGCCGCTGGGCTAGGTCCCGTCCTGCCGTCGGCCCTTGCGAATCTCACGGCCGCGTTGTTCCTCCAACCGTCCGAGTGCCCGTCCCTTGTCGGGATGGGGGTCTTGGATCAGCCCGTAGATTTCGCGGCCCTCGTGGTCGGGCGGGAGGTATTCCGTGATCGGGAGTCCGTCCTCGGTGACGAACAGGAGGCAGTGGCAGTACTTGTAGCGCTGCATCTCCTCGCAGGCGCAGATCCATTCGCTTGAGCGCGCCTCCTCCTGCTTGTCCTCGTAGAAGTTGCACGGGCAGAGGGGGCGCCCGAGCTCGTCGATGTGCTTTGCGAGGCCGATGACGAGGAACTCGGTGATCTCCGGCTGTGGGTGAAGGTAGGAGCCGCTCTTCTCCGCGAACTTCTCGGCATACCGCCGCATGCGTTCCAGATTTCGCTCCGACGCTCTTGCACGATCGTCGTCACTCGGTTGGTCAAGAGGCACGAGCCCTCCTTCGTGTCTTCTGCCGCCGGAAAGGAGGACCTCTCCGGCCCCGCTGCGGACGGAACCATAGGGTTGAGGATAAGCTACGGTCGTCTTCGGCTACCGCTCGACCGTCGAGACTCGCCGCCCGGTTGGGATCTGCCGGTGGAAACAAGCCATGGGATGCGGCGCAGGACGGCCCGTGGCTTTTCGATGCCCGCGCGTGCCCGTGCGGCACAGGCGTTGCGTCCCCTCGACCCGCTGGCCACGCGCGGCGCAGTGTGGTCCGCCGCGCTGCCGCTGCTGGTGAGTCTGCTACTGGTCGCGCTCGCCTGCTCGTCCTCAGCCAGTCCTGACCGGCAACCTGGATTCAGCGCTCGCCTCACATCCGACAATGCTGCAGTTGCCGGCCTTGCGGTGCTCGAGTCGTCGGCTGGCGGTTACTACATCAGGGTTTCCTTGAGCGGCTTACCCGAAGGCGTCTACGCCGTCCACCTCGTGCAGGGCGCCTGCGAAAGCCTGTCTGATGAGGCCACCGTCATCGGGCCGCTGTTCACCGACGGCGCGAGCGAGGCGCGCCTTGACGCGCCCGTACGCGCGGAGCTCGCACTGGGAGTTGGCTGGAGCGTCGATATCCGCACGCGCGTCTCCGATGGTTCGACTGCGGGATCAGTCGCCTGCGGCGAGCTCTCGCCTGGGGGCAGCTAGGCGCCCCCTTCGGGTGCTGCATTGGCGCGCCAGGGGCAGCGCACGCTCGTCCGCTGGGTCGGTCCGATCGTGGGGTGAGTGTGTATCGAGTACACTCACCCCGAACCCGCATCTACTGGACGAAGACGCGACGCCGTGCAGGACACGACGCTACTCCTGAACCTCGCCGCGGCACTGGCGGTTGCGGGGGTGAGCGCCGCGATCGCGGCCCGACTCGGCCAGTCGGTCATCCTCGGCTACCTCCTCGCTGGCGTAGCGATCGGCGCGAACACGCCCGGCTTCACGGCCGACCCCGGAACGGTGGGTCAGCTAGCCGATGTCGGCGTGATTCTGCTGATGTTCGCGATCGGCATCCAGATTGCGCCTAGAGATCTCTTCGCGACGGGGCGAACGACGCTTGTCGGAGCGCACGTCCAGATCGCGCTGATCATCCTGATCGGCTTTGGTGTCGCGATCGCCGTCGGTTGGCGATGGGAAGCCGCGCTGTTCTTCGGTGCGGTGCTTTCGAACTCATCGAGCACCGTGCTCACCAAGGTGCTGGGCGAACGCGGGCAGGAAGGATCGACGCACGGACAGCTCGCGCTCGCGTGGTCCACGGTCCAGGACCTCAACAGCGTGGTGCTCGTCGTCGCGCTCGTGGCCGTGACGACAGAGGGAGGAAACATCGCGGGCGAGCTCGCATTGGCCACGCTCAAAGCGGCCCTGTTCCTGGCGTTCCTGGTGCCGGTAGGGTCCCGCGTCCTGCCCGACGCCTTCGCCTGGCTCGCGCGGCTCGGAAGCCGCGAACTCTTCATCCTGATGGCGGCCGCACTCGCGCTCGGTGCCGCATACGTCGCAACGTTGCTCGGGCTCTCTCCGGCGCTCGGCGCATTCATTGCCGGTATCGCCCTCAGCGAGTCCGAAGTGCGCGACGAGATCTTTCACGGCGTGGTGCCAATTCGCGATGTCTTCGCTGGGCTGTTCTTCGTCTCCGTGGGCATGCTGGTCGACCCCATGATCTTCATCGATCAGGCGGGGCTCACGTTGCTCTCCCTGGCGCTGATCGTGCTCGCGAAGGGCGCGATCTGCGTCGTTCTGGTTCGGCTGTTCCGGTACCCGTGGCGCACGGCGCTCCTCACAGGGGTCGCGCTCGCCCAGTGCGCCGAGTTCTCATTCCTGATCGCACGGGTGGGGTCGGACATGGACGTCCTCAGCGGGGACGAATTCTCGCTGTTGCTTGGCTCGGCCGCGCTGAGCATCGTCGTCGCGCCCGGTCTGCTGCGGGCAGCGGAGCCGCTTGCGACGCGGCTGGCGCGGATGTCGTCGCCGCGGGGAGGCCTCGCTCAGGTGCCTGACCGGACTGCGCGGGGGCATGTGATTCTCTGCGGATACGGACGGGTCGGACGGTTGGTGGCGAACGGGCTCCGCGAGCACGGCGTCGAGTTCGCAGTGATCGACCAAGACGCACGGGTGATCGCGGCACTCCGCTCGGAAGGCGACGCGGCGTATCTCGGAACTGCGGACAATGCCCTCGTCCTCGAGCGCGCGGGGATCCGCGAGGCCCAGATGCTGGTGCTCGCGATCCCCGAACGCCTCGGAACGCGCGTGGCAGCCCAGTACGCGCGGCAATTGAATCCTGGCATCGTGCTCGTAGCTCGGTCGCACAGCGATGCTGAGCAGACCGCGCTGGAACAGTCGGGCGTCAACGATGCGGTGAACGGCGAGCAGGAGCTGGCGCTCGCGATCGTCCGCTACGCGCTGGGGCATCGCGGTGTCGCCGACACACATGTCGAGGAGACGGTCCGCACACTCCGCCAGGGTCAGGGCGTGCACACGAGCACTCAGTCAGTCTCTGCGTAGAGCTGGCCACGGCGCCCTGGCGGTCAGCGACATTGCGCCGCGCCTCCACGCGATGGGCCGCGTCGCGGGGGCGACTGAGAAGTCTGTGGAGGCGACACCGCCTGCCACGAACCAGGCAGCCCGTCGCCGTTAGCTGAGTACCGGCCGTGTGCGGGGAGATGAACCGGCATGCTGTGCAGGGGCTCGGCTAGCCGAAGTCCTCACCGACAAGCGCGGGCGGATCCGGGGCCCCGAACTCGCTGCCAAACCGGCGTGCCCAGGCCAGGGCTGAGACGCTGGGTAGCTCTCGGTCGATCGCGCTGGCGAGTTCGTGAGCCCAGGCCGGATCCGACAGGGTCATGCGGATCATGGCAGCCACGGCTTGACCGACCATGGCCTCTTCCAGACGGCGACGGTCCGGATCCAATACGTACTGCACCATCGCGAGGGCAGTCATCTCGTCAAGGAACCAGTTGCCTACCCGGGTGCTCAGCTCCACGACGACCTCCGCAGCCGCCCTCCAACGGGATTCGCGCGGCGCGCTCGCCTCGCCGAGGCGCGCGTTCTGGAGATATCGCGCTCGCCTCAGATTACCCGCGTCTGCGCGCGCGTGTCCTCGCGGCCAAGTCGGAACATCCAGGGAATCCCAAGCGATGCACTGCTGCGGCCCGTGGGCAACTCCCTCCGCGCAGACCATCGCTCGCGCGCGGGCGACGGTCGTGCGGATGTTCAGCCGCCATCGACGCTCCCGGAGGGAAGGGCACTGGGGGCGGCTACACGTTCGCAGGCTCGTAAATAGTCCCGGCCGCTTCGGCCTGATCGTCAATAGCGTCCTCGAGAGGCTGCGTCGGGCCCCAGGCACTAGCGTCGAGCTCTCTCGACGCCCGTGTCTCGCGGGCGGTCCGCAGGAAGCGCGGCAACCAGCGCACCTAGTCCCTTCCCAGGCCTTCCAGTACGTGGCGGACTTCCTCGGGGTGCCCGTCTGGGCGGACGGTGGGCCACACATGAGCGAGGGTGCCGTCGGCACCAATCAGGAACGTCGAGCGAATCATCCCCACCGAGGTCTCACCCCGAATCTCGCGCTCGCCCCAGGCGCCGTAGCGGGTCGAGACGTCCGCGTCGGCGTCCACGAGCAGAGGAAATTGCAGCCCGTGGTGATCACGGAACGCCCGATGCGACTCGGCATCGTCACGCGAGACGCCCAGCACAACCGCGCCCAGGGCCTCGAGCGCCGAATGCTCGTCGCGGAACTGGCAGGCCTCGGTGGTACAGCCCGGGGTTGCGTCCCGTGGCTAGAAGTACAGCACCACGTTTCGCCCGGCGTAGTCGTCGAGGCGATGCTCGTTTCCGTCCTGATCTTCCAGCGCGAACGCCGGTGCGGCGTCACCTGGCTTGAGATTCGTTGGCATCGACGCCCTCCTTGGGTGAGTCCCTCGTGGCGGAAGAGAAGCGCTTGCAGGCAGGGATGCCTGTGACGAGGACGAACAAGTAGAGGCCCCTCGCGAGAACAATGGGGACGGATCGAGACGCGGGAGTACGGGGTGGGACGGGAAGGTATTCGAGGCTCTGGCTCCAAGATCTCCAACTGGCGAAGCTCGTTCATCCCGTGCCCAAACAGTGGGTGGCCTACGGACTTGCCTGGAGCTCTGAGGCGGCTTGAGCCTGTAGCTGCTCGTCCCGGGTCGTCACACCTCGTACCGGCTCGTCCCGCCGGGTCCCTATCCAGCATGCTCCGTCTGCACTTACGCGTCGCCACCGCGTTCAGTTGCGAGGCGTTCGATCGCGTCCCGTACCGTTGCGAGCGGGAGGAACAACTCCAGGGGATTGTCGAGGAGGGGCACCGCCCCGAAGCGGGCATACCACTCGGCGGCGGCTTCGTCCTTCGCATCGATCACAAGTGCCACGCCACCAACTTCATTCGCAACCGCGAGCGCCCGCTCCGCCGCAGCAAATAGCATCTCGCCGCCGAGCCCTTGTCCTTGAACGGACTGATCCACGCCGAGGCGTGCGAGCCGGAAGACGGGGATCGGGTAGCGTCCGAGTCGCTGCCGGATCTCCCCTGGGGCACGATCCGATTCGATCGAGCCTGGTGCGATGGAGTAGTAGCCGAGGACCCGATCAGGCTCGCCTGGGGCGACGGCGACGAACGTCTTCGCGCCGCCACGCTCATGGTTCTGACGCGCGTAGCGCTCGAGGTACTCGTTGAGCTCCGTCGAGCCGCAGTCGAACCCCGCTCGGTCGTGATGCCGCGCGATGGGCTCCTCGCGCCAATCCAAGAGCAGTCAGACAGACTTGCGACGACGTCGTCCGGCGGCCAGCAGTGCAGGAGAGGGCTCGGGCGGGTGTTCAAGCAGTTCGAGCACTCGAACGGTGTCGCGTTTGGTAAGGACGATGCGCTCTGCCTGCTCGACCACCCCGCGAGCAGCGGGCAGAGCAGCCCGCATGATGAACGCAGTAACGTCGAGACGCTCATAGGCAGCGGCCTGCGACAGCAGTTGCTTCTCCTCGGGCGTCGCCCGCAGCTCAATGCGGTCACGCCGTTTCGCGGGTTGAGCCGGCATCGGAGGCCTCCATCGCGATCATCGACTGTACGTACTATATCCGTACACGAGGACGATTTCCACGTCCACGGCGCTATCTACCGTGGATCCTGGGCTTGCAGCACTTCCCCGGGGTGTAACGCTTCCTTGGGCTCTGACTCTCCCTCTCTCGACTCTGGAGCGTGCCCGCCTCTTCCAAATGCCGTACGGCAGGGTTTAGGGAAGAGACTCAATCAGCCCAGACCCACCCCCACGTTGAACGCGAAGGGCACGTCCGCCGTCGGCCCGCACGTCGATTGCAACGAGCTCCGCGTGCGGGTCCTGAAACCACCGGTCGTGCTAGCCACATCGCCCGCCATCCAGCCACCCGGCGCGGATACGCGGCGATCGAGCCCGCCGCGCGCCCAACCTTGCCGACGGGCCACGACAGGCGGACTTGCGCGGTCTGCAGCCGTCGCTGGAGGCGCATTCGCCTGACGTTCGTCCGCGATCATCGGGACCTTGGGCATGTTCTTGAGTCGCGCATGGGCGCGTAAAACCAGACCATTAGGTCGTCGCTGAACGATCCGTGGGCCGCTCATGGTGAGGTCAACCTCAGCGCCAGAGTTACATCCCGTTGCCGCGCCCGCGTCAACCGCCTCGACGCCTCTCGGTTCAGGCCGCCAACGACCAGCACTGCGCCGGATGGAGCGCTCGGCGTCATCGTTTGTCCAGCGTGGGCATGGACCGTGCGTTCCATGGCTGGATCGATGGTCTGACACCCGGCCGCTCGAGCGGATGTCGCGCTCGGAGCGGGCGCCGAAGACTCGTCGGGGGACGAGGATGGCACGGTGAGGACCGCCGAGAGGTCGCTGGTGCTCGCGGCAGGCGTTGCGGCGGCGGCCGAGTTGGTGCTGTTCCGCGTTGCGGTCCCGGTCCTCTCGCATATCCCCGGAGCGGGGCTCGCAAATGTGGGGCCGATGCTCGCAGCAGTGGCGGAGCGCTCGTTTAGGGCGACGGCGATACTGGTCCTCGCGTCTGCCGCCTTGCTTACGCGCCGCCTCGCACGGTCCGAGCCAGCGGTTGCAGTTGCCCTCGTCGCGGCGTTTGGTGGGGTCACCGTTGAGACACTGGCGTCTGGTGGCTGGGCGTCGTTGGTCGCCAGGGCAGCCCTCGTCAGCGCCATCGGCATGGTGATCGCGGCCGCATGGACGCGGCTACCGCCGCTCTTCAGCGCTGCGCATGCGGCGGCCGCGCTGGCCGTTCTTGGCGGCCAGTGGCCGTTACTGGTGAAGGATGCTGCGGCCGTGGCCGGCAGCGCTGCCAACACCGGCACCATGGTGTCAGCCAGTGTCGGCGAGCTCGCCTTCGTCTTCGCTCCAGTGATGTTTGCCGTGGCTCTGGTCCGCGGACACTCGCCGACACGTGCGGCGTGGATCGGTGGGGCAGTTACCGGTCTGCTCGTGGCCTCGCTGCTTGCGCGGCGTCCCGACTATACGGCGATCATCTCGAGCTGGGCTGTCGGGGTCACGCTCTCGTTGCCGCCCTTCATCTACATCGTCTCTGCTGCGTGCGCGGGCCTCGTCGCGATCGAATGGTTACACGCGCCGGCGACTCGCCCACTTGCTGCAGGCCTGGCGCTGTTCGCGGCCGCTGCGCTGCAGCCGGGGGTCGTTCATCACAACCTGACCGCTGTGCTCGCGCTCGTCCTGCTGGCCACGCCGCCGGTCGCGGAAGCGACTCCACTCGCATCGCGGACACCCTCTGGTCGCGAGCGCCGAGGCTGGGATCGTCGCCGTACGGCCGCTCAGCGGCCGTCGGGGACTGCTGTTGAGATGCCTGATGACCGCGGGCTGATTGCCAGAGTTGGAGGCCCGTCATGAGCAACCTGTCACGCCGCGACTTCCTGAAGCTCGGCGCCGTGGCGACCCTCGGGGCGGCTTCCTACCCGCTCCTGCGCCAGCTTCAGCTGGTTGAGACGATCGACAATCCACTCGAGACCTATCCGTTCCGCGACTGGGAACAGGTCTACCGCGACCAGTACGCATACGACGACAGCTTCACCTTCATTTGCGCGCCAAACGACACGCACATGTGCCGGCTGCGCGCCTTCACACGAAACGGCGTCGTGCAGCGCGCCGAGGTGAACTACGACGCCGGCGACATCGGCGACCTCGATGGGAACCGTGCGAGCGTGGCCTGGAACCCGCGTGGATGCCACAAGGGCTACACGCTCCACCGTCGCGTCTACGGCCCGTACCGTGCCAAGTACCCGATGCTCCGCGCCGGTTGGAAGGCGTGGGCGGACGAGGGCTTCCCCTCCCTCTCCGACGATCCCACCCTCCGCACGAAGTACAAGTTCGACGCTCGAGGCGACGACGACTTCGTGCGGCTGAGCTGGGACGAGATCAGCGACTATGTCGCCCGCGGGCTCGAGGCGGTCGCACGCGCCTACAGCGGCGCCGATGGGCGCCGGCGTCTGCTGGAGGCTGACGGCTACCCCGAGGAGATGCTCGAGCACTGGGACGAATCGGGCGTCCGCACAATGAAGCTCGGCAGCGCGCTGCCCGTGCATGGTGTGGCCGGTAAGTTCGGGCTATTCCGCTTCGCGAACGCGCTGTCGCTGCTCGATGCGTACGTGCGCGGCGTTGAACCTGAAGAGGCGCGGGGCGCCCGTGACTGGTCCGAGTACACGTGGCGCGGCGACCAAGCGCCGGGCTTCCCTTTCGTGCACGGTCTCCAGACGAGCGAGACGGACTTCAACGACCTG
This sequence comes from Dehalococcoidia bacterium, assembly GCA_041390685.1. GTDB lineage: Bacteria > Chloroflexota > Dehalococcoidia > UBA2979 > UBA2979 > JAIBBD01. The sequence continues at coordinate 7,430 of JAWKPL010000001.1, read as the reverse complement.
CGCAACAGTCGTTTGCTCGTGATGATCGGCAAGAACCTCGTCGAGAACAAAATGCCGGAGAGCCACTTCTTCCACGAGGTGATGGAGCGCGCCGGCAAGATCGTCACGATCGTGCCCGAGTACAGCCCACCGGCCACCAAGTCGGACTACTGGATTCCGGTGCGGGCGGGGCTCTCCGACACGGCGCTGCTCCTGGGCGTGGCCCGCGCGCTGATCGACGACGAGCGCTACGACGCGGCCTTCCTCAAGCGCTTCACCGACATGCCGCTGCTGGTCCGCCTCGATACGCTGCAGCGCTTGCGCGCCGACGAGCTCTTCCCCGCCTACCGCAATCGGCTCTCAGCGGACGCTCCCAGCTTCACGGTGCACGCGCTCACGCCCGCGCAATACGAGCAGATCGGCGATCGCGTCGTCGTCGGAGCCGACGGGAGCCCGCGCGCGATCACACGCGAGGACGTCGGCGACCGGCTCGCCGAGCGCGGCATCGACCCGCAGCTCGAGTTCAGCGGAAGGCTCACGCTCGCGGACGGCAGCAGCGTCGAGGTCATGACGGTCTTCGCGATGTATCGCGAGCACCTGGCGGACTACGACCTCGACACGGTCCTGGACATCACCGGTGCCCCACGCAACCTCGTTGAGCAGTTCATTGAGGACGTCGCGACTATTCGCCCGATGGGCATCCACATTGGCGAGGGCGTGAACCACTGGTTCCACGCGACGCTCCACAACCGCGCGACCTACCTGCTGGCCATGCTCACGGGCAGCATCGGCGAATCGGGGGCCGGCGTCAGCACATGGGCTGGGAACTACAAAGGCGGGATCTTCCACGCCGCGCCGTGGCACGGCCCGGGCGTGGGCGGCTACGTGAACGAGGACCCGTTCAACCCGCTGCTCGACGAGACCGACCGCTACACGTTCACCCCGAACGTACTGCGACACACGATCGAGGGTGAAGACGTCAGCTACTGGGGCTACGGCGACCGGCCGTTGATCGTCGATACGCCGAAGGGTCGGCGCGTCTTCACCGGCCACACACACATGCCGACCCCGACCAAGCTCATCTGGTACAACAACGCGAACCTGATCAATCAGGCAAAGTGGGCCTACGAACTCGTTCGCAACGTCAACCCGAAGGTCGACATGATCGTCGACCAGCAGATTGAGTGGACGGGCTCCGCCGAGTTTGCCGACGTCGTGCTGCCCGCGAACTCCTGGCTCGAGATGGAAGCGCCCGAGATGGGCGGCTCCTGCTCGAACCCCTTCCTCCAGATCTGGAAGGGGGGTATCAAGCCGCTCCATGACACGCGCGACGATCTCGCCGTCTTTGCGGGGGTCGCGCGTGCCCTGAGCGCGCGCACCGGCGAACAACGCTTCGCCGACCACTTCAAGTTCGCAACCGAGGGCCGGCCGGAAGTCTACCTCGACCGCGTGCTGGACGCCTCGTTCACGACGGCCGGCTACACGACCGCCGACATTCTCGCCGGCAAGTACGGCGTGCCCGGCACCGCACTGATGATGTACCGCACGTATCCGCGGATCCCCTTCTGGGAGCAGATCAAGGACAGCCTGCCGTTCTACACGGACACCGGACGGCTGCACGCCTACGTCGACATTCCCGAGGCGATCGAATACGGCGAGAACATGATCGTCCATCGCGAGGCGGTGGAAGCCACGCAATACATGCCCAACGTGATCGTTTCGACGAGCCGCTTCATTCGACCGCAGAGCTATGGGATCGCCGCGGACGAGCTCGATGCCGACCTGCGCACAGTCCGGAATGTCGCCATGTCGTGGGCCGAGGCGAAGCAGACGACCAACCCGCTCTGGGAGCAGGGCTTCCAGTTCGTGTGCCTCACGCCGAAGAGCCGCCATAGCGTGCATTCGTCCTGGTCGGTCGTGGACTGGCACTCGATCTGGTCGGCCAACTTCGGGGATCCCCACCGTCGTGACACGCGACTGCCGCTGCTCAACGACTCACAGCTGCACATGAACCCTCAGGCCGCCAAGGATCTCGGCATCGACGACGGCGACCTCGTCTGGGTCGACGCGAACCCGGCCGATCGACCGTACCGCGGCGCACACGAGGGCGACGGCTTCTACGAGGTGGCCCGGCTGCAGGTGCGCGTCAGCTACAACCCCTCGTATCCGTACGGCGTGACGATGCTGAAGCACATCGGCTTCATGTCGACGCCGCGCACCGTACGCGCCCACGAGACGCGGCCGGATGGCCGTGCGCTCTCGGAGACCACGGGTTATCAGGCGACCTTCCGCTACGGCAGCCAGCAGAGCATCACCCGTGGCTGGGCGCCGCCCATGCATCAGACGGACACGCTGTTTCACAAGCGCGCTGCGGGCATGGGCTTCATCTTCGGCTTCGACGTCGACAACCACGCGATCAACACCGTGCCGAAAGAGGCGCTCATCCGCGTGACGCGCTCAGAGGCCGGCGGGGTCGATCGGCAGAGCCCCTGGGCGCCCGGCCAGAGCGGCAACGCGCCGGGGGGCGAGGACGCACGGATGCTCAAGTACCTGGGGGGCGGTTTCGTCTCATGAGCGATTTGCACAGCCGGGACCAGAGCGCTGGACAGCCATTACTCGCCCAGTCGGGGCGCGAGAAGGCCGCAGAGCCGACCGATCCCTACGAGCCGACCGTGGTCCGGCTCGTCACGCCCGGCCACGACGGCATGGCAGCCATGGCGCGGGCGATCGTGGAGGAGTTCGCGCTCCTCGGCTGGAGTCGGCGGCGCGTACTGAGCATCTTCACGACGCCGACCTTCGCGGCGCCGCACGGCGTCTACCTCGAGCGCGGTGCGGACTACGTCGAATCGCTCGTCGACGACGTGATGGGTCCCGCCGGAGAGGAGTCCTGAGATGGCGAAGGTCTACAACTGGCAACTCGGCCGCGAGATGGACTACCGCTTTGCGCAGGCCGCGCCCGACCGGCAGTTCGCGGCGGTCTTCAACATCAACCGCTGTCTTGCCTGCCAGACCTGCACGATGGCGTGCAAGTCCACCTGGACCTTCTCGCCGGGGCAGGAGGACATGTGGTGGAACAACGTCGAGACAAAGCCCTACGGAGGCTACCCCCAGAACTGGGATCTCAAGACGCTTGATCTGATCGAGCAGTCCAACCCGGGGGCGCAGACGTGGAGCGGCAGCCCGTCCGCTCGCGCCCCCTACGGCTCCTACGATGGAGCCACGATCTTCGACGCCGCCCGACTCGCCGGAACCGGACAGCAGGCGGTCGGCTACATTCCCGCCGACGAGGAGTGGACCTCGCCCAACATCCACGAGGACGCGGCCGTCTCGGGATCCCAGCTCGCCGATGGCGTCTCGCTCCCCGTGCACGAGACGTGGTTCTTCTACCTCCAGCGCATCTGCAACCACTGCGCCTATCCCGGATGTCTCGCGGCATGCCCGCGGAACGCGATCTATAAGCGCCCCGAGGATGGCATCGTGCTCATCGACCAGGAGCGCTGCCGCGGCTACCGCAAGTGCGTCGAGCAATGCCCCTACAAGAAGCCCATGTACCGGCCCGACACGCGCACCTCCGAGAAGTGCATCGCCTGTTACCCGCGCGTCGAGGGCACCGACCCCCTGACGGAGGGCCTGCCGATGGAGACGCGTTGCATGGCGGTCTGTCCCGGGAAGATTCGCTTGCAGGGCCTCGTGCAGGTCGAGTCCGACGGCACCTGGACGCCCGATCCTGGGCACCCGCTCTATTACCTCGTGCACGAAGAGAAGATGGCGCTGCCGCTCTACCCGCAGTTCGGCACGCAGCCGAACGTCTACTACATTCCGCCGCGGTGGGTCCCGCGCCCGTACCTGCGCCAGATGTTCGGTCCAGGTGTCGACGACGCGATCGCGGCCTACACCCGGCCGTCGCGCCGCGCGCTTGCCGTGCTGCAGCTCTTCCGCGTGACGCAACGCATCATCTTCTCGTTCGACGTCATCGACGGCGAAAAGATCGCCGAAGTGAATGTCGGCGGCGAGGTGTACGAGCTCTTCAACGACACCGTGATCGGCTTCGATAGCGCCGGCCAGGAGATCGTGCGCGTGACCGTGCGCGAGCCGTTCTTCGAGCGCGCGCCACAGTACCTCAACTCGATCTAGCCGTTCTGGAGAGGAACGGCGAGAGGAGGGATTCCGGTGATCAGATGTTCTGCAGAGGAACGGAGCCTCGCGCGCGCGAACCTCTACCGGTTGCTCGCGCTCGTGTTCTCGTACCCGACGAGCGACGTCAACGAGCAGCGAACGGCGCTACTGCCCCACGCCATCGCCGCGGCCGATCTGCTGGACGGCGACATTCGACACGGGGTTGCAGCCCTCGCCGCCGCGCTCACCGACTGGCTGCCGCCCGAGCTCGAGCACGTGTTCCAGTCGACGTTCTCAATCACCTACTCGGACGAGTGCCCGCTCTGGGAGACGGCGTTCAGCGCGCGACAGATCTTCGAGCAGAACGCGCAGCTCGCCGACATCGCCGGCTTCTACCGGGCGTTCGGCCTCGACCCCGCCGGCGAGCGCCATGACCACCTCGCGCTCGAGCTCGAGTTCATGTTCCTGCTCGCGCTCAAGGAAGCTCACGCGCGGGAGCGCGGGGAGGCGGAGCACGTCCGAATCTGCCGCGATGCGCAGCGCTCCTTCCTCCGCGACCACCTTGCGCGCTGGGCGCCGGTGATCGGGCGGCGCACGGCCCTGACCGGCGCGACCTCGGCGTACGGTGCCGCTGGCGATCTGCTCGTCGCCTTCAGCTCATGGGAGGAACGCTTCCTGCGCCTCGGCACCGTTCGACGCTACCGCGACGAGCCCGTGCTGATTGCCGATGAGCCCGGCGATCTGAGCTGCCCGATGGCCGAGCTCCCCAGCGCCGAGGCTGCAAATCTTCCACTGTTCGAGAGTCGAGAGGAGGCTGAACGTGTCCTCGCCGCCCACTCGTAGCCTCCCCCGTCTCGCGGGCGCGCGCTCCGTCGTCCTCGCGCTATTGATCGCCGCGGCGGTGGGAGCAGTGAACGTCGTCCCGGTACGATCGCAGGTGCCGCGCCTCGACGCCCGCTCCACGCGTGCCGCGATTTCACCGGACGCCCCCTGGAGTCCCGCTTGGGACCGCGCGCCCTCGCAGCAAGTGCCGCTGTCGGCGCAGAACATCACGCCCCCGTTCGGCGGCGGCACGGTGCAGGCAGTGACCGTGCGCGCCCTGTATGACGCTCAGCAGTTGTACCTGCTGCTCGAGTGGGCCGACGACAAGCCTGACGACGCGGTCAATGGGGTCATCGAGTTTTCCGATGCAGCCGCGGTGATGTTCCCCGCGGTGGCCGCGTCCGTGCTCCCTCCGTTCACGATGGGTGCAGCAGGCTCGCCTGTGAACATCTGGCAGTGGAAGGCTGTCTGGGAGAGCGACATCGCCGGTGGGTTCGCCACCTCGCGAACCCGCTACCCGAACACGGTCGTCGACTTCTATCCGAACGCAGATGACCCGATCTATCGGCCGGCGACATACGTCGGCAACCCACTGGCGCAGCAGGATCACGCTTCCCCGATCGAGAACCTGATCGCCGAGAGCTTCGGGACGCTCACGCACGCGGACTTGCAAGATGTGTCCGGGAGTGGTGAGTGGCGCGACGGCCACTGGCGCGCGCTCTTTGTCCGCCCCCTCAAGGCCGCCGAGGCGAGCGAGGCGGGTTTCGATGTTGGCTCGACCACGAACATCGCCTTTGCCGTCTGGAACGGCGGCGCCGGCGATCGCGACGGCGTCAAGTCCATCGCCCCATGGATTGAGCTGGGGATCGGAACGGGCGCCACCGTCAGCGGATTCGGCGGCGCCCAGATCCTGATCGTGGCGGTGATTGCCCTGGCACTGGGTGCCGCAGCCGTCGTGGTCTTCATCGGCCAGCGGCAACGAAGAGGGGCGGTCTAGCGTCGTGCCCCCGTCATTGCCGATTGTTCGGATCACGGCGCCTGGCCGGAACGTCGGCAAGACGCTGCTCGCGAGCCGCCTGATCGAGGAGCTCGCGGGGCGAGGGTACGTTGTCGCAGCACTCAAACACTCGCATCACGGGATTACGCCTGATCGCGCTGGCTCCGACAGCGACCGCTTCGCCCGCGCCGGGGCGGCCGTGGTGCTGTTCGGTGGTGCTGACGGCTGGCTCACCCGGTCCAAACCGGAGACCCTTGAAGGCGCGATCGAGCCGCTCCAGAGTCGCGTCGACATCGTCGTCGTCGAGGGCTTCAGGGACGATGCGCTGGGCGCTTCGATCTACCTTGAGCCTGGTATGCCGATGCAGGCGCACCTCGTATCGATGGACGGCCGGGCGTTGTTGAGCATCGCCGCCGACGAGGTCCCCACACTCGCGAGCGCCCTCATCCAGGAGTTCCAGCTCTCGGCTGACGGGCCGCCGTCGTTGCAGGCGCTCATTCGTCGAGCGGCGGGTGCACACGGGCATCGCTGCGCCGGGATCACACTCGGTGTGCGCATGGCCCTGGCCGGGCTCTCGGCGCTGAACCTCGAGCGCCCGGTGGACCGAGACCGGCTCGATGTGGTCGTGGAGACCGCTCGATGTGCGGCTGACGCGATCGCGTCGACGATCGGCCTCACCGTAGGCAGCGGCCGGCTGCACATCGACGAGCGTGGCAGGATGGCGGCCGTCTTCACCGACCGCATCTCGCAGCGAGCGGTGCGCGTCGCCGCGGCGGACGCGGCGCGTGACGAGGCGCCCCGGTGGGCGCCGGCCTCCGTCTCTCGACGCCACCAGCAGGACATTGCATATCGCCTGATGCCGGACGACCGCTTGCTCCGCGTCGATCTCGTCTCGGCGCTCAGTGAGAGTGCCAGCGGAGGGGCCGGAGCAGTCGTCGCCGGGCGCGATCGGATTACCATCGGGAGGGCGTGATGGAGTCCGGCCTGACGCGCCGAGGGGACTACGCGGTCCGCGCCGTTCTCGAACTCGCGCGGCACCATGGGCGCGGCCGAAGGAAGGCGCGTGAAGTCTCGACCGTCACCGACGTACCTCCGCGCTACCTCCCGCAGATCCTCGGCAGCCTCGTCCAACGCGGGTTCCTGCTGGCGACGGCCGGCCCCGAGGGCGGGTACGAGCTGGCGCGGCCGCCGGACGAGATCACGCTGCTTGAGGTCGTTGAGGCGATCGAGGGGCCGTTCCGCGCCGAGGTCTGCGTTCTGCGAGGCGGCCCGTGCGACTGGGACCGGGTGTGCCCGGTCCATGTGCCGTGGACGGCAGCTGAACGCGCATTCCGCAAGCAGCTCGCGTCGTGGAACTTTGAAGAGCTCGCCGCCGCTGATGCGGCGATCGAGGGCGGTCAGTACCCTACACCCGCTGACGCTCATTCGGGTTCACGTCTTCGCAGCGGGATCCGAAATCCACTCGAGCCCGGCAGATCCCAGCATGCATAATGAGTTGCTGGGAGTCACCCCGCAT